>CAVSDG010000006.1:0-334375 GCA_963726685.1 uncultured Planctomycetota bacterium
TGCCCTTCACGACCAGCGACTTCAATCCCTTGAGATTTTCTTGCTCCTCGAGCGGGCGGACGACGCGGAAGCCGACGAAGGTCGCGTCGGTGTGCCACCAGATGCTCTGGGGGCGCTGGGGGTCCTGCACCCTCCACTCCCGGTTCGAGAAGATCCGCGCGGCCGAGCGGAGCTTGTCGGCGTCGTCGTCCCACGAGCCGCCTCGGGCGACATAGCGGATATTCCTTGGCTGTCGGCAGCACGACCGGCCCGGTCCGCGGCGCCAGCTTCGCGAATGTACGTAGGCGTCCGGGCTCGTAGAGGTCGATGCACCACTCCGCGACGTTGCCGTGCATGTCGTGGAGGCCCCAGGGGTTGGGCTTCTTCTTGCCGACGGGCTGGGGCTTCTCGGCGTTGTCGACGAACCAGGCGTAGTCGCCGAGCTTGCGCCGGGTCGTCGCCGAACGAGTAGGCCGTCGTCGTGCCGGCGCGGCAGGCGTATTCCCACTCGGCCTCGGTCGGCAGCCGGTAGTTCTTGCCGGTCTTGGCCGAGAGCCAGCGGCAATATTCCATGGCGGCGTGGTGGGTCATGCAGATGGCCGGCTGCCCCTTGCGGCCGAAGCCGAAGGTCATGTCGGCGTAGGGCTTGGTGGGCCGGGTGACGGCGTCGGCGCTCTTCTCGGTCGTCGGGCTGGCTTGGTCAGGTCGACGTTCTCGCGCTGCTTGCGCTTGATGTCCATGCAGAAGGCGAACTGCGTCGAATTCGTCCCAGGTGACCTCGTACTTGCCCATCCAGAACGGGGCGATCTGGACCTCGTGACTGCGGCCCTTCGTCGGCCGGCGCTTCTCCTCGCCGGCCGGGCTGCCCATCGTGAAGGTGCCGCCGGGGATCGGCACCAGCTCGAACTTGAGGTCGGTGCCGGGGATCGTCTCGGTGTACGGCTTGAAGTCGGCCCGCGGCCGCGGGCGCCGGGCCGAGGCGGCGACGACGAGGGCAGGCGAGACCGCAGGCCGGCCGTGCGGCGAATCGACGGCGGATCTCCGGCACGTTGGGGATCGCTCCGGACGGGAGGTCGGGGATCATCGGTGGTCGGGCGATCGCTCGTGGCGATCGTCGGGTCGCTGCTGCCTGCGGGCGCCGACCAGGCGGGCGGGCCGAGCTCGGCGGTTCGAGTTCGCCGAGCCGCACATGGGGAGCCCGTTCACGATTGTCTTATACACTGCCGACGAAGCGACCGCCAGTCGCGCTTCCGGCGCCGCCTTCGACCGGATCGCCGCCTCGACGGACGCTCACCGACTACGACCCCGAGAGCGAGCTGATGCGGCTCTGCGCCCGGGCCGGCGGCCCGCCGGTGGCCGTCAGCGGCGACCTGTTCGACGTCCTCGCGCGCTCGAAGGCGATGTCCGAGCGATCCGGGAGGCGCCTTCGACTCACGATCGCCCCGGTCGTCCGGCTCTGGCGGCGGGCCCGTCGCGAGAAGAAGCTTCCCGAGCCCGAAGTGCTCGCCGAGGCCCGGGCCCTGGTCGGCTTCCGACACGATCCGGCTCGACCCGGCGACCCGGACCGTCCGCGTCTCGAACCGGGCATGAAGCTCGACCTCGGCGGGATCGCCAAGGGCTACGCCTCGCGACGAGGCCGTCAAGATCCTGAAGCGCAGGGAATCGCCCGCGCGCTCGTCGCCGGCGCCGGCGACATCGTCGTCGGGCGACCCGCCGCCCGGCCGAGAGGGCTGGCGATCGGCATCGCCCCGCTCGAAAAGCCGGGAGCCGGGCAGGTCGAGCGATTCCTCTCTGAAGAACGCCGCCGTCTCGACCTCCGGCGACGCCGAGCAGTTCGTCGAGATCGGCGGGGTCCGCTACTCGCACGTCGTTGACCCCAAGACCGGCATCGGCCTGACGGGGCGGACGCAGCGTGACCGTGATCGCCCCCGACGGGGCGACGGCCGATGGCCTCGACACGGCCATTTCCGTCCTCGGGCCCGAGCGGGGGTTGAGGCTCATCGCCGGGTTCCCCGGGGCCGAGATGACGATAACGTGGAAAGGTGGGGAGGACGAGAGGCAGGTGGAGTCACCGGGGTTCAAGGCATGGCTGTCGCCGGCGTCGGCGAGGCCGGCCGGGGGCCCGCGTGAGTAAGCGGTCCGGACAAAACGGGGTCAGGAACCCTCCAATTCGAGGCCTGACCCCGTTTTGTCCGGGCGATCAGGGCCGCTAGGTTCGTCGAGCCAGGTCCGCTGGATCGGCGCCGGCGAGGCCGGGAGAGCCGCACCGCCTTGAAAGGTTAACGAAGCGGCCCCGAGCCGCTCATAACTTGCACGCTCGGGTTCGGTCGGGCGCCGGGACCCGGGGCGAAACCCCGACGAAACGAACCCAATCGGCCTCGGGGCCCTGCGATGTCGTAGGGTTGCAAGGATCGCGCGGAAGACTACAATGGCGCGGTTGGTCGTGGGACGTCCGTGAGATACAACGAGTTAGGCTCCGCAGGCGAGTCTGGAGACGAACGACCATGCGACGGAGTGTGCCGGTCGCCGCGGCGGCCCTGGGTCTGATGTTCTGGGGCGTCGGATCGCGTGCCGCCGGTGCGGTCGATGTCATCGAGCTCAAGGACGGGCATCAGGTCGTCGGCGACGTCCTATCCGAGAAGCCGAACGCCATCTACGTCGACCTCGGCTTCGAGGTGATCCGCATCCCCCGCGACCAGGTCGTCGTCCGGAGGAAGGCGGGCCAGGCCGCCGCGGCCGCGGCCGCCCCCTCGGCCCACGACACCGACCCGACGGGGTTCTACAAGACGGCCCCGCTCAAGCCGGCTGCCGGTCAAGGAGCTGGTCCACCGCTTCGGCGAGGCCGTCATCTCGATCGAGACGCCCTCGGGCAAGGGCTCGGGCTTCATCCTCAACGAGGACGGCTACGCGGTGACGAACTATCACGTCATCGAGGGCGAGACGCGGATCGCCGCCATCTTCTATCAGAACACGCCGGGCGGCCTGGTCCGGCGGCGGATCGACAACGTCGAGATCGTCGCGCTGAACCCGTTCCTCGACCTGGCCCTGATCAAGCTCCCGCCGCAGAAAGACCTGAAACTGGGCCACGTGTTCCTGGGTAGCCTCGACGACATCAACGCGGGGGACGGTGTCTTCGCGGTCGGCAACCCGCTGGGGCTGCGAGCGGAGCGTCTCACAAGGGATCGTGAGCACGCGGAACCGGAACTTCGAGGGCCTGGTCTACCTGCAGACCGACGCGGCGATCAACCCGGGCAACTCGGGCGGTCCGCTGTTCAACCTGAGGGGCGAGGTCGTCGGGGTGACGAACATGAAGTCGGCCTTCGGCGACAACCTCGGCTTCGCGATCCCGATCAACTACGTCAAGGACTTCCTCCGCAACCGCGAGGCGTTCTCCTTCGACAAGGACAACCCGAACACCGGCCACCGCTACCTCGACCCGCCGCGGCGGCTGAACCCGGGGCTGCCTCCGGGGCGTTCGCCCGGCTCGACGACGGGGCCACCGAGCTCTTCGGGCAGGGCTCCGGGAAATCGTTGATCGGCGGGAGGCCGGGGGCTAACATCCGTGGACCATCGTGCACCGGGGCCGTCCCGGGCCGAGATTCGTGCCGGGTCGCGAGGCCCGGCGGGGCGAGTTCCTGACCCGTTCGACCTCCCGGCAGGACCGGGGGGGCGGAGGCTCCCGCCCGACGGCGGGAGCGGTAGCTACACGAGGGAGTGAATGTCGATGCGTACCCCGTTGCGGGCGGTCGTCCGCCTCACGCTGGCCGCCTGCCTGGGCCTGGCCGGCATGTCGATCACGGCGGCCTCCGGCCGCGCGGCCGGCCCTGAGGACTCGCTGCCGAACTCGACCCTGTTCTTCGCCAAGATCAACGACGCCTCGTCGATGCGCGAGGCGTTCGAGAAGACCTCCTTCGGCCAGCTCCTGGCCGACCCGGCCATGAAGGACTTCGAGGCCGACTTCCTCGACAAGATCGACGAGGCGAGCAAGGTCCTGAAGGACAAGGTCGGCGTCACGCTCAAGGAGCTGCTGACGCTGCCCGCCGGCACCGTGTCGCTGGCGATCCTGGCGAAGGCCGAGGGCAAGACCCCAGTCGCCGTCCTGATCCACGCCGACGCCGGCAAGAACGCCGAGAAGATGGACGCGGTGATGAGCAAGGCGACCAAGCTCGCCCAGGAGGAGGCCAAGGACAACGCCAAGGTCAGCACCGAGACGTTCAAGGGCCTGACCCTGCACGTGATGAGCAGCGGCAAGGAGAACGAGCCGCCGGTCATCTGGGTCAAGAACGGCTCCGTCTTCCACATCGCCAGCGACCTCGACGTGCTGAAGGACGTCATCTCGCACGCCGACGGTCGCGACGACTCGCTGGCCAAGAGCGAGAACTACACGAAGGTCGCCAAGAAGCTCGGCGACGGCGGCCAGGCGAGCTGGTACATCGACGTCTCCGCGCTGATCAAGCTGGGCGTCAAGGCGGCGGCCAATAACCCCAACGCCGGCAACCCCGAGGCCATGCTGCAAATCCTCGGCATCAACGGCCTCAAGGCCGCCGGCGGCAACCTCGCCTTCAACTCCGGCGCCTTCGACAGCCTGACCAAGACCTTCATCTTCGCGCCCAGCCCTGTCCAGGGCGTGCTGAAGATCTTCTCGATGCCCAAGGCCAACCTCCGGCCCGAGGCCTGGGTCCCCGCCAGCGTCTCGACCTACTCGAGCGTCTCGTGGGACCTCGACGCCGCCTACACCGCCATCAACGACCTGGCGAACACCTTCCAGCCCGGCATGCTGAACATGGTCGAGCAGCAGCTCGCCGGGCCGAACGGCGGCGAGCCGTTCAGCTTCCAGAAGGACTTCTTCGGACCGCTCGGCGACCGGATCACGTTCATCACCGACTTCAAGAAGCCGATCAAGGAGGACAGCCAGCGCCTCCTGCTGGGCATCGCCCTCGAGGACGCCAAGAAGTTCCAGGCCACGCTCAACAAGCTGATCGCGCTCGACCGACGCCGCGCCCGAGAAGCGCGAGTTCCTCGGCACCACGATCTACGACTTCAAGATCCCGGAGATGCCGAACCAGGCCCCCAACAACCCGCTGAAGGGCACGATCAGCCTGGCGATCGCCAAGGACACCCTGTTCGTCGCCAACGAGCCCGGCCTGCTCGAGCTCGTCCTCCGCGGCGGCGGGTCGTCGCTGTCCGACAACCCCGAGTTCCAGAAGGTGACCAAGGACATCCCAGCCCAGACGAGCACCCTGACCTTCGCCAAGAGCGAGGAGCAGGCCCGGGCCTCCTACGACATGATCAAGAGCGGCTCGTTCGAGAAGGCCCTGCAGGCCGGCAACGCCAACAACCCGGCCATGAAGGACTTCGCCAAGCTGTTCAACAAGGACAAGCTCCCCGACTTCTCCGTCTTCGCCAAGTACCTGACCCAGGGCGGCGGCTACGGCGTCCAGGACGACGAGGGCTTCGTCCAGACCAGCTTCACGCTCCGGAATTCGAACCCCTGATCTCGCCGCGAGATCGGGCCTTGTGGACGACGGGTCGGCGCGATGCCGGCCCGTCGTCTTTTTGTGCGCCCTGGCCCATCCGGCAATTCGTGTTGCTTCGCGTCATGCGGGCCGATCGTCACGACCGATACACCCGAGGAGGATTTGCCGCCGCGCCGGGCGACCCGGCGCCGCGCGGGGTCGTCCGTGGGAGGGTGACGGATGCTGGAGCGCACAGGATGGGGCGCGTCGCGCCACGGGCGGATGGCTTCGAAGGTCACGCGGTCTCGGAAGCTGGTCTTCGACCCACTCGAGGGCCGGGCCCTCATGGCCGCCGCGCTCGCGCCGATCGCCAGCATCACCGCCCCGGCCGCGCTCGGCTATCAGGTCCCACTCAACGGGACCGGCGGGGGTGCCTCGCAGACCTACACGGTCACCAGCAGCAACTCCGCCGTCAAGGCGACGATCGCCCAGGGCGAGTTCCTCACGCTGAACGTCACGCACACCTCCGACGGTAACGCGAACGACCCGTCGTTCTCCGGCCCGCTGACCTTCCAGCTCTTCAGCGACCTGGCGCCGACGACGGTGTCGAAGATCGAGCAGCTCGCCAACTCGGGCTTCTATAACGGCAAGTCGTTCTTCCGGATCGCTGACCTCGTCGGGAACGGGGTCAACTTCATCGCCCAGGCCGGCGCGGTGAACGTCACCTCGTCGGGCGGCGGCCTGGACCAGCCGCCGGCCCCGGGCCAGCCCGGCGGCCTGCCGGCGACGGGCTTCCCGTTCCAGAACGAGTTCGCCCAGCAGCTCGCCTTCACCAACCCCGGCCAGCTCGCGATGGCCAACGCGGGATTCACCCCATCGGACATCACTCCGGGCGACTACTTCACGAACACGTCCCAGTTCTTCGTCACCCAGAACGCGACCCGCTTCCTCGACTTCGGCTACACGCTGTTCGGCCAGGTCGTCGCCGATCCCAACGGCATCCTCCCCAAGATCTTCGCCGTCCCCGTCGGCGGGTCGGGCAGCCCGGCGCCGACGGAGCCGTTGAGCCCGGTCACGATCACGACCGCCTCGCTCTCCGCGAACAACCCCAACGGCGTCGTCCACATCGACACCACCAGCGCGACGGCCGGCCAGACGTCGGTCGTCAACGTCACCGCGTTCGACCCGTCGACGAACACCAACGCGTCTCAGTCCTTCACGGTGACCGTCGGCGCGACCAGTCCCGACCCCGGGCCCACCGAGAAGCCGTTCCTCAACGTCTTTCCCAACGTGAACATACCGATCGTCACCCCGGTGAACAGCCCGACCACGTTCCAGGTCCAGGGGATCTCCGCCGGGTCGCCGTCCGATCCGCTGACGTACACGGTCGCCGGATCGACATCGGCAACCTCGACGGGCACGACGTTCAACCCAGTCCCGGCCAGCCAGGGGACGGCGACCGTCAGCCCCAACGGCCTGGTGACGGTCACGCCCGCCACGGACTTCTCCGGAGTCATCACCGTGCTGGTCGGCGTCCGCGACCAGACGGACCGGACGGGGAAGGGTCTCAACGACGTCTCGAACTATGACGTGAAGCAGTTCACCGTCGCCGTCAGCAACAGGGCGCCGATCGCCCAGCCGGTCACGGCCTCGGCCTTCTCGGGCAGCCCGGTGCAGATCCAGCTCAAGGGCACCCCTGTGTCCGCGCCGACTGACGTCCTCGTGTACACCATCACGACCCAGCCCGCCCACGGCACGATCACCAACTTCAACCCGAGCACCGGCGCCGCCACCTACACGCCCACGTATCCGTTCTCGGGCACCGACACGTTCACCTACACGACGACCGACACCAGCACCACGCCCAACCTCACCAGCAACCCGGCCACGGTGACGATCAACGTCGCGCAGAGCTTGCCGCCGACCGTTCAGCCGATGACGCTCACGGCCTTCTCGGGCATGCCGGTGCAGGTCCAGCTCACCGCGACCTCGGGCGCAGCCCGAGCGATGTCCTCTCGTTCGCCATCGCCACCCAGCCGACCAACGGCACGATCTCGAATTTCAACGCGAGCACCGGCGCCGCCACCTACACGCCGAACGCGAACTTCACGGGCAACGACACGTTCGCCTACACCGCGACCGACACCAGCATCACTCCCAACCTCACCAGCACACCGGCCACGGTGACGGTCAACGTCTCAACGGGCGTCACCGGGGCCGTCCGCCTGATCCAGAACGGGGCAAACGGCACGTCGGTGCTGGTCGTGACCCCGCCGCCCAACAAGAAGCGGCAGCAGGACCAGATCGCGGTCAGCGAGACGGCCGCCGGCAACATTCAGGTCGAGGTCAACGGCGTCATCGACTCGAACCAGCCCGCCGCCACGTCGGTCAACGAGATCGTGATCTATGGGAGCAAGACCGGAACCTCGACGGTCGTCGCCCCGAACGTCGATGTCCCGGTGTACCTCGACACCGGCCACGGCGGCACGAACTTCGCCAATGTCGCGGGCACGGCGAATACCGAGATCAATTCCTGGTTCGGCCACAGCGCGGTTGAGGGCGGCTCGGCGACGAACGCGATCGTCGGCCGCAAGAGCCATCTCCTCAGGGTGGTGAAGAGCCCCGGCACCGACTCGGTCTTCATCAGCGGCATCGACCCGTACAAGCGAGTCCCGCACTGGAAGGCGTCCTCGTTCCACGGCAAGAAGCAGAACCTCGGCGCCTTCTACAAGTTCGTCGGCAAGAGGCTGGTGAAGACCAACCAGCCGGTGAGCGTCCCCCTGAAGCCGAACGGTGGCTGATCGTCCGCTGCGGCCCGGGCTGAAACGAAGAACCCCGGCGATGGCCGGGGTTTATGTCACAAGAGGCGCCGGCCGAATTCAAACCGGCGGTGGAGGTTTTGCAGACCGATACGCCAACACATAAGTGGCGCTGATCGGTAATGCAAGACCTCGCTCGGCAACGACTTGCGGCAACACGCTGCTTTCCGGGCGTGGCCGAATTGTCGCCGAAACCGCCTCGGATTGCAACTATGCAGTTGCGAAGGCAGTTACAGCGTGGCGTCCGCTGATGGATGCTCGCGCCACAGACCGAACTCACCCTTGGACAGATCGACGGGCGCCGGAGAATCCGGAGAATTCGGGGAATGCCCGTGTCGACCCCGCCTCTGCTGGACGCTCGTCAAGCGAGAGCGTTCGGATGGGCCCGACGGCCCAGCATGCCCGGTCTGCGCAACCCCCCACCCGAAATGCCGTCTATCGGTGGACAATCGGTGGCCGGGGCAGAATCGCCCCCCTCGGCCCACGGCGTGGCAGGTGGTTGACTCGGTCCAGGCATGCATGTAATTGTGTGCAGCAGGCCCGCGCGTCGCGTTCCCCAAGATCGCCTCGCCGAACCCTGGGACCCGGGCCGGAATCCCCCGCCTCGCCGGCTTACATGGTCGCCGCGCGGGGCGGGGGTTTTCTCTCGCCGGGGGCGGCCGGGGAGAACGGGGCGGGGCCGCCTTGCGATAGTAGGAGGGATAGGTCCCGCGCGGGCCGGTCCGCGTGGCGTGGTGACCGCCCCTCCGAGCCGCCGCCGATGCCGGACCCGACGCCCAACGTCCCGACCTGGATGTTCATCCTCGGCAAGCCCCCCGCGTGGTGGGCCGAGCTGGAGAGGCTCCCGTACGCCGAGCGGGTGGTCGCGCTTGCACTCGCTATCGACGAATGCCCGGCGTGGCGCGACCTGGTGGCCGAGAACGTCGCCGCCAGGGCGAGCTCCTCGACCTGGCCAACCGTCTGTATCACACGACTTACGACCTCGTCTCTATGCGACTGGCGGAGGACGTCACCCCCGTGTTCGTCGAAGCCGAGGTCATCGAGTGCGAGGGCGCGACGTCGTCGCCGGCGATGATGCAAGCCCTCGACGACGCCCTGGCCGGCCTTCCCCGCCGCTACCCCATGCCCGGTCCCGAGCCAACAGACCGGCTTTAAGCCCATCGAGTAACCAACTCCCATGGCCGTCAACGATGAAGTTTACCGGCTGATCCTGGAGACGATCGGCACCGAGGGCATCGGGCAACTCCGCTCGGCGATCGGCCAGACCAAGGCCGCGATGGGCGAGCTCAAGGATGCCTACGAGCGGGGCGAGGTCTCCCAGACGGACTACTTCCGCGGTGTGGAGCAGCTCGCCCGCGTCTCGGCCAAGCTCGAGTCGACGATCCGCGGCGTCGAGCGGGCGGAGCACGAGAAAGCGCAGGCGGACCAGGCGATCGTCCAGGGGGCAAACCAGGCGGCCGGGGCGCTGGAGAGGCAGTCGACTGCCGCCGACCACGCCGCGAACTCGCTGGAGCGCATCGGCAAGACCGTCGGCCGATCGGGAAACACGGGGCTGGCGGTGCTCCAGGGCGCCCAGTTGATGGACGATCTCCAGTACGGCATCCGCGGCGTGGTCAACAACGTGGCGACTCGCTGATCACCGCCCTCGGCCTCGGCACCGGCCTGGCCGGCATCATCACCATCCTGATGATCGGGGTGAACCAGCTCATCCAGCGCTGGGACGACCTGATGGCCCTGTTCGGGAATAAGAAGGTCGAGACCAAGGCGCAGGAGATGGAGCGTCTCGCCAAGGCGACGAGCCTGACCGCCGAAGAGCAGCGGCGGTTGAACAAGCTGAAGGTCGACGCCGCGGACCAGGCCGCGCACGACAAGGACATGGCGAAGCTCGGCGGCATCCGCACCGAGCAAGAGCGGGCGATGGGCCAGAGCGTCGAGACGGCGATCGGCCGCACACCGGGCGGCTCCGACGCGATCCTCAAGAGCTATCTCGACCAATGGCTCGACGCCCGGGTCAAGGCCGGCCAGGCGACCAACCGCGCCCAATACGGGCACGCGCAGAACTATTTCAAGGACATGCTCGGGGCCGCGGACCGGGGCATGAAATCGGCCCGCGACGAGCTGCTCAGCATCACCAAGGGGATGGCCGGCGCCGCGGGCGAGTTCCGCGACGCGCTGGCCCGTCACTCACCCGAAGCCGTCGGGGTCCGCAAGGCCGAGACTGAATATGAGAAGCAAAAGGCAGAGGACACGGTGAAGGCCGGCAAGGCGATGGCGACGGCGCTGGCCGAGGCCGACCGGTTCCTCGAGGCGGTCGAGAAGCGGGAGGAGGCCGACGCGAAGCGGGAGGCGGCCGAGGCCGAGGCCGACCGGATCCGCCGCGGGTTCGCCCCGGCCGGCAAGCCCGGACACGTCGCCCGGGCCCCGGGCTCGTCGCCGCGCCCAACGGCATGGGATTCGTCGCGGCGCCCGTCGGCGTGCCCCACCCGGTGCCCGCCGGCCCGGCGATGGCCTTCCCACCGATGATGCTCCCCGACGGCGCGAACCCGATGGAGGCGGCCCTGGCGGCCGAGGTCGACGCCGCGGCCGCGCTCCGCCAGCGGCGGCTCCGGGGCATGAACGGCGGGGCCAACGCGATCATGCGGCGGCGGGCCCTCGGGGCAGACCCGGGCCGGGCGAAACGCCCCCTTCCCGGCGTCGACTTGCTCGACCAGCCGGGCGGGCGAGCGATCGATTTTGGCGGACCCGAAATCGACCGGGCCGCCGGTCCGGCCATCAGGCTCGGTCAGATCGACGGGCTGAAGCCCCTCGGCATGGCGGCGCACGACCAGGCCGACGCCACGCTCCAGCTCGCCAGGGTCGCAGAGCAGAGCCTTCAGGTCAGCGAGGCGATCATCGCGCAGAATCAGCAGATCATGGGCAAGGTGGCCCAGCTCGGTGCCAGGGTCAACAGCATGGCGGGCCAGGTCCGCGGGATGAACCCCGCGTTCCCCGGCAGCGTGGCCGGTCTGGATTTCCAGCAGAACGCCTGAGTGTCCGATCCACTTCCACCCATCAGAGACCGCGAACCCATGAACGCGTACACGCCCAAGCTTTCGATGACGAACACGGCGACGATCGCCTCCGATATCAGGAGGTTGATGCGCCGCCCGACAACTTCAGCTCGGACACGGTCCGCACCGCCGTGATGAAGCGAGTCAACGCGGGCCGGGCCCCCTGGATGGCCGACGTCGCCGCCGTCGCGACGGCCGCGCTGGACAATGCCGTGCGGGGGTACAGGGCCGGACGTGGTCAGGGCCGGCAGCCCAAACCCGCCGCTGTCCCGCACGGCGCCGCCCTACAGCGTCGACGGCAGCAACGTCGTCGCCTACTTCGGTGGCCCCGACGCCGATCAGCAGACAGTCATCGCCGCCGACGTCCAGGCCATGTTCGATGCCGCCGACAAGACGCCGGGTGAGATTCGCGCGACGGTCGCCAACCGGGCCAAGGCGGGGCTCGACGTCTTCGCCGAGGCGGCTGCCCGGCTGATCGACCAGACCATCGAGTCCGAGGAGAAGATCCGCGGCTTCACGGCGGACGCCAACGCGGCGATGGAGGGCCGGCGGCCCGTCGTCAACAAGCTCAACCGGGGGACCGCCCTTTGAACGGCCCGGCCCCGGCCGGCAGCAGGACCTGCCGGGGCCGGCTCGTGAGGACGCCACGCGGAGCAAGGGGGGCCGGCCGCGGCTGGAGGATGACCCGGTCGCCAGGGCCCGCGAGCTCCGCTGGTGCCTCACCCTGGCGAAGGGCTCGACCATGGCGGCGATCGGGGCGGCCGAGGTGCCCCCGGTCAGCGAATCGACCGTCTCGCGCGGCATCGCCCGGGCCCGTGCCCGCATCGGCCGCGACGGCAACCATCCGGTCCACGCCATGCCCGCCCGTCGGCTGAGGGTCTTCGGCTCGACGGCGTGAGCCGGGGCCCCGACTTAAGACCGTTGTAAGTGGGCAGCCCCGCCAGGCGCATCTTCTCCCATGGGGGAAACGAAGCGGCCCGGCCTCGGAATCGTCCGGGGCCGGGCCGTCGTGCGTTGCAGGGCGATCGTGCGGCGGGGGCGTTTTCGCACCGGTGCGAAAGACCGGCATCACCTATCGAGGTCGACCAGGTCGGCCAGCTCGAGGCGGTGGAGCGTCATCGCGTAGTCTTCGCCCGGCTCTTCCTCGTCGGCCGGGTCCTCGGTCAGGTGGAGCTGATCCGGGATGGCCAGGAAGATCGCCCCGCCGAGGCGGACGGCCCGCGGCCGGCTCACGGTGCGGAGCAGCTGCTCCCGCCCCCAGGTAGCCGTGCCGGGGCGGCCGACGGCGATGACGCCGGCCAGGAGGTCCCCCGCGGCGGTCATCATGGCGTCGCACGCGGCCTCGTTGACGAGGCTCGTCAGGTTGCGGGAGTCGGACTGGGGGACCGCCTCGAACCGGCGGCGGGCGTCCTCGTACGCCCCGACGAGCAGGCCGAGGGCCGCGGCGTCGGTCAGGGCCGGGGCCGGGGCCGGGGCGGGCGGGCCCTCGGCCGGGTCCTGGTCGAAGGTGTTGAGCACGAGCGGGGTCATCGGTCGGGGCCTCCGAGGGGATGATCGGGACGGGAAGCCCGGGGCCACGCGACCCCGGGCGGATGACGATCGTCAATCCATCGCAATGGCTGGGAGCGGCATCAGGCCCGCCTCGGCACGCTGGTGAGGCTCCATGTTCAGGCCGAGGGCCTCGGCCTCCATCTCGTCTTCCCACTCCTGCCGCCGGGCTTCCTCGGCCTCTTGCTCGAGCCGGGCGGCCGTGCCACGCTCGAGGCCGAACGCGAACGCGGCGCGGACCGACGGGGCCCAGCTGGAGCAAGGCGCAGGCGTCTATGCCCTGGCGAGCAAGCTCGGCACCGAGGATCTCGACGCAGTCCTCGAACGTGGGGATGAAGGCCCTGGCCGGGCCGCGGCGGGCACGGCGGGCGCGGGCCGGGCGATCGGTGGGGCGTCGGCCAGGATCGCGACCCGGCCCGCGACGTACGCCCGGTTCAGTGCGTCGACCGAGCAGACGTTGCCGCGCTCACTGAGCCACTGGTCAGGGCTGAGCCGCCGATACTCGCCCGCGGCCAGGCCGCCGATGAGGCGGATCCGGGCGACGGCGGCCGGGATGCCGTCAGCCTCGGCCGTTTCGCACATGTGCGAAACCTCGGCCGGCCCAGTCGGCTCCCATCGCTCCTTATCCCACGGGCCGGCGGGCCAGCTCTCTGCGTCGCCCTCGACGGCCCACGGGTCGTCAGGGGCCGCGGCGGCAGGGGCAGGGGCGGCGCCGTAGCGGCTCTCCAGGGCGGCCGCCGGCGCTGGCGGCATCGGGGCGGGGGCCGGCGGCGGCGGGGGCTCAAAGCCGTCCCAGAGCCCTTCCGCGAAAGGCCTCGGCCGGCGGCGACGCTTGGCTCCCGGCGGGACAACGAGTAGACTTCTCATCGGACGAACTCCTTGCATGGGGGGCGAGTCTTCCGGGCCTGGCGGGCGTTCACGGCGCATCGCCAGGCCCACTTCGTTGGTCGAGAGCCCGTTGCCCTCGACTGCGGATATCGTATCCGCACTGTGCGGACAGATCAACCCATTTCCTGCGGATATTTTGCGGATTGATTATCCGCTGATAGTCTGTACAATGGGTGCGGACAAGCCGTGCATATCCCCTCCGCTCGGTGTACGCTCGTGGCGGACACCGAAGCCTCGGAGGGGATCATGGGCCGCAAGAAGATGAAGACCGATGACAAGGTGGACATTCGCCTTCGTATGGATGGCGATCTTCACCAGCGCATCTTTGATGCCGCCGAGCAGGAAGGTAACTCGGTTGCCGCCTTCATCCGCTCGGCAGTGGTCAAGGAACTGAAGCGGCGAGAGAAGGGGAACATCGAGTAAACGAGGTCTGGACGATGCTTTCCCAGCCCCTGGCCCGACGGTGCAACAAGGCGAGGGTCTTCCTGGCGATCGTCAAGACGAGCGACCCGACGGGCCTCTACTCGACGGCGGGCAACGCCGAGATCGGTCGGGTGGCCGACGTCGCCGCGTTGTGGCCCGCGGCCGTCCGCGAGCTGATCCGGTCCCTCGAGGCGGACGGCCTGGTCGTCGGCCGACGGATGCATGACTGCTACATCCGCCGCCGCGTCCTCGTCTTGAGGGACCATCACCACGCGATTTCGGCCATTCACGCCCTCGACGCGCTGAGCGGCCGCCCCGGGGGCATCTGCCCTGTCGACGTGGCCAAGCTGCCCGCCGCCGTCCGCGCCATGGTCCTCGACGTGACCACGAGGGACGTCAAGGCCATCGGCCTCGTCGGATAGGTCAACGAGTCATGAGCATTCGAGACTTCATGCACCGGGAGAAGACGCCCCCGCTCCTCACGGATCAGCAGATCCGCCAGCGGGTCCGCGGGGTCGTCATGGTCCATTGCTTCCTGTCCGGGGAGCGATGGGACGAACCAAAGGCCTCGGCCCTCGCGGAGCTCGACCAGGTCATCCGCGAACAAGGGACCGTCGCGGCGATCCTGTGGGCCAACGAGCGCGAGGCCACGCTGAGGGCCGCCAGGCGCGAGGCGGGCCGGCCCGAATACTTCCCCAACGGCTTGCAGGGCGACTTATACAAGCAATTCTGCAAGGCGCTCGGCGGGAATGTCAACCCCGTGAAGGGCGGGCGGACCCCGACCGGGCTGAGACGTACCCTGGAAGCCGCGGAGCGGGGCGAAAAGGTGACCATCGATCCCCCGAAGGTTTCGATGCTGACCTGGGTCGTGGACCTCGACTTGATCGTGCCGCCAAGGCAAAAGGATGTCCCCATCGCCATGAAGCTCATGAGACAGCCGTGGGGTACGGGCCCCGACCCGCTTAGGCCGCCGAAACCGAAAGAAAGCGATCAGTAAGCCCTTGACTGTTGGCCAGATGACCACTACCCTGTAGGCGAATCACGGCGTAGGGGTTCCCCACCGGGGAGCACACAGAGCAGTTTGCCGTCGTGTCCGCTTCAGCCAGACGGAGATGGGCTGCGCATCCATTCATGGTGCGCGCTATCCGTCAGGCCAGGGCGGACACGACGGCTTTTTCGTTCGGAAACCCAGGAGGTTTTCGGCCATGCCGACCGCGACGACCGGCCAGGGCGGGTTCATGTCCACCGTCGAGGCGAGGGCCGTCCTCGGCCTCAACCCCGACCAGCTCCAACGGCTGCTCAAGAAGGGGCTGATCACCGTCCGCCGCATCCCCGGCGCGAGACCGCAGCTCCTGCGGGCCGACGTCGAGCGGGTCGCGGAAGAGAGCATCGAGCCCGCGACGGCGGGCGCATGAGAACGACCGCCGGGGAGCGACTTTGGCGAGTGCTCTCCCCGGACGGCCGCCGACCCACCGGACCCCAGCCCTCGGAGCCGCGAAGAACCCCTCAGACCAGATACCGGAGGCCCCACCATCATGCCCCACGCCACCGTTGACGGGCAAGACGACCCCGCCGCCCGGGCCGCGGTCCTCTTCGCCGATTGGCTCGACGCCCGCGCGGTCCGAGACTTCCAGGCGGCCGCGCGGATCCGCCATGCAGCTCCAAGAGCTCGGCTTCGCGATCAGCCTCGGCCGCCCGGCAAGGCTGACGAAGCTGAACCGCCGCCCGGCGACCCAGCCGCCCGGCGCGGCCGCCTCGCCCCCTTGCCGGGCCGCCAGGCCGAAGGGGGAAGGCGACCGATGAACACGCCGGAACCTCTGCCCGATTACGACGCGTGGGCCCTCTCCGCCCTCCTGAACGGCCGGACGTTGAACGGTGAGATCGACCGCGTCAGCGAGCTCAACCGTCGGTTCGCCCGGCAGCTCAACTCGACCGAGGCGGACGGCCGCCGCGCCGTGTTCGATTCCTTCCTCGCCCCGATGGAAGACGGCGAGGCCGCCGCCGTGGTCCGGGCCGTCACGTCGGCCGACCCGCTCACGCCCCCGCCCGACGCCGAGCCGTGGCCGGCCCTGAGGCTCGGCAGGCTCCCCGACGTCCCGGCCTTCCCCGACGTCCTTCCCCCGCAGGCCCGGCAGCTCGTCGAGGAAGCGTCCTCAGCCATCGGATGCGACCCGTCCTTCGTGGCCGTCGACGTGTTGGCGATCGCGGCGGGCGCGATCGGCCGGTCTCGGTCCCTCCGCCTGAGTCATCAGTTCGCCAGCGCCAGCCTCTTCGTCGCCCCGATCGGCCATCCCGGCGACGGCAAGACGCCCGCCCTCGAGCGTTACGCCAGCGATCCCGTCCGGCGGCTCGAGGCCGGCTTCGCCAAGGCGTTCCAGGAGAAGAAGGCGTGTTACGCGGAGGCCGTGCGGGCCCACAAGAAGGATGACGGGCCGCCGCCGGCCCCGCCCGTCCCCGTCCGGCTCGCGATCGACGATACGACCGTCGAGGCGATGTTCCGGGTCCTGGCCGCCAACAAGCGCGGGCTCCTGATGATCAGGGACGAGCTGTCGGCGATGATCTCCGGCCTGAATCAGTACCGCGCCGGCGCCGGCAACGACCTGCCCAACTTCCTCAAGATCTGGAGCGGATCGGCCTTCTCGATCGACCGGGTCTTGAATGAATTCGGCGAGGCGATCTTCATCCCGCACCCGATGCTCACGATCGTGGGCAACCTGACCCCCGCGTCGCTGCCGAAGTTGCTCTCCAAGGACGGTGACGAAGGCTTCCTCGATCGCTGGCTCTTCGCCTTCCCCGACCGGAGGCGCAAGCTCAAGTCCTCGCAGCGGGGCAGCGTCGCCGCCCGCACCCTCGACGATTGGTCGGACGTCATCCGCCGGCTCTGGATGCTCGAGCTGGAGAGGCGGGACGATCACGACCATCCCAAGGTCGTCACCTTCAGCGCGGCCGGCCGGGACGAATACAACCGGCTCTACGATCGGCACGTCGACGAGGTGAACGCCCCCGACTTCCCGGACTCGCTCCGCGGCTCGTGGAGCAAGCTGGAGGAATACGCCGGCCGCCTCTGCCTGGTCCTGACGGTCCTGAGGCACGCGTGCGATCCGACGGCGGACCAGGAGACGGTGCCGTCGGCCGAGGCCCGGGACGCTCGGGACGCGTGGGCCCTGGTCGACTTCTTCAAGGCCCATCACGAGAGGGTGCGGGCCTATCTGCAGGGGAAGGGGTTCGGAGGCGCACCCGAGGGCGTTCAATATGTGCTCCGATGGATCGGCATTCATGCGAAGGTCGAGTCCTTCCCCGAGAGCGAGCTCATACCGAATCGCCTGGATCGCTATCCTTAAAGACGTGGAGGTCTCATCCGCACGGAGGAATAGCACCATGCGCGCCCCCCCGACTACCGATCGTCCCGCACCTTGACCCCGCCGAGATCGCCCGCCGCTACCGCGCCTGCCGGACCGGGGTCGAGAAGACCCACTGGCAGATCCTCTGGCTGTTGACCCGCACCGACGACCCGCCGTCCCCCGCCGAGGTCGCCGAGCGGATCGGCCTGACGCCCGCCTGGGTCCGCACCGTGCTGAAGCGGTGGAACGCCGAGGGGCCATCCGGCCTGGCCGACCGCCGGGCCGACCGGAACGGCGGCCGGTCGAAGCTCACGCCACAGCAGCAGGCCGAGCTGTACGCGGCGCTGGAGCAGCCGCCGCCCGACGGCGGGCTCTGGAGTGGCCCGAAGGTCGCCGCCTACGCCCGCGACCGCTTCGGCGTGACCGTCTGCAAGCAGACCGGGTGGGAGTGGCTGAAGGGCCTGGGCTTCAGCCTCCAGGTGCCGAGGCCCAAGAACTCCGGCGCCGCGGCGGACGAGCGGCGGCGGGCCTGGAAAAGACGCCCTGCGGCGGCGGGTCGCCGCGCTCCGCCGCCGGCATCCCGATAAGCGGATCGAGCTCTGGGCCGAGGACGAGGCGCGGCTGGGCCTCAAGCCGATCGCCCGCCGGGTCTGGTCGCGGAGGGGCCGACGACCGACGGCGAACGGGCGGACGAAGTACCAGTGGCTCTACGTCTATGGGTTCGTGCACCCGGCCAGCGGCAGGAACCTGGAGCTGATCCTGCCGGCGGCGAATACGGACTGGATGGGCCGGGCGCTGGAGGAGTTCGCGCGCTGGGCCGACCCGCGGCGGCGGAAGCTCCTGGTCGTGCTGGTGGACAACGCCGGCTGGCACGTGGCCAAGCGGCTGGCGGTCCCGCCGAACGTGGTGCTCCACCCGCTGCCGCCATGCACGCCGGAGTTACAGCCGGCCGAGCCGCTCTGGCCGCTGGTCCGCGAGGCGGTGGCGAACAAGGGGTTCGACGACCTGGAGGCGCTGGAGCCGATCCTGGTGGAGCGGTGCCGGTGGCTGATCGACCACCCCGAGGTCGTCCGCGGCGCCGTCGGGTTCCGATGGGCGGCGGCCCTCAATGGTTAGCGATCCAGACGATTCGGTATCACGCGCAACATTCCGAAGCTCCGGAAGGAGGCGCTCGCTGATGGAGGATGCCCTCATCTGGCTCGAGCAGCGCCGGGCGATCCGACGCCATGTAGACGCGGAGGCGCCGAAGGGCAAGGCGGGGCGGAAGCCGTCCCCCCGGTGGGAAATACACCCTGCCCTCCGGGCCTCGGAGAATTCGGAGAATACAGGGAACGTCGATATCCCGAATTCTCCGAAATCGCCGAAGGTCGAGAGCGCGCGCACGGTCGCAGGGAGGGCACCGATGGCCGTCCGCCCCGCTAAACCGCTCGCCGACTTCGTCGCCGACTACCTCGGAGAGCCGCCCGGCCGGGAGGGCGAGCGATCGAAGCATCGTTGGTGGATCTGTCCATTCCACGACGACAAGAACCCCAGCCTTGCGGTCAGGCCCGGCGATCGGGCCTTCCACTGCTTCGGCTGCGGTGCTCACGGCGACGCGGTCGAGTTCCTCATGCGACTCAGGCCCGGGACGACCTTCCCGGAGGCGAAAGCCGTCGTGGAAGGAAACGTCCCGGCGCTCAGGTCGATCGGCGGCCCGTGCCCGCCCCGAAGCCCAAGACCCGGCCGGCGCCCGACGGCTGGCGGGCGTTCGCCCTCGGCCTGGTCGAGGACGCCGAGAAGGCCCTATGGTCCGACGCCGGGGCCGACGCCAGGTCCTACCTCGAGGGCCGAGGGCTGCGGGAGGAGACGATCCGGAAGGCCCGCCTCGGAGTCTTCGCCGTCGACCGGTACTTCGAAGGGATCTTCGCCGAGAGCAGGGCGTGGGTTCCCGAGGGTATCTGCATTCCCTGGTTTGAAACCGGCGTCCTCGTGATGGTCAACATCCGCCGGCCCGACGGCAACGATCCAAAATACCGAACGGTCCGGGGGAGCCGTCGCGGGCGGCCCTATCCGTCGACGGCACCGGTTGCGGTCGGCCGGCCCCTCGTCATCGTCGAGGGGGAATTCGAAGCCATGCTCCTGAATCAAGAGCTCGCCGGCCTGGTCGGCTCGGTGACCTTCGGGTCGGCCTCCGACCGGCCGAAGGGCCGGGGGCTCTTGCCGATCCTCCCGGCCTCGCCCTGGTACATCGCGACGGACAACGATCCGGCCGGCGACAAGTCGGCCGAGGTCTGGTGCGCCATGTCGGTTCGCTCCCGTCGCGTCCGGCCGCCTGGCGCCTTCAAGGACTGGACCGAGGCCATGGCCGGAGGGGTCGACCTCCGCCGATGGTGGGCCGACCGCCTGGCCGGCGTCGAGCGGCCCGAGCTGTTCACCTGGGACGAGCTCTCAGAGCAGCGTTGGGGCCCCGGCCTGGCCGACGACGCGCCGGGGCTCGTCGTCGACGTGCCCGACCAGCTCCGCCGCCGGGCCGCGCTCGAGGCGATCGTCTCCGGCCGGGGCGACGCCGACGAGGGAGGATCCGCGCGATGAGCACCGGCGCCATCGAACCGAAGGGGAAGCGGGGGCAGACGCCGACGGCCCCGCCCGCCGACGCCCAGCTCCTCCGCCTCGAGGAAGTCGCCTACGAGCTGCGGTGCTCCGTCGCGAGCGTCCGCCGGCTGATCGGGGCGGGCAAGCTGCCGTCGATCCCCGGCACGGCCACGGGGGCGAGGCGGCTCGTGCGAAGGTCGTCCCTCGACGCCTACCTCCGCACCCAGGAGACGACCGAGGCGGCCCCGGCCGACGTCGGGCCGGCGCCGCCTACCCTGCTCAGGGCGGGCTGGGACGGGGTCTCCCGGCTCGTGACCCGTCCCCGGAAGGCTCGACGGCCCGTCGGCGGGGTAGACGCCGCCGCGGGCCTGCCGAGGCCTCTGGCGGCCGCGGCGACGAGGTGGCTGCTCAGGTAGCTCGCATAGGTCCGGACGATCATGTCGGGGCTCGTGCCGAGCAACTTGGCCACCGTCGCCACCGGGACCTCGGCCATGAGCAGCCGGGCCGCGGCGGTGTGACGGAGCCTGTAGAGGACGAACCGATTGGCCCCGGTGTCGTCGACGAGCACCTTGGCCGCGATCGCCTCGCGCCTCAGGTCCGCGACCTTGCGGGGGAGCGACGAGTCGGTCCACGGCTCCCCGTGGGAGGCGACGTCCGCCCCGCGCCTCGCAGACCGGGCCCCGCGCTTGTGCGTCCAGATGAACCGCGGGTGATGCCCGGGCAGGGCCCGGATCGCCTCGACGATCGCCACGGCGGCCGGGGGCAGGTAGATCTCCCTCGCCTCGCCCGTCTTGCCGCCCGCCTTCCACCGGGCCGCGTCGAGCCTGATCCGGCCCCACACTTCCCCCGCGACCTCGACGGCCGCGGGCTCGAAATCGCCCCACTCCGCCACCCGAAGCTCGCCCGGCCGGGCCCCGGTCAGCGCCGCGACCTCGACCAGGTCGGCGGTCAGGCGTTCGAACCGCCCGGCCAGCGGGCCCATGCGGGCCGCACGGTCGCGGAGGAAGGCCAGGAACGCCGCCACCTCGGCATCGGGGGCGAATCGGGTCGGGGGCACGCGAGGCCCTCGTGGCGGGGTGGCTGAAGCCCTTCACGGGGTTCGCCGCAATCAGCCGCTCCGGCTCGCGCCGCGGCAACGGGTCGGCCGACCAGTTGAGGACCGCCTGGACGCTGGCGACGAGCCGGGCGATGTAGTTGGGCGACCGCTTCGCCTCGGCCCACGCCTCGACGACCGAGGCCAGGTCCGTCGCCGTCAGCCTCCGGGCCGGCAGCCGGGCCAGCGGCACGCCCCCGGCCCGCTCCGCCAGGAAGAGACTCAGGATGGAGCGGTGGCCCTTGTAGGTGAGCGGCTTCGCGTTGGCCTCGGACCACTTCAGGTAGAGCTCGACCAGGTGGCCGAGGGTGAATTCCTGGACACGCGCCGCCGCCTCCTCCCGGGCCTTGAGGATCGCCTCGAGGCGTTCCATCGCCTGGCGCCTGCCCTCCGGGCTCTTGGGCAGGCCGCGGAAGTAGACCGGCCGCCGCCGCCCCGATGGCGCGACCTCACCCGCCTGGGAACACCACGCCGCGTTCCCTCGATGCCAGTAGACGCCGGGCCTTCGCATGGGGAGCCTCCTGAACCTTTGTCCAGAATACCACGCCCGGCGAAAGTTTCACCCCGGAACCGACCGGGATTTGCAGTTATCAAAGCAGCGATTTCCGCAGTTATCGCCGTCCTCCGGGGGCCGAAATTCGGCCTCCTTCGAAACGCGAAACCCCCAGGAATCCCGGGGGTTTATGTCACAAGAGGCGCCGGCCGGATTCGAACCGGCGGTGGAGGTTTTGCAGACCTCTGCCTTACCACTTGGCTACGGCGCCGCGCGGGGGAAAGGTCGATCTTAGCCGACCTTTCGGGCCGGGACAAGGCGGGTTGTCGAGCCTGTCCCCGGGGCCGGACGTCGGTCGACGACCGGGCGTCGTAACCATTCTTCGATCGGGCCGGAGGCCTCAGCGGACGGCTGCGATGCCCTGCGATTTCAGCGCGACCTGGGTGCACGTCACGGAGCTGTCGTGGAATCGATCGCACTGCTCGCACCGCTCAGCCGAATCTCCTCGCGACGACCCCGCGGCGCCGATCGCCACGACGATCGTGCCGATGGCAATCAGGTGGAGATAAGGGTCGCCGAGCCAGGAAAGAACCATCTTCATCGGATCATCCTCCGCGCACGGAAGGAGATGAGTTTTCGGAACTCGAGTCGTAGAGATCGCCTCGCACTGTGACGCTTCGACGAAGATGCAATTCCCAGGCCAGTCAACGCCACGTTGCTTCTCCTCAACCACTGTAGGTTATTTCGGAGAACGCGACGCGATCTGACGCTTCTTTTCCGAAACGTCTTGTCCTGATTCGGAAAATTCCCTGATGTGACGGATGTCTACCGTCCCTCGCACGCGATGGCGAACTATCCTTCCCTGTGGGTGAAACCCCGCGGAACGGCTTCGGTTGCGGCTCAAGGGGCCCGGCGTTGCCCCTTGGCCTCGGCGCGTGCCGAGAGGGGGTCGTCGGGCCAGGCGTGCTTGGGATAGCGGGTCCTCAGGTCCTTACGGACCTGGAAATAGGCCTGTGACCAGAACGATCGCAGATCGTCGGTAATCTGCACAGGCCGATAATTGGGACCGAGCAGGTGGAGCAGCACGGGGACTCGCCCGCCGGCCACTCGCGGGGTCTCGACCCAGCCGAAAAGTTCCTGGAGCCGGACGGCCAGTACCGGCGGCCGGCCGGCCTCGTAGCGGAGCAGGATTCGACTACCGCTCGGCACGACGACGGCCTCGGGCGCCTCCTGGTCCATCAGGCGCGCCTGTCCGTACGTGAGCCGGCCGCGGAGTAGCTCCGGCCATGGGGCCTTTCGGACCTCGGCCACGCCGCGCTTGCCTTGCGACGCGGCCTGGATCAACTCCGCGGCAGCCATGTCGTCCAGGGGCGGCCAGTCGTGCTCGGGCATGGCCTGCGCCAGCAGTTCGTACCGGGCCAGCCAGCTCGCGGCCGATTCCTGCTCGCGGAGGAATTCCAGGCCGCGGGGCATCAGAGCCTCGGCAAGGACCGTCGAGGCCAGTTCCGGCTCGAGCGCCACGTTCTGGTCCTCGGAGATCACGAGGTCGCCATAGCGGACGACATGGACGCCAACCACGGCCTCGCGGGCCTCGTCGAACCGGGCCGACTTCGCGCGGACGATCGCCCCGGGGAAGAGCTCCTCCAGCCATTCGGCCCGGACGAGGCTCGCGACCCGGACCCGTGCCTCGCGCGACGCGCCGCGGCCGTCGTCCCGCGGGTCGAGCGCGAGAAAGAGATCGCCCTCGCGGACGACCGAATCGGCCTCGAGCCGCACGCCCCGGCCGCCGACCATGAGCCCGGCCCTCGGGTCGGCGACCCGCCGGCGGCAGACGCGGTCGGGGAAGGCGAGGAGGAGGAGCTTCATGAGGGTGTCCTCCGCACCGTCAGCGCGGCGGCGAAGCGGCGGGCCAGCGGCGGGCGACTCTCATGTAGTCGTCGCGAGCCTGAGCAACGCGCCGCGCGACCGCGGGATCGATACCCCGCACGCGCAGGCTCGGGCCGAATCGTGCGGCTTCGGCCTCCTCCAGCCGGTCGAGCCGGATGAGCACGTCGGATTCCGCGTGCGAATCCGGACGCGACCGGTGATCGACCCGGGTCATGATGTCCTTCTCTCCCAGCAGGGCGGCGACTGCGGCACCTTGCCGGAGCAGCCCCGCCGCGTTCGCCGCCCACAGCAGCCGGGCCACCCGGGGCGCGGCCGGGATGTCGAGCAGGCGACGGCCGTCCGCCGTGATCCGGCCCGATTCAACCGCCCCGAGCATCTCCAGGACCCGCCCAGCTGCCTCGATCCGAGCGGCCGCGGGCTTCTCAAACCATGCGAAACTTGACGGGTCTGCTCCCCAGGCATGGAGGGCCAGCAGGGTGCCCGAGAGGTCAACGCGGTGGACCTCGGCGACGTCCGTCTCGGCCATCCCGCGCTCCTCGCGCTCGGACCAGAGCCGGACACACCGCCCCGGCCTCGTCCGCCCGGCACGGCCGGCGCGCTGCGTCGCCGACGCCCGGCTGATCCGCCCCAGCTCGAGCCTGTCGACCCCGCGCCCCGCGTCGAACGAGGCGAAACGGGCCAGCCCGCTGTCGATCACGGTCGTGATGCCCTCGATCGTCAACGACGTCTCGGCGATGTTCGTCGCCAGGACGATCTTTCTGCGATCGCTCGGCCGCAGTGCACGGTCTTGCACTTCGGATGACAGAGAGCCGTGAAGCGGCAGGACGAGCAGGTCGTGGCGCTCGACTACGGGCCCAAGCTCCCGAGCCGTCCGGCGGATCTCCTCGACGCCGGGCAGGAATGCAAGCACGTCGCCCCGGTCGGGCGACGTCTGGATCGTCTCCGCGATTGCCCGCGCCATTCGGTCGTGCAGTGGCGAGCCGTCCCCTGGCCGATGTGTGATCTCGACGGGGAAGGTTCGCCCCTCGACGCGGACGATCGGCGCATCGCCGAGGAACGCGGCCACCGGCCCGGCGTCCATCGTGGCCGACGTGACGACGAGGATCAGGTCGCCGCGAACTGACTCGCGGACTTCTTTCAAGAAGGCCAGGGCCAGGTCGGTGTGCAGGCTCCGCTCGTGGAACTCGTCGAGCACGACCGCGCCGACGCCTTCGAGGAACGGGTCGGCGACGACCTGGCGGTTGAGGATTCCTTCCGTGATGACGCGCAATCTCGTCTTCGGCCCGATCTTCTTCTCGAATCGGACCTGGTAGCCCACCTCCTCGCCGAGAGTCCAGCCATTTTCGCCCGCGATCCTCGCTGCGACCGACCGCGCGGCGACGCGCCGGGGCTGGAGGACAAGGACGTTGGGATGGTCTTTGGCGAGCAAGCCCGACCCGACCAGAGCGGGCGGCAGGCGCGTGGTCTTGCCGGCGCCGGGCGGGGCGACGAGGACGAGGCGGTGATGGAGTCGGATCGCGTCGAGAATCGCGGGGATCGCGGCATCGATCGGCAGGGAGGGGCGAGTCATCGCGCGGGCTGCCCGCTCGATTGGAGATACTTGAACAGGTCGCGAATCTGCTCCTCCCTGAGCGGGTCGAGCAGCCCCTCGGGCATGAGCGACACGTCCGACGGCCTGATCGCCTCGATCTCGGCGACGGGGATCAAGGCCTTCTGCCGCTTCGAATCGATCAGGGTGATCGTCCGATCGTTCTCCTCGAGGACGAGCCCGTCCAGGACGCGGCCGTCCGTCGTGGCAATCGTCCGCGCCTGGTATTCCTTGCGGATCAGGGCGCTCGGGTCGACGAGGCTCGTGAGCAAGAAGTCGACGTTGCCCCGTTCCGATTGGGTCAGCTCGGGCCCGATCTTCTCGCCCTCGTCGAACAGGCGATGGCAGACGGCACACACGTCCTTGAATACGGCGCGCACCGCGCGCGGCGTTGCCTTTATCGCCTTCGACGAGCATACCGCGGACCTCGGCGATCCGCCGGATCTTCTCGGGCAAGCCGGGCCCGGGGAGGCGTCCCCAGGCCGATTCGAGGCGGGATTTCAATGCGTCGTCGCCGAGGCGGGCGATGGATTGAGCCTGCGCGTTGGTGACGTCCTTCGCCGCGATGCGGCCGGAGGCCATGGCATCGACAAGCCGCGAAGCCCAGGGCCGGCGGCTCGTCAGCAGATCGATGGCGCGGGACTGGAGCGGCTTCGGGAAGGCCGAGTAGCCCGCGAGCAAGGTGTCGGCGATCTCGGCCCGGTCGTACGTGCCCAGGGCCGACAGCGCCGCGAGGCGGACGCTCGGCTTCGGCTCACGCGCGACGAGCGTCATCAGGACCGGAGCCGTCCCGTCGCGCCGCATCTGGGCAAGAATGTCGAGGAACGCGAGCCGGACGGCATCGGCTTCGTTCGGGTCGGCGACCCGCGTCAAGGCTCGCTCGTAGGCGTCTTGATCGCCCAGCCGGAGAGCCAGCCGCTGGCGGTCGAGTCCTTCGCCGGTCGCGACCCGCGCGACGGCCTTCCGGAGCGCCGGCGGGATCTCGCCGACCCTCCGGCCTTCGAGCCCCTTCAACATCCCGGCAACGACCTTGTCCACGTCGGCGACGGACGCGACTCCGTACAGCACCTCCTCGACGGCCTGGTCGTCGTGCGGGTCGCCCGTCGAAATCAGCCACCGCGCCAGCCGCTCGACGACCGCCGCGCGCACGAGCCGCCGGCCCAAGAAATCAGGCTGAATCACGTGGTTGACGGCCGCGAAATGATCGTGCGACAGGTGAGACTCGCACGCCCACCAGAGCAAAAGAGGGATGTGCGGGTCCTTGGCGTCCTCGGATCGGGAAAGGAGAGCATCAATGATCGGAAAGGCCTCGGCCGCCGGCCAGCGCTGACAGCTCGACGCGAGCTGGCTCCGGACGAGCGGATCGGGGTCGGTCTCGGCAAGATGTCGCAGGCTCGCGGCGAGGCTGGAGTTCATCCGGTGGTCGTCCCCCACCAGCCGGACGGTCCAGCGCCGAACGGATGCCATTGGGTGCGCGAGCAGCTCCAGGGCCGTCGCGTCGTCGAGGCCGCCGCTGACGTGGAGGGCCCACAGGTCACGGAGGGCAACGACCTCGTCGCGATCCTCGCCAAGCAGCGATTTCAGGCGACCGATCGCCGACGGGTCGCGCCGCTCGGCCAGGATGCGGCGGGCCGTCTCGGCCTGCCAGTCGTTCGCGCTCGTGCGAAGGTCGATCAGGGCGTCGGTCGAGAGCTTGCCCAGGTCGAACGGTGTGAGCTTCTTCCGCTCCCCGTAGACGACGCGGTAGATCCGCCCGTTGGTCTTGTCCCAGGTGTCGCGGGGGTCGAGGTGGCTGGCGCGGCGGTCGTACCAGTCGACGACGTAGACGCAGCCGTCGGGGCCGTGCGTCAGGTCGATCGGCCGGAACCAGGGGTCGCGGGCGTCGATCAGCGTCCCGCCGTGCTTGCCGCGGAAGGTCGAGCCGTCGGGCCGGAGGTCGTGCCAGTAGACCGTGTTCGAGAGCAGGTTCCCGCCGATGAATGCTCCCCGGAAAGCGGGTGGATACGCATCGCCTTTGTAGATGATCCCGCCCGGCGTGACGTGCCCGCCGCGCTTGGGGCCGTCGTAGGCGATGGCGTCGAAGTAGCCGTAGGTCCGGGGATTATGGAGCGGCCCGTGCTTGGCGAAGCCCTTCCAGTAGTAGCCGCCCTGGACCATGTGGAAGGCGATGAATCCCCCGTTGCTGCTGCCGAAGGCGTTGCCGGATTTGTCCCAGTCGAGGCCCCAGGTGTTGCCGCCCCCCTCGGCGAAGAGCTCGAACTGCCTCGTGCGGGGGTGATATCGCCAGATCCCCTGCTGAAACTCGACGCCCGCGAATCCGCGCCGTGACCGTGCTCCCCTGCGCCCCGTAGAGCCAGCCGTCGGGGCCGAAGGCCATCGAGTTCACCGTCGCGTGGGCGTCCTGGAGGCCGAATCCGCTGAGCAAGATCTCCGGATCGCCGTCGGGCCGGTCGTCCTTGTTCTTGTCGGGATAGAAGAGCAGGTACGGCGCCTGGCCGACGAAGACGCCGCCGTGCCCGACGGCCAGCCCCGAGGCGAGGTTCAGCCCCTCGACGAAGACCGTCGCTTTGTCCATCCGTCCGTCGCCGTCGGTATCTTCGAGGATCTTGATCCGATCGGCCCCGCGCGGCCCTTTCGGCGGCGGGTCGGGCACGCGGTCGTACTCGGTCCGGAGAAATTGGTCGACCGTCACGGGCTTCAGCCCGGCGGGATTCGGGTATTGCAGATACTCGATCACCCAAAGCCGCCCGCGCTCGTCGAACGAGGCCGTGACCGGCTGGCGGATCATCGGCTCGGACGCGACGACCTCGACGTGGAAGCCCTCGGGAACGACCATGCGTGCGGCGGGCTTCCTCGGGAGGATATCCGCGTGCCAGGACCGGTGCGGGAAGGAGTGAGAACCAGGCGATCGCGACCGATTGGGCCAGGCGTCGCGGACTCATCCGATGGCTCCGTCTCGGAATGGGGGCGTGTGCGGCGGGAGTGTTCGGCTGGCGGCTCGCCTCGGCTCCCTTGTAACATGGCCCGCCGCGCGATCCCAACCCCTGGACGGAACCGCTCATCGTGCCCGACCTCGCCTGCCCGACCTGCCTCGGGCCGCTCGAACTCGGTCAGCACGTGTGGCGCTGTCGGTCGTGCAGGGCGTCGAATCGATGTCTCCGCGGCATCCCCGACCTGCGAACGCGGGAAGACCTCTACCTCTCCAACACTGACGATTGGGCCTTCGCCCTGAATCTGGATGCCGCCTTCGGCCGGCTCGACTTCCGCGGCCTTCTCGGCCTCTATTTTGAACTCAGTCCCGAGGTCGCCTCGGACCAGCGGGCCCGGCAGATCGGCCACATCCTCACGGCTCCGGCGCGGGTTGCCCACTGGGTCGACGCCCTCGGCCCGGACCTCCCCGGTGGCCCCTGGCTCGACCTCGGCTGCGGCTCGGGCTCGTTCCTCGCCGCGGTCGGCCGGGAGCGGGCGGTCATCGGCCTCGACGTGGCAATGCGCTGGCTGGTCGTGGCGAGGAAGCGGCTCGACGAGGAAGGATTGCCGCACATCCAGCTTGCATGCGGCAATGCCGAGCGGATGCCCTTTCGCGACGAGGCCTTCGCGGCCGTCGTCGCGGGGGACGTCATCGAGCACGTCGCCGACCAGCCGACCACGCTCGCCGAGTCGCACCGCGTCCTCCGGCTGGGCGGGCGCCTGTTCATGGCGTCGCCGAATCGGTTCAGCCTTGCCCCCGAGCCCCACGTCGGGGTCTGGGGCGTGGGATTCTTCCCCAGGCGATGGATGGCGCCATACGTCCAGGCCGTGCGTCGCCGCGACTTCCGGGCGATCCGGACGCTCTCTTACGTCGGATGGAAGCGACTGGTCCGCCGGAGCCCATTCGGCCAGGCGTCGATCGTCTGCCCGTCGCTCACGCCCGCGGATCTGGGAGGAATGCCCCGGCTGAAGCGAGGGCTGGCGGCGGCTTACAACCGGGTGGTTCGGTCGTGGATGGGGCAACGGCTGATGTGGGCCGTGGGGCCGCTGTTTCACGTCGTCGCGACACGCGAATTCGCCCAGCCCAGGGCCTCGGCTAGAGACCAGACGGTGAGCAGGGCGAGCGTCGCGGGTAAAGCGATCAAGGCCGGCTTGATCAAACGGGGATTTCGCGCGACGCAGCGGGCCAGCCGCTCAAGCTGGACGCCTAGGACGGCCGGCGCCGCGGCGAGGCCGAGATGATGGAGCAGGCCGGGGCGGTCGACCCAGCGCTCAAGGCCGTAGGTTCGACCAAAGCACCAGCGGTCGGCGAGGGCTTCGGCGAGGCGGTAGCGGCGGACGTGGCGGACGGCCGCGGCGTCGAGCCATTGGATCGAACCGGCGAGGCGGATGGAGAGTTCGGACTCGCGGATCGTTCGAGCGGGGACGAGGGCTTCGCGGCGGCAGGCGAAGTTGATGCCGGCTAGGCGGTTTGGTTGTTCGCCGCCCACCCCCACCCTACCCTCCCCCTCAAGGGGGGAGGGTGACGATTACCCGTCGCAGCCAAGTCTGGTCCCCTCCCCCCTTGTGGGGGAGGGTTAGGGTGAGGGGTCGTCTTCGATCGATCATCGGCTCTTGCGAACGGACCATACTCGGCGAAATAGACGGCCCAATCCGTCGCGGACGCCCCGTCCCCCTGCAACACCGGCCCCGTCGCCGCGAGGCACGTCCGATCGGGGAACCCCTCTCGCATCGCATCGGCCCATCCGGGCTCGACGACGCACGCATCTTCAACGAACGCGACGATTTCACCCCGCGCCGCGTCGGCACCGAGTCGCCTCAACCGAGGCACGCCGTCTCCGGGTTCGCCCACGACCCATCGCGCACCACCGCCGATCGGTGCCGGCGGCACGCGAGCGGGGTCCGAGGCGACGATCACCTCGACCCCTTCCGAGTCACCAATCGACGCGACCGTCCGCGCGACAGCCGCCGTCGACCACGACGCGACGACGATTACGCTCACCTCGATGTCCCGGCTCATTCGACCCGTTCGAGGCTCGTCCCCGGCCCGAAGAGGTAGCCGACCATCTCGCCGTACGCCCCGACCGTCAGGAAGAGCGCAATCAGCGGCAGGGCGGCGAAGAAGCGACTGAGGTGCCGGCCCTTGCTCAGGGCCGTGCGAGTCACGCGGGCCATCAACAGTGCCGGCAGGGCAAGCGAGCCGAAGCCGTACATCAGCCGCTTGAGCGGCGACTGGTCGACCCGGCGCATCCCGGCGTACGAACGCGAGAAATGGAACCGCTGGACCAGGAAATGCCCGAGCTTGAACGGCTTGATGTGGCGGACGACCGCCCGGTTCGTCGAGGCAATGTGGGCGCCATCGGCGCGGAGCTTTTCGTTGATCCACGACTCCCACCGGCCCTTCTCCAGCTCCTTGGCATGGCGGAGCAGGTAGGGCCGCTTGTACGCGACGTTGTTGCCCGGCAAGTCGGCGTGCTCGCCCTCGGCCACGGGGGGCATGTAGGGCGTGTACTCGCAGAAGAACGCCGCCCAGTTTACGAGCCCGGACCGCCCATTCTCGACGGCCCCGCCGACGGCGGCCCACGGGTTGTCGCGGTGCGCGTCGATCAGCGCCCGGGCCCAGTCGGGGGCGACCTGGCCGTGGTCCTCGAGCATCGCCACGAGCTCGCCGCGCGTCCGCTCGACCCCGCGGTAGCGGAGCACGGGGACGCCGGGGTGGTCGTGGGGGTCGACCTCGACCAACTCGACCCGGGGGATGCGCATCCGGAGGTGCTCGCGCGTCTCGCCGCCGACGGCGTCGACGACCACGACCTCCATCCAGCCGCGCTCGGGCTGGGCGTCGAGCGCGTCGAGGGTCGGGCCCAGGACGTCCCAGCCATTGACCGAGGCGATCACGACCGACAGCACAGGCGGGGCGTCGGCGCGGGCGGGCGCGGGGCGGGCGGCTGCGGTCGTCATCGGGGAATCCTTTCCCGAGGGCCGGACGAGTCCCTTCCGGCCGGCATCCTAGCGGACAATTAACGACTCGACAACGCGAATCGGCACCCGGTCGCGGGTCGGCCTGGGCCCCGCGAGTGGGTCCGGGGCCGCCGGTCGAGGCGACGAGCGAACCCAAGCCGCCCCGCCGGGCGGACCCGAGCCGCGGCGCCGAGCGAACCCGAGCGTACGCCTTTCGTCCGCGTCGGTGCCGCTTTGTGCGGGACCGGGCCGCGGTTCCGACCGCGAATCGAAGAGGTCCGCACAGCGGACCCTACGAACGGTCGCTCCGCGCGACGATCGGCCCGTAGAACTCCGGCCGGCGGTCGGCGAACCGGTCGATCTCGTGCTTGCCGGGGACACGCACCTGCCGCTTCCGCCTCGCCCGGGCCGGGTCGATCTCGGCGACGAGAATCTCCTCGCCGTCCGGTCCCGCGAACGCGAGCCGCTCGCCGCCCGTGCCGTGGATCGAGCTGCGGCCGATGAACCGGAAGCCCCGCTCCTCGCCCACGCGGTTGACGGCGATCGTGTAGACGACATTCTCCATCGCCCGAGTCGCCATCTGGTGCTCGGCCGCGCATTCGGCGTGGGTCGGCCAGTTCGTCGGCAGGACGATCAGGTCGGCGCCGAGCAGCGACTGTACGCGGGTGGCCTCCGGAAAGCCGCCGTCGTAGCAGATCTGCATACCGACGCGGGCGCCCGCGACCTCGTGGACCGCGAACGGCCGGTCGCCGGGATCGACCAACCTGTCGAGCCCTAGAGATGGGAGATGGACCTTGCGATACGACCCGACCAGACCCTGGGGCCCAACCAGGGCACAGGCGTTGTAGAGCCGGTCGCCCTCGCGCTCGATCAGGCCGAAGACTGCGAAGACGCCGCGCTCGTGGCAAACCCGGGCGACGGCCTCGGTCGTCGGCCCCGGGATCGTCTCGGCGTGGGCCATGGCCTCGGCCTTCGACTCGAAGCAATAGCCGGTCAGGGCGCATTCGGGGAACACGATCAGAGTCGCGCCGAGGTCGGCAGCTTGGGCAAGGCGGCCGAGAATCGCGGCGCGGTTGGCGGCGACGTCGCCGAAGCTCACGTCCATCTGGACGCCTGCGATCTTGATCGGGGTCGGGTCGGGCATCGTTCGGCTCGGGTTCAGGGAAACTGTTCGCGGTGGAGGTCGAGCGTGGCCGGCGCGGGCGAGTCGGCTGGCTGGACGTCGAAGAGGAGGGCCACTCGCTTCGGGTCGGGCGGGGGCGTCAGCAGGCTGACGACCACCCCCGCCACGAGCGACGCCAGCAGGCCCCACACGGCGGGCTCCAGTCCGAGCAGATAATACGGCCCGAACGCCGACCGAGGGGGGCCGATCCCCTGATCATAGCCCCTGTCGGTCAGGCCGAGGTAGGACCCGTACGCGTAGAGGAGCAGGGTCGTCCCGCCGCCGGCCAGCATTGCCGCGATCGCCCCGGCCGCGTTCGCCCGCCGCCAGAAGGCCCCGAGCAGGGCGGGCATCAGAAACGACGCGGCCAGTCCCGCACTGGCGAAGATGACGATCAACTGGAGGAACTCGGGCGGCCGCAGGGCCAGGGTCGCGACGACCAGGCCGACGCCCACCGTCGCCACGTAGCTCGCCCACTCGATCTCCTTCTCCGCGCGCGGACGGGCGGAGGAACCGCTGGTAGACGTCGCGCACCAGGCCCGAGGCGATGATCAGGAGGAAGGCGCTCACCGTGCTCATGACCGCTCCGTACGGGGCGGCGAGGATCAGCCCAGCGAGATACGGGTTGGCCAGCGTCGTCACGAGCCGCGGCATCACCTCGTCGGAGCTGGCCAGGTTCGGCAGGATGCTCCGCGCGCATATGAAGATGACGATCAACGGGATGTAGACCATCATGTTGTAAATGGTCAAATACATCATCGAATAGCGGAGCGTCTTGCTATCGCGGAACGCCATGAGCCGGACCATCGTCGAGGGCTGGCCCATGCCGGTGATCGCCCACATGACGAAGAAGGAGAAGGCCAGCCCGATCGGGTGGAACGCCCGCCCCGCCCCCGGGCCGAAGGCGAAGCCATCGCCGGCCAGTTCCATCCCCTTGTAGGTTGCCGCCTCCAGTCCTCCGGCGCGAGAAGCGCCAGCGGCAGCAGGATCAGGACGCCGACGGCCATGACGATCGACTGGAAGACGTCAGTCCACACGGCCGCGAGGAAGCCGCCGTAAGCTGTGTAGGCGACGACCGTCGCCGTGAACACGACGAGTCCGACGACGTAGCCGGGCCCGAGGCCGCCGCCCACGTCCTCGACGTTTGCCCAGCTATACGTGCTCGACGGCAGGACGATCTTGAGCAGCACGCCCCCCGCCTTGAACTGCGCGACGAGGAAGGCGCCAAGGAAGAGGATGATGAAGAGGCTCGTCAAGAGACCGAGCGCGGGGCTGCCGAACCGTTCGCGGAAGAAGTCGGGCAGTGTGATGGCCCCGGTCCGCCGCGCGATGTGGCCGATCCGCTTGCCGAGCACTCCCAGGGTCGTCAGCGGCGCGACCATGTACGAGCAGATCCAGAGCCCGACGACCCAGCCGTACTTGTAGACGAACGACGGGAATCCGAGGAACGTCCCCCCGCTCATCACCGCGGCCGTCAAGGCCACGGCGAAGGCCCCGAGCGAGCGGTTCCCGAGGAAATACTTCCGCAGGAACCCCGCCTTGCCCCGAGCCACGACGTTCGCCACCACGCCCAGTCCGAGCGAGACGAGCGTGAACAGGACGAGGGCCAGCAGCGTCGCGGGGTGGGCGTGGAGCGGCTCGTCCCTATTCATGGGCCGCCGCCTCGCGGATGTCGCCCTCGAGCTCGCCCGCGTGGTCGCGGCCCAGGTCGTCGTCGGCGACGAACCAGCCCGCGAACCAGAACGTGAAGACGCTGCACACGAGCCAGGGGGCGAGATAGCCCCAGACGACCCACGACGGGATGCCGAGGATCGGCCTCACGTCCTGGCGTCCGAGCGGGTGCCCGTCGCGGATGTAGCCGAAGAGATAAGAATAGACGCAACAATAGGTGGTGGCGGCGAGCCAGGCGAGGCCGATGATGATGGCCTCGCGGCGCGAGTGGCGGAGCAGGGGGTCGGTCGAGGAGGGGTGCGGCACGGCGGGCGGCTCCGGCGGGAGGGTGCGTCCGTTTTCGCACGGCCGGGCCCGGGATGCAACCGCGGGGCCCTCGTGACGATGACTGGAATATCCGCGGGCCGGACGCGAAAATCCTCCCGGGCCCGCGCCGCCCGCAGGACCACCCAGGACGATCAGTGCCGCCGACTCGAGAGGCCTCCGATGTTCTCGCTCTTCTCCCCCGTAGCGTTGTCGCCCGCCGACGCAGGGCGGCTCAGCCGCATCGAGCGCAAGCTCGACCAGATCCTTAGACACCTCGGGATTGAGGGGGCCGAGTCCTCGGCGCTCCCGGACGAGGTCCGGCACCTGGCCGACGAGGGCAAGAAGATCGAGGCGATCAAGGCCCACCGCGAGGCGTTCGGATCGAGCCTGACCGACGCCAAGGAGGCCGTCGAGGCCTACATGGGCGGCCGCTGAGCGCCTTGGCGGCCCGGACAAAGCGGGGTCAGGAACCTTGAATCGAAGGGTTCCTGGCCCCGCTTTATCCGGGCCGATTAGCGGGCCGACGGCCCCAACTCCTTGACGAAGAACCCCGTCAGCCGCTCCACCTCGTGCGTCCGACTCTCCGTCTTCCGCGACGAATGCCGCTCCTCCGGCATGGGGAGCACCTCAAACGGCTTCCCCGCCGCGACGAGCGCCGCGACGAGCCGCGCGGTGTGGCGGAAGTGGACGTTCTCGTCGATCAGCCCGTGGATGACGAGCAACTTGCCCTTGAGGTTGCCGACCCTCGTGAGGACCGAGGCCCGCGAATAGCCCTCGGTGTTCTTCTCGGGCAGGCCCATGTAACGCTCGGTGTAGGTCGAGTCGTAGCCGTCCCAGGCGGTAACGGGGGCCTCGGCCACGCCCACCTGGAAGAAGTCGGGAGCCTCTGTCAGGCAGCGGAGCGTCATGTAGCCACCGTAGCTCCGGCCGTTGACGCCGACGCGCGAGGCGTCGATATCGGGCTTCTTGGAGGTGATAAACTTCACGCCGTCGACCTGGTCCTGCACCTCGATCGCACCCATATTCTTGTGGAGCGCGGCTTCGAACGCGTGTCCGCGTCGGGCCGAGCCGCGGTTGTCCATCTTCCAGACGGCGAACCCGAGCTGGGTGAAATACTGGGCCCGAAGGTCAGCTGTCATCGTCCAGGAATCCGTCACGTACTGGACGTGCGGACCGCCGTAGAGCATCACGATCAGCGGTGCCTTCTCGCCCAGGGCCTTCGACCTCGGCGCGTAGAAGGCGCCGTGGAGCGTCACGCCGTCGCGGCTCGGGAATTCGAGGAACTCGGGCGGGACGAGGGACAGGCCTTCGAGCCTGGGGTCGCCGCCCGCGTCGTCAAGGGTCTGGAGGGTCGTGCCCGAGCGGTCGCGCAGGGTCGTGACCGGCGGCGTCCTGGCAGTCGAGAACGTGTCGACGAAGGTGTCGCCGTCGTCCGAGACCACGGCCTTGTGCGTCCCCGGCTCGGGCGTGACGCATGCGATCGGGCCGCCCTCGAGCGAGACGCGATAGAGCTTCGATCCGAGGACGTCGTCCTTGCCCGACGTGAACCAGACCTCGCGGCGGTTCGCATCCAGGCCGACGACGCTGTCGACGGCCCACGGGCCCTCGGTGAGCGTCCGGATGAGGTCGCCGTGCCTGTCGCGCAATTCGAGGTGCTTGAACCCTGTTCGTTCCGAGGCCCAGACGAATTCGCCCGTGCCGGGGACGGTCTTGAGATCATCGTGGAGGTTGATCCAGGTCGGGGACTTCTCCTCGAGCAGGAGGGTCGTCTGGCCGTTCCGGGCGTCGACCCGAAAAAGCTTCAGCTCCTTCTGGTCGCGGAGCAAGCGCTGGACGAGGAGGTCCTTGGACGACTCCCACGTCACGCGCGCCAGGTAATACTCGCGCTCGGGCTCGTCGAAGTCGAGCCAGCGGGTCTCCCCGCCCTCGACGGGCACGATGCCCAGGCGGACCTCCGCATTCTTCGCGCCCGGGAACGGGTAGCGATGGGTCTCGACCGACGGCTTGTCGGCGCCGTCGTGGACGATCGAGAAGAGGGCGACCGGCCGCTCGTCGGTCTCCTGGTAGGCGATCGATCTTCCATCGGGCGACCACCAGTAGCCGGTATGCCGGTCCATCTCCTCCTGGGCCATGAACTCGGCCAGGCCGTGAGAGATTGTGTCGGTCGCGCCATGAGTGAGACGGCTTTCTTTCTTCGTGGCCGGATCCAGCACGTAGAGCTCCCGCTCGCGGACGAAGGCAACCTTTGAGCCGTCGGGACTCGGCTTGGGGTCGATCTCCGGGGCCTCGGTCTCCGTGAGGCGTTCGAGCGGCCCCGTACCGCGCTGGACGTAGAGGTCGCCGCTCAACGGGAAGACGGTGACGTCGGCCTTCGCCGCCCGGACGGCGCTGGTGATGCCCGTATCGACCTGCCGCATCCGCTCGCGGCGGAGCGCCTCCTCGGGCGAGACATTCGCGTCGGTATTGCCCGCGCCCGGCGGCCGCGCAACGACGCGAGGCGGCGCCTTGCCGTCGACCTCGGCCCGCCAGAGGACCCGGTCGAGGCTGTTCGTCTCCGACTTGAGATAGACGACGGCCTTGCTGTCAAAGGTGAACTCGATCCCGCCCGGAACGACCGTCCCCGGGGCCGGACGCCTGGCCACCGCGACGGCGTCGAGAGGCTTCGAGGGTGGCGAAGAGCCCGGCGGCGCCTCGGATGTCATGAAGAATCCCGCAATCAGGAAATACAAGGCGACCCGCGGCAGTCCCGGCATCGTCGAAGTCCTCGCGGCGGTCGACATCCGACCGCGCCCCCGCATCGTCGGCCAGGGCACGTGGGCATGTCAAGTTCTCGGATCGAGACTGCTGTCCCTCAGGACATGTGGACTGTTGGCAACTTCCCCTGGCCATCACGACGGACCGGTGTCATCAGGTGAAGTCAGCGATTGTACGTGGTTCTGATCACGCTCGTCGTCTCCGATGGACGCTTCAGTGACGCCCCGCTCGATGTCGAGCCGGCGGTCGCCACGCTCAAGGTCCCCGAGCTCGGGGGGACCTCGGTCGGACGTTCGTCTCCGGGGCGAATGCCGCGCTGGCATCGGTGGCCGAGGCCCTCGCCACGCCCGGCCGGGCCTGCTATCGACTCGGCCATCTCGACGGGGCCGGGCGCCTGCTCCGCCCCGCGACCTCGGGCGGACAGGCGAGCGCCGACAGAGCCTACTTTCCGGCGCGTGTCCTCGCCGACCGCGGCTGAAAAGACAAGGCGCGCGGCATCGTCCAGAAGGTCGCCGCACTTCCGGGCGACTAGGCCTCGCGCGGAGGCCGAGGCGCGTGCTCGTCTCGCTCTCAGCCCGGCCGATCTGAAGGTCCCGCAAGAAAGCCGGGGTCGGGCACCTCGGTCAGGTGTCCGACCCCGCTATGACCCGATGGACGTTCGCGACTCCGGCGAGTATGCCCGGCAGGACTTGAACCTGCAACCTTTAGCTCCGGAGGCTAACGCTCTATCCAATTGAGCTACGGGCACAAAGGTGCCATGTCATCTATAAGGCCCCGCCCGAGGCATTGTCAAGGGACCCGCGATACGGGTTTAATGACGCGAGAGACTTGTCCGAAACGCCGACCGAGGAGCGTGGGATCATGAGGAAGACCCATCGGATTGCGCGGGCCGTCGTGCTCGCATCGCTGGGACTCATCTCGGCCTCGGCGGCCGTGCGGGCCCAGGCGCTGGTCGGCGGAAATGGCTTTCAAAACGGCTTCGCCATCAACGGCGTGAACAACGGCTTCGGCGGTGGATTCAACGGATTGGGTCCGATGGGCTTCGCCGGCGGCGGATTCAACAACGGCTTCGGCGGGTTCAATAACGGCAACGCCTTCGCGTTTGGGTTCGGCGGGCCGATGAACGGCGGGATGATGATGTTCTCCGGTCCCGGCTTCGGGTTCGGCGGGCAGCCCGGGTTCGGTGGCCAGCCGGGATTCTTCGCGAACACGATGGTCGGCGGCGGAATGTTCCCGCCCCAGGCTTTTGCCATGAACAACGTCGGCGGCGTCGCCGCAGCGATCGACCAGCAGGTCATCCGCCGCCCCGGCCAGCCTCTGCCGGCCGTGCGGCGCCGGCGGCGGTGAGCAATCGGGCCGCGAATCTGTTCCGCGACGCCCTGTTCGCCGACCTCGGCCGGCCTCTCATCCTGGCCCACCGCGGCGACTCGTCCCGCGCCCCCGAGAACACGCTGCAAGCCGCCGCGCTCGGCCACAGCGCCGGGGCGGACGGATGGGAGTTTGACGTCCAGCTCACGAGCGACGGCGTACCGATCGTCCTTCACGATTCGTCGCTCATTCGTACGACCGACGTCGCGCACGTGTTTGCGGGTGACAACCGGGCCGACCTTGGCTACCTCGCAGCCGAGTTCACGTTGGAGGAGATCCGCAGGCTCGACGCCGGCTCCTGGTTCGTCTCCCCGGCCGGTCGCTCGCGCTCGGCCGTGGAGTTCGGCACGCTCGATGGAATCGACCCGGCCGACCGCGACGCCTTCGAATCACGCCGAGTGCGGATCCCGACCCTCGAGGAGGCCCTGCGGCTGACGGCGGACCTCGAGTGGCTGGCGAACATCGAGATCAAATCGAGCCATGATGGGGACATGTTCTTGCTCGAGGCCGTACTCGGGGTCGTTGCCCGACTCGAAGTTGCGGATCGCGTCCTTATTTCGTCGTTCGACCACTCCGAGGTCGCTCGGGCCGCGGCGAGCGGCCTCGGGGTCGCGACCGGAGTGCTCGCGGCGACGCCCCTTGATCGGCCCGGGAAATACGTTCGCCGCCTGGGAGCCGATGCCTACCACGCCTCGGCCGGGGCGCTGGGCGCCTGGGGTGCCCGTTACCTCCGCGAGCGGTCGTCCACGGCGCATTCGGATCGCGGACCTGGCCGAGTGCCGCCGTCTGAGTGTGCCAGTGCTGGCCTACACCGTGAACGAGTGCGGGGCCAAAAAAATGGCCGGCCACCTCGCCGAAGCGGGGGTGACCGGCTTATTCACAGACGACCCTCGGACTGTCGTCGCGTCGTTCACTCCATCCTGAGGGCGCACCAGACGCCAGTCGGGTGGAGCTGGGCGTCGCTCGGGCGTTCCTGAAGGACGGCCCATTGCTCCTGGGTCCAGATCATGACCCTGGCGGGAAATCCGTTGATCAGCCACTTGGGCCCCGCCGGCTGGGCGGAGATGTGCGGCTCGTATAATCCGAAGCGAGGGCGTCTTGGCGTGGTCGTCGTCGCATGCTTGATGTAATTCATGGTGCGGGCTCGCCGGGAAGGCGCCGGGCTCGACATCGAGCCGGCGCCTTGAACGCTGTGATTGGACTTGGAGACCCACGTGGGTCGGGCCTCCCGGCGTCGTGCCGGGCCGCCTCGACCGCACCACTGTCGTCATTGCCGGGCGCGAGCGGTCGAATCTCGCCTCGCGCCGATCCGTCCCGCGCTTTCGACGATTCTGGTCGACTCCGCCTCCTTTCGCACGATCGACGTCGATCGATTCTGTCTGGCCATTTCCTGCCGTTCCGTTTGGCTTATTGACTCCGTGGAACCAATAATAATGGCCAAATTCGCCCGGAGCAAGCTCGGATCTCCTTTTTAAGCGATTTGATTCTGGCGACTACGCCCGAATACGCGGAATGAATCCAATAAACGGGAATACGCGGAGTTTGGCGATCGCACCGTCCTTGCCGCTGAATCCGATCCCTGAGTCCATCGCGATGGCGAGCGGTGCGCTTGTGCAGGTTATGATGGGAGACCGTCCGAGGAGCGTCGAAAATTCACGCATGGAGGGCACCATGGGCAGCCGTACGATGATCACTCTCGATGAGCTCTTCGTGGATGAGCTGTCCGCCATGCTGGAGGCGGAGCGCCGGTTCCTGGAGGGTCAGCGCGCGATGCTCGATGGGGCAACGGCTCCGGGGCTGCGGTCGCTGATCGAAGTCCATATCGCGGAGAGCCTGGAGCAGGTCGACGTCCTCAGGCACGCCTTCGGCCGCGCTTGGCACCAGGCCGCGACGGGTCCGGAGCCATCTGGCCGAGGCGCTGATCGCCGCGTCGAAGACGGCGATGAGGGAGGCCAGGGATGCACAGCCGTTGCTCGACTGTGCGATCGCCTCGTCGCTCGCGAAGGTCGAGCACTACGAGGTGGCCGGGTATCGTGGGCTGATCGCCATGGCCAAGGAGATGGAGCGCGACGACCTCGTCGAGATCCTCCTCGGCAACCTCGAGCAGGAGGAGGAGATGGTCGCGCGGGTCGAGTCGGCGCACCACGAGCTGATCCGCAGGGCGGCGCACGAGGTCGTCGAAGGCTGATTCCCCGTCCGCGACGGGCCTTACTTCGGCGCGTCGGGGTCGATCCGGCGGTTATAGCGTTCGAACGCGACGCGCCGGGACTGAGCGAATCGGGCCTCGATCTGGTCGAGGCCCGAGCGATCCTCGGCGGTGACCTCGGGTACGAGCAGATAGGTCTGGCGATACTTCTCGGGCGGCCCGGCAAGCCGGAAGAGATAGGTGAACTCGGCCGGGCGGAGCTTCCGGCCGGCGACCAGGCTGGTGATCGCTTCGAGCTGGACGAGATGGCGAAGGTCCTCCGGCTCCCGATACGCCCGCAGTTTCGCCAGGGTCGTCACCGCGCCGTCGATCGCGGCGAGCCGCGCAGGGTCGTCCTCGGGCTCGCCCCGGGCCTCGACCTGGACCGAGGGATTTGCCATCCGCAGAGTATTTGAAGCCTCGTCGAACGTCGGTCGGAACCGCGGCTCGACCTGGTCCCGGCGCATCTCGGCGTCGATCCGCTCGCCGCGGGACTTCCCTCGGGCGTGGGAGTCGATCACCTTGCGCTGCTCGTCGCGATTTGCGGCCAGCCCGGCGTCGAGGTCGCGGTATGCGAGCTCGGAACTCACGCCCAGTTTCACATCAAGGAATCGGATCATCGAGGCGGCCGGGTCGACGATGATCACCTCCTTCGAGCCGGTCTCCAGGTAATACACCCGCCCCCGGCTCGCGATGATCTCCCCCCGTCCGACCGGTTGCCGCTCGGCCTCGAATTGGTGGACGCTGAGACGAAACGACAGCCCGGCCGGGGATTGCGCCGAGGTGGTGGTCGCTGGCGCGCGGCGGCCCTGGGCGGGTCGTCGGCGGCGATGGTCGCGACGGTGATCAGTAAAAGGGCCATGGTCGCCGGCATGGAGGGCTCTCTCGGCCGGTCATGGATGAACGAAATCGTCTACCCATCGTAATCGAGCCGAAGGGGAATGTCGCCGCCGGGCCGTCCGCCTTGACCGGGTATGATACGATTCGGTGAAACAGACACCGCCGGGACTGCATCCATGACGACCGCGATGGTAGGCCATCCCGCCCCTCAATTCGACCTCGCCCGCACGACGGCCCCGGGCCTCGAACCGGGCGCAGCTCGCCTCGAAGACTACCGCGGGCGATGGCTCGTGATCGCGTACTATCCGCGCGACTTCTCGCTGGTCTGCCCGACCGAGCTGACCTCACTGGGCGATCAGATCGAGGAGTTCCGCGCCCTCGGCGCCGACGTGCTAGGCATCAGCACCGACTCGGTCGAGTCGCACGAGCGCTGGATCGCCCTTCCGCGGTCGCGGGGCGGACTGGGCGGACTGGCCTTCCCGCTGGCCAGCGACGTCGACGGATCGGCCTCGCGGTCGTACGGGGTCTACCTGGAAGGGCAACACGCCGCCCTGCGGGGCCTCTTCATCGTCGACCCCAACGGCGTGCTCCAGTATCAGGTCGTCCACAACATGAGCGTCGGGCGGAGGGTGGACGAGGTCCTCCGGGTCCTCGCGGCGCTCCAGACGGGCGGCCTCTGCGGCGAGGGTTGGTCGCGCGAGTCGGGCGAGCTGATCGACCCGACGACGGTCCTGGAGGCGGGCCGGGTCATCTCGCACTACCGGGTCGATTCGGTGATCGGCACCGGAACGTTTGCGACCGTCTACCGGGCCAGGGACATGACGCTCGATCGCGACGTCGCCTTGAAGCTCTTCAAGGGGACCGACCCCGTGCACTCCAAGGCCGCCCTGGCCGAGGCGCGGGCCGCGGCGTCGCTGAGCCACCCGAACATCTGCACGATCTTCGCGGTCGAGGACGACGCCGGCGCGTCGATGATCGCGATGGAGTACGTCGGCGGTCGGACGCTGGCCGATCTGATCGCCTCCGGCCCGATCGACCCCGAGTGGGCCGGGCGCATCTCCTGGCAGGTCGCCGCCGGCATGGCCTCGGCCCACCGGCGGGGACTCGTCCACGGCGACCTCAAGCCGGCGAACGTGATGGTCACCGAATGCGGGACCGCCAAGGTCCTCGATTTCGGCCTAGCCCGCCGCGAGAGCCACGCCCCGACGCTCGAAGTCGACGTCGACGCGACCGTCGACGAGGAGGACCTCGCCCCGGCCGGCATCTCGGGCACGCCGAGCTACATGTCCCCCGAGCAGTCCCGCGGCGAGCCGCCCACGGCCGCCAGCGACGTGTTCGCGCTCGGCGTGATCGTTTACGAGATGCTCTCGGGCCGGAAGGCTTTCCCGGGCGCGAATCTGCTCCAGGTGCTCAACCAAATCGCGCGCGTCGACCCGGACCGGCTCGCGTCCGGCCTTCCCGAGCCGTTCGCGGAGATCGTCCGCCAGGCCCTGGCCCCCGAGCCGGCCGACCGGACGATCGGCATGGCCGAGTTCGCCCAGGCTTTCGCCGATCCGGCGTGCCCCTTGGAGGCGGTCGGCGGCTGATGGTACATTGGCCGGCCCGACCGCGCCCCGAAGGACCATCCGCCGTGCCCGATGCCCCGCTGCTCGCCATCTTCGACCACGACGGCGTCCTCGTCGACTCGCTCGAACACCATCAGCACGCCTGGCTCGAGCTCGGCCGCAAGACCGGCCTGCCGATCACCGACGCCTTCATCCGCGAAACGTTCGGGATGACCAACCCGAGCATCTTCGCGCGCCTCCTCGGACGCGAGCTCGATGCGGAGACGCTCGCCAAGTATTCCGATTTGAAAGAGGAATGTTATCGCGAGGTCGCCCGCGGCAACGTCGTGCTCCTGCCCGGAATCAAGGCCCTTCTCGACGGCCTGACCGAGCGGGGCGTCCGGCTGGCGATCGGGTCGAGCGGGGTCCTGGCCAACCTGCTGCTGACGGTCGAGTCGTGCGGCCTGGAAGGTCGGTTCGCCGCGATCGCCTCGCTCGAGGACATCACCCGCGGCAAGCCCGACCCCGAAGTCTTCCTGGTCGCCGCGAAGAAGGCCGGCGTCGAGCCGAAGCGCGCCGTTGTCTTCGAGGACGCCACCTTCGGTATCCAGGCCGCGAAGGCCGCCGGGATGTACGCCATCGGGGTCACGACGACCAACCCGACCGACGTCCTGCGTGAGGCCGGGGCCGACGAGGTCGTCTCGACCTTCGAGGGGTACGACGTCGCCACGCTCGTCGATCGGCTCCGCTCGGCGTGATACGATCGAGAGCAGATGAGCCGGGCGGACGAGACGAGGTGATGACGATCAAGCGGATGGCGATCCTCGGCGCTGGTGGGATGGGCACGGCGCTGGCCGTGCTCCTCGACCGCCGCGGCAAGGCCGTTCAGCTGTGGTCGCGCACGCCCGAGCGGGCCGCGGCGATGGCCGCGTCGCGCGAGAACGCGCGGCACCTCCCGGGCGTGACGCTGCCCGAATCGATCGCGATCACCCCCAACGCCTGCGACGCCACGGCCGCGACCGACCTGATCGTCGTGGCGATCCCGTCGTCGTGCCTCCGCGCCACGCTCGCGAGCCTGGCCGATCGCATCCCGGCGCGGGTGCCGATGTTGAGCGTGGTGAAGGGGATCGAGAACGTCAGCTTCGCCCGACCGAGCCGAATCATCGTCGAGACGCTCGGCGAGCGGCCGGTGTCGGTCCTGAGCGGGCCGAGCCATGCCGAGGAGATCGCGCGTGGGCTGCCCGCCTCGGTCGTGGTTGGGGGCGATGATTCGGCACTCAACGCGGCCGTCTCCGAGGCCCTGAATCACGCTTCGTTCCGCGTCTATACGAATCCCGATGCCATCGGCGTCGAGCTGGCTGGGGCCTTGAAGAACATACTCGGGATTGCCGCGGGGATATGCGACGGCCTCGGCTTCGGCGATAATGCCAAGGCGGCCCTGCTGACGCGCGGGCTCGTCGAGATGGCACGGTTCGGCGTGGCCTTCGGCGGCCGCGAGGAGACGTTCCGCGGCCTGGCCGGCGTCGGCGACGTGATCACGACGTGCTTCAGCCCGTTCGGCCGCAACCGTGGCGTCGGCGAGCGGATCGGCCGCGGCGAGCCGCTCGAGGCGATCCTCGGGGCCATGGCCAACGTCGCCGAGGGCGTCCCCACGGCACGCAGCGTCCGTGAGATGGCTGTCTCGCGGGGAATCCCGATGCCGATCACGGACGAAGTGTATTCTATCCTCTTCGAGGGCAAGCCGCCCCGAGCCGCGGTCTCCGACCTGATGCTCCGCGACCCGAAGGGCGAGTGGTGAACCGCGCCGAGTTCCAGAAGCTGGCCGACCTCCGCGTCCGCGAGGCAGGTGTCCTGTTGGCTGCGAAATGTTACGATGGGGCTTATTACCTGTGCGGGTACGCGGTCGAGTGCGCGCTGAAGGCATGCATCGCCAGGAAGACCCGGCGCTACGACTTCCCGCCGCCGCGGGCCTTGGTCGATAGCTACTACACCCACGACCTCAGCCGTTTGCTGCGGGCCGCCGAATTGGAGAAGGACTTCGCCGAGGCCCGCGCAACCGATCCGGCCTTATCCGACAAGTGGGACATTCTCGTCCTGTGGTCCGAACAGGCCCGCTACGCGCGGTCCTCGAAGAATCAGGCGGCGGAGTTATACGAAGCCGTGACCGATCCGCAGCACGGGGTACTCCCATGGTTGAAGACACACTGGTAGACCGCAAGATCGAGAAGGGTTCTCGATTCTTGCAGGCCCTCGATGCGGCCGGGGTGCGCGTTTATGCTGCGCTCTGGTTCTACTTCGAAGACGCGGATGCGTGGCGCCTGGTCGTCTCGACGCCGATTGTGGACGAGGAGGGCACCCGTGCAGCCTATCAGGCGTTCCGTGAGGCGACGGATTCGCTCAATCCTCCCATCGAATTCGACCTCGGCGAGATCCGGGCGGCCTCGCGCAGGGATCCGATCATCAAGGCCCTTCGAGGCCTGGGGGACAGGGCTTCGTTCTACGTCGGACGGACGTTCGGCGGCTTCTACCAGGACGGCGTCGCTTTTCTCGGCGCCTACCTTTACCGGGCCCCTGCGCGACGCCGTCCCGCGGCCCGCTGACGATTCCCCGAGAAACCGCTCCCACACGTACGCCTACCCGCGATGAATCCACCCGTCGACCCCGCGACCTGCGCCATCGCCTTCAAGGAGTGGGCCGGGGTCTGCGACGCCCTCGCCTCGGGCCGGCAGTCGCTCATCCTCCGTAAGGGGGGGATCGCGGAGGGCCCGCGCGGGTTCGCGCCCGAGCATCCGGCCTTCTGGCTCTACCCGACCTTCGTCCACGAAGCGGAGCAGGGGCTCAAGGTCGGGGCGACGACGGCCACGCCGGGCGACTACGGCGTCGTGCCTATCGGGGCGTTGGCGGTGGTCGAGTCGGTCGATCGCGTGGACGATCTGGGGACGCTGCTCGGGCTCGATGAGCTCCACGCGTGGACCGAGGAGACGGTCCGCAAGCGGTTCGCTTATCGCACGCCGGGGCTGTGGGTGCTGGGGGTTCGCGTTTACAAGAGGGACGAGCCATGGAGGGTCGAAGTGACCCCGGCGCAACTAGGGTGCAAGAGCTGGGTCCCCCTGGAGCGTCCGCTGGAAGCGCGGGGGCTGACGCCGGCGCGGTCCGAGGCCGAGGCGTCGGCCGACCGCGCGCGGCTCGCGGCGGCCCTGGGGCGGGCCTCGTGAGCCTCCGCGAAGACGTCCGCGAGTGCCCGGCGACTTACGGCCTGTCCGCGGCTTGGGTCGCGGTCTTCCTCGCGATGCTCGCCGTCCAGGGCGGCTTCGGGACGGGCGGGGGTTTCATGGAGTTCGGGTCGGTCGACCCGTCGATTACCGAGCTCTTCGGCGACCTGACCTGGCGCAGACTTCGCCCGGGGCGAATACTGGCGAGTGCTCACGGCATCCTTCATCCACTTCGGCCTCGCGCACCTGGCGATGAACCTGATCGGCATGATCCAGCTCGGCCGCTTGATGGAGCCTTGGTATGGCGGCCGGCACTTCCTGGCGATTTGCCTCGGGCTCGGCGCGGCGGGCAATCTACTGGGCGTCCTGATGCGCCAGGCAGTCGCGCTCGGACGGGCGTGGCTCCAGTCGCACGGCCTGGCCCGCGTGCTGCCCGCGGCGCTGGCCGGCGGGGCGCCGGCCGCGGCGCAGGAGATCCACGCCGGGGGCGGCTCGACCGTCCTGCTCGGGCTGATCGGCCTCGGCATGGTCGTCGGATGGCGGTCCCGGACGCGGGTCGGCGCTTTCCTCCGAGACCAGATGGTCGCCGTGCTTGTCATCACCGCGATCCTCGGCGTGGCCTGGATGACGAGGATCGACAACTACGGCCACGCCGGCGGAGCCATCGCGGGCGCGGCGCTCGGCTTCCTTCATCCGAGGCTCGTCCGCAGCTCGCCGCTGGCCCGGAAGCTCGCCGGGTGGATCGCGGCGCTGGTCGTGATCGGCTGTGTCGTCGCCCAGGCCTACGTGGCCCGGGGCGAGTTAGCCCGGGCCCGCCGCGCCGCCGCGCTACGCGAGGCGACTGAGGGACTCAGGAGGATCGACGGCGCCCTGATCCCCTCGATCGCCACCCTGCACGTCGCCTCGGAGCGAGTCGCCTTTGACCGGGCCCTGGCCTCGCTCGACGAGGCGGCCCGCCACGGCGACCCGACCCGGGCGCTCGGATCCGACGCCTCGTCCGCCCTAGAAGTGCTCGCGCAGGTCGGGGCCGTCGCCGAGCGGCCGGCCGCGCAGCGCGTAAAGGACGCGCTCGCCCTCCGTGGGTCGCTCGACGCGCTCGATGCCATCGCTCCCGCGCTCGGGCCCGAACTCGCCGATGACACCTACCGCGAGGCGGTCGCCATCGGCCGGGATCTCCTGGCTGGGCCGATCGCTTCGCGGTCACTCTATGCGCTCCGCGTCGACATCGACGAGCTCGCCCGCCGTGCGAGGCGTGCACACGACGACTGGCAGGCGCGTCAGGACGCGCTCCAGGCCGCCGGCCCCGCCCAGTGATGTCCGCTCAGCCGACCGGGCCGCTGGCGAGCCAGACCCCCTCGCGGTGCTGCGGATGGCCGTCACCGCGCTTCAGTGCGGCGACGAAATCCGCCATGGTCCGGATCGGGCCGGGGAACTCGGTGCAGTAGCAGCCGACGACCTCGGGCTGGTGGCCGTCGCTCGAGCCGGTCGTCGGGAATCCGAACCGATCCGCGACCCGCGCGGTCATGGCGCGAGTCTCGGGCGTGACGTTGTTGCTGACCAGCTCGACCCCCGCCAGCCCCCTGCCATGCTCGGCGGCGATGGCCTCGAAATCCTGATCCCAGCGGAACGGATGGGCCGCGACGACGGCCGCCCCGTGCCGGTCCGCGACGGCGATCAGCTCACCGAGCCCGATGCCGGCCTCGATATCGTCAAGGTCGGGCAGGCCATAGACGAGGAAGTGACCCTCCCGGGCCGAGACCTCGACTCCGGAAAGGACGACGAGCCCATCAGCCTCCCGTGCCACCTCGGCCAGCTCGTCGGGCTGCCACTGGGCGTCGTGCTCCGTGATGACCACCCCGTCGAGCCCGGCCGCAAGCGCGGCCTCGATCAACTCACGGGGTCGGATATCGCTGTCGGGGGAGTAGCGGGTCGTGTGAACGTGGTGGTCGATCTTCGCCATGCCGGCTCCGGGCTATCCTAATATCGCTGAAATCGGTCGTTCCCTCCAGCCTAGCGGACCGGTGCCCCGGGGGTCGAGACCAACTGAGGTCGGCGACGGATGGCACTCGACGCAGGCGCATGCCCTCGTTTAACATTCCATGAACACCCGCCTTCTTCGATCCCGCACCCCCTCCGCGAGGGTCGCACCCGATGCCCCGCCCGACGGCCTCGACGATCCTCCCCCTTTTCGCCGTCCTGGTCGCGCTCGTCGCCCCGGTCGCGGCACGTGCGGGCGATCCGTCGGGCGATGAGTTCTTCGAGACGCAAGTCCGTCCAATCCTGATCGCGCGGTGTGCCGAGTGCCACGGCGGGTCGGCGAAGGTCAAGGGCGGCCTGCGACTTACCTCGCGCGAGTCGGTCCTCAAGGGGGGCGACTCGGGCCCCGCGGCCGTGCCGGGCACGCCCGACAAGAGCGCGATCGTCGCTGCGATCCGCTACGTCGAGGAGCCCAAGATGCCGCCCAAGGCCAAGCTCGCCGACGCCGAGATCGCCGTTCTGACAAAGTGGGTTGAGCGTGGGCTCCCGTGGCCATCGGCCGCATCCGAATCCACGCCCGCGACCGCCAAGTCTGCCTGGCGGATTTCCGACGAGCAGCGTAAGCACTGGTCCTACCAGCCGCTTACAGATCCAGCGCCGCCGCCCGTGTCAGATTCGGCCTGGCCGAAATCCGACCTCGATCGCTTCATCCTCGCCGCTCTCGAGCGGAAGGGCCTCAAGCCCGCCCCGCCGGCCGACCGCCTGACGCTGATCCGCCGCGCGACGTTCGACCTGATCGGCCTGCCGCCGACTCCCGAGGAGGTCGAGGCATTCGTCGATGACCGAACTCCGGATGCCTTCGCGAAGGTCGTCGATCGCCTGCTCGCGTCGCCCCGGTACGGGGAGCGTTGGGGCCGGCACTGGCTCGACCTCGTCCGTTACGCCGACTCGCGCGACGCCCGCGGCGTCGGCGGGTCCGACGACATCACGGAGGCCTGGCGCTATCGCGACTGGGTCGTCGCCGCCTTCAACCGCGACGAGCCCTACGACAGGTTCCTCATCGACCAGATCGCGGGCGACCTCCTTCCCGGACCTGGCCCCGGCGGCTTCAACGGCGAGGGCATGGTCGCCACGGGCCTGCTGACCATCGGCGAGTGGGGCACCGGCGATGCGGACAAGGAGAAGATGATGACCGACATCGTCGCCGACCAGGTCGACGTGGTCGGTCGCGCTTTATGGGCCTCACCCTCGCCTGCGCCCGGTGCCACGACCACAAGTTCGACCCGATCTCCAGCGCCGACTATTACGGCCTGGCCGGCATCTTCTTCAGCACGCACATCCTGCCCGATCCCGGCGCGAAGACCGCGGGATCGCCGATGCTCAGGACGCCGATCGTCCCCGCCTCGACGATGGCCGCGGCCGAGGCGTATAAGGCTCGGCTGGCATCGCTTGAAAAAGAGCAGAAGTTGGCGATCGATTCCGCGTCGCGCTCTTTCGCACTGCGCTGAGCTCCCCCGGACGGCCGACTACCTCCGCGCGGCGGCTGACTTCGCGACCTCGGAGTCGGCCTCGCTTGACGACGTCGCCGTGGGCTGGGGCGTCGAGCCCGCAATGCTGAGACGATGGCTCGATACGCTCGGCCTTTCGAGCGACGGTGCGATCCTCGACCGCCCCGTGAAGTCGGCCTCGGGGACGCCCGGCTTCGACGTCTGGACCGGCCCGGCCGACCCGCCCTGGGTGGGCGTCAACCGTACGGATGCCCCCATCGCGGTCGGCACTCTCACCCTGCCGCCCCGCTCGGTCGACCTCCACCCCGGCCCGACCGAGCCGGCGGCCGTCGTCTGGTCGAGCCCGATCTCGGGGCCCGTAACGGTCGCAGGCCGCGTCGCCGACGCCGACCCGAACGGCGGCAACGGCGTGACCTGGAGCGTCGAGCATCGCCGGGGCCGCTCGTGGCGTGCCCTCGGTGCCGGCGACCTTCCCAACGGCGGCAAGGCTGCGATCGGGCCGATCGCCGCGACCGTCGCCCCGGGCGACGCGATCCGACTGGTCGTTGCCCCGAAGGGCGAATACTCGTTCGACACGACCACGATCGACCTGACGATCACGCCCGCCGGCGATGCTGCGTGGAACCTGACCGCCGACCTCGTGCCGGACCTGTTGCGGGGCGGCAAGGGGAACCCGCACGCCGACCGCGCGGGCCGGCCGGATGTCTGGCGGTTCGTCCGGCTCGATCCCATGGGTACGGCTCGCCGCGGCAGCTCCGTCCCACTCGCGGCCTGGCTCGACACCCTCGACAGGGGGGACGGCAAGGCGCTCGAATCCGCGACATTCGCCGTCGAGCGGGCCTCAAACGGCGGGAAGCTCGCCGATGAGCTGACGTCCCCCGGCGGTCCGTTCTACCCGGGCCCGGGCGAACTCTCCCGGAATATCAAGCCCGGCTCTCGCGCCGCCAGGTCGAGATCGACGCGATGCGGGCTAGCCCGCCGCCGCCCATTCCCGTCGCGCTCGTTGCCCGTGAAGGAGGTGTGCCGAAGAGTGCGTACGAAGGAATCAGGGACGCCCGGATTCAGATCCGCGGCGAATACTCCCGGCTCGGCCCGGTCGTCCCGCGTCGGTTCCCGACGATCCTCGCCGGCGAGTCGCAGCCGACGATCACGAAGGGCAGCGGCCGGCTCGAGCTGGCCCGGTGGCTGGCGAGGCCAGAGCATCCGCTGACGGCCCGCGTGATGGTCGAACCGGATCTGGCAATACCACTTCGGCGAGGGGATCGTCCGCACGCCGAGCAACTTCGGCAAGCTCGGTGAGCCGCCCTCGGATCCCGCCCTGCTCGATTACCTGTCGCGACGCTTCATCGCCTCGGGCTGGTCGATCAAGGCGATGCACCGACTCATCATGAATTCGGCCGCCTACGGGCAGTCCGCGACGGCCCCGGCCGACTCGTTGAGGCTCGACCCCGAGAACCGCCTCTTCGGCCGGATGAACCGCCGCCGGCTCGAGTCCGAGGCGATCCGCGACTCGTTGCTCTCTGTCGCGGGCCGGCTCGAACCGACGACGGGCGGCCCGGCCTACCGTGACTTCAGTCTTCCCCGCCGCACCCTCTACCTGATGACGATCCGCTCCGACCGCTCCTCGTTCGGCCCGCTCTTCGACGCGGCCGACTCGACGGCGATGGTCGACAAACGGGTCGTCTCGACCGTCGCGCCGCAGGCCCTCTTCTTGCTCAACAACCCCTTCGTGCTGGATCAGGCGAGGGCCTTCGCCGAGCGCGTCCGGCGCGAGGCCGCGACGACCGAGGCGCGGATCGATCGGGCGTATCGGCTGGCCTACGGGAGGCCGGCGACGAGGGAGGAGATCGGCGTGGGCCGCGGAATCGTCTGGGCGGGCGACGACCCGTCGGCTTGGACGGCCTACGCGCATGTGCTGGTCTGCGGGAATGAATTTCTGTTCTTCGATTGAGGCGGATTCTCGTTCCCGCGCCGAGCGCGGGAACGAGGGGGAACCGATGGACGAGCCGAAAAAAGCAAGAGTGCACCCCAATCGCCGCCAGGTCCTCGCCCGGTTCGCGAACGGCTTCGGCCTCCTCGGCCTGGCATCGCTCCTGGCCGACGAGGCGCGGGCCGATACGTCGAAGAGCCAGGACCCTGCCGACCCGCTGGCCGTCCGCCCGCCGATGTACCCGGCGTGCGCGAAACGGGTGATCTTCCTCTTCATGTCGGGCGGCCCGTCGCACGTCGATCTCTTCGACCCGAAGCCCCGGCTCGCTCGCGACAACGGCAAACCGCTGCCGTTCGCCATGCCGCATCTGGAACGCACGCAGGACGGGGAACCTGCTCCGGTCCCCTTTCAAGTTCCAGAAGTACGGGCGGGCCGGCCTCGACGTCAGCGACCTGCTGCCGAACCTCGCGAAGCGGGCCGACGACCTCTGCGTGATCCGCTCGATGGTCGCCGACAACATCAACCACAACGGCGCCTGCCTCCAGATGAACACCGGGGAGCAGACGTTCTCGCGGCCGAGCCTCGGCTCGTGGCTGATGTACGGCCTCGGCAGCGAGAACCACGACCTGCCCGGCTTCGTCGTCATCAGCCCGAGCCAGCCGGCGCAGGGGCGCCGCTCTGGTCGTCAGCTTCCTGCCGGCCGCGTATCAGGGGACTCTGATCTCCGATCTCAAAGATCCGATCGCCAATCTCAAGAACGCGGCCTTCAGCACGAGCCAGCAGCGGACGCAGCTCGACGCGCTGCGGAAGCTCAACGAGCTGCACGCAAGGGCCGCGAGGAGGACAGCCGGCTCGCCGCGCGGATCGAGTCGTTCGAGCTGGCCTTCCGGATGCAGCCGAGGGCGCCCGAGGCGTTCGACGTCGCCAGCGAGTCGACGGCGACGCGCGACCTGTACGGGCTGGACGATCCGGTCACCCGGATCTTCGGCATGCAATGCCTGATGGCCCGGCGGCTCGCCGAGCGGGGCGTGCGGTTCGTGCAGGTCTATCACACCGAGACATCCAAGCGCAAGAGCTGCCAGCTCTGGGACCAGCACGGCGGGCTCAAGACCGAGCTGCCCGAACAACTGCGCCGCGACCGACAAGCCGGTCGCTGGGCTGCTCGACGACCTGAAGGGCAGCGGCCTTCTGGACGACACGCTCGTCGTCTGGGGCGGCGAGTTCGGCCGCACGCCGACGGCCGAGGGGACGAACGGCCGCGAGCATCATCCGTTCGGCTTCACCATGTGGCTGGCCGGCGGCGGCGTGAAGCGCGGGCACGTCCACGGCGCGACCGACGAGTTCGGCTGGAACGCCGTCGAGGACAAGGTCCACGTCCACGACCTGCACGCGACGATCCTGCACCTGATGGGACTCGATCACACCCGCTTGACTTACCGCTACAGCGGGCGTGATTATCGCCTGACGGACGTGTACGGGCAGGTCGTCGACGGCCTGCTCGCGTGAGACGGAGCGCCTTCGGATTCGCACCTCGACATCCCCACGAAAGGCACCCGCATGCGTCTCGCACGCCCCGCCCTCCTCCTGCCTGGCGCTCGCCGCGCCGGCCGTCGCTCCGGGCCGATGAGCCGTTCTATCTGAAGGACGGCGACCGCGTCGTCTTCTACGGCGACAGCATCACCGACCAGCGGCTCTACACCCTCTACACCGAGGCATACGTCGTCACCCGGTTCCCCGAGATGAAGGTCGACTTCGTCCACTCGGGCTGGGGCGGCGACCGCGTCACCGGCGGCGGCGGCGGGCCGATCGACGTGCGGCTCGACCGCGACGTGATCGCCTACAAGCCGACCGTCGTGACGATCATGCTCGGCATGAACGACGCGAGCTACCGGCCGTTCGACCAGAAGATTTACGACACCTACACGAAGGGCTACCGCCACATCGTCGAGCGGCTCAAGAGCGAGCTGCCGGGCGTCCGGCTCACGCTGATCCGGCCCTCGCCGTACGACGACGTGACCCGCCCGCCCAACTTCCCAGGCGGATACAACGAGGTCCTCGTCCGCTACGGCGACTTCGTCGAGGCGCTGGCCAAGGAGACCGGGCGCGACCGTCGCCGACCTGAACGGCCCCGTCGTCGACGCCACCCGCCGCGCCCTGGCCGCCGACCCGTCGCTCGCCCCGAAGCTCAACCCGGACCGGGTCCACCCCGACAAGTCGGGCCAGCTCCTCATGGCCGCCGCGCTGCTCAAGGCCTGGCATGCGCCGGCGATCGTCTCGGAGGTCGCCATCGACGCGGGCGGCGACTCGGCCCCGGCACGGATCGTCGAGGCGAAGAACAGCAAGGTCGAGACGGTCGTCAGCGGCGACGGCAAGATCACCTGGACGGAGACTGACGCCGGCCCTACCGCTGCCGATCAACATGGCCGACGCCGCCACGAAGCTCGCGCTGCGGTCCTCGAGCGTGATCGACGACCTCGATCGCGAGGTCCTCAAGGTGACGAACCTGGCGAAGCCGCAGTACACGCTCGAGATCGACGGCAAGGCCATCGGCGACTTCGACCGCGAGGCGCTCGCCGCCGGGGTGAACCTCGCGACCGAGACGACGCCGATGCTCCGCCAGGCGGCGGGCGTCCTTGCGTGACGATCAAGCACAACGACCTCCATTTCTCCCGCTGGCGCGAGATGCAGGTGCCGTTCGAGAAGGGCGACACCGCCGAGTCGGCGAGGAAGGCGATGGAGGGGCTCGACGGGATCGAGGCGGTGATCGTCGCCCGGCGCCGCGAGGCGGCCCGGCCCGCAGCCGCACCGGTTCGCCCTCGTCCCGAAGGGCTGAGGCCGATCGCCGCCGGACCAGTCGCCGTGAAGTCCCCTTTCCAACGGGCGTGGTCGTCACCTAGGATGGAACCCCCATCCTGCGCCCACGTCCCGTCGGAGAGGAGGACGATCTTGTCCCCGGCGAAGCCCCCGCAGCACCTGGTCATCTTCGGCCGGCCCGGGAGCGGCAAGAGCAGCCTGGCCGAGCGCCTCGGCGCCGACTTCGGCTACCAGCTCGTCCGGACCGGCGAGATGCTCCGCGAGGCGATCCGCCGCGGCGACTCGCTCGGCCATCGCGTCGAGAATCACCTGCTCCGCGGCGACCTCGTGCCCGACCGGCTCATCTTCGAGCTGCTCGAGCACAACCTCACGTCGCCCGAGTCGGCCCGGCTGCTCTTCGACGGCTTCCCGCGCACCCTCGGCCAGGGCGAGCTGCTCGAGGGGTTCGAACGGAAGCTCGGCTTCGCGATCGACTGCTACCTCGAGATCGTCCTCTCGCGCGACGAGGCGGTGTCGCGGATGACCGGCCGCCGGGTCTGCCCGGTCTGCGGCACCACGTACCACGTCGTCGCCCGGCCGCCGAAGCTGCCCGAGACCTGCGACATCGACGGCACCCGGCTCGAGCGCCGGAAGGACGACACGATGGAGGTCGTCGAGTTCCGCCAGCGGCTCTACGACGAGCAGACCGAGCCGATCGTCGCGCACTACCGCGAGACGTATCCCCAGCTCTACCGCTCGGTAGACGGCGTGGGGTCGGTGGAGCGAGGTCTACGACGAGACCTTGCGGGTGCTCGGGCTGACGAGGCCGTGAGATCGGACGCTCCGGTAGGGTCCGCACAGTGCGGACGCCTGACCAGGGCGGATGTGCCCGCTCAGCGCTACGGAGACGTCGTCGCTGCGGTCGTCGCGACCGCGGCGGCGCGGCGTGGCGAGCCGTCGCGGCGGCGGCCGTCGCGGCTGGCCGGAGCGGGCGCTCGCCCGTCGGGGTCAGGACGATCCGCATCCAGCCAGTCGGGTCGAGGTCGCTGATCGAGGTGATCACGTAGCCCCTGCAGCTTGAGGTTCTGCACCGGCAGGTCGAGCGGCTTGGCCTTGATCGCGTTGGCGAAGCCCTGGTAGATCAGCACGCTCCGGAACGGGTCGAGCGGCAGGGCTTTCGCCTCGTCGTCGTTGATCGCCAGCACCCGCGAGCCGGGCGACGTGTTCAGCTCCTTCAGGTTGCCCGTCAGCCGGATCGTGCCGTCGGGCTGCGTGACGGGCTTGATCTCGAAGACGAACTCGGCCGTCTTGGCGTCGAGCCGGTAGATCTTCGCCTTGGCGCCGGCCAGCGGCGAGTTCGCCATCTGGGCCGGCACGGGCAGATCGATCTGGAGGTCGTGCACGATCGCGACGAGGTAGCCGCGGGCGTCGACGGCGACCTCGGGCAGCACGCGGCGGCTTGGTGATCCGGATCAACTGCTGACCGACGGGTCGTTCTGAACCGCCGCGGCGTCGACGCTGCTTCAGGTACGCCGGGAAGTCGACATTCTTCTCGATCTTCACGGCGTCCTTCGGCTTCTCGCCCGGGGCCGGCTTGTGGACCTCGATCATGATGTTCTGAACGTCGGCCGCCTCGGGCGACTGGAGGTAGCCGCCGAGCAGGTTGTTCGCGACCGAGGCGAGGTGGACATCGGCCGAGAGCCCCGGCGCGGGCACGAGGAGCTTCGGCGGCTGAGGCGGCATCGGCGCCGACCTGCGGCGCGGCCACGCCCGACCAGACGAGCCGGCCGCCGATCAGGGCGTTCGTCGGCTGCGAGCGCAGGCTCAGGCGGTCGATCTCGATCTCCTTGACCCGCGCCGTGCCGTCGCCGGGCAGCACGTTGTGGATCTTGGCGTTCTCCTGCGCCTGGGCGGCCGCGGCCCGCTCCGACGCCTCCTCGGCCGACTCCTTGACGACGTTCTGCTTGATCCGGCCGATCGCCGACTCGTAGACCTTGTCGTTGATGTTCTGCTCGATTCAGGCCGATCAGCGCCGCGATCCCGCGGGTCAGTCCCTTCCCCGGCGTCGGGACCGAGCAGATCCGGGCGTTGACGTTGTGCGAGTTCGCCGGCTGCAACTGGATCCCGTACGGCGTGAGGATGGCCGTGATCGTCAGCAACCCGCTGTCGGTCGACGTCGCGCCGAAGTGATAGAGCTTGGCCGCGCGACGGCCCTGGGGGTCGCTCTCGACCTGCCGCTCGAAGTCGGTGATCGGCGTGACGCTCGTCAGGTACTGGCTGTTCGTGAAGGCGATGCCCTGGTCGCAGGCCAGCAGCCCGAATCCGGCGTAAGGGCCGGCGGTGACCTGCGAGACGTAGCCGTGCCGGACGATCGGCCCGCTCTGGACGACCTGCGCGAGAGGACCGGGAAGAGCGCGTTGACGTCGGCTGACACGTCGAGGTTGGGTGCGTTGAACAGGTCGTCGGCCGCGGCCTGGAGCTGGGCCGCGTAGGGCCAGGAGGCCGTCTTGCGGAGCGCCTCCAGCGCCTGGTGGAGCCGCTCGCTCGCCTCGTGGCGGGCCTGGACCGTCTTCGCCGCCTCGTAGTCGCGGAGCGGGCCGCCGAGCTGCTGGTCGACGAACGTCGCCCAGTCCTTGCGATTCTTCTCGTCGCCCTGGCCGGGCCCGGCGAGGGCGTCGGCGAGCGTCTTCTCGGCGCGGGCCAGGCGGAGCCTCGGGCGAACCCACTCGAGCAAGGCCGTGCGGAGCTCGGCGGCGGGGGCCCACCAGGACGCGGCGGCGAGCTTCTCGGCGCCGCCCTCGATCCGCTCCAGTGCCGCCAGCCGGTCGGACCAGCTCGCGGCGTTCGCGTATCCATCGAAGTCGCGGCGGAGGTCGTCGAAGAAGCTATACCAGCCCGGCGCCTCCGGCGGCGCCGCGGTCTGCCATCCATCGCGGATCGTGTCGATCGACTTCACCGCCGCCGCGTAGCTCGGCGATGCGGGTGCCATCCCGGTCTGCGCGACGACCCGCCCGCCGACGGACGGACCCAGGACGGCCAGGATCACCAGCGCCCGCCCGATCTCCGTACTCCCAGCGCGTTGCATCGAACCTCTCCCTGTTGTCTACCTCGTCCAACCGCCGGGGGATGCGGCCGGGACCCCGTACTTTCATCGCCCCATCAATGCCCCCGACCGCACGGTAAACCCGAGCCAGATTACCCGGATGCTCCGGATTTACCATCTTTTCGGAGGAGCCTTGCGTGAAAGCGGGCCGACGCGCCGCAAGCCCGGTGCCTCTTCCCTAGTCGCCCGACCGCATGCAGACGAGATGCCGATGGTGGCGGTCGGTCGAGGTTCGGTTTGAGGTCGAGCTTCGCGGTGGAGGGCGACCACGGAATCGGAGAACGGCGGGGCCTCGATTCGCGATGATGTAGGCCTGCTCCCCGGCGAGCCGGCCGCGGGGCTGTCCTGCACGACGCCGCACCTTCGCGAACGAAGAGCGTACGCTCGGGTTCGGTCGGCGCCAGGGCCCGGGTCCGCGCGGGGCGGGTCTTGGGTTCGGACGACGCGGGACAGCGTCGGGACACGCCCGCGGCTCGCCCGCCCGCGCGGGCCCGCTCGACCCGAAATTCCGCACGGGGCCGCGCCTTCGCGAACAAAAGGCGGACGCTTGGGTTCCTTCGGCAGACGGTCTCAGGTTCGGTCGAGGCGAACATTCGGATTCGCCCCCGACATAGCGATGCACCGGGCACCCCGTCCCCGGGCCCAAGCCGCCCCACGACCCGCCCGTGGCGCGGGTTCTCCCACGAGCGGGCAGCCTGTTACAATGAGGGATGTCACGAGGTCCCGTCTTCCGACCCGCCATCTCCGCCGAAATCGTCCAGCCGAGGCATCCCTTGATGAAGTCGCCCGCGTCGTCCCCCGGCCGGCTGGCGGTGCCGGTCGCCGTTCTGGCCCTGGTCGCCGGCTGCAACGGCGGCACCGCCTCGCCCGGCGGCGGTTCGGGGTCGGGTCATTCGATCTCCGCAAAGGTCCCGACGCCCGCGAAGCCCGGTACGTCGCCGCCGAAGTCGACCTCGAAGATCGAGGGCGACCGACTGGCCGACCTCGCCCCGGTCGTCCCAAACCAGAACATCCCGCAAGACCCCAGCCCGTTCCGCTTCACCGACATCACCAAGGAGGCCGGGATCGACTTCGTCGAGGTGTCGGGCATGGAGTCGGCCACCAAGCACTTCCCGACGGCCAACGGCTCGGGCGTGGCGCTGTTCGACTACGACGGCGACGGCAAGCTCGACATTTACTTCGCCACCGGCACGTATCTTCCCCGTCGGCTCCCGCAAGACGGGCCCGAACAGGCTCTACAAGAACCTCGGCGGCGGCAAGTTCAAGGACGTGACGAAGGAGAGCGGCCTCGGCTTCGAGGGGTATTGCCACGGCATCATCGCCGGCGACCTCGACAACGACGGCGACGCCGACGTCTTCCTCTGCAACTACGGCCCGAACGTCCTCTACCTCAACAATGGCAACGGCACGTTCACCGATATCAGCAAGAAAGCGGGCATCGACCGCGACGGCTGGTCGTCGGGCGGCGCCTGCTCGACTACGACAACGATGGCGACCTCGACATCTACGTCGCCAACTACGGCCGGTGGAAGCTGCCCGAGGACGACATCTTCTGCGGCGACAAGGAGAAGAACGTCCGCCTCTATTGCAACCCGCGGCTGATCAAGACGACCAAACACTTCTTCTACCGGAACAACGGCGACGGCACATTCACCGACGTGTACGACAAGGTCATCTACGACCCGGTATCGAAGGCGTTGCGCGGGCGTGACGACGGCCACGGGTTCGGGGTCGTCGCCTGCGACATCGACCTCGACGGCAAAATCGACCTCTGGGTCGCCAACGACATGAACCCGAACTTCACCTTCCTCAACAAGGGCGAAGGGAAGTTCGAGGACATCACCGACACGGCCGGCGCCTCGCTGAACCTGAACGGCCAGACGCAGTCGGGCATGGGCGTCGACGCCGAGGACGTCAACGGCGACGGGCTGCCAGAGCTGTTCGTCACCAACTTCTCGAACGAGCCCGACACGCTCTACCAGAACCTGGGCAAGGCGTCGTTCCTCGACACGACGACCTTCTTCGGCCTGGCCGCCGACAGCATGCCGTACGTGAAGTGGGGGACGGGCCTGTTCGACTTCGACGGCGACGGCTGGCCCGACTGCTTCGTGACCAACGGCCACGTCGACGACAACCGCAAGCTGCTCGGCCAGGACATCGACTACGAGGAGCCGCCGCTGCTGCACCGCAACATCGACGGCCGGCGGTTCAAGCTCTCGACCCGCGACGTCGGCCCCTACTTCGACGGGAAGCACGTCGGCCGAGGCGCCGCGTTCGGCGATCTCGACAACGACGGCGACATCGACATCGTCGTCAACCACAAGGACGCCCCGCCGGCCGTGCTGCGCAACGACACGCCAATGAACGGCAATACCTGGATCCGGCTCGACCTGGTCGGCACGAAGAGCAATCGCGACGCGATCGGCACGCTGATTAAGGTGCAGGTCGGCCCGCGGACGATCTGGCGCCAGCGGAAGGGCGGCTGCAGCATGGAGTCCACCAACGATGGCCGCGTCCTGATCGGCCTGGGCAAGGCGCCGCTCGTCGATAAGATCACGCTCCGCTGGCCCTCGGGCACCGAGCAGGTGCTCGAGAACGTCAGGCCGAACCAGGCCCTCAAGGTCGTGGAGCCGAGGGACGGGGTCGCGGCCGGAGGCGCGAAGTGATGCACCGCCCGGCCGGCCTCGCGATCGTTCTGCTCGCCGTCCTCACGCCGGGCTGCTGGCGACAGGACCCCGAGGCGATCTGGAACGAGGCTCGGGCCGCATTCGACGCCCGCCAGTTCGATAAGGCCGAGGCGCTGATGGAGCGGGTCGGCCGCTTGCGGTCGCCGACGCCCGACGATCACATGCTCCGGGCGCAGCTCCTCATGGCACGCGACCGGGTCGACGACGCCCTGGCTGAGCTTGCCGCGGTGCCCGACGACCATCGTCTCGCCGCGCAGGCGAGGCTCCAGGCGGGGCAGCTCGAGTTGCGGAGGAACCGGACGCGGATTGCCGAGGATCACTTCCGCCACGCGATCCGCCTTCAGCCCAAGATGTGCCGAGCCCACAGCGAGCTGATCTTCATCCTCGGATACGAGCTCCGCCGCCGCGAGCTGAGCGACGAGTTCCGCGAGCTGAGCGAATGCGAGCCGCTCCGGTTCGACCAGGTGTTCACCTGGTGCCTGACCCGCGGAGTGGTCTGGGAGCCGGGCGAATCTGCTGCGAAGCTCGCCACGTTCGTCGCCGCCGACCCTGAGGACCGCCACGCGCGGATCGCCCTGGCGGAGATGCTCCGGCGACTGAGCCGCTACGACGAGGCCGAGGCGGCGATCGCGATGCTCGGCCCCGACGACGACGACGCCCGCGCCATCCGCGCGCAGATCGCGCTGGATCGAGGCGATGCGAAGACCGCTGAGACGCTGCTCGCCGGCGGGTCGAGGTCTCACGTCGGTCTGTCGCTCCTCCGCGGCCGGATGGCGATCGCCCACGGCGACGACAAGGCGGCCGTCGCCGCCTTCCGCGAGGCCGTGGCCGCCGAGCCGAACAATCGCGACGCCATCTTCGGCCTCGCCCACGCCCTGCAGCGCGTCGACGAGAAGGAAGCCAGGACCTACCTCGATCTCTCGGCCCGACACGAGCGGCTCGGGACGCTCGTCCAGCGCGCCGCCACGCCAGGTGCCTCGAAGGACGCCGCCCTCGTCCGCGAGCTGGGCGCCGCGCTGCGCCGCCGTCGGCCGCCTGCCCGAGGCCCGCGCCTGGTACGCCATCGCCGTCAAGATGAACCCCTTCGACTCCGAGGCCCAGCAGGCGCTTTTCCGCCTCCGCGACGACACGACCCCGGCCTCGTAAAGCCGAGGCGAACGGCTAGCCGCTTGCGATCGCTGCCACGATGTGCGAGACTTTCGTCGGACATCTGTAAGAGAAAGCGGCGAGGTCGTCGATGTTCCTCGGCCCCGTCTTCCACGCCGAGTTGGTGACGACCTCGCGGCGGCGGCGCGTATTACGCCGCGCGGCTGATCTACGGGCTGATGGTCCTGCTGCTCGTCGGCTCGACCTACGAGGCGGCGAGCCACGACTGGGCGAGCATGAGCCATCCGGGCGTTCCCGGGTTCGCCTTCCTGACGGTCATGGCCTCGCACATCTTCGCGACGTTCCTGCTCGCGCAGGTCGGGGCCGTGCTGTGCCTGACGCCGGCGATGGTCGCCGGCACGATCGCCGACGAGCGGCACCGGAGGACCCTGCACGACATCCTGGCGAGCCGGCTTTCCAGCTTCGAGATCGTCGTCGGCAAGCTGGCCGCGCGGATGCTCCAGCTGGTCGTGCTCGTGCTCACGGGCCTGCCGATCATGGCCATGCTCAGCCTCTTCGGCGGCCTCGACCCGCCCCTGATCCTCGCGGCGTTCGCCGGCACGCTGACGACCGCCTTCGCCGTGGCCGGCCTCGCGATCTTCGTCTCGTCGCAGATGCGGCGGCGGCGCGACGCGATCCTGGTGACGTACCTCCTCGAGCTGATCTGCCTCGGCGCGATGCCGCTGCTCCGAGCGTTCTTCGACCCGACGTCCGTCACGGCCACGCGCTGGGTCGGTCGGGTCGTCCGGGCCCTCGAAGGGCTCGACCCGTTCCAGCTCGCGTACCTCGCGAACCCCGCGCCGGGCCTCTCGGTCACGCTTGTCCGGATGGCAGCGTTTCAGGTCGCCTTCGGGCTCGTGTTCGTCGCCCTGGCCGTCTGGCGTCTCCGGCCGGCCTCCGCGGACCTCGACGGGGGCCGCTCGGCCGAGTCGTGGACGAGGCCCGCCGCCGGCCGGATCGGTCGCATTTTCGGACGGCCGCCGGTGGGCGACGACCCGATGGCGTGGAAGGAGCGGCACGTCGCGCGGCTCGGGCCGATGCTCCGCTCGATCGGCTTCCTGGCGACGGTCTTCGCGGCCGTCTTCCTCGGCGAATCCCTGCTCGACCTCGGCCGACCCGCGTTCGCCGAGCTGGCGAAGTACAGCTACGGCGACGCCCCGGCCGGCGTCGTCCACACGGTGCGCAACGAGCTCAACGCCATGATTGCGCCGGCCGCCGCCGTGGCCGCGATGATCTGGATCGTCGCCCTGGCCGGCACGACCGCGGCGGGCCTCCCCTCCGAGCGCGAGGACCACACCTGGATCAGCCTTCTGGCCAGCCCTTTGAACGGCGCCGAGATCCTCCGCGGCAAGGCCCTCGGCGCCCTCCATCGCTGGCGAGTCCCCGTCGTCACTGCGCTCTTTCTCTGGACGTTCGGCCTGGTCGCCGGCGCGATCCATCCGCTCGGCTACGCGCTGACGCTCGCCCTGTTCGCAACCTACACGGCATTCGCGCTGGCGCTCGGCTCGTTCCTCTCGCTCCATCTCAGGAGCACGACCCGGGCGATCGTGGCGATCGTGGCCGTGCTCTTCGTGCTAAACGGCGGTTACTTACTCTGCCTCTTCCCGATCAACGGCAGGGGCGAGTTCGTGTTCACGGCGCCGATCATGCCCTACGTCCTCGACATCGCCCCCGCAGCAGTACGCCGCAGGTGCAGGTCCTTTTCGGGAGCTTTCCTGCCAGAACGATCGAGCTCAGGCACGACGCGATCGTGACCCGTCTGATCGAATGCCTGGTGAGCCTCGTCGGCTACGGTTTCGCCGCGGTCGTCCTGAGCGGCTCGGCCATCGACGGCTTCGACCGCGTCGCCGACCGCCCGCGGCGGCCGCCGGGATTCTCGGTCGAACTGGCCGAGGCGCTCGAGGCTGTCCCCGCGACGAGCCCGAGCCCGTCGAGGTCACGCCCGAATCCTGATCACCGCGCCCGCCCCGGCGCGTCCCACCTCGGCGGCCCGAGCAGCTGTCGCGAGAGCCACCCGCCCGGCAGGTCGGGGCGGATCAGGACCTCGGGCCGGTCGAGGTCGGCGAGCACGCCCTCGGCCGCCTTGTAGCCGGCGCGGACGGCCCCCTCCATCGTCGCGGGCCAGCCGGTGTCGGTCCAGTCGCCCGCGAGGAAGAGGCCGTCGATCTCCGTCCGCTGCCGAGGTCGGATCGCGTCGACGCCGGGCCGCACGGCGAACGTCGCCCCGTGCTCCGTGACGACCCGCCAGCGCTCGAGGGTCGCCTGTTTCGACTCCGGCCAGATCGGCCGCAAGGTCATCGAGGACGCGGTCGCGGATCGCCGCGTTGTCGAGCGCCACCAGATCATACGAGGCGCTGATGACGACCTGGAGATACTGCCCCTTCCCCTCGCCGGCCCGCCGCCCCTGCAGGGCCGTGTGGTTGAAGACCCACTGGATGAGCCGGCCGACGGTGACGACGTGATCGACGGGGCAGACCTCGCGGTCGAACCAGAGATGGACGCCCGTGATCGGCGACGCGTCGAACTCGCCGAGCCTCGCCAGCCCGGCGATCCGCGCGGATTGCTCCCTCGGGCAGTACCGCGGCGACCCGGTCGAACGGGACGGCCAGCACGACGAAGTCGGCCGGGATCGAATCGCCCGAGCGGAGCATCACGCCCGAGACCGCCCCGTCGCCATCGAGTTCGATCGAGCGGACGCCGGTCGTGAGCCGGACGTTCACCCCGTTGTCCGCCAGCCAGCGACTCGAGCCGCGTCCCGTACAGCTCGCCGAGCGGGACGAGCGGCAGCTCCATCTTGTAGCCCTCGCGGTCGCGGAGGAAGCCGTCGACGAACACCTTGCGGGCGTGGCCGACGTCCATCCGGTCGAGCCGCTCGTTCAGGGCCGAGACGAGCACCGTGGCCCAGTACCGCTCGATCGTCCGATCGGTCTGCCCGTGGCGGCGGAGCCAGGTCTTCGAACGGCTCGCCCGGCACGCTCGGGCCCTGTCGAACGCGAGCCGGGCGAGCCCGTAGGCGACGCGGAGCCGCTCCACGAGCGTCAGATAATTGGCCCGGAGGAAGCTCCCCGACAGGTGCAGCGGCGCCGGCAACGGCCCGGCCTTGAGCGTCGAATATCGCCCCTCGGGCGAGAGGAAGAGGACGCCCGGCTCGCGGCGGAAGAGGTCGGCCGTGCCGACGCGCCGGCAGAAGTCGGCGAGGTTCGTGCAGCAGGCCATGCTCACGTGCTGGCAGTTATCGACGAGCTCGCCGGTCGCGGGGTCGGGGAACGAGCTGGCCCGCCCGCCGAGCCGGGGCCGGCTCTCGAGGAGCGTGATGTCGCAGGTCCTTCCCCGCCAGCCCGACGGCGGCCGCGAGCCCCGCGAGGCCGCCGCCGACGATCACGACCCGCGGCGGCGCGGGCTTCGACGAACGGGCTCACCGGCCCTCCCCGGCGAATCGGCTCGGCAGCGCCCGCCAGCGTGATCGCCGCCTTCCTCCAGCCGGGAATCCGGACGCGACCCGACAGCACGTCGTAGTCGCGGCGGACGATCTCGTCAGCAGGGCCCGGTAGATCCCCGCGATCGCCCCCAGCACCGGCCGACCGATCGGCGCCACGAGCCTCGAGAGCGGGGCGGCCGTCTCGTAATACGAATAAGCGCGCTTCGCCTGCGATCCGCAAGCAGCGCCCGCAACCCCTGCGAAGGCTCCGCGGCCGTCAGTTCGTCGGGCGACACGCCGAACCGGCGCGAGCTCATCTTGAGGCAGATAGATCCGCCCGTTGCGCGCATCCTCGCCGACGTCGCGGAGGATGTTCGTCAGCTGGAGCGCCATGCCGCACGCCTCGGCCATTGCCTCGGCCCGGCCGCCGTCGGAGGCGTAGCCCCAGATCTGCAGGCAGCAGAGGCCGACGGCCGAGGCGACGCGATAGCAATAGCCGTACAGGTCGTCGAACGTCGCATAAGCCCGCGGAGTCAGATCCATCTCGACGCCGTCGATGACCTCGTGAAGATGCCGCGCGGGGACGCCTCGCCGGGCCACCGTGTCCGCGAGCGCGGGAAGGCCCGGCCAGGCGTCGGGCCGACCGCCCGAGCGCGGCGTCGAGGTCGGAGCGCCAGGTCGGAGCGACCCGGCCTTCGCCGCGGCGGTCGCCGGGCTCGTCGGCGAGGTCGTCGGTGTGCCGCATGAAGGCGTAGAGCGCCGACATCGCCAGCGCGCCGCTCGGCCGGCAGCAGGCGGAACGACCAGTAGAAGTTCCTCGCCTCGCGCCGCGAGAGGTCGTCGCAGAAGCGTAGCTGCGGGCGAGCGCGGCGTCCATCAGGTGCGCCGACTCCGCCAGGGGCCGCCTGACCTGCGATCGGACCGCGACGACCCGGACCGTCGCCAGCATTGCCCGGAGCAGGAGCCCGACCTTGGCCAGCTTGCCCACCTCGGGCCGGCTCGACCAGACGTCGAACCCCTGGCGCTCGATCCGGTCGAGGATCGCCAGCCCGCCGCGCGAGAACAGGTCGACGTCGACGGCGATCTTCCTCGGCATCCTCGGCACGAGCTCGCGGCCCTCGAGCAGCATCGCCGCGCGCGGCCGACCTCGAACGCCAGCAGTTCGCGGAAGGCGGGCGTGAACCGGTGCGCCTGCAGGTCCGCATCCGTAGTATCCGAACCGCTCGCGATCCTCGCGGGGCAGGTAGACGCGGGCGATGTCGAGGTCGCGCGAGACGTCCTGCCAGAAGTTCGCCAGTTGCAGGCCCGTGCAGGTGCAGTCGGAGAGCCGGGCGTTCTCGTCGTCGAACTCGCGGGCCAGGTAGAGGACGAGGTGGCCGACCGGGTTGGCCGAGCGGGTGCAGTAGTCGAGCAGCTGGGCGTAGGTGGCGTAGTCGGTGACGACCTGGTCCTGCTCGAAGGCCGAGATCAGGGCCTCGAACGGCCCGATCGGGATGGCGAACTCGCGAACGGCCTCGCGCCAGCGCGAGCAAGACCGGGATGCCGCGCCTGCCCTCGTACATCGCCCGCAATTCGCCGCGCCACCAGTCGAGCAATTCGGTCGCGCGGGCGGGTATCGCCGACCTCGTCTCCGAGGTCGTCGGACCAGCGGCAGAAGGCGTAGATGCGCGGCGAACGCCGGCCGCAGTTCCCTGGGGGTCAGCCAGGTGACGACGCTGAAGTTCTCGTAGTGCGACGCCGCCAGGCGGCGCAGTAGCCCCTGGCCTCGTCGAGCGTCGTCGAATAGGCGGCGTCGGGCCCGAAGCGGCGGAGGTCGTCGGAGAAGGGCATGCCGGACCCAGCGGTGTGATGGTCGGCCGTTCGCAGGCCGCGCGCCGATTCTAACAGGCCACGGCCGGCCCCGCCAGTAACCCGCCTGCCTGGCCGGTTGACCCACCCCGAACTCCCGGACAGAATCGGTCGCGACGCAGCCTCGACCTATTGCCAAGGAGACGACCCCATGCACCGCCTCGCGACGACCCTCGCCGCTCTCCTGTTCGCGACCGTCATCCCCGCCCGCGCCGACGAGGGATTCACCCCGCTCTTAAACGGGAAGGACCTCTCCGGCTGGGTCCAGCCCGCCGCCGACTCGGGCGCGACGTTCACCGTCGACGACGGCCAGATCGTCGGCCGGACCGACGGCAAGCTCAAGAAGAACGAGTTCCTCGCCACCGAGAAGGCGTACGGCGACTTCATCCTCAAGGCGAAGGTGAAGTTCAAGAACGGCAACTCGGGCATCCAGTTCCGCTCAGCGCGCGAGCCGAACGGCCGCGTCACCGGCCCGCAGGCCGACGTCGCCGACGGCTACTGGGGGCTGCTCTACGAGGAGGGGCGCCGCGGCATCCTCGAGCGTTACCCCGAGAAGGAGGCCGCCAAGCTGATCAAGGAAGGCGACTGGAACGACTTCGTCATCGAGGCGAAGGGCGACCACGTCGTCATCTCGATCAACGGCACCAAGGTCATCGACCGGACCGACCCGATGTTCGACAAGTCGGGCATCATCGCGCTCCAGGTCCACGTCGGGGGGCCGATGGAGGTTCGGTACAAGGATATCGAGATCAAGACGCTCGATTGAGCTGATCGTTCCTTCAGCCCTTCATCGGCGACGGCGCGAGGAGCCCCGACAGGGCGCCGACGGCCGCCGAGCCGATGGCCGTGAGGATCGTCGGCGTGTCGGTCCCGTTCTTCGCCAGGACGATCGCCCCGATCAGGGCGATCAGCACGGCCAGGCCCAGGGTGCCGACGACGATCCGGTAGACCCACACATCGTTCTGCAACGGCGCCGCGATCGCGGCGATGGCCACGACCGGATCGGCCTGGATCTGCTGGGCGAGCTGGGGGTCCTGCGCGACCTTGACCGCCAGCTCCGAGACGGTGCGCACTTGCTCGGCCATCGCCAGGGGCCCTCGATTGGGGGGATCGTCAGCCTTTCGCGTCGGTCACTTCCCGGGGAACGGGAAGGGGCGGCAAGTCCCTGAGGAAGGCCGACTCCTCCAAGCCCGGGTCGCCGATTGCTTCGCGTCCGAGCGCGCTGGCTGCCGCGGGCTGGGGCGGGGCGGGGCTCCAATCTCGCGGCGAGCCGCCCGTCGGTGCATCCTCGCCGGAGGGGCCCTTCTTCAGCTTCGCGCCGAACTTGATGTTGAACCCGAGGAGGATCGAGTCGGTCTGGAGATCGATCCGCTCCGACGTGCCGCGGAGGCCGGCGATCGGGCCGCTGATCGAATTGCGGAACCCGTGCAAGTAGGCTGCGGAGAAGACGACGTCGTCGGTGACATTATAGCTGGCCCCGACCGACAGCGTATGTGAGATGATCGCCGGCAATTCGGTGCTGCTGTAGGTGAACTGGTCGCGAATCGGGTTCTGGTTGTACAGGTAGCCGGCGCGGAGCGTCAGGCGGTCGGTCGCCTGGTACTGGCCGCCGACCGCGACGGCGAAGATGCTCCGCCACGCGGCCCCGTCGTTGGTCACGGGCTGGCCGAAGAGGGCGGCGTTGGCGTAGTCGAAGTAGCGGAAGTCGACGTCGATCAGCGTCTTCGGCAGGCCCTTGTAGGCGACGCCCCACGAGAAGATCTCGGGGATGTTGGCCTGGACGCCGACCCGGCGCGGTGCGCCGTTGGGAAACGCCGCGTTGTAGTTGAACCGCTCCTGCCAGATCGGGCTCTTGTACGAGAAGCCGACGTTCCATTTCGAATTCGCCTCGTAGAGCATCCCAACCTGGAAGCCGCCGCCCCAGAAGGCCCGGCCGTTCGTCCCCTGGGCGAAGACGATGGAGCCGTCGGCGGCGGCCGTGCCCGGCGAGAAGAAGAACGGGTTCAGGTCGAGCGTCGTCACAGCCGCCGTCGGGCCGAACGCGAGCGAGAGGCGCTCGTTGACCCGATACGAGACGATCGGCGCGAAGAGCAGCCCGTAGAGGCTCGAATAGATCGGCCCATACCCCTGTGCTTTCGGCAGGTTGGTCGGCCCCAGGAGCGACGCGGCGGTCCCGCCCGGGAAGTTTACGCCGCCGCCGTAGAACGTGAACAGGCCGAGCCCGTAGGTGATCGGGTCGTCCTCGGTGAGCCGGACCGCGAACGCCGCCACCGGCGCGATCGGGGACCCGCTGTTGCTCCGGGCCCGGCCGAAGAGGCCCGTCGGCGGGAAGGTGTTGGACACCGAGTCGGCGTCCAGGGCCGTGGTGAGGTGGGTCGAGGACAGGATCACGCCCGAGGCGAGCATGAACTCGGTCCGCTCGAGGCCGCTGATCGTCGCCGGGTTCCAGTAGCTCGCCCCGACGTCGATCGGCGCGGCCGTCGAGGCCCCGGCCATCGAGCTATTGATCGGCCCGGCGCCCGGGAGGAAGATCCCCTGGGCGCTGGCGGTCGAAGTCGAGGCCACGGTCAGCGCGGCGACGAGCAGCGGCGCAGAGAGACCTCGCATGGGGGGGACCTTCCGGGCGAGCTGCCGCTCGGTCAAGATTTGACGGTTGTATCGATTCCAACGGCCCGATGGGGCTCCTATCGGCCATCCCGTCGGAAATCTTGAGCCGGAGTTGCCGCGATCGTTGACGTCATCGCGCGGCCGCCTGGACCTTCGGCTTGAGCCCCGGCGCCGCGACGAACGTCCGCAGCGGCTTGCCGTCGGCGAGGTTCCAGGTGCGGATCTCGCCGTCCCAGCTCCCTGAGGCGAGCGTCTTGCCGTCGGGAGCGACGGCGAACGTGTAGACCCAGTCGGCGTGGCCCGAGAGCGTCCGCTTCCGCGCGAGGTTCTCGAAGACATGCACGCCCCGGTCGGCCGAGCAGGCGGCGAGGGTCTTGCCGTCGGCGAGCACCTGGAGCTTGAACACCGGGCCGGCGAAGCCGCCGAGGTTCTTCGAGACCTTGCCGTCGTCGTCGGGGTTCCAGACGCGGATCTGGCCGTCGCCGCCGCCGCTGAGGACCTGCTTGCTGTCGGCCGAGAAGCCCGACGGTGTAAACGGTGTCGGCATGGCCGGGGAAGGTCGCCACGGCCTCGCTCTTGGCCACGTCGAAGACCTTGCTGGTCTTGTCCCGCGACGCGCTCGCGAGCCGCTTGCCGTCGGGGCTGAAGGCGACATCAAGCACCCAGTCGGCGTGGTCCTCGATCGTCGCCAGCTCCTTCCACGTGCCGACGTCCCAGAGCCGGATCGCCCGGTCCGCGCCGGCCGCGGCCAGCGTCTTACCATCGGGGCTGAAGGCGACGGCGAAGAGACAATCGGTGCTCTCGACGAGGTCGCGGACGTGCGTGGGCTTGCCGTCCCCCGCGACCTTCCAGACCGACGCCGTGCCCCACTGTCCGGGATCGCCGCCCGCGGCCGCGAGCCACTTGCCGTCGGGGCTGTACACGACCTCGTAGACCCGCTCGGGCAGGGGCCGGATCCGGCGGGCAAGGGAGTCGTCCGCGACCTTCCAGGCGTTCAGCTCATGATAGCCCGACGCCAGCAGCTCGTCCCCCTTGGTCGTGAACGCCAGCGCCGTGATCGGCACGGGCGCGGGGTAGCTCTCGGGGATCACGACCGGCGTCGACTTGCGGAGCAGCGCGACCCAGTCCTCGCCCGTGGCCTGGCCGTCGTACTTGCCCCCGTCCCTGATCCACCGCTCGATGACGGCGATCTTCTCGGGCGTCAGCGGCTCCTGCTTGTAGGGCATCCTCGGCTCGCCGTCGGGGCGGATCAGTTCGACGAGGTAGCTCTCCTCGGGGTCGCCCGGCTTGAGCGTGATCCCCTCGCCCGCGCGCCGCCCTTCTTGAGGCGGTCGAAGGTCGTCATCACGTACTTGCCTTCGGCCTTCTTCGGGTTGTGGCAGGCGATGCAGTTCTGGACGAGGATCGGGGCGACGTCCTTCATGAAGCTCACGGCCGGACCGGCCGGGGCCGCGGGCTTGGATTCTGGCTTGGGACTGGGTTTGGGGGCGGGAACGTCGCCCGGTTTCGCGAGCTTGACCGTCATCCCCGCCGCGTCGGCGGCCTCCATGATCAGGCGCCGAGGCGCGCTGGGGCTTCGAGACGTCGGCCATCAGGACGATCGCCTTGCGGCCGGTCTTGTCCCGGAGCGACTGAAGCCTTGCCTTGAGCGCGGCGGCCGTCAGCTCGCCCGCGAACGGCTCGCGCGTCGATCTTCACCGCGCCGGACGGGTCGATCTCGACGAGGATGGCGTCCTTCGGGCTCCCCTTCGGCTCGTCGGCGAAGGCCAATGGAGAGACGAGGAGGGCGAGCATCGCCAGGGCGAATCGGGATCTCGGGCTCATCTCTCGGCTCTCCACACCCGCCGTGACGACCGGACTTCGAAGGTTTCGCTGTGCGGACCGTCTTATCCGGTCCGAAAATCAAAGACGGTCCGCACAGCGGACCCTACGATTCACTTCGCCACGACGACCTTCACCGCCAGCGGCGACGGTGGCGTCGGGTAATCCTTCTTGTTGACCTGGAACGCGAGCACGACGCGGGCATTGGCCGAGCTGGCCGGGGCCTTGGGGTCGGCGACGAGCTTGACAGCGAACTCCGTCTTGTCGGGCGGCACCGTCGCCGGGGTCGCCGAGAGCCCGGCGGGCAGACCCTCCAGCTTGACCGTCACCGGCTCCTTGAATGCCCCCTTGCGGACAAGCTTCCCCTTGACCTCGATCGACGAGCCAGGCTTCACGTCGAGCGATCGCGCCAGCTCCACCGAGGCCGGGCGGACGACGTTCACCGTGACAGCAGGAAGGGCGAGCGTCCGGTCCTTGCCACCGATTTTCCCCTTGGCCGTCAGGACGATCGTCGACATCCCCAGCGGCGCCTCGAGCGCGACGCTCACCGGCGCCGAGCCGTCGGCGGCCTTCTCGGCGATCGTCGCGTTGGGGACCGCGAAGCCGGCGGGCGGGGGCAGGGGGGTGACGGTCAGGGCGCCCTCGGCGCCCTTGGGCCGGATCACCTTGATCGGCACCGCGCCGCCGTAGCCGTGGACGACCTCGACCGGCGTCGACGGCGTCTCCAGCGTCAGCACCGGCGGCAGGGCCGAGGCCGCGGGGAGGCCGACCTGGGTCAGGACGTTCGTCGGCAGCGTGGGCGCCGGGTTCGCGCCCACCGGCGTCCCGCCCTGCTGGGCGAAGATGAGCAGCTTCGACCCCGTGACGACCAGCGGCCCCGACGGCCCCTGCGCCCGGCCTACGACCTCCAGATCCGCCCGGTCGAACCCGGCGTCGGGCGCGGCGGCCACGGTGAACGCGCCCGCCGCCTGCCCCGCGCCGACCAGGCCGGTGCGGACCGACAGGCCGGGAGGATGGTTGGCGATATCCAGCGTGATCGGCCCGTCGTACCCCTTGCGGACGACCGTCACGCTGATCGCCGCCGACCCGCCCCTCGGGATGCTGATCTGCGACGTCATTCAGCGCCAGGTCGAATGACGGCGACGACCGGCTCGACGGTCATCCGGTACGGGTAACCGACCCCGCCGTCGCCCTTCAGGTCCCGCAGCGCCAGCGACGATCTCGGTCACGCCGCCGGGCACGGTGAAGTCGAGCGACGGGTCGGGCGAGACGACGGCCGGGGCCTTTTTGCCCTTCATCTTCCCCTGCGCCGGGGCCGTCGTGTCATCGGCCGTGGCGAGGACGGCGCCGTCGGTCTTCTTGACCTGGAGCACGCCGTCGAGCGCCGAGCCGAGGTCGGCCGCCGACACGTCGAGATGCAGCCGCTGGCCGGGCGTGACCGCGAGGACGAATGCATCCTCATCCCCCTTCGACTCAATCCGTCCGTTCAGGACGACGGGCGGCGTGGCCCGGGTCGGCGGGGCCTTGGGGTCGGCCGGCTCGCGGACCTCGGGATAGTCGTCGACGGCCAGCGTCGGCACCGACTCGATGTCCCAGGCGAGGTCCGAGCCCGAGCATCGGCCCGGTGAACCGCGCGTGGAAGACTTCCAGCCCGGCCGGCGCCTCGGCCCGCGCAACGCCGAGCCTGGCCTCGCCGATCGTCCCGCCCCGCAACTCGAAGCCGGTCGCTTCGCCGCGCCGGCCGCCGAGCGGATAGACCTCGTCGGCCACCGGCAGCGCACCGACGACCAGCCGGTAGACCGGCCGGCCGCCGCCCTGGTACCGCGTGTCGGAGAGCTCGATCACGTAATCGCCTTCCTCGGGCAGGTCGGCGACGATCCGGGCGTCGGTGAGCAGGCCGGCGGTGTCGTCGGCCGAGGCGATGTACTTGTGGCTCGCGTCGGCCCTCATCAGCCGGAGCTGCGGGTCGACGCCGGAGCCGATCCGCGCGCACTGGGCGTCGACGACGATCCGCTGGCCTTTCTTGCCGGGGAAGCGGAAGTAGTCGACGTCGGCGCCGGCAGACGTGCCCTCGACGACGCACGGCGAGGGGATCGACTGGGCCGCCTCGAAACTGGCTGTTGTCCTCCGTCTCGGCGACCTGATCGAGCTGGCCGACGGCGAAGAGGAACGGGTTCGACAGCCCGTCCTCCGTCCGGACCCGCACGAGGTAGACGCCAACGGGCGTCTCGGGGGCGACGTTGAGGGCGAAGGTCCACTTCGCCGCGTCGGCGCCCGGCGTCTTCGGCGGGGCCGTCGTGAACGCGAACGGCGCGACGAGCCGGGGGTTGCCGAGCAGGTTGGTGCCCGCGATCGTCACATCGGCCGCCGCCCCCCTGCGGATGCCGAGCGGCTGGATCGAGGCGATCTGCGGCGCATCGGCCAGGGCCGCGGATGTCCCGAGGACGCCCCAGGGCGAGGGCGAGCGTCGGTCGCTTCATGGCAGGCATTCCGGGCGGGAGGGACGTTGGCCCGTGACGGGCGGCGAGGCGGGTGCAAGGCGGGGTCGCACGACTGTCGAGGCTCGCACGGACGATGGCCCGTGTCAAGGGCCCGAGCGCCGGACGCCCGCGCCGAAGGCTGCCCGGCCGGGCTTCCTCCTCAACGGTACTGATGACGGACGGTCGAGTCCGGGCGTTAGCCCACCGAACGCGCCCGATGGGCCGGGCCCTCGGAGGTCAGGCCGGCCGCCGCGCGACCGAGGGCCAGCACCGCCGCGCTGAACGGCTCGAGCACGGAACAGACGCCGTTGAAGTTCGCCGAGTAGCGATCGTCGGACGGACAACGAACCCACGGTGAACGCGGGGTCAAGAGCGGCGCGATCGCCGTAGACGCATCGCACCGATGCCGAGCAGCCCGACGCCGAGGAGGACGACCGCAGAGGGCTCCGGCACGGTGCTGACGTAGGCGAGCCCGAGCAGAATCGGCGCGTCGGACGTCGCCAGCGGCGTCAGGGCGCCGGTGGTCGGGTCGATCGTGACCAGCCCGGAGGAGGTCCCGCCGAAATGGGTCTGAATGGTCGCCCCGTAGAGGGTCGAGCCGTCGGTCGAGAAGGTGAGCCCGGCCACCTACGCGGCGCTGGGACTGAGATAACTGTTGAACGGATTGGTGATGAGCCCGTCGTGGGGCAGGTCGGCGATCTTGGTGGCCTGGCCGGTGGTGGGGTCGATCCCGATCAGCGCGGGGGTGGTGTGGAACGAGGAGAACATCCCGTTCGGCTGGCTCGGGTCGGGGTTGAGCGTGCCGATGTCCGTGCCGATCAGGCCGGTCTTCGGCGAATAGGCGAGGGCCTGGACGTTGAGGAAATCCGGCCCGAACGCGCCGATCTCGGTGGCGTGGCCGGTGGTCGGGTCGATCTTGATGAGCAGGTTCGAGGCGTCGGGGGCGTAACCTTCATACGTGGGCGGATTCGTCAGGAGAATGGCGGAGGCCGAGGCGTAGAGGGTGCCGTGGACGAAGGCCATCCCCTCGACCCAGTAGGCCTTGTCCACGCCATTGGTGATCACGCCGATAAGCGACGAGGCACCAGTCGCGGGATTGAGGCGGAAGAGCTCGTCGTCCCCGCCCCGGGCCGCCCGGGGCCGTCCCCCAGGCCGAGAGAAGCAGCTGCCCGCTGCCGTCGTTGACGATGTTCCTCAAGCCGCCCACGGTCCCCGTGATCGGGACTGAGCCGAGCGTCTCGGCCCGTCGTGGGGTCGTACCGATAGAGCCGGACGGTCCCTTCGGAATCCCCGTAGAGGACGTCGGCCCGCGCGACCCGACGCCGAGCCCAAAGGTCACCATGCAGAGCCACAGCGCCCGACGTCTTCCACCGTAAAGGGTCATACGCCGATCCTTTCTAGAGCGAATCGTCATGGTGTTAGGCCTGAAATATATCGATGGTGACGCGGATGATGCAATCCTGCGTTCGGGTTTGGTGAATTTCGGAAACATCGGACGGCCCCCTGTTTGAGCGCCGATTGAGGTGTTTTCGTCGACGGCCATGGATCGGTCGGGTTAGAATCCATCGCGACCGTAGCGTCACATCGAGGGTCGGGGGGCGACAATGGCAGGCCAGCAGGGTCGCGTGGTCAAGTGCGTCTGCCCGCTCGACTGCCCCGACACCTGCTCGATGGAGGTCGTCGTCGAGGCCGGCCGGGCCGTCGCGCTCCGCGGCGAGCGCGAGCACCCGTTCACCCGCGGCGTGCTCTGCGGCAAGATGGCGGGCTATCTCGACCACGTCTACCGCGACGACCGCGTCCTTCGTCCGCTCCGCCGGGTCGGCCCCAAGGGCTCGGGCCGGTTCGAGGCGATCGGCTGGGACGAGGCGATCGAGACCATCGCCGATCGGCTTCGCCGCCATCGCCGCGTCGGCCTGATGGCCCGCAGGCGATCCTGCCGTACAGCTATTACGGGACGATGGGCAAGCTCCAGGCGAGCAGCCTCGACCGCCGGTTCTTCCACCGGCTCGGGGCCTCGATGCTCGACCGCGCGATCTGCGCCTCGGCCGGCGGGCTCGGCTACGAGTACACGGTCGGCCGCGGACGGCCGGGCGCCGACCCGATGGCCGTGCCGGGGTGCAAGCTGATCCTCAACTGGGGCTCGAACACCGCCGTCACGAACGCGCATCTCTGGTCGCTGATGGTCGAGGCCCGCCAGCGCGGGGCGACGATCGTGACGATCGACCCCTACCGGAGCCCGACCGCCGAGCGGTCCGACTGGCACATCGCCCCTCGCCCCGGCACCGACGCCGCCCTGGCGCTGGGACTGATGCACGTCATCTTCCGCGAGGGCCGGGAAGACGCCGATTATCTCTCATCGCGCGACCGTCGGGGCCGACGGACTGCCGCAGCCGCGCGATCGAGGAGTATCCGCCCGAGAAGGTCGCGGAGATCACGGGCGTCGATGTCGCGACGATCGAGGCCCTCGCCCGCCGCTACGCGGCCGAGCATCCTTCGCTGATCCGCCTGAACTACGGCCTCCAGCGGCACCACGGCGGCGGGATGGCCGTGCGGACGATCGCCTGCCTGCCCGCGATCGTCGGCGCCTGGCGGCACCACGGCGGCGGGGCCTTGCTCTCGACGAGCGGGACGTACGACTTCGCGATGGATCGCCTGACCCGGCCCGACCTCTCTCCGCCCGGGACGCGGACGGTCAACATGAACCAGCTTGCCGAGGCCCTGGCCGGCGAGCTTCCGGGCCCGCCGGTGCAAGGCCCTCTACGTCTACAACTGCAACCCCGCGGCCGTCGCCCCCGACCAGCGTCGGGTGCTCGAAGGGCTCCGCCGCGACGACCTGTTCACCGTCGTCCACGAGCAGGTCTTCACCGACACGACCGACTACGCCGACGTCGTCCTGCCCGCGACGACCCAGCTCGAGCACGTCGACCTCCACGGCTCCTACGGCCACCACTTCGTCATGCTCAACACGCCGGCGATCGCCCCCGCGGCGAGGCCCGGTCGAACAACGACGTCTTCCGGGCCCTGGCCGCGCGGCTCGGACTTCGAGCCGGAGCTGTTCCCCGACGACGAGGCCTTGATCCGCGAGGCCCTCGACGGCGGGCCGACCGTCGTCGGGATCACGCTGGAAAGGCTCCGCGAGGCGGGAAGCATCCGGCTCAACCTGCCCGAGAATTACACGCCGTTGGCCGACGGCCGCTTTCCCACTCCCTCGGGCAAGTGCGAGCTCTATTCCGAGCGAATGCTCGCCGACGGCCTCGACCCGCTGCCGAACTACACGCCGCCGCTCGAGGACCCGCAGACGCGTCCCGACCTCGCCGAGAAGTACCCGCTCCAGCTCCTGAGCCCGCCGCGGCCGAGCTTCCTCAACTCGACCTTCGCCGGGACCGAGAAGCACCGGCAAGCGCGCCGGCGTGCCGACGGTGGAGCTCTCGAGCGGCGACGCCGAATCGCGCAACCTTCGCGACGGCGACTGGGCCGAGGTCTACAATGATCGGGGCCGGTTCCTCGCCCGGGTCGACCTGAGCGGCGCGGTCCGGCCGGGCGTGGCCGTGGCGTGCGGGCTCTACTGGAGCAAGCTCACGCCCGGCGGCGCCAACCCGAACAGCACGACCTCTTCCGCCCTCACCGACATGGGCGGCGGCGCGACCTTCTTCGACAACCTCGTCGAAGTCCGCCGCGCCGACCCTCCCGCGACCGAGGCCGATCTCCGCGATGATGACGACCATCTCCGCCGCCTCCGCACGAAGTCGAAAGCGGCTCGATGGCCTCCGCGTAACCGTCTACACGCGGGCGCAGTGCTGCTGCTGCCACAAGGCGCGTCGACGTGCTTCGCGAATACCAAGGCCGCCACGGCTTCGCGATCGAGGAGGTCGACGTCGACTCCGATCCGGACTTGGTCGCGAAGTACGGCCTGAGCGTCCCGGTCGTGGCATTCGAAGGGAAGGTGCGGTTCAAGGGGGTGGTGAATCCGGTGTTGCTCGACCGGCTGATCGCCGCCGAGGTGGTGAATTCGTAGGGTCCGCCGTGCGGACCATCCTCAATCGATGGCCTCGGACGGGAGATGGTCCGCATGGCGGACCCTACGAAGACGCCGCGGACTCAAAACGCGATCGGCTTGCCCAGCTTGCGGCGGACCGCGACGAACTGGCCGAGGTGCATCAGCATGTGGTTCCCCATGAGCGCGAACCCGGCGCCGACGGTCGGGGCCATCTGCCGCATCCGTTCGGGGCCGGGCTCGTCGAGGGCCGGCTCGTCGAGCTCGTTGAGCACGGCCTTCGTCGCCTCGCGCTGGGCTTCGATGAGCCGAGGTAGTCCTCGGGCGCGAGGTATTTCGAAGGGTCGTCGACGTTCGTCTTGTCGCGGCCGTGCCCCTCCTCGAAGTCGGGAGGCAGCTTGGGGCGACGCGCCCGGCTTGATGCCCTCGACGAACTTGTGCTCGCTCAGGATCAGGTGGCCGAGCTGCCACGCGATGTGGTTCTGGCCCGGCACCGGGCGCACCAGCAGGTCGGCGGCCGTCAGCTCGGCGAGGTACGACTTGGTGATCGTCTCGCCGGTCCCGTAAGTGCGGAGGATGACATCCTTGGCGGTCATGGTCGTTCTCTCGTGAAGGGATTCAAGGCGCTCGGCGCGATGAAGTCGGCGATGAAGAGCTGGCTCGTCTTGTCGGCGGCGCGGCCCTTGGAGGTCCACATGAGCTTGGTGCCGTCGCGGTTGAACACGGGCAGGCCGTCGAAGCCCTCGCGGAACGTGATCCGCTCCTCCTTGCCCGTGTCGGTGTCCATCCAGTAGATCTCGTAGTTCTGGTGGCCGTGCCGGCTCGTCGCGTAGACGATGTGCCGGCTGTCCTTGAAAAAGTACGGGCCCCAGTTCACGCCGTCGTTGTTCGTGAGCTGCCGCTCGTTCTTGCCGTCGGGCGTGTTGATGTAGACCTGGAGCAGGTCATTCTCCTTGCGGTCGCTCCGGTAGAGGATCTTCTTGCCGTCGGGCGAGAAGAACGGGCCGCCGTCGTAGCCCTTGGAATGCGTGATCCGCCGAGGATTCTTGCCGTCGGCGTCCATGATGTAGATCTCGGCGTCGCCATCGCGGAACGACGTGAAGATGATCTGCGTCGCGTCGGGCGAGTAGCTTCCCTCGGCGTCGTAGCCGGGCGCGTCGGTCAGGCGGACGAGATTCTTGCCGTCGAGGTCGCCCTTGAAAATGTCCATCGCGGGATCGAAGTCCCAGCGATATCGCTCGGAGCGGCTATACGCGGGGCCCTTGGGTTTGGAGTCGGGGGAGCTCAGCGCTGGATCAAGGTGCGTTGAGGCGAAGAGGATCGACCGGCCGTCGGGGTGGAAGTAGCTGCACGTGCACTTCCCCTTGCCGGTGCTCACGAGCTTCGGCTTGGAGCCCGGGGCGAGGTCCTGGGTGTAGATCTGGTAATCGCCCTGGGCGGTCGGGGCGGCCTGGAAGATGACGGTCTTGCCGTCGGGGCTGAAGTAGCCCTCGCCGGCCCGGCCGAAGCCGCTCGTTACCTGGCGGATATTCGAGAGGTGCTTGGCCTCCAGCGCGTCGGCCTCGGAGGTCGAGGCGGGATTCTGACCGAGGGCCGTCGCGGCGAGGAGGGCCAGGAGCGGGAGCATCGTCGGGGTGACTCCGAGTGGCTGGTCCGGTGGTGTGCGGGCGTCTAGAGTATAGGGGCGACCCGGGCCCCCGCCAAGGCTCGGCGCGATTCGTCGGAGGGTCACGCGGGTGAAGATTTATACGAAGTCCGGCGACGCCGGGCTCACCGGCCTGCTCGGCCCCGGCCGGTTCCCCAAGGACGACCCGCGGATCGAGGCCTATGGCGCCGTCGACGAGCTGAACGCCGCCGTCGGCGTCGCCCGCGCCGCCGGGCCCGACCCCGATGCCGACCGCCGCCTGGCAAAGGTCCAGGACGACCTCTTCGTCGTCGGCTCGGCCCTCGCCGACCCCGACCCCGAGGGGCCGTTCCACGCCGCTGTGAGGCCAGAATATGCTGAGACCCTCGAAACCTGGATCGACGAGCTCGAGGCATCGCTCGAGCCCCTGACCCAGTTCATCCTCCCGGGCGGCACGCCCGCGGCGGCGAGCCTCCACCTGGCCCGCACCGTCTGTCGCCGGGCCGAGCGCGAGGTCGTCCGGCTCACGCACCGGCAGGGCGAATCGGTCCCGGCGGCGATCATCATCTATCTGAACCGCCTGAGCGACTTCCTCTTCGTCCTCGCCCGCGCCGTCAACGCGCGGGCCGGCGTGGCTGACGTGCCGTGGACCGCCCCATGAACCTCGCGGGGAAGGTCGCGCTCATCACCGGCGGCCGCCGCGTCGGCGCTGATTTAGCCGTGCGGCTCGCCGACCGAGGGGCCGACGTTGCGATGACCTATCACACGAGCCGTCCGGCGATCGAGGCGACCGTGGCCGAGGTCGAGCGCCGGGGCGTGCGAGGCCTGGCGATCGCCGCCAATCTTTCAGATCCCACCCAGGCCGAGCGGGTCGTCGCCGAGGTGATTGAGTCATTCGGCCGGCTCGACGTCCTCGTCAACATGGCGAGCATCTTCCGCCGGACGCCGCTCGCCGCCCTCACGCCTGCCGACTTCGACGCGATGATCGCCGCCAACCTCGCCGCCCCGTATCACACGGCGATCGCGGCCTCCCGTCGGATGCTCGCCCAACCCGGCGAGGACGGGATCAAGGGGAAGATCGTCAACGTCGGCGACTGGGCCTCGAACCGGCCTTATCGCGATTATCTCCCCTACCTCGTGGCGAAGGGCGGCCTGGCGACGTTCACGAAGGCCCTGGCCGTCGAGCTGGCGCCCGCACGTCACGGTAAACATGGTCCAGCCCGCGATGGTCGACCCTCCGCCGGAGCTCTCGGACGCGGAGCGCGGAGCCATCATCGAAGCCACCCCGCTCCGGCGGTGCGGGACGCCGGGGGACGTCAACCGGCTGATTCTCTACCTGCTCGAGGGGACCGATTTCGCGACGGGCGGGCTCTATCCGGTGGACGGTGGTCGGTCGCTGGCGTGAGGGGGGCATCAGCCCGGGGCGGCGCTGGGCGCGTCGATCGCCACGGCCAGGCCGAGCGGATAAACCTTCCGCGGCGGCCGGGGCGGGACCACGTTGACGGCCCGGCATCGCCTGCAGGCCGCCAGCCGGCGCGAATCGGTCGTACGCTCGGCCGGCGCGGCCGCATCTCCAGCAGGTCATCTCGATCATGTCAGCCTCCGGTCGCGTCCCTCGCCCTTGGGGGTGAATTAGGACGCAAACCGTCGGGAGTCAACGCGCCTCCAAGTCCTTGCGATGCCGCGGGGGTGGTGGAATACTTGTGAAATCGTTATCCCCCTGCGAATCCTCGCGATGGAGGCCCACCCGATGGCGGTCAACCGGCGGATCTTCCTGGGCGCGGCGGGCCTTGCGGTGGCAGGGGGAAGTGTCAAGGCGCGAGCCGACGCGTCGGAGCGGGTCAGGGTCGCCGTGATCGGCGTCCGGAGCCGCGGCAAGGAAATCGCGGCGGAGTTCGCCAGGCAGAAGGACGCCGAGGTCGTCGCGCTCTGCGACATCGACGACGCCAGCTTCCCCGCCGCGGTCAAAGCCATCGAGGATGCCGGCGGCAAGGCGCCGCGGACCGAGAAGGACTTTCGCCGGATCCTCGACGACAAGGCCATCGACGCCGTCGCGATCGCCGCGCCCGACCACTGGCACGCGCTGCTCGCCGTCTTCGCGTGCCAGGCTGGCAAGGACGTCTACACCGAGAAGCCGGCCAGCCACAACCTCGTCGAGGGCCGGCGGATGGTCGAGGCCGCGCGGAAGTACAAGCGGATCGTCCAGCTCGGGACCCAACGCCGGAGCATGCCGCATGTCCAGGACGCGATCGCCTTCGTCCAGTCCGGCGCGATCGGCAAGGTCGGGCTCGCCCGGGCGTGGATCCACCAGAAGCGGAAGCCGATCGGCCACGGCCGGCCCGGCCCGGTGCCCGAGGGCGTCGACTACGCCATGTGGCAGGGCCCCGCACCGACCGGCCCTTCATGAGCAACCGCTTTCACTACAACTGGCACTGGTTCTGGAACTGGGGCACCGGCGAGGTCGGCAACAACGGCATCCACGGCCTCGACGTCGCCCGGTGGGGGCTTGGCGTCGACGCGCCGCTCCGCGTTACCTCCGGCGGCGGCAAGTTCGTCTTCGACGACGACCAGGAAGTGCCCGACACGCAGGTCGCCACCTGGGAATTCGCCGACTCGGCGATTGTCTGGGAGCACCGGATGTGGTCGGCCCACGGGCTCGAAGGCTCGGGTTTCGGCATCGCCTTCTACGGCGACAAAGGCACGGCCGTCGTCGACGAGAAGGGCTGGCACGTCGCCGACGGCGGCAACGAGGGCGGCCCGCAGACCATCGGCCAGTCGGCGCACGTCCGCAACTTCCTCGACTGCATCAAGGACCGCAAGGCCCCCAACGCCGAGATCGAGATCGGCCACCTGAGCACCCGGCTCTGCCACCTGGCCAATATCGCCCACCGCACGGGCCGGAAGCTCACGTTCGACGCCACCACCGAGAGCTTCCCCGGCGACGCGGAGGCCAACAGGCTGCTTGGCCGCGAGTATTCATCGCGGTTCGAGATGCCGTCACAGGTCTGATCCGACCTGGACCGCACTGGGCGATCGTGGCCAGGGCCACCCGGCAGCGTCCCCCCGTCCAATTCTACCCAGCGCGTCCGAACCAATCGCCCGGCCCCGCCGTTGTATCTGATATCACCCAATCGCACGCCGGATTCCCGGTCCGTGTCCTAGATTCTCTCTAGCGACCGGGGAATTTCTGTCCGATCGACACGCCAGTTGCATTTATGCTCGGGAGCACAGCTCGCCGGCCGACCAAGCCTCAACCTTGACGATTGCATGCATGCAAGGTATCATGACATCGTCGAGAATCCTTGACTTGGGCTCGAAGCGGGCGGCGATTTGGGTTAAGACGCGGGCGGACGAGCGGCGGTCAGCCCGGGGAACTGGGGATCGGGTCCGTGGCTAAGGCGGGACGCGAGCGGTCGAAGCGGTCGTATCGGCCAAGGGTCGAGGGGTTGGAGTCCCTCCGCCTGCTGGCCGGCGCCGCGACGTTGCCGCTGGGCGTCCCGATCGCGATCGACCCGTCGACGGCCGGGCTGGAGAGCGGCTCGGGGGCGATCGGGACGGACGCGTGGGATGCCGCACTGCTGCGCGAGCCAGGTCGCCGACCTGCTCGGGCCCGCGGCCTCGAGCTCGACGACCACGGCCGACGCCGACGCGATCGTCGCCGGCCTCGGGCAGCTCGACCGCTATCTCAACCGCGCATGGTATCGCGCCGGGATCGCCCCGCAGCAGCACGACGACTGCACCCAGGCGGTTTATACGACGCTGCTCCAGACGCTCGGCCGCGACCGGTTCGACGGCCTGTTGACCGACATCGGCCAGTCGGGCATCCGCGACGTGCTAAGCCGCGAGACCCCGGAAGGACCCGACTTCTTCCGGGCGATCGACACCGTGAAGAAGCGGGCCCAGCGCGAGAAGACGTTCCAGCCGATCGACGCCGTGGACGTCCCCGACGCCTCGATCGCCAGCCCCGGCCAGGCCGACTGGCGGGGTGCGCTTCAGGAGGCGATCGAGCACTCGCTCAACCCCCGCGAGGCCGCGCTGATCCAGGCGACGATCCAGGGCGAGACCCCGGCCGAGATCGCCCAGCGGTGGGGCGTGGCTCCCAAGACGGTGAGCAACGAGAAGTCGCGAGCCCTCCAGAAGTTGCGCGACGCCCTCGGCGCCGACCTCGACCCGGGCGAGCGCCCGGCCGTCGGCAAGGATTCCGCCCCTGCCGAGGCCGGCGCGGCGGGCGAGGCGGCGGGCAATGGGGCTCCAGCCGCGGGCGGCGCGGCCGCCTCGGCGGCCTGATACCGGTTGCGGACTTCGTAGGGTCCGCAATTGCGGACCATCTGCGACCGTCCGGCGCGGGCACGGTCTGCGATAGCGGACCCTAAAAGACGGTCGGGCGGACGGCCTCGCGGGTCGATCCGGTCCTGCGGATTATGCCAAAGGTAGTGATGCCAGGGTGACTGACGAGCCTGGGAAGTCTCGGCAATTTCCATTCAGCGTGAAAGCTGGGGGAGGACGATACTGAGAGCAATCGACGTCGGGGCGGGAGTGCCCGGCGTCACGGCCGCCCAGGAGGGGCGGGCCTGGTCGGCTCAAGGAGGGGTGACCGTGCGAAGATCACACCACGTCCTTTCTTGGGGCTTACTGATCGCGTCTTTGGCGATTCTTGATGCGGGCATGGCGAGGGGCCAGGGCCCGACGATCAACCCGGATACCGGGGGCCTGCCGGGGGGGCCGGGGACGCTGCTCGGCCCGACGCCGGGCGCGGGCGCGGCGGCGACCAGCGGGGCCGGGCAGGGGGCTCAGTATCTCGGCGGCCGGCCAGGCGCCACCGCGCCGCATACACCGACGTCGGTCACGAACCCTGCCGTGACCACGTCGCCGCTCAACGCCCCGTCGATCGCCCCGCCGCAGGACCTCCAGCCCGCGAACTTGCCGATCTACGGCAGCCTGGCCGTCCCCAAGCTGGCCGAGGACGAGGGCCCGGCCGATGGTCTGACCCTCGACGCGGCGATCGAGCGGTACGTCCGCGAGAACCTCGACCTCCGCGCCCAATACATGGAGATCCCCCAGGCCGAGGCCGACGTCCTCACCGCCAGCCTCCGCTCGAACCCGGTCTTCTACGCCGACAGCCAGCTCGTCCCCTACGGCCAGTATTCCAACGCCCGGCCGGGCGGCCAGACCCAGTACGACGTCAACGTCTCGTACCCGCTCGACATCACCCACAAGCGGCGGGCGCGCACGGTCTCGGCCCAGCGGGCGAAGAAGACGCTCGAGGCCCAGTATCAGGACGCCGTTCGCCAGGGGATCGACAACGTCTACACGGCCTACGTCGACGTCCTTCAGTACCGCGGCGCTGTCAAGTTCGGCGAGGTCGGCGTGGAGGGGCTCCGCGACGTGCTCAAGTCGACCGAAGCCCTCTTCCGCAAGGGCGAGAAGCCGAAGACCGACGTCAACCGCGTCGACCTCCAGCTCCGGACGGCCGAGACCGGGCTTCGCGTCTCGCGCGAGACCTACCGCCGCGCCAAGCGTGCCCTGGGGGTGCTGCTCGGGATGACCCCGCAGGAGGCCGAGGCGATGGAAGTCCGCGGCTCGCTCCGCGACGCGTTCCCGCCCCCGCCGCCGCTCGAGGAGCTCCAGAAGATCGCGCTGTCGTCGCGCCCGGATATCCAGTCGTTCGTCCTCGGCATCTCGCGGGCCGAAGCCGACGTCAAGCTCGCCCAGGCCAACGTCCTGCAGGACCTCTACGTCCTCTATCAGCCCTACACGCTCCAGGACAACACCTGGCAGGGGCTGAAGAGCCCGACCTCATGGGCCCTCGGCGTGACGATCCCGATCCCGGTCTACAACCGGAACCAGGGGGCGATCCTCCGGTCCAAGCTCAACGTCACCCAGACGCAGGTCCAGCACGCCGCCCTCGTGCGGACGGCGCTCAATGACGTCCGCCAGGCCGAGCAGGCGTATCACACGAGCTTGGCGAATCTCCGGCAAATCGAGACCGAGGTCCTGCCCGACGCCGACCGCGTGCTCGCCGACAGCAAGCGGCTGTTCGAGCAGGGCGAGATCGACGTGATCCTCTATCTCGGCGCGCGGCGCGACTACAACGACATCGCGCGCCAGTACCTCGACGCGCTGGTCGCGCACCGGCGGAGCATGCTCGACCTGAACACGGCCCTGGGGCAGCGGATCTTGCCCTGAAAGGCCCTGACAAAACGGGGTCAGACACCTTCAATCCAAGGTGCCTGACCCCGTTTTGTTCGGGCCTTGCTCGGTCGAAGACCCTGCCGGGAGCGCGAGGCTCCGTCCGAGCCCGGGCTTCCACCCCGGCCAGCGCATCTTACCCGGGCTCGGTCGGAGCCTCGCCCTCCCGCAGATCGAGGAGGGATTTCCGCGGACGATCCGGGCCTCTGAGCAACGCCGGCGAACGTACAGACGCGGGGAAGATTGGGCGGCATCCTCCCTTGCGCGGGGTCGTCGCGGTGCCGGCCGTCGCCGGCTCAGGACATCAGCGTGTTGACGACCTTCGCCAGGTCGCCGCCGGTGTCGGTGAGGCTGTAGAAGTTGTTCTTGCCCTGGCGGCGAGGCGCGATGATGCCGCCGTGCCGGAGCAGGGCCAGGTGATGGCTCACCGCCGGCTGGCTCTGGCTGAGCTGCGAGCACAGGGCGCCGACGTGCTGCTCGCCCTCGGAGAGGATCAGGATCACCTGGAGCCTCGTCGGGTCGCTGACGTGCTTCAGGAGGATCGAGGCCCGGCGGGCCTGCTGGAACCGCGTGTCGGCCGGCTTGGCGGCCTTCTTCGCGGTCGTTTTCACGGGAGCCTTGGGGGTCGTCTTGGTTGCCATGCTCATGTGTCTCCCTTGCCGCCGATTATCGGCGGCGATCCTGACCGGTGTCCCCGCCCCGCGCCCAGGGGGCGGATCGAGGCCCCGAACCGACGCGGTTCGCGCGGTGAATGCATCGCCTCATGGCGGGGGGGGGCCACGGGCCCGCAGCGGACAGGATGGCCGCGGACCCGTTCGGCCTCGCTACTTGGCCGATGTCGACACATGATATATCACGACTTCGGGGGTTGACAACATCAATTCTTGAGATTCCTAACCAGACTCCGAGGTTAGCAGACGTTTCGCCGGCTCATGCATGGACCTGTATCCTCCCCGGTGCGCACGAACGCGTCCCCCGCATGCGCACGGATGTTCATGAAAACCGCTCGCTCACGGCGCCGGCACACCCCGCGCCAGGACCGTCCGGAGCAGCTCGTCTGGGTCCCACGACTTGCCGGCCGTCCCCACGTCCAGCCGCGCCAGCGTGCCGTCGGGCGCGATGACCGCCGTGCAGAGGTTGTGGACGATCTCATTCGGCATCGGCCCGTAGACCAAACCCAACCGCTCCGCGACTTTGCGCAGCTCGTCGTGCGAGGCCACCGCGAACGTCCAGAGCGGCGGCCGCGCCCCCACCAGCTCCGCGTGTTTCCGCAGCGCGTCGGGCGTGTCATGCTCCGGGTCGAAGCTCACGGAGAGGAGCCGGACGCCCCCCGCGCGGCCCTTCACCGACGACAGACGGTCGGCCAGCCTCCGGAACTTTTTGTCGAGCGCGGGACAGTAGTCGGGCAGGGGGCATCGTGTGTAAATGAACGTCAACACCACCACGTTGCCCCGAAGATCCGACAGCTTCAGCGGCTTGCCTTCCTGGGTCGTCATCGCAAAATCGGGCACCGGCTCGCCGGGCCGCAGCACCGCCGGCTTCGGCACAAGCTTGGCTGCGCCGGTCTTCGGGTCGACCTCAAGCCTCCGGGCGCGGGATTGATGACCTCGAGCCGGAGCAGGTCATAGTTCTTGATCTCGCCCCGTTCGCGGACGACCTCCAGCGGCCCCTCGACCTCGTCACCCGCCGCCAGCTCCGCCAGGTTCGATCGGTCCCTGGGCGTGAATGGCATTGTCATTGCCTTCATAAACCCGGGGATGTCTTCATGAGCGATCGTGACCACCCCTTGCTCCGGGTCGACGTTGCGGATCGTCCCCCTGAGGGTGTATGTCGCCGTTGCCGGAACGGCCAGCGGGGTCGGAGCCGCCGGCGTCGGCGGGGGCTGCGCGGCGGCACGCGAGGAGCAGCATGATCGGCAGGATGGGCAAGATTCGCGGGCGCATGGGGCCGATCAATAAGGGAACCGGTCGTCGGCGGGGCTGGACGAGAGTTCTACGAGGAAATCCGCGAGTCGGCCCACGGCGACCTCGGTGATCGTCCGCCCCTTCTCGGCCGTCGCCGGCCGCGGATCGCCCGCGCCCGAGTTGGTCGTCAGCAGGTGCCACGGGCGGGTGATCTCGATCCAACCCTTGTTCACGGCCTCGAACCGGGTCTTCGCCATCGTTCCTGCGTCGGCCCGGTCCATTGCCACCAGCTCGGGCCGCAGCGCCAGGATCATGCTCGTCTCGAGCTCCCCCGCGTGGTCCCCCGCGTCCTCGAAGACCTCCTTGTACCGGTCCGCCGCCATCTTCCACCAGTTACACAAAAACAGGTGGACGTTCGAGGAAAGATGCAGCTCGCGGAGGACCCACTTCAGGTCGTTGCCGCCGTGACCGTTGAGCAGCAGGCATTTCTTCACGCCGTGCGTCTCGAGCGAGGCGACCAGATCCGTGATCACCCGCGCGACGGTCGACGGGTTGAGGTTCATCGCCATCGGGAACCGCATCTGGTTCGTCTCGGTCCCGTAGGGCAAGGTCGGCAACGCGACGACCCGCGCCCCTCGTTCGGCCGCGCCGACATGCCTCGACGGCGAGCGCCTCAACCTGGATCGTGTCGGTGCCGTACGGCAGGTGCAGGTTGTGCGGCTCGGTCGCGCCGAGGGGTAGGACGGCCACCTCGAACGTCGGCATCGACTTGATCTGGCCGTAGTTCAGCTCGGCGAGGTTCATGAATCGTCTCGGCGGGATAGCGGCTCGCCCCCCGGCCTAACTTGCGGCCTGGGGGGGGGGTCCGCTACGATCGGGCGGGGGTCGACCCATTCATTAACCGCGGATTGGGCCGCTGATGCAAGCCTTCGAGGCCACGAACTATTATTTCGACGAGGCTGCCGCCCAGCTCGACCTGACCCCCAACATGCGCACGATGCTGGTCAACCCCGACCGCGAGCTCCGCGTCGAGGTCGTCATCGAGATGGATTCGGGCGAGATCGGCAACTTCGTCGGCTACCGGGTCCAGCACGACAACTCCCGCGGCCCGTTCAAGGGCGGACTCCGCTATCACCCGCACGTCGACCAGGATGAGGCCCGCTCGCTCGCCAGCCTGATGACCTGGAAGACCGCCGTCGTCGACCTCCCCTTCGGCGGCGGCAAGGGCGGCATCAACTGCGACCCGAACGAGCTCTCCCGCGGCGAGCTCGAGCGGATCACACGCAAATTTGTCGAGAAGATCCACGACTTCATCGGCCCCGACAAGGATATCCCGGCGCCCGACATGGGGACCGACGGGCAGGTGATGGCCTGGATCATGAACGAGTATTCCAAGTTCCACGGCTTCCACCCGGCCGTCGTCACCGGCAAGCCCGTCGAGCTCCACGGCTCGGCCGGGCGCGAGGCCGCCACCGGCTACGGCGTCGCGATCATCGCCCACGAGATGCTCAGCCGCCTCAAGATGCAGGTCGCCGGATCGACCTTTGCCATCCAGGGTTACGGCAACGTCGGCAGCTACACCGCCCGCTTCCTCCACGCGCAGGGCGGCCGCATCGTCGCCGTCTCCGACGCCTACGGCGGCGTCTTCAACCCCGACGGCCTCGACATCGCCGCGCTCGACAAGCAGGTCGCGGTCGACCGCAAGGTCGTCGGCTTCAAGGGCGGCGAGTCGATCACGAACGATGGCCTGCTGACGATGCCCGTCGACGTCCTGATCCCCGCGGCCCTGGGCGGTGTCTTCGACGCCGCGACGGCACGCGCCGTCCGCGCGAAGCTGATCGTCGAGGCCGCCAACGGACCGACCTGGCCCGAGGCCGACCTGGTCTTCCGCGACCGCGGCATCCCCGTCGTCCCCGACATCCTCGCCAACGCCGGCGGCGTCGTCGTGAGCTACTTCGAGTGGGTCCAGAACCTCCAGCATTTCCGCTGGCCGCTCGTCCAGATCCAGCGCGAGCAGGAATCCAAGATGATCGAGAGTTTCAAACAAGTCTACGAACTCGCCGAGCGCAAGAACGTCCCCCTGCGGACCGCCGCCTTCATGCTCGCCATCCGCCGCGTCGGCCGGGCGACGGTGCTTGGGGGGATCTGAGCCGAGTGAGTCCAGAATGTTCAACCAGAAATCGAAGTCGTGGGTGGCAGGGGTTCGCTCGCGAACCCCGGTGCGGAGGCCTGAAGACCGGGGTTCGCGAGCGAACCCCTGCCACCCCGACGGCCGGGCGACGGGCCTCGGCAGGATCCGATCGCTAAACTGGATCGGGGGCGTCCGACCATGCGCACCGTGAAATACAGCGTCGCGATGAGCCTCGACGGCTACATCGCCACCCCCGACGGCGGCTACGACTGGATCATCGACGACCCCACCATCGACCTCGCCGCCCAGTTCAAGTCGGTCGACGCGATGCTCGTCGGCCGGAAGACCTACGAGGTCATGCAGGCCGCCGAGGATGCTCCTCAGATGCCCGGGATGGATATCTATGTCTTCTCGCGAACGCTCAAACCGCAGGACCATCCCGACGTGACGATCGTCTCCGACGACGCCGCGGCGGCGGTCTCCGCCCTCCGCGAGCGGCCAGGCAAGGACATCTGGCTCATGGGAGGCGGCGACCTGTTCCGCAGCCTGCTGGATGCTGGGCTCGTCGACGGAGTTGACGTCGCCATCATCCCCGTCCTGCTCGGTGGCGGAATCCCTGTACTGCAGCCGCCCGCGACGTTGACGAAACTCAAGCTGACCGACACGAAGACCTACCCCAGCGGGATCATCTCCCTGAGGTACACGGTCGATCGTCCCTCCGCCTGACGTTCTCTCGTCTTTTCCGCTCTTCGCACTCCGCTCTCCGCACTCTTCAATCCCATGCCACACCGGACCTACGAAAACCCCCTCGTCACCCGCTACGCCTCCCGCCCGATGGCCGAGCTCTGGTCCGCCCAGCGCAAGCACTCGACCTGGCGCAGGCTCTGGGTCGCGCTGGCCGACGCCCAGCGCGAGCTTGGCCTGGGGATCGACCACTCGCAGGTCGAGGAGCTCCGCTCGCGGATCGACGACATCGACTTCGACGTCGCCCGCCAGCACGAGAAACGCCTCCGACACGACGTCATGGCCCACGTCCACGCCCTGGGCGACGTCGCCCCCTCGGCGCGCGCGATCATCCACCTCGGCGCGACGAGCTGCTACGTCACCGACAACACCGACCTCATCTTGCTCCGGGAAGGCCTCGGACTCGTCCGCGACGGCCTCGCCGCGGCCATTGACGCCCTCGGCACCTTCGCCGAGCGATGGAACGACCTGCCGACCCTCGGCTACACCCACTTCCAGCCGGCCCAGCTCGTCACGGTCGGCAAGCGGGCGACGCTCTGGTGCTACGAGTTGATCCTCGACCTGCACGAGGTCGAGCGGCGGATCGCCGAGCTGAAGTTCCTCGGCGTGAAGGGGACCACGGGCACCCAGGCCAGCTTCCTGGCCCTCTTCGGCGGCGACCACGCCAAGGTCGAGGCCCTCGACCGCATGGTTGCCGAGGCGTTTGGCTTCGCGGCGACCGTCCCCGTGTCCGGACAGACGTATACTCGTAAGTTCGATTCCCAAATTGTCGCGACCCTGGCCGGCTTCGGCGAGTCGGCCCATCGGTTCGGCTCGGACCTGCGGCTGCTGGCGCACGAGCGGGAGGTCGAGGAGCCGTTCGAGGCCGAGCAGATCGGCTCGTCGGCGATGGCCTACAAGCGCAACCCGATGCGGGCCGAGCGGATGTGCTCGATCGCCCGGTTCCTCATGCCCCTATCGACGGCCGCCGGCCAGACCGCCGCGACCCAGTGGCTCGAGCGGACCCTGGACGACAGCGCGGTCCGGCGGATGGTCTTGCCGCAGGCGTTCCTCGCGGCCGATGCGCTGGTCACGCTCTATCTGAACGTCGTCCCGGGGATGGTCGTGCATCCGGCGATGATCGCGCGGCACGTTGCGGACGAATTGCCGTTCATGGCGACCGAAAATCTGCTCATGGCGGCGGTGCAGCTCGGCGGAGACCGGCAGGATCTGCACGAGCGAATCCGGACGCACTCGATGGCCGCGGCCGAGCGGATCAAGGCGCGCGACGGCGTGAACGACCTTCTCGACCGGCTCAGGGCCGACGACGCGTTCGCGTCGCTCGACTTCGCGGCCGTGCTCGACCCGGGGAAGTTCGTGGGCCGCGCCCCCGAGCAGGTCGAGGCGTTCATCCGTGACGAGGTCGACCCGATCCGCGCCCGCTACCCGGGCGCAGTCGGTCAGTCGCGCGAAGTGCACGTGTAGGGTCCGCAATTGCGGACCATCCGGACCAGAGCGGTTTCTCTTTGCCAGTGGCGGACGGTGGAGAGTTCCGGGTGGGGCGGGCCTCCGTGCCCGCCCAGCAGGCCGAGACGGGCGGGCACGGAGGCCCGCCCCACCCGGAGCGGACCACTCGACTCAAAAGGAAACCGCTCTAACACGCCCGAGGACGCCCGAAAAACAAGACGTAGCCGTCGGAATCCCTGAGTTCGAAACCACGCAAGCCGTCGTGAGTGTCCTTCAGTGGTTCCGAGAATTCGACGCCGCGCGACGCGAACTCTGCGGCCAACGCATCAGGATCGGGGACATTGAGGTACGCGTCCCAGCGGGCCGCGGGCTGTCGCCTGGAGTTCGGCAGCGGATCCACGCCGACGGCCTTGAGCATGATCATCGCACCGTCCCGGCGCACGATGCCGAAGAACGGATTCTCGGGAGGCTCCTGGAAGGTGACCTCAAATCCAAGCCGGTCGCGATAGAACCGAAGCGCCGCGGAGGCGTCTCGCACGACGAAGAATGGCGAGATACTGGATATCTCCGGCCCCGTCATGCGTGCCTCCACCGGGCGCTCGACGCGGGAGGTTCGGGCCTGGAGAGCGCTCCGGAGAACGAGAAGCGCCAATCTCCGGGCGCACCGCGATCCGCGGACGCAAGACTGCGGGCCCGCGGAGTCGTGTCCGGATTCAGACCCGGGCGGCCTGGCGGGCCTTGCGGAGCCGCTTGAGCTCCTCCCGGCGGCGACGCTCGCTCGGCTTCTCGTAATAGGCCTTCCGACGCATCTCCTTGCGGAGGCCACTGCGCTCGCAGAGCTTGCGGAAGCGGCGGACCGCCTCCTGGATCGACTCGCCCGACCGGACCCGTAACTTCACCACAGGCTCACTCTCCCTCGACTCGTCTCAAATACGTTGGAGGAACGCCCCGGCCCATCATCCGACGCGACGAACACCCCGACCCCAGCACCCAGGCTCGGGAACTGATTAATCTACACGACGGAACGACCGCCGCCTAGCCTCGTCCGGCCCGGCGTGGTCGGCATGTCGAACATTATCGGAGGGCCGAGGCCCGGCGCTCAGTAGCCGCGATCGCCACCGCCGCCACCGTAGCCGCCACTGCCGCCGCCGTAACCTCCGCCTCCCCCGCCGTAACCGCCACCACCGCCGCCATAACCGCCACGGCCGCCGCCGCCGCCGCCGTAGCCGCCGCGACCGCCGCCGCCGCCCCCGCCGCCGCGCTCTTCACGCGGGCGGGCCTCGTTGACCGTCAGCGGGCGGCCGCCGTAGGGCGTGCCGTTGAGCGCGTCGATGGCCAACTGCGCCTCGTCGTCGTTGGCCATCTCGACGAACCCGAAGCCTCGGCTCCGGCCGCTGAATTTGTCGATGATCACCTGCCCGCTCGTCACCGTCCCGTAGGTCTGGAACAGCTCGACGAGGTCGTCCCCCGTCGTGTCGTAGGGTAGGTTGCCGACGTAGATGTTCTTCCCCATGATGCCGCCTTCTCTGATTCCCGCGGTCCGTTCCCTTTCGACGGATCGTCGGTCGTCCCGGCCGTTGGTCCGGTCGCCTGCGTCAGCGACCCAGCCTACATTGAGCCACTCGATACTATGGATAAAACGACGTGCCAACACAAGCGAAAAATCGACGTATGGTGAAGAATCCTCTCCCCGTTTCGAAAGGAGGGCCGGCCCGGGGGTCGCCCGGGCCGGCGTGCGGAGGGGTCGGGCGGCGAGCCGGCCGCGTCACGTGTGGATGATGATGTTCCCCTCGATCACGTTGCCGATCCCCCCGTTCGCGATCGGCTCCGCGTTCCCGACCAGGACGTTGCCGACGAGGGTGTTGTTGTTGCGCCCACCAGGACCAGGCCGGCACGCAGGTCGCCGACGGCGCTGGTCTGGCCGCCGACGTAGTTGCCGAAGATCGCGTTGTGCTGCGAGCCCGCCCTGAGCACCACGCCGAGCCGGTAGCTGTTCATCACGTTCTGCAGCGCCGGCGTCCCCGCGACGTCGCCGCCGACCGTGTTGAAGCTGCCGCCGAGGATCGTGACCGCCGACCCCAGGCCGCTGTTCTCGGCCGCGGCGAACCCGTCGCCGTCGAGCTTGACGAGGTTGGCGCGATTGATCAGCACGCCCGCCGCGTTGTTGTCGGGCGCCGCCAGGAGGCTGCCGACGACGAGCCCGCGGATCTCCGTGCCCGAACCGCCGGGCTCGACGGTGAGGATGGGCCGGTTGCTCAGCCCCAGCAGCAAGATCCCCCACTGGGTGTTATTGAACGCCGGGTTCTTCGACGTGTTGGGCTGCGAGCCCGGCTGGGTGAAGCCGTTGATGGTGACCTTCCCGGTGATCGGCGAGAACCCCCCCCGCGGCTCTTCGATGACCTCACTGACCTGGCCGGGGGCCCGGGGGATGCTGAATACGATGGTGTCCGCCCCGCGGGTCCTGTTCGACTCGTTGATCGCCCAGTTCAGCGTCCCGGCGCCGAACGCGTTGGTCTTGTTCACGACAAAGACCGTCATCAGGTTGCGGGACTCGAGCGACTCGGCATGGGGCCGGAAAGCGGGCCGATGCGGCGTCCGATTCATGGAGCATTCCTCGCGAAGAAGACACGCCGGCGCGATGCGCTGTCCATCGAGCCTCGCACCAACATCGGGACAACTTGACGGTCCGACCGTTTCACCAAGATACTGAACCAGGACCATATAGGCAATATGGGTAATTTGTTAACGACTACGACTGTTACGAAGACTGGAGACTGTAAGAAGCGACGTATGATTCAGGCTTGGCCGCGCTCACGGCGCGCGGCAGGGGCCGGGCGCCGAGGGGAGGTCCTCGGGGCCCGGCCCCGTTAGGCCGGTCGGAGTGATGGTCGCCGACGGCGACTCAGCCGAGGTGCCGCTCCGCGCGGTCGAGCAGGGCGGCGAAGTCGAGCTTCGACGGGCACGCCTCGCGCGCGGCCTCGAGGTCGGCGCCCGCCCAGTCGCGGGCCTCATCGGGCAGCGCGGCGAAATGCTGCCGCGCCTCGGATCGGGCGCCGTGCCTCTCATAATAGGTGAGGTAGCGGGCGATGTCGCCGAGCGGGGCCTTCGTGCCGGCCGCCATCGAGCACCGGCCGTCGCAGTCGGCGCACAGGGTCGGGCTCGAGGCCAGGAACGCCTGGCGGAGCGACTCGATCTCGGCCGTCTTGAGCGGCTCCTTGAACTTCTTCGCCGCCTCGATGTTGTCGCGAAGCTGGTCGGTGTTTCGCATCGAGACGCAGCAGGTCGAGAACCGCTCGTCGGACCAGATCGCGTGGAGCAGGGCACCGAACGGGGTCAGACCCTTGGCGATCAGCTCGGGGGCCTTCTTGGGGACCTGCGCAGGAAGTCCTCGGGCCTCGGCCCGGCGATCTGCTTCATCGAGATCAGGCCGATCCCCGCCTCGTGGACCGCGTCGAGCGCCCGGTTCAGCTCGGTATTCTTGTCGAGCCAGGCGGTGTTCTGCACCATGATCGCGTCGGCGATCCCCGCCTTGGCCGCGGCCTTCAAGATCTGGTCGCGGTTGCGGTGGTGGGTCGAGAAGCCGATGAACTTCGCCTTGCCCGACTTCCTGATCGCTTCGGCCGTCTCCTTGAACTCCTTGCCGCTGACGAACTCGATGGCCTCGTCGAGCGGGAGGTGGTCGCCCATCGCGTGGGCGAAGAACAGGTCGACGTGGTCGGTCTGAAGGCTCTTCAGCCGCTCGTCGAGCCGCGGGATCAGGTCCTTCGGCGTCTGGTAGCGATCTTCCTTGGTGACGAGGAAGATCTCCTTGCGGACCTGGGGCATCGCCTTGAACCACTGGGCCAGCCCTGGCTCGGAGCCGTATGACCTGGCCGTGTCGTAGTAGCGAATACCGCCGGCATAGCCCGTGCGCAGCAGCCGCTGGAGGCTGTCCGGGGCCTTCCACGTTCCCTGGTTCAGGATCGTGACCTCGACGCCGGTCTTGCCGAGCTTGCGCTTGGGCAGCACGACGTCTTCGGCCGCATGGGCCCCGGGTGTCCCGAGGGCCAGGGCGGAGGCGCCGACCGCGGCGCCCGCCTGGAGGAAGCCCCGACGATGGAACGTCGACTCGTCACGATCGCTCATATAACGGCGTCTCCCTTCCCGGCAGGGCCCAACCGGACCCCGGCCTGCGTCGTACCCGGCGGCCAGCTCCGCTAATGTTAAAGCGAAGTTGGGCGATTGTCGAGCATCGACGGCGGGAGAGCGTCGATTCCGCGGTTTTCGTTCAGACCGTCAGCGCCACCTCGGTGTCGGCCTCGGTCTTCTCGCGGAGCGGCAGGATCTCCTCGCGATAGATCGGCACGTTGCCCGGCGCCTCGATGCCGATGCGCACCTGGTTGCGGTCGATCTTGACGATCGTCACGACAATGCCATCGCCGATCATCACCTTCTCGTTCACCTTGCGGCTCAGGACCAGCATGGAACCCTCCCTGTTGAATGTTGAAGGCCCGACCTTCGCTCTCGATCCGTCGCAACCCGAGCCACCGACTGTGGCGGACGACTCATGTGCCGCGAACGGATCGAACCTAATGCATCGGACGTGCCGATGCCTTCGCGATTCCCGGTTGACTAACGTAAGTCAACGTCGATCCGGGACTTATTTTTTTCAAGTCGGCCACGCTTTCGGCCGACTCGTGTACAAATCGACCCTGGCTGTTATAAAACCTTCCCAAAATCCGTGGACGCGCCGCGATAAACGGGAAGCGCGGTTGCCGACTGGCGCGGGAATGGTAAGCCGGGGGGTTCGCGGTTACGATCGGACGGCCGTTCGCAGCGGCCCGGTGGCGCGAACCGGAAGCCAGGGTCGCAGTTTGGGACGGAGGGTTGACGTGCGCGTCGGATTGGGACATGACACGCATCGACTCGTGTCGGGCCGGCCGCTGATCCTCGGCGGCGTGCGGATTGACCATTCTCTGGGCTTGCTGGGACATTCTGACGCAGACGTGGTGCTCCACGCCGTGGCCGACGCCCTGCTCGGCGCCGCCGCGCTGGGCGACATCGGCGAGCACTACCCCGACACCGACCCGCAGTGGGAGGGCCTCGACGGCGGCCGCTTGTTGTCGGAGGTCGTCGCCCAGGTGGCCCGCGCCGGCTGGTCGCCGATCAACTGCGACGTGACGATCCACGCCCAGGCCCCGAAGCTCGTCCCTTATAAGCCGGCGATCCGGGCCAACGTCGCCGGTCTCCTCGGCCTTGCCGAGTCGGCCGTGAACATCAAGGCCAAGACCGGCGAGCACGTCGGCCCGATCGGCCGCGCCGAGGCGATCGGCTGCGATGCGATCGTCCTGCTTGGCCCGGTCCCGGGCTGATTCGTTCTTATCTGGCCCGCTTCGCTCGCCGGGCCGGACGATCCGGTCGTCCATGGTGCACATCCTTGTTGCGGGTCATCCGTGTGACTTTTGCACAGTCTATACGGATGGTACCGGTGTTGTCAAGCGTCCAGCATCCGGACGGCTTTGGCCCGGCCATTCACCGGTTGCTCGCAACCGGGGCCGCCGGGCAGTCCGACCCCCGGGAGGGCGAGGCTCCGCCCGAGCCCGGGGATGACGCCCGGCCCGGGGGCGCCGCCGCATGCCCACGCACGGGCCGATACCCAGGCTCGGGCGGAGCCTCGCCCTCCCGGGGCTTCGCCCTCCCGGCGGGTGGCCGGCGCAGAGCGAGCGGTGCCCCGGAATCGGAGGCCGGCACCCCCGGGGCACCGCTGCGCTCTGCCCCGGCCACCCGCCTGAGGTCGGCGGCTCCCGATCTTCCCCTCCCCCTTGCGGCGGGTGGCACTGGTGGCTTGCCCACCAGTGCGGAATGGCCGAGGCTTTCGAGCACTGGCGCGTGAGCCACCAGTGCCACCCGCCCGTTGAGGCCCATGAACTATCTCGCTACGATCCGGGGAGTTCGCTCTTGCCCGAGGCCAACGGCGAGGCTCCCGACATGTTCCCTCTCGATCTGAATGAGCTGACGCCCCAGCAACGGGCCATGGTCGACTTGTGGGAGGCCCATCAGAAGGCGGAGTTCCAGGACAAGGACGCCGCCGCCTCGTGCGATACGATGGTCGCCAACCCCTACGTCAACCACGTGCCGGTGCTGACCGGCGGAGTCGGCCGGCGTCAGCTGCAGAACTATTACCACCGGTACTTCATCCCCGGCCAGCCGCCCGACCTGGAGATCGTGCCCATCTCCCGAACGGTCGGCCAGAACCACATCGTGGACGAGTTCGTCTACCGCTGCACGCACTCTATCCCGATGGATTGGTTCTTGCCCGGGGTGCCACCGACCGGGCGTCGGCTGGAGCTGGTCATCGTGGTGATCGTCTCTTTCGAGGGCGATAAAATGCACCACGAGCACATCTACTGGGACCAGGCGTCGGCTCTGGTGCAGTTGGGGCTGCTGGACCCGGCGGGGCTCCCGGTGGCCGGTGCCGAGGTCGCCCGCAAGGCCCTTGAGCCGGCGGCCGTGCCTTCAAATCTGCTGATGAAGCGGACGATCGCTGACGAGTTGCTGTGACTGGGGGGTGATCAGCCGGGCTACTGTGGGTCGCAAGCGAACCACAGCCACCCGTCGCCGGCGCCCGACAACACGGTTGCTTTGCCCGACCTTGATGGGTGACCGGCCGCGCCCGCGTGGCTAGATTCCGGCTAGCCCTTCGGGAAGAGAAAAGAAGAGAAAAGAGAAGAGAAAAGGGGTCAGGAGCCGTAACGTCGAATTCGGCTCCTGACCCCTTTCCCGCTCCCTGGCTTCCCGTGATGTCCGACCCGCCCGAGCCTGAGCGAGCCGCCGCCGTGAGACTCGCCCGGGCACGTCGCGCACGATTCGCCTGCGGCCGTCGGTTGGTCGTCTTGGCGGTTGTTTGGGCCGCCTTGACGCTCGGCGTCACAGCCGGGTGCTTGTTCGCACCTGATACAACCTTCGCCTTTCGACTTAACGCGGCTTCGGCATGGGTCGTCCCTTCGACCCTCCTGGCGGGGATGGTGGCCTTTGCCGTCTGCGTCGGCATACGTTCGAAGCGGATCGGCGGCCCTCGGTTCAAGGTGCGAGAGGCAATGGTGGCGACGGCGCTTCTCAGCCTGGGCCTGGGCACCGCTCGTTGGTGGGTCCGCTACCACTTCGAAACGGTCTATGCCCCGGGGTATCGCGAGAGTCGATTCCGGAAGGTGCGGATCGGGATGACGCCGAATGAGGTTGAATCGATCCTGAGCCGTCCCATCCGGAAGGACTCGACTTCGCAACGCTGGGCACCGTGCGAGAATTGGATCTACAGTGAGCCGCCTCCTCCGGGTACGCTCGGAGACAATTACTGGAGGCGATGGGTGCTCTTCGAGGACGGCAAGGTTTCTGTCGTCGTCGATGACTATTATGAAGACTGACTATCTCTTGGTAAGACTCGCCGGGGCCGGAGACTGCACCGGTGGCCAGAGCCACCCTTTGCGAGAACGCCACCCGCCCCGATCGCGATGATACGGCCGCTACCCCTAAGGAGGTGCGGCATGGGTCTGCTCCCGTCCTCCACCGAGAAGCCCCGACCGACCCGCGGCGACCCCGTCAACATCGCCAGCCCGGAATTCAAGGCCGACCCGTATCCCTTCTACGCCCGTCTGCGTGCCGAGGCGCCCGTCTGCCGCGTGACCTTGCCGACGCGGGAGATCGCCTGGCTCGTCACCCGCTACGACGACGTGGCGATGGTCCTCAGGGACGAGCGCTTCGTCAAGAATGCCGAGAACGCCATGACGCCGGAACAGTTCGCCGCGCAGCCCTGGTTCCGCAGGGCGTTCCGGTCGCTGAAGCGCAACATGCTGAACCTGGACCCTCCCGATCATCCGCGGCTCCGGGCCCTCGCGCACAAGGCGTTCACGCCCCGGCGGATCGACCAGATCCGCGAGCGCATCCAGGGGCTCACGAACGGGCTCCTCGACGACGTCCGCGACCGGGGACGCATGGATCTGATCCGCGACTACGCCCTGCCCCTGCCGACGACGATCATCGCGGAGATGCTGGGCGTGCCCGCGGAAGACCGCCACAAGTTCCACCGCTGGTCGAACGCGATCGTGACGGCCGCGGCGTCCCCCTGGAACATGATGACCGCCGTCCCGAAGACCTGGATGCTCATGCGTTACATCCGCAAGACCATCAAGGAGCGTCGAGCCAACCCCGGCGACGACCTGCTGAGCGACCTGATCCGGGCCGAGGAAGCCGGCGCCACGCTGAGCGAGGACGAGCTATCGGCGATGGTCTTCCTCCTGCTGGTGGCCGGGCACGAGACCACCGTCAACCTCATCGGCAGCGGCGTGCTGGCGCTCCTGGAACATCCCGACCAGATGGCGAGGCTGCGGAACGACCCGGCCCTCATGAAGCCGGCGGTGGAGGAGCTCCTCCGCTACACCAGCCCCGTGGACATGGCCACCGAACGCTACGCGGCGAGGACGTGGCGATCGCTGGCGTCACCATCCCGCGAGGCGAGATGGTCATGGCGGTGCTCGCGTCCGCGAACCGGGACGAGGGGCAGTTCGCGAGCGCGGACTCGCTCGACCTCTCGCGCGAGCCGAACAAGCACCTGTCCTTCGGGCTCGGCGCCCACTTCTGCCTGGGTGCCCCGCTGGCCCGGCTCGAGGGCCAGATCGCCATCAGCTCGCTGCTCCGCCGCGTCCCGGATCTGCGGCTCGCGGTCGCGCTCGATGCTCTTCGGTGGCGGCGCGGGCTGCTCTTACGCGGCCTCGAATCGCTGCCGGTGGCCTTCGGCAAGCTCGCGGCCGCGTAGCCATTGCACCGGGTGGCCCGGAGAAACCGTGCCACCCGGGCGCGGTTCCTTTTCTGTTTTTTCTCCCTCCAGCGAGAGTGCCGCCCGCGCGGCCGAGCGCGCATGGCGGCGCGAGAACCCCGCCATCCTTCGACGGACCCCCTTGTGTGTCGGCCGCGCGGAGGCGAGGCCCCGGTCGTGCCGGGGCCTTTCTACGCGCCCGCGCCAGCGGCCGCGCCGCAGCAATCCCGATTAACGGCCGTCCTCCCCGGCCAGGGCCCGCTCGGCCCTCCGCCGCTGCGCCCGGCGCAGACCCATCCCACCGCGCCCGCCAGGACCAGGGCGAACAGCCGCAGGTCGTACTCGGGCAGGACGATGTGATCGATCAGTCCGATGATCAGTAGCAAGGGCCAGAATGCGAGCATGAAGGCGATGAACGCCCCCTCGTGATCGGCCTTCGGTTGGTCCGCCTGCATCGGGCCTCCCGGCGTCAGGGATGATTAGAGTCCTGCGTGCAATGATGCACACGAATACCCAGGTTTGGGATATCGGACTCTGTACGGGCCCGGGCATCCTGGTGTGACCGACCGGGATCGACGTCGACCCGGCCACCCGCCGCGCTCCGGGAGGGCGAGGCTCCGTCCGAGCCCGGGCCTGATGCCCTACCCGGGGGGCGGTGCGTCATGCCGACGGATGGACGCGATACCCGGGCTCGGACGGAGCCTCGCCCTCCCGATGACTTTCGCAGAACGCCCCGGCCCTCCATCACGATGATATGCGATAGAACGCGCGCGACGTCGCGCGCGACGACCACCCGGAAATCCCACCCCACCGAGAGGCCACCACCCATGCGTTCCGAGAAGCAGCGCGAGGCGAGCCGCGAGAACGGCAAGAAATCCAAGGGCCCCACCTCCCCCGAGGGCAAGGCCGTCTCCAAGTTCAACGGCCTCAAGCACGGCCTGAGGGCCGAGCACGTCATCCTCCCCGGCGAAGATCCCGCCGCCTTCGAGGCCGAGCACCAGGCCTGGATCGACGACTGGAAACCGGCCAGCCACACCCGCGCCGTTCTCGTCCAGCGGGCCGCGGTCGCCTCGTGGCGGCTGACCAGGGCCGTGAAGGCCGAGTGCGCCTGGCTCGGGAGGCGCGCCGAGATGGCCGGCGACACGTTCGACTTCGAGCGGTTCAACCGCGTCGACCGCGCCGTCTCCCGCGCCGACACGGACCCCGGCGGCGCCCAGACCCTCCTCGAGCTGGACGCCACGGGCATCGACCGCGTCATCGCCTCCTGCGGCGAGCTCGAGCGCGCCCTGGCGGCGGGGCCCTCCGGCTGGGACCAGCCGCGCTACCACCAGACGCTGATGATGGTGACGGGCCACCGGCTCCACGAGTACCCGCACCACGCCGGGCCGATCCCGAAGGCCTCCGCGCGGCTGCTGGCGGCAAACAACGCCGACTTCGCCGACCGGCCGTGCTTCGACTACGGCCACTGCGTGGTCATCTTCCCGCTGCCCGAGGGCGAGCGCCAGGCGGCGGTGGAGCTCCTGCGCAAGGCGGTGGCCGAGCAGGTCGCGCGGCTCCGCGAGCTCCGGGGCCAGAAGCCGGACCCGGCGGACCTGCGGGCCCGCGCCGTGGCGGCGGCGTACTGCGACGGGACGGAGGAGGGGAAGCTCCGCCACCGCTACGAGATGGCCATCGACCGGTCGCTGCGGGCGACGATCGGGCAGTTGATCGCGCTGGAGAAGTCGGGGGCGGACTTGGCGGAGAATGATACGCATCCTCAATCAGGTCCAGAGGATGCGTCGAAAAATCCGGCCCCGTCGGCGAATGAGGCGGCCGATGCGCCGGGTTCGGTCGGCGCCTTCGAGAAGGCGGAGGCCCGCGGTCGGTCCGAAGCCCCGGTCCGAGGCCCGGAGGGGCCGATTGCGGTCCCCGCGCGGGGCGGCGGGGGCGGATCGCGGCGTTGAGATAGACATTTGTGAATCCAAAGAGGTCGGCCCGGGGGCGGGTCGCGCCCGGGGCTGCGCGGGGTCCGAGACATCCTCGGTTCGCGCCCTCGCGAGGCCGGACGGCCGGGGAGCCCCGATCCTGCCCCTGTCCTGTATAATGCCCCGAGCGCGGCCCGGCGACGCCGCGGCCCATCACGCCCCGACCCGGACCACGACCGATCCATGCTCCGACTCTACAACACGCTGACCCAGGCCAAGGAACCGCTCCAGACCGTCGTCCCCGGCCGCGTGGGGATGTACGTATGCGGGCCGACGGTCTACTCGAACAGCCACGTCGGCCACATGGTCGGCCCGGTCATCTTTGATACGATCAAGCGCTACCTCGTCTACTCGGGCTACGCCGTCACCTGGGTCGTCAATATCACCGACGTCGACGACAAGCTCATCAACAGGGTCCGCGACGAAGGGGCGACCGAGGGGGACATGGCGGCGAAGGTCAAGGCCCTCGCCGAGAGCGTCACGGCCGACTACCTCCACTGCCTCGCGGCCCTCGGCGTCGACGGCATCGACCACATGCCCCGCGCCACCGAGCACATCGGCGGGATCATCGCCATCACGCAGGGCCTGATTGAAAAAGGATATGCCTATCCGTCGGGCGGCGACGTCTACTTCGACGTCACGAAGGCCCCCGACTACGGCAAGCTCAGCCACCGCGACCCCGAGGAGCTCCAGGCGGGTGCGCGGATCGAGCCCTCGGCCGTGAAGCGGCATCCCGGCGACTTCGCCCTCTGGAAGGGCTCGAAGCCCGGCGAGCCCGCGTGGCCGAGCCCCTGGGGGCCAGGCCGGCCAGGGTGGCATATCGAGTGCTCGGCAATGAGCATGGAGCTGCTTGGCGAGCACTTCGACATCCACGGCGGCGGGCTCGACCTGGTGTTCCCTCACCATGAGAACGAGGTCGTTCAGTCCGAGAGCTACAGCGGCAAGCCGTTCGCCACCTACTGGCTGCACAACGGCCTCCTGACCAGGGGCGGCAAGAAGATCAGCAAGAGCGACCCGGACACCGTCGTCCTGATGAGCGACCTGCTCGCCCAGCATGACCCGGACACCCTGCGCGCCTTGTTCCTCTCGAGCCACTACCGCCGCCCGATCGACTACGGCACGGGCCGGCTCGAGGAGCTGGCCAAGGGCCTGCAAGCCTTCCACAAGCTGTTCGAGCGCTTCGAGCGGATCGCCGGCACGAGCTATTTCGACCTGGAAGGCGTGCCCAAGACCCGCGCCGAGGGGGACGCCCACGCCGCGCTGGCCTCGGAGGACGTCATCGCCATCCGCGGCCGGTTCCTCGACGCGATGGACGACGACTTCAACACCGGCGGCGCCCTCGGCGACCTCTACGAGCTGGCCCGGTCTTTGAATCGCTTCGCCGACGCCGCCAGGCTCGACGAGGACCGCGACGGATCGGCTCTGGCGACGTTCCGCGAGGGGATGGTCGTGCTCAAGGAGCTCGCGGGTATCCTCGGTCTCTTCCGCCATCCAACTGAGGTGAAAGGCGGTGGCGAGGATCGGCTGACCGCTCCCCTGGTTGAGCTGCTCATCGAGCTCCGCGCCGACCTCCGTAAGGAGAAGAACTTCCGGCTCGCCGATTCGATCCGCCAGCGGCTCGCGGGGCTGGGCGTCACGCTGGAGGATCGGCCGGGGGGGACGTCGTGGCGGGTGGATTGAGGGCGAATTGCCAGGGCATGCCGCCCCGAGATAGGATCGAGGCATGGAACCGACAGTCGCCGTCATCCGAGAGCACATCGTCCGCACGCCTGACACCTGCGGCGGCAAGCCGCGCATCGCCGGCACGCGCATCCAGGTCAAGGACGTCGCCTTGATGCACGAGCGGATGGGAATGACCCCGGCGCAGATCGTCGCCGACTATCCCCACCTCACCCTGGCCGACATCCACGCCGCGCTGGCGTATTACCACGATCACCGCGACCAGATCGAATCCGAGATTGAGGATGACCGGACCTGGTATGAGGAGATGAAGGCGAAGGCGCCGTCGCTCCTCCGCGAGAAGCTCAGGCAACGGGACGCCGATGCCCCGGACGATCCGCTTCCACCTCGATGAGAACTGCTCTCGTGCGCTCTCCGAGGGGCTGAGGCGCCGCGGTGTCGACGTGACGAGCACTCCCGAAGCGGGGCTCCTCGGTGCGATCGACGAGGAGCAGGCGGCCCACGCGCTAGCTGAAGGCCGCGTGATCTTCACCCAGGACCAAGACTTCCTTCGGATCAACGCGGCGGGCATACCCCACCCTGGGATCGCCTACTGTCCGAAGGACAGCAAGAGCCTCGGCGAGATTATCGACGGCCTCGTCCTGATCTGGGAAGTCCTCGATCCGGACGAGATGCGGGATCGAGTCGAGTTCCTTTGAGGACATTCAAAGCGCAGCATTGTGAGCACGCCGCCCACCATCCGGTGTTGCGACTGAAGATGGCAGGAGTGCCCACTCCACAGCGATTTCCCGACCTCGTCCGCGTCAGATCCGCCCCTGCCAATAGCCCGCCGAGCGGCGCGAGTGGGCCACGGCAACGACGAAGATCCGACCTTCTTGCACCTCATAGACAAGGCTGTAGGGGAACCGATGCAGCATCGCGAAGCGGTGCCCTTCGTCGTACGCCGGGAACATCGCCGGTTTGGTTGAGACGAGGCCCAGGACGCGCTCGACCTCGCCTTCGAATCGCTCCGCCGCGCGCGGGCTTCGATCGCGATACCACGCCAGCGCCTCGCGATAGTCGTCCCTGGCTTCCGGATGGAACTGAACCTCAAGCACCGGCCGACTCCCGCGCCTGTCGCTTGACATCCCCCCACGGGATGGGCGTGACCTGACCCGAGCGCAGCTCGGCCGAGCGCCGCCGGATCACCTCGCGCCAGGTATCGTCGAACGGGGGCCGATCGCCCGCCTCGAACGACGCGATCAGCGCCTCGACGACTTGCAGACGATCCTCGTCGGGGAGGTCGAGCGCTGCGGTCAGGACCTCTTCCGCGGTCGGGGGCATGGCACGGTCCTCCAGGTGCATGAGGGCCTCATTGTACCAAACCAGATGGCACGAGCGGCGGGGAAACGACGCAAGGCCGCCCCGGCCCGGGAGAGTCGGGCCGCGGACGACCTTGGTGTCGAACCCGTCGGTTCGAAGACGATCAGAACGCGTCGGCGCTGATGACCTCGCCGTTGGCCCGGGTGCCGGCCGACCAGTAGGTCTGCATGCTGATCGAGTTCTTGAGGAACCGGACGCTGCCGTCGGCGAAGAGGAAGTTGGCGCCGCCCGAGTGGTAGCTCGAGGCGTTGGAGTAGTTCACGCCCTCGAGCTGGCCGCCGCCGGTGCCCTTGCACGCGCCCCACTTGTACTGAGTCGAGCTGGGCGGGACGACGGTGTTGAACAGGCTCTCGCCCATCGTGCCGACGATCCACGAGTTGCCGGTCGAGTTCTGGATGTTCGTGCCCGACATGTAGGCCGTCGTGCAGGTGTTGAGGTCGGTCTGCCAGCCGCCGTTGCTCGCCTCGACGTCCTGGTAGCCGGTGATGCCCGTCTGGTTGACGCCGTTGGACACCTTGGTGTTCACGTTGAGCGGGTCGCCGACGAGCTCCTCGCCGAAGGCGATCGTGTTCGACGTGCCGTCGGTGCAGTCGCGGACGCCGTACGTCGCCGAATAGGAAAACAGGCCGGTGGAGGTGCCGTTATAGGAGAGGCTGGTCGTGCCGTAGCTGCCGCGATAGCTGTTCAGGTTGTTGGTGCCCGAGCCGTTGCCGGCGTTCGGGTCGGAGGGGCAGAGGAAGACGTTGAGCTTCGTGTACTGCGCGGTCGAGTTCCAGTTGACGTACGGGTTGCCGCAGCAGTCCTCGGAGGTCACGGAGAAGTTGATCGAGTTGTAGATCGCCTGCTGTTCGAGGAAGCCCATCATCTGGGCCTGCGGGCTGAAGCCGTTCCAGATGATGCAGCCGGGGGTGCCGTAGCCGCAGGCGCCGCCGATGGGGAACTTGTCGTTGGTCTGGTGGTAGTTGTGCAGCCCCAGGCCGATCTGTTTGAGGTTGTTGACGCACTGTGACCGCCGGGCCGCCTCGCGCGCCGCCTGGACGGCGGGCAGCAGCAGGGCGATCAGGACGGCGATGATCGCGATCACCACGAGCAGCTCGATCAACGTGAAACCGCGCTTCGCTCTCGGACGCATAAATTTGGCTCCGGGGAGGGGCGTCCGGTTCGCGGCCGGACGCCGGTGAGGGATGAATCTGCGAGGACCGATGATCAAGCCGGGACGCGCGGGGAGAAGCGTGCGCCCGCGCTGCGTCACGACGTGCGGACGCCGTTGACGACCTGCGTCTTGCGGCCGTGGCTCGCGGGGCCGCCCTTCTTCGCGTTCTTCTGGTGATCCTTGAAGGCCTCGAGCGTCGCCTTGTCCCGGGCCTCCTTTTCTGCCTTCTGCGCGGGCGTCAGCTCCACCACGCCCTCCGGGTCCGAAGCATCCCCGCAGCCGCCGAGGGCCAGGCACGAGCCGAGTCCGACGGCCAGGATTAACCGACGTGTTCCCATGACAGCGCCCCTCGCTAGCGAAAGAACTGGGATTTCCCCTCGGACTCGCACGTCCGGCCGACGGAGGATCGATCGCGCTCGCAGGGGGCGCAGCACGACCCCGGTCGCCGGATCGACCCGCGGCGGAGCGCGAGCCGGCCCGGCCGGATGTTCGGCGGGATCCGAAACGTGGCGGGAATCGACGACCCGGAAAGCTATCGGCGGCACACCGACCCCTCGGTGTTTCCGCACGACACGTGGCGGGGAAGGAATCCGGCAGGATTCCTAATCATCTGGATGGAGTCACGAGAACTCTAGGGCGGCTCCGGGTCGAATTCAAGCACCCACTCAGCCGCGCGGGCACGAATTCCTAAAGATTTCGGTGTAAGGCCAAATGCGTCGGTGTGTTTGCGATTTCTGGAGGGTCTGGAGGATTCGCCGGGAACGGCCGATCGGAGGGATTTACTTCGGACGGTCGCCGTCGAGATCCTCGGCATAGAGTGCACGGCTCTGCTGGATCCGGGCCTCGATCGCCTGCTTGCGGGCCGGGTCGCGGGCGGCCTGGGCGGCGTGGGCCTGCTGCATCTGGCGGAGCGCGACGGGGGCGAGCACGGGGGTGTTCTCGGGCGGGCCGTCGAGGATGCGGATGTCGGTGATCGGGTGGATCTCCCAGCAGGTCGCCCGCTCGTTGCCGGCGTGGCCCGGGTTCGTGTTCTCCGCGACGTCGACGTGCTCGGCGTCGAAGAGGAGCCAACCCGTGACCTCGATCCAGTGGCCCGCGACGCCTCCGAGCGCGTGCGATTGCAGGGCCTTCGTGATCCAGTCGTTCGGCAGCTCCTCGCGGGGGGTCGTCTTCATCTTGAGGCGGAGCCGGGGCGTGACCTCGGCGACGACCCGCTGGTTCTGCGGGGCGTCGGCGGCGAGGGCGAGCTCGATGTGGGTGTCGCGGTCGACGGGGTCCTTCGCCTTGCAGTTGCACGACTCGGCGCCGCCGGCCTTGACCTTCGCGACGAACCCCACGACCCGCGCCGCCCGCTTGTTGTCGAACCGGGTCTCGTCGTCCCCGGGGGCGAGCATGGCGGCGAGGGTGACGTCGGTGTCGATGTCATCGACTGTCGGCTCGGCCGAGCGGTTCTTGTCCCGGTCGAGGGCCTGGAGCTTGGCCGACGTCGCCGAGCCCTGGAGCGGGCAGACCCGCCCATCGGTCATCTTGTATCCGCCGTCCTGGAGGCCCGCCGCGCCGAGCGTTGCCAGGGTCGCGAGCGAGAGTGCGAGGGCCGACTTCATGATGACCTCTCCGTTCATTGGCCGATCGGGGAACCCACGCCGCATCCGCGATGCCGAGGGAGACGACGCGGCGGAATGTGGTAGGATACGCGCGGACTCGGGTCACGGTCCACGGAGGGCCTTCGGATGTCGACGGCGGCGCGGCGGTCGGGGCGGGGCGAAGAGGCTCCGGACGGGATCAGGAGCGGCCGGGTGCTGGGCATCGACCCGGGGCTGGGGGTGACGGGCTACGCCGTGGTCGAGCCATCGCGCACCGGGCCGTTCGTGGTCGAGGCCGGCGTGCTCCGGCCCCGGGGCGGCACCTCGAAGACGATGGACGGCCGGCTCAAGCTGATCCACGAGGGGGTGCTCGAGGTCCTCGACGCCTTCCCGGCCTCGGCCCTGGCGCTGGAACAGGTCCATAGCCATTCCAAGCACCCGCGGACGGCGATCCTCATGGCCCACGCACGCGGTGTGATCGTCCTGGCGGCGGCCCTGCGCGGGGTGCCCGTGTTCGGCTACGCGGCCTCGCGGGTCAAGAAGACGCTCACCGGCAGCGGCCGGGCCCCCAAGGAGCAGATGCAACACGCGATCCGGACCGAGCTGGGCCTCGACGCGCTGCCCGAGCCGCACGACGTGGCCGACGCCTGCGCCGTGGCCCTTTGCCACTACCAGATCTCGCGGAATCGGCGGCTGCTGGACGGGCTCTGAGGGCGAACGGGACGGCGACGGCCGAGAAATTCTCTGCCCGGCCAGTCTCCGACGACGCCGATTCCCGTTATTTGAAGGAAGGGCCTCCGACGGACGCCCCCCGACCGGGGAGGGCGAGGCTCCGACCGAGCCCGGGCATGACGGGTCGCGTGGGGACGAGGCCGGCCACGAGACCCGCGTGAGACCCGGCTCGGCGGGAGCCTCGCCCTCCCGGGAAGGCAGTGGTCCACGGCCCGCGCTCCGGCTACGCTCATCAACAAGCCCCGTCCGATCCCACCCCCCATGCAGGGAGTCCGACCGATGATCCACGTCCCGTCCCGCCGCACGTTCCTGGGCTCGGCCGCGCTCGGCCTCGGGGCCGCCGCCGTCATGACGCGTGGGGCCTTCGCCGACGAGCTCGTCCGCACGCCCCGGATGACCGAGGGGCCGTTCTATCCGAACAAGCTCCCGCTCGACACCGACAACGACCTGATCATCGTCAACGACAACCTGACGCCCGCCGTCGGCGAGATCACCCACCTCTCGGGCCGGGTCCTCGCCCCCACGGGCGAGCCGCTCAAAAACGTCCAGGTCGAGATCTGGCAGGTCGACGCCAAGGGCGTCTACATCCACACGGCCGACTCGGACGGCAAGACGCGCGACACGAACTTCCAGGGCTACGGCAAGTTCCTCACCGGCTCGACCGGCGAGTACTACTTCCGCACGATCAAGCCGGTCACTTATCCCGGCCGGACGCCGCACATCCACGTCAAGCTCCTGAAGAACGGCCGCGAGCTGCTGACGACCCAGTTCTTCATCAAGGGCCACCAGCAGAACACGCGCGACATGGTCTACCGATGGGTCCGCGACGCGAAGGCCCGCGACTCGGTGGCGCTCGACTTCGCCCCGGTCAGCGGCTCGAAGCTCGGCGAGCTGGCGGCCCGCGGCGACATCGTGCTCGGCTCCACGCCCAGGGCCTGATCCGCGTCGGACACCCTCTCGCGAGACCCCATCATGTCGAGGAAGATCCTCGCGGCGCTCGTGCTCGCGACCGCCGCCCACGCTCAAGAGCCCGGCCGTCCCCCCCGTCGCGGAGGCCCGGACGGGGGCATCGGCAACTTCCTGGCCCCGCAGATCCTCGCGGCCGTCGACACCAACAAGGACGGCCGGATCTCCCCCGACGAGGCCGGCGCCGCGGCCGAGCTGTTCGTCCGATCGGCGGAGTCCGGTCAGAGGGAGTCGGTCGACGCCGATGAGCTGGCCCGTGCACTGAGTCGAAGGATGGGCCCGCCTCGCGGTCCAGGAAGGCCCGGCGGACCTCCGCCCGGCGGCCCGGATGGACCTCCTCCGGGCGGGCCCGGCGGGCCTCCTCCAGGCGGGCGGCCCGGCGGCGGACCGGGAGGTCCCGGCGGATTCGGCCCGGGCGGATTCCTCGGCGCCCAGATCCTCAAGGTCGCCGACCTCGACAAGAATGGCCGGCTCACGGCCGAGGAGGCGCTGCAGGCCGCCGAGGCCTTCATCCGCGACGCCGACGCGGACAAGAAGGGCACCATCAGCGTCGACGAGCTGAGGACGGCCCTGAACCGGCGGATCACTGGACCCGGCGGCCCGGGCGGCCCTCCCGGCGGCGGGTTCGGCGGACCGCCCGGTGGATTCTCGTCGGGGTCGTCGCTCGCGCCGCAGATCCTCAAGGCCGCGGACGCCGACGGCGACGGCCGCCTCTCGGCCGACGAGGCCTCCGCAGCCGCGGCGCGGTTCGTCGCCGACGAGGACAGGGCGAAGGACGGCGCCCTCGACTTCGAGACCTTCTACCGCGCCCTCAACCGCCGGACGGGCCACAACGCTCCGCTCGGCCTCGGCACGCCCGAGTACCCCGCCCGCGGCCACGGCCCCGGCGACATGCAGGCGATCGGCCTGCTCGAGCTCGCCGACACGGACGGGGACGGTCGGCTCTCCTCCGACGAGGCCTCCCGGCTCGCCGCGCGAGTCGTCCGCGAGGCCGACGCCGACAGGAAGGGCTCGATCGACGCCGAGGCCCTGGGCCGCGCGCTCGACCGCCTCCTGCGCCCCGACTTCGGCGGCCCGGGGCCGGACGTCGACGGGGGCGGGTGAAGTCGGACTCCCCCGGGAGGGCGAGGCTCCCGCCGAGCCGGTGCATACCCCGGCTCGGCGGGAGCCTCGCCCCACTGCAGTAAACGTGCTTATTCTGCTATAAGTCAGGGCATCGACCCCATTTGGAGGATGGCGGATGCCCGACACGATGTCGTTGCCGTTCGACCGCGAGGTCCTGGGCCGCTTGCCCCTGGCCGAGGCCGTGCTGACGCTCGCGTCCTACCTCTGGCCCGACGAGACGTTGGGGGACTTCTTCCGCGACCATCGCGCCGGCTCCTACTGCCGGCTGATCGACTTCCCGACCTTCGTGGGTACGATCCGTGACGCCCTGCTCAACCACGGCGGCAGCCTCGCCGCCGCCCTGGACCGGCGGGCCGAGACGGACGCGCTCCCGGCCAGCCGTCAGGCCTTCTACGCCAAGCTCCGCCGGGTGCCGATCGCCCTCAGCCTCGCCTGGCTCGCCGAGTCGACGCGCCGCCTGGCGCCGATCCGGCCCCGGACGCCGGCCGTGGCGCTGCCCCGCTCGCTGGACGGCCTGGCCATCCACGTCGTCGACGGCAAGGCGCTGAAGCGGGTGCCCAAGCGGCTGCTCCCGACCCGCGGCGCCGCCGGCAAGCTGCTCGGCTGCTGGGACCCCCGCACCGAGCTGGTCGTCGCGCTGGCCGCCGCCCCCGACGGCGAGGCCAACGAATGCACGCTGGTGCCCGAGTTGCTCGGCCAGGTCCGCGCCCGACTCGCCACCGGGGCGAGGCTCTGGGTCGCCGACCGCCAGTTCGGCGACCTGGTCCAGACCGGCCGGTTCGCCGAGGGCGGCGACGCCTTCCTGGTGCGCCGCAACGCCAAGACGAGCTTCACGCCCGACCCCGGGCCCCCCGAGCGACTCGGTCGCGACGCGGCCGGCCGCGTTATCCGCGAGGCCCGGGGGACTTGCGGCACCGGTCCCAAGGCGCGGCGCGTCCGCCAGATCACCCTGGAGCGGCCCGGCGACCCGGTCGTCCTGGTCACCGACCTGCTCGACGAGGCGGCCTACCCGGCCGAGGACCTGCTGGCGTTGTACCTGCATCGCTGGGGCATCGAGCGGGTCTACCAGCGGGTGACCGAGGTCTTCGGCCTGATCCGGTTCATCGGCAGCACGCCCGAGGCGACGGTCTTCCAGGCGGCGTACTGCCTGATGCTGTCGAACCTCGTCGAGGTGGTGCGGGCGATGATGGCCGAAGCCGCCGTGGAGGCGGCCGACGTCGGCTCGGTCTCGGCCACGAAGCTCTTCGAGGGCATCCGCGAGGAGTTGGTGGCGTTGCACCGGCTGGTCGCCGCGGAGCACGTGGCGGGGTTGGTGGGGCGGCCGACGGACGCCGCGGCGACGCGGCGACGGCTCGAGGAGCTCTTGAGCCGGGCGTGGCGGGAGCGGTACCGCAAGTCCGCCCGGCCGCGGCACCGGCCGCATCCGGACCGACCGAAACAGTCGGGAGCCCACACCTCGGTCTTCCGGCTCGAGAAGTTGCATCAGCAACGGCAAGCCTCAAGAGAATAGGCACGTTTACTGCAGTGGCCTCGCCCTCCCGGGGGATCGATCTGGTATAAGGGGGGATCGGCGCGACCGGCCACCGGGCCCGCCGACGACGCCTCTTTCGGTAGGTCATCCCCCATTCCTCGCCCGAGGAGCCGAGAGCCATGCCCGACGCGACCGACCGCCGCACGTTCCTCCAGGCCGGCGCCGCCGCGACGGCTTCGGCATTCGCCCTCTCCCCGGCCCTCCACGCCCAGGAGCCGGACAAGAAGCCGCGCATCCCTCGCCGCAGGCTCGGCAAGACCGGCGTCGAGATCACCATGCTTGAGGCCGGCGCCGTCCGCGACAGCGCGCCGCAGATCCTCCGCCTGGCCTTCGCCGGCGGTATCCGCACGTTCGACACGGCCAAGGTCTACGGCACCGAGGTCCACTTCAAGCGCTGGTTCGAGGCGGCGCCGGAGGTCCGCAAGGAGATCTTCCTCGTCACGAAGGACTCGCCCCGCACGCCCGCGCAGATGGCGCCGATGGTCGACGACAGGCTCAAGGCGCTGGGCATCGACCACATCGACCTCTTCTTCATCCACGGCCTGGGCGACGACCACGGCGCCGACGGCGCTATCAAGTTCCTCAAGGATCCCGAGTTCCGCAAGGCGGCCGACGCGATCCGCAATTCGGGCAAGGCCCGGTTCATCGGCTTCTCGACCCACCACCGCCAGCGGCACGCCATCATCGAGGCCGCGGCGCAGGAGGGCGTGGTCGACGCGATCATGGTCCAGTACACGCCCTGGCTCGAGAAGGACTCGCCGCTGAACAAGGCCCTCGACCTCGCCCACGAGAAGGGCGTCGGCCTGATCTCGATGAAGCAGGTCGCCGGCAAGTTCCAGGGCAACACGCGCGACATCATCGCCGAGGTCAAGGAGCGGGTCAGAACGCTCAAGGAGCGGAACCTCTCGCCGTGGCAAGGGCTGCTGCACGCGATCTGGACCGACGATCGGATCACGGCCTCGTGCATCTCGATGCGGAACTCGGACCAGCTCCGCGAGAACATGGACGCCGCCCGCCGCTTCGAGCCGCTGAAGGTCGCCGACATCCGCGCGCTTCGCGACGCCGCGATCGACCACGGCCAGACCCTCTGCGCCGACTGCGACGGCCGCTGCTCGATCGCCGCCGGCACGAAGGCCGAGCTGGGCAACCTGACCCGCTACCTCACCTACCACGAGCACCTCGGCGACCGCTCCGAGGCCCGCCGCCAGTACGCGGCCCTGGCGGACGAGGCGCGGGACTGGGCTGGCGCCGACCTCGAGGCCGCCCGCGCGGCGTGCCCGAACAAGCTCGACTTCGCCAAACTGATGCCCGAGGTCGAGCGGCACCTGGCCTGAGTCCGACCGGTGTTCCGTCCAGGGATGCTGTCCACCCGTTCCGCGCAGTAGAATCGAGAGGGCCGTCCAATCGGGGCCGGCCCCGCGGAGTAGAAACGGGTGAGCGAAGGCAACGGCGACGGCACAATCCGGCTCCGGTTCGACGGCGGCTCGCTCGTCCTCGACGGGCTGGCCGAGGACAATACGCTCGGCATTCCCGGGGTGCTCCACGACCACCGGACCCGGCAGCTCCGCGCGCAGGCGATCTGGTATCGGACGATCGTGTCGTTCCTCCGCGAGCGGAAGATTCCCTACGTCGACGAGGCTCGCGACTACGGCCCGGCGAAGTGGTCGATCCAGATCCAGAAGAAGGCCTTCCCGCACCAGGAGGAGGGGCTGAAGGCCTGGGTCGAGGCCGACAAGATGGGGGTGGTCGTCTTGCCCACCGGGACGGGCAAGACCCACCTGGCCAACCTCGCCATCCACGCGGCCGAGCGGCCGAGCCTGGTCGTCACGCCGACGATCGACCTGATGAACCAGTGGTACGACGAGCTGGCGAGCTGCTTCGCCGCCGAGGTCGGGCTCGTCGGCGGCGGCTACCACGAGATCAGGCCCCTGACCGTCACCACCTACGACTCGGCGTACCAGAACGTCGACCGGCTCGGCAACAAGTTCGGCCTGGTCATCTTCGACGAGTGCCACCACCTGCCGGGCGAGACCTACGCCTTGGCCGCCCGCGGCTCAATCGCCCCGTTCCGCCTCGGACTGACCGCCACGCCCGAGCGCGCCGACAACGCTCACGAGCGGCTCGACCAGCTCATCGGCCCGATCGTCTACCGCCGCGAGATCACCCAGCTCCGCGGCCAGTTCCTCGCCCACTACAGCATCGAGACCCTCTACGCCGACCTGACGCCCGACGAGCGGTTCCGCTACGACTCGGCGCGGCTCCAGTACCGCGAGTTCCTCTCCTCGACCGGCATCGACATGCGCCGCCCCGGCGCCTGGGGCCAGTTCCTCTTCGCCGCCCACCGCTCGGCCGAGGGCCGGCAGGCGTATCTGGCCTATCGGGCTCAGCGAGAACTGGCCCTGGCCGCGCCGGCGAAGCTCAAGGTCCTGGCGCGCCTGCTCGAGCGTCACGCCGGCGACCGCGTGATCATCTTCACGAACGACAACGCCACGGTCTACACGATCGCCCGCCAGTTCCTGGTGCCGGTCATCACCCACGAGACAAAGACGAAGGAGCGGCGCGAGGTGTTGCTCCGGTTCAACTCGGGCGTCTATCCGATCGTGGCGACGTCGAAGGTGCTCAACGAGGGCGTGAACGTCCCCGAGGCGAACGTCGCGATCATCCTCAGCGGCTCGGGCTCGGTCCGCGAGCACGTCCAGCGGCTCGGGCGGATCTCGCGCAAGTCCGGCGACAAGGAGGCGATCCTCTACGAGGTCATCACCCGCGGGACGGTCGAGGAGTTCACCTCGAACCGCCGCCGCCAGCACAGTGCCTACGGAGGAGATTGAGATGCATCCGCTTCTTCGATGCGCGATCGTCGCGTGCTCGTGCGCGACCCTGATCGGCGCCGATGACGGCAAGCGCCGCCCTGTTCGACGGCAAGACCCTCGACGGCTGGAAGGACGCCGGCTTCCGCAACGCCCCGGCCGCGAAGGTCGAGGACGGCGCCATCGTCCTGCCCGCGGCCTCGCCGGTCTCGGGCGTCACGACCACGCGGATGGACCTGCCGACGACCAATTACGAATTCTCCTACGAGGCCATGCGGCTCGACGGCCGCGACTTCTTCGCCGCGGCGACGTTCCCCGTGGGCAAGTCGTTCGTGACCTTCGTCAACGGCGGTTGGGGCGGGACCATCACGGGGCTCTCCAGCCTCAACGGTGCGGATGCGTCGGAGAACGAGACGAGCAAATTCGTGAAGTACGAGAACAAGACGTGGTATCGCTTCCGGGTCCGCGTGACCGACAAGGCGATCCGCGGCTGGGTCGACGACAAGCCGGTGTTTGCCGTCGAGCTCGACGGCCGCGAGGTCGGCACGCGGATCGAGGTCCGGCCGAATCAGCCGCTCGGGTTCTCGGCGTGGCGATCGGCCGGGGCGATTCGCAAGGTGGAGGTCAGGACGCTGGCGGCCGATGAGGTCGCGGCGAATGACAAGTTCGAGGGATAAGCCAGCCCCATGCTCACCGGCAACCTCGTCCGCGTCCGTCAATCCAAAGGGCGGATCATCCCGCTCTACCTGAACCGGAACAACCCCGAGTGGCTCGAGGTTGCTGAGAGCCTGCTCCTCCTGTTCCGCGAGGCCAAGGGTCGGACGCGCGGGGAGATCGAGGCCGAGGTCCACGAGCTCGTCGGCGAGGGGCTGGCGACGCTGGCACATCGGGGATTAGCCAAGGTCCTCGAGGACCGCGCCGAGTTCGAGGTCGTCGCCGACGTCGCGCCCGAGACCGTTCGCGAGGCCGTCTTCACCGCCGCGGCCGAGGCGAGGCGGTCGAACCGCGATCCCAGGCACAGGGCCCCATTCAAGCGAGACGAGATCCTCCGCGAGGTCGGCGGCAAGCTCGGGCTCGCCCCCGAGAAGCTCGCCGCGTCGCTGTTCGCCGACCTCAAGGATGAGAACCGCCTGCTCGACTTCAAGGACCTCTCGGCCGAGCGGCTCATCGACCGCTACAACGTCGCGCTGCGCAGGCCGTGCTGTTGCGGTCGGTGCGGGTGACGGTCGAGGTCCGGGGCGAGAAGCCGGCGCGGTATCGGCAGCTCTTCCGGCAGGTCAAATTCCACCGGCTCGTCGCCAAGGTTGAGGGGTCGATGGCCGACGGCTTCACGATCGCGCTCGACGGGCCGATGAGCCTCTTCAGCGCCACCAACAAGTACGGTCTCCAGCTCGCCCTCTTCTTGCCGGCCGTGCTGCTCTGTCGCGACTTCCGGGTCGTGGCCGAGGTCCTCTGGGGCCCGAAGCGCGAGCCGCGGAGCTTCGGGCTCGACCCCAACGACGGGCTTGTCTCGCACTACCAGGACACGGGCACCTACACGCCACCCGAGCTCGCCGCGTTCGTCGAGCGGTTCCGCCAGGTCGCGCCGGCGTGGGAGGTCTCCGAGGCGACCGACCTAGTCGAGCTGGGGCGCGACGGGGTGTGGGTGCCGGACTATCGGTTCGTTCATAAAAGCACGGGTGTTGACGTGCTGGCCGAGGTCGTGGGATTCTGGAAGCGCTCGAGCCTCGACCGGCTTTTGCGGCTCCTGCCCAGGCACGGCCCGCCCCGCTACTTGCTGGCGATCTCGGAGCGGCTCAAGGTCGACGACGAGGCTCTGGGCGAATTGTCGGGGCCGGTGCTACGCTTCAAGGAGATCCCCAACGCCGTCGAGCTCGCCGGCCGGCTCGACGCCTTCCTGCCCGCCCGGGGCGGCCTGCCGCTGGGCTGACGACGCGGCCGAATCATCGCGACACCGAGGAGCCCCGCGCCGATGCGCATCCTGATGATCCGGATCGCCCGATTCACCCGCTCGACGTTCTGGCAAGAGGCGGCCGCGGTGCGCGACTCGGCCACGCTCCACGTCATGCCGACCGTTATCCTCTTCGGCGTGCTGGCCGGGGTCATGTGCCTGATCGAATACGTCACACCCGAGGACATCACGATCGGCATCGAGGTGTCGGCCTTCGAGGTCGGCGGCGCCATCCTGAGTCTCCTGATCGTCCAGCGGCTGAACGAGGGCCTCGGCCGCTGGAACGAGGCGCGCAAGCTCTGGGGCGGGATCAATAACCAGTGCCGGAGCCTGGCCATCGCCGGCCTCGCCTACGGCCCGGCCGACCCGGCGTGGCGGCGGGCCCTCGTCCGGTGGACGATCGCCTTCGCCCACGTCTGCCGCCGGAGCCTCCGCGACGAACGAACCCTGCCCGAGGTCGCCTCGCTGGTCGGCCAGGCCGAGGCCGAGCGGATCGCCGAGGCCCAGCACATGCCCACCCACGTCGCGCTCGTGCTCGCGCGGATCCTGCAGACGGGCGTCGACCGCCTGGGCATGGACCGTTTCGCCTACCTCCAGGCCGACAAGGAGCGCGCCCTGCTCGTCGACCACATCGGCGGCTGCGAGCGCATCCTCACCACGCCGATGCCCCGCGCCCTTTCGGTCCAGATCCGCCGATTCCTGCTCATCTTCCTGGTCCTCCTGCCCCTCGGGCTGATCCCCAAATTCTACCACCCGGTCCATGCGCGGGTCTGGTTCATCCCGTTCATCACGATGGCCGTCGCCTTCCCACTCCTGGCGCTCGACCGGATCGGTTCCGACCTCCAGAAGCCGTTCTGGGTCCGCAGCATCAACGACCTGAAGCTCGACAAGTACACGTCGAACATCCAGAACACCCTCCTGGCCCTGCTCGCCGGCCCGGTCGTCGGGCTGGAGATCGCCGAGTTTCTCATCGATCTCGACGGGCGTGCGGACGGCGGGGGCCGTGAGGTCGCGGCGGGGGTCGGGTCGTGATTGTGGAGGCTTTCACGCCCGCGCCGCGTCGATCATCGGCTCGCCCCAGCCCTCGGGCTTGGCGACCGGCGCGGATAAAGGTGCGGTCGAAGTGGGCTTGAGACTGCCCCAGACGCCGAATGCGAGCAGACCGGCGCCGACGAGGAACGTCAGCAAGCTGATTAGCGTCAGCGCCGGCGAGGCGTGGCTCCTCGCCTCCATGTTCAACGAGCCGCCGGGATTCTCCGGGCTGGCGCGGAAGGTCATGGCCGGGGCCACCGAGACGCCCCCCGATTGCGTCGCCGCGAAGGCCCCTTGAAGCGCCGCCAGCAGGCAGATTGTGCCGCAGATGATGCTCGCCAGCGCGATCCATCGGTCCGGCTTCGCGGTCGACAAGCCCAGCCGCGCGACCACCTCGCGGATCAGGCCGATCAGGAACTCCAAGAACGTGGTTGCCGCGAAGAAGATCACGACGCCGCCGAGGATCCGGAACATTGCCGGCGTGGGAGTGCGGTCGTCGGGTTGGGGGAACCCGACGGCGTCGGCGAACGGGCCGGCCCCGAGAAAGGCGATCACGAGCGACATCGAGATCACGAGCGCCCGGTAGCCGGGCTTCGGCCTGTCGACCTTCGGTTCCATCGACGGCTCCTCCTCACCCGAGAAGAATGTTCGCCTGAAAGCCCGTCTCGCATCGACGCCCATTCGACCCGTGGCCCGCGGCGAAATCAACCGAAAACCGTCGGGACTGCCCGCGGCCGGCCCTTTCCACTGCGGCGTAGTCTTCGTAGGGTGGGCGGACCTACGCTGCGAACAGCCGGTTCGACGGAGGCATCATGAGCGTCCCGACGTCCCCCGCATCACTCGCTGTGCTGATCGTCGGCGCCGGCCCGGTCGGCCTGACGATGGCCTCGCACCTGCGCGCCGACGGCCTCGGGCCGCGGATCATCGACAAGGCCCCGCACCCGAGCGAGACGTCGAAAGCCCTGGTGCTCTGGCCGCGGTCGCTGGAGATGCTCGACGACCTCGGGATCGTCGACCGCTTCCTCGCCGACGGGCGGACGCCCAACGCGATGCGGCTCTACGGGAGCGGCCACCTATTGCTGACGGTCGCCCTCGGCTCCGGCGTCGAGGGCACGGCTTATCCCAAGCCGCTCGTGCTGCCCCAGAGCGAGACGGAGCGACTCCTGACTGAGCACCTCCGCGAGGTCGGCGTCCCGGTCGAGCGGCCGGTCGAGCTGGCCCGGTTCGCCGAGCGGGGCGACGGGGTCGACGCAACGCTCCGCCACGCCGACGGCCGCGAGGAGGACGTGCGCTGCGACTACCTCCTCGGCTGCGATGGCGCGCACAGCGCCGTGCGGCACGGGCTGGGTCTCGAATTCACCGGCAAGGCGGAGCTGAACGACTTCCTCCTGGCCGATTGCCGGATGGACGGCCTCCCCGACGACACGATCAGCCTCTTCTGGCATCCGAAGGGCGCGCTCGCCTTCTTCCCGTTCGGGGACGGCCGAGCCCGGGTCATCGCCGACATCGGGGCGCCGCCGGCGGATGGCAAGCCGCGCGACCCGACGCTGGAAGAGGTCCAGGCGATCGTCGACGAGCGCGGGCCGGGCGGCGTCAGGCTCTCCGACCGCCGCTGGCTCTCGGCCTTCCGGATCAACGAGCGGAAGGTGGCTGACTACTGCAAGGGCCGCTGCTTCCTCGCGGGCGACGCCGCCCACATCCACAGCCCGGCCGGGGGGCAGGGGATGAACACCGGGATGCAGGACACCTGGAACCTCGCCTGGAAGCTCGCCCTCGTCCGATCCGGCTGCGCGAAGGCGTCGCTGCTCGACAGCTACACACCCGAGCGCGGCGCCGTGGGCGAGCTGGTCCTCCGCAACGCGACCTTGATGACCCGCGTCGTCACGATCCATAACCCGATCGGCCAGTTCGTCCGCAACGCGATCGCCGGCACCCTGGGTCTCGTGCCCTCGATCCCCCGCGCCTTCTTCAAAAACCTGACCGAGCTGGGGATCCACTACCCCGACAGCCCGCTCAACGGCCAGTCATCCTCCGTCGCCTGGGCCACCGGCGGCCTCAAGCCAGGCGATCGCGTGCCCGACGGGATGCTCCGCTCGCCCACGACCGGCGAGGAGCGCCGGCTCCACGCGATCCTCCGCGGGCCGCAGCACGACCTGCTCCTCCTCCCCGATGACCCGTCCCGCATCTCGGACCTCGCCGAGATCGGCCGCCACGCGGAGGCGGCCTTTCCCGGTGTGATCGGAACGCACGTAATCGCCGGCGTCTCGACGACCGGCGGCGCCACGCCCGACTGGCTCGACCCGGAGGGCTCGCTGCGGCGAATCCTCAGGGCGCGCACCTCGGCGCTGGCCGTTGTCCGACCCGACGGCTACCTCGGCTACCGGGGCCAGCCGGCCTCGTGGGACGACCTGAGGGCATATCTTGACCGATACCTGATCGCCCGGCCGCAGTGAGCCTGCGCCGGCCGCGACTCCGCGGAGATCGAGCCCGAGGAAGCGGATATTGCTTGTTCTCGCGACAACGTCGCCCTAGAGTATTTGCGCCGGCATGTGCCGTAGATTCGTGACGACCGCTCGTAACTCGTCGAGGGGAGCGCTGAGATGGCGAAGAAAAGCGACCCGAAACCGGGCCTGACGCCGCCGTCGAAAACGGCTGGCGGGATGAACCGCCGCCGGATCAGCCGGTTCGGCTGGATCCGGGATCTCCCGGACCACCGGGACATCGTGTACTCGGCGCCCGCGCCGCGGTGGCGGACCTGCCGCCATCGGTCGACTTGCGCCCCCAATGCCCACCGGTGTACGACCAGGGCCAGCTCGGGAGCTGCACGGCGAACGCGATCGCCGCGGCGATCCAGTTCGATCGCATGAAAAACAAGCAATCCCCCGACTTCATGCCGTCGCGGCTCTTCATCTATTTCAATGAGCGGGATATCGAAGGGGACGTCGGTTTCGATCGCGGCGCCCAGATTCGCGACGGCATCAAGTCGGTCAACAAGGTCGGCGTGTGCCCCGAGCCCGAATGGCCCTACGATTTCAAGCCGGCCCCGGTCGACGGCGGCGCGTTCCCGACGGGGTCGAAGGCGGCCGCCAAGCCCCCCCAGAAGTGCTTCCAGGACGCCACGAAATACAAGGCCCAGACGTATCAGCGCCTCGTCCAGACGTTGAGCCAGCTCAGGGGATGTCTCGCCTCGGGCTACCCGTTCGTGTTCGGCTTCACCGTCTACTCGAGCTTCATGGATCCGGCCACGGGCAAGCAGAAGGTCGTCATCCCGCTCCCCGTCGACAGCGACCAGGTCGAGGGCGGCCACGCCGTCGTCTGCGTCGGCTACGACGACAAGAAACTCCTCTTCACCTGCCGCAACTCCTGGGGGCCGACCGCGGGCGACAAGGGCTACTTCTACATGCCCTTCTCCTACCTGACCGACGCGCAGCTCGCGAGCGACTTCTGGGTGATCCAGCAGATGACGGCCTGACCGGGCGAGGGCCCAGGGGCAACGGCGTCTCACTTTCTCTGAGTTTCATATCATCATCGTGAACTCTGGCGGCCCCGTCGACCTTGAACGGCCGGCGCCGTGGGCTTACGATGGACGTTCGTTGCATCCGACCCTCGCGGACCCGCGCCTCCTCCCGAGCGATCGACCCTGCCGTGACGATCACCCTCAACGGCGAATCCCGCGAAGTTCCCGGCCCGCTAACGGTCGCGGCGTTGCTCCGCCATCTCGGCGTCCGGCCCCAGCAGGTGGCGGTCGAGGTCAACCGCGGCCTCGTACCCCGAGCCCGGCACGAGGCGACCGAGGTCTCACCGGGCGACGTGCTCGAGGTCGTCACGCTCGTCGGCGGCGGCTCGTCCGTCGCGGACGATCAGGCCGAGCCGCTCGTCATCGGCTCGCACTCGTTCCGTAGCCGATTGCTCGTCGGGACGGGCAAATACACGACGCTGGAGCTGATGCGCGAGTGCCTCGACGCCTCGGGGTGTGAGGTCGTCACGGTGGCCGTCCGCCGGGAGCGGCTGTTCGACAAGTCGGGGCGGAACCTGCTCGACTTCCTTGACCCGCGCCGGTACACGATCCTCCCGAACACCGCCGGCTGCTTCAGCGCCGAGGAGGCCCTGCGCACGGCCCGGCTCGGTCGCGAGCTGCTCCTGGGGCTGGACAATCCAGGGGCGGACTGGGTGAAGCTCGAAGTGCTCGCCGACACGCGGACGCTGCTGCCCGACCCGGTGGCGACTCTCGAAGCGACGCGCGTCCTCGTCGCCGAGGGCTTCCAGGTCCTCTGCTACACGAGCGACGACCCGGTGATGGCCCGCCGGCTCAAGGCCGAGGGCGCCGCGAGCGTGATGCCCGCCGGCAGTCCCATCGGCAGCGGGCAGGGCGTTCTCAACGCGAACAACATTCGGATCATCCTCGAGGATCTCAAGGCCGACGACGCGACGTATCCCGTGATCGTCGACGCGGGCGTCGGCACGGCGAGCGACGTAGCGATCGCGATGGAGCTGGGCTGCGACGGCGTCCTCCTGAACACCGGCATCGCCGGCGCCGCCGACCCGCTCCGGATGGCCCGGGCGATGCGCCTGGCCGTCGAGGCGGGCCGGCTCGCCGCGGGCGCGGGGCGGATCGCGAAGAAGCTCTACGCGACGGCATCGAGCCCGACCGAAGGCTCGATCCACAAGGCCTGAACTGTTGGCCCCCCCCGCGGCCGACCAGCCCGGCCCGGGCCCGCATGGAGTCGAACGCCGTGTCCCAGAGCGCGACGAAAGAGCGAGGAAGCCGGGGGCGAAGGCGGGTCGCCCTGGCGGCGGCCTTCGCCTCGGCGACACTCCTGGTGGTCGCCGTTTCGCGCTGGTCCGGCCCCTCCGTCCGTCGCGAAGGTCGCGTATCCCCAGGACACGCCCGAGGCCGCCTATCACTCGTTTCACGTTGCCCTCGTCGCGGGCGACGCCAAGGCGCTGCGACGGCTGGCGCTGCCCCTGTCGGACGCGGACCTTGCGCTGCTCCTCGACGGCGAGCATCTTTCTCGCTCGCGTTCTGCGACGTTGCACCGGGCGATCGCGGCCAAGCATGAGCTCAGACGGCTCAAGGCAGGCGACACGCTGACGCTACCCGGCGGCGTGCCGTTTGCGATCCGGCCCGAGCAGGTCGCCGAAGGCCGCGCCGTGCTCCTGCCCGACGACTCGCCGATCCCGACCGACCTCCGGCGGGTCGACGGGCGATGGTTGGTCGACGCCCGCCCGATCGTCGCGGGCCGCCAGGCCGCCTCGGCGCAGGGCCGATGACCATGAACGCTCGGTGATCGGCACCGGACCTGGAAAGGCGCGGATGGACCCCTTCGACCCCACCACGATCCTCGGCCCCGGCGGCGCCATTGCGCGGCGGCTCGCGAGCTACGAATCGCGGCCCGAGCAGCTGGCAATGGCCGGCGCCGTGGCGCGTGCGATCGAGGACAAGCATCACCTGCTCGTCGAGGCCGGCACGGGCGTCGGCAAGAGCTTCGCCTACCTTGTGCCAGCGATCGGCGCGGCGGTCGAATCGGGCAAGAAGGTCGTCGTTTCGACCCACACCATCAGCCTCCAGGAGCAGCTTCTCGGCAAGGACCTTCCGTTCCTCCGCGCCGTGATGCCGCAGGAGTTCACCGCGGCCCTGGTCAAGGGGCGGGGCAATTACATCAGCCTCAGGCGCCTCGAAGGTGCCGGCATCAAGGCAGGCGGCCTGTTCACCAGGCCCGACGACTTCGACGCGCTCTCGGCCGTCAAACATTGGGCCGGACGGACCGACGACGGCAGCCGCTCCGACCTAGATTTCCGCGTCCCGCCCCCGGTGTGGGAGGCCGTGCAGAGCGATCACGGCAATTGCCTCGGGAAGAAGTGCCGCACGTATAAAGATTGCTTCTACTTCGCCGCCCGCCGCCGGATGAACTCGGCGAACTTGCTCGTCGTCAACCATGCCCTGTTCATGACTGACCTCGCGCTGCGGGGCAGGGGGGCGAACCTGCTGCCCGAGTACGACGTCGCCATCTTCGACGAGGCCCACACCGTCGAGGGTGTCGCCGCCGAGCACCTCGGGCTGCGCGTCTCGCAGAACGGCGTGGAGTATCTGCTGGGTCGCCTTTACCATCCGCGGACTCACAAGGGACTGCTCGCCTTCTACGATCTTCCCGCGGCGATCACACAGCTCCAGCATGCGAGGTCGGCCGCCGAGGATTTCTTCGCGGGCGTGACCGACCAGGTCCGCCGCCGCGGGTCGGCCAACGGCCGGCTCCGGAATCCCGTCGACGTCGCCGACAGTCTTGGCGAAGAACTCCGCAAGCTCGCCACGCTCATCGCCCGCGACGCCGAGACGTTCGACGAGGACGAGGAGCGCGTCGAGCTCGCCTCCGCCGCCGACAAGTGCGAGGCGCTCGCCGCGGGCGTCACCGACTGGCTCGAGCAGCGGCAGGCCGACACCGTCTACTGGGTCGAGACCCAGCCGTCCGGCGGCCGCGAGCGCCTGACTCTCGCCGCCGCGCCGATCGACGTCGGCCCGATCCTCCGCCGCGACCTCTTCGACCGCGTCCCGACCTGCATCCTCACGTCGGCCACGCTCGCCGTCGGCAAGCCGGCGAGCTTCGCGTTCGCCAAGGGCATGCTCGGCCTCACGAGGTGCGAGTCCCTCCAGCTTGGCAGCCCGTCCGACTACCCGAACCAGGTGACGATTCACATCCCGCGCAACCTGCCGGACCCCTCGACCGAGCCCCGCGACTTCGAGGCCGCGGCCATCCGCGCGATCCCGCACTACCTCGAAAAGACCGGCGGCCGCGCCTTCGTGCTGTTCACGTCGTACCGGATGCTCGAAGAGGCCTCGCGTGTGCTCGCCTCGTGGTTCGCCGAACGGAACATCCGCCTCTTTTCCCAGGGCGAGGGGATGCCGCGGTCGAGGATGATCGAGGCATTCAAGGCCGACGTCGAGAGCGTGATCTTCGGCGCCGAGAGCTTCTGGCAAGGGGTCGACGTCCCCGGCGAGGCGCTCTCGAACGTCATCATCGTACGCCTGCCGTTCAGCGTGCCCGACCATCCCTTGCTGGAAGCGCGGCTGGAAGAGATCAAGCGCCGCGGCGGCGTCCCGTTCCGCGACTATCAGCTCCCGCAGGCGGTCTTGAAGCTAAAGCAAGGATTCGGCCGGCTGATTCGCTCGCGGTCGGATAAAGGGATCGTGGCGATTCTCGACCCGCGGGTGCTGACGAAGCCGTATGGGCGGATGTTTCTGGAGTCGTTGCCGGAGTGTCCGAGGGTCGTCGAGACCGTCGGACCTTGCATGTCGTAGGATCGTGCGCCCGCGGTGCGGCGGACTGGGTCGTTGCGGCGCTCCGCCGGCCCTGGTATCTTCAAATCAAATAAGCCTGGATTTCAGTCGAACTTGACATTTAGGAATGACCGATGCCTACCCAATGGTTCTTCACGCGGCTCGGCGGCGACATGCGGGGCCCCGTCACGGGGCGGGAGCTCAAGCGGCTGGCCGCCATCGGCGACCTCTTGCCGACCGACCGGGTCAAGAAGGACGGCATGGCGAAGTCCGTTTCGGCCCGCCGGGTCAAGGGGTTGTTCGCCACACCGCCCGCGGGCCGTTGATCGCGCCCTCGCCGCGCGGAGGATCGCCCGGGCTGTCGGTCGCGGGGCCCGCCCCGGCGGGGTGATCCATGCGCTACGTCGTTGCCGCCCTCCTGCTCGTCTTCCTCGGGGCCGTTGTCGCGTTTGCCCTGCAGAACACGCAGGCGGTGACCGTCCGCCTGCTCAACGCGAGCGCGACGCTGCCGCTCGCCCTGCTCGCGGTCATCTTCTACCTCGCCGGCATGCTGACCGGCGGGAGCGTCGTTTCGTTCGTCCGACGGTCGATCAGCCGCGTCCGGGCCGAGTCGCGCCCACACTGAGGCCCGGAGTCGGGCAAACGCTCATCAGCGATCTTGGCGAAACTTGAGAGCCGCCAAGCAATGGCGATGCACTCCCAGTGCCATTCCACCTCGATCTGACCCGCCCATTTTTGCCAAAGCCCACATCTTGCAAGCCTATCCCGGCCGCTCTATATTGCCATACTCCCGGTCGTCCCAGTTGAGCTGATCGCCCACGTCTCGCCAAGACGGGCCCGTGGCGGTCGGATTGTTCCCATCAGCCGAGGATCGACGAATGAACCGGGCGTTCCCTCTCGCCCCGGCCCCTCGACGTCAGACCAATCGAGGCAACCAGTCTCATCGGCGGCGTCGCCTGGGACTTCAACGCAGGCCCGAGCTGCTGATCCTGGAGGAGCGGGCCTTGCTCGCCGGGATCGTCGCCATCGGCTCGGGGCCGGGCCAGCCACCGGTGGTTCGCATCTACGACGCGGCCACGGGGACGGCTCTGACGCAGTTCGCCGCCTTTCCGCCGTCGTACCGGGGCGGTGTCCAGGTGGCCGTCGGGGACGTCAACGGCGACGGGACGGCGGACATCGTCGTCGGCGGCTCGCCCGGCGGCGTACCGATCGTCGAGGTGTTCGACGGGACCAGCGGGGCGATCCTTAGCACGTTCCGCGCGGCTTCGCCGGCCTACCGCGGAAGTTTCTCAATCGCCAGCGGCGACGTCACGGGCACCGGCCGGGCCGACGTCGTCGTCTCCTACGGCCAGGGCGAGCCGTGGGTCTCGGTCTACGACGGACTCAGCGGGACGCCGCTGGCGTCGTTCCTGGCGTACGGAGCGAACACGCGAGGAGGCGTCCGGATTGCCGTCGGGAACCTCAGCAACGGCAGCCAGGCCGACATCGCCACGGTCAACGCCGCGGGTGTGCCCGAAGTGAAGGAATTCAGTGGCGCGACCTTCTCGACGCTGTCCGACTTCAAGGCGAGCTACTACGCCCCGGCTGGCGGTGCATCGATCGCGGCGGGCAATATAAGCGGGGGCGGTACGACCGACCTCGTCATCGCCCAGGCCTCGCCTCGGGGGTCCGCGCCAGGGGCTGAGGTCGCGGTGTTCCCCGGCACGTCGTCGACGCCACTGGCGAGCTTCACGATCGCCGGTCGTGGTTATACCGAAGCGGCCCGCGTCGCAGCGGTCGACGTCGCCGGCACCGGGAACGACGACATCGCGCTCGCCCCGGCCTCGGGCGGCAGCGCGGTTGTGCTCGACAGCTTCGGCATCGGCAACACGCTCGACGGCACGCCCGGGGTCCTCTATACCGTGCCGTTCGCTCCGGGCGGGTCGCTAGCGGCCACCTCGTCGGTGTCGGAGTCGACGTCGTCCCCCGGGTTCGGGGCTCCCCCGCCCACGACCGCAACGCCTCTGACGCCGATCCAGCGGCTCGGGTATTACGACAAATCGACCGGCCAGTTCGTGTCGATCAAAGCCAACGATCCCAGGCTGGTCGGCAAGGACGTCTACGTGATCGTCCACGGCTGGGCACCGGGATACGACCAGTGGGTCGCCGCCGCCGCCGCCAAGGGGCAGACGCTGCTCTGGTGGAACACCTTCCCCACCCAGCTCGGCTACGACCCGACGATCTCCGGCGGGTTGCCGCCCGACTCGAACTTCCTGCTCGACGGCAACACGGTCGGTGGGGTCGTGGTCAACCCCACGGGCCTGGCGCAGACGCTCGCCTTCCTCGACCCGAACGCCGCGGTGCTCGCCTATAGCTGGATCGACGAGTCGGCCACGCCCAACGACCTGCTCGACGCCTCCCCCGCCGAGGCCAAGACTGCGCTGAACGGCGAGCGGCTGGCCGAGGCCCTCTCGCAGGCGCTCGGCACGACCTTCACCGGCAAGCTCCAGCTCATCGGCCACAGCTTCGGCTCGAAGGTCGCCACGGTCGCGGCCGCGGCCCTGACCCAGGACAAGGCCGCCGATGTCGATGTGAACCAGCTCACGATCCTCGACTCGCCCGAGGATCCCGGCAGCTCGTTCGGCGAGGGCCTCGCCTACGACGGGGCCGTGAACTACAACTGGTACTTCCTCCAGAACGTGAACGTCGACAAGGCCGACTCGAACGGCACGTTCGTCGATAACTACATTTCCTATCTGGACGAGCCCTACAGTAATATCGCCTACACACCCTCGAATCTGGGCAATGTCGTCGACGTGAAACTGAACCCGCTGGTGTACTCGGCCGACGACCCCGGCGACAAGCACTCGTACGCGGCGCAGTGGTACGCGGGCTCGGCGTGGCCGACCATCACGTACGGCAACCGGGTCGGCCGATACTGGTCGCCGCTGGTGCCGGACAACCTGGGCCTGACCAATCCGCCGGCGGACCTCCAGTCGAGCTACGGCCAGACGTGGACCAGCGCCCAGCAGTCGACCCAGTTCAACCTCGCGCAGACCCCGGCCCCACCGTCGAATCCGGTCTTCAACCCGATCACGTTCCCGACGTCCGCCGGGCCGGGTGCGACGCTGACCAACCCCGGCTCTGGGTCGAACGCGTCAATCACGCTGACGCAGCAGGGCGGCAAGTCCGTGTCGTACGCGGGCACGTTCACCACGGTGAATTCCTTCTTCGGCACCCACGGAATCCGTGGGGTCACGTTTGCATACGACTTCACCAACTACGCGCCGGGCGACGAGCTGACAATCACGATCGACAGCTACATCGGGAGTACGTACGTCGGATTCGTGATGGACCCCGCGATCCTGCTCTCGCCGTCGGGCCTGGGCACGATCAGTGTCGGCGACCCGAACGGCGACGTCAAACACACGCTGACCTTCACCCTGACCAGCGCGCCCGGGAACGACACGTCGTCGGTGACCGTGAGCAAGCTTCAGCAGCTCTCGTACTGACGCGGCTCGTCGCCGCCTCGTCTTGATCTGCCCCCTTGCGCGGCGATCATCCTCCGGGGCGGCCGCGCGTCGGACTCATGCACGAGGAGGCGACTCATGCGACTCATCCTCCATCGCGAGCGCCGCGGGCACGAGCCGGCGGTCGCGCCATCGGCCTGACCCGGTCGTGGACGCTCGGCGCGGGCCCCGTTAGAATCCGCCCGAGCCGACCCCGAAACCGCGACGGGGATGACGTCCGCCATGATCCGCCGCCTCCTGCCGTGGTTGGCCGTCTGGGGGCTGGCCGGCGGCCTCGCGGCGCTGACGACCGTGCAGTCGCTGAGCCTCTACCACGAGTTCCGCAGCGGCTGGCCGTGGGACCTCGCCTGGAACAACCAGTGGTTCTGGGCCCTGGCGTTCGGCGACGGCACGCTCTCGGTCCGCCCCGTCAACTTCTGGGCGATCGAGGGGCCGTCGGTCTGGGTCCATACGCACCTGGACCCGATCCGGCTGCTGATCCTGCCGATCTACGCACTCCTCCCCGGGCCCGAGACGCTGATCGTCGTTCAGAATGTTCTCGTCTGGTGCACGGTCCCCGCGGCATTCGGCCTGGCCCGGTCCGAGTCGGGCTCGACCCGGCTCGGGCTGATGGCGGCGCTGCTGGTGCCGCTGACGCCCCAGCTCTGGCCGCTCGCGTGGAACGACTACCGCGAGATGGAGCTGGCGCTTCCGTTCATCCTCTGGACGATCGAGGGCTACCGGGGCCGCCGCGCGTGGCTGACGGCCTTCGGCATCGCCGGGATGCTCGCCTGTCGTGAGGAATACGCGCTGCTCGTCGCCACCCTGGCGATCGTCCCGTCCAGGCGGCCGGAGGACATCGGGCGGACGTACCGCTGGTCGCTGGCAATTGTGGCCGTCGGGTTCGTCTGGATGCTGCTGGTGTACTTCGCGTTCGAATCGCTCGCGGTGTCGCATTTCGTGCCGTGGTCGTACATGAGGCAGTTCGGCGGGGAGGCGCCGGCAGCCGGCAAACAGGCGGCCGCCGCGCTCGAGCTGCTGCTTTTCGGGCTCGGGCCGTGGTGCCTGCTCGCGCTGCTCGCGCCCCGTCTGGCGATCCTGGCGCTGTTGTGGGTCGCCGAGGCTTCGCGAGGACGGTGGTTCGAGGGGATGCTCGCGACCCCGTTGTGGCATCTCGTCCGCTACACGGCGCCGGCGGTGGCGCTGACGCTGGCCGCGGGGCTGATCGGCTTCCTCCGGCTCGGGGGATGGCTGCTCCGTCGCCGCGGGGGTGAGTTCGCGCTGGCCGCGCTCTGGGTCGCGATCGCCGCCGGGCTATTCGCGGCCCGATTCGAGGTAGTGTCGCGGCTCGATCGCGTCCCGGGCCCGATCGCGGCGTCGGAAGCCCGCGCGATCCGGTCGTGGATTGACCGCGTCGAGCCGGGCAACGGCGTCATCGCGGCCTACGAGGTTTCGGCGCCGCTGTCGTCTCGCGCATCTCTATAGCTACGTGATGGATATCAACTTTCCCCCCGGCTTCCCCCGGATCGCGCCGGTGATCCGCTGGGCCTTCGTCACCCCGCTCGGCCTCGATCGCCAGCTCCTCCTCGGCCAAGGCTTTGAGGTCGTCTACGCCGGCGAATCGCTCTGGATCTACCGCCGGACCGCGCCGGCGGTCGGCCCTCCGCCGGTGTGGCCCGAGCCCCTCTCGATGAACTATCGTCGACCTAGCCCCGTGCTGGCGGCCGTGCCGGCGCTGGTCCCCGCGCTGGCCGTCGCGGCGTGGGGATGGATGCGTCTCGCCTCGATCCGACGACGGCCCTCGACCGACAGCCCTTCGACGCTGACCGGGGCGGAGGCGGCCGCGGCAATACTGGCCGCGGGGGGCGTCGAGGGGGTCTCGATCGTGCGGGCCGAGGGTCCACTGGCCAGCTTCTACGACCCTGCGCGGCGCGAGTTGCGGCTTTCTCCGTCGGTCCTCGAAGGACGTTCTCCCGCCGCGGTCGCCGTCGCCGCACACGAGGCCGGGCACGCCCTGCGGCCCGAAGGGGCGGCGGCGCTGCGGACACCGCTGGTCTTCGCGATGGCCTGGGCCTCCGCTGCAGGCTGGGTCGCCGTGGCCTCTGGGCTCATTTTCGTGGTGGCGAGGCTGGCGCTCTGGGGCTCGCTGCTCGTCGCGGCCTCGGCCGCGCTCGGGCTCGGGCTCGTGGCGATCGAACTGGCCGCCAACCGCCGCGCCCGCCGCGCGCTCTCGGCAGCGAGCCTAGACGCGATCGCGGCCTCGCGCGAGCTCGCCGCGGTTCCGTTCGTCGCCCTCGCGGCTATCGTGCCGTTCGGCCGCCGCGCGGCGTCCATCGCCGCTGGAGCGGCGAAAACGACGGTCTAAGCGAAACCGAAACTTCTTGATGCCTTCATTAGCCGAACATGACCCGGTATTATGGTCTCGAGCACTTGCGACGCGGTCGCCCTCACCGCCGAGGCCGCGCCGGTCCGCCCTCCGTCGATGCAGGAGTCGCCACCATGAGACCTTCGGCTCGCGCGCCGCGCCGCGCATTCACGCTGATCGAATTGCTTGTCGTCATCGCGATCATCGCAGTGCTGATCGCCCTGCTGCTCCCCGCCGTCCAGGCCGCCCGCGAGGCCGCGGCGCGCCCAGTGCACGAACAACCTCAAGCAGATCGCCCTGGCGGCCAACAACTACGAGTCGGCCAACACCTGCTTCCCCGGTGCCTCCTACTCCAACTACAACGGCGGCGCCCCTCGTCGACCTGCGGTACCGGTGTCGCCCCGTGCAAGTATCCCGAGAACTTCAGCCAGTTCGTGCGGATGCTCCCCTACTTCGAGCAGAACGCGATCTACAGCAGCGTGAACTTCAACCTCGACTCCTCGAATGTCGAGAACATCACGATCGCGGGTGTGAAGCTCGCCGCGCTCACCTGCCCAAGTGACTCGAACCTGAACCCGGTGGTGATCGCGACGACCACGCCCGGCACCTCGTTCAACCAGAACTTCCCGACGCCGCCCGGCGCCTGGCAGCAGTATTTCTCCAGCTATGCCGGATGCGCCGGGACGTTCGCAAACGGCGGGTACATCACCTATTACGACACGACCCTGAAGGCCGGGTGCGGCTCGCAGAAGGGCCAGTATAACGGCGTGATCTACAACGATAGCGCGACGACGATCGCCTCGATCACCGACGGAACCAGCAACACGATGCTCTTCGGCGAGCACTGCCACGCCAACCTGCTGATCTTCGACGCGACCTACGGCGGCTCGGACAACTCGTGGCAGTCGGGCCGGTGGTACGACGCGTTTTATGGCACCATGTACCCGCCGAACTTCCAGGCCTCCCCGACCGGCTCGGCCGCCGCGGCGACCTCGATCCTCGGCGCGAATAATTATTATTACCCGACGCTCGCCACGAGCCAGCACCCGGGCGGCGCCAACTTCGCGTTCTGCGACGGCTCGGTCCGTTTCATCAAGAACTCGATTAATTCCTGGCAGACGACGGTCATGTCGTCGCTTCACTCCTGCTACATCCCCGCCGGCTCCTCCTTCGATAGCAACTGCTACGTCTGGACCCAAGGCACGGCCCAGCCCGGCGTCTACCAGGCGCTCTCGAGCCGTAGCGGCGGCGAGGTGATCAGCGCCGACCAGTTCTGACGGCCGGCGACGCGCGATCGATCGCATGGCATGCCCGCGCTTTCGCGGGCATGCCTTTTTCTGGAGAGACGACGGGACGGCCCGGGCTTCGCGGCCGCGTTGGCGAGACGTTCAGGTCATCATCGGCCGGCTGCGCCGCCGCAGGAACAGGCCCACTACGAGACCGACCCCGATCAGGCCGAGCGACGAGGGTTCGGGCACGGGGTTGGGGTCGACGGAGATGTCGCCGCTGAGGAACGTGAAGCTCGAGCCCGAGGCGCCGAGGTTCAGCGACAGGACCCCCGTCGAGGTCGGGTCGACCGCCAGGCCGAAGAAGCCAGCCAGCGCGCTCGAGACGGTCCCCGAAAAGCCGCCGGCAAGGATGCGGAAGACGCCGCCGCTCTCCTTCTGGAGCTCCGTCGTCCCCACGAAGTCGCCGGTGAACGCCACACCCGACGGCACGCCGCCCGGGGCCGAGGTGATCGTGATCGTCACGCTGCCCCCGGGTCCGAAGAAGAGGTCGCCCCCGGCGTCGGAGCCGGTCGAGGCGGCTGTTGTGAAGTCCAGTCGCGCGTCGGCCAAGGGGAAGAACGTGCCCGGGACGTTCGGCGTCCCGATGCCAAAGAGGGTCGTCAGACTGATGTCCGTGCCGGTGAGGACCTGAGTGGACGAATCCAGGACGACGCTGCTGGCATGGCCGACCTCGGGCGCCGCCACGAAGTCCAGGTACGCGGCCCGGGCCGTCATCGGGGCGAGCAGCCCCAGGCCCACAATCAGTGACGGCAAAGCTCGGTGCAAATGCAAGTTACCACCTCCTCGAAGGTCAATCCCTGAGGCGCTCCGACCACCAGGGGTCCATCCCCCAGCTCGCTCGCCTTCCCGAGGGTCGACTCGACCCGCTGCTTGATGCGTGCATGCCCCCACGAATGGGAGCAGTCGGAGATGTTAGACGAATTCCCTAGGAGATGCGCTCCCTGTTTCGGGAAAACAGCATTTACACAATTCATTGACATCAATGAACCAGCCGATCCGGGACCAGCGTCGTCCGGTGCGCCGTGCCCCCCGAGCCCGCGCATGCGGGGCGTCGCCCCGGTTTCGCGGCGTACCGTCTAGAGTCCCCGCGGCCGCCCCGCTAAGATTAGGAGAAGTGATGGTGGACGATCCTCCCAATCGACCCGCCGACCCACATCTCGCCGCCGAGCCACGGAAGCCGACCCACGATGCTGGCCAAGCGCATTGTCCCCTGCCTGGACGTCGACCGCGGTCGCGTGGTCAAGGGGACGAACTTCGTCCACCTCCGCGACGCCGGCGACCCCGTCGAGGTGGCGGCGCGCGTACGAGGCCGAGGGGGCCGACGAGCTCGTCTTCCTCGACATCACGGCCAGCCATGAAGGGCGGGGCATCATCCTCGACGTCGTCCGCCGGACGGCCGAGGTCTGTTTCATGCCGCTCACCGTCGGCGGCGGCATCCGCACGCTCGACGATATCCGCGCACTGCTGAAGTGCCGGGGCCGACAAGGTCTCGATCAACTCGGCCGCCGTCAAGGACCCCGAGTTCGTCCGCGCCGCGGCGCGGCGGTTCGGGCGGCAGTGCATCGTGGTGAACATTGACCCGAAGCGTACAATAAAGATGGCCGAGAGGTCTGGGAGGTCCACGTCAACGGCGGCCGGGTGCCGACGGGGCTCGAGGCCGTGGCGTGGGCGCTCGAGGTCGAGCGGCTGGGCGCCGGTGAGATCGTCCTGACGAGCATGGATGCCGACGGGACCCGCGACGGGTATGATCTGCCGATGACCCGCGCCGTGGCGGGGGCCGTCGAGGTACCCGTCGTCGCCTCGGGTGGCTGCGGCTCGCCGGAGCACATGCGGGCCGTGCTCTACGAGGGGCTCGCCAGCGCAGCGCTTGGCCGCGAGCATCTTTCACTATCGCCAGTACACGATCGCCGAGACGAAGGATTATCTCGCGAGTCGGGGCGTGCCCGTCCGGCTCGTGCCCGGGGCGGCCGACGCGGCCCCGGACCGGCCGTCACCGCGACGGCCTCCTGACCCATCCCCCTCTCCATCGAGCCGACCCGATCCCGAACGAATCTCCCAGCCACTCGGCGGAGCGACAGACCATGGCGACCGCGACGGAAACGAACGTCGAATCGGCCAGCGAGCCCGAGGCCAATAAGCTGTTCCGGATGGTGATGAAGCACAAGGGCTCCGATCTCCACCTGAAGGTCGGCCTGCCCCCGGCCATGCGGCTGGGCGGCGTGCTCCGGACGATGCAGCTGCCGGTCCTGAAGACGGCCGACATGGAGCGGCTGATGTTCCCGATCATGACGCCGCGGCAGAAGCAGATCCTCGAGGACACCGGCGGGGCCGACTTCGCGCACATCGTCGAGGAGAGACGGGATCGAGACCCGGTTCCGCGTCAACCTCTTCCGCGCCCGCGGCCGGCTCAGCCTCGTCGCCCGGCGAGTCAACACCTCGATCCCCAACTTCGAGGGCCTCGGCCTGCCGCCGGTCCTCGCCGACATCGTCACCGAGGACCAGGGGATCATCATCCTGGCCGGCGTCACCGGCTCGGGCAAGTCGACGACGATCGCGTCGATGCTCAACTACGTCAATATGAACGAGCGGTGCCACGTCGTCACGATCGAGGACCCGATCGAGTTCACCTTCACCGACGACAAGTGCATCATCAACCAGCGCGAGGTCGGCATCGACGTCATCGACTGGGACACGGCGCTGAAGCACGCCGTCCGCCAGGATCCGGACATCATCCTCGTGGGCGAGATGCGCGACCGCGACACGTTCGGCGCGGCCCTGCACGCGGCCGAGACCGGCCACCTGGTGTTCGGGACGATCCACGCCTCGTCGGCCCCGTCGACGATCAGCCGGATCCTCGACCTGTTCCCGGTCAGGACATGCACGCGGCGATGCGGCAGAACCTCGCGTTCAACCTCAAGTGCATCATCGCCCAGAAGCTGCTGCCGACGACCAAGGAGTGGAACGAGAAGCACGGCCAGAGCCGCGTGCCGCTCGTCGAGATCATGCGGATGAACCCGACCGTGCGCAAGCTGATCCTCAACGAGGAGGACATCAAGCTGGCGCAGGCGATCCGGCTCGGCAAGGAGGAGGGCATGGTCGACTTCACCGAGAGCCTCCGAAGGCTGGTCGTCGACGAGAAGGTCGAGCGGGCGACGGCCTTCGAGGTGGCGCCCAACCCCGAGATGTTGCGGATGGCGCTCAAGGGCATCACGCTGCCCGAGGCGGGCATCCTCTGATTGACCCGCGACTCCGCCGGCCGCCGCGAGACCCCGTCTGTTCCAAGAAAGGCACGCGATGACCCGCCCGCTCCTCGCCCTCTCCGCGACGCTCGCCCTCGGCCTGATCGGCCTGGCCGCCTCGCCGGCCGACGCCGCCGATGCGCTCGGCGCTGCTTGCCCAGTCCGCGTAGATGAACAAGCTCCGCGGGCCGGGCTTCTACCTCAATCTCCTCAAGTTCCTGCCCGTCGTCCTGATCTACCTGATGTGGGTCAAGACGACCGACTGGGTCGACGACGACTGCAAGGAGCTGGACAACACCCGATTCGAGACCTGGAACTCGATCGTCTTCGTCACCGGCATCCTCGGCCTCGTGATGGCGCTGACGATCCCGATCTATTTCGTGGGCATCCTGCTCCTGGTCCTCTGCTACCTGGCGCCGATCCTGACCTACGTCTACGTCCGCAACCAGACCGTGCCCGATGACCGCAAGGTGCTCACGCCCTACCATCTGGGCGAGGTGGCGAACTCGATCATGTCGAAGCTGGGGATGCGGGGCCTGTTCAATCGCGGCGACACGGGCGAGGCGAAGACGGGCCCGCCAATCGTCTTCGTCGGCAAGGGGCAGGGGGGGAAGGTGGACAATGACCGCGTGGCCAAGGCCGAGGAGTCGCGGTCGTACATGTCGTGCAAGGAGCTCGTCTACGACGCCGTGCTCCGCCGCGCGACGGACATCCACCTCGAGCCGACGGTCGAGCAGATGTCGGTCCGGTACCGGATCGACGGCATCCTCCACGCCGCCGAGCCGTTCGACCGGCCCACGGGCGACGCCGTGCTGAACGTCTTCAAGGTCCTGGCGGCGATGGACATCTCCGAGAAGCGCAAGCCGCAGGACGGCTCGTTCGGCGCCAAGCTCGAGAGCCCGCGAGATCGACTTCCGCGTCGCGACCTCGGGCTCGAAGTCGGGCGAGAAGATGGTCATGCGAATCCTCGACAACGCCTCGGCCGTCGGCCGGCTCGAGGAGGTCGGGCTGCGGCCCAAGCTCGTCGCCGAGGTCCGCGAGCTGGTCACCCAGCCGCACGGCATGTTCCTCGTCTGCGGCCCGACCGGAGCCGGCAAGTCGACGACGCTCTACGCCTCGCTCCGCGAGATCGACCGGTTCCAGAAGAACATCATCACGGTCGAGGACCCGATCGAGTATCACCTCGACAACGTCACGCAGATGGAGATCAACACCAAGAGCGGCCAGACCTTCGCCGGCAGCCTCCGGTCGATCCTGCGGCAGGACCCCGACGTCATCATGATCGGCGAAATCCGCGACCAGGAGACGGCGACCATCGCCTGCCAGGCGGCGACAACCGGGCACATGGTCTTCTCCACCGTCCACTCGAACGACTCAATCACCGCGCTGTTCCGCCTGCTCGACCTGGGCGTCGAGCCGTTCATGATCGCCTCGGCGCTGACGGCCGTGCTGGCGCAACGGCTCGTCCGCGTGCTCTGCGAGGCGTGCAAGGAGCCGTACAAGCCCAAGCCCGAGTTCCTCAAGAAGGCGAACCTGCCCGTCGACAAGGTCGACGTTTTCTACCGCAAGCCGACCGAGCCGCAGCAGGTCTGCCCGCAGTGCGGCGGCACGGGCTACCTGGGCCGGACCGGGAATCTTCGAGCTGCTCGGGATCACCGAGGCGATGCGCGACATGATCCGCGAGAACCCGTCGATGAACGCCATCAAGGCCGAGGCCCGCAAGGCCGGCATGATCTACCTGGCCGAGGACGGCCTCCGCCAGGTGATCCAGGGCAAGACGTCGATTGACGAGCTGATGCGGGTCGTGAAGTAACGCCTCCGAGGTCTGCACTTGTCGCGACGCAGCACCACCTTGCGCGAAGTGAAGAGTGAACAGCGAAGAGTGAAGAAAAAGAAGAACAAGGACCGACGAGAACCCTAACTACGGGACCCCCGGCATGAGCGGCACGATCGTCGACCTCGTCACCCTGGTCCTGATCCTCGGGATGACCTGGGCCCTGACCAGCGAGGGCCTCTGGGCGCGGCGCTGATGTTCTTCAACGCCCTGTTCGCGGCGATGATCACGCTGAACTGCGTACGAGCCACTGGCGCAGCTCATCGGCACGAACGTCGAGTTCCTGTCGGGCTTCGCCGACGCGCTTTGCATCCTGGTGATCTTCACCGTCAGCGCTGCTCATCCTGCGGCTGACGACCGAGAACCTCGCGCCGGCGATGGTCCGGTTCCCGACGCCGCTCTATCACCTCGGCCGGTTCGTCTTCGGCCTGCTCGGCAGCGCGATCACGATGGGGATGATCCTGATCGCGCTCGACGCCTCGCCGGTGAACAAGAAGATCCTCGGGGCGATGGACTACAAGTACAAGCCGTTCTATGGACTGCGACTCGACAAGGAGGTGCTGGCCTACTTCCAGCATGCGACCGGGCTACATCTTCACCCGCTCGGCCAGCCCGACCCGTTCAAGGAGTTCGGCAACGTCCCGCGCCTTCGACCCCAAGGGCGACTGGCTGCATCCGCACCGAGGAGGCCCGGCCGTATCCCAAGGGCGAGGACCTCTTCGCCGACGAGACCGCCTCGACTGCCGCGACTGCCGAGGGCGCCGCGGAGCCCGGGAGCCGCACCCGCCGCCGGCGGCAACGTCGCGAACCCGCCGGGCATGCCCGGGGGCATCGCGCCGCCGGGGGGGCTGCGATAGCCTTCTCTGATCGCGAGGCCGCTTTATAGGCCGAAGCCGCATTGGCCGGCCCGGGCCTCCCACGTAGCTTAGCTTAGAAGCTGTTTCAAAACCCCGGGATTTCTGTAAACTACCGCCATCGCCGACCGCAAGGAGGCTCAGGCATGGCGGAACTCGTCACGGACAAGCTCTGGTCGATCATCGAGCCGTTGTTACCCAAGTCGCCGCCCGGTCCGAAGGGGGGACGGCCTCGGATCTCGGACCGCCAGGCGCTCGCGGGCGTCATCTTCGTCCTCAAGACCGGCATCCCCTGGCAGGCCCTACCCCGGGAGATGAATTGCGGCAGCGGCAGCACCTGCTGGCGGCGATTCGCCCTCTGGACGACGCTCGATGTGTGGCCGCGACTGCATGCGGCGCTGCTTACCGCCCTGGGCAAGGCGGGGGCGATCAATCTCGAACGCGCGGTGATCGACAGCGCGAGCGTCCGCGCGGTTTTTGGGGGGCGCACACCGGTCCGAATCCGACGGATCGAGCCAAGGCGGGCTGCAAGCGCCACATCTTGACCGATGCTCGAGGGGTGCCCCTGGTGGTGAAGACCACCCCGGCGAACATTCGCGATGACGCGATGACAGAGGCGATGGTGCTGAGCATGCGCCGGTCCAAGGGGCCCTGGGTCGGCCTCGGACGAGGCCCAAAGTGCTCCAAGGGGACGCCGGCTACGGCTCGGCCGCGAACAAGGCCCGAGTTCGATGTTTGGGGGTCGAACCCCTGCTCGCGTCGCTGGGGAAGGCTCGGGAGCATGGCAGCGGCCTGGGCAAGACACGGTACGTCGCGAACGCACCTTGAGCTGGTTCGGGAACGCCCGGAGGCTCAAGATGTGCTACGAGAAGAAGGGGGCTCACTTCCAGGCCTTTCACGAATTGGCGGCCTCGCTGATCTGCCTCACGCGCATCGCATGAGGGTTTTAAACAGCTTCTTAGTTCTCCACCGGCAGACCGGCCCCGCCGCCTCGACGTAGGACTTGATCTGGATCAGCTCCAACTCCGCCCGCGCGCACGCCGCCCGCGGCCGACCGGGGCGTGGCCTGATACGCCGCGACCTGCTTCGTCGTCGTCTCGATGACCATCAAGGCCGCCGACCCCTGCACCGCCGCGCCCAGCGACACCGGACTCAGCAGGAACCGCGGCGCAGAGCCCGGCTTGACGCCGAAGTCGGCCCCCAGGTCGCGCCCGCCCACCTCCGTCAACACCCGCGACTCCCCGGCCGTCCGCTGCATCGAGGGGATGACCGCGTGCAAGGTCGGTCGCGGTCCGAGTCGATCCAGTAGACCGCGTCGAGCGGTACCTGCGTGCCGTCGGGCGCCTGCTGGATCACCACCGGCCCGGTCACGCCGATCGGCTCGCCCCGGGGTCCGGGGCGCGGCCACCGGCGCGGGGCCGTAGGACGCGAGCTGGAGCCGGTCGAACTGCGGCCGGCCGTCGAGGCTGTTCGCCGCGGGGCATCGCCTGGTAGGCGGCGATCCGCTTCGACGTCGCCTCGATCACGATCAAGAGCGACGACCCGCCGCCCATCCCGCCGAGCGACGCCGACTGCATCAGGAAGCTCGGCTGGTCGCCGGGCTTGAGCGCGAAGTCGTCGACGAGGTCGCGCTCGGAGAATTCGCGGAGGAGCTGGACGTCCTTGGCCGTCTTCCGCGACGAGGGGATCGATGCGTACAGCCGGCGCCCCGCGATAGTCGATCCAGTACACCGCATCCAGCGGCGCCTGGATCTTGCCCATCCCGAACTGGATCGCCCCGCCCGACTCGACCTTCACCGGCCCGGCCACCGACGCCGACTGCCCCGACCGGCTTCCGGCCCCGGCCTCGACGTGTCCGCGGCCCCCTGCCAGCAGCCATCCGAGGGCTAGCGCGGCCGTGGCGAGGGCGATCGAGGCGAGTCTCGGCGTTCGTCCGTCCATGGCAAGCCTCTTGCACCGGGGAGGGGATACCGGTGATCGGATTGCCGCGGATCATGCGACGAATCCGCGATCCCGTCCAGACCGATCACCTACCGGCGACGATCGCCTTGCCATTGCGGCGGCCGGCGCGGTGCGTTCGAATGGGGTATGAATAAGAACAGCCGCCGCGGCGTCTCCCCGACGGGGGTCGGTTGCATCTCGCGCAGGGGATTGTCATGACCAGCCCGACGGCCCTCGTCGCCCTGCTTCGTCCTGGCAATGCCCCAGGCCGCAGGCCGACCTCCGCGCCGAGCGCGACGCGATCCGCGACCGCGAGACGAAGGCCCTGGATGCAATCGCCGAGAAGCTCAAGGGCGACGAGGCCGACGCCGTCCGCGCCCTGCGCGAGCCCGCGCCCGCGGCCGACGGCTCGACCCGGTTCCTCCCGCTCGGCGAGGTCGTCGCCGCGGTGAAGCCGAAGGAGTGCGGACAACGTTCGCAAGGCCCGACTCGAAGCCGCGAAGGCGTACTTCGAGCTCGCCGACAGGGCCCTGAAGGCCAGCCCGTCGCGTCTGGCCGTGGCCGACGAGTGCCTCCGCCGCGTCGTGGCCCGCGACCCTGGGCACGCCAAGGCGCACCGGCTGCTCGGCTACGTCCCGCACGAGGGCGGCTGGGCCACGCCGTTCGCCGTCAAGAAAGCTCACCAACGGCGACGTGCTCCACCCGAAATACGGGTGGGTCGAGAAGGACTGGGTGCCACACCTCGACCGCGGCGAGCTGCCCGCGCCCCGCGAGACGGGCCGTCCGACGCGGTGGCTGCCCGCGGCCGAGGCCGACGCCCTCCGCCGCGAGTTCCGGCGAGGGCTGGCAGATCGGCACGGAGCACTTCGCGATCCTGACCAACGTCCCGCTCGCCGAGGCGATCGACTTCGGCCGGCACCTCGAGGCGTTCGACCAGCTGTTCACCTCGCGGATGGCCGACGTCATCGGCCCGGCCGACCTGCCGCTGGCGAGGCTCGCGAAGGACCCGAAGCTCTCGCCCGACAAGCTGCCCGCGAAGAAGCCGCACCGGGTGAATTACTTTGCCGACAAGGAGGAATACGTCGACTACCTCTCGCCCACGCAGGGGGCCGACATCCGGAACAGCCTGGGCATCTTCCTGCCGGCCAAGGAGTTGGGCGGGGTATCGCGAAAGAGGGGATGAGCTTCTTCTACCGCGACCCCGGTGGCCAGCTTGCGGAGACCGAGACCCTCTTCCATGAGGTCTCCCACCAGCTCCTCTTCGAGATGACCCCGGGCAAGTACGACCCGGAGCGGGCGAACTTCTGGGTCTACGAGGGCCTGGGCAGCTATTTCGAGACCGTCCGCCCCCAGCAGGACGGCACGCTTCGCGTCGGCGGACTGGTGGGCAAGCGGATCGCCGTGGCGCAGGACCGCGTGATCGGCCGGGGCGAGTTCGTTCCGATCGGCCGAATGGCCTCGTACAACAAGTTCCTATTCAACGCCGGCAACGGCGGCGACATCTACCTGAACTACGCCGAGGCGATGGCCCTGACGGTCTTTTTCATGGACGCCGACGCCGGCCGCTACCGCGAGGACTTCCTCGACTACGCCCGCGACGTCTACAAGGGCCGCATCAAGACCGGCGCCGGGAAGCCGCTGGAAGTCCGCCTCGGCGTCGACGACGCGGACGCTGGGGCAGGAGTTCCTGGCGTTCCTCAAGCCCCGAAGCGAGGCTCGGGCGGAGGGGCGTTGAGAGCGGGCCGTCTTCGGACCGAAAAGAAGGCGGAAAGCACAAGGCACAAAGCAGTTCGGGATTAACGATCCGGTTCGGCTTTGTGCCTTGTGCTTTCCGCCTTCTTTCGTCGCGAGACGCCGGCCTTACTCGCCGACGTACGGCATCAGTGCCATGAAGCGGGCGCGCTTGACGGCGTCGCTCGAGGCCCGCTGGAAGGCGGCGCAGTTGCCGCTCCGCTTCCGCGAGAACATCTTGCTCTGGTTCGTGCAGAGCTTCTTCAGGAGGCCGATGTCCTTGTAATCGACATACGCCGGGCGCGGGCAGCCCTCGGGAGTGCAGAAGCGGCAGCGATTCTTGCGGTTGCGACCGAAACGTTTCCGCGGCATGACGACGGGATCCCTCTGGCTGTTTCCACACGATCCGCCCCGTCGGTCGCCGTGCGTCCTTCGAGACGGCCGGACCCGCGAGCGGGAAACGAATAACTTACCTGGACCCGGCGCGGCGAGTCAAGGTCAGCCAGTGGCTGACGACGCCGTCCAGTCGCTTCCGCCACAGCCAGGCTTTCGCGGAACAATCACCGCGCCGACATCGCCACGGCGGCGATCGGCATCGTACGCAAGGCCAGGCGGGGCCCGATGGGAAGCGACATCGCCTTCGGCGTGTAGCGGGCGAGGTCGAATGTCGGCTCGACCCGGCTCCAGCGCCGGTTATCGTCGGCCGTCATCCGCAGGAGCCGCCGGTGGCTGGCGATCACGGCGTTCAGCGTCCGTATCGCGTGATCCGGAAAGGGGACGACCATGGATCTCCCTCGTTTCTTCTGGTCGTGTCCCGCCTCCGTGCGGTCCTCATTCTCACAGCACTGTAGAACGCGTCCGGTGCTTTAGCAAAGGCGATGCCGGCACATGATGCGTCAGGGCAACATGCCCCAGGGTTCCGTCCGCTTCCCAAAGGCGGGCATCCACGACCGCGATGGGAACCTGGCCGCTTGCGACCAGTTCTCGACTATTTTAACCCCAAGTGGCCCGCTTCGGCCCGCAAAATCACGAGATTCCGCACCTTCGATAACCGCCTCGCTCCCATCATACGGCACTGGAAGCAAAAGCGGACGCCCGCGAGCTCCGCGGGCGCCCTCGTCGGTCCGATCCTCGCCCGGTCGGCAATCAGCTCCGACCCGACTGGATCGCCCCGTTCTCATCCGTCGCGGTTGCGACCACCGCCGCGGGCTCGATCGGCGCGGCGACCTGCTGCATCGAATCCAGCGCCTCGCCGCCATCCGGTCGGCCATCTCGCGGAGCGACGAGTGATCCGGACGTCTCCGAGAGGCTGAACCCCGACTTCTCGGCGACCAGCAGGTTGAGCAAGAGCCCAAGCACCCCCTGCGCCGCGCCGGGGGACCCGTTGCCCGACTCGCCCGGGCTGCCGGTCCCGCCCGCGACGAAGACCCGCTCGGGCACGAGCGGCTGGCTGCTCCTGGCCAGCTGATCGACCACCTGTGAGCCAGGGCGTACAGCCTTGGGTCGGAGAACGACTGGATCTTCTTGAGGAGCACCGACGCCTCGGCCAGGCCGACCTGCAGAGTCTGCGAGCCTCTCGCCGCGGCCGGCCAGGACGCGCTGCTGGCTCTCGGCCTCGGCGGTGACGACCATCTGCTCGGCCTGCTTGCGGGCGCGGGCGAGCTCGGCCTCGCCCTGGTTCTCGGCGATCCGGACCTGGACGAGCGAGTTGGTCAGCTGCGTCTGCATCGCCGCGTGGGCCTGGGCCTCGTTCAGCGTCATCAGCTTCTCGGAGGCGGCCCGCTGGCGGTCGTAGGTCTCCATCTGCTCGATCGAGAGCTGGCGGAGCCGGAGCTGTTCGAGCAGCGTCTCGATCTTGCCGCCGACCTCGGCCGTGTCGGGCTTGCCGATCAGGACGTCGACGCACTCGATGTCGAAGTCGTGGAACTTCCGCGAGAGCGCCTCGCGCGCCTCGCGCTGGATGTCGTCGCGGTCGTGGAGGAGCTGGAGCATCGTCCGCTTGTGGGCGACGTCGCGGAAGTAGGCGCTGAGCATCGGGTCGAGCGTCTGCGTGATCAGCTTCTTCACGTCGCCGAACCGCTGGATGACGCTCGGCGCCCTCTGGTAGTCGATGTGGACGACCACCGAGAGCGGCAGGCTCGGCTCGTAGGCGTCCTTCGTGACCATCTCGATCGACCGCAGGCTCTCGTCATAGCGGTGCGACTCGGTCCGGCCGGTCACCCAGTGCAGGACGAAGTTGGTCGTCGGCACCAGGATGATGTTGCCGGCGTAGGTGTTGAACGGGTACTTGCCCGGGCCGAGCGGCCGCTCGAGCACGCCGCGCTCGCCCTCGCCGACGCGCTCGCCGTGGCGGAACGTCTCGCCCGAGACGTCCTGCCCGGTGCGTCCGTAGTAGCTGACGATCACGCCGACGTAGCCGATCGGCACGACCGTCTTCGGGATCACCTCGATCGTGGCGAACCAGCGGTTGATGAAGTAGGTGCCGTCGGTGAGCGGCACGTACTGCCGGCCCCGGCGGCCGCCCGCGAGCAGGAACGCCTCGGTGTCCTGGAAGTTGTTGTGGAAATACTTCTCGTTGCGGTCGGTGCCGACGCCGGGCGCGATGATCTCGCCGGGGGGCAGCGACGGCCCGTCCTGGACCGTGACGATGCCGATCGAGTCGACGACGATCTTCTTGTCGGGGTTGATCGGGTCCGGTGCCTCGACCGGCGCGCCGATGACCACCGGGTCGAACCCGCCGACGGCCTTCAGCTCGGCCTGCCACGAGACGAGCGTCTTGAGCTCGTTCTGCCCCTGGAGGTCGAGCCGGTACACGGCGTCCTCGGTGATCACGACGAAAAGGCCGAGGTTGATCGCGTACAGCCCCTCGCGAAGGATCGGCCGCTGCCGCCCTCGCTGGCCGACGCGGGGCTCGCTTTGCTCGTCGCCCGTCGCATGCTCGCCGACGAGGAACGCGCGGGCGTCCTGGAAGTTGTTGCACGCGACCTCGCGGCCGAGCGTCTGGCTCGGCTCGAGCGGCTGGCCGTCGCGGGCGTAGACGTAGCCGATCTTGCCTTGCGGGATGCTCACGAGCGACATCTTGTGGATCCGGTACTGCCACCTCCAGTACCCGAAGTGGATGCCGCCGCGGAGGACATCGGCCTGGAACCCCGCCTCGCCATTGAGCGCGAGGAATCGGCCCGTCGCCGACCGAACCCTTGGGCGACCAGAGCTTCTCGACGACCCCGACCCGGCTGTTGGCGATGTAGCGCAACCCCGCAAGCTCGCACGCCAGGATCACCCCGGCGACGACCGCCAGCGCCCAGAACACCGCACCGCTCGCCTCCGACGCGGCTAAGACGAGGCCTCCGCCCAGCGACGTACCCACGGCAATTCTCCGCAACGTTCGCCCGGGACTTGCATTGCAACCGGCCACGACCGGCCGCCGCCCCGCGGCAATTGCTTTCGCCGGTCGATTCTTCGGGATCATCCCCGGAGGGTCGGCGATTTGCGCCAGTGTATTCGATGGGGCGTCCGAATATTGGGGGGCATCGTCCGAGTGGGTTTGCCGAACGATTCGGGTTAGGGTCAAGGAGTGACTGAATCGAGTCCCCTGGCCACGCCTCGAGAATCGTTCGTCAAGTCCTTACCATGGACTCGCACCAATGAGTGAAGACGCATCAGTGAATTGATCCGGCGTCCCCCGTAGCAAAGGGCTCGATTCCTGCGACAATGACCCACCCCGGCGGGCGCGCGGGCCACGCCTCGCTGTCGGGCGTGCAGATCCCGCTTCATCGCAACCATCGCCGAGGGCCCGCCGGATGGATGTTTCGCCGCTCCCGTTCCTAGCGGTCGGCCTCGGCATCCTCGGGCTGCTCGGGCTCGGGGCGCTCTACTTCCGCCGGCTGGGCGGGCGACTCTCGGCCCAGGCCGTCGAGTGGTTCGGCAAGGGGGCGTCGCCGGCCGAGGTGCAGGAGATGCTCGTCGCCAAGGGCATCGACCCGCAATATGCGGCGGACGTCGTGCGGAAGACGATCCGCCGTTCGGCGTTCGCCGAGGCCGCCGCGATGCTCGACGAGGGCGCGGCCGAGCCGGAGATCCGCGCCCATCTGATCAAGGCCGGGCTCGACGCCGAGGCCGCCGGCGAGATTGTCGGCGCCGCGGCCCTGAGCCAGAGGTTCCGGCGGTGGCCGATCCTCAGCGTCGTCGCGGGCCTCGCGCTCGTCGGCGGCGGCGTCGCACTCGGGTTCTTCGGGCTCGTGCTCCGCGACGGCAACCGCAGCGGCAAGTTCGTCACCTTCCCCTACGCCGGCACGACCGCCATGGTCGCCGGCTGCTGCGCCGCCGGGGTCGGTTGCATGATACTCTGGGGTCGATTCACGAAGACCGCGTGACGCCTCGCTTGGGGCCTAACGGGCCAGATGCCGCGAGCTGACGGCCACCGTCGCCGTCGATCGCATGAAGCTCGCGGCCGGGACTCCAACAGCATCGGCGCGGTCGGCCGATTGAGATCGCCCGTCCGCCGGGCTAGAATCGGCTCGGTCGTCGGGGCCTTCGATCGCGCGGTCGCGATCCTGTACGCCGAGGTGGGCGTGTCGTCCCGGCACCGCGGAGCGAGCGGGGAGGCGGGGGATGGCGGACGAGTCGAACACGAAGACGATGGTCATCGTCGCGATCATCGGCGCGATCGGGGCGATCGGCGCGGCGCTGATCCCGATCTTCCTGGCCGACCGGAGCCCGCCGCCGGCGATCGTCATCGCGCCGCCGCCGGCCGCGTCGACCGCGCCCGGCGCGGTCGCGAAGGTTTCGACGCCCGATCCCGAGCCGAAGGCGGCCCCGGCGACGAAGAAATCCGCGATGACCAAGAAGGCCGCCGCTCCCGCCACCGAGGAGGAGCGGATCCAGGGCCGCTGGCGGGTCGTCACCCAGGAGGCCCGGGCGAAGGGCGCGATCTCCGAGGAGCGCGACGACAACCCGGTCTGGCGGTTCCACGGCGATCAGCTCGAAGTCCTCCGGCCGATCGACGGCAAGATCACGACCTGGCTCGAGGGCACGTACAACATCCACCGCGGACCGCGGGGCAGGGGGTTCTTCGACGCCTCGCTCACCGCCGCCCAGGGCCGCAAGATGGAGTGGGCGGGCATTTATGACTTCGACGGAGACGCCCTCAAGGTCTGCTACAAGGTTCGCCGCCTGCCTGACGACCCCGTGCCCGACCGCCCTGGAGGGTTCGCAATCGACGACGATTCCGGCAACTTCATGTTCAACGTCCGGTTCAAACGCCTCGGCCCCCGCGCCCCTGACGCCCGGAGGATCACGCCCATGGCCAAGCCCGTCGGGTGGAAAAAGGGGCGCGGGAAGCTCGGTGTGCTCGACCCACTGCTCGGGACCTGGCAGGCCGAGGCCAGCACGCCGATGGGGCCGGTGATGTGCTCGCGGACGTTCGCCCGGACACTCGGCGGCTCCTACGTCCGCCTCGTCGCGCGGTGGGAGTTCCCCAAGGGGGTCTACGAGGAGGTCGCGATCATCGGCGCACCGGGCGGCGAGGTTGGTTTCTGGTCGTTCACCTCCGACGGGAAGCGGTCCGAGGGGAAGCTCGCCGACGTGACCGATATCCACCCGCAGGCCGTCGGCTTCGAGGCGCAGATGCCCGCGGGCCTGGCGCGAATGGCCTACTGGCCCGACGGCGACGGCGGCTTCCACTGGGCCGTGGAGTCGAAGAACGCCAAGGGCTGGAAGCGATTCACCGAGCACCACTACCGCCCGGCCGCCAGTGCGGACGATCCGGCGAGCGACTGATCGCCAGCCGGCGGACTCATCGGATTTCATCCAGAGAGAGAGATTAGATGAGGCGATCCTTGCGACGGACGTTGATGCTACCAGCCCTGCTGCTCTCCGGTTGCTGGGACTCGGGCGGGACGCCGCCGGCGATTGCCCCGCCGCCCGCACCGGCGCCGGGAGGGCCGATGATGTCCGGCCCGGGCGGGCCCGGTGGCGGGCCGGGGTCGAACCCGGTCATCAAGCAGGTGATGGTCAAGATCGGCAGGGGGCCGGGCTCGCTCTCCTCGCAGCTCAACCAGGAGCTGAAGCAGACACCGCCGCCGTGGGACGCGATCGCGCCGCAGGCGCACGAGGTCGCGACCCTGGCCGCCTCGATCGTCAAGGAAGAGCCGAAGCGCGGCGACAAGGAGTCGTGGGAGCGGCTCTCGGCTGGATTCGTGGCGACGGCCGACGAGCTCGACAAGGCGGCGCAGGCCAAGGACCAGGCCGCGGCCACCAAGGCCCACGCCAAGCTCGCCGGCGGTTGCTTGGAATGCCACCGCGCCCACCGCGCCATGGGCCCCGGCGGCCCGGGCGGACCCGGCCGGGGCGGACCTCCCGGCGGCGGACCGCCGGGCTTCGGGCCTCCCCCGGGCGGGCCCCCACCCGGCGGACCTCCCGAGGGTGGCCCGCCTGGCGGCGGACCTCCTCCTGGGGACGGCCCGCGGCCGCAATGAGCATGAGACCCTGCCGTCTGCCGGTGCGAAGACCCAGGAGGACACCGTGGCCGATGTCCAGAACATCCAGCCCCACCTGTCTGGCGTGATGGCGCCGGTGCGTAGCGAGGACGACTTCGAGCTGGAGGGTGCCCCGTCGCGTGCCGGGCGGCTTCCACGGCAACTTCGTCCCGGCCTAGGTCGTCTCGCGATCGGCAGGGCGCAAGCCGCCGGTTGATTCCGATGCGGCGGGGCGCTATCCTCGGCTCATGGGCTACGAGGTCGAGATCAAGTTCCGCGACGCCGACCACGCCGCAATCGAGCGGCGGCTGCTCGCGCTTGGCGCCGAGCCCGGCGAGGCGGTCGAGCAGCAGGACGTCTACCTCGCCCATCCTGCGCAGACTTCGCCGCGACGGGCGAGGCCTTCCGGCTCCGCCGCGACGGCCCGAGGAACCGCCTCACGTACAAGGGCCCCAAGCACGGCGGGCCGACCAAGACGCGCGAGGAGGTCGAGGTCGGCTTCGACCGCGGGCCCGCGGCGTGGGAGGAGATGGCGCGAATGCTCGAAGCGCTCGGGTTCCACCCGGTGGCGACCGTCAGGAAGACGCGGAGGACGTTTCACCTCGTGCGCGGAGGGCGGCCGATGGAGGTCGTCCTCGACCGCGCCGAAGCGCTGGGCGACTTCGCCGAGGTCGAGGCCCTGGCCGACGACCGGAGCCTGGCCGAGGCTCAGGCCGCCGTGCTCGCCCTGGCCCGCGAATTGGGGCTCACCAAGGTCGAGCCCCGTTCGTATCTGCGGATGCTGCTGGAGCGTGGCGGGCGGTAGGGTCGGAAACCCGTCTGGCCAGACTTGAGCCGATCTGCTAAGAATCCGCTCCGGCGCCCCGGGACCGGCATCGGCCGGGCGGGGACCCTCTGCGATCCGGAAAGGAATCCGGTCGCCCGACTCTGACTGGACCGGAGGCCCGGCGATGGACCGCCGCCGCTACGTCCCGCCCTCGCTCGGGGGGCCGGCGATCGAGCTCGAAAAGCGCCAGCTCATGGCGTCGCTCCTCGGGGGTATCTTCGGCACGGCCAACAGCCGCGTCGATACGGCGCCGACGATCGCGATCAAGCGGCAACGGATCAACAACCTGCCGTTCATCCTCCAGTCCTACCAGCGGGACCGCGCACTGCCTCCTTCGATCATGGCGCCGATCCAGGACGATCTCCGGCAGTTACTTAGCCTGATCCACAACCCGGGCCAGAAGGTCCTGCTTCAGTTCAATCGCGAGATCCGCGCGCTGGACAACACCAAGCACTTCACGCACGAGCAGGCGCAGGAGCTGATTCACGCCTTCCAGATCGAGCTTGCGGCTTCGGGCACGTCCATCCCGCTGCGGCAGAAGTTCGTCGCCGACGTGACGAAGCTCGCCGCCGTCGACGCGGGGGGCCCCGAACCGGCCTTCCAGCTCACGAACGACATGGCGATCATCGCCCAGATCACCCAGGTCGTCGGCCAGCCGATGCCCGCGCCGGCGCCGCCTGCGCTCTTCAAGCCGGAAAACATCGGCAAGCACGGCCTGAACATCACGATCTTCCACCGGCCCAACTTCACGGGCACGGCGACGCCCAACCTGGAGATCGTCCTGGCCTTGACCAACGGCGGGATCATCGCCACGGGCAAGATCAACAGCACCGGCCAGTACAACGTCAAGTCGGAATGGCCGCTGCCGGACGGGCAATACAAGGTCAAGGCGTACACCTTCGACCAGGGTTACAACAGCTTGCAGAGCGGCCCGCTCACGTTCGTCGTCCAGACCCCGCCGAACATCAAGGCGCTCTACCCCGGCCCGGTCGACTCGTTCGCCGTGCCGAAGGGGCCGGGGCGCTGACCGGCGCAACCCGGAGGCCGCTCCGGTTGGATTCGCGGAGCGGCAGGGCAGACCCGTCCCGCTGGACATCACCCCGCCCGCGCGCTAGAATCCCGGGTGCTTCGATGTTCGCCAAGTGTTGAACATCGGGCTCGAAGGGGGACGTTGCCCACGACCGCGGCACGAAGGGTTACTCCGTGGTTGTCGACGGATCGGGTTGCCCGGGATTCCGCCGGGCTGAGGTGACGAGGCGCGAGGCGATCCGCGCCGGTGCCCTCGCGTTGACCGGGCTGACCATGCCCGGCCTGTTCGCAGGCCGCGCCGCCGCCGCGAGCACGTCGGCTGACGGATTCGGCCGGGCCAAATCCTGCCTGCTCGTCTTCATGTGGGGCGGGCCCAGCCAGCTCGACACGTGGGACCTCAAGCCCGAGGCCCCCGACGCGATCCGCGGCGAGTTCAAGCCGATCGCCACGAAGACTCCCGGCATCCTCATCAGCGAGCACTTCCCCAAGCTCGCCCGCCAGACCGACCGTCTGGCGATCGTCCGCTCGATGACCCACGATGACCCCGCGCACCTTTCGAGCGCCCATCGCCTCCTGACCGGCCACCTCGCCCCCAAGCCGTACTCCGACGCCGAGCCGCCCTCGACCAGGGACTGGCCGCACCTCGGCTCGATCGTCGCGAAGGTACGCCCGGCCAAGGGCTCGCTCCCCTCGAGCGTGACGATGCCCTGGACCGTCGCCCACCCCGCGGCGCCGGGAGGCAGGGCCCCCGGCCAGAACGGCGGCTGGCTCGGCCGCTCGTTCGACCCGCTCGCCATCGACGGCGACCCCAACGCCCCCGGCTTCCAGGTCGGCGGGATGACATTGCCAGACGGATTGACGACCGACCGCCTCGCCGCCCGCCGCAAGCTCCTCGGCGAGACGGGCACCGTCCCGATCGACGGCCTCAAGGCCTGGAACGACTACCAGTCTCGCGCCCTCGATGCGCTCGTGTCGGCCGAGGCGCGGGGCGCCTTCCAGCTCGAGCGCGAGGACCCGCGGCTCCGGGATACCTACGGCCGGCACATCCACGGCCAGTGCCTGCTCCTGGGCCGCCGGCTCATCGAGGCGGGCGTCCCGCTCGTGACGGTCAACTGGTACAACGACGGCCAGAACTTCTGGGACACGCATGGAGACAACTTCAATCACCTGAAGAATCGCCTCATGCCCCCCGCCGACCGCGGCCTCTCGGCGCTGCTCGACGACATGGACGCGCGGGGACTCCTGGACGAGACCCTGGTCGTCTGGGTTGGCGAGTTCGGCCGGGCCCCAAAGATCTCCGCCGGCAACGCCGGGCGCGAGCACTGGCCGCGGTGCTACTCCGCGGTTCTGGCCGGCGCCGGCATCCGCGGCGGCCGCGTGTACGGCTCGTCCGACCGGTTCGCCGCCTATCCGCTCACCGACCCGGTGAGCCCCGACGATCTGGGCGCGACGATCCTGCATGCCCTTGGCATCGACCCGGGCCACGAGGTCGTCGACTCGCTCGGACGCCCGATGCGGATCAACGCCGGCAAGCCGGTGACGGCGCTCTTCGGCTGAGCCGAGCCGGCTTCGGGCGGCCGTTGATTTGTGACCCCATTGCGAGGGTTTTCACGGTTTTCCCGGCCCGAGTGCCCCCCTCGGGCGTAGAATCTCTCTGAAGAGCAAGAGCCATCGGGGAGAGGTCACGATGCGACGGGTCCTGGCGATTGGTGCGGTCCTCGGCGGCTTTATCGTCCCCGGCGCGGCGGCCTGCGGCCAGGCGATCGGGGGGCCCACGTTCGGGAACTTCGGAATGCCGGACGGGCTGTACACGACGTTTTCGGTGCCCGGCATGGGCCGGGGCGGGCCGGGGCTCTGGATGTACTTCCCGTCGACCGGCGCGAACGGCTCGTTCACGCCCTCGCCGATGGCCGGCTCGGTCGCGGGCCTGCAGCTCCCGGTCACGGGCACGGGCGGGTCGGTCTATCTGCCGGCCGCGCCCTCGCCCCTGACCTCCCGGCCGTCTGCCGGCGGCCTAGGCCTGCCGAGTCCGTCGACGCCCGTCGTGACCCCGCTCCCGGCCCCCCTCCGACCCGCCGTGGCGAAGAAGGCCGCACGGGCCGATGCGCGGAAGATCGCGGCGGACGCCCCGGCCGACCCGCCGAGGGCCCGCGAGGTCCGCTCAACGCTGAAGGACCGTCGGGGGATCCGGTAACGCCGAGGATCCCGCTCGGTGCCCTCAATTCGCCACCGGCCGCGCGGGGAATACTTGACGATTGTCCGGGCGATCATCAAGGCGCGGAGGCGGCGGCGATCATCCTCGACCGCGCGAAGCCGCCGCTCGGCCCGCGCCAGCTCAAGCGCGCCGAGCTCGGCCAGCCGATCGTCCGCCGCGATGGCATCGTATCCGACCCGGCCGCGCAAGCGCTGCCGGCCCTCCTCGGCGTGAGGTCGATCGGCTCCCGGAGCTGGCGGACTGCGTCCATTTTGGCGTCAGGACGGGGCCTCGATTTACGATGATGAAGGTCGGTCCTTGACAATCCGGCAAGCGTCGGCCTTGCGCCGCGAGCGACGCCGTCGGGTCGAGCAAACCCAGGCGCCCCGCGCCGAGCGAACCCAACTCCCGGGCCTCTAGGGGTGGCACCGCGGCGCCGAACAAAGCCAGCGCTCGCGTTTCGTTCATCCATGTGCGGATTCGTCCGGCACACGGGCCCGGATCGCGCCAGTCGGACTCTTCGGAAGGGGACCGCCCCGGATTCGCGACAGGCGCCGACTGGCCCCTGACCGCGGCCGAGGGTCTTCGGGCAGCGTTCAGGCCCACTCCACCGTCCGGTCCCCCTCCACCACCTCCCCGATCACCCACGCCGGGATCCCCGCCTCGTGGCGGATCGTCCGGGCGATCGAGTCGGCGTAATACTCGGCCACGATCATCACCAGGCCGATCCCCATGTTGAAGACGCGGAACATCTCCGCGTCGGGGACATTGCCGAGTCTCTGGAGCCACGGGAACACGGGCGGGACGTCCCACCAGCGCGCCAGCTTGAGCGCCGTGCCCTCGGGCAAGACGCGCGGGGGGTTCTCCAGCAGGCCGCCGCCGGTGATGTGCGCGATCGCGTGCACGGTCTGCTTCACGCGATAGTGACGGGCCACGGCCTTCACCGCCCTCACGTAGATACGGGTCGGTTCCAGGAACTCGTCGGCGACCGTCCGGCCCAGGTCCTCGACGAACGAGTCGGGCTCCAGTCCCGCATGCCCGAAGGCGATCTTCCGAGCCAGGCTGTAGCCGTTCGAATGAAGCCCTGAAGAAGCCAGGCCGACGACTTTATCGCCAACCCGCACATCCTTGCCGTCGAGCGTCCGCTTCCGCTCGACGACGCCGACGCAGAAGCCGGCGAGGTCGTATTCGCCGGGCTGGTAGAAGTCGGGCAGGATCGCGGTCTCGCCGCCGAGCAGGGCGCACTCGGCCTCGACGCAGCCGTCGGAGATGCCCTTGACGATCTCGGCCGTGAGCGCGGGGTCGTCCTTTGACATCGCGACATAGTCGAGGAAGAGCAGGGGCTCGGCCCCCGCGCAGATGCAGTCGTTGACCGACATCGCCACCAGGTCGATCCCCACCGTGCCGTGCCGGCCCGTGGCGAAGGCGAGCTTGAGCTTCGTGCCTACGCCGTCGGTCGAGGCCACGAGCACCGGGTCGCGGAACTGCCTCGAGAACAACCCCGGGCCGCCCTCCTCCAACCGGAACAAGCCGGCGAACCCGTCCGGCCAGCGCAGGACGCGCGGGGAGAACGTCCGCGTGAGCAGGGGTGGCAGGCGACGCATCGTCTCGTCGTAGGCGTCGAGGTCGACGCCCGCCGATCTGTAGTCGATGGGCGTGGGTTCGGAGTCGGGCATGGGATCAGCGGAGGCTCGGAAAGGACACGATCCATCAGGACGGGGCCGCGACGGCACGGGGCGGGCGGATACTTCAGTGTATCCGAGTTTTCCGCATCTGCACCCTCGGCGGCTCCTCGTTCCGGCGCTCCCGCCGCGGAATCGCTCCCGCGGCCGCTCCGCCGCAGCAGTAGCGGAGCGAGCGTGTTTCCGCGGCGGCACGGGCTCCGGAGCGGAACTCCGGCAAGCCGTCGGGGTTATCAAACTGTTGGTTCTCCTTGATCCGCCGGGCACCCCGCGCGTAAGATCCAAGGAGGACGACCACGCATTCATCGGGTCATGGGGGCTGCGCGATGACACGGCAAGGTCTTGGCTTCGCCGGATGGTGGGTCGTGTTCCTCGGGACGCTCGCGCATGCCCAGTCGCCGGCCCAGGTGAAACTGGAGGGGCTCGGCCTGGAGCGGAAGGTCGGGACGTTCATCCACAAGTCCGAGGGCCCGGCGCTCGAGAAGATCGACGAGCTCAGCGGCGCCTACAAGCGGCTCACCGTCGCGCGGCAGAAGCTGGCGGAGGTCGACCTGAACAACCAGGCGATCGTCGAGCTGACCCAGCAGGTGGCGTACCTGAACCAGGAGAAGACCGCCATCGGCAACCAGGCCCGGGGCATCCGGATGCCCCGCGGCGGGAGCAACATGATCCGCCAGACCATCGCCGCCGAGCAGCAGCAGGAGCAGCAGTTGATCAACCAGGTCACCAACGAGCTCAACGCCCGCAAGAAGCTCGTGCCCAGCCCTCAGGCCCGGAAGGACTTGGAGGCCGACGCCGTCAAGCGGCGGGACGAGATGGCCCAGGCGACCACCGAGGCCCGCACGCTCGTCGACGAGGCGAACGCCGCGTACGAGAAGCTCGCCAAGGACGAGACCGTCAAGGCCGCGCTCGTCGCTGTGCAGAAGACCACGACCGACGCCGTCAAGCTCGGCCCGTCAAAGGAGTTCCACACCGCGATCAAGGCGGTCGACAACGCCGAGCGGCTCCTGAAGCTCAAGACCGCATCGGACGCTCCTGCGCATAAGTCGAAGGCGAAGGCCAAGCGCTGATCCCGGCGACCTGCCCCGCGACTCGCGGACCTGCGTCGACTACGATGCCCGGAATGGCGTCGTCTTCCTCCCACGACGGAGGTCCTGATGAACGTCCGCGCATGGCTCGTCGGTCTCGCCGTCGCCGCCGCGGTCTCGCTGGGGTTCGCCTTCTACCGCCTCTCGTCGGCACCGCCTCCCCCCGCTGCGCCGCCCGCGCCACTGGCGGCTCCCACGATCGACCTCGGCACGCTGACCGCACCCGCCGCCATGGCGAAGCTGTTGGCCACGAACCGGTCGGACGGCCCGTGTAAGGTGACGGTCGACGGGTCCGGCACGTTCCGCGGCAGTTTTGGCTGCGACCTCGCCGCGGGCGAGTCGCGCCTGGTCCTGAACGTCAACGCTCCGTTCACGGTCGAGTCGCTCACTGTCGATCGCGCCGGCAAGTTGCGCAGGCACGACATGAAGCTCACGCTCCCCGGCGGCGAGCCCCGCGAAGTCGTCATCAACGCCGACGACTCGGTCGAGGTCGTGCCGACGGGGAAGTGACCCGCCGGCAAGCCGAGCGCCGCGCCTCCCAACCGCTTGAACGCCACGCCCCGCCAGGCTATCGTGAGTCGAACCCGCGCCGGACCGCGGCCGATCGGGGCGATCGGCCGTCCCGCCATCCGAACCGACTTCCCCACCGCACGTTCACCGACGGAGCCAACCCGACATGTCGCGCAAGTTCGCCGCCGCTGCGGCCACGACGCTGGGCCTCGCCATGACCCTCGGCCTGGCCGGCCTCTCGGCCGCCGACGATGAGAAGCCGCTCGAGAAGGGCATGGAGAAGGTCAACGCCAAGTTCAACATGATCAAGAAGGCCACCCGCAGCGCCGCGACGTGGAAGAAGGACGGCCCGGGCGTCCCGAAGGCAGCCGAGGAGATCAGCAAGATCGGCAAGCAGTTCCGCACCGAGAAGGCCCCGGCCGAGGCGCAGAAGAAGACCGTCGCCGAGTGGACGAAGCTCATGGACGACATGATCGTCGCCTCGGACGAGATGGCCGTCCTCGCCGCCAAGACCAGTACGACCCAGCCGCAGGCCAAGGACGCCTGGACCAAGCTGAACAAGACCTGCGCCGACTGCCACACGGTCTTCCGGGTCGACGAGGAGAAGTGAGCCGAATGTCGGGCGACGTCGGATCATCACCCTCCCCCACCTCGGGGGAGGGTTTTTCGTTCCCGGCCGCGTCAGGCCGCTTTCCTAGGCTCCGCCCGACTGCCTCCCCTCGATCGCCAGCAAGAGGATCACCGCGGCCACCGCCAGCGGTCGGGGTAAGAGCGATTCGGTGTCGTGCGTTAGGTCGACCGAATACCTCTGCACGAACGGGTTGAAGTTCTGCTTCATCACCCCGACGGTGACGTCGCCGACCTCGATCAGGAACGTCTGCGGGACGAGCAGCGCCGCCATCTCGTGCATCCGGCGGAGGAATGCCCAGCCGCCGCTCTCTTCGATCACCCGGCCGCGGACGACGCCCGAGTCGTCGAGGATCTCCCAGTGGTCGCGCCAGAGCGACGCCCACCCCTTGCGGCGGAGCGTCCCGTAGTGCTCGCCGGACTGGCCGTCGTACACCTGGTACGCCGCGCTCCAGTCGATGATCCGGTCGGCCTGGATCGACAGGAGCTCCTGCTCCATCGCCTCGTCGGCGAAGACGCGGATGTCCTCCTTGAGTCGGAACGCCTTCTGCTTTGAGTAGGCGAGCAGCCGCCCGTCCTCGGCGTAGAGGTGGAACGCCCCGCCGAAGAGCTTGAAGACCTGCCGCCGCGCCAGGAAGTGGCCATGGAGATAGAGCTCGGGCATGGTCGTGGACATGAGATCGGCTCCGGTTGCGGGAGGGTCGTCCTCGGCCGTCGTCGTCGAATCGCCGTCCGTCGCCGTATCATATCGGCGCCGGGCTCGCTCGACACGCCTTCGCCCTTGCCCCGGAGATCGGGCCGGCCGCTCCCGACGTGTTCGTCGCATCAGTAGCTGCACGACCGCATCAGCAGGACGAGCACCGCGGTCAAAATGACAGACACGACGATCGATCGCAGGCACCCGAGCCTGTTGGAGAAGAAGACGAACCTGGAATAACCTCCGGGGATGAGCACCGACTCAGACGGCCCTGGCGATCGACGAGCATTTCCGGAGCCATCCTCTCCCGGGCCCGATGACCTCTTGCGGCTTCATCGCCCGGACAGCAAAGTTGTCCGGGCCACCCGGCCGAAGACAGACGACGCCCCGAGACCATGCTGCGATGACCCCCGAAGAATTTCGCGTCGAAGGCCACAAGCTCATCGACTGGATCGCCGACTACCGTGCAACTGTCGAAGAGCGGTCCGTCATGGCCCGCACCGAGCCCGGCGAGGTTCGGACGGCTCTGCCGGCCGACCCTCCCGATGGACCTGAACCGTTCGACGCCATCGTCCGCGACCTCGACGCGATCCTCGTCCCCGGGCTGACACATTGGCAGCACCCGAGCTTCTTCGGCTATTTCCCTTCGAACGCCCCGCTTTCGAGTGCCCTCGGCGATTTCCTCAGCACGGGCCTCGGCGTGCTCGGCCTCTCGTGGCAGGCGTGCCCGGCGTTGACGGAGCTGGAGGAAGTCGTCGCCGACTGGATGCGGCGAATGGTCGATCTGCCGGACACTTTTCGCGGCGCGATCCAGGACTCGGCCTCGACCAGCACTCTCCTCGCTCTGATCGCGGCGCGCGAGCGGGCGACGGATTACGGCCTCGCCCGGGGCGGGTTGCAGACCGAGGCGAGGCCGCTCGTCGTCTACGCGTCAGGCCAGGCACACAGCTCGGCTGAGAAGGCCGCGCTCCTCGCCGGGTTCGGGCGGGAGAATGTCCGCGCCGTCGCCGTCGATCGCGCGTTCGCGATGGACCCCGAGGCGCTGGACGCCGCAATCCGCCACGACCTGGCCGAACGAAAGGGGCCCTGCGCCGTGGTTGCGACGACCGGCACGACGGCGTCGACGGCCATCGATCCGATCGCCGCGATCGCCGAGGTGGCCCGCCGCCACGGCCTCTGGCTCCACGTCGACGCCGCGATGGCCGGCTCGGCGATGATCCTGCCCGAGTGCCGTGCCCTCTGGCGGGGGATCGAGGCTGCCGACTCGATCGTGCTCAACCCCCACAAGTGGCTCGGCGCCGCGTTCGATTGCTCGCTCTTCTACGTGAAAGACCCTGAACACCTCATCCGCGTGATGTCGACCAACCCCAGCTACCTCCAATCGTCGGCGGACGGCCGGGCGACCAATCTCCGCGACTGGGGCGTGCCCCTCGGCCGCCGCTTCCGGGCGCTGAAGCTCTGGACCCTGATCCGCTCCGAGGGCGTCTCCGGCCTACAATCCCGTCTGCGCCGCGACCTGGCGAACGCCCGGTGGCTGGCGGAAGCTGCGGCCGAAAGCCCCGGCTGGCGAGTCGTGGCGCCGGTGCCGTTGCAGACCGTCTGCCTCCGCCACGAGCCGCCCGGGCTGGAGGGTAGATCGCTTGATCTTCATACGCGGTCGTGGGCCGAGCGGCTCAACCGCTCGGGCAAGGCCTACGTCACCCCCGCCGTCCTCGACGGCCGGTGGATGGTCCGCGTCTCGATCGGCGTCGAGACCACGGAGCGACGCCATGTCGAGGCGCTCTGGTCGGCGATGCGCCGCGAGGCCGAGGGGGTGTGAAGGTGCGGGAAGTTCCGGAGGGTTAGGCTACATCCAAAATCCGCGGTCCCGGCGGTTTCGACTTGTCGTCCGGGGCGGAGATGGGTGGAATACCGGCCTCGACGGAGGGCCACGGTCTCAAGGAGGGGACTTGGCATGGCGGTGTCATCGGCGTCGGCGGCCCGATCGGCGCTGGAGCGGGCCAGGCAGTTGCACCTCGCCGGGCTGGCGAGGCTCCGTCAGGGGCAGCTCGAAGAGGCTGTCGCCCCGCTCCGCGACGCGCTTCGGCTCGACCCCGATCACCCCGCGGCCCTGACGACGCTGGCCGAGGTCTTCTCGAAGCTTGATCGGCCCACCGGGCTGATCGATGCGTGCCGGGCTCTCGTCGCCGTCCGGCCCGACCACTTCGAGGCGCACCACCGGCTCGGAGAGGCGCTGGCGTACCTCAAGACATACGACGAATCGGCCGCGTCGTTCGGCGAGGCGATCCGCGTCGTCCCGGCGTCGCCGTCGGCGGAGAACGGCCTGGGGATCGCCCTGGCCGGCCTCGGCCACGACGCGCTGGCGATCGCCCACTTCCGCCGGGCCGTCGGCCTCAAGCCCGACTACCCCGAGGCCCGGAACAACCTGGGCCGGGCCCTTTGGCAAGTCGGCGCGCTCGAGGAGGCGCTGGCCAGCCTCGACGCCGCGATCCGCCTCGCGCCCGGGGCCGCGGAAGTGCACGATAATCGTGCGCGCGATCCTGGGCGACCTCCGCCGCTTCGAGGAGTCGCTGGCCGCCTACGACCGCGCGATCGAGCTCGTCCCCGGCCACGTCGCCGCGCACACCAACCGGGGTCTGACCTACCTCCTTCTCGGCGACTACCCGCGCGGCTGGGCCGAGCTCGAGTGGCGCTGGAAGGGCACCGAGCTGCCCCGGACCGAGTACGTCCGTCCCCCGTGGCGCGGCGAACCGCTGGAGGGGCGGACGATCCTCCTGACGGCCGAGCAGGGGGTTGGCGACGTCATCCAGCTCCTCCGGTTCATCCCGCAGGTCCGAGCACTCGGGGCGGGCGGGGTCGTTGTCCACGCCACTGATGAACTGGTCGACCTGCTCGGGACATGCCCGGGCGTCGACCGCGTCACCGGCCGTACACCGGACGCGGGCTTCGACGTCCACGCGCCGCTGATGAGCCTGCCCGGGCTGCTCGGCGTCACCTCCAACGCTATCCCGACGCCGATCCCCTACCTGACGGCCGACGCGGCCCGGGTGGAGCGTTGGCGCGCGCGGTTGGACGCTTATCCGGGATTCCGCATCGGGGTCACATGGCAGGGGAATCCCAAGTATCCGAGGGACGCCGACCGCTCGTTCCCGCTCGCGCTTCTCGAGCCGTTGGCCCGCGTGCGCGGCGTGCGGATCGTGAACCTGCAGACGGGCCCCGGCGTCGAGCAGATCCGCACGCTCGGCGGCCGTTTCGCCCTGGTCGACTTCGGGGACGAACTCGACGCGGGCCCCGCCGCGTTCCTCGACACGGCGGCGATCATGGAATGCCTCGACCTGGTCGTCACCGCGGATACAGCAACGGCCCACCTCGCCGGCGCCCTGGGCGTGCCGGCGTGGGTGCCGCTCTCAACAGCTGCCGACTGGCGCTGGTTCCGCGACCGCGAGGACTCGCCGTGGTATCCCTCGGTCCGGCTCTTTCGCCAGGAGCGGCGCCGGGACTGGGCACCCGTCTTCGACCGGATGGCCGCCGCGCTGGCCGAACGCGTCGCGGCGAGCCGGCCCGCGTTGCGGCCGGTCGTCGTCGAGATCGCCGCGGGCGAGCTGATCGATAAGATCTCGATCCTGGAGATCAAGGCGGAGCGCATCAGAGACCCCGTCAAGCTGTCACACGTCCGCGCCGAGCTGTCGGCCCTCGAATCGGCCCGCGCCAGCTCGATCCCGCCGAGGCCGGGTCTCGACGACCTCACGGACGAACTGCGTGAGGTGAACGAGGCGATCTGGGACGTCGAGGACGCCCTGCGCCGTGCGAACGCGACGGGGACTTCGGCCCGCGGTTCGTCGAGCTGGCCCGCTCGGTCTACCGGAACAATGACCGCCGCGCCGCCCTGAAGCGCGCGATCAACGATCGCCTCGGCTCGCGGCTGGTCGAGGAGAAGTCGTACCACGCGGTCGGTGCGGGGTCGGCGGCCTGACCGACCTCCGGCCAAGGGCACGGGGATTCTTGGACCCAGGCCGACCCGCGGGCCCGCGTCTCCGCCGAAGACGCCCGGGCCGTTCCTCTCGGCCATCTGGCCAATGCACAACCACGGCACACCCGAAGCCGTCGATCCTGGCAATGACGAGCACGTCAAGGCCGCGCTGGGCAAGGCATCGAGGATTCGACGACGTGCAGGCATGGAGGAAAGATCGCCCCGCCGGGCGCCTGAGGGTAGGATCTCCCGGTGCTGCGCACGCGGAGAGCGGGCAGCGCCGGGGGTCTTCGGATGAGCCGGAACTGGCTTCTGATCTGCGTGCCGATCTCGTTGGCGCTCTGGTGGGTCGAGGCCGACCCGATGGTAGTTTTCGCCGTGTCGACCGCGGCGCTCGTACCGCTGGCGGGGCTGACGGAGCAGGCGACCGACGCGCTGGCGACCTACATGGGGCCAACGTGGGGCGGGTTGCTCAACGCGTCGATGGGCAACGCGCCGGAGATCATCATCGGGTTCTTCGCGCTGAGGCAGGGGCTGGTCAGGGTGGTGAAGGCGTCGCTGGTGGGGTCGATCGTCGGCAACCTGCTGCTCGCGCTCGGGATGTCGATGTTCGCGGGGGGCATCCGCCACGGGACGCAGAAGTTCAACCAGGCCGTCGCCAAGATCAATGGCGCGCTGCTGATGATGGCAGCGACGGGGCTGATCATCCCGGCGGTCTTCCACTTCAGCCATAGCGGGACGACGCGGGAGATCAGCGCGGAGATCGCGATCACCCTGTTCGCGGTCTACATCGCGAGCCTGATCTACACTGCGGTGACGAGCAAGCCGGTGCTGAGCGCCGAGGCCGTGCGCGTCGAGGTCGAGGGCCGCCCCGCCCCGGAGGGAGGGGAGGCGGGCTGGAGCCGCCGCAAGGCCCTGGGCGTGCTGGCAGGCGCGTCGGTCGGGCTGGCGATCACGAGCGAGATCCTCACCGAGGCCATCGAGCCCACCTCGCGCGGGCTCGGGCTGACGCCGGCGTTCACCGGGGTCTTCCTGCTGGCCCTCGTGGGGAATCTCGCCGAGACGATCAACTCCGTGGCGTTTGCACGGCGCGACAAGATGGACCTCTCGCTCGGGCTGAGCATGGGCGCAAGCCTCCAGGTCGCGCTCGTGGTCGCGCCGCTGCTCGTGTTCTTCGGCTACGCGCTGGGACGGGACATGGATCTGCTGTTCACGAGGTTCGAGATCGTCGCGATCATCATCGCGGTGCTCATCACCCGTCACCTGACGATGGACGGGCAGTCGACGTGGCTCGAGGGGCTGATGCTCGTCGCGATCTACCTCATGCTGGGGATCGGCTTCTACAACCTGCCGGCCGAGGGACCCGGGGGACCATGAGCTCCGGGTCCGAACCAGCAGCCCTTCGCGCCTCCGCCCCGGCATGAAGCGATGGTGAAGACTCCGCCAGGGCCGTTGGCCGCGCGGGAGAGGGCCGGGTAAGATATTGGATGCGGCTTTCGCCGGGCGGATCACTCTGATGATCGCGCCGGATGACGCGCGTCCCGATGGCGGACGACGACCGGCCCCGACCCGGAAGCGGGACTCCCATGCCGTTCGATACCGAGCGGGCTCGTGCGCTCTTCCTCGAGGCCATCGAGTACGACGACCCGGCCGACCGCGCCGTTTTCCTCGAGCGCGAGTGCTCGGACGAGCCCGACCTGCGGCAGCATCTCACGCTGCTCCTGCGGTCCCACGACGGGGCCACGGACTTTGACGACACCGCGACGCTTCCGGACGAGACGCGTGCTTTCCCCGGGCGGCCCGCCGCTTTAACGATCGCTCAGGGCCCCCCGGCTCCGGGTCAGCCCAACCCGGACGGAGACCGACCGACCGCGGAGGGACCGGGGACGCGGATCGGCCCGTACAAGCTGCTCGAGAAGCTCGGCGAGGGCGGGATGGGCTCGGTCTACATGGCGGAGCAGCAGGAGCCAGTCCGCCGCAAGGTCGCGCTGAAGATCATCAAGCTTGGGATGGACTCGGAGCACGTCGTCGCCCGATTCGAGGCCGAGCGGCAGGCGCTGGCGATGATGGACCACCCGAACATCGCTCGCGTGCTCGACGCCGGCACGACCGGCAACGGCCGGCCGTACTTCGTGATGGAGCTGGTCCACGGCGTCCCGATCACCGACTATTGCGACAGCGCCCGGCTGACGCCCCGCGAGCGGCTCGAGCTGTTCATCCCGGTCTGCGAGGCGATCCAGCACGCACACCAGAAGGGGATCATCCACCGCGACATCAAGCCGTCGAACGTGCTGGTGACGAAGTACGACGGCCGGCCGGCGCCGAAGGTCATCGACTTCGGAATCGCCAAGGCGACCGACCAGCGACTGTCCGAGCGGACGATGTTCACGCAGTACGGGACGATCGTCGGCACGCTGGAATACATGAGCCCCGAGCAGGCCGAGCTCAGTGCCCTGGGCGTCGACACGCGGACCGACGTCTATTCGCTCGGCGTGCTGCTCTACGAGCTGCTCACCGGCACGACCCCGCTCCAGAGGGCGGCACTGCGCGACGCGGGCTTCGCCGAGATCCTCAAGCGGATCAAGGACGAGGAGCCCCCGAGGCCGAGCACGCGGCTGAGCGATTCGACGGAGTCGCTGGCGACCCTCTCCGCTCATCGCCAGACCGAGCCGGCCAAGCTGGCCCGGCTGCTGCGGGGTGACCTCGACTGGATCGTGATGAAGGCGCTGGAGAAGGATCGCGTCCGGCGCTACGATACCGCGAACAGCTTTGCCCGCGACGTCCGGCGCTACCTGGAAGGCGACGCCGTCGAGGCCTGCCCGCCGACGACCGGATACCGGCTCCGCAAGTTCGCCCGCAAGAACCGAGGGGCACTTGCGACCGCCGGGGCGATGGCGACCTTGCTGCTTGTCGGCGCGATCGTGAGCACCTGGCAGGCGATCCGCGCCACGCGCGCAGAACGCCTGGCCGCCGCCAGGCTGCGCGACGTCTCGGCCGCTAATGCCCGGACCGAGGTCGCCCTGACCGAGGCCCGGCACGAGCGCGACGTGGCCGTGGCCGAACGCAACCGGGCAGACGCGCAGACGACGCTGGCGAAGTCGGAGAGCGAGAAGGCCACCCGGTCGGCGGCTCGGAGGCGCGTGCGGTGCTCGGATTCTTCGAGGATCGCGTGCTGGCGGCGGCCCGCCCGAGGGGACAGCGGGGTGGACTGGGAAAGGATGTGACCCTCCGCGAGGCCGTCGACGCCGCCGAGCCGACGATCGCCGGCGCCTTCCGCGACAAGCCGGCCGTCGAGGCTTACATCCGCCATTCGCTGGGCATGACCTATCGCTATCTGGGGGAACACGACCTGTCGCTCCGCCAGCACGAGCGGCGCTCGAACTCCGCAAGGCGGTGGTCGGGCTCGACGACCCGGAGACCCTCGCCAGCCAGAACGCCGTGGCACTGGCCTGCATGGACGGCGGCCGCCTCGACCGTGCGATCCCGTTGTTCGAGCAGACGCTGGCGCCTCGCGTGCCGCGAAGCTCGGCACCGACCATCCCGACACCCTCGCCACGCGGAACAATATGGCCCTGGCCTACTCGGACTCCGGCCGGCTTGATCTTGCGATCCCCCTGTTTGAGCAGACGCTCGCCTCGCGTGCCGCGAAGCTCGGGGCCGACCATCTCGACACCCTGGCCAGCCGGAACGACCTCGCGGTCGCCTACAAGACCTCGGGGCGGCTCGACCTGGCGATCCCCCTCTTCGAGCAGACCCTCGCGTCCCGCACGGCCGCCCTCGGCGCCGACCATCCCGACACGCTCATCAGCCAAAATAATCTCGCCGCAGCTTACAAGAACTCGGGGCGGACGGACCTGGCGATTCCCCTGTTCGAGCGGACGCTCGCCGCGCGGACGGCGAAGCTCGGGCCCGACCATCCGAACACGCTCAACAGCCGGAACAATCTCGCCTCCGCGTATCGCGACGCCGGTCAGTTCGACCGGGCCATCCCGCTGCTGGAGCAGACGCTCGCCGCGCGCGCGCGAAGCTCGGCGCCGGCCATCCCGACACGCTCGCCAGCAAGTACAGCCTCGCCCTGGCGTACAAGGACGCCGGCCGATCGGCACTCGCGATCGAGCTCCTGGAGCAGACGCTCGCGGCCCGGACGGTCCCGACTCGGGCCCGATCATCCCGACAACCTCAAGACACAGAACAACCTCGCGCTGTGCTACCGCGATGCCGGCCAGATGGGACCGGGCGATCCCGCTCTTCGAGAAGACGCTGGAAGTCGAGACGGGCCCGGCTCGGCGCCGACCATCCCGACACGCTGACCACCCAGAACAACCTCGCCCTGACCTACCGGGACGACGGCCAGTGGGCCGCGGTCGATCGCGCTCTTCGAGCGGACGCTCGCGGCGCGCGCCGCGAAGCTCGGCGCCGACCATCCCGACACGCTCCTCACTCAGCAAAACCTCGCGATGGCATACCGCGAGGCCGGCGAGTGGGACCGGGCCATCCCGCTCTTCGAGCGGACGCTGGCGGCCCAGACTTCCAAGCTAGGCGCCGACCATCCGCTACACCCTCCTCACCCAGAACAACCTCGCGCCGGCCTATCAGGCCGTCGGCGAGGTCGACCGCGCGATCGCCTTGCTGGAAGCGACCCTCGCCGCCCGCTCCGCGAAGCTCGGCGCCGACCACCCGAGCACTCTGAGCACGCAGAACAACCTGGCCCTGGCCTACCGAGCCGCCGGCCGCCTGGACCAGTCGATCGCGCTTCTGGAACGGACCCTCGTCGCCCGGACGGCCAAGCACGGCGCCGAGAACCCGAGGACACTCACGACGCGACTGGACCTGGCGATGGCGTACCGGGAGCGCGGCGATCTCGGCCGGGCCGAAGCGATGCTCCGCGAGACCCTCGCCGCGCGGCGGAGCGTGCTCGGGCCCGAGCATCCGGACGTCGCCGACGCCCTCGCCGCCTTGGGCGGGAACCTCCTCCGCCAGCGGAGGTGGGCCGATGCCGAGCCGATCCTCCGGGAAGCCCTGGCGATTCGGGACACGAAACGCCCCGACGACTGGTCCCGGTTCGAGGCGCGGAGCCTGCTCGGCGAGAGCCTGCTCGGCCAGAAGAAGTACGGCGAGGCCGAGCCGCTTCTCCTGACGGGCTACGAAGGGCTGGAATCGCGCAAGGCAAGGCAAGACATGGCCGCCGGCAAGATTCGGCTCGCCGAGGCCGGCGGAGCGTGTCTTGCGGCTCTACGAAGCCTGGGGCAAGCCCGAGAAGGCCGCCGCGTGGCGGACGACGCTGGGTCTCGCCCCGCGGTAGCCGTGGAAAGACCGGCGGCGCATGAATGCACGCGAAGGCGGAGAGATGGTGCCCCGCCCTCGCGTGTCGCGTAGCCAACCCGTCCGCGATCAGATGAACGCGGTCTGGTTGACGATGGCGATGGCGATGTACGGGTTCTCCAGCGAGGCGACGTCGCTATCGAACAGCAGGAGGGTCGCCAGCAGGCTCCCGTAGGCCGGCGCCGTGCCGCTGCCCGGCGTGAAGATCGGGCTGGTTGTCGAATTCACGCCGGAGATGATCGTGCCGATCCCCTGCGTCGACGACTTGCCGAGCTGGTTGACCAGTGTCGTCGCCAGGTTGTTCGTGTCGCGGATCGTCACGGCGTCGATAGCCTGAATGTCGCTTTCGATGACCGCCAGTTGCTCCATGGTCGGCGTGGTCCCGCCTGCCATCCGGTCGGCGTCGAGCTGACGGGCGAGCGGCTGGACGTCGGTGAACCACGTGGCCGTGAAGTTGCCGAACGGGGTGAGCGGCAGGATCGGACTGCCGATCGAGACGGCGTACGAGGTCGTGATGCTCAGGTTGGCGGCGAGCTGGACGCCCGACACGCCGCCCAGGGCCGCCAGGTTCGTCTGGCCGACCTCGAGCAGAGAGAAGAGAAGGCTGCCGGCGTTCGGCTGGCTCGACTTGAACGTCACGTCGTTTGTCGGCGTCGAGACGCCGGTCACCGACAGGCGGATCGAGTTGAAGCCCGAGCGCCCGAGGTCCTTGTAGAGCTGGGTGGCCAGGGCGTTGACGTCGTTGACGATCGCCTGCTCGATCGCGCTGCCGGCGGACTGCTCGGCCTGGAGGTCGGTCGCCAGGCCGGAAGCCTTGGTTGTCGCGGCGAGCGTCTCGAAGTTCGCCACCATCGCGGGGATGGTCGACGCGTAATTGTTGAAGAACGCGGTGACGTCGGCGTTCACGATGGCCGCCCTCGAGGCCATCACGATCCGGTCCTCCAGAACGTCGAACCGGCCGACCCGCGCGGCCCTCTTGCTGTTCCTCATGGTTGCACCTCATTGGGGAGAGTTGTGAGGGCGTCCGTGTCCTCCGTTCCTTTCCGCCCGAAAACACACCGCGACTCGGGCGGCCGTCGCGTCAGCCTCTGCGTCCGCGATGAAGACTCCAAACTCGCGTGCTAACCCTCCTATCCCCGTCTAGCGGCATTGTCAACGATTGCGTGGAAAAAAACGATTGGAGGAAGTGTAGCGATTACGAGGAGATTGACAGGCACTCAGGACCGCAAAGGACCTCGGCCCCTCGGCATCCGGGCCACCCCAGGCCAGGCACCGACGCGCCGGATGTGGCGGCGCTCATGGCGTTTGGGACTCGCCGTCCGCCTCTGGATCCACCATCGACCGCGAGAGAGGCCTCCCGGTACGGCCGGACGTACCGCCGCCGAATTGTCCGGACCGCCCGCAATCCGCCGTTCCCCAGGGAGTCGAAGACGGACGGGCCGCTCTTGCGAATTCCGGGCCGACGCAGCCCGCTCGCGGGAGGGCGGGGCGGCCGCTACCATGAACGCACCGCGGCGACAATTGGCGCGCAAGCCGTCCCGCCGTTCGCTTCCGGACAAACCACCATGACGAGACGACGCCTCGCCTTCTCGCGCTCTGCTTCACCTGGCTAATCTTTGCCGTCTGCCGCGACGTAGCGGCTGCCGGGGCCCCTCCTCGCGGCGACTTCGAGGCGACGGTCGAGCGGCTGATCCGCGAGTCGGGCGCCGAGGCCGTGGGCGTGGCCTATCGCGACCTCGGCACGGGCGAGGAGATGACAATTCGCCCCGACGACGCCTTCCACGCCGCCAGTACGATGAAGGTCGCCGTCATGGCCGAGGTCTACCGCCAGGCCGAGGGCGGCGCGCTCTCGCTCGACGAGCGGATCGAGATCAAAACGATGTTCAAAAGCATCGCCGACGGCAGTCCTTACGAACTCGACCCGAAGGATGACTCGGAGCTGAGTCTCTACAAGAGAGTCGGCCAGCGTGAGACAGTCCGCGAGCTGATGCGGCTGATGATCGTCTCCAGCAGCAACGTCGCCACGAACCTCCTGATCGAGCGCGTCACCGCCGCCAAGGCCGACGGGTTCATGAAGGCCCTCGGGGCGTCGGGGTTAAGAGTATTACGCGGCGTCGAAGACACACCCGCTTATCGCCGTGGGATGAACAACACGACGACCGCACGGGCCTTGATGCGCGTGCTCTCGCTGATCGCTGATCACGCGGTGGTCTCGGCGGGGGCGTCCGACGCGATGCTGGCCATCCTCCTGGAATCCGACTTCAAGGAGGGCATACCCGCGGGCGTGCCGGCGGGGACTCGCGTGGCGCACAAGACCGGCTGGTTCCGCGGCGTCTACCACGACGCGGCGATCGTCATGCCCGAGGGGCGGCGGCCGTATGTGCTCGTCGTACTGACGCGGGGACTGGTCGACGAGAAGAAGGCCCACAAGCTCGTTGCCGACATCGCGCGGGCGGCGCAGGAGCACGCGACGGGAAAGTGATGCGGCCAGGCCGACCGCCTCAGCGCTGATCTGTTCACCTTTTCCGGCTTGCTGTCATACGAATTTTGTCGACGGCGCAATGTTCGGGATCCCACGGAGGATCGGCCATGCAAAGGATTGTGGCGATCTCGGCCATTACCACCCTCGCCCTGGCGTGGGCGTCCTCCTCGGCCCGGGAGGGTCCGGGAGCGGGGGCTGCAAGGCAACGCCCGGCGGGGCCATGATCATGCGGCTTCCCCGCGTCCGATTCACGGTCCGAGGGATGGTCGTCCTCGTGGCGATTGCTGCCGTCGGGTTCTTCCTTGTCCAGGAGTTCGCGGACGGAATGCCTCCGCGGTTCGTCGTGCGGGGTATCCCGGGGCGGATCACAAGGCTCCGGCCGGGGATGAGCCGGGCGGAGGTCAAGGAGATCCTGGGGATTGATCGGACGTGGATTCGCGGGGGTACCAGCGCCTCGCTGGCCGTTGCACACGGAGGGGCCCACAGCTCGATCGAGACTTAGAAGCTGTTTCAAAACCCTCATGCGATGCGCTTGAGGCAGATCAGCGAGGCCGCCAATTCGTGAAAGGCCTGGAAGTGAGCCCCCTTCTTCTCGTAGCACATCTTGAGCCTCCGGGCGTTCCCGAACCAGCTCAAGGTGCGCTCGACGACGTACCGTGTCTTGCCCAGGCCGCTGCCATGCTCCCGAGCCTTCCCCAGCGACGCGAGCAGGGGTTCGACCCCCAAACATCGAACTCGGGCCTTGTTCGCGGCCGAGCCGTAGCCGGCGTCCCCTTGGAGCACTTTGGGCCTCGTCCGAGGCCGACCCAGGGCCCCTTGGACCGGGCGCATGCTCAGCACCATCGCCTCTGTCATCGCGTCATCGCGAATGTTCGCCGGGGTGGTCTTCACCACCAGGGGCACCCCTCGAGCATCGGTCAAGATGTGGCGCTTGCAGCCCGCCTTGGCTCGATCCGTCGGATTCGGACCGGTGTGCGCCCCCAAAAACCGCGCGGACGCTCGCGCTGTCGATCACCGCGCGTTCGAGATTGATCGCCCCCGCCTTGCCCAGGGCGGTAAGCAGCGCCGCATGCAGTCGCGGCCACACATCGAGCGTCGTCCAGAGGGCGAATCGCCGCCAGCAGGTGCTGCCGCTGCCGCAATTCATCTCCCGGGGTAGGGCCTGCCAGGGGATGCCGGTCTTGAGGACGAAGATGACGCCCGCGAGCGCCTGGCGGTCCGAGATCCGAGGCCGTCCCCCCTTCGGACCGGGCGGCGACTTGGGTAACAACGGCTCGATGATCGACCAGAGCTTGTCCGTGACGAGTTCCGCCATGCCTGAGCCTCCTTGCGGTCGGCGATGGCGGTAGTTTACAGAAATCCCGGGGTTTTGAAACAGCTTCTTACTTCGTGCGGCCGGAAAGAGGCTTCGTCCAGCTCGTCGACCCCGCGGAGCTGATTCATTTGCAATTTGCTTGTGACGACTTCCGGGGGCCCCGCGATCGGCTTCACCTCACAACCGACAATGACCGGCTCGTGAAGGCGTCCTTATCCGTCGATCGTCGGACAATCGCCGAGATGCCCGGATCGCCTTGAGTGCGGCGTTCTACCGGGACCGGAGTTGCCGGAAGGGCCGGGCCGACTTGGCCGTAGGGGTGTCCGGGGCAGGACAGTCGGACTTGCGTAGTCGGGCTCCTCGCGGAAATCGTGGGCTTTTCGCCGTCGCCCCCGGAAAAATGGAACGCGCCGACGTCGAGCGGCCTCCTTGAGGGAGAATCCAACCACGATCGGGGAGACGGGCCGGTGTCGAACGAGTCCTCGGCGGCGATCCTCCGGCACGTCCAGACGATATTCCGGGCCGGCTCGTCGCGCTCGCTGACCGACGGGCAGCTGCTCGACCGCTACCGCTCGGGCGACCCCGACGCGGCCGAGGCGGCGTTCGCGGCGCTCGTTGAGCGGCACGCAGGGATGGTGTTCGCCCTGTGCCGGGCCGTGCTCGGTGACCCGCACGACGCCGAGGATGCGCTTCAGGCCACGTTCCTCGTGATGGCGAGGCGGGCCCGGTCGATCCGCGAGCCGGGGAGCGTGGCGGGGTGGCTGGCGAGGGTCGCGCGCCGGATCGCGATCCGGGCGAAGGTGCGCCGGGCCGTCCGCCGGGCCCGCGAGCGCGACGCCGCCGAGCGCGAGGCAAAATGGATCATGAGCGGGCCGCCGGAGTCGTACGCCGAGCTCTATGAGGAGATCGACCGTCTGCCGGCGAGGTTCCGCGGCCCGGTCGTGCTCTGCCACCTGGAGGGGCTCACGTACGAGCAGGCGGCCGGGCAGCTGCTCGTGCCGGTCGGGACGGTGCGCAGCCGGCTAGCCCGGGCCCGCGAGCGGCTCGGGGCCCGCTTGAAACGGCGGGGGATCGTCCCCGGCCTCGTTGACACGGCCCTTGTTCCCCGCCCCGCGCCGCCGGTGGCGGCGACCGAGGCGATCCTCCGCGCCGCGATGGATCTCGCCGGCAACCGTGCCGTCGCGGTGGCGATCTCCGCGGAGGCGGTCCGACTGGCGAGCCTTTACTCGAGGAGTCGAATCATGCTCCGCATGGGGATGATTGCGATGACACTGTTCGTGGCTGGCCTCGTTGCGCTCGGCGCTGGGATGCCTGCGACGACCCGCGTGCCGGCTGCGGAGGCTGCGGAGTCGCCGGCAATTGCGGAGGACCCGGCGCCGGCCGGTCAGACGATCTTCGCTCGGGTCGTCGATGGGCAGGGCAAGCCGGTGCCGGGGCAGGAGGTCCACGTCTGGGGAGGGTCCCGAGAGCATCAGACGATGACGGCCGATGTCGAGGGACGCATCACGATCCCGGACGACGGTGTCAAGGGCCAGCGATATCTCTTCCTGGTCGCCATCCCCGATGAGAAGACAATCGGCTGGGCGGGGCTGGGACTTCGGAGCGCGGACCTCGCGAGCGGGACGCAGGACGACCCGCTGACGCTAACGCTTGAGCCTCGGGACAGCCCCGTCACAGGGACAGTCGTCGACCGCGGGGGTCGGCCGATCGCCGGGGTCGAAGTGCGGGTCGAACAGATGAGCGACGACGTCAACGGCACGCTCACGAGGCAGGAGGCGACGTTCGCTGGCTGGCCGATCGTCGCGATGACGGACGATCGGGGCCAGTACACGATCCCCCTGCCGCGTGGGACCAGCGGCAGCCTGCTGACCCGCCATCGGCGCCACGTCGGGCCGTGGATTCAATTCGGATCGGACAGGCAGCCGATCGGGCCGACGACGCTCGGGCCGGCCGGTGCGATCGTCGGCGTCGTCACGGACTCGGCCACGGGCCGGCCCGTCGCCGGGGCCTCCGTCGGGCGCAGGCGCTGGCACATCGGCAGACGATCCTGGGAGGGAGCTGGGGCGACGCGACGACCGATGACCGGGGCCGGTTCGAGATCGGCGGCCTCGCCGCGGGCGTCTATAACCTCCTGTTCCTCCGCGGCCCCGAGGGGCGGCGAACCATCACCGCCGCGGCCGTCGAGGGCGTCCGGGTCAAGGTCGATGAGGACGCGAAGGCCGACCTGACGGCCATCGAGGGACGGAAGCTCCGAGGCTCGGTGATCGACGCCGAGATCAGGGCGCCCCTGGCCGGCGTCATGGTCGGCTATCACGGCACCGCTCGGCCGCGCTCCGGCGCGGCGGTCGCCGGTACCCGGACCGACGCGGCCGGGCGCTTCGAGCTGTCCGCCCCACCCGGGCCGAGCTATGTCTACATCATGGACGGACACCGCCGCGCCAATATCAGCGCCGTCGATGTCTCCGTCCCAGGCGAACGCGATCCCGAGCAGGTCCAACTGCTCGGGATGGCGATGGAGCCTGTGGAGAGGCCCGTCGCGAAGCCCAGGGCCGCCGACGCCCCCCGGCCGAAGGCCGCGGCGAAAGCCGTCGGCCGACCACCGCAGCGCGAGCCCGAGCAGCCTCCAGGCCCACTCACACTCCTGACGGGACGGGTCGTCGACCCCGCGGGAAACCCGCTCCCAGGCGTGAGGGTCTCTTACAATCGGATCCCGTTCAGCGAGGCGGCCACCGACCGCGAGGGCGAGTTCATCCTGGAGGGCCTGCCGGAAGGGCCGCTGAAGATCCAGCTCCACAAGCAAGGGTATCGGACGTCGATCGAGTCGGTCGGCGCCGACGTCGGTACAGGCGTCTTCATCCTGCACGCGCGGCCCAACGGCGACCGCAAGCCCGCACCGGCCCCGCCCGACCTGCCCGCGGACCTGCGGTTCCTGGACATCCAGCCGCTGGCCAACGAGCCGCTGAACGAGGGTCCGCTGCCGGGCGGGGACGACCTGGCGGAGCTGCCGCTGGGCGTCCGCAAGTTCGGGGGCATGTGGTTCTCGGTCGGGCCGATGATGATCCACCTCCGGGCCTCGCTCCAGGCACGGTTGCCGAAGAGCGCCACGGGGATCAAGGTCGGGTCGCGATGCTCCCGGCTCCACTTCCTCCACGGCACGCAGTACGAGGTCCCGGACCGCACAAGGATCGGACACTACACGGTCCACTATGCCGACGGGTTCTCCGAGGATATCCCGATCGTCTACGGCGAGGACCTGAGCGTCTGGACGACGTGGAAAGGCGGCCCGGGCAAGGCCTCGCACGCGAACCTCGCCTGGAAGGGCAAGAACCAGCGGACCGAGCTCAGCCCCGAGGCGTTTGCGTTCCTCTTCGAGATGGTCTGGACCAACCCGCGCCCCGACAAAGTCGTCGAATCGATCGATTTCGAGTCGGCGGTGACCGACTGCAGCCCGTTCCTCGTGGCCATCACGGCCGAGGCGCGATGAGGCGAATTTGCGAAGACGTCAGAAGAACACGAGCGGCACCCCCACCACCAGCAGGAGCCAGAAACCGATCCCGTCGACCTTGCTCAGGAGCTTGAAGTAGACCGTCGAGAGCAAGAGCGTCGCGGCCAGCCAGACCATCCAGGGGGAAAGGTGGGTCGAGCGACTGGCTCGCAGAACCCAGGCGGCGTGGAAGGCGTTCGGGTTCGTGGTCAGGATGTAGACGTAGCTCAGGAACGCGACGAGACCCGTGTAGAGGATGCCGAAGACGAGGGGGTGCTCGCCCAGCGTCTCGGACTTGACGAGCGCCTTGACGAGCGCGAAGAAGAGCATGAGCTTCAGGAAGAAGTAGATCCCGATCATCGGTCGCTCCCCGCCCGATTTCCCGCGGCCCGGCGCGTTGATTCGAGGAATCGAAACATCTTCCATCCACAAGGATAACGCGTCGCCGGGCGCATTGCAAGCGCGGCCGCGGCGGGTGCCGGCTCGTTGCAATCCGCCGCCCGATCGCCTACGGTTGTCCGACGTGGTCGAGGCGTCGGAACCCGAGGTTTAGGAGACATGAGGAGGCCGTCTTATGCCAAGGCTGCTGATTGGGATATTCACCCTGCTCGTCGCGGCCGGGGCGTCGCCGCGGGAAGAATATCGGGCGCTGGTCAAGCAGTACGACGCGGCCCGCAAGTCGGGCGCTCGACTCGTCCCGCAGGAGTTCGCCCCGCGGTTCCTCGCACTGGCCGAGAAATATCGCGGTGATCCTGCCGCCGTCGACGCGCTGATCCAGGTCGCGTCGACATGCATCTTCGGCCCGGAGGCCGAGACGGCGCTCGTGACCCTCGCCCGCGACTACAGCCGGAGCGATCGGCTCAAGCCCTACTACGCGCAGTCGAGCCGCTACGGCGAGCCGTTCTGGCCCTATGAGGAGCTGCTCCGGGTCGTCCTGAGGGGCGAACTCGACCGCGAGACGCGGGCGACTGCGGTCGCGGCGCTGGCCGAGTATCTCAAGATGGCCAAGGAGAGGACCGAGACCTGCCAGGTCCGCATCGCGCTGGGCGGCGAGCGGTCGTTCTCGCCGGGCTCGCTGGCGAACCTGAACCGGATAAAAGCCCGCGGCCTCGACAAGGTGAAGGCCGAGTCCGAGGCCCTGTTCCAGGAGTTAATCGACCGCTACGCCGACGTGCGCCTGCCGGACCATCTCCCCGCCGGGGCGGGCGAGTTCGCCAGGGGCCAGCTGTTCGAGCTCCGCAGCCTCGCGATCGGCAGGCCGGCCCCCGCGATCGAAGGGAGGGACCTCGACGGCGAGCCAATGAAGCTGGACGACTACCGGGGCAAGGTTGTGGTCCTCGACTTCGGCAGCCATCGCTCGTGCGGAGTTTGCCGAGCGATGTACCCCCAGCTCCGACTGATCGCCGAACGCTTTGCCGACAGGCCGTTCGCCCTGCTCGGCATCAACGTCGACGACGACCTGAATGAGCTCAAGGAGCTGACCAAGGCCGGCGACATCATCTGGCCCATCTGGTACGACGGCGAGGGCGCCGAGGGCCCGATCGCGTCGCGCTGGGTGATCCGCTCGATGCCGACGATCTACGTCCTCGACACCAAGGGAGTGATCCGCAACAAGGGATTTCTCCAGGGCGAGGAGCTCGTCGGGACCGTTGAGATGCTCCTGAAGGAGACGGCGGCCACGACACGGTAGCCGCCGCCCCATCCGCCGCGGGGACGACATCGACCCTGGTCAGATATACGCGAACAGCGACACCAGCCCGGCGATGACGTTGGCGTTCATCAGCAGGTTCGGCTCGGCCTCGATGGCCTGGAGGGTCGCGAGCAGGCTGCCGTACGAGGCCATGCTGCCGGCCGACCCGGTGTAGGTCACGCCCGATGTCGCGGTCGAACCCGTGACGGCCTGGCGGATGGCCGCGCTAGGGTCGGGCTTGGCGGGCATCGTCGTCAGCAGGTTCGTCGCCAGCGTGTTCACGTCGGACGCGGTCGTCTTGTCGATCGCGGCGATGTCGTTGTTGATCGCCGTCTGCTGATCCGTAGTCGGCGGGGTCGACGCCGCGGCCTGATCGGTCTGCAGCTGCGCGGCCTCCGGCTGGATGTCGGTGGCATACGTTTGCGAGAACGTGCCGAACGGGGCCGTCGGGAACGCGGGCTTGCCGGGCGTCAGCGCGAAGGCGGCGCCGATGCTCACGTCGGTCGCCAGATTGATCCCCGCCGTCTCGCCCAGGAACGCCGGATCGGCCGAGTTAATCGAGAGCAGGACATTCATCAGACTGCCGAGGGTCCCCGCGCCCGTCGTGTTGGTCACGTTCGTCCCGCCCGCTACCGAGCCGGTGATCGAGGTCTTGATCGCCTGTGCCGCCGAGGCGCCCAGGTCCTTCAGCAACGCAGTGCCGAGGTTGTTGACGTCAGACGTGATCGCGGTGGTCAGGTTGGTCGCGGCCGTCGTCTGCGCCGTCGAGCCCGCCGTGGCGCTCGTGTAGGCCGCGACGAGCGTCGGCACCGTCGCCACGTAGTTGGAATAGAAGCTTGTCACGTCGCTGACGATGGCCTGGTTCTGCCCCATCGCGGTGGTGGCGCTCAGCACGACTCGATCCTCGAGGGCGTCGAATGCGCCGATCCGGGCTTTTCTCTTCCGCGGCGTCATGGGTGTCTCTCTCTTCTCCGGTGTCAACGCTGGCCCCGGGCCGATCACGGTCGCGGCCCGGACACATGCTTTTCACTTGGCCCGGGCGGCAAGAGGTCCGCGCCGCTCGAGTCAACTTATCCTACCCAGATCCCCCTCGTCAATGCGTGCGTGTAGAAAGCGGTCGCCCGGGCGATTACGCCCTCGCTACCAGTAACGCGAAGGCGCGATCGGATCGCCCAGGTGGACGCGGATTCGTCACAGGGTGCGCTCCGCCCACCGTCCGGGCGGGTCGAACGCGGTGGGCGGAGCCCATCCTACGGCACGGCCGGAAAGAGCGGCCCCGGGTCGGGCGGGGTCCGCTCGAGAAGGTCGGCGGCAATCGCCTCGGGATCGGCGGAGACGTGAACCAGGCCGAGGTGAGCCGGGCGGACGAACCGCTCGGACGCGGCGTGGTCGAGAAGCTGGAGCAGGAGGTCAAAGTAGCCCGCGACGTTGAGGAGACCGACCGGCTTCGCGTGGAGCCCGAGAGCGGCCCAGGTCAGGATCTCGAAGAATTCCTCATAAGTCCCGACTCCCCCCGGCAGCGTGAGGAAGCCCGAGGCGAGCCGGGCCATCAGCGCTTTGCGCTCGTGCATGCCGTCGACGACGTAGAGCTCGGTCAGCCCGCCGTGGGCCAGCTCGGGACCCGCGAGACGGCCGGGGATCACGCCTACAACCCGGCCGCCCGCGGCGAGCACGGCATCGGCGACGACGCCCATCAGCCCGGTCCGGCCGCCGCCGTAGACGAGGCCGATCCCGCGGCGGCCCAGGGCCGTGCCGACCCGGCGGGCTGCGTCGGCGTACTCGGGCCGGGCCCCGAGCGACGAGCCGCAGTAAACACACACGGTGCGGCTCATGTCACGCGCGGCCCCCCGCGCCCTGCAGCTTCGTCTCGGTCGTCGCGCGGAGGATCGTGACGTAATAGAGCGCCTGGAAGGCCAGCACGTAGACAACCCCGACGGCCAGGCCAAGCCTGATCGCCGCCGAGCTGGCATGTAGCAGCATCCCGGCCGTGAAGCCGGCCGACGCCCCGCCGAGGACGGCGACCATCAGGTGCATCAGGTAGAAGATCGAGAACGGATTGACCCGTTCGACCCGTTTCGACGGCAGGCCGAGCATGGCGTTCATCTTCGCCACCTCGTAGATCAGCCCGATCCGCGTCCGGATCAGGAGTAGGCTCGTGAAAACGCCGAGCACGGCGAGCGTGCCGAACGTCACAGGCAGGCACCAGTGGCGGATGGCGGACATCGGGATGATCGCGTCGTCCGGGGTAAACTCATCCACCTTCAACAGGCCCGCGGAGGCATTGATCAGGACCGATGCGACGAGCAGGAAGATGCTGACCGAGCGGTTGCGGTCGGTGATGAGTTGATGGATCGTCCGCGACGCGTGGAGGAAGCGGACCTCCGGGGCAAGCGGCTTGTGCGCGGCGGGCTTCCAGCCGGCGGCGACCTCCTCGCCGGCCATCTCGATCGCGGCGAGTGTCGCGTCGACCTCGTCCTCGTCGTTCGGGTCGATCTCGAGGCCCTCGGCATGGTCCTGGACCTTGGCAACGTCCTGCGGCAGGGGGCTGGTCTGGGTTGAAGGATCGGCCATGACGGCGCTCTCGTTCGTTCGGGACGCCGAGCACGCGTTCGCGCGGGCGGGGGCGAACGGCTATCATGGAGATCTCCCCACCCGAGAGCAAGGGGACGTACACCGAACGCCAGGAGCCGCGACGTTGGCCGACGAACCGCAGAATTTCCGGACGGTGGCAAGGGTCGGCGAGGTCCAGGACGGGGCGGGGATTCCCGTCGAGGTCGGCGATCGGATGATCGCCCTGTTCCTCGACGGGGGCGAATACTTCGCCATCGACGACGCGTGCCCTCACCAGGGTGCGCCGCTCTGCGACGGGTTGGTGATGGATAAGACCGTCACCTGCACCTGGCACGGCTGGCGATTCAGCCTCGAGGACGGGAGCTGGCTGGACAGCCCGCGGATCAAGATCGGGGCGTACCCGGTGCGGATCGTGGGGGACGAGATCCAGGTGGCGGTCGACTGAAGTTCAGGGGCCGACGGGCTTTCGCTCGGCGCCGTTGACGAACAGGACGCCGTCGCGAGTGAGCCTCACCGTGTCGCCCGGCATCACGGCCCCACACTTCTTGCCGTTGAAGGTGATCTCGCCGTCGGCCACCTCGAGGCTCGACGTTCCGGACGACCACTTGAATCCGTTGCCGGTCACGCCCCGGAGCAGGTCCGTCGCCGCCTGCATGTCCGCGCCAGAAGGCGCGGGCCCGCCTGACGCACGGGCCGGGACCTCGTAGCGGACGCCCGCCACCGAGACCCGGTCCCACGGGTCGACCTCCGTGGCCGGGCCGCCGCAGGCCGAGGCGAGGAGTCCGACCGTCATTGCAAGGGCGAGGCGAGGCCGTGCGCCGGTCATCGTGGGATCTCCTCGTCGCGAGGATCTGGTGCGATCATTAGGCGTCACGCCCACGGCGCGGGTCAAGGAAAAACGGCGGACCTTTCGCGGCCGGCGAGCGAGGGCCAGCGTCTATAATTCGTTGGCGACGGCGGCTCGGGGATGTCATCCTGTTGCGGCCGCCCGAACCCACCCCTTTCCATGAGGACCGACCGAGTCATGCGCGCCGCGTTCATCGAGCACACAGGGCCGCCGGACGTGATCCAGGTCGGCGACCTTCCGAGGCCCGAGCCGGGTCCGAACCACGCGCTGGTCCGCGTCCGCGCCGCGGGGCTGAACCCGATCAACCTCTACATCCGCTCGGGCCTGGTGGCGATGCCGATCCCGTTCCCATACATCATCGAGAGCGACCTCGGCGGGACCGTCGAGGCAGTCGGGACGGGGACAACGCGGGTCAAGCCCGGCGATCGCGTCTGGGCCTCGAACCAGGGACTCATGGGCCGACAGGGATGCGCGTCGGATTATGCGGCGGTGGACGAGCACTGGCTCCATCCGACACCCGATGCGCTCAGCGACGTCGAGGCCGCTGCGATGGCCTTGACGGGCATAACGGCCCACCTCGGCCTCTTCCAGCACGGCCGGATGGCGCCGGGCGAGACCGTGTATGTCTCGGGCGGGACCGGGGGCGTGGGCTCGCTGGTCGTGCAAATGGTCAAGGCCTTCGGCGGCCGCGTCGCGACGACCGCGGGTAGCCCGGAGCGCGTCCAGCTCTGTCGCAAGCTCGGGGCCGATCTCGCCCTCAATTACAAGACGGACGACGTGCCCTCACGGCTCAAGGAATTCGCTCCCGACGGCCTGGACATCTGGTTCGAGACCCAGCGGGAGCCGAACCTCGAGGTCGCGATACCGCTCCTGAGGAAGCGGGGCCGGATGCTCGTGATCGCGGGCCGGCAGGCGAAGCCGGTGCTGCCGCTGGGCTCGTTCTACCCGAGAGATTGCTCCCTGCTCGGCTTCGCGATGTTCAACGCCTCGCCCGCCGAGCAGGACCGCTGCGCGGCCGATATCAACAAGTGGGTGACCGAGGGCAAGCTCCGGCCCCTGGTCGGCCGTACGTTCCCCCTGGCCGACGCCGCGCAGGCCGAGCGGTTCCTCGAGGACAACTCGCTACACGGGGCGGGGAGCCTGACGGGGAAAGTCGTGCTGACGGTGGAATGAGGTTGGTTCGGTCGTGAAGCCGCCCGCGGCTCATCCGAGCATCGCCCCGAGCCTGCCCGCCATCGCCGGCTTCCCGAGTGCGGCATCCCAGGCCCAGACGGCGTTGCGGCCCGAGGCCTTCGCCTCGTACAGGGCCCGGTCAGCGCGCCGAGGAGGTCGTCGGGGGACTCGGGCGCGGCGATGTCGGGCGACAACTCGGCGTGGGCCGTCGCGGCGCCGACGCTCGCCGTCAGGGCGTGCGCCGCCGCGTCGAAGGCCAGCCGAAGGGCCTCGACTTGCTCGCGCGCCTGCTCGGCCAGGCCCAGCGCGCCGAGAAAGTCGCAGTCGGGCGCGACAAGGACGAACTCCTCGCCACCGAACCGCGCCACGAGGTCGCTGCCGCGGGCCACGGCGCCGGAGCGCCTCGGAGACTCGCCGGAGCGCCTCGTCGCCGGCGGCATGGCCGAAGCGGTCGTTGATCCGCTTGAAGTGATCGACGTCGACGATCAGGATCGACAGCGGCGTCCCCCGCCGTCGGCAGGCCGACCACTCGGCGTCGAGCCGCTCGCGCATCGCCAGCCGGTTCGCCAGCCCGGTCAGCGCGTCGAGGTGCGCCCGCTTCTCCAGCAGGTCCTGCTGGAACTTGAGCCGGAACGCCACCCGGAGCCGTGCCCGCAGCTCGGCCGGGTCGAACGGCTTGGTCACGAAGTCGATCGCCCCCAGGTCCAGCGCCGCGGACCTTGGCCTCGACCGAGGCCGTGCCCGAGACGAAGATCACCGGGATCGACCGCGTCGCCGGGTCCTCCTTCAGGTGGTGGATCACGTCAAACCCCGAGAGGTCGGGCAGGCCGAGGTCGAGCAGGATCAGGTCGGGCAGCGCGGGCCGCGCGATCTCGATCGCGGCCAGGCCGGCGGCCGCCTCGAGCAGCTCGACGCTGTCGAGGCGGAGCCGCTGGCGGATCAGCAATCGTTCCAGCTCGCTGTCCTCAACGACGAGGACCTTCGGCAAGGGCCCTTGGGCCCAGGGCTCGCAGCTCATGCGCGGCGACTCCGTCATCGGGCGCACCGGGCGGGGGGGATGCGGCCATCCATCGAGGCTAGTCTCAATCGAGCCTAGGTCATTTCCTCATGACGTGACCCGGATTCCCCGAAACAACGCCCCCGCTGGACCCGACCCGTTCCCCCGTGCGATGATCCGACACGGCCGCCCGACCTTCCCGCCTTCTCCAGCCGACGGAGCCCGCCCGTGAACCTGCTCTCGACCCTCGACGGCTCGCTCATGGACGGCTTCCTCCCCCGAGGCTGGGATCTCGCCAGGATCGACTCACTGCTGCCCTGCCGCCCTCGACCCTCGCCGACGCCGGCCCTGGTGGCACGAGCGGTTCCAGCCGGTCGCGTGCCGGACGCTGACCGACTTCGACGTGATGCTCGGCCACGAAATCGCCGCGACGATTCGCCGCTGCCGCGACGAGGGCCGCGCCTCGGCGCTCGATCCTGCCCGTGGGACCGATGGGCATGTACCGCTGGGCCGTCTACTTCTTGAAGGAGTGGGGCATCCCCTGCGATCACGTGCACGGATTCAACATGGACGAGTGGAGCGACGGCGAGGGCCGCACGCTCCCCGACGACGATCCCGGCGCCTTCACCAACGCCATGCTCGCGGCCTTCTACGGTCCGCTCGGCCCGCTCACCGTCCCGCCCGCGCACCGCTGGTTCGCCACGCCCGAGCGGCTGCCGCACTACGCTGATCGGATCGCCGAGCTTAAATCCGCCGGCGCCGAGCTGACGGTGATTTTCGGCATCGGCCGCGTCTGCCACATCGCGTTCTGGGAACCCCACTTCGCGGCCGAGTATCCCGACGTCGCGCCTGGAAGTCGGCCACGCATCGCCTCGGCGCAAGCTCCACCCGCTCACGATCGAGCAGAACGCCCTGACCAGCTTCAAGAGCCGGACGACGCTGGTGCCCGCCTTCGCCAACACGATCGGCCCGGGCCTTTTCCTCTCCACCGACCGAATCATCGGCGGCGCCGACGGCGCGTTCGGCCGCGGCATGCAGTGGCAGGGGCAGTCCTTGCGGATGACCCTCCTGCACGAGCCGGACCCGTGGATCCCCAGCTCGTTCATGCCGACGTTGCCGGGGAAGTTGTTCTATCTCGAGGAGGTGGCGGGACCGCTGGGGGCGGAGATGAATTAAGACCGGCTCGCGTCAGTAACTGCACTTTCCGGGATTCTATGTACCGGATCGTTCGGGCTTCAGCCCTGCGGTCCAAGTCGCGTACCAGTGAGCGACGATAGACAGGGGAGCACGCCCCTTGGTCCGGGGCTCGCTGCAGCCCGAGGCTAGGCGGGCTTTCCTCGCCCCAATCGCATGAAGTGCTTCCACAGCGCCTGCGGCCAGCGCCTCTGCCGCTCCAAAGCCGCGTTCAGCTCGTCGGACTTCCGCTGCAACTCGGCGGGCAAGTCGACACAGGCCGGGCCCTCGCCCGCTTCGACCAGACGCTGCTGGACTGCACGCTCCCGGCCGCGATATCGGATGCACCCCGCTTCGGCACGTCGGATCGCCAGAAACATCCGATCCTGCTCGTCGGCCGTCTCCGGTTGCTTCTTGACGAAGCAGTGGGGACAACCCGTCGGGTCGAGGCTGACCCCGAACAGGTCGGGTGCCGCTGAGAACGGCACCTCGCACATCATGCAGCAACCATCCTCGACGAAGTAGTCTCCCGGCACGTTTGAGGGATGCGGCTTAGCCTCCTCCATCGCAACCCCCCGCCGCTTGACAGCCGTCGAGTAGACGAAGGCCGGCCCCGACCGGGACGATGGCGGTTACCAAGCCAGCCGATCATCCCGGACGGAGCCAGCCATGACATCCTCGCATCCGCTCCCCGCACCGTGCCAGTGGTTCGCCCGACTCGCCTCCGCCCTCGACCGGCGGTCCGCACCCCGGCTCGCCCTCCTGTTCCTCGGCGCGGTCCTCGCCCGCGGACGGCGGACCGTCACCAGTTGGATTCGGGCGGCCGGGCTGAGCGACCAGTTCCGGCCTTGCTACACCGCCGTCGCGGCGGCCGGGAAGAAGGCCGGGACCATCGCCGCGCACCTCGTGCTGACGGTGGTCAGGCCGCTGCTGGGCGGGGCCGAGCGGTTGACGCTCGCTCTGGACGACACCCCGACGAAGCGGTACGGGCCGCACGTCCAGGGGGCCGGCATCCACCACAACCCGACCCCCGGGCCGGCCGGCTCGCCGTACGTCTACGGGCACGTCTTCGTCGTCCTGGCCCTGCTCGTGGCCCACCCGGCCTGGGGGGGCGTCGCCCTGCCGCTGTTGGCCCGGCTCTACGTCCGCGACAAGGACCTGCCGAAGATCGACCCGAAGCACCGGCCGCCGTTCCGCACCAAGCTGGAGCTGGCCGTCGAGCTGCTGCGGTGGGCCGAGCCCTGGCTGGGGCTGCTGAACTTGCCGATCTGGGTGGTGGCCGACGGTGCCTATGCCAAGAAGGATTTCCTCAAGCCGGCAATGTCGTCGGGAATGACGGTCGTCAGCCGGCTCCGCAAGGATGCGGCCCTGCGGACGGTTCCCGGCCCTCGGCCGGCCGGCAAGCGAGGCCGGCCGAGGACCTATGGCCCGGACGTGATCGACCTGGCCAAGCGGTCCGGCCAGAAACGAGGCTGGTCCTCCGAGACGGTCACCCTGTACGGGGTCGCCACGATCAAGAAGTACAAGACGTTCCTGGCGACCTGGCGGCCGGCCGGTGGGGTGATCCGGGTGGTGCTGGTGGACGAGCCAACCGGCTGGCGGGCGTATTTCTGCACCGACATCTCGGCGAGCGTCGCCGACATCCTGGGGGCGGTGGCCGACCGCTTTAGCCTTGAGATCACCTTTCGCGAGTGCAAGCAGGTCGTGGGTGCCGGGCAGCAGCAGGTGAGGTTCATCTGGGCGAACATCGGGGCGTTTCACATCTGCCTGTGGACATTCACGCTGACCGAGGCGTGGGCCTGGGGTCGCAAGGCGGAGGATCTGGTGGACCGCTCGGCCTCGCCATGGGACTCAACGCTGCGCCGTCCGAGTCACGCGGACAAGCGGCGGGCGTGGCGTCGTGAATTGCTGGGTGAGGAGATTCGTGTGTCTCTACGCCCGGGGGCTACCGAGGCGGAAATTCAGGCCACGGCCGAAAGGCTGCTCAGCTTGGCCGCATGACATATACATTCACCCGGAAAGTACAGTCAGTAATAGAACTGGAACCGGAACCAGAACAGATCGCTCGTGAGCTGACTCTTCCCCGGCGAGAGCACGATCGGGCTGGCGAACATCGCGTGCTGCCAGTCGAAATAAACCTTCGTCCACTTGTTGAGATACCAGTTGAAGCCGACGTCGGTCAGCTGGACGTGGTCGGTCCACTGGTTGGGGTCGGCGAAGCCGCCTGTGAAGACCTGCCGGCCGAGCGAGATCGTGCTGTAGCGCGCGGACGGCTGGATCGCGCCGAGGCCGAAGCGGCCGGGGCGGATGTCGAACGGGTGGATCGGGTCGATCAGGGCGTTGTCGTTCACCGTCTCACCCGTGAGCAGGTAGGCGGCCTGGACCGAGAAGCCGCCGACCGGGACCGAGATCGGCCGGTTGCCCGTGGTCGCGTAGCTGTCGAAGCCGGCGTCCCACGCGGCGATCATCGAGAGGCCCTTGTTGAAGTAGGCCGCGTGCAGCTCCCAGAGCTCGCGGACCCCGCGCTCGCGGACATTGCTGTTGAAGCCGAGGAACGGCACGGTCGAGGAGCTGGCCGCGGAGGTGCTCGTGGGGACGTCGGTCGCAGTCTGCTGGTTCGTCCGCAGCGAGGCCGGCGAGACCGGGTTGTTCTGCACGCCCCAGTCCAGCGAGCCGCCGATGTTGAAGTTCTGGAGCCACTTGGTCTCGGACTTGAGGAAGGGCGTGAGGTTCACGAAGGCGAAGATGTCGGGCGTGCTGTTGAAGTCCTGGAACGAGTTCCGCGGTCCGTCGAACGGGCCGACGGCGTACTCGAGGCGGCCGTCGAAGACCTCGCCCCAGGCCATGGCGCCGATCTGGCGGTTACCCTGGAAGTTGATGTTGTAGATCGACCGCTCGGGCGCGAGCAGCTCGTACACCGGGATCTTGTAGAACTCGTAGGTGTACGGCGTCTTGAACCGGCCGACGCGGATCTGGAACCGCTCGTCGCGGGCGAAATCGAGATAGGCGTTGAGGACCTGGAGCCCGCCGCCGTTCGAGTCCTGAAAGGATAGGTGATACGCAATCGGCTTCGTCAGCCGGCCCGTGAAGTAGATGCGCGACCGGGGCACGTACCAGCCGCTCTGCGTGGGGTCCTGCCCGGCCGGCGAGTAGATCTTGGCGTCGGCCTGCATCATCAGGTTGACCTTCATGGTCAACTCGTCGTCCTCGGTCGAGAACAGCAGGCCGTACCGCTCGTAGTCGTAGCGGGCCTTGATCGGGATCTTGCCGAGCCGGCGGTTGCCGACGTCCTGCGCATTGGCCTTGCGCGATGACCCGCCGCCGACCGAGGCGTTCGTCGCCCCCGTCTGGCCGCCGCGCGTGAAGGCCGACCCGCCGGAGACCGGCGCCGAATTGTCGACCGGTCCCGTCAGCCCCGAGGGCTGCGAGGCGGGAGGAGCCGCGGCGCCGGTGGACTCCCAGGGCGTCCGCCCGAGTGCATCAGCGGCGGGCGGATTCACGCGGTCGGTGAGGTCCTGGACCTGCCGCGAGAGCTCGTCCTTCTCCTGCGTGACCCGGTCGAGCTTCTCCTCCATCGCCTTGAGCCGGTCGAGCAACTCGCGAGTCGAGGGGTCGCCCGGCGGAGGCGGGGGAGAGGGCGAGGGGAGCGGTGGCATCGGGGCCGGCGCGGGCGACTGCGGGGGCGGGGCGTCGTCGGCGCGGCACAGGTACGGCGAGCAGGAGCCCCACGAAGGTGGCCCAGATCCCGCGCGATCTCACATGTCTCATCCGCCCGGCGTCCTCCTGGGACGGCGCCCCTTCCCATTACCCTTCGGCTGTGAAGGGATTCCGGCTGGAGAGATCTTGCGGGCGAAGGGGGCTGGTCGCGGGATGAGCGGCGATCAGAAGAAGACCTGGAACCGCAGCCAGAACAGGTCCGTCGAGCTGAGCAGGTGGCCGCCGGGGCCGGAGGTAACCGGGTTGCCGAAGAACGCGTGCTGCCAGTCGAAGTAGATCTTCGTGTAGTAGTTCCAGTACCAGTTCGTGCCGACGTCGACGATGTTCGCCAGGTTGCTCCACTGGTTCGGGTCGGCGAAGCCGGCGGTGAAGATCCGGTTGTTGAGCTGGAGGTTGCTGAAGCGGGCGTGGACCTCCCAGGCGCCGAGGCCGAGCTTGCCCTTGTCGTAGCCGAACCGGCTGATGGGACGGACGACGTTCACGCGGCGGGTGAGCTGCTCGCCGGTGAGGAAATAGGTCCCCTGGACCATCCAGCCCGAGAACGGCACGCGGGTCGAGTCCTTGCCGTTATTCGAATAGCCCTGGTACCCGAGGCCGCCCTCGGCCAGGAGCGTGAAGCTCTTGTAGAAGTAGGCCATGTGCGCCGCCCACTGCATCCGCTCGCCCAGCTCGGTGACGTTGCTGTTGAGCCTCAGGAAGGTCGGGGAGAGGGTGCTGACGACGGCCTCGCTGCCGGGCGTGGTCTGGTCGTTGGCCGTGTGGAACGAGCTCGGCTGGGGCGGATTCTTCTCGTCGCCGCCGTACATCGAGGTGCCGATGTTGAGGTAGTGGAGGAAGGGCAGCGACTCGACCTTCAGGAACGGCCGGCTGTTCAGGTAGAGGAACAGGTCCTTGCTGCTGTTGAAGTCGCCGAAGTCCCGCCGCGGCCCGTTGAAGATGCCCGCCGCGTAGCCGAGCCGCCGGTCGAACAGCTCGCCGAGGAACATGCCACCGACCTGCCGGTTGCCGGCCATGTTGCCGGCCAGCAGCGACCGCTCGGGGGCGATCAGGTCGCCCTCGGCGATCGAGAAGTATTCGTAGAGCCAGGGCGTCTTCATCCGGCCGATCCGGAACCGGAGCCGGTCGTCCGAGCCGCGGCCGCGGTCCGACGCCGTGCGGCCGCCCGTCCCCTGGGCGCCGTAGGGATCGTTCCCGTCGTTCAGGTCGTCCCCCGCGCGATTGGTCAGGCTCTCGAGCATGTTGAGCGTGATGAAGGCATCGAGCAGGTCGAGCGAGCCGTAGCCGCGGTTGATGGCCGTGTAGAACTCGACGCTTCGGGTGGCCTGCCCGGTGAAATACCACCGCTGGCGGGGGATGAAGAACTGGTCCTGGAGCAGCCCCTGGTCGTGCCTGGGGAAGCCGCGGTACTCGGCCTGGGTGAGGTCGTGGAAGGTGAGCTTGAACTCGTCGTCCTCGGAGGCAAACTCGAGACCCTCGGAGAACGAGACCTTGGCCGGGCGGCGCAGAGGCTTCTCGTCGGCGGTGCGCTCGCGGACGAAGGTGCGGCCCCCGGTGCCCTGCGCGTCGGTGCCACCGGCCTCGCGCGGGGTGAGCCGGCCCGGAACGCCACTGCTCGACTCGCGCGGATTGGTCCGCCCGCCCGTGCCCTGGGCCCCCTCGCCGGACGCGGATCGCCGGGCGCTCTCGCTGATCATCGTCCTGGCGGGCGCGGCGGGGTTCACGGCGGCGGCCGCCGCACTGTTGCGGATCCGGATGGCGTCGTACTTGAACTGGAGCTCCTGGTACTCCTGCGCGTGCCGCCGCTCCATCGCCTCGTACCGCTCCTCCATCCGGCGGAGCCGCTCCTCAACGGCCCCCTGGCGGGGTGCCGGGGGGCTCTGGGCGGGCGGGGGATCAGCTGGGGGCACGGTCGGCGACGGGGTCGGCGGGGCGGGCGCCGGCGGTGCCGCATCCTGGGCCCGGACCTGGGCGCCCCAGGCTGGGAACATGAGCGCGGCGAGGGTCGCCGCGGCATGCAGGCCCCGGCCCCGATGGCTGGCTCGTCCGATCATCCGCCTCTCCCGAGGCCAACGCCCTGCCGCCCAGGGGGGCTGCGGCCGGCCAGCCCCGCGTCGTCCCTTCGCGGCGGCCGGACCGATGGCGTCGTGGTCCATGCCTAGAGATCGGACGACTCGCACGCTCGCGTGAACTTTTCCGGTCGCGATGACCGCGTCGGGTGGGGCGAGCGACGGATCACGCCCGGATCACGGGGCGTCTAAGAACGCCGGCCACGGCCGCGCTTGGGCGCGGCCGGAGCCGGTCGAGAGGGGCGGACGGATCGCGTCGGGTCAGAAGAAGACCTGCATCCGGACCCAGAAGAGGTCGCTCGTCAGGTTTAGCTTGCCGGGGGCGTAAGTCACCGGGCTGCCGAAGACGGCGTGCTGCCAGTCGAAGACCCACTTGATCTGCTGGGTCCACGACCAGTTGAAGCCGACGTCGGTCATGTACAGGCTCTTGGTCCACTGGTTCGGGTCGGCGAATCCGCCGGTGAAGATTTGATTGCCCATGGCGAGCTGGTTGTAGCGGGCGAAGAGCTCGATCGCACCCGGACCGCGGAAGCCGGGGCGGAGGTCGAAGTTGTGGATCGGCCGCACGACGTTGCGGCTCGAGGTCGTCTCGCCGGTGATGAAGTAGCCCGCCTCGATGTAGAACGAGTTGACGGGCACCTTCACGCGGTTGTACAGGCTCGTCGAGAGCGCGTAGGTCGTGTATCCCCCACCGCCCTCGGCGATCAGCGTGAGGTGCCTGTAGTAGTAGGCGACGTGGGCGTCCCAGAGTGCCCGGGAGCCATACTCGCGGGCGTTGGTGTTGAAGTTAAGGAACGGGACGCCGAGGACGCCTGAGCCGCTGGTGGCGACGTTCGTCCGCATCGGGTTCGGCACGGGTGAGTAGGCCGCGTCGGCGGTCATGACCGAGCCGCCGATCGCGAGGTTCTCGAGCGGCGAGTCGATGTCGTTGCCGAACGGCCGCCAGTTCAGGAAGGCGAGGAAGGCCTTGCCGTCGGCCGCGTCGAGGAAGCTGTTCCGGTTCTGGTTGAAGATGCCCGCGGCCCAGTCGAGCTTGTGGTCGAAAAGCTGGCCCCAGCCCTGGAAGCCCTCCGAACGGTTCAGGCCGAAGTTGTTGAAGTAGAGCGACCGCTCGGGAGTCAGCAGGCCCTGGATCGGGATCGCATAGAATTCGTACGTGAACGGCGTCTTGTACCGGCCGAACTTGAACTGGATCCGGTCGTCGAAGTGGATGTTGAGGAAGACGTCGAGCATGCTGACGGTGTCGACGGCGTTCTGGATCGACACGAAGTACTCGTACGGCTTGCCGAGCCGGCCGCTCCACATGAACCATTCGCGGGGGATGGTGAAGCTGTCGTGGACGACCGGCTGCTGGCCGCCCTGCTCGTAGAACCGGCCGTCGACCTGGGTCAGGTCGTGGAACTGAAGGACGTACTCGTCGTCCTCGGAGCGCCACTCGAAGCCGGGGCCGAAGCGGCCACGTAGCGGGAAGTTGTAGGACCGGGCCGGCATGTTGTTCCGCGCGGACGGAGACGGGAGCTGCGGGATGCCCTGGCCCGGCGCGATGGGGCCGGTGACATTGCGATAGGTGGCCTCGGGGTTCGTCGAGGGGGCGGGTTGGTTGGGCCGGACGTCGCCGACGTTCGCGCCGCCGCTCATCGTTGGGCCGATGCCGGCGGTGGCGCCGGTCGGGCCATTGCCGGGACCATAGCTCGCCGCGCCGCCCGGGACGATCCCCGCGGCCGTGCCGAAGCCCTGACCGGGGTTAGGCTGCTGGATGGCAAGCTGCTGGACCATCGCCTCGAGCTGCTGGACGCGGGCCTCCAGCGCCGCCTCGCGGGCCGTGGGCGCCGGCGGCTCCGGCGGCGTGGGGCTCGGCGTCGGCGGGGCCGCGGCGACGGCGGGGGCCGGAGGGGCGGGCGCGGCATCCTGCGCTGCGGCGGGGGGAGCGCCGAGCAGGATGCAACCCCCGGCCGCCAAAGCTATTCCGGCCAGATGCCGCCGGAGATTCTGACGTTCCATCTTGCGATTAACCCCCTGGTCCATGGAGGGCTGTACGTACGCCCGCCGACTCCTGGGCGAGCTCACTGTGGGGTTAAATCGACCGATCCGATCGGGAAGTCGAATCAATTTCCCGCTTTTTCGGGTCGTAGCGATCGTGCCGGTGCCGCGGTCTGGGCAGCCCGCTCGCCCCGGTCGAGCCCGCCGGCCAGCGCCATCAGGCCCACGCCCGCCAGGAGCGCGACCGAGAGTTTCACGCGGTCGTGCTCGTGGAACTGGAGCTCCGGCAGCAGGTCGCTCAGCGCGATGCAGAGGAACGTGCCGGCCGAGAAGGCCAGGGCATCGGCCGTGATCGACCCCGCCGCCTCGGCCCCGAGCCCGCGGAGCCCGACGACGAACGCCACGGCCCCCAGCGGGATCATCAGCGAGAACCCGAGGTTCACCAGGTGCGCCGTGGCCCTCGGCACGCCGGCGCGGAGCATCAGGCTGACGATCGTCAGCGCGTCGGCCGGCTTGTGGACGATCGTGGCGAGGAAGACGCCCCACCCCGCGGGGCCGAGCCCGCCCCACACCGCCCGGTCGGCGCCCACGGCGCTGGCCAGCGCGATCCCGCCGACCAGGCTATGCACCGCGAGACCGAACGCCGCCGCGCCCCAGGGCAGCGCCGACCCCTTCGTCCCGCCCCCTCCGGGCGCCCCGTGGCTGACCAGCCCGGCCGAGTGACCACGGCCGTGATCGTGCTCGTGCGGATGCGTCGGACATGGCTCGGCCGGGTCGGCCGGGGACTCGTGGTGGTGGAACGCGAAGAACCGCTCGAGGAAGAACAGCGCGAGCAGCCCGGCGGCCGTCCAGCGGAGCGACCCGGCCGAGCCGAGCGCGACGGCCTCGGGCATCATGTGGAAGAACGCCGCACCGAGCATCGCCCCGGCCGCGAAGCTCAGGTAGAGCTGAAGCCTCGTGTGCGTCAGCACCGCCGCCAGCGGCAAGCCTCCCCCGAGCAGGCTGGCGGACACGATCGCGAGGCAGAGCAGCAGGAGCATCGGACGGGCCCTTCAGCGACGGCAGGGCTCACGCGGCGGAGAAGGCAGGAAGGTAGAACACAGAAGGCACAAGGCAGAAAGCACAAGGCAGAAGGCACAAGGGGAAAGCGACACGGCCAAGGGACAAAGCAGGCTTGGAAGGCCGTCTCGCCGATCCCCTTGCGTACCGTGCCTTGTGCCTTCTGTATTTTTGCCTTCCTGCCTTCTGCGTCTCCCTCGTTCTCCGCGCCAAAGGTCATGGCGATCCGCGGCTGGCCCCTTGTGCGTGCCTGCCGGGTCGCAAGATAATTGACGGGGCCGGCGGGCGACGCCGGCCGCCCCAGGTCGAACGGGGACGTGACGCCATGACCAAGCTAACCGAAGTCGAGATCGCCGGCCGCCTGCCGGCAACCCGGGGATGGGAGCGGCTCGGCGACATGCTCGTCCGCTCCTGGCAGTTCCCCTCATCGCGCCGGGCGCTGGAGTTCGTCAAGGACGTCGTCGAGCGGGCCGAGCGGGCCGGCCACCATCCCGACGTCATCCTCAGCTACCGAACCGTCCGCCTCGAGCTCTGCACCCATGCCGAGGGAGGCGTCACCGACGCCGACTTCGCCCTGGCGCTGGCGATCGAGGAGATCCCCGTCGACCGTTGATCCGGCGCTCGATGTCAGCCGTTGGCCGCGTCGACGCGCCGGGGGCCCGATTGGCCCGGGGCGAGCCGGCGGTACTTGGTCTTGGGGAGGTTGAAGACGCCCTTGTCGGGGCTCCACTTCTCCTCTTCCTGAAGTACGGCCAGCCGCTCGGCCCGCGACAGCACGTTGCGGACCCGGGCCATGGTGCCCGCCTTCTTCAAGCTCTTGTCGATCGACATCGCACGCTCCCGGGGCGACCGGATCGACCCCGCCCCTCAGACTCTTTGACCCAGGACGGCCCCGATCCCCCGGCGCCGGGCGCACGCGCAGCGCCGGCCGAAAGAGGGCCATCGACCTCATCAGTCTAGTCCCCCCGGCCTGTTCTCGCAAGGGGGGCCGGTCTCGGGTCGCGGGGTGGCTCGGGCCGGTGAGCCGAGTGCAGGCGAGCCCGAGCCTCCGCGACGACCGAACCTGAGCGTCCGCCTTTTGTTGGTCGCCGTACGGTTCCGTGCAGAATGGCCTGGCCGACGGGCAAGCCCTGACGCCGGGCGAACCCAGGCCTCGGCGCCGAACGAACCCGAGCGTCCAGGTTCTGTTCGCATTCGTGCGTCCTGGTACGGGACGCCGGCCATCGAGAGCCCACGCCGGCCAGCGAGCCGTCGACGCCGCCCGATCGCGCCGCCCCGCCGGGCCGATCCGAGCATCGTGGCGCCCGGTCCGCCCCACGTCACCGCCCCGCCCGCCGTGGACCGCGCTCCCGGGCGGCCGATATACTCGGTGAACGGGAAACGCGAGACATGTCAAGGCATCGACCACGCCCTTTGCCCTTCCGCTGGCTCGCGATCACGGCACTGGCGGCCGGGTGCGGCGGCACGCCACACGGGCCGCCCGACTTCGAAAGCGCCGCGCTTGAACTCGCCAGGGCCGCGCTGACGACCTCGCTCGAGGCCTGGAGGTCCGGCCGTCGCGATTCGGGCGTCCTCATCGGATTAAAGCCGGCGATCGGGGTCGTCGACGCGGCCCGGGCCGACCGGCCCTTGCTCGACTACGAGATCACCGGGCCGCTGATGGTCGACGGCAAGGCCCGGCCGTTCGCCGTCCGCCTGGTCCTCGGCGATCCACGCGAGTCGGTCGCGACGCGCTACCTGGTCATGGGCCAGGACCCCCTCTGGGTCTTCCGACAGGAGGACTTCGACCGGATGATCCACTGGGAGCATAAGATGGACGACCCGGCCGCCGCGCCCGCCGCCGGGCCGACTGCCAACGTCCGCTAGAGCCGTTTCCTTTGTATCTGTCGATCTTCGTAGGGTCCGCTGTGCGGACGTCCGGGGGATCGGCCGGGACCGAAGACGTCCGCACAGCGGACCCTGCGATGAGCCGCCAGGATCAAGGAGAATCCGCTCTAACGCCTCTTCTTCTGCGGTGTCGGGTTGTTGTCCATGTTCAGCATCCGAGCGTAGTCCTCCTCGCGGTAGACGCCGATCGGGCTGGCGCCGACGACGACGTAGACGGCCTGGACCGGGGCCGCCTGGTTCGCGTAGGTCAGCTTCACGACGAACCGCTTGTCCGACTCCGAGGGCTGTTCCCGGAGGACCTCGAAGGCGGTCAGCTTGCGGCCGTTGGACCAGTCGTTGTCGACGGCCTGGACGGGCGGGTCGGCCGCCTCGATGTTGCCCGGCTTCTTGCCCTCGCGCCAGGCATTCAGCGACGCGTCGAGCGAGGCCCGGGCCCGATCGGCCGCGGGGTTCATGCTGGGACTGCCGCAGGACGGGACGACGAGCAGGACCGCCAGCGCCGCGGCGAGCGCGGCGCGGCGCCGAATCCGGATCGGGTGCATCGGGTCCGGTCCTCCTCAATACGAGTCGGCGCTGACGACCTCGCCGCCGGCGCGCGTGCCGAGGGCCCGCCAGGTCTGGAGGCCGATGGTGCTCTTGATGAACCGGACCGTGCCGTCGCCCATCAGCGTGTTGACGCCCCCGGGGTGGCGGCTCGAGGGCGGGACCTGCATCGGCATGTTGGCCATCGTCCCCGGGAAGCCCGTGCCGGCGCACGTCTTGCCGTTCGGCGGCGCGACGTGGTTGTACGACGTGCAGCACATCTCGCCCATCACCCAGCTCATCCCCTGCCGCCGGGTCAGCCGCAGCGCGGTCATGGGGTTCATCGCCTGGCATTGCGCGTAGGTGGCGTCGATGCCCGTCGGGGCCGGGTTGATCGTGCCGGACATGACCAGCGAGTCGGACCGGGCGTCCGGGTCGTTCGAGTCGACCCCGCGGATCTTCTCGGCGAAGAAGCAGGTGTTGCTCAGGCCGTCGGTGACCTGCGCCATCTTGACGGAGCTCTGGTAGTAGAAGATCCCCTGCTGCTGCTCGCCGGGGGCCACGGTCGAGGCGAAGCTCTCGCTCAGGTCGCACGCCCACGTCTGGAGGTTGCCCAGGTAGTTGTTCGCGCCGGGCCACTGGGAGAGCAGGCCCGACGCGATGTCGGACGGGCAGAGGAAGGCGGAGACCTGGCTCAGCGAGGACGTCATGTTCTCCCGGTTGGCGTTCTGGTACGGCGGCATGAATGCGACGTCGCCGGCCATTCCGGGGGTCTCGGGCGGGATGTTGAAATTGATGCTGTTGTAGAGGTTGCCCTGCTCGATGTAGAGCAGGAGCTGGCTGTGGGTCGACCACCGGGCGTAGGCGGCGGCCCCGGGATAGGTGTTCGTGCAGCCCGCCGCCGCCCCGTAGCAGAGCCCCTTGCCGAACGGCAGCACCTGGAACGTGCTGACATAATTGTGGCACGCCAGGCCGATCTGCTTGAGGTTATTGACGCACTGCGTGCGCCGCGCCGCCTCGCGGGCCGACTGGACCGCGGGCAGGAGCAGGGCGATCAGCACCGCGATGATGGCGATGACGACGAGAAGCTCGATCAGCGTGAATCCGCGACGATAACGCCGCATGGGACGGACCTCCGGGCGAAGGGATGATTCCGACGTAAATTTTTTCGAGGCAATGCTTTCTAACTAGTACGCGTCGCCGCTCAGGACCTCGCCGCCGTTGCGCGTGCTCAGCCCGCGCCAGACGGGCAGCGAGACGCTGTCCTTGATGAATCGGACGGATCCGTCCCCCATCAGGAGGTTGACCCCGCCAGGATGGTAGCTCGACGGCGAGAGCTGGACGGCCATGTTGACCATCGACATCCCCATCATCATCGACGAATCCATCCCGGCACAAGACCGGGTGTTCGGGCCGGAGACGTGGTTGTAGGTCGTGCAGGTCATGTCCCCGACGGCCCAGGCGGCGCCGACGCGGCTGGTCAGCGTCATCGCCATCGACGCGTCCATCCCCATGCAGGCCTGGTACGTCGTCGTCAGCGACGTCGCGTTGGTCATCTGGAACAGGTCGCTCCGCAAGTCAGGGTTGCCGTTGCCCCGCCGGCGCTCGCTGAAGAAGGCCGTCTGGCTCGTCCCGTCGACGAAGCCGGCCATCTTGATGCAGCTCCGGTTGTAGAACGGCCCCTGCGGGAGCTGCCCCGGCGCGACCGTGCTGGGCGTCTGGTCGCAGGCATCGCAGAGCCACGACCCCTCGTTGGCCGAGTAGTTGCATGCCCCCGGCCAGTCGCCGGTCGACGCCCCGTCGGAGGGGCAGAGCATCGTCGCCAGCGCCAGCCGCGAGACCGTCGAATTGGCCCCGTTCGGCGACGAGTAGGCCGGGTCGAAGCCCATCATCATCGTGTCGAGGTTGGGCACGTCGGGCGGGAGGTTGAAGTTGATGGCGTTGAAGAGCGCCGTCTGCTCCATGAAGCCCAGGAGCTGACTCTGCGCAGACCAGCGGGCGTAGACCGGCGCCATGGGGAACTGGGCCATGTAATTGGGCCCCTTGCCGAACGGCAGGCAGTCGAACGAGTCGTGGTAGTTGTGGATCGCCAGGCCGATTTGCTTGAGGTTATTCGTGCACTGCATCCGCCTGGCGGCCTCGCGCGCCGCCTGGACGGCGGGGAGGAGCAGGGCGATCAGCACGGCAATGATGGCGATGACGACGAGCAATTCGATCAGCGTGAAGCCGGCAGGCTGGCGGCGCATGATGACCCTCTGGTCTCGGATCCCGGTGAGTGGAGAGACGGGCCGACGGGCCTCGATGAGCGGGTCAGCCCGCCGGAGCGAGCGATCGCGCATGGGCCTGAGTCGGCACGTCACGAGAGGATCGGGCGGGCGTTGCGACGGCGGCCGTGAGGCCACCCGTCGGCGGACGTCCGTCGAGGAAAGGGCGCGAGGTCGGCCCGACGCGCAGTGAAGGCGCGGGCGACCTCAGGCGCAAGGAGGGGCCGCGGGGCGGGGCGGACGGTCGACCCGCAGGCCGCGATGCGCGGGCCCGTCCGGGACATCGGCCGGGGGCGAGAGCCGCCGCGTCGCCTCAGCGGGCGCGTCGGCGGCGATCAGGCATCCCCAGCGCTCGGCCCGGAGGGGCGGGGGCACGACCGGCGACGTCGTCGGCACGGCCGGGCGGCCCGAGCACGACGGGCCGTCGCACGGCCTCGCCGGGCGGGCCGGGGCGGCGGGGAGTTGAATGTGTTCAAGAGCCGCCAGGATCGAGGCGTGGGTCTCTCCCGAGACGGCGTCATGCGAGCAGCCCGCGGCCGACCTCGAGGGCGCGCCGACCCACGCCGCGACGAGCACGACGAGCGTGCACGCACCGCACCGGATCGGTCGCGATGAGCCCCGGAGACGCACGGCGCCGGCTCCTTCGACGGAATTCTCGCGTAAGAGAGGAGGACCGATGTGGCGATCGTCGGCGACTTTGTCGGATACTGAATCTATCCGCAGAACGAAGACACCGCAAGCCAATAAGCCATGATCGACGCCACCGAGCCACCACCGACGACCCGCGGCCGCCCGCTCGGCCTGATCCTCCGCGCCGTGCAGGTCCGCCTCCGGTTCGTCGCGGTGCTGGCCGTGGCGTTCGTCGTCGTCGGCCGCTGGGAGCAGATCCGCGACGGCTGGGACCGCCTGACCCGTGCCGCCCGGGGCGTCGACCCTTCGGCGAATGCCGTCTCGCCCGACACCGAATACTTCTGCCCGATGGACCCCGGCGTCGTCTCCGACTGGCCCGGCAAGTGTGGCGCCTGCAACATGGCCCTCGTCCGCCGCAAGAAGGGCGACGCCACCCCCTTGCCCAGCGGCGTCGTCGCCCGGATGCAACTGTCGCCCTACCGCATCCAGCTCGCGGGCATCCGGACGAGCCCGGTCAGCTATCAACCCCTGAGTCGCGACATCGTCCTCGTCGGGACCGTCGCCGGAAGGAGCAAGTCGACCGTTGCCATTCGCGCCGGTGTGTTCGATCGGGATCTCCCGCTGCTCTCGCTCGCCCAGGCCGCCGAGGTGAAGGCCGAGGGCAGCGCTCCCATCGTCGGCATGGTTCGCCAGATTCACGCGGATCCGCCGTCGGTCTCGATCGAGGCCGATGACCACTCGCACTCGCTCCGGCAGGACATGCCGGTGGTCGTGACCGTCCGGAAGCCGGTCGCCGACCTCGAGCCGTTCCGCTCGCTCCCGTCCGACCCGCCGCCGCTCCGCGAGGGAGAGCCGCGGACGGTCTACGGCTGCCCGACACACAGCGAGGTCGTGGCCGACAAGCCCGGCAAGTGCCCGACCGACGGCAAGAACGACCTCGAACCACATCCGCTCCTGGCCAACCAGCGGGTCGGCTGGTGGTGCCCGATGCATCCGAACATGACGGCCGATCGCCCCGGCCTCGAATGCAAGGAATGCAACGGCATGAAGCTGGTCCCGCGCACCGTGACCTACCGGCCGAAGGGGCAGGTCCTCGCCGTGCCCGAGTCGGCCGTCGTCCAGACCGGGGCACATGCGGTCGTCTTCGTCGAGCGGATGCCGGGGATGTTCGACGGCGTCGAGGTCGTTCTCGGCCCGCGGTGCGGCGACGTGTACCCGGTCGTATCGGGGCTGGAGCCGGGCCAGGGCGTGGCGTCGGCAGGGGCCTTCCTGCTCGACGCCGAGACGCGGCTCAACCCGAGCCTGGCGGCGAGTTATTTCGGGGCGGCGAAGGGTCGAACCGAGGCCCCGGCTTCGGCCGAGGTGACAGGGACTTGTCCCGTCACCGGCAAGCCGCTCGGCTCGATGGGGCCGCCGGTGCGGATCACGGTCGCGGGGCGGTCGGTCGCCCTCTGCTGCAAGGGGTGCGAAGACGCGGTGCAGGCGGACCCCGATAAGTACCTGCCCAAGCTCCCCTGAGGCGGCGAGACGGCCGGCTGCCGCCATGATCGAACGCCTCATCACCTTCTCGATCCGCCACCGCGTCGCGGTGATCCTCGCCGCACTCGCCCTCGCCGCCGTGGGCGCCTACGCCGCCTGCACGACGCCCGTCGACGCGATCCCCGACCTGTCCGAGAACCAGGTCCTCGTCTTCACGCCCTGGGAGGGCCACGGCCCTCGCGAGGTCGAGGACCAGGTGACGTATCCGCTCTCGCTCGACCTCCAGGGCGTGCGCGGGGTGAAGACCGTGCGCGGGTCGAGCGACTTCGGGTTCTCGATCCTCCACGTGATCTTCGACGATTCTGTCGACTTCGCGACGGCCCGCCGCCGCGTCGCCGAGCGGCTCGCCGGGGCCGGGCGATTGCTCCCGGAAGGCGTTGCCCCCCAGCCGCCGCCCGATGCGCTGGCGACCGGTCAAATCTACTGGTACACGGTCGAGGGCGGAGGGCTCGACCTCGGCCGGCTCCGCGAGGTGCAGGACCGGTACGTCAAGCCACAGCTCGGCTCGGTGCCCGGCGTGGCCGAGATGGCGAGCGTCGGCGGCTTCCCAGTCGAGTATCACGTTGACGTCGATCCCGAGACGCTACGCGCGAGGGGGGCCACCCTCGCCGACGTCACCCGAGCCGTGGGCGGGGCCGATTCGACGGTCGGCGGCCACCTGATCCAGCAGGGGAACGCCGAGTTCCTCGTCCGCGGCCTCGGGCGGCTCGGTGACGAGGGCGATGCGACCGACCCGATGAAGGCCCTCCGCGACCTCGAATCGGCTCCGGTCGTGACATCGACCGGAACGATCCTCCGCGTCGGCGAGGTCGCCCGGGTCTCGCAAGGGCCGGGACCGCGCCGCGGCGTGCTCGAGAAGGACGGCAGCGAGGTCGTCGGCGGAGTCGTGCTGATCGCCGCCGGCGAGAACCCGCTGGACGTCACGCGGCGGATCAAGAGCAAAGTCCGAGAGCTGGCGCCCGGCCTACCCGCGGGCGTGAAGGTCGTGCCGTTATACGACCGGACGCCCTTGATCCGCGGCGCCATCGGGACGGTCACGGGCACGATCGTCGAGGCCATCGTCGGCGCCTCGCTCTGCGTCGCCTTGATCCTGCTCCACCTGCGGGCTTCGCTCGTGATCGCGCTCACGCTGCCGCTCGCGGCGCTGGCGTCGTTCGCGATCATCGGCCTGCTCCGATGGACCGGCCTCGCGCGGGTTGAGACGAACATCATGTCGCTGGCGGGGATCGCGATCTCGGTCGGCGTGCTCGTGGACTCGTCGATCGTGATGGTCGAGAACGCGATGCACCGGCTCCGGCTCCACTTCGGCGACCGGCCCGTCGAGGGCGACGTCCGCGCGATCGTCGGCCCGGCGTGCCGGCGGGTCGGGCGGCCGATCGTGTTCTCGGTGGCGATCATGCTCCTGTCATTCCTGCCCGTCTTCGCGCTGGGCGGGCTCGAGGGGGCGATGTTCCGGCCGCTGGCGTTCACCAAGGCGTTCGCGCTGCTGGCCTCGGCGGCGATCGTCGTCACGCTCGTGCCGGCGCTCTGCACGATCGTCCTGCGGGGACGTATTCGGAGCGAGAGAGAGAGCCCGATCGTCCGCGGCGTGATCGACGTCTACCGGCCCGTCCTGTCGTCGCTCATGGATCGGCCGGCGCCGCTGGTCTGGATTCTCGGCGTGACGTTCGTCGTCGGCCTTGCGCCGGTCGGCAGCCGGCCGCTGTTCCTGACCACGCTTTTCGCGGCGATCGTCGCCACGGGGCTCGCCATGAGGACCTGGCGGGGCAGGGGGCTGGCATGGGCGGGTCTGATCGTGATCGCGCTCGTGGCCGACTCGTCCATGACCCCGCTCGGCCGGGAGTTCATGACGCCGCTCGACGAGGGGATGGTGATGGACATGCCGATTACCGTCCCGCGCGCCTCGATCACCGAGTCGGCCGATGACCTCAAGGCGCGGGACATGATCCTCTGCCGGTTCCCGGAGGTCGCCATGGTCGTCGGCAAGGCGGGCCGCGCCGAGTCGGCGACCGACCCCGCGCCGATGGACATGATCGAGACCATGGTCGACTTCCGGCCCCGCGAATTGTGGCCGAAGCGGAAGCTTTCGTTGCGCAACGCGACGCGCCAGGTTCGCTCGGCGCTTGACGCCCTCGTCCGCGACGGGCTCATCCGGCCGCGCGCCGACCGGTCGGCCGCCGTCGCGGCGACGGTCGAGGCCGTCATGCCCCTGTTCGACGCGGCCCTCCGCGAGTACGCCTATCAGCGGAACCGCGAATTCGAACGCACGCTCGGGCCGATCGCCGCCGACCCCGACGAGCCGAGTTACGAGATCCAGCGGGCGCGGTGGCGCGACCACGTCGCTTATCTCAATGACGACCTCGTCCCCCGCGCGGCCGAGACGTTTTCGCGGCTGGCGATCGAGGACCTGCTCGTGCGATCCGACTCCCTCAAGCCCGAGGTCAGCGAGACGATCCGAGCGATCCGCCGGCTCCGCGACGAGCCGCCGCGGGTTTCGCAAGGGGCGGAGCATCACCACGGCGCGAGGCCGGCCGCGGTGCTCGCCCTGCCGCCCTTGCCGGCCGTCGACGCAATCCAGGCGGAGCTTTCCCACACCTTCGCCCGGTGGCTCACCCTCGAACGGAAGGCCCGCGACGAGCTGGTTGGTTTCGGCTCCGATCTCGACCAGTCGGTGCAGATGCCCGGGTGGACGAACGTCTGGACGATGCCGATCCAGAACCGGGTCGACATGCTCGCGACGGGCGTGAACACGACGGTCGGCGTCCGCGTCCTCGGCCGCCGGCTCGACGACGTGGTGGCGACGTCGGAGACGATCGCCGCGGTCCTGAAACGGCTCCCCGGCGCGGCCGACGTCGTGGCCGATCCGGTGCGCGGGAAGGGGTACGTCGAGGTCCGCGTCGACCGCGAGCGGGCTGCGAAGGAGGGCCTCTCCGCCGCGGACGTCAACGCCGCGCTCGACACGGCCCTCGGCAAGGTCGTCGCGACCGCGATCGAAGGCCGCGGGCGCAGGGCCATCCGCGTCCAGTATATGAGGGACCGGAGGGGAGACGAACAGGCGCTCCGCGATATCCTGATCCCGACTCCCAGGAAGAACGCGGATGGACGGCCGCGAGTCGTCCCGCTCGACCAGGTCGCCCAGGTCCGGGTCGCGCAGGGGCCGGCGACAATCAAGAGCGAGAACGGCCAGTTGCGCAATTATGTCCGCCTGAACGTCCGCGGGGTCGACGTCGCCGGGTTCGTGGAGCAGGCCAGAAAACGGGTCGCCGATGATGTCAAGCTGCCCGACGGAACGCACGTCGAATGGGCCGGACAGTTCGAGCACGAGATCCGGCGCGGAAGGCGCTCGCCGTCGTCCTGCCGATCGTGCTGGCGACGATCTTCGCGATCCTCTGGTGGACGTATCGCGACCTGGCCGACGCCCTGCTGATGATGCTCACCGTGCCCGGTGCGATCGCGGGCGGGGTGTTCTTCCAGTGGCTCTTCGGGTTCAAGTTCTCGGTGACGGTCTGGGTCGGGTACATCGCGTGCTTCGGGATGGCGACGTCGACGGGGATTATCATGCTCGTGTACCTGCGCGAGGCGGTCGACGAGGCCGGCGGGCTCGCGGGGATGACGCCGTGGCGGCTCCGCCGGGCCGTGCTGGATGGGGCCGTGCATCGGCTCCGGCCCAAGCTACTGACCGAGGGAACGGTCCTGATCGGCCTGGCGCCGATGCTCTGGGCCACGGGCGTCGGCGCCGAGGTGATCCGCCCGATGGCCGCGCCGGTGCTGGGCGGCATCCTGGTCGCCGACGAGGTCGTCGACCTGCTCCTGCCCGTCGCGTTCTACGCGGTCCGGCGCCGCCGGCTCGCCCGGCCCGGCGTGGGCTCAGCCGTCGAGTCCGCATCCCCGGTCGCCGATGGCGCCCGGGGGCGGGAGCGTGTGTAAGTGCGCGCAATCACGGGCGGTCTTGCGTGGGAAAATGCAGGGGACAGCAGGTATGATTCCGTTCGTCGTGACGGTACACTGTCGTCGTCCCGTTCGAGACATGCCGAATGCACGGAGACGGAGAACGGCGTCGTACCGACGAACACGGACCGCTGACCCCCGGGGTTAGCCTCGAGGCCGAGGCGGGCACCGCAGAATCTTCACGGCCGGGTGTCGCTCGCCCCGCCGCCATCCCCCCCGGCGGCCCCCCGCCACGACCGGCCGGCGGTCCGGAACACGAAGTCAGTCGTCGCCGAGTCGACCCGGACGATTCCCGGACATCCTCCGAGGTTCGTCCGATCCCCTGGTGAGGCACCGGGGACGAAGGCCAGTCCGCGCAACCCGGCACGGAGGGCCCGGCCCGCGGGAAATACGAACGTCGGGGGGTGCTCAATGGACCTCAACGAGCTGTCGGAACGACTGGAGTGGGTCCGCTCCCGCCACGCGAAGATCCGGCCCGGCGACGGTGACGGCGACGGCGACGAGCTGCGCAACCCGCGATTCATGTGGCAGGAGGCCGCGGACACGCTCGGCGCGACGGTCGAGGAGCTGCAGGTCGCGGAGGAGGAGCTGCGGCAGCAGGCCGAGGAGCTCGAGCAGTCGCGCGCCGTCATCGATGAGCAACGGCGGCGCTATCGCGACCTGTTCGACTTCGCGCCGGCCGCCTATCTTGTGACCGACCCGGCGGGGATCATCCGAGAGGCGAACCGCGCGACCGGGCACCTGCTGAACGTCGAGCCGAGGTTCCTCACGGGCAAGCCCGTGGCGAACTTCATCGCGATCGAGGACCGGCCGAGCTTCCGGCAGGCGGTCGCCCGGCTCGACCGGACCGGGCCGTCGCAGGAGTGGGGCTACCGGCTCGTGCCCCGGCTGGAGGGTCCGTTCGAGGCGACGCTCCAGGTCGCCGTCTCGCGCGACTGGACCGGCGCGGTGGAGGCCCTGCTATGGTCGGTCCGCCGCGACGCCCGGCCGGCCCGGCACAGTGACGCGGAGCAAGAGCCGGAGGCGGAACGGCCGGCAATCCAAGACGACCGGCGGCTCCGCGCCCTGCTCGACGGGCTGGCCGCCGTCGTCTGGGAGGCCGACGCCGCGACGGGGGCCTACCGGTTCGTCGGTCGGGGAATCGAGCCACTGCTCGGCTTCACGGCCGAGCGGTGGATGGCCGAGCCCGGGCTGTGGGCCGAGCGGCTCCACGCCGACGATCGCATCGTCGCGGCCGCGTGGCGGGCCCGGTGCTTCGCCGGGGCCGAGGCCGGCGAGTTCGAATACCGGCTCCTGAACGCGGACGATCGCATCGTCTGGGTCCGCGAGTCGATCGCCGTGGGGCGGGACGACGCGAGCCAGGCCCGTGTGCTCCGTGGCTTCCTCTGGGACATCGGCCGCCGCAAGAAGGCCGAGCGGCGGCTCTACACGGCGCGGCACGAGCTGGCCGATCGCCTGGCCGACGTCGCGTACCTCGACGAGCTGACCGACCGGCTCTTCGTGCCGGTCGAGCCGGCGGGCGTGGCCGCGGAGATCCTCGGGGCCGTCACCGCGACCGTCGGCGCCGAGATGGGCGTGGTCCGGCTCCACGACGCCGAGCGGGGCGAGCTGGAGACGGTCGCCTCCGCCGGGCTCGGGCCCGAGTGGCTCGCCCATTCCGGCCGCCTCCGGGTGGGCGAGGACGCGTGCGGGCTGGCCGTCGCCAGCGGCGGGCCGGTCGTCGTCGAGGACCTCGAGGCCGGTCCGGACGAGAGATCGCGCGAGTCGGCGAGTGCCGGTGGCTATCGGGCCGCTTTCAGCGTGCCGATGCTTGGCCGCGACGGCGGGCTCGTCGGCACCGTCGCCGCGTTCTTCCCGGCGCCGCACCGGCCCGCCGCGCGGCAGGTCGGCGTGGTCGAGCGCTACGCCCGCCGGGCCGCCGACGCGCTGGTCCAGGCGCGGCGGCATCACGAGCTGCTCGAGCTCGAACGGCGCAAGGACGAGGCGCTGGCGATGCTCGCCCACGAGCTCCGCACGCCCCTGGCGGCGATCTCGAACTCGGCCCACCTCCTGCGCCCCGGGGTCGTGGACCAGACCGGGCTCGACGAGGCGCGCGAGGCGCTGTTCCGTCACGCCCGCACGATGGCCCGGCTGGTCGAGGACCTGCTCGACGCCTCGCGGGTCGCCCGCGGCGCCCTGGCGATGCGGCCCGAGCGGGTCGCGGCGGCCGATGTCCTCGCGCGGGCCGTCGAGGACGTCCGGCCCCAGGTCGAGGCGAAGCGGCACGACCTCGCCGTCTCGCTCCCGCCCGAGCCGATCCTGCTCGAGGCCGACCCGACGCGGCTCGAGCAGGTCCTGGTCAACCTGCTGGGCAACGCCGCCAAGTTCACGCCGGAGGGCGGCCAGATCACCCTGATGGCACGACTCGAGGGCAGCGAGCTCGTCGTCCGCGTGGCCGACTCGGGCGTCGGGCTCACGCCCGGCGATCGGTCGCGGATCTTCGAACTGTTCGCCCAGGCCGAATCGTCGGCCGATCATCGTCACGGCGGGCTGGGGATCGGCCTGGCGCTGGTCAAGAGCCTGGTCGAGCTTCACGGCGGGTCGGTGTCGGTCGCCAGCGACGGGCCCGGCCAGGGCAGCGAGTTCGTCGTCCGCCTTCCTGTGGCCCCAGGACAGCCCGCGGCCGCCCGCGAGGATCGGGCGATCAACGGCATGTCCTCCGCGATGCCCGCGAGGCGGCTGCTGGTCGTCGACGACGAGCCCGACTCGGCCCGCGCGCTGGCCCGGCTCCTGCGGTTCTGGGGGCACGAGGTCGGCGTCGCGCACGACGGCCGCTCGGCGCTCGATGAGGCTCAGCGGACGCGGCCCGAGGTCGTCTTCCTCGACATCGGCCTGCCCGGCGCCGACGCCTTCGAGCTCGCGCGGCGGCTCTGCGAATTCGCGGGCGAGCGCCTCCGGATCGTTGCCCTGACCGGCCACGCCCGCGACGAGGACCGCCGCCGGACCGAGGCGGCCGGGTTCGCCGGCCACCTCGTCAAGCCCGTCGATCCCGCCGAGCTGGGCCGCCTGCTCGCCGTGATCCCGGGCCGTCCCGTCGGGTCGGCTCCGCCCGCCGACCGGGGACGATATCTCCGGCACTGAGGACAAAAGCCCAAGGCGCACGTCAAAAGACGGAAGCCGGGTCCGCGTGGACCGGGCGGGTTTGCCATCCGCTCTTCGCGCGCCGCGACTCGTATTCCGGCCACGGTCTTCGTGGCCCTGTGGACAGTGGTTGGCACAGGGCGAAAGCAAATAATTGCGAGCTGCTTGACGCGCCTCCGGAGCGCCCGTACGATTCAGTTGCCTCTTCTCTGTTCCGGCCCCGCCGTACGAGAGCCCTCGGGCGATCGTGCGGCGGGGTTATTTTATGGGCGTGGGATCCTTCGCCTCACCGTCCGAGCCGACCGCCCTGGTCGCGCCGTCACCGTCCGAGCCGACCGCCCTGGTCGCGCCGTCACCGTCCGAGCCGACCGCCCTGGTCGCGCCGTCACCATCGGCGGAGGTCGCGCCGTCACCATCGGCGGAGGCCATGTCGTCCTCCATGAATATGATGGTCCCCTTGAGCTTGCCGTCGACGGACATCGGCGTGCAGGTAACTCGGCAGGAAATGCGCTTGCCTCGGCGGTTCATCGCGGGGAGCACGCCCTGCTGGAGCCCGCCGTCGCTCGACTGGCTGTTGAGCAGGAGCGGCTTGAGCCGCTCGACCGGCAGCCCAATGTCGAGGCCCAGCATGTTCTTGCCCTGGACTTCGTCGAACCGCAGTCCCCAGAGATCCTCCGCCTTCCGGTTCCAGGTCTGCACGAGGAAGCCGGGGTCGACGACCACCACGCCGCCGCGGAAGCTCGTGAGGATCAGCTCGAGGAAGGTGTTGAGCACCCGGAGCTGCTCGCCCCGCTCGCTTAGCTCCTCGTTGACGGTCTCGAGCTCCTCGTTCGTCGACTGGAGCTCCTCGTTCATCGTCTCGAGCTCCTCGTTGGTCGACTGCAGCTCCTCGGTGGTCGTCTCGAGCTCCTCGTTGGTCGACTGCAGCTCCTCGTTGGTCGTCTCCAGCTCCTCGTTGGTCGACTGCAGCTCCTCGTAGGCGGCCTCGAGCTCGCGGGTCGAGCGCTCGTGCTCGCCGGCCATCCGCCGGGCGGCGGTCGCGTCGAGGAAGCTGATGAGGGTGCCGAGCGGGTTGCCGCCGGGGTCGAACAGCGGGACGACATGGACCTCGAAGACGCTGGACTCGCCCGGCCCGGTCGACCACTCGACGTCCCTGACGATCGCGGGAGCGAGCGTGGCCGAGGCGCGTTCGATGCACGACCGGAGCTCGGCCGGGCGGTAGGAGATCGGCAGGTCCTGGAGCGGGCGGCCGACGTCCGCCGTGGGGATGTTGAAGATCGTCCGGGCCCGCTCGCTGGCCAGGGCGAGCATCCCGCCGGCGTCGACGACGAGCTGGGCGACCGGCGCGGCTTCGAAGGCCGCGTCGCGGGCCCGGGCGTGGCCGCCCATGCGGCCCGCCGCGTCGTCGAGGCCGGCCCGGACCATCGCCGCGAGCCGGCCGCGGAGGCTGCCCCCGGCGACCTTCGCGAAGACCCGACGCTTCAGGTCGACCGGGATGAACGCCGTGTTGTACGTCAGCAGCGTCTCGGCCTTGCCCAGGAAGAGAAACCCCCCGTCGTTCAGCGCGAAGTGGAACCGCTCGAGGATCCGCCCCTGCGTCTCGGTGTTGAGGTACATCAGCGTGTTGCGGCACGCGAGCAGGTCGATCCGCGAGATCGGCGCGTCCTGGATCAGGTCGTGGCGGCCGAAGATCACCGAGCGGCGGAGGTCCTTCTGGAAGATGTACAGGCCCTCTCTGGGCTCGAAGTACTTCTCCAGCAGCTCGGGCGGGACGGTCTGCGCCGCCTTGGGCCCGAACGCGGCGTGGCGCGCCCGGGTCAGGGCCTCCTCGTCAACGTCCGTCGCGTAGATCTTCACCCGCTCGCGAACCTCGTCCGGCCCGAGCGCCTCGGCCATGACCATGGCGAGCGTGTATGCCTCCTCTCCCGAGGCGCAGCCGGCGCTCCACAGTCGGATCGGGTCGTCCGGCCGCTTCGTCGCCATGAGCCGCGGGATCACCTGCTCGGCGATCGTCTCCCAGGCCCCGGGGTCGCGGAAGAAGGCCGTGACGTTTATCAGGATCGTGTCGAAGAGCCCGGCGAACTCCTCGGGGTGGACCTCGAGGAAGTCCATGTAGTCGGCGTAGGCGGGCACGCCGACCGCGTGCATCCGCTTCCGGACGCGGCGGGCCAGGCTCGCCCGCTTGTAGCCCGTGAAGTCGAAGCCGCGGCTCCGGCGGAGGTACTCCAGCAGCAGCTCGAAATTGGCGTCGTCGGCCCCGTCACTCATGGCGCAACCCCTGGCGAGACCAGGGCGATCAGCAAAGGGACGATCTCGTCGAGCGGCAGGACATGGTCGACGCAGCCCGTGGCGATGGCGGCACGGGGCATGCTGTAGTGCTCCGAGGTCGCCCGGTCCTGCGCGATCACGGCCCCGCCCGCCGCCTTGATCGCGCGGACGCCACCCGAGCCGTCGGAGCCCGAGCCGGTCAGGACCACGGCGATCGCCCGCGGGCCGTACTCGCGCGCGATCGACTCGAACAGCGCGTCGGCCGACGGGCGGACCAGGTGGACCCGCGCGGTGTCCGTCAGCTCGAGCACGTCTCCGGGATCGACCACCAGGTGCCGGCCCGGCGGCGCGACGAAGATCGTTCCGGGGCGGAGCCTGTCTCCCTGGACGGCCTGCCGCACGGCCAGGGCCGTGTGCCGCGCCAGGATCTCGGCCATGTGGCTCGGGTGCCGCGGGTCGAGGTGCTGGACGAGCACCACGGCCGCGGGGAATTCGACGGGCAGGGATGAGACCAGGGCCGTCAGCGCGTGCAGCCCCCCGGCCGAGGAGGCCACGGCCACCACAGGGAACGGCGCGAGAAAGGGACGCGGCTCATCCATCGATCGGGGCCTCCCCGTGCCCCGGCAGCTCGGCGTCGACGGCGGGCTTGGCGACGAGGAACCGGCGGACGATCTCCGCGCGCCTTCGCCTCGGCGGACGGATCGGGGAACCGCACCGACAGGTCGCGGCCACTCCGTTTGGCGATTCGCCGGCAGAGGGCCGCGCGCTCCTGCAAGGCCCAGAAGTCGGTGATGATGTCATGACCGCCCATGGTGACCTCGAGACGCCGCGGCTCCCGACCCTCCGCCAGCCGGCATTAGAAAGAGCCCGGACCCGGAGGACCGACCGGCGGCGCGAAGAGCCTCGGACTCCCGCATTCGCCGCGACGACGCTCGACCCTCGGACCCGCAAATATCTGGTTATAACATGCGCGCAGGCGAATCCCACTGTGAGCCGGGCGGGCCGGGTGGTTTCGCGGCCGGATCAGGCCCGACCGGCCGGCACTTCCCATGCCAGGCCGCGGAGGAGCTCGCGCGCCGCGTCGCGCAGCTCTGGCTCGATCCCCTGCACGGGTAGACGGCCCAGCCGGCGGGACCAGGCCTCGGCCAGCAGGTTGACCAGCGACTGCGGCGGGGCCGACCCGGCGGCGATCGACGGCGGCTCGACCTCCCACTCCGGGTGGGTCGCCATGTCGCGGAGCCGCGCCGCGAGCATCACATATCGGACCGACTCGGCGGCGAGCCGCCCGTCGCCCGCGAGCTCCTCCGCGGCAACGACCAGGTGATGCAGCAGGCAATTCCGGCCCGACTCGGACGGGGACAAGGCCATGTCGCCCAGGCCCCTAAGGCCGATCTCGCATTCGAACGGGAGCGCGTGATTCGCGGCGCGCATCGATGCTGCCTCCTCTCAGTCCCGGCAACGCCCCGCGCCGCCTGTTCCGGAGACGACGCGTGGGTCTATCATCGTAGCCAAGCTGATCGGGGCGGGTCCAGATCGCTCGGTCGGGATGCCGACCGAACCCGAGCCCCGCACGGATCGAACCCGCCACCCCGCGCCGACCGAACCCGAGCGGCCGCCTTCCGTTCGCCTTCGTGCGGCCCCGTGCGGGACGCGGCCGGGAGGCTGGACCTCGACCTGACCCACGACCCGCCTTCGGGTTGGGTCGCGAGCGGCGGCCGGGACCGCCCCAGCGAGGACCCGCTTACGGGGGCGAGAGCGCGAGCCGGCAGAGTCCCAGAGCCCCGGCCGCGAACGACGTGGCGACGAGCGGGTCGTCTTCCTTCGACGCGGTAAACCGATTGGCCCAGGTCCCGTCGGGGCGGCGGCGGACGATCAGCTCGCGAGCCAGCTCGTCGAGCCGGAGCCCGTGCCCGCAGCCGAGGGCCCGCGCGGCGTGGGCGAGCGACCAGGCGTAGTAAAAGTACGTGGCTTCGCGCTCCGGCTCGCGGATCGGCTCGAACGTGCCGGGATTCGTCGTCGCCGAGAAATTCCCGCGAGCCAGCCGCGGACCGCGACAACGCGCGGATGATCGATCGGCACCCCGCACCGGAGCAGCGCCCGCAGCCCATCCGCCGTGGCGCTCCCGTAAGAATGAAACCGGCCGCCGACCGTCGCGCCGGCCTTGTTTCGAACAGGATCGGTGGGCGAGAACAAGAAGCCGCCGTCGCCGCCGGCGAAGTTCTGGCACCGCTCGACGAAGCTCCGGGCCTTCGCGAGCGCCGGCGCGTCGCCCGACCGGTTCGCGACACCCAGCGCGCCGACGGCGAACACGGTTGACGACAGGTCGGCGTCCGGGGCGGTTGTGTTTCCTTTCTTCGACGGCTCGAGCGCGTAGCCCCAGCCGCCGTAGGCGGGGTCGCCGGGGCCCCAGCCGAGCGACTCGTCGAGCTGACGGCGTCGCAGCTCGGCGAGCCACGAGTCCCGCGCCCTGATTCCACCGGCGACCGGCACACGCGTGAGCGCGATGGCCGAGGCGGCGGCCGTGTAGACGGGATACACGAGCCCGGTCGGCCCGTCGTCGATCGAGCCGTCGTCGCGGATTCGACCCGCGAGGTAGGCGACGCCGCGGCGGCGGGCCTCGTCGGCGCCGGGCACGTCGGGGCCGAAGACGACGGCCTTGAGGACGGCGGGAGTCAGCGTCAGGCCGTCGCGGAAGACGCCGTAGGTTGGCGAGCGCCAGGCGCCGTCCGCGGATTGCGCGTCGATCAAGGCGCGCGCGGCTGAGCGGCAGGCCTCGTCGATCCGATCGAGCAGGTCGTCGGCCGCCGAGGATCGTCCACAGCCGGCCAGCCCGGCGGCGACAAACAAGCCGAGCACGTCGCGGCGCCGGGGCAGGGGGCCCGACGCCGCGGCGTGCTCGCCGATCACCGAGGACACGCAGAGTTTCACCGATTTTCGGTCGCCGGCGCCGCCTTGGCGGGCTCGGATGAGGGCTTCGCGGCCTCGTCCTTCGCCTTGGCGGGGATCGGCGTGCGGTCGGCCATCATGACGAGCAGGGCGGTCGACGTGCAGAAGGTTCGGCCGGTGATGCAGTGGTGGCCCGACCAGCTGCCGTCGCCGTTCTGGACGCGCTGCAGGTTCCCGCTCATCGAGTCGTCCCACTTCTTCCACTCGTCGCCGCCCTTCACGACGAGGCTCTCGGCGATGTTCATGTAGCTGAGGAACTCCTCGCCGCCGTTGGAGCCGAAGCCGGAGACGAACTGCTTGTCGTCGAGCCGTGCGACGACGGCCGCGCGGTTGTCGTCCTGGGTCTTCTCGAGATTGGCGATCTCTCCGAGCTTCATTTTGGCCTGGGCACGCTCGGGCGCGCTGGCGGCGTTCGCCGCCTTGTCGGCGAGGTCGCGCTTCTTGGCCTGGTAGGTGTTGACCGAATCCTGGAGCACACCCAGGTCGGCGGCCACGCCATAGAGCGCAACGCCGGCGTCACCCCGGGCCGGCGCGGCCGCAAGTGAGGACCTCCTCGCGGTGCTGACCGGTGTGAGCCCCGGGCCGCCGATGATCCCGCCGCCGAGGCCGCCCACCTTGGCCGGGGCGGCGAACCCGTTCCGCGCATTCTCCTCGGCGCGGGCGAGGACCACCTGCGGGACCTCGGCCCCGGCCTGGGCCGCGCGGTTCACGCCCTTGCCGCACATCGCCTGCGCGAGGATCGGTGCCCAGCCGGCGCCATCGAACGTGCCGTCGGCCTTCTGGTGGGCCCCGATCTTGGCCACGACCTTGGCCAGCGCCGCGTCGACGCCCTTCTTCGACGCGTCGTCCGGCATCCGGCCCTTGACCTCGGCCAGGAGGATCGAGGCGAGGAACGTGTCGATGTTGGGCCCGAGCTTCTGCTGCACGCGCGTCCCCTGGACGCTCGACACCGACAGCGACTTGGCGTCCGACGCATCCACCTGCGACTGGACGAACTTCACGGCTTTGACGATCGCGTCCTTGTATGGGCCGCTCGTGGGCGTGCTGCCCGAGCGGATCATGGCCAGCGCGGCGACGCAGGTGTCGGCGACGTTTGGCGTGTCCTTCAAAGCCCCGCCGCCGCCCATGTTGGCCGATTCCTCGCCCTGGCCCCATCCGCCCGAGGGGAGCTGGTGCTCGGCCAGCCAGCCCAGGCCCTTGAGCGCGGCGGGCGAGAGCGGCTTGGGCTCGACGGCTGTCGTCCAGCCCGGCTTGTCCCTGGGTGGGACGGGCTCCTCCGGCGACGCGAGCGTAATCCCAGAGAACAGCCCCCAGCCGAAGACCACCGCGGGCGACGCCAGGGCCAGACAGAGCAGGCGACGACGCATGGACCACCTCCTGATGCAGGGGATGCCGGATCGGCACGGTCACCCCTTTGACGAGGCCGACCGTCGGCAGGGTTCCCCAGACCCGTCCGGTGCCCGTTCGTCGGCGGACGCGGGCGCGCCTCCAAGGGAGATCACGTCCGGGGGCCAACCTTCTTAGACGCCCAGACAAAACGAGGTCAGGAACCCGGATAACCAGACTAGGGGAGGGACCCGTGTCTTGCGCCCCGCCCACAAACGTCTTGAATCTCGCGTCAGTCGGTGCTTGCTTCGCCCACTTCCGCCGCGGACGGGATCGGCTCGAAATAGCGGTGGCGGAGCCAGAGCGCGACGTTGACGAGCCCGATCAGGACCGGGACTTCCACCAGCGGTCCGATGACGGCTGCGAAGGCAGCCCCCGAGTCGATTCCGAAGACGGCTACGGCGACCGCGATGGCGAGTTCGAAGTTGTTACTCGCCGCCGTGAACGCCAGCGTCGCCGTCTTCGCGTAGTTGGCCCCGATCCTCAGTCCCATCAGGAATGAGGCCAGGAACATCACCACGAAGTAGATCAGAAGGGGAAGCGCGACGCGGAGGACGTCCGTCGGATGGTCGACGATATGCCGGCCTTGGAGCGAGAACATCACGACGATGGTGAACAGCAAGGCGACCAGGGTCAGCGGGCTTATCCTCGGGATGAATCGGCCCTCGTACCAAGCCCGGCCCCGGGCCTTGATGAGCACCAGTCGCGTGATCATCCCGGCGAGGAACGGGATGCCGAGGTAGACGAGCACGCTCCCGGCGATCGCGCTCATCGTGATCCCCGAGAGGTCCACGCTCCCGAACTGGACGCCAAGGAGCGGCGGAAGGACCTTCACGAAGAGGTAGGCGTAGACTGGATAAAAGAGGACTTGGAAGATCGAGTTGAACGCCACCAACCCGGCGGCATACTCGGGATCGCCCTCGGCCAGGTCGTTCCAGACGATCACCATCGCGATGCACCGCGCCAGCCCGATCATGATGAGCCCGATGGCGTACTCGGGCTTGTCCGCCAGGAACGCCAACGCCAGGGCGAACATGAGCACTGGGCCGAGAATCCAGTTCTGCAAGAGGGAGAGCAGGAGCACCCGGACGTCGCGGAAGACGCGGGGCAACTCCTCGTAGCGGACCTTCGCCAGCGGCGGGTACATCATCAGGATCAGCCCGGCCGCGATCGGAAGCGAGGTCGTCCCGACCGAGAGTCCGGTCAGGCCGCGAGCCACGGAAGGGACGAAGTAGCCGAGGGCGACGCCGCCGACCATTGCCAGGAGAATCCAGAGCGTCAGATAGCGGTCGAGGCACGAGAGGCGGCGAGTCACCGGTTCCGACATCATCTCCCCCAAGCTCTCCAGGATCGAAAACGCCAGGTCGCTCACCTCTCGGCGGGCGGCCTGGCGACGTATAAGGGAAACACTTGGCCGCGAGGGGGAAATTACAGCGCCTGACCGCCCGAGGCCGTGAGCTTCCGTCGTGCCTGCATGAAGACGGAAAGCATCAGCCGTCCGATGTCGTCGCGGCGCTCGGCGTACTTCGCCACTTCGAACGGGCTGCCATCGTATATCTTGGGGTCAAGGTACGGCATCGACAGGCGGAGGGCCGCCCCCTTGACGAAGGGGCATCCGGCGTCCGCCTCGCTGCATACCATCAGGGCGGCGAAGCCGGCCTGGGGGTTGGCGGAGTCGCTGTAAATCTTCGAAAACTCGGAGGCCTCCATCGTCGGCTCGCCCGAGTCGCCCCAGACGACACGATAGATGGGATTCGCGGTCTGAGGCTCTCCTCGCGGGGCCTCCTTGCCGGTGGGCTCGACGACGACTCCGATCGCCTTCAAGGCCGCGACCGTGCGCGAGTTGCACGCCGACGGGGCCGTGCCGCCGCTGTGGAACTGGACTTCGGGCATCCCGTAGTAAGCGGCGGCGATGTTGCCCATCGTCGCGCCGAGGATGCTCCGACGGCTGTTGCCGGTGCAGACGACCGTCACATGCAGGGGCTTGCCCGGCCGATAGTTGGCGGAGATCCACTCGGCGAGCTTCGCTCCGGGTTCGCGATGGGCCTCGTCGATCATATCGAAGGAGGTCGTCAGCAACTCGGCATACGCCCGGATGGCGGGTGCGAGCCGTGAGCGGCTCGGCGGCGCGTCGCTCCCAATCGCCTGGGCGATCTCGGCGGTGTCGAGAGTCGCGTCCGAACCGGCGAGAGTCTTGAAGGTCGCGGGGTCCATCAGTCCTTCCAGTTCGGGGAGGGTGAGCGCCGAGTCCTTCAGGCCCTTGGCGAGCACCGCCTTGAGCCGCTGGTCGTTGCGGACGTCCACCGCGTCCGCCGTGCCGTAGCGCTGGACAAGCCAGAGAGCCGAGACGAACGGCCCCGGGGCGCCCGCCGACGACACGGCGGGGAAGACGGTCAGCAGAGCGAAGGCAGCGCCGACGAGAAGCGGTCGCATCGCGGTGGTCTCCCTGTTCATTTGACAGCCTTAATGTTCACGCTCAACAAGTATTCACTCCCGAGAGGGGGCTCGATGCCTGCGACCTCAGCCATCTTCCGCGCGGCTTCCGGATGCCGCTCAACCTCAACGGAGGCGAACCCCGCGGTCTTCAGCCGTGCCACGTAATCGTCGAGCACCAGGGCCCCGCCGATGCAGCCGACGATCGCCTCCAGGTCCGAACGGACGGCCGGGTCGGGCTCGCGTTCCCAGGCCATGTCGGAGACGGCAAGCCGGCCGCCGGGCCTGAGCACGCGATGGATCTCGCGGAACGCCCGGTCCTTGTCGGGCACGAGGTTGAGCACGCAGTTGGAGATCACGACGTCGACCGAGCCGTCCTCGAACGGCAGGGCCTCGATCTCCCCCTTGCGGAATTCGACGTTGGCAAGTCCCGCCTTATCGGCATTGGCGCGGGCCTTCGCCAGCATGGCGTCGGTCATGTCGACGCCGAGGGCCCGGCCGCTCGGCCCGACCTTGCGGGCCGCTAGCAGCACGTCGAACCCGGCACCGCTGCCGAGATCGAGCACGACCTCGCCGGCCCGGAGGCCTGCGATTGCTTGCGGGTTGCCGCACGAGAGCCCCAAGTTCGCCCCCTCCGGCAGCGTCGCGAGTTCCTCTGCCGAGTACCCGAACGCGAGGGCCAAGCCCTCGGCGTTCTCGGTGCATCCGCAGAGCGAACCGCAACTCCCCGTCCCGAGCGCGACTTCCGAGTACCGCGCCTCGACCTCGCGTTTCAGGTCGACGATCTCCATCAGACCCTCCGTCTATGTGGTCAGACGAATATAAAAGGCGACAGCAACAGCCACTACCGGCTGTCGCATTGCGAACCAATCCGTTCGAGATTCTGCCGGTCCCGCTCGAACACCTCGACGTCGGGCAAACCGGTCCCCACGCTCAGGAGCAATGCTCTATGGAGGTGAGAGCTTGGCTTGGACAGGCGGTAATGAACCCAGAGTCCATCCTTCCGGCCGACGACCAGGCCGGCGTTCCGCAGATATGCCAGATGACGAGAGACCGTCGGCTGGGGCAGGTCCAGAGCGTCATGCAAGTGACAAACGCAGACTTCCCGCCCCTCGGATAGGAGATTCAGAAGCCGGAGCCGGATTGGATCTGCAAACGCCTTCAAGAGGCGCGTTGCGGAGGTCAGCGGATCGGCCGAGGTCTTCTTCATACGCTTCGGCGCATATTATCGTCCCCGAATCGTCAAGTCAATGACGGCGGCGTTTCGGCCGCGGTCGTCGACTCGTCTCCAACGTTCGGGCCTATCCGCGATTCTCACGGTCGCTTGAGTTGAGCATCGCGACGGCGTCCCGCCCGGATGGTCCCCGCGGCTTTGGCGGGCTCCTCGGCCAGCGTTGCCGAGGACGCCGAGCCGCAGCGGGGCGCGCAACCCGCGTGTGTCGCGGGGAGGACCCCGTTGGAGGGAGACCGGCAGATTCAACAGGGAGGACAAGGCGGGGCGCCTTTCCCGAACTCGGATGGGGCGCCCGGTCCACACACGGGATTCGGCCTCGGGGCGGAGACGTGGAGAAGTCCTGTGCGTTCACCCGATATCTCAGGATCGCTTGACGAGTCGCGAGCTCGGCGCGCGACAGGTTGCGTGCGGCGTGCCGTGTGCCAGGACGAGTTCCTCACGGACGACACCGACCCGTTCGGGAGCCTCGATGCCGAGTCGGATCTGATTGCCGCGGATTCCCAGGACCACGACGCGGATATCCCCGCCCAGGAGAATCGACTCATTCAGCCTGCGACTCAAGACGAGCATCGTCGGTGACTCCCTGCGTGAGGCCGCCCGCCCGGTCCCCGGGCTCATCAACGGTCGAATAAGCGACGGCGCCCGCGGAAAGCGCGCCCGGATTGGCCCGGGACGACGCGATTCGGTCATCGTCCTCAGGCCCCGTGCCCGTGTCCTTTGTCGGGATGAGGACGTCCGGCCCTGGCGCGGAAAAGCGCGCGCGCTCTGCGGCGGGGAATCCGCTCTCCCTCGTGGTCGGGTCGCACGTCGAGACGTACGGCACCACCGGGCTCGGCGCGTTGAGAGGGCGCGCCGAGCCATTTCTCCCTCTCCTCAGCGACGTCGGGGCGTCGGATAAGTGGGACGTGCCCCGGCGATGACGATAGATGTGCGTACAGGTCGGCTCCCGGAGTGCGCGGAATGTCGTTCCCCGAGCCTCGGGAATCGTGAAGTGGCGCGGATCGCCGTTCAGCGGGATATCGTCGTGGCGGGGTTGTGAAATCCGACGAAGGATGGGGCGGTGTCCGCCCCCTTGACGCCTGATGAAGGGGGCCGCAAGATCTGGGACGACTCGTCAGTACCGCGGGGCGGTGAGTCAGCCTGGGGTGCCCCGACTGTGTGACGGATCGCACGGCCGAGGTGACTTCATGCGCTTCCGCGACATGATTCGGCTCAGGATGGCGCTGAAGGCGCCCGACAACCTGGCTCGTCCCGGGCGCCTGCGCACGCATTGCTTCGAATGCCTGGAAGGCCGGCAGCTCCTGAGCAGCCAGCCATCCGGCCCCATGCCCGAGATCGCGCGCTTGCCGCTCGCTCTTGTGAACGACTTGTCGACGGATGCTGACCGCGGGGTCGTCATCGCGAAGATCGCCGGCGCGGCGCGGGATATTACGCTGTCGACGATTCTCTCCCCGTCGACCGAGATCACCTCGAGCCCCCCGCTGGCGGGCGATCGCGCCGACCTCCTGGTCGCAGCCCGCGAGGCTGCTTCCGACCTTTCGGTCGCGACGGTGAGCCCGGCCGACCCCGCCCCGTTCAGCGGTGCCCTGGTGGCCGCGGCCCAGGAGTTGGTGTCCGGTCCCGCGACTGGGACTTCGATGCCGGCCGGGCTGGGCTCGTCCGGAGGCGCCCACGGGATGGCCATACTGCCGGGTCTTGAGTCCGCGTTCGACGCATTGATCGCCCTGCCGGCCGGCCAGGATGTGTGGACGCCGGTCGTGCCCGACCGCGCCTTTTTCTTGCAAGGCACGATCGAGTTTTCCACGGTTTTCGCGGCCCTTCGCGACGGATCGCCGTTTCCGGGGCCTATTCACTCCGACCTCGCCGACTGGCTCTCCACGCTGGACGGGAACGCCGATCTCGTCATCGCCTCCGGCAGCGTGGCGACTTCGGTCCCGGTCACGGTTGAGCCGAGACGCGACGAGTTCGGCGCACCCTGGGGCCGTGAGGAGTTTGCGAGCATCCCCGTCGCCGGTCCCGGCATGGTCCCGGGCCTGCTCGGCGGCCGGGCCGGCCTGGCGCCACCGGTCGCGCTGGAGTCTCCGCGATCCCTCGGTCTCGCCGTCGACGACCTGCCCCGCGACGACTCGGCCCGGGCGGAGACGGAAGCGGCCGAGGCAGCGGATGGGACGAGTTCCCAGGACGAGGTCGGCCTCATCGGCGGAGCGATCGCCGACGTGGAGGCTACCCTGTCCCGCGGGGCGGACCTGCTCGCCGCCTTCTCGCCATTCGAACGCGCGGCGCTCGAGCACGCGATTGACCGGTTCCTCGGCGAGATTGGCGAGCTCGGCACCGTGCTGTCGACGCTGGACGTGAAGACGTGCCTGATACCGAACCTGATGGCCGCGGCGGGTGCGGTCGCGGTGTTCGAAGCCGTGCGCCGTCGCGTCCGCGGCCCGTCGGGCGGAGAGGACGAGGATGCCGAGGAGGACGGTCACGCGGGCCCGCCGGGCCTCCCGGGCCTGCCCCGAGGCTGGGCCCTGGAGGAGCTATGAGCGCCGCACACCTCGACGAGCTGCTCGAGCGCCTGAACGTCGGCGACGAGGCCGCGGCGGAGCAGGTGTTCCGGATCTACGAGCCGTATCTCCGGATCATCGTTCGCCGACAGATCAGCGCCCCCCTGCGGGCCAAGTTCGACTCGATGGACGTGGTGCAGTCGGTCTGGGCCGACGTCCTGGAGGGGGTGCGCGACGCCGGGTGGCACTTCGCCGACCGCGCCCAGCTTCAGGCGTTTCTCGTCCGGCTGGCGCGGAACCGGTTTCTCGACCGGTGCCGCAAGCACAATCGGGCCCTCGGCCGGGAGGAGCCCCTGACGTCGGCATCGCCCGCCGATGCGATCGCGTCCAGCGTCCCTCGGCCCAGCGAAGTCGCGCAGCAGAACGAGCTCTGGGACCGGATGCTCGCCCTCTGTCCGCCCTCGCATCACGAGCTGCTCCGGCTCAAGAGGGACGGGCTGACATTCCCCGAGATCGCGTCGCGGACCGGACTACACCCGAGCAGCGTGCGCCGGATCCTCTACGACCTGGCGGCCCGGTTCGCCGCGAGCGAGCGGCCCCGGCGGGCCGCGGGGACAGTCGGCTGAGGGCCTCAGATGGCATCTCAATCCTCGCAACCTCGCCCCTGGTCGGACGCCCTCGAGTCGCCCGTGACCGAGGCGCTCGAGACGATGGCCGCCGCCTGGCGCCGCGGCGAGCGGCCCCGCGCCGAAGAGTTCCTCGACCAGCATCCGGGCCTCGACGACGAGGATGCGATCCGCCTGATCTATGAGGAGGTCTGCCTCCGTCAGGAGCGCGGCGAGCAGGCCGTCTCGACGGAGATCCTCCGCCGCTTCCCCCGCTGGGAATCGGAGCTGGCGCTGCTCTTCGACTGCAACCGGCTGCTGCGGACCTCGCCCGAGGCCGATTTCCCCGCGGTCGGCGAGGACCTCGGCGATTTCCGTCTCCTGGCCGAGCTCGGCCGTGGCGCCCACGGCCGGACCTATCTTGCGACTCAGCGCTCGCTGGCGGGCCGGCCGGTCGTCCTGAAGATCGCGCCTTTGGGCCACGACGAGCACCTCTCGCTGGCCCGGCTCCAGCACATGCATATCGTCCCGCTCTACTTCGAGCACGTGCTGCCGGACCGCAACTTCCGGGTCCTGGGCATGCCGTACCTGGGCGGTACGTCGCTCGACCGGATCATCGAGACCTTCCGCGACGTCCCGCCCGATCAGCGCACCGGGCGGCACATCGTCGAGGCGCTGGCCCGGCTCTCGAGATTGCTCCCCGGCGATCATCCGCCCGGAGGCCCGTTCCGAAAGTACCTCGCTCAGGTGTCGTTCGACCGCGCGATCTGCTGGATCGCGGCCTGCCTGGCCGACGCGCTCCAATACGCTCACGATCGCGGCCTGGTGCATATGGACGTCAAGCTGTCCAACGTCCTCGTGACGGCCGACGGCCAGCCGATGCTGCTCGACTTCCATCTGGTGCGCGGCCCGATCGACCCCGGCGTGCCCGCCCCCGACCGGCTGGGCGGGACCCGCGAATCCATGGCGCCGAGCAGCTCGAGGCGATGAAGGCGATTCGCAGCGGCTCGGCCATCGGTACGCGCATTGACGGCAGGGCCGACATCTATTCGCTCGGCCTCCTGCTCGACGAGACGCTCGGGGGCGACACCGAGGCCGGGCCCGGGTCGTCGGGACGGCCGCTGCAACTGCGCAACGCCCGAGTCTCGACCGGCCTCTCGGACATCGTCCGCAAGTGCCTCGCCCGCGATCCCGCCGATCGATACCCCGACGCCGCGTCGCTGGCCGTCGATCTCCGCCGGCACCTTAACGACGAGCCGCTCCGCGGCGTGCCGAACCGGAGCCTCCCCGAACGATGGCGGAAGTGGCGGCGCCGCCGCCCGGCTGCGCTGACCCGCCGCATGCTCCAGGCGACCGCCGTCGTCGCGGCGCTCGCGGCGGCCTCCGCGACCGCTCTCGTATCGATCCGCAAGTCCGTCCTGATCGACGACGCACTGGCCGAAGGCCGCGAGCTGGCGGCGAATCGACGCTTCGCCGAGTCGGCCCGCGCCCTCGGCCACGGCCTGCGGCTGGCCGAAGGGCTGCCCGACGGCGACGCGCGGAAGCGTGCCATCGTCGCGTGTCTGCAAGCGGTCAAGGGCGAGCAGGCCGCCGCCACGCTGCACGGCGTCGTCGACCTCCTGCGCTTTCGGTACGGGATCACCCCACCCGTCCGGGCCGAGGCGGAGGCACTCTCCCGCCGCATCGAGGATGTCTGGGCGTCGCGGGGCCTGCTTTCGCGACCGGGCATCGACGCGCCGAACGCGGAGCTCGGGCGGCAGATCCGGACCGATTTCCTCGACCTCGCCACAATCGCCGCCGACCTCCGCGTCCGCTGCGCCCCGCCGGGACGCCGCGACGCGATCCTGGTCGAGGCCGTGACGATGCTCCGCGACGCCGAGGGGCAGTTCGGCGCCAGCCCTGCCCTCCGGCGCGACCTGGTGTGCTATGCCAGGTCACTCGGTCGCGCTGAGCTGGCGGCGCTGCCGATCCCAACCCCGCGGACGGCCTGGGAGCATTACGACCTCGGACGCTCCTACCTCAGGACGGGCGAACACGCCCTTGCCGAGGCCGAGTTCCTCCGATCAGTCGAGTTGCAGCCGGGCGAGTTCTGGCCCAACTTCTTCCTGGGGGTCTGCGCCTTTCGTCTGGAACGGCCCCAGGATGCCGCGGCATCGCTGGGCATCTGCGTTGCCCTATCCCCGGGGACTGCGGAGTGCTACTACAACCGCGCCCTGGCCTTCGAAGCCCTCGACCAGCCCGCACGGGCAAGGGCGGACTACACGAGAGCCCTCGATCTGCGACCGGATTTCGCAGATGCGGCCCTGAATCGCGGACGCCTCGAATATCGCCGCGGACGTCACGCCGAGGCGATCCGCGACTTGGAGAGTGCCCTGGCCAAGTCGTCCACTCCCGAGGTGCGCGGGCTGATCCTGTACAATATGGCCCTGACCCAGCTTGCCCTGAAGGACCGCGCCGCTGCCGAAACCAGCCTCAAGAGGGCGATGCACGACGGCGACGCCCGGGCATGCGAGCTTTATCATAGGATGGGATTCAATGAGTGATGCGCCGACTGCGCACGAGGTGAAAAGCCGGGAGGTCTTGACGCCCCGGCGATAGCGGCCGGCCCCAGGAGCGACGCCCCGAGTGCCGGCCACGATCGCCTCCCGCGCCGGCGGCCGATACTCCGGCGGGCAACGTAGTGCACCCGCCGACACCCGATCAGCACCTTCGCCTCCGGGACCGTGTCGAAGGCCTGGCGGTCCAACTCCAGACGTGTTGATTATGCTCTGGGCGCAGCCGGACGCACGACCCGTCGTTCGGCCGCAGCCGGCCCGTTTTGGGCTGCCTATGCAGCACCCCCGGGCCCTCGCGGCGCCGGAGTGCGCTCCTCCCCGCAACCCTTTGGCCATCAACGAAAAAGACGCCCCGGAGTTGCCCCCAGATGCGTCTCTTGAGAATGCCCCCCGTAGGACTCGAACCTACAACCCGCTGATTAAGAGTCAGCTGCTCTGCCAATTGAGCTAGGAGGGCAGTCGGCGAGATGGCCTCAACGAGAGTCTAAGTATCGCGAACCGACCCCGCGAAATCAAGTCCGGCCGCCGATCGGGCCTCAGGCCAGGTCGTAGAGGTCACGGGGGGTCTGGCGGAGGATCTGCTCGAGGATCGGCGGGACGTCCTCCTCCTCGTAATAGCCCGAATCGATCAGGTGGGCGAAGGCCGAGGCCATCGCCTTGGCCACCACCTGGCGCTTGCCGTAAGTCCACTCGGCGTAGTACGCGTCGCACAGGAAGCCGCCGAACTTCACCATCGGGGCGACCATCAGGCGCATCGCGACGTTCTTCTCGATCGTCGGCGGCTGGAAGTTGTGCCACCAGTAGCCGGAGACGTACACGTTGGGGAATTGACGCGCCAGCACCGCCGCCTCGTGGGCGAGGACGTCGGAGGCCATCAGCAGGTCGAACCGGCAGTTGCCGAACCGGTGGAAAGCGCGGGCCATCTCGCTCGTCCAGGTCTCCTGGAACCGCGGGATGCTCTTGCCGTCGCAGATGAAATACTCGGCGCCCACGGCGATCTGGAACGCCTTGCGGTGCTCGTGGTGCCACTCCAGGAGCGTCCAAGTCACGGCGCGGACGAGCGTGTCGACGTCGTCGGGATCGAGGTCGCCGTCCTGCGAGGCCCGGGCGAGGACGCGGGCCGTCGCGGAGTCGTCGGGCGCAACGAACCGGGCCTCGATCGGCAGGAAGACATTCGTGAACCGGACGTCGCCGCGGACCGTGGCGTCGAGCCAGTCGAGCAGCTTGCGAGAGAGAGATTCGGGCGTGGAGATGCGGTCGCCGAGGATCGAGACAAGGGCATCGTAATATTCGAGCTTGCTCGTCCGATTCGGGAAGAAAGGCAAGAGATCCGTCGCAACGCCGGGACAGACGAGATAATGCGCATCCAGCATGAACCGCACGTCGATCGGGGGTTTGACCGGGTCAGGGCCCCTGTTGCCGAGGCTGGTGACGAACGTCTCGATCTTGCACCAGTCGCGGAGAACGTGGCCGGCCCACTCGGGGTCGCGGCCGGTTGCCTCGACGCGGTCGAGGACCTCGCGGTAGTTGGATTCGGTCAGGTGCGGCTCGCGGAAGTCGTAGAGGTCGCGGAGGATCCGGTAGAGGCACCAGGCGACGGCCGTGTTCCGCATGCGGCGCAGGTAGGGGATCGCGCGGCGGACGCGCTCGTCGGGCGGGAGGGTCGCGTCGAGGTCCTCGAGGGGCATGCCGACGGCGATCAGCTCGGTCTGCACCCAGTGATAGCTCATCAGCGACGCCAGGTCGGGCGCGGAGGGGCGGTCGAGGCGGATGTGGGTGTGCGGGTCGACGATCGTCTGGTCGCGGATCATCCGTTCGATCCGCTGGATCAGGCTGGGCTCTGCGGTGAACATCGGCAGGGGTCTCGTCCGGTCGGTGCCTCGCGACGCGGGACATCATGGCCCGGATTCCGAGGGGGCGTCAATGGCGGCGGATCGCGGCGGCGGCGTGGCCAATCGGGGCGTCCGGGGGATATAATTCGGGTGAGACGGCAGTCGAAGGCGGGACGGGGACGAGGATGCGGCGGGACATCGACGAAGCACTGCAAGGCTGGCCCTACGACCCCGAGCCCGGCGAGGTGGTCGCCCGCGAGGTCCGCGCCCGCGACGGGCGTATGGTCCTGCAGATCCGCCTCGACCTCGGCATCCTCCAGCTCGAGACCGAGGGCCGACCCGACGGCGTCCGGCCGCATAATTTCCTGACTTACCTCGATTACCTTCGCCACCGTGCGGCGGCCCGCGGCCTGGCGCCGGGGGGCAAGGCGCCGTCGTGGACGATGGAGCCGATCCACTGCGCCGAGGCCGACCGCGAGTTCGCCCAGTACTATCACCGCCGCGTCGCCTGGTTGGCCTTGCAACGATATGACCGGGCCCTCCGCGACGCCGACCACACAATTGCGCTGATGGACTTCGTGGCCCGCCACGGGCCGGGGGGTGACTACGTCGAGTCGCACGAGCGGTTCCGCGGCCCGGTGCTCTTCCAGCGCGACGCAGGCGCTGATCGCGCTGGCGATCGAGCGGCGCAAGGGGGAGGAGGCGATCGACGCCGTCCACGAGGGCATCGACCGACTCGCCGCCCACCAGGAGGCGTGGTCGGCCGAGCACGAGGACGAGGAGTCGCTCAACGAGCCGTGGATCGACCAGCTCCGCGCTCTGGAGGGGGAGATCCGCAAGAACTACGCGGTCTCCAAGACCCTCAAGGAGCAGCTCGACGAGGCCGTCGCCACCGAGGACTACGAGCGGGCCGCGAGGTTGCGGGACCTGATCCGCCTGCGAGGGGCGAGTCGATAGGGAGAATCATCCACAGAGAACACAGAAGAATCGCAGGAGAAATGCCACGTTTTCCTCTCTGTGTCCTTCTGCGTCGTCTGTGGATGATTCTCTTCCCTCCCTCACCAGACGACATCCCCCGCCGGGAAGGTCGGCCCCTCGACGCAGACGCGGCGGAGGTCGACGGAGCCGTCGGGCTGGCGGATCGGGGCGACGCAACTGAAGCAGGCGCCGAAGCCGCAGGCCATGTGGTTCTCGAGCGAGAGGTTACACGGGACGTCGAACTCGGCGACGAGCTGCGAGAGGGCCTTGAGCATCGGTGGCGGCCCGCAGCCGACGACCTTCGCGGGGCGCTCGCCGCGTTCCAGTCGTTCGCGCAGCAGGTCGGTGACGAACCCGCGACGGCCAGCCGAGCCGTCGTCGGTGGCCAGCTCGATGGGGATGCCGGCGGCCTCGAAGTCGGGTAGTCCAGCCGCGAGATTGGCCGTGCGGATGCCGTAGAGCATGCGGGCCGAGGCGGCGGGGCGGTCGAAGGAATGACCGCCGTACGCGGATTGGCCGAGCCACCACTTGCCAAGCGAGAGGAACGGCGTCTGCCCGATCCCGCCCGCGACGAAGACCGCATCGCCTTCGCGTGGGGGTCCGAAGGGCTGGCCGAGCGGGCCCCAGACGGAGAGCATGTCGCCCGGCTTCCGCTCGGCAAGAGTGGCCGTGCCTCGGCCGAGGATGAGGTAGACGACGTCGATGGCTTCGGCCTGCCCGCTGGCTGAGTGGACGACGTCATACAGCGCGAACGGCCGGCCGAGCAGGGGGTCGAGGGATGTGGACGGCCGGACCATCACGAACTGCCCGGGCTTGATGGCGCGGGCGATCGCGGAGGCGTCGAGCCGGAGGCGATATGTTCGATAGGCAATCGCGACGTTCTCGATCACCCGCGCGAGGAGCTGGGTCGAGCAGGGCGGGGCGACGGCGTCCAACGGCGGCGGCTCCTCGGATGGTCCGCATGGCGGACCCTACGAACCCTCACCCGGCCGCGGCTTCCTCGGCTTGAGCGGCCCGAGCGACCTGCGCGGGGGCTTCGGCTTCCCCTTCGGCATCGGCCGCTTCCCCGTCGGCCGCGGCCGACGATCGGGTGCGGGACCGGATTCCATTCCGATCATCCGGCGGCCCCGACCCGGGGCGTCGTCGCCGGCGGGCTCGACGAGGATCTCCTCGTCGGACGGCCTGGCATTCGATCGCGGTGGCGGGCCGACGAGCCGGCGCGGCGGGCCCTCGGGCCGAGGTTCGGGCCCATTCGGACCGGGTCGGCGAGGGCCCGGGCCCTGCGGGCGAGGACCCGGTCCGGGAGGCCGGGCCGCGGGCCCGAGCGATCGCGCCGCGGGGCCGGTCGGGCGTCCCGCGGGTCGACGCGGACCGGACGGCCGGCCCTGGCCCTGGGTGGGTCGGCGCGACGCGGGGCCGGCCGGCGGCGTCGAGCCCGAGGGTCGCGGCCGGGGCGGCCCCGTCTCGCGCAGGGCGCCGCGGCGCGGGGGAACGGGGCGATGTGCTCGCCCTCGGAGACGCGGCGGAGCATGTCGACTTCGCGCGGCGTCAGGCGGCGGAACTCGCCGGCCGACAGGCCCTTGATCGTCACGGGGCCGACGGCGATCCGCGTCAGCGACATCACCTTGTGCCCGAACTTCGCGAGCATCCGCCGGACCTCGCGGTTCTTCCCCTCCGAGAGCACCATCTCGAGGATCGTCGAGTCCCCGCGCTTGCCGATGGGCCGCACCCGCTTGGCCCGCACCTTCCCCTCGGCCAGCCAGATCCCCTCGACGAGCTGGTCGAGGACCTCCTTCGTCGGCGACCCGGCGACGACCACGCGGTAGAGCTTCTCGACGCCGTACTTGGGGTGGGCGAGCTTGTGGGCGAGGTTGCCGTCGTTGGTCAGAAGGATCAGACCAACGCTCATCTCGTCGAGCCGGCCGACGGTGTAGACGCGCTGGGGGACCTCGGGCAGCAGGTCGACGACGCGGGGCCGGCCCGAGGGGTCATTGTTGGTCGAGACGTAGCCCTTGGGCTTGAAGACAGCGTAGTACGCGAGCGGCTCGATGTGGATCGGCTCGCCGTCGACGGCGACCTTCGAGCGCCGGGGGTCGACCTTCGTCCCGAGCTCGCGGACGACCTTGCCGTCGACCGTGACGCGGCCCTTGAGGATGAACTCCTCGCACGCGCGCCGCGAGCCGAGCCCGGCGTGGGCAAGGACCTTCTGGAGGCGGTCGTCGCCATCGTCGGTCTTGGGCGTGGGATGGGCGTGGCGACGCCCGCGCGGCTTGCGGTCGGCGGGCTTCGGCCCCGGCCCCCGGCCTCGGGGTGCCTGGGAGGGGCCGCCCCGGCGGGGCGGTCGGCGCTGATCCATGATGAGGGCCTGTCTGCCGCTCGGGCGGCGCGGTCGCGGGGTGGATTCGTTCGATGCGCCCATGGTACCCCCGCAAGCCGGCGCGGTCCATCCCCGCGGTCGTGGGTCCGTTGGGGTCCCGGGACGGGGTGCGGGGCGCCGAGCGAACCCGAGCGTACGCCTTTCGTTCGCCTTGGCGCTGCCCCGTGCGGGACGAAGGAGGCCCGAGGTCGAGTCACCCAAGGGCGCCCGCGCCGACCGAAGCCAATTCCCAGGCCCCGGCGCCGGCCGCTACCCGTGGGCGGAGCGCGCCCTACGAGGTCCGCGTGCTCGGGAAGCGCCCCGATTTGTCCTCGGCCGCGCCGACGGCCGGGTTGCCGGCCGGGTCCTGGAGCGGGGCCTTCACGTCGGCCCCGGCCGCCGGGCCAGGGTCGGCCAGGTGATGGCTCGGCGACTGGACCTTGCCGCCGGCCTCTCCCTCGTGCACGCGGCTCGTGTCGCTCGGCTTTTTCGCGTCATCCATCGCGCACCCCCGCCAGGATCGGTCGCGAACGGCGTGCCATCCCTACGGCGAGGCGGCTGGCTGCTGCTGGGTCATGCAGTGGATCGTGCCCAGCCCCCAGACGAGGTCGACCGCGTGAATCCCCACGACCTCGCGGCCCGGGAAGAGCGAGGCCAGCGTGTCGAGCGCCACGCGGTCGGCCGGGTCGTTGAATGTGGGGACGAGCACGTGCTCGTTCGCGATGTAGAAATTCGCATAGCTCGCGGGCAGGCGCTGGCCCTCGAAGACGACGGGCCTCGGCATCGGCAGCTCGACCACGCGCAGCGGCTTGCCGTCCTGGTCGGTGGCCGCCTTCAGCCGTTCGACGTTTTCGCGGAGCGGCTCGTAGTTCTCGTCGCCCAGGTTCGATTCGACGACTGTGACGACGGTGCTTGGGTCGACGAACCGGGCCAGGTCGTCGACGTGGCCGTGCGTGTCGTCGCCAGCAATCCCGCGACCGAGCCAGATGACTTTCGTTGCGCCCAGATAATCGGCGAACATTCGCTCAAGCACATCTTTCGCCACGCCCGGGTTTCGGGCCTGGACTTCGGCGAGCAGGCATTCCTCGGTCGTCAACAGCGTGCCCGCGCCGTTGACGTCGATCGAGCCGCCTTCGAGCACGACCCGCCCCGGCTTCGCCTTACCCTCGATCTCGACCCGCGGCACCCAGCGGTCGAGCCCGAGGCGCCCGCAGATCCGCCGCGTCGCGCGGTCGTCGTGCGCGTGGTTGTCGTACTTCGCCCAGCCGTTGAATCGCCAGTCGACGACACCGAGCGCCAGTTGCGGCGGCAGGGCCGGGTTGACGACGAACGTCGGCCCCGTGTCTCGGGTCCAGACGCGGTCCGTGGGCACCTTGTGGAACACGACGCGATCGACGTCCACCCCCGCGCGATCGAGCCGGTCGGCGGCCTCGCGCTCGTGCGCTTGCCGCCGACGAGGATGTTCACGACCTCGCCAACGCTCAGGTAGCGGACGATCTCGGTGTAGACCCACGGGATCGGCCCGAACTTGCCGGGCCAGTCCTCGCGATGGTGGGGCCAGGCGATCCAGGTCGCTGTGTGCTGTTCCCACTCGGCGGGCATCCGGTAGCCGAGGGCGGCGGGGGTGTCGGGGTGGGGCATGGTGGGAGAGCGAAGCATTTAGGAGGCAAGAATGCGGAGAGAAAAGTGAAGAATGCGGAGAGAACACTCGCTCCCCCGCTCCCGCGGGGGGAGCGCCTGCGCCGGCTGCTCCGCGGCCCGAATCCAGACGCCGCGGGAGCGGCGACGGCGGCATTCCGCCACGGAGCGGCGGAACGAGGAGATGCTACGGGTCGGGTCAAGTCTCACGATCGAGGAAGCGCTGGACGATCCCGCCATACGCGTCGATTCGTCGGTCGCGGAGGAACGGCCAGTGCCGGCGCGTCTCCTCGATGAGTGCCGGGTCGCAGTCGACGACAAGGAGCTCCTCGCGGTCGCGGCTCGCCCTTGCCAGCACGCGGCCGAACGGGTCGGCGACGAACGAGCCGCCCCAGAACTCGATGCCGCCGTCCGGTGGCCCCTCGTGGCCGACCCGATTGATTGCGACGACGAACACGCCGTTCGAGATCGCGTGGGCCCGCTGCATCGTCTCCCACGCGTCGGCCTGCGCGGCGCCGAACTCAGCCTTCTCGGCGGGATGCCAGCCGATCGCCGTCGGATAGACCAGGATCTCCGCCCCCTTCAAGGCCGTCAATCGCGCGGCCTCGGGATACCACTGGTCCCAGCAGACGAGCGTGCCCACGTTCGCCGCGGCTGTCTCGAAGGCGCGGAAGCCGAGGTCGCCGGGCGTGAAGTAGAACTTCTCGTAATAGAGCGGATCATCAGGGATGTGCATCTTGCGATACAAGCCCTTGAGCGACCCGTCGCTGTCGATGACGACCGACGTGTTGTGATAGACCCCCGCCGCCCTCCGCTCGAAGAGCGAGCCGAGGACGACCATGTTCGTCTCGCGGGCGATCTGCGATAAAGCTTCGGTCGACGGGCCGGGGATCGGTTCGGCGAGGTCGAAGTTGGCGTGGTCCTCGTTCTGGCAGAAGTACTGGCTGCGGAACAATTCCGGCAGGCATGCGACGCGGCAGCCCTTCGCCGCGGCGTCGCGGAGGGAGGCGACGGCCCGAGACAGATTGTCGCCGGGGTCGGTCGAGCAGCGCATCTGCACAAGGCCGACCTTGATCGGGCGGGCTGTTGGTTTCATCGCGTGTCACGGGCCGGGCGGATGATGGTTCCTGTCGCCGCGAACCGACGAGCCTAGCACAAGCCGCCGGCCATTGACGAGGCGGATTGGCACGGTGCAAAGGCTTACGCTCGCGAGTCGCCTCCGGTGGACTCGTCGCGCCGGAAGAGGACGTTCTCTCGCATTGAACATCGTCCGGGTTCAGGCCAAGATCACCGAGATCACTCCGCACCCCGGCGGACGAGCGCGAGATGCTCCGCCAGCTCTCCAAACCCGCTGTGGTCGGCCCATCCCTCGGGGAATTCGTTGACCTTCGTGTCGCGGATCGAGGGATCGGCTCCGCGGCGAAGCAGCCGATCGACCATCGCGCGATGGCCGTGGAACGCGGCGTAGTGCAGCGGCGTGCCCGCGTAGTCGAATCCCGCCGGTATCGCGTTCACGTCGGCGCCTCGATCGAGGAGGAAGTCCACGACGTCGGCCCGGTCCCATGCCGCGGCGTAGACCAGGGCGTTGTTAATGATTTGCTTCGGGTCGCGGCGGGCCTGCTCGGGAATCGCCGAGAGATTGTTGAAGAACGGCCAGGCGATCTCGCCCGCCGAGGCGGTCAGGCGGCCGGAGTCATCGAAGCAGGCGGCGACCTGGGCCAAATCCCCCAGGCCAGCGGCCGTGCGTAGGTTCGTGATCGCGGCCCCGCGCTCGCGCAAGAGGGCCACCACGTCGGGATGTCGGAAGTAGAGGGCCTCCTCCAGGGGCGACCAGCGGCCGTTACCCTCGATGCACGCTCCAAGGTCGAGTAGCTTCACGACCGCGCCGAGGTTGCCGATCCCGCATGCGGCGATCAGCGGGTCGGTCAGCTCGGCGTTGCGACCGGCCAGGAGGTCGATCATGGCCGCCTGCAGCTCGACGGGAGGCATCGTCAGGACGAGACATTGGAGGAGCGTCGGATGGCTCCGTGAGGAAACCGCCGTCGCCAGCTCCGGGTCGGTGGCGAGGAGCGACTGGAGCGCCTCGAGGTCACCGCGAGCGAGGGCCGCCTGCGCCGGGTGAAACCGCTCGTCCATGTCCATCGTCCTGAGTCTCCGATGGGCTCATTCATTTCCTGTGGAACGCCCATGATAACCCCCCGAATCGCTCGTCGTGAGCCAATCGGCGCACGATTCGCACTCTGTGGGATTGTGAGACTCAGGCAAATGGGGTAAACAGGGACCACTCCCCGGTCCGAATGAGTCGCGACCGGCCATCGCACGCGCCACGGGAGGCCGCCCCGATGTATGACACCGCCCAGGCCAAGTCGGAATTCGTCGAGTGGAGCAAGACGTACGACCGGAGCATCCTCCAGGTCCTGCTCTTCGGCCCCTCGCATACGGCCATCATCGGCCGGCTGAAGAAGAAGTTCGGCGACCGGCCGTTCCGGGTGCTCGACGTCGGCTGCGGCACGGGGGTGTTCGCCGAGAAGATGCGCTCGGCCTTGCCCAACGCCGAGGTATGGGGCGTCGACCTCGTCTCGGCGATGCTCAAGGGCGGGCGGTCGCGGTGGAAGGCGCACTTCGGGCGGATCGTCCCGATCCAGGGGGATAGCGAGCGGCTACCGTTCGCCGACGGGTCGTTCGACGCCGTCACCTGCGCGAATAGCTTCCACCACTACCCGAGGCAGGACGTGGCCGTGGCCGAGTTCCGCCGCGTGCTCCGGCCGGGCGGCTCGCTGCTCCTGGTCGACGGCCACCGCGACTGGATCTGGGGCTGGTTCATCTACGACGTCTGCGTCGCCGGGGTCGAGGGGCACGTCCATCACTGCTCTCGCCAACGGTTCCGTGACCTTTTCGCCAGGGCCGGGCTGACCGGACTCACGCAGAAGGTCCACATGGGCTTCGCCCCGTTTGTCCTCAACGAGGCGACCGCGCCGGAGGCCGTCCGCACGATCAAGGCCGAGACGCGGGGGCGGGCGGCTCGCGTCGCCGGATAGAAGATTATCAACCGCAGATGACGCAGATTTACGCAGATGGAGAGAGGAAATTCTAATTTAATCCTGAATTATCTGCGTAAATCTGCGTCATCTGCGGTTGATAATCTTCGTCCCCTTCACGGCAGCACCCGCACGCCCACGGCCGTGTTGAGCCGGAGCATGGCGCGGCGGTGGCGAACGAGCGAGTCGCGGTACTGGCGGACGACCTGGTCGAAGTCGTGCTCGGCGGTGAGGAAGGCCAGCTCATCGGCCTTGCCGGCGAGGTAGAGCGCGTTGACCCGGCCGTGCTCGGCGCGCGCCTTGGGCAGGAGCGACCGCTCGATCCGCTCGACGGCCGTGCGGGTGACCGTGTAGAGCCGCTCGGCCTGGCGGACCTCCATCTCGACGCGGTCCTCGATCGCCGCCATCTCGACCATCGTCTGGGTGACGTTCAGCCGGGCGCGGCGGACGTTGCCCTGGTTCCGGTTGAAGATCGGCAGCGGCACGCCCAGGCCGACGCCCCACGAGGTGGCGTTCTTGGCGCCGGGGAAGAGGAAGAGGTCGTTCTGGAACGTGTAGGGCTGGTAGAGCAGGTACAGGTCCGGGAAGCGGTTGGCCAGCGCGAGGTTGACGTCGGCTTCGGCGCGGCGGATGCCCAGCCGGTAGGCGGCCAGGTCGGGCGCGACGCCAGCGCCAACTCGAGCAGCGGCCGGCCCAGCGGCGGCGACGGCGTGAGCTCGTGCAGCGACCCGCGGACCTGGAGCCGCTCCGATTCCGCGGGCGTCATCTTGAGCAGCGTGCCCAGGGCGCGGAGGTCGGACTTGTACTGCTCCTCGGCCTCCGTCAGCGCGATCTCGGCCGACTCGCGCTGGACCTCGAGCCGCTGGTCCTCCTCGGGCGTCTTCCGCGCCCGGGGCGAGGTCGGCAGGTCCTCCAGCTCGGCGACGGCCTCCCGCGCCTCGCGGACCGTCTCGCGCGCGGCGAGGACGTCGACGAACTCCGTGTAGAGGTTGTCAATCTCCTCGCGGACGGCGTCCTGGAACTGGGCCTCGAGCACGCGCTTCGCCTGGCAGGCGACGAGCACGCGCGACTTCCTCTTGTGGCTCACGTCGAGCGGGTAGGTGATGTTGATGTCGTACTGCGTCTGCCCGCCGGGCCGCGCCGGGTGAAGGCGCCGTACGGGACGCACTGGACGTCGGTGTAGAGGATCGGGTTGGCGCGGAGCCCCGCGGTGAGGATGTCGGCGTCGGCCTGGGGAATCTCAAACGACTTCGAATTGAGGTCGAGGTTGTCGCGGACGAGCCGGGCGATGGCCTGGTCGAGCGTCAGGCCGTCGGGCGGGCCCTCGTCGTCCTCGCGCGTCGGCAGTGCGAGCGACCCGAAGGGCGACGTCGGGCTGATGGGCAGGCGGGGGATGGGGAGCAGCGTGGTCCCGAACGGCAGGTTCGTCGGACCTTGCACGGCGTTGCCCGGCTGGGGCTGGGCCGTCGGGTCGGTGAAGATCCGTGGCCCGTGCGAGCCGGCCGGCCCCTGGAACACCGGCTCGCCCGCGCCCGGGCTGGTGCCGAGCGGGTTCGCCCCCGCGCCGGGCGACGGACCGAGCCTCGACTCGCGGCTCTCCGAGGGGTGGGGCGGCGGGACCACACCCACCCCCTGCGGCCATGCCCGCGAGGTCATCATCAGGCCGAAGGCGACCGCGGCGATCGCGACGCGGGCGGTTGGGCTCATGATCGCGGACCTGCCCGGCGTGGGGAGGGTCTCCGGCGCGTCCTTGCCCCGGTCTGGCTCTGTGCCTTGTGCTTTCTGCCTTCGAAAGGGCAGAAGGCAGAAAGCACAAGGCACAGCTGCCGGTCGGTCCGCATGGCGGACCCTACGGGAGATCCGACAGTCTCCCCGTTAACTTCGGCATTTCCCGCACGAGCGGACCAAGAAATCCGCCCGGGCCTTCATTCCTTCGGAAGGGCATACCGCGCCACGATCGCCCGCGCCGTCCTCAGCCCGTCGACCGCCGCGCTGATGATCCCGCCCGCGTATCCGGCGCCCTCTCCGCACGGATACAGGCCGGCGACGGCCGGCGACTGCCGCGTCGCATCGTCGCGGGGGATGCGCACCGGCGACGACCCGCGCGACTCGGGCCCGACGAGCGTGGCGTCGCGGAGGAAGAGGCCGCGGAACCGGCGGTCCATGACCGGGAGCGAGCGCTCGAGCGACTCGAGCACGACCAGCGGGAGGATCAGCCCCATATCAACCGGCACGGTCCCGCGCGGATAGCTCGAGGGGAGCTTGCCGCGGCTCGCGCGGTCGGCCAGGAAGTCGCCGGCCCACTGGATCGGCGCCTTGTACGCGCGATTCCCCGCCAGGTAGGCGAGCCGCTCCGATCGCTGCTGGAAATGCACGCCCGCCAGCGGGTGGCGGCTGCCGGTCTCCTCGGGCTGGATCGTCAGGACGAGGCCGCTGTTGGCGAACGGCGAGTCGTGCCGGCTCTCGCTCATGCCGTTCGTGCAGAAGTAGCCGGGCTCGCTCACGCTCGGCATCACGTAGCCGCCGGCGCACATGCAGAAGGTGAAAACATCGCGACCGCCGGCGTGCGCCACGAGGTTGTAATCGGCCGCGCCGAGCGCGGGGTGATCGGAGAAGGCCCCGTAGCGCGCCCGGTTCACCTGCTCCTGTGGCTGCTCGATCCGCACGCCGAGCTGGAACGGCTTCGCCTCCATCGGCACGCCGCGCCGGAGGAGCATGCCGTACGTGTCACGCGCGCTATGCCCCACGGCGAGCACTGCGACGTCGGCCGCGATGTACCCGGACGTCGTGTAGAGGCCTTTCAGTTGTCCTTCGCAAATATCAACATCTTCCACGCGGCACGAGAACTTCACCTCGCCCCCGGCCTGCTCCAGCTTGCGGCGGAGGGTCCGCACGATCAGCGGCAGCCGGTTCGAGCCGAGGTGCGGCCGGTGCTCGTAGAGGATCGACGGCTTGCCGTGGCAGTCGGCGAGGATCTCCAGCACGCGACGGACGTCGGGGCCGGTGCCGCGGCTCGTCAGCTTTCCGTCGCTGAACGTCCCCGCGCCGCCCTCGCCGAAGAGGTAGTTGCTCTCGGGGTCGATCGGCCCGCCCGCGTCGAAGGCGCGGACGTCGGCTACGCGGTCCTTCACGTCGCGACCACGTTCGAGGACCAGCGGACGATGGCCGTCGAGCGCGAGCAGGTAGCCCGCGAACAGCCCCGCCGGCCCTGCGCCGATGATGATGGGGCGATGCTCCATCGGCTCGACGGCCGAGGCAGGCGCCGGCCAGTCGAACCGCTCGTCGTCGAACGGCTCGACGTCGCGCCCGAGGCCGCGACGGAGTAAGTCAGCCTCGTCGTCCGGCAGCTCGACCTCGGCCGCGTAGACGAAGTGGAGGTCGGCGTGATTGCGGGCGTCGAGGCTCTTCCGCAAGATCCGATGCCGGGCGAGTGCCTCGCGGCCGACGCCCAATCGCTCGGCAATCCGGTCGGGCAGGGCCTCCTCGGGCTCATCGAGTTCCAGGCGGACGTTGGCGACCTTCAGCGGCATGGCAGATCGGGGGAGAATTATCCACAGAGGACACAGATGGACACAGAGGGGAGAAGCTAGGATGATCCTGATGATTTCTTAAATTATTCTTTTATCTTTGTCCATCTGTGTCCTCTGTGGATAATTCTCTTCTACTTCCCCGTCGGCCCGAAGGCGACGAGCGTGATGTCGTCGGCCTGGGTGTGTCCGCGGGAGAACTCGCGGATGTCCTGGAGGATCGCCTTGCCGACCGCCTCGGCGCCGCCGGGCGCTTCCTTCACCCGCTTGAGCAGGCGGCGGTTCTCCTTCGTGTCGTACAGCTCCTCGGCGGGGCTGCGGGAATCCGTCACGCCGTCGGAGTAGACGACCACGACGTCGCCGGGCCGGAGGTCGACGTCGAGCTGGGCGTACTGCGTGTCGGGCAGGATGCCCAACGGGAAGCCGGCGACGTCCTCACCCAGCTCCTCGATCGTCCCGTCGGCGCGGCGGAGAATCAGGGGCAGGTGCCCGGCCGAGCAGAGCTGGAGCCGGTTCGTCGCCGGCTCGAGGACCGACAGGCTGAGCGTGATGAACTTTTCGTCGATCCCCGCGGCGCAGAGCGCATTGTTGAGCACCGACGCCGCGGTCGAGAGCGTCGGCTCGGTCCGCAGGTAGAGCCGCGTGTCGCCCGAGAACTTCGCCATCATCAGCGCCGCGGCCACGCCCTTGCCCGAGACGTCGCCCAGCGCGATGCCCAGGCGTCCCTCGGGCAGGGGGACGAAGTCGTAGTAATCGCCGCCGACTTCGTAGGTCGCGTGGTAGTAGGCGAAGAAATCGTAGCCGGCGATCTTGGGCAGCGACTGGGGCAAGAACCGCCGCTGGACCTGCTCGGCGATCTTCAGGTCGCGGTCGAGCCGCTCGCGGGCGAGCAGGCTCTCGTGGAGCGTCGCGTTCTGCAGCGCGATGGCCGCCTGGCCCGCCACCGCCGCGAGGACGTCGAGGTCGTCCTGGAGGAACTGCTTGCGGTCGCTCGTGTCGAGCTGGATGATCCCCAGCGCCTGGCTGTCCGGCGTCAAGAGCGGAACGCACATGACCGAGCGGATCTTCAGGTCGGCGATCGAGGCGCTGGTCGGCAGGTCCTTGTCGTTGCCCGCGTCCTGGCTGAGGACGGCGCGCTTCTGTCCGATGACGAAGTTGACGATCGAGCGACTGATGCTCATCGGCACTTCGTCCGTATACGACTGACCGAGGCCTGCGCGACGGTGCGGCCGGTGCTTGAACGCCTTGCGGATCAGCCGGCCGCTCTCGGGCTCGATGAGGATCAGGAAGGCGCGCTCGGCCTGCGGGAAGAGCTGCATCAGGCTGTCGAGGATTTTGGGCGCGACGGATTCGATCTCGAGCTCGCGCGAGAGGTTCCGCGCGATGTCGAGGATCGCGGCGAGCTTGACCTCGGGCCGGACCGTCGACGTCAGGGCGCTGGAGCGTGAGGCGTCGAGCAGAGCCAGCGGGCTGACGTCGCCCCGGTCGTCAACCTGGAGTTCGTCGGTCGGACCGCGCTTCGGCAAATCCTTGGGCGGGGCGAGGTAGAAGGCGAAGACGACGTCGCAGATCTCGATCCGGTCGTTGGCGGCGATCGGGTAGGGGGTCTCGGGGTCGAGCACCCGGCCGTTGAGCTTCGTCTTGTTCCGCGAGCCGAGGTCGACGACCGCGAAGCCCTCGCCCTGGCGCCTCAGCTCGGCGTGGCGGCGGCTGACGCCGGTCGAGTCGAGGATGACCGTGCACTTGGGGTCGCGGCCGATAACGGTCGCGTCCTCCTTCAGGTCGATGATCTGGCCGGCCGCGTCGCCTGTCACCTTCTTCAGAACCGCCATGAACGGGCTCCTTGCCGTGTCTTGCCGATGGCGAGGGGGATTCCAGGGATGGCCGGGGCCGCGTCAATTGAAGCTGACCGCCTGCCCGCGCAGGTCGGTGGACATGATCTGGAACGTCCGCTGGACGAGCCGCGTCTCGATGGCGCGGAGCGTCATCTGCATCGTGCCCGACAGGGCGAGCTGTCGCGCGGCCCGCTCGGCCTCGAGGACGACCTCGATGGCCAGCTCGGAAAGCCCCGGGTCGGTGAGCGTCTGGACGAATCCGCCCGGCTGGGTCGTGAAGACGTTGATCGACTGCTGAACGTCACCCTCGAGCACCTCGGCGGCGACGCCGGCGACGGCGGCGAGCTGGTTCTCGTCGGCGCGGCCGATCTTATTCAGCTCGGCGGCGAAGACGCGGAGCCGGTCGGCGTCGCGGTCGCGGAGCAGTCGCCGGGCGAGCTGGTCGTACGCCCGCGACGACCACTCGTGCTCGCGCGGGAAATGGCCCGGCACGGCCACCCACGCCGCCTCGCGCATGCCCGGCTCGGCGCGGGTCTGGGCGTAGCGGTATTGCAGCTCGGCGGTCAATTGCTTGGGCACCTCGGCCCAGTCCGGCGCCATCCAGAGTGCAGGGGCCGTCGCGGACACCTTTGCCTGCTCGCCCAGCAGGTCCGGCGGGCGCAGCATCCAGCCGACGACGCACCCCGCGACGAGGCCGACGGCGACCATCGCCGCAATGACCCGCGACCGCGCCTTCGCGTCCTCGAGCAGCCCGCCGAGCCGCGGGCCGGTGCGGATCGCCTTGGCCCTCGGCTGCGACGGAGCGTCGTCGATCGCGATCCCGGGCGTCGTGTTGTTGACGGCCGCCGGGGCGCCGGCCAGGGTCTGGGCGAGCTGCATCGCCTCGCGGACCTTCGCCAGGTCGCGGAGCATCTCCGACGCCGACTGGTACCGCTGCGCCGGGTCCTTCTCGATCAGCTTCATCACGAGGCGGCAGAGGTCCGCGGGCAGGTCGGTCCGCCGGACCGAGAGGTCGACGGGCGTGTCCTTGACGTGCTTCAGCGCCAGCGCCAGCGGCGAATCAGCCTTGAACGGCGGCTCTCCCGCGAGCATGTGGTAAAACGTGATGCCCAGCGAGTATAGGTCGCTCCGGTGGTCGAGCGGGTGCCCTTGCGCTTGCTCGGGGCTCATGTAGAGAGGCGTGCCCATCGTCACGCCCTGCTGCGTGATGTTCGTCTCGCGGTCCTGGTCGCGGCAGAGGCCGAAGTCGGCCACCTTGACCAGGCCCTTGCGAGTGAGCAGCAGGTTCTCGGGCTTGATGTCGCGGTGGACCAGCCCGACCTCGCCCGCCGCCTTGATGGCCGTGCCCGCCTGCCGCATGATCGATAGCGCCAGCGCAAGCTCGGGCGAGCCCTTCTTCTGGAGGTAGTCCTTGAGGTTCGTCCCCTGGACGTACTCCATCGCGATGTAGCGCAGCCCGTCGATCGTCCCCAGGCTGTAGATGTGGACGATGTTCGGCTCGTTGAGCTTGGCCGCGGCCCAGGCCTCAGATTCGAACCGGGCCTGGTAGGTCTCGTTGGTCAACAGGTCGGGCCGCAGGACCTTGAAGGCGACCTCGCGGTTCAGGCTGACCTGCCGCGCCAGGTAGACCTCGCCCATTCCGCCCCGGCCGAGCAGGCGCTCGACGCGGAAGTCGCCGAGCGTCGACCCGGTGAGGTCGCGGATCTTGGCGATCGCGGCGGTCGACCAGTCGGCGACGTCGCCCGTGGTGGAGGTCTGGGGTGGTTCGGGCTTCGCCATGCGCGAGTCTTCGCGGGGTCGATTCGGGCGGGCCCCGGCCGGACCATCGGCCGTCGCGGTCCAGATCTCAGTGTACGGCATCGCGGCGGCCTGGGCAAACGGGAGGCGGCCGGCGGCGCCGGTGCGCCCGGGTCCCGGGAGGCGATGAGACGGCGCGCTGAGGCGCCGGGCGAACCCGACGTCCCGCGCCGGGCGAACCCGAGCGTACGCCAATCGTTCGCCTTCGTGCGGCCCCGTGCGGGTCGGGGCCGGGTTTCAGATCTCGGACCGGCGCGGCGGTACGCAAGTTGCCATAGGCATGTTCTCCAGTGACCCCCCAACCCGTCGCCGGTCGATCCCCGGGGCTCGAGGCACCGGGATTCCACGTCGACCGGCCCGTTCGCCCGACATCCCGCGCGGTCGTGCGCCGGGCCCGTCAAGGGTCGGCGCCGCGGCATTCGCCCATCGCCCCGTCCCGGGCCCAGGCGGCCGTCGCCCGTCCGCGCGCGACACCTTCGGAAAGGGCCGACACCATGAGCCTTCACCTCACGACCGCCCGCCGCGCGATCCCGACCCGCCGCCGCCCGGACGCCCGGCGGCTCCGCCCGCTCTGCCTCGACCTCGAGGCGCGGACCCTGCTCTCGATGGGCAACCCGGCTCCTCCGGTGCCGACGCCCGCCCCGGTCATCGTCGCGACGCCGCCCCCGACGATCGCGCCGACGGGCCTCACGGCGTCGCCCGCGCCGGCCGCCGCGACGGTCCGGAACCCACCGCCGCCGGTTCCGACGCCCGCGCCGACCGTCTCCATGGTGAATGTGACCCCGGCGAACGTCGGGGTCCCGACCGCCACCCCCGCGGCGACGCCCGCCCCGGCCGACCCGACACTGCTGACCCTCGACCTCAAGCCGCTCGATGTCAACCTGCTCGGCCTGGAGGTGAAGACGAGCGAAATCACCGTCACGGTCTCGGCCCAGCCGGGGTCGGGCGAGCTGCTCGGCAACCTGCTCTCGGACGTCGCCAACCTGCTCAACCTCCAGGGGGTGAACAACGCGCTTAACACCGTCCTGGGCAACGTGGTGACCCTGGCCAACGAGGCGACCCTGAGCGTCAGCGGCGTCGGGGCCGGCGGCCCGCTCAGCACGGTGCCCACGCCAGCCACGACCCCCGTCCTCGACGTCCACGTCGCCCCGGTGAACCTGAACCTGCTCGGCGCCATCGTGCAGACGAGCCCGATCGACGTCACCCTCACGGCGCACTCGGGCCAGGGGCTGATCCTGGGCAACGTCGTCACCGACCTCGCCAACCTGCTCAACACGCCGCCCAAGAACGGCAAGATCGACCTAAACTACATCACGACTCAGCTCTCGACCCTGCTGAACGAGCTCAACGTCCAGGTCCCGGGCATCCCGGCGGTCCCCACCACGCCGACGACCACCCCGACCGGCTCGACCCAGATTCTCAGCCTGGTCGTCCCGCCGATCGACCTGAATCTGCTCGGCCTGGTCCTCACGACCGACCAGATCACGGTGAACGCCGACGCGCAGTCGGGCAACGGCGACCTGCTGGGCAACCTGCTGGGCGACCTGCTCAACACCCTCAACGCGACGCCGACGCAGCTCACGACCCTGAATAACGAGCTGAACGCGCTGCTGGCCAAGGTCGTGGGCATCCTGAACGCGACGACCCTGAGCCTGCCCTCGGGGGCCCTCGGCTCGCTCAGCTCGACGCTCCAGGAGCTGGCCCTGCCCAACCTGGTGAACCCGACCGGCACCGCCACGGCGCCCGTCCTGAACCTGGCGATCGCCTCGCCCGACGCCACGACGCCGCCGGTCGACGTTAATCTGCTCGGCCTGGTCGTGACGACGGGCAACATCCACGCGCAGCTCGTCGCCCAGACGGGCAACGGCGAGGTGCTCGGCAACCTCGTCTACAACGTCTCGCACCTGCTCGACCCGGGCGGGTCGCTGAACCTGCTGTCGATCCTCGGGGCCCTCGGGGTCTGACCGGCCCGATCCGTGCGGCGGGGACCGTCGCGCCCGCACGCCGGGTTGGGCCTGGCCGGAGTGAAGAGTGGAGAGTGGGGGGTGCGGAAAGCCGAGCGCGGAAGGCCACATGCGGAAGACCGAGTGACATTCCCGGCAGTCTCATTCCGGCGCTTTCTTGCGGGATATCCCGCTTCCTGCACTCTTCACTATTCACTCTTCACTCCGCAATTTCGCTTTCCGCGTTTCGCCCACCCCACAGGCCACCGACCCCCGCGGTGGCCCTCGGGCCCGAAGAAGGTCTCGATTCCTCCCCGCCCGGCTGCTAGAGTTGGAGCATGAGGCCGCCGCGCGGGTGGCCCGGCATGGCGAGGACGGCTCCGGCCCGGGCGAGGAATTCCTCATGGCGAACCGCGTGCGACGGCAGGCGTTGGTCTCGGCCCTGGCAGCGCTGGTCGTGGTCCTGGCGGCGACGGCCACCACGCGCTCGCAGCAGGCCATGCCGCCGGACCCCAACGGCCCGCTCTGGGGCAACTCCATCCCGCTCTGGGGCGGCGAGGGCACGTTTGCCAACCAGTACTTCAGCGGCATGAACCGCCCCTCGCTGCCGCGCCAGGGCGACTGGGCCGAGATCATCATGGCCAACGGCCGCTGGATGGTGATCCAGAACGCCCAGGGCCAGCAGTTCCCCGTCGCCTTCGACGCGATCCGCCAGTACGTCGTCCGCTGGCCGACCCGGCTCGACCTGGCGGCGGCCAACGCGCTGGTCGAGGCCACCGGGCTCGACCTGGGCACCAACACGCTCTCGACCGACCACGTCGACGTCTACGAGGGGGCGGCGACGCAGCTTGTGAGCCCGGCGATGTACAACCTCACCGGAGCCAACCGCACGCTGACGGCCATCGACGCCAACCAGGCCCCGGTCTACGGCATGTACATGCCGTTCGCCCCGCTCGAGGGCGGCTTCGGCCAGCGGATCCACATCGTCGGCAGCATCCTCGGCCTCGACCCGCTCCGCCTGGCCGCCCCGGGGAACAACTGGGTGAACGTCCTGCCGTCGTCCGACGGTTTCACCGTCACCCAGGTCACGACCGGCCAGCCCTCGTACGCCAAGAAGGGCGACCTCGTCTACTTCATCCCCGACGCCGCCGGCCCGAAGAGCCTCACGATCAGCCGGCTCATCCTCTACAAGAAGATGCCCTTCCGGGCCTTCACGGGCGACTGAGGCGGCTCTCCTTCTCGCCCCGTGCCTTCCACTGGACGGCGATCTTCCCGGGAGGGCGAGGCTCCGTCCGAGCCGGGTATCCGGCCCTTCCGTCCGGGACGGCGCGGGGACCAACCGTCCGCTCGTGAGACCCGGCTCGGCGGGAGCCTCGCCCTCCCGGGAGAGTCCCTGAGCGTCAGGGCCGCTTCGCCTTCGCGGCCGGCTCCGGCCGGTCGGCCTGGGCGCGGGCCCGGTCCTGGGCGGCCTTGGCGTCCTTTGGGTCGACGGTCGGACCGGCCGGGCGGTAGAGCGGCAGCCAGCGGTAGTAGACCTCGAGCGTTAGCAGCGACAGCGCCGTGACGTAGTGCCGGCCGATCCGCTGTCCCCACACGTCGCGCTCGGGAAGGTTCGGCGACCAGCTCCCGACGTCGCAGCCGCCTTGCGTGATTTGCATGCCAATCAGGCCGTCGCGAATGTGCTTGTTCCATGAGACCCACTCCTTCCCGCCGAGGTTGTGCAGGAGCTGGGTCGCGTAGTACCAGTAATAGATGTTCCGCTCGCCCGACATGCTCAGGTCGCGGTAGACCGCCCCAGCCCCCTGGCGGAGCGAGGTGTTCTCGCTCGTCCAGCCGAGGTACTGGCGGCAGAGCAGGCCCTCGGCGGTCATGACCGGGTCCATCGGACGGCCCGGCATGTACGAGTAGGTGGTCTTCTTGGGGTCGGACGCGGCGAGGTCGAGGTAGCCGCGGCAGCCGGCGATTGTCCGCGGCGGGACGTCCAGCCCCGCGAGCTTGCCGCTCCGCAGCGCGAAGATCTGCCAGCCGATGACCGACGTGTCCCCCGGCTGCCCGGGCACGTCAGCGCCAGCCGCCGTCGTCGAGGTTCTGGTTCTTGGCGATGAAGTTGATCGCACGCTGCGCGGGGAGCTGGAGCTTCGGGTCCTTCGAAAGCCCGTACGCCTCGCAGAGCGCCATCGCGGCGATCGCGTGCGAGTAGAACCGGTAGTTGAAGCCGCCGCCCAGGTAGATTTCCCCCTCGCCCGACTGGTTGGCCGTGAGGTACTCCAGCCCGCGCTGGATGTTGTCGGAGTAGCGCGACGGCTTGGTGTGGATGTAGCCGGCGCCGAGCATCGGTAGCAGCCCGAGGCCGGTGGCTGCGGTGTCCGAGACCGCCGGGCGGATCGAGTCCATCGGGCAGGGGGGATTCAACGGGCATTGCTCGTGGCAGTCGAGCGTCCAGGCGCCGTCGGCCCGCTGATGGCGGGCGAGCCACTCGAGGCCGCGTGCCACGGCCTGTTCCGAGGCGACCGACCCGCCCTCGCGGCGGACGAGCTTCGCCTTCGTGTCCGGGTCGCGCCGGAGAACGGTGCCGTCATGTCCTCGACGTGGACGAGCCCCTGGACGGTGTCCGAGAGCCGCGTCCCCCTCGGCAGGTTGATCCGCGGCACCGCGATGTTCGGGGCGAACTTCACCGCCGCCGGCCGAGACGGCCTTGTATTCGTCGCGACGTCGGGCTTTGAGGCCGCGAAGCTGAACGAGGGGAACTCCTCGCCCCCCTTCGTCCACGGGTCGCCCGCGCGGTCGGCGGGGATGATCGTCGTGACCTCCTCCCCGAGCGGATCGGGGCGATCCGGCCCCGCGCCGAGCGTCGAGTCGAACGTCCCGTCCGTCGAACGCCTCGCGCCCGAGCCGAGATAGAGCACGGCCAGTACGAGCAGCATCACGGCGTGGACGAGCACGCTCGTCCCCCACGACGGCAGCCAGTGATGCCACGCGACGAGCAGCGCCACCGTGCCGCGAACCGCGCGACGGCGGCGGACGCGGAGCTTACGGGCGAGCCGGGACCGATTCGGGCTTCGGGCCATCGTGGCGTCCCGCGGGGAAGTGGGCCGAGGCGTCGGGTGCGGGGGGAGGTGGGCTGCCCTAATCATTATCCCGGGGCCCGCGCCGAGAGGAAGGCCCCAAGAGGGGAAACGCGGGGTTCGGGGTCTTGAAGACAGGATGCCGTGGCTTTTCTGGTTCCCACGCTCTGCGTGGGAACGCGTTTTCCGACGCTCTGCGTCATCCGATCCGGAGAATGGTCGCGGAGCGGCCGAAGAGTCATTCCCACGCAGAGCGTGGGAACGAGGGGTTGGCCCGTCCTGCATCAATCCTGACGTCCGGCCCTCCGCTCCTATTCACCTAGGAGGCGAGGTCTGGCGCCTCCTCCACCCCTTCATCGAGCCGCTCGACGGCCGCCCAACCGAGCCGTTCCAGCCCCGGCCCGACCGACTCGGCATCGGCCACGACAACGGCGACCAGCCCCGCCGGATCGATGTGCCTGCACCCGGCCTCGATCATCCCCTCCAGCGAGACCGCCTCGAGCCGCTCGGCGAACGCGGCGTGGTGGTCGGGGGGCGATCCGTAGAGATAAAGTCCCGCATACCGGGCGACGAGCGCCGCGGGGGTCTCGAAATTCCGGGCCTGGCCCTCGATCAGGGCGCGGCGGGCGTCGAGCAACTCGGCCTCCTTGGGCGGCCGATCGTCCATTAGGGCGACGACCTCGCGGCGGAGATCATCCAGCGCCTCGTCCAGCCGATCGGACTGGAGCGACGCGGCGATCGCGAACGGCCCTGGCCCGCTGCGGAAGTCGAAGCCCGAGCGGACGCCGTAGGTGAACCCCTTCTCCTCGCGCAGCTTGGCGTTGAGCCGCGAGGTGAACTGGCCGCCGAGGATCTGGTTGAAGAGCATCAGCGCCGAGTAATCGGCGTCGAGTCGGTCGGTGCCAACGTGCCCGACCCGGACGACCGCCTGCGCCGCGCCGGGGCGGTCGAGGAGGAGCATCCGGGGCTTGTGGAGACGTACCGCGTCGAGCGGCGGCGCGGCTCGCGCCGGCGGCCTTCCAGCCCGAAAGACGGGCGTCGAGCCGCCGAGCCAGTTCGTCGGGATCGACGTCCCCGGCCACCACGATCGCCGACCGGCCGGGCTCAAAGTGAGTGGAATGGAAACGGCCGAGATCGTCGCGAGTCAGCCCCGCAACGGTCATCTCGGTCCCCTCGCTGGGCACGCGATAGGGATGTCCCTTGGGGTAGAGCGCCGAGATCAGGGCCTTCGAGGCCCGGGCCTCGGCCTGTTCGCGCTGGGCCTTCAGGCTCGCGAGGGTCTGCCCTTTGACACGGTCGAACTCCTCCTGCGGGAACGCCGGATTGAGGAGGACGTCGACCGCCAGGTCGAGGCTAGCGTCGAGGTGCGGTGTCAGGCACTGCATGCCGACGTATGAACCGTCCCACCCCGCGTTCGCCGAGAGGTGGGTGCCGAGACCTTCGGCAATCTGGGCGATCTGGCGAGACGATCGGTTGTGCGTCCCCTCGTCCATCAGGTCGGCCGTCAGGCTGGCAAGACCTCCGCGGTCCGGCCCGTGGACGCCGGCACCCGCCTTGACGACGCAGGTCATCGCCACGATCGGCAGGTCGCGGCGGGGGATCACCCAGAGCGGCACGCCGCAGGCGAGCCGGCGCTCCTCGGGCCTCGGGGCGCGGAAGGCCACGCTCGGGCCCGGGTCGGGAGGGATCGTCCGGTCGAGATGCGCCGAGACTGTCGGCTTCCGGACGACCGCCAGCTCCACTCGCGACCGTCCCGCCACGTAACGGCGGGCGACGTCGGCGACGGCATCGGCCGTCACCGCGCGGAACCGCTCCAGGTCGGTGACGATCCGCCCCGGGTCGCCCAGGAACGTGTTGTACGCATTCAGCCGGTCGGCGACTCCGCCGAATCCGCCGACGTTGTCCAGGGCATAGATGAAGCCCGCGAGCCGGCCGTTCTGGACCCGCTCCAGCTCCTCGGCCGTCACGCCCCTCTCGGCGATCGCCGCAAGTTCCGCATCAACAAGCTCCCGCGCCCGTTCCCACGACTTGCCGGGACGCAACGTGACAGTCGCGGCGAACGACCCGGCCAGCTCGCGGCCCGACTGGTGCGTCGCGACGTCCTGGGCCAGTCCCTCGTCGACCACGAGCTGCTGGTACAGCCGGCCCGGACTTGCCCCGCGTGAGCACGTCCGAGAGCACAGCCAGCGGCGCGTCGTCGGCCTCGAACTGGGCGACCGTGGGCCAGGCCAGGTAGAGCCGGTCCAGCTCGACCCGGTCGCGGTAAACGATCGTGCCGTTCCACCGCGACGCGTCGAGGGCCGGCGTCCAGGGGCGGATCGCTTTCGTCCCGCCGGGCAGGTCGCCGAAGTAGCGGGCGGCAAGGTCGATCGCCTCGGCCTCGTCGATGTCGCCGACGATCGCAAGGCTCGCGTTGCTCGGCACGTAGAACCGGCGGAAGAACGCCTCGACGTCGTCGCGCGTCGCCGCCTCGACGTCCTCCATCAACCCGATCGTCATCCAGCTGTAGGGATGGTCGGGGGGATACAACGCCTCGGAGAGGATGCGCCAGGCCTGGCCGTAGGGGCGATTGGCGTAATTCTGGCGATATTCGTTTTTTACAACATCCTTTTGGATCCGCAGCTTCTCGTCGGAGAGGGCCGGCAGGAAGTGGCCCATCCGGTCCGATTCCATGGCCAGAGCCAGCGGCAGGTGGGCCGTGGGGAGGTCGGCGAAGTAGTTCGTGCGGTCGGCCGAGGTCGAGCCGTTGATGTTGGCGCCGAGCCGCTGAAGCGGCTTGAAGAAGTCGCCCGGGTAGTGCTCGGAGCCTTCGAACATCAGGTGTTCGAACAGGTGGGCGAACCCGCGCCGACTCCGCTCCTCGTTCTTCGAGCCGACGTGGTACCAGAGATTCACGGCGACGATCGGCAGATCGCCCTGGCGGCGGGCGATGACGTCAAGTCCGTTCGGGAGCGAGGCCTTGGTGTACGGCAGGTCGCGGATGGAGGTCATGCGGGCGGGGAAATCTCGGTAGGTGCAAGTCGGAAGGTCACAAGCCCACGTTACAGGAAGTAGACCTTTTTAGCCAATCCATCGCGAGGCGGGATCCGATCCCATCGACCGGGCAACTTCCCCCTATCCATCGGGGTCAGAGCCGATACAATGCGCCTAATCCCCCGCCCGTGATTGCTTGGAGAAGCCATCAAACCCACCTCGATGCCGACCGTAGACCCCCGCGGCGCGGGGATTGCCGGTCCCACCGCATCGAGCCGGAACGGAGAGGGGTCCGGGGCCGCCCGGGGGCCGTCCAACCAGAGTGAAGGTCGGGCCGTGAACTGGGACGACACCATCGAAGAGGCCGCGGCCACCGACACCGGCATGCGGCGCTCGAATAACCAGGACAGCCACGCCATCGTCCGCGCGACGAACCCAGAGGCGTGGAAGGCCCGCGGCCACATCTTCATGGTCGCCGACGGCATGGGCGCCCACGCCGTGGGCGAGCTCGCCAGCAAGCTCGCCTGCGACAACATCCCACATAATTACAACAAGATGAAGACGGTCGCCCCGGCCGAGGCGATCACCAAGGCATACAAGGAAGTGGGCGGCCTGATCCACACCCGCGCCTCGGCCAACCGCGATTTCCAGGGCATGGGCACCACCTGCTCGACCCTGGTGCTTCTGCCCGAGGGGGCCCTGATCGCCCACGTCGGCGACTCGCGGGTCTATCGCGTGCGGGGCGAGACGATCGACCAGCTCTCGTTCGACCACAGCCTGGCCTGGGAGCTCGTGCGCCGGAACCACCTCTCGCCCGAGGAGGCGATGAAGGCCGTGCCGCGTAACGTCATTACCCGGAGCCTCGGCCCCGACCCCAACGTCGAGGTCGACATCGAGGGCCCGCTCCCCCTCGAGCCGGGCGACGTCTTCCTGCTCTGTTCCGACGGCCTCTCGGGCCACGTCGAGGACCCGGAGCTGGGCATGTTCGCCGCGAACTTCCACCCCAAGGACGCCGCCCGATATCTCATCGGCCTGGCGAACCTCCGCGGCGGGCAGGACAACATCACGGTCGTCCTGGCCCGGATCGGCCCGTGGGTCGAGCCCGAGAGCGCGCAGGACATCCCACGGCCCCCGGCCGGCGTCGACCGTAACGGCCGCGCCGGCGGCGGGTTCCTCAAGCGGCTCTTCGGCCGGAAGAAGGCCGAGCCCGAGCCCGTCGAGGAGCACATCTACCGGACGTGCCCCTGCGTGCTCGACGCCGACGCGGTCGACGCGCTCAGCGACCAGGTCCGCAAGGCCCAGGCGACGGCCATCGAGCGAACCTGGCCCGTCGACTGGACGATGCTGACCGCCTACCGCCGGCAGGCCGACGAGGCCCGCGCCGCCGGCAAGTCGCGCTCGGCCTTGCGAGCCCTGGGCGAGGCGATCGTCCTCCTCGGCACCGCCGGACGCGTCCACAAGAAGGCGGCGAGCGTGCACTGAGCCGACGCGGGCTCCAGAGGGTTTGCGAAAGGCAGAAAACAGAAGGCAGAAAGCACAAGGCACACCGGACAGGACCGGCGGGGGAATGGCACCCGGCGCCAGGGATCCTTATCCTCCTTGTGCCTTGTGCTTTCTGCCTTGTGTTGTCTGCCCTGTACTCTCTGCCTTCTGCCTTCTCGCAGACGCCCCGGAGCCGCCCCGATGGCCGACCCCGAGCCCGAATCGCCCGCCACGACCTGCGCCCGCCCCGCCGACCCTCGCCCGACCGCGACCCGCCCCGTCTCGCCGCCGATCCACCTGAGCTCCGTCTACGAGGTGGCCGACCTCGCCCAGGTCGACGCCATCTACGAGGGCCGCGAGTCGGGCTTCATCTACGCCCGCGACGCCCACCCCAACTCGGCCCAGCTCGCCGCGAAGGTCGCCGCGATCGAGGGCGCCGAGGCCGGCCTCGTCTGTGGCTCGGGCATGGCCGCAGAGGCCGCCCTCTTTCTCAGCCACCTGGACGAGGGCGACCATGTCGCGCTCTCGGCCGGCCTCTACGGCCGGACCGTCGGCCTGGTCGGACGCGAGCTCGCGCGGTTCGGCGTCGAGCACTCAACCTTCGACGCCTCCCGCCCCAAGACCCTCAGCGAGGCCCTTCGGCGCAAGACCAAGCTCGCCTTCGTCGAGTCGATCTCCAACCCCTTGATGCGCGTCGCCGACATCACGGGGCTGGCCGAGGTGGCCCGCGACTCCGGCGTCCCACTGGCCGTCGACCACACGTTCGCCCCGCTCCTCAGCCGCCCCCTCGCGCTGGGCGCCGACCTGGTCGTCCACTCGGCGACGAAGCTGATCGGCGGCCACAGCGACGTGACGCTGGGCCTCGTGGTCGGGCGCAAGACTTCGATCGACCGCCTGGCGAACCTCGCGAGCACCTTTGGCCTGACGGGGAACCCGTTCGATAGCTGGCTCGCCCTCCGCGGCCTCTCGACGCTGGCCCTGCGCGTCCGCCAGACGTCGATCAACGCCCTCGAGTTAGCCCGCCGACTCGAGGGGCATCCGGCCGTGGCCTCGGTCCTCTATCCGGGCCTTCCCTCCCACCCCGACCACGCCCTCGCCGCCCGGATCTTCGCCGACGGCTTCGGCGCGATGATGAGCTTCGATCTCGGCACCCGCGACCGGGCCGACGCCTTCATCCGCTCCCTGAAGCACATCCCCTACGCCCCCAGCCTGGGCGACGTCTCGACCACCCTGAGCCATCCCACGACCACCAGCCACCGCTTCCAGTCGCCCGAGGAGTGGGCCCGCCAGGGCATCACGCCGGGGCTGATCCGACTCTCGGTCGGGGTCGAGGATGTGGACGATCTGTGGGGGGATCTGGCACAGGCGCTGGACAGGACCTGAAGCCCGAAAGACTCGCTCCGCCGCAGAGCGGCGGAGCGAGGCGACAGAGATCAGACGCACATCTCAAACGGCGACTCCACATCCTCCATGTCCACTTCATCGGCCGCGCCGTCGGACCACTCCGTGGCGTCGGCGACGCTGTCTTCGAGGACGGCCTTCAGACGCTTCCGCGCCGTATGGAGCCGGCGCTTGATGGTCCCGACGGGCGCCTCGACGTCCTCGGCCATCTCCAGGAGAGACTGGCCGCGGATGTAGAAGGCGACCAACGTCTCGCGGTCGAGCGGCTTGAGCCGCGAGAGGCCCTCGTAGAGCCGCTGGGCGCGCTCGCGGGCGATCAGCTCGTCGAGCGGGTCGTCGCGGTCGGCGCCGGCGCCTTCGAGGACGTCGGTGTCGACGCTCGGCGGCGGCAGCCGGCGCGTGGCCCGGTTGATCGCCATCCGCGCGGCGACCTGGCGGAGCCAGCCGGCGAACCGCTCGGGGTCGCGGAGCTGGCCGATCCGCTTCATGACGTGGAGGAAGACCTCCTGCGTCAGCTCGAGAGCCTCGCTCGGGTTGCCGAGCCGCCGCAAGCAGACGGCGTAGACCGTCCGCTCGAACTGCTCGGCCAGCCGGCCGAACGCCTCGCGGTCGCCCCGCTGGGCGCGACGGACCAGGATCGCCAGCTCGGTCCACTTGCCGGCGGTCGACGTCGCACTGGCGGGGCTCAGTTCTCGGACCAAAGGCTCTCGCAAGGTCGCCAACACGGGATCACCCTTCTTCTCCCCCTCCGGGGGAATCCCGCCCGACCCTCCGGCCTCGATGCACGGGGGGCGGGCGTGCCGAACGCACACGGATCGGACCGTCTCGAGGCCACGGGGCGGTGTGCCCGGGCCGATAGCGACGGTCGACGGTGACGGCTGGGACGCGAGCCGACGGATCGAGTCGTCGCGAGCGTTCGCGACGGGGATGATCCGACTTCCGCGCCGCCGACCCTCTCGGCGTGCCGGAGACCTTTGGGAACGCGAAGAAGGGGATCGGGGTCCGTGCGTGGCCGAATGACGGTCGCGCGGGATCGAGCCTCTTCGTCAGCGATCGGTGGTGTCTCGGGGGACGAGACGGCTGGCGTTCATCGCCCCCGCGTCGTCTCTATGAGACGATGGCGGAGGCAGGGAACGGGTCATTCGCTCGGGCCGACCGGCCCGCGGGCCATGACGCCTGGCAAGCTCGGGCCGGGGCGGCTGGCCTCGGCTGGGCTTGCCTCGTCGGTTGGCCCTGACGGCGTACCGACCGGTCGGACGGGACGTCGAATACGACGACCTGTCTCGACTCGGGCGGGGCTTCGGCGACGACCTGACCCTGGCTCCCGAACGCCCGGCCCCAGCTCCATGTGAGCGAATAGGGCCACGACGAGCGGGGCGACGAGTCGAGCGTGCGCTTCGCGCCGTCGGCATCCCCGCGTTTCCCATCCGGCTTCGCCGGTGAAAACGCGGGCATGATAATCGACGGAACGGAAGGCATCCTCTCGACGTGCGCAGCGGCTCCCGAATGGGAGGCGTGACGGAAGCGCAGGGTCTGCATGGTCATACCGTTGTCCGCGCCCGTAAGGACGGCGAACGACCGCGTGCCGAGGTTCAGCCGAAGGGTGTTGGCCGACAGCGTCCGGTTCGTGCGGTTCGACATGACTGGACCCTCACTTCCGCCGTTCTTGGCGGGATGGAGCGAGACGACTGACACCGCGCCGGCCCGGCCTTTCGGTCAGGGCCGTCGCGACCGGGGACGAATGGCCCCCGCTCTCTGAAGACGAGTGAAAGGGGTTCCCGTTAGGCTCCCGAGACCTCGTTCCCGCCGGGGCCCGCCCCCGGCCCAAAACTCGAAACGCCGGGCCGACCCCATGAAGGTCGCCCGGTGTTCACGACAGAGACATTGTAGACGATCGAGAGGTTCGCGGGAATTCGGTGATTTTTCTGGATTCGGCAGATAACGAGACGAGCTCGACACAAATTGCGGCCGAGAAGGATCTTGAGGCCGCGCATCGTTATCGGAAGCAGAACCTCTCTGGGTGGCCCGGACAACTTGTTGTCCGGGTCGCGGAGCGACGAGAGGTCCGCGGGCGCCGGCATCGGGCCCACGCGCCGCACCTGCCTCTTGCGGCTGCGCCGCCCGGACAACAAGTTGTCCGGGCCACCCGATCATTGGGGCAAGGCGGGGCGACTCACGCCTCCATCACCCGCTCGAACGCCGCCTTGAACTTCCCCATCTCCTCGCGCGTGCCGATCGTTACCCGCACATGATGCGGCAGCGACGGCCACGAGCGGCCGACGGCGACCTTGTGCGCGAGCATCGCCTCGGTCGTCTGCCGGCCGGGGCCCTTGCCCTCGACGAGGACCATGTTCGCCTCGGACGGGATGTAGGCATATCCCTTCTTATCGAACCAGGAGAAGAGGTCCTCGCGGATCGAGGCCACCGTCTTGCGTCGCTCGGCGACGAGATCCTTTTCCTTGAGGCTCGCGGTCGCGCCGATCATCCCGGTGGCGGGCATGATGCCCAGGCCTCCGTAAGCCTTGAGCCTGTCCAGCAGGTCGGGCCGCGCAATCGCCGCGCCAGCGCGGAGGCCGGCCATGCCGTAGAGCTTCGAGAAGGTCCGCAGGACGACCACGTCCTTCCCGGCCGCGACGAGGTCGGTGGCGGGGCTGGTTGCCGTGGTGAAGTGGAGGTAGGCCTCGTCAATCACGACGATGCAGCCCTTAGGCTTGCTCTCGACGAGGGCGTCGATGTCGGCCTTCTTCGTGACGGTGCCGGTCGGGTTGTTCGGGTTGCAGACGTAGATCGCGCCGGCCTCGGGGTGGGCGCGGGCCATGGCGATCGGGTCGTGCGAGTAATCCTTGCGGAGCGGGACCTGGATGACCTTCGCCCCCACGAACCGCGCGGCGCGCTCGGGGGCCTCGTACCCGGGGTCGGCGGTCACGAACGGCCGCCTGGCCGACGTGAAGGCCATGATCGACCGATGGAGCGGGTCGCTCGACCCCGGGAACGGCAGCACGTGCGACGACGGCACGCCTTCCTGGGCGGCCAGAATGTCGATGAACTCAAAACTATACGTGAACAAGTAGCGCCCGCCCTCCGGGAGGACCTTACGCATCGCCTCGATGGCCGCGGGGCAGGGGCCCATCGGGTTCTCGTTGGCGTTGAGCCGCACGGCGTCGGGCGGGATCTTGGCGATGGCCCTCAGGTCCTGCGCCAGGGCCGACTCGTTGTAGAACGGCAGGGTCGCGCCCGCTGACAGCAAGGCGGCCATCCGCGCGAAATCGCGGCGGGTGAGGCCGCGTGACAGCTGGCGGGCCCCCTGGCTCGGACCGGTGCGATCGTCCATCTCTCCTCCCGGATTCGGCGTGGATTTCGATGACGCGGCGTGCCTCGGGGGAGAGAACCGGGGCGGGAAGACGTGCGCGGGACCCGATCGGGTCGAACCAGGATCGCACGGATCGGACTTCGGCCGCAAGGAGGTTTCTCTTGGCCGGAGACCGACCCCGGGTGGCCGGGGCAGAGCGAAGCGGTGCCCCGGAGGACGATCGCCGGCGCCGTCCCGTTCCGGGGCACCGCTTCGCTCTGCCCCGGCCACCCGGCCGATCTCGGAGATATTCAGAGAACGAGCCTCGGCGAAACGATCCCCGCCCCATTCACCAGATTCACCGGCGCCTCCCCGTCCAGCACCCGCCCGACCTCCTGCGCCGCCTTCGTCCTCAGCTCGATGAACCCCTCCCGGCTGTAGAACGCCGAGTGCGGCGAGAGCAGCACGCGCGGATGTTTGCGAATCCGCTCATCGTTCAGCGGCTCGTGCTCGAAGACGTCGAGGCCGGCGGCGTAGAGATGCCCTCGATCCAGCGAATCGACCAGCGCCGACTGGTCGATGACCGGGCCGCGTGCCGTGTTGATCACGATCGCGCCGGGACGCATCGACCCAAAAGCCCGAGCGTCGATCAGGTGCCGGCTCGTCGGGCGGAGGTCGCAGTGCAGGCTGACGAAGTGGCTCTCGGCGAGCAACGCGTCAAGTGTCGCAGAACGGCGGATGCCGAGGGCCTTGTCGAGGCCAGGCGCCACATAAGGGTCGAAGAAGGCGACATCCAACCCGAAAGCCTTGCCCCGCAGTGCCGTGGCCGTGCCGATCCGGCCGCAGCCGACTAGGCCGAGCGTCTTGCCGCGGAGGCGGACGGCGTTCGAGGCGATCCGGTAGTCCCACTCGCCCCGGCGCATCGAGGCGTCGGATTCGGGCAGTTGGCGGACCAGGGCCAGGAGCATCGCGATCGCATGGTCGGCGACCTCCTCCGTCCCGTAGTCGGGCACGTTGCAGATCCCGATCCCGCGCCGGCTGGCGGCGAGCAGGTCGACGTTGTTGGTGCCCACGCCCGCGCGGACGACGGCCTTGAGCCGCGGGGCGCGGGAAAACGTCGCGTCGGTCATCGCTTCGATGTCGTGGAAGAGGATCATCGCGTCGGCCTCGGGCAGCACCGGCGCGAGGTCGTCCTCGACGCGGGCCCGCGCGACGATCACGCGGACGCCGGGGCCGAGGACGGCGGTTTCGTATTCGGAGTCTTCGAGGAAGTCGGAGATGACGACGGTTCCGCGGCGGGTCATGGGGAGAGGGGCTCCGCGGGATGGGGGGCGCCGACGACGATCTGCGACCAGGCGGGGGCATCGAGGAGAGCGAAGCGGTGGATGTGGTTGTCGACGGCGACCTCAAGCCGGGGCGGCACGCCGCGGACGAGGCCCCAGAAGGCGCGGGGCGGCTCGGACGGACGGGCGCCCTGGACCCGGCCTCGCGGGCAGGCCCACGGCTCGACGTCCCAGGCGCCCGGCAGGAAGAGCAGCCGCCGGTCGGTCAGCACGAGCCGGCCCGGGGACCACGCGCGGCCCAGGGAATATCGCGCGGGCGTCTCGGCGGTCACCCGTTCCCGAGGCTCCAGGTGGAAGTCGGCGTGCATCGGGTCGCCTTTCGGGGCCAGCCAGGCGAGCATTCGCGGGCGGACGATCAGGCGGACCGCGAGGTCGACGACGACCGTGCCCGTGGCGGCGAGGAAGAAGGCGATCGCGGCGGCGCCGGGCATCGTGAAGAGGAAGAATCCCAGACGCTGCGCCGGCGGGAACGCGCCCGAGGGCAGCGAGGCCCAGGATCAGCGCGAAGAAGAGCGTCAGCAGGCCCATCAGCCGCCAGAACAGGGAACCGAACGCCAGGCGGATCGGGGGCCGGCGCGGGAACGTGGTTACGGGGAAGGTGTCGAGCGTCCGGGTCATGCCTCAGGTTATCGCTGATTCCGCGGGCGTGTTCAACGGGAGGCGGACCGGGCCGGCGGGCGCGGCCTTCCCGGGAGCACGGCGGCCGATTGGCCCGCCTCACACCGGCCGCGACGGCACCCGCGTCCACGACCGCTTGAGCCGCAGGAAGTACCGCTCGAACCCATAATACGACGCCGAGGCCAGCGCGATCGTCGTCCCCAGCGCCGCCACCGATCCGGCGGTCGTCAACGCGGTCCCGCTCCGGAAGATGACGAGGGCGACCTCATGATACATATACAGCCCGTAGCTGATCCGCCCGAGCCAGACGACCGGCCCGAACGTCAGCACCCGGCGCGACAGTCCGGGGCGGAGCATGGGATAGGTGACCACGCCCAGCCCGGTTGCCCAGACGACGAGGTAATCCCACGTCTTCCTCGCGAACGTCTCGTGCCCCAGCTCGCCGCGGGTCATGATCCAGACGCTCGCCGCCAGTACGACCCAGCCCCAGACCTTCGCCGCACCCGCGGCGCGCGGGCCTGGCGGGAATCGGTCGAAGAGGATGGCCAGCGCCACTCCGCTGAGCATGGTGTCGAGATGCGCCAGCGTGTTGTACGCGATCGCCAGCCGCCCCAGGCCCCGCGAGGCGACCCACGCCCGCACGCCCACCGCCAGCGCCATCCCCAGGGCGACAACCACCAGCCTCCAGCGCCGCCCGACCAGAGCCACGATCAGCGGGCAGATCAGGTAGAACTGCTCCTCGGCACAGACACTCCAGAGGATCGTCACGCGGTCGTCCGGGATCGGGCCCAGGACGATCATCGACCAGTTGCCCAGGAACGCGAGGAACCACGGCAGGTGCCGCCCGACCATCGCCGCGTGCTCCGGGTCGCGGAGCCGGCCGTCGAGCGCGGGGATGACAAAGAACACCAGCGCGACGACCAGGTAATACAGCGGCCAGATCCGCAACGCCCTGCGGACCCAGAACGCCTTCAAATCCACCCGCCCGAACCGCGCCTCCTCGCGGAGCAGCAGCGTGGTGATGAGAAACCCGCTGAGGATGAAGAAGAGCTGCACGCCGACCCAGCCGTTGCCCGCGATGGCGCGGCCGACGGCCGGGCCGATGTCGGCCGCGCGGTTCATCGCCCACGGACCGAGCCACTGGGCGACCATGAACAGCGGGAGCGTCAGCAGCGTGACGGCCTCCTCCAGCCAGGGCAAACCGCCGTGGAAGCCGAACACGAGCAGGAACGCGACGAACCGGAGACCGTCGAGCTCGGGGAAGTAGACGCGATCGGGGGTGGGGACTTCGCCTGACATCGAGCGGCTTCCGCACGGCCTTGGCTCGAACCACCCCCCACCCTACCCTCCCCCTAGAGGGGGGAGGGGACATTTTCAGATCGGACGGGGAAGGAAAACCCTCCCCCCTTGAGGGGGAGCGTAGGGTGGGGGGTAAGTCGCCGCCGGCAACTTTCGACGTCGCCTCAACCCTCCCTCCGCCGCTCCCCCGCCCAGCGCATGACCCGCTGGACGAGCCGCCCGGCCAGGTCCCCATGGCCGCCCAGCCGCTCGACTGGATGGCCCGACCGGACCAGATGCAGCGTGTGCCGGCCCTCGCGATAGGTCTGCAAATCGTTGGCGACGGTCAGGTCGGCGCGGGTCGTTTCGTTGGCCAGCAGGGCCCGAGCGACGGTCTCCTCCTCCGACGCGCCCGAGGTCAGCTTGAAGCCGACAAGATACGCGCCCGGCGCCCACTCGCGGGCCGCGTTGATGACCTTGGGCACGCGCTGGCAGCGGATGACGAGCTCCTCCTCGTCCGACGAGAGCTTGCCCGCGACCGGCAGCGGCGCGTAGTCCGAGACGGCCATCGCCAGCAGCGCGACGTCGATCGGCTGCTCGGTCAGGACCGACCGGAGGGCCTCGGCATACTCGGGGACGGTGCCGGTTTGAAGGGGGATGAGCGTCAGACGGTCGCGGTGGGCGTCGCGATTCGCCTTGAAGAAGCGGATGCGCTCGAGCTCATCGAACGGGTCCGCATCGGGATCGAACCGCGTCGCCTCGTGGAACGGCAGCAGCGCGCCCGGCGTGTGGAGGTGCCAGACCCGCCCGCCGCGCTCGAGGGCCGCCTCGGTGATCTTCGAGGAGAACCGGCCCGACGAGGCGTTGGTGATGTGCCGGACGTCGTCGATCGGGGCGACGGTGCCGCCCCCGGTGACGAGGATGTTCATGGGTGAGCCGAGGGCCTCCCGTGGTCTCGGGACGGGAGAGCAAGGGACCGAAAGCAGGAAAGCGAAGAGCAGAAGGCACAAGGCACAAGGCAGGAGGGGAAGTCAGCCGACTCGACCCCGCGATGCGCCGCCTTGTCTCTTTCCGCTTTCTGCTCTCTGCCTTGTGCCTTTTGCATTCTGCCTTAAGTCCCTCCGCCCCTTGCGAACCCCCGGAGCCACCGCTAGCCTGGCGAAATCCCTCCGCAGCCCCGACGAGCACCGACGCCGATGCCCATCCCCGCCCCCCATGACCCCGCCGCCCGCGAGCTCCTGGACGAGATGGCCCGCTGGCCGATCTTCGACCCCCACTCGCACATCAATCCCCACCGGCCGGCGGCGCGGAACTTCGACGAGATTCTCGGCTACCACTACTATACCGAACTCTGCCACTCCGCCGGCATGCCCGCCGAGTTCGCCGACCCCGGCCTCGAGCCCCGCGAGCGGGCGCGAACCTCTCCCGATTCCTCGACCGGATCGACAACACGGTCCAGTATTCCTGGCTCGCCGCCATCGCGAGGACGTTCCACGGCTTCGAGGAACGCATCACCCCCGAGACGATCGACGACCTGATCGATCGCGCCGACAAATCCCAATCAGGCGCCGCGTGGGACCGCGAGGTCTGGGACAGGACCCGCCTCGACGCCATCTTCCTGACCAACGAATTTGACGACCCGCTCGAGGGGTGGGACACGAGCAAGTTCGTCCCCTGCCTGCGGACCGACGACCTGGTCCTGAAACTCCACCTGCCGGCGACAATCGAGCGACTGCGGACGTCGACCGGCATCGATGTGCAGGATTACGCGACGCTCCGCGAGGCAGTCGGCAAGCTCTTCGAGCGATTCACGGCCAAGGGGGCAGGGGCCTGCGCGATCAGCCTGCCGCCCGACTTCGCACCCCTGAGGGCCGAGCCAAAGCGGGCGGTGACGCCGATCCGCCGGGCGATCCACGGCATGGACCTCCGCCCGGAGGAGCATGACGACATCCGCCGGGCCGTCTTCTGGATGCTCGCTGAGTTCTGCGCCGAGTTCAAGCTGCCGTTCGACCTGATGATCGGCCCGCTCCGCAACGTTTATCCCGCCGGCGTGGAAGGGGGCCGCGACCTGTTCGACCGGCGGGTGAGCCTGCATGACTATCAGGAGTTGTTCAACCACTTCGCGAGCGTGACGTTCCCGATCTCCACGCTCTCGCCCGACGCCGGGGCCGAGCTGGTCGCCTACGCGTGGATCTTCCCCAACGTGGTACCGAACGGACACTGGTGGTACTCGAACGTTCCGACGTTCATCGCCGCCGACCTGAAGGCCCGGCTTCAGGCGGTGCCGAAGACGAAGCTCGCTCGGCTACTACTCCGACGCCTACAAGCTCGAGTTCGTCCTTCCCAAGTTCACCATGTACAAGACGATCCTCGCCGAGACCCTGGCCGAGGACTCCATGAAGCGCCGCGGCTGGTCGGCCGAGCAGGCGCTGGAGGTGGCGCGTGTGGTGCTGCTCGAAAATCCCCGGCGGATCTTCGCGAGGGACGGCGGGCACGCAGGCCCGCACCACCGGCATTCCTGAGTTCGCTCGGGTGGGACGGGCGTCCCTGCGCCATCCGGGACGCCCCCCGACTCGCCGCGACCGGCAGATTCGAGCCGATATCGGCCGCCCGGCGCAGCGACTTGAGCCGTCGGCCCTTGACCGGGGGCCGAACGCGCGGAATCCTTCAGGGAGGACTATCGTCGGGCCGCGCACGCCCCGCGCCGCCCCTCATCAGATAGATGACAAGCCGCCGGGCCCGGCCCGGATACCCCCTAGGACCGGCATCGATGACCACCACACGCGACTCCGCGGCCTTCCCCGGCCCTGGGATTCGGCCTGGGCCTGACCCTGATCGTCGGCCTGGCGCAACCCGCGCTGGCCCAGCAGCCGGCCAGCGGCAGCGGAGCCGGCACGGGCACCGGCCTGGAGGCGGGCGGCCCCGGCGCGACCGGCACGGGCATGGAGTCGGGCGGCCTCGGTGCGACCAGCGGCCGCCCGTTCATGCGGCCCGCCGGCGGGCCGAGTATTTACGGACCCCAGGGACCGACCGGACCGCGGTTCGACCCGCTCGAGTCGCCCCGCGTCGTCGTCCCCGGCGAGGTCGAGCGGCTCATCGGCCGCGGCACCGAGGAGCTGATGCGCGACGCCCTTGCCATCGTCGACCCCGGCGAGCGCTCGCTCGCCCTGGTCCGCGTCGCCCGGACCTCGATCTTCCTCGGGCGTCCTGACTTCGGCCATAAGGCCGTCTTCCAGGCCGCCCAGGACGCCCAGCTCGTCACCAACGACACCCTGCGGGACCAGCGGATCGTCAACGTCATCGAGGCCGCCCTCTCGCTGGCCGAGGAGCACATGCGGGACATCCGCGTCTTCGAGCCGGCCCAGCGCCCGTCGCCCGGCCTGCCCGCCCCGCTCCAGCCCGGCAACGACCGCGCCGCCAACCTCGAGCAGGGCCGCCAGGAGTGGGACCTCGCGTTCCGCCTCTCGTTCGCCATCGAGAACCCCTCGGCGCGGTCCGAGACGACTTACCGCGTGGTCGAGAGCGAGTCGATCGGCAGCGCCTCGCTCGTCCGCGAGCCATTTCGCCTGCTCGGCACCCGACCCGACCCCAAGCGGCTCCCCGCCTCGATCCGCAACTTCGCCGACGGCCTGATTGTCACCGCGATCGAGCACGCCACCAAGGACGCTCGGCCCGTCTGGCGCGACCGCGCGCTCATCGCCATCGCGACCAACGCCGCGGTCTCCGGGCAGTTCGAGCGGGCCGAGCAGGCCGCCGCGACGATCCCGCAGCCGGAGGTCCGCACCGACGCCTATCTCAAGATCGCCGAGAACGACGTCATCTTCGGCCGCCCCGCGGATGCCACGCGCAACTACCAGGAGGCCGCCCGCTCGATCGCCGAGGTGCCGCTGGCCGACCCGCGCGAGACGCTCGTCGGCGTCCTGATCGACAGCCTGATCGCCTTCGGCCGGTTCGACGACGCCCGCGCCGCGATCGTGCTCTACGCCAACCCGGCCAACCCGCCGATCGCCCTGGCCGCCGTCGCCGAGTCGCAGGGTCGCCGCGGCCTGGCCAAGTCGGCCCAGGAGTGGATCGCCAAGGAGCCCTCGCCCTCCCTCCGCTCGCTGCTCTACCGCAAGCTCAACGACGGCCTGCTCGCCGCCTTCGAACAGAAGCGCTCCGCCGAGCTCTCCCGCGGCGGCCCCTGACGCCCCCACATCCCTCCGAACCCGTCCGCACTCCGCACTCTGCACTCCGCACTCCGCACTGAAGACGAGTGCAGAGTGCAAACACGCCGTGGAGGCGCGGGTCGCTGTCCGTCGGCCCAAGAACGAGTACGAGGAGTTCGCCCCATGGCCTCGCCCGCCCGGGCCTCGACCGCCGCGGTCATCCCCTGCCTGCGCTACCGCGACGCCCCGGCCGCCATCGAGTGGCTCTGCGCCGCCTTCGGCTTCGAGAAGCACCTCATCGTCCCCGGCCCGGGCCGCACGATCGCTCATGCCCAGCTCGGCCTGGGCGGCGGCATGGTCATGCTCGGCTCGGTCGTCGACTCCGAGGTCAGCCGCCTCTTGAAGCAGCCGAACGACGTCGGCGGCGCCACGCAGAGCATCTACGTCGTCGCCGCCGACCCCGACGCCATCTTCAAGCGGGCCGAGGCCGCCGGCGCCTCGATCGAGATCGCCATCCGCGACGAGTCCTACGGCGGCCGCGGCTTCGCCTGCCGCGACCCCGAGGGCCACGTCTGGTCGTTCGGCAGCTACGACCCGTGGAAGGCGGACTGAGCCGGCCGGGTGGACTTGCCCGCGACTCCGGGGTCTGCGCGACAATGGTCTCGTCGGCTTCGAAGACGCGGGATCGAGGAGGCCTCGGCATGCCGGGCTCGGATCTGCTCTACCTCTCCAACGAGCGGGGCGACGTCACGGGCGTGGTCGTCCCGATCGACATCTGGCGCGAGATCAGCGCGGAGCTCGAGACGCACCACCTCCTCAAGAGCGAGGCCATGCGCCGTCGCCTCCTCGGCGCGATGGCGCGGGCCGGGGGCGTCCCCATCGACAAGGCGACGAATCGGCTCGGGCTCGACGAGTCCGAAGCCGGCTGAAGTGCATCGAGTTCGACGCCGACGCCTTCGATGACCTCGCCTGGTGGATCGAGCGGGATCGGAAGACGGCCCTGCGGGTCGTCCGCCTGATCCGCGAGGTCCAGCGGACTCCCTTCGAGGGGACCGGTAAGCCGGAGCCGCTCCGCCACGAGCTGCGCGGGCCTGGTCCCGACGGATCGACGGGGAGCACCGGCTCGTCTACGTCGTCTCCGACGAGACGATCCGGATCATCGCGTGCCGATATCACTATTGAGATCGGCTGACAGGAATGCACCGGCCTGTAGGGTCCGCTATTGCGGACCGCCTTCGAGACCTTCGCCTTCTGGATGGTCCGCAATAGCGGACCCTACCGTTTTGAGCGGGGCCTCGGGGGCGTGATCGAGCCGCCCCGGGGATCGCGGGCCGGCTCACGGTCTCGCGCCCGAGCCGGGGCGGGCGTCGGGCCGTCGTCCGGCGCGGCAGGCCCAGCGCCTCGGCCGCCTCGGCCCATAAGCCGCGCAGCTCGGCGTCCCGCGGGGCCTTCTCCTTCGTCCAGGCGACCGCCTTATCGAACGAGGCCCGCGCCCGGCCGACGTCCCCCTTCTTCGCGGAGGCCAGGGCGACGACGAACCAGTCGTAGGCGTCGCCGCCCTTCCTCAGCGCCATCGACCGCTCGCTCGCGGCAAGCGACGCGTCGAGGTTGCCGTTGCGGTACTCGGCCAGCGCCAAGGTGTTGGCGATACCCCCGTGGTCCGCGGCCAGGGCGACGGCCTTCCGAGCGTACTCCAGGGCCTCGGCCGGATCGCGGTGACGGGCGTCGGGGGCGGTGAGCCGCGCCCAGGCGAGACCGTTGTAGAACACGGCCTCCCCGGGCTCGAGCCGGATCGCCTCGCGGTACTCGGCGACGGCCTCCGGAACCCTCCCCTGGGCCCGGAGGGCCTCGGCGATGTCGCGGCGCGTCTCGCCGCGGTCGGGCTTGAGCCGGATCGACTCGCGGAACTCGGCCTCGGCGGCGTGCGGGTCCTTCACGACGTCCTTCAGGAAGTGGCCGAAGAAGTGACGGGCCGGCTCGTCGTCGGGCCGGAGCCGCATGGCCTCGCGATGCAGGGCCAGGGCCTCCTCGAACCGGCCGGCGGCGTAGAGGAAGTTGGCCAGGGTCATCCGCGCCGCCACCGAGGCCGGCTGCTCCCCGACGCGGCTCCGGAACCCGGAGAGCACCTCCTCGGGGAAGTCGATCCGCTCCCGCCGCCTGGCGAGTCCGACCATGAAGCCCGTGACCGGATGGGCCTCGGCCAGGGCCGCCGCCTTGCGGTACTCCGCGACGGCCGCCTCGTGCCGCCCCGCCGCTTCCAGCTCGGAGCCGACCTTCAGGAGAAATGCCCACGATTCGGGGAGAGCTCGGCGATCCGACGATAGGCGGCGCGGGACTCCTCATCGCGCCCGAGCCCCCCCAGGGAATCGGCCAGGTCCCTCCAGCCGACCGCGCTCTCGGGGTCGCACGGCGACGGCGGCCATGCCGTAGGGGAGGGCGTCGGCATAACGACGCTCGCCGTTCAAGAAGTAGGCCAGGTTGACGTTGATCTGGAGGTCGCCCGGGTGATGCGGCTGGGAGGCCCTCAGGAGCTTCGTCGCCAGGTCCGGCCGATGGGCGACGACCCAGAGGTACACTGACAGGAGATTGACTGTCTGCACGGGATGGGCAGTAGGGTCGAGCCCCTCGGCAAGTTCGACGAGCGCGGGCCCGTCCCGGCCCCGCACGGCGTCGCGGATCCGGTCGCGGGTCGGGTCAGGGTCGAGGAGCCGGGTGATGGAGAATAGCCATACGTTCGGCGTCCCGAAGCCGCCGCCCCACCCCACGTAAGCCCAGTCGTCCAGCGCCGCGGCGATCTCCACCTTCACCTCGCCGGCCAACTCGCCGAGAAGGGCCTCGCCCTGCTCGGGGGCGAGTCGGGACAGGTCCGTCCCGTAGTCGCGGAACGCTCGGGCGTACTGGGCCTCGGTGCCGAGGAAGTCCTGGTTGCCCATCGCGCCGAGGTTGTCCCCCATGCTCGCATGGATCTCAAGCAGCGAGGCGACGAGCGTGCGGTTCTTCTCGATCCGGCCGATCTCGGCGAGGAGCCCGTCGATCCGGCGTCGGACCTCGGCGGGGGCCCCCGCGGCGGCCGCCTGCTCTCCGGCGTGGAGGGCGGCGGCGCGGGCCTCGGCCCAGAGCGTGAGGTTGCGGTCGGCGCCCTGCGCCTGGCCGAACCGCGCGATGGCGTCCTCCAGGGCCCGGCCCACCGCCCGATCCTTCTCGGCCCGGCGGGCCCGCCCCTGCTCCTGGGCCCACCACGCGAATGCCCCGCCGAGCACGAGCAGCCCGGTGAAGGCCAGCCCGAGCACGGCCTGGACCCGCCGCCGCTTCCCCTGCTCCTCGGCGCGGGCCTCCGCCGCGGCCCGCTCGCGCTCGGCCGAGCGGAGCCGCTCCTGCACGCCCGCCAGGTAGCCCGTCAGCCGGCCGCTCACGGCCCCCGCCTCGCGCGGCCGGTCCTCCGGCTCGCTCGACAGGCAGCCCTTCGCCACAGCGATCAACTCGCGGTCGGCCCCGCACGCGTCGAGCCGGGCGAAAGCCTCAACCGTGTCGCCCCGCGCCGCCATGCGCTGGATCTCCCCCGAGCTACGACCCGTGAAGGCCGGCGTGCCCGTCAGAACCTCGCAGAGGATCGACCCCAGCGCGAACACGTCGGCCCGCTCGTCGACACGATCAATCTCGCCCCGCGCCTGCTCGGGCGCCATGTAACTCGGCGTCCCCAGCACCGACCCGGCGTGGGACAGGTCCGAGTCGCCCGAGCCGCTCCGCGCCGTCGCGATCACCGTCTCGTCGCGGGCCGGCTTGCCCGCCGAGGCGTCGTCGACGACCCCGCCGCGCGGCAGGACCTTCGCCAGGCCCCAGTCCATCACCTGCACCTCGCCGAACGAGCCCACCATCACGTTCGACGGCTTCAGGTCGCGGTGGATCACCCCCCGGGCGTGCGCGTAGGCCACCGTCTGCGCGACCGACTCGAAGATGGCCAGGAACCGCGGCAGCCCGTCGGACGGATGGCCGCGATCGGCCAGCAGACCGGCGAGCGTGTGCCCCTTGACCAGCTTCATCGAGAAGAACGGCCGGCGGTCGGCGAAGGCGCCCAGCTCGTAGATCGGCACGATCCCCGGGTGCTGCAACTGGCCGCCGATTTGGGCCTCCTCGACGAACCGGCGGACCATGTCGGCGTTGTCGCGCAGGTCCTCGCGGAGGACCTTGATGGCGACGTCGCGGCCAAGGTCGGGGTCGCGGCCTTTGAGGACAGACCCCATCCCGCCACGGGCGATCTCGCCGTCGATCCGGTAGCGAGTCGAGTCGTCGCCCGCCTCGCGATCCGGCCGGACCAGCGGCGGCTCGAGGCCGGCGTCGGTGTCGCGGAGCAGGACGCGGGGCACGGCGCCGAGGGTCGCCGAGAGCGTCTCCAGCACGCCGGCCGAGCCGAGCGACATCGTCGCGCCGACGTCGCCGCCGCGGCCCACGCTCAGGGCGTCACTGTTCAGCCCGGCCCCGAGCAGGCAGCGGGGGCAGAGGCCCTCGGGGGAGCGGGGCGGAAGCTCGGAGCCGCAGTCGGGGCAGGTACGGGCGTCGAACATCGACGGGTCTCCGTCGCAGGGGGGGATCGGTCGCCACGTCTCTCATACCGGATTCGCGGCCGAGACCATACAGGTCACGCGGGATTCTTCCGCCGTCCCTCGTTCCCACGCTCCGCGTGGGAATGCGTCTTCGGCCGCTCCGCGGCCATTCCGGGGAGCCGCGTGGGGACGACGCGGAGCGTCGGGAGAGGCATTCCCACGCGGAGCGTGGGAACGAGGGGATCAGGCCCCCAGCGCCGCGAACAGCGTCCGTAGCTCGTCCTCGACCTCGCCCTCGTCGGCCACCGTGGCCGCGATCGCGGCCCGCACCGCTTCGCGATACCGCTTGCGGAGCCGGTGGACGGCGACCTGCACCGCCGCCTCCGTCGTGCCCAGCCGCGCGGCCAGCTCCGATTGCGGCACGGATCGCCCCCCGCCGGTCAGCACGCCTTTCAACGCTTCAAAGACGGCCCCGCGCCGGTCCGCTCATACTCGGCGCGGAGCCCGCCGAGCACGCCCTCCAGAAGCGCCAGCGCCCAGTCGCGCTCGAAGAGCCGCTCGGGCGTCTCCTCGTGCGCCGGCTCGAGCGAATACCGGCCCTCGGCGTCGCGCGCGTCGATCGAGAGCAAGGCCCGGAGTCCGCCGCGCTTCACGGCCTGGTCGCGCTCGCGCTCATGGGCGAGGAAGTGGCCGCAGTCGGCCATCAGGAACGAGCGGAACCGCCCCCGCGCGGGGTCGGCCGCGGCCATCGGACGCCGTTCGAGCAGGCGGGCGAAATAGCCCTGCGTCAGGTCGAGCGCCCGCTCGGGGTCGTTCCCCTTGCGGCGGATGAAAGCGTAGAGCGGGAACCAGTAGCCCGCGCACAGCTCCGCCAGCGCCTCGCGCGCCCCGGCGCGTCGCCGTCGCCGGCCGCGACGACGCGGCTCCAGCGGGTCGTCGGGAATTGCCCCTCCCGGGAAGGGTTCACCCGAAGAACCCCGCGTACCGCTCCTTCGCCGCCCGGATGCCCGCGTGGAAGGCATGGATATCGAAGCCGAAGACGAACATCGTGCAGCCCCAGCCGGCCATCCGCTTTGCATAATCAGGACCGCGGGGGACGACGCCCCAGGGCTTGCCGGCGTCGGCGCAGGCGCGGGCGATCTTCTCGATGGCATCGAGGCACTTCGGGTTCTCGAAGTCGCCGGGCACGCCCATCACCTGGCTGATGTCGGCCGGGCCGACGAACAGCAGGTCGACGTCGGGGACCTTCGCAATCTCGGCCACCGAGGCCATCGCGCCGGCCGTTTCGATCTGGATGCCGATGAACGTCCGCTCGTTGGCCTGTTTCGCGTAGTCGGCGATGGGAATCAAGCCGTACTTCCCGTCCCGATTCCCCCCGTTCATCCCGCGCTCGCCGCGGGGGTAGAACTTCGCCCACCGGACGGCCTGCTCGACCTCCTCGGGGGATCGAACCATGCTGACCATCACGCCATTCGCGCCCGCCTCGAGTGAGCGCATGATCGTCGCGTAATCCGTCGCCGGCAGGCGGACGAAGTGGTCGAGGCCGTGCGCGTCGGCGGCGAGCGTGGCGAGCTCGACGTCCTTCATCGTGAACCCGGCGTGCTCGAAGTCGAGCCAGAGCCCGTCGAACCCCCCGTGCAGGCCGACGATCTCGACCAGCTTCGGGCTGATGAGCTGCCCCACGCCGAAGAGGCGGACGGTCTCGCCCCCGGACAGCTTGTCCTTGATCGTCGGCATCGCGGCGGTTCCTCTTCCTGGTTGGCTCGACGCGGGGACAGCTCCCCGCAGCTCTCATTCATCCGGCGGGAGGTCGAAGGGCGGGTCGGATGGCAGGTCGGCCCAGGGGCGCCAGGCCAACCGTCGGAATTCTCGCGCCCACCGGACATGGTATTCGGCGTTGCGGAGCGTCCAGGCGCGAGCCGTCTCGGCCTCCCGCCGCTCGTCCTCGCGAAGGAACCGGATCGTCTCGTCGTCGGCAACCCGCGCCTGCAATGACCTGGCAAGGCGCGTCGCCGCCCCGAGATGCTTCTTCACCATTACATCACAATGCCGCTTGCGCACCATTTCCCGTCCGATCCCCAGGAACAGGCCCAGGCCGATCGCCAGGGTCGCGACGAAGGTCATCAACCGGCGGACGGTCCAGCGCGGCCGGTCCTCCGGCAGCAGGTCGCGGATCGTCCAGGGCAGACGCTCTTCCGGGCTAGACATGGGACGCACCCCGCGTCGACGACTTCCGAACTGAGACCGGATTATCAGCGGCCGGCCATCGCCGTGCAAACGGATCGCCCGCGCCGGGGCCTCGGCCCGCCGACGTGCCTGGATTCGCGGCACACTGCCCGATCAGGAATCACATCTGTCAAAAGAATGTCTGATGTCGATCACTTGAAATCAACGGACTACGAATGATTTAGGACAATTCGGGCTCCGACCGACATCCGTGGCTCCATTCTTGCAACCGGGCACGGGCCGAGGCCGGCTTGGCGGCCTCTGGACCGAAACATCACCTCGGCGATTCCAAGTATTCCAGTCGACATTGTTGCCTTTCGCCGTACAATCGGCCGTCGCGGCGGATCGACGCCGCTCGAGGCTTTCGACACCCCCGGACTGGGACCCGATGCAACTCTCGCCCTCGAATCGACGCGATCCGGCGACCCGACGTCGCGGGATGGTCGCCTGCCTCGGCCTCGCGGCGCTCGTGATGGTGCCGGTCGGCTGCAACCCGCCGAGTGAAGGGCGCCCGGCCGGCTCGATCCACATCGACACGGCGCGGACGAACGCGTCCGACGTCGACGCCGTGAAGGGCAAGGCCAAGCCATCCAAGGTCAGACGGCCATGACTCGCCAGGGCCGGGGCCGGCGCCGCCGGCCGTCCGTGCCCTCCTCTTTTCCCCAGGAGCCCCCCATGATCCGCCCGACGCCCCGGCGGGCCCGCGCCCGCGGCTTCACGCTGATCGAGCTGCTGGTCGTCATCGCCATTATCGCGGTGCTCATCGCCCTGCTGCTGCCGGCGGTCCAGGCGGCGCGCGAGGCGGCCCGGCGGGCGCAGTGCACCAACAACCTGAAGCAGCTCGCCCTGGCGGCGGCCAATTACGAGTCGGCCAACGGGGTCCTTCCCCCCGGCATGCTCTACAACGCCGGGCTCTTCGGCCCCTCGATGTTCCTGCGGATGGCCCAGTACTTCGAGCAGGGGCAGGCCTACAACGCCTACAATTTCGACCTCTTCACCTTCCATCCGGCGAACTACACCCTGGCCGGCGTGGCGGTCTCGACCCTCTTCTGCCCGAGCGACCCGTCGGCCTTCCAGCCGACCCCGTTCCAGTACGGGCCGTCGACCAACACCAAGCAGTTCCACAACCATTACTCGGCCAACGACGGCCCGTGGTTCGTCTACTCGTTCACGGCCGGCCCGGGCGGCCTCGGCCCCGACCCGGCGGGCGCGGCGCACAGCCTCGGGGCCTTCGACCAGCTCGGCCGGATCAGCGTCGCCTCGATCACCGACGGCATGAGCAATACCTTCATGTTCATCGAAAACGGCCACGGCCTCTTCGACCTGTCCACCCAGGCCGGGATCCACGTCTGGAACGACGGCCAGATTGCCGACTGGCCGATCGAGGCCCGGTTCCCGCCCAACTGGGCTCGGTTCTACAGCGACCCGGCCAACGACCCGGGCAACACGGCCCTGTCCAACTACGGGGCCTACAACGCCATCAGCTTCCACCCCGGCGGCGTCAACGCCGCGTTCTGCGACGGCTCGGTCCACTACCTCAAGAACTCGATCGACTCGTGGACCGTGCCCGCCCCCCAGATGGCCGGCCTACCGCAGGGCACGGCCCCGGCGTACCCGACCTACCCGTCGATCGGGACCTACGGGCTGACCCTCCTGCCCGGGGCCAGGCTCGGCGTCTATCAGAAGCTCTCGACCCGCGCCGGCGGCGAGGTCATCAGCGCCGATCAGTTCTGATCGCCGGGGACCGACGGGATCTCTCGACGGTCCGGGTGGCCCGGACAACTTGTTGTCCGGGTCGCGAAGCGACAAGAGGCGTGCGAGGCTCGGCCGGAGGGCCTCTTGCGGCTGCGCCGCCCGGACAACAAGTTGTCCGGGCCACCCAGGACGATGGGGCCACGGGAAGCCCCCGGCTCAAACTGAGACACCACCGGATTTTCCCCGATCCGATCCGAATCGGAGAACGCGGGCCGCGTTTCTTACGATGATGTTCATCAGGGGGCGACGTTGCCGCCCCATGATCGAACCCCTCATCGCCGAGGCGCACCTCCGATGGCCACCGCCGCCCAGATCGCCGCGAACCAGGCCACCGCCCAGAAGTCGACCGGCCCGAAGACCCCGCCGGGCAAAGCCGCCAGCAGCAAGAACGCCTACAAGCACGGCCTGGCCGCCACCACCGCCGCCTTCATGAACGACGAGGACCGGGCGCTGGTCGAGTTGCGCAAGTCGGAGTGGAGGAAGACTCTCGACATTCAGGGCGGCAACGAGGAGTGGCTGCTCGAAGTCGCCATGGTCGAGTCGATCCGCTATGACCGCTGCTCGGACGCCCACATGGCCCTCTGCCGCGACCACGGCCGCAGGGCCCGGCTCCAGTGGGACGAGGACCGCCGCCGCGAGGCTGACGAACTGTCCCTCAAGCTTGCGAAGATCCCCCATGCCGTCGCCCGCAAGCTCGCCGCGACCCCGCAAGGGGCGGCGCTCATGCTCGACCTCTGGAGGGGCCTCGCCGCAAGTCTCGAGAAGCACAGGACCTGGACCGACCCCCAGCGCAGCCTGGCGCTCGACCTCCTCGGCATCCGCCCCGAGCTCCGCGACGCTGAGACCCCAGTCGACCCGATCGAGGGGGACGTGCTGGAAGCCCGCCGGGCGGTGGTCGCGCGGGAGATCGCCCGCCTTGAATCGCTCCGCGAAGGCCGGCTGGCCGAGCGCGACGCCGACGAGCGTGCCATGGCCGAAACGACCCTCGGCGCCGAGCTGACGAAGCCGCTCCAGCTCATCCACCGCTACATGACCGCCGCGTGGAACCGGTACATGGTCGCTCGCCGGAAGCTGGAACAGGCGCGGCGATCGCGCGAGACCGTGCCGGCGAAGAAGCCCCAGGCCGACCGGCTCGCGAAGGCCGTGGCGGCGCTGGACCGGGCCTCGCAGCTCGCCCGGTCCGCTCACGCCCCGCCCCGGGTGGCCGAGGTCCGGCCCTGACCGGCGACGACGCCTCCGACCACGGCCCTGCCCGCCCCGCCTCCGGCCCCGGCACCCGACCGCGCGCCGGTCGACGGCGCCGCCTCGGAAGCTCAACCGCCAGCAGCGCAGGGCACTGGCCCGCCAGGCCGGGCGGTGAGGATCGACCTCTTCTCGGATCGGAGGACCGGCGAAACCCGCCGGGCAGTTCGACGTTGCGCCGTGGTCGGCTCGGAAGGCCCGGAGCCGCCAGATGGATCGGACATCATCGATGCCAGGAGCCGTTTCCGACGCGATGTGGGTCCTTCCGGGTGGGGCGGGCCTCTGTGCCCGCCCGGCAATGGCCTGCGTCGGGCGGGCAGGGACGCCCGCCCCACCCGGAGACGACTGCGACGACCGAATGTCGATCGCCCTGGCCTCAGGATCGCCCCGTCCCAACCCAAAATCGGGGCGAACTTTCCGGATGGCGCGCTCGTAATACCCAGCATGCGATCAAGCCCCGCGAATGGTGCTGAACGAACCCAATTCCTCGACCGAACGGACCCAAATCAGGGTCGCGGTGGAATGGGTCAAACTGGACTTCGCGGGGCCCTTGATCGCGTGATACAATGTTCGTGACGATTCCCCGCCCGTGAATGGCACCCCGCCGGCTCGAGGCCGAGAGTTTCCCGCGAATCGCCTTGCCAGTTGGTCTCCTTGCGCTGATCCCGTCTCCCCGCGGCCGAGGTCTCGGACCCCGGCCGTCTCTATCGGGCGCGAACAGGCCGACAGGACAGGAGAGCCCGCCGAGTCCGAGAGCGGACCGGCAGGCCCGTCGTTCGGGCCATCGCGACCGTTAGGCTTTGAGATCGGGGTCAACAAGGAGCTCGAGTTTCTTGCAGACGATTGACACGCAGAACGTGACCGAGGCCGACGAGGCCGCGACCTCGGCCGTCGGTTTCGACGAACTGGGCCTCTCCGATATTGCGCTCAAGGCCTGCGAGCGCACGGGCTACAAGACGCCCAGCCCCGTGCAGGAGCGGCTCATCCCCGCCGCGCTCGAAGGCCGAGACTGCCTGGGCAACGCCCCGACCGGCACCGGCAAGACCGCCGCGTTCCTGTTGCCGATTCTCGACCGGATCGACGAGCGCGACCGCCGGCCCCAGGCCCTGATCCTGGCGCCGACGCGCGAGCTCGTCGACCAGATCGGCCAGGAGTTCGGGAAGCTCTCCTTCGGCCGGCGCACCTTCGCCGTCGGCGTCGTGGGCGGCGAGCCTCCATCTACAACCAGCAGCGCCTGCTCGCCCGCGGCTGCCAGGTCGTGATCGCCACGCCCGGCCGCCTGATGGACCTGATGGCCCGCAACACGATCCGGCTCGACGCGGTCAAGATCGTCGTCCTCGACGAGGCCGACCAGATGCTCGACGTCGGCTTCCAGCCGGCCGTCGAGGCGATCATGGACGCGATCCCCGGCCCGCGGCAGACCCTGCTCCTCTCCGCGACCATGCCGGCCGGCGTCCGCAAGCTCGCCGAGACGTATCTGACCGACCCGGTCGACGTCCGCCTGATCCGCGAGAACGAGGACGCGACGATCCCGGCGATCCGCCAGGCGTACCTGATGGTCGAGCCGGGCCGGAAGTTCGAGATGCTGACCGCGCTGCTCAAGCGCGAGCAGCCGAAGCGGGCGATCATCTTCTGCCGGACCAAGCACGGCGCCGACAAGCTGGGCGAGTCTGCTCCGCGGCGAGGGCTTCTCGGCCGACCGGGATGCACGGCGACCTGAGCCAGGCGCGTCCGCAACCGCGTGCTCCAGTCGTTCCGCACCGGCCGGCTCGACGATGCTGGTGGCGACCGACGTCGTCGGCCGCGGCATCGACGTCCGAGGCGTGACGCACGTCATCAACTTCGACCTGCCCGACGACCCGTCGCAGTACGTCCACCGGATCGGCCGGACCGGCCGGATGGGCAACGACGGCTCGGCCTTCTCGCTGGTCTTCCCCGACCAGGGCAAGCTGCTCGACGAGATCGAGAAGACGATCTCCCGCGAGCTGGAAGGCGACGCGATCGAGGGCATGTTCTCGCCCCCGAGGCCGGTGCACCATCGCCGCGACCGCGGCATCTTCATGGGCGGTCGCCGCAACGGCCGCCGGCCCTTCCCGCCCTCGCGGCGTGGCGGCCACGGCGGCGGCGGCGGTGGCTTCCACGGCCGCCGCGGGCGGTCGCCGCAGGGCGCGGGCGCTGACCGAATCCTAAGAAGCTGTTTCAAAACCCTCATGCGATGCGCTTGAGGCAGATCAGCGAGGCCGCCAATTCGTGAAAGGCCTGGAAGTGAGCCCCCTTCTTCTCGTAGCACATCTTGAGCCTCCGGGCGTTCCCGAACCAGCTCAAGGTGCGCTCGACGACGTACCGTGTCTTGCCCAGGCCGCTGCCATGCTCCCGAGCCTTCCCCAGCGACGCGAGCAGGGGTTCGACCCCCAAACATCGAACTCGGGCCTTGTTCGCGGCCGAGCCGTAGCCGGCGTCCCCTTGGAGCACTTTGGGCCTCGTCCGAGGCCGACCCAGGGCCCCTTGGACCGGGCGCATGCTCAGCACCATCGCCTCTGTCATCGCGTCATCGCGAATGTTCGCCGGGGTGGTCTTCACCACCAGGGGCACCCCTCGAGCATCGGTCAAGATGTGGCGCTTGCAGCCCGCCTTGGCTCGATCCGTCGGATTCGGACCGGTGTGTCGCCCCCAAAAACCGCGCGGACGCTCGCGCTGTCGATCACCGCGCGTTCGAGATTGATCGCCCCCGCCTTGCCCAGGGCGGTAAGCAGCGCCGCATGCAGTCGCGGCCACACATCGAGCGTCGTCCAGAGGGCGAATCGCCGCCAGCAGGTGCTGCCGCTGCCGCAATTCATCTCCCGGGGTAGGGCCTGCCAGGGGATGCCGGTCTTGAGGACGAAGATGACGCCCGCGAGCGCCTGGCGGTCCGAGATCCGAGGCCGTCCCCCCTTCGGACCGGGCGGCGACTTGGGTAACAACGGCTCGATGATCGACCAGAGCTTGTCCGTGACGAGTTCCGCCATGCCTGAGCCTCCTTGCGGTCGGCGATGGCGGTAGTTTACAGAAATCCCGGGGTTTTGAAACAGCTTCTAAGTCAATACTCAAGACCCTCTCCCTCCCCGGGAGAGGGTCTTTTTTTTGATTGCATATAAATAATCTATGTTAATCTGATTAATGGGTCGGGGGTGGCCGGGGCAGAGCGCAGCGGTGCCCCGGAACGGGTTGGCCGCGGCGTCTCCCTTCCGGGGCACCGCTTCGCTCTGCCCCGGCCACCCGGCTCTTTGGCTCGTCGCGTATGGAGTCGATCGGCGATGGCTTGCCGATGACACCCGTCGTATGCTGACGTGATCTCCCCGACCGGACGGCCCGCCCCGTCGTCAATCGGCGCGGGCCCGGCTCGACGACCGCGCCGCCGCGACCATGGCCCGCGTCCGGCGCGGCCCTCTGTGACGCGGCCCATCCCCTCGTGACGACGCTCCGCGGCCATTCCGGGGAACACGCCAGGACGACGCGGAGCGTCGGAGGAGGCATTCCCACGCAGAGCGTGGGAACGAGTTGACTGCGTCCTGGCCGCCGGTTACTTCTTGCCATCCTTCGCACTGGCCTCGATCGACCCGTCCTCCTTGATCGTGAAGACATAAGCCGACGTGACGACGGTCTCGGCCGTCGCCGGCTCGCGGGTCAGAACGTGGGCCACGTCGGTGTCCTCGGGGCGGTCGGTCAGGACGTGGGCGTGGGAGCCGGGCCTGCCCTTCGCGGGGGCGACCTCGACGATCGCCGCGTGGAGCGGCCGCTTCTGGAGGATCGTCCCGTCCCGGGCGACGAGGTAGCGGACGTCTCCGCCCAGCGGCCAGACGCCCGGCCTCGTCGGGGCCGGGACGAGGTAGACCCAGAGCTTGCCGCCGTCGGCGGGGAGGGCGGCGACGTTGTAGGGCCGGCGATCGGCCGTCTTGAGGAAGTCCGTCAGGGCCGCGTCCATCGCCAGGGCCGCGTGAAGCTCGAAGCCGGCCGAGGCCCGCGGCGGGTCGAGCTTGGCGGCGGTGAACCGATCGGGGCCGGCCTCGGTCGCCTCGTAGGTGATGAGGAACCTGTCCTGCCCCTTGTCGATCCGGCCGAAGGCGACGACCCAGCCCTTGTCGGTCCGGCGGGCGACCTGGCGGGCGATGTCCCGGCCGGCCGGCATCAGGGCGAACACGGCGTCGTTGGCCGACGCCACGGCGCGGTCGTACCCCGCGAGCCCGCGGCCCCGCTCGGTGATCGCGGCCAGCTCCTCCTTCGAGGGCGCAGCGCTGGCCTTCGGGCCGTCGGGACCGGGCCCGAGCAGGGCGAGCAGGGCGATCGTCGCGAGCATGGGCGGGCTCCTCCTCGACGGCGATCGTAGCCGCCCCGCCGGGCGGTGTCTCTCACCCTCCACCTGGGCAAGGGAAGCTTGGATGTATACCAAGCGCGACAGCGCGCGGACGCTCACCAACCGTTTCGATGTTTCTCCGATTATTCACAATACCCCCGCGCAGGCCCTCGCGAGCACGCGCCACAATGTGGCCCACTTCGCCCGCCCGAATCCCTCTTCAAAGGAGACGCCGCCATGAGGACTCGACCCCGGGGATTCACCCTGATCGAACTGCTGGTCGTCATCGCAATCATCGCCGTCCTGATCGCCCTGCTCCTGCCGGCCGTCCAGGCGGCGCCGCGAGGCTGCGCGGCGGGCGCAATGCGTGAACAACCTGAAGCAACTCGGCCTCGGGCTCCACAACTTCGAGTCGACCTACGGCACGTTCCCCAAGGGGGTCAACGAGCCGTTCGTCAACGGCCTGACGACCAACACGGTCTCGGACACGCTCTGCAGCGACGTGCAGGAGCCGTTCGGCCCGAACTGGGCGATCATGATCCTGCCGTACATCGAGCAGTCGGCCCTCTACAACTCGTCGAACGTGAACGGCTACCCGGGCTGGGCCGGGCCCTACTCGACCCCGAACGTCAACTCGGCCCCGAACGCGACGATGTACAACCTCGACTGGGCCAACACGACCGTCCGCGGCACCCGGCTCAACGTGATGGTCTGCCCGAGCGACCCCAACAACACGCCGTCCAATAACTTCTACCAGTCGAGCGATGCCGCGAGGTTCCCCGAGTTCCCGCCGTTCAAGAACGCGGGGTTCATCGCGCTGAACTGGGCCCGCGGCAACTACGGCGCGGTCCAGGGCGGGACGGATTCGGACAACACGGTCAATGGCCAGCCGGGCACGACGCACCAGCCGTACCCAGGGCTGACCAAGCGGGGGATGATCGGCTGCAACTTCGGATCGAAGATCTCCGACGTGACCGACGGGCTGTCGAACACGGGGATGGTCGCCGAGATGCGAGTCGGCCTCAACAGCATCGACGGCCGCGGCACGTGGGCGATCGGCATGGGCTCGATGAGCCTCTGCTGCGAGTCCCGGCCCTACAACCCCACGCCGAATAGCCTCAACTGGGCCGGCCCGAGCTGCGACGACGGCGGCGACGAGACCCAGTTCTGCTACGCCGTCATCCAGTCGTTCCCGAACCTCGCCGTGACCGGCATGCCCTGCAACTGCACCCAGGGGGACAACAACAGCGGCGGCCAGGCCCGCAGCCTCCACTCCGGCGGCGTCAACCTCTGCATGGGCGACGGCAGCGTCCGGTTCGTCAAGAACACCGTCACCGAGCAGATCTGGTGGGCGCTCATGACGTGCCAGGACGGGTTCATCCTCAGCGCCGACCAGTACTGATCGTCCCCGCTCGAACTGCCCGGACTGCGACACGAGGCCGGCCACCGGCGGGTGGCCGGCCCTTCTCGCATGCGGGTCGGACCGATCCACGAAAGGCGGTGGCGATGTCTCGTCGTTTATGGACGCTGATCCTGCTCGCGCCGGTGGCCGCGGGATGCGGTTCGTCTTCGGGAGTCTCGGTCCAGGGCAAGGTCACCAAGGCCGGCACAAGTATGCGGTCCCCGCCGACCAGAACCTGTACCTGACCTTGTCCTCGACCGAGCCGACCAAGGACGGAGATCGGACCATCCCGCCGGGCCAGTCGTACACGGCCCTCTTCAAGGCCGACGACGCCACCTTCACCGTGCCGGGGCCCGACGGCCGGGGCATCCCTCCCGGGAAGTACACGGTGACCGTGACCCAGAAGTTCAAGCGGGAAGCCGTCGACAAGAAGAACGAGAAGGTCAACCGGAGCAAGGGGATGTTCGACCGCGACACCGACACGTTCGATGGTCGGTTCGGCGAAAACCGCTCGCCGTTTGTCTTCGACGTCGACGGCAAGGCCGCGCTGACGGTCGATCTCGACAAGCCCAGCAAGCCACTGCCCGGCGTCGCGCAAGTGAATCCGTAGCAGACGGGGTCGTCACCCCGGGCGGGGAGACTCTCAGCGCCCGCGGAGCCACGCGAGCACGTCGTCCTCAGCACCGGCCTGGAGCCGCGCTGGCAAAGCCCGGCATCCGCCGAAGCCCCTTGCGGACGACCTCGTGATAGCGCGCCTCCTCGAGGAGCACGGGTCGCAAGGCCAGCTTCGGCCCCAGGTCTCCGCCCTCGCCGGCCGGGCCGTGACAGTTCGCACAGAACTGAACATAGAGCGGCCCGCCCCGCGAGGCGTCGCCGCGGGGCCTCGGCCGGGTCGCGAGGATCGTGTTCTCGACGAGCAGCTCGTCCGGCGAGGCCGCGTCCAGCGCCAGGAGCGGGACCCTGTCCGAGTAGGACTCGCCGACATATTTGAGCAGCAGCGCCTTCTGATCGGCCGGCACCGGCGCACCCAGCCGATCATCTTGTCGACCTCGGCCGTCCACTGCTTGGCGGTCAATCGCTGGCGCAACGCCATCTCCTCGCCGTGGCAGATCAGGCAGTTCTCGACGAACGACCGGCGGCCCATCTCCTTCGCCTCGGCCTCGTCCTCCGGGTCCTGGCGGCGGGCCGCCGCGAGCGTGGCCCCCAGCGTCAAGGAGATCAGCGCGATCCCGACCCGCGTCGTCATGAGCGTGTCCTGAAGTCGACCCGGTCGTAGCCGTTCCAGAGATAGCCGCTCTTGTTCCAGGGCGACGATTCCGGCTGCGTCGCGCCGGTCGAGTCGGTGGCGCGGACGCGCACCGTCAACTGGCCGGGGCCCGTGGCGAAGGCAGTCCGCCAGACCCGCCAGGCATACGGCCGCGCGGGCCCGTCGAATTCCGCGTCCACCCAGCCCATCCCGCCGCCGGGCCAGGAGAGCTTCAGCTCGACCTTCGTCACGACGGCGTCGCCCCCGGTCCAGGCCACGCCCTGGATGTCCGCCGGGCTGTCGACCACGCCGCCGTCGGCCGGTAGGGCGATCAGCGACTTGACGTTCATCACCGTGACCGGCGCCGTCTCCTCGGGCTTCGGCTCGACGCCCGGCGGCAGGGGCTTCGTCGGCATCTTGTAGCTCGTCCGCTGATACGGGCCGGGCGCCTCGTCCTTCGCCACGACCAGCCGCTTCAACCACTTGATCCAGTGGTTCCCCGCCCACCCCGGCACGGCCAGGCGGACCGGCCCGCCGTGGAGGATCGGCAGCGGCTCGCCGTTCATCCTCGTCACCAGCAGCGTGCTCGCGGCCGTCGCGCGGTCGAGCGGGATCGAGCGGAGGTACGCGGGCGTCTTGGGCATCGGCGGCCCGTCGGCACCGTGCAGGTGGACGTGCCCCATCCCCGGCTGGACCCCGGCCCGCTCCAGGACCTCGGCCAGCCTGACCCCCGACCACTCGGCGTTCCCCACCGCCCCCTTGCCCCAGCCGACACCCGGGACGGTCGGCGTGAAGAAGGACCGCCCGTTCCCCGAGCACTGGAGCACGGCCGGGATCGTCACCTGCGCGAACCGGGACAGGTCCTCGAGCCCGAGCGCGAGCGGTCTCGCGACGCCCCCCTCGACAGCCACAGTCCAGCGTTCGACCAGCCCGACGGCCGGCGGCCCGAAGTGGCTCCGGACGAAGAAGAGCCGGTTGGGCGTGATCTCCTCCTCGAAGACCGCGACCGGCGTCTCGGCGTCGAGCGGCGTCCGGTTCCGGACGATCAGCTTCGGCTCATCGGCGCGGGATGAGGTCGCTGAGGGTATGAGCAAGCCGGTCGCGCCCAGCGCGAGGGACCCAGAGAGGAAGTCGCGGCGGCTCGGGAGGGTGTCGCTCATGGGACGGCTCGCGGCGATCGGGTTGGGCCGGCCCCATCATAGCGGCCCGCCCGAGTTCCCCGCGAGCCCGTGGCAACCCCTATCGCCCGGCGTCCTTCGGTCGCTCATCCTTCGTCGTGGATGACGAAGAAATGAGCACCGGGGACGCATCAAGGTAAGTAGCCCTCGCCCCGGGTCATTTCTTCTTGGTTGCAGGGACCGCGCCGGGATCGGTCGTCGCCCCCTCGGGCTTCTTGGCGGCCTTGAACTCGTCGGCGGTCATCTTCTTGGCGGTGCCGTCCTGCAACAGGACTTCGCCGCCCTTCTCGGGCGTCTCCTTGTGACAGGCGAGGATCGTCGAGGAGGCGTCGGGGGCATCGGAGAGGCCGGCGCCGCAGTAGATGAGAACGTCCCCCCCCGCGAACGGACGAGACAGCGGCAGGCCGTCGGCTCCGAGGGCGGGGTCTCAACGCGCGCGGGCGGGGCGAATAGAGTACGGGTCTGGGTCGCGACCGCCTGTCTCCCGCCTTACCCGCCATCCCCTTGCGCCGACCGCCCGACGGAGGACCCCCGTGACTCGACCGCCTCGAGGCCCCCGGGCGCCGGCTGGGCCGGACTGCTCTGTCTCGGCCTGGTCGCGCGGTCGTTCGCGGCCCCGCCGGATGTCCCGTTCGAGCTGAAGGACGGCGACCGAGTCGTCCTGCTCGGCGGGACGTTCATCGAGCGCGAGCAGGAATACGGCTACCTCGAGACCCTGCTGACTTGCCGGTTCCCCGACCGGAACGTCACCTTCCGCAACCTCGGCTGGAGCGGCGACACCGTCCGCGGCGAGGCCCGCGCCCGCTTCGGCCCCCCGGCCGAGGGGTTCGACCACCTCAAGACGCACGTCGAGGCCCTGAAGCCGACAGTGATCCTCGTCAGCTACGGCCTCAACGAGTCCTTCGCCGGCAAGGCCGGGCTGCCCGCGTTCGAGAAGGACCTGAAGACACTCCTGGATGTTTTGGATAAGACAAGGGCCCGGATCGTCCTCATCACGCCGCGCCGGCTCGAGACGCTCGGCCCGCCGCTGCCCGACCCGGCGAAGGCCAACGAGCGGCTGGCGGACTATGTGGCGATCCTCGAGGCCGAGGCGGCTCGTCGCTCGTATCGCGTGGTCGACCTCTTCGACGGCTGGCCGCCCGCGCGGGCCAAGGCGTTCACCGACGACGGCATCCACCTCACGGCCGAGGGCTACCGCCGCGCGGCCGATGTGATCGTCGGCATGCTCGGGCTGACGTCGCCCCCGGCCCGGGTCGATCTGGACTGGGATGGTCATGTCGTCAAGTCGGACGGATGCAAGGCGGATGAGATCCACGCGTCGTCCGATCGACTCGCGTTCCGTCTCACGTGCGACCGCCTGCCGACGCCTCCGAACCCGCCTCGCGCCATCGACCGGGACCGCTCGCCGACGGCGAAGCTGGGGCTCTCCGGGATCGGGGGCGGAACCTATCGCCTGGTCCGCGAGGGGACGCCGGTCATTGAGGTCGCCGTGCCCGCCGGTCGCTCGGAGTTCGACCTCTGCCTGACGCCGCTCGGCGGTCCGGACACCGACCAGGCCGAGCGATTGCGGCAGGTGATCCGCGCCAAGAACGAGCTGTACTTCCACCGCTGGCGCCCGCAGAACGAGACCTACCTCTTCGGCTTCCGCAAGCACGAGCAGGGGAACAACGCGCGGGAGATCCCGCTGTTCGACCCGCTCGTGACGGCGAAGGAGGCGGAGATCGCACGGCTCCGGGTGCCGGGGGCGCATACCTACGTGATCATCCGTAAGGAGGGGCGGCCGTGAGCGTTGACTCCGCGGGCACGGAGGCCCGCTCCACCAGAGAGGGCGGCGCCTTATCACAGGCCCCGAGCTCATCGTTCCGGGTGGAGCGGGCCTCCGTGCCCGCTACTCCCCAGACCCAGGCGGCCGATCCCCCGGGCCGGGTGGAGCGGGCCTCCGTGCCCGCACTCGAGCCCGCCTTCTCCTCTTATCGCCGCAGGCTGCCCCATTGGAGGCTTACCGGCGCGACCTATTTCGTGACGTGGAGGCTCCACAAGAATCAGAATCCGCTCGCCCCTGAGGAACGCGGTCATGTTGTCTCCACCCTCCAACATTTCAACAGCATTAGGTATGAGTTGTTCGCGTACGTCGTCATGAACGATCACGTTCACGCGCTCGTCAGGCCCTTCGACGGCCATCGCCTGGAGGCGATCCTCCACTCCTGGAAGTCCTTCTCCGCGACTCAGTGCCGCCGCGAGAGCCACCGAGCTGGCCCAGTCTGGCAGGATGAGTCCTTCGACCGGATCGTGCGAGATGAGGACGAGTTTTGGAAGAAGGTCGCGTATATCCTCGACAATCCGAGGAGGCGCTGGCCCGAGATTCGGGATTACACCTGGGCCTGGCTCGCCCCCGAAGAGGCGGGCACAGAGGCCCGCCCCACTCATTAATTCTCCCGACTCCATGGGATTTCATCCCATCCCGAGAGGACGGTCCCCGTGCGGTATTCCCTGCTCATAGTCCTCGCCTTCGCCACCCCCGCCCTCGCCCAGCGCGACCTGAAGACGATCCCGCCGACCGACCCCGAGATCGAGCGGAAGTCGTTCCAGGTCGCCGACGGCTTCGAGGTGAACCTGTTCGCCGCCGACCCCGTGCTCGCCAAGCCGATCCAGATCAACTTCGACGCGAGGGGCCGGCTCTGGGTCGCGTCGTCGGAGGTCTACCCGCAGATCGAGCCCGGGCAGAAGGCGAACGACAAGGTCGTCGTCCTCGAGGACGTCGACGGCAATGGCAAGGCCGACAGGACGAGCATCTTCGCCGATGGATTGTTGATCCCCACGGGCGTCGAGCCGGGCGACGGCGGGGCGTATGTCGCCAACAGCACCGAGCTGCTCCACCTGAAAGATCTCGACGGCGACGGCACGGCCGACGCGCGGCGGATCGTGCTCTCGGGCTTCGGCACCGAGGACACGCACCACATCCTCCACACCCTTCGCTGGGGCTGGGACGGCCAGCTCTACATGAACCAGTCGATCTATATCCACAGCCACATCGAGACGCCCTGGGGCGTGAAGCGGCTGGGAGGCGGGGGAATCTGGGAGTTCCGCCCGGAGACGATGGAGCTCGACGTGTTCATGCGCGGGCTCGTCAACCCCTGGGGCCATCACGTCGACCGCTGGGGCCAGTCGTTCGCGACGGACGGGGCAGGGGGGGAAGGGATCAACTACGTCCTGCCGGGCGCCTACTACGCGACGGCGCCCGACGCCGTGCGCATCCTCCACGGCCTGAATCCCGGGAGCCCGAAGCACTGCGGCCTCGAGGTTGCGAGCGGGCGGCACCTGCCCGAGGCCTGGCGGGGAAACCTGCTCACGAACGACTTCCGCGGCAACCGCGTGTGCCGCTTCGTCGTGAGCGACGACGGCGCGGGCTTCTCGTCGCGCGAGCAGCCCGAGCTGATCAAGACCTCGCACTCCGCGTTCCGGCCGATCGACATCAAGATGGGCCCCGACGGGGCGATCTACATCGCCGACTGGTACAACCCGATCATCCAGCACGGCGAGGTCGACTTCCGCGACCCTCGGCGCGACCACACGCACGGGCGGATCTGGCGCGTCACCGCCAAGGGCCGGCCGCTGGTCGAGCGGCCAAAACTGGTTGATGCTCCGACATCGTCATTACTGGATGCCCTCAAATCTCCCGAGGACTGGACCCGGCACTTCGCCAAGCGGGTGATGAAGGAGCGGGGCGCGAGCGTCTTGCCGGACCTGGCCGCGTGGGTCAAGGGGATCGACGCAAACGACCCGGAGGCCGAGCATCATCGGCTTGAGGCCTTGTGGACCTATCAATCGCTCAACACGCCGGAGCCCGACCTGCTCGCGCGCCTGCTCGCATCGGGCGACTTCCGCGTTCGAGCCGCGGCCGTGCGGGTCGTGCAGCACTGGAGGGACCGGCTGGATAACCCGCTGGCGCTGCTCGCCCCGCGGGTCATCGACGACCACCCGCGGGTCCGGCTCGAGGCGGCCCGCGTACTCGGGCATATCCCCGAGGTCGCGGCCGCGGAATTGGCGTTGCGGGCCCTCGATAAACCCGTCGACAAGTTCCTCGATTACGCCCTGTGGCTGACCGCGCGCGACCTGCAAGGCTCGTGGCTGCCGGCCGTCGAGTTGGGCAAGTTCGATGACGGCGGCAACCCGCGCCGGCTTGTCTTCGCGCTGGCGGCCGTGGGCTCGCCCGCGGTGGCGAAGCCGCTGGTCGAGGCCCTCAAGGCGGGCAAGCTGACCGGAGACGCGCAGTCGAGGGCCCTCCTGCTCATCGCCTCGCTCGGCGGACCTGATGAATTGGGGCTCGCCTTCGACCTGGCCCTTGCTGACGCCACGCCTCCGGTCCAGCGCGCCTCGCTGCTCGATGCGCTGGCCCAGGCCTTCCGCCAGAGGCAGGTCCGGCCGAACGGTGAACTCTCCCGGCTCGTCGCGCTGCTCGACAACAAGGACGACGCCGTGAAGGCCGCGGCGGCCCGTGCCGTCGGCGCGTGGAAGGTGGGGCAGGGGAGTGAGAAGGTCAGGGGGCTGGCGATGGACGAGTCGGTCGCGGTCCCCGTGCGTCTCGGGGCAATTGACGGCCTCGCGGCCCTGAACGACGCGCCCGGCCGCGCGGCCCTCGAGGAGATCGGCCGACGCAAGGGCTCGCCCGCGCAAGGCGCGGCCGTTGTGGCCCTCTCCGCGATCAACGTCGACGAGGCCGCGGAGATCGCCGCGCCCTTCCTCGCCGATGCAGACGCCGCCGCGGCCTCGCCGGTCTTCGAGGCCTTCGCCGGTCGCAAGGGCGGTCCGGTCGCGCTGGCACGTGAGCTGGGCGGCAAGTCGATCGCGGCCGACGTCGCCAAGGTCGGCCTGAGGCTCAACGGCACGTCGGGACGGCCCGAGCCGAAGCTCGTCGAGGCCCTCACGAAGGCCGGCAAGCTCGACGCCTCGCGCACGATGACCGCCGCCGAGCGACGCAGAGCCTCTCCGAGATCGTGAGCCAGGGCGACCCGGCGCGCGGCGAAACAATCTTCCGCCGCGAGTCGATGCAGTGCCTCAAGTGCCACGCGATCGCCGGCGCCGGCGGCCAGGTCGGGCCTGGGCTCGAATCGCTGGGCGCCAGCGCGCCGGTCGACTACATCCTCGACGCCGTGCTCGAGCCCGCCAAGGCCGTGAAGGAGGGGTATCACGCGACGGTCGTCGCCACGAGCGACGGCAAGGTCGTCACCGGCCTGAAGGTCCGCCAGACCGACAGCGAGCTCGTGCTCCGCGACGCCGAGGACCGTGAGGTCGCGATCCCGCTCTCGTCGATCGACGAGCAGAAGGTCGGCGGGTCGCTGATGCCGGCGGGACTGACCGACGCGCTCACACGCAATGAGCTCGCCGACCTCGTCCGCTTCCTCTCCGAGCTGGGCAAGGTTGGCTCGTACTCGGTGGCAAAGTCTCCGGTCGCGCGGCGCTGGCAGGTGCTTGTGCCCGGCCAGAAGGACCTGCTCTTCAAGGTCCAGGTCCACGGCTACACCGCGGTCGTCGCCGACCCGTCGCTCGCGTGGACTCCGGCGTATTCCCGCGTCTCGGGCACGCTGGCCGACGACGACGTGCCGACGGTCAAGACGCTCAACGATGCCCCGAAGATCGGCCTGGCCCGCTGCCAGGTCGAGGTCTCGACGCCGGGCGCCGTCCGATTCAAGCTGCCCAAGGCCCCCGGCCTCAAGGTCTGGGTCGACGCCAACCGGATCGAGACCGCCGACACGATCGACGTCGACCTCGCCCCCGGTGTGCACACGGTCACGCTGCTCGTCGTCAAGGACACGCCCAACCCCGCCGGCCTCCGCCTCGAGCTCCAGGACGTGCCGGGCTCGCCGGCGCGGCGCAGATGGTGCTTGGGAAATGAAGAGAATTATCCACAGAGGACACAGAAGGACGCAGAAGGACACAGAAAAAAAGAAGATTTCATCAACTCATCTGTGTCCTTCTGTGCCCTCCGTGGATAATTCTCCGGATTGCAATCCCATGTCCCCCCACCCCGCCGCCATCGACCCCGCCCGCCTGCTCGCCGAGTGCGAGCAGCGGTTCACGCGGCGGTCGGGCCCGGGCGGGCAGAATCGGAACAAGGTCGAGACGGCCGTCATCCTCCGCCATCCCCCGACGGGCCTCGTCGCCGAGGCGAGCGAGCGGCGCACCCAGGGCCAGAACCGTGAGCGGGCCCTGTTCCGCCTACGGTTGTTGATGGCCCTCGAGGTCCGCCGGCCCGCCGGCGAGGGGCCGAGCGAGCTCTGGCGCAGTCGGCTCCGCGGCGGCCGGATCGAGGTCAATCCTGAGCACGACGACTTCCCCGCGCTGCTCGCCGAGGCGCTCGACGTCCTGGAGGCCCACGAGCAGGACGCGAAGGCCGCGGCCGCGGCGCTTGGGTGTTCGGCCACGCAGCTCGTCCGCCTGCTCCGCGACGAGCCCAGGGCCCTGGCACTTGTCAACGCCCGCCGGGCCGAGCGGGGGTTGCACGCGTACCGCTAGCGCGGTCTCCTGGCGATCCGATCCAGATCCACCGGGCCGGAGCAATCGCATGGCGGAATGGCTCGCGGAAACCTATGCCGGACATTCGAACCTCCAGGTGGCGATGGCCGAGAAGGTCCTGTCGCGGCTCGACCTCGACGAGGCGGCCCGCGTGCTCGATGTCGGCTGCGGCGACGGCAAGATCACCGCGGCGATCGCCCGCCGCGTCCCGCGCGGGTCGGTCGTCGGCGTCGATCCCTCGCGGTCGATGATCGCCCACGCCTCGAATACCTTCGCGCCGCCGGCCCATGCCAACCTCTACTTCGAGGTCGGCGACGCCCGGCGCCTGCCCTATCGGGGCGAGTTCGACCTGGTCGTCTCGTTCAACGCGCTCCACTGGGTGCCCGAGCACGAGGAGGCCCTCCGCTCGATCCGCGCCGCGCTTCGGCTGGGGGCCGGGCTCATCTCCGGTTCGCCTGCGAGGCCCGGCGGCGGAGCATCGAGGACGTCCTGGAGGACGTCCGGAATTCGGTCGCGTGGGAGGGCCACTTCGCGGGCTTCCGGAGGCCGTACTGGCACCCGACGCCCGACGAGTACCCCGCCATGGCCGCGCGGGCGGGGCTCGCGGTCGACCGTCTCGAGGTCCACGACGAGGCGTGGGACTTCCGCGACCGCGCGGCGTTCGAGGCGTTCGGGAGGGGCACGTTCATCGCGTGGACGGGCCGCCTGCCCGAGCCGATCCGCGACCGGTTCATCGCGGACGTCCTCGACCGCCTCCGCTCGGTCACGGCCGACGGCCCGGCCGAGGCGAACGCCTTCAAGTTCTACCAGATGGACGTCTCGCTGACGGCCGCCGGCGAGGCCGGCTGACCCGGCTCACCGCCCGCCATAGCGGAGCAGGTCGAGCAGGGCCCCGATCTCCTCGTGGTTCTCGCGCGTCTGGCGGATGATCAGCGCCGGCGACATCGGGTAGGGCACGATCACCCCGGGCTGCGCCGCGCCGCTCCCCGGCGCTGCCTCTTCTGTTCCAGTGTCCGCTTCAGCCCCGCCTTGTATTCCTCGCTCGGCTCGTCGCCCCTCGCCGCAGGCGACCTCGCGGCGATCAGGCTCAGAATAGCCGACAGGACGGTGAACCGACTTCGCGCTTTCATGATGCCACCTCCTGACCGACGATGGTATCGCCGCTGTCAGATTCGGGGAAGCTTCCCACGGATCCTGCCTTCAGCCTGGCGCGTCTCCGGCGACAATGAGGTTCGGCGTCGGACCCGCGAGGAGCAGGAGAGACCGCCATGGGCCTCGATCTGGTCGAGCTGACGATGGAGGTCGCGGAGACCTTCGGGATCGCGATCCCCGACGCCGATGCGGCGGGTATCCTGACCGTGGGCGAACTCCACCGCTACGTCGTGGAGAAGCTCCGCGCCGGGGAAGCCACACTGACCATGTCGGGCTGCCCGAGCCGGGCCGCGTTCTACCGACTCCGCAGGGCCCTGGTCGAGGGCTTGGGCGCGGATCGTCGCGGCATACGGCCGGAGACGCCGATGGGTTCGCTCGTCGCGCCGAGGGGCCGCCGGGCGTCGTGGGACCGCCTGGAACAGGCCCTTGGTGTACGCCTGCCGAGACTCGTCCGACCGAAGGCGTTGGTGAGTACACTGACCGTCTTCATCATGATGGCCGCCGTGGTCATCGGCCTCTTCGGGGCGTCCGTGCGGCGCCCGGCCAGGACGTGCTCGCCTCGGTCTTTGCCCTCGGTATTACGCTGGCCGTGCTCGCCGCGTGCGTCACCGTCCCGCTCGCGACCGCGATCCCGCCGGCCTGCGTCACGGTCCGGGACGCCGTCGGCGTGGTCATCCTCCACGCTCCCCCGTCGGCCCGCGAGGGTCTCGATCCCGACACGGTCTGGCTCATGCTGCGGTCGCTCATCATCGAACAGCTGGGCGTCCATCCGGACGAGGTTGTCGAGGGCGCCCCGTTCGTCGGGGACCTCGGCGCCGACTGAGCCCTGTCCGCAGCCCGCCGGAAGATCCGGCCGCCCGGTCGCGTCTCTTCGACTCGCCCGCGACACTGCGCTCGACGCCTCGCCGCTCGCCGCCGTCCGATCCCTGGCCGACCTGGCGGAAGGGACGGTGATGTCCTAGCCCGTCTCGCCCGGCAGGGTCGTCGCCAGCCGCATTGACGATCCCCGGGCTCGTCTGGTAGCGTCGACGTTCCAAGGCCCGCGTCCGCCCTCGCCGGCATCCGCGGGCCCGCCGGAGAGGTGGCTGAGTGGTTGAAAGCGACGGTTTGCTAAACCGTTATACGGGGAAACTCGTATCGGGGGTTCGAATCCCCCCCTCTCCGCTTGCCTGACCGCCCGCGTGCCATAAGCCCTTGGCACGCGGGCTCTTGCTTTCCCGGGACCGTCCCGGAATCCCCCATTTGTGGCGCCGTTTGTGGCGTTTTGTGGCGGGGGATTCTCCGAGGCCCCGATGTCAGCCAGGTCCAATTCGATCCGCGTCGGCCGCGTCCAGGCCTACCTCCGCGGCCAGGTCTGGTATCTCTGCTACCACCAGGACGGCAAGCGCAGGCGCCCCGCGTCGGCGCCGACCGCGAGGCCGCCCGCCTGCTGGCCGCCCAGACCAACGCCCAGCTCGAGTCCGGCGCGCCGGCCGTGCTGAGCTTCGAGCCGATCGGTATTGCCGAACTCCGCGATCGGTGGCTCCAGCACCATGAGCACGTGCTCCGTTCGTCCGTCGCCACCATCAATCGTTACCGCACCGCGACCGAGCACTTGCTGAGCTTCGTCGGCGAGAAGTCGGTCCGGCTCGCCTCGAACTTCCACGCCCGCCACGCCGAGGAGTTCGTGCGGCACCTCCGGGCCATCCGCGTCGCGCCGAACGGCCATCCTCATACTGCCAAGCGACCCCTGCTCGACAAGGGCATCAAGTACATCCTCGAATCCTGCCGGGCCCTGTTCGGCTACGCCCTGAGGAGGCGCCACCTCTCGCCCTACGCCGAGAACCCGTTCTCGGCCCTGCAGATCGAGCGGATTCCTATCGAGGACGCGCGGCCCATCGTCCTGCTTACGCCCGATCAGGAGCGTGCGTTCCTCGAGGCGTGCGACGAATGGCAATTCCCTCTCTTCCTGACACTCATGCTCACCGGACTCCGGCCCGGCGAACTGACCCACCTACTCCTGCCCGACGACCTCGACCTCGCCGCTGGAGTCTTGCGGGTGCGGAACAAGCCGAAGTTGGGCTGGCAGGTCAAGACGCGGAGCGAGCGCGAGGTCCCTCTCGTCTCATCGCTCCTCGGGGTACTCCGACATCACCTCGGCGGCCGATCCTCGGGACCTGTCTTCCGCCTCCGGCGATACACCGGTTCCATCGCCCCGCCGCTGGCGGGGATGGCGGCCGCGAGGCTCGAGTCGGAGCTGTCCCGGCGGATCGCTCGGCTTGAGTCCGAATCGGAAGGGTCAACGGGTCGGGCGGGCAAGCTCGCGGTCGCCCGGGGCGTATGGCGCGATATCGGGGCGATCAAGGAGGAGCGGATCCGCCTGGAGTTCGTCCGCGTCACCCGAGCGATCGGGCTGCCCGGCGCAACGGCGCCCGAAGCTGCTGCGCCACCAGTTCGCCACGACCCTCCAGGAGGGCAAGGGCGACCCGCTGGTGCGGAACGAGCTCATGGGGCATTCGACGACGTCCGCGAAGGGAGGCGGACTGGGTATGACGGCCGTCTACACGCACACCAGGCCGGAGACGCGAAGGGAGCAGCTCGAGTCGGCCCTGCGGTCTAGTCCAGCGTTTGGAGCGGCCGACCGATGGACCTCGAGCAAGATCGCGTCGGATCCAGAATATTTTGTAAATAAGTTCACATAACTAATTGCCAATATGCAAGGGCCGCAGCATAGTTGGCATGCGCGCTAGGACCTGAAGCTAGTGGGTCGTTTGGATTGCCTGTGGCCATAAGTTGGTGTCTCTGGGGACCGGGGCTCGGGAGCACGCCCCCGGGCCGCCGAGGCGGTGGCCCCGCTCGCGCCTCCGCTGGCGTCGGGCCGCCCGCTTGCCGCCCCGGACAAACGGCGTCGGGGCCGCGTCCCAGTGCCGCGCCGCCGCCTCGAACCAGGTGATGATCTGGCCGGTGTCGGTCGGATACTGGCCGTCCAGCGCCCGCCGCTTGCGGATCCGCTGCAGGCTCTCGGCCATGTTCAGCCACGACCCGCCGACCGGCGTGTACAGCGGCATGACCCCGTGCGCGAACAGCCAGCACACCAGCTCCGGCGTCTTGTGGCCGGCCAGGTTGTCCAGCACCAGCGGCATCCGCAGCGGCGGCAACTCCGCGAGCAGCGTGGGCTTGATCGAGAGGCCCTACTGCCAGCGCTCCCAGGCCGCATGCCACCCGGCGGCGGGCTCGGCGGGCGGATCGGGCATCGCGGCCACGACCTCGGCCAGCTCGCGCTTCAGCCACGGGTGGAGGACGGCGTTGGGGCAGGCCGTCACGCCCTCGAGGCGGACCCGGCCGTCGGCCGGATGGAACAGCGTCAGCGCCTTGGCCGTGCCGCCCCGGAGGTACTCGTGCGGCAGCCGGGCCGGCTCGCCCGCGGGCCGCCACGACTGCCCGGCGTAGGGCACCGTGTGGTAGGGCCCGGCCTGGTCGGTGCACTAGACCTCAGGGCCCATCGCCTCGCCGGTGAGGTAGGCCGCCTCGATCAGCTTTTTTTCGCATCGGAATCCGGGTCGGTGACGACCGCCGGCCCGGCCTTGCGGCGGCGCAGGGCCTTGCCCGTCGGGCACCAGGTGCGGGTGCGCTGGTAGCTGGCCCCGGACTCGCGTAGGTCGAGACCTTCGGCAGCCCGTCGGGTGCGGCGCGGAGCGTCCGCTGCAGGGTCGAGAGCGACCAGGTCGCGGTGCCGTCGGCCTCGGGCGTCGGCGCGCGTGCCGCCTCGGCGGCGATCCGCGCCCGGTCCTCCGGGCCGTAGGTCGGCCGCCGGCCGCCGCCGTGGCGCGGCGCCGCGCGGCGATGCCCTCGGCGTCGAAGCGGGCGACCAGGTGCGAGACGGCGTCGCCGGAGCGACGGCCCACCGAGCGGGCCGCGTCCTGGTGGAAATGAGCGCGTAAGCGGGGCCCACCTTCAGCGTGTAAGCGGAGCCCACCTGGGTCATCAAATTGACCGCTCTGGGCAAGAGCGGCAGGTTTGGTTCACTCGGCCTTTCGTCCCTTCTTCGATTTCATCGACTCGCGGAAGCGGTAGCTCTCGCCATTCATCTCGAAAATCTGCGCGTGGTGGGTCAGGCGGTCCAGCAGCGCCGCCGTCATCCGCTCGCCCTGGAAGATCTGGCCCCACTCGCTGAACGGCAGGTTGCTCGTCACCAGGATGCTCCCCCGCTCGTAGCGGTCGGCGAACACCCGGAACAACAGCTCGACGCCGCCCCGGCTCATCGAGACGTAACCCAGCTCGTCGCAGATCAGCAGGTGCGCCCGATCGAGCTGGCCGAGGAAGCGGTCCAGCGTGTACTGCTTCTGCTCCTTCTCCAGCCGGCTGACCAGCTCGGCCGCCGTGAAGAACCGCACCCGCAGGCCCGCCCGACAGGCCGCGAGCCCGAGTCCGATCGAGATATGTGTCTTCCCGGTCCCGTGGCTCCCCACGAAGCAGCAGTTCGACTTCTGGGCGATCCACTCGCACCGCGCCAGCTCCAGGACCTTCGGTTTGGAGAGCTGCGGCATCGCGCCGAAGTCGTAGGTGTCGAAGTCCTTCTCGACCGGGAAGGCGGCGTCCTTGATCCTCGTGGCGACCGCGTTGGTGGCGCGGGTCGCCAGCTCCAGCTCGGTCAGGCGGAGCAGGAACTGGGCGAAGGTCTGGTTGGTCGCGGCGGCGTCCCGCGCCCACCTCTCGAACTCGCGGCCCATCGTCGGCAGGCGCAACTGCCGCAGCTGGGCCTTGAGCAACTCGGTCGTGACATCGGCCATCGGCGCGTTCCTTTCCGGCACGGGGTCGGGGGGATCGGATCAGGCGAAGATGACGCTGACGGGCCCGCCGGGGGCGGGGCCGCTCAGGAGCTGATCGAAGCGGCCGAGGTCGGGGAGCGGGACGTCGACCCGGGGCGCGGCGGGCGCCTCGGCGGGCATCGCCTCCGCGTCGCGGCTCGCGGCGAGCGATCGCGCCCGCTGGGTCACCGCCTCGGCACTCGGAAGGTGGTCGCGGAGGCAGGCCTCGATCGCCCGGCCCAGGCGGGGGATCGGGTGCTCGCCCAGAAGTTGCAGGACGAGCGCGAACCGCCGCGAACCGCCGGGCGCGCCGTGGATCCGTTCCAGTTCCGAACGCAACTCGGCGAAGCACGCGGGGAGCTTCCAGTCGCGGAAGACCGGCACGTGGTCCAGCGCGGCGGGCTTCTTGCCCAGGGTCGCGAGGTAGTGGATCGGGTCGAGGATCATCGTCTGTTTCCGGGTACACCGCTCGTGTGAGGCGATGACCTGGCCGTGGGCCGCGATCACGACCTTCGCGACGTAGCCCTTGACCGTGACCATCTCGAACGCGAACGGCCGGGGCACGCTGTAGCGGTTGCCGTCGAAGGCCACGGTCTGATACTTGTCGACCTCGACGGCCGACCGGATCACGCAAGGGTCGAACCGATGCACGGGCAGCGGCGTCGCCGCGGCGAGGTCCTCGGCGAGGCGGTCCTTGATCGCGAAGGGGCCGAGGAGCGACTGCACGACCCGATCGCGCTCGGCCTCGCAGCATCCGCGGAAGAGCGCGTTCAATTCGTCGAGATCGGCGACGCGGGGCACGGGCGTGGCGAACCGCCTCTGCACGGCCTTGACGGTCCCCTCGGCGTCGGGCTTCTCGTTGCCGCGGGCCGGCATGCAGAAGAGCGGTGCGAAGGCGTAGTGGCTGGCCAGCGCCGCGTACCGCGGCTGGCACCGGCGTTCGCGCCCCTGGAGGATCAGGGCGGCGACGGTCCGGGGGTTATCCCACCAGACCTCCCTGGGCACGGCCCCGAAGAACTCGAAGGCCGCGACCATCCCCTCGAGGATCGCCTCGGTGCGCTCGAAGGGCAGCGCCAGGACGAAGGGGGCGTTCGAGTAGGCCCAGGTCGTGACCAGGAACGGCACGAGCCTGCGGCCGTCGGGGAAATCGACATGGATGTGGCCGAAGTCGGCCTCGAGGCGCCGACCGGGGAGATGCCCCAGGGGGATGAAGGTCTCCTCGTGCCGGCGTCGGCGCTTCCGCAGGTAGCGTTGCACCTGGGCATAGCCGCCGACGTAGCCGTGTTCGTCGCGGAGCCTGCGGAACACCTGCGCGGCGGTATGCCGCTGCTTGGGCGGGGCGTGCTCGTCGTCGAGGAGGATCCGGTCGATGATCGCCTGGAACGGCCCCAGCTTGGGGGCGGCACGGTTCCTGGTCAGAGGCTCGGGATGCGGGTCCGCATGCGCCAGGGCATGGCGGACAGTCTTTCGGGAGTGTCCGAATTGTCGGGCGATCTGCCGGATGGTCATGCCATCGCGCCGCGCCCGCCGAATCGCGCCGTAGTCGTTCACGGTCACCACGTCCTTGGCCTCCGTGTAGGTGATCGATCCGTGTAGGAACGTTCACCGTAACGAAGGCGGCTGGGGTGGGCCCCGCTTACGCGCTCATTTTGCCCTCAGGTGGGCCCCGCTTACGCGCTCATTTCCACCCTTGTAACCGCCCACCCAGGATCGCGCCAGCCCCTACATCCGTGAACGGTTACATCGGAAGAAATCGGTGGTGGCTCCTCGTGAAGGTTTGGCAACCGGAGGGTATGTCCCTCCAGCTGGGAGCCGCCACCGATTTCTTCCGATCAACCTTCCACTACGGCCAGGACATCATCCCGGTCGACCACCGGCGACAGATTGCAAGCCTTGCTGTACCTGTCGATTTACTCATCATCCTGCGTGCGGACCACAGCCGGGAAGTGCGTGCGGAGGATAACGTTCGCCTCCAGGAGCTTCCAGAAGTAGAGAGAGTCCATGAGCGCCATCCAGGTTGCCTCCACCAGGTTGTGCGACACCCCGCATGTGCCCCATTCCTGGTAATCCTGGCCCTCGTGGTGCCACATCCGGGTCTTGAGCGACACCCGGACCCGTCCGGAGGTCCCCAAGTGTCCCTCGATCACCCGGACGGAGTAGTCATAGAGCTTCACCCGCTCGAGCCCTGGATGTGTCGGGCCAAGGGCCTTGCGGAGGGCTTTGTCCAGCGCATTCAGCGGGCCGGTGCCACTGGCCACCGTGTGCATCATCCCCTCCAGCCCGTGCACGGCCAGCTTCACCGTGGCCTCGACCTCCTCCTCGGACGGGGTTGTCGGGGTATGCCGCACCAGCACGGTATACCTCTTCACCTCGAACCACGGCTCGTAGCGGCCGAGCTCCTTCAGCCCCAGAAGGTAGAGGGAGGCACAGGCATCGTCGAACTGCCACCCCTGCTCCCTTTCGAGCCGATTGACGTTGTCCAGCACCTTCTCGATCACGTCGTCGCCCAGCGGAAGCCCGAATCCGCGGAACTTGGCTTCCAGCGCCTTTTTACCGGCCAGTGCGCTGACGAAGATCCCGCGCTGACCAGCTACGACGTCGAAAGGGACGTGCTCGTAGGGCCTGCTCGGATCGGCGAGGCTGGCCGCCACGTGCAGACCGGCCTTGTGGGCTAACGCACCGTCCCCGACATACGGCTGGTCGCTCCGGTATGAGAGGTTGGCCGCATCGTAAACCAGGCGGGACAGCTCGCGGAGCCGCATCACGCTGCCCTCGGCCAGCACATCCCGGCTCATCTTCAGGGCCAGAGTGGCCGCCAGCGCGATCAGGTCAACGTTTCCGCATTGGTCCCCCAGACCGTTGACCGTCGCCTGCAAATGGGTAGCACCGGCCTCCACTGCGGACAGGGCGTTGGCCAAGGCCAGGCCGCCGTCGTTGTGCCCTTGGAACCCAAGCACCACCGCTGCTCCGACACCCTGATCGACGTGGGCGCGGACGTCGACGATGGTGTCGCGGACTTGGGTCGGGAGGCTGCCCCCGTTGGTGTCGCACAGTACCAGTCGGCTGGCCCCACCGGCCCGCGCGGCATCGAGCACCTCAAGGGCGTAACCTCGATCCGCCCGGTATCCGTCGAAGAAGCCGTCGGCCAGGAAGAGGACGTCCCGCTTCTCTTCGGCGAGGAACCGGACACTCGCCTCGAGCTGGCCGAGGTTCTCCTCGGGGTCGAGTAGAAGGATCGACTTCGCCAGCGCCGCCGATGTTATGCCGACCAGCGCCACGACCTCGGTCTCGCACGCCAGCAGCGAGGCCAAGCCGGGGTCCCGCTCGGGCGTCACCCGTCGCCGGCTCTTGAAACCGATTGCGACCAGCCGCTTCCGGACCTGAGGGTCTTTGCTCTGGGACCGGATGAAGTCCAAATCCCCGAAATCGGCTTGCGGGAAAGCCGCCTCGACGAGATCGACCCCGAGGTCGAGAAGTTTGCGCACGATCCGGGCCCTGTCATCCGGCCGAAAATGAATCCTCTGCCCGTGCAGGCCGCACCGCAGGGTGGTGTCGAGGAGCTCGACTCGCCGCGTTGGAGGTCTGTTAACGATCGGCGCAGTCTTCGTCGCTTCAGTTTCGGGTGCCAGCACCATTGTCTATCTCCTCGTTAGACGGCAAAGGTCTGGAGGCCCAACCGTACGAGGGCCGCCGCCTTACCCTACTCCGGCCGAGGAGCAGATCCCGGGGCGAGACTGCTCGACTGAATTCGCTGCCCGTCTGGAGTGCGGGTGATCCACCACGATCGCGCCCGACCATCCTGTCCCAACATCGCGGGCTCGGCGAGGCCCGCTCGATCGCCTCGACTGCTGCGTCCTCTGCGTACACTTCTTGGCGGTTACCGCCCCGGAGGCGCGCGGACTGCCGGCGGATTCTCGGCCAGAAGATTTCCATCTCCCAGGCAGCCGTCAGGGCTAACACGAGTCGCCGACGTCGGCCTATTCGTGTTCCAAACGGGACAGGTACTCCTCTAGGACCGGAGCGTTGATTTCTGCATTTTCCTGGACAAGCATAGAAGCATGATCTCCCGGACCTTCGATCAGGGTGAATTCCCCCTGGACCACGCGTTTCCATCCCTCGAAATACATCTCCTGTCCGAATTTCAATTGAGTGAACGCCGTGGAGAACACGAGGACCCTGCCGGGATAGGGTTTCGCCACGTAGGCGCGGGACGCGATGCGGACTCGCCGGTATTCTTCGATCCCGCGGCTACCGCTGAAGAGCGGCATGGAGTGCCGAATGGCCTCGGCCAGGAGCTTCAATCTGCGCCGTGCGAACCGAAACGGGATCGCAAGGTCCCTGCTCGCGACCATGCGCCTGATAGCCGCGGCATAGTATCCACGCTTGGCCGACAGGTGGATTCTGTTCACTCCGCCCCCTCGGGTCTCCGCCAGTGTCAGAGGGGAAGGCTCGAATAGGACCAGGAGCGGCACTTCCCGTCCGTCGGCGAGAAGTTGCTGCGCCATTTCGAGCGCCACGCAACCCATCGCACTATATGCAACGAGGACGAGTTTTCCTTCAGGGCGAATGTTGCACAACTTTGCCATCATGCAGGAGACATAATCTTCGACGGTGCGGAACTCGATCGATTCTTGAGACGTCAAGGCCAGAGAATAGGCCGGCCGATCTCCGAGAGCCTTGGCGAGCGAAGACCCCGTACTGAGACAAAACAGTGGCCATTTCGGCGGGATCAGCGTCTCCTCGTCGTTCGCGAGTAGTTTCCGGGAGTCGGTGTGCGCCGCGAGCCGCTCGGCCATCATCGCGACTGTGGGGGCCTGGAAAACGAGATTCATGGGGACGGGTCGGCCCAGGGCCTGCCCGAGCCGGCTCGAGAGCGACACGACGAGCAAGGAATGTCCTCCGAGCTCGAAGAAGTCGTCCTCGACACTCACCCGCCCGACACCGAGTGTCTCGGCCCAGATCTCGGCGATCTGCCTTTCCATGTCGTTTCGTGGTGCCTTGTAGCCATCCGCTCGCGCCGTCAGAACACGCTCCGGCGCTGGCAATGCCTTGCGATCGACCTTGCCGTTTGGTGTCGTCGGCAGACGGTCAAGAATCACGAAGGCTGAGGGCACCATGAACGCGGGCAAGGCCTGCTTCAAGTGAGTTCGCAACTCAGCAGCCTGGGCCGACTCTCCCGCCTTGCCTACGACATAGCCGACCAGGCGCTTCTCGCCTGGGTTGTCCTCGACGGCCACGACCACGGCATCTTGGACCGCCGGGTGTCGCCTCAGCCGTTCCTCGATCTCACCCAGTTCGATCCGGAAGCCGCGGACCTTCACCTGGTGATCCAGGCGACCCAGGAAGACGAGGTCGCCGTCGGGCTGATATCTGACAAGGTCGCCGGTCCGGTACAGGCGGGGACTGGGTGCCCCCGGGAAAGGGTTGGTGATGAACTTCTCGGCCGTGAGTTCCGGGCGATTGAGATATCCCCGCCAGCCCGGAGCCGCCGAGGTAGAGCTCGCCCGGCACCCCGAACGGGACGAGCTGGCGATTTCTGTCGAGGACGTACGCTTGCGTCCCGGCGATCGGGCGTCCGATGGTCGCGGGCGCCTCGGGCCTTCGCAACGTATAGGTCGAGTACGTCGTGTCCTCCGACGGCCCATAGAGGTCGTAGACCCGCTCGGCCCTGGTTTCGCGGTAAATCCTATTGACCAGCTCCGTCGACAGTGGCTCGCCCGCCAGGTTCACGGTCAGCACCGATTCCGGTATGCCGAGTCGCATCAATTCGACCATCACGGACGGCACGGTATTGATTAGAGTGACGTCTGCCCCACCCGGGAGAGCCTGCAGTGCCAAGGCATTCTCGACGAGGACGACGCGGCCGCCTGAGCTGAGGGGTACGAAGAGCTCATACACGGACAGATCGAAGCAGAGGGACGTGGAGGCGAGGACCCCTGACAACTCTTCCGGTGTAAAGATTCCCTGGGCCCACTTGATCAGCGCGACGGTGTTGTGATGCTCGATCGCCACCCCCTTGGGCACGCCGGTCGACCCCGACGTGTAGATGACGTACGCTAGGTTGGCAGGCCCGGCGGACCGAGCTAGGTCCTCTTGCGGTTCATCGGCGATTTGAGGCCATTCGGTATCCAGCCATACCACCTTCGCCCCAGAGGCGGGCAGGCTCCCCGTCAGCTTTGTTTGAGAAAGCAGGACGGTCGTCTGGCTGTCCTGCACCATGAACGCGATGCGGTCCCTGGGGTACGCCGGGTCAAGCGGCACGTACGCACCGCCGGCCTTGAGGATTGCGAGCAGGCCGATGACCATCTCGGGCGTTCGCTCAACGCAGACTCCAACTCGAACTTCGGGGCCCACGCCCAGGCCTTGAAGGTGCCGCGCCAGTTGATTCGCCCTGCGGTTCAACTCGGCGTAGCTCAGTCGTCGGCCATCGTGCTCCAGGGCAACGGCGTCCGGCGTCTTCCTGACCTGGTCCTCGAACAGGTCGTTGATGCACTCCTCGGCGTCGAATGGAGGGCCCGTGTCGTTACACTCAACGAGGAGTCTGTGGCGCTCCGCCTGGCTGAGCATCGGCAGATCGGCCGCGCAGCGCGAAGGATCGGCCACCGCGCCGTCCAGCAGCGTTTCGAAGTGGACGGCCAGTCGCGAGATCGTCTCGCCATCATAGAGTTTTGTATTGTATTCCACCTCCAACCAGATCTCATCGCCCGCGTCGGTCACGTAGAGCGTCAGGTCGTATTTTGAGCTGTCTGGATGGAACGCCACGTGGGAAGCGGACAGGCCTTCCAACTCCAGGAACTGCATCTGGACGTCGCGGTCCTTCCAGATCAGCATGATCTGGAAGAGCGGCGAGCGCGACGGATCGCGATGAGGATGGCACGCCTTCACGACTCGATCGAACGGTAGCGCCCGATGAGCATTGACGTCGAGCAATCCGTCGCGGACGAGCTGCAGGAGCTGTCGAAATGTCGGGTTTCCCGACAGGTCGGTGCGGAGTGCCTGGAAGTCGATCAGGAACCCGAACAGGGACGCGAGCTCGGGGCGATCTCGGTTGGCGATAGGCACGCCCAGCACGATATCGTCCTGGCCGGTGTATCGCGAGATTCAGCGCATTGAAAGCCGCCGTGAGCGTCATGAATAGGCTGACCCCTTCACGCCGGCTGAAGTCGCGAAGGCGTTCGGTCGCCGACCGCCCGAGCGGGAAGATCAGTTTCTCCCCCTCGTGAGTGAGCGTGCCCGGCCTGGGCCGATCGGTCGGCAGCTCCACGACGTCGGGTGCCCCGCGGAGATACTCAGTCCAGAACGCCAGCTCCCGCGTGAACACCTCGGCCTTAAGTTGCTCCTGCTGGTAGGTGGCATAGTCGCCGTATTGGAGCGGAGGCGGCGGCAACGGTGACCGATCTCCACGAGCCAGAGAACGATAGAGCTCGGCCAGCTCGCGGAAGAGAATGGCCATGGACCAACCGTCGCAGACGATGTGGTGCAGCATCACGAGGAGGAGATGATCGTCCGGCCCCAGCCGGACGAGCGTGATGCGAATTCCCGGCTCGATGTCGAGGCGAAATGGCCGCCTCGGCTCGTCGCGCAGCAAGCGATCCGCCTCGGCCTGCCGCTCTTCGGGTGCTAACGACGTCAAGTCGATCCGCGCGAGCGGGACCTGCCAGCTCTCGTGGACCACCTGCACGGGCCAGTCATCGACGAGTTCGATTCGCGTTCGGAGAACTTCATGCCGCGCGATCACGCAGTTGAATGCGTCTTCGAGTCGTGCCGCGTCAAGATTCCCATGCAGGCGGACTGCATCCCCCTCATTATAAGCTCGCATCCCGGGGTGCATCTGCTCCAGAAACCAGAGCCTCTGCTGGGCCGGAGAGAGCGGACACGGCTGCGAGCGGTCCCGGCGTGGAATCAGGACCGAATTCGTAATGGTCCGGCGTCTCTGAAGCAGGATGGCTTCCAACTCCGCTCGATCGGCGGGCATAGCCACGGGGACGCGGTCCACGATCCCGGGACCGCCGGCCTGAAGGAAGTCCCCAGTGCCTAGAAGTTGCTCCTTCAAGAGGAGCGCCTGCTGGGCCACGGTCGGGTGCGTGAGAAAGTCGTTGAGAGAAAGCTCGACCACGAACCTTGATCTGAGCCGAGAAAGGGTCTCGATCGCGAGCAACGAGTGCCCGCCCAAGCCGAAGAAGTTCTCGTTAAGGGCCACGTTGTTGGTCTTCAAAACCTCCGCCCAGGTCGCCGCAATCATCTCCACCACGATGGCCTGAGACGCTTCGCTCGTTTGGTCTGAAGGGCCGTCGGACTTGCCGTTGGCCCGAGCGCCAACACCAGTAAGACGGGGGTCCGCCTCGAGAAGATCCTGGAAGGACCCCGCCAGCCTGAGTCTTTGCACCTTGCCAGACGGCCCCTTCGGAAGGTCATGGACGATGTAGATCCGAGTCGGCGTCTTAAAGGTGCCGAGGCGAGGCTCGCAGAAGTCCAGAAGCTCCCGTTCGTTGAGCTGCATGGCCTCCTTGGGGACGACGAAAGCCACGATGTCCTCGCCAAAGTAACGGTCAGGGACACCGAGCGCGGCGGCCTCCCGGACCGCGGGATGGCTCTCGAGGACATCATCAATCAGTCGGGGCGCGATGTTGAGTCCACCCTTGATGATGAGCTCCTTGGCCCGCCCGACGATGAAGTAATAGCCGTCCTCGTCCACGCGGGCCAGGTCGCCGGTGCGCAGCCAGCCGTCGGCCCCGAGCACGGCGGCGGTCGCCTCGGGGTTCTTGAAATAGCCCGACATGATGCTCGGACCCTTGAGGAAGATTTCGCCCGGCTCTCCAACGGGCACCGCCGCACCATCCGGACCGACGAGTTTCGCCTCAAAGCCAAAGGGCAGCCCCGGCGTCCCGATCTTGTCCTCGCCCGGGGGAAGGGGATTGGAGAAGACGTTCCCACCGCACTCTGTCGAACCCATGGCCTCGATCAGCAAGAGCGGGAACTTCTCCTCAAACGCCTTGTGCAGGGCTGGAGCCAGCGGGGCCGAGGAGGAGCGAACGAACCGGACCTGGCTCAACGCTTCTCCAAGACCGTCCTCACGCGGGTCTTCCCAGTCCAAGAGCTGAGCGATAAGCGTCGGGACGAGGGCAGACCACGTGCACCCGTATCCGGTTAGCCACGTCCAGAAGTGATTCACCTGAAACCGGTGGGGCACGACGACCGAGCCACCGGTCAGCAGGGTCGAGACGAGTGTCACAGTCTCCGCGTTAATATGGTAAAGCGGCAGCACGCAGAGCGTGCGATCTCGCGAGGTAAGCTGGTGCGCGAGCACGGAGTTCCGACCCCCGGCCAAGACCTGCCGGTGGGTCAACTGCGCCCCCTTGGGCTGTCCAGTGCTCCCGGAGGTGTAGATCAGCAGAGCTTCTGAGTCTGGATCGATGTCGGGGAGGTCCCGGTCGGGAGCCACGGCTTCTTCCCAGATGGGGCCGTGATCCACATCGGCGCGGATTACGCGGATTCCTCGCCCGACCTGAGCACGCGCCTCCTCGAGGGCGGGCTCGTAATCCTTGGACACAAAGACCACGCTCGCATCGGAGTGATCCAGCATATAAGCAAGTTGCGACTGCCCGGCCCGGACGTTAAGCGGCACGGGAACAAAGCCGCCATACATTGCGCCAAGGAACAGACCGGCGGTGAAAATGCCGTTGTCTAACACGAATGCAACTTTGTCACCACGGCGCAACCCCCATCCCAGGAAACGCTGCGCGAGCTGGATCGAGTTCCGGTCCAGGTCGGCGAATGTCCATTCGAGCTGGGTTTCCGGACTTAGGAGGAAGCCCGCGTCGGGCCGGCCCTGAGCCATGTGGTGGATCAGTTCACGGATCGTCCGGGGCTCAACTTGTGGGGTCTCTTGCATCGCCACGAACGCCCCTCCATCGATTCGACTTTACGAATTGGTCGGCACCACTCGCCGGGAATTGTTGGACTACCTCGTCCGGTTGACGATCAAGTAGATCATTATGATGATGTGCCGTATGGAATGCAAGCAGGTCTTGACGAAATCTTGGAGACACCTGGCAGTCGACACGTTGTTACTTGATGTGCAGGTCCTCAATAGCATTCATGCGACTCCTGACGATGCGCTCGAGGGGCTTCATCGGCAGGCGGCGGGACATGATATCCGCAGCACAGAGCAGCAGCCCGAATCCGGCAACCCGGTGCTTGAGGTAATACAGGCTGCTCTGTCTCTCCAACCGTCGCTTCATCGGATGCGTCAGAACCAGTGGAGAGAGGCTGTAGTGTGTCAGCCCGAATGGCACAGAACCTTGGTTAGAGATCAGCCTCCTCCAGGGGTACGATGATGACGACCTGGAGGACCAGCGATGGGCACGAACGGGAAGCGACGGACGTGGAGCGCGGCCGAGAAGCTCCGGATTGTCCTGGCCGGCATGGAGCCCGATGTCGAGGTCTCCGACCTCTGCCGTCGCGAGGGGCTCAACCCGGTCCAGTTCTACGCCTGGAAGAAGCAACTCCGGGCGCGGCCTCCCGCGTGTTCGAGGATCGCAGGGGCCGCCCCGACGCCCGCGAGCAGAGGCGCGAGGCCGAACTTCAGCGGCTCAAGAACGTGATCGCCGAGATCACCGCCGAGAACCTCGAACTAAAAAAGGGCGCTCGGGTTAGAGGACCACGGCCGACTGCCGCCCGAGCTTCAAGAGCGCGTCCACGAGGAGGTCGAACACACGAGGCGTCGCAGCGGCTGGCCGGCGAAGAAGACGCTGGCGGCCCTGGGTGTCGCGGCGCGGAGCTACTATCGCTGGCTCAAGGCCGGGGCCCGGGCCGAGGGACGGTCCGCCGAGTCATCCCCGCTGGTGTCGCCGTACGAAGCGCTCTCCGAGGAGAAGCAGGCCGTGCTCGCTTACGCCCGCAAGCACCCCGAGCTGCGGCATCGGGAATTGGCCTGGAGGATGGTCGACGAGGACGTGGCCTACCTCAGTGCCTCGACGGTCTACCGCATCCTGAAGGCGGCGAACCTGGTCTGCCCGTGGCGGCGGCGGGCCAGGCGGAAGAAGGCCCAGGAGGAGAAGGCGAGCCGTCCCGATCAGCGGTGGAGCACCGACCTGATGCACGTGCAGGTCGGGGGCCGGGTCTACTACGTCGTCGCGTTCCTGGACGAGTACTCGCGGTCGATCGTCCATCACGAGCTGCTCTTGGGGATGGACGGGCTGACGGTGAGCCTGGCGGCGCAGAAGGCGATCGAGACGTTGCCCAAGGGCCCCGACGGCAAGCCGGCGGTGACGCCTTTGATCCGCTCGGACAACGGGAGCTGTTACATCGCGAAGGAGTTCCGCGTGGTGCTCCGGGAGAACGGCCTGGGGCATCATCGGATCCGGCCGCATTGCCCGGAGGAGAACGGGCTGATCGAGCGTGCCAACCGGACGCTCCGCGAGGCGTTGGACGGGGAGGAGCTGACCGACTTGTTGACGGCCGAGCGCGTGCTGGCCCGGCTGGTGCGGCGGTACAACGAGGAGCGATTGCACAGCGCGTTGGGTTACCTGCCGCCCTGGGAGTTCTACCGGGGCGAGCCATCGCGCCGGTTCGAGGAGCGCCGGGTCAAGCTGTTCCAGGCCCGGCATCGCCGCCGGGAGCGGAACCTGCAATTGCGTCAGGAGACCTTGCCACTCGAAGGGGGGAGGCTGTTACTTCCGACCGAGGCCGGTTTGTGCCACTACGGTTGAAACGCTACAAGGCCGCTTAGCTCGTAGCCCCTCCGACGTCGCCGGGATCCACCATCGGGGCGATCGCCCGCATGTCTTCATCGATATGCTATTGTCGGGCATGTGTCGGGTAAGGAATCTTCCTGACCATATCAGAGCCAAGTGCGGAAGGGCCGAAGAGAGCTCGCCTGAGCGCAGACCCCCAACTCCGTTCGGGATCAAGGAACTGGCCGCGGGCCGGGACACAGGCGCGGCGCTTGCGTTCGTAGTACTCGCGATCAGACGCCAGTCGTTCGATCGCATCCGCGTACCCCTGAATGTCTCCAGGCTCTATCTCGACGACAGCGTCGCCGAGGAGTTCGACCGCATTGGACAATTCGGTCGTCACCAGGGGTCGTCCGGCCAAGATCGACTCCACGGCGACCTTGTTCAGTCCCTCATTGAAATCCTTAGTGGTCGGGACGAGCAAGGCATTCGACCACGAGAATTCCTCGAGCAAGGCCTGGCGATTTGCCTGTCCTCGGCAGTGGACGATTCCGGCGAGCCCGGCGTCAGCGACCACGTCCTTGAGTTCGGCTTCCGCACTGCCCGTGCCGCAGACATGCCACTCGCACAGGCCGGCGCGGCGGCGCTCCAGTTCGATGGCGACATCGACTAGGTCGAACACGCCTTTGTTGCGCTCGATCCGTCCGGCGAAGAGCATCCGGAATGGTAGATTGCCGTCAAATTGCGGTTGATTCACTCGGTCGAAATCCGCTCGGCGATACTGGGCACGGGATTGATAGACAGGTCCGCTCAAGCTATGGCTCAATTCGCGGACCTGCCGCTCACATTCCGGGGAGACGCAGATTGTCGCTGACGCATGATGGCGGAAGAACCAACCGTCGAGCTTCAGCACGTAACGGGCGACCACCCGCCTGTTCCGGTTCCTAACCGGCCAGAGCGCACCATGCAGGCTCGGGATTATGTTCACCCCGAACAGGCGGAGCGGAGCTAGGGCGAACAAGTAATACGAGTCCGTGACGACCACGGCAGCAGGGCGGAAAAGGATCGCCGAGATCACAACACTCAACTTGAACCCGATTTGCCCAAGGTGGTACAACGCCCCCGCCCTATCGGTCCACCATACGGGACGATGTTCGACCCGGATCCGTCCATCCTTGAGCAAGGCTGCGGGTGAACGCGTTGCTATCACCAAGGCCTCGATGTCGAGTTCGCGGCAGAGATCGTAGAAATAAGATGAATATGTGAGGGAAGTCTGACTGGGGTCGTCCTGACCTTGGCGCCAGTAACCGTACGTGCCGATCACATCCCCAGGACCCGCGGTGTAGACCAACCTTCTGATGCGCTTCGCTCCCCGTCCATCCGCGGATCGACCTTCAGCCATGAGTTCCCTCCCGGAGCTGATCAAAGGGCGGTAATCCGAGTCTGCGCGGACGTCGGATTAGAGGCCCGGACGTGGCTCAGGGTCTGAAAGAATCGGGACCCAACCGCGGTGTTGAGACGGTGAGCAACGCCTTTCCAGGACACCTCGGTGATGGGGGGGTCGCGGACTCCAGCCTTGCGAAAGATGTTGTAGACAAGGGCTATGGGGATTTTGGTCATCTGGTCACACATCACGGCGTGTGCAATTCGCTCCCGCTCCCAGGGGCAGGCGCCGGTTCGGTCTGCTTCATGGCTTTTCAGGCTCCTTTCGGTCGCGAAGCGGAGAGGAACATCGCACAAGTCGATCCACCTCCGACGTGATATCGTGCCGCGCCGCGGCCGAGGCGCGGCCATTTCGGCCCATCATCACCAGCTTGGCTAACGGCGTGTCAAGGCACTCCGCCATTGCCCTGGCTAGCTCCGTCGGCGACCCGGCCGGGACGAGCCAGCCGTTGACGCCGGGCTGAATCAGTTCGGGAATGCCCGCGACGTACGTCGAGATGGCCGGGCGGCCCAGCGCGAGGGCTTCCATCAGCACGACCGGGAGACCCTCTGCGAAGCTGGGCAGGACCGAAGCGCGCGACAGCAGGATTTCACTTCTTACGCCGGCGCCGTCCCGCCACCCGAGGAGTTGAACCCGACGTCCGAGCCCATAAGTCTCCACGCGCCGCTCGATCTCGGCGCGGAGGGGACCGTCGCCGACGACGGCTACCTCGAAATCGCGGCCCTCCGCGGCAAGCAGGGCGGCGGCCTCGATCAGCACGAGATGCCCCTTCTGCTCCGCGAGGCGGCCAACGCAGACGAACCGCCGCGAATCGGATGCCAGGGGCGAGGGCTGGGCGTCCAGGAACGAGGCATCGAGGCCGCAGCGAATCACGTGGATCTTGTCCCAGTCTCCGGGGTCAGCCCAGCGGAAAAGCTGGCTGCGGGTGAACTCGCTAATGGCGACGACGAACGACGCCCCTCGGATCTTCTCGTCGAGTGCGAGCGCTCGAGGGGCATCGAACTCGTCGGGCCCGTGGACAGTGAAGCTGTAGGAGGGCCCTCCCAGGAGCCGGCAGAGCAGGGCGACGGCCGCAGGGTTGGTGCCGAAATGGGCATGGATGTGAGCGGCGCCGGCGGTAAGGCGCTTCAGGATGCATGCCTCGGCCAGGTAGGCGATGTGGGCGACGGTGCCCCGTTCGGACCTCCGGGCGAGCCTCAGGGTCATCACGACGGCCTTTGCGAATCGAATCGGATTCGACGCCGCCTCGCGCAGCACGGCCCCCGGTAGGCGAGAGACGGCGTCTCGGCCGAGGATCACGCGCGTGAGATCCCTCTCGCGGACGTCGGCAGCGTCCACAGCCGAGCAGGTCGGCGTCCGCAGCGAGACGCGGCCGACTCGGGTACCCAACGCCTCCAGCGCGGCGATTTCTCGGCGGATGAAAGTGTGGCTCGTCTCCGGGTAGCGGTTGACGAGGTAGGCCACCCGAGGCGAGGGTGGGGGTGGTGCGTCCGCGCCGTCCGGGGACGGTTCGCCACGAGCCTCCCGCGCGACGGGCCACCCGCGCCGGACGAAGGAAGGCTCGAGCGATAGGCCTCGGTCGCGCATAGGGGCGATCGGCTCATCGATAGGCGAGGTCGGGCCGTTCATAGGAACAGATCCGCGCCGGCTCTCGCCGGAGCGCGGTACTCGATCAGTATGGCGCGGCGTCCGAAAAGACGATAGCGGGCATATTGCGACTGGCCGGGGGCCCCAACCCACTTGCCGATCGTGATAAGGGCGCCGATCGCCAGCGCGTCGGCCCACGCCGGCAGGCGACGGCGGGTTCGGGCGGCGATGACCGCCGCCTGCGCCGCGAGAGCGCAGGCGACCACCGCGCAGGCGACGGCCCAGATCGGACCGCGGGTCGCCGAGGCCGGGCCGGCCGTCGCCACCAGGGCGAGAGCGCATCCGAGCGTCCGCGCCGGGCGCGCCGGGCATGCCGCTCGAATGGCTCCCCACGATGTCTCTCGGTCACATCGAGGCTCGCGTAGCCGAAGCGCAACTGGCGCCTCCACGACTCGTCGAAGCGGGTCATGTCTAGGTCGTGCCGGGACATCTCAGCGCCGATCTGGAGAACCCGCCGACCGGCCCGCCGAAGTCTGGGGCAAAACTCCGGCTCCTCGCCGGCGATTAGGCCCGGCTTGAATCCGCCAGCCTCTCGGCAGGCCCCGACAAGTATCATCGCGTCGCCCCAGGAGGCCTCGGCTTCGCCGATCGACGTGTCCCATTCGAGCTCGGCCAGGCGATTGTAGATCGATCGATCGGGGTGGCGCTCCCGCCTCCGGCCGCAGACGACGGCCACCTCGGGCCGGGCGGCCATCTCGGATGAGGCGCGGTCGAGCCAGCCGGGGACAACCTCCCAGTCGCCGCCGACGAGGTGGACGGGCCCAACTCAGGCGCTACCTCAAGGAGACGGTCGAACCCAGCGTTCATTGCCAGGGCCGCTGTGAACGGCGTCGAGCGGTCGAGTTCGACGACCTCTACACCTAACGAGCGCGCCAGGGTGACGCTGTCATCGGCAGAGCCGGAGTCAACATTGACGACCAACGCGCATCGACCAACGAGCGACTCCAGGCAGACCCGGAGCCTGTCCCCTTCATTCCGGCCGATGGCGACGGCGCCGTCGAGGCTCATCCCATGAGCTCCTGGGCCTGGGATGGCGATTCCCTATGAGTGCGCACCCAGCTCGTCGGCGTCCGTCCGACCGACACCGCGAGCTTCCACGCAGCGTAATAGGGGACCATTAGCAGGTCCCGGAGATACCTCGCGGGTAGCCCCATCGCGGCGACCGGGGAGAGTACGTATGCAAGGAGGGTCCCGGCCATCAGCGCACATGCGCCGGGGCCAACGGCCGCGACATCCGGGCGAGCCCCGGCGCGAAAACGGCCGCCACATGGATGCCCGCCACGAGCGCCAAGCCGACTGCGAGCGTGGCCAGCGGCGGGCAGGTCATCTGTATCACATACATCAGCTTGCGATAGACGCCCAAAACTGGCGATCCGACGACGGTCCGCAGGTACTTGCGCGGGATGCCCCGGCGGCCCGCCTCCCACCGGCGCCTCTGGTCGGACGCGGCCCGACCCCCGCTGCTGACCATCTCTCCGAGCACCCGGCACTCGGGGAGAAAATGGATCGTCTCGCCGAGGGCATGCAGCCTCCAGGTGAACTCCAGGTCTTCAACCAGGCCGCTGGCCTGCCACGGGACCCGGGCCAGTCCGCGGGCGGTGAAGCACATGCCGTTACCCTTGAAGCCGGCGCCCAAGCCGAGGCCCTCCTGGCCAAGGAGAGACACACCGTTGAACAAGCTGAAGGCGTACGTCATGAGGCGGGTCCGCCACGAGGCGTCGGGATTCCTCACCGTGTAATAGCACTGGATCCAGTCGGATCCCGAGGCGATCGCTCCGGCGAAGGCCGGCAGCAGGCCCGGGTCGACCAGAGTGTCGGCGTCGACGACCACGACGGCGTCGGCGTCGGCGAGCGTCGCGGGCGTGAGCGTGTCCTCTAGGGCATACCCTTTGCTGCGGCGGGAAGCGTCGCTACGCTCGAAGACCTCGGCCCCGGCCCGTCGGGCGGCCTCGGCGGTGCCGTCGGTGCAGTTGTCGGCGATCACGAGGACTCGGACGAGTCGCGGGTCGTAGTCGACCGAGCGGCAACTCCCCACGGTCTCGGCGATCCCATCCTGCTCGTCGTGGGCCGGGATCACGATAAGGAATCGGGCCGTCGCCGATTCCGCTCCCGTCTGCTCGAGGCGGCGGCGGCCGACGATCGCCGCCGCGGCGACAAGCCCGATGTATGCAAAGTACGGTAGAAGGAGGGAGGTGGCCCCCAGCCATGCAAGCCGGGCGAGCTCAGGCGCCATGGATGGAGTTTCCGCTCGGGACCTGGGATGCGAGCCGGGCCGATCGCCGGCTGGTTGGCTCGTGGACCTTGCGGCCCCAGTGCTGGGGGTGCAAGACGCTGTGACGCAAGAAGTCGCCGAGGAATCGGGGCGGGTCGGGATTGCCCCGCCCCCGCAGTCGTGTGTACAGGCGGCCAGCGCAGCGGCCCAGGATGAAGCCCCCGTCTGCGGCGATCGCTCCGGCCAGACCGTGATTCTTTAGGAAGTACCTTCGGCGCGACTCGAACCAGTACTGGGGCGTGCGCGAGGGCCGGCGGTCGCGCACTGTCACCCCTGTGCTCTGGCCGGCGATGTGCACCACGCGGCTCGCTGGGACGTACCAGCAAGGCCATCCGGGCGCCGCGCACGGAGGCAGAAATCGGCCTCCTCGTAGTAAAGGAAATACTCCTCATCCAGCAGGCCGATTGCTTCGAAGACCCCGCGGCGGATGATCATGCTCGCCCCCGCGACCCAATCGGTCTGCGAGGGCCGGTCCTGCGGCATTTCGCGGGCGACGACGCGACGGCGCAGCAGCCGAGAGATCAGGCCGACTCGGACGGCCTGCTCGAACTCGCTCCAGGCGGTCATGAATCGAAAGGCGATCCGCCAATCGGTGCCGTCGGCGTTGATGAAGCTGCTGCCGGCAATCCCCACGTTGGGGCGCTCTTCCATGAAGTCGAGGAGCGCACTGATCGCGCCCGGCCGGACGAGTGTATCGGCATTCAGAAGAAGGACGTACTCGGGCGGACAGCATCCCCTCAGGGCGGGACCGATTGCCCGGTTGTTGCCGTAAGCGAAACCCCCGTTGTGCTCGGCCACATCGATCGAAGCCCAGCCGTCCCACCCACGCTCCCGGATCGCCGATCGCAGAGCGTCCCCGTCCCCCGACGCGTTCTCGACCACGACGACTCGCCCCCTCGGCAAAGGGGCGAGCTCCGGCTCGAGAGCACTCAGGCAATTGAGCGTCAACGCGGCCGTCTTGTAATTGACGATCACGACCAGAAACCGGGGCGGGTCGTCGTCGCGAGCGCGGTCGGAAGGCGACATCATGGAGGGTCTAGCTCCCCGGCGGTTCGTAAGCTCTCGAGCTCAATCTGAAGGCACGCGGCGAGCACGGCGACGTGCGGTTCCTGGAGCATACTCGAATGGCCGCCGGGCACGCCGACGGCGCGGAAATCCGGACCAGCCAGCCCTAACCAGCCCAAGTCAGGGTCGGCGAAGAGCTTGGAGAACGGCTCGTCAACCCCCGCCCCCTCCGTCGCCCGGAAGAGCCTGATCCGGGTGTCCTGGGCCGCGGTAGGCCGGTGGTCGCGCTCGGCCATGTCGTAGACGGCGCGCACCGACAGGCCGCGGGCCGAAGCCGGGACGGGCCGTCGGCGATCGAGGGCCGATCGCAATAGACGGAAGCGGGCTGCTTGGATCAGCCTTCCGCAACGAGACGTCGTCTCGTAGACGACCACATTACGGACCTTGCTGGCGACTCGGCCGAACCCGCGAAGAATGCCCGGCAGGTCGGAGGTCTGTCCCCCGTCACGCATCGCCTCGCGGAACCGTGACCAGCGACGCCCCGTCGTCAGGCCTGCCCTTCGCGGCGAGCCGGGGGCGGCCGAATCGAGCAGGGCGACGAGGCCGACGCGGAGGCCTTGCGAGGCGCAGCTTGGCGGCCATTTCGAAAGCGATTACCCCCCCCGCACACATCCCGCCCAGGCAATAGGGGCCCACGGGCTCGACAACTCGCAGCTCATCCACATAGTGGGCGGCCATCTCCGAAACCCTTGAATGGAGCATGGGGCTGTGGCCGTCTCCGCGAGGACGGAGGCCATAGACATTCACATCGCCGGGCAGGCGACGCGCGAGGTTGAGATAGAGGAGCGTCTCTCCGTCCCCGTCATGGACGAGGAACAGCGAGGGTCCCCCCACCGCTCCGCGACGCAGCACGTGGAGCGACGCTCCCGTCCGACGCGGCCCGGCGGCCGCTTCCTCGACCCGAGCGGCCAGGCGTTCGACGGTCGAGTCCTCGACGATCGTCGTCATTGGCAGGAGGACCCCGAGGCCCGCCTCGATCTCGGCGAACAGATGGGCGGCCTGCAGCGAGGTGCCCCCAAGCTCCGTAAAATCGTCGCGCACGCCGACGCGGTCCACGTGCAGCAACCGTGCCCACAGCGCGGCCAGCTGTGATTGCGCGGCGGTGGTCGGCTCGATGAAGGACGTGCCCAGGTCCGGCCTTGGCCTTCGGAGTGACGCGTCGATCGCCTCGTGGATCGCCGCGACCTCCCGCCAAGGACCAGAGGTTTGCCCGTGGAATGCTGAACGATCCGTGGCCAATGGGCGTGTGAGCTTCGCTCGGCCTTCATTGGCTGCCTCGGCGGGCCGGATGGACTCGGATGGATGATGACGGAGCACGGCGACGGCCTTGGCGGTCCATCGATAGACATTCCAACCGTTGCGGCCATCGACGACGCGATCGGACGGGCCGATGGACTCGAGGAAGGCAACCGCCGGCTGGTTCCGCGGCGTCGGGGTGAAGGTCGCCTCAACCCATTGCAGCCGCCTCCGATCAGCTTCCTCCCCGAGATGAGCGAGCATCGCGTGCTCCACGCCCCGACCCAGCGCCCGGCAGCTCAGCAAGAATGTGTCGATCTTCAGGGCGTCTCCCGCTCGGGAGTGAGCGAAGATTATCAGGCCCACCAAGCCATAGTCCCCGAAGCGGTCTCGGACACACACTCGCAGGCAGTCTAACCCCTCGCCAGCCAGTCGGCGCAGCTCGGACTCGCTGCGGCGAACGGTCGTGAAGTTGAACTGGTTTGTACGCTGTGTCAGCTGCGCCACCCGCGCCACTCGTCGGACGAGGGAGCCCCGATATCGACCCGGAGATCAAGGCCGGCGAGGAATTCGGCGAGGCCGCCGGCCTGCCGCTGAAAGCGCGCCCGATCGGCGTTCTCGCGGTACATGGCGGTGCGGCGGGCGTCCTCTTCGGTGACATGTCGACGATCAAAGGCCCACACGTGCTGGAGAAATGCGGGGATCTGGTCGTCCTTCTCGGGTAATTGCAGCGTGATCGCCTCGGGGCAGGCGGCGCGCACCTCGGCGCATTCGACCGGGCTATCGTCAAGGAACACGAAGCCGTCCAATCCCACGTTCAGCTCCTTGGCCAGTTCACGGAGGCTTTCGGACTTGCTCCTCCAGTTGATCCTCCACGCGGCCAGGTGTGCCCGCCGGAGAGGGAACTCGGGGCGAGCATCGAAGGCATCCAGGACGTCCGACTCGGCGTTCTTGCTGACCAGGACGAGGAGCATCCCCTCGGCCTGCCGAGTGACCGCGAACTCCTGTAAGGCCCTCGACCCGGGGGTCAGCCGCAGGCCTTTGGCGCCATCCTCCCCAACGACACCCCGCCAGAGCGTGTTGTCGCAATCGAGTGCGATGACCTTGGCTGGTGCCGACTTCATCAGGTGGATGCGACGGGCGACCGCGGTGGCCATCGCGGTGAACAGGGCGGGCGTGTAGGGGATGTGACCGGATCTCTCCCGCCGCGGATCGTGTACATGTTTGACCGGATAGAGTGCGAGGTCCCGGTCGTCCATCCAGTGGATCGATCCCGAAGCGGCGACGCCTTCGGCGATCTCGCGATGCAGCCGGCTGATCAGCGCACGCGTCGTTCGCGATCGGAGGACGGACGGGGAGGCCGGGCAGCCGAACACGATCGTGGGCGTGGTAGTCGCCGAAGCGAAGGATCGCAGAGCCGATATAAGATCCTCCGCCCCTCGTCGCCGCGACCGCTTGCCTGGCCCCCAATCTTCTGCGCGGACTAGGACAAGGTTGACCCCCGGGGCGTTGCGCCTCGTCGCTGAGCCAGTGTCAAGTAACTCCTGATAGACCTGATTGTAGGGCGCGATAGCGACGCCGCCCGCTATCCCCAACTGCCCGAGCCAGAATCCGAGGGGAACGGCTATCGGATCGGCCGTGAACGTGGCTGAGACGACCACCGGACAATTCGGCGACGCCGACGGCTCGAGTGATGTCTCCCCGCACGCCGCGTCCGATCCTGACGACGCCTCTTGGCCGGTCGGTACCTCGCTCAACGAACCGACACCCATCAGGGGTTGGCCTCCTTCGCCAATGAAGGCGTCCCGGCGAGGACATCGCGCGTGTCCCTCATGAGCATCCTGAAAATGAAACCTGCGTTTTGAGCGTACCGGGGCGCGAGTCGCGCGGGCTCGCGCCACATGCGGTAGGCCCACTCCATTCCGATCCTCTGGACGAGCCGGGGCGCCCGGGGGACGCGGCCTGCGACGAAGTCCAGCGAAGCGCCGACCTGGACGCCGACGACGTCGCCCACGGCCGAAAGGTTCTGGGCGAGCCAGAACTCCCCCTTCGGCTGCCCGAATGCGACGAACAGGAATTGAGGCGCCGCCAGACGGATCCGGGCCAGCAGCGACTCGTGCTCATCGGTCGAGAGGGCTCGGAACGGTGGCGCCTCGGCTCCGACGATGCGAAGCCCCGGGTAGAGCTCCTCCAGCCGCCTCCCGGCCGCCTCGGCAACGCCCGGCGGGCCCCCCAGGAGAAAGATGCCGAGGCGCCGCGAGGCCGATCGTTCGCAGAGGTCATAGATCAGGTCGGAGCCGGCGATACGCTCGGGCAGCCGATGCGTCCTGAGGCGCGAAGCCCAGACGAGCGGGGCACCGTCGGCCAGGATGAACGCCGCCCGGTCGTTGATGGCGCGCAGGGCCGCATCACGTTCGGTCAGCATCGCGTAGTTGGCGTTGGCCGTGATGAAGTACGAGGGGGCCCTGGCCTCGACCAACTCCATCGCGGCATCGGCCGCTTGGACGCGGGTCCATGGGGCCACAGGCAGACCCCACACATAGGAGCGTCGCTCGATCCGCGGGTCGCATGCAGTCTCGTGCATGATCGCTCGCCTCGTGGGTCGTTCCGATGTCAGCGGATCGGGGCCAGGCCCGCCGGCGTGGGCTGTGTTTTCGAGACAATCTCGGGGGCCCGGATCAGCCACGACGACCAGGCCAGGCCCAGGCCGATCAGCACCAGGGCCATCGGCATCATGAGCCAGCCCGCGACGTCGTGGGCGAGGTGCCGCCCGATCTCTGACCCAAATGCCCGGTGGCAGGCGGCCGTGGCTGCAATCCTCAGGACGTTGCACAGGAGCGCGATCGGCACCGCCGCAGCCAGTAGGGCGATCCTTTTCCCCCGGCCCAGCGGCACGAGCAGGACGATCGCGACCGCCGAGGCGCACAGGCTCATGAGCATCGCCAGTCCGTTGCACGCGGTGGCCACCTCCAGCTTGTCGCCGCCCAGGTCCAGGACGTTCCCGTCGTTAAGGACCCACAGGCCCGAGAGGCGCAGGAGCGACCCGCTGGCCGTCGCGGCGATCCTTTGAAGCGGCTGGGACAGAACCGAGTCGACCGCGGGTGGGATCGGCAGCATAAAGGCTAGGAAGGCGATGGCGGGCCAGACCCGCCCGATCAGGGCCCGCCCGCCGCAGGCAAGCGTCAAAGCGGCCGCCGCCGGCAGGACAGTTGCCGTTTCGAACCAGAAGTCGCCTCTTCCGAAGGATGCGACCCTAGCCGCCAGGATCGCAGCCAACAGGACCACGCCGAGCGACGAGGGCGCAAGCTCATCGGCTGTCATCCCACGGGTTCGGCGGAGGGCGACGGCCGCGGCGAGCGGGATCACGAGGAAGCCGTGCGAGTAGTCGGCATCGTTGTACCAGGTTCGGACCAGGTCGGCGAGATTGCTCGCGTATGCGCCGACCAGCACGATCAGGACCACGGCGCAGCACACGGCGATGCGGCCATAGGCGGGACGTTCGAAAGCCGGCGTCGCGGGGATGGGTTGGGAATGTTTCGGGGACAACGGGGGCGCTCCGGCGGGCTTCAGGTGGTCGCGTCGCGCGGGTGGCGTGCTCCCGGGCGCCGCGATTTCATCGGGAATCCGTGTTAATATATGCTGCGGAGTAAGCGCCGCCGAAATGCTTGTCGGTGTGCACGCCGCTGACCACCACACCGAAGACCGGGATGCCGACCAGGGTCAGCGTCCGGTGGGCCTGCTCGACCAATCGCAGCCGGCTAGTGTCGTGGCGGGCTGCGAGCACCGCCCCGTCGACGAAGCGACCCAAGGTTAGGGCGTCCGGCACGGGAAGGACGGGCGGGGAATCGATGAGCACAATCTCATATGAGCGGCGGACTCGCGCCAGAAGCGGTCCAATCTTCTGGCCGAGGAGTACGCCCGCCGGGTTAGCCTCCGGCTTTCCGGCCGGCAGGAGGGTGCAACCCAGGCGCCCCATCGACACGAGGGCATCCTCCAGGGCTGCGTCGCCCCGGAGGACCTCGGCTAGGCCTACACCCCCGGGCACATCCAGGAGGCGGTCCAGAGACGGCCGGCGCAGGTCGCAATCGATCAGGAGGGTCGAGACTCCGGCGTTCGCGCACCGCGTCGCGAGCTGGCTGGCGAGCGTGGTCTTGCCCTCGCCCCCCACGGCGCTTGTGATCAGCACGCACCGCCCGGGCGCCCCCGCCGCCAGGCCGCCACATAGAGCCTCCCTCACGTGGTCCATGCGGTGGACATACTCCGATACTCGCTCGACGTACTCCGAGACATAATTCTCCCTCGTGCGTAACCCCGACAGCAGGCGGGGCCGCGCGGGGGCCGGCAGCGGGGGCAGCGGGAACGCCTCCACTCCCACCCTTCGCGACACTTCGGATACCGCGCTGACCCGTCCTGCCCGAATCTCGATCAACATGGCCACCGCCAACACCAATCCGAGTACACCGACCGGCGCGCCCGCAAGGAGCCTCGGCCGCTTGTCGGAGCTCGGCCGTCCCGCCTCGCGCGCCGCGGTGACGCGGCGAACTCGGGCCTGCCCGCGGGCCTCGAACCGGAGCTGCTCCAGCCTGCGGTCCACCATCGTTTGCATTTCCTCGAGCCGCTTCAGGTCGGACTGAACCAAGACGGACTTGACCGTGTCGGTACCGTGCTCGCGATCGGCAACGTTAAGGCGGGCCAGGACCCCCTCGAGGTTGGCGATGGTCGCCTTGAGCCTCGCGACGCGGGCCGCGGGATCCTCGTGTTCCGGGGACGAGGTGCCCCGGGAGACCTGCTCCTTCAGGTCGCGATACCTCTCCCTCCAGAGCCGCTCATATCGTGCCCTGAGCGACGCTGCCTCCCGCTCGATGGACACGATCGCCGGGTCGTCCCTGAGCCGAACCTTCCCCTTCAACCTGGCGGCGGAGGCGTCGAGTCGCTCCATCTCGCCCAGCAGCTGGGCCACGTCTGGAGCCTGGCGGAAGGCGGCTACGGTCTGCGCCTCGAGGGCCGCCCCGGGGTCGGCCCCCGTTCCGGCCCCGTCGGCCGACCGGGCCAGGTGATACTCCTGCGCGGCCTCGGCCTCGGCCAGCTCGAGCTGCGACTCAAGGAGCTGGGAGCGGACGTGCTTGTATTCGTCAATCGAGATTCTGACCTTCGTTGGCTCATCTCGGCCCTCGCGGCCGGCCGGAGGCTCGACCCAAGCGTTGCCACGGGCGGCGAGTTCCAGCCAGGCCTTCTGCCTCTCTTCAACCTGTGTTTGGAGCGAAGCGCGGTACGTTTCCAGGTTCTTGATCTGATTCCTGGTCATCCCCTCGGACCACTCTGCATCGGACGCCAGGTAGGAATCCACCACGGCGTTGACCACCGCAACCGCCTCCGCGGGAGAGTGGAAGGCCGTCGACACCTCGATCAGGTAGGACTTGGGGCGTATCCTGACTTCGAGCCTCCGCCGGAGTTCGGCCTCGGGATCGTCCGCGGAGCGAATCGTGGGCATGGCCGCGGCGGATCGGCTGGTGGCGGCCGAGGCAAGCACATTGGAGCTGGTGATGAGCTGGACCTGGGTTTCCATGAAGTTCTGGTAAGAGCTCTCGCTCGCGTCGGACGTACCGAACAGTTCGTGAGACGACGGTTCTACTCGGAGCAGGCTTGCCGCCTCGTAGTTCGGTTTGACGAAGACCTGGATGGCCCCGCACAAGCCTACCGACGCCAGGATCCAGACGGTCAGACCTTGCCACCACCAACGGAGGCTGCCCCGCGCCGCCTGGGCCAGGGAGATCATGCCCGTCTCCTCTTGTGGCCCCGAAACGCGGGCCGGGACCGGCGGCCGCCGCGAGGGCTGCCACACAAGGTCACGCGTTCCTGATGCCTCTCGGCTATCCATAGGTGACGTCATAGTCTCGGAATACGGTGAGCAGGATGCCGCACGCTAGAAGCGGTGAAAAGTACGGCGAGGATCGACGGCGCCTCGGTAGCCGGGCGTCGGACGAACCACACGCATGCGATGAACCGACCTCGGCCGGGCGTCGAGCCTCCATCGTCTCGACCGGATGCTAGAGACGATCATGAATATCGCTGGGACTCGATGTCAATCATAATCCCTAGTACGCGGTTCCCTCGTGAGGCGATTTTGCAACACGGCCCCTTTCGATGGCTTGAATTTCCACGAAGGTCGCCATGTTCGTCATTAGTAATCGCATCTCTCTGCAAATCCACCCTTGATCGTCGCGGATGCCTGCGGCTAGGCTATCATGCGGCCGTGGCGAGCTCCGGCCCGGGAGCAACCCAGCCGGCACTTTGAGAGGCGCGCATGTCGGCGCCTGTCGCCCGCCGTTGAAGATTCGAGACGGGCGGCCGGCGGAGAGGAACCGCGGTCCCGCGGCGATGCGGAACGGACGGCTTGGCGGTCGAATTGGTGTTCTGGTCCCGGGGATTGCCCTGAGGGGCGGGCGCCCCTGCCGCGTACTTTGGAGGTGCGAAGGTGGGAAGGACTAGGTCGCGGCGCCAAATATTGAATCCGTGGGCACTCTTGCTCACCTCTGCTGTGCTGGTGGGAATCATCGGCCTCGGCATCTGGCTAAAGATCACACAGCCGGACCGGCTCCGCGCGACCGCCCTATTCCTCGCCGAGCAGGCCATGGCCGGGGGGCAGCCGGACAAGGCGCTACGCCACCTCGACCAGTTCCTACGAGTCAGCGCAGTCGACGTTGCGGCTCTGGAACTGAAGGCTCGGATCCTAGCGGAGGCGGCCCAAGGGCCTGACGCTCTCATTGAAGCGGCCCGGTGGAACGACAGGCTGCTCCGCGTCGACCCGGGCGGGATCGGACGGCAGACGACGAGGCGCCGGCTGGCGGAGCTCTACCTCCGCTACAGCGACGCCCTGCGCATGAGCCCCCTGGCGGCGAGCGCGCCAGAGATGGTCGCCGCGGAGGTCCGCTATCAGTCGGCCGAGTCCATCGCGCGGGAGATGATCCGGATCGACCCTTCGGACGGATCGGGTCATCGTCTACTGGGAATGGCCCTGCAGGCGAGGACCGCAGCCGGAGATGCGGCAGGCTCGGGCGAGGCGGCCGCGTGCTACGAGACGGCCCTGCGTCTCGACCCTCGCGACGCCCTCGCCTCGGAGCTCCTCGCGGGACTTTGCAGGGGCCGGCTGAAGGACCCCGCCCGGGCCGACGCGGTGCTCGACGCGATGCTCCGCGCAGAGCGTACGGCGGTCGCCGTCCGGCTGGCCCGGGCGCGGCATTTCGACCAGTTCGGGGACAACGCCCGCGCCGCCGCCGAGCTCGCAGAGGCCGTCGCGCTGGCTCCATCCGACGCGGCATGCCGGCTGGCCGCGGCCGACGCCGCGTCTCGCTCGGGCGATCTGAAGACGGCACGCGCCCACCTCGACGCGATCCCCGCTGAGTCGAGGGAAGGGCTCCGTGCCGCGTCTGGCACGCGGCATGCTTGACCTGGCCGAACATCGGCCCGACGACGCCATCGAGGGGTGGCGGGCCGGCCTGGCGAGCGTCGGAGGGTCCGACGCCGACATGAGCTGGTGGCTCGCCTTTATCCTCCTCCAGATGGACCGCGTCGCCGAGGCTGGCCCGCTGGTCGCCCAGTACGCCGGCCTGGTCGGAGACGATAAAGCGCCGCGGGCCGCCCTGCTCCTGGCCATGCTCGACGAGAAGGCAGGCAGGCCGCTCCAGGCTATCGGGCGCCTCGAGAAGGTCGCGGACCGCGCGGACAGCACGCTGCGTCCGCTGATCTTCCAGGTCCTCGGCCGGTGCCGAGAGGCCACTTGGGACGCCGAAGGTGCCTTACGAGACTTCCGCGCAGCCGCTACCGTCAGCCAGCGCGATTCCGCCTCGAGGCTGGCCGTGGCCCGCCACCTGGAGGCACGCCGCCCCGGGGAGGCGGTTGCCTACTTGCGTCGCGAGTGCCAGGCGGCGCCGGGCGACCCGGCTCTGCACATCGCCCTGGCCGCAATGCTGCTCCGCCGCCAGAGCCTCGTGCCCGCCGAACGCCGCTCGTGGGCGGAGACCGACGCCGCCCTGGTCGCCGCGTCGAGACTCGCACCTGAGTCCGCACGGGTCGCCATGATGCAGGCCGATCGCCGGGCGCTGGCCGGTGATGTCGACGGCGCGGCGGCGCGGCTCGAGGCCGCGACCCGCTCGGTACCGCGAACCCGAGGCCTGGGTCGCCTACGCGACGCTGCTTCAGCGCCAGGGCAAGCCCGAGGCCGCCCTCGCCGCCCTAAAGGCGGCCGCGGCACCAGCGGCCGTGGGGGATCGCGCCGCGATCCGCATCGCCGAGGCCCGCATCCTGACCGGGATGGGCAGCGGCCGCGAGGCGAGGGTCCGACTGGCCCGAGACCAAGGCGGCCTCTCGATCTCGGACCGGGCGTCGATCCAGGAAGAGCTAGGCACGCTCCTGGCCGCCCAGGGCGAGACGGAAACCGCCCGCGCGGCAATCCGGGAGTGGGCCGCGCTGGCGCCCGATAGCCTCCAGCCCCGGCTGGCGTTGCTGGACCTTGCCCTCCGCTCCGATGACGATGCCCAGGTCGGCGCCGCCGTCGCCTCGCTCCGCGAGGTCGCAGGCAAGCGGGAGATTATCGGGCAGCTCGCGCGGGTCGTCGAAATCCTCCGCGGCGCGGCCAAGGTAAAGGACGTGCCGGCCCGCGCCGCCGACCCGCGACTGGCCGAGGCGGCGACGATTCTCGAAGACCTTCGCAGCACGGCGCCCGAGGCCCCCTCGATCGCCATGCTCCGCGGCCAGCTCTTCGAGAAGCTCGCGCGGGTCGACGAGGCCGCCTCCGAGTATCGCCGCGCATGGGACCGCGGCCTGGACGATGCGCTGAGCCGGCTCGTCGCCCTGCTGGCCCGCCACCGCCGCGTCGACGACCTTGCATCCCTCCGGCGAGACCACCCCGTCGACGCCCGCCTGGAGCGCCTCTTGGCCTCGGCCGCGAAGCAACTGGGTGACGCCAAGTCCGTTGAGACGCTAGTCGGTACGTCGGCGAAGAGCGACCTGCCGGAGGCCCGCGCCGCTCGCGCCGAGGCCCTCGCGGCCGCGGGCAAGATCGCCGAGGCCGAGGCGCTCTTGAAAGCCAGCGCCTTGGCGTCCAACGGCCAGGAGGCCCCGTGGCTCGACGTGCTCCGCTTCCAGGTCAGGTACGGGCGATCCGCGGCCGCATCGTCGACCGTCGAGGACATAAAGGTGAGCGTCAAGACCCGCAAGCCCGAGGTCCTCGAGGCCGGCTGCCTCGGCATCCTCGGCGACCGAGCCGGCAGCGAGAGGGCGATCGCCGCGGCGCTGAAGGCCTACCCCGACGACCCCGAGGTCCTGGTCGCGGCCGCGGGCGTTTCCCGCTTTGCCGGAAGGAAGGCCGAAGCCGTCGCCCGCCTGCGCCGTGCCCTGGAGCTCGACCCGAAACGTGTCGAGCTCAGACGGCAAATCAGCGTGACATTGGCGCAGGACGCACGGACGTTCGAAGAGTGGCAGAAGGCCTGGGAGAGCCTGGAGCCCGAGTCCGCCGACCCGGAGGTCCGCCTGGTTCGCGCCTATGTCCTGACCCGCTGCCCCGACGCCGGGCGTCGCAAGGCCGCGATGGGGCCCCTGGAGGAACTCCTCGCTGACGTCGGCGCCGACCACCCGGTCGCCCAGGCGGCGAGGGACTACCTAATCCGACTGCTCGTGGGCGAGAAGCAGATCGAACGCGCGATCAAGCTCGCCGCGACCGGGGCAGCCCGCGCGTTCGATCCGGCCGCGACCGCGACGTACGTCGAGCTCCTCGTGCTCAATCGCGAATTCGATCAGGCGCGCGGTCAGCTCGATCGCTGGCATGACCTTGGCCCAGGAGACCGCCGTGAGGCACGTCTCCGGGTCCAGCTGATCCGCGCAGAGACGACCGCGGGCGAGGCCGCCGAGGCGCTGGCGCGGGCGTACCTCGATCGCGGGGACGACCCATCGGCCACGGCCCTCGGCTCGGAGGTCTTCCTCGCGCTCTATACCCTGGGCAAGCCCGCCTCGGCCGTCGCCGCCCGGGTGGCCGATCGCCTGGCGGCCACGGACGCTGCGCAGTCGTGGGCCTCCGCCCAGCTGGCCGCCAGAGAAGGCCGCCGCGATGACGCCTTACGACTCGCCCGCGCCGCCATCACCAAAGGCTCCCGGACCGAGGTCCTCGAGGCCGCCCGCGCTATCACGAGTGCCGCCACGTCCCCCGGCCAGGATCGCGCTGCGATCGACTCCGCCGCCTCGGCCATGGACGCCGCCGTCGCCCGCGAGCCCAAGATACCCGACCTCCTGGTGATGTCCGGCATCATCCGCCACCTCCAGGAGCGTTACGCCGACGAGGCTACGTCCTATCGAGCCGCGCTCGACGTCCAGCCATCCCACGCCATTGCTCGCAACAACCTCGCGTGGGTCGTCGGCGAGGACCAGGCCGATTACGCCCATGGCCTCGCTATTATCGACGCCCTCATTCGCGACGAGGGGCCCGACACCGATCGCCTTGGCACCCGCGGCGTGATCCTGATGCGCCTCGGGAGGCTCCCCGAAGCGATCCGCGACCTCGAGGAATCCATCAAGTTGCGCCCGGCCTCCCTGACTTCCTACTACCTCGCCCTCGCCCTCCGCAAGGCCGGCCGCTCCACCGACTCCGCCCTCGCCCTCGACTCCGCGCGAAAGGCGGGGCTGTCACCCACCGAGATCGATTCCCCCCAGAGGGCTGAGTACCAAGCTCTGCTCGTGGGCTCGGGGGCCGAACGTTAGGTTATACGGAAGCAGAATAATTCCGGCGTCTCGTGGCTTTGCCTCCGGCGTGTCGGCATGATGGGCCTTGGTCACGGAGGATGCCTATCATGCAGGTCGAAGGCCATCATGATTTCAAGACACTGCAAGCCCTGACTCGTCAACAGGAAGGGCGGAGAGCTTGGAAGCGGTACCGGGCCATCGTCCTCGCCAAGCAGAACAAGACCGCCGAGGAGATCGCCGCGGTGCTGGACTGCGGCGCATGCACGGTCCGGACCTGGGTCAAGAACTACAATGCCGGGGGCGTCCAGGCGCTGGCTGAACGGCCCCGAACCCGGGATGATGTCCTGCCGGTAGTTGGAAGTGGCGGCGGCTCGGGTGTGCGATCTGAACCCTATCTGGCAAGAGTCTGACGGGCAAGCCGCTTGTCGCGGTCTCGTTCGTCGAGGATCGCCTTGAGCATCTAGATGTCCTTGTAGCCCATGATCCGCCGGAACTCCTTCGAGACGGCCTCGAAAGAAGCCGCCGCCCAACGCAGGGCGTATCTGTCCGGTTGACTGCGTCTTCATAGTCGCGAGTTGACTTCCGATGATGGGGTCGAGGAGACCCTCATCACGGAGGCGCGGCGATGGCACGGAAAGGGCTCGGGGCGGCGGGATGGGCGGAGCTCATCGACCGGTGGCAGCTCAGCGGCCTCAGCCTGCCGCAATTCTGCCGGGAGCACGGGATCAAGAAGGGGACCATGAGCGGCTGGGTCTATAAGCCCGCGCTCAGGAGTGCGGTCGAGAGGGCCCGTCGCGGCGAGGACGCCCATCGGGGCGGGCCAACGGCGGCCGCGCCCCGGACCGGCTTCGTGCCGGTACGGCTCCGGGAGGTCATCGCGACGTCGACTCCCGACCCGGTTCCCGACCTACGCCCGCGCCCCGAACCGCCAGGTCTGCTGGGCCCACACCATCCGAACACAATCGACAAATCGGCCGGGGGCCTGGCTCCTCCTCGGGTCCGGGTCCCTCCCCATCGCCCGATCCGGGAGGCTCCTCCGGGCCGGGGCCTGAGGGAGTCCTTTCGACCTGGCCCAGCGGGATGACGTGCCGGATCTCCAGCGAGTCCTCCCCGACTATGATCCGCTCGATCAGCAGTTGCAAGATCCGCTGACGCTCCGCGAACGTCGCCTGGTCGAGCCGGGATCGCACCCGGCGGCAGAACGACTCCAGGTCCGACCAGACCTCCTTCGCCGCCTGTCGCTCGGCCCATAACCGTTGTTCCTGGTCGCGCTGGGTGACCAGGACCTGGCGTCGTCCCCGGATCTGATCGCGGCGGGACTTCAACTCCTCCAGGTCGATCACCTCGGCCTGGTAGGCGTCGACCAGCCTCTGTTCCTCGCGGCCGAGCCTCTGAAGCTGGGCCTCCCAGCGCCGGGCCGAGTCGAGGCCGTCGTCCTTCGACGCCGAGAGTCGGGCCAGCTCCTCGAATCGCGACGCCAGCGTCGCCGGGTCCTCGAGCAGCGATTTGACGTGGTCCCAGACCGCAGCGTCGAGCTCCTCGACCTTGGCCGGCGTCTGCGTGCATCGGCAGGCCCGGTCGCGCATCACCGTGTCCTTGCCGTGGCACTTGTAGTACCGGTGGACGGCCTGACCGGGCTTGCCGTACGTCGTGACCCCGAACATCGCGAGCCCGCAGCCGCGGCAAGTCAGCAGGCATCGCAGCAGATACTCGTTGTGTGTGTTGTTCCGGAACGACAGGGCCGCGTTGCGGGCGAGCTGCTCCTTCGCCGCTTGGTGCGTGGCCTCGTCGATCAGGGCCGGGACCCGGATCGGGATCCACTCCTCGCGCGGCTTGGGCTGGCGGCACGTCGCCGTCCCCGCCCTCGGGCCGGTCGACCGCGGCTTGCGGGGCACGACGAAGGCGTGCCGGTTGACGTAGCCGGTGCCGGTGTAGACCGGGTCGGACAGGATGTGATGGACCACGCAATTCGCCCAGAGCCGCTTGCCGCACCGGGGCCGACACGGGCCGGCAGCAAGCCGCTTGAGGATCTGGCGGACGGTCGATCGCTCGTCGATGAGCCAGCGATAGAGCATCCGGACCACCTCGGCCTCGGCCTCCTCGATCTCCAGGTGGGCCGGCACGCCGTCGCGGGCCGCGACGTAGCGATAGCCGTAGGGGGACCTCCCGGAGGTCCAGTGGCCGGCCCTGGCCTTCTGGAGCTTGCCGCGGCGAAACCGCTCGCCGAGCAAGGCCCGCTCGTATTCGGCGACGGCCCCCTGGATCTGGAGCAGGAGCTGGTCGTGCGGGTCGTCGGAGATCGGGCGGTGGACGAACTCGACATCGCAGCCGGCCCTGCGGAACTCCTCCAGGAGGACGACCTGATAGGCGTAGCGGCGGGCCAGGCGGTCAGGGCTGTAGACCGCGACGACATCGAACTCGCCCTCGCGGGCGGCGTCGCGTAGACGGTCGAGAGCGGGCCGGTCGAGTCTCGAGCCCGAGTAACCCTCGTCGATGAAGGTATGCTCGCGTTTGAGCTCATGCCCACCGGCGACGGCCCAGCCCCGCAGGGCCTCGATCTGGCTGTCGATCGTCTGCTCACGCCCCTGCCTCTCGGTCGAGACCCTGGCATACACGGCGGCTCTCATGATCGATCTCCCCATCGGTCGTGGATGAAATGCCGGCGCCCTCACCGGAGTCGAGCAGGACCTGGAAGGCCTGTTGGAGCCGGCGAGGGTCGTCACGTCGCGGGACGAATGCGGAGTGGACGGCCCACCCGCCGGAGCGGGGCTCGCGGGATTTCCGGCGCATCGGATTGACCTCCTGCTGGGAGGTCAGGATGGCCGGGGCTATGACGCCGGGCTAGGACTGCCGGGGGCGGCGAGGGGCGTAGGGACGAGTCGTAGACCTGTACGGAATCACCAGGGTAGCCCGCAATCTGTCGATTGCGTTCGGATGGTGCATCTCCGGAGAGACTTCCAGTCGATGATCGACCGGGCGGCCGGGGGCCGGGGGGTCGGTGAGAGGCTGCTGCGGCTGTCCGGCCTGGTGTTCGCCTGGTGGGGTCGGCACGAGGCCGGATCGGTCCACCGCCAGACCCTGCGGGGCTACGTCGCGGGGCTGAGGCCGGTGGTGCGCTCGCTGCTGGTCGAGGGGGCGGCCTGCCCCTGCGCCTGGACGGCGAAGGTGTGCCGCAAGCTGCTCTCGACCGAGGCCGCGCTGTGGACGTTCGCCACGGCGGAGGGGGTGCCGCCGCACAACAACGCGGCGGAGCGGGCGCTGCGGCACGGCGTGATCTGGCGGAAGACGAGCTACGGCACCGACAGCGAGGCGGGGAGTCGGTTCGTGGAGCGGATGCTGACGGTCGGTGCGACCTGCCGTCAGCGGGGCGGCGACGTGCTCGGCTTCCTGACGGCATGCCTCCGCGCCCGCCTCGACGGCACACCCGCCCCGTCACTCCTGGCCTGAGCGCCGACGAAAACCGTCACGCGCGGCAAGGGCCGTGAACGGTTACTCGCGGTTTTTTCGGCGCTCCGAGCCAAGAAAAAAACCGATGCCACGAGGCTCTCACCGCGGCCGTCCAGACGGAACGGCGAGGACCACCTCCCGGCGCCGTGGCCGGGACGTCCACGCTTGGCGAGCCTTTCGGATCGATCTCGTTGATGATCACTCGACCGTGGCCTTGGGGCGAGCCGGCGACGGGGCTAGGATGCTCAAAAGCGCGGAGGTGGCTCGGGCAACCCCATCTCCCTCGCCCAGACCTTCAGCGCGGCGTCCATCACGTCCGTGGTGTCGATCCGAGCGATGCCGGACCGCTCGCCGAGTGCCGAACAAGCCGAGGCCATCCACTCCCGCCAGGGCTCGACGCCGCGAATCGTGACGGCGATCGGGGTCCGCGGCCTCGGTCCGCCCGGCGTCCTGGGACGTCCCCGCCCGCGCTGCGATGGCGGCGCCTTGACCTTGCTCCTCTTTGCCTCGGCCATGCCTCGGCCTTCAGGGTCGGCGATCGTCGGCCGCCGGCGCGAGCTGAAGGATGCATCATACCGACCGGATGTATCCGAGGACATCGGGATATCGCGGAAAAGCCCGAATAGTCGTGGATTATTGGAACTAGGATGATGTCCTGGCCGTAGTGGAAGGTTGACCCGAAGAAATCGGTGGCGGCTCCGAGCTGGAGGGACATACCCTCTGGTTGCCAAACCTTCACGAGGAGCCACCACCGATGACCCGACGCTGCCAGATCGTCGACCGACCCGACAGTAGATCCACGCTCGACCCCGCCAAGCTCGCCACACTCCTCGCCAAGGAGGGCCAACTCCTGCGGCCCCTGCTCGACCTCATCGAGCATGCGGAGGCCGCCGTCGACGACCTGATCGACGTCATGGGACGGGCCACCATCGAGGCCGTCCTGCTCATGAGCGCCGCCGCCGTGGCCGGCCCCAAGCAACAGGGCAAGAAGGCCGGCCGCGACATCGCCTACCACGGCAGCCAGACCGGCCGGGTCGCCCTGAAGGAGCGACAACTCCGCGTGACCAAGCCCAGGCTCCGCAGGAAGGCCCCCCGGCCCGGAGAGGCCGGCGAGGTCGAGATCCCGGCCTATGAGGCGATGCGCAAGGACGGGCAGCTCGCCGACCGCATGCTCGAGATCCTCATCGACGGCGTCTCGACCCGCCGCTACGAGGGCGTGCTGCCGGAGATGGCCGCGACCGTCGGGGTGTCCAAGAGCCAGGTCTCGCGCGAGACGATCGAGGCCGGCGCACGGCTCCTGAAAGCGATGGCCGAGCGCGACCTGAAGGGTCTGGAGCTGCTGGCCATCTGGATCGACGGCCTCCAGCTCGGGGGGCACCATGTGATCTGCGCCGTGGGCGTCGATGCCAAGGGATACAAGCACGTGCTGGGCTTGCGCGAGGGGGCGACCGAGAACGCGGCGGTCGCCACGGCGCTGCTGGAGGACCTGGTCCGCCGCGGCCTCGATCCGGCCCGGCCGCGACTCTTCGTCATCGACGGCTCGAAGGCCCTGCGGTCGGCAAGCGGCGCGGTGTTCGGGGCCGATCAATCGGTCCAGCGCTGCCGCAACCACAAGCCGAGGAACGTGACGTCGCACCTGCCCAAGGGCCAGCACGAGCAGGCCCTGGCGACGATGCGGTCGGCGTTCAAGCTGGAGGCGGCCGAGGGCATGGCCAAGCTCGAGCAGTACGCCTCCTGGCTGGGAGCGGGAGTGGCCCGGGGCGGCGGCCTCGCTCCGCGAGGGCCTGGAGGAGCTGTTCACGTTGAATCGGCTCGGGCTGACGAGCTCGCTGCGCCGCTGCCTGGGCACGACGAACCTGATCGACAATGGGCACTCGGCGGCGCGGGACCGGATGCGCCGGGTGAAGCACTGGCAGAGCGGCGAGATGGCCCTGCGTTGGACGGCGTCGTCGTTCGAGGCGGCCTCGAACGGCTTCCGGCGGATCATGGGCTACAAGGACCTCTGGATGCTCAAGGCCATCCTGGACGAGCGCGATCGCGACAAGCAGCTTGCCCGTCAGGCGGTTGCCGGATAGGGTCAGATCGCGCACCCGAGCCGCCGCCACTTCCAACTACCGGCGGGTCATCATCATGGTGGCCCGTCCCATGACGTCGATGAGATCGCCGACGGCGGCCTCCGCATGCTCGATGAGGTCGAGCAGGGGCCGCAGGAGTTGGCCCTCCTTGGCGAGGAGTGTGGCGAGCTTGGCGGGGTCGAGCGTGGATCTACTGTCGGGTCGGTCGACGATCTGGTAGCGTCGGGTCATCGGTGGTGGCTCCTCGTGAAGGTTTGGCAACCGAGGGTATGTCTCTCCAGCTGGGAGCCGCCACCGATTTCTTCCGATCAACCTTCCACTACGGCCAGGACATCATCGTGGGCCGCGTGGACATTCGAGGCTGTGGATCGGCACCGCCGCCAGACTCTAAGGACCGGCCAGATTAGGATGGTCGAGGCCGATTAAGGGCCTTCCCGGGCATGCCTCGTGACGAAAGCGCCGTCGCATTAGCTGGGAATCGGCCACTTGCGGCCCTCGCTCGGACTCTCCTCCGGCCCGGGAAAATGCCGATCGCCGGCAACTAGCCAGCCATTCTCTCGAGATCGAGGTCACGTCATGATGCCCACAGGCCTCAGGACGCCCGCGAGCCTCGGCTAACCGATCCACCACCCTTGTCCACGCGTGGGCCTATGGGCTATGATGAACGCCGCCGCGGGGGCATGCGGGTCCCGTGTCTCGGCTCGCCTGGCTAACTCCGTCGTACCCCTCGGTGGGCTAACATGCGGACCTCAACCCGGTCGAAGAAGACCCCATGATTAATCCGATTGATCGCGACGAATTGCGACGGCGGGTGCGTGAAGCCTTGCCCTTCCCGTTCCTCGCCATCGACGACTTTCTCGAGACCGGCGCTGCCGAGCGTGTGCTCGCCGCCTTCCCGTCTTTCGACGATGCCGTTAAGATAGGTAAGAGATTCAACGCCGTCAATGAGCGGGGCAAGGTCCAGGTCACCGACTCGTCCAAGTTCGCCGAGCCGATCGCCGAGATGAATCGGGCGTTGGCGTCTCCGGAATTTCTCGGCGTCCTCGGGCACGTCTTCGACCTGCCGGGCCTCCTGGCGGACGACCAACTGGACGGCGGCGGCATCCATCAGACCGGGCCGCGAGGACATCTGGACGTCCATGTCGACTTCAATTATATCGCCGCGCGCAAGCTTCACCGCCGTCTGAATATCCTGGTCTATTTCAACAAGGATTGGGACCCGTCCTGGGGCGGCAACATCGAGCTCTGGGACCGCGACGTCAAGACGTCCGTCCACTCGTTCTCGCCGGTCTTCAACCGCTGTGTAGTCTTCGAGACGAGCGAGATCAGCTATCACGGCGTCTCGGCCGTCAAGTGCCCCGAGGGCCGCTCCCGCAAATCGTTCGCGGCCTACTATTATACGAAGGAAGCCCCGGCGCACTGGACGGGGGAATCGCACTCGACGCTCTTCAAGGCCCGGCCCGAGGAGATTCTCAAGGGGCATGTCCTGATGCCCCTGGAGAAGGCCAGGCGCGGGATCGTCGGCGCCATCCGCAGGGTCAAGAAGACGATCAAGGGATGAGGCGCCTCCACCCCCCGTGTCCCGACCGCGGTGCCGTGTGACGAAGACCGACGGGTTGACGCCCCCGACCACTTCCCCCGGAGAAGCAGGTGACGCGGCGGGGCGACCCAGGGCCTCGCTGCGGGGCCTGGCCCTGCGCGGCTCGATCTGGACGCTCGGGGGATACGGCGCCTCGCAGGTGCTCCGCCTGGCGGGGAACCTAGTGCTGGCCCGCCTCCTCTTCCCGGAGGCGTTTGGCCTCTCGGCGCTTGTCGGCGTGTTCATGGTCGGGCTGGCGATGTTCTCGGACGTCGGCATCGGGCCGAGCGTGATCCGCAGCCACCGGGGCGATGACGCCGATTTCCTCAATACGGCCTGGACGATCCAGGTCATAAGGGGGCTAGTCCTATGGGCGCGTCGACGCTGATCGCATGGCCGCTCGGGCGGCTATACGGTCAGCCGCAACTGGCCGAGCTCCTGCCGGTCGCCGGCCTGTCGGCCGCGATCGCAGGCTTCGGCTCGACGGCGCTCTTCAGTGGCGTCCGAGCCCTGTCCGTTGCGAGGCTAATGGTTCTGGAGTTGATCGCGCAGGCCGTCACCATCACGTGGACTACTGTCCACGCCTACCTTTTGCCCTCGGTCTGGGCCCTGGTCTTCGGTGGCCTAGTCGGGGCCCTTACGAAGACGATCCTGTCGCACACGATCCTCCCGGGCATCCGCAACCGGCTCCGCTGGGAGCGGCGGGCGAGTCGGGAGATGTCCGGCCTGGCCCGCTGGATCCTCCTCAACAGCGCCATCACGTTTCTTGCGTTGCAGTTCGACCGCCTGATGCTGGGCTGGCTCGTCCCGATGGGTGAGCTGGGCGTGTATTCTATCGCGGCCGGCCTGGCGCAGATCCCCCGCGACGTGATCGGCCGCCTGGGCAACTCGATCGTCTTCCCGATGCTCTCCCGATTCTTCCGCCAGCCGGACGGCCTCGAGCGGAAGGTGAAGTTGATCCACCGCACGATCGTGTTCGTCTCGGCCATCGTCTCCGGCATCCTGATCGCGGCCGGCCCCGCGATCATCGGCCTGCTCTACGATCGGCGATACCAGGCCGCGGGGCCGCTCCTGAGCCTGCTCGCGGTGGGCGCGTGGCTCCAGACGTTCACGGCCTCGTATTACGCCCTGATCCTCGCGGCGGGCAAGCCGAGCCACAACGGCTTCGGCATGGCGGCGCGCCTGGTTATCATGGCGATACTGAGCGTCCCCGTTTTCCGCCAATTCGGCGTCCTCGGGATCGCCGTCCTCGCGAGCCTGAGCGAACTCGGCGTGTCCGGGTTCTGCTTCTACGGCGCCCGGCGCCTGGGGCTGGCCTCGCCGCAGGCCGACCTCCAGGCCGCGGCCCTGGCCGGCGCGAGCTTCCTGGCGTGCCGATCGCTCCTCCTGCTGGTCCTCTGAGCCCCGCCGCCGTCTCATCTGGTGCCGCACTTCGCCCGATGGGGGTGTACCATGGGAATCTTCCGCCTCGATTGCCGCTGCTTCTTCGTTCTTGCCCCCGCGGGACTATCGCAGTCGATCGGGATGCGGCGGCTCCCGGGGAATCAGGGCCGGCTCCGGACCCACGCGGCCAACTTCCGGCGGGGCCTAAGGAGGGCGGAGGCGTGAACCTCTTCGCCGTTATCGTCCTGTCTTGCTGGATGCCTGCCGTCTTGCCGCTCTTCTCGGTCATGACGACGCGGCGCACGGTCATCCTCGCGTACATCCTCGCCTGGCTGTTCCTGCCCAATGGGGCGTTCAGCCTCCCGGGGCTGCCCGACTACACCAAGGTGACGGCCACCTCGATGGGCGTCGTCCTGGGAGGACTCCTCTTCGACCCCCGCCCCCTGTTCGCCCTGCGGCCGGGTTGGCACGATATCCCGATGCTGATCCTGTGCGCCTGCCCGTTCGCGTCCTCGCTGACCAACGACCTCGGTGCCTACGACGGTACGTCCGCAGTTGTCTCGCAGCTTATTACGTTCGGGCTTCCTTACCTCGTCGGCCGAGCCTATCTCAATGACCCAGAGGGCATCCGGGATCTGGCGATCGGCATCGTCGTTGGCGGCCTGATCTATGTCCCACTGTGCCTTTGGGAGATGCGGATGAGCCCGCAATTGCAGGCAACACTCTACGGCCGGGGACGATTTATGAATGCCATGAGATATGGAGGTTACCGTCCACTGGTATTTATGACCGATGGCCTGGAACTCGGGATGTGGATGGCGGCCGCCGCGATGATCGCCGGCTGGCTGTGGGCGGGCGGCGGAGTGAAGAAAGTCGCCGGCTGGGCGTTCGGCCCCCTCGCCGCCATCCTCTTGGCGACCGCTGTCCTATGCAAGTCGACGGGAGCTATTCTACAGATGTTTCTGGGACTGGTCGTTCTTTGGACCTCGCGACGATTCCGTTCCGCCTTGCCGGCGCTGGCCTTGGCGGCCGTTGCCCCGCTGTATTGCGGGGTCCGCACGTTCGGCCTGTGGGATGGTCGGGCGGCGGTGGCGCTGCGCGAATTCGAGCGTCGGCGAGGACCGGGCCGGGTCCCTCGAATTCCGCCTCGACAACGAGGACATACTCATTGCCCGCGCAATGCAGAGGCCGGTCTTCGGCTGGGGCGGCTGGGGTCGGGCGCGGGTCCATGACGAAAACGACAAGGACGTGAGCGTCACCGACGGGCTGTGGATCATCGCCCTGGGGAACCACGGCGTCGTGGGCCTGGTGTCTCACGTGGCAATACTCACGCTTCCGCTCTTGATCCTCGCCGCCCGGTGCCCGGCCCGCAGGTGGAATGACCCCGACGTCGCGCCGGCCGCCACGCTGGCCGTCCTGCTCGTGCTCTATATGATCGACAATCTTAGCAATGCCATGTTCAACCCGATCTACTACCTGGCCGCAGGTGCCCTGCTGGGTCCTCGGGCGCTCGACCGAGTCCCGGCCGGCCCGAAGTTCCCAGGGTCGAGGGGAGCCGACGAACAGATCGAATCGGCCTGGCAGTACGCCGAGAATCTCGAAGCAGAAGCCCTTTCCGGCGGCGGGGATTGGGCCGAGGCCGCCAGGGCGTGGGACCGGTTCGTTGGCGACACCCGAGATCGCGGCGACATTTCCGTCCGCGACTTGGCCACGGCGCACGGGCGACTCGGCCTCGCCCTGGCGCGCCTCAGACGATGGAGCGACGCAATCGAATCACGGGGGCGCACCGTGGAACTGCTTACCGAATCGGCCACGCGAGGTCCCGTGGACGTCGAGACCTGGCTGGCCCTATCCGCGGAAATGGATGCTCTGGCACGCCTACTCTCCGTGGCCGATGATGCAGCAGTTCGCGATCCCTCTCGTGCGGTCACGCTGGCCTCCGGAGCGGTCCGGATGGCTCCCGGTATCGCAACGTACCACACTACCCTCGGCGCCGCTTACCTCCGGGTCGGGGACTGGTCGGCGGCCGTCTCAGCCATTGGTCGGTCCATTGCCCTGGATCGTCGCGGGGGGTCGCGGTGCGATCACCTCTTCCTAGCGATCGCCTACGCACACCTCGGCGATCGGGACGCGGCTCGAACTTCGCTCCGGGAGGCGGACTTCAGTTCCCTCGGGCCGGGCTCGGGCCAGCCCGAGTTGGAAGATCTACGGGCAGAGACTCTTCGACTGCTCTCCGACGAGCCCGAGGTTCCCGGCCGGGCCTTGCCGACGAGGCCTCCCCTTTGACTCGGTCCGCACCTCCCGTGACTTACGCACGCATGTCCGCTTGTGGAGACCCCGTACCAGGCAAGAACTTTCGGGAAGCCTCTGCCCGTGAACGAGTCGTCCGCCGAAGTGGTCCGCCCCTCACAATGCGAGGTGCTGCCCGACCCCTAGGTTCTCGCGGGGCGGCGCGGCCGGTTCGCTCGCGGGTGCTTGGCCGACCGCCACAAGGTTATGTGAACGGCGGGGGAAAAGTGGTTCTCCCGCGGGTTGTGTGACGTCTCTTGGTAAGATGGGCAGCGCTTCAGGATGTCGGCTGCGGCGCATCAGGATGGCCCATCATGGACGTCTCCGAGCTGCTCCCGCGGGATAGCGGGCTCGTCGTTCGCGACCTGATCGAATGCCCCGGTTACGTGCGAATCGAAGCCGAAACCGGCGGTTGCTCCGCAGATTGCCCCCGATGCGAGGTCCGATCGGATCGGGTCCATGGCCGGTACGTCCGGGCCGTCGCCGACCTGCCCTGGCAGGGTCGGCAAGTCCGCATCCGCATCCACGTCCGGCGACTTCCGGTGCGGCGTAAACGTCCGGCGGTCCACACTCTTGACGAGGTTGGCGGCCTGATACGCGCGCGGCTTGCTCAGCCCGCCGCACTCAGGATGCGCCGCACCGAGGTGCGGCCGATCCCCAGCCGCCGCGCGATCTCCGAGTGGTTCAGGCGATCGGCCTTGAGCCGGAGCACTTCATCGGCCTTGAGCGACGCCGTCCGCGGTCGGCCGTGGGCGCGGCCTTCCTTCCTGGCCTGTGCGATCCCGGCGCGGACCCGCTCGCGGAGGATCTCCCGCTCGAACTCGGCGAAGACCGCCACCATCCCCGCCATCGCACGCCCGGTCGGTGTGGTCAGGTCCAGCGCCTCGGTCAGCGACACGAAGCCGACGCCCAGCTCGGTCAGCTCGCGGAGCGTCGTCACCAGGTCGGGAAGCGACCGGCCCCAGCGGTCCAGCCGCCAGACCACCACCGCGTCGAGTTCGCGCCGCCGCGCAGCCTTCAGCAGCGCCTGACGTCCGGGCCGATCCTTCGCGCCGGAGCCGACATCCTCGACCTGCCTCGCGAGCGACCAGCCACGGTCTCTGATATAAGCCGCCATCGCCTCGACCTGCAGGCCGAGCGTCTGCTGCTCGTGCGTAGAGACGCGGGCATAAACCGCGGCACGCATGGTCCAGCCCTCCCTGGCCAAAAACCCCGAGCGAACCGGGGCGGTCGAACCCCGTGTTTCACCGCGTCCCGATGACCCTCCCTGGGGTGGCCGTTAACTATCCCTTTCGGCCGCCGGCCGGCCCCGGCAACACCCGGCGGTCCGGCAGCAGGTCGTCGACGCGGCTCGCCGGGTGCGCGCTCACCCGGTCGAGCACATCGCGCAGATAGGCGAACGGCTCGTTCCCGAGGTTCTTGCAGGTCTGCACCAGGCTCAGGAGCACGGCCGCCGTCCGGCCGCCGCGGTCGCTCCCCAGATGCAACCAATTCTTGCGCCCAGCGCGATCGGCCGGATCGCGTTCTCGGTCGCGTTGTTGTCGATCGACAGGTACGGCGATTCGAGATACCGCGAGAGCGGCGCCCAGTTCGACCGCGCGTAGGCGATCGCCTCGCCGACCGGGCTCTTCGGCAGCACCTTCCTCGCCTCCCCCTCCAGCCACGACCCGAACGACTCCAACAGCGGCCGCGATCGCTCGGTGCGCGCCGCCATCAGCCGGGCGTCGTCCCAACCATCGTCGCGGGCCTCGCGCTCCACGGCGTAGAGCCGGCCGATCCAGGCGATCGCCGCGTGGGACCGCTCCGGGTCGCTCGTGCGCGCCTCGTGGAACTTCCGCCGCGCATGCGCCCAGCAGCCGACTTCCACCAGCCCCCGCGCGTGCAGGGCGTCGTAGCCGGCATAGGCGTCGGACTGGAGGTAGCCCGAGCGGTAATCCCTCAGGAACCGCTCGGGGCCGTCGCGGCTCCGGTCGGGCGTGTAGTCATAAATAATGAAGGGATTGTCGCGATCGCCGAGGTACGCCCAGAGCCGCCCGGTCTTCGAGCCCTTGCCGGCGTGGTCCTGCACCGTCACCGGCGTGTCGTCGGTCCCGATGACTCTCGAGGCCAGGACCCGCCGGGTCATCGCCTTGACGATCGGCTCGAGCAGGCCGGCGGAGGCGGCCATCCAGTCGCACAGAGTCGAGCGAGATAACTCGACGCCGTTGCGCCTGAAGATCCCCTCCTGGCGATAGAGCGGCAGGTGGTCGGCGAGCTTGCTCGTGATGACATGGGCCAGCAGGCCGGTGCCGGGAAGCCCCCGCTCGATCGGCTCGGGCAGCCGCGGGGCGATCACGACGTGCGCGGCGCAGGCCCGGCAGGCGTACTTGGGCCGGACGTGGACGAGGACGACGAGGCTGGCCGGGACGTACTCGAGCTGTTCACGAGTCTCCTCGCCGATCAGCCGGCGCTCGCCGCCGCATTCGGGGCAGGCGCGGCCCTCGGGGGCGACGTCGTGGACGACCCGCCTGCGCGGCAGGCTCGCCGGCAGCGGCTTGCGGCCGTGGCCATCGGACTCGGGCTTCGTCGCCGCCGGTTCGGCCGGCTGCGGCGCGGGAGACATCGGCTCGGTCCGGGCCAGGATGTCGTGCGCGAAGAGCAGCAGCTGATCGGGGTCGACCGCCTCGCCCTTCTTGCCGTAGCGGGCCCGCAGGAGCTGCTCGAGCTGATGCTGGAGCCTGGCGATGAGGTGATCCTGCCGCCGGAGGGTCTCGGCCAGCTCGCGGATCTGGCGGTGGGCGGTGCCGAGGTCGTCGGGGAGTGTCGCGTCCTCTCGCGCCATACCCGCTATTACGGTGATGGGTGAGTCGGTGTTGGCGCAACACGGCGGGATTATTCAGGAGGCGGTCGGGGTATAGCGTGGCCGTTTCCTGGTGGCCTCCAGGTCGATGCCGCCGAGCACCGCGGCCAGCTCGGCGCCGCCCCATTCCACCCGGTCGGCGCCCGACGTGGGCCAGCGGAAGGTCCCTCGCTCGAGCCTCTTCATCCAGATGACGTAACCATCGCGATCCCAATACAAGATCTTGACCCGATCCCGTCTCCGGTTGGCGAAGACGAACAGGTGGCCGGTCATCGGGTCTTGCTCGAGTCGATCGCGAGCGAGCTGGGCCAGGCCGTCGAACCCGCGCCGCAGGTCGCTGGCGCCGGCCGCGACGAACACCCGGATGGTCGCGGGGAGGCCGATCACCGGCCGGGCTCGATCGCGTCGATCAGGCGGCGAAGGGTCTCGGGGTCGAAGCCCTCGCCGACGGCGATCCGCCGGCCCCCGGGCAGGATGATCGCGAGGGGATCGGCCGGGGGGACAGGCGGCAGGTCGCTATCGGGCTCGAGCGCGACGGGGAGAAATCGCGTCGGTTCGAGAGGGGCCGAGTCGGCCTTGCGGCCGGCGGCGGGAGCGAGGGCCTTCTGGCCGTAAAGCCGCTTGCGAAAGGTGTGCAGGGAGAGCTCGCGCCTGCGACAGAACTCGGCGTGGGTCAGGCCGCTGCGCCGGAAGTCATTGATGAGGGCGAACCAGCGGAGATCGGTCGAGGTGTCCGTCGCCATCGCGAAGGCTCCCGGGCCAGGGACGCAGGGTCCAGCCCGGGATTATCTACGCCGCGGCTCGTTGGTTTCCAGAAGTGCTCCACCGG
>CAVSDG010000007.1:0-137789 GCA_963726685.1 uncultured Planctomycetota bacterium
CCGCCCTCGATCTGCATCAGGCAGGCGTTGCGCCGCGCCTGATGATCGATGCCAGCCACGCCAACAGCAACAAGAAGCCGGAGAACCAGCCGCAGGTGCTTGCCGACGTCGCCCGCCAGGTCGAGAGCGGTGAACGCCGCATCGTGGGCGTCATGATCGAGAGCAACCTGGTCGCCGGCCGCCAGGACGTGCGGCCGGCCGCGCCGCTCACCTACGGGCAGAGCATCACCGATGGCTGCATCGATCGGGAGACGACCGTTCCGGTACTGAACCTGTTGGCGGACGCAGTTGCGGCACGCCACACCACGCCGCGCAGCAAGGTCGAGGAACTCTCTGCGTAACTCACGCCCTTAATGGGCGCGCGCCCCTTAAAGCTCTCAGCAGCCGCGGCAGATGCTCTTGATCTTCTTGTCGAGCGCGGCGTCTTCCTTGTTCATGGGATCGTTCGGATTGCTCAGATTCTTCTCGCTCGGCACATCGCCCGCCCGCGGCTGACGATGGCCGACCGGCGCCTCCGGTATGCCGCCATTGACGCTCTGGCCCGTTGATCCCTTGTTCATGCCGCTCTGCGCGAGGGCGTCGGCCCCGCCAAACAGAAGCAGGAGCGCGAGTACGCCGGCCGTCTTTTTCATGTTGCTCCTCTTCATGTTGCTCCTCCCGTCAGAGCACGTCATGGACAAATCTGCCGATTTCGCGAACTGACCGATATCCGTCACGAGCGAGGTGGATAGAGATGCACCTCGCCGCAATAGTCCATGACACGATAGCGCGTTTCTTGATCCGCATCACGTTCGCCCACAAAAGAATTTTCAGCTTGCAGGTAGTTCGGCCCGACCGGCGACTTGCCGTGGCCGCCGGGGATGTCGAGGACGTAGTGCGGCTGGCACAGACCCGAGACCGCGCCGCGCAAGGCGCCGCATCAGGGCCTGGCCGTGGGCCACGTGGTGCGCAAATGCGCGGTGCCGGGCGCGAGGTCGCCGTGGTGCAGGTAGTAGGGCTTGATGCGGCATTCGACGAAGGCGCGCATCAGCTTCCAGCGCCTCCGCATCATCGTTGACGCCCGCCAGCAGCACGCGACTGGCTGAGCATCGGAATGCCGGCGTCGACCAGCCGGGCGCAGGCCGCGCGCGCCGCTGCGTCAATTCGCGCGGATGATTGGCGTGCAGCGCGACGTAGACGGTCTTGCCGGCGACCTTCAGCGCCGCGACCAGGGCGTCGTGATCCGTGCGGGATCGGCGACCGGCACGCGGGTGTGGAAGCGCACGACCTTGACATGCTCGATCGCCGCGAGCCGCGCCATCACCGCGCGCCAGCCGGCGCGGCGACAGCATCAGCGGGTCGCCGCCGGTGAGGATCACCTCCCAGATCTCCGGCCGTGCGGCGATATAGGCCAGCGCCGCGTCGAGCGCCGCGGCGACAGGCGCTCGCCTTGCCGGGCCGACCATCTCGCGCCGGAAGCAGAAGCGGCAATAGACCGCGCAGACGTGGGTCAGCTTCAGCAGCACGCGGTCGGGATAGCGGTGCACGATGCCCTCGACCGGCGTGGGCCGTCGTCGCCGATCGGGTCGGCGCTCTCGCCTGCAGCGATCGCGAGCTCCGCCGCGTCGGGCACGAACTGGCGGGCGATCGGGTCGGCCGGATCGTCGGGTCGATCAGGGCGGCAAGCGCCGGCGTCATCGCGACGGCGTAGCGCGCGGCGACCGCTTCGAGCGTCGGCGAGATGCGCGGCCGGCGCGAGGCCATGCGCCGCGCAGATCGCGCCGGCGTCTCGGAGTGTCGTGCAGCGTTCATGCTGCTCGTCGTGTCCACATGGCGACCGGCGTCCATAGCACCTGCTCGATGCGCTGCGCGCCGGTCGCCAGCATCACCAGCCGATCGAAGCCGAGCGCGATGCCGCTGGCCTGCGGCATGCTGCGCCAGCGCCGCCAGAAAATCCTCGTCGATCGGATAGCGCTCGCCATAGACGCGCTGTTTCTCGGCCATCTCAGCCTCGAAGCGGCGGCGCTGCTCGGCCGCGTCGGTCAATTCGCCGAAGGCGTTGGCGAGCTCCACGCCGCAGGCATAGAGCTCGAACCGCTCGGCCACGCGCGGATCGGCGCGGCTGGCCCGCGCCAGCGCCGCCTCCGGCGCGGGATATTCGAAGAGGATCGTCGCGCGCCCATGCCCGAGATTGCGGCTCGACTGCTCGACGAGCATCCGGCTGAAGATGTCCGCCCAGGTGTCGTCGTCGGCAGAGGCGCACCTGCCTTGGCGCCGCGCCGGCGAGCGTCGCGCGATCGCCCTGCGCCGCCTGCGACGGTCGCCAGCAGATCGATGCCGGCGTAGCGCGTCGAAGGCCTCGGCCACCGTCAGCCGCTCCGGCTCGGCAAAGGGATCGCAGGTCTTGCCGCGAAACGAAAAGCTTCCGATCCCGGTCGCCCGGGCGGCCAGCGCAAGGAGGGCGCCGCGCAATCGTCCATCAGCGTCCTCGTAAGGCTCGTTCGCCCGATACCATTCCAGCATGGTGAACTCGGGATGGTGCAGCGCGCCGCGCTCGCGGTTGCGCAACACCCGGGCGAACTCGAAGATCCGCGTCTCGCCCGCAGCCAGCAGCTTCTTGCAGGCGAATTCCGGCGAGGTGCGCAAGATAGCGCGCCAGCCGCTCGCCGTCGGGGCGGGTCAGTTCGGTGGCGGCGCATGCAGATGGGTCTCGTTGCCGGGGAGACCTGCACGATCGCGGTCTCGACCTCGGTGAAGCCCTGGGCCTCGAACCAGGCCCGCAACGCCCGCGTGATCGCACCCCGATGCTTCAGGAAAGGCTTGATATCGGCATGTCGGGAGGCCGACCACCAGGGCGACAGGGGGTCCTTGCCAGCCATCAGGGGTTAAGCCCTTGCGGCGGCAAAATGCTGGCATCCCGCGACAAAATCAGTATGTTGCGGCCCGAAACAGGCATCATTCGCTCGCCCAGACGGGCATATCGCACCGTTTCGTCCCGAAACGGCCTCGGCGCTCCGCGACGCGATGGCGCAGAGCCCGGCGATGAAGGTCTTCGTCGCCTCAGGCTACTTCGACCTGGCCACGCCCTACGCCGCGACCGAGTACACCTTCGCCCACATGGACCTCGCCCCGGCCTTGCGCAAGAATCTCCGGTTCGAGGAGTACGAGGCGGGCCACATGATGTACATCCACCCGCCCTCGCTCTCGAAGCTCAAGCGCGACGTGGCCGACTTCATCGACCGCTCGACGGCGCGGTGACGCCCTGCGCGGGCAGCAGCCGGTCGGCACCCGGCACGACCATCCGGTGCCCGCGCCCCTCCGCGTCGCCTTCCCACGACGCGACCCACGACGACCAGACCGGGCAGAGACAGCGGGCGTCGACCGCCTCGCCCGTGCTGGGCTCGACCACTTGGTCTGCGTCGCTGATCGCGCAGAGCCCGGCGAGCGCCGGAGGCCACCGCGCGGCGGCACTCGCCATCGAGCCCAACTAGCCAGCCTGGCTCGACGAGGCGGAGGCTCAGCTGGCGGTCCGACTCCTCGAACGCGACCATGCGGCGGGCGAGTCCGTCGTCGCCCTGCCGCAGGCTCGATCGAAGACGCTGTTCGTCGCGCACTCGACCCGCCCGACCGGCCGGTACGCCACCGGGCAGGCGGCGCGGCTCTCTTCGAGCGTATAGATCATCGCCACGCTCGACGAACTGGCGAACGGCCTCGGCCACATGGTGAATCTGCTCGAGCCGCTTTTCGGCCGGGCCCTCGCCCCGGCCTGCGCTCGGCCCGGCGTTCGGCCTTGCGGAGCCGGGCAAACAGCTTCGGCAATCGTGCCCGAGTGGAACCCGCGCCGGAGCAGCCGGCTCATCGTCTCGCCGTGGTGTCCGAACGCGACGGGCTGAGCGTCGTGGGCCGATTCGCCGCGTAGAGCCGCCAGTTCTCCTTGAGCTCCCAGGCGAGGAAGCCGAAGACGCCGGGGATCAGGAACAGGGTCGTGCCCGCGATCGTGTTCGACAGGACGGGGCCGAGCGGCGTGAGGGGTGTCCGCAGGACGCGGAGGATCTGCGGGCTCATGGGCAGGATGATCTTGTGCGAGACCGTGACGACGGGGAAGTGCTTGATCGGGTTGACCTGCGGCTCGATGAGCAGGTTGACATAGATCCGAGCGAGGTAGGCGATCACGGCCCAGAGCAGGCCGAGCACGGCCTTGGCCGCGAGCATGAGCCGGCCGTCGCCGCCGCGGAAGCGGAGCCATTCGTCGACGCCGTACAGAACGCGCTCGATCGCCTCGAGCGCGGCGTTGAAGAAGTCCATGATGGCCCGGAACGCGTTCGGGATCAGGTCGCGCCAGAGGCGCTGCTCCGAGCCGCGAAGCCCCGTCGGCGGCGATCTCCTCGAAGGCCCGACCCGACCGCGAATTCACCACGACGGTGAGGAGGAACCACGTCGCCAGGAACAGGGCACGCCACCGGTCGGGCTCGATGCCGAAGTATTTCTGCTGCGACCACGGCTCGGGGACCATGGCGGTGACGAGGACCAGCAACAGCAGGACCAGGAAGAACGGCTTCGCGACCCAGTTCCACGCGAAGAGAAAGGTGCGGCTGTTGGCCACCCAGCGCACGACCGGGCGCTTGAGCAGCCAGGCCGGCGCGTCGACGAAGGCGGCCCTGACGGCCCGCCCGAAGGTCCGGCAGACGCGCACGCACGCGCCGCGGAAGCGCCGGAAGTTCACCACTCCCAGCAGGAGCAGCCCGAGGGCGAGATGGGTGGCCGGATTGAAGAGATGGAGATGGGCACCCGTCGTCAGGTGGACGATCGGTCCGATGATGTGCTGCAGCCCTTCGAGCGCGAGGAACGCGCCGCCGAAGGGCAGGGCGACGAATCGCGTGAACCAGCGTCCGGCCTTGGTTCCGAAGGCCAGCGAGCTCGCCCGCTGCAGTCCGCGGAGGTAGACCTCGCCGCGATGGTACACGCCGTCAAGTGCGCGGGCCAGCTCGTCGTCGGCACGCAGGAGCGGATCGCCCCGGAGGAATTCCCGCGGGCCGGAGAGGTCCGACAGCTTGATCGCGTTCCGGGAGATCGCGTCGCGGAGGTCGCCGATCCGGAGGAAGCCGCGGACCACGATCAGGTCGAGCAGCTCCTCGACCAGCTTCCGCGCCGCCGCGCGCTCGGGGGCGTTGTGGGGCCGGAGCGAGACGCGATCGAGGATCTGCCGGATCCTCGGCCGGAACCGGTCGCGGATGGCGGCCGATTGTCGATCGATCGACGCGACGACCAGCCGCTCCAGTTCTCCTCTTGCCGGTTCCGGACCGTGGAGGCTGCGGACCCGCCTCGCCGCGGATCGGAGGTGTTTGAGGACCATCACCTCCCGCTGGTCGAGCATCGGCCGGCGGAGCGGCCGGCGGCCCGCGGAGGTGATCCAGCCGACGAGGTCGATCGCCGAGATGGTTCGCTCGCGGTCGAGGCAGGCCTTCTGGAGGTCATAGAGCAGACGCGCCTCGCGCGACCAATGGCCGCGGGCCGCCGGGTCGAGCAAGGGCGTGAGCGATCGCTTCCACCGCCCGGCTTCGGCAGAGTCGGCGGCGACGACGGCGCGGAGCCGACGGGCGAGCGCATCGATCTCGCCGCGGGCCGCCGACCGCTCGCGCGCGGCGTCTCGGCCCGTCAGGAGTCGCCCGGCCTGGGTCCTGAGGATCGCCGCGCGGACGTTATTCCCCCTCGCGGACGCGGCCACGGCCGCTCGTCGGAGCCGCGAGGCGCGACCGGGGCTTGGCCCCTCCGATTCCTCGTCGGGAAGCTGGCCCTCGGCCTCCTCGTCCGACACCTCCGTCACGCCCGCGGGGCCGCACCGCGCGGGCGCACCGGGGAGGCGCGTCGCCTCGAGCAGGGCTTCGAAGTCGACGTCCTCGGCCAGGAGCGCAAGGACCGCGTCAGGGTCCGCGACGGCGGGAAACGTATGCGGGAGGATCTCGCGATGGAAGGCCGCGAGCTCGAGATAGACCGCTGCGAACTCCACAAAGGTCGACCGGTCGTCGGCCGGGAGGACTAGGTACGAGTCCTCGATGAGCACCGCCCGCGCCTCCGCGAATTCGATCCGACCGAGCCGCGCAATACGCTCCTCGAGCCAGGCCCCCAGCGGCGGCAGCAGGTCGGGACGTTCGTCAAACGCCAGGTGGACGCGCGCGTGGAGGAGCGACCGCCAGTAGCGGAGCATCACCTGATCGCGCGCGAGGCCCTCGACCCGGTCGAGATCGGGCTCGGCCAGCAGGATCACCCGCTCCGGGACGGGCCGCCCCGGGTCCAGCTTCAGCTCCTCGGGCTCGGCGAACTCGAGGGCGGAGGCCGAGGACGTCGCGAAGCCGCCGCGGTGAGGCACGTGCCCCATCAGGCGATCAATCCCGAGCACGCCGCGGATCACGCGCCGGAGGATACGCGGCGGGACGAGCACGGCGCGTGGGTCGACCGAGCGCAGGGCATCGGCGAGCTCGACGACCGACATGCCGCGGGCCTCGACGCTGGCCATTGGCCGATCCTGCCGACGCTCGGTCGGGCTCGTTGCGATTCCGGTTCAAGTACGTGGCGCGAGCTGGGCGAGCTCGCCGCCGATCGCGTCCATTAGCGGGGCGATCGTCTCGCGGCTGAAGTCGAACTTCGCCCCCGCCGCGGCGAACAGCTCGGGCAGGGGGCGCGCGCCGCCCAGGGCGAGCGCCTTGCGGTACGACGACACGGCGCCGCGCGGTCGCTCAGGCTGCGGACCCAGAGCTGCAGCGCGCCGAGCTGAGCGATCCCGTATTCGATGTAATAGAACGGGTACAGGAAAATGTGAAGCTGGCGATGCCACGAGCTGGCGCGGGCCTCCTGGTATCCCGACCAGTCCACGATCCCGCCGAAGCGGTCGAGCAGGTTATTCCAGGCCGCCCGGCGCTCGTCGCGCGTGTTGCCTGGGTGCTCGTAGACCCAGTGCTGGAACGCGTCGACCGTGGCGATCCAGGGCAGGATCAGGACGATCCCTTCGAGCAATTGTTCATACGAGCGATCGGCATCGGCGCGGTTATAGAACGTCTCCAGATTCCGGGCCCCGAAGAGCTCCATGGTCATCGACGCGACCTCGCAGAACTCGATCGGGCTCTCGCGGTACGCGCCGAGTCGCTCAGCTCGCGAGGCGAGGGCGTGGAAGGCGTGGCCGCCCTCATGGAGCAGGGTACGCAGGTCGCCGTCGACGCCGACGGCGTTCATGAAGATGAACGGCAGCCGGTCGTCTTCCAGGGTCGTCTGGTACCCACCGGGGGCCTTGCCCTTGCGGTTGGCGAGGTCGAGCAGCTTGTGCTCGCGGAGGATATGCGAACTGCGCCCCCAACTCGGCGTCGACATCCTTGAAGATCGCCTCGCATCCCTCGGCCAGCCGCTCGACGTCCTGGAACGGCCGTAGCGGCGGACGGCCGGCAGGGTCGACCGAGAGGTCCCACGGCCTGAGAGCCTCGAGCCCCAGCGCCTCCTTCCTATGCCGCTGGATCTGCCGGGCGAGCGGGACGACGACCGTCTCGATGGCGTCCTGGAAGGCCCGCGCGTCGGCCACGCCGTAGTCGAACCGCTCGCGCGCCTTGTAGGCGTACTCGAGGAAGCCGGGGAAGCCGGCCTCGCGGGCGATTTCCTGGCGGAGCGTGATCATGCGGTCGAACAGGTCGTCGAGCCGGTCGCGGTCCTGGAGCCGTCGGTCGGCGACAGCCTCCCAGGCGGCCTGGCGGCGTGCACGGTCTGTCTCTTCGAGGACAGGAGCCATCTGAGCCGGCGTCCGCTCCTCGCCGTCGAACTGGACGGTCATCGCGCCGACGATTTTCTGGTATTGCTGATCGAGCTCGGCGAGCTCGGTCTCGCGCGGGATGTTGGCCTCGCGATAGAGGTCGCGGCGATTAGATTGCGCTCGGTCGAAGACCTCGTAGCGGTCGCGAGGCAGGCCCGCGCGATGCGGCGAGTCGAGGTATTTCGACCGCAGCTCGTTTACGAGTGGCTTGAGCTTGGGACGGATGTCCCGGACGAACGCCAGGTGGGCGGCCTCGCGCTCGGGGTCGTCCGTCTGGCAGGTCATCGCGATGTATCTCTCGTCCCCTTCCTGGCCGACGGCGGCGTTCAATTCATCGCAGTCGGCGAGCCAGCGCTCGAGCTCCTCGGGCGATCCGATCGGTCGTTCCACGAGCTGTCGGTACCAGGGCTCGATCGCGTCCCACGACGTCATCGTGGCGTCCGCGGGCAGCCAGCGGCGGGGAAACGTCTCGGGAGTATAGGTTATGGCGCTCATGCGTCGTTGCGATCCGGTGGGTCGAGGTCGGGTGAGTCAGACGACTCGGTTGACGACGCTGATGCAGAGCGAGAACATCCCCAGCATGAGCCACGAGGCCACGAACAGGACGATGGCCGTCGCGAGGAGGCTCTGCGCATACTCGAGCACATCTCGCGCGTCGCCGATCGCGGCGATGGTCTGAAAGAGGAACATCATGGCGGTCGTCCCGCAGGCCAGCTCGGCGCCGAGCGTTACGAAGACGACCAGCGCCACCCGGCCTACAGGCTCACGTGCGACGGTCAGCGCTAGCGCGAGCATGAAGACCGCGAAGAGGATGTGCAGGATCCGCATGGCTCACCTTCCCCGCGGGCCGCATGACACGCCGACCATGATAACCGGGAAAAAGGACCGCGCAAATCCGACCCGGTCCCGCTAGTGTAGGGCTCCCTCAGAGCGAGCCCTCCCGTTCGACGAATTCCCCGGAGCATCTCCGCCCATGGCCAGCGGCGCCACCCCGACCGAGTATCGCTTCACGTTTGGCCCGTGGAATATCAGCACCGGTGCCGATCCGTTCGGCCCGCCGGTGCGCAAGGAGGTCGAATACGGACGGAAGCTTAAGGCCTACAAGGAGCTCGGCTTCGATGGCGTCCAGTTCCACGATGACGACGTCGTGCCCGCCGACCAGGACTGGCCGACGCAGCAAAAGGGCATTGCGGCGGTGAAGAAGATCCTCGACTGCGAGGGGTTGTTCGTCGAGTTCATTGCCCCACGGCTCTGGGAAGACCCGCACACGATCGACGGCGCCTTCACCTCGAACCGTCCCGCCGATCGCCAGTATGCCGTCGATCGCGCCAAACGAGCCGTGGACATCGCCCGCGAGCTCGACTGCAAGAACTACGTCCTCTGGCTCGCCCGCGAGGGTACCTACGCCCGCGAGTCGAAGGACGCCAGATTGTCCGTCGGCCGGATCGTCGAGGCCTGGAACGCCATCCTTGAGCACGACAAGGAGATCCGCATCCTCGGCGAGGCGAAGCCGAACGAGCCGATGGACCAGGCCTACCTGCCCACGGTCGGACACATGATCGGCGTCTGCTACCGGACGGCCGATCCGTCCCGCTCGGGGGTGCTCATCGAGAGCGCCCACTCGATTCTCGCGGGCCTCGACCCGGCCGACGACATGGCCTACGCCCTGTATCACGACAAGCTCTGGAGCGTGCACCTCAACGACCAGAACGGCCTGAAGTACGATCAGGACAAGGTTTTCGGCGCCGCGGATCTCCGCCGGGCCTTCGACCAAGTCTGGACGCTCGAGAAGAACGGATACGGCCGCAACGGCGAGTGCATCGGCCTCGACACGAAGGCGATGCGCACGACCACGATCGAGGAGGGGACGTACCACCTCTCGCACTCGAAGGCGATCTTCCACCGCCTGCTGGACATCGTCCGGGGGATCGACGAGGCGAGGCTCGAAGAGCTCCGCCAGGCCCGTCAGTACGAGCAGGTCGAGATGATGATCCTCGAGGCCCTGATCGGCCGCCGCTGAGGCCGCGGCATGGGCCTTGCCTCCCTTGACTCCCGCCGAGTCGTGCGACCGAGAGAACCCAGGGAGGCAAGGTCATGTCGAGCAAGTCCAGGCGGAACCGCGCATCGACGAGCAGCGGCCACGGCGCTTTGGGGATGGGCGGCGACCCGATCGACAATCCCCGTGACCTCGAATCGGGCCGCGAGATCCGCTCCGAGGAGGATCTTGAGCACGAGAAGCGGCCCCGTGCCCGGCGCAACCGGCGGGCATTTCGACCCCAACACGGGCGGCTCGGCCGGCAACGAGACCGTGGGGCCGACGGGCGACAAGGGCATCACCGGCAAGATCGGCCGTTAAGGCGGCCGTCATCGGAGTGCCGGGTCGCCGGGGGTTTCGAAAGCGACCCCCCGGCCGCCCGGCCGCGTCTACTTTGCCTTGTGCTTTGTGCCTTGCCATCCAAGGCAGAAGGCACAACGGAAAAGGCCGTCAACTCCCGGAAGCCGTCTCAATCCTTCGGGACCAGGCACCGGCGAATGGTCGCAAGCTTATCGAGGCCGACCGGCGCGGGGTCGTCGGCGTTGCGGGTCGTCGTGATCCGCTCGTAGAGGGCGTCGATTAGCCACCGCTTCGTGTCGGCCAGCTCGGGCCGGTCGGAGAGGTCGACGTCCTCGCCCGGGTCAGTCTGGCGGTCGTGGAGCCGAACGTAAGGGCCGGGCGTCGGGTCGTCAGTCACGTATCCGTCCTGTCGCTTCCTCGCCCCGGTTCCGACGATGAGCTTGTACCGCGAGTCGGCGATCATCGCCTCCTCGTTTTCGAGGTACTCGCTGAAGACGTACGACCGGCCCTTCGCGCCGGGCTCGCCGCTGACGAGCTCGGACCGGCTCCGGCCCTGGACGTAAGGGGGGACCTCGACCCCCATGAGCTCCAGGAGGGTCGGCATCAGGTCGATCCCCTCGACCATCTCGTCGATCGTCCGCCCCGCGGGAATGTGCCCGGGCCATCGGATGATGAGCGGGATGCGCACGGCTTGCTCGTAGAAGCAGTGCTTCTCGAAGCGGCCGTGCTGGCCGGTCATGTAGCCGTTGTCGCCGAGGTAGACGACGATCGTATTCTCCGCCAGGCCGCTCGCGTCGAGCGCGTCGAGGATGCGGCCAACCTTGCTATCGACGTAGGAGATCGACGTGTAATACGCCGCCTGGATCGACCGGACGTCGTCGTCCGAGAGACCCTGAAAAACCTTCGGCCGCGCCGCGCGATCGGCGGCCGAGACGGGCGGGGCGCTCGAATTCGCCGGGCGCGTAGCGACGCTGCCAGTCGTCCGGGAACTTGAACGGCGAGTGCGGCTCGTTGAACCCCACGACGAGCGCGAAAGGCTGGTCCTTGTGCCGGTCGAAGAACCTGGCGGCGCGATTCGCGAAGAACGTCGCCTCCATGGCCCCGTCGGGAAGCCCGGCGGGCTTGCACGCAGCATTCAGCCAGACCCGGGCCGGGTCGTGGAGCGGTCGCCACGGCTCGCGATGATCGCCCTGGCGGGGCGGATGATCCCGGATCCATCGCTCCCACTCGGGGGTGTCGAGGCGAGTGTCGAAACCGTGCGTCCCTCTCGAGTTGAAGTGCATCTTGCCGAACGCGGCCGTCGCGTAGCCGCGGTCACCCAGCCAGTCGCCGAGCGTCACCGCCGATTCCGGAAGCGCGGTCTGGAGCCGGGTCACCCCGACGGCATGCGGCAACCGGCCCGTGATGATCGACTGCCGGCTCGGCGTGCAGAGGGGCGAGTTGCAATAGGCACGGCGGAAATACGCGCCCTGCATCGCCAGGGCATCGAGTCGCGGGGTCGTCGCCATGACGGTCGCCGTCGACGCCAAGAGTGTACGCCGCGTGGTCGTCGCCGATCAGGATCAGCAGATTGGGGCCGGTCGGCCTCGACGCCCCGTGCCGTTCCGCACGCGCCTTCCGGGGCGAAGCGACGCGGAACGGCGAGAACACGCCCAATGCGCCGACGGACAGGAGGATGAGTCCCGCCGTCCAAGACAACCCTCGAGAGGGGCGAGGGTGGAATCCATTCATGGCGAGTTGGTCCTTACTCGTCCACCTTCCGTTGGGGCGCAAGGTCGGCCGGGGTTCAGGGGTAGATGAGGTATTTCGAGCGAATCGCGCGGAATTCCAAGAGTTGGTCCTGCCAGGTCGCCTTCACTTCGGCGATTCCCTGGCCATCGAGGATCGCCTGGTACGCGTCGCGGTCCGCGAGCAAGCGGAGCAGGCCCGCCGGCTGCCAGCGGTCATGGTAGAGCCGACGCAACGTCACGGCCAGGCCAATACCGACGTCGACGGGCTGGATCGTCGCCCAGTCGGTTATCATGATCTGGACCCCGCCGCACTCCGTCCCGGCGTACTGCCTCGCCGTGGGCGTGAACCGGATCGGGACGAAGCGGACGCCGGCTAGCTTCAGGTCGTTCAAGGCCTGTGCGAACGTCCGCGGATCGATCCACGGCGCGCCGACGCGCTCGAACGGCGTGTCGGTCCCGCGACCATGGGCGACATTCGTCGCCTCCAGCAGGCAGACGCCGGGGTAGAGCAGGGCCTCGGTCAGGCTCCGCATGTTGGGCGAGGGGTTGATCCAGGTCAGTCCGGTGCGGTCGTAGAGGTCACCGCGGCGCCAGCCCTCGCAGGGGATGACGGTCAGATCGGCGCCGATCGATCGCTCTGCGTTGTAGAGCCGGGCGAGCTCGCCCACCGTCATGCCGTGCCGGACTGGCACGGCGTGATAGGCGATGAACGACGCGAAGTCCGGGTCTCGCACCGGCCCGTCGACCGCGAGGCCGCCGATCGGGTTGGGCCGATCGAGGACGACCACGGGATGCCCGCCTCCTTAGCCGCCTCGACGGTCAGGCCGAGCGTGGTGCTGTAGGTGTAGAACCGCGCCACCGACGTCCTGGATGTCGTAGACGAGGACGTCCACGCCCTTCAGGCTCTCGGGCGATCGGCTTGCGAGTCTTGCCGTAGAGGCTGTAAATCGGCAGGCCGGTCTTCTCGTCCCTGCTGTCGCCGACCGGAGGCGTCGACCAGGCCGCGGATGCCGTGCTCGGGGCTGAAGAGGGCGACGAGCTTGACCTCGGGCGCCTTGAACAGGACGTCGATCGTCGACTCGCCCGATTTCGTCCGACCCGTGTGGTTCGTGACCAGTCCGACGCGTTTGCCTTTCAAGCTCCCGGAAGCCGTTCGCGACGAGGACGTCGATCCCGCAGTCGACTGGCCGGACCGCCGGAATCGTTGGGGCGGGCCTGGGCGTGTCTCTGACCTGGTGGGACCCATGATCGGGACGTCCGTGATGGCCGAGGCGACGATCGTCGCGATCTCGGCCCGGGCCTGGCTCGGGTTGCCGCGGCCGTCGGGATGGAGCCGGCTCGTGAGGATGACGACAAACGTACGCGACTCGGGATCGACCCAGAGGCTCGTGCCCGTGAACCCGGTATGCCCGAAGCTCCTCGGCCCGAAAAGCGCTCCGCGGGCCGCTGTAGGACGAGACGACGTCCCACCCTAGGCCCCGTTCCTCATCCTTCGGCGTGTCGGCCGGGTCGATCATCGCCCGGACCGTCAGCGGACCGAGGACGCGACGGCCGTCGCGACCGCGGCCGCCGTCGAGGAGCATCTGCGCATAGATGGCCACGTCGTCCGCCGTGCTGAACAGGCCCGCGTGGCCCGCGACGCCGCCGAGGGCGCGAGACCGCGGGTCGTGGACCTCGCCGCGGAGCATCTTGCCGCCGTCCCGCTCGGTGGGCGCGATCCGGGCGAGCTGCTCGGACGGAGGCAAGAAGCCGCTGTCGACCATCCCGAGCGGTTCGAAAAACGTTCGTCTTGGTAAATCGATCGAGCGGCTCGCCGGACGACGCGCTCGACGAGCCGGCCCAGCACCTCGAATCCGACGTCGCTGTAGCGGAATCGCTCGCCCGGGAGTGTATTCCAGTCCGATGTTGGCGAGCCGTTCCCAGGCCTTGGCCGGCCCATCGGCGTAGTCGCGAATCGGGTTGTCGGGGATGAATCCAGCGCGGTGGCGGAGCAGCATCTCCACGGTGATCGCCCGCTTGCCGTTCGGGGCGAACTCCGGCAGGTGACGGACGATCGAATCAGCCAGGCGGATCTTGCCTCGCTCGAGCAGGATCATCGCCGACGGTCGCCGTCGCGATCGGCTTCGTGAGCGAGGCCATGTCGAAGATCGTGTCGCGCGTCATCGGCTCGGCGGCCGGCACCACCGCACGTTGTCCGTAGGCCTTGGCCAGCGCGATCCTGCCGTCTCGTCCCACAATCACCACGGCGCCCGGGAATTGCTTGTCGGCGATCGACCGCTCGACGACGGCATCGATCCGGGTCAGCCGCGCGGCGTCGAGGCCGACCGCGGCCGGATCAGCGGAGGGCAGGGCCCCCGCGACCGGCCGCACGAGGGCGAAGCATCCGAGGAAGGCGACGAGTCGCCATCGCGTGGTCATGGTGTCTCCGCGATCACCGCGTCTCGGGAAGGCTTCGGATCGAGCCAGGGATGGAAGGTGATTGCGGCGAGGAACACGGTTCCCGAACCGACGACGGAGTACCAGGGATAGGCGACGTTCGTCCCGAAGGCGACCGCTGAGGTCGCCGCGATCCCCGCGATCATGCCCACGAACGCGGCCCGCTGGCCGACGCGTCGCGTGAGCAGGCCGAGCAGGAAAAGCCCCAGCAGGGGGCCCATCACGAAGGAGGCGACCGACAGGGCGTTGTCGACCACGCTCTGCGTCAGGCCGATCGCGCCGATCGCCACGAGGACCTGGACGAGGCCCCAGAAGGCTGTCAGCCCCTTCGAAAGTCTGAGCAGCCGGCGTTCGTCGGTGTTCGGGAAGAGCGGCCGGTACAGGTCATTGACCGTCGACGAGGCCGAGGCGCTCAGATGCCCCCGACATCGTGCTCATCGACACCGAGAAGATCGCCGCGATGACGAGGCCTCGGACACCGACGGGCAGGTAATCCTTGATGAACGTGGCGAACTCGGCGTCGCCGTCGAACGATCGGCCCTTGTACAGGACCCAGAGGCCGACGCCGATCGAGAGGAAGAGGGCGAACTGCGTGAGGATCACAAAGCCGCTGCCGACAAGGGCCCGGGCCGCGTCGCGTTGCGAGCGAGCCGAGAGGTAGCGCTGGACCATCATCTGATCGGCGCCGTGGGTGCCTGTGTCCAGGACCAGGCCGCCGATCACGCCGGCCCAGATCGTGTAGGGCTTCGCTAGCATGGACTCGAACGCGGCGATCCATCCATATGGGCGAGGAGACTCCCTCGGGGGCCAGCCGCCCCAGTCGATGACCTGGAACTTGCCCGCGGCGCGGCCCTGTTCCCAGATCGCATGCCAGCCGCCGGGGACCTCCCGCAGCAGGATCGCCAGGGCGAAGCCGGCGCCGATCAGGTAGACGAAGAACTGGAGGACGTCGGTCCAGACGACGGCCTTGAGGCCCCCGAGAAAGGTGTAGAGAAGGGTCGAGGCCCCGATGATCACGATCGACGCGACGATGTCCCAGCCGGTGATCACCTGCAAGACCTTCGCGGCCAGGAAGAGCCGCAGGCCCGAGGCGAGCGTCCGGGAGATCAGGAAGAGGATCGAGGCGGCCTTCTGCGTCGCGCCGCCGAATCGCCGTTCCAGCACCTGGTAGGCCGTGTAGATTTCGCCCTTGAAGTACGCGGGCAGGAGCAGGACCGCGACGACGATCCGCGCGAGGATGTAGCCGAAGGCGAGCTGGATGAACGTCAGGTCGCCCCGGTAGCCGCGGCCGGGGACGCTCAGGAACGTCACGGCGCTCGTCTCGGTGGCGACGATCGAGATCATCACGGCCCAGGCCGGGATGTTGCTCTCGCCCAGGAAATAGCCCTTCAGGCCGTGCCCGGCCGACCCCCGGCCGATCCGGGCTCCGAGCGCGGTGCAACCGATGAGATAAACCGCGATGACGGCGACGTCGATCGGATTCATGGGCGTGGCGGGCGTCCCGGGTGCTTCGGCGCTCGTGGCGAGTCGCCAATTTACCCGGCGCGGCGCCGGCTCACCACCTCATCTCGATCGGACGAAGAGCACCGAGACATCGTCCCGATGTACCACCCGCCAGGCGGGGTCGCCGTCAAGCCTCCTGGCAAGGCCTCGTTTCGGTCGGACCCAGACCATGTCGAAGTCGTGGACCCTGTGCTGCGTCATCCCAGGCGGGGCCGCCTTCGAGCATGGCCAGGTAGTCGAGGATTCGCTGCCGTCCGAACAGCTCGAAGCGATCGTCGACGAACGCCCGCCGTCGCGGGCTCGGTCTCCGCCTCGATCATCCCGCCCCAGTCCTGCTCGTGGAACAGCCGCGCGTCGGTCGCCTGATTGTTCAGGACGGTCGAGCCCCGCGCCAGGCCATTTCTCCGGGTCGAATCGGCCGAGTTTCCCACCCGAGCAGGGCGACTGCGATCACGGTAAGGCTCGCCATCATGTGCGTACCACGGTCGCTCGGGCTGAGGGGCTCGCTCCACTTCATCCTGCCGGCGGAGAAGGCACCATCGAACTGGCGACCGAGGGCCGGGGCAATCGCCAGGCCGAACAGGGGAGCGTTGCGGATGGAGCCGAGGGCGAAATGGAGCCAGACGAGGCCGTGCGTCAGGTCGTAACGGCCGATCTTGCGACCGGTCAGGCTCGGCAAGGCGACCAGCGCGAGCAGGACCCACTCGAAGACCCGCGCCGTCGGCTTGCCGAAGGGCATCGGCTGATACTCGTCGATCAGGCCCGTCACGCCGCTCGTCATCGAGGAGACTGACCACGTGCCGGTGTAGGTCAACTCCGTATGGCGTGCAGAAGGTCGCCAGGCTCCCGTCGCGGCCGAGACCGCGCGAGGTCGCGGAGCCGCGTCTTGCCTTTCGAAGTCCCACGGCCCGGATATGGCTTCGCCGACGATCGCCGTCGCGAGGATGACCGGCCCGGCGAGGAACCCGCCGTGGCAGTTGGCCCAGACGACCATCAGGGGCGGGATCGTCCAGAGGATTCGCCCACCCCGCTCGTGATGGACCCGGCAGGCGTGGACCGTCCACGCCACCAGCGCGAACGTTACCAGGTGCGGTCGGACCAGGAAATGAACCGATCCGACGCCGGCCGCCAGGATCGCCGTGGTCGCGGCCGAGAGGGGCGAGACGCCGTCGGCCTCGAGCCATCGGGTCAGGGTCCGATAGAGCCACGCGATCGAGAGGACCGCCAGTCCAACGGCGAGGGACCAGCCGCCGACGTCGACGACCTTCGCCAGGGCGACGTCAAACAGCCACGACTGGTCGACCCAGGGCGTCCCCTGGCGGGTCCAGGTCAACGTGTCAGCCCTCGGGACGGAGCCGGTCGCAAGGATGTCGCGACCGAGGCGGAGGTGCCAGGGCGATCCTGGGTCGTTGAGCCACGCCCGGCCGGAAATCAGCCCGGTCCCGAGGATAATGGCGAACACGAGGTCGGGCCCGAGGCTCACCCTGGTGGCACGTTCCATCGACTTCCCGCCCCCGTCTCTTATGCGAAATCCCCCGCGGGAAGCGTAGGTCATACTCTTTCCGAAGGCGAACGGGCTCGCTATCATGAATGCTAGGCGGTGTCCCCGGCCTGCCACGGTCGCCCCCGCTTGTGACCGAAGGGGGACTCCTGCCGGCAGAACGTGATCAATTCGCGTGGGAGGCGATCGGGCGATGAGGCGGGCGCGCGTCGAGAAGCGATCCAGCGACCCGGCCCCTGAGCCGCCGCGACCTGTTCCGGCCCCGCCCGCACACGGGCTCGGGGACGGAAGAAGACCGGGAGCGAGCCGAGTTACGACCTGATCAACGCCTCACGCCCGGCGATGGGTTCGTGCTTTGAGGTCCTCGTACCGGCCCAGGTTCCCGGCGCGGCGGATCTGGCGACGCGGGCCCTCGATCTGATCGAGGAGCTCGAAGCCCAACTCACGATCTACAACGACGAGTCCGAGGTGGCTCGCATCAACGCCGAGGCCTACTTCGGCCCCGTGGAGGTCGAGCCGGGGCTCTTCTCGCTCCTGGAGCGGGCCGTGGACCTCTGGCGCGAGACGGGCGGGGCGTACGACGTGACGTCGGGCGCTCTCTCGCGGGCGTGGGGCTTCACCCGCGGTCCGCGGCGTGTTCCCGATGCCGCCGCGCTGGCCGATGCTCTCGCGCGGACGGGCTCGCAGCACCTGCGGCTCGACCGCGAGGCCCGGACGATCGCATTTGATCGCCCCTCGGTCGTCATCAACCTCGGGTCAATCGGCAAGGGATACGCCATCGACCGGGCCGCGGGCCTGATTCGGGACTACTGGTACCCGACGCCCGCACTGATCCACGGCGGTCGGTCGAGCCTGTATGCCCTCGGCTCGCCGCCCGACCAGCTCGGCGGCCGGTGGAGTGTCGCCGTCCGCAATCCGCTCGATCCCGAGACACCCGTCGGCACGATCCGACTCCGCAACCGGGGCATGGGAACGTCCGGGGCGGCGTTCCAGCGATTCGAGGAGGGCGGGCGTCTCTACGGCCACATCATCGACCCGCGTACCGGCGAGCCGCCCGAGGACGGGCCGCTCTCGGTCACGGTCCTCGCGCCGACGGCGGCGGAGGCCGATGCGCTGTCGACGGCCTTCTATCTGCTCGGGCCTGGGGCCGTTGAATCGTACGTCGCGAGACACCCGCAGGTCGGCGTGCTTTTCCTGCTCCGCGGGGATGACCCGACCCATCCTGTCGTGATGACCTACGGGTTGACCGGGGCGGACTTTGTCCCCGCGTTCCGGCCCGACACTTCCAACTTCTGAGTGAAGGAGCCGAGCCCTGGCCGCCCTGCGTCGCTTCTACCCCGGTTTCCTCGGCGCGGCTTTCCTGGTCCTGCTGCGCATCGCGATCGGCTGGCACCTCCTCGCCGAGGGGCTTCACAAGATCATGTCCTCGCCCGAAGGCCAGGGCCGGATCGTTGTCACGGCCGCGGACCCGAAGGACCCCACCAAGACCGATCTCGACAAGACACGTGACCTTGAGGCCAGGGGGTTCGACAAGACGAAAGGGTGGTCCTTCGGGCGCTACTTCCACCCGACCGACGGGCCGAGTTTCACGTCGGAGGGCTACCAGCGGAATGCGAGCGGCCCGTTTGCCGATCAATTTCGGGCACTCATTGGCGACCCTGACAGCCGCGACGCCCTCGACCTCGCCAAGCTCAAGGCCGCGTGGAAGGCCGAGGAGGATCGGATCGCTTCGCACTACGCCTTCACCAACGAACAGAAGGCCGCCGCCGACTCGGCGCTGGGGAAACGGGAACAGGAGGCCAGCGACTATTTTGACGCCCCTGAGACTCGCGAGAAGATCAAGCAATATCGCGAGAGCCTCGACGACCTGGCGCGGTTCGACGCGAAACCGAACAAGATGTCGTTCGAGCTCGAACGGTATTACGAGGGGCGAAAGAGTCTCGAGGCCAAGCGGAAGGAGCTCGTCACGCCGATCGACGGCTGGAGCAAGTCGCTCCGCGATTCCTGGCTCCAGCTCGCGACCGAGGACCAGGTCGCCCAGGCCGGACCGTTCCAGCCACCGATGAGCGAGGTTGAGCGCGCCGACAAGATCACGATGTATGGCCTGACGATCTGCGGCCTCTGTCTGATCGTCGGCCTGTTCACGCCGATCGCGGCGCTGGCGTCGGCGGGCTTCCTGTTTCTCTTCTACATCAGCATGCCCCCGTGGCCGGGTCTGCCCGTCCCGCCCAATGCCGAGGGGCACTACCTCTTCGTCAACAAGAACCTGATCGAGCTTCTCGCCTGCCTGGCCATCGCGTCGCTGCCCACCGGCCGCTGGCTGGGTATCGACGCATTGCTGTTCGGCTGGATCGACCGGATGCGTGCCCGGAGAATCCTCCGGCGCGAACAGGCCGAGTTCGAGCGGGCGGTCCGCGAGGCCGCCGAACATCATGGTGCGGGCGGTGTGGCCATTCCCGTCAAGTCCAGGACCCGCTGACACGGAGCGACCGATGACGAACCTGACCCCCGAGCAGCGGGCCCTCGGCCGCTCGAACGCGAACGAAGTCCTCGGCTCGACCCGGCGCGACTTCCTCAAGGCCGCCGCCGTCGCCCCGCGCTCGGCGCCTTCTACTTCGGCTACAACGGCATCCCCAAGGCCGTAAAGGCCGCGATCATCGGCACCGGCAACGAGGGTTGCCAGGCCATGATCCGATACCACAACCGCGCCTACGTCGACTACATCGGTTACTGCGACGTCCGCCCCACCCAGCGCGAGCGGGCCGAGAAGGAATTCCTCGCCCACAAGGACTACACGCCCGACGACGTCAAGAAGCTCAAGGTCTACGACGACGTCGACAAGGTCCTGGCCGACAAGGACGTCGAGATGGTGGTCATCGCGCTGCCGCTTTGGCTCCACGCGCCGGTGGCGATCAAGGCGATGGAGGCGGGCAAGCACGTCTTCTGCGAGAAGCTGATGGCCCACAACGTGGGCCAGTGCAAGCAGATGGTCAAGGTCGCGCACGACAAGAACAAGCTGCTCGCCATCGGCCACCAGCGTCACTACTCGGCGCTCTATGACAACGCCAACTACCTCGTCCAGAACGGCCATCTCGGCGAGATCCGCCACATCCGCACCCTGTGGCACCGCAACAACGCGCGGCCGGTGCTCGCGAAGGACGCCAACGGCAAGGTCAAGTACGACGAGAAGGGCGACCCCGTCTACGTCCGGGACGAGAAGGGGAACATCCTTTACCAGGACTCGTGGAAGCCGCCGATCCCCGAGAAGGACAAGTCGGTCGACTTCGCGAAGTATGGGTACAAGAGCCTCGACGAGCTGATCCGCTGGCGGCTGTACGACCGCACGGGCGCGGGCCTGATGGCCGAGCTGGGAAGCCACCAGCTCGACGCCTGCTCGATCTTCCTCGGAAAGAAGCACCCGCTGGCGGTCACCGGCATCGGCGGTACGTTCTTCTACACCGACGACCGCGAGGTCGACGACCACGTCTTCGTCACCTTCGAGTTCCCGGGCAAGGCCGAGAACGACCACACGGTCGTGACCTATTCGTCGATCAACACCAACGCCTTCGAGCGATACGGCGAGGAGGTCCTCGGCACCAGCGCCACGATGTTCGTCGAGGAGGAGCACGACATCCTCCTCTTCAAGGAGGCGGGCGGCCCGGCCGTGTCGCGTGCCACGAGCGTCACCGTCGAGACGAAGGGCGCGGGCAAGCCCGTGCTGGAGGCGAGCCCGAGCACGGCGGGCCCGACGACCGCGTCGAGCCTGGGCGGAGTCGCCGTGGCCGATCCCTCGCGCGGCTATCGCGAGGAGCTCGAACACTTCGCCTACTGCATCCGCAATGGCAACGCCTCGAATTACCACGACGACAAGGAACACCTGCCGCGGTGCCGGGGCGAGGTCGCGCTCGCCGACGCGGTCATCGCCCTGACCAGCAACCTCGCCATGCGGCAGAAGCGGCGGATCCAGTTCGAGGAAAAGTGGTTCGACTGGCAATCGCCCGACGTCCCCGACGGGTCGACGCACGAGATCGCCCGGCGCGTCTGATGCCCGGCGAGGCTCGCGGCAAGCGGCGCTTACGTCTCTCGACTTGACCACCTGCAAGCACTCTGGTAGAACCCCGCGGCGAACCGGGCCGGTCCCTCCCGGCCCGGTTGCGCCGTGAGGGGTATCAACGTGCCGAAGGTGGCCTATCTCACGCCGCTGTATTTCGCCGACGACTCGTGCATCGGCGGCGGCGAGCGCTACCCGACCAACCTGGCCAAGGGCGTGGCTCTCGCCGACGACCTCGGCTTCGAGGTCGAGCTCATCTCCTTCGGCAAGTCCTCGGCGCGGGTCAGTCTTGCCGAGGGCGTGACCCTGCGCGTCTTGCCGGCCGATTCGCGCCCCGCGTAATCCGCTGGACGTCCTCTCCTGGGATCTGCCCGACGCGCTGGCCGAGGCGGACCTCGTCCACATCCATCAGGCGTACACGCGGTGTTCCGAAGTCGGCCTGTTGCTGGCGAAGCAACTGCGCAAGCCCCTCTGCGTGACCGATCACGGGGGCGAGACGAGTCGGCTCGGCCAGTATTTCGGGCTCGTCGAGATCGCCGACGCGATCGTCGCATACTCGGACTTCGGGGCGTCCCTCTACAGGACGCGTCGACCGATCCGGGTCATCAAGGGCGGGGTTGATACGCTGGCGTTCACGCCGGCTGAGTCGCTCCCATCTCGCGAGCATGTCCTGTACGTCGGACGCCTCCTCCCCCATAAGGGGATCGACCGGCTGATCCGAGCGGTGCCCTCCGCGCTTCCCTTGGTTATCTGCGGCCGTCCTTATCGACCCGACTTCTTCGCCCTGCTGAAGGATCTCGCGCGTGGCAAGGACGTGCGGTTCGTCACCGACGCTGACGACGCGACGATTGTCGACCTTTATCGCCGTGCCTGGGTGAACGTACTGCCGTCGGTCCACGTGGACTGCTACGGCAACCGATTCGCCGCGCCCGAGTTGATGGGCTTCACGCTGCTCGAGGCGATGGCGTGCGGCACGCCCGCCATCGGGTCGAACCTCGCCGCCATGCCCGAGTTCATCCGTCCCGGAGAGACGGGTTTCGTCTTCGATGACGAGGATGAGCTGCGCCGACGATTGATCGAACTGGCCGACGACCCCTCGCTAGTCGAGCGGATGGGCATCGAGGCGCGAAGGACGGTGGAACGGGACTACTCGCTCGACGTCGTGGGCCGGGCGATGGCAGGCCTCTACGCGTCCCTGATCGCCAGGGCCGAGGGGGTGGCGGCGTGAAGGTCCTCGCCCTTAGCAACATGTATCCCCCGGACGTCCTCGGCGGTTACGAGCTCGGCTGCAAGCAGGCGGTCGACTGGCTCCGCGCGCGCGGGCACGAGGTGCGGGTGCTCACGAGCACGCCCAGGCTCGCCAGCTCCGGTGCCGACGACACCGACGTCCTCCGCAGGTTCCAGCTCAACGACCTCTGGTACAACGCGACGCGAACCAGCAGCCACCCCGCCGTCAACAAGGTCTGGGACGTCGACGCCAACTGGTTCTCGGCCCACAACGTCCACGTCCTCATCGAGGAGCTTGAACGCTTTCAGCCCGACGTCGTGTACGCCTGGATGCTGATCGGGCTCGGCGGGCTCGGACTGGTCGGATGCCTGCAGTTCCTCGGAGTTCCCTGGGTGTGGCACCTGATGGATGAGGTGCCGGTCCAGATCTGTTCGACGAACTGGAGCGTGGTCCCGCAGCTTGCGCAGCGTCTTCGACCGATTCGTCTCGGGCCGATACGCGGCGTGCAGTCGCGCCATGGTCGAACGGATCGAAGCGAAGGGAATCTGCCTCGGGAACGAGGTAGACGTCATGCCCAACTGGCTCGTCGGCGATCGCCCGCCGCCCCGCGAGCGGTACTTTCGATCGGGTCGCCTGCGAGTGATCTCGGCCGGGCGCGTGGTCCGGGAGAAAGGGATCGATCTGCTCGTCGAGGCCGCGAAGCAACTCGTCGACGAAGGTTACGAAGAGTTCCAGGTCGACATCTACGGGCCCGTGCTCGACGGCTCGATCCCCGACCTGGCGCGCTCGCTCGGTCTCGGCGACCGTGTCAGGTTCCATGGCGCGATCTCGCAGTCGGAGCTCGCCGGAAAGTTCGCCGAGGCGGACGTGTTCGCGTTCCCGACCGAGCAGCGCGAGCCCTTCGGCTTCGCGCCGCTCGAGGCAGCCTCGCAGGGCTGCGTGCCACTGATCTCTGTCTCGTGCGGGATCGCCGAGTGGCTGGTCCACCGCGTTCACTGCATCAAGGCACGCCGCACGCCCGCACATTTTGCCGAGGCAATCGCGGCTGTGATCCGCGGGGAAATCGACCTGGCGCCGATAGGACGCCGCGCGCAGGCTGCTTCCTGGCGCGACTTCCATCGCGACGCGATCCTCCCTCGAGTCGAGCGCTTGCTCGCCGAAGCGGCCGGCTCCGACCGGAGGGTCGGAGGGTCGTCAGAGGACGCCTACCGGATGGCGCAGGTTGCCGAGAAGCTCGCTCACGCGATCGTGCAAGAGCCATTCCTCGTCTGAAGACACACTCCGCCCGGGACTGGCGGGAACGAAGGGCGCACGGAGGACAGGCCGATGACGACGCCATCCCAGTTCGACCCGCTCGCCGACGCACCGCGCTCGCTGGGCGCACGGATTCTCCGTAAGTTCGGCCGGACCGTCGAGCCGCTGGCCGTGAGCTTGCTGTCCTGGTGCCGCTCGCTCGACCACCGGGTCGAGACTGTCGAAAAGCGCGTCGAAATCGGCGAGGGCCAGATTCGTGCGATGCTGGAGAGCATCCGGGCTGTCGAGTCCGTCGTCTCGGGCTTCGGCGGCGCCGGCGAGCTGAGATCGAAGTTGACGGCGCTGGAGTCGCAGGCGGACACGCTCACCGCCAAGATCCGCGACCTTGAGGCGAGGGCGGACCAGGCCTACTGGGGGCGCGAGGCGCTCGTCGAGCGGATGAACAAGGGCGACATGCGCGAGGAGCAGATCGTCAATCGCCTCGGTGCGCTGGAGGAGCGGGCGGAAGAGCTGTACTGGAATCGCTCGGCGCTCGTCGAGCGAATGAACCGCGGCGACGCCGTCGTCGAGGTCATCCACCGGGACGTGAAGAAGCTCCAGACAGAGGTCGGTGAGCAATTGCCGCTTCCGCTCGCGTTCGGGCTCGATCATCTGGCCATGGGCCGTCGTCTTTCGGCGATCGAAGACCAGCTCGAGACGTTACTCGCCCAGCCGTCGTCCCGCGCGCTCGTCGCGTTCCCCTCGCCCGAGAAGGCCGCCGGCTGACGGCCATCCCGAGTCGCGTGCGGTCGCGTCAGACCTTGTCGGGGACGATGAACGGTGCGCGATAGGCTCGCGTCAAGTGCGCGTCGGCTTGCGGATCGTTGACGAACGACTCGGTCGACGGGTCGACGTGGAGCTTCCGTCCCAGCCGATAGGCGATATTGCCGAGGTGGCAGTACGCGCTGGACAGGTGGCCTTCCTCGATGTCGGCGGCGAGCAGCTTTGGCTCGCGCGCCTTGACGGCTGCGAGGAAGTTCTTGAAGTGGTCGCCCCCGCCGGTGCCGCCCGGGCCCTTCTCAAGCTTCGGGCCGAGGTACGACTGCCAGGTCGTGTAGCTGGTGATGGCAAGCACGCCTTCGGTCCCGTAGAAGATGTCGCCGACCTTGGCCCCGAGCTCGTCGTTGGTCGCGAGCCCGCGCACCTCGAACTGGAGGACTGCGTCGTCGAATTCGAGCGAGACCAGCTCGGTGTTCGGCGTCTCGCCGTCGTCCTTGTAGCCGAACCGTCCGCCGCTGCCCTGGACGGCCTTGGGGAACTCCGACTTGCCCAGTCCCCAGCGGGCGAGGTCCATCTGGTGGATGCCCTGGTTGCCCAGGTCGCCGTTGCCGGTGTTCCAGAACCAGTGCCAGTTATAGTGGAGCCGGTTCGCGTTGAACGGCTTCATCTCGGCCGGGCCGGTCCAGAGGTTGTAGTCGAGTCCATCGGGCACCGGGCCGTCGTCCTTGTGGCCGATCGAGAGCCGGGGCTTGTAGCAGAGCCCCTTGGCCATGTAGACCGTGCCCAGCTTGCCCGAATGCAGAAACGCCATCGCGTCCTGGATGCCCTTGTGACTTCGGCACTGCGTGCCCGTCTGGACGATCCGCCCGTACTTCCGGGCGGCCTCGACCATCTTCCGGCCCTCGAAGATGTTATGGCTGACCGGCTTCTCGACGTACACGTCCTTCCCGGCCTGGCAGGCCCAGATCGTGGCCAGGGCATGCCAGTGGTTGGGCGTGGCGATCGAGACGGCGTCGATGTCCTTGTCGTCCAGGACGCGGCGGAGATCCTGCTCGTACTTCGGCGCAGAGCCGTTACGGCCCTCGACGGCCTTCATGGCTTTCCCGACGACGTTGCGGTCCACGTCGCAGATCGTTGTGATCCGCGCCTCGTCGAGCTTGGTGTACGACTGGATGTGCTCCATGCCCCGGCCCCTGGCGCCGATGAGGGCGACGCGAATCACGTCGTTCGGCCCGGCCTTCTTCGACGCCGAGTCGTCGGCGGCCGGCGCGGCCGCGCGGGTCGAAGTCGCCTCGAGTGCGGCCAAGCTCGCCGCGAGCGCCGCGGAGTTTTGCAGAAAGTGACGCCGGTCGAGGAGAGGCATGGCGGGGCTCCGCGAAGGGGGTGGCGCGTCGACGGAATCAACCCGAATCTAACCGATCGGACGGCCGGACGTAATGAATCGGCCGCCGTTTTTCCGAGAGCCTCAGCGGCCGGTCAATTCGTTGGCCAGGGCCTCGGCGCCGTAGATCGTTCGCAGGGCCGTCTCGACCGCCCGGGAGTCGACCGACACGGAACGCGCGGCGCGGTCGTCATAGGCAAAGTCGAGGATCAGCGAGTCGATGTTGCCGTCGAAGATCAACCCGACGACCTCGTTGTCGCGATTCACGACCGGGCTTCCCGAGTTGCCGCCAATGATGTCGGCCGTGCTGATGAAGTTGAGTGGGGTATCGAGGCGGAATTTGCGCTGGGCCTTCGCCTTGATCCAGCTTTGCGGCAGCTCGTAAGGAGGCTTGCTGCCGTGCTTCTCGGCGTGCTCGAAGGCGCCGCCCATGGTCGTAAAGGCGGGGATGGTCTTGCCGTCGAGGTCGATGCCCTTGATCTGCCCGAACGCCAGACGCAGCGTGAAGGTCGCGTCGGGATACACGGACGCCCCCTTGTCGGCGAAGATCGCCTGGGCGATCCGGGCGTACTGGGCCGTTTGGACGCCTTCGACCTGTTCCTCGCGGACCTTCCGCGCCGCGCGGGCCCTCGCGTCGACGATGAGTGCGAGCTTGATCATCGGGTCGTGCGAGGACTTCAAGGTCTCCACGTCGGCCATCGCAAGGCGCTTCCGCACGGCGACGTCGCCGACCTTCGTCTCGGTCACCAGGGACCGGGCCGTCTCCTCGGGTGTCCGACCGTGGAGGATGTCTACGAGGATCGGGTCATCCGGAAGGATCTTCTTCCAGAACTCGAAGCCGTGCGCGAGCTTGGCAATCTCGAGCTCCGGGTAGATCGGGGCGGTCGAAAACAGCTCGAGTTCGAGCGATTCCCTCGCCGAGTCGCGAAACTCCTTGAGTCGGTCAGAGTTCGGCTTGCTCTTCTCCTCGGCGAGCCGCACGAGCATCCGCGCGATGTCGAATAGTCGCGAGTCGAGCCCGTAGCCGGCCTCGTAGATCGCGAACTCGAGCCGGATGGAGTCGGCGATCTTCTGGGCCTCGGCGATCTTCTCCCAGGCCGAGCCGTAGGCCTTTTGCTTCGCCTCGTCGCCACGGATCCGGCTCCGGATGGCTTCCTCGTCCGCCCGCTTACGATTCAGGACGGATTCGTCCTTGAGGGCCTTGAAGCCGCCCTCGCGGGCCTTGCGGCTGTTCTGGATGCTGAAGAGGTCCTCCTTCGACTGCCGGGCCTGCTCCTCACCGCGTTTGGCGAAGTCGAGGTAGAACCTCTCCCGCGCGTGGAGCATGTCGAGCAGGAGCGGGAAGCTCTTGTCGCGGAGGTATTCCAGGTGGGCCACCGTGAATAGCCGACTGGTCCGGCCGGGGTGTCCGGCGACGAAGGTCAGGTCGCCTTCCTTCGAGCCCGCCGCGGCTCCATGCCAGATGGTGCGTCGGCCGAGCCGGCTTGCCGTCTTCGTAGGCCCGGAAGAAGCAGACGTCGAGGTCGTAGCGCGGAAACTCAAAGTTGTCCGGATCGCCACCGAAGAACGCGATGTCGAACTCGGGCGCGAAGACGAGCCGAACGTCGGTGTACTTCTTGTACGTGTAGAGTGAATACCGGCCGCCCTGATACAGGGTGACGACGTCGCTCCGCAGCCCCGACTTCTCGAACGACTCTTTCTCGATCTTCGCCATCACCCCGCGGCGGGCGACGGAGGCCTGGGCATCGTCCATGTCCTTGGTCACGGCCACGTTGACGATGTCCGTCACGTCCGTGATGCCGATCAGCACGTTCAGCTCCAGGTCCGGGGCCTTCGCCTCCTCGGACGTGGACTTCGCGTAGAAGCCGTCCTTGTAATAATCCTTCTCCTTGGTGCTGATCTTCTGGAGCGTGTCAGCGCCCACGTGATGGTTCGTCATCACGAGCCCCTCGGCCGAGACGAACGAGCCCGACCCGCCGTTGTTGAACCGGACGGCCGATGAGCGCAGGTGCTCGACCCACTCCTTCGAGGGCTCGAACCCATATGTCGCCTTTAGGGTCTTGAGCGGCAGGTTGTCGAACGTCCACATCCCCTCGTCGGCGAGCACGGGACCTCCAATCCAGACCGCAGCCACGGCGGCCAGGGCCGCCGGAACAGTTCGAAGTCGCATGCGGAAGATCTCCTCGGCAGACGGTCCGTCCGATTGCCTATCAGATCCGATCCTCGTGTCCGAGAATCCCCTCTTCAACGGCCTCGGGCTCGCGATCGCGGAGCAGGACGCCCAGGCCGACGAGCGCGAGCACGACGGCCAGCGCGGAGAAGGCGATCACAGCGGGAAGCGGGCTGTCGTTGTACGACGCCGGGAGGAATCGCGAGAGGTCGATCGCCTTCGTGGCCGGCTTCGAAAAGTTCAGGAAGGCCAGGAGCGTCCCCGCGATCGCGCCGCCCGCGATGTAGCCGCTCGCGAGCAGGACGGCGGGACTCGAATCCGAGTCCTCGGCGGCGGACTTTCGGATCTTCTCCACGACAAGCCGGACCAGGCCGCCGATGAAGATCGGCATCGAGGTCTCGAGCGGCAGGTAGACGCCGACGGCGAAGGCCAGGGCCGGCACGCCCACGAGGTGGAGCGTCACCGCGATGAACGCCCCGATGATCACGAGCCCCCAGGGCAGCTCGCCCTTCATGATCCCGTCGATGATCAGGGCCATCAGCCGGGCCTTCGGAGCGTTGAACTTCTCGACCTTCGTGCCGTCGTCGGCCGTCGTGACTCGTCCATTAATGCCCGGGTCGACGAGCCAGGCGACCTTGTGGTCGGATGGATTGACGAGATATTTGCCGGGCAGCGCGACGACCTGGCCGTCCTTTTCGATCGACTTCCGGAGCCGCCAGACGTCGTACTCGTTTCCTTCGTAGGTCATCTTCTCGCCGGTCAGGGCCTCGGCCGGCGCCGCGATCTTGGGCAGGTTTTCGGGCTTGCTCGTGTAGACGGTCTTCGACTCGTTCAGCAGCAGGAGCGTGAAGCCGATCACGACCGCCGAGGTCAGCGCCCCGACGAGGATCGCGATCTGCTGCTTGCTCGGAGTCGCGCCGACGAGATACCCGGTCTTGAGGTCCTGCGACGTCGTCCCGCCATTCGATGACGCGACGCAGACGATTCCCGCGATCGAGAGCGCCGCGAGGCTGTACGCGGGGGCCGTCCACCCGGCCAGATAGAAGACCAGGCAAGTCACGAGCAGTGCGGCGACGGTCATGCCCGAGATCGGGTTCGAGGACGAGCCGATCTCGCCCGTGAGCCGCGAGGAAACAGTCACGAACAGAAATCCTAATCCCACAATCAGCACGGCCCCGACGATTCGGCCGGTCATGTCGGTGGGGATCAGCTCGGTCGAGGCGATGGCGGCGATGAGCCCGATGACTCCCAGGACGACGAGCCAGAGCGGCAGGTCTCGGCCGGTTCGCTGGGTCGATTCCGAGTCGTTGGTCGCTCGAGCCGAGGCCTTGCCCATCGACCGGAGGCTGCCGACGATCCCTTGCCCGATAATCGGCAACGACTGGACCAGGCTGATCAGCCCGCCGGTAGCGACGGCCCCGGCACCGATGTAGATGACGTAATCGTTGCGGATCTGAGCCCAGAGCGCCTGCGTCGTGGCGAGCAGGCTCACGGAATCGGTCGTGTCGAGCGGCTTCTGGGGAGTCACGAACATCGCGAAGATCGGCGTGAGCACGAACGACGCGAGCAGCCCGCCGCCCAGCATGATCGCCGCGATCCTCCAGCCGATGATGTAGCCGACACCGAGGAGCGCCGGCGTCGCCTCGGTCGCCACGTAGGTTCCCTTGAACCCCCGGATGGCCCGGGCGGGGGCATCCTGCCAGAGTTTCAGGCCCTGCATGAGGGTCTGGTAGACGAATGCGAAGATCAGCCCCACGATGACTGGCCGGGCACTCGCCCCGCCGGCCTCACCCGCCACGAGCACCTTGGCGCAGGCCGTGCCCTCGGGATATACGAGCGTCCCGTGCTGCTTCACGATGAAGGCCCGGCGGAGCGGGATCATCATCAGGATGCCGAGCAGCCCGCCGAGGCAGGCGACGAGCATGACGCGGGTGAACGGAAAACCGAGGACGTGGAATGTTTGGTCCAGGTCGTATCCAAGGATCATCAACGCCGGCATCGTGACGCCGACACCGAAGGCGATCGACTCGCCGGCCGAGCCCGCCGTCTGAACGATGTTGTTCTCGAGCACCCGGCCCTTTCCGCGTCCGACGGCCCGGTAGAGGGCGATCGAGAGCACGGCGACGGGAATCGAGGCGGAGACCGTCAGACCGACCTTGAGCGAGAGATAGAGCGACGACGCGCCGAAGACGATGCCGAGGATCGCACCGAGCCCCAGCGCGGAGAGAGTCAGCTCGGGAGGCTGGGCCGAGGGGGGGACGAAGGGCCGGAACTCCGGCCCGGCTTTGCCATTCCCCACATCGAAATCGTCGATCGTCGAGGTCGCTTCGGGCGACTGCGCGGACATGGGCGAACTCCGTGCGCCGGTCTTCGTTCGAGGGAGTCTCGTCGAGAGGCACGCCGGGGGCGGGGACGGCCAGCGGGCGCGGGAGAGGTGGCTCGCGGCGGATGGTGTACCGCCGTAAGGCCTTCGACCGAATCAGGGTAACGATCGAGGCGCCGTCCTGCAACCGTCCTCGGCGTGGGACTCGAGCCGGGAAGGACGCCTTCGACCAGCACGATCGGCAAATCCCGGACGAGTTTCCTGCGGCCGGGGGTCCGAGAATGCCGAAAAGGAGGGTAGCGACCCCAAGCTGACGCCGGAGTGGCGCGCGCGGGGCCTGTCAGGCATGTGGCTCCAGCAGGCCGCGGTTGGTCGCGGAGGCGACCCCGGCTCGGATTGCGCCGGATCGCTCGGACCGGCCGAGACGGCCTTTATGAGCACGAGGCGAGGGAAGGACCCCCTATGCGGAAACCCGTGATGGCCCTGTTCCTGCTGGGGGCGTTCATGGCCTTCTCCGAAGGCTGCGCCCCCGTGCCGCTGCCGCACTATGCGGCGTACCCGCCCAAGCGGGTCGAGGAACTACTCAACGACTCAGAGAACCTCCGGATGGCCGGGGACGACTGGGAGCGGATCTGGTTTCTCGACCAGCCCAGTCACCTGACCCCATGGCGCACCCATGGCGGTTTGGGTCCGTGATCCAAACTCCGAAGAGTGCCGACTCAACGAAGAAGGCCGTCCCACAGTCGGGACGGCCTTCTTCGTTTGATGTGTCGGTTCGGCGCGTCCGGGTCACTTCGACTTGAGCAGGTTCTCGAAGAGATAGAGCCCGCTCTTGCCCGGGCACACGAGGTCGAGGTCGCCGTCCCCGTCGAAATCCACGACGGCCATCTCCAGACCCGTTCCCGCCGTGCCCGGCTGGAAGTCCTTCTGGGCGTCGCGTTTGCCCGGGTCGGCGGGGGCGTCCTTGGCCGGCTCGCCCTTGGCGATGATGTGCCGGTCCCAGGCCTTCTTCGACGGGTCGAAGGTGTAATACGCCACGATCGGCGAGTCGATGTCGCCCGGCTCGCGCTCGTGGGCGTAGACGCGCTTGCCCGTGACTAGCTCGTCGGACTTGCCGTCGCCGTCGAGGTCGGCCCAGAGCAGCGTGTGGACGGAAGAGACCTCCTTGTCGATCAGCTGTTCCTTGCCGAGCGTGACCTTCCCGTCCGCCGACTTTTCCCCCTTCCGCCAGAACAGGCCGATCCCGTGGCCCATGCCGTAGACGACGTCGGTGACGCCGTCGCCGTCGAGGTCGCGGCCGAGGATCTGGATGCCGGTGGCGGGCAGTTTCCAGTCGGGGTGCCAGGTCCAGTTATCCGCCTTGGGATCAACCGCCTCGAACCACCCGTTCGGCGTCAGGATGTCCAGCTTCCCATCCCCATTCATGTCGCCCGTGCCGACGCCGTGCCCCGCCGAGCCCTTGAAGGCGGACAGGTCGTGCTTCTTGAGCGTGTAGCCCTTGCCGTCGGCCGGCTTTTCCGGCGAGTACCAGACCACGACGTTGACCGAGTTGGGCAGGAAGTCGCCGACCCCGTCTCCGTCGAGGTCGACACGTACGGCGGCCTCGATGTTGCCGGGCTTGTCGACGTCGTGATAGATCCACTCCGCGCCCGCCTTGCCTGGGTTCTCGACCCAGCCGACGTTCCTGTCGAAATACGAGCAGGTGAAAAAGTCGACGTTGCCGTCGCCGTTGAAGTCGATGGGGATATTTGAGAAGTCGTTCTTGTAAGTGCGACCGGCGGTCTCCACCTTGCGAACGGGATACGGCGTCCACTCGGGGGCCTTGTACCATGTGTCGCCCGAGACGATGTCGATCTTGCCGTCGTTGTCGACGTCCCAGGCTCCCGCGCACTCGAAGATGCTCCTCGGGTTGATATCGTGCTTCCTCCACGACAGGTCGCCGGCCGAGGCGATCAGCGGGGCGGTCAGGACGGCCAATACTGTCGCGCGAAGTTGCATCGGAGTCTCCCGGGCAAAGTAACGGTGTTTCAATCTTCCTCGTCACCCTCGTCGTCGGGATGGATCTCCCAACCGATCGCGGCGGCGGCCTCCTCGAGGAACCGGGCCGCCGCGGCCGTGTTCGGCTCGTCGATCTCGAAGTTGATCGCCTCGACATGCGGCCCGGCGAGCACGGCGAAACCGTGGACTCCGATCGTCTCCAGGTGAATCCAGGCCCCTTCCGGCGACTCTCTCTCGACGACGACGGCCCGGTCCCCCTGCTGCTCCAGCCGGGCGATCCAGACTTCGAGTGTCGTGCTCGGAGTCCGCCAGGCCGGGATGGCGAGCATTTCAATCATGGCAACCGTCAGGCCTTCGGGATCGACCACGGCGCCCGGTACTCAGTCCGCCAGAGATGCTGGTTGGCCTGGGGATGGTTCGTCACCTTCTCGGCGCTGGCATCCCAGTTCAGTGTCTCCCCCGTCCACAGGGCAATATTGCCGAGGTGCCCGACCGACGAGAGCCGATGGCCATACTCGAAGTGGCAGGTCGTCGTCCCGCGCGACTTGATCGCGTCGAGCCATTCGCGATGGTGGCCGACGGAGCGCGGGAGCGTCTTGGGCGGCTCCTCGATGTGCTGGTCCTTCTCGGGCAGAACCTTGAAGCTGTTGTAGTCGGCGATGAGAGTCCCCTTGGTCCCCTGGAACATGATGCCCAGGTGCTTCCCCTCGGGGCCGTAGGACGAGCGGTCGGTCTGGGTCCAGACCATGGTGAAGCCTGGACCGCCCGGCTTCGGGTAGTGGTAGATGACCTCGAGCGTGTCGGGCGTCTCGGCGTTGTCCCCGGAGACGTAACGGCCGCCGGTCGCGGCGATGGTGCTCGGGGCGTCAACGTCCATCGCCCAGTGGACGAGGTCGACGATGTGGCAGACAAAGTCGCAGAGAACGCCGCCGCCGTAGGCCCAGTAATACCGCCACGTGAAATGCGACCGGTTGGGGTTGTAAGCCCGCTTCGGCGCGGGGCCAAGCCAGAAGTCGTAGTCGAGGCCGGCCGGCGGGGCCGAGTCGGCGGGGTTGCCGAGCCGCTGGCGGTGGTCGGTCATCCAGACGTTCGCCTTGAAGATCGGGCCGAGTACGCCGGAGCGGACGATCTCAACGACGCGGCGGTAGTTCTCACCGGCGTGGATCAGGTTGCCCATCTGCGTGACGCGCTTGTGTTTGGACGCGGCGTCGGCCATCGCCCGACCCTCGCCGATCCGGAACGAGAGCGGCTTCTCGCAGTACACGTCCTTCCCGGCCTGGCAGGCGAGGATCGTCGGGATCGCGTGCCAGTGGTCCGGCGTGGCGACGACGACAGCGTCGATATCCTTGCGGTCGAGCACGCGGCGGAAGTCGGAGTAAGCGTCAGCCTTTCCGCCGGACTTTTCCTTCGCCTTTCCCCGCCGCTCCTCATCCACGTCGCACACCGCAACGATCCGGACGTCGGCCATCGGGCCGAACTTCTCCATCAGGCCCGAGCCCATGCCTCCCACGCCGATGAAGCCCAGCGTGATCGCGTCGTTCGCCGACGACTGCTTCGCCGCCGGGTCATCGGCCCCGGCAAGTCCGCTCGCCGCGAGCACCGAGGCGGAGGATGCAGCCAGGAACTCGCGGCGGGTCGGTCGGCGCATGGGGACTTGCCTGGCGGGTTGGGGCGGGTTCTGATGTTCGGCGGCTCGTCCGTCGTTCCTAACAGACGCGGAACGCAGGCTCAAGACCTCGGTCCCCCTCGGAGCCCGACGCATGCGACGACTCTCCCTCGCGCTCGCCGTTGCCCTGTCGCTGCCGGCGATGGCCTCGCCCCTCGAGGATTCGAAGGGGGCCTACGAGTCGGACCCGAACGGCTGGACCGACCTGCTCGCGCCGCGCCGGGAAGGAGCTCGACAACTGGACCCGCGGGCCGATTCCGCCGACCGGCCGGCTCAACCCGCAGAGCCAGTGGTCGCTGGAGGAAGCGACCGGATACCTGGTCTGCGAGGGGGACAAGGGCCACGAGTGGCTCCGCTACGACAGGGAGCTGGGCGACTTCATCTTCCACGTCGAATTTAGATACACGCCCGTGACGGCGGGAAAGAAGGCCTATAACTCGGGAATTTATGCGCGAAACTCGAAGGATGCGAAGGTCTGGCACCAGGCGCAGATCGGCGGCGGCTCGGGCGGGTATCTCTTCGGCGAGACGATGAAGGACGGCGAGCTCGTACGGATCAACCTGAGCAAGGAAGCCGAGAAGCGCGTCAAGCCGGCGGGCGAGTGGAATGTGCTGGAGGTGACCTGCAAGGGGAAGGACATGACCCTCTGGGTCAACGGCGGGGTGACCTGCGCGTGGCACGACTGCGAGGTGCCGCGAGGCTATGTCGGGCTGGAGGCGGAGGGGTATCGGATCGAGTTCCGCAACGTGCTCGTCAAGGAGCTTTCGACTCCCGCGACGAGTCCGTGAACGGGTTGAAGAGAGCCCACCAGTCGAAGGGCATGTCGACCCGCCCCCCGACCGCCGGCGGGACGAACCGAACGAATCGCCCTTTCTCATAACAGAGCCAGACGTATTCGGGCGACTCCAGGGGTCCCTCGAACCGGAACGTAGCCTCGGCCGGACGGCCGTCGCGGGTCATCGCGCGTGACTTCGACGTCCATGCCGGGGAGGTTCACCCGCTGGCCGAGCGACATCGGCCGGCGCTCGGAGCGGAAGACGCGGTCGAGGACCCACGCGAGGTAGCCGTTACCGGGACGGACCACGAGCGTACGGTCGTCGAGACGGCGAATGCTGACCGAAGGGATCGCCGGCGCGAGGACCCGGACCGTTCTCGGCGGCGGGCGATTCTCCGTCTCGGCCTCGAAGAGGAAATAATGCGCATGCGCAGGGCTCGGGGCGTTGACGACGACCAGCGTCTTGCCCTCGACCTCGGCGCCGACGGCGTCGCGCACCCTGAATCGGTGCTCGATCCACTTCGGGCCGACCGGGTTGGCCGCGCGGAACGGAAGATAGAGCGGCGCGAGGACCATGTGGACGACCACGAAGAACCAAGCCAATCCGGTCGCGACGACTCGCCAGGCCCGACCACGCTTGCCCTCTCTCCTCTCGAAGACGAAGGCGAGGAACTGCGCGAGCAGCGCGGAGGCACCAAGGCCGGGGAACGTGAGCAGCCGGTCCATCGGGAACGTCGCCGCGACGGGGACCGTGGCGAAGACCATCCCCGCGGCCCAGAACCGCGCCAGGCGGTCGCGACGGACCAGCGGCCCGAAGGCGAAGGCGGCGAGGATCAGGAATCCGATCGTCCCGCACCAGACGGACCAGAGGGCCCGTCGGCTCACGGCGATGCCGATCTCGGCCGGGACCTGAGTCCATTGCGCGAGCAGGAGGATCGGGATTCGCTCAATCGCGGCAACGGCGAATGGACCCGGGTCGTTCAGCGGGTCGATGTAAAGGCCGACGTTCTCGACGCCGTACCCCCAGTTCGACCGCAAGGTGCGCCACACGAGCACGACGACGACATAGGGCGTCAGCGCGAACAGGCCCTGCCGGCGTCCCCGCGGGTCGAGGAACAGGGCATACGCCCCGAGATAGGCGCACGTGCCGATCCCTTCTTCCTTCGAGAAGAGCGACAGCGCCAGGAGCCCGGTGGACAGCAGACCCCAGACGGCCCGGCGGTCGCGCGCTCCATCGGTCGTGGCAGGCCAGCGCCGAGAACCCGAACGTCGCGGCGATGAGGACGTTGCGATTGCAGATGATCCCCGCGGTCGCCCCCCGCGTGTCGTCGAGCGCGTACAGCAAGGCCGCCAGGCCGGCGACCCACGTCGCGCCGAGCATCCTTCGATAGAACGCCGTCGCCGCCGCCACCGCGGCACCGAGCCAGAGCAGGTTCTGGGCGTGCATCAGGGGTGCCGAGTCGGGCCAGAGCGCATAGTCGAGCCGGTGCGTCAGCACGGTCAGCGCCTGGAGGAATGCGGCTTTGACATGGAGGTCGGTCCACCAGGGCCACAGCCCCATCTCCACGATCCGCCCCGTCCGCGCCGGGTCGCCGGTGAAGAAGTGGAACATGTCGGCCGGCGCGCCGAGGACCTGGGCCCACGGTTCGCGCCGGAGCAGGATCATTCGGTGGTAGTAGTCGTCGACGATGAAGCCGACCCCCAGCGCCGGCAGCGCGAAGACGACCGCGAACGCCCCCACGGCCAGGGGGAACCACCGCCGGCCCGCCAGCGATCCCAGCGCGTCGGCCATCCGCCGGGCCCAGGGCTTCGAAGACGTCCCGATCTCCATCTTGATTGAGTCCAGCCTGTTCAATGCGACATCGAATCCCCGCCACCGCGACGGCGTGCCGGGGTCGGACAATCTTCGTATGACATTTGTCATGGTAGCCGGCGGCCCGTCGGTTTTCCACGGTCCTGTGGGGAATTCGGGTCCGATCGGTTCGTCGAGCCGGGCCGCCAGGATCGGTCCGCCGGGCGGTCTGTCCGGCTCTGACGCTTAACGATGGTGTACGAAGCCGCCCATCACTTGCACGCTCGGGTTCGGTCGGCGCCAGGAGCCGGGTCTGGACCCCCGACGAAACGAACCCAATCGCCCCCGGACGGCCGATGGCCGGCACTCGAAAACGGGCCCGCGATCGGTTATGCTGGGCCGCTCCGGTCGGGGTCGCGCCGAGCCCGACCCCGGCGTGGTTCCGGACGCCTCTTCCCGCGAGAGACCCTCCCCATGGCTACCGTGACATCGTCACCGCTCGCCGCACTCCAGGCCCTCGGGCAGAGCGTCTGGCTCGACGACATCAGCCGCAAGATGCTCGAGACGGGCGAGCTGAAGCGCCTCATCGAGGAGGACGGGCTCCAGGGAATGACGTCGAACCCGTCGATCTTCCAGAAGGCCATCGGCACGGGCACGGAGTACGACGAGGAGATCCAGACGCTGATCGGGCTCGGCAAGGGGATCGACTCGATCTACGAAGGGCTGACCGTCGCCGACATCCGCCGCGCCCTCGACGAGTTCCGGCCCGTCTACGACCGGACGAACGGGGGCGACGGCTTCGTCTCGCTCGAGGTCTCGCCCCTCCTGGCCCACGAGACGGACGCGACGATCGCCGAGGCGAAGAAGCTCTGGGGCCTCCTCGGCCGACCCAACCCCATGATCAAGATCCCCGGCACCCCCGAGGGGCTGTCGGCGATCGAGGAGGCCCTCTTCTCCGGGCTCAACGTCAACATCACGCTCCTCTTCAGCGTCGACGCCTATCGCACCGTCGCCGAGACGTATATCAAGGCCCTGAAGAGGCGCGCCGAGAAGGGGCTGCCGATCGACCGGATCGCGTCGGTGGCTAGCTTCTTCGTCTCGCGGATCGACACCGAGGTCGACAACCGGATCGAGGCCAAGATCAAGGAGGCGAAGGACCCGGCCACGAAGGCCAAGCTCGAAAGCCTGCTCGGCAAGGTGGCGATCGCGAACGCGAAGAACGCGTACGCCGTGTGCGAGACGCTCTTCCACGGCCGCGACTTCGCCCCGCTGAAGGCTAAGGGCGCACACCCGCAGCGCGTGCTCTGGGCCTCGGTCAGCACCAAGAACAAGAAGTACCCCGACACGCTCTACACCGACGGCCTGATCGGCCCCGAGACCGTCAGCACGATGCCGATGTCGGCGTTCCTGGCGTTCAAGGACCACGGGCACGCCTCGAATTCTCTTCTCGAAGGACGGGACGAGGCAGTGAAGGTCATGGCCGACCTCGCCTCGGTCGGCATCGACTTCAAGGACGTGACGGACAAGCTTCTCCGCGACGGCGTGAAGCTCTTCGCCGACGCGTTCCATGAGCTGTTCAAGACGATCACGGAGAAGCGGGCCAAGCTCCTCCAGAGCCGGCGGATCGGCCAGACGCTGCTCCTCGGCGACTATGCCAGGCCGATCGAGGAGACCCTCGCCGACCTAGAGCGGCTGCACGCGGTCGAGCGGATGTGGTCGAAGGACGCGACGCTGTGGAAGACCGACGAGGCCCACGTCAAGATCATCAAGAACGCGCTGGGCTGGCTCAACGTCGCGGGCGTCGTCCGCGAGAAGGCCGAGGAGCTCGCCAGGTTCGTCCGCGAGATCGCCGATGCCGGCTTCACGCCACATCGTCGTCATGGGCATGGGCGGCTCGAGCCTGTGCGTCGAGGTCCTCCGCCGAACGAACATCCCGGTGGCCGGGCACCCCGAGCTGCTCGTCCTTGACAGCACGGTGCCCGCGACGATCCGCCGAATCGAGTCGGAGATCGACGTCGCCAAGACGCTCTTCGTCGTCTCGAGCAAGAGCGGCACGACGACCGAGCCCTCGGTCTTCTACGCCACGTTCTTCGAGAAGGTGAAGGCGATCAAGGGCGACAAGGCCGGCGAAAACTTCGTCGCGATTACCGACCCCGGCACGAAGATGGAAGCCGACGCCCGCCGCGACGGCTTCCGGCGGATCTTCCTGAACCCCAGCGACATCGGCGGCCGCTACTCGGCGCTCTCCTACTTCGGCATGGTCCCCGCCGCCCTGATGGGCCTGGACGTCGCCACGATCCTTGACCACGCCAAGGTCGCGATCCGCGAGTGCGGGCCCGAGGTGCCGATCCGCCAGAACCCGGGCGCCGCGCTCGGCGCGGCCCTCGGCACGCTCGCTAACCTCGGGCGCGACAAGGCGACGCTCGTCACCCCGCCGCCCTTCGAGGCGCTCGGCCTCTGGATCGAGCAGCTCATCGCCGAGAGCACGGGCAAGGAGGGCAAGGGCATCGTGCCGGTCGCCGGCGAGCCCCTGACCGGGCCCGAGGCGTACGGCAACGATCGCGTCTTCATCCAGATCCGCACGCTCGGCGCGCCCGGCTCGGAGGAGAACCCGCTGCTCCAGACTCTGGCGAAGACGGGTCACCCGGTGCTCGACCTGATGGTGGTCGACCCGAGTGATCTGGGCGCGGAGTTCTTCCGGTGGGAGATCGCCGTCCCGATCGCCGGCCAGCGGCTGGGGATCGACCCGTTCGATCAGCCGAACGTGCAGGAGAGCAAGGACAACACCAAGGCCTTGCTCGCCGCCTACGTCAAGGACGGCAAGCTGCCGTCGCTGAAGTCGCTGGCCACGTTCGAGGGGCTGACCTTCTCGGTCGCGCCCGAGGACGACTCGCTCAAGGCCGCCGGCTCGGGCCGCGAGGCGGCCGTCGGCCTGCTCAAGGCGCACCTCGGCCGGGTCAAGCCGGGCGATTACGTCGCGATCACCCAGTACATCGACGAGCGGCCCGAGCGCGACGCCACGATCCAGGCGATGCGGACCTCCGTCCGCGACAAGCTCAAGGTCGCCACCACGACCGGCTACGGCCCGCGGTTCCTCCACTCGACGGGCCAGCTCCACAAGGGCGGCTCCGACGAGGGCGTGTTCCTCCAGCTCACGGCCAACGACGGCGAGGACGTCCCGATCCCCGGCCAGCCCTTCGGCTACGCGGTCCTGGTCGAGGCCCAGGCGCTCGGAGACTTCCAGTCGCTCGCCAAGCGGAGGCGGAGGGCGATGAACGTCCATCTCGGAAGCGACGTCGACAAGGGGCTCGCGACCCTGAAGGCTCTCATCGCCGACGCCGTGAAGTAGCGCGGTCGCCGAAGTGAGTAAACGGCTCGCCCGCGCTGGCGACCGGACGAGACTGATGATTAACGCATGACGACTCCTTGTGCGCACGCTGAACACGACGAGACTCGTCGAGAACATCCTCTCCGTCCGCGACCGGATCGTCCGGGCCGCCGCCGAGTGCGGGCGGACGGCCGGCGACGTAACGCTCGTCGCGGTCACGAAAAGGTCGCCGATCGACGCGGTCCGGGCCCTCGTCGAAAGGGGAGAGGAGGACCTCGGTGAGAACTATCCCCAGGAGCTCTGGACGAAGGCCGAGGCGCTGGCCGACCTGCCCATCCGCTGGCATCACATCGGGCACCTCCAGGGCAACAAGGCACGGCGCACGCTTGCCCCTGGTGCGGATGATCCACGGGGTCGACTCGCTCAAACTGCTGCTCGCGCTCGACGAGTTATCGGACACCCTCGGCCTCGTCGACCCTCCGGGGGTCTGCCTCCAGGTCAACACGTCGTCGGAACCGTCGAAACACGGCTGGACCGCCGAGGGACTGCTCTCCGATTCGTCGGCCGTCGCCGGCGTGCGACACATCCCCGTGGTCGGCCTGATGACGATGGCCCCGCTCGGCGCCGAGGGCGAGGCGGCGCGGCCGTACTTCGCGCGGCTTCGCGGGCTGCGCGACGAACTGGTCGGGGCGATGGGCCGCGCGCTGCCCGCACCTTTCGATGGGGATGTCGGGCGATTTCGAGGCGGCGATCCAGGAAGGCGCGACGCTCGTCCGGGTCGGGTCGGCCCTCTTCGAGGGCGTCGGACCATGATCGCGCTCTCGCTCCATCCGCGCGGTACGGTCCTCGGGGTCAAGGCGCAGCCCAAGGCGAAGAGGGACGCGATCCTCGGCGAGCGGGCCGGTCTGCTGCGCGTGTCTGTCACCGCCGCTCCCGAGAGGGGGGAGGCCAATGCGGCGATCGTCGAGATGCTGGCCGATGTCCTCCAGCTCAAGCGATCCGAAATCAGTCTGCTTACCGGCGAAACGTCCCGCGAGAAACGCCTCCTCATCGAGCGCATCACGCCCGATGAGCTGAGAACGCCGAATCGACCCTCTCCCTGGCATCCGCCTCCCCGGCGACTAGCATGGCCGACTACCCCGCCGAGATCACGCTCGCGCCGTTCCCCTCGCCGCCGAGCGGCGCGCGCGTTCGCGTGCCTGGCTCGAAGAGCCTGACCAATCGGGCCCTGATCATCGCCGCGCTGGCCGAGGGGCAGAGCCGGCTCACCGGTGCGCTCGACAGCGAGGATACCCGGGTCATGGTCGAGGCGCTTGCGGAAGCTCGGGATCGACGTGACCCATGACGCGGCCTCGGCGACGATCGACGTGACCGGCTGCATCGGCCGGATTCCCGCGAAGCAGGCCGAGCTGTTCGTGGCGAACTCGGGGACGAGCCTCCGCTTCCTCACGGCCCTGGTCGCCCTGGGACACGGGACGTATCGACTCGACGGCGTCCCCCGGATGCGTCAGCGTCCCGTCTCCGACCTCCTGGCCGCGCTCAACGGCCTGGGCGCCGTCGCGAAGAGCGACGCAGGCACGGGCTGCCCGCCCGTCACGGTCGAGGCGAGCGGGCTCGACGGCGGCTACGCCTTCGTCAAGGGCGACGTGTCGAGCCAGTTCCTCAGCGGCCTGCTCATGGTGCTGCCCTACGGCCGCGAGACGACGATCGTCGAGGTCGAGGGCACGCTCGTCTCGAAGCCGTACGTGACGATGACGCTCGACGTGATGGAGGCGTTCGGCGTCCGCGTCGGACGCAAGGGCGACCGGCGGTTCTCCGTCGACCCGGGTCGCTATACAGGACGCCGTCTACGCGATCGAGCCCGACGCATCGGCCGCGAGCTACTTCTTCGCGCTCGCGGCGATCACGGGCGGGTCGGTGACCGTCGAAGGCCTCGGCACCTCGAGCATCCAGGGCGACGTCGCGTTCGTCGACCTTCTCGAGCACATGGGCTGCCGCGTCGAGCGGAGCAGGGACGCCACGACCGTCCACGGCGGCCCGCTGCGCGGGCTGGACGTCGACATGAACGCGATCAGCGACACCGTGATGACGCTCGGCGTGGTCGCCCTCTTCGCCCGGGGGATCACGCGAATCCGCAACGTCGCGCACATCCGCCACAAGGAGACCGACCGGATCGCGGCCCTTGCCACCGAGCTACGCAAGCTCGGGGCCACGGTCGACGAGCTCGCCGACGGGCTGGTGATCATCCCGCCCGCGGCGATCACGCCCGGCGCGGATCGCGACCTACGACGACCACCGGATGGCGATGTCGTTCGCCCTGGCGGGCGTCGTCGCCCCCGGGATCACGATCGTCGACCCCGGCTGCGTCGCCAAGACATATCCCGGCTTCTGGGACGACCTCGAGCGGGTGCGGCCGGCGCTCGTGTGAAAGCGGAACGAGGCCGGCATCAAGTGCCAGCCTCGCTTCTCTTCGCGATCTCGCCCGCGCTGAGATCAGGGGCCCATGCCGCCGTGGGTGCGCCAGGGGGTCAGATGACTGGGCTGGTCGAGGAACCAGATCCGCTCCCAGTCGTCGCCGGCCATCCGGAGGTTTTCCGAGTCGTTGAGCAGTTCCTCGACCCGCTTGGGCGGGTACGCCGCATAATGCGGCAGCGGCACGGGGGCGCAGCCCTGACCGAGGGCGCGCGAGCGCCAGCAATAGGGCCAGTGCCGAGAAGGGTCGTCGCATCCGGGATCCTCCCGAGAGAGCCCGGCGGTCCATGAGGCCGGCCCGCGCGATCCGTCGCGCGACGCCGTCCCGGCGGCGCTCTGCGCCCGAGCCGGGTTCGGCCCATCCCGCCCGGACCGACGTCGCCTGCGTCCGACGCCCCGCCGGGTTCTTACGCCCGCGGCGGCTCGGCGACCGGCTCGACGGGCCCGCTGTCCTCTAGATCGGCATCCCGCTCGTCATCCATCATCGGAAGACGCTCGGGATTCATCTTCCGGACCAGCTCCTCCATCTCCTTGCCGGGCTTGAACGTCACCACGTTCTTCGACGGCACGTACACCTTCGCCCCGGTCCGGGGATTCCGTGCCTTGCGCGGAGCGCGCCGCTTGACTTCAAACACCCCGAAATTGCGGAGCTCGATCCGGCCTTCCTGGACCAAGGTGAGGATGATCGCGTCGAGGGTCCGCTGGACGATGTCCTTGGTCTTGAGCTGAGTCAGTCCGATGTCCTCGGAGATCTTCTTCACGATTTCTTTCTTGGTCACGATCGCAGTCTCCCAGGGTGCGGGCCTCGACCCGGTCCGAGCGGCGAGTGGGCTCAACGGTAAGTGCGGCTTGGACTAGTGTCAAGCCATTTCTGTCTCTTCGAGTCCGACCTCCACGGCAAATCCCCCGTCAGATCGAGGTATGCTCCTCGACCGATTCGCGCGGCCTGACGTTCATTCCGGCGAGCCGACCCGAAGCCTGGGCGGCTTCCAGATGGCGGTGCAACGGCGCGTAGTCCCAGGGCAAATCGAAGCGATCGACGAGCGACTTCAATCGGCTGATGAATGTCTCGCTCAGTTCCGGCATAACTGCCTGGTAAGTGGGATCACAGAAATAGATCCGACATCCGAGCGGCCGGGCATCACGGGCCGTGCAACGTCCTCTGGCGTCCTGCCACGGGCAGGTCTGCGCCGTCATCGAGCGGACGCGATGGCGGCCCTGCATCGGAGATCAGGACAACGGCCTCGGGGGCGGAGAGGAACAGCGTGTGGTCGTACTCGGCGAACCGGCAGCAGCGTCCGCTCAGCTCGCACACCGGCCCTTGCTTTCGGACTGCCGCGTCGAGCTCCTCATGGAGGGCCCTTAGCGCGGAGCGAAACTCATCGGGGAGCGGTCGCGGCGATGCGTCACGCGTCGCGTCGGCGTTCATGGCGTGTGGACCTTCGCGACGGTGGCAAGGATCTCCTCGACGCTGAAGACCCTGCGCCGTCGGCACCCGAACCGGGACACGAGTGGCAGACGCGATCCCAGGACGCCTTGTCGGCGATGTTTTCCGGCCAGAAGGGCCATGTCTGGCACTGCGCCGGACGGGCGGGGTAGACCGTGCAGCCGGACTCGGGCGACCAGAAGATGCAGTCGCCGCCGGGGCGTTCGACCAGGCTGTAGCGATCTCCCACGCGGCGGACGAAACGCTTCGAAAACTGCTCGAGTGTTTCCTTCCGATACCTGGCAATCGTGGCGATCTCATCGGCATCGACCCAGACGAATCCCGGCGCGCCCGGTGCAACAGTGGCCACAGCGGGTGCACCCGAACGACAGGCCGTCCGCGTACCAGGGTTCTTCCAGATCAGGAGTGCTCATCGCGAACGCCAATTCGAGCCGCGGGATCACCGGACGGGTGGATATCGCACGAGTCGCGACGACCGGGATTCTAGTCGCCGCACGCCGATGCGGCAAGACCCTCGCTCGACTCAAAGCGAAGCAATTTCGACGGTTGTGAAGGCCCACGACGATTGCGATCGTCGATCGAGGCAGCTCGCCAGCGTCTTGATAACCTGCCCGCGCAAGCTGGAAGATGAGCGTGCACCGAGTTCGAGGTAAGGGCGAGGCGACCGTGCCAGTGCTTGGGTCGGTGCCCACGACCGAGGGCCCTTGAGTCGCTCATTCGATTCGCCCTCGGTACGTCGCCCCCATCCTGGCGACGGGCCTTGGGCGTCTGGAAGATTGACCCGGCCAGGCCACGGCGTTAAGAAGTCCGTCGCCGGGGACCGAATCATGAATCGCCGCAACTTCCTGGAACTGGTCGCGGCCTCCGCCGCGGCGCTCGCGGCGGACCGCCCGGGGGGCCGAATGATCCCGATCATCGACACGCATCAGCACCTCTGGGATCTCGAAAAATTCAAACTCGCCTGGATGACCCCAGGCGAGGCCCCGCTCGGCCGGGGCTACCGGCCGGCCGACTATGCCGAGGCGACGGCCGGACTCGGCGTCGTGAAGTCGATCTACATGGAAGTCGACGTCGCGGTCGAGCAGCAGGTCGCCGAGGCCGAGTACGTCCTCCGGCTGATTCGCGAGGCCAGGACGCCGATGGTCGCCGCCGTGATCTCCGGCCGGCCGGCCTCGGAAGGCTTCGCGGCGTACCTCAACCGATTCAAGGGCGAGCTGGCGATCAAGGGCCTGCGCCAGGTCCTCCACGTCCCGGGCACGCCCGCCGGATATTGCCTCGACCCGGCCTTCGTCCGCGGCGTTCGCGAGCTTGGAAAACGCGGGCTTTCGTTCGACCTTTGCATGCGGAGCACCGAGCTGAGCGACGCGGCGAAGCTGATCGACACCTGCCCGGACACCCGGTTCGTCCTTGATCATTGCGGAAACGAGAGCGTTCTCGTGAAGGACCACTCGCCGTGGAGGCGTCTCATCGACCAGATCGCCGCCAAGGGCGACCGCGTCGTGTGCAAGGTCTCGGGCATCGTCGCATCGGCCCACGGCCATCCGTGGACTGAAGACGACCTGGCACCGGTGGTGAACCATGTCCTCGATGCGTTCGGGCCGTTGCGGGCGATGTTCGGCGGCGACTGGCCCGTCTGCACCCTGGCGGCCACGTACCGCCGCTGGGTCGAGGCCCTTCAGAACATCATCAAGACGCGGCCCGAGACCGACCGCGTCAAGCTCTTCCACGACAACGCCGTCCGCTTCTACGGACTGGACTGATTCCCGAGGCGACCGATGCTCCGACTGTGCTCGACCGTCCTCGGCCTCAACGCCCTCACGCTGGTGGGGGCCAACCTCATCGGCCCACTCTCGGCCACGGCTCAGATGCCGGCGAAGAAGGCGGAGGCCGTCAAGCCGAGCGGCCCGCAACGGGACGCGGTCCGTCGCACGCTCAAGTCGCTGGAAAATCCCCTCGCCGAAATGAGGCTCAATCGCCCGGACTCGGCCGACCTCGAGGCCGACGCGCGTGTCTTGCACCGGGCCGCAAGCCTCATGGACGAATTCGACGAGTACTCCCGGGCCGATGACGTGGCGATCCTGACTGGATTGCTCGCGGAGTGCGAGTCCCGGCGGGCCTCGATCGCGCGGGGAGAGGCTCCGTGGATGCAAGCGACCGGGTCGGTCATTCGAGGTTACAGCTCGAAGCTCGACGGGTCGATCCAGCCCTACGTCGTCGAGGTGCCTGCCACGCTCGACAGGACGAAATCGGCTCGGCTCGACGTGATCCTTCATGGCCGAAACGACGGAATGAACGAAGCTCGCTTCATCGAATCTCATCGGAACAGAAAGGTTCCCGACGAGCGGAGATTTCTGACCTTGCACGTCTTCGGCCGGGGGAACAACGCTTACCGCTGGGCCGGCGAGGCGGATGTTTTCGAGGCAATCGACGCCGCAAAGCGGAATTACGCGGTGGACGAGGATCGCATCGTCCTCCGCGGCTTCTCGATGGGCGGGGCAGGTGCCTGGCACCTCGGTCTCCACTTCCCCTCGCGCTGGTGCTCGGTCGAGGCCGGCGCGGGCTTCACCGAGACGCTCCGCTACGCGAAGCTCGAAGGGAAGCCGCTGCCGGATTGGCGCAGGAAGGCACTTTCGATTTACGACAGCATCGAGTACGCCCGGAACGCCTTTGACGTTCCGATCATCGGATACGGCGGCGAGGACGACCCTCAGCTCCAGGCGTCCACCAACATTATCGACCGACTGAAGGCGGACGGAGTCTCCTTCAAAATCAATGGCCTGGTCACGAGCGCCGAGGCCCCAGATTTCCGCCGTGTCGTCGGGAAAGGCATGGGCCACAAGATTGACCCGGCGAGCCAGACGCTGCTGGATGCCTTCCACGCGGAGCATGCGAAAAAAGGCGTGGACCGGGTGCCGAAGCGGATCCGATTCGTGACGTATACCCTGGCCTACAACACCGCCCAGTGGATTGCAGTCGAGAGGATGGCCGAGCATTATCGGCGGGCGTCGGTCGATGCTGAGCTCGCAGGTGAGGTTGCGCGAATCACGACGTCGAACGTCTCGGTTCTCAGCGTCGATCGCGCGGTCGCCGAGTCGGTCCTGCTCGACGGCGTTGAGATGCCGCTGCGGCTCGCCGCTAAGGGGCTCCTGCCGCGCGCTTACTATCGCAAGGAACCGAACGGCTGGCAGCTCATGGACCACGAGTCGTCGATCGCCCTGATCGAGAACGTCGACCGGCAGAAGGCCCCGGGAGTCCAGGGGCCGATCGACGACGCCTTCCGGGCTCCATTCCTGGTCGTCACGCCCACCGGAACGCCCTGGAATCCGCGGGCAGACGCGTGGTCGAAGCTGCGGCTCGGACGCTTCATCTCCACCTGGCGCCGTCACTTCCGGGGCGAGGTGCGCGTCAAGCCCGACAACGAATTCACGGCCGAGGATATCGAGGGCCACCATCTCGTGCTCTTCGGCGATCCCGGCTCGAACGCCGTGCTGGGCAAGATCCTCGAGGGCTTGCCGATCCGCTGGTCCAAGGAGCGGTTCGGCTTCGGAGAGTCGTACGAAGGGTCGACGCACGCCCCGGCGTTCATCGCCGCGAACCCTCTGAACCCCCGGCGATACGTCGTCGTGAATTCGGGGATGACGTTCGAGGCGCCGGATTTCGCCGGTACGAATGCGCCTGCTCTTTCCACGGCTCGGCGATTATGCGGTGTTCCGCCTCACAGACACCCCGGGCGAGGTCGTCACGTCGGGCTATTTCGACGAGCGCTGGCGCCTGCCGAAGTGAGGGGGTTTGCGGGCATGGGCGTCATACTCGCCTTGATATTCGGCCCACTCTGCACCGGGGCAGGCGGGGCGGACGAGGCGGAGCGGAAGGCCGTGTCCTACCTCGCGGCCGAGGTCCCGCGCTGGGCTCGGGAAAACCACTGCTACTCCTGTCACAACAACGGGGACGCCGCGAGGGCCCTGTTGCGGGCGAAGGCCGCCGGGCTGGACTTCGACGAGTCCGCGACCCGCGACACGCTCGATTGGCTGTCGAGGCCCCAGGACTGGGACAGGAACGGCGGCCGACGGGCCGATCAGCGACAAACCGTTCGCGCGGATCGAGTTCGCCGCGGCGCTTGCGGCGGCCGTCGCGACGGGATCGGATCGCCATCGCGAGGCCCTCCGACGGGCCGCCGATCAGCTCGCCGGGGACCAGGCCGCCAACGGCTCGTGGCCCGTCGAAGACGAGGCAATCGGATCGCCCGCGACCTACGGCAGGAGGCTCGCGACGGCCCTCTTCGCGCGAGTCCTTGAACAGGCCGACCGGGATCGATACGCGGGGCCGTTCTCGCGTGCCCGCGACTGGCTGCGCACGGGGCGGATCGCCAGCGTGATCGACGCCACGGCCTTGCTGCTCATCGAGCCCGCGCCGGGGAAGGCTGGACCTTCGGAACCGGGCCGAAGGGCGGTCGAGTTCCTTCTGTCGCGTCAGGCGAAATCCGGAGGTTGGGGGCCCTACCAGGACGTGCCGACGGAGCCATTCGATACGGCCCTCGCCCTGCTCGCGCTCTCAGCGTACCGGGCCGAAAACGCTGTCGCCGCATCCTCCGGAAGAGGACGTTTGGCCTTGGTGGCGATGCAGCGTCCCGACGGCTCCTGGCTGGAGACGACTCGACCGGCCGGCGGTGAGAGCTACGCCCAGCGCCTCTCGACGTCGGGTTGGGCGACCTTGGCCCTGATCGCCTCCCGCCCATGAAAAGCGGCGACCCGGGAGGTCGGCAGGAGGGCCGAGTCCCGGGTCGTGGCGCGTAAGGACAGGTCGATCGATACGTTCAAGCGGTACGCGATCGCGACCGTGTTCTCGCCCGCAAGCCAAGAGCCGCCAGGCCTGTGGCGAAGAGCGCCAGGCTCGCCGGCTCCGGGACGATGTGGAATTGGGGTGCCGGGCTCGGCGTGGGCGCCCGGGCGGCAAGAGCCAGCCGCTGGGCACGAAATTGAAGAGCTGCGGAGCGGGCTCGAAGCCGCTGACGAAGGTCCACGGGATGTGGTCCTCGCCCACCACCGCGTCGTCGGGCGAGCCGGCGTAGGCGCTGAAGTAGAAGCCGTTGGAGAGGTTCAGTCCGTAGAGCTTCGACACGTTCTGAATCGTGAACTCGAAATCGGGATGGGCCGCCGACGGGCTATAGAGCAACGTGCCGATCGCGGTGGTGATCTGGTCGCCGTAGGCGGCTTCCAGGCTCGGGCCCCCGGTGTACTGGGCGAGCTGGAACCCATCGTTAGGGGAATTGGCGGGCTTGTACTCCGGCACGCCCGCGATCGCGACGGGCGAGCCGAGGGAGTGGTTGGCGTTGGCCGCGTCGAAGGCCACGGAGATCGATCCACGCCCGCCGATGTTGGCGGGATTAACCCCGCCGATGGCCGCGAGCTTAGGGTCGTTGCCGCCCGGGATGCCCAGGCCGTCGGCATCGCCGGCGATTCCGGTCGTCCTGACGTCCACGTCCAGCGTGTCGGTCTTGGCGTAGTAGGTAAAGACGATCTCGCGGATGTCCCAGCCGGTCTGGGTCATCCATGGTGCCATCGCGATATACTGCGGTCCCGTGGGATAGACGAAGTCGGCCAGGATCGTCCCGCCGGTCGGGGGCGTGACGTCGGCACGGGCCGGCGGCGCGGACAGCAGGAGCACGGCCGCCGCGGCCATGGCCGCGGCGGGCAGCCCCCGCGGCGAGCGGTGGTGGGGCTTCATCCTCGAATCCTCCGTGTTCGATCGCGATCGTGGCGCAAGGTCCTCAGCGGCCGAGCCCCGGGAGGCCCGATCGGCAGCGCCAACAGGGAATTGGGTCAGTTGTCTCGATCGGCTGCGGAGCCAGGCCGGGCGCGGGGATTGATCCCCGGTCGCGGGACGACCACAATGAGGCCGCGTCAAGGAACCCGCGGTCGTTGCACCCCTGCGAGGGGAGGAGAACGACAACATGACCAACTCTCGAAGCCTCCTTGCGTTCGTCCTGGCGGCGCTGGCGTCGGCCACCACGGCCTCGGCAGCCGGCCTCCAGAAGGGCACCCCCGACATCAAGTCGGCGGGCCCGCTCGCGTTCGGCCCCGACGGAGTCCTCTTCATCGGCGACACCACGGGCGCGGCCCTCTTCGCCATCGACACGGGCGATCGGGGGCCGGCCGCCAAGGGTACCGTGAAAGTCGAGGGTGTCAACCGCAAGATCGCCGACGCCCTCGGGACGACTCCCGACGCCATCCTGATCAATGACATGGCGGTCAATCCGATGTCGGGGAGGATCTACCTATCCGTTGTACGCGGCCGGGGCCCGTCGGCGGCCCCGGTGATCCTTCGAATCAACGCGGCGGGCACACCGGAACCTGTCGCGATGGAGGACATCGCGTTCGCCAAGTTCCCACTGCCGGACCCACCGGGCAGCGAACAACCACGCAATCAGCGTGCCGAGGCGATAACTGACCTGGCGTTCATTGATGGCCGGGTCTTCGTCGCCGGCCTGTCGAACGAGGAGTTCTCGTCGCGGCTCCTCGCCGTCCCGTATCCCTTTGGCGACCCCGCCAAGGGTACGAGCATCGAGATCTACCACGGCGCCCACGGCCGGCTCGAGACGAAGTCGCCGGTACGCACCTTCGCGGCGTACACGATTGCTGGCGAGCCCTATCTGATGGCCGCCTACACGTGCACTCCGCTGGTGAAGCTGCCGGTGGCCGCGCTGAAGCCGGGGGCCCACCTCAAGGGGACGACCATCGCCGAGCTCGGCAACCGCAACAAGCCGCTTGACATGGTCATCTACCAGAAGGACGGCAAGGACTTCATCCTCCTCGCCAACAGCAGCCGGGGCGTCATGAAGATCAAGGCCGACGGCGCCGAGACGGCCCCGGGCATCACGACCCCGGTCCAGGGGACCAAGGGACAACCGTACGAGACGATCGCGGGGCTGAAAGGGGTTGTCCAGCTCGACTCGTTCGACAAGGACCGGGCGGTGGTTCTCATCGACCGCAACGGCTCGCTGGACCTCGAGACCATCGACCTGCCGTGACCCGGTTGCTCGCGACGATCTTGCTGTCGGCCACCCTCGCCCCGAGGCCCGCCCCGCCGGCGGACTCGGGGGCCGATGGCGGACCGTCGCTGCGCTGGGTCGAGCGGTCGGGACAGGCAACCGTCGAGGTCGAGGGTCTCGAAGACGCGCTCGTCGAGACCCTCGGCCATCTCGCGCCCGACAGCCCGCGATGGACCGCCATCTTGTCCGTCCGGATCGCGCGGCCCCACGGCGAGTCCGAGTCGAGCCCGATGCTCGGTCATTACTCGATCGAAAGAGGGGTCCTCCGATTCAGACCGCGCTATCCACTGCGCAGCGGCATGCAATACATCGCGCGATTCCAGCCTGTGAGCATTAACACACCAGAAAACACACGATCACCGATCGAAGTCGCTTACACCGTGGCCCCGAGCAGCGCGGGCCCGGTCGGGCGGATCGACGCGGTCTATCCGTCGGCCGACGTGCTTCCCGAGAACCTGCTCAAGGTCTATCTCCACTTCTCCGCCCCAATGGCCAGGGGAGAGGCGTACCGCCGGGTCCACCTTCACGACGAGACGGGCCGGCGGGTCGAGAGGCCGTTCCTCGAGATCGGCGAGGAGCTCTGGGATCCGCAAGGGCGCCGCCTGACCTTGCTCTTCGACCCGGGGCGGATCAAGAGGGGGCTCGTGCCCCGCGAGGAGGAGGGACCGATCCTGGAGGAAGGGAAGGCCTACACCATCTCGATCGATCGGGCGTGGCCCGACGCCGAGGGACGGCCGCTCGCCTCCGACTTTCGCAAGTCATTCCGGGTCGGTCCCGCCGACGCGACTCAGCCCGATCCCTCGCGCTGGTCGATCGCGCCGATTCGGTCCGGCACGCGCGAGCCGCTGGTGGTCAGGTTTCCCGAGCCGCTCGATCACGCGATGCTCGGCCGCGCGATCGGCGTGGCGGTCGCCGGCACGCCGGTTCCTGGACGAGTCCAGCTGGAGGCCGGCGAGACGTCGTGGCGTTTCACTCCTGACGCGCCCTGGCCTGTTGGCCCGGCGGTGCTCCGCGTCGACACGGAACTCGAGGATCTGGCGGGGAACAGCATCGCGCGACCGTTCGAGGTGGACATCGTCGGCGGTGCGTCCGCGGACCAGGCTCCGCCGCGGATGACGGTCCCGATCCCGCCTTCGTCCTGACGGCCGGCGATTGGCCCTCAGAGATCCTCGGTTCCGGATTCGGTCCCGAGGATCTTCTCGGCCGATTTGACGAGCTTCTCGATGGCGAACGGCTTGCGGATGTAATCCTTCACGCCAAGCATCTCGGCATAGGCGCGGTGCCGGCTGCCCTCGTTGGCCGTGATCATGATCGTCGGGATCAGGCCGCCGGGGCGGGTCTTGAGCTTCTCGAGTACGAGGAAGCCCGACTTCTTGGGCATCATCATGTCGAGGATGATGAGGTCGGGGTTCTCCCGCTCGGCCACGGAGAGGCCGGCGTTGCCGTCGCGGGCCACGAGGACGCGATAGCCCCGGCCGTCGAACACGGCCCGCATCGTCTCGATGATCTCGTTGTCGTCGTCGACGAGCAGGATCGTCTTCGGGGCGGGCATCGCGGCGGCTCCTGTTTCCGGCGTGGAGTGCCTCGGGGCGGGGCTGCCGGAGATCATAAGCGGCTTCGCGCACCCGGACAAGGCTCGAGCCGGGCGCGAGCCGGGCCGCGGGCAGGCGGGTGTTTGATGGATACGGGCCCTTTCTTCTCCGATCTGGATGCGTCATAATCCGGCGTGGGGTGCCGCAACGAGACTTGACCGTCGACGGGCCGGACGGTCCCGAGCCGCCGCCGGGCCCCGCAGAGGACCGTACCGATGAGAGACCTGCGCAGGTGGATCGCCCGGCTGGGGATGTTCGGCCTCTGTTTCCTGGCGACGGGGTGCGGCGGCGGCGGCGTGCCCGACCCGGGGTCTGACCCCACGGCGGCCGTCGAAACGCCGCCCCCGCCCGTTTCGGGCGTGATGCCGTCGTCGGTCGGCTCGGCCCCCGCACCCGCACCCGCCCAGCCCGCCGCGCCGGCGGCCGCGCAGGTCGCTCAACCCGAGCCGGCCGCGCCCGCGGCAGCACCCGTGGTGGTCGCCGCCCCGCCGGTCGCCGCTCCGCCGGCACAGCCGCCCACCGAGCAGGTCGCGGTTGCCGCACCCCCGGCCTCGGGCGACGGCCCCGCCCCGCCCGCCGAGGAGAAACCCCAGGCCGCCGCCAAGGGCGATGCCTCGGCGACCAACGAGCTCCTCAATCTCTCCAGCAGCACCACGAACGCGGCCCCGGCCGCCGAGGCGGCCAAGGGCGAGGTGCCGGTGGTCAACAATCCCGGCGGACCGGGCGGGCCCGGGGCCGGCATGCCCGACGGAGGGTCGGGTTTCGGCCCCGGCGGAATCGGCGGGCCGAATCGGGGCGGGCCCGGAATGCCCGGAGGTCCCGGTGGCCCGGGCGGCATGCCTGGCATGCCCGGCGATGGGAACGCGAGCAATGCGCCGGCCAACTACTCCTCGCCAATGGCCGGGGCCATTACCTTCCTTAACGCCGTGAAGTCGAAGAACAAGGATCGGATCGCCGACGCCACGGCGCTGCATTGCCCAGACCGAGGCGGACAGCGCGGCCCTGCAGAAGCTCTTCACGCAGATCCTCGACCTTAGCGTCTCGGACGAGCAGATCGACGAGCTGGCGAAGGCCCTGAACGGCTTCATGCCGCAGAGCCTTGACATGGCGACGAGCAGCGGCCGCCAGAAGGTGGTCCTCGGAAAGAGTAACAACGCCAACGGCCAGTTCCGTCGGACCCTGACCATGAGGCACGAGGCGAAGGGCTGGAAGGTCGTCGACCTCAGCGGCCAGAGCGAGATTCAGGGCTTCCAGAACATGCCCATGCGGCGGCGGACTCGATAGCCTGCGTCACAAGGGGCAGATGTAGGGTCTGGCGAAGGGCTGGAAGAGCTTCTGTAAGATTGTCCGGTTCATGCCCGGATCACTTGTAAGAATTGCCGCGGTCGCGCCGTCGCAATCGGCTTGGACCGCGACTTTTCCCTAAAGTTTTGGCGATTCCCGGCCGCAACGCCCTGGAAATCAAGAAATCTCTCAAGTTCGGCGCGGCTCGTGCATTCGGCACCGCCCGACTCCCTCAACTTAGACCGTCCTGCCCCATCGATGCCCCATAGTCTCCAGGGAAGGAGCGCGCTATGGCCTGGTCCACCGTCCGCCTCGAGGCCGTCCTCGAGCTGATTGTCGTCCTGTTCCAGGTCGCCGGCGTCGTGGCGCTCTGCGTCAATCGACTCGTGCCGGCGACGCGGTGGTCCGAACGAGGGCGAGCCGTCTTCATCATCGCCATGGTCGGCCTGGGCGTCGCGGGGCGCTCTGCGGTCGGCACGACTCGGAATTCGCTCTCTTCGCCGGCGGGACGATGACCGTCCTCCTGATCGGCATGACCATCGGGAACGGAGCAACCGACGCCGCCATCACGAACGGACGGCGTGGGCTGGTCGACGCGGGAGCCGTCGGCTGATTTTCTTGGGCGCAAAGACCGTGTGAGTCATCGTTTGACGCCATCGGGGCCCCTCGGCCCCGATTTTTTTTCCCCGGCGATTTGACCGGCGCCGGATCGTGGTCCATAGTTGCCACGATTCCAGACCAGCGGGTCGGTCCCGGCGCCTGTCTGCACCTCCCGATCGACACCTGCCTCGCCCTCCGACTCGCCGACGGCCCGATGGGCCGGCGCGGCCTGGGGGTGGGCCGAATGCCTGTCCCGACGGCTCGATGCCGAGCTCTCCCAGCCGCCGACGGAACGACACGCGGCGAACGACAATCCCGTCAAGGACGGCGCGGCCCGCCCGCCGTTCGACCTCCGGGTCACGGGTCCAGCGGGCAGAGGACCATATCATGTTCGGATTGAAACGGATTTCGACCGCGCTGGGCCTCGTCGCGGCCATGGCCGCCGGGGCCTCGGCCCAGGCCCCGAACGCCAACCAGGCGACCGCCGACGCCGTCGCCCGCGTGCTCAAGGGCAGCCCGGCCCTGTCCGGCTACCGGATCGAGATCGAGACCCAGGACGGCCAGGTCACCCTGACCGGCGGCGTCTCGACCGAGTCGCAGAAGGCCCAGGCCGTCGCGCTGGCCCGCCGCGTCCAGGGCGTGAGCACCGTCGTCGACGGCCTCAAGGTCGTCGGCGACGCCCGCGTCCGCACCGCGCAGTACCAGCCCGACGCCCCGCAGGTCGCGATGGGCGGCCTCTTCCACCACGGCGGCGGGATGTCTGGCGGTTACGCGGCCGATGGCGGCCAGCCCGCCACGGCCAACGGCGCGACCTCGGCCGCCCCGATGTACACCGGCCCGCTCCCCGAAGGCCCCGCCGGCCAGCCGGGCGCGACCCAGGCGGCGATGCCCGGCCAGCCGAACTACGCGTGGCCCAGCTACGCCCCGTACCCGAACTACTCGGCCGTCGGCTACCCGACCGTCTACCCCTGGCAGGCTTGGCCGAACATCGGCCCGCCCTACCCCTATCCCGAAGTGCCCCTCGACTGGCGGGCGGTCACCCTCCGCTGGAACGACGGCATCTGGTGGCTCGACTTCAAGAAGAACTACACCCGCCCGTTCATCACCCCGTACCCGTTCGGCATCTTCGCCTACTGAGCGAGGCGGACGCACGACGCGATCGCGGCCGAGGGCCCTGGGGTCATCCCCGGGGCCCTCGCCGTTTGTCGCGAGTCGCTCGAACGGCGCGGCCTTCATCGGGTCGTTCCGCGGGGCGGTCGCGAGGCGGTCGTCGGTCCGGCGCGCACCGCGGGCGCGACCCGGGCCCAGGACTGCCTCTGAATAACGATGGATGTGGATTTCAGCGCGCCGATCGGCGCCCGCCGGCCTTCGCGGCGGGCCCGGACGAGGCCTCTCGGCCCCGCGCCGGGGCCGCGGCGGGCGCGGGACAGACCCAGTCCGTCCGGCGCCGAGCGAACCCGGCGCGGCCGGGTGGGCGTCGACCGACGGGGCCTCGTTTTTCGACATAACTGTCTCAATGACAAGTTGTTCTGGCACATCAGCCTCGGCCGAATCGGGCACGGGGCTGTCATCGCTGGGCGCGTCGTCCGCCAGCCCTGCGAGGTCCGCCCCCGACTTCTCCAGCGCGATCAATTGCCCGATCGTCGCCCGCAGCGAGCGATCGATCGCCATCTCATAGCGGTGCCGCAGCTTCCCCTCCTCCGTCCCGTCGCAGTACGCCGCCGCCACGGCGCGGGCCCGCAAGTCGGCCGGGTCGGGCTTCTGGCCCCGGAGCTCGCGGAGCCGGGCTACCTTCTCGGCCACCGCCTTGCGCAAGAGCTCGACCGCCGCGGCGTGCTCCTCCTCCGGCAGCGGGAAGATGACCACGCAGTGGCCGTAGTCGAAGCACGGCCGGTCGGCGAATTCGGCGTTGTTGGACGCCAGCAGCCGGGCCGAGGCCCTGGGGATCGGCCCGGCGTGGTGCGGGTACTCGTGGAGCCGGTGGCCCGTCACCATCATCAGCGTCCGGTGGTAGTGCGGCTGGTCCCAGCCGGAGGGCCCCGCCTCCAGGGCGCGCTCGAGCTCGCCGCAGGAGGCGATCACGCGGTCGATGCCCGTGGCGTCCAGTTCGAGGAGCGTCTGGGCGCCGCCTGGGTCGGTGTCGGCGCGGGCCACGGCGCGGTCGACGCGGTTGAACCGCTCGAAGTCGAACGTGTCGCCGGCCATCTCGGCGCGCCTCCCGAGCCAGGCGCACTCGGCCTTCACGGCCCTGGTCAGCCGCCACGAGGCGACCGCGGCCCGCTGGACGAGCACGGCGCGGGTGTGGCTTTGGGGTTTCCAGTCGTCGAACCAGGCCTGGCGCTCGGCCTCGAATTGGGCGGGGTCCTCGCCGGGGAGGATGACGTGCTCGGCCCTCAGGCCGTGCTTGAGGCCATTGAACTTGGAGACGGCCTTGCCCTCGGGGGAGGTGGGGCCCCTGGACTTCTTGCCGTTGATTCGGCTCGCTTCGCGCTGCTTCTCGGAACGCATGGGTGGTGGCCTCTCGGTGGGGGTGGGATTTCCGGATGGTCCTTGCGCGCGGCGTCGCGCGCGTTCTATCGCATATCATCGTGATGGGGGCGGGGATCGTTCTCGGAATCGGCGCGAGGGCGGCGTCCGGGAGGGCGGCATCCGGGAGGGCGAGGCTCCGTCCGAGCCCGGGCATGACGCCCGGCGCGGGGGGTGCCCGTTCTCGGAAACGGCGCGAGGGCGGTATCCGGGAGGGCGAGGCTCCGTCCGAGCCCGGGCATCGCGCCCGGCGCGGGGGTTGTGGCTTCCTCCCGACGGATCGGCCCGAGACCCGGGCTCGGACGGAGCCTCGCCCTCCCGGGGCCTCGCCCCGCGGCGAACGGCGCCTTGCACACCTCGCTCCGGCGACGAGGTTCAGACTGCGACCCAGACCTCGTCGCCGCGCAGTTCCGCCGCGAACCGGTGGAGGCCGTGGCCGCGGGCCGTCGTGCAGCGACCGGTCGCCAGCTTGAATCGCCACCGATGGAGCGGACAGACGGCCTCGCCCTCCTCGATCCATCCCATGCCCATCGGCCCGTTCTCGTGAGGACAACGGCCCGAGAGCGCGAAGATGCCGTCCCCCTCGCGATAGATCGCGATCCGGAGCCCCTCGATCTCGACGCTCACCGCCCGACCATCCGTGATCTGATCGAGCCGGCACGCCCTCCGATACTCCGCCACGTCGGCCTCCCGCGCTGGAACGACCCACCGTCGCCTCAATCATGGACGACTCCCGCGGCCTCTGACCAGCCGCGGGCGCCCCGAAAAAATGCGTTGAAACGAAGAATTTAAGAGTTGCGTCCCCCCGTCTGACTTTTGTAGTCTTGAGCCACGCCCCATCTTCAGCCCGTCATCCGAGGCACAGCATCGATGAGCGCGAGAGGCCGACAGGCCGTCGTGGCGACCTTGCTCATCCTCGCCGGATCGGCGACGGGATGCGACCTGACCGGGCCTCGCGAGCCGGAGGTCGTCTGGGGGATTCACGGCCGGAAGCCCGGCTGGATCCACAAGCCGCGGGTCGCCGCGTTCGACGCCGACGACCACCTCTACATGGCCGACCTGACGGATCGGATCCAGGTCTTCGACCGCGACGGCAAGTTCATTCGCGCCTGGAGCACGCCCGACTTCAACGTCGACGGGCCGAGCGGATTGACGGTCGACCGTCATGGACGGCTGCTCGTGGCCGACACGCACTTCTACCGGGTGCTCGTCTACGACCGCGAGGGCAAGATCATCCTCCAGCTCGGCGACGGGGTGCAGGGCTCGACTCCCGGCCGGTTCGGCTATCCGACCGACGTCGTGATCGACAAGGCGGGCAACTTCTACGTGAGCGAGTACGGCGAGAACGACCGGATCCAGGTCTTCTCGCCCGAGGGCAAATGGCTCCGCCAGTGGGGCGGCCACGGCTACGAGCCGGGCGAGTTCCTCCGGCCGCGGGCGATGGCGATCGATGAGGACGACCACATCTACGTCGCCGACAGCACGAACAACCGGATCCAGGTCTTCGACACGCAGGGCAAGCTGCTGCGGTACTGGGGAGAGAAGGGCGAGGGGCCGGGTCAGCTCTATTACCCGTTCGACGTCGCCATCGGGCCGGACAGGTGCCTCTACGTCTGCGAGTACGGCAATAGCCGCGTCCAGAAATTCACGCTTGACGGCAAGGCGCTCGGCACCTGGGGCGAGGCGGGCAGGGGCCCCGGACAGCTCTTCAATCCCTGGGCGCTGGCCGTCGACAGCCGCGGCGCGGTGTCGGTGATCGACTCGAATAACCACCGGGTCCAGCGATTCCGCATGTAGACGAAGGCCGTCGCGGAGGGGCGTCGATGGGGACTGTCTGGTATTACCTGGCCGATCGCGTGGCGGTGAACCGCCCGTGGTGGCTCATCCTGCTCCCCCTCGTCCTGCCGCCGCTGGTCCTTTTCAGCTACCGGAGCCTCGCGGGGCTGGGGACGTTTCGACGCTGGCTGGCGATCGGCTTCCGCGCGACGGTCGTCACGCTGATCGTCCTGGCGATGGCCGAGGTCCAGTCCGTCCGCAAGAACGACAAGCTCACGACCATCTTCGTCGTCGACGTGTCGGAGAGCATCCCGCTGGATATGAGGCGGAGCGTCCTCCAGTTCGTGACGGAGGAGGGCCGCAAGCGCCGGAAGACGGACCTCGCGGGCGTCGTCGTCTTCGGTCGCGATGCCAGCGTGGAATCGCCGCCGGCGCCGACCGAACCGAACCTGACGCTGGGCGTCGAGGCGACGATCAACGCCCAGTACACCGACCTCGCCGCGGCGATGAAGCTCGCGCTGGCGACGTTCCCCGAGGACTCGGCGCGGCGGATCGTGCTGATCTCCGACGGCAACGAGAACCGCGGCAACGTGCTGGAGCAGGCCAGCGCCGCCGCGAGGCTGGGCGTCCAGGTCGACGTCCTGCCGATCGACTACTTCTACAACAAGGAAGTCCTCGTCGAGAAGATCGCCATCCCGCCCGACGTGAAGAAGGGGGAGACGGTCAACATCAACGTGGTCATCCGCGCCAGCGAGCCCTCCGCGGGGACGCTGCAGGTCTTCCAGAAGGACTCGGACAACCGCCGCGTCCCGGCCCCGGGCAACGAGAGCCCCCAGCCGGTCAAGCTCGAGCGCGGGGTGAACGTCTTCACGCTCAAGCAGCTCATCACCGAGACGAACTTCTACACGTTCACCGCCGAGTACGTCCCCGAGAAGGGCTCGGGCGATCAGCGCTCGATCAACAACGTGGCCGAGGGCTTCACCTACGCCCGGGGCACGGCCCAGGTCCTGCTGATCGAGGGAGGCCGCGGCGAGCATGCCGAGCTGGTCAAGGCGCTCCGCGAGAAGAAGCTCGAGGTCAAGGTGCTCGTCGCCCCCGACGTCGACGGCGGAGGTGGCGTCGGCGGCGATCCGCTGCCCGACGACCTGGGCCAGCTCCAGCCGTACGACACCGTCATCCTCGGCGACGTGGCCAAGGAGTCGCTGACCGAGAGCCAGCAGAAGCTGCTCGAGGCGAACGTCCACGACATCGGCGCGGGCCTGATCATGCTCGGCGGCCCCAAGAGCTTCGGGGCGGGGGCGTGGCAGAACTCCCCCGTCGAGAAGGCGCTGCCGGTCGACATGCAGATCAAGGCCGTGCGCGTCCAGGGCAAGAGCGCGATGGTCATGATGATGCACGCCTCGGAGATCGCCGAGGGGAACTACTGGCAGAAGGTCGTGGGGATGGAGGCGCTGAAGTCGCTGGCGCCGTACGACTACGCGGGAATGATCCACTGGGAGGGCCAGGAGGCGTGGCTCTTCCCGCTCCGCCAGATCGGCTCGGGCAAGGCGAACATGCTCAAGGCGATCGACCGGATGACGCCCGGCGACATGCCCTCGTTCGACCCGCGCTCCAGATGTCGATCAAGGCCCTCCAGCAGGTCAAGGACGCGATGACGAAGCACGTCATCGTCATCAGCGACGGCGACCCCACGCCGCCGACGCGGGCGGTGATCAATCAGCTCGCGACCAACAAGATCACCGTGACCGCCGTCCTCTGCGCCGCGCACGGTAATGATCCCGGCGCGATCTCCATGATGCGCGACCTCGCGACCAAGACCAAAGGCCGGTTCTACAACGTCACCAACCCCAAGAGCCTGCCGCGGATCTATCAGAAGGAAGCCCGGATCATCTCGCGTCCGCTCATCTTCGAGCAGGCGAACCCGTGGACGCCGGTGCTCCGCTACTCGACCGAGCCCGTCAGCCGAATCCCGGCCGCACTGCCGCCGATCACGGGCTTCGTTCAGACGTCGCTCAAGGACAGCGAACTCGTCGAGACGCCGATCGTCTCGCCGGTCCCCCAGAGCGGCGAGGTGAACCCGATCCTCTCCCACTGGAACTACGGCCTGGGCCGCTCGGTCGCCTTCACCTCCGACGCCGGCCGCCGCTGGGCGACGGCTTGGCCCTCGTGGGATAGCTATGCCGCGTTCTGGTCGCAGGTCGTCCGCTGGTCGATGCGGCCGGTCGATAACCGGAACCTCGCGCTGACGGTCCGGCGCGAGGAGGGGAAGCTCAAGATCGTCGTCGACGCGCTGGACAAGGACAACCAGTTCCTCAACTTCCTCCAGATGCAGGCCAGCGTCCTCGGCCCCGACCTCCAGCCGATCCGCGTCGGCCTCCAGCAGACGGCCCCGGGCCGGTACGAGGGCGTCGCCGAGAAGGCCGAGGCGAGCGGCAACTACTTCGTCAATCTCGGCTACAGCGGCCCCGACGGCTCGAAGGGGATCGTCACGTCGGGCATCTCCGTCCCCTATTCGGACGAGTACCGCGAGCTCCGATCGAACCCGACGACGCTCGAGACGATCGCCAGCCTGACCAACGGCCAGGTCCATTCCTGGAAGACGCGCGGCGCGGGCGAGATCGACATCGCGCGGACGGCCGCGGAGATGGACGCGTTCCGTCGCGACGCTTATACGCTGCCGCCTCGCGGTTTCTCTCCGCTCTGGCCGAACCTGCTCTGGCTGGCGGCCGTGCTCTTCCTCGGCGACGTCGCCGTCCGCCGCGTCGCGCCCGATGTCGATCGGCTCCGGCAGTCGATCCGCGCGGCCTACTGGCGGCTCCGCGGCGAGACGGTGCTGGAGCCGGTCGAGTACATCGAGAAGCTCAAGGGCCGCAAGGCGGAGGTCGCCGAGCAGATCGACCGGTCCAGGCTATCCGCGACCCGCTTCGAGGCGCCGACGCTGCCGGAGGGCACCGTCGTGGATGAGCCGCTGCTCGGCGGAGCCGAGTCGCCGACTCGGCGCGACCGGCGCGGCCCGATCCGACGGCCCAGCCCGCGGCCGCGCAGCAGCCATCGCCGGGCGATAGCTATACGAACCGGCTGCTCAAGGCGAAGCAGAAGGTCTGGGAGGAGCGGGAGAAGGACAAGGGCCAATGACCGAGCCATCGCGAGGCGTGGGCATGAGCCGATATACGGTCGCGGGCCTGATGGGCGTGGTGGGGCTCGTCGCGGTCGGCCTTGCCGCGGTGCGCGTGGCCTCACCGCTGATGCTGGACCTCGTCTCGGGCGTGATCCTCATGGCGCTGGCCCTCGGACTCCTCGGCGTGGTCGTCGGCGCCGAACCGCGGCCGGGCTGGAGAGGATTCGCACTGTTCGGCTGGGGTTACTTCCTCTACGTCGTGGTGCCCTGGCAGTCCATGACGAGCTTTTGCCCACTGCCGACGGAGCGGACGGTCCAGCATCTGGTGGACAGCCTTCAGCCCCATGACGACCCTCCGGCGCGCCCTGGCTTCGCGTCGTCCTACGATCCCGTGACCTTCGTCAACAACTTGGACCAGGAAGTTCTCTCGTGGCCCACGAGGTCCGGCAACAACGTCCCGCTCACCCCCGCCGAGGCGAAGGCGTGGAATGACTATAAGTCGGCCCTCTCGGCCATGAGGCACGCGCGCGGCGGCGAGGTCGGAGTGGACGCGGAACGCCACGAGCGTCTGCCACCTCGAAATCGCCCTGGTCTTCGCACTCTTCGGCTCGGTCGCCGGCCGATTCCTCTTCCGCCGAACGGTCCGCAACCCCGAGACCCTAGATCGGTAACGGGCATTGATAATCTCTGATGTTCGCTCCGCCATCACGAAGGGCCAAACACCGATGACCGCCGACCACTCCGCGATGGAAGCCCGGGCCGAGGAGTTCCGCACGGCCTACGCCCGGGTCAAGGCCGAGATCGCCAAGGTGATCGTCGGCCACGACGAGATCGTCCACGGCGTCCTGACGTGCCTCTTCGTCGGCGGCCACGCGCTGCTCGAAGGGGTGCCGGGGCTGGGCAAGACGCTGCTGGTGCGGACGCTGGCCGACGCCCTGCCGCTCGACTTCAACCGGATTCAGTTCACGCCCGACCTGATGCCGGCCGACATCCTCGGCACCAACGTCGTCATGGAGGGTCCCGACGGCCGCCGCGTCTTCGAATTCCAGCGCGGGCCGATCTTCTCGCAGATCGTCCTGGCCGACGAGATCAACCGGGCCACGCCCAAGACCCAGTCGGCGCTCCTCGAAGCGATGCAGGAGCACTCCGTCACCGTCGGCGGCGTGATCCACAAGCTCAAGGAGCCGTTCTTCGTCATGGCGACGCAGAACCCGATCGAGCAGGAGGGGACGTACCCGCTGCCCGAGGCCCAGCTCGACCGGTTCCTCTTCAAGCTCGTCGTCGGCTACTCGACCCGCGACGAGATCGCGACGATCCTCGACCGCACGACCCGCGGCGAGCGGCCGCACGCCGAGAAGGTGATCGACGGCGAGACGCTGGTCACGATGCAGGCGCTCGTCCGCGAGGTTCTGATCGCCCCGCACGTCCAGGATTACGCGATCCGGCTCGCGCTCGCGACCCATCCCGACGGGCCGCATGCCGCCGACATCACGAACCAGTACATCCGCTGGGGCTCGAGCCCGCGCGGGGTGCAGACGCTCGTGCTGGCCGCGCAAGGTCCGCGCCCTGCTCGACGGGCGGTACAATGTGAGCTTCGAGGACCTCCGCCGCGTCTACCTGCCGAGCCCTCCGCCACCGCGTCCTGCTGAACTTCGAGGCGCAGGCCGAGGGGGTCGAGTCCGACGACGTCCTGCTGAAGGTCCTCGACGCCGTTCCCGAGAAGGCCGAGGAGAGGGTCACCGCGAAGGCCGGCTGATCGGACTCGCGGCGGAAGGATCTCCCGAGATGAGCACCGCCCACGACATCTACGACCCGCCCCCGGCCCCCGTGCCGCTGGCGCCCGCCGGACGAGCGGATCGCCTGGAAGCCGGGCGACCTCGTCGTCCTCGTCGCGCTCGATCGTCGTCGTCCTCGCGCTGGCCGGCTGGGCGTGGAGCGTCGAGCCGTCGCTCGCCGTCCTGGTGCTGATCGGCGGGGCGATCGTGATCGTCGAGAGCTGGTCGACGGCGCTGGGCTTCCTCCACCGCCATCGCCTGCGGCAGGCGCGGGCGGGCGCTGGACGATCTACGTCGCCGCGCTCGTGCCCTGGCTCCTCGGCCTCGCCCTGGCGACCGCTCTCATGATGGGCCTGTTCGTCCTGCTCGACCGTTTCTCCTGATCGGACGCCCCGCCATGCCCGAGCTAGCCACCAAGACCCCGCTGCTCGACCCCGACTTCCTCAACAAGCTCGAGCAGCTCGAGCTGGTGAGCCGGAAGATCTTCGTCGGCCGGATGAAGGGCGAGCGGAAGAGCAAGCGGCGCGGGTCGTCGGTCGAGTTCGCCGACCACCGCAACTACTCCGTCGGCGACGACCTCCGCCACATCGACTGGAACGTCTACGGCCGGCTCGACAAGCTCTTCCTGAAGCTCTTCCTCGAGGAGGAGGACCTCCACTTCTACACGCTGCTCGACACCAGCCTGTCGATGGACTTCGGCGAGCCGACGAAGCTCCAGTACGGCAAGCAGGTCGCCGCGGCGCTGTCGTTCATCGGGCTCGTGAATCACGACCGGGTCATGCTCGACACGTTCTCGAGCGGGCTGGAGCAGGGCATGCCGAGCGTCCGCGGCCGTTCGCAGATGTGGCGGGTCGTGCAGTATCTCGACGGCCTCGAGGCGAACGGCGCGAGCGACCTGACGGCCGCGGCCAAGTCGTTCGCGATCAAGCACGCCGGCAAGGGGATCGTCGTCGTCATCTCCGACTTCCTCGACAAGCGCGGCCACGCCGAGGCCCTCCGCTATCTCCTCGCGCGGAACATGGACATCTACGTGATCCACGTCCTGAGCAAGGAGGAGGTGGAGCCCGAGCTCGTCGGCGACCTGCGGCTGGTCGACGCCGAGGACGACGACGTGGCCGAGATCACCATCTCGGCCCCGCTCCTCAAGCGGTACAAGGACACGCTCAACGCCTTCGTCGGCGGCCTGAAGGAATGGTGCACGAAGCGGGGCATCACCTACATCTTCACGACGAATCACAACCCGTTCGACAAGCTGATCCTGAACTATCTCCGCGAGCGAGGGCTGGTGAAGTGATATCGCTGTTCGTGCCGATCAAGAACGCCTTCGTCTTCCTCGGCGTGTCGGCGCTGGTCGTGGCGTACCTCCTCTACACGATGATCCGCAAGCGGAAGGGCCTCCGCCCCGGCTACGAGAAGAGCGAGCCGGAACTCTGAGCCCAACGGACTCTGACCCATGCAATTCTCGTCGCCGCTGGGGATCGCCGCCTGGGCCGTGCTGGCCGGAATTCCGGTCGGGATCATCGCGCTCTACTTCCTCAAGCTGAGGCGCAGGCCCGTCCAGGTCCCGAGCACGCTGCTCTGGCGGCGGAGCCTCGAGGACCTGCACGTCAACAGCCTGTTCCAGCGGCTCCGGCGGAACCTCCTGCTCTTCCTCCAGCTCCTCGCCGTGGCCCTGGCGATGCTCGCGCTGGCCGGCCCTCGGATGAAGGGGACGGCCGGGAAATGGCAATCGCTACGTCATCGCCATCGACGATTCGGCGAGCATGGCGCGCCCGCGACGTCGTCGCCGACCCGGCTCGACAAGGCGAAGGAGGAGGCGAAGAAGGTCGTCGACGAGATGCAATCGGACGACCTCGCGATGGTCATCGCCTTCTCCGACCGCGCCCGCGTCGTCTCCACCTACACGGGCAACCGCGCGTTGCTGCGGAAGCGGATCGACGAGATCGTCGCCGACCGAGGCGACGACCTCGCTCCGCGACGCCCTCCAGGTCGCCGCGGGACTGGCCAACCCGAATAAGGTCGGCGACGTGCCGGAAGGGGTCGAGGCGACGTCGGTCGTCACGCCCAAGCTCCTGATCTACACCGACGGCGGCTTCCCCGACGTCGAGGGCTTTAGCCTCGGCAACATCGTGCCCGAGGTGGTCGTGGTCGGCAAGGCCGCTCCCGCCGAGAAGCCCGTCGAGGATGGCAAGACCGCACCCGCGCCGACGTCGAATAACGTGGCGATCCTCGCCCTCCAGACGCGGCGGAGCGAGGAGAAGAGCGAGGTTTACCAGGTCTTCGGGCGCGTCCATAACTACCGGGGCGAGGACGTGGAGACCGAGGCGAAGCTGCTCGTGCGCGACCCGGCCAACCCTCGGGCCGAGGGGGTCCTCCGCGATGCCGTCGCGCTGAAGGTGCCCGCCCGCGGAGACTCGGCCTTCAAGTTCGACCTGCCCGAGTCGGGGGCGAGCGAGCTGGAAGTCCGATATCTCGGTCGACGACGATCTGCCGCTCGACAACCGCGCGTACACGCTCATCGGCAACCCGCGGAAGGCCCAGGTCCTGCTCGTCACGCTCGGGAACCGGTACGTCACGGATGCCCTGCAGACCCCGCTCGCCTCGGCCCGGTCTGACGTCGTGACCATCACGCCCGAGGCCGCGAAGGGCGACGCCGCCAAGCGGGACATGGCCGCGGGCAAGTATGACCTGGTCATCTTCGACGAGTGCCGACCGGACTCGCCGCCGCAGGCCAATGCCGCTCTACTTCGGGGCCCTGCCGCCCGGCCCGGCGTTCGAGAAGACGAAGGAGGTCGAGGGGCCGACGATTCTCGACGTGAATGCGTCGCATCCCCTGATGCAGTTCATCCGCGACCTCTCGGTCGTGCTCGATCGCCAAGGCGACGGTCGTCCAGGAGCCGCCGACGGGCACGACCGCCCTGATCGAGAGCAACGCCGGCCCGCTCGCGTTCGTCGCTCCGCGCGAGGGATACTCCGACACGGTTTTCGCCTTCCCGCTCCAGGCCGGCACGGGCATCAACACGAACTGGGTGAAGAAGTACAGCTTCCCGCTCTTCCTCTACAACGCCTTGCAGGTCCTCGGTAACGCACGCGAATCGGCCGGCGAGGAAGTGCACGCGCCGGCCCAGCCCGTGCAGGTCCGTCCGGAAATGATCGGCGACACGATCCAGGTCGCCGGCCCGGACGGCAAGGCCGAGCCGCTCAAGCGTTCTCCGCAGGGGACTTTCGTCTACAACGACGCCAACGTCACCGGTCTCTATCACGTCACCTGGCCGCCCGGCGGGGCGATGACCTTCGCCGTCAACCAGTTCGACCCGCGCGAGAGCGACCTCGCCCCGCGCGGGCTCGTGCCCGAGGGGACGCCGGCCGACCAGGCCGACAAGTACAAGATCAAGATCGGATTCAACCCGGTCGAGAGCACGCGCAAGGTCGTGTCGGCCCCCCGCGACTGGTGGAAGGCCGCCGCGCTGGCCGCGCTGGCGATCGTGCTGGTCGAGTGGTACATCTACAACCGGCGGGTCTACATCTGACGTCCGGTTGAAGGTGGGGCATGGCGAAGATCCCGACAACCGACTTCGGCGATCCCCTGCCGCCCGAGGTTGAGGCGCGTGTCGTCGACGAGATCGAACCGAGCGAGTCGATCGTATGGGTCGGCCGGCCCCGGAGGGGCGCTTTTTCCTGTCGATGCTGCCCGTCTTCGTCTTCGGCGTGCCCTGGACCGCATTCGCCGTCGCCTGGGTCGCCATGGCGAGCAATGCGCCCCGGGGCGATGGGTCTCTTTTTTCCGCTCTTCGGCTTGCCGTTCGTCGCGATCGGTGCGTGTATGCTCTGCGCGCCCTTCTGGGCGCAGCGACGGGCAGGGCAGGTGGCCTACGTCGTGACCGACCGCCGCGTGATCTTCTTCGAGCCCAACTTCCCCACGGGCCAGAAGGTCGTGAGCCTCCGGCCCGGCGAGTTCGGCCCGCTGGAGCGAGTCGAACGCGACGACGGCTCGGGCGATCTCACGTTCGCCGTGCCGATCGCTGCGCAGGTCCGCAGCGGCAGCACCACCGTCGTCAGGAGATTCGTCGGCGTGCCTCAGGTTCGCGAGGTCGAGTCGCTGATCCGACGGGTCCTGCTCGACAGGGGCGACATGCCGGCGTGAGCCGGACGGAGCGTCAGCCGGACAATTTCCGGCGGGCATCCGTACCGAAGCGGATGCTTGCCGCCGACGCCCCGCGTCACCTCCATCAGCGTACGGCCGCGCCGGAAGAAGCCCTGGTCGTAACGGAGGCCGTATCGGCTGGGCATCACGAGCGGACCGAGACCGGGCACGCGGATCTGGCCGCCGTGGTTGTGACCGGCCAGGACGAGGTCGACGACTCCCCACGAGGCCAACCTCGGGAACTCGTCCGGCGCGTGGCTCAGGACGATCGTCGCGTCGGCGTCCGGCCGGCCCTCTGGGCTGAGCGACGGCCCCCACGGCGCCGACGTGCCGCCGAGTGCGATCGTTCTCCGGCCGTCCTGGATGACCGTCCAGCGTCCGTCGAGCATCACAAAGCCGGCCGCGCGGAGGGCGCGGCGGATCCGGCCCGGGTCGGTGAATCAGGTCGTGATTGCCGAGGATCGCGAACTGACCGAGCCGGCCGCGGAGCCGGCCGAACACCGGGCCCGTCCAGTCGACCGTTGACTCGTCGTCGAGCAGGTCGCCGGTGAACAGGACGAGGTCGGCCTGCCACTCCGACGCGGCGTCGGCGACCGCCTCGAAGTAACGCCGGTCGTACGCCCGTCCGAAGTGGAGATCGGAGAGGTGGAGGATCCGCAGCGAGCCGAAGCCGTGCCGGAGCCCGGCCGGCGCGAGCTCGCAGTCCGTCGCGCGGAGCGTGAGTGACTCATTTCCTGGAAGGCGAAGCATCCAGGCTCCCGTTCCTTCCCCGATCCATGGGGCTCGCGGTCCCGGCGACGGATCGAGCTGGATCGGCTGATCGCGAACCCGGACGCCGGCGGGCGGCCTCCGTAGCGACCTCGCCAGGGTCATCGCGGGCACCGCGATCCACGCGATGATGTTGCAGAGAACGCCGTACGCCCGCGCCTCGGCCGGCCAAAGCTCGACCGGACGGGTGACTACGAGCCAGCCGAGCCACACGCCGAGCAGGGCCAGAGGAACCAACGGTGCCGCGGGGAATCGCTGAAACCAGCGAGGCTGCGGCCCGAGGGCATGTGCGCGGCTGAGAAACCCGAGTGCGATCGTCGCGTGGCCGGCGAGTAGGCCGACCAGCAACAAGGCCCCGACGATCGTATCACCTCGCGGTGCGCCGCTCATCCTGTGGAGGCCTCGGCGGACGGGGCAGGGCTTACCGCGGGCTGACCATCCGAGTCGGCGCCGCGAGTCCGGCCGAAGGCCACGGCGGTCTCGACTGCCTTGAGCACCTCCTCGATATTCCACTTCTTGTAGAACGCCCCGGCGAGCTGGCCCGTCGCCCTCGCCGTCGGGATCGAGTGGGTCGGGTCGTATCCGAAGCCGGTCATCAACACGATCGGCAGGCCCGGCTGGGCCTCGAGGAGCCGCGAGAACGTCTCGTGACCGTTCAGATCCGGTAGGCGGATGTCGACCATCGCCAGCGAATAGCGCTTCTGGCGGGCCAGGGCGATGGCCTCGCCGGCGTCGCGGGCCGTCTCCACGGTTGCGCCGAGCTGGTCGAGGACGTCGTGTGCGACGATTCGGATCGTCTGCTCGGCGTCGACAAAGAGCACTTCCACGTCCTTCAGCGGCCTGCGCGACCTGGGCCCGCGCCGGTCCGCCTCGGGCGCGATCGACGTGCCGACCTTGTGGACAAGCGTGCGGATCTCGCGGCGCGGAAGAGCAGGTGGCGGAGGCGGTGGATGATGTCCTCGTCGTGACCAGCGTAGCGGTCGAGCACGGTCGTCGCATCGCCAATGATGTCGTCGATCGGCAGCGCCAGCTCGCGGCTGATCAGGTCGACCGAGGCCGTCGCCGTGCTCGCCTTCTCGGCCTGGAGCAATTCCAGCATTTTCAACGCCCCCGCGACGCTCCGCGCGTAGATTTCGAGGTACTGGACGTCCCTGTCGTCGAACGCGTTGGGCTGCATGTTCTCGACGTTGAGCGTGCCGATCACCGTGCCGTGGTCGAGGATCGGCACTGTGAGCGAGCTCCGCGCACCGGCGGCACCCTCGAGGAACAGGGGATCGCAGGAGGCATCGGAGCAAAGATAGCTCTTGCCCGTGGCCGCGACGTGGCCCGTCACACCATTGCCCGTCTCGCTTGCGTAGAGGATGCGGGTGGCGGCCTCGGGCGTCATGCGGACCGTCAGCAACGGGACGAGCTGCTTCGTCGAGTGGTCGAGGAGGCGGATCTCGATGAAATCCAGGCCGAAGAGGTTCTCCATGTGGCGCTGGATGTTGTACTTGAGGAGGTCGACGCGGTCCTCCGCCGACATTTCCGCCAGCTCGTCGGGCGTCAGCTCGGCCAGCTCGTCTGCCGCGCGGTGGATGGCGTTGATCTTCTGCTGCTGGAGCGTCTCATCGGTGATGTCCCGCGTTAGCACGATCAGGTGCGAGGGCTTGCCTTCGGCGTCGAAGACGGGCGTCACGGTCAGCCGGTGATACCGGTTCTCGCCCGTCCGGTAGGCGCGACTGTGCGTCTTGCGGTCGGCCAGGGCGTCGGCGAAAGGGCAACTATCCTCGTCGAACGGCTGGGGGTTGCCAAGCGCACGGAATAGCTTCAATCCGATTGGCGAGATACCCGTCTCGGTAAGGTCGATGAAGGCCGCGTTGCACCAGACGACGGTGCGCTCGGGGTCGATCACGGCGACGCCGTCGGCGATGGCCTCGAGGATCTCGTCCGACTGGACCTGGACGCCGGGCAGGCGGACCGCCTGGAGCTGGTCGCTGTCGACGTAGACACCGGCGAAGGCCTGGTCGCGGAGCAGGACAAGAGCCTTGGAGACGGTCCGGGCGACCACGATGTCGAACGACTCGGAGAGCCGCTGCCGGATCTCGGCCGAGTCGGGCGAGTCGCGCTCGATGACCAGGAGTCGAGGCTTCTCGGCCACTCGCGGCAGGCCCCCGGGACCATAACAAACAAACGGCGAACGGGCCGACGGAGTTCGACCACCCTCGACCGTTCGCCGAACATGAGGTCATGTTACCCGCGAATCGCCGATTGGGGCAAGCGAGGGTTGAAGCCGGTCAACGCGGCCGCCGCGGCTTGACGCAAGCCCGTCAGACCCCATAGCATCGCGCAGGCCAGCGTGTCCTCTCGCCGATTCCCCCGCCCGGCCCGGAACTCCCCATGGCCTCATCCGAGCGATTCACGTCCGGCCATTCCGCCCTGCTCGTCGTCGACGTGCAGGGGAAGCTCATGGAGCGGGTCGATCGTCGTGAGCCCACGCTCCAGAACGTCGTCCTCCTCATCAAGGCGGCGGGCCTGCTCGCCATCCCCGTGCTCGCCACCGAGCAATATCCCAAGGGCCTCGGGCCGACCGTCCCCGACGTCGCCGAGCTGATTCCGGTCCGCGCCGAGAAGACGACCTTTCACTGCTGCGGGGCGGCCCCCGTGTTAGAGAACCTCTACGCCCGCGGTATCCGTAAGGTGACGCTCGCAGGCATCGAGGCCCACGTCTGCGTCGCACAGACGGCGCTCGAGCTCTTGACGATGAATTTCCGCGTCCAGGTCCCCGCCGACGCCGCGACCTCTCGCCACGCGTTCGATCGCGATATCGCCCTGCGTCGCCTGGAGCTCGCCGGCGCCGTCGTCACGACGACCGAGGCCGCGATCTTCGAGTGGACCGAGACGGCGGATCATCCCCAGTTCAAGGCCATCAGCGCCCTCATCAAGGAAGCGGACCTCGCCCGCACTCCGGCCAAGTGACTTAGACCTATTGAAGGACACTCCCGTGCCCGCGACCAAACCCGCCCCGTTCAATCCTTCGCCCCGCGTCCTGCTCGGCCCGGGACCGAGCGAGGTACCTCCTCGCGTCCTGGCCGCGATGGGCTACCCGCTGCTCGGGCATCTCGACCCCGAGTTCGTCGCCCTGATGGACGAGACCCAGGCACTGCTTCGCCAGGTCTTCCGGACCGAGAACCGGCTGACGATGGCCGTCTCGGGCACGGGTTCGGCGGGGATGGAGGCGGTCGTCGTCAACCTGATCGAGCCCGGCGACCGCATGCTCGTCTGCGTCAACGGCGTCTTCGGCTCGCGGATGGTCGACGTCGCCCAGCGCGCCGGGGCCGAGGTCACGGCCATCGAACGGCCCTACGGCCAGGTCTTCGATCCCGAACGAGGTCCGTGCCGCCGTCAAGAAGACCAGCCCGAAGCTCGTCGGCATCGTCCACGCCGAGACGTCGACGGGGGCGTGGCAGCCCGTCGAGGAGATCGCCCGGATCGCCCACGACGCCGGCTCCATGATCGCCATCGACACCGTCACGTCGCTGGGCGGCGTTCCCGTCGAGATCGACGCCTGGGGCATCGACGCGGCCTACTCCGGCACGCAGAAGTGCCTGAGCTGCCCGCCCGGCCTGGCTCCCGTCACGTTCAGCGCCGCGCCGCCGAGGTCATCGCGAACCGCAAGATTAAGGTGCAGAGCTGGTACCTCGATATGCAGATGATCCAGAAATACTGGGGCGGCGACCGGGTCTACCACCACACCGCGCCGATCAGCATGAACTACGCCCTCCGCGAGGCGCTGGCGCTGGTCGTCGAGGAAGGACTGGAAGCCCGCCACGCCCGGCACAAACACAATTCCGACGCCCTCAAGGCCGGCCTGGCGGCGATGGGCATCGGCATCGCCACGGCGGAGGGTCATCGCCTGCCGCAACTGACCTGCGCCCGGATTCCGGAAGGGATTGACGACATGGCCGTCCGCAAGCGTCTGCTCGCCGATTGGGGGATCGAGATCGGCGGCGGCCTCGGCGAGTTCAAGGGCAAGGCCTGGCGGATCGGCCTGATGGGCCACGGCAGCCGGCCGGCAAACGTGACGCTCTTCCTCGCCGCGCTCGAGACCTGCCTCCGCGACCTCGGCGCCCGCGTCGAGCCCGGCGCGGCGCTCGCCGCGGCTTCGGCTGTCTATCGGAAATCGAGTCCCGCCTGAGCCAATCCGAATGATTTCGGTTGGTCCCTTGAAGGGGGTCCGACAAACGTCTATACTTGCGGCATCTGCGGATTCCGATCCGCCCCACGTCCACGTCGGCCGCTCACGTTCGGGAGGGCCTCGCCGTGAAAGAGCTAGAGAAGCCTATCGGTCGGGTGTTCCGGCGGTTGCGGACCCAGCGCTTCCTCTCGGCGTTCGTCTGGGCGCTCGCGGGCTGGCTCGCGGCGGCAACGGCCGTGCTGGCCGTCGACAAGTTCGCGCGGCCGATCCCCGGGCCGGACTGGCTCCCGTTCGCCATCGCGGCTGGCTCGGCGCTGCGTCACGGCGCTGCTCGTCGCCATCTTTACGGGACCGTCCCGTGTCGATGCGGCCGTGGCGATCGATCGGGCCTTTCAGCTCAATGAACGGCTCAGCACGACGCTCACGCTGCCCGAGGACCTCCGCGAGACGCCCGCGGGCCGGGCGCTTGTCACGGATACCGTTAAGCACGTCGCCGACCTCGACGTCGCCGACCGGTTCGGTCTGAAGATGCCCCGCCGCGTCTGGGCCCCGCTGATCCCGGCGCTTCTGGCCGGCGCGGTGTTTCTCGTCCCCGCGCTCTCCGAGAAGATGGTGAAGGCCGGGACTTCCACCAGGTCCGACGAGAAGATCGACCCGAAGATCGTCTCCAAGAAGACCGAGCAGCTCAAGGAGCGGATCGCCGCGCAGCGCAAGGACATGGACAAGGCCAAGTTCGCCGAGGCCGAGAAGTTGCTCGGCGAGGTCGAGAAGGCCGCCAACGAGCTGGCGAAGGCCCCGCCCGCCGAGAAGGACAAGGCCCTGATGGCCCTGAACAAGCTCACCGACGCCGTCAAGGAGCGGCAGAAGGCCCTCGGCTCGCCCGACCAGGTGAATCGCCAGCTCCAGCAGCTCCAGCAGATGGGCAAGGACGGCCCGGCCGGCGAGTTCATGAAGGACCTCGCCAAGGGCGACTTCGACAAGGCCGCGAGCGACCTGAAGAAGCTCCAGGAGAAGCTCGCCTCGGGCAAGATGACCGAGCAGGAGAAGAAGGCCCTCAAGGAACAGCTCGGAGAGCTGAGCAAGCAGCTCAAGCAGGCCGCCAACATGGAGCAGCGGAAGCAGCAGCTCGAGCAGGCCCGCAAGAACGGCGGCCTCTCGCAGAAGCAGTTCGAGCAGGAAATGGCCAAGCTCGACCAGCAGAAGAAGAGCCTCGAGAACCTCCAGAAGCTCGCAAACCAGCTCGCCAACGCCGAGAAGCAGATGACCGCGGGCGACCTCAAGAAGGCGGCCGAGCAGCTCGGCCTCTCGCAGAAGCAGATGGAGGAGATGGCCCAGCAGATGCAGGAGCTGCAGTCGCTCGACTCGGCCCTGGCCGAGCTCCAGGACGCGAAGGACGGCATGAACGGCGCGGACATGCCGAACTCATTCGGCGACAGCCTGGGCCAGTTCGGCAGCAATCGCCGCCGCAACAACGGCAACGGCATGGGCCGCGGCCGGGGCCAGGGCGACCGCCCCGAGGCCGAGGACGACGTCCGCTTCTACGGCACGAAGACGCCGAGCCAGCTCATGAAGGGTAAGGCCGTCGCCGAAGGCTTCGCACCGCCCTCGACCCAGAAGAAGGGCCAGAGCCTCGTCTCCGTCCAGGGGGAGATCGAGACGGCCTCGGGCAGCTCCGCCGACGCCTTGACGAACCAGAAGGTGCCCAAGAGCGTCGAGAAGCACGTCCAGGGCTACTTCGACCTGATCAACAAGAACCGGTGATCTCGGCTTAGAGCCCGTCGCTCACCAGGCTCCTCGGCTTGGCGATGTCGGTCATGAGCCGGCCCCGGCGGTAGATTGAAACCGTCCCGGTCGACTGCGAGACGCAGAGCGCCAGCGCGTCGGTGGTCACTGTGATCGACGCCGCGGCCTCGTGGCGGGTGCCCAGGCCCTGAGAGAGCGGCTCCTCGGGCTTTGCGGCCGGCGAGAGATAGCGGCCGGCCGAGAGGATGACGCCGTCACCTCGGACGACGAAGGCGCCGTCGATGGCCGAGAACTCCTTGATCGTCTCCTCAAGACGAGGGTCGAGCGCGTTGCGCTCGGCCTCAGGATATCCGAAGAATGGGTTGATCACGAGCTGACGGCTCTGCTCGAGCACATGGTCGCTGTCCCCGAGCACGAAGAGCGTCCCCACCGGCCGGCCCTCCCTTCCCTCGGCGCCCAGCTCGCCCGCGAGGGTGAGCATGCGTTCGAAGACGGCCGGCGCGATGTCCGACGGGAGCGGCTCGGCCGCGAGGTCGCCCACCAGCTCCAGCTCGCTGCCGAGCTCCAGGACCATGATCGTGTCGACCCGGCCCGACCCGTCGACTCCCGTCGTGCAGACGATGCGCTCGCCCGCCTTCACCAGACCCTCCGCCGCGGCGACCAGCAGCGCGAGCTTGATCCGTCCCGCACGCGTCATCTTGAGATCGGGCACCCGGACGACCTTGCAGAGCTCGCCCCACCCCTCGGGCGGTACGATTCCGGGCCGGCGCGTCACGAGGATCACGCGAAAGTCGACCCCCTGCACGAGGTCTGAAAGGTCCTGCTCATCCTCCACCACGTCGGCGTAGAGCAGCACCGCCTTCGCCCCGAGTTCGCGGGCGATTGCGTGCGCGTGCCGGACCAGGCAGCGGCTCAATGTCTTCACGATAAGGCCGCCCGGAAAACGTGGGGATCAGCGAGACTGGCGACGGAGGGAGCTACGGCTTCTCCGCGGCCTTCGTGAACTCGAGCGCGATGCCGACAATCCCGAGGTCGTCCAAATAGTTGGGGTCGTTGCTCGTCCCGGTCTGGACGACCTTGAGCTTGTTATCGCCGGCCTTGAGCAGCCCTGCGGGGATTGGAAGCCGGATCCGCTCCGGCTTCTCGTTGCGGCTGGAAATGTGCCGGTTGATATAGTCGAACTCTTTGCCGTTAATCGAGACTTTCGTCCTCAGCTCCCCGGCGCGGATCAGGTTGGAGAACTCGAGCCCCTGCGCCTCACCGACGACCTGGACGACGTCCATCACAAGCTTTGCCGACTCACCGGCTGCAGGCGCCTTCTTGAGCGCGAAGATGCGCTCGAGCTGGCCGCCTTCGGGCTGGGGCGGGTCGAGCATTTCGTGCCCCTTCGTCGAGACCTCGTCGCCCAGGTGATGGGCCGTTGGGTCGATGACGAGCCTCGTGCCGGAAGCCTCGACGACGAGCTTTCGGAGGCGATCGCGGGGGACGACGAGGGTGCCGGCATAGGGCGTCTCCATGGTGAAAGCCTCGGCGTCGGCACGGACGAGGGCGCCCTCGGCCTTGTCCAGGTCGCGCGGGTCGTCGCCCGGTGCCGAGCGCCACTCGATCCGGCACAGCAGCCCCTCGACGTCGCGCGACGGCCGCGACGCACGGCGGAAATAGAGGGCAGCAACCTGGGACCAGGGTAACTGGATCTTCGAGCCCAGGACGACCATCGTCACGGATCGGGCATCGGCCCCGGGGATCGATCCGAACACCTGATCCCCCTCGATGAGCCGGGCCTCGTCCTGTCCCGGGTCGGTCTCCGTCGAGGTGACGACTGAGGCGATCCGCACCAGGCGGAAATCATCGACATGGGTCGCGACCTTCGCCGCCGGTCGCTCGCCCGCGAGGGACGTACCGATCCGGACCTCGACGAGCGGCCCCGTCGTACCCTTGCCGCGAGCCAGGGAGTCGCCGTCCACGGACAGCTCCGAAGAATCGGGCCCGAATCGGACCTCGAGGCGATGCCAACCGGCCTTGCGGGCGAGCCTCTGGACGGCCAGCACCGGTCCGCCGGTCGATGACACGCCCAGGCTCTCCTCCGACCACCCGAGCACGGCCCGGACCGTTTCGGGGCCGGTCTCTCCGCGGAAGAGGAGGTCGACGAACCACGTCGCGCCGGCGGCGACCTCGTCGGTGTCGTGATAGGCCAACTCGAGTCGGCCCTGGGCTACCGGTTCGGCGAGCTTTGCGGTGATCGCAGATCCGTCGGCGCCGAGCCGGAGGCTGCGCTCGCCCGCCACTCTCGGCTCGGCCTCGACCTTCGGTTCGCCGACGTGCGACCACCGCGCGGGATCGATCGACTCGAAACCATCGATGAGCTCGATCGCCTCGCCTGGCCGCTGGCGGAGCCCGAGCGCGCCGGCCCGTTCTACGTTCACCGGTCGCCCACCCGGCCCATCTGTCAGACGGATCGTCGTCTCGTCCAATCCCACGAGTTGCCCCGAGACGCGCTGGTCCCACCCGAGCACGACCTGCACGGGAGGGACGCCGGCCTTTGCCGAGGGACCCTTGCCGCCCAGCGCGATCTCGGCCGCCCCGTCGATCGGAATCGCAGGCGAGCCATCATCCGGCAGGAATTGGAATCCCGCCTTCGCGTCGCCGCGGAATGACCCGCCGATCCGATGCCCCTCGGGACGCTCGAGTGCGTCGCGGCTCGGCGCCGGCTCTTGGGCCGACGCCATCGACCCGGCGATCGCGAGCACGCCGAACACGTTGGTCCGAAACAGGGACAGTCTCATGAAAGTCCAGTCTAAGTCGGACTCGTCCCGGCCGCCAAGCGGTCACGACGCCGAATTCGCGATCGCTGGACGGCCCGACCGGTCGTCAATAGGATGGACGTTCGTCGGGAGCCTCGTCTCCCCCGGCCAGGTCTCCGCCGCAGACGACAGGGTCGAACTCTTGTCCCAGCGCGAACCAATCGGCGAACGCGGCGTGCCTGCCCCGGCAGCCGATGCCTCGCCGGGATTGCGTCGGCGGCTCATCGTCGCCGGTCTCGGCGTCGCGCTGGTCCTGGCGTGCGCCGTATGGGTCCGCCATCGATCGGCCGAACGGGCCCGCAGCCACCCCACGGCGCTCGGTTATCAGGAACTCTTCGCCGGCGAGGCGTCGTGCCGGTCGTGTCACCCCGGCGAGTCGGCCCTCTATCACCATTCCGGCCACAGCCAGACTCTCCGCCGGGTGGCCGACAGGACCGATCTGGCCGCATGGCTCGACGGCAAGCAGGTCGCCGACCCGTCCGAACCCGGCGCCACCTTCCAATACCGGCGCGAGGAAGGGCGGGTCATCGCGGACCGGACCACTCCTCGCGGGGCCGACGTCCGAGCCCTCGACTATGCCTTCGGGTCCGGTCATCATGCCACCACCTTCGTGACGATGACCGACACCGACCCCGCGCATCTCGCGGGAATCGAGCATCGGATGACCGTCTACGACGGTCCGCGGCTCGATACGACGCCGGGGCAGGGCAAGCCGTACGACGTTGGATCGTCTCAGCGGGCGCCGCAAGGACGAAAGATCGACTCCGAGGAAATCAAGAGATGCTTCGCGTGCCACGTCACGGTTCTGTCGGACCGTGGAGATGAGACGCTCGACGTCGCGACGATGGTGCTGAACGTCTCCTGCGAACGCTGCCACGGGCCGGGCAGGGCCCACGTCGAGGCGGCGAGGCGGCGGCTCGACCCCGCTGAGGATGCCCTTCGGGCCGCGGCGATCCAGCGCGGTCCAGGAGATCAGGCTCTGCGGACGCTGCCACCGGCTGCCCGAGGACGTACCTCCGGGCGCGGTCAGGCCGGACAACGAGCATCTGGTCCGCTTCGCTCCGGTCGGGCTGCTCGCCTCGCGTTGCTTCGAGGGGAGCGGTCAAACGCTCCGCTGCACGAGCTGCCACGATCCCCATGCGACGACCTCGACCGACACCGCTCGCTACGAGGCGACCTGCCTGTCGTGTCACAAGACCGCGCCCCAGACCATTTGCGCCGTCTCGCCCGCGGGCGGGTGCGTCGGCTGCCACATGCCCCGGCGCGAAGTCGTTCAGGGGGCCGTCTTCACGGATCATTGGATTCGGATCCATCCCCGCGACGGTAAGACTGCGCCCGCACACTGATTCCCGATTCCGACAACGCCCGGAGACCGAACAATGGACCGCGTCATCGGAGGGCTGGCACTGGCCCTGATGCTGCTCCCGTCGACATCCGCCGCCGCCGAGCCGCTGCGGATCATCGTCTTCGGCGCCCATCCCGACGACTGCGAGCTCGACGCGGGCGGCACGGCGGCCCTCTGGGCGAAGCGCGGCGACAAAGTGAAGTTCGTGAGCGTGACCAACGGCGACATCGGCCACCACGAGATGGCCGGCGCCATCCTCGCCCGCCGCAGGACGGCCGAGGTCAAGGCCGCGGCCAAGGTGCTGGGCGTCGAGACCGAGGTCCTCGACATCCACGACGGCGAGCTGATGCCGACGCTCGAGAACCGGCGGACGATCACCCGGAAGATCCGCGAGTGGAACGCCGACGTCGTCATCGGGCCGCGGCCCAACGACTACCATCCCGACCATCGCTACACCGGCATCCTGCTCCAGGACGCCGCGTTCATGGTCATCGTCCCGAGCTTCTGCCCCGACACGCCCTCGCTCCGCAAGAACCCCGTCTTCCTTTACACCGAGGACTCGTTCAAGAAGCCCAACCCGTTCGAGGCCGACGCCGTCGTGCCGATCGACTCCGTTCTGGAGACGAAGCTGGATGCCATCGACAAGATCGAGTCGCAGTTCTACGAGTGGAATCCGTGGCTCGACGGCCATCTCACCGACGTCCCGACTGACAAGGCGCAGCGACGCAAATGGCTCGGAGATCGGTTCGCTCGCCGCTACCGGGCCACGGCCGACCGCTTCCGTGCCAGGCTTATCGAGGAGCTCGGTGAGGACGCGGGCAAGGCGGTGAAGACGGCCGAGGCCTTCGAGGTCTGCGAGTACGGCTCGCAGCCCACGAAGGACGACCTGAGGCGGATTTTCCCCCGATGACAAAACGCCGAGCCCCGCGGACCTTTGAGGGCCGCGGGGCTCGAGGGATGGGCATCGTCACCCGGGGGGCATCACGGCGGCGATGTGGCAACCGCGGGCCCGCCGCAGCGGCGGAGGTGGTCCTTGTCGATGTAGACGACCTCGACGCGGGCCTTGCGGTGGGTGAACGGGATCGGGTAGTCGCCGGTGTAGACCTCGTCGAAGTACACCGAGCACTTGTAGTGGCAGTGGACGAGCTGGCACGGGCCGGCGAGCGGGTAGATCTTGCAGGGGTCGACCTTCTCGCCGATCTTCTCGATGATGAATCGGGCGTTGTTCCGCTGGGTCTCGTAGAACGGCGGGCAGCCGTTGCGAAACTTCGGCACCTTCATCCAGACCTCGTTCTCGCTGGGCGGGTCGAGGCAGGTCGGCGGGGCGAACTCGCCCGGGATCGGGTCGAGGATCGGCACACGGTCGCGGTCCTCGCGGGCCATGTCCTCTTCGAGCCGCTGCTGCTGCGAGGGCAGGATCGGCCAGGCGAACGACCAGCCGGTCGGGTGGAGCGGCGAGATATTGCGGAAGACGTACGAGATTCCGCAGCCCGCCATATTGGTCGAGACGACCGCCACCACGGCGCCCGCGATCAGGCCGCGAACCCAGCGCAGGGCGCGCCGGCCCTTCAATCGCGCGGATCGGGTCATGGGATTTCCCCTCCTTGGGAACGTTCGCCAACGGGCCGAGGGGCTTCTCCGACCCCAAGGCGACCTTCGCCGGGACGGGTCGCCTCGGCGTGCTCGGAGGAATCCGCCCCCGTCCGCCCGATCGACGTCCGCCGGTCATGTGGTGTTCTTATCGAACGCCGGTCGGGCCGCGTGTGAGGAATTTCCGGCCTTCCTCGACAAATTCCCCTTGCGTCTCGCCGAACTCGCGTCGCTTGCCAAACCCGTCAGGAAACTTCGGCCGGCTCCTCGAGCGACTTGTTCAGGTCCTGCCGGACCTCGCCCAGAAGATACGTCGTCTTCGACTGCGTCTCGTAATAAGTCCGCATCACCATCTCGGCAAGGACGCCCATCAGGATGCTCTGCACCCCGCCGAGGAAGAACATCACAGTCAGGAGCGGTAAAGGAGTTTCGACAAACGACTTCGGCTGGGCGTTCCAGCCCATCGGCCAGGGGAAGAGATACTTGAAGTAGAGCATCGCCGCGAAGCAGAGACACGCCAGGAAGATCGACCAGAGCCCGATCCGCCCGAACAGGTGGATCGGACGCTGCGCATAGCGCTGAAAGAACCGGATCAGGATGAGGTCGAGCACCACGTTGAATGTCCGGCCCAGCCCATATTTGGTCCGCCCCTGGGTGCGCGGCCGATGATTGACGACCAGTTCGGTGACCCGCGCCCCCTGCCAGCTCGCGAAGATCGGGATGAACCGGTGCATCTCGCCGTAGAGCCGCACGCCCTCGAGGACGCGGCGTCGATAGGCCTTCATCGTGCAGCCGAAGTCGTGGAGCGCGACGCCCGATATCTTGGCGACGAGTCGGTTGGCGATCCGCGATGGGATCTTCCGCGTCAGAAGTGTGTCGTGCCGGTTCTTCCTCCAGCCCGAGACGACGTCGAACCCTTCGTCGAGCTTCTCGAGCAGCCGGGGGATATCGGCCGGATCGTTCTGACGATCGCCGTCCATCGGGATGAGGATCTCGCCGCGGGCCAGGTCCAGGGCCGCGGAGAGCGCGGCGGTCTGGCCGCAGTTCCGGCGGAGAAAGGCGACCCGCACATGCTCGGGGTCGGCCGCCTGGATCGCGCCGAGCTTCGCGGCCGTGCCATCTCGCGAGCCGTCGTCCACGAAGATCAGCTCGTAGCGGAGCGGGCCGCCGCGGAGGGTCGCATCCAGCTCCGCGTGGAGCGGCACGACGTTCCCGTCCTCGTTGTAAACCGGGACAAGGACCGAAAGGTCGACGGCGGGCGTTGATGGGTGTGTCTCGATCATTCGCGGACCCTACGACACGATGAACTGTCTCAAGAACCGCCGCGAAATGATCAACGACTCTCGCCGCCGTTCCAGCGACCCCTCGAAAGCCCGGTCCTCGACCTCGATCGAGACCGCGCCGTGATAGCCGAGGTCGTTCAGTGCCCCGATGAAGGATCCCCACCGGACGTCGCCCTGTCCGGGGATCTTGGGGGTATGCCAGAGCTTGGGGTAGGACAAGACCCCGTGGCTCTCAAGCGCGGCACGGTCGATTCGGGCATCCTTGGCGTGGACGTGGACGATCCGGTCGCGGAACTCGTACAGCGGCGCGACGTGATCGATCTGCTGCCAGATCAGGTGTGACGGGTCGTAGTTCAGACCGAAGCTCGAGCTGGGAATGTCGGAAAACATCCGCCGCCAGATCGCCGGGGTCGTGGCGAGGTTCTTGCCGCCGGGCCACTCGTCGCGGGTGAAGAGCATCGGGCAGTTTTCGATCCCGATCCGCACGCCCCGCTCCTCGGCATGGGCGACGATCGGCCGCCACGTCTCGAGGAACCTCGGCCAGTTCTCCTCGACCGACTTTGCCGGGTCGCGGCCGACGAAGCTGTTGACCACCCTCACGCCGAGGGCCGCCGCCGCGTCAATCACCTTGTTGATGTGGTGGACCGCGAGCGTCGCCTCCGACTCGTCGGGCGAGAGCGGGTTCGGATAATAGCCGAGGCCCGAGATCGAAAGTCCGTGCAGCTTCAGGAGCCCGTGGATTCGCTCGACCTCGAACTCGTTGATCGCAGTGGCGTCGAGGTGCGAGACCCCCGCGTACCGCCGCTCGGCCTTGCCGGGGGGCCAGCACATCACCTCGACGCTCTTGAAGCCCGCGGCCGCCGCGAAACGCGCGACGTCCGCGAAGGACTGGTCGGGGAAAATCGCGGAAACGAAGCCGATATGCATGGCGCGACGTGCCCCTCGCGATCGACTCAGAAGCGTGTCAAACCGAAGGTCATGCCGACGGCCAACCCGACGCCGTGCGCCGCGTTGGCGACCGGGCCGAGGACCTTCGTGAAGCAGAGCAGGAACCACACGATCATCATGACGACCGTGTTGTCGTTCACCCCGAGCCCCTCCTCGGGATGAGCCCAGCCTTTCATCCAGAGGTATCCGAACAGCGCGTAGCAGACTCCGGACATCCCGCCGAACAGGACAACGTCGCGGCTCTGCAGCTCGATTACGCACTCGCCGACGTTCGACGCGATGGCCGACACGAGCACGAGGATCGCCAGCTTCCGCGTCCCCTTGCGGACCTCGATCAGTCCGCCGAAATAACGTAGGGCCGACATGTTGAAGACGACGTGCCATATGCTGAAGTGGAGGAAGATCGGCGTGACCAGCCGCCAGACCTGGCCGTGGAGGATATCGGCGAATCCGTGCCCGACCAGCCTCGGCTCCAGGAAGAAGCCCTTGGGCTCGAGCACGACGTCGTAATCCGAGAAGAGGAGCTTCCGCTCGAGCGACGGCGCGTTCGGGATTGTGCATGTCGAACTGGCGCAGGTCCTCGCGGCCGAAATTGGTGAGCACGGTCACCGCGATGGAGGTCAGCATGAGCCCGACCGTGAGCGGATACCTCCGCCAGCTCGGACCTTCCCAGCGATCGCGCAGGTCGCGGGTGTTCTTGGCGTGCTCTTTCTCGGCCTTCTCCCGGGCGCGGCGGACCTCGCGGGCGACGTCTCGCGAGTCGCGATAACGCAGGTCGTCGGGCGCCGCGACGAAGGCGCGAAACTCCTCCGAGGCGCGGGGGACGTGGTCCTCGTTCTGGATCCAGATCTCCCTGCGGCCGTTCTTCGTCGCCAGCACCTTGGCTGGGATCTTCTGCGCGAGCAGGTAATCGGCGAAGAGGTTCGCCTCGCGCTCGCTCGCGACGCTGCCGACCTGTCGCACGGACTCCCCTTCGTCGCTTCGCCCATCGGGATGCGGCCCGGGTCCGGGCCGGCCTTGTCCCAGGCTATCAGACGGGCGGCCCCGCGCGAACGGGCCGGCCGACTCGGTGTGTCCGGAGGCTCCGGGCAGATTGGGCGGGTCGCGGGCCTGCCTCGGAGGGCCGAGCGAACCCAAGACCCCGCGCCGACCGAACCCGGGCGTACGCCTTTCGTTCACCTTGGAGCGGCTTTGTGGGGATTGGGCCCCGTTCAAGGCCGGTCGCGGGCTATCCCGGCGAACGAGCACCGGAATCCGGAACGAGCCCTTCGGCTCATCCCGTCGAGATCGCCCGCGGTACCGCGCGGCCGGCCTCGGCCGCCTCCGGGCCGTCCTCGTGGTACTCGGCGTCCGTGTTCACCTTCCAGGTATCGAACGTCCCGAGCCCCAGGATGTTCCGCGCGGCCAGGAGCGCGGTCATCATCGAGTGATCCTGGTTGTTGTACTTGTGCATCCCGTTCCGGCCCGCCAGCTCGAGGTTGGGGAATCCTTTGAGCCAGGCGCGGATGACCGCGAGATGCTGCTGATAGGCGTCGTCGTAGACCGGATAGGCCTTGGCCATGCGCACGACGCAGCCGTCGACCACGTCAGTCGCCTTCACGAGCCCGATCGCGTCGATCTCGCGCCGGCCCAGGGCCACTAGCTCGTCGTCGGCCATCGTCCAGAGGTCGTCGCCCTCGAAGCAGAAATACTCCAGCCCCAGGCTCGACTTCGACGGGTCGGGCACCATGGAGGGCGACCAGTTCTTGAAGTTCTGCACCCGGCCGACACGCACGTCCGGCTCGTGGATGTAGATCCAGTTGTCCGGGAATGTCTCGGCCCTGTCGATGATGAGCACGACCGTGAGGAAGTCGCGGTACCTCAGCGCGCCGGCGGCCTCGATGACCTCGGCCGGCGCCGCGGGCGTCATCGAGCGGATCAGCGTGCGGACCGGCAGGGACGACACGAAGTGATGGCCCAGATATCGGGTCCGACGCCCGCGCGCGTCCTTCGTCACGAACGCGGTGATCGCCGATCCGTCGTGCTCGATCGACTCGACCGCGGCATCCATATGCACGGCACCACCGCCGGCCCTCACCTTGTCCCGCGCCGCCTCCCACATCTGCCCGGGACCGAGCCGAGGATAGCGGAACTGGTCGATCAGCGTCTTGATGACCTCGCCATCCTCACCGCGACGGCCGGGCAGGAACGCGTTGATGATGGTCCGATAGAGGTCGAGTCCCTTGACCCGTTGCGCCGCCCAGTCGGGCGAGATCGTGTCGGTCGACATCCCCCAGACCTTCTCGGTGTAGGTCTTGAAGAACGTCTCGAAGAGCAGGCGTCCGAAGCGGTTCACGAGCCAATCTTCATAGCTCCGCTCGGGCCGAATCGGCCGGATTCGGGCCTTGATGTAGCTCAGGACCATCTTCGTCGCGCGCACGATGCCAAGCTTCGACAGGGCATCGAACGGCCGGAGCGGATAGTAGAAGAATTTGCGGCTGTAGAAGATCCGGCTCAGTCGCTCGCGGACGATCAGCTCGTCGCCGAGGATCTCTTTCCAGAGGCGATTGACCTCGTCGCTCTTCGAGAAGAAGCGGTGGCCGCCGATGTCGAAGCGGTAACCTTTGTACGTATCCGTCCTGCTGATCCCGCCGACGAGCGCGGATTCGGCCTCAAGCACGACGCAGGGGTGGCCGTGCTTAGTCAGCTCATACGCCGCAGTCAGCCCCGCGGGGCCGGCGCCGGCGATGATCGTCGAGTAGGAGGCGACGACCGCGACGGCGTCCGGATCGTCGACCCGGGTCCAGCGGTGTGGCAGCGAGGCCGGGCGCACGGCCTCGGCTCGGGTCGGGTCGATCCCCATCCGGCTCCCCCATCCTTGGCGGATCGTCGGGACGGAGCGCCATCAGGGCGGACGACCGCCCGGCGACGCTCTTCCATGAGGCCGGGTTATCTCCGATCGAGCCGAGATGGTCAAGGCCGCGAGAGGGCCCCAGACGGGCCGACGGCTGGTCCTGGGAGGGCGAGGCTCCCGCCGAGCCGGGGTTGGCGCCCGGCTCGGCGGGAGCCTCGCCCTCCCGATCATGACCTGGTCCTTCGCACCACTCTTACTGCGAGAGCAGTTCGATCGTCCGCTTCACGAACCGCGACGCCGCGGCCAGCGCCTCTTCGGGCTTCAACTTCAACCCCTGCGACCGCTCGAATGCATGGATGAAATTCGCGTCGAGCAGGCCCGGCTTCACATAGAGTTGCTCGCAGGCCAGCATCAGGCACCTCAGGCCGGCTTCACGATAGCCCTTGGCGTAAACCAGCGCCGAAGGCACGAGAACATCGCCTCGTAGCTCAAGAGGCTGACGTCGGCCGGGTCGCCCTGGCCGGTCGACTGGATGTTTGCCGCCGCTTCGAGCCGGTCGGCCGCCGTCGCCATCAGGCCGCCGATCCGGTCGCGCGCGGCCGCGTCCTCGAAAAGGTAGGGGCTGTCGAGGCACTTCTGCATGGTGTTGACGATGGCCATCGGCGGTGTCTCATCGCGGTCGGTATGGGGCCCGGACAAAACGGGGTCAGGTGCCTTGAACTCTACGGCTCCTGACCCCGTTTTGTCCCGAGGGCGTCGCCTCGTTGGAAGAGCGACGCGGTCGCGGTCGCCGTTGCCGCGGCGACGGCCCGCTGCTCCGAGCCGAGCCGGAACATCCGCGAGTCGGCGAGCCGATTCGACTCGTCCTGGAGCGGCCTCGGATAGAGGCCGAAGGCGATGCACACGGCCGTCGCGCCCACCAGGGCGAGGCGAATTGTGAGCGTCGGCGGCTTGAGCGCCGTCCCGCGCGTCGGCCGGAGGAACATCGCCCGGAGGACGCGGACGTAATAGAACGCCGAGACCACGCTGTTCATCAGCCCCAGCCCGACGAGCCAGAGGAACGTGAGCCGGTGCCGGTCGTCGCCCTGGCTCAGTGCCTCGGAGAACATGAAGAGCTTGCCGAAGAACCCCGCCAGCCCCGGCAGGCCGATCAGAGACAACATCAGCAGAAGGACGCAGACGGCCAGCAGCGGGTACTGCTTCCCGAAGCCGTCGAGGTCCTCGATCTGGTCCGACCCCTTGTCTCGGTAGAGCCAGGCCGCGACGGCGAACGCGCCGAGATTGGCCACCGAGTAGACGACGAGGTAGAAGAGCACCGAGCCCGCGGCGGCTGCGCTCGAGGCGACGACGAGCGCGAGGATGCCCACGAGCATGTAGCCGGCATGGGCGATCGACGAGTACGCGAGCATCCGCTTGAGGTTCTTCTGAGCGAGCGCGGCGAAGTTGCCATAGGTCATCGTCAAGGCCGCGATGACCGCGACGATCCCGACCCAGCCCGGCGAGGTCAGGTCGCCGACCGAGTTCGACCAGGGACCGAGCGACTGCACCAGCACCTTCATGAGGGCGATGATGCTCGCGAGCTTCGAGCCGGTGGCGAGCCACGCGGTCACGGGGGCGGGGGCCCCTTCATAGGCATCCGGCGCCCACTGGTGGAACGGGACGGCGGCGATCTTGAATCCGAACCCAACCAGCACCAAGAGCACGGCCGACGCGCCGGCGAGATTCTTCTCGAGGCCGAACCGCCCGTTCGTCGACGACAGCGCGACGCCGATCCCGGAAATCGAGGTCGTCCCGGTCAGCCCGTACAGGAGGCTCAGCCCGAACAGGAAGAGCGCCGACGAGACAGACCCGTAGACGAAATACTTCAGGCCACCTTCCGCCGAGCGCCGCTTGTCCTTCTCGAACGCCGTGACCAGGTAAAGGCAAATCGTCATGGTCTCGAGAGTGATGAACAGCGTCAGCAGGTCTTCGGAGGCGACGAGGAGCATCATCCCCACGGCGGCCCAGATGATCAGGGCGTAGTATTCGCCCCAGTGCTCGGTGAAGGTCCAGGTCATCGACAGTCCGAGCACGAACGCCAGCAGGACGATGATCAGCGAGTTGACCCGCTCGACCAGCGGGCTCCCGAGGATGGTGCCCTGGAAGAGCATGTCCTCGTCCAGCCCCGCGCGGATGTCGAAGAACTCGGGTGCGAAGGTCGCCGCGAGGGCGACCAGCGACCCGATGATCGAGACCGTGCCGAGGACTCGCGAGCGCACGGCCGAGGGCCGGCCCCGCAGCGCGGCGACGTCGTAGAGCAGCACGAACAGGCCGAGCACGCCGAGCACGATCTCGGGGGCGAGGTGCACGAACTCGGTCGGGATGGGAGGGCTCACGGACGGCATCGGCTCATCCCGAAAGGGTGTCGTACCTGTCGACGTCGGCCGCGTGCCAGCGCCGGTAGCAGAGCAGGATCAGCCCGATGCCGACGGCGACCTCGGCCGCGGCGATCGTGATGACGAAGATGGCCAGCATCGGGCCCGCGAGCGGCCCGCTCGTCGGCGACTCGGGCCCGTACCGCCAGAACGCGATCAGGTTCACGTTGGCCGCATTGAGCATGATCTCGATTGCCATCAGCACGGCGATCGCGTTCCGGCGCACGAGCACGCCCATCAGGCCGATGCAGAAGCACGCGGCGGCGAAGTAGAGGAACCAGATCAGCGGCACGTCGTTCATCGCCTCAAGCCCCCGCGCCGGTGAGTGTGGCCTCATGCTCGGCGTCGGCCCTCGCCAACGCCGTCGCCTCGCGCTCGTGGACGCGGGCCGAGGGATCGTCGTCGCTCGTCGCGTCCGACATCGCCAGCGCAATCGCGCCGACGAGCGCGGCCGTCAGCAGCACGCCCGCCATCTCGAAGGCGACCAGGTAACGCGAGAGGAGCTCGCCGCCGACGACTGTCCCCATGCTGTTGATGGCCTTCGCCCGGGGCGTCGCCTTCAGGTCGGCGTCGGGGCCGATCGCCGGCCTCGCGTTCATCTCGCGCCACGGAGTGTGGCCGATGGGCCCCTCCTCCTGATTGATCCCCATCACCAGGACGGCCAACAGGCCGACCACGGCGAGTCCCGACGCCACGAACCCCTGGCGCGAGACCCGCGTCGTCTCGTCCCCCTGGATGTTCCGCGTCAGCATGATGCCGAACATGAGGATGATCGCCACCGCGCCGATGTAGACGAGCACCTGGACGGCCGCGAGGAACTCGGCCTCGAGCATCACGAACTGGCAGGCGATCAGGAAGAAGAACGCCACGAGGAAGAGCGCGGCGTGGACGAGGTTCTTCGCCAGCACCGTTCCGAGCGCGGCGAGCACGCCCGCGGTCGCGATTACCAGGAACAGGACTTGGTTCACGGCCGAGGGCTCCGGCGAAAGGGTCGACCTGCGAGGGGCGGCGTCTGTCCCGCGGATCTCAAATTCGTCCCGACGCGGCGATCGGCCTGCGTCGCGGGTGAGGCGTCGGCCGTCCGGCCTCGCCGTACCTGGCGGACGCCGCGTAGATCGCGAAGATCGCGACGACGGCCACGATCGTCAGCGGCAGCGTGATCGCCCAGCCGAGGAGATAGTTCGGCATCCCCGGGCGGATGACGTACTCATGCCAGATCGCCGCGATGAAGACGTTGATGATGCTGAGCGGCACGAGGCACTTCCACGCGAAATTCATGAGCTGGTCGACCCGCAGCCGCGGCAGCGTGGCGCAGGACCCAGAACATCAGGAAGATGTAGAGCGAGACCTTGAGCGCGAAGATCGCGATCAGCGGCAGGTTGAGAAAGAGCAGCGCGGCCAGCGTCTCGCCGCCGCCGAACGTCGTCACGGGCTCGCCCGTGAAGGGGAATGGCAGCGTCCCGCCGCCGAGGAAGACGGCCGTGCCCAGGCAGCTCACCGCGAAGACGCTGAGGTATTCGCCGATGAAGAACACGCCGAACCGCATGCCGGAATATTCGGTGTGATAGCCCGCGATGATCTCCGACTCGGCCTCGGGCAGGTCGAACGGCGTCCGGTTCACCTCGGCGATGTTGGCGATCGTCAGGATCACGAACCCGATGAAGCCCGGCGGCGAGAACACGAACCAGCCGTACTCGACCTGCTTGTCGAAGATCGACACCAGGCTCAGGCTGCCAGCCCAGAGGATCACCGGGACCACGGCGAGGACCTGCGGAACTTCGTAGGAGACGAGCTGCGCCACGGCCCGCATCGCGCCGAGCAGCGAATACTTGTTCCGGCTCGACCAGCCAGCGAGGAACACGCCCAGCGCGGACATACTCGATACCGCGATCAGGTAGATTAGTCCCGACGGCGGGTTCACGGCCGCCAGGCCGACGCCGAACGGAATCACCGGCAGGACGAGGAACGCCGAGACCACGATCAGAACCGGGGCCATCAGATGGACCCAGCTATCGGCCGCGTGCGGGACAATGTCCTCCTTCGTGACCAGCTTGATCGCGTCGGCGATCGGCTGGAGCAGCCCGAACGGGCCGACCCGGTTAGGACCGATCCGGTCCTGGAACCGCCCAGCGATCTTCCGCTCGGCCAGGACGATGTAGGCGACGATCCCCGGGAAGATCCCAAAAAAGACCACCGCGATTACAAGGAGCCAGCGCAGCCAGGGGATCGAGTCCAGGTCGGGCCTCTGCGCCCACATCAGCATTGCCGTCCCCCCGTTCGCGAGTCCCATCATGCCGCCGCCTACCGCGTCATCCGACCCCGCTTCAGACCCACTTCAACGCACCCTTCGCCCAGGCGTAGACCAGCCCCACGGCCAGGATCACCAGGAAGATCGCCATCTCCGTGAAGGCAAACATCCCCAGCACCTTCGGGTCGCCAAGTGACTCGTAGCCGGCGGCCCACGGATAGAGGAAGACCGTCTCAATATCGAAAACTACGAACATGATCGCATAAATGTAATACTGGATCCGGAACCGGATCCAGGTTTCGCCCGTCGTCAGCACGCCGCACTCGTACGTGTCGCCCTTCGACCGCGACTTCTTGCGGGGAGCGAGGACGTTCATCGCGACCACCGGCAGGAGCGCGAAGGCGATCGCGCCGATCAGGAGCATGCCGATGAAGACGTAGTTATAAACGATCATAGCCATTCGCCTCGCGTCAGCCCGCGGGGAGTTCCTCGACGTGCGTCCCCTCGTCGACGGCGACGACGGTGATCTCGCCGTCGGCCTTGCGAAGGCGGATCGTCGGCTGATGGACGTACACCGACTTGCCGCCCATCTCCATCCCGCCGACGGGCCGGAGCCCCTCGCGCTCGACGATGCCGACGACCTCGGTCCGCCAGGCCCGGTCACCGACTCGGACGTGCTGGACGACGCGGAGCCGCGTCCCAGGCTGGAATTTGGGCTTCGGTGGCGAGGGGATCATCACGCTTCCGGGGTTGATTCGGGGCCTGGATCGGGCCGGGGAGGTCACATCATAGGGCGACCTCGCGCACGTCGCAAGGGGCCAGTCGGCGGCCGTTCGGATCAACGGAAATCACACGGTCGCAGGCTTCGGCGCGGCGGCGGGCCGGGGCGTCGACGCAGGCTTCGCACCGAGCCCCAACGCCTTCTGCAGCCGCTGATCCTTCTTCTTTGCAACCTTGTTGCGCTCGGTCGCTTCGTCCGCCGATTCCCACGCGTCGGGGTGGGTCTTGGCGTAGAACTCCGACGACACGAGCAGGTCGGCGAGGCTGAAGATGTGCGTCTGATGCCGCTCGTAGTTCGACAGCTCGAAGTTGTGATCCATCTTGATCGCGTCGAACGGGCAGTACTCGGAGCAGAGTCCGCAGTTCATGCACACGTCCATGTCGATGAAGAATTCCTCGGGCAAGGGCACCGGCTTGCCGTCGGGCCCCTGCGCGTGCGTCATCCAGATGCACTGGGGCGGGCAGACCTTCGCGCAGATGTTGCACGACGTGCACCGCACGTTGCCGTCCGCGTCGTCGTAGACGAGCATCGGCAGCACGCGGAAGCGCTCGTAGACCGGCAGGCGCTCGTCGGGATACTCGACGGTGAACAGTCCCTCGGTCGCGTCGTCCTGAAGGACCACCGGCTCGTCGCCGCGCTTGTTCCTGCCGAACCAGAAGTCGAACGGCTGGTGCCCGCCCCCGCGCCGCTTGATGGTCGCACCGTGGCCGACGACGAACGTGCGGAGGAACCGCCGGAGTGTGACCCAGTGTCCGATGATCAGGCCCTTGCCGAAGCTCATGTCCGTGGTCCTTGGTCGCGATTCCGCTCAGCGATCGACCTCGCCCAGCACGATATCCAGGCTCCCGAGGATGCCCACGACGTCCGCGACCGTGTGCCCGAGGCACATCTGCTCGAGGGCCGTCAGGTTGATGAAGCTCGGGCTGCGCACGTGGTAGCGATAGGCGGTCGGGCCGCCGTCGGAGTACACGTAGTAGCCGAGCTCACCCTTGGGATTCTCGACCCGCGAGTACGCCTCGCCCGCGGGCACCTTGATCTGGTAGCTCTTCTTGCCGGGCAGGATCGGCCCTTCGGGGATGTCCTTGACCGCCTGCTTGAGGATCTTGACGCTCTCGCGCATCTCGATCAGGCGGACCCAATAGCGGTCGTAGACGTCGCCATGCGAGCCGGTGACGACGTCAAAGTCGAACCGGTCGTAGATGCTGTAGGGGGCGGCGCGGCGGATGTCGTAGTTGACGCCCGAGGCCCGCAGGACCGGGCCGGCCGTCGAGTAGTTGATCGCCTGCTCGGCTGTCAGGACGCCGACGCCCCGGCCGCGGTCGATCAGGATCTCGTTTCCGGAAAGGTACCTGTCCAGCTCGTCGATCCGCCGGCCGAGCCGGTCGTTGACGATCTTGCGGCACCGGTCGAGCCACCCCTTGGGAAGGTCGAACGCGACGCCGCCGAACCGGTAGTAGTTGCACATCATCCGGCTGCCCGCGGCCCACTCGAAGAGGTCGAGGATCAGCTCGCGTTCCTCGATTGCGTAGAGCGCCGGCGTGAAGAACGCACCGAGGTCGTTGAGGAGGAAGCCGATCGACCACATGTGGCTGGCCACTCGCGTCAGCTCGGCCATGATCACGCGGATGTACTCGGCACGCTCGGGCGGCTTTGCGTCGTCGCCCATCAATTGCTCGACGGCCAGCGCATAGCCGAAGTTGTTCCCCATGCTCGTCAGATAGTCGAGCCGGTCGGTGAACGGGAAGTTCATCAGGAACGTGTTCCGCTCGCCGATCTTCTCGTGATTCCGGTGCATGTAGCCCATGACCGGCTTGAGGCCGACGACCGTCTCGCCGTCGACCCGCAGGTTCATCCGGAACACGCCGTGCGTCGAGGGGTGCTGCGGCCCCATGCTGATGATGAACTGGTCGCTCCCCAGCTCGCTGATCTGAACGCCCGTGGGAATCGAGTCGATGCCCTTGGTATCGTCGTCGGGGTTGAGCGAGCCCCAGCCGTCCCAGCCCTTGGGGATCTTGGTGTTCGACCCGTACGGATTGAACTCCTCGGCCCGGAAATGGTGCCCGTCCTCGACGCGGCTGTCGAAGACCTTGGTCGGGCCCTCGTAATAGGGCTCGAGGTAGTCCTTGCGGAGCGGGTAGTAGGCGTAGCCGTCCCACATCAGGATCCGCTTCAGCTCGGGATGACCCGAGAAGCGGACGCCCATCATGTCGAAAACCTCGCGTTCCTGGAAATCGGCCCCGCGCCAGATCGAGTTGACCGAGGGGATCTCGCCCTCGCCCTCCGTCTCGCGCGTGCGGACCCGCAGCTCGATGATCTTGCCCGGGGCGCGCGTGCTGTCGAGGTGGTAGTTGACCTCGATGCAGTCCTCGAAGTGGACGCTCTGGAGGCTGGCGAGGTAGTCGTACTTGATCACGTTCTCGTCGCGGAGGTAGCGGCCGATGCGGAGGAGCTTGTCGGCCGGGATGAGCAGGCCGGCCTGGATGATCGCGGCCGAGCCCGCGCCGAACTTGTTGTTGAGCCGCTCGGCCAGCTCCCTGTGCAGCGTCTCGCCGAGCCAGCGGAGGCTGGGCCGCGCCTCGGCCTTCTTCTGCTTCTTGGCCGGCTTGGCCGCGGGCTTGGGGGCCGCAGGGGCGGCTTCGCCGGCAGCCGCCGCGGCGCCGGCCGACTTGGCGCGGATCAGGTCGATCTTGCTCGGCGCCTTCGCGGCGGGCGCGGCCTCCGGCGGGGCTTCGGCCTCCTCGACATCCGGCTGCGGGGCCGGGATCTTGGCGGGCCTGACGAGCGTCTCCTCTCGCTGCTCGATCAGCCCCTGCGCCGTCTTCTCGGCGGTGACCTCCAGCAGCCGCAGGTCGATCAGGTCGGGCCCGAGCACCGGGATCGGCACGTCGCGCTCGACCTCGTCGCGATACCACGACAGGTGGCTGATCCGCTCGCCGTCGATCTTCTTCTGGAGCGTGATCAGGCCGTTCAGCAGGGCCTGCGGGGTCGGCGGGCAGCCGGGGATGTAGACGTCGACGGGCAGGTACTTGTCGATGCCCGAGACGACGTTGTACCCCTCCTTGAACGGCCCGCCGCCCGAGGCGCAGGCGCCCATCGAGATGACGTACTTGGGCTCGGGCATCTGGTCGTAGAGCCGGGCGATCATGGGCATCATCGTCTTGGTGACGGTGCCCGAGACGATCATGACGTCGGCCTGGCGGGGCGAGCCGCGGAACACCTCGGCGCCGAAGCGGGCGATATCGAACCGGCTCGACGCGGTGCAGATCATCTCGATCGCGCAGCACGCCAGGCCGAAGCCGAGCGGCCAGAGGCTCGATCGCCGGCCCCAGTTGTAGACCGTGTCGACGATCCCCAGCAGCTTGTCCCAGCTCGTGACCAGGACGTGCTGCTCGAGCTCCTTCTGGAGGACCGGGTCGATCGAGATGCTCCACTCCGGCCGCGCGGTCGTCGGGGTCGACATCGATTCCAGGGCCCCCTCGGGGGTTCGCGATTGAGTCGGTGGCCGCAGGTGCTTCGACGCGGGGATAGGCAACATCCGCAGAGGACCGTCGCGGCCCCCCGCCGATCGATGCGATCATCCTAGACAGCGCATCGGGCCGACGCCAGGGGGCACCGACCGGCCGCCGGGTGCCTCCTCGATCCCTTCCCGAACGCCCGCGCCCGGCCATAATACGGGCCATGGAACGGCGCGGGATCACCTTCAGCGTGGCGTCGCTGCTCGGCCTGGTGGCCGGCGTCGCCGTCAACCTCTGGTGCTTCCGGGTCAACGTGATCCTCGGCATCGTCGCGCTGAACATCACGAAGCACGTGGTCATCGCCCAGCTCTGCCAGGCAGTCGGCGTCAACCGGCGGACGAGCTCTCCCGTGGCCCCCGTGTTGCCACCCGCGCCCCCTGCGGGCGTCCCGTCTTCGTAGCGCCTGCCACGCGGGACGATGCCAGGCCCCCGCTGGCCTTCGCCGGGCGATGGATTATGATCGCCGTCGAGACACCCCGAGCGGGGCGTCAGCTCATCCGAGCCCAGGCTCTCCCCGAAGAAGGACGGTTGGATGGCAGGTAAACCGAGAGACCGTCGCGAGTTGCGCCGGCAGTACGACGCGGCCGAGCCGCTCGACCCGATGGAGCAGGACGATACCGAGGACGTCGTCGAGGATGCCGACGACGAGGATTCGGGGGAAAAGAAGCCGAAGAAGAAGCCCAAGGCCCCGGCCAAGTCGAAGGCCAAGAGCCCCAAGGCCGCCAAGCCCGCAGCTCGGATGCGGATCGTGTGGGGCGTCATGAACGACGCCTACAAGCAGGTCGCCGTCTTCGAATACGCCAATCGCGAGGGCGCCGAGGCCAAGGCCAAGGAGCTGACCGAGAAGGGCAAGGGGACCCACTTCGTCCACAAGGTGAAGGAGCCCATGCCCGACGACGCTCCGGGGCTCGGAGCCGTCATCCCGCGCACTCCGCCCCCGACCAAAGCCGCCGCAGCGGTCGTGGCCAAGGAAGCCGCCGTCGTGGAAGACGACGAGGAAGTCGACGACGAGGAAGAGCCAGAAGTCGAGGAAGAAGAGGACGAGGAGGAATAACCCTCATCGTCCCCTTGGCTTACGTCGAGTCTATGGGCGCACGAGGATTCGAACCTCGGACCTCACCCTTATCAGGGGTGCGCTCTAGCCGTCTGAGCTATGCGCCCGCCGGACCCCGATCGGGGCGACGGGTTGTATTCTAATGCCTGGTCGGGGAGCGTCAACCACCCAGCCTCCCGAAATCGGCCGCCGCGACGGGCTCGCGTCGCGGTGTGCCGTAGCTGCGGGCGATCCCAGCCGCGAGGCGGCGGACTTTTCGCCGGAGGCGAGAGGGGGCGAGCACCTCGACGTGCTCCCCGTGGCCGAGCACCCAGCCGGCCATGTCCTCTGGGCGGTCGAGCGTGAGCCAGAGGTCGACGCCGCCATCGGGCAGGAGCTCGACGCGCTGCGAGGGATGCCAGAGGCCGTCGCGTATCACGGGGGCAATCTCGGCGTCGAAGCGGAGCTGGACCTCGCGACGGCCCCGTCGAGGCTCGCCCGACCACGTGCCGCACGAGCCAGCGATCCACCCGAAATCGGGGTGGAATCGTCGCCGGATCCTCCGTCGGCACGACCTTGGTGACGTGCGAGAGCGGGATGAGTCGAACGTTGCGCTGCAGCGAGCATCGTCCGACGACGGCCCAACCGTCGCGGAGTCGCAGGAGCCGATAGGGCGTCAGTCGCGTCGTCTCGATCCCGCGCGGCGGCACACGAACACTCAACCGAAGTTGCACGCCGGCGACGATTCCCTCGAGCAGCCCCTCGTAAACCGAACGCCGCTGCCCGTCGAACGGGACCGGCGGCCCTTGATCGAGTAACGCGAGATCGAGCGCCTCGGCCCTCCGGCGTACCGCATCCGGAAGGCCAACAACGAGCTTTCGCAGCGCCGATCGGGCGGGCCCGAGTCAGGCCGAAAGGGTCCGATCCACCCCGCCCGCTGAGCAGCACCGCTACGCGCCAGCACCTCACGCTCGTCGAGGACCGCCGAACGCACGGCGCACGACGGCGCGACCCGGTATCCCTGCCTGGAAGCGTCATATTCGACGGGCAGTCCAGCCAGAGCGATCGTCTCCAGGTCACGAAAAACTGTCCGCCGGCTGACCTCGCATTCCTCGGCGAGCTGGCTGGCGTTTGGCCGACGGTCGGACTGGAGGGCGATGACGATCTGTAGGAGCCGGCAGAGCGTGCTGCGTCGGGTGGCGGGTCTCACAGGGCCTGTCTCGGACGTTGCGAGTGGCGGGTCATACGGGGGAGGGATTCCCTCGGGTCGCACCCTACGACATCGTATGGCCGAGTGCGAACCACGATTCGAGGCCAACCTGTCCTAACTCCTGTGCGGGCGAAGGAGAAAAGGAGAAGGCTTGCGGGCCTCCGTTGACATTCCTTGGCCCGTTCCTTTATCCTTCCTTCGCACGCGTTGCACGCGGGCAGATAGCTCAGCTGGTAGAGCACAGGACTGAAAATCCTGGTGTCGCCGGTTCGATCCCGGCTCTGCCCACTCTCGTTGACCCGGGCTTCGCCCCGGGTCGCCGCGTCTCCGGAGGCTTGAATTGGCCGGCCGGCCGGCTACCGTGGTGGCATCCCAGCCCCGAGGCTAAGCTGGAGGCCACCGCCGTGACGCTCGCCGTTGTCGCTGCGAGTCTTTCCCTCGTCGCCCGGGCCCCCTCTCGAGGGCACGCGGCCCTGGCCGATTCCGGCCGACCCGGCTCGAGAGATGGTCGAGGGCGTCCACCGCTTTCTCGACCGCGAGACCCGCGCCGCGCTCGCCCGCCGCGACGGCCGTTGGGACCGCGTTCACACGTCGGCCGACGCGTACGTCAAGTCGGTCGAGCCCCAGCGTGAGCGGTTGGCTGCGATCCTTGGCACGACCGATGACCGGGCCAAGCCCGTCACGCTCACCTACCTTTCGGGACCCGGCATCCCCTTGCCGCTGGCCTCGAACGACGCGGTGAAGGTCATTTCGGTGCGCTGGGCCGTTTATCCCGGATTCGAGGCCGAGGGCCTGCTCGTCGAGCCGGTCGGAGCGATCAAGGCGAACGTGGTCGCGCTTCCCGATGCAGATACGCCCCCCGAGGGCCTCGTCTGGGGGGCCACGGGCTCACGACCGGAGGCCGCGACTGCCCTGCGAGGCTGGCCGAGGCAGGCTGCCGCGTCCTCGTGCCGACGCTGATCGACCGGTCGACCGAATTCTCGGGAAGCCCGCTCGTTCGGTTCACGAATCTGACGCATCGCGAGTGGATCTACCGGATGGCCTACGAAACAGGGCGGCACGTGATCGGATACGAGGTCGATGAGGTCCGGGCCGCCGTCGACTGGTTCACCCGAGACGGCGAGCCGAAGCGACCGATCGGCGTCTTCGGGATCGGGGAAGGGGGGCTGGTCGCGCTCCACGCCGCGGCGGTCGACACAAGGATCGACGCTGCCTGGGTCGCGGGCCACTTCGGCCCGCGCGAGGCGGTATGGTCGGAGCCGGTCTACCGAAACGTCTGGAATCTCCTAAACGAGTTCGGTGACGCCGAAGTTGCCAGCCTGATCTCACCCCGGGCCCTCACGATCGAGGCGTGTAAGGGCCCCGAGCTAACGGGCCCGCCCCCTCCGTTGAACGGGCGGAGCGACGCCGCCTCGGGGCGACTCGCCACGCCCCCGCTCCAGGCCGTGAACGCCGAGTTCCAGCGGCTCGGCGAAATCGCCTACCAGGGTGACGGCGCCCGGCCCGCGAAGCTCACACCGGCCGACTCATCCCAGCACGTCTCGGTGGGCAGTCAGGGTCTGGAGTCGTTCCTGGGCGACCTCCAATTGACTCGTGCGCCCGATCGGACTCCGCCGCCCGCCCCTCGGACCGCCGGCCACGATCGTCCCCGGATGGGACGACTCGTCGCCGGGATGGTCGGCTACACGTCAGATCTGTCTTGCGCACGTCCGAGCTGCGCCGCGACGCCTACTGGTCGAAGGCCGACCGCAAGTCGGCCGCCGCGTGGGAGGCCTCGCTGGAGCCGTATCGGACCGAGTTCTCAGAGGAGCTGATCGGCAAGCTGCGTCCCTTCGATTCTCCGGGATCGGACGTCCTCTCGACGCAGATCTACGACGAGCCGAAATGGACCGGCTATGCCGTCAAGCTTCCCATGGAGGAGGACCTCTTCGCTTCGGGGGTCCTGCTGCTGCCGAAGGACCTGAAGCCCGGCGAAAAGCGCCCCGTGGTCGTCTGCCAGCACGGCCTCGAGGGAACTCCGAAGCCGATCGTCGATCGTCGCGAGAAATCGTCCTACAACGGCTTCGGCACGCGGCTCGCCGACCTCGGTTACATCGTCTACGCGCCCCAGAACCCGTACATCGGCGGCGACCGGTTCCGCCAGCTCCAGCGCAAGGCGAACCCGCTGGGCAAGTCGCTCTTCTCGATCATCATTGCCCAGCACGCCCGGACGCTCGACTGGCTCAAGTCGCGCCCCGAGGTCGACCCGGCCCGCATCGCCTTCTACGGGCTTTCCTACGGCGGCAAGACCGCCATGCGCGTCCCTGCCGTCCTCAAGGACTACTGCCTCTCGATCTGCTCGGCCGACTTCAACGAGTGGGCCGTCAAGTGCACCAACATCGAGCGGAAGTACAGCTATCTCTACACGATCGAATACGACATGTATGAGTTCGGCCTGGCCGAGCGGTTCAACTATGCCGAGATGGCCGGGCTGATCGCCCCCCGCCCGTTCATGGTCGAGCGCGGCCATGACGACGGGGTTGCGCCCGACGAGTGGGTCGCCTATGAGTACGCCAAGGTCCGGCGCCTCTACGACAAGCTCGGCATCGGCGACCGCACGGGCCTGGCCGTCTTCAACGGCGGCCACCAGATCGACGGCAAGGAGACCTTCGCCTTCCTGGCGAAGCACCTGGGTTGGCCCCGGGGACTCCCCTAAGGTCGGCTCCCCCCGGACCACCGTTGGAATAACGTTTGCACGTCTGCTCTCGCGGGACCTTGCCGGTCCCTGGTCGGGAGGACGCACCCATGGTAGCGCACCCGTCGCGATCGCCCCGTGGCGATCGTCCAGAAGGCCGCCCGGCCCCTCTCGGGCTCATCGCGCGACTACGACGAACTGCTCAGGCTCATCGGCGACGCCCAGGTCGTCCTGATTGGCGAGGCCTCGCACGGCACCCACGAGTTCTACGACGAGCGGGCGCGGATCACCCGCCGCCTCATCGAGGAAAAAGGCTTCACCGCCGTCTGCGTCGAGGCCGACTGGCCCGACGCCTACCGGGTCAACCGCTTTGTCCGGGGCACGGGAGACGACCCCGATGCCCTCTCCGCCCTCGCCGGCTTCGAGCGGTTCCCCGCCTGGATGTGGCGGAACCAGGACGTTCTCGGATTCGTCGAGTGGCTCGAAGGGCACAATGCGCATCTGCCCAAGGGCTCGATCCATGCCGTCGGCTGCTACGGGCTCGACCTCTACAGCCTCTACACATCGATCCGCGCGGTGGTCTCGTATCTCGAGACGGTCGACCAGGAAGCCGCCCACCGCGCCCGGGCCCGCTACGCCTGCCTCGAGCACTTCGGCGAGGATCCGCAGGCCTACGGCTTCGCGGCGAGCTATCGGATTGACAGGTCGTGCGAGGACGAAGGTCGTCCGCCAGCTCGAGGACCTCCGCAACCGCGAGGTCGGAGTATTCGAAGCGGGACGGCAAGGTCGCCGAGGACGAATACTTCTTCGCCGAGCAGAACGCCCGGCTCGCCCTGAACGCCGAGCGCGTATTACCGCACGATGATCAGCGGCCGGGTCTCGTCGTGGAACCTCCGCGACACGCACATGGCCGAGACGCTCGAGGAGCTGATCGACCACCTCGGCCGTTGGGGCGAACGGCCCAGGGCGGTCGTCTGGGCGCACAACTCGCACCTGGGCGACGCCCGCGCGACGGAGATGGGCGCAGCGGGGCGAGTTCAACCTCGGCCAGCTCGTCCGCCAACGGCACGGCGAGCGGTCGTTCAGCATCGGATTCACGACGTCCGCGGGGACCGTCACTGCGGCCGACGACTGGGACGACCCGCCCCGGCGGATGGTCGTCCGTCCCGCGCTCGACGGCAGCGTCGAGGACCTCTTTCACGGCGTCGACCTGCCGCGGTTCTGGCTCGACCTGCGCTCGGGCGGCCCCGCGGCCGATGGCCTGCGCCGCGAGCGGCTCGAACGCGCGATCGGCGTCATCTACCGGCCGCGGACCGAGCGGGCCAGCCACTACTTCCACGCCCGACTTTCCGACCAGTTCGACGCCGTCATCCATCTCGACGAGACGTCGGCCCTCGTCCCGCTCGACCGGCCCGAAGGATGGCACGCGGGAGAAGTCCCGGAGACCTACCCCACCGGAGTGTAATCGGACCCATGAAAGCCGTCGTGTTCCACGGGGTCGGCGACGTCCGGCTCGATCGGGTCTCCGACCCGAAGATCAGGGAGTCGACCGACGCGATCGTCCGCCTCACCGCCAGCGCCATCTGCGGGACCGACCTGCACTTCGTACGGGGTACGGTCCCGGGCGTCGAGCCGGGTACGGTCCTCGGGCACGAGGGCGTCGGTGTCGTCGAGGAGCTCGGGAAGGATGTCCGCAACTTCAAGGTCGGCGACCGGGTCGTCATCCCCTCGACCATCGCCTGCGGCTACTGCTCGTACTGCCGCGCGGGGTATCACGCCCAGTGCGACAACGCGAACCCAACGGCTCGCTCGCGGGCACCGCGTTCTACGGCGGGCCGAAGGAGACTGGCCCGTTCCAGCGCCTCCAGGCCGAGCGGCGCGCGGATCCCGCTGGCGAACGTCGGCATGGTCAGGCTGCCCGACGAGGTGACCGACGACCAGGCGATCCGCATCTGCGACATCTTCCCCACCGGCTATTTCGGGGCCGACATCGCCGAGATCAAGCCGGGCGACAACGTCGCCGTCTTCGGCTGCGGACCGGTCGGACTCTTCGCGATCAGAGCGCCATGCACCTGGGCGCCTCGCGGGTCATCGCCGTCGACACCGTGCCCAATCGCCTGGCGATGGCCCGCGACCTCGGCGCCGAGACGCTCGACTTCAACGCGGAGGACCCCGTCGTCGGCATCATGGGTCTCACGGGGAAGATCGGTGCCGACCGCGCCATCGACGCCGTGGGGGTCGACGCCTACCAGGCCGAGCACGGCCCCGCGCAGGCCGATCGGGCGTCACGGAAGGAGTATGAGCGCGAGCTGGAGCAGATCGGCGCCAAGCCCGACAGGCACTGGCTGGCGGGCGACGCCCCGTCGCAGGTCTTCCGCTGGGCCGTGACGTCGCTCGCGAAGGCCGGCACGCTCTCGATCATCGGCGTCTATCCGCCCACCATGGCGTCGTTCCCGATCGGCCTGGCGATGAACAAGAACCTCACGATCAAGATGGGCAATTGCAACCTTCGCAAGTACCTGCCGCACCTCGTCGAGCTCGTGCGCAACGGCACGGTCGACCCGCTCAAGGTCCTGACCAGGCGCGAGCCGATGACGTCGGTCATCGACGCCTACAAGACCTTCGCCGCCCACAAACCGGGCTGGGTGAAGGTCGAGCTGGAACCCGCGGCCTGATCCGCCAAGAGGAGGAGAGCGCGATGCACCGAGGATCCACCGACCGCCACGACACGCTCGTCCGCGGCTACTGCTGGCACGTCTACCCCGACCCGGCGACCCCAGGCCTCTTCGACGGCGACAACCCGTTCGTCGACGGCAAGTCGCACGAGTCCGGCCCGCCGCCGGTCGAGCCGCCACCGGTCGTGGTGGACTTCTGGCTGATCGACAAGGACGCGCCGGGATCTTCAACGGTCACCCCGGCCACACCTACCTCGCGATCACCAAGGAGACCGACCCGCCGCCGGTCGCCGCCGGCTGGTTCGTCGAGCTGGCGCGGATCGACGAGGAATTCGAGCTCGACCAGCACGGCGATCGGTGGGTCCACGTCGTGCGGATCGCCAATAAGATCGAGACCGAGCAGGGCCCTCTCATCGATTGCGAATTCCAGATCGACCGGACGTGAGGCGGCGCGACCTCGTTCCGACGCAGGGCATCGGGACGAGGGGAATTGGACCTCGGCTCAGCCCAGGGCCTCCCACTTCTTGAGCAGACGCTCCAGCGCCGCGACGGCCTGGTCGAGCTTGTGCTTGTCTTCCTCATACAGTTCGCCGACCTCGCCCGGCAGCCGCCGCGCCGTGTCCGCGATCTGATCGAGCGCACCTTGCATCTGATCGGCGACGAATTCGAAGTCGCCCCGCTTGGGGTGATTCCCCAGCACGCTCAGCTTCGACGTCGCCGCCGCGACCTTCGTCGTCCACTCGTCCAGCAGCGCCCGCCACTTCGGCCCCTCGGCCGTGTGCGTCCGGTGGGGATAGCTGGGATTCCGATAGGGCGGGACTTCGCGGGCGGGGTTGGTGATCGTCAGGTCGCTCACGTCGGGAAGGCTCCTGCATTGGGGGTCGCGCTCGCGCGCGCCGGCGGCATCGGGTTACAATTCTGGCCGATTCGCCCGCCGATCTCCAGGCCAAGCCGACGACGGCCTCAAACGCCCAGGGACGGACACCATGCAACGGATTGCACTCCTCCTCGTCCTATTCACGTCGCCCGCCCTCGCCGACGACCCCAGGCCCAAGGTCGCCGAAGGCTGGACGATCGACCTGATCGCCCAGGCCCCCGCCATCGTCTTCCCGACGGCCGTGGTCGTCGCCCCCGACGGCACGATTTACCTCGGCCAGGACCCGATGGACATGCCGGGCCCGCCCACCGAGCCGATCGACAGCGTCGTCGCGATCAAGGACGGCAAGGTCCACACGTTCGCGGAGGGGCTCCACGCTGTGATGGGTCTGGAATGGATCGACGGCACGCTCTACGTCGTCCACGCACCGTTCCTCTCCGCCCTCACCGACACCGACGGTGACGGCCGCGCCGATCGCCGCGTCGACCTGATGACCGGCCTCGGCCCGGCGAACCCGGCGTTCAACGGGATCAACGACCACATCGCCTCGGGATGCCGGCTCGGAATGGATGGGTTCCTCTACATCGCCGTGGGCGACAAGGGCATCCCGAAGGGCGTGGGCAAGGACGGGACCACGATCCGCATGAAGGGCGGCGGCGTGATCCGCATCCGGCCCGACGGCTCCGACCTGGAAGTCGTCTCGACCGGCGAGTGCAACCCACTCTCCGTGGCCCTGACCGACCGCGACGAGGTCTTCACCTACGGCAACGACGACGACAGCAAGCGCTGGCCCAATAGCCTGACGCATCACATCGTCGGCGGCCATTATGGCTACCCGTACGAATTCCTGACCGCGCCCTGGCGGTGTTTGCCGGTGACGGGCGGGCAGGTCGGCGGCGTGGGGGCGCAGGCGATCATTTACAACGAGAACGGTCTCGCGCCGAAGTATCGCGGCAACCTCTTCGCGTGCGACTGGGGGTTGCAGACCGTCTTTCGCTACGAGCTGGCCAAGGCCGGAGCGACGTTCAAGGTCAAGAAGCGTGAGCCGCTGGTGACGAAGGGCGCGATCAGCGATTTTCGGCCGTTCTCGATCGCCGTCGATGGCGACCGCGATGGCTTGATTCTCGTCGATTGGGCGTACAACGGTTGGCTCGCGGACGGGCCCAAGACGGGGCGGCTCTACCGGCTTCGGTATCAAGGGGAAGATCGCGCCCCGCCGACGCATCGGTTTTCACTGCCTGGCGACCGAGTTTCGGGACAGGCTTTCGCCTCCCTACAGCAGTCATCCCACGCCGTTCGACTCGCCGCTCAACGATTTCTCGTGCGTCAAATGTATCCCGGTCCGCTCCGCCGCGAGTTGCTGCCCAATCTCGACGTCGAGGCAGGGCTACGTTGGTATCTGTGGGATTCGTTCGGCCGCGTACCGGACAACCTCGTGGCGCTGAACGTCCATGCCCTCTGGGCACTCGACGCCATCAATACGCCGACGGCCCGCTCGGCGATCCGCACTGCCCTGGAAAATGACGCTGCCACGGTACGCTGCCAGGCCGCCCGATCCTGCGGCATCCGCCGCGACAAGGAGGCCGTTCCCGCCCTCGCGAAGCTGGTCACTGATCGCGATCCAACCGTCCGTCGCGAGGCCGCCATCGCCCTCGGCCGGATCGGCGACAGGTCCGCCGCTGCCGCCCTCTACAACGCCCTCGGCGACTCCGACCGCTTCGTCGCCTGGTCGGTGCGCACGGCCATCCGAAAACTCGATGCCTGGGATACCGAGGCGATCAAAGCCGCTCTTAAGAACTCCAAGCAGCGCGACGACGCCCTCGCCCTCGTCGACGAATCCTGGTCGCTTCCCGCCATCCAGGCCCTCGACCTCGCCTTGTCCGAAGAGACCGACCCGACCGTCCGCGCCCGCATCCTCGCGAACCTCGCCGGCCAGTACCGGAAATACCCCGAGTGGACCGGCGCGTGGTTCGGCACGAATCCGCTCGCAGGCTCGTTCCCGAGTAAGGCCGTCGATTGGGACAGGCAGGGCATGCAGGCGGTCCTCGTCGGGCTCTCTCGCGGGCTCGTCGACCTCGACGCGAGCGTGCGGAGGCAGGCCATCATCGGACTGGCCGGCGTCGGGCCGGAGGTCGCCGCGAACTTCCTGGCGGCCCTTCCTCGCGAGACCGATCCGACGAACCGCGCGACGCTCATCGCCGCGCTCGGCCGCTGGGGGGAGCCCCGAGCCGTGCCCCTGCTCGGGCAGGTCGTCACGAGCAAGAACCAGCCGCTCGACGTCCGCACCGCGGCGCTTGACGCGTTGGGCGGTATCAATAATCGCCAGGCGTTTAACCTCCGGTTCTCGCTCGTGTTCGATCCGACCGCGCCGCCGGAGCTCGTCGCACGGGCCCTCCCCGGCCTCGGCCGCTCGGGCGCCCTCCCGCCGAACGACCTCGCCGACTTCATGGACGGTAAGCCGAAGCCCGTCCAGATCGCCGCGCTGCACGCACTCCGCGAGGTCGCCAAGCTCCCGCCCGAGGTCCACGCCCGGATCGTCGCGAGGCTCGACGACCCCGACGCCGAGGTCCGCGACGCCGCAATCGACGCCGTCGGGCGCCTTCGGCTGACCAGCGCCGTCCCGAAGCTCGTCGCACTGGCCAAGTCCGAATCGACCCGAGCCGCAGCGACGATCTCCCTCTGCGCGATGGCCGACCCTCGCGCCCTCGACGTCCTCCTGGCCGCGCTCGATGATCGCAACGCCGATCTCCGCAGCGTCGCCCAGCTCGCCCTCTTGCGGATTCGCCCCCAGGTCTCGGCCGAGCTGGCCCGCCGGGCCAGGGCAGGGGAGTTCCGCGGCCTCGCGGCCGAGGCCGTCGGCCGAGTGCTCGCCGACTTCCGCCCGATTGGCACCTGGAAGGTCATCGGTCCGTTTCCGAGGACGACGGCGCAGGTCTTTTTCGGCGAGCGTTCCATCGACTTCGGCCGGGTTTACTCGGGCGTCGAGGGACGCCCGATTCGGTGGGGCGAGATGACGGCCGACGCGAAGACCGGACGGCTCGACCTCGACGCCTTCAAGGCCGGCCGCGGCGACGTCGGCGGCTTCGGCTACGACACGAACGGCTCGCCCGACCTCGCCGCGTTCGCCTATGCGGTGATCCCCTCCGAGAGCGACCGCGACGCCATGCTTCTCCTCGGCTCAAGCGGCTCGATCGTGGTCTCGCTCAACGAGGCGATGGTCCACACGGTCGGGAACGCTGGCGGACGGGCCTACATGACCGACTCCGACGTCGTCCGCATCAAGCTCGCGAAGGGCACGAACCGGCTGCTCGTCTGCTCGCGGCAGGGCATCGGCACATGGTCGTTCAGCGTGCAGGTGTCAGAGCGCCTCCGAGCTGATCCTCGCGGCCGCTCCTCGGCCGGCGGGCCTCAATGCGCTGAGAGCCTTCGCCCTCAACCACTCGGGGGATTCTCGCAAGGGCGAAGAGCTCTTCTTCGACGCCAAGGGGCTGAACTGCGCCAAGTGTCACGCCGCCGGGGGACGCGGCGCGGCCAATGTCGGGCCCGACCTGACGGGCCTTGCCCTGAAGTATGACAAGGCCGAGATCGTCCGCTCCGTGCTCGAGCCGTCGAGCCGGATCGCGACCGGATATCAGCCGGCGATCGTCGCGAGGAAGGACGGAGCGGTCGTCACGGGAGTCATCCGCGGCGAAACGAACGCCCACGTTGAGGTCGTCGATGGCGAAGCGAGATCGATCCGGATTCCCAAAGCCGACATCGAGGCCCGGCGCGTCGGCGACGTGTCGATCATGCCCTCGGGCCAGGTCGACGGCCTGGCGCCGGTCGACTTCGCCGATCTCGTCGCCTACCTCACGAGCCTCAAGTCCGCGCCGACGATCCGGTAAGTCGGCGCGCCCAGGCGCTCGACAAAGCGGCGGTAATCCTCCGGCGTGTCGATGCCGACGCTCGGCTCGTCGACGATCCCCACGGCGATCGGATATCCCGCCTCCAGCACGCGCAACTGCTCGAGCTTCTCCAGCCGTTCGAGCGGCGAAGGGGGCATGTTCGCGAGCTTCAGGAGGAACTCGCGGCGATACGCGTAGAGGCCCAGATGCAAGAGCGCCTGGGGCGTCTCCGCGAGCGGGTCGAATCCGCCGTCGCGGACGTGGGGGATCGGGCTCCGCGAGAAGTACAGGGCCCGGCCGTTTGAGGAGCGGACGACCTTCACGCAGCCGCGGTCGTAGAAGACCGAGTGCTCGCGGATCGGCGTGGCGATGGTGGCCATCGGTAGCGACGGGTCGTCGACGAGCAGCGACGCCACGAGGTCGAGCGTGGCTCCGGCGATCTCAGGCTCGTCGCCTTGGAGGTTGACGACAATCTCGGCGTCGGGGATCGCGGCGGCGACCTCGGCGACGCGGTCGGTGCCGCTCGGGTGGTCGGCGCGGGTCATCACGGCGTCGCCGCCTGCGCGGGCGACGGCCTCGAAGATCCGCGAGTCGTCGGTCGCGACGATGATCCGGGTCAGCCGGGTCGAGCGCCTCGCGGCGTCGACGACGTGCTGGATCAGGGGGATGCCCGTATCGGCGAGGAGGGGTTTGCCGGGGAGTCGGGTGGAAGCGAACCGCGCCGGGATGATGCCCACAATTGCCATGTTTCGGTGGAATCTCCGCGCGGCGATCGACCGATACAACGGGCGTTGGACGGGACCGAAGCCTCATGACGGGGCGGTCGGCCCGCCCACTCTAGCCGAGCCCTCGGCCGACGCCTAGCCCGCACGAAGTGGGCGGCCCGGACGAGGGACCGGCCCGGGCCCGCGTCATCGACGACCGGGCCCTCAGCGCCGGGCGCCCAGCTTCGGAGGGGCTCCGGCAGACTCCCCGGCGTGGCTCACGGAAGGGTCCGCCGCACTGACTCGCACCCTCGACCCCACCCGCAGGATGCGCTCCTCGGTCTCGGACCGGCCGGATCGGCGGTCGCGGGCGTCCCCAGGCCCGCCGGCGCGGATCGGATCGGGACGAGCCCACACTCGGCCGTCGTCGGCCGGGGCCGTGTGCCCCGCGCCGGAGCTGGCCGGAGGGGCACCGTCGCCTCCAGGCGGACCGTCCCAACCTCTGCGGAATTGCACACGCTCCGACGGGCCGGGCCGCCATCCAGCGGCCAGGCCGCCGCGCTGCGAACGGGGAGGGAAGACCACCCCCGCGACCGACGCGCCATGGAAGGGGGGCGTCCACTCTTGAACTGCGGGGCGGCCTGGGCCAAAGGCTTGGCGGCCGTCTGGGGAGGTGATGATACATGGGGTGGACCCGCAAACACGGCCGCGACGACCGCGGCCGTCGACGGCCACGGATCGAGTCCCTCGAACGTCGCGACCTGCTGGCCGTCTCGCCGGCCCCGACGACCGCGCCGGCCCTCGTGGGCCCGTTCGCGGCAGGAGACACGCCTCCTTCCAACGCGGTCGACTTCAGCAAGATCATCGGTGCCACCGCCGCTCGGTCGAAGTACGGCGTCGACGGCACGGGGCAGTCCGTCGCCGTCATCGACACCGGCGTCGACTACAACAACGTCGACTTCGCAGGCGGCGGCTTCGGGCCCGGCCACAAGGTGGTCGCCGGCTACGACTTCTACGACGGAACCGCCGACCCGATCGCCGGCGCCCAGCACGGCACCGCCGTCGCCGGCCTCATCGCCGGCAACGGCGCCAACGACCCCGGCGTCGCCCCCGGCGCCGATATCGTGGCGCTGCGAGTCTTCGACGGCTCGGGCACTCAGAGCTCGTTCAACGACGTGTACAACGCGCTGGAATGGGTGATCGAGAATCACGCTCAGTACAATATTACTGTCGTAAATATGTCGATTTCTGACGGGAACAACTACACCTCGAACTGGTTCGCCCAGGACGGCGGCGTCGGCACCGATATCACGAACGCGATCCAGACTCTCGACACGATGAACATCCCGGTCGTCGCGGCGGCGGGGAACAACTACTCGGGCCAGCAGGGAATGGGATTCGCCGCGATCGTCCCGCAGACGATCAGCGTGACGTCGACCGACGGCTCCGGCAACCTTGTGTCGAACGCCCAGCGGCTCGGCGCATTCGCTCGGCGGCGACTCGGCCACCGACATTGCCGCGCCGGGGCAGGGCGTCTACGCGCCGGCCGGCGACGGCGACACCTTCTCGCTCGTCGCCGGCACGAGCTTCGCCGCACCGCTCGTCTCGGGCTCGATCGTGCTGCTCCAGCAGATCTACGAGCAACGGTTCAACACCCTGCCGACCGTCGCTCAGCTCGACAGCTGGATCCAGGATGGCTCGGACCCGGTCAAGGACGGGTCGACGGTCAGCACGATCGGCCAGGTCGACATCGTGAAGGCCGCCGCGCTGATCCCGACCGTGCCGAGCAACCCGGCGCGCCCCGACGCCGACGCCCGCCCCGCCGCCGGTGCCGCCCCCGCCGCCCTCCGCCTCCGCCGCCGCCCCCTCCACCTCCGCCGCCGACGGTCCAGACCGAGGTCTACGTCAACGGCAAGGACGTCGGCTCGGTAACGAGCAGCCAGCTTGACGGAGGCTGGTCCGCCTTCCTCTCGCTCTTCACCGGTGGCGTGACGAGCATCCAGACCTGGAACGCGGGCGGCGCGAGCACGTCTTCCCCGATCCCGATCCCCGGGGCCACGATCACCACGATCCAGCAGTGGACAACCCCGGCCGAGACGTCCAACTCGACGCCGCCCCAGACGGCCGGGACGGTCCAGCCGGTCATCGCGACCGAGCCGACCGCGCCGACCGCGCCGGTCGTCAAGCTCGCGGCCAGGCATGCCGCCCATCCGGCGGGGGCCCACTTCATGACGCGGGCCTGGGACGCGGGATTTGCCGGACACCGCCGCCATCGGTAGGATTGTCGCACGAGCGTCGGGTGGGCGGAGTCCACCCGACGACGACATCCCGACTCACCGTGAGATCAGCTCCGTGTTCACCACCCTGTCCAACGCGATCATCACCGGGGCTGGCAGCGGGATTGGGCGCGGGGTCGCGCTGGCGCTCGCCAGGAAGGGCCTCTCCGTCGCGCTCGTCGGCCGCGAGCGCGGCAAGCTCGACGAGACGGCCGCGCTGATCGAGCAGGAGCCGGAACATCCCAGGCCGCTCGTCCTGCCCTGCGACATCACCGACCGGACCGCGGTCGAGGCGATGGTCTCGTCGGCCGAGAAGGCGTTCGGCTCAATCCACGCCCTGATTTGCAACGCCGGCACGAACGTCCGCGACCGGAGCCTCGAGAAGCTCTCGTACGAGGACTGGGATAAGCTGGTCGCCACGAACCTGACCGGGGCGTTCAACCTGATCCACGCCGTCCTGCCGGGCATGCGCGAGCAGCAGTTTGGACTGATCGTCCAGGTCTGCTCGATCGCCGGCAAGCGGGCCAGCGTACTCGGCGGCGCGGGGTATTCGGCCTCCAAGTTCGGCCAGGCCGCGCTGGGCATCACGCTGGGTCGTGAGGAGGGATCCCACGGCATCCGCTCGTCCGTTATCTATCCGGGCGAGGTCAATACGCCGATCCTCGACGCCCGTCCGGTGCCCGTCCCCGAGGAGCGCCGGCGGGTGATCTTGCAGCCCGAGGACGTCGCCGCGGCCGTCGCGTTCCTCGTGGACTTGCATCCGCGGGCGAACGTGCCCGAGCTGGTCATCAAGCCGACGGTCGACGACTGGGCCTGAGCCCGATCACCCGCCCATCTGACCGGCCTCGACCTCGCCCGTGGCGAACTGGTTGAACTCCAAATACTGGAGATGCCGGTAGAGCTTGCTCGACCCGTGGATCTCGCGGGGCGGTCCGGACGCCTCAATGCGACCGTTCTGGAGCACGAGCACCTGGTCGCACGACCGGATCGTCGATAGGCGGTGCGGCAGGACGATCAGCGTCCGCCCCGGTGCCAGCCGGGCGAGCGTGTCGTCGAGCAGCGGCTTGACGTCGTCGTCGAGAGGCGTGTCCGGCTCCTCGATGATGACGATCGAGGGGTCATGAAGCGCGGCTCGTGCCAGGCCGATCCGGTATTGCTGATCCGGCCTCAAGTACTCGCCAAGCGGGCCGATCAGAGTCTCGTACCCGTCGGGAAGGTCCTGGATGAACGAGTGCGCGTGGGCCAGCTTCGCCGCCTCGATCACGCGCGGCAGGTCGTAGCTCGGATCGCCCAGGGCGATGTTGGCGAAGATCGTGTCGCTGAAGATCAGATCGGCCTGGAGTACGGTCGAGACCTGGCGCGGATCGACTCCAGCGTCACGTCACGCAGGTCCACGCCGTCAATTCTCACGCGCCCGACGGACGGATCGACCAGTCGGGGGATCAGACAGGCCAGCGCGTACTTGGAATCCTCATCAGGCCCCATGATCGCGACCCGGGTGCCGGCCCGGATCTCGGCGGAGAGGCCGTCGAGCAGCCGCTTGCCGTTCGGCGCGACGAGGCCGACGTTCTCGAACGTAATCTTGTCTTTGAGCGGCGCCAGGAACAGGGCTCCGCCGGCCTGGGTGACCTCGGGCGTGCGGTCGATGTACGCGTAGACCGCCTCGGCCGAGCGCGACGCCTGGCGGACGGCCCGCTGCATCCGTGCCCACTCGCGAATCGGCACGACGAAGCTCGCCAGCGCCGCGATCACGAACACGGCCGAGGCCGGAGTGTGCGTGAACCGGACGACGACCAGGTACGACGGGATAAAGATCGCCAGCACCGCCGCGGCGCCGTAGAGGAGAAACAGGATCGATCGGCCCTGGCCCTCCGTGATGATCCGCCGCTTGTCGGCCTCGGTATACCGCTGCAGGTGCTCGTCGAACCGGGCGCGATCCACGTCCTCCATCCCGTGCACGCGGACGATCCGCAGGAGGCTCAAATCCTCCTGCAAGGCGCTCAGGGCCAGGGCGGCGTCGCGGACGGCCAGGGTCGTCAGCATCTGGCTCGACCGACGCAGGTAGGTCGCGACCATCCACGTGAGCGTGCCCACCGCGGCCAGGAAGACCGTCGATCGCCACGAGACGATCAGCAGGAGGAAGGCCAGGCCGATGGCGAGCGTGGGCATCCGCGACCCGACGTCGAGCCGGGCCATAAGGCCGTCGCGGATGTCGTTGACCTCGCGCGTGAACAGCCCGGCGACCGGCCCGGTGCCCTCGGAGGGGAGGCTGGAGAGGCCGAGCCGGTACATCTGGCGATGGATCTGGCGCCGAAGCTGCGCCGCCGCCGTGCACGCGGCCTCGGCCAGGGCCGCCCGCCGGAGCCGGGTCGTAAGTGTCAGCAGCAGGATCAGGCTCAGCGAGACCGCCAGCAAGAAATACAAGGCACCATCGTTGTGCCTGAGGTTCGACAGCCGGTCGAGGACGGCCAGCAGCACCTGCGCCGAGCTGGTGGATTGGGTTGTCGCTGTCGATGTTGTCGACGACCAGCGGCACGAGTCCGGCGCGCTCGATGATGACCGAGCGGCCCGACCGGACGGTCGTGACCTCCTCGATCCAGCTCGGCATGGCGACCTCGCGGTCGAAGACCGCGGCGCCGCGGGTCGTCACGAGAGTGACCAGCAGGCCGGCCGCGCCCATCAGGCCGAGGACCAGGAGCGACTGGATCATCCCCAGCGCCCGGGCCGCGGCGACGGCCCCCTGCCGGGCCTCCAGGAGCCGTTCCGCCCGTCCCAACGCCGCCGATGGCATGGCCGCCCCCGTCCCGGTCGGCCTTTCGGGCCGCCGCCGCGGTCGCCGCCGGCCTCCGAGGACGCGGGCGACCAGGTCTCTATCTCCCTCCTGATCCGCTCGCTCCGACCCGCCCAACCCCGGCTCACGCCAGGTCGCGGTCCTCGAACAGGAGGAACGCGAAGAGCAGGGCCGCTCCACTGTACAACAAACAATACCCCAAGGACGGCAGCACGTAGCCCAGCCACGGGATGACCGCCCCCGTCGAGATCGCCGGGCTCACGTTGAAGAACTCCAGCTCGGGCAGCGCGAAGCCGAAGAGCTGCGCCATGAAGTGCACCAGCTCGTTCGACTTGTTCTCGGTCGCCTGCACGAGCACCGGCGTCAGGTGCCCGAGGAAGAAGATCGAGATGCACACGACCAGGTTGACCAGCATCGGCAGCCGCGTCGAGATCGCCACGCTCACCGCCGTCAGCACCGAGATCTCGAAGAAGCCGAGCACGAGCCCCGGCATGACCTGGAAGACGTGCTTCATCTGCGTCGCCCGGTCGACCGCGCCCCCGGCGTTTTCCCGGAGGTCGTACTCGTACTTGAAGAACACGCCCAGGGCGAACCCAACGCCCAGGATCAGGAACATGAGCAGCACGCTCATCTCGATCCCGAGGTACTTGCCGACGATGAACTGCCGTCGGTTGATCGGCTTCGAGAGCAGCGTGATCGCCGTCTTCCCCTCGATCTCCTCGGCCACCGTCGAGCTCGACGTCAGCAGCGCCAGCAGCAGGCAGACGAACGAGATCGTCGTCAACCCCGTGTCCTTGTACATCTTGATGTCTTCGCCGAACGTGAAGTACGGCACGTAGATCGACCAGAAGAGCCACGCCGCGGCGATGAACGTGAGGACGAAGAACGCCGGCTGGCGGATCGCCTCCTTGGCGGTGGCCAGCGCGATGGTGAACGATTTCATGGTTCGGTCGGGCTCGGTCAGGAGGGATGAGTGATATAGGCCGGGATGATGGCGTCGATTCGTCGCGGGTCGCGCTAGTACCGGATCTCGAACTCGCCGGGGGGCTCGTCGGGGTCGGTCGTGGTCGCCTCGTCGGAGGTCCGGTGGATCTTCGACCCGAGCTCGCCGCGGATCGCGTCGAGCAGGTCGCGGACCGGCCCGGGCTCGCCCTGGGCCTCCAGCTCGACGCGGCCGTCAGGCAGGTTCCTGACCCACCCCGACACGCCGAACCGGGGAGCCAGCCGGGCCGCCGTGAAGCGGAAGCCCACGCCCTGCACCCGCCCGCCGTAGAGAACGCGCCGGCGTTCGAGCGCCATCGGTCTCCGCTACGCTCCGCGAGGCCGTCCGGTTCGATTGCTCGCGCAGCCGAGCCGCCGTTTGTTCGAATCTAACACCCCGGACGCCGGCAAGACAAGCGGTCTGCGGGATCTGAGAGTGTCTTTGGTTGCTCGTCGGCGGCGGGCGAGCCCCCCGCCGACGAGAGGAAGGGTTTCAGAGCTGAGCCCCGTCCAGAAAGATAGAAGCGGCCCGGTTGCCCCGCCGGAATTGGGTTCGTTTCGCAAGAACACGGCCAGCGGCCCCGCGCGGAAATTGGGTTCGTTTCGCGCCGCGATCGCTGGACCGGCTGCCTGGCGACGCACATGGGCACCCAAAGGCGAACCCTTCTTGCATTCTCGGGTTCGGTCGGCGGCGTCGCCAGGTCCTCGCGGGGCCCGGCCCGCCGCCGCGCCGGGTTCGCTCGGCGCGAGGCGAGGTCGGCGGGAGGGACCGCTGGCCGCCCCCGTCTTGCCATGAAAGCCGCGAGTCCCGCGCCCTTCCGCCCTCTAGGCGGATGCGCGAAGGGCGATGCCGGAGGAGACGGAAGAGCGCCGGGGCGAGCTTCGCCCTCACGGGACGAAACGACGCGGGCCGTCCTTCCGCCGGGACGGCCCGCGTCGTTCTCGTCTCGAAGACTACGGATCAGAGCCCGTTCAGCTCGACGCGATCCACCGTGCCGTGGGGCGCCTCGATGACCGCGACGCCCGACCGGGCCGGGCCGATGCCCAGGCCGCGGAACGTGACGGGCGGGGCGCCCGAGGCGGTGCCGGCGCGGAGCGTGACGCTCGTCAGCGAGAACGGCAGGCGGTTCTCAATCCGCATCGTCGTGTCGCCGACGGCCTTGCGGTCCGGGCGGGCGACGACGAACGCCGAGGCGACGGCCTTGTCGAGGTCGCGGGCCAGGTCGAGGCCCTTCAGCTCGGTCGGGCCGGCGTCGTCACGGAAGTTCGCCTGGCCGAGCGTGCTCCAGTCCGACCCGTCCGGCGTCCCGACCGCGGCCGAGAGCCCCGAGTGGTGATGGACGCGAACCTTGCCGACGGTCTCGCCTCCCTTGCCCTTGCTCACGTCGACCAGCAGGTGCAGCGCCGGGCCCGACGCCTTGGGCAACTCGCTGGCGACGGCCGTCCGCACCGGCAGGCCGAGGACTCGTAGGCCCTCCATCTCCGACGCGAGCCGTCGCGCGTCCTTGCCGAGGCCGTTCTTGTCGAGGATCGTCACGAACACGCGTGACTCGCTCAGGTAGGCGGGATCGACGCGGTCGGAGCCGCTGGAGGCGTCGAGCGCCTCGACGAACCGCGAGGCCAGCGCCACCTCGTAGCGGTTCGTGACCTTCTCGCCCTGCTCGAGCATCGTGCCGAAGGGCACGTTGTTCGAGACGTTCCACATGACCGCCTGCGCCGTGCCCTGGCTGGTGCCGAGGGTCGCCAGCGACCGAAGCGCCTTGCGGACGCGGGGGTCGCGGCTGTAGTCGTCGACATCGACGAGCGTCAGCCTGTCCTTCGCGCCGGGCGACGGGAGGCCGAAGTTCAGGCAGACCGAGGGGACGTCGACCGTGACCGTCTGGCCAGCGGGGACGACGAGCGGCGGGATGACGTGCTCGGAGTCGAAGCCCATCGAGCGGAAGCCGGGCGCGTTGCGCGTCGTTGTCGCCCTGGAACTTGCCGAACGCGCCCGCGGCATTGCCGGCCTGGCCGAGCCCCATGCTCTGGAGCCCACCGCCGCCAGCTCCGCCGCCTGCGCCGCCGGCGCCCTGGCCGGTCGCGCTGGCCGCGACGAGTCCGGGCGGCAGGACGACGTTCAGGCGGCGCTCCGACGTGTTCTTGAGGACCATCCGGACCTGACTCTGGCCGTGGCCGCGGACGTCGACGGAGAGCGTGCCGGCCTTCTTGGCGTCGAGCACCGAGACCGTTTCCGCCTTGGCCGAGGCGGCGGGGACCGGCTCGCTCGGCTCCTGGGCGAGCCCCGCCAGGGGCGCCACGATCGAGAGCAGGCCCGCGGCCGACCAGGCACGGACCGGGCTGAGGGGTCGCCGTTGCATCGCGTTGGACCTTTCTGGGAGGGCCTCGAGACGTGCTGTCCTGTCCGAGCCGTCCGCGACGTGTCTGAATCCGCCGGATCCGACGCCGGTCCCGCTCGGAGCGACAGACGCCCCGGCCGACCCCTTTATTCGATCCGGTCTCATCCTATCATTCGGCCGGAGCCCCGACGATCATCGGTCGATTTCCCGACTCGATCGCGACCACGCCCCGTGGCATCCGCACGCTCGCCACGACCCGCACAGTGGTCGCGGTCGTCAGCGGGGCAGCGTTCGGATCCATCTTCAGCCGGAGGAGGCCCTCGGTCGCCGTCCTCCCTGAGCTTCAGCGGCTCGGCCATCTTCACGCCCGGTGGCAGGCCCTCCACGCGCACCTCGACCTCTTCCAGGCACCCGACCTCGCGGCGAACGCCGACCCAGAGCCCGGCCGAGCCGTCCGGCCCCAGCGTGATCGTCTCGGCCCGATTCAGAAGCGCGGCCGGTGGGCGGACGATCACCACCGCTTCGGCCGATCGCGTCGAGCAGCCGGTCATCGAGTACGAGATCGAGACCGGCCGGACGCCCGGGGCCGCATCCGCCGCCGCCAGGACGCGGACGAGCACGTCGCCCGGACGCTCCTCGTCCGGGTCCGTCGCGGCCGCGCTGGCGATCACCGTGTTCGTCGACAGGCCGGGCCCGCGAGCCCTCGCCTCGAACCTGAACCCAGGGTCGGGCAAGGGGGACTGATCGAACTGGAGCGCGAGCTCGACTCGGTCGCCCTGCAGGAGTACTCCGGAGGTACTGACGAGTATGAGCTTCGACTCCTCCGGGGGGCCGACGATCCCACGGCGAGCTTCGCCGACGATCCGGAGCGGAAACCGCTCGATCCGGCGCGTGATCGGCCGCGACGGGACGGCCGAGGCCACCGCCTCCAGTCCGATCGTCGCCGAGGCCGCCCGCGTGATCGTCTTACCGGGCTCGGGCTCGGCCGTCGTGATGATCCGGAACTCGCTCACGCCCGGCTCGGCATAAGGCGCTACCTCGAAGACAAGGTTCCCGGCCTTCCCCGGCGCGTTCACGAGCGAGGGGCTGCCGCCCTTGCGGCCCGGTCCCAGCACGTCGAGCGTCAACGGCTTGGCCGTCACCCCCTCGGGCAATCCCTCGGCTCGCACTGTCACCGGCCCAGGTCTTCCCTGTGGCACCACGAGGACATTGACGATGACCCTCGCCCCCGGCGACACGTTGTAGACCCCGAACAGTCCGGGCGTCAGCATCACCGAGCGATTGTTACCGGCCGCCGCGACTTGCCCGTTGGCGTTCGGGTTGCCGATGAGCACGAACGCCTCGATGTCCGGTCGCGACGCGCCGACGGACAGGCGATAGCCGTATTCGGGCCCGCCGTCGCCGTAGCGGTCGGTCACCTCGATCGTGATCGGCCCGTCGGCCGTCGCTTCGAAGTCGACCAGGCTGTCGCTCGACCCCTGATCGACGCCCAGAAAGTTCACGCCGCGGCGATTGGGCGACTCGTTCGTGACCGAGGAGTCGTCGTTCTCCGCGAGCGTCCCGCCCGCCGCGTCCCGGACCGTGAGGAGCGAGTCGAGCCACGAGCCCATGGGCTCGGCGACCACGCGAATGCGAAACCTGTCGCCCTTCCTGACCGTCATGCGGTAACGGTCGACCTCGCCCCGCCGGCCGATCGCCCCGTTGCATACCTCGCCTATCAGAATGGAATAAGGCGGATCGGGCAGAAGCTCCTCATCGGGCGTGTTGGTCCGCGCCTGGAGCGTCTCGGTGAGAACGACGGGTTGAAATTCCTGGAACTCGTTCGCTTCCCCCACCATCACTCGCATCGGCGACTCGACCTGCCCTTTGGGACTCTCGAACGGGCCGGGGTTGACCATGACCCCGGGCGTATCGGGTAGGTTGATCCGCTTTGAGATCGGCGCCCTGAGGCTTCCGCCTGTCGCCGTGACCGTCAGCGGCTTCCCCCTCGGTCCGCCGAGCGGATAGAGGCCCGTCGCGTACGGTGTCGCCGAGACGCGGAGCCGGTAGGTCGCCGAATCGCCCCCGGCGTAGGTATTGTCACGGACCTGCGTGATCAGGAAACCATCCGCGGGGATTCTCACTGCGAGCCGGCAATCGTGGTCGCTGCTCCTCGACTCGCGGGCCTGCGCAATCGACACGCCACGACCGTTCAGCGCCGTCAGTACGGGCGTGATCGACGTCCCGACCCTCCGTGCCTCGAGGTCGAGAGTGATCTCCTGGCCGGGCCTGCCGTCGACGCGAAAGTGGTCGACGTCCGTCGCGCGAATCGTCCCCGCGACGGCCGACCCCACCGCGACCCTCTGGGCCTCGCCCGGCGCGTCATTCGGCTCGGCCTCGATCTCCTGCGGCAGCGTGTCCAGCCGCACGATCATCAGGTTCGAAACCCCGTCCGTCCCCTCTAGCCTCAGCTCTCGAAAGCCCGGTGCCGCGTCTTTGCCGATCTCGACCGTCGCGACGGCACGGGCGTCGTCCGCGGCCTCGAAGCCGATCAGCTTGACCCCGCCGCCCGAGACGACGAGCTGCCGGACCTTCTGCAGCCCGCGCCCGGTGAATCTCCATTCGACCGTCGTTCCGACTGTCGCACCCGGCGGAAAGACACTTGTCACGACGGGCGGCGAGAAACTGCGCCGGGTCGACTGCGCAGGCGCGGGCCACGCCCATAGGCCGACCATGGCGATCAGAATCCCCGCCCGAACGGTCATCGAATGGAGGCCCTCGAACCTCGCACATGCGTCGTTAACGCTTCTTCTTACTTCGGACCTCTGGCCCGTGCAAGGAATCGGTTCGCTGGGAGAGGGCCTCTGCGTGCTACATGTTCGAGACTGCGGGCCTCGCGAAGCCGCGCCCCTGACGGAGTGGAAGGTTGACGGATCATCAGTCTGACTTTAGACTAAGCACTCGTAAAGGATGCGCGGCCTCCCGGCCGCGATTGGCGTCATGGACGGACGTCGGGGGCGACCAAAATGAGCCTGGGCGAGGGCGGCGATCAGGGCGTGGGCTTCGAGACCATGGCCGGTCGCGATTACCCGACCGTCGCGCAGTTCTCCGTCTTTCTGGAGAACCGCGTCGGCCAGCTCTCCGAGGTGGTCCGCACCTTCAACGGCTCGAAAGTGAAGATCGTCGGCCTGTCGATCTCCGACTCGGCCGACTGTTGCATCATTCGACTGATTCTCAGCCACCCCGAGCAGGGCCGCGAGATCCTCGAGCGGAACAAGTTCGCATTCGCCGAGAACGAGCTCCTCGCGGCGGAGCTCCCCGCCGGTCCGCAGTCGCTCGTCGAGCTCTGCACCGCGCTCCTGCAGGCCGAGATCAACATCCACTACGCGTACCCGCTGATCGTCCACCCCCACGGACGCGCGGCGGTCGCGCTGCACATCGACAATACCGAGCTGGCGACCACGACCTTGCGCGATAAGGGCTTTGAGGTCCTCTGCGAGGCTGATCTGGCCTCATGATGCTCCAGACGAAGCTTGATCGATAGCCCGGCTTCTAGGAAAACGGGAACGCATAGCTCGGCGTAACGCCCGCTTTCGCCGCCCGCGTCGAGCCAGGCCCGGGCCACGGCGAGGATCTCGTCGTGGTCGAATGCGAGATCGTTCGCTTCCTCAAGGTCATGCCACGCCGCCTCCGCCGCATCATCGCCGCCGCGTACCGGCGGGACCTCGCCGCGAAGCAACGTCGCGTGTGCCATCGAGATCGTCCGGCCCCGCGGGTCGCGCCGCGGACGGCCGAACGCGCCGATGAAAGCGATCGGGCTCGTCAGAGTGAGGCCCGTCTCCTCCTTCAACTCCCGCCGCGCGGCCTCTTCGAAAGGCTCGCTCGGATTCATGAAGCCGCCGGGGATCGCCCAGCGGCCGGCGAACGGCTTATGTTTGCGGCGCACGAGCAGGACTCGCACTCTGCCTGTGTCGCGGACGAAGACGACCGTGTCGACAGTCACGCTCGGACGCGGATAGTCGTAGCAAAACCTTCGCATGGTCCGTCCGGGCGAGGGGTTGGCGTCGCGTCCGGGTTTCGTACACTGTACGCGATGGATCCCAACATCGCCGCAGCCTGGGACGACACCCCGCGAGACTCCGAGTTCGTCCGCCGACTCGCCGAAGCCGACGGCCCAGCGGACGCGGCCGGAACGTGGCCCGAGCGGCTCTGGACAATACTCGTCGACGGGGGCGCGCCCAGGTGGTCGTTGCCCGCCATGTGGCGCGGGTTCGGTCTTCAGAAGCCCGCGCTCGTTGCGGCGAACGCCCGTGTCGCGAAAGGGAGCCTGACGGCGGCATTCATCCTCTCGCAGCACGACGCGGCCGTTCGCCGGCTCCTACTCTCGAGCGACCGCCCGACGGCGACCTACTGGCTCGACGCCATCTCGACGGGCGAGGCCTTTGCCACGGTCGGTCTTTCGCAGCTGACGACCTCGCGAAGGGCAGGCCTCTCGGCCCGCGTCATCGGATCAAGCGGCTTCGAACTCGACGGGGCGATGCCCTGGGTCACGGCCGCGGAGCGGGCCGACGTGTTCGTCGGCGGCGCGGTGCTCGACGGTGGCCAGCAGATCCTCTTCGCCCTGCCCGCCGATCGCCCCGGCGTCACGGTGCGTCCCGCGTATGACCTCGCCGCGCTCGGCGCGTCGCGGACGAGCGAGGTCGCCTGCGACCGCGTCGAGCTGGCGGAGTCCGACCTCCTGGCCGGCCCTTCGCCCGACGTGATGCAGACCGGCCCGTCGGTGGGCACCGGCGGTCTCGAGACTTCGGCTCTGGCCGTGGGCCAGGCCCTGGCCGCACTCGAGGCGCTAGAAGCTCTGGGCGACGCGGCACCGAGCCTGGCCGAGCCCGTCGACGCCCTCCGCAAGGCCTGGGACGGCCTCCGTGACGACCTGGACGCGAATGCTCGAGGGCTTGCTGAGACTCCGAACAACACAGAGATCCGCGCGAGGGCCAATGCCCTGGTTCTCCGCCTCACGCAGGCCTATCTGACGGCCCGAAAGGGAAGCGGCTTTCTCAAGTCCGACCCGGCCCAGCGCCGGGCGCGGCAGGCGCTCTTTTTCCTCGTCTGGTCCTGCCCCCGCCCCGTCGCCGACGCCGCGATCCGTGACCTGGCCGGGCTCTGCCAGCTGGGATGACGAGACCTAGAGCTCGCAGAGCGATCGGACGTAATCCCGGCTGCCGTCGTTGGCCCACCCGTCAAGCTGCGCGGGGTCCTTCAGCTGCTGCCCGCGCATCCGCGACACGGCGAGGAACGAGCAGGGCAGGTCCGGAAGCGAGGTCAGATCACCCCAGAGTTTCTCGAATTGCGCGACGGGAAACACATCCTCCTGCCCGTGCCCCCAGCGCCGTTTGACGTCCTTGATCGTCACGTAGGTCGGCACCCGCGCGGCCATCTCGCGGACGGCCTTCGCCACCAGCTCGGGCGAGCGGCCCAGGTCAGCGCGGGTCAGGCGAAATGCGGCGAGCAGGGCGTCGATGTTGACCCAGGTCGTGAGGGTGTTGTAGTACCGCAGTCGAAACTCGACGTCCTCGCGCGGCTGGGCCAGGCCCTCGAGCAGGCGAAGCCGCCCGCCGACACGGGCGAGCCCGCCGCCGCGGTCCTCGATGCGCCTGGCGATCACCTCGAACGCCAGCGTCGAGCTCCCGGCGATCGCCAGGCCGAGCACGCCGGGGTCGACATTCGCACCGAGCGTGTCGATGTTGTGAACAAGAACCCATCGCAATCGTGGAAATTGCGCCAGCATCTGAGCGATGGTGCCATTCCGCAATAGGTTGGGCACCTCGTAGAAGTGCCCCGGCGGGTTGAACCGCTGGATCGGCACGTTGTCGGTGTAATCCGACCCCTCGCCCATCGAGCGGGCCCAGTCGAGGATCGCCCGCCGGCCGGCCTCGCGGACCTTCTGCTTGTTCTCGTCGAGCGTTTCGTGCGTGCCCTCGTCCCACAGGAACGTCAGGTCGCGGGCCATCGGCACGAGCCTCTGCGCGATCGACTGTCCGCGCGAGAGGAACACCGGCCCGTCGTGCCCGTAATTGCCCGTCGCCGCGAGGTGCCGCCCGATCGCGCGATGCGTCAGGTAGCTCGTCGTGACGACATGAGGGATCGTGACGCCGTGGGCCTTCGCGACCTTCCGCGTCTTCGCCAGATGCAGCTCGAGGAAGCTCCGGTGCCGCCCGTCGATTTCGACGAACGGGTTGACGGCCTTCACGACCCCCGCGCCCGTCGTCCACCGACTGCCCACGCCCGCCGCGAGCGAGACGACGCCGACCTCGCCGGCCCTGATCGCCGCATCGCCTCGCGACCGCGCCTCGGCCGCGATTTCCACGTCGGCACGAATCAGGTCGTCGTCCTCGACGTCCCGGATGTCGACGTCGACCGGCAGTCGGTTGCGCGCCAGTCCGATTCGCCCCCTCTGCAAATCGTCCCGCAGTTGCTCGTGCTGGACCGGGTCAAAGCCGTTGTCACGGCGGATCGTGGCCGATTCCTCGTCCCACCGCGCACGCGAGGAGTCACCCGCCGACCGTGCCACGGGGAACAGGTTGTTGACCATGGTGCGGAACACGCGGAGCAGTTCGCCCTGGTCGCTCGAGCCGTTCGCGAAATGGTCGACATCCGCCTTGCGGAGACCATCAATCGTCCCTGAGCTTTCGGCGATCATCTTCGGGACCTGGAGCGTGTAATACCGTGGCGGCATCATCGCGTCGGCCCCGACGAGGAGTTCGGCGGCCGTCCCTCGGGGATTGATCCGGAAGTCATAGACGACCGGCTCCATAGCGAAGGGGAGGGCGTCGTCCAGCCGCTCCTTCACGCGCCCCATGATCGCCGCGATCTCCTCGCGGAACCGCTCGCGACGATGGGGCGCGACGAAGAACGCCATGCCGCCGCCCGACATCCCGCCGAGCATGAGGAATCCCCAGAAATCCTGACCGAGCGTCGCTTTCGCCTCACGGATGATCGACTCGGTGAAGTCGTTGCTGACCCAGGGGATGATCCCCTTGATCGGCCCTTCCCAGTTCGCCGTCGTCAGGCGACCGAGATCCTTGATGTCACAGGATTTGACCGCCATCACGATCCCGTCGAACACCTCGAGCGCCTCCCGCGCCCGGCCCACTCCCGCGCGCCGCGGAGCAGGTATTTCTCCGTAACCATGTTGAGGATCGGCCCGACGTTCTGCGCCATGCCGCCGTGGACCAGCACGAGCGACTCGGCCAGCGCTTTGTGAAAATCGGGGACGTCGTCCGCCTCGAGGGCAGGGCCGTCCAGAAGCTCGTGGGCGGGTAGCAGCCGGCCTCGACTGACGCCGAACTCGGGATCATCCTCGGCGGCCACCTGGCCGCGGATCACCTTTACACCCGGGAAGATACCGCCCGAATCCTGCCACCCGCCGCCCGACCCGCCTAGCCACTCGCCCAGGATTGCCCTGGCCACGACGACCGGCGCCGTCTCGTGGTCGAGAGGCCCCGTCAAGGAAGGAGTCTGCCCCGTCGCCCGCATGAGCAGGCTGATCAACGAGGCAAGCAGGTTCGTCGACACCGCGAGCCGCGAGCCCTTGGGGATGTCGTTGACCTTGCTCACCACCTCCAGACCCAGGCCGGGACGGAGCACCTGCGCCAGGATGTCCGCCAGCCTCTCCGTTGTCCCCTCGAATGAGGGCGGGATCAGCCCCGAGGCGATGACGCCAGCCTTCACGAGCCCGAGATAGTCATTGCCGAAATTGAACAACTCTTCGAGCGTCGTCACGTCCTTGCAAGCGTTCAGGTCGACGCTCGTGAGCCGGAGGATCGGCTCGGTGATCACGCGAACGCGGGTCTCGATCGGCGGCCGAGGCGCGGTGTCGCGGCCGTGAACGCCGAGGTCGACGGAGATATTCAGGACGCGGGCGCCTTCCGGGTAATCCATCCCGAGGAAAAAGATATCGGACCAGGCGCTGATGCGAGAGGTCGAGTCGGACGGGCGTCCGCTCGACGAGGATCGGAAACAATCCGTCGCCGCCGTCGCGCTCCATCAGCTGCGGACGAATCCGGATCGGATGCTCGTCGGCCCCGCCGACGCGGAACATCCAGCGATTGCCACGGCAGCTCCGGACCGAGCGGCGGACCTGGTCGGCAAGGGTCTGGTAGGCGAGCTTCTCGTACGATGCAGCAAGTGCGCTGGCGATGGTCCCGTCGGGCCCGCCCTCCCTCATCGCACCCCGGAACGCGGCGATCGCCTGCTCGAATCGCCGGTCCATCAAGTCGATGAACCCGTCGAACGGGATCACGCCCGTCCCGGGCAATTCCGCCGACTCCTGAAGGACGTAGCGGTGGATCGTCTGGAGGAACATCAGAGCCGCGGACGCGTTCGTAGAGGTTCGCCGACTCCAGGCGGAACGACTCCAGGTCATCGCACGCAGCGATCACTTCGGCCGTCGTCGCCCCCTGGATCAGCGCCCGGACCGGCCGGTCTCTCCGCGACGGGTCGGCGCTCGTGATGGTCTCGATCAGCAGCCGGCCGTAGGTCGAGCGTTCGTGCAAGACGGTCGACACCGCTGATCTCCCCGTAGGGTCCGCTGTTGCAGACCATCGTCAGAATCATGGCCGCCACCGAACACGGCTCGCAAGTTCGGGCCGTAGGAAGACCGTTGCAGCGTCAGTCTGCCTTCGACCCCCGCTCCACCCGGACCACCGACTCCAGGAGCCCTGCCAGCATCCGGGCCCGATCGACACCGGCCAGCGCCAGGGCAATCTGCGCCTCGACGACGCCGTACTTCACCCCCAGATTGTGCCGCGTCCCGCGCGTCTCGAGCGCGAGATACTTTTCTCGAGCGGCCAGGGCATTGAGCGCGGTCGTCAGCTGGATCGACCCGCCCTCGCGGACATCCCTTCGGACCAGGTCATCCAGCAGCCCGAATAGCGAGGGCGTCAGCACGTGCATCCCGAAGAAGCACAGGTAATGCCCCGCCCGCAGCCCCGGCACGTGCAGCTGCAACTCGGCCGTCGTCGGATCGGGTTTTTCGAGGATCGTGTCGATCGCATAGACGTCCGGCCGGTCGCGCTGGCGACGCCCGGCCAGGGTGCCGTACTGGTGAATCAGGTGCTCACGCGTCGCCTGCACAGCCGAAACCGCACAGCCCTCGGCCTCCGCCAGCTCGATCAACTGCCTGGCGCACCGCCGCGACTCGCCCGAGATGTAGACGTGGTCGCTCAACAGGAGCAGGAACGGCTCGTCGCCGACGAACGACCTCGCGCAGTGGACCGCGTGACCATACCCCCGCGGCTCAGCCTGCTCGGCGAAGCGCAGCCGGCCGTCCATCTCGATCAGCCGCCGCGCCTGCTCGTCGGCCCAGGGCTCGCCACGGAACGAAGACCGCAGGTTCTCGGCATAGCCGCGCAGGAGACGACGGTACGCCGCCTCGTCCCCTGGTGCGACGACCACCCCAATCTCCTCGATTCCACTCTCGAGCGCCTCCTCGGCGATGATTTGCAGCACGGGCTTGGTCAATCCGTCGCGGTCGACCACCGGCAGCATCGCCTTCTGTACCGTGTCGAACGCCGGGTACTGCCGCGCCCCGCGACCAGCCGCCGTTATGACCGCCCTGGTGATCCGCACGGTCGCGTCGCCCTCGCTCATCACGAATCGCCACAACATCCGAGATCCACCAGAGTAACTGCGCGACCCGCAGCCCGGCAATCCCGCCGGTCACCCGGTCCCGGATCGGTTTGGACCTTGAGAGAGGATGCCAGGCCACCGGCCGAGACGACGAGCGAACCAGAGCCCCGCGCCGAACGAACCCGACACGCCGCGCCGGTCGGACCCGAGCTCCGACGCCGACCGAACCCGAGCGACCGCCTTACGTTCGCCTTCGTGCGGGACGGCGCCAGCGCGGTCCACTCCAAACACTCCGCGACCGGCTCGCCAGAGCGTCATCGAATGTCGGCACGATCTGTTCCTCCGATTCCGCGAAGGGCTTCGAAGCCGCTCCGCCTCGCCGGGATTACCGCCCTCAGGAGGCGATCCTACCCAACTGAGCACGGTCGGTCGGTCCGTTCCATCTTGGTACTGGATCGCGATTCTGGACATCACGGCATATTGGGTAATTTGAGCAACTTGATTAATCCGGGAAAGAACGTTAAGTTGAGCGATCCCGGTGCTGCACCTTCTCAATCGCTAATTCCGAGTTTGGCTCCGGCCCCCCATTACAGGAGAACGCCTCGATGCGTAGGTCGCCGCGAGTCGGCTGGAAACCCTCCGTCGAGGCGATGGAAGCTGCGCACCTTGCTGTCGACGCTGCCGGCGCTGGTGTCGGTGCTCAATCCCAGGATCGGGGTCGTCGCCGAAGGCCCAGGGCTTTCCACCTTCTCCGAGACGCCGAAAATCGTCCAGATCGTGGTGGTGAGCCAGGCGGGCGCCCACCCGTTCGCTCCGCTCACGCAGCTCGTGCCTGGGACGATCAGGATCGACGGGATTGGCGGGTCCGGGAAGGTCCACATTCAGGCCGACCCGGTGGACGTCAACTCCGACGGCATCCCGGATGCGCTCGTCAGCATCATCACCAGTGGGTCGGTCAAGTTTCCCGCCGGCCCGGGCTATCTAACCATCACCGGCACTCTCAAGCACAGCGCAGCCGTTTGGGCCGCGGCGGCGCCGATCGACGTGTTCGGCGGCCCCACGGCAGGCGGTGGAGGGGGCTTCGCGCAATATCAGGGCTACATCATCGTCACCAACCAGACGGCCCGGACAGTCTACGAGTCTCTGAACCAGAACTCACCACCCGGCGGCACGCCCGCGCCGAATCCGGGCAAGTATTTCCCGGTCACGCCCTTCGTTCCCTACGAGTCGTACACCGGACCGGGCCAGCCGTCGCAGCTCGTGATCCAGGCGAACTTCTCGCTCTCGCCGTCGGGGACGGACCCGTTCCCTGTCGTCTGGTACTCCGGCGCGATGACCGTCAGCACGTTCATGCCGCCGTCGATCATCCGGTGGTATCTCCACGTCAATCCGTCCACGAATAAGTTCTACATCAATACGACGCCCTGAGCGCCGTCGCCGGAGCGCGGCCTGTGTGGCGGCTCCGCGTTCCCACGCACCGCGCCGCCGCTGCGGCTGCGGTCCGCCAGCCGCTTGACACGCGGTGACGAGGGGCTACACTGAGATCATCGACCCCGCAAGGACTTGGGGATGTAGCTCAATTGGTTAGAGCACCGGCCTGTCACGCCGGAGGTTGCGGGTTCGAGCCCCGTCATCCTCGTTTCCCAAGGACTGATTCTCACCGCAGCGCCTCGCCTCGCAACGATGCCGCTTGCCAGCCCCGGAGCCATCCGGGGTTGTTTCGTTAACCCGGTCGGCCGACCTTCGCGGTTCATTCACGAAGGGCTGACCCTGCCAAGCTTTGCTTGAAGTGCGACCGGGGTTTCCTTACCCTGGACGGCTCATGATCGGCGGGCGACGAGGCGCCATCCCTCGAGGGTCTCTTTTTCTTGCCGTCACGGGCTGACGCAGCGTCGTCGCCCGACCGGCCCCGGAGGGCGAACACAGGCGATGTACGTACCCAGAAAGCTCTTCTTCACCAAAGGGGCCGGCGTCCACCGCGAGAAGCTCACCAGCTTCGAGATGGCCCTCCGCGACGCCAACATCGCCTGCTACAACCTTGTACGGGTCTCGAGCATCTTCCCGCCGCGCTGCGAGGAGATCCCGGTCGAGGAAGGGCTCAAGGACCTCGAGCCCGGCCAGATCGTCCACGTCGTGATGAGCGAGTGCGCCACGGCCGAGCCCAACCGCCTCGTCGCCGCGAGCGTAGGTGTCGCGATCCCGCGCGACCGTGACACGTTCGGCTACCTCTCGGAGCACCACGCGTACGGCCAGACCGCCAAGCACGCAGCCGACTACGCCGAGGACCTTGCCGCCGAGATGCTCGCTACGGTCCTCGGCGTCGAGTTCAACCCTGACAGCTCCTGGGACGAGAAGCGCGAGCTCTGGCGGATCGCCGACGTCATCACCAAGACGAAGGAAGTGACCCAGACCGCCGTCGGCCACAGGGACGGCCTCTGGACGACCGTGATCGCCGCGGCCGTGCTGCTGCCATGAGCCAGTACCTCCACCGCGTCAGCCAGCACCGGATCGCCCCGCCCGCTGTCACCGGCGGTGAGACCGCAGCCGACCTCATCGACTCGGCCTTCCTTAGCTACAACGGCGGGCGGCTCCGCGAGGTGTGCAAGGTCTTCGCGAAGAGGATGCTCGCCGACGACTGCACGGTCGGCCTTGCGCTCTCCGGCGCCCTGACGCCCGCCGGGCTCGGCATGAGCTGCCTGATCCCGCTCATCCAGGCCGGCTTCGTCGACTGGATCGTCTCGACGGGCGCGAACCTCTACCACGACACCCATTTCGCGCTCGACCTGCCGCTCCACCAGAGCCGGCCGAACCTCGACGATTATGCATTGCGTGAGAATGCAATCATCAGAATTTACGACATTGTCTTCGACTATCAGACGCTCCTCGACACCGATTCGTTCTACCGCGAGCTCGATCGCCTCCGACGCCTTCTCACGCTCGATGGGGACGGCGGAATTCCACCACGAGGTCGGACGTTATCTCCACGGTCGCGCGAAGGCGCCTGGACCGACCCTCGAACAGCCTGCTCGCCGCGGCCTACGAGGCGGGCGTGCCCATCTTCACGTCGAGCCCCGGCGACAGCTCGATCGGCATGAACCTCGCGGCGATGAGCCTGACGGACAACAGGCTCCAGATCGACCCGCTCCGCGACGTGAATGAGACGGCCTCGATCGTCCATCAGGCGAAGCGAAACGGCGGAAAGTCGGGCGTGCTGATCCTGGGCGGCGGCTCGACCGAAGAATTTCATCCTCCAGACTGAGCCGCAAATCCAGGAAGTGTTGGGTTTGGCCGAATCCGGCCACGATTACTTTCTTCAGATCACCGACGCCCGCCCCGACACCGGCGGCCTCTCGGCGCAACGGCCGCCGAGGCGATGACCTGGGGCAAGGTCGATCCCGAGACGCTGCCCGACTCTGTGACCTGTTACACCGACAGCACCATCGCGCTCCCCCTGATCACGGGTTACGCCCTGGCCCGGCACGTCGCTCGCCCGTTGAAGCGGCTCTACGATCGTCGCGAGGCGAGCTATGCTGCCTTGAAGGATGAGTATCTCAAGCGCCTGGCCGAGCTCGACGAGCGGGCGTGAGGCCCAGACCCCGATGCGCCGTCATCATCCGACCCGCACGCTGGTCGTGCTGCCCGACGCGCCCGACCCCGACGCGATCGCCGAGGCGGCGGCCATTATCCGCCGGGGTGGCCTGGTCGCCTTTCCCACGGAGACGGTCTACGGCCTCGGCTCCGACGCGACCTCGGAGTCGGCCGTCCGCCGCATTTTCGCCGCGAAGGGGCGCCCGTCGACCAATCCCCTGATCGTCCACATTGACTCGGTCGACTCCGCCCGCCCGCTCGCCGCGGATTGGCCCGACAGGGCTGAGCGGCTGGCCGAGCGATTCTGGCCGGGTCCGCTCACGCTGATCCTGCCGAAGACGTCGGCAATCCCTGAGGTCGTTACGGCGGGCGGCCCGACCGTCGGCCTCCGCGTGCCACGTCCTCGGGTCGCCCGGGACCTGGTCGCATGCGCCGGCGTGCCGATCGCGGCCCCGAGCGCGAACCGCTCGCTCGCGCTCTCTCCGACCACCGCGCAACACGTCGCCAGGTGGCTCGACGGGCGAATCGACCTGATCCTCGACAGCGGCCCGACCGCCGTCGGCCTCGAGTCAACCGTCGTGGACCTGACTTGCGAACGGGCGCTGATCCTGCGTCCCGGCACCATCACGGCCGAGGATCTTGCTGAAGTGCTCGGCGATCTCCCCGGCGTTCGGCCGCGGTCCGATGCGGGCGCGGTCGCCCGAAGTCCCGGGCAGGCGGAAGTCCATTACTCGCCGAGCACGCCCACCTACTTCGCATCCCTCGAGCAACTGGCCCGATTCGACCGGCCGGCCAGGGCCGGCCTCCTCGTGCTTGGCGTCACGCCGCCGATGCAGACGGTCGCCTTCGGCCACCGGATCGAGCTGCTTTCGCCCGATTTCGCCGAGCCTCGTCTGTACGACGCCCTTCACCGACTCGATGAGATGGCCCTCGACGTCCTGCTCATCGTCCCGCCTCCCGACGTCCCCGCCTGGTTGGCGATACGCGACCGTCTATTCCGGGCCGCCAGGCCGTGGATTTCCTCCCCGCCAAGCGTGTGACGGCGCGAGCGGCGGCCCTCAATCCTCGAAGAGCCGGCGCTGGTCGGAGACGATGAACTCCGGCTCGGTCATCGGCGCTTCCAGGCCGAGGTGGAAATACGCGGCCGGCGTGGCCTTGCGGCCGCGCGGGGTCCGCACGATGTAGTGGCGGCGAAGCAGGTAGGGCTCGACCTCGTCGGTCAGCGTGTCGACCGCGACGTTCATCGTGGCCGACAGCGCCTCTGCCCCCGTCGGGCCGCCGTGGAAGACCCTGATCAGGGTCTCGAGATACCGCCGGTCCTGCTTATCCATCCCATCGGCGTCGACCTCCTGCATGTCGAGCGCCTCGCGAGCGAGCGAGAGCGTTACGTGCCCGTCGGCCTTGGCCGTCGAGAAGTCGCGGACCCATCGCAGTCGGTTGTTCGCCAGTCGAGGAGTCCCTCGCGACCGACGCGCCAGCTCCCACGCGGCGTCCTCGGTGATCGTCGTCCGCAGCTTGGCCGCGTTGACCAGAACGATCTTCGCCAGGTCGTCGGGCTCGTAGAACTCGAGGTGCTCGTGGAGGCCGAACCGGTCGCGAAGGGGACCGGAGAGCATACCGCTCCGCGTGGTCGCGCCGATGATCGTGAACTTTTTGAGCGGCAGATTGATCGTCCGCGCCGACATGCCCTCGCCCAGGACGACATCGACTCGGAAGTCCTCCATCACGGGATAGATGAACTCCTCGACCGTCCTCGGCATCCGGTGGATCTCGTCAATAAAGAGGATGGAGCCCTCCGACGCGTTCGTCAGGTAGGGCATTACGTCCATCTTCTTGTCGAGCGCCGGGCCGCTCGTGATGTTGAGCTCGACGCCCAGCTCGTTGTGCAGGACCGTGGCGAAGGTGGTCTTGCCCAGGCCGGGCGGGCCGTCGAAGAGGATGTGGGGCAGGGGCTCCCCTCGCTTCTTCGAAGCGGCCAGCGCAATGGCGAGCCGCTCGGAGACTTGCCGCTGGCCGATGATCTCACTCAGCCGCTGGGGCCGGAGCTTCTCGTCGACCGGGTCGACGGGCATCGCAACGTCGTCGCGGCGCGGCTGGCCTTCCGCGCGAGGCTGTCCCTGGATCGTCGGCTCGCGCATGGTCGTTATCCTGTGGGGCTGGCCCGGCCCGCGTTCCCTTTATAGAGCAGTGGGCCGAGCCCACCCCGCGAAGACCCTTCCTCTATTCATCGTCCCGCCGGTGGGCGTAGATCGCGTCGATCATGTCGGCGACGCTCCGATACTTCTTCTTTCCGGACAGGACCCGGTCGATCGCAGAGCGGGCCTGGCTCTCGGAGTGGCCGACGGAAAGCAGGGCGGCGAAGGTGTCGCGGATCACGTCCGGCTCGGCCTCGGCCGCCTGACCGTTCGTCGGCGCGGCGGCCTCGTTCGCATCCGCGCCGACGATCAGCGCGAAGACGCCGACTTTGCGGCGGAGCTTGGCGACGATCCGCTCGGCCATCGCCTCGCCGATGCCGGGATACGTCGCCAGCGTCTTCACGTCCTGGTCCTGGATCGTCCTCGCGAGTTCGCGCACCGGCCGGACCATCGCCCGGAGCGCCTTGCGGACGCCGACGCCGTCGACCGAGCAGAAGACGTCGAAGAACCGGCGGTCGACCGGGCTGAGGAAGCCGACGAGCCGCGGGATCATCCGCCCGCCCATCGCGTTGCCCTCGATGTAGAACATCGTGTGCAGCACCACGAGCTCTCCGACCTTCGACTGCAGCGCCGCCGCGCCGACTCGGGGATGAGCACCTCGACCTCGAACGGCTCGACGGCGAGCGTCATCTCCTCCTCACCGACCGATCGCACAATCCCGCGGATCAAACTGATCACCGCCGGCCTCCGGTACCGCGTCCGATCGCGACTGACATTTTGTTCAGTGATTATGACACGGGCACGCCCGCGAAGCAAGCCCGCGCAGCTTGGTCCGCACGGGCTGATCTTCGTCCGGTTGCCCTCGGACATCAAGGCGAAGGCGAGCGGGCCGGATCGCCCTCGCGAGGACGCACGCCCTCGAGGAACGTCTTGCGAACCGTTTTCGACGACGCCTCGGACGACTCGACGAGTCTCGTCCGAAGCGCGAGTCGCAGGGACGCGCACCGGTGGAGGAGCGCTCCGCCGGTCGACCACTCGGTGTGCTGGAGTCTCCCGATGATGATGCGAGCGACGTCATCTTGCGTCGATCGCACGATCCGAGTGACGTCGTCTTGCGTCGATCGATCGCGCCTCGCGGCGCCGCGACGAAGCGAGCCGCGCCGAACGCGACGCGCGATGGTGGGCGGACTTCAGCCAACTGCTTCAGGCTTGCGATCGCGTCTCGCGGCAAAAAAAATAGAGCGATCGCGCGATTTTTTTTTCGCCTCGCCTCTGCGCGTCCTCGAACGCGCGTGCGATGCGCGGCGAATGCAATTTGCGAGATCGCGCATGACAACAACGCGCAAAAAAAGCGAGGAATCCTGGGAAAAATTGATGACAAAGCGATCGCTACCGCATGTCGAAATACGACCACTCATCGATACTGCTGTTTCGTGCATTATGGCATTTCAGGATTTCATTGCCTGGAGAGCCTCGAATCCGGGGAAATTCGCCAAGAAAACGCGCCGAGAGGGCAAAGACGCTCTTCACTCGGCCATCGTCATTCGCTAAAGAAGAGTTCTGACGAGGCCGGCTTCGTGTGGCTGGCCGAACCCTTCGAAACCTCCAACGAGGAGGACACAGCGATGGCGGTGAAGAAGAAGTCCGGCACGACCAAGGCGGCGCCCAAGAAGAAGGCCGCGACGAAGAAGGCCTCGGCGGGCACCGGCACGAAGACCGGGACGCCGAAGGCGAAGAAGTCGACGACCAAGGGCGCGACGAAGAAGGTCAAGGCGAAGAAGGCGGCTGCGGTGAAGCTCACCGACAAGCAGTCGGACTTCCTCAAGACCATCAGCACCGCCGGCGGCACCGGCTACATGGGGGGCAAGAAGGCCGAGGCCAAGGCCCTCGAGTCGCTGCTCGGCAAGAAGCTCATCAAGAAGGGCGCGAAGGACAAGGCCTCCGGCGCCTACAGCTACAGCGTCTCGAAGGCCGGCCAGAAGCACCTCTCGGCCGGCACGTCGGCCTCGACCGGCTCCTGAGCATCCGAGACGAACGGGCCAGCGCCAAGACGCCCCGATCGGCCCCGCGCCGGTCGGGGCTTCTCGATTTCGAAGCCGCGCGAAGCGATGCAGCCGGCGCGGCGCAGTCATCCCTCGGGCGCGGGTTCGTCAAAGAGCGGCGTGAGATCGACGAGCTTCGCCGAGTCGCCGTCGTGCACGGCCATCTTGCCTCCAGCCCACATCGACCCGCCGGCAAAGCGACCGTCCTTCGTCACGGCGTAAAACTTGATGTCGAAGTTGGGCCGGCCCTTGGCGTCCTGGAGCCGCTTCAGCTTGTTCGTGGCGGCGATTCGCTTCAGGGCCTCCATCACCGCGTCTCTGGGAGCGAGCCCCCTGCGAAGGCCCTCGACGATCAGGTAGCTCGAGCAATTGAGCAGGTTCGCCTCTCCCCGTCCCGTCGAGCCGGCCGAGCCGACCGTGTTGTCGAGGTACAGGCCCGCTCCCAAGATCGGCGAATCGCCGACACGGCCCGGGATCTTGTAGTAGAGGCCCGAGGTGGTCGTCGTGCAGCCCAGGTCGCCGTGCGTGTCGAGGACCGAGCAGTGAATCGTTCCGTGCTTGCGAATCCCGAAAAACTCGCGGACGACGGGGTCGAGCTCGTCGTCGGGCGGCGGGATGCGGTCGTCGTTGGACGAGAGGGTTTCCTTCCAGTGCAGCCAGATCTTCCGCGCGTCGTCGGTCAGCAGGTCCTGCTCGGGGAAGCCGTGGGCCTTGGCGAACTTCAGCGCCCCCTCGCCCACGAGCAGGCAGTGGTCTGTCCGCTTCATCACCAGCCGCGCGACGGCCGCCGGGTGCATGACGTTCCGAATCGATGCGACCGCGCCGCCGCCGTGCGTCGGCCCGTGCATGACGGCCGCGTCGAGCTCGACGACGCCTTCCTCGTTCGGGATTCCGCCGTAGCCCACGGTATGGTCGTTCGGGTCGGACTCCACGATCGCGACGCCCGCGACCGCGGCGTCGAGCGGGTCGGCTCCCGCACGAATCAGTTCCATGGCCTTCTCGACCGTCTTGAGTCCGTTGGCGCTGGAGATCGCGACCGGCCGTCGCGGTCCGACCTCGCGAAAGGGCGATGCGCCCAATGCCGTCGCGCCCAGGCCCGCGGCGGCGCTGACCGAGAGGAAGGTTCGGCGGTTAATGGCGTCCGTCATCGCGGATTCTCCGATTGGGTCGCGTCGGCTCGCGGACCTGACAGAGGATAGCCGCCGCCATTCCGGCTCGCCATGTCTCGCTCCGCACTTCCCTCGAGCGAGTTGAGCTTGATCGATCGCCCCCGTCGCTCTACGATGTGCCGCCGCGCCGGTCGGGCCACGCCACGACCGGCGTCGACGGCCTGGGATCGGGCAGGCAGGGGGATAGCGACATGGATGTCGGACGCCTCCGGACGCGGCTCGCGCCGGCCTTGCTGATGGCCTGCGCCACAGGCTGCGCCAGCATGTTCGGGCCGACGACGGCCACGAGCTTCATGCACCAGGTCGAGCGCGACCCGGACCCAAATGTGCGCTACAAGGCGTACCAGAGCCTCGGCCAGGCGCGGGTCTACGACGACACCGAGCAGAAAACCCGCGGCGCGCAACTGCTCGTGACCAAGCTCGACCCGCGGCTCGAGCCGCTGGCCTCGCGCGCCGTGATCTGCCGGACCCTCGGCGAACTGGGCGACCCCGTGGCCCGCGACGCGATGATCCGGCTCTGCCGCGATCCCGACCCGCTGATCCGCGCCGAGGCATATCGCGCCCTCGGCAAGGTCGGTAAGACCGAGGACTCGACACTGCTGATGCAGGCGATGACCCTCGACCAGGACGACCACTGCAAGGCCGCCGCCATTGAGGCCCTGGGCTCGATCAAGCAGCCCGACGCGCGGACCGAACCCTACCTCGCACGGTCTCTGGATAGCGACGACCCGCGAATTCGCTTTGCGGCATTGCGGTCGCTCCGCAAGATCAGCGGCAAGGACCTCGGCTCGAAGCAGGAGCCGTGGCGGGCCTACGTACTCGCGAAGTACGGCGAGAAGATCGAGCCGCCGACAACGGCAATCGCCGACGCCGGATCGCGCGACCCGGCCGCGTCGCCGGCGTCGCTCTTACCCTCGGTACGTCCGCCAGGCACCTCGCAGGTGGGCGACGTCTGGAGTCGGTCGTCAGAAACCGACGACTTTGGCGCACCGTACCTGTCGACCCGGGCCGCCGCAAACACGCCCCAGGCCCCGGGACAGACGCCGCTGCCCACCCCACCGACGGGGCCGAAGGGCGTGTTCTCGAAGATCTTCGGCTACTGAGCCCGGTCACTCGAGGACAGCCTTCCGCTCCCCTCGTCGCGCCCGAGTGGGAGATGCGATAATGCAGGTCGCCGCGAACCGCCGTTCCGGACGGCGTGTCGCCGAGGAATCGACTCGTCGCGCCGAGGGGACATGGACGCGCACACGCTGGAACTGCTTGAGTTTGACAAGGTCCGGGGCTTCGTCGCATCGCGGGCGGCGTGCTCGCTGGGCAAGGACACGGCGCTTCGAATGGAGCCCACCAGCGATCCCGGCGAGGTGCGAACGCGGCAGGCTCTGACGACCGAGATGGCCGACGCCCTCTCCTCGGGCCTCCATCCGCCCTTCGGCGGCCTCCACGACATCCGCCCGCTCGTCCGCCGCGCCCACACCGGGGCCTCGCTGCGCCCGAGGAGCTGGCCGAAACCGTCGAGACGCTACGCGCGATTGACGCCCTGCGCGACTGGCTTGACCGCGTTGCCGACCAGTTCCCCCGACTCGGCGGGATGAAGCCCGACGTCGGCGAATTCACGGGGCTGGCCAACGCGATCGAGGCGTGCATCGACAGTCGGGGCAAGATCCTCGACACGGCTAGCCGCAAGCTATCGGCGATCCGTCGCGAGGTCGGCCAGGTCGAGGAGCGAATCCAGGAGACACTACGGCGGATGCTCCGGTCCCCCGAGATGAAGCGGATCTTGCGCTATCCGAACTTCACGATGGTCGGACACCACTATGTTCTCCCGATTGCCAAGGAGTTCCGCGGCGAGATCCAGGGCTCGGTCCATCGCACGAGCGCCAGCAACGAGACCGTGTTCATCGAGCCTCAGGCCATCGCCGAGGGCTCGGCCCAGCTCTCCTACCTCCGCGCAAGGAGGCGAAGGAGATCCGCCGGATCTTACGATGGCTCAGCGCCCAGGTCGGACAGGTCGCCGACGAAATGCTTGGCACGCTGGAGACGCTGGCACAACTCGACCTGATCTTCGCCGGCGCACGTCTACAGCCTCGATTACAGGATGACTCCGCCCGACTTCAATACGGAGGGCCGGCTCTCGCTCCGAGGGGCGCGGCATCCGCTTCTGGAGACCCTGTTCCGCGGCGACCAGGGCGAGCGGCGGACGGTCACACCGATCGACCTTCACCTCGGGCTCCAGTTCCAGACGCTGGTCATCACCGGCCCGAACACCGGCGGTAAGACGGTCGCGCTGAAGACCGTCGGACTGCTTGCCCTCATGGCCCAGTCCGGGCTGCACATCCCGGCCCATCAAGGCTCGCAGCTCCCGATTTTCGACGAGATCCTCGCGGACATCGGCGACGAGCAGAGCCTCGAGCAGTCGCTCTCCACGTTCACGTCCCACGTCCGGCGAATCTCGGACATCGTGGGAAAGGCGACCGAGCATTCGCTGGTCCTGCTGGACGAACTCGGTGCGGGCACCGATCCCGCGGAAGGGGCCGCGCTCGGTCGCGCGATCCTCGATGAGCTCGACTCGATCGGATGCCGGGCAATTGTGACGACCCACATCGGCGACCTGAAGACCTACGCCCTATCCAACCCGCGTGCCGAGAACGCCGCGGTCGAGTTCGACCTGGAGACGATGAGGCCACTCTATCGAGTCCACATCGGCGACATCGGGCAGTCGAACGCCCTCCAGATCGCGCGGCGGCTCCAGATGCCCGCCCACATCGTCGACCGGGGATTTCGATACCTCCAGGAATCCCGCGGCGGCGACCTTCCGGAGATGGAGATCGTCCAGAAGCTCCGCAAGGACGCGGAAGTGGCCCGCCAATCGGCACTCGTCGCGCAAGCCGAGGCCGAACGGTGCCGCGAGGCGCTCGGCCAGCGACTCGCCGACCTCCAGCGCCAGGCCGAAAACGACGAGCGGATCGCCGAGGCCCGTGAGCGGCTCCAGCCCGGCGATCGCGTGGTCGTCCCCAGGATGGGCTACGACCGGCCGGGCCGCGTCGTGAAGATCGACGCCCGCAAGAAGCAGGCGACCGTGGCGATCGGGGCCATGCAGTGGAACGTGCCGATCGCGGAGCTCATCCCGCAGCTCGTCCGCAATCCCGAGCCGACCAGGGCGAGGCCGACGATCGGGATCGACCAGTTCACGGACGAGTGACTGCGGGGCGGTGTCAACGCGGAGTCTCGCCCACCGGCTTGAGGAACAGCGTACCCAGCGGCGGAATCGTCAGGTCGACGTGATACGGCCGCCCGCCCCAGTCACCGCGGTGCGCCCAGACGCCGCCGTTGTTGCCGGCGTTCGAGCCGGAGTAGACGTGGGAGTCGGTGTTGAGCAGCTCGGCGTAGAAGCCCGGATTCGGCACTCCGATCCGGTAGTGATGCCGAGGAACCGGCGTGAAGTTGCAGACGACCACCGTGATGTCCTCAGGGTCTTTCGCCCGACGGAGGAAGGCGAGAACGCTGTTGTCCGAGTCGTTGAGGACGAGCCACTCGAAGCCTCGACAGTCGAAGTCGACCTGATGGAGCGAGGGCTCGGCC
>CAVSDG010000008.1:0-784051 GCA_963726685.1 uncultured Planctomycetota bacterium
CGAGGAACTCGTCGAGGGCCTTGGCGCAGGCGTAGGCCCAGCGCCGGGTGTGGGTGGGGCCCATGACGCAGTCGTCGCCCTCGGCGAACGGGATCTTCTCGCTCTTGCCGTAGACCTCGCTCGTCGAGGTGATGAGGACGGGGCGGCGATACCGCGGCGGCGCGGAGGACGACGTCGGTGCCGTTGACGATCGTCTCGATCGTCTTCACCGGCTGCTCGACGACCAGCCGCACGCCCACGGCGCTGGCCAGGTGGAACACGCCCTGGCACTCGGTGACGCACGACTCGACGAACTGCGGCTCTGTGACGCTGCCGACCCGCAATTCGAACTCGCGGCGGCCTTCAAAAGGAGCCACGTTCTCGAAGCGGCCGGTGCTGAGGTCGTCGAGCGCGAGGACCTCGTGGCCCTCGTCGAGGAGCCGTTCCGCCAGGTGGCTGCCGATGAAGCCCGCGCCGCCGGTGATCAGATAACGCATACAGCCCCCGTCGGCTCACGGCTCCGGGATTCCGAGATCCCGGCAAATTTTTCGGGCCAGGTAGTCGTCGACCTCGACGTGTCGCGGGACGGCGGACCTCCGCCCATTTGCAGGGTTTCCCCACCACGAGTGTTTGGCCCCTTCGCGGACCAGGGCGCATCCGTTTCGCCGCAGGTGCGCGAGGAAGGCCCGGCGTTTCACGCTTCGAGGCTCACTTCCTCGAACGGCCCCTGGCATGAGGCGAGGGCCTCGGCCCGGTTCATTTCCAACGCCTCGCGCAAGGCCGAGCGGAGGTTCTCGATCAGCTCGTCACGGCTCGCACCCTGGGAGTTGACGCCCGGAACCTCCTCGACCCATCCGGTCCACCACGGGTCTCGATTCTGGACGACGGCGGTGTATTTCCCCATCGCGATAGCTCCCCAAATCCTCTCCGGGACGGCCGCGATCAATCGTCGAGCGTCACGCTCCAGTACGCCTCGCTGAGGAACCGCGACCAGCTCGTGAGCCGGACGGTCGTGGCGTCGTACAGCGGCTTCCACGTCGGGCGAAAGGGGTGGCGGCGGAGCTTCATGCCGGCCTGGTCGGGCGTGCGGTTGGCCTTGCGGGCGTTGCACGAGACGCAGGCGAGCACGCAGTTCTCCCAGGTCGTCCGGCCGCCGGCCGAGCGGGGGACGACGTGGTCGATCGTCAGCTCGGAGCTGCCCGGCTGCCGGCCGCAGTACTGGCACGTCGAGTGGTCGCGCTTGAAGACGTTGCGGCGGCAGAACGTCACCGAGTTCGACCGCGGCCGGTCGTGGCGGGTCAGCGCGAGGACCTCGGGGACGCGCATCCGGAACGTGACGGCGCGGAGGAAGGGCTCGCCCTCCTTCGGGGCGAGCCGCCCAGTCGTGCCAGGTGTATGTGCGGAAGTCGTCCGGGTCGACGACCAGCGCCGACTCGTTCCAGAGCATCGTCAGGGAACGGGCCACCGTGGCGATGTTGACCGGCATCCAGTTCCGGTTGAGGACCAGGGTCGGTCGTTCGAGGACGGCCAACGACATCGGCACACGCCTCCGACGGGTTCGGGATCGGCACGCGGGGGCTGGAACCCCGACCGTGGCCCCGTCCCCGCGGCGCGGGCCGAGGCGCATGATTATCTCACGACGAGGCTTCCGAAGGGAGCCCTGGACGTCGAAATCCCGACCCCAATTCCCTGGCCGGGGTTCGGCGTATAGGATGCCGTCGACGAAGAAGGGTGCATGACGGCCGGAGGCATTGCGGATGATCGCCGAAATCGTCGCCATCGGCACCGAGCTGGTCAGCGGCCAGTCGCTCGACACAAACAGCCAGTGGCTCAGTGGGGAACTGGGGTCGCTCGGGATTCCCGTCCACTTCCACACGGCGCTCGGCGACGACCTCGCCGAGAACCTCGACGCCCTGCGGATCGCGATCGGGCGGGCGGATCTGGTGATCACGTCGGGCGGGCTCGGGCCGACGCAGGACGACCTGACCCGCGAGGCGCTGGCCGCGGTGGCGGGGGTTGGTCTCATCGAAGATCCCGATTCCCTCGCCGCGATCGCCGCGATGTTCGCCCGCCGGAACCGGCCCATGGCCGAGCGGAACCGGGTGCAGGCGCCTGCGGCCCGAAGGGTCGGAGGCCTTGCCCAACTCGTGCGGCACGGCGCCCGGGATCTGGATGAAGGCCGGTCGGGCGATCGTCGCCTGCCTGCCGGGCGTGCCGGTCGAGATGAAGCGGATGTTCGCCGACCAGGTTGTCGCCGAGGCTCCGCGGGCTCGGGGCGGGCGAGCGGGTGATCGTCCACCGCAAGATCAACCTGTTCGGCCGGGGCGAGTCGGACATCGAGGCCAAGGCCCTCGACCTGACCGCGCGGGGCGGACGCCGGAGGTCGGGATCACCGTTTCGGAGGCCACGATCAGCTTCCGGATCGTCGGCGAAGGCGCGACCGAGGACGAGGCACGCGCGACGATCGAGCCGACGGCCGCGGCCATCTACGAGCGGTTTCGTCCGCTTATCGTCGGTGAGGGAAGCGTTGACGTTGTCGACGCCCTCGTCCGCGAGCTTTCGCGGACGGGGACGACCCTGGCCGTCGCCGAGAGCTGCACGGGCGGGATGATCGCCCAGCAGATCACGGCGATCCCGGGCGTCAGCTCGTTCTTCCTGGGAGGGGTCGTGAGCTATGCCAACTCGGCCAAGGTCGAGTTGCTCGGCGTGCCGGCCGAGTTAATCGAAACGCACGGTGCGGTCAGCGGCGAGGTCGCCGAGGCGATGGCGCGGGGCGTCCGCGAGCGACTTCATGCGGATCTTGGGCTCTCGGTCACGGGCATTGCCGGTCCGGACGGGGGCTCGGCCGAGAAGCCCGTCGGGGTTGTGTTCGTCGGTCTGGCGACGCGGGACGGCGTGGAGTCGCGGCGGCTCGACATCGGCTCCGATCAGCCGCGCGAGGTCATCCGGGCCCGGGCGGCGAAGATCGCGATGAACTGTGCACGACTGCGGGTCGCGGGGATTTCGTAGGGTCCGCCATGCGGACCATCCGCCATGGAAGACGGTCCGCATGGCGGACCCTACGAGGAGAGGAAGAGCGCCCAGTCGTCGGGGTTGGCCGCGGGCGGAGGAGCATCGCCATTCTCGGTCCGCCATGCCCGCCATCGTTCGAGGACGTCGGCGGCGATGAACGCCTCGACAGGAACGGCACGCCCTTGCCGGGCCGCCAGCACCGCATGGCGGACGATCGCCGAGAACTCCAGCCCCCGGATGGCCGCGGCCTCGTGCGGCGTGAAGCCGCGGTCGAGGAGTCGCCAGGTCCATTCCTCGGTCGGGACGTAGGTCGAGGCGGGCGACGTCGGCGGGACGGTCGGATGCTCGATGCGAACCGGGGCGGGCTGCGGGTCGCCGGCCTCGGCGATGATCTCGAGGATCGCCTGCCCATACTTCTCGAGCCGCGACGGCCCCATGCCCTTGATCCGGAGCAGGTCCGTGGGCGTGCTCGGCCGCTCGCGGACCAGGCAGGCGAGCGTCTCGTCCGGAAAGATCGAGTAGGCGGGCCGGCCCTCGTCGCGGGAGAGCTCGCGGCGGAGGTCGCGGAGCCGCTCCCAGAGGGGGTCGGCCGCGAGGTCGTCGCGATCGTCCGCCGCCGCGGGCGTCCCGTTCGGCCTGGAAGGGCTCGCCTTCGCCGCCACCCGCACGAGGCCGCCGAGCTTCACCTTGGCGGCGAGGTCCGACGGCAGGTCCAGCGCGACGGTCGATGCGCCCGGGTCCTTCAGGAAAGCACGCCCGGACTCGGAGAGCAGCACGATCGGCCGGAACGAATCCACCTCCTGCGCCTCGACCAGACCCGCCCGGGTCAGGGCGTCGAGCAGCGTCGCCACCTCGGCCTGGCGGAAGGCGGCGAGGATGCCGAAGGTTGAGAGCTCATCCAGCCGCCACCGGGCGAGCTTGTCCGACTTCGACCCGACGAGCATCTGCGCGACCATCGTCTTGCCGAACTTCCCCTTCGCCCGGGCGACTCCGGAGAGGGCCTTGAGCAGGACCTCGCGGCCGGCCTCGGTGTCGATGGGCGTGAGGACGGTCGACCGGCCGTTGCCCTCGCAGTTGTCGCAGTGGCCGCAGTGGATCTGGGACTTGTCGCCGAAATAGCCGAGGATGACGCCGCGGCGACACTCGGCCGACTGGGCGTAGCGGACCATCCGGTCGAGCTTGTCGTACTCCCTGCGCTTGCGGACCTCCAGCGCCGGGAAGTCGATCTCGACGTCGCGAGGCCGCCGGGCCCGGTCGATCACCCGGGTCGCGTTGCCGCGGAACGGCGGGATGTAGTCGATCGGCAGGTCGTCGGCGAGGTTCTTGATCGCGCGGGTCAGCGCCGTCCGGTCAATGCCGAGCTGGTTGGCCAGGCTCTCCGGGTTGAAGTAGACGGGCTCGCCGAACCGGCCGTCGACCAGGCCTTCCAGCGCGAGCAGCACGAGCCGCTGGACGTGCGCCTGCGGGCCCAGGCGACCGACCAGGCTCCCCTCATCCGGCTCGGCGTTGATCCGGACGATCGCCATGTTCTCGCGCGGGAGGAACCGCTCGATCGCGCCGACCCCTTCCAGGAGCTTGAGCGCCGTGCCGACGGCCGACTCGCCCAGCTCGACGCGGGCACGCTCGCGGATCTCCAAATGCGTCAGCTCGATCGGGTCGGCGTCGACGCGGCGGAGGTAGTCGTAGATCGTAAAGACGACGTCGCGGGGCGGGTACTCGTTCTCGATGAAGATCTCCTGGAGCCGCCGGTCGCCCGGGGCATACAGCAGGAGACACTGGGCCTCGTCACCGTCGCGGCCGGCGCGGCCGGCCTCCTGGTAGTAGGCTTCGAGGGTCCCCGGCATGTTGAAATGAATGACCGAGCGGATGTCGGCCTTGTCGACGCCCATGCCGAAAGCGTTGGTGGCGACGACCGTGTCGGCCTCGCCGCCCATGAACCGCTCCTGGGCCGAGGTCCGCTCGTCGCGGCCGAGGCCGGCGTGATAGATCACCGCCTCGCGCCTGAGTTCCTTGCCAAGGAAGCTGCCGATCGCCTCGCAGCGCTTGCGGCTCGACGCGTAGATGATCGCCGGGCCGGGGTTCTCCTCGAGCGTCCGGGCGAGCATGGCCAGCTTGTCCTCATCGCGCCGGGCCTCGACGACGGCGTAACGGAGATTGGGCCGATCGAAGCCGGTGACGAACGGGGCAGGGTCTTGCAGGTCGAGCTGGTCGGCGATGTCGCGGCGGACGAGGTCGGTGGCCGTGGCCGTCAGTGCGATACAGGGAGGAAACCCAAGGGCCCGCCGCGGCCTGGCCGATCCGCGCGTAATCGGGCCGGAAGTCGTGGCCCCATTCGCTGATGCAGTGGGCCTCGTCGACGGCGAGCAAGGCCGGCTTGATCCGCGCCATCGCCTCGACGAACCGATGGCTGCGGAACCGCTCCGGCGCCACGTAGACGAGGTCATATCGGCCCGCTTCGATCTCGATCAGCCTCGCCCTTTGCTCGTCGGGGTCGAGCGTGCTGTTGAGCAGCGTCGCGCGGATGCCGCGGCCGACCAGGACGTCGACCTGGTCCTTCATCAGGGCGATCAGTGGGCTGACGACCAGCGTCAGCCCGTCGAGCAGGAGCGCCGGCAGTTGATAGCAGAGGCTCTTGCCGCCGCCAGTGGGCATGACGCAGAGGACGTCGCGGCGGCCCAGGACCTCGGCGATTACCTCGCGCTGACCGGGACGAAACCGCTCGAGGCCGAACCGATCGCGCAAGGTGCGTTCGAGGTCGGCCGAGGGTTCCGCGACGCTCATGGACGGAGGGCCCCTTCGCTCGGTGAGGGAACCCTCCGATTATACAACGGCACGGGCCTGGACGCGACCGCAGCGACTCGCCTGGACGCGCTGGCAGGCCCCCATCCCCGATCATCGCCCGAGGAGGCCGGGGAATGGGCGACCGGCGGATCTCAGTTGGGCTTGGCGGGGGACTTCATCGGCGCAAGGGGCGGCTTGGTGACCTTCTTCCCCTGTGGAGTGGTCTTGGCCTCCACGGGCTTGGGCACGTCGAATTTGGGCAGCGGCGGGTACTCGTTCCCCGAGCCGCAGCCGAAGGCGAGCAATGCGGTCAGGAAGGACGCGAGAAGGAAGGGCCTCATCCGACGTCTGGTCATGTTCGTCTCTCAGATGGGGGTCATGTCGGAATTCGGAGAGGTCGTGTCGACCTGGCAACTTGCGGGAAGCCCCGGGACGGCGGCCCAGGCCCTCCGGCTGAGGAACGAAATCCCGCCCCCCCCCGGATCGGAGAGGCGGGATAGTGCCCTGCGGACATGGGTTAGCGCGCAGCTCAGTACGAGTCGGCGCGAGGACCTCGCCGAGATTCCGGGTGCCGAGGGCCCGGTAAGTGTTGATGTTGATCGTGTTCTTGATCCACTTCACGGACCCGTCGGCCATAGCGAAGTTGGCCCCGCCGGGGTGCCGGCTCCGGAAGCCGAACTCCCCGAGGAAGATGCACGGACCGTTCGGCGGGTTGCTGTTGGCGAGCCAGTCGGGCGGGTAGTTGACGCCGGCGAAGCAGGCGCTGTTGACGGTTCCCGTCGTGTCCGGCGGGGCATTGAGCTGGGGGATGACGTAGCCGAGCCCGCCGGTGGGGTGGCGCCTCGCCCGGCCAGGCACCGTACCAGTAGCCGACGATGTTCGACATGCTGAAGGTCGAGCCGGGCGGCTCGTTCAGGAACTGCGACTGCTCGCCGAAGAAGAACGTGTTGCTCGTGCCGTCGGTGACTGCCGCGATCGTGACGACGCTCATCGGCATGAACATCCCGTCGCCGCCGCCGAAGTTGCAAGTGCTGTAGTACTGGCCCGCCGGGTCGTTCGTGTACATCGAGACGCCCCACGAGACGAGCCCCGACTCGATTCGGCCGCGGTTCATCGCGTAGGAGCTCTGCACCCAGGGCGTGTAGTAGTTCCCCGCGTTGACCGAGAAGGTGCCGTCCGAGGGGCAGATATAGGCGTTGATCCTCTGGGATCCAGCGGTCTGGTTTGGGAGCTGATATCCGTACTGCGCCGGCTCATTGGAGGTGATCTGCGAGAAGTTCCACGCCGCGAACATGGCCCCCTGCTCCAGGTAGGGCAGGATGAAGTCGAAGGCCGTGGCATTTTGCGTCTTGCTGCAAGAGCCGCCGGCGCCCGGCAGGTCGGTGTACGTGCTGTTGCCCATCGGGAAACAGGAGTTGGAGCTCTCGTAGTTGTGGCAGGCCAGCGCGATCTGCTTGAGATTGTTGACGCACTGGGCGCGTCGGGCCGCCTCGCGGGCCGCCTGGACCGCCGGCAAGAGCAGGGCGATAAGGACTGCGATGATGGCGATCACGACCAGCAGCTCGATCAGCGTGAAGCCGCGTGCTGGGACTCGGGTACTTGGGCTGTTTGTCATCGTCGTGTCTCCTCTGCGAAGTTTCATTAATAGATCGCGGCCGCGTGGAATCGCGGCGATAGGGGCCACTTCGTGTCGACCTTGCGATCTGCCCTGAGTGCACCGATCGCCGCTCTTGGGCATCGTACAGGCGTAAGATGAGGGATGATTGCAGCGGGTTTGCGGCAGACGGAGGGCGTGTCGCCGTGGGGGTGCGGCCGTTCGGGCCGGGGGGGTGGGACGATTCGGGCACAGGTTCCGGTACCAGGCCTTCAAGGAGGCTGGGGCCGATGGGCCGTGCTCGTCGATCGACAAGCCCGATGGGCATGCGATCGTCCGGACAGGAATTACGCACGACGGCGAGGGTTGGGACTGTCGCCGAGGCAAACAGACCTCTTAAAGTCACTAACATAGTCCATGCCGCGCCTCAATAAAATTTGGATTCCTGTAAGGTTATGTCAACGAACGAGTTAAGAATGATCGTCGTACGACATTTGTCGTGGACTGCCCAAAATGCTCACGAGAATGCTTGCCGGTTAAGCAGAGTCGTCTATCCCTCACCCCGCGCAGGTGCATCGAAGAGCTCCGCGATTTCGGCCGCTGGATTTGGCGTCCCGACCTGTGGGCCTGCCCCTGACCGTGCACGGGAAGTGGGCGAGATCGGCGAAGGTGCGCGTCCGAGCGGCAGGGCGCCTGTCACCCCTTGATCACCCCCACCGGCCGCAGCCGCGCCACCTTCTTCGAGATCCCGGCCTTGTCCACGACGTCGACCACCAGGTCGACGTCCTTGTAGGCGGCCGGCTGCTCCTCGGCCAGGCCCTTGAAGCCGCGGGCGCGGGCGATGATGCCGAGGGCGTCGAGCTCCTTGTCGATCCGCCGGCCGGCGGCGAGCTTGACGGCGGCGGTCCGGCTCATCATCCGGCCGGCGCCGTGGCAGGTCGTGCCGAAGGAGTGGAGCCATGCTGCCGGGCTGGCCGGCCAGGACCCAGCTCGCCGTGCCCATGCTGCCGGGGATGATGACGGGCTGGCCGATCTCCTGGTAGGGAGCCGGGCACCTCGGGGTGGCCGGGCGGGAAGGCCCGGGTCGCCCCCTTGCGGTGGACGCAGACCTGCTTGATGACGCCGCCGCCGACGTCGTGGTCCTCGAACTTGGCGATGTTGTGGGCGACGTCGTAGACCAGGTCGATGCCGAGGTCCTCCCACGGCTTCGCGAAGATCCTCGCGAAGACCTCGCGGGCCTGGTGGGTCAGGAGCTGGCGGTTGCACCAGGCGTAGTTGGCCGCGGCCCGCATCGCGGCCGAGGTAGGACTGGCCCTCGGGGCTCCGGACCGGGGCGCAGGCGAGCTGCGGGTCGGGCAGGGTGAAGCCGTACTTCTTCGGGGCGCCCTTGAAGGTCGCCAGGTAGTCGTCGCAGACCTGGTAGCCGAGCCCCCGCGAGCCCGAGTGGATCAGGACGGTGATCATGCCCCTCGGCCAGGCCCATGACGCTGGCGGCTGGTTCGTCGAGGATGCGGTCGACGACCTGGACTTCGAGGAAGTGGTTGCCCGAGCCGAGCGTGCCGCACTGGTCGTAACCGCGCTCGAGCGCTCGGTCGGAGACGCGGTCGGGGTCGGCGCCGTCGAGGCGGCCGCCGGCCTCGGTGAAGTCGAGGTCGCGGGCCGTGCCGTGGCCGAGGTCGACGACGTACTTCGAACCCAGCTCCATCAGCCGCTTGAGCTTCGGCTTGTCGAACTTGTAGTTGCCGCGCTGGCCGACGCCCGTGGGGATGTCGCGGAAGAGCTGGTCGACGAGCGGCTGGATCCGGGGCTTGACGTCGTCCCACGTCAGGTTCGAGCGCAGCAGCCGGACGCCGCAGTTGATGTCGTAGCCGACGCCGCCGGGCGAGATGACGCCGCCCTGCTCCGGGTCGGTCGCGGCGACGCCGCCGATGGCGAAGCCGTAGCCCCAGTGGATGTCGGGCATCGCCAGGCTGGCCTTCTGGATGCCGGGCAGCGTGGCGACGTTCGCCACCTGCTCGGGGGCCTGGTCGTTGCGGATCTGCTCGATCAACCGGTCGTCGGCGAAGATCAGGCCGTCGACCCGCATGTCCGTCGCGGTAGCTCTTGGGGATCCGCCAGCGGCAGGTGCCAGCGGGCTCGAGCGGTCCCTCGTATTTCGCCATGATCGGCGCGTCTCTCGCTCGGCGGCGTGCGCCTGCGAAAAACCGTCGCGAACCGCATGCCCGTCACCCGGTCGACACGCCGTGGCCCGCGACGGTTCAGCCCTCGAACGCCGGCGCCGGCAGCGTCCGCTGGATCTCGTCGATCCGGTAGCCGAAGCCTGGCCCGCCGATCGAGCCGAGGTCGACGCACCCGTTGCGACGGCGGTAGAGGCCCGGGTGGACGGCCGCCTCGGGCCGGGACGCGTCGGGATAGAACTGCATGCTGTTAGTCTCGACCCCCCAGATCGTCCCCGCGTGGGCGGCGAGCAGGACGTGCGGAATCTGCGCGAGCATCGGGTTGGTCAGGTCCTGGACCATCAGCGTCATCCCGTGCGCCTTCGCCCAGCAGAGGCTGAGCAGCGCGCCCGTCTGGGTCTTGCACGTCTTAGCGCGACGCCCGTCCAGCCGAGCGAGCGGCCGAGGCGGATCGAGCCGCCAGTCGTGGGCCGACTCGTCGAGGAAGAGCGGCTTGCGCGACGAGACCGCGTGGACGTCGATCGGGTTCGCCTCGAGGTCGTAGGGGAACGGCTGCTCGACGTAGAGAAGCATCCCGTAGATCCTCGGCTCGTCGCGCGTCAGGTCGTCGAGAATGCGGACGACGTAGCCCGGGTCGCGCACCGTGCAGTTGAAGTCGGCGGTCAGCCAGGTCACGCCCTCCTCGACGCGCGATCTGCCCGACGCGGACGAGGCGGCGGAAGTCCCAGTCGCCAGTCGTCGCCGCGCAGCTTCACCTTGAGGGCGTTCAGTCCGTCGCGCCTGATCCAGTCGCGGAGCAGCACGGGGTATCCGTCGTCCGGCTCGTCCCCGGTCAGCTCCGAGGCGTCGACGGGGTCCTTTCCGCCGACGAGGTGCCAGGCCGGGATCGTCCTCGGCCGGGGCACCAGATAATCGGCCGGATAGGAGTCGCGGAACGAGACCGACGAGCCCCTCGGCGGGCGTCAGGTAACACGCGAGGTCGCGATTCATGTATTCCGGCGTGTAGGTCGCATAGGTCGGGACGTCGTGCAGGACGCCGTACGCGTCATGCAGCGCCAGGTCGAACGCCGAGTTGCAGATGAGTGCGGCGAGCCACGGGATCGGCTCGCGGCCCGGGCGCTCCGTCGGCGTTGTACCGTGCGAAGCAGCTCGGGCAGGCGATCTTCAATGACGGAGTGGCCGATTTCGACGGGGTGCCCGGCCTCGCCGTCGAGCCCCCGCGACCACGACTCCGCAAGGACGACGCAGAAGGCCTTCAGGGCCTCGGTGCCGCTCCTCGTAGGAGAGCGCCGAGGGCCAGACCCACTGGACGGAGAGCGGCGTCTCGCCCCAGCCCACGGCCTTGCGCCCGCGCGGCGCCCGCGACGGTCAGGCGGACGCGGGCGCAGGTGACCTCGGTCGTCACCTCGGGCCCGAACTTGAGCGGGACGCGGTTGATGATCGGCAGGAAATAGAGGCTCGCGGCGGTCGGGCGTGCGTCGGTCGGTTTCGGCATCGGCGTCGTCGAGGTGGGGAGGATTGCGGCTCGGGCCGACCACCAGGGTCGCCCGTGATCGGTCCGGAGACAAGTCCCCTTCGGTCCTCGAACCGTCCCGGGACCGGCCGGCGGAGGCCCCAGGAGCTAACCCCGAGACCCGCGCTCGGTGCCGTCAGGCGATCCGCGGCTCGCCCGGCGTGGTCGCGAACCAGTGGGCCGCCGAGAGGTCGAGTCCGAGCATGACCGCTTCGCCCGGGCGGCGAGCGAAGCTCGACCCGGCGCGCGCCGCCAGCGGATGCCCGTCGAGCCGGAACCAGGCGATCGACTCATGTCCGCGCGGCTCAATCCGATCGAGGCTGGCGACCGCACGCGCCGTCGTGGGCCGGATCTCATCGGATGGCTCGACCGTCACGGCCTCCGGCCGGACGCCGAGCCAGGCGGTGGCGACATCAAGGCTCTGCGCCGGGAAATCCATCCCGCCCGGGGCGGCGATCTTGCCCGTATCGGCCCGGCAGAGGAGGAACGACATCGGCGGGTCGCCCAGGAACCCGGCGACGAACCGGCTCGCCGGCCGCTCGTAGAGCTCGCGAGGCGTGCCGACCTGCTCGACCTTCCCCCCGCGCATCACGGCGATTCGCTGGCCGACGGCCAGGGCCTCGGTCTGGTCGTGGGTGACGAGGATCATCGTGCCGCCGAGCCGCCGATGGAGGTCGAGGACCGCCGCCCGGGTCGCGGCGCGCAGGGGCGGGTCGAGGCTGGAGAACGGCTCGTCAAGCAGGAGGACGGACGGCCGATTGAGCACCGCCCGCCCGAGCGCCACCCGCTGACGCTCGCCGCCGGAGAGGGCCCGCGGCCGACGGTCGAGCAGGTCGCCCACGCCGAGCCACCCGGCAACTTCCCGGGCCCGGGTCGCCCTCTCCCCCGCCGGCACGCCCCGGGCGCGGAGGCCGAAGGTGAGGTTCGACAGGACGTCGAGGTGAGGGTAAAGCGCCGGGTGCTGAAAGACCATCCCCACGCCCCGGTCGCGCGGGGCGATTTCGTTCATCCGCCGCCCTTCGATCTGGATCTCGCCGGACGTGGCCGTCTCGAGGCCCGCGATCATCCGGAGGAGCGTCGTCTTGCCCGAGCCGGAGGGGCCCACGATGACGAAACGCTCACCCGCTTCGATGGAGAGATCGACGCCCGCGACCGCCTCGGCCGACGCGCCGGGATAGCGCTTGGTGAGGTTGCGAAGCCCGACGGTTGACAAATGCGAGCCTCCCCTCGGCCCCCGCTCGACTTGGAATTCCCGCCCGGCAATGCGACAATGAGCGCACCGCGCCGGCGACGGAGGTCCCCCATGCGTCGCGTCTCGCTCGCCCTGATCGCGGTGATCGGCCTCGGCACACCCCGCGCGGTCGCGGGCGAGCCGAAGCCGGCCGGCGACCTCGCGCCGCCCGAGACGTTCAAGGCCGACCAGCGCGACCACTGGGCCTACCAGCCGATCGTCCGGCCCCCGCTGCCGGAGGTCAAGGACGCAGCCTGGGTCCGCAACCCGATCGATCGATTCATCCGGTCGGCCCAGGAAGACGTCCAGTTCCGGCCGGCGCCCGAGGCGGACAGGGTCGCCCTGATCCGTCGCGTCACGTTCGACCTGACCGGATTGCCGCCGTCCCCGGTCGAGGTCGACGCCTTCCTGCTCGACAACCGGCCCGACGCCTACGAACGTGTGGTCGACCGCCTGCTCGCGAGCCCGCGCTACGGCGAGCGGTGGGCCCAGCACTGGCTCGACCTGGCCCACTACGCCGACTCGAACGGCTTCGAGCTTGACGCCGAACGCCCCGACGCCTGGCGGTATCGCGACTGGGTCGTCAAGGCCCTGAACGACGACATGCCCTACGACCGCTTCGTCGCCCTCCAGATCGCGGGCGACGAGCTCGAGCCGGGCGACACCTCGGCCTTGATCGCCACCGGCTTCGGCCGGTGCGGGCCCCGCGAGGTCGTGGCCGGCAACATCGACCCGGAAGTCCGCCGCCAGTCGGAGCTGACCGAGGTCACCGGCACCGTGGGCTCGGTCTTCCTCGGGCTGACGATGGCCTGCGCCCGGTGCCACGACCACAAGTTCGACGCGCTGCCGACCACCGATTACTACCGCCTCCAGTCGTTCTTCGCCGGCGCGAAGATGGTCGACAAACCGATCGCCTCGAAGGAGGAGGAAAAGGCCTTCGAGGACGCGAAAAAGGCGGTCGACGCGAAGGTCGCCCCGCTGAAAACGCAGATGTCCGACCTCGAGGCCCCCTATCGCAAGGCCATCAAGGCCGAGAAGGAAGCGAGCCTCACGGCGGCCGAGAAGGCCCTGCTGGCCACTCCGGAGAAGGACCGCACGCCCGCGCAGAAGATGATGGCCAAGGGCCTGCAGAACAGCCTGCGGATCACCTGGGAAGATGTGGCCGCGGCGGTCGCGAAGAACGCGAAGGACCACGCCGTAGCGCGAGCGGCTGAAGCGCGAGACCGAGTCGATCGAGCACACCTTGCCGAGGCCGCCGGCGAATGCGATGGCGCTGGTCGATGCGTCGAAGGACGCCCCCGAGTCGTTCGTGCTGAAGCGGGGCGACGTCAAGGTGAAGGGCAAGCGCGTTGCGCCGAGGCCGCCGGGGATCGTGCTCGTCTCGCAGCCGAAGGGGGCGTTCGCGGGCATCACACCGGGAGACAAGACGCCGCACCGGCGGGCCGCTTTGGCTTCGTGGCTGACGCGGGCCGACAACCCGTTGACCGCGCGAGTCATCGTCAACCGGCTCTGGATGCACCATTTCGGCCGGGGGATCGTCGCGACGCCCAGCGACTTCGGCGTCCGCGGCGAGCCTCCCACGCATGCCGAGCTGCTCGACTGGCTCGCGACCGAGCTGATCGCCGGCGGCTGGCGGCTCAAGCCGGTCCACCGGCTGATGGTCACGTCGGCCGCCTATCGCCAGGGGACGCAGGCCGATCCGAAGCCCATGGCCGAAGACCCCGACAATACCCTGCTCTGGAAGGTCCCCCGCCGCCGGCTCGACGCCGAGGGGCTCCGCGACGCGATGCTCGCGGTCACGGGCGAGCTGAATCCAAGGATGGGCGGTCCGGGCGTGCTGGTGCCGATCGAGACAGAGGTCGAGGACCTGATCTTCACCGAGGCCGAGGTCGTCGACCTCTGGCCCGAGACTCCCGACCCGGCCGAGCACAGCCGGCGGTCCTTGTATTTGTTCCGAAAGCGGAACGTCCGCTACTCGCTCTTCGACGCATTCGACGCGCCGGATACTCAATCGGCGTGCCCGCAACGGCAGGTGAGCACGCACCCGCTCCAGGCGCTCGTCACGCTCAATAGCGACTTCGCGATCGCGCGGGCGAAGGCCCTCGCCGGCCGGGTCTATCGCGAGGCAGGCGGGCCAGACGGACGGATCGAGCTCGCTTATCGCCTGACCCTCGCCCGGGAGCCCTCGATCGGCGAGCGGAGGCAGGCGATTGAATTCTTGGCCAGTCAATCCAGGATGCTCCGAGAGTCCGGCCGGATGGATCTCGCAAAACCATCATTCATCCCGCCCGACGCCGACAAGGCCGACGCCGCGGCGTGGGTCGACCTCGCGCTGGCGATGCTCAACCGGAACGAGTTCGTGTACGTCCCATGATTCGTAGGGTCCGCTGTGCGGACCATCCGGCATGCAAGATGGTCCGCACAGCGGACCCTACGGGAGAATCGTCGTGAATCGATGCCCCGGCCCGCAACCCCTGGCCTCGCCGAGCCGCCGCGAGTTCCTCCGCCGCGCGGGGAATGGGTTCGGCCTGCTCGCGCTCGCGTCCCTGCTGGAATCGGAAGCCGCGGCCGAATCCCCGCGCGGGCCATCACGTGGCGAAGGCCAAGCGGTGCATCTTCCTGTTCATGACCGGCGGGCCGAGCCAGATGGACCTGTTCGACCCCAAGCCGGCTCTGGGCAAGCTCGACGGCAAGCCGCTGCCGCCGAGCTTCGGCAAGATCCACAGCCAGTTCCTCGAGGGCAGCCCGCTCTGCATGGGCAGCCATCGCAAGTGGGGCAAGTACGGCCAGTCGGGCCTGGAGATGTCCGACCTCGTGCCGCACCTCCACAAGCATGCCGACGACATCGCCCTGGTCCGCTCGTGCGTCGCCGATAGCGTGGTCCACGCGCCGGCGATGTATCAGATGAACACCGGCCGCGTCTTCATGGGCTTCCCGAGCCTCGGCTCGTGGGTGACCTACGGCCTCGGCACCGAGAATCAGGACCTGCCCGCGTACGTCGTGATGACCCAGCCCGAGGGGACGCCCGAGGGTGGAGCACCCTGCTGGGGCGCGGGGTTCCTGCCGGCCGTCCACCAGGGGACGTTGTTCCGGTCGGGACCGTCGCCGATCGTGAATCTCAGGCCGCCCGCCGAATTCGCCCCCGATCAGCAGCGCCGGACGCTCGACCTGATCCGCTCGATGAACGAGGCCGACCTCGACCCGGCCGATTCGGAGCTCTCGGCGAGGATCGCCAGCTACGAGCTCGCCTACCGGATGCAGAGCGAGGCGCCCGACGCCGTCGACCTCTCGAAGGAGACGGCCGAGACGAAGGCGCTCTACGGGCTCGATGATCCGAAGACTTCCGAGTTCGGCACGCGCTGCTTGCTGGCGAGGCGGCTCGTCGAGCGGGGCGTGCGGTTCGTCCAGCTCTACTCGGGCGGCGGACCGGTCGCGTGGCAGTGGGACGCGCACGACGACATCGACGCCAACCACGAGAAGATGTGCGGCGCCACCGACAAACCCGTCGCCGCGCTGCTCACCGACCTCAAGCGGCGCGGCCTCCTCGAAGACACCCTAGTGGTCTGGGGCGGCGAGTTCGGCCGGACGCCGGTCTGCCAGGGCGGCGGCCGGGGCCGGGACCATAACGCGACGGGGTTCACGATGTGGATGGCGGGCGGGGGCGTGAAGGGCGGCCGTGCCGTCGGCTCCACGGATGAGATCGGCCTGAACGCGATTGAAGACCGAGCGCACGTCAATGATATTCACGCCACCATCCTCCACCTGATGGGCCTCAATCACACGAAGCTCACCTACCTCCACAGCGGCCGCGACGAGCGGCTGACGGACGTCGCGGGCCGCGTGATTACGCCGCTCTTTGCCTGATCCGCGACGTCATTTCGAGGACGCGGGCTTCTCGTCCGCCGCGGAGGTCTGCGGGCCCCCGACCGGGCGCATGACCCGGACGAGCGTCGCCTTCTCGCGCGACTTCGCGTCCTTGTAGTGGACCTCGACCCAGAGGCCGGGCTTGAGGTCTTCGGTCGCGTACTTGACCGGCTTGGCGGCCGACCGTTCGACGCGACTGGCCGAGGCGTCGGCCGGGTCGGTCCGGGCCTCGACTCTGGCGGCGCCGTCGGGGGTGCGGGCGCCCTCGCTGACCTCGTCGGTCGACGAGCGGTAGCGGGTCTCGATCCGCGTGTCGGGGGCGACGACGATCGTCGTGAGCGTGTTGGCCGACCGTGGCTCGCCGGTCGTGGCGATGGACTTCTCGCCCTGGGCAGCGGCGACCTGCGGCGACTTCGGCTCGGTGCCGGCCTGGTCGCGGACCCAGTCGCGCCAGACGGCCGCGGTGTTGATCGTCAGCTTGACGAAACGGGGCGACTCGGCCGGGTCGGTGGCCGGCGTGCCGGCCCTGGTCACGGGCTCGGCCTTGACGATCACTCCCGCCGTGAGCTGGTGCCGCGCGTCGGCCGGGGGCGGGAGGGTCTTCTCCTTCTCCTTGGTCTCGGTCGTCTGCGCGAACGCGGGCGCGGCGAGCAGCAGGCTCGCGGCGACGATGGTCCGCGGGAGTTTCATCGCACCACTCCTGGGGGTCGTGCTGGATAGGTCGGAAGCCCTCGGACCCCTCCCGTGCAAGTTCAAGGCCGGCGCCGCTGGAGGCGGTCCCCCTCCTCGGCCCATCCCTCCCAGACCCGGGCCGCCTCCGGGCTGTCGGTCCGGATCAGCCGCGTGGCCGCCGCGAGGTGCGTCGCCCGCTCGAACGAGCCGGCCTCGATCGCCCGGATCAGCTCGCGGGCCGAGCGGGCGTCGTTCCCCTGCCCCTCGGCACGCTCCCGGAGCCGGGCCGCGGCCGCGCGGTCTCCGTCGCCGGAGACGGCACGGACGTAGTCGGCCCAGCACGCAAAGAGCGGGTCGTCATGCTTTGCCAGCCCATCGAGCGGATCGGCCGGAAATGCCGTGCCCTCGGACGCCGCAACGGCCATCGCGCGAAGCCCGAGAAGGCGAAGCCACTCGGGCCAACCCTCGCTGAACGCGACGACCCGGGCGAATTCGGCCGGGTCGGCCTTCACGAGGTCCGTCGTGAGCGACTCGGCCACGAGGTATCGCGCCAGGTCCGGCAACGGCCTGCGCAGGGCGATGTCCCACCGCTGCTGGCCGGTCACGCGGCCATCGCGGGCCAGCGCATACGCGGCGGCGATCCGATCGTCCGGCGGGCGCAGACTCGTCGTGGAGGATGTAGACATTTGTCCAGACGTCGCGCAGGGACCAGGTCTGCCACGCGAACCATCCGACCAGGCCGAGCGCGATCAGCAGCCCGGCGATCCCGAGGTAGAAGAAGGAGCCGTACTTCTCGCGCTGGGTCTTTCGAGGGGGATCGACCGTGACGATCGGCAGGGTTGGGAAGGCTGAGGGGGGCCGGGGCTTGGGATCGTCAGGGATCATGCATGGCCTCGGACCGGTGCGAATCGGTCTGCCGGAAGGGGCCTCGCCCGCCTTGAAAGGTTAACGAAGCGGGACAAAGCCGGTCATAACCCGCACGCTCGGGTTCGGTCGGCGCCAGGAGCCCGGGGTCGGACCCCGACGAAACGAACCCAATCAGCCGCCTGGTCCGCGGCCGGGCTCTTGAGGGTTCCGGGGTTATTGGCTATTGTAGCCGGTCTGCCTCACAACGAACGGGATGTCTCAGTTCGACCAAGTCGAGCCGTCAGCCACGGAGATCGAGAGCGCATGGCCAGTCGTCGCCGAGGGAAGGGTCGTCGGAAAGTCGGGCGGAAGAAGCGGCGGATGAGGAGCCGCATCCGTCACCGCAAGAAATAAGCCCTGCCGGCGGCCCACGGTCGACCGGCCTCCGATCGACGCGGCCCCGGCGCGGCACCCGCCCGCCGGGGCTGTTCGCGTTGGCATGCACTCGGGTTTCCGCAGCGCCATCGGGCTCTATAATCCGAGGGAAGACCCTGCGGGTGCATGCCAGGAGCCGAGTCATGGACCACCGCCCTTCGATCGACCTGCTCGAGTCGACCCACGCCTTCCCGGGCGTCTATCGGATCAAGGCCATCGGCTCGAGCGAGGGGGGATTCGTCGACCGGGTGCTCGCGGCCGCGGCCGAGGAGCTCGCCTCGCTCGCCGAGATCAACCATTCGGTCAAGGAGACGCCCGGCGGTCGGCACACGTCGGTGACACTCGACCTGTCCGTGCAGGACGCCGATCAGGTCCGCCGGATCTACGAGAAACTCCGCGAGGTCGAGGGCCTGACCCTGCTCTTCTGATCGGGCACCCGGGGCCGGGGTCCGGAGGCACCTTCCATGGCGGAATCCCGCGCTCCCGAGCGGATCGACCTGGCCAGCGCCGACGACCCGCGCGACGTGGTCCATCGCGCGGTCGCGTGCCTGGCGCAGGGAGGGATCGTCGGCCTGCCGATCGAGGGCGGCGCGTGCGTCGCGGCTTCGGCGCTGAATCCCGACTCGGTCGCCCATGCCCACGCCTTCGCCAGGCCCGACGGCGACCGGCGGCCGACGCTCCTGCTCCGCGGGGCCGAGGATGCCGACGACTGGGCGGATTCGCTGACCGAGGTCGGCCAACGCCTGGCCCGGCGCGCGTGGCCGGGGCCGCTGAGCCTGGTGGTCGCCGCGGGGGCCAACGGTCTCACCGCACGCCTGCCTGGGCCCGTCCGCGAGATCCTTATCCCCGACGGCCGGCTCGCGATGCGAGTCCCGTCGCCGGGTCCGGTGCTCGACATGGTCCGGCTCGTCCCGGGCCCGGTCGTCGCTTTCGAAGTGGCCGCGGGGCGCGGTTCGGCGGGGCCGCTCGCCGCGGATCGACCCGGACTGGAATGTTTGGAGATGGTCATCGAGACGCCGCGCGGCGCGATGATCGGCCGGCCTCGGTCGTCCGGGTCGACCCAGCCGGCGCGACGCTGGTCCGGCCCGGTTTGATCTCCGACGCCGACGTCGCCGCGCTTTCGGGGACGATCTGGCTGTTCGTCTGCACCGGCAACACCTGCCGGAGCCCGATGGCCGAGGCGATCTGCAAGGCGATGCTCGCCAAGCGGATCGGCTGCAAGCCCGAGCGACTCGTCGAGCGGGGCTACGTCGTCATGTCGGCCGGCGTCGGCGCCTCCGACGGCGTGCCGGCCGCGCGCCCACGCGGTCGAGGCCGTGGCCCGGCGGGGCGCCTCGCTGAAGGCCCACGCCAGCCTTCGCGCCACGGCGGCGATCCTGCCGCGGGCCGATCTCGTGATCGCCCTGGCGGGCGACCACCTCGACGCGGTGCTCGACCTCGCGCCCGAAATGGCCGATCGGGCCCGGATGCTCCATCCGGAGGGGTTCGACGTCGTCGACCCGATTGGCTCGGACCGGGCCACCTACGAGGCGACGGCCGCCGAGATCGAGGAGTACGTCACGAGGTTGCTCGACGACCTGGGCGTCTAGGTGCACTCGGGGCGCAGCGGCTCCGCTCGCCTGCTACAATGGTACGCCGTTCGAGCGTGCTGCGCTGTCCCTTACGCGTGGGGCCTGATCGTGGGCGAGCGTTCCGCCGAGATCGTCCGATCGACACGGGAGACCGAGATCCGGCTCCGCCTCGACCTCGACGGCGCGGGCCGGGCCGAGGTGGCCACGGGCGTCGGCTTCCTCGACCACATGCTCGAGCTCTTCGCCCGCCACGGGCTCTTCGACCTGTCCGTCGCGTGCAAGGGCGACGTCCACGTCGACGACCACCACTCGACGGAGGACGTCGGCATCTGCCTCGGCCAGGCGATCGACCGGGCGCTGGGCGACAAGGCGGGAATCCGCCGGTACGGGCACGCGATCCTGCCGATGGACGAGACGCTCGTGACCTGCGCCGTCGACCTGGGCGGCCGGGCGTACTGGGCCTGGGATGCCCCGATGCCCGCCGCGAAGATCGGCACGTTCGACACCGAGCTCGTGGCCGACTTCTGGCAGGCCGTGGCGACGCACGGGCGGATGAACCTCCACGTCCTGCTCCACTACGGGCGGAACTCGCACCACATCAGCGAGGCGATCTTCAAGGGCCTGGCCCGCGCCCTGCGGATGGCCGCCGAGATCGACCCGCGCGTCGTGGGCGTGCCGTCGACCAAAGGGACCCTGTAAGCACGGCCCGAGGATGCTCCGCCCGATGTCGAAGGATGCGAAGTCCCGCCGCTCGTTGATCGTGAACGCCATCCTCGTTGCCGTCGGCTTCGCGCTCCTGGCGGTGGCCGTCTGGACCAATCGCGACAAGCTCCGCGAGGTCTTCCAGCGGCCGGTCGACTTCCGGCTGTTCGGGGTGGCCTTCGCGATCTACATGACGGCGCTTACTCGCCACGTTCTTCCGCTGGTACTTCCTCGTCCGCGCCGTCGGATTGCCGTTCCGGGTTCTCGACGCGGTCAAGCTGGGGTTCATCGGCAACGTCTTCAACCTGGTGATCCCCGGCGCCGTCGGAGGTGACATCATCAAAGCCGTCTTCCTCGTGCGGGCGAGGCCGCATGCGAAGGCGTCGGCGATCGCCTCGATGGTGATCGACCGCATCCTCGGCCTCGCCGGGCTGTTCCTGCTGGCGGGCGTGGCGGGGATCTTCGCCCTGGGGAAGGCCAACGCGCAGGTCAAGATCCTGATCGGGCTCGTCTGGGTCGCCCTGGCCGCGGGCCTGTCCGCGCTCTTCATCCTCTTCACGCCGCAGCTCTATCCGATTCTGGACAGGCTGACGAAGCGTCGGGCCAAGCTGGCGAAGGTCGTGAAGGAGCTGGAATCGGCCGCGTCGGCGTATCGGTCGAAGGCGTGGCTTGTGGTGGCGTGCCTGGTCGCCTCGTCGTGCATTCACAGCCTCTATGTGGTGTCGTTCTACACGGTCAGCCGGGCGATCTTCTCCGGCATTCCGACCTTCGCCGAGCATTTCGTCATCGTGCCGCTCGTCCTCTTCACCACGGCTGTCCCCCTGCCCTTCGGCGCGCTCGGCCTGACCGAGAATGCCAGCGGCGTCCTCTTCGCCCTGGGCCGGTCCAGTGCCACGGCCGCCGCGGCCAACGGCGCGATCTCGATGATGGCCTTCCGGACCATCATGTACGCGGGCGGCCTGGTCAGCCTGGTCGTCTATCTCACCAACCTCGGCTGGGTCCGCGAGCTGACGAATCCGGAGGCAACGGCGGACATCGAGGCCGACGATCCGCTTCTCGAGCTGAACCCGGCCGTCTCAGATCCGCACGAAGATCCTGCGCCGGTAGAGCCATAGACAGATCAACCAGAGCACGAACAGGATCGCCGCCTGCTCATATAGCGGGCCGTAAGGACCGGCGAAGAGCGTCCCGCTCGGCTGGATTGTGTGCGATCCTTCGGCAGAACGGTCGAGCGTGTAAGACAGCGTCGTCAGGTGTGTCCGCAGCGTCCCCTTCACCCATGGGCGGATGAGCTGGGCCATGACGTACATCACGATCGAGTTGGCCCCGACCACCACGAGCGGGAACACGAGTCGGCGGAGGCCAACGACGTCCACGACCAGGTAGAACGCGGCCATCATCACGCACGCCCAGCCCGTGCTGACCATGACCCACGACGGGCTCCAGATGCGCTTCACGGACGGGCAAATCGTGTGGTCGAGCAGGGTGCCCAGGAGGATGCCAGCCACTCCCGCGATCACGAGTGTCTCGACCTTCCACTGCCAGGTCCAGCCTGACTTGAGGAGCCGGCCGACCAGGACGCCGAAGATCGCCGTGGCGATCGATGGGATGAAGTTAAGCGTCGCATAGCCGCCGTCGTTCTCCTTGAAGCCGGTGCCGTTCGGATAGGGGAGCAGGTTGAGGAACCAGTGGTCGAACTGCGAGGCCGCGTTCGCGTTTTTCGTCCAGTGATCGGCGAGGGTCGCGAAGGTCGGCGACACCGGCCACGAGCCGTCCTGGCCCGGCAGCGGCCAGAAGGCGAAGTAGGCCCAGTAGCCGACGAGCACGGCGATCGCCGCGGCCCACTGGAACGCCGGCTTCCAGCCGAGGACGAGGAAGACGAACGTGTAGCCCAGGCCGATCTGAGTCAGGACGTTGACGAAGGTCCAGTTCGTCTGCCTCGCGTTGTTTGAAGAGAGAAAGACTGCCGAGCGCGATCAGCACCAAAGACCGCACGATCGCATGGCCGAACTGCGACCGCCAGCCCTGCCCCTTCGCCTTGCGATTGGCGAAGGCCCAGGGCATGGCCACGCCGACGATGAACATGAACGACGGCTGGATCAGGTCCCAGAACGCCAGGCCGCGCCACTCCACATGCTCGGTCTGTTCGGCGAGGAACTTCCAGAGGCGGCTCTCCGGGAAGTTCTTGGCGACCGCCGCGAAGCCCAGGCCCGAGGAGGCCATGGCCAGCATCACGAACCCGCGATAGGCGTCGAGCGAGACCAGCCGGACGGGCTCTGGGGCGGTCGGAGCGGCGGGGGCCAGGGAGAACTCGCTCTCGGCGAGCGGTTTCGTCTCGCGGTCGTTCCAGTCGACCTGCGGAGGGTTGGCGAGGTCGTAGGCGTTGTCCATCGGTAGCGCTCCGGGCGTCCGGTTCACGGGATCGGGGGCGATTGTACGAAGACGTCGAGGGCCGTGCGAGGCGTTCGGCCTTGGACGAATCGTGAAGGATCGCGTAACCTGGTCCACCTGAGCGACGCCCGACAATCGAGGCCGGAGTGCCGGATGGCCCGACCTTCCGACCCGTTCGCCCGCAAGCCGATCGAGACCCTGCTTCGCGAGATGAAGGGCGGCGAGCGGCTCCATCGCGTGCTCGGGCCCGGTCGCGCTCACGGCCCTCGGCGTCGGCGCCACGATCGGCGCGGGGATCTTCGTCCTCACCGGCGAGGCCGCCTACGACTACGCCGGGCCGTCGCTGGTTGTCTCGTTCCTTCTCGCCGGGCTCGGCTGCGGTCTGGCCGCTCTCTGCTATTCCGAGCTGGCGAGCATGGTTCCCGTCGCCGGCAGCGCCTACACGTATGCCTACGCGACCCTCGGCGAGCTCGTCGCCTGGATCATTGGCTGGGACCTGATCATCGAGTACGCGATCGGCTCGGCGGCCGTGGCCGTCGGCTGGTCGTACTACCTGCTCGAGCTGCTCCAAGAACGTCTTCGGCGTCACGCTCGACCCGCGGCTGGTGGCCTCGCCGTGGGACTACGACGTCCGCAAGGGCGAGTTCTTCCTGCAGACCGTGAGCGTCCTGCTCCCCGACGGCCAGACGGTCCAGACCGCGCCCTGGATGAACCTGCCAGCGGCGTTCATCGTCCTTGCCATCACGGCGATCCTCGTCGTCGGCATCCGCGAGAGCGCGTGGTTCAACGCGACGATGGTGCGGGATCAACGTGGGGATCATCCTCACGGTGGTGGCCATCGGGTCGCGTTACGTGCGACCGTCGAACTGGCATCCGTTCCTGCACAAGACGCAGGGCTGGAAGGGCATCGCCGAGGGCGCGGCGCACATTTTCTTCGCCTATATCGGGTTCGACTCGATCTCGACCCATGCCGAGGAGGCCCGGAACCCCCGGCGCGACCTGGCGATCGGCATCCTCGGCTCACTCGACGATCTGCACGATCCTTTACGTCGCGGCCTCGGCGGTGCTGACGGGGATGGTTCCGTATGAGCAGATCGATCGGAAGGCCGCGTTCTCGGCCGTCTTTCGGAGCCGCGGGCTCGCGACCGTGGCGACGATCGTGACGATCGGCATCCTGGCGGGGACGACCAGTTCGCTGCTGGTGGGGCTCCTGAGCCAGCCGCGGATCCTGCTGGCCATGGCCCGCGACGGCCTGCTGCCGCGGAGCTTCTTCGCGGCGGTCCACCCGAAGTTCCTCACGCCGTGGAAGTCGACGATCCTGATCGGCGTGCTGGTGGCGATCGCCTCGGCGCTGGCGCCGCTCAAGTTCCTGGCGGACCTGGTGAGCGTGGGGACGCTGTTCGCGTTCCTGGTCGTCTGCGCGGCGGTCCTGATCTTGCGATACAAGAGTCCCGACATTGAACGGCCCTTCCGGGCGCCGGCTTTGCCGATCGTGGCCGGGCTGGGCATCCTGGTGAATGGCGGATTGATGTTCTCGCTTGGGCGGGACAATTGGATAAGATTGGTCGTCTGGCTGGCGCTCGGGCTCGTAATCTATGTCGGCTACGGCCGGTATCATACGCGATTCGCCGGGGCGGAGCCGTCGGGACCGGACTCCGCGGGACCCGGCTGACCTGGAGGGGAGGAGGCGAGCATGTCAGGCCTGACGAGCACGCTCCAGGGGCTCCCCCCTGCTGCCCGATCTGCGGCGCCGTCTACCGCGCCGAGCCCGCCGACCCGAACGCGGCCGCGCCCTGCACGGTGTGCGGTCACCTTGTCTGGTACGAGTGGGATGGCGAGGGACAGGATGTCGTCATCCGCATCACCAACGACAAGATCGCCCCCGGCGCGGTGAGCCGGCTGATGAAGATCGTCAAGGCCCGGTCCTTGAAGAAGCTCATCTTCGACTTCACGAGGGTGCATCAGGTCACCTCCGACACGCTCGCCGAGCTGGTCTCGCTCCGGCGGCACATGCTCAAGGCGCAGGGGGACATGCTCATTCGCAAGCTCCATCCTGACTTGCGCGAAGTGTTTCGGATCCTCCGGCTCGATCAGGTGCTGACGATCGAGGAGTGAGCCTCAACCGCGGGGCCGATCCTGTAGGGTCCGCTGTGCGGACGTCTTCAAGGCAAGGGCCTTCGTTCGAAGACGTCCGCACAGCGGACCCTACGAAGCGCACCGCGCCAGCCGGGCGTGGAGCAATCCCAGCACCGCCGCCTCTTCGGGGCGGAGGCTGGCGAGCTCATCGCTCAGGACGTCCTCGGCCTTCTGCTTCAGTGTCTCGAGCATCGTGCCGTCGAGATACGACTCGATGATCTCGGGGTGGACGTAGCACTTGCGGCAGACCGTCGGCGTGTTGCCCAGCCGCTCGGCGACCGACTCGATGGCGCGGACGATGTTCTTTTTCGCCTGTGCCTTCGAGTCGAACGTCTCGAACTCCTGCAAGGCCATCGCGGCGAGCACCGTGCCGGCCCAGGTGCGGAAGTCCTTGGCCGTGAAATTGTGGTCGGAGATCTCGCGGAGGTACTCGTTGACGTCGGCCGAGTCGACGTCGCGACGTTTGCCAACGTCGTCGATGTACTGGAAGAGCGTCTGGCCCGGGAGCTCGCGGCATTTCTGGACGATCCGCGCCAGCCTCCGGTCGGCCAGGTCGATCTCGTGCTTGACGCCGCTCTTTCCCTTGAAGGCAAAGGTGAGCACGCCCCGGCGGGCCTTGACGTGACGGTCGTACATGGTCGTCAGGCCGAACGAGTGGTTGGTGCGGGCGTACTCCTCGTTTCCGACGCGGATGAGCGTCACTTCGAGCAGCCAGATGATCGTTGCGAGCACCTTCTCACGCGGCAGGCCGGGCAGGGCGAGGTCGGCCTCGACCCGCTTGCGGATGCCCGGCAGCGCCCGGCCGAAGACCATCATCCGACCGTATTTCGTCTCGTCGCGGACCGACCGCCAGCGCGGGTGGTAACGATACTGCTTCCGCCCCCGCGCGTCGCGTCCTGTGGCCTGGAGGTGGCCGTCGGCCCGGGCGCAGATCCAGACGTCCGACCAGGCCGGCGGGATCACGAGCGACTTGATCCGCCGCAACGCCTCCGGATCGCGGAGCGGCTTGCCGTCGAGACCGAGGTAGGTGAAGGCCTTACCCGACGGCCGGCGCTGGAAGCCGGGCGACTCGTCGCTCACGTAGCGGAGGCCCGCCTCGTGGGCGGACGTCACCGGGTCGATGTGGGTCGGTTCGGCTCTAGCGGAGTGGCGGGGACGTTTGAGCGTCGCGGTGTTCATGCCGCGGCAGTAATGCAACCCCGGTGCCGCGCTTCGACAGACACCCGCAGCCAGGTCGGAGTGCGACCGCGGAAAATCGTTGCAATCGGCGCCATGCCTCTCGAAGCCTCGGCGCGCCTCCCTATAATCTCCACGAGAGGGCCAGCCGACATCGGCCGACCGCGGACAGACCCCGTCCAGGGAGGATCGCGATGATCACGCTTCGACGAGTCCTGCGTCGGTCGGCTCCTCTTCTCCTCATCACGGTCGCCGTCCTCGCCGCGACGGCGACGGCGACGCCGGCCCGGGCCCAGTTCTACGGTTACGGGGGCTACGGCTATCCCGGCATGGGCTACGGATACGGCTTCGGCTATCCGGCCTACGGCATGGGCTACGGCGGTCTCGGGTACGGGTACGGTGGCTTCGGCTATGGCGGGCTCGGTTACGGGTACGGTGGCTTCGGCTATGGCGGCCTCGGTTACGGATACGGCTATCCGGGCCAGGGTTACGGTTACGGCTTTGGATACCCGCCGTATGCCGCCGCCTATGGCTTCGGCGGCGTCGGGCCCTGGGGCATGGGCTACGGATACGGGTCGCCGGGAGTGGGTTACGGATATGGCAACCTGGCCTATGGCAACCCCTATCTCCTGACGGGCCTCTTCAATCCGCTCTTCGGCGTGGGGATGACGCCGCTGGGTCTCCAGAGTTATCTCTATGAGCGGAACGTCCTCGGCCGGGGGCTCACCGGGTATTCCCGCGGCTATTCGGGCACGGCGCCGGCGACAAATGTCTATGTCCGGCCCTGACGCGATGCGCGGCGGCAACCCGATGCCGCTCCGGGTCCGGGCGGTCTTCGTGGGTTTATTCGTCGCCTTCGGAATCGCTTCCGGACGTGGCGACGACGCCCATGACAGGCTGCCTCCGGCGGCCTCGGCCCTGCCTCGACGAGGCCGAGTCCATCGAGCTCATCTCCCTCGATCCGCGCGAGCGGGCTGCGACACCCGCCGAGACCTTCCACGGCTGGAAAGTCCTCGGCCGCGCGGTCCTTCGCGACGTCGCCGACCTCCGGACGATCGTCACGTCCTTGAAGCGCGGTATTCGCGAGGCCGACAAGGTCTCCGGCTGTTTCGAGCCGAGGCACGGCCTCCGCGCGAAGAAAGGAGATCGATCGGTCGACCTCGTGATCTGCTTCTCGTGCGGCTGGATCGAGGTCCACTCCGAGGGAAAGGCGTCGTCGGTCTGGACCTCGGATCCGCCGAAGTCGGCGTTCGAACGAGGCGCTGCGCGACGCGGGCGCAGTCGCTTGCGCAGGACGTCGAGGGGCCGTGATCGGAGCGGCCGACCTGATCGGCAAGGTTTCCGGGTCTTGCCCCTGGGGCCGGATCGGAACGCTCGGCGCAAGCGGAAGTTAGGCGTCGTGGAAATCCCTGCCGTTTTTTGGAGACCGTCGGATTGTCGGCTATGGTTCATCGACGGTCCTCCTGAGGGCCATCGCCTCGACCCGACGCGCCAAGGAACGGCCCGAGCGAGCCGTTCCCCGTGCGCCGAAGGGCGTACGGCGCGTGTTCCGGGCGGGGGCCGGTTCGTGGGATAGACACCATCCGATGAGTTGACACCCCGGACATCCCGATGCGAACCCCCATGCCAGCACGCGCGCCGATCGTCCCGGAACCGGGCGGCGGTGCGCCGCGATGGTCGCGGATGGTTCCCGATCGGTCTGACGGAGCGCGCTGCGTCGCGTCGCCCGGTCGTGCGCCGACCGGATGGCGAGGGCGGTACGCTCCCGCGGGCCGAGGGAGGACGGCAGGTGTCGAGACGTGGGAGACTCCAATGATCAGGTTCGTGCGACGGAAGTCGGCCGGAGGTCCCGCGGCCGGGACGCCGGCCCCGCGACGTCGGCTGCGTCCGGCCTGGCGGCCGCTGGCCCTGGCCGGCCTCGCCCTGGCCGTGCTCGGGCTCAACGGCTGCGCCTCCGACCCCTGCGGCGGCGGCTGCGGCAGCGGCCACTTCGCCGGGATCACCAACGGAATTCGTAACGCCGGGGCGAGCGTGCAGAGCGCCATGTCCCGCGTGTTCCGGTGCCACAAGTGCAAGGGCTACGCGCCGGCCGGCTGCGACTCGTGCGGCGGCGGCGGGGTCGTCGAGGGCGTGCCCGTCGAGGGCGGCACGGTCATCCCCGGCCCGGTCGTGCCGGCTCCCGGCTCGTCGCTGGCGCCGCCGACCAAGGAGTCGAACCCGACGATCCTCGAGCCCGCGGCGCCCGGCGCGGGCCGGTCGTCCGTCGTCGTCGAACGTCGGGCCGGCGAGCGTGCGGCCGGGCGGCCGAGCCCTTTCGGCCTACGACCGGACGCAGCCGATCGAGAGCGGCGTCCGCGGGCGGGGTAACGACCTCGCCCGCGCCGTCGACCTCTCGGCGCCGAGCCGTCCCGGGTCGGCGAATCCGCTCGACGACCTGCCGCCGGTCGACCTGGCCGGCGACGTCACCCGCCGCGGCCGCTCGCCCGTGCCGGCCGAGGCCGACGCGATCAAGCCGGCCTCGGCGACCACGCCGGCGCCCGCCGCGCCGGCGGGAACGAACAACTCCGCCTCGGCCTCGCCCCGCGAGGCCGAGGCCCCGGTTCTCAGGGCCAGCATCGACGCCCCGCTCGCGCCGGGCGTCCGCCATTTCGCCGCGGTCCGCCCGGGCATCTCGGGCGGCTCGGCGCCGGCCCGAGGATAGCCTCGACTGGCTCAGGGACAAGGGGATCAAGACGCTGATCGACCTTCGCTCCGCCGACGAGGTCGAGCCCGGGTTCGCGGATGGCGTCAAGGCCCGGGGCTTCCGCTACGTTTCGCTCCCGATCGACGTTTCGAAGCCAGACGCCGCCAAGCTCGCCGCCTTCCGCGACGAGGTGACGAAGGCTGACAACCACCCGCTGTATTTCTTCGACACCGACGGCACCCGCGCCGGCCTGCTCTGGTACGTCCATCGGCTGACCTTCGACAAGGTCGACGCGCAGCTCGCCACCCGCGAGGCCGAGGAGCTAGGCCTGACGCAGAAGTCGGCGTGGGTCGACGCCACCCGCCTGCTCGACGCGGCGAGGAGTGCGGCCAAGCCCGCGACGTCGCCCTGGGCTCGCGGTGAATCCGCGACCACCGTCTCGACGCTGCTCGCCCCGATGCTCGACGCCGACCGCCCCGCCCTCAGCGCGGCGAACCCGTCGCGGGCCATTCCCGAGGCATCGGCGCAGTAACGGTTATCTCCTCCGGCCGGGTCGGGTGCCGGAACGTCAGTGCCAACGCATGAAGCGCCACGCGGGGCTTGCCATCTCCCGCGAGCAGGGTGGACCGGGCCCCGTACTTGCGGTCCCCCACGATCGGCATCCCCCGCGACGCGAGCTGCACCCTGAGCTGATGCCCCCGGCCGGTGGTCGGGATGAGCTCGATGGTCGTCATCGCCCCGTGTCGCTCGAGCACGCGGTAGGCGAGGTGCGCGTCGCGTCCCCTGGGATCGCCCGGCGCAACGACCCGGACGAGATTCCGGGCGTCGTCCTTCGCGAGCCGGTCAACCCATTCGCCCGCGTCGTCGGGCGGCGAGCCCTCGATGACGGCGCGATAGACCTTGCGGACTGTCCCCTCTCGGAACTGCTTCGCGAGCCTGTCGGCCCCCTTGCTCGTTCGGGCGAGGAGCACGACGCCCGACGTCGGACGGTCGAGCCGATGGACGAGGCCGACGAAGACGTTGCCCGGCTTGGCGTACTTCACCCTCAGGTAGTCGCGGGCCAGGTCGACGAGGCTCGGCTCACCGGTCTCGTCGCCCTGGGCGAGCAGGCCGGCAGGCTTGTTGACGACGAGGCAGTGGTTGTCTTCGAGGAGGACGTCGAGCATCGGGGCTTGTATCGACCGGCGGGGGATGCCAGACTGCTCCTGGAGCGATCCGCAGACGCTTGCCCGAGGTGCGCCGATGCCCGTCCTCTGCGACATCCCCGGTTGCGGAGATCCCGCGACCCACAAGATCGCGGCGCCGTGGAAGGGCGGCGGCTTCTCCGAGCTGAAGACCTACGGCTTCGCCTGCGGCGACCACGTCCGCGACGTGCTCCGCGACGCCGAGGCCCGATGGCTCGATTATGAGCCCACGAAGGACGAGGTCGTCGGCTACCTGGCAATCTATCACTTCGAGCCCGGAGTCGGGGACCGTCGGCTGATCCGCGACTACGAGCTCGAGGAGTTCTTCGCGGCGGAGTGACTCACGGACGAGCCACCCGCGCGGGATTCTCTGCTTTGTGCCTGCTCTGTTGAAAACCCTCCTCGATCTCCGGGAGGGCGAGGCTCCGCCCGAGCCGGGTATCACGCGCCGCCCGGGCGGCATACCCGGGCTCGGACGGAGCCTCGCCCTCCCAGAGACCGATTGAGGCGGGTTTTCCACAGAGCACTTTGTGCCTTGTGCTCTCTGCCTTCATCCACGGGGAGCAAGGCACAAGCCACAAAGCACAGGGGCCAGAACGGGCGTGAGTCGCCTCACTTCTTGCCTTCGGGCAACGTCTTGTAGCCGGGCGTGACCGACGAGACGTTCGGCGTGACGTCGGCCGTCGATCCGCCCGTCGCCCAGGTCAGCGCGGCGATCGCGAACTCCTGGAACTTGGGGTTCGACCAGACGTCTTCGCGGTGTCCCATCGAGTTGTAGAAGACGCGGCCCTTGCCGTGCATCCGGGCCCACGTCTGGGGGTAGTTGGGCCGCTCGTAGTCCTTGCCCTTCATGCTGTCGGTCTCGTAGAAGTAGATGACGTGCAGGTCATCGGCCAGGTTCTTCTGGCTGTACCACTCGTCGTTGAGCTCGAAGCTGCCCGAGGTGCCGAAGGCCTTGGCACCGGGGAAGTTCGCGTCGGCGATGCCGATCTTCGCCACCTGCTGCGCACCGTGGCCGAGGAACTCGCCCCCGATGAGCTGGATGTAGGGGTCGTCGGCCCCCATGCCGCGGTGGTGGCCGAAGGTGTCGGTCGCGCAGTGGAAGCCGACGAAGCCCTTGCCGGACCTGATCGCCTCGTAGAAGTTCTGCTCCCCCTCCTTGGACATCGGCGGCTGCTTGTCGGTGCCGGGCTTCGTCAGGTCGCCGGTCGTCTCGAAGACGAAGGCGTCGAACTTGCCGATCTTGTCTGAGTCGAACATCCCGCCGTCCTTCGAGCAGACGACGTTGAACCCGTTGGCCTTGCCGATCTCGGTGAGGATCTTCTCGGCGTGGCTCAGCTCGTCGCCCTTCCGCTTGATGACGGAGTGCTCGAAGCCGGAGCTCTTGGTGAAGAAGAGGATGTTCTTCGGGTCGTCGGCGGCGAACCCCCGGCGCACGGCCAGCGGGGCGAGCAGGGCGGCGCCGGTCGCCTGGAGCATCCGGCGACGGTTCATCGGGTACGACATCATGCGTGTTCCCCCTTCGATCGAATTGGAGCCTCGCGCCCCGTCCCGGCCGGGCCGCGACGGGTCGCATCGTAACCCGCGCCGGCCTCCAAGGCACGGGAAATTCGGGCCGCCCGGACCGCCCGACGGCTCCGGTTCCCGATTTGCGGCACAATGCCTCCAGCGCGGAACTCGCAACGAAGTCAGGCGGACGTGCCGGAGGGACCTCCGATGTCAGATCAGCGCTCGATCGACCGCTGGACCGAGGAGGCGGAGTATTACGAGTACAGCAAGGCCGCCAACCCGATCGGCGCGGGGCTGATCCCGCCGGTCCCCCTGGCCGATTTCCCGGCGAAGTTCCACGAGGAAGGCCCGAGCGGGATCGTGCCGTTCGACCTGAGCGAGACGCTTCGCTGCCCGGGCCCGGCCACGAGCCCGTCGCTCTGCGCCAATTTCGTCCGGATCCTCGCCGGCGAGACCGTGTCGACGCGGCCGAACGCCAGCTCCGAGCTCTACTACGTGATCCGCGGCCGAGGGCGGACCGAGATCCACGGCGACACGCTCCCCTGGGAGCAGGGCGACTTCTTCTCTCTGCCCGCGGGCAGCCTGGCCGACCATCACGCGGACGAGGAGTCGGCGTTCTACTGGGTCCACGACGAGCCCCTGCTCCGCTACCTCGGCGCCGCGCCGAGCGCCGCGGTTCCGGCCGACGGTCTATCCGAAGGGACGGGCTGTGGTCGAGCTCGCCAGGGTCGAGAAGGACCCCAAGGCCAAAGAGCGGAGCCGGGTCAGCGTGCTGCTCGCCAACCGGAACTTCCCGCAGACGCGGACCCTGACCCATGTCATCTGGACGATGTACGGCGTCCTCCCGAAGGACTCGGTCCAGCTTCCCCACCGGCACGAATCGGTGGCGCTCGACTTCATCATCAATTGCAAGCCCGGCTGCTACACGATGATCGGCAGGGAGGTTGACGACGACGGCAAGATCAAGAACCCGACACGCGCCGACTGGAAGCCGGGCTCGGCGTTCGTCACGCCGCCGGGCTTGTGGCACTCGCACCATAACGAATCCGGCGAGGACGCCCACCTGATGCCGATCCAGGACGCCGGCCTGCACACGTACCTGCGCACGCTCGACATCAAGTTCTATCACCCGCACCACGAGTCGTTCATTTCGGTCAAGGGCTGAACGCGGGGTTCCGTCATGCCGCCCTGGCTCACGACGGTCGCCTGGATCTCGCTCGGCCTGTCGGCCGCGTCGGCTTTGGTCATCCTGGGCGACATCGTCGCGGGCCGGCGGCAGCCGATGATGGTCATGAACATCGTCTGGCCGATCACGGGCCTCTATTTCGGCCCCCTCGGCCTCTGGGCCTACTGGGCCCTCGGCCGGCCGAACGCGGGGCAGCCGCGCCATCACGGAGGCGCGCAGCGGGACGACCCGGCCCGGTCGAAGCCCGCCAATCCGACGCCGGCCCAGGTCTTCGTCGCCACGAGCCACTGCGGCGCGGGGTGCGTGCTGGGGGACGTGACGGGCGAGGTCGCGCTGGCGGCGACCGGGCTGGTCCTGTTCGGCTCGCCGCTACTTACGGCCTTCGCCGTCGACTTCGCCCTGGCCTATGCCTTCGGAATCGTCTTCCAGTACTTCACCATCGCGCCGATGCGAGGGCTCGGACTGAAGGACGGCCTCGTCGCCGCCGTCAAGGCGGACACGCTCTCGCTCATCTCCTTTGAGGTCGGCATGTTCGGTTGGATGGCGCTGACGCGATTGGTCCTCTTCGAGAACCCCACGGGGCCGGACGCGGCGAGCTACTGGTTCCTGATGCAAATCGCCATGGTCGTCGGCTTCGGCACGAGCTTCCCCGCGAACTGGTGGCTGCTCCGCGCGGGGCTGAAGGAGGCGATGTGAGGGGTCAGCCGACGTCGGGCACGTCCTCGCCGCCGGTCCGCTCGATCTCCTTCCAGCCGGGCAGGTCGATCACCTCCTCGAAGTGGTCGAACGACATGATCGGGCCCGCCCCTTCGAGCCGCTGGTCGAGCATCGCCTTGAGGGTCGACTCGAGCGTCTGGGCGACCCGGAACACCAGGCTCGTCGGGTAGAGGATCATCGCGAAGCCCATCTTCCTGAGCGTGTCGGGCGTGACGATCGGCGTCTTGCCGCCCCCCTCGAACATCTTCGCCGCGAGCGGGACGTCGAAGCTCCTGCCGATCGTCTCGAGGTCCTCGATCGTCTCCACGCCCTCGATGAACAGCCCGTCGGCCCCTTCCTTGAGGTAGGCCTCGCCGCGCTTCATGGCGCCCTTGAGGCCCTCGACGGCATAGGCGTCGGTGCGGGCCATGATGAAGAAGTCGTCGGAGTGCCGCGCATCGAGCGCCGCGCGGAGCTTGCGGCGGTAGACGTCGGGCGGCACGAGCTTCTTGTGGGCCATGTGCCCGCACCGCTTGGGCATTTGCTGGTCCTCGATGAAGATCGCCGAGACGCCCATCTGCTCGTAGCGGTGGACCATCCGGACGACCGACTTGGCGTCGTCGCCCCCGGTGTCGCAGTCAACCATCACGGGCAGCTTCGAGGCGGCCATGATGTCGGAGACGGCCGGCCGGGCGTCGCCGAAGTCGTCGAGCCCGACGTCCGGCAGCGCGTGCCGCGCCGCGGCGAGGGCGAAGCCGCCGATCTGGTAGGCGCGGAAGCCGGCCTTCTCGATGAGCTTGGCGGTCAGGGCGTCGTGGGCGGCGGGGAGGAGGAGCGGGGGCTTCTCGCAGAGGCGGGACCAGGTCGGTTTCGTTGGCATCGTTAGTTCTCTTGGTCTCACAGCGCGGCCATGGATCCGTATGGAAGGCACCGAGCATCCGGCGGTATGATCGGGACACCGTTGACGTCGCGTTTTCCCGTCGGGGCTATCGCCGTGGGCGTGATGGAACTGGTCGAGCACCTGCGGTCCCTGAGCAACGCGGAGCGGCTCGAGGTGATCGAGGCGGCGACCCACCTGATCCAGGCTGATCTGAGCAATTCGGGGGCCGATTCTGCCGGTGCGCGCGAGCGCCACCTCCGGCAGGCGGCGCTCGACGCACGCGACCTCTACGAGCCAGGCGGCCCGCTGACGGAATGGTCCGACCTCGATGCCGAGGATTTTGCCGATGACGCCGTGCCGGGGTGAACTCTGGCTCGTCAATCTCGACCCGACGGTCGGCGACGAGATCCGCAAGGTCCGCCCGGCGATCGTCGTCAGCCGAGATGCGATCGGTATTCTCGCCCTGCGCGTCGTCGTGCCCGTCACGGGATGGCAGGACCGATTCGCCACCCTTGAATGGCTGGTCCGAATCGACCCCGACCCATCGAACGGCCTGGAGAAGGTCTCGGCGGCCGACGCTTTCCAGGTCCGGTCGATCGCCACGCGGAGGTTCGTCCGCCGGATTGGCACCATCGGCGAGCGCGAGCTGGCGGGAGTCGCCGAGCGCTTCGCGTGGTCCTCGAACTGGACCCGGCGTGACTGCCCGCTCAGCTCTCGACGCTCTGCCCCCTCGGATACGACCCCAGGATCTCGAGCCGGTCGCACCGCTTGCGGACCTGCTCGATGGCGCGCTGGACCTTGTCGTCCTCGAAGTGGCCCTCGACGTCGACGAAGAACAGATACGTCGGGTTCCGCTCGGCGGGGACCTCAGCCGTGGGGAACGACTCGATCCAGGTCATGTTGACCCCGTTCTTCTCGAACGGGACGATCGCCTTGGCGAGGCTGCCCGACTCGTTGGCCAGGCGGATGATCATCGTCGTCTTGTCGTTGCCGGTCCGCCGCTCGGGCCGCTCGGCGATGACGGCGAAGCGGGTGACGTTGTTGACGTGGTCCTCGACGTTCGAGGAGATGACATTCAGACCGTAGGCCTCGCCGGCCGCGCGGCTCGCGATGGCCGCGGCGTAGGGCTCGCGCTGGGCGAACTCGGCGGCGGCGGCGGTCGATACCACCTCGATCAGTGTCGCCTGCGGCAGATTCTTGCTAAGCCAGTACCGGCACTGGGACAGGGCTTGCGCCTTCGAATAGACCCGGCGGATCATCCCCTGCTCGCATTTTCCCAGCAGGCAATGACGGACGCGGAGCTTCACCTCGGCGCGGATCTTCAGGCCCGGGGTCTTGATGAACATGTCGAGCGTGTCGGCGATCCGGCCGTCGGTCGAATTCTCGAGCGGGACGATGCCGAAGTGGACGTAGCGGCGGCTCACGGCCTCGAAGACGGCGGCGATCGAACCGACGGGGACGTGCTCGACGCCCTCTCCGAACTTGGCGACCGAAGCGAGGTGGCTGTAGCTGTATTTCGGGCCGAGGCACGCGACCTTGAGCGCGGTCTGCAGGGCGCGGGAGCCGCTGAGGAGCTCGCGGAAGATCAGCCGCAAGGTCTCGGGCAGCAAGGGCCCGCGGTTGGCCGCCAGGGCGCGGCTCAGGACCTCGTCCTCGCGCGCCGCCGACCAGACCTCCAGTCCCTCGGCCCGCTTGAGCTGGCCGATCTGGACGGAGACCTCGGCCCGGCGATTGAGGAGCTCGACAAGCTCCTTGTCGATTCGGTCCATATCGCCCCGGAGCGAGGCAAGTGTCGGAGCACGCCTGCCGTCGGCCGACGACGCGGGGCGCCTGGTGACGGTTCCTTTCTTGGGCGGGGGCACAGGCTTTCGCGGCATCGCTCGACTCGTCGAGGTGAGACGGTGGCGGTTTCTCTCGCGTAACTTCGGACAATTCAAGCGGATAGACAATCATAACGGTGGCGTGTCGTCAACCGAGCGACCATACTCCGAACCGTTTTCGGTTGGATCGGGTCGGCCAAGACCCGCCATTTTGACGGCACGGGCCGATCGCGATCTTTTTGCTGAACGCCAATATGGCAGTCAATGAGCCGGCACGCGATGGCCCACCGGTGCATCCTTTGTCACAAGTCACCTTTTTCGTGCAGCTTAAGTCGATTAAGCCGGCAAGCTCGTCCGCCCGGTACAGGTGTTGCTTTAATTCGGTGGGAATGAAGGCGGGCGCCGGTGTGGGCGTCTTGGTCGACATGATGAGGACCCGGCCCGGAGCGGGTAGAATAGCGCGGGGCCGCTGGCCCGGGCGCGGGCGGCGAATGCGACAGGCAACTCCGAAAGGAGAGGGCAGTGGCTGAAGGCGAGAAGATCATCGGCATCGACCTGGGGACGACCAACAGCGTGGTCGCGGTGATGGAGGCCGGCGACACGACGGTCATCGCCAATCAGGAGGGGAGCCGGCTAACCCCGTCGGTCGTCGCGTTCAACAGCAAGGGCGAGACCCTGGTGGGCGAGCCGGCCAAGCGCCAGGCCGTCACGAATCCTAAGGGCACGATCTATTCGATCAAGCGATTCATGGGGCGGCGGCACGACGAGGTCCGCTCCGAGGAGAAGATGGTCCCCTACGAGGTCGTCGGCGGGGCCAGCGACTTCGTGAAGGTGCGGGCCGGGGGCAAGGAATACACGCCGCCGGAGATCTCGGCGCTGATCCTCCGCAAGCTGAAGGAGGCCGCCGAGAGCTACCTGGGACACAAGGTCCGCAAGGCGGTCATCACCGTCCCGGCCTACTTCAACGATAGCCAGCGGCAGGCCACTAAGGACGCCGGCCAGATCGCCGGCCTCGAGGTCGCCCGCATCATCAACGAGCCGACCGCCGCAGCCCTGGCCTACGGCCTCGACAAGAAGAAGAACGAGAAGATCGCCGTCTTCGACCTCGGCGGCGGCACGTTCGACATCTCGATCCTCGACGTGGCTGACGGCGTCTTCGAGGTCCTCTCGACCAACGGCGATACCCACCTCGGCGGCGACGACTGGGACGAGGCCCTCATCCACTACATCGCGGGTGAGTTCAAGAAGGAGCAGGGCGTCGACCTGATCAAGGACCAGATGGCCCTCCAGCGCCTCAAGGAGGCGGCCGAGAAGGCGAAGAAGGACCTGTCGTTCCAGGCCCAGGCCGACATCAACCTGCCGTTCATCACGGCGGACGCCTCGGGCCCGAAGCACCTTACGATGACGATCACCCGGGCCCAGTTCGAGAAGCTCACGGACAACCTCTTCGAGCGGTGCCGAGGGCCGGTGCTGAAGGCCATGGAGGACGCCAAGCTCAAGCCGAACCAGATCGACGAGGTCGTGCTCGTCGGCGGCTCGACCCGAATGCCGCGCGTCCAGCAGATCGTCAAGGAGATCTTCGGCAAGGAGCCGCACAAGGGCGTCAACCCGGACGAGGTCGTGGCCGTCGGCGCGGCGATCCAGGGCGCGGTGCTCACCGGCGAGGTCAAGGACCTGCTCCTGCTCGACGTGACCCCGCTCTCGCTCGGTCTCGAGACCAAGGGCGGCGTGTTCACGAAGCTCGTCGAGCGGAACACGACCATCCCGACCGACAAGTCGGAGACGTTCACCACGGCCGAGGACAACCAGTCGGCCGTGACGATCCGCGTCTTCCAGGGCGAGCGGCCGATGGCGGCGGACAACCGCCTGCTCGGCCAGTTCAACCTCGAGGGCATCCCGCCGGCCCGGATGGGCACGCCGCAGATCGAGGTCACCTTCTCGCTCGACGCCAACGGCATCCTCAACGTCACGGCCAAGGACAAGGGCACCGGCAAGGAGCAGAAGATCAAGATCGAGTCGTCCGGCGGGCTGACCAAGGACGAGATCGATCGCATGCAGCGCGACGCCGAGTCCCACGCCTCGGAGGACAAGCGGAAGCGCGAGCTGGCCGAGGCCCGCAACACGGCCGAGCAGCGGGTCTACCAGCTCGAGAAGCTGTTGAGCGAGAACAAGGACAAGCTCAGCGAGGGCGACAAGTCGGCCGTCCAGGCGGCGATCGCCAAGGTGAACGAGACGATCAAGGGCGACGACCCCGCCGCGATCAACGCCGCGGTCGAGGACCTTGGCCGGGCGAGCCAGGCGATGGCCGAGCACCTGTACGCGGCCTCGGCCGCTCAGGGCGCCAGTCGGGCGACGCCGGGACGGGCGAGGCGGCGGGCGCCGCCGCCGCCGCCGGGGCCACGGCCGGCGGCAAGCCGGACGACGTCATCGACGTCGAGTTCGAGGAGAAGAAGTGAGCCGCGACTGCGGATGATCTCACCAGAAGAGGGGCGGGGCTTCGGCCTTGCCCCTCTTGCATTTGTGGCTCATCGCTTTTTGACATTTCCGACACGCGCCGGCCCCGTCTCCATCTCGCCCCGCTGTTCTGTTAGAATCGGACCCCGTCTCACGTCCCCGGCAGGCCGGCGGCCCCAAGACGGGGCCCGGCCTCGGCCCTTCGCTCCCCGCTCCCGAGGAATTCCTGCGATGTCGCTCGATGGCGCAAGGGCGGTCTATCCCCTCCTGGTCAACCTGGCCAAGGACCTCTCCCAGGCGACGCGCGAGCGCCGACCGATCGCGTGGGTGTCCTACGACGAGTTCTGCACGCGCTGCAAGGCGGTCGGCGTCAACGAGACGCCGCGGACGATCTCGACCCGCGTCCTCAAGCCCCTCCAGGCGATCTGCATCGAGAAGGGTCTGCCCGACCTGAGCGCCCTGATCATCCAGAAGCCCAAGGCCCGGACCGACACCGGCAACCTGCTCCGCCCGTCCGACGCATGGTGGGAGCCGTATGTCGCCGACAACGAGACGACACTCGGCAGCATCGACTTCTGGTACAAGAAGTACCAGGCCGCCCGCGACTATCCGGACTGGCCCGAGGCCCCGCCGTTTTGACCGGCACCGGTCACGATGATCCCGCTCGACGACGCGATTCGCCGCGCCTGGCCGATCCTCATGGACGCTGTGCGAATGCGGCGGACCGTCGTCGTATTCCGAGCTCGCCGGCCGCGCCGGCCCGCCGCTCCGGGCGAGGTCGATCCACCGCCAGCTCCTGACGGGGCTTGCCGCGCGATGCCGCCTCGCGGGCTTTCCCAACCTCGCCGCGCTCGTCGTCCGCAAGGACACTGGCACGCCCGGCATCGGGTGGTATGACCCCGCGGGAGTCGATGGTCGCGATCCGGCGACCCGGTGGGCGGAGGCCGTGCTCGCCTGCTATGACCATCGCTGGCCACGCGGTCCCGACGCCCTTCTCGGTCCCCGCCCCAAAGCCCGTGCAAAGCGCGGGGACACCGACGAAAATCGCTCCGACCCGTAAATTGCTGGCGAAGTCGGTCGCCGTGGCCGCCGCCTCCGAACGGTCCGGCGTTTCACGACGTAATTGAGAAGACGATTTCCCGCAGGAAGATCGATTCTCAACACCCAAGGTCCGCGTGACTGTCGGAGGGTCCGATGGCATTCAGGCCGGAGAAGCTGACGATGAAGAGTCAGGAGGCGGTTCAGGCCGCCCAGGAGCTGGCGTCGAACCGGGGGCACCAGCGGGTCGAGCCGATGCACCTGCTGGTGGCCCTTCTCGACTCGGACCAGCCGGTCATCCGCGATCTGCTCAAGCAGCTCGGCGTCGACCCCGACCGGATCGCCCGCGCGGCCGAGGAGGGGCTCGAAGGCGCTGCCGAAGGTCTCGGGCGGCGAGATGCACGTCAGCCCCGATCTGGGCAAGGTCCTGAAGACCGCCCAGGCCGAGGCCGAGGCGATGGGGGACGAGTACGTCACCGTCGAGCACCTGCTGCTCGGCTTGACGAAGGTCAAGAGCAAGGCCCAGGAGCTGCTCGCGGCGCTCGGCGTGGGCGAGAAGGACGTCCGCCAGGCGGTTGCCCAAGATGAGCGGGGGACGCAAGGTGACCGAGCAGAATCCGGAGGACAAGTACAAGGCGCTCGAGAAGTACGGCCGCGACCTCGTCGAGCTCGCCCGCGAGAGCAAGATGGACCCGGTCATCGGCCGCGATTCGGAGATCCGCCGCGTCGTCCAGATCCTCAGCCGGCGGACGAAGAACAACCCGGTCCTGATCGGCGAGCCCGGGCGTCGGCAAGACGGCGATCGTCGAGGGCCTGGCCCAGCGGATCGTCTCCGGCGACGTGCCCGAGTCGCTCAAGCAGCGGAAGGTCGTCGCGCTCGACATGGGCGCCCTCGTCGCCGGCACCAAGTTTCGCGGCGAGTTCGAGGAGCGACTCAAGGCCGTCCTCCGCGACGTCGGCCACGTCGCAGGGCCGGGTCATCCTCTTCATCGACGAGCTCCACCTCGTCGTCGGCGCCGGCAAGGCTGAGGGCGTCGATGGACGCCGCCAACCTGCTCAAGCCGGCCCTGGCCCGCGGTGAGCTCCGGTGCATCGGCGCGACCACGCTCGACGAATACCGCGAGCACATCGAGAAGGACGCTGCGCTCGAACGCCGGTTCCAGCCGGTCTACGTCGAGCGAGCCGTCGATCGAGGACACGATCTCGATCCTCCGCGGCCTCAAGGAGCGGTACGAGGTCCACCACAAGGTCACGATCAAGGACTCGGCGATCGTCGCGGCGGCCAAGCTCTCGTCGCGGTACATCACCGACCGATTCCTGCCCGACAAGGCCATCGACCTCGTCGACGAGGCCTCCAGCCGGATCGCGATGGAATTGCAGTCCGTCCCCACCGAGATCGACATCATCCAGCGCCGGCTTAGCCAGCTCGAGCTGGCGAAGCGGATGCTCTCCGAGGAGACCGAGGAGCACGCCGTCGAACGGCTGGCCGAGGTCGAGGCCGAGATTTCCGTGCTCGTCCAAGCAGCGGCTCGACCTCCGCTCGCAGTGGGAGATGGAGAAGTCGGGCCTGATGGGGGCCCAGTCCATCCGCGAGAAGCTCGACGAGGCGACCAAGCACTACGAGCGGATCGAGAACGAGTTCAAACGACTCGAGGGCTCGGGCCAGATCCCCACGGCCAAGCAGTTCGAGGAGCGGTTCGCCGTCTGGAAGGAAGTCGAGGAGCTGAAGAAGCGGCTCGCCGAGGCCGAGGCGCAGGAGGACAGCAAGCCGAAGGACACCAAGCGGCTGCTCAAGAAGGAGGTCGACGCCGAGGAGATCGCCGAGGTCGTGAGCCAGTGGACCGGCATCCCCGTGTCGCGGATGCTCACGACCGAGCGGGAGAAGCTGCTGAAGCTCGAGGACCAGATCCACCTGCGGATGGTCGAACCAGGAGGCGGCCGTGAAGGCCGTCGCCGACGCCGTCCGCCGGAGCCGCGCCGGTCTGCAGGACCCGCACCGGCCGATCGGCTCGTTCCTGTTCCTCGGCCCGACGGGCGTCGGCAAGACCGAGCTGGCCAAGGCACTGGCCGAGTTCCTCTTCGACAGCGAGACGGCGATGGTCCGGCTCGACATGAGCGAGTTCGGCGAGCGGCACAACGTCGCCCGGCTTATCGGCGCCCCGCCGGGCTACGTCGGCTATGAGGAGGGCGGTCGGCTCACGGAGGCGATCCGCCGCCGTCCCTACTCGGTCGTCCTGCTCGACGAGGTCGAGAAGGCGCACCGCGACGTCTTCAACGTCCTGCTCCAGGTGCTCGACGACGGCCGGCTGACCGACGGCCAGGGGCGGACGGTCGACTTCCGCAACACGGTCATCATCATGACGTCGAACCTCGGCAGCCAGGCGATCGCCGAGCTGGCCGAGACGGGGGACGAGGCCCGGATGCGGCGGAAGGTGATGGACACCCTCCGCGCCGAGTTCCTGCCGGAGTTCCTCAACCGGATCGACGACACGATCATTTTCCACCAGCTCGGCATGGACGAGCTGACGAAGATCGTCGAGATCCAGGTCCGCCGCCTGTCCGCCCAGCTAGCCGAGGCCGGTCTGACGCTCAAGGTCAACGACGACGCCAAGCGGCAGCTCGCCAACGAGGGCTTCGACCCGACCTACGGCGCCCGGCCGCTGAAGCGGGTGATCCAGCAGCGAATCGCCAACCCGCTCGCGACGGCGTTGCTCGAGGCGACGGTGCTGCCGGGCCAGACGGTCGAGGTCGGCTACGACGGCGACGAGTTCACCTTCACGCCATTGGAGGCGCCGGCGAAGGCCTGAGCTGACGCTCGCATTGACACGAGGTTGACGGCCCGGGCATGATGTCTCCGTTGTCGGATCGATGGCGTGAGGACGCGTCGAGAATGTCGGACCGGTCGAGGGCGCGGAATCTCTGGTTCGCGTTGGTCTATGGGCTGGCGACCCTCGCGGTCCAGGTCCATCACGACCATGGCGCGCACCGGGATGGGCCCCAGGCCGTCCACGTCGCCGGCTGTGCCGACCCGAGCCCGCACTATGCGGGCCACGGCGCCCCGGAGCTGATCCGGACCGACCTGCACTGCCCCGCTTGCCAGTTCCGGACTGAGCACCAGGCCGTCGCCGCCGGGCCCGAGCCCGTCGCCGTCGCCGCCCGCGGCCTCATCGCCCTGCCCGACTCCCCCGCCCTCCGCACCGCCGCGACGTCGCGGCCCACTTCACGCGGTCCTCCCCTCTCCTGAGCCCGTGTCGAATCGGTCCTCGCCGCGACTCCGCCCATCGGGGCCGGCCGTCGCCGGCGCATGCGTCCCCCGCGTGATTGACCTGTATTCCCCCATCCACGGGCCCGACGCCGCCCCTTACTTCTTCGCGCGGCGTCCGGCGAGAGCGGAGCTTCTCCATGCGCCTTCGAGTCTCATCCCCCGCGCGGCCGTCGCGCGGCTTCACGCTGATCGAATTGCTGGTCGTGATCTCAATCATCGCGGTCCTGATCGCCCTGCTCCTGCCCGCGGTTCAGGCCGCTCGCGAAGCGGCTCGCCGGGCCCAGTGCGTTAACAACATGAAGCAGATCGGCCTCGCGCTCTTCAACTACGAGAGCTCCAACAACGTGTTCCCTCCGGGCTACATCGACGCCCAGAACATCTCGACGAATTACCCCGACCTGGATATGGGACAGGGTTGGGGCTGGGCGGCCCAATCGCTCAACGCCATGGAACAGCAGAGTGTCTTTAACTCGATCAATTTCAGCCTCGCGATCCCGCACGTCGCCAACACCACTGCCTCGCGGACGCTGTTGAACGTCTTCCTGTGCCCCTCGGACGGGTATACGCAGCAGCCGGTCGTCCTCTACGACAGCACGTTCAGCAACCCCATCGCCACGGTGGCGCACTCCAACTACGTCGGCGTCTGCGGCTGGGAGGAGTGCTTTATGAACGCCACCGGCAACCCCCAACCGTTCTACGGCACCACCACCGACGCGAGCGGCGACTCGGACGGCGATCCCGCCGACGGCCTCTACGGCGGCAGCATCCCCTGCACGTTCGGCTCGGCCGGCATCGGCACGTTCTGGCGCAACAGCAACACTCGCATCGCCAGAGTCACCGACGGATTGAGCAATACGATGGTCATCGGCGAGCGCTGCGCCGCCCACGCCCCAGCGACCTGGGCCGGCTCGATCGCGGGGGCCAGGTGCCCCGCGTGGATGGCGACCACCCCCTGGACGTCCCCCTATACTCCCCCCGCAGTGCCAGGATACCGGCAACGGCACCCCCTACGACAACGCGGACTGGGGCGAGGCCCTGTGCCTCGGCCACGGCAGCTACACGCACCTGCCCAATAAGGACGTCCCGCTCTTCGACCCCGATACGTTCTGGGCGATGCACCCGGGCGGTTGCAACATGCTGTTCGGCGACGGCTCGGTGCATTTCATGAAGACCACCATGAACGGGCTGCCTTGGCAGCAAATGATGACCGTCTCGGGCGGCGAGATCGTCAGCAGCGACTCCTACTGAGACGTGGCGACGCGACCGGGCGGCGATGGCACCGGGAATGGCGCCGGCGGACGCCGAATAATCGGCGGACGCCGGCCCCTCCCCTTGTTTTTCGCCCAGATCCGGACGGGGGGCTTGAGTCATGCGCGCGCAGACGAGTTTGACCCTGTCGCTTTGCATGCTGGCGTGCGTCGGCTGCGGCGAGGGGAAATCGACCGACGAGTTGATCACGGACCTGAGGTCGGGCAAGGAGCTGGAGGGGGTCGTCGCGGCACGCACCGTGCCGACCGGGAAGGATGACGCGGCCACGGTCGTCCCGGCGTTGATCGAAGCCCTCTCGCATAAGGGCCAGGACGTCCGCCGCAGTGCCGCCCTCAAACTCGGCCAGTTCAAAGAACTGGCCAAGGATGCCATCCCCGCGCTCCAGAAGGCGGAGCACGACGACAAGGACCCCAGGGTCCGCGAAGCGGCCGGCATCGCCCTCTCACGCATCGATCCGAAACAATTTCCCCGCAAGTTCAACGGAGGTCAGCAGTCCAAGGCTAAGAATCGGCGGTAGCCCCTCGAAGACCCTGATTCCAGGGCCGTCGGTGCCGGCGCCCGGCCGCATCGTGACCGCGCGCCGGCGTCGGCGAGTTGCGCGTCTCCTCGATCCGACAACCAGGAGTCCAGAGCCATGGAACGACGCGAATTGCTCGGCACCCTCGGCCTCGGAGCGGCCGGCCTGATGCTCCTGCCCGGCCATCAGGCCGCGGCCCAGGAGCCGCATCCGCACCACCACGACCCGGCCCACGGCGAATGCCTCAAGGCCTGCACCCGCTGCGCGGAGGTCTGCAACGAGACCTTCCACCACAGCTTTGACCACCTCACCGACGGCCACAAGGAACACGCCGGCGTGGCCGAGCTGACGGTCGATTGCCAGGAATTCTGCAAGCTCGCGGCGACGATGCTCGCCCGCGAGAGCGACGTGATGGGCTTCGCCTGCGCGGCCTGCGCCGACGTTTGCAAGGCCTGCGCCGAGGAGTGCAAGAAGCACGACGATAAGCAGATGAAGGAGTGCCTCGAGGCCTGCCTCGCCTGTGAGAAGACCTGCCGGACCATGGTCGAGCACGCCAAGGCCCACCAGCATCACGCGAGCTGACCTCGCCCCGCGTCAGGCCGACTTCACGACCGCCCGCCGAGGGCGTGCGGCTTGAAGTCGGCCTTGTCGATCCCGTAGCGGCGGAGCTTCTCGCTGATGCTCCGCCGCGACAGGCCGCAGTGGTCCGCCGTCGGGGCGATCCGCCCGTTGTACCGCTCGAGGACGCGGGCGAGGTAGGCGCGCTCGATCCGCTCGGTCAGCTCGTCGGTGATCGCCTGGAGCGGGCGAGCGGGGTCGAAGTCGAGGCTGAACGGCTCGTCGCGGACGGTCGTCAGGTGGGGCGGGACGTCCTCGGCGCCGATCTCGTCGCCCAGGGTCGTCACGACCATCTGCTCGACGACGTGCTCGAGCTCGCGGACATTGCCCGGCCAGTCGTACCGCGCCAGCCGGGCGAGGCGCTCGCGCGCGACCGACTTCTCCGGAAAGCCGCGGCGCGCGGGGCCGCGAGGAAGTGTTGGACCAGCAGCGGCAGGTCCTCGATCCGCTCGCGTAGAGGCGGCAGGGCGATCGAGACGACGTTGAGCCGGTAGAACAGGTCCTCGCGAAACCGCCCCGCGCGGACCGCGGCGGCCGAGGTCCTCGTTGGTCGCCGCGACGATCCGGCAATCGGCCTGGATCATCTCGCCGCCGCCGACGCGCTCGAACGTGCCGTCCTGGAGCACGCGGAGCAGCTTCGCCTGCATCGCCAGCGGCAGCGTGCCGATCTCGTCGAGCAGGAGCGTCCCGCCCGCGGCCTGCTCGAAGCGGCCCTTCCGGACGCGATCGGCCCCCGTGAACGCCCCCCGCTCGTGGCCGAAGAATTCGCTCTCGAGCAGCGACTCGGGGATCGCCCCGCAGTTCACGGCAACGAGAGGACCCTTCCGGGTGCTGTCGTTGTGGTGCAGCGCCTGGGCGACCAGCTCCTTGCCCGTGCCCGTCTCGCCCGTGATCAGGACCGTGAACGGCGAGGACGCCACGCGCGTGACTCGCTGATAGACCTCGCGCATCGTCTGGCTCTTGCCGCGGAGGTTGTGGAAGGCGTACTGGTCGCGGACCCCGCGCCTCGAGCTCGCGGACCTCGTCCTGCAACTGGCGGTCGGCCAGGGCCTTCTCGACGAGGATCTCGAGCCGGTCGGGGTCGACCGGCTTGTCGACGAAGTCGTACGCCCCCAGCTTCAGCGCGTCGACGACCGTCGGGATGGTCGCGTAGCCGGTCATCAGGACCGGCGTCACCGGCAGGTCGCGGTCGTGGACCTCGCGGATCAGGTCGAGCCCGTCGAGGCCGGGCATCGGGAGCCTGTAGTCGACCAGGACGAGGGAGAAATCCCCCTCGACCAGGAGTTCCAGGGCCGTCGTGCCGTCGTGGACGATCTTCACCGACCGCCCGGGCTTCGCCAGGAGCTTCTGGAGCTGCTGGCAGATGGCCTCGCTATCGTCCACCACGAGGATGCGTCGGTCCATGATGCGTCAATCCATTGGTGAAGGGCGCGAGCCGCCCGCAGCAAGGGGGGCATCCATTCCGACCCCGGGTCCCGACTCCGTCCGGCCGCGGCGAGGACTGGCGAGTCGACCCGCGTCGATCGCTATGGAATCGTTTTCTCACCTGGCTGTCAAGGGCCAGGCACGTGGTCCGGCCGGCCGGGCACTTCGCCGAACCATTCGTCGCTTCAAGGTTTAAGCGCATCGTCGAGGAGTCGGTACACCGCCTCGCGGGCCTCTGGCGGGAAGCGATGCTCGACCTCCGGATGGACCGCCCGAAGCCGTTCCGGACTGCCCAGCAGCCGGTAGACCGGCACGGCCGCGTCGAGCCACGTCTTGATCCCCTCGATCGCGAAGCTCGCGTCGCGCATCGGCGCGTTCACGAGCACCGACCGCCGGGCGAGTGCTCCGATCAGCTCGGGGAACTCGAACGGGACGGGCCAAGAGTTAAGCTGGCCGAGGCGCAGAGGATGGAGGCGAAAACAAGGCTCACCGCGGACACCTCCGACGTCAAGTCGCGCCAGTTTGCATCCCGCTTTCGCGACTTCGCCACCCGGCAGAGGGCCCCTGGCGACCGAAACTCGGCTGGACGGTTCAGCCGGGAAGTCGAGAATACCGATCTTATGGGTCGGGCCGGTCGCGGCCGGTGTGCCGACGCGGTGCGCGCGGGCGGGTCGTAACGAGCGGGGCGGAGCCCCGGCACGGGAGGCAGGGAGATGACGATGCAGGCCCTTCGGAGATCGTGTCTTACCGCGGTCCTTCTGCTCGCGACGTCGGCGGCCATCGCCGCTCCGACCGTACCGCAGATGCTCGCGATCAAGCCGGCCGTCGAGGGGGCGGCAGTCGAGTACGACGTCCCGAGCGGCGACGCCATCGCCGGTTGCGTCGTCGAGCCGAGCCATTCCCCGTCGGGCTGGGTCCTCCGCGACGGCCAGGGCAAGATCCTCCGCAAGTTCGTCGCGGTCGGCGGCCCCGGCATCAACCAGTGGCGCTATTACCAGGACGGCTTCGAGGTCTACCGCGAGTTCGACAGCGACAGCAACAAGACCGTCGACGAGGCCCGCTGGATGAACGCCGCCGGGACACGGGTCGCGGCAATCGCCGAGAAGAATCGAATCGTCTCCTGGAAGCGGATCTCGGCCGAGGAGGCGAGCAAGGTCCTCGTCCAGGCGATCGTCACCGGCGACGCGGCCCTGGCCGAGACCGTGATGGCCCAGCCCGATGAGCTGACGGCGCTGGGCATTCCCGCGACCGAGATCGAGCGGGCCGAGAAGGCGCGTGAAGCGCGTGCCCAGGCCCTCGCCGCCCTGAAGAAGGGCCTGGCCGGCTGGGACCAGAAGACGGTCTGGCTCCGCTTCGATGCCCCCATGCCGCACGTGATCCCGGCCGACGCCGCCGCGGGCCTCAAGGGCGACCTGACGCTCTACGAGAACGCCGTGATCCTCGCCGGCCAGGCGGGCGGGGTCGCCCCGGGCGACAAGACGGCGTTCCTTCAGTCGGGCGAGCTCGTGAAGGTGGGCGATACCTGGAAGTTCGTCGACCTGCCTCGGGCCATCAATCCCGCCGGCGGTGCACCCGTCGTCGCGATGGAAGGCGGTATCCGCTCGGCCGTCTACCGCGACGCGGCCGGACCCGGCGGCAACAACCCGGCCCAGGACGAGGCGATCCGCGCCCTCGCCAAGTACGACAACGACTACGCCAACAAGCTCACCAGCCCCAACAAGCAGGACGTCGCCGACTACTACATCAAGCGGGTGGCTTATCTCCGGGCCGTCGAGAAGGCGAGCAAGAGCCCGGACGATGCGCTGGCATACATCAAGCAGGAAATCGATTGCGTCGCCAGCGCCTATCAGACCGGGGTCTGGAACGAGGGCCTGAAGACGCCTCAAGGTGATCGAGGCGGAAAAGACGAAGTACAGCTCCTACGCCGCCTTCCGGCGGATCAACGCCGACTTCAACCTCGAGGGCGAGAACCAGGCCAACCCCGTCGCCGCCCAGAACCGCTGGATGAAGGACATGAAGCAGTTCCTCGAAGACTTCCCCAAGTCGGACGAGGAGCCCGAGGTCCTGTTCCAGCTCGCCAGCACGAACGAGTTCAGCGGCGAGGAGGCCGAGGCCCGCACCTACTACGGCCGGCTCGTCTCCGGCTTCCCCGAAACCCTGCCCGGCAAGAAGGCCGCCGGGGCGCTGCGGCGGCTCGACTCGGTGGGCAAGCCGCTGGCCATCCGCGGCAAGACGTCCGATGGGCCGACCATCGACTCGGCCCAGCTCAAGGGCAAGACGGTGCTGATCGCCTTCTGGGCCACCTCGGTGAAGGCGTGGAAGCAGGACATGCCCGAGATCGCCAAGATCTACGACAAGTTGAAGCCCAAGGGGTTCGACGTTGTCAGCGTCTGCCTCGACAACGACGCCGCGTCGCTCGCGGCCTTCCTCAAGGACAACCCCCTGCCCTGGCCCACGATCTTCGAGCCGGGCGGCCTGGAGAGCCGGCTCGGCGTCGAGTTCGGCATCGTCGCCCTGCCGACGATGATCCTCGTCGACGCCGACGGCAAGGTCATCAACCGCGCCATGCGGAACGCGGCGGATCTGGACATCCAGCTCGAGAAGGCCTTGGCCGGCAAGGCGCGCCGGCGTGGCGGCGCGGCCGGAGAATTGAGGGAACCGGCGGCCGCAGGCGTAGGGAACTGTCTCCAGCCTGCTCTGTGGAAATCCCTCCCCGATGTCCGGGAGGGCGAGGCTCCGTCCGAGCCCGGGTATCGGGCCCGTCCTTCCGGACCAGGCGATGATCCGCCGGGCCGGGTTCATACCCGGGCTCGGGCGGAGCCTCGCCCTCCCGGGAGGGTCTTCAACAGGGCAATTCCAGCGGTTAACGAAACCGCACCTAACCGCTCGTAACCTGCACGCTCGGGTTCGGTCGGCGCCAGGACCTGGGGCTGGGACCCCGACGAAACGAACCCAATCGGCCCCCGGCCCTCCCGGCGCGGGCATTGTCCGCCGCCGCACCCCCCGCTAGTCTGAATGCTCCCAGAATGACCGAGAGCGCTCCATGCCCACTTTGGCCTGCCTGAACGGCGAGATCATGCCCGTCGAGGAGGCCAGGGTCCCGGTCTGGGATCGCGGCTTCGTCTTCGGCGACGCGGTTTACGAGGTCTTCCGCCTGTTCGACGGCCGCCCCTGGCTCGAGGCCGATCACGTCGCGAGGTTGAAGCGTAGCCTCGGCGAGATGGAGATGCCGGCTGTCGACCTCGCGCGGCTCATGAACCGAGTGCGGAAGACGATCGCCGAGAGCGGCGTCCGCGATGGGACGGCGTACATCCAGATCACGCGCGGGGTCGCCCCACGAGGGCATGCTTTCCCCGATCCGCCCGTCCCGCCGACCGAGCTGGTCATCGTCAAGGCGTATGACGACACCGCGACGGCCCGTCATCGCGAGACCGGCGTGCCGGTCATCAGCGGGCCCGACCTGCGGTGGCGGCGGTGCGACGTAAAGTCGACCAACCTGCTGGGCAACGTGCTGGCCCTGGAGCACGCCAAGCGGGCGGGAGCGCACGAGGCGATCCTCATCGGCCGTGACGGGTTCGTCACCGAGGCGACGCATTCGTCGGTGCTCTGGGTCCGCGAGGGCCGGCTCGAGGGGACGCCCGACGGCCCCGAGATCCTGCCGGGGACGAAGCGGCACTTCGTCCAGTCGCTCGCTCCGGACGCCCGCGTGGCGTTCGCCGAGGCGCGGGTCACGCTCGACGAGCTGAAGGCGGCCGATGAGGTGATGCTGCTCGGCACGACGATCGAGGTCCTGCCGGTGGTCTCGATCGACGGCGATCGGGTCGCCGACGGGACGCCCGGTCCGGTGGCGCGGCGGCTCCAGACGGCCTACCGGGCGGCGGTCGGGCGGTGGCTGACTGAGGGTGGCGCCTGAGCGTCTCGCGGAGGCGACATGCCCGAGAACCTCGACTGGGTCCACCCGCTCGACGCGATGGCCAGGCGCGAGCCGCTCACCAGGGCCGCCGTCCGCGTCGTCATCCTCGCCGTGGAAGATCCCGGCCGAGCCGAGATGATCGGCGACGGACTCGTCCGCCTGCTCGGCCAGCGCGGGCGGAAGGCGACGCCGGTCGTCGTTCGGCCCGACGTCCACGGCTGGAACCGCGCGATCGAGCATGGCCTTCTTGGCGGGGACGAGCCGATCGTGATCGTCACGACGGCCATCGCCCCGTGGACGGCAGGACACCTCGACCCGCTCCTCAAGGCGATCGACGGGCGCGACCATGCCATCGGCCGGCGGCCGGTGTCGTTCCTCGGGAAGATCGGCCGCTGGATCTCGACCTTGCCCTACCGCTTCCTCTTTGCCGTGCCCGCGAGCGACCTCTACTCGCCGCTTCGGATGCACCGGCGCGAGGCCCTGGTGAAGATCCCGCTCCAGTCGGCCTCGCGGCTCGTGGACGTCGAGGTGCTTGCCAAGGCGACCTTCTTTGTCCAGACGATCGAGGAGGTCGACGTTCCCGACTTGCCTTCGATCCCCGTTGGGCCGGTCGCGGCCGACCTCTCGTCGCTGTTCTCGCACCCGATTCTCAGGCCCGAGGACATCGAGCCGGAACGATCAGGTCCATCGGAATCGGCGCAGGGCCAGGGCGAAGGTACCGGCGGCCCAGGCCGCGAGGATTCCGAGCGAGATCAGAATATCTCGGTCGAACAGTCCGGCCCCCTCGAGCATCACCCGGCGCAGGGCGTTGAGGAGCTGGGTCAGCGGCAGGGCCTGGATGAACGGCTGGATCGCGTCGGGGAACCGCTCGGACGAGAAGAACAGCCCGCTGAAGACCCACATCGGCAGCATCACGAGGTTCATCAGCCCGCTGGACCGTCTCGGTCGTCTGGGCCCGCGAGGCGATCAGCAGGCCGATGCCGGAGAAAGCGAGCGCGCCGATGACCTCGATCAGCGCGACCAGCCAGAGGCTGCCGACGATCGGCATCCCGAAGACGAGCACGCCCATCAGGAGTAGCACGGCGACGTCGGGCATCAGGAAGGTGAGCCGCGCCATGAGGATCGCCAGCAGGAAGTCGCGCCGGGGCATCGGCGTGGCGGCGAACCGCTTGAGCAGCTTGCCGATCCGGAAGTTCACCAGCAGAAACCCGACGCCCCACAGGCCGCCGCCCATCGTGTTCTGGCCGATCAGGCCGGGGATGAGGAAGTCGATGTAACGGCCGCCGGGCTCGGTCTTCCGTTCGTCGACGGTCGGGATCTGGTCCTTCCGGCCCGCTGCGCGCTGGAGGGCATCGTCGAAGGCAGCGCGCGCGGCTACGGCCTCGGGCGGGTCGGATCGAAGTGGTAGATCACGCCGCCCGACGACGACTCCTCGGGCTCGATGACGAGCGGCGTCTTGCCGACCCGGAGCCGGCGGAGCGCTTCGATCTTCGTGTTGAACTTGAGGACGAAGTTCGCGTCGCCTTCCTTGCGCTTCGCGTCGATGTCGTCGATCTTCTTCTTGATGGCGGGTGCACCGGCGTTGTCGACGAGATCGGCCTGGTAAATCGGTGCGGGCGGGCTGCGGAAGGCCATCCCCAACCCTAATGCGAGGACCGTCGGGAACCCATAGACCCAGAACAGCCGCGCCGGCTGGCGGTAGAACTCGCGGAGCCGGGTCAGGTAGAGCGAGCGGAGCGGGTGGTAGCTGGCCATGGTGGGAGGGGGCTCGGTGGGTCGTCGTAGGGTCCGCTGTGCGGACGTCTGCTCGGTGCTGGCCCCGGAATCGAAGACGTCCCCACAGCGGACCCCACGGGACCGATGCGGCGGCTCTACCCCGCGCGGCGTTTCCGTCGCTTTCGTCCGCGTCCGTTCTCCTCCGCCGTGCCCTCGCCCGGCTCGTCGTCGCGGAGGTGCCGGCCGGTCAGCGAAACGAACACATCTTCCAGGCTCACCTGCCGTGTCGTGAGCCGAGCCAGGCCGCGGCCGATCGATTCGAGGAAGCCGAGCAACGCTGGGATCGCACGGTGCGGGGCGGCAACGGTCAGGGCGTATCCGTCTCCCTCGGCCCGGGCCGACTGGACTGAGTCGAGGGCGTGGAGCGAATCGACTTCGATCGGAAGGCCGAGCGTTGCGAACTCGACGACGTGCTCGCCGCCGAGCCGCGCGATCAGGTCGGCGGGCGAGCCGAGGGCGATCACCTTGCCGTAGTCGATGATCGCGACCCGGTCGCACAGCTTCTCGGCCTCGTCCATGTAGTGGGTTGTGAGGAGGATGGTCCGACTTTGCGAGCGAAGGTCGCGGATCACGTCCTGGAGCTGCCGCCGCGACTGCGGGTCGAGACCGGTGGTCGGCTCGTCGAGGAAAAGCAGTTCCGGGTCGCCGACAAGTGCGATTGCCACGGCGAGCCGTTGCCGCTGCCCGCCCGAGAGGGTCTCGACGAAGGCGTTGGCCTTGCTCTCGAGCGAAACGCGCTCCAGCGCCTGCATGGGCTCGATGCCCTGGCGGTAGAAGCTGCGGAACAGCTCGGTCAGCTCGAAGACGGTGGACTTGTCCTGGAACCGGGTCTCCTGCAAGGTCACGCCCATCCGCTCGCGGATCTCGAGCGCGTCGGTCTCCCAGCGGCGGCCGAGGACCTCGACCTCGCCGGAGGTCGGCGGGTTGATGCCCTCGAGGATCTCCACGGTCGTCGTCTTGCCCGCACCATTGGGCCCGAGCAGGCCGAAGCACTCGCCGACGCGGACTTCCAGGTCGAGCCCATCGACGGCCTTTACCGCGCCGTCGCGGCCCGCGTAGGTCTTGTGGAGGTCGCGGACGAGGATCGCCAGATCGGTCATGGTTCGGTCGTCCTCGATCCGCTGCGGCCGGGTCCGGGGCCGCACCAGTTTAGCCAACCGATCCCGCCTCGCCCAGCCTCCGGATGCCGCTCGCGAAGGACGGGGACGGGTTCAAGCCCGGGGATCGATCCCTCCGATAGTTGGGCGAAGGACGGATCGGCCAACGGCGATAGGCTCGCCCCGGCCGGACGGACAAGGAGGCCCGATGGAGCCCGACGTTTCCCTCGCGATCGGCGCGTCCGGTCGGTCTCGACAGGTCCCGCCCGATCCCGACCTCCTCCCCTCCCGCCGCGCCGCGAGGGCCTCGATCCGCGAGGCGATCGCCCGGGTCCGCGGCCCGGTGGCGCTGACCGGCGAGCCGGGGGCGGGCAAGACCGCGCTCTGGCGGAGTCTCCAGGCCGAACGCTCCGCCGGCGAATCGTGGCTGGCCGTCGAGGTCACGCCCGGCCTCGGCCCCCGCGACCTCTACCGGCTGATCGCGCATGGCCTGAAGGTCAAGCCGGACTGGTTCGGGCGACCCGAGCTGCTCGACACGCTCGCGTCGCGGTCGCTTGACGGCGAGCGCTGGACGCTGGTCGTGGACGAGGCGCAGAACCTGGACGCCCCGACGCTCGAGGAGGTTCGCGTCCTCTCGAACCGCCTGGGCGAGCCGGACGGCTTCGCCGCCATCCTGATCGTCGGCCAGACCCCCCTGGCCCGCCGGCTGGCCTCGAGCGAGGGCCGGGCCCTGGCGGCTCGGGTTGCGGGCCATGTCCACCTCAGGCCGCTCGACGTCGAGGAGGTCGAATTGCTCCTCCGGGCCGTTGCCCCGGGACGGGAATGGTCCGAGGACGCGGTCGATCGCATCCATGTCGAGACGCGCGGTCGGCCGGGGCTGGTTGTGGATCGGGCTGGGCCGACCGAACCCGAAACGACCCTGGCGCAGCCCGCAAAGTCGCCCCAACCCGCGATCGCGGCCGCCACCGGGCGAGGTGAGCCCCTGATGGGCCCCGCGCGGCCGCCGATCCGCATCGAGGACGGGCTGATCGAGGTCGGCTGGGCGCCCGAGTCGGAACCGGCGGCGCCTGAGTTCGACCAGTCGGCCCCACCCCTGAACGGCCACGGAGAGCAGCGGATCGACGACCCCCACGCGGCCCTCCAGGCCTGGCAGGAGTGGGCCACGAACCAGGGCCGCCATCCCGAGATCGAGCCAGCCGGAACTCCCGCGACCTCCCCGCCGCGACGGGATGATGAGGCGCTGGCCTCTGCGGCCCCCGCGCGGGTCTGGGCCGACGAGGAGCACGGGTTCGCCCCCTTCGGCCGGCTCTTCACGAGGGTCTCCCAGGAGAACGAGGCGGAGTAAATAGGCCGCCTGGTTCGAAAATCCGGGGCGATCGGCTATTGGAGAGGCCGTCGGGGGGCCGAAAGCTATGGGGGTGGCCCGCGCTCGCCGAGATCTCGGCGTCCGGGGGTCGTCGCCGTTCGGGAAAGAGCAGGTGCCGCGCAACCCAGGTGCTCCCCGTACCCGGCTTTCCCGAGTCGGGTCGAGACGGCAGGCCCCGTCCCGCGTCCCCCATCCAAGGGTCCCGGGCGAGTCGTCCCGTCCGGCGGCACCTGCTCTTCCTTCTCCTGACGAATGTTTCCCCACGGCCGCACAGGTCGCCGTCCCGCTTGGCGCAAGGGCCTGCCATCGCATAAAACCAGGAGGATGAGGGATGCTCGGCGCCATCCGTAACCATGCGAAGCCTCGAAGGGCCCTGTTCGTGACATCTCGCGAAGCCCAGGCCGCCACCGCGACGACCGCGGCGCCGCCCCGATTGCTCGTCTCCTTGGCGACTTACGACGAGGCCAAGAACCTCGAGCCGCTCGTGCACGAGATCCGCAAGCACGCCCCGCACGCCGAGATCCTGGTCATCGACGACGACTCTCCCGACGGCACCGGAGCCATCGCCGACCGTCTCGCCGAGACCCTGCCCGACGTCCACGTGATCCACCGCCCCCGCAAGTCGGGGCTGGGCACGGCCGTGCTCGCGGGGATGAAGTTCGCGATCGAGAATGACTTCGACTACTTCCTCAACCTCGACGCCGACTTCTCGCACCCGCCCCGCTTCATCCCGGCCATCCTCGCGGGGATGGAGCAGAAGGACGTCATGATCGGCTCGCGCTACGTGCCGGGCGGCGGGGTCGAGGGTGAGTTCAACCTCAAGCGCAAGTTCATGAGCACGGGCATCAACGTGTACGCCCGGCTCTTTCTCGGCCTGCGGACCCGGGACAACAGCGGCTCGTACCGCTGCTACCGGGTGGCGAAGCTCCGCCAGATCGACCTCGGTCGCATCCGATCGCGCGGCTACTCGTTCATGGAGGAGATCCTCTACTGGTGCCGCACGGTCGGCTGCACCATGGGCGAGACGCCGATCCTCTTCGAGAACCGCCGCGCGGGCTACTCGAAGATCAACAAGGCCGAGGCGATCAAGGCGCTGCAGATCATTGCCGAGCTCGGCGTCGGCCGGGCCCTCGGGCGGCATGGGAAGGCTTGATCGCACGGAGTGCGGAGTGAAGAGTGCGGAGTGAAGAGTGCGGAGTGAAGAGTGCGGAGTGAAGAGTGCGGAGTGAAGAGTGCGGAGTGGAGAGGACGGAGAGACACGTCCCTCCCCCATCTTGACTCCGCACTCCGCGCTCTTCACTTCGCACTCGAATCGGGGCGTCACGCCGTCGCGTCGAACTCGCGGACGGTGACGTAGACCTCCTGGCAGGTCTCGGCGATGCGGTCGCCCAGCCCCTGGTGCTTGCTCTCGAGCTGGCCCGAGTACATGGCCAGGACCTTGCAGAGGAACGCGCCCTGGCAGACGTCGTCCTCGCCGACGAGCTGGTCGAGCGAGTCCTCGATCTGGTCGGCGAGGTAGAGCAGGAACTGGGCCTGGCCCTTGACCTCGGCGAGCGTCCGGTAGAGGGCGTCGGAGACCATGGGCGAGCTCGTCCGGCCCGGAGCGGGCGCCTCGGGCTCGGCGGCCGCGGCCGCCTGGTTGGTCGGAAGGGTGACGGCGATGGCCTCGCGGTCGCGGGCCTGGGGTTCGCGGCCCACGTCGCCGCGGCCCATCACATACGCGCTGCCCAGGGGGGCGCGGGAGGCGGCGGCGGCGTTCATGCGGCGTCTCCGTTCTGCTCGAACTGGGAGTGGTGATCGTCGCTGACGGCGGCTTCGAGCGAGTGGCAGAGTTCGCCGACCAGTCGCATGTTCTCGCACTCGACGGCGAGGTTCGACGCGTGCATCTCGATGAGCTGGCGGAGGAAGATCCGGGTGCCCGGGTCGCTCTCCCCCTGGAACCGGTCGACGTCGGCCACGGCGGCCCGGACGAGGTAGTCCATGAACTGGAGCTTGCCGCGGATCGAGGTGCAGAGCTTGTCGAGCTGGCCGTGCTCGACTCGGCCCGGGGACGTGGTGAGTTGTGACATCCTTATCGACTCTCCTTGATCCGAGGGGTCGGACACCCGAAGGGGCGGGACGATGTGAAGGGCGACCCCGGCTGGGCGCGGCTGGCGACCGTCGTGTCGCGCCGCGGACCTCGGATCGGGGTACAGATTAGCCTTCCTCCATGTCCCTACGCAAGCGACAAGCTGACGCGGCAGCATCACCCGCCGTCGGGGCAGGGCGGAGGGCGCCCGCCATCCTCTTCGTCGAAGGATACCACGAAATTGCGACAGAGCCGGGATTTTCTCAAGTCGCTTCGATGAATTGCCGACGCCCGCAACCGGGGCAGGGCGAAGATCTTGCGCAGACGGAACGATCGATGGCTCTCCCACCGGCGCCGTCCGTCGCCGGTCGCTCGCCGCGCCACGAGATGGAGACAGCGAACCGTTGCTCGCGAGCAACGCGGGGCGCGTCTGGGCCGGACGGCCTCGGGTCGGGTCGGTCTCGGGCCCCGCCCCGCGCCGACCGAACCCGAGCGTCCAGGTCGCGTTCCGATCGGTGCGGCCTCGTTCGCTCCGAGAGCCCGGCCGGCGGTCCCGCTCGAACGCACCCCGATGTGGACGAAAGGCGTACTCTCGGGTTCGGTCGGCGCAGGGCGCCGGGTCCGCTCGGGTCTTAGGGCCGGCCGGGCGGCGACCCGGTCGCGGCGGGAAAACCCGCCGGGGGTTGAGCTTTCCGCTTCGCGCCCCCGGCCGGTTCCGCTACAATGTTCGGTTCCTTCGAGCGGCATGCCCGCCAGGCGAGGACGCACCCAGAGGAGAGGACGACGCGCCGATGATCATCGTGCTGAAGCCCCACCCGACGCCCGAGCAGGTCCGGCACGTCATCGACCGGATCGAGGAGCTAGGGTTCACGCCCCACCTCAGCCAGGGGGTCCAGCGGACGATCATCGGGGTGATCGGCGACGAGGAGAAGCTCCGCGTCGAGCCGCTCCAGGCGATCGAAGGAGTCGAGCAGGTCGTGCCGATCCTCAAGCCCTACAAGCTCGCCAGCCGCGAGTGGCACGCCGACGACTCCCAGTTCGACATCAAGGGCGTCAAGGTCGGCGGCGGGCACCTGATGATGATCGCCGGCCCGTGCGCGATCGAGGGCGAGGCGATCCTCATGGAGATCGCCGAGCGGGTCAAGGACGCCGGGGCCAACGTCCTCCGCGGCGGCGCCTTCAAGCCCCGCACGAGCCCCTACAGCTTCCAGGGCCTCGGCGAGGACGGCCTGAAGATCCTCAAGGCCGCCGGCGAGCGGTTCGCCATGCCGGTCGTGACCGAGGTCATGGATCCCCGTCAGGTCGAGCTCGTCGAGCGGTACGCCGACGTCATGCAGGTCGGCGCCCGCAACATGCAGAACTTCGACCTGCTCAAAGAGGTCGGCCGCACCCGCGTCCCCGTCCTGCTCAAGCGCGGGCTGGCGGCGACGGTGAAGGACCTGCTGATGTCGGCCGAGTACATCCTGGCCCAGGGCAACCGCCAGGTGATCCTCTGCGAGCGGGGCGTGCGGAGCTTCGAGGACTCGACCCGGAACATGCTCGACCTCTCGAGCGTGCCCAACGCCAAGGGCATGAGCCACCTGCCGATCATCGTCGACCCGAGTCACGCGACCGGCCGGCCCGACCTGATCCCGAGCATGGCCCGCGCGTCGGTGGCCGCCGGGGCCGACGGCGTCCATATCGAGGTCCACTCCTGCCCCGAGAAGGCCCTCTCCGACGGCCCGCAGGCGCTCCTACCCGACCAGTACGCCCGCTTGATGGACGAGCTCCGCGCCCTGGCCGACGTCATGGGCCGGACGATTGACGCGTGCGAGGGGGTGCCCGCCTGATGCGACCGCTCTTCATCGCCGGCAACTGGAAGATGAACCCCTCGGTGATCGACGAGGCCGTCGCCCTGGCCGAGGGCGTCAAGGCCGGCGTCGGCAACGAGTCGAAGGTCCGCGTCGCCATCTGCCCGCCGGCCGTATACCTGACGACGATCGACGGCGTTCTGGAAGGGTCGCCGATTGGCCTCGGCGCCCAGAACATGCACTGGAAGGCCGAGGGCGCCTACACGGGCGAGCTCTCGGGCTCGATGCTCGTCGACGCCGGCTGCACCCACGTGATCCTCGGCCACAGCGAGCGCCGGCACGGGATGGGCGAGACCGACGACATGGTCAACGCCAAGCTCAAGGCCGCGCTGGCTGTGGGCCTGATCCCGATCGTCTGCATCGGCGAGACGCTCGAGGAGCGCGAGGCCGGGCGGACGATGGAGGTCGTCGGCACCCAGCTCGAGGGTTCGCTTGCCGACATGACGCCTGACCAGATGGGCGGCGTCGTGCTGGCCTACGAGCCTGTGTGGGCGATCGGAACCGGCCGGACCGCGACGCCCGAGCTCGCCCAGGAGGTCCACGCCTTCATCCGACTTCGGCTCCGCGAGAAGTTCGACGAGGCGACGGCGGCCCGGGTCGTCGTCCAGTATGGCGGAAGCGTCAAGCCCGACAACGCGGCCGAGCTGCTGGCCTGCACCGACATCGACGGCGCCTTCGTCGGCGGCGCCAGCCTGAAGGCGGGCGACTTCCTCGGCATCGTCGATGCCGCCCGGTCCGTGACCGCGAAGGGCAAAGCCTGAACTCTCGCCTCTTTCTCCGGGAGGGCGAGGCTCCGTTCGAGCCGGGTCTGACGCAGGGCTCGGTCAAGGCCTCAACCTCCAAGAATCGCCGTAGAATCCGAGAAAAGGACACCCGCCGTGGCCCCCTTCCTGATCAGCCTGTTCAACGTCCTGATCGTGATCGCGTCGATCTTCCTGATCTGCCTCGTGCTCATCCAGCGCGGCAAGGGCGGCGGCCTCGCCGGCGCCTTCGGCGGCGCGGGCGGCTCGAGCGCCTTCGGCACCAAGGCGGGCGACATCTTCACCCGGATTACGATGATCACCGCGGGCGGCGTGGATCGTCATGTTGATGATCCAGGTGATCCTGACGAACAAGAACACCTCGGCCTGGGTGGACGACACCTCGACCACCCCCGCCGTGCCCGGTTCGGCGACCCCGGGCGTGCCCGGCAAGGGCGGCGACACCGAGATCGTCCCGCCGCCGCCCACGGGCGTGCCCAGCACGGCGAGCACGCCGGCCGACGTCCCGCCGGTGACCGGCTCGGGGCCCTCGGCCCCGGTGCCCGTCTCGCCCCTGCCGACGCCGAAGTCCTGATTCCCACGGTCTTCGTAGGGTCCGCCATGCGGACCATCTTCGTCCGAGGCCACTCCGGCCGGATGGTCCGCATGGCGGACCCTACGAACCCCACGCAGAGGTGCCTTTGCTCCTGAGCATGACCGGATTCGGCGAGGCCCGCCTCCAGGACGAGCGCTGGACGGTCACCGTGGAGGTGCGCTCGGTGAACAACCGGCACCTCAAGCTCACGGCGAGGATCAGCGACCCGTACAGCTCGCTGGAGCCCGAGGTCGAGCGTCTGGTCCGCGAGTCGGTGCGCCGCGGTTCGGTCGGGTTCACGCTCCGGGTCGAGCGGCCGAAGCGGGCCGACGACTACCGGCTCAACACGGTCGCGATCCAGAGCTACATCGAGCAGCTCCGGGCCCTGGAGCGGATGGGCGGCTCGTTCGACCTGGCCGGCGTGCTTTCGCTGCCGGGCGTGGTCGAGGAGCGGCGGCAGGCCGTCGACAATCCGCACGACGATTGGCCCGTGCTGTCAAAGGTCATCGGCGATGCGCTGACGGCGTTCCACAAGTCGCGGGCCGAGGAGGGCCGGGCGATGGGCGAGGAGTTGCTCGCCCTGGGCCGGTCGATCGGTGAGGAGCTGGAACGGGTCGCTGCGCGGGGGCCTGAGGTCGTCGCGGGCTATCAGAAACGGCTGACGGAGCGGGTCGAGGCGCTCGTCCGCGACCACGGCCTGGCGATCGAGCCCAAGGACCTGATCCGCGAGGTCGCCATCTTCGCCGAGCGCGCCGACATCGCCGAGGAGGTCATGCGGCTGGGCGCCCACCTCAAGCAGTTCGCCGAGACGATCGCCGAGCCCGAGAGCTCGGGCCGTAAGCTCGAGTTCGTCGTCCAGGAAATGGGCCGCGAGACGAATACGATCGGCTCGAAGGCCAACGACGTTGAGATCAGCCGGGCGGTCGTCTCGATGAAGGGGAACCTGGAGAAGATCCGCGAGTTGATCCAGAACGTGGAATGAACCGGACCTTCGAGGGCGAGAATTGAGCACTCCAACGAGCCCAACGGACTGGTCCAACCTTCCCGGCAAGCTGATCGTCGTCTCCGGCCCCTCGGGCAGCGGGAAGACGACGATCGTCCGCCGCGTCGTCGCGCGCCGGACGTGAAGGCGAAGCTCTCGGTCTCGGGGACGACCCGCCATCCGAGGCCGGACGAGGTTGACGGCCAGGAATACTATTTTCTGATGCGCGACGCCTTCGAGGCCGCCGCGCGGCGGGGCGAGTTCCTCGAGTGGGCCGAGGTTCACGGCCACCTCTACGGGACCCCCGCCGGGCCCGTCCGCGAGTCGCTCGCCAAGGGCGAGTGCGTCCTCCTCGAGATCGACGTCCAGGGAGGGAGGCAAGTCCTCGAGCGGTATCCCGCGACCGTGCTGGTCTTCGTCAACACGCCCGACTGGGATTCTCTGGAATCTCGCCTGAGAGGGCGGCACACCGAGGATGAGGCGACGGTCCAGCGTCGCCTGGAGAATGCCCGCCGCGAGATCGCGGAGGGGGAGCGTTATCACCATCGGATCATCAACGAGGACCTCGACCGGGCCGTCGACGACCTGGCGAGCCTCCTACACCGCCTCGGCTGCGGAGGGTCTTAGCGCGATGCTCGAAGAACTGAAGGAAGAGTCGATCGTCAACAAGGTGGGCGGGCGGTTCAAGCTCTCCACCCTGATCCAGAAGCGGATGATCGCCCTGAACCAGGGGTCGCGTCCGATGGTCGACCCGCGGGGGCTCGACAAGATGACCGTCGTGATCCAGGAGATCATGCAGGACAAGATCTTCCTGGACATGTCCGGCAACATCCAGACCAGCGAGGCCACCGAGGAGCTCGAGGACGGCGGGACGGTCGACCTTACCCAGCCCTCAGAATAAGCCGGTCCCCCCGCCGCGGGCGTCGAACCCCCGCGGCGGGGCGAAAGGCCATCGCCCGGCGCGTCCGATAGAGTTCGGGCGAGCCGGCCCATGCACGAATCCCGGCGGGCACGCGACCGTGCGCACCCGCAAGGTCGGCCGGCTCGGCCGGACCCCGATCACCCCTCCTTTTGCACTCCGCACTCCGCACTCTTCGCTCCGTCACGATCGGACGAACAGAAGTGCGGAATGCGGAGTGAAGAGTGCCGAGGGAGAGCGACCCCGGGGGCCGGCACCTGTCCGCCGAGGCCTGCCGATGCCCGACCGCGAACGCCTGGCCCGACGCGCGAGGGCCGGAGCGCTGCTGTTCCTCGTCGCCTTCCTCGGGCTCAGCCTCGGGGGCTACGACCCGTCCGACCCGCCCGGCAAGGCCGCGGCGGCCGAGGGCACGCTCGCGGTCAAGAACCCGTGCGGGCCCGTGGGGGCTGCGCTCGCCAATGCGGCGTTCCAGGCCTTCGGGCTCGCCGCGTTCGGGCTGGCCTGGGGGCTCGGCGTCGTCGCCTTCGCCCTCCTGCGGGGACATCGGATTCGCGAGCCCCTGCTCCGCGCGGCGGGATGGCTGATGGTGGTCTCGGTCGCCTCGGCCCTGATCCGGCGTTACGGCGTTTCGCTACGCCCCTGCCCACCCGTCGGACCGGGGGGATACGTCGGCGCGCTGGCGGATGCCTTCCTCCAGGCCCAGCTCGGGCCGGCGGGTATGCTGCTCATCGTCGCGGCGGTTGGCCTGATCGGACTGATGCTCTGCCAGGACGCCCTGATCGCCTGGCCGTTTGCGGAGCTGGGGCGGATGCTCATGCCTCGCCGCCGCCCCGCGGCCCAGCAGGCCGCCGTGGCCGATCCCCGGCCCGGTCCCTCGGCCATGCGGGAATTGCCCGCGCCATCCAGCCGGATCGACACTCCCCGGCCTGCGGCGCCCCGGCCCCCGGCTCCGACGCCCTCGCCTTCGACACTGCCGGCGCGACGCGTGCTCAACGCCCCCGCGACGATCCCGCCGACGCCTGACGACGGCTCGTTCCGCCTGCCTCCCCTGAGCCTGCTCGACCCGCCGTCGCCGTTCCCGGTCCAGGAGCACGAGGCCCTCATTCATCAGCGTGCCCTCCTGCTGGAGAAGACGCTCCTCGAGTTCGGCTGCCAGGTCCGCGTCGTCCAGATCGACACCGGGCCGGTCATCACCCAGTTCGAGATCGAGCTCGAGGCGGGCCTGCGGGTCGCGAAGATCAACAGCGTGGCGAATGATCTGGCGATCGCCCTGGCCGTGCCGAGCGTCCGCATCGTCTCGCCGATCCCGGGCAAGACGACGGTCGGGATCGAGGTCCCGAACGAGCGGCGGGCGATGGTGAAGATCGGCGAGGTGCTCCAGGGTGTCGGCGATCGCCTGAGCAAGTCGCGAGTGCCGCTCTTCCTGGGCAAGGACGTGAAGGGGGCACCGCTCGCCTTCGACCTCGCCGAGATGCCGCACCTGCTCATCGCCGGGCGGACGGGCACGGGCAAGTCGGTTTGCCTGAACGCGATGATCCTTTCGATCCTGATGACCCGCCGGCCCGACGAGGTGAAGCTGATCCTCATCGATCCGAAGATGGTCGAGCTCTCGCAGTTCAAGCGGGTGCCGCACCTGATGCACCCGGTCGTCACCGACATGAAGAAGGCCGAGTCGCTGCTCCGGTGGGCGTGCGACAAGATGGATGAGCGGTACGGGTTCCTCGCCCGAGCGGGAGTGAGGAACGTCCAAGCGTATAACGCGCTAGGAGCCGACGAGATCTACGCCCGGCTCCGTCCGGAGGACGACACCGAGCAGGCCCGCATCCCGACGTTCATGCCCACGATCGTCATCATCGCCGACGAGATGGCGGATCTGATGATGACGGCCGCCAAGGAGGTCGAGGAGCACATCGTCCGCCTGGCCCAGAAGGCGAGGGCCGCGGGCATCCACCTGATCGTCGCGACCCAACGGCCGACGGTCGACGTCATCACGGGCCTGATCAAGGGCAACATGCCGGCGCGGATCGCGTTCCAGGTGACGAGCCGGAACGACTCGCGGGTCGTGCTCGACGAGATGGGCGCCGACAAGCTGCTGGGCAACGGCGACATGCTCTTCCTGATCCCGGGCACCTCGCACATCATCCGCGCCAGGGCACGTACGTCTCGGACGGCGAGGTGAACCGCGTCTGCGAGTACCTCCAGCAGTACCCCGTCGAGTTCAGCCGCGAGCTGGTCCAGATGCAGGTGGGCGGCGGCAAGGACAAGGGCGCGGGCCTCAAGGAGCGCGACGAGCTGTACGAGCCGGCCATCGAGATCGTCATCCGCGAGGGGCGCGGCTCGTGCTCGCTCTTGCAGCGTGCTCTCGGCATCGGATATGGCCGCGCGGCTCGCCTGATCGACTTCATGGCCGAGGACGGCATCGTCGGCGAGTACAAGAGCGGGTCGGCCCGCGAGGTCCTCTATTCGTGGGAGGAGTGGGAGTCGCTCAAGGGGGGCGATGAGTCGGGCGGAGCGGCGGCGTGACCGGCGGATACGGGCGTATTCGCCTCGCCCGGCCAGGTGGCCGCCAGAAGGAGCGTCGTCCCATCCCACCGCAAGTCGTGCACGCCGACAAAGTCGAGCGAGATCCGCTCAAAGTCCTCATGGCTATAACCCCCGACCATTGAGGCGAGCAGCACGCGGTTAAGCACGCCGTGGGCGACGAGGACGATCGTCCGGCCGGCTTCTTGATCCAGCAAGGCGCGAAACGACTCGGTCCCGCGGCTCCGCATCGCGGCGAAGGACTCTCCGCCCTCGTGGGTGTGTTCGAGCCGACCGGCGATCCAGTGGGCCTTCGAGGTCTCATAAGCCGACCAGCCCTCCTGACGGGGCACTCCGCTCAGGGGGCCCATCCGCCGCTCGTGTAGCCCGGGCCACTCGAGGGCCGAGAGGCCGCAGGCCCTGGCGATGATGCGGGCCGTTTCGGCGGCCCGGCGCATCCCCGATGAGTAGACCGCGTCCGGCCGCTCGGCGGCAATCCGGGCGGCGACTCGCCGGGCCTGCTCCTCGCCGCGAGGACCGAGGCCGACGTCCGACTCGGCGCCGTGGAAAAAGTCAGGGGCCGACGTCACGGCGTGGCGGAGCAGGAGGACGCGGGTACGAATGCTCATCGGGGACGATCCGCGCCCGGGGGTTGCGTAGGCGTTTCGGAGGAATCCATGATAGTCTTGTTAGCCCGGGCGCCGTCCAGTCGCCCGATCCGCCCTCTCCCGGCCGGCGTGCCGCCGGCGAACCCCTCGACGCGTGAGCTTCCGTCATGAGCAGCCCGAACAAGCTCCGCACCATTCTTTTGTTCGGGATGCCGGGCAGCGGCAAGGGTACTCAGGGCGCGATTCTCGGGCAGCTCCCCAGCCTGATGCACATCTCGTGCGGCGACGTCTTCCGCAAGATTCCCAAGCACGGCGAGCTCGGCCGCGAGCTCCTGCAGTACACGTCGCAGGGGTTGCTGGTGCCCGACGACCTCACGGTCCGGCTCTGGGAGCGGCACATCCACATCCTCGAGCTCCAGGAGCTGCTCGTCCGCGACCAGCACACCCTCGTCCTGGACGGCCTGCCGAGGAACTACGCCCAGGCCGAGCGGCTCGACGCGATGCTCGACGTCGTGCAGATCTTCCACCTCGTCATCAACGACACCGAGAAGGCCGCCGACCGCCTCCGCGCCCGGGCGCTCCGCGAGAACCGGCTCGACGACATGAGCGAGGACGTCATCGCCCGCCGGCTCCAGACCTATTACGACGAGACGTACCAGACCCTGAGCTTCTACGACCCGAACCTGGTGCTCGACGTCGACGCCTCCGGGACGCCGCTGGAGGTCCTTCGCATTGTGGTCAACCGCCTGGCCGACCTCAGGACCGCCGAGAGGCGGGAAGTCCCCGTGGGGACGCTCGTGTAGGGTCCGTGATTGCGGACCATCCCGTGGATTTCCCGTTCCGGCAGGATGGTCCGCAATCGCCGACCCGACGAACGCCGTTTTCCGCTGAAGTCGGCCGGACCCGACGCCCGACCGATAGAAATAGGCCACGCACGCTTGAGACTTTGCGGAGCGTGCCTACACTTCCCGATAGAGGGACAAACGTCCCGGTCATCGAGGCTCGACGAACGGCGGGCCGGCCCCGGGCGTACCAAGGGTGAGCCTCAGTGGTACGCGATGTGCGACTGGGCTGATTCAGTGACTGGCGGGCGTCACGCCGCCGAGACCGGATGGTCGTCATCCGGGCGGGCGTTCGGCGTGCGCACGCGAGCGACATGAAATGGGGGGCGACCGCCCTTATCGGATCGCGAGGCGACATGACATTCCTCGACTTCCGCGAGCCGGTCAGCGCCTGGAGCCATGCCCTGTGGCTGCTCCTGTCGATCCCGGCGACGCTCGTGCTCTGGAGGCGGTGTGGCGACCCGCTGGGCCGCCGGATCAGCTTCCTGGTCTTCGGCCTTGGCCTGGCCCTTTGCTATCTCGGCAGCGCGGCGTTCCACGGGGTTCGCGGCTCGCTGGCCGAACTTGATATGTACGACCGCCTCGACCACGTTGGGATCTTCCTCCTGATCGCGGGCAGCTACACGCCGATCGCCTGGAACCTCATGTGCCCCATCTGGCGGCGCTGGGTCCTCGGGATGGCGTGGGGCGCCGCGGCTCTCGGGTCGCTGCTCTACCTGGTGCTCGGCGTGCTGCCGATCCAGGTCGGCACGGCGATCTATTTGGTCATGGGCTGGGGGGCCCTGTTCTGCTACATCGAGCTGGCCCGGCGACTGTCGCAGCGTCGGCTCTTCCCGCTGATGCTCGGCGGCGTGCTCTACAGCGTGGGCGCGATCATCAACCTGGCGCGCTGGCCGGTCTTCTCGCCGGGCGTGTTCGGGCCGCACGAGCTGTTCCACGTCTTCGTGATGGCGGGCAGCGTGGCGCACTATCTGTTCATGCTCAACGTCGTGATCCCCGCCTGCCGCGTTGCCGCTCGCAAGGCGGCCGGAGCGACGACCGAGACGCTTGAGCTGGCCGTCCGCGCGGCGGCGGAGCAGCGGGAGAAGACGCTGGTTTCGCGGCTCCACCTCATTCCCGTGCGGAACGACGACGCGGGCTGAGGTTCGGGGTCGTCGAAAGTCGGCTCGGAAGGCAGAAGGCCGAAAGCACAAGGCACATCAAGAGATCGCTTTCCGCGCGCTCCGCGCGTTCTGCTCTCTGCCTTGTGCTTTCTGCTTTCTCCCGTCTGCGTTCCGCCTTTCGATCCAGGGTCATCTTCGACCGGCGCAAAGCCAGAGCCGCCGGCACCCCGGGGAGAGGGGAGGCCGGCGGTTCGATTGATTCGGTGGCGGGGAGCGACCGCTTCAGGAGCGGTCGGAGCCGCCGCGAGGGTCGCCCGAGCGGGCGGAATTGGCATAGACCGACGTCAGGATGCCGAGCAGGGCCGAGCGGCGGCCGCCGCGCGACGACCGGGCACCGCGCTGGAACCGCGCGACCGTGCCGGCCCATTCGTAGCCCGAGTGCAACGGTGCGGGCTTCTTGGAATTCGACGCGCTCATCGGAACGGAAGCTCCCCGAAGGTTAGTGGCCGCCCTCCGAAGTGGGCGGTCCACGTCGCCACTCCGTTGCGCCGGCCCGGGACTCGCATCCCTAACCGGCCTCCGGCCCTCATCCTGAGGCCGGTTCGACTGACCCGGCGACGACCCCACATCGCCACGACGGGCCATCGACCGACAACATCACAAGCGGCCTTTGCCGAGACGGGAGGGCCAACGACCCCGGAGGTCCTCCCCCCAACCACGCGCCCGGGACACCGGCCCTGGCCGCGTGAACCCGCGGCGTCGGGCGAGTGTCCCCTAACTATCGGATGACTCCGCCTGGACCTTGACGGAAACGACGGGTGAAGGGCCCGCGGTCAGTCATCCCCAGCCGAGGTCCCCCAGCTCAATCGAAACCCGCCCGCGACGGAGGTCCGGGGACGGTGCCCCTCATGGGCCGAGCGACCACCAGAAATCTACCCGTGTGCGCCTGTCGTGTCCACCGAAATCCGGCGCGAATTCAAGTTTCGATCCCGCGATGCCGAAACACGTCGCCCGCAGTCGACATCCGGCCACATCCCGGCCGCTTGCGGCGGGATCGGCACCGGGCCGCCGGGCCTGAAGGCATCGGGGTTGACCTGGAGCATCAGGTAGAGCATCAGGGTCGAGATCCCATTGAAGGTCGCATGAAGCGTGACAGGGCCGACCATACCGCCCGTCCTCTGATAGAGGATTCCCAGACCGAGCGACAGGAAGAATAGCGGCAGCGGCGTAGGCCAGACCTGTGCATGCATGGCCGCAAACAGCACCGACACGGCCAGATTGGCCGCCAAAAGTCGCCACCCGTGACCGGGCGCCAGGCTCGGCTCGGGCTCGAACCAGATCTCCGCCGGCCCGAGGTCGGGGTCGACCGCGGTGGCCGGCTTGGCTCGGTCCAACCCCGCCGCCCACCGGCCGAGCCAGCCGAGAAGGACACCGCGGAAGAGGAACTCCTCGGCCAGCGGCGCCAGCACGACGGCCGAGAGGATCGTCAGTCCCCAGTTCAGCGAAGTCGGGTCGCCCGCGACCAGCTCCAGAAGCGGGTGCTTCCGAGGCGGCCAAACTTTGATGGATAGGTATTGAACGCCGAAGACGATCGGCGCCAGGAGCGGCCAGGCGACGATCCCCCTCAGGACGTCCCGACCCACCTTTCCGCGCTCGATTCCGAAGTCCGCCGGCCCGGCCTTCGCCCACCAGGCGAGCAACAACGGTCCGATGGCGATGAACGTCCCGTTAACCGCGATCATCATCATCATCAGTGTCGCCGGTTCGAGCTTCGTGCCCTTGGCCGGCTTGATGTCCATGGCGGCGAACACGAGCGGTGGCACGACGTTGATGATCGCCATGTAGAGCAGGACGATCCCAAGGACGTGCCTGGCGCGCCACGGCACGACCCGGACTGGAGTCCGGGGGAGCAGGCTTTTCCCGGAGACAAGCCGACCGATCGCCCAGAACCAGGTGGTGAGGATCGTCGCGATCAACCCGAGCGCGACCAGCGAAAAGGTGACCTGCGCTGGCGTGGGTTGCGGGGGCATGTGGGGCGTCCGGCGGGGCGGTTCGGCGCTTCATCTTAGCGGACCGGCGACGACCGGGCCACCTTGCCGCAAGGTGTGTGTCTGCCCTAGAATCGGCTTCCGACAACTTCTCTGGCGACGGAGGATGAGGCGTGGCGACCGTGGCGGAGCAACTGGAAATCCTCGGCCGGGGCGTCGAGGCGATCAAGCCCAGGGACGAGTTCGTCAAGAAGCTCGAGCGGTCGGTCGCGACGGGCGTGCCGCTTCGGGTGAAGTACGGGATCGACCCGACGGGGATCGACGTCCACCTCGGCCACACGGTCCCGCTGCGGAAGCTCCGGCAGTTCCAGGATCTCGGCCACACGGCCGTCATCATCATCGGCAACTACACCGCGCTCGTCGGCGACCCCTCAGGCCGCGACGAGACGCGTGCCAAATTGACCGAGGAGCAGGTCCAGACCAACGCCAGGGATTACCTCAAGCAGGTTGGTCGGATCATCGACCTCGACCGCGCCGAGGTCCACCACAACGGCGACTGGTTCTCGGCCTGGTCGTTCCTCGACGTCCTGGACCTGACTCGGCACATGACGCTCGGCCAGATGTCGGCCCGCGAGGACTTCGCCAAGCGGATCAAGGCCGAGAAGCCCGTCTATCTCCACGAATGCCTCTATCCCTTGATGCAGGGCTGGGACTCGGTCGAGATCAAGGCCGACGTCGAGCTGGGCGGCACCGAGCAGCTCTTCAGCCTGTTCGTGGCCCGGGACCTGCAGCAATCGGAGGGACAGCCGACTCAGGTGGCTTTGACGATGCCGATCCTCGTGGGCACGGACGGCACCCGGCGGATGGGCAAGAGCCTGGGCAACTACATCGGCGTGGCCGAGGACCCGGTCACCCAGTTCGCCAAGATCATGAGCATCCCCGACGAGCCGATGCGGCAGTATTTCACGCTGCTGACCGACCTGCCCATCGCGGATGTGGACCGGTTGCTGGGCCCAGGCGTCAATCCGCGAGACGCCAAGGAGGCGCTGGGGAAGGCCATTGTGTCGCAATATGCCGGCCCCGAGGCGGCCGGGCTCGCGGCGGGGGAGTTTCGGCGGAGGTCGAGCGGCGAGGACCCGGCGGAGGTCCCCGAGGTGATGGTCTCCCGCGATCAGCTCGACGCCGAGGGCCGGATGGCGGTGCCCCGGCTTCTCGTGGCGCTGGGCCTGCAGACGAGCACGTCGAACGCCCGGCGCGATGTCGAGGGGGGCGGGTTTAACTATGGAACGGATCGGGTTTCGACGTCCGATCCGAAGGCGATGATTTCCGTTTCGGACGGGCTGATCGTCCGGCTCGGCAAGCGTAAGATCGCGCGAGTCAGGCTCGGTTCGTGACCTCCTGGTAGGGTTGGCTCTGCCCAGCGTCCGAGCTTGTCGAAGCGGTGGGCAGAGCCCGCCTCCGAGGACTCCGAGGAATTCCTTCGATGCCGGACCGCCCCCGCTTCCGGATCATGGATCTGCTCGTGCTCGTCGCGGTCTCGGCCGTCGCGACGGGCGCGGCAACGGCCCTCCAAGATATGAACGATGCCGATCAGGGGAAGGTCGCCTTTTGGTTGGTCTTCGCCGGGGTGATCCTGGTCGGCTATCTCGCGGGCCGGTTCGGACAGACGCCCGAGGTCCGGCTGATCGTCGTCGGCCTGGCCGTCGCATTCGCGGGGGCGGCGGACGCCATGTTCCTCGACGCCTTCATGGACGCGCCGACGGGGGCCGTCGTCGCGTGCGCGGGCCTGACGCTGGCGAGCCTCGTCCTGCTCGTCGGCGGGATCGTTCACAGCCTCCGCGCCCGACAATTCCCGCACGAGCCGCGGCCGGATGGCCGACCGCTCCACGCGACCAACTCTCCCCATCCCCTCGACCGGGAACTCATCCCATGAAGACGCACGGCTTCGGCATCGTCGGCTGCGGGATGATCGCCGAGTATCACACGCGGGCGATCAACGAGATCGACGGCGCGCGGGTCGTCGCCGCGTACAGCCGCAACAAGGCGAACGCGGCGAAGATCGCCGATCTCGGCCGGGTCAAGGGCGACGTCGCGGTCTACGACGACCTCGACGCCATGCTCCGGCGGACCGACATCGACGTCGTCTGCATCTGCACCCCGAGCGGGCGCACACCTTGAGCCCGCGGTCTCCGCCGCGCGGGCCCGCAAGCACGTCGTGGTCGAGAAGCCGCTCGAGATCACCCTGCCCCGTTGCGACGCGATCATCGGCGCGTGCGACGACGCGGGCGTCCGGCTCTGCGTCATCTTCCCCTCACGCTTCACCGAGGCGAACAAACACCTGAAGGCGGCCATCGACGGCGGCCGGTTCGGGCGGCTGACGTTGGGTGATACGTATGTCAAGTGGTGGCGGACCCAGGAGTATTACGACACCGGCGGCTGGCGGGGGACCTGGAACCTGGACGGCGGCGGCGCCTTGATGAACCAGGCGATCCACAACGTCGACCTGATCGCCTGGCTGATGGGCGACGTCGCCCGCGTCCAGGCGATCACCGCCACGCTCGCCCACGAGCGGATCGAGGTCGAGGACACCGCCGTCGCGGCCCTACGGTTCACGAACGGGGCCCTGGGCGTCATCGAGGCGACGACGGCGGCGTATCCGGGCCTTCTCAAGCGGACCGAGATCCACGGGAGCCGGGGCTCGGCCCGCGTCGAGCAGGACGACGTGACCCTCTGGACGTTCGCCGACGGGCGCCCCGAGGACGACGCGATCCGCGCGAGGATCGCCGGGGCCTCGGGATTCTCGGCGGGCGCGAGCGACCCGCGGGGGATCAACCACGCGGGCCATCGCGATCAGCTCGCCGATTTCCTCAAGGCCATTGACACCGGCGGCTCGCCGCTCGTCGACGGTCGCGAGGGCCGCCGCTCCGTCGAGATCATCCGCGCGATCTACCGCTCGGCCGAGCTGGCGGAGGCTGTGGAGTTGCCGCTGGTCGAGGACTGAAGGCGGGAGTGCGCCCATGTGGTCGACCCTGGTCTCGCTAGCCATGCAGGCCGCGCGGCTGGTTCCCCGGACGAAGCCGGCACGGCGGAGCCCGCGCGGGATCGTGGCCGACGGCGAAGGGCGTTGTGGTTACTGCCCCGTTTGTCAGGGCTTCATCAGCCTCGGCGCCCCGGACGACGACGGCCTGGCCCCCTGCCCTCGCTGCGGCCGGGCCGTCGCGGGCGTCGAGCCGATCGTGTGAGCCGACCCGCTTCCGGCCGTCGCTCGACCTCGTGTTGACCCCTCGCCAGCGCACGGATAGCATCCCCGCTCTCGCCCGACGCCGGTCGACGGAGTGACCCCATGCGCCGACGCCGACCTGTCCTCGACTATCTCGTCTACATTGCCGTCCGCACGGTCGTCTGCCTCGGGCAGATGATGAGCGTCGAGCAGTCCTACGCCTTCGCCCGCGGCCTGGCCGCGCTGCTCTACAGGGTCGACAAGCGGCACCGCAAGGTCGGGATGGAGAACCTCCGGCTCGCCTTCGGTGACGCGTATACGGAATCCGAGCGCGACGCGATTGTCCGCGGGGTCTATCGGCATTTCTGCATGATGCTGATGGAGATCCTTCACATCCCCCGAAAGCTCCACCCCTCGACCTGGCGCCGGTACATCCGGCTCGTGGGCCATCGGCCGATCCTCGACCGCCTGCTCGACGGCGGGCCGGTGGTGATGGTGACGGGGCACTACGGCAACTGGGAGATGGCTGGGTATCTCTTCGGCGTCTTCGGCTTCCCGCCCCACTCGGTCGCGCGGACGCTGGACAATCCGCACCTCGAGCGATTCCTCAAGGGCTTCCGCGAGCGGACGGGCCAGAAGCTGATCGCCAAGAAGGGCGGATATGACGACATGCTCGCGGTCCTGCGCTCAGGCGGCGTGCTCTCGTTCCTCGCCGACCAGGACGCCGGGGCGCGCGGCATGTTCGTCGATTTCTTCGGCCGCCCCGCGTCGACGCACAAGGCGATCGCCCTGCTCGCCATCGAGCACAAGGCGCCAATCTTTGTCGGCTGCGCGCGGCGGATCGGGCCGGGGTTCCGCTACGAGGTCGAGTGCGAGGAGATCATCGATCCCTCGGAGCTGACAGGCACGGCCGACGACGCCCGCCTGCTCACCCAGCGTTACACGTCTGCGATCGAGCGATTGGTCTGCCGCGACCCGACGCAGTACCTGTGGCTGCACCGGCGGTGGAAGCACCAGCCGGCCGCGAAGAAGGGATCGAGAGTCGACGGGGAGGAAGCGTTCACTTCGTCAGGAACTCCCGCTTCGGCCCGTCCTCCCCGATCTGCACGTTATAGCTCGTCCCGTCCGGCCTGACGGATACGTGGAGGAACCGACCGCCCGCCGGGTCGGCGTTTGCGGTCAGGACGGGGTCGGCATTGTGCTCGGGGCCCGTCTTGGCGTTCTTATGGAGCGCGTACAGGGCCTTGATCGAGGGGGTCGCCTTTAGCAGTTGCACGGCTGCCGCGTCCCCGCCCTTCTTGGGGCCGTTGCCCATGAGCGCCACGGTCGGGGCGATCGTGCGGACGAGGGTCGGATGGTTCGAGATCGCCATGCCGTGGTGCGTGACGAGGAAGACGTCCACAGGGCCGATCCGGTCGTAAGGGACGACCAGGTCCTTCTCGACGTTCCACGTCAGGTCGCCGCAGTCGAGGAAGCCGAACCGGCCGAGCGTGAACTTGATCGCCAGGCTTCGGGCGTTGTCGCTCTTGTCCTCGGGCTGGTCGGGTGGGGTCTCAGCCGCGAGGGGGTTTGTCGGCTTGCGCTTGCCGATGTGCCGGACGATCCCTCCCGAGGCGAGTACCACGGCCTTCAGGTCGCCCCTGAGCGGGATCGAGTCACCGGCCTCGAGGGCCTTGCGCTTCCCTTCCGAGGCCTTGCGATAGGCGATCCCAAGCGGGTCGTCCGGCTTGGGTCCATCGGGGAATTCGGACTCGGGGCCGTCGACGCCGGGGAGGCCGCGGTCCCAGAAGTGGTCGATCCGCACGAGCTTCGCCAGGCCCTCCACGCCGCCGAAGTGGTCCATGTGCCAGTGAGTCGTGACGAGATGGTTGAGATGATCGCAGCCCGCGAGGTCCCTCAGGACATGCGCGATCCGCTTCGGGTCACGGTCATTCTTGCCGGGCCAGCCGCTGTCGATCAGGATCGACTCGCGCTCGGGACTGACGACCAGCGTGGCGGCGCCGCCGTCGCAGTCGATCACATAGATGTCGAGCGACTTCTTCGCCTCGGGCGGGCCGGCGGCGAGGAGTGCGAACGAGACGAAGCACGCGACAAGTCGCGTCATGGCGGGTGCCTCAGGGGCGTTTTCAGGAGTTGATCGATTCGGGACCCGGACCGGTCGGGACGAGACGGCGGCACGGCCGCTTTGGCGACCGCGGCGGCGGCTGAGCGCCCCTCGCCTGACCCCCACAGAGTAGAGCGGCCGCGGCGACGTTACCACGCATTTCCGCGCCGCTGGATCGTCACCCAGGACCGTTGCTCGTCGGTCCCGTCGACTTCTCGACCGACGTACGGCCCGAAAGGCTGTGTTCGGTACGACGCCGCCGTTTACTCACAGCAACATCCTATGTCTATCGTAGAGCACCCCCGGACCTCTTCATGCCCACATAATCGGCTCCGATGCCCGACTTGTCGGAATAAATGGTCGCCTGCGAACCGCGCGGGCTCCTGTGACAATCGTCGGCGGAAGAATCGTCGCAAATTGGCGGCGCACGGGCACTTGACAGCGTGACTTTCTCTCGCCTAATCTTCATCACCACTCCCAACTCGGGATCATGTGTGTCTCATTTCTTTAAGAGACACAGTCGGCCGGACCTCTCCCTTCCGGCCGGAGACCCGAACGTGCCGAGTTCTCCGTCGGCCGCCTCGCTGTAGCGTCCTCTCCCAAATCGGTCTGCACCTCTTCCAGGCCACGTCGAGTCGTGGGGCGATCCGTCCTGGATTCGTCCCGAGAGCTGTCTTACAGACCGTTCGTACGGAGGGCACGGTACGCCATGACGTCACCGGAGCGTCGCGATTTACTGCGTCGAATGCTGGGCATCGGACTCTTGGGGGTCGTCTGGGGCTGCGGCCCGACCGACACGGTCAAGCCCCCCGACGAGCGCCGGAAGGAGGCCGCGTCCACGAAGACGCCGCCGCCCCCGGATATGAAACCCCAGGAGAGCTTCGACCCCCGCAAGGCCCTCCATGAGAAGACCCAGGCCAAGGAGGCGGTCAACTAGCCGCCGGCACCTCGAAACGCTGTTCATTCATCCTCTTTCGCAAGGACACAAGCATGAATCAGATCAGACACCGACGACACGGATTCACCCTCATCGAGCTGCTGGTCGTGATCGCGATCATCGCGGTTCTGATCGCGCTGCTCCTGCCGGCCGTCCAGGCGGCGCGCGAGGCAGCGCGAGGGCGCAGTGCACGAACAACCTCAAGCAGATCGCGCTGGCGGCGCACAACTACATCTCGTCCAACAATTCGCTGCCCCAGGGCTTCGGGGTCAACTGGTATCCGGCCTGGGGCCAGAACTGGGTCGGGCCGGGGCTGTTCCTGGCCATGTCGCCCTACTTCGAGCAGACGAATGTCTTCAACTCGGCCAACTTCACCGTCGGGTTCTTCTATCCCGATAACAACACCGTCTTCGCTTACGGGATCAGCTCCCTCTGGTGCCCCAGCGACGGCTCGATCAGCCAGTCGTTCGACATCCCCGACGGCAACTACGTCTCGGGGCGCATCCCTACATTGTGGCCTACAACAGCTACGCCGGCTGCACCGGCACCTGGTTCTCCGGCACGCGGATGAACTACCCCACGGCGAGCTATACCGGAGGACCCGACCCCGTCCAGCAGGGCAATAACAACGGCCTGTTCTACATGCGCAGCGCCACCAGCCTCGCCTCGATCACCGACGGGACCAGCAACACGATCCTGTTCGGCGAGCACGCCCATGGCAAGCTCTCCGACGTCCAGACGGCCGATTACGACAGCAGCTACGAGCGGCGCTACTGGAACTGGTGGTGCGACGGCGGCTACGGCGACACCCTCTTCTCGACGCTCTTCCCGATCAACCCCCAGAACAAGATGATCGACAGCGAATGGGCCGACGCCGTGGACGGCGGCGTCACCGCCTACATCGAGAGCGCCGGCAGCTTCCACCCAGGCGGAGCGAATTTCGCCATGGCAGACGGCTCCGTGAGGTTCCTCAAGGAGACGATCAACACCTGGCCGGTCGTCAATGGCGTCCCGACGTCGGTCCAGCAGGTCACGCTGAGCTCGGGCAATCCGGGATACGGCATGGTGACCGGCGGGAGCATCGGCGTCTATCAAGCACTCTCGACGCGGAGCGGGAACGAGGTGATCTCGGCCGATGCCCTCTGATCGGACGACCCTCGCCACGGCTCGCTGCCCTCAGGGTGGCCCGGGCGACTGCCCCGGGCCACCCTCGCCATGACCGACGATTCACGCGAGCGAACGGCCGATCGCCAGCGCCTCCTCGGCGTCGACGACCCGGTCGTTGCTCGCGAACAGGCTCTTCACGGCGGCCTTGTGGATCTTCATCTTCGTCCCGCCCACGCCGAGCGCACCCCATGCGAGTGACCCGTCGCGGTCGGCCCGCTTGTCGCCGGGCTCGACGCCCTCGATGCCCGCAGGGGGCACCGCATTGAGGTCGATCAGGACCTTCACATCGGTCAGCGATGATCTGACTGTTCGAGGCAGGAGTGTGACGCCAGCCGCGCCCGCGGCGACGATCGCCGATGCACCTTGCAGGCCCTTGGTCAGCGAGGCCGCATCGGCCGTCGCGAACGCAGCGACCTTCCCTCCAATCCTCGACGCCGCGGCCTGAGCCCTGCCGAGATCACGCGAGCCGAGGGCGACGTCCGCGCCCAGCCCCGCGAGCAGTCGGCCCACACGTCCGCCCACCGGGCCCGTGCCGCCGAGCACGGCGATGCGCTCGCGCTCCACCGTCCCGCCCAGCCCCTCCAGCACCGCCACGGCCGCCGCCGAGGCCGTGGTGTTCGAGCCGTTGGGATCGAACAGGACCGATACGCGGAACGGGCCGAAGAAGGTCGACTTGACGGCCGCGAGCACGGCCTCGGCCTTGGAGACATCCGAGCCACCGATGAAGATCGCCGTCGAGCGGAGGTCGGCTGGCCCCCGGGTGAAGAGGGCGCCGTGGACGAGGTCGCGGACTGCCGCGGGCGTGACCCCGCCGTGGCGGAACAGGTGCGCAACGCCGGAGTCGACCGCGACCACCGAGTCGAAGACGCTCGGCTGGGGATCGACGTCGAGCTGGAGGAGGATCGTTGGTTTCGAGGCAGACTCGGGCATGAATGACGGGCTTTCGATTCCGACCACCCATCACCCTACCCTCTCCCACAAGGGGAGAGGGTTCAGAGGGCCGACGCTCTTCTCTGGTCCCCTCCCCCCTTGTGGGGGAGGGTTACGGTGAGGGGTTCTTCATCCAAAACTTACGTCCCCGCGAACGGGTGCTTCGCCGTGTCCTTGCCCGCGATGACCTGCTGCGCCGTGGGCTCGCCCTTCATGGCGCGCTGGATCGAGAGCTTCGTGGCCTCGTAGTTGAACCTGAGGATCTTGGCGTTGTCCTCGGCCTCGGGGTGAATGAACACGCCGCAGACGATGACGAGGTTCTCGGCCTCGGACTGGGGGATCGTGCCGTCGGCCAGGCAGTCGGCAACGGCCTTGGCCACGGCGTACTGGGCGGGGCCGAACATCTGGACGGCCTGCTTCATGCCCTTGATCGTGACCTTGGTAATGAGCACCGTGGCCGGCTTGCAAATCAGGTTGGGCTCGAGCACGGCGAGCAGGTTCGAGTGGCCGTGCGACTGGTTCGCCAGGGCCTGAGCGAACGCCACGCCGACGGGCCCGGTCTTGGGGCCGATCAGCAGGTCGATGTGGGCGATCTCGTTGCCTTCGCCCACGAGGGCCTCGCCGATGTTAAGCGTGATGTCGGCCATCGTCGTTCGTCTCCGGTTGCGATGCGTCGGTGCGTCAGGGATTTTCGGTATTTCGCGGCGTGCGGGTACGTCGCACGACCCCGGCCGCGACCGACCCGCATGATAACAGCCGGGTTCCGCGCCGCAACCCCCGGGGGCGGAGGGGTCCCGGCCGCCCGCCGGATTAAGGTTGCTCGGACTCCGTATCGGTGTTCCAATGTGGCCTGACTCGTCGGACCGCCTCGGCCCTTCCGCCGGAGGGCGGTCGTGACTTCCTCCAGCCCGGGAGATCAATCGATGCGCAAGCTGTACGGACTGCTCTCCGTGGCCGCTGTCCTGACGGCCGTGTCGCTCGCCTATGCCGCCGATGACGTGACCGTCACCGGCGACGGCGTCTGCGCCAAGTGCGCCCTGAAGGAGAAGCCGAGCTGCCAGAACGTGGTGATCGCCAAGGAGGACGGCAAGGAGGTCAAGTACTTCCTCGTCCAGAACGCCGTCGCCAAAAAGGCCCATCAGGGCCTGGGCATCTGCGCGGCCTCGACCGACGCCCCGGTCAAGCTCAAGGTCACCGGCACGGTCGCCGAGAAGGACGGCCAGAAGGAGCTGACGGCCACGAAGATCGAAAAGGCCGAATAAGCCGATCGATCCACTCGGATCATTCCCGGGGCGACGCGGCCGAGCGGCAGGCGTCGCCCCGGTCGTTTGTGGTGGATGTGGGATACGGACGGCGATGCATGGCGGGCCTTCCACTCCTCATCCTCGGCGCCAGCGCCCGCGCGGCCGCATCATCGGCGGCACGTGCGGGATTCGACCCGACCGGCGTCGACCTCTTCGCCGACCGCGACCTCGCCGCCCGGTTCCCAGCCCTCCGCGTCGCTCGCGAAGCCTATCCCGCGGCCCTGGCCGATGTCGCCGCGGGATTGCCGGACTCGAACTGGATCTACACCGGCGCCCTCGAGAATCACCCCGCTCTCGTCGATCGGATCGCCCGATCCCGTCGCCTGCTCGGCATCGGAGGCGAGGCCCTCAGGGGCGTTCGCGATCCGCGCGCGCTGGACCGATGCCCTTCGCCAGTCGGGACTGCCCGCGCCGGATTTCAGGGTTGAAGGAGACGATCCGCCGCGGGAGGGCCGGTGGCTCTGCAAGCCCAGGCTCTCGGCGATGGGTATGGGCATCCGCCGCTGGACGATCGGCGAAGGGCCGATCCCGCCGGGGTTTTTCCTCCAGGCCGTGGCGCGGGGCTCGCCCAAGTCGGCCTGTTTCGTCGGCGACGGCCGCTCTGCCCGGCTCGTCGGCGTCACGGGGCAGTTCCTCGGCCGGTCGCATGAGGGGCTGCGCGTCGTCTACCGAGGCAGCATCGGACCGTTGCCGCTGGGAAAAGCGGCGACCCGCGCGTCGCGCGGATCGGCGAAGTGCTCGCCGATGCGTTCGGGTTGCGCGGCCTGTTCGGCATCGACCTGAAGCTCGATGGCGAGACGCCGCGGCCCGTCGAGATCAACCCGAGGTATACGGCGTCGGTCGAGGTGCTGGAGGAGGTGTTAGGTGTTTCTCTGCTAGCCGAGCATGCGCGGGCGTTCGGGGTCGAGGGCGTTCACCCGAGAACGTCTCCTGACCGACCGGACCGGCCGCGGGTGGCCGCGAAGTTCATCGTCAACGCCACGCGGCGTGCGGTCGTACCCGAGGATTGGCCCTGGTCGGACCCTGCCGATCTACTACCGACCGTCGCCGATATCCCCGCCGCGACGACGATCCTTCGCCCGGGCGATCCCGTGCTGACCGTGGTGGCGCGCGGCCCCGACGCCACGCGGATCAAGGCGATGGTCCGCCTCTGGCAGTCACGAATCGACGCCTGGCCGGCGCCGTAATGTCCGATCCGTCGTTCGTCGTGTGCTTCGTGCCTTCTGCGTTCCGAACGCATGCACAAGGCAAAAGACGACCCAGGTTCCCCTCAAATCAAGCTATTCACGACCAGCAGCACCGCCGTCGTCACGAGCAGGACGGTGAAGATCATGCCCGCGAGCCGGGCGGCCTGGGAAAAGATCCTCGGCCATGACTCATGGCGACTCGCGGCGTAGACGAGGCTGATGGCCAGCACCAAGGGAATCGCGAACCAGTAGGGATGGATCGTCTCGGGGGTCATGCGCCGGCCTCCGCGGGGCTCGCCAACGGGACCGTCGGAGAAGGATCGGCCTGGGCAGGCGTCGCCGCTGGCTCGTCGCGGAGGGCGGGGCCCTCATACGCGTCGAAGATCGCCAGAACGTTCAGCAGCCCCGCGGCCTCGGTGTAGATGTAACCCATCTCAACGATCTTGCCCAGCCGCGTGAACAGGCCGTTATAAGCCTCAACCCCCGGGTCGGCGCCGTAGCCCCAGAGGATGGGACTCATGTCGAAATGCTGGAGCGTCCCTTGGATCAACGCGGGCAGCGCCGAGAGGCCGGTGAGGACCTGGCAGAAGTACCAGTAACAGAAATGCTCGGGGTCGCGGAGCGGGCTGACCCAGCGCCAGGTGAGGATTTTCCACTCCCCCAGAGCCAGCCCGCTGAAGAAGAGGCCGTTGATGCAGAAGAAATACAGCAGCGCCTTGCCCCAGCGCCCCTGATAGGCGTGCCCCAGCCCCGGCACGAGGAAGGCGAGCAGGGCGGCGAGCCTGCGGTTCTTCAGGGGGACGGTCGACTCGGTCATGACGTTCCCGTGGGGGGCGGGCAGATAGGTCCGGAGGAGAGTGGAAAGTGCAGAAAGCCGGGAGGCGGCGGGCTACGACTGGAAGGACATCCGCATGGCCGCGCCGGGCACCCGCCACTCTTGGCTTTTCACTCCGCACTCCGGTACTCACCCAAAGCCCGAGTCTATCACGGACCCGCCGGCCCCGACCACCCCGCGACGGCCGCGCGGTCGGCGGCCCGACCGGCGCGGCCGGCGAGCAGTCGGTCGTAGAGCGCAAGGTGGCCGCGGGCCAGCTCGGGCCAACCGTACTGCTCGGCCGCGCGGCGGCCGCCCGTTCGAGAGCCGCGACTCGAGATCCGGTTCGTCGAGCACGCGGGCGATGGCCCGGGCCCACGCCTCGGGCGCAGCCTCGCGGACGAGAAGGCAGTTGTCCTCGTCGACGATCTCGGGCTCGGCATTCGGCGACGGCGTGGTGATCGCAGGGATGCCGAAGGCCCATGCAGCGAACAGCGTCGTCCGCCTGAGGGAGGCACCGTCGGCGAATGGTAACAGCATCAGCCGCGACTCGCGCCAGGAGCCGCTTCAGCTCGGGGTCGCGGACCGAGAAGCCGCCCGGTAAACTCGACCCAGTCGCGGCCGCCGAGTCCGGCGATCGTCGCGTGATCCGGGTTGTTCGCAGGGTCGGAACGGTCCGATGATCCGCCAGCGGAGCGCCCGCCCTTCGGCCCGGAGCCGCTCGAGCGCGGCCAACGTCAGGCCGATCGATTTCAACGCCGTCAGGAAGCCGAATGTCGTTACCAGGTCCGGGTCGGGCCGGCGCGGGACCGGCTGGTCCGGGCAGACCGTGTTGCCGCTCCACCACCTCGCGTCGGCCGGGCGGCCGGTCCGCGCAAGGCACCGTTCGGCATTCCGGGCGTCGTTGGCGATGATCGCCGCCGAGCGACGGACGAGCTCGTCGGTGTAGACCACGCTGGGCAACTCGATGTGGTATTCATGCGAGCGTCGTAACCACCGGACACCCCGCCGCTGCGGCCAGGCGGGGGGCGGCGTCGGTCTCGAAGTAGGAGTGGACCTGCTCCTGGATGTGAACGAGGTCCGGCTTCATCCACTGGAGCGTCGCGCACGCCAGGCGGCGGTCGGTCCGGTTCCAGGTGTGGTTCGGGCGGACGATTCGATAGCCCGGTCCCGAGACGAGAGGGCTCCGCCACCAGCCAGGCCGCCGGGTCAGCCACGTCCAGCGCCAGCTCGGGCCGCTGCCGCGCGAGCTCGGCGAGCAGCATGGCCGTGGCATCGCCCACCCCGTCCATCACGGGCGGCGCATGACCGCTGACCATCACCACACGGGGCCTGTCCGCACGTCGATCGTTGGGCATCGAGAGAAGAGGGGTCTCGAGAGGGGCAGATCATCCGGCCTGGGTCGCCTCATCGCGTTCCGGGGGCGTTGCGACCGGCATCGGTATCGGCTGGGAGGACGGGCGGCCCAGCTCGACGGCCCGCACGATCAGGTCGGCGGCCATAGGCAGTCCGAGACTGTCGGAGTCGAGGACGAGGTCATAGTTATGTGCGTCGTTCGGGTCGATGCGATACATTGTCCTGGCGAACTGAGCTCGCCGCCGGTCCAGGTCTCGGGCCGCGCGACGGGCGGTGCGCTGCGACACGCCCATCCGCTCGGCGAGCCTCGCGGCCCGCGCCTTCAGCGGGGCAATCACCCGCACCGAGAGCGTCTCGGGCCTCGGCAGGATCGACCCCGCGCCCCGGCCGACGACGAGCGACTCTCCGGCCCGCCCGATGGCCTCGACGAGCTTTGCGAGGTGGTCGAGATAAGCCTCCTGGGCGCGTAGTGCTCCTCCCTTAGCGGCAGTAGCCAGTCCTGGACGACGCTCGGGGCCAGCTCGTCGAAGGTTCGGACCTCGTCGGCCGGCAGGCCCATTCGCTGGGCGATCGCCTCGAGCAGCTCGTGGTCGTAGACCTTCCAGCCGAGCTTCGATCCCGCGAGCCGGGCGATCGCCCCGCCGCCGGCCCCGGCCTCGCGGCTGATAGCGACGTTGCGGAACCGCGCGACGGGGATGATCGGGGGCGCCGTCTCCTTGCCCCGCGGCCTCCGACCGAAGGGCCAGAGCGACCACGATCCGCCCCGTGGAGCGGGAACGGGCGCGGGCGTCCCGCCGGGCGACGAGCTCGATCCGGCCGAGCCCATTGGTCCCGCCTCCTCCGCTCGGATGCACGAAGCGGCTCGACGGAACATGTCGCGCCTACTTCAGTCTAAGTCGGCCCGCCGCGAAAAGGAAGCCAGCCTTGCATATCCGACCGACGATGTAATTCCTACATGGTCGTCCGGTCCCGTGTCGGTCGGAATAATTCCTCAAGTTTTCCCCAAGTCGTGCCGGGATCACGCGCTTCGTCCGTCGCCACGGAGACGCTGCTTTCGACCGGTACAGCCTTTGCGTTCGCTAGCACCCGACCCCGACCGGGGCGTCCGAGGCCGGCCCGGTCGGCATCGCGACCCACCTCATGACGAGGCGAGGAGACTCCCGGATGAGCGATCGACGGACCACCCTGCTCTGGATGAAAGACCTCATCGACCACATGAACCGCTGCCACGACCAGCTCCAGTGGGCCGGCGACGGCCCCACCTCCAGCTACTTGACCGACTCGCTCCTGGTCGACCTGACCGAATGCCGCCGGCTCTGCGAGCAACTCCGAGTCGATCCGCGCCGCCGTCGCGGCGACCGTACCCTGGCAGCCTCGGCGTAGGCTCCGCGCTGATTCCCTTGTAGGGTGGAGTCCGCCCACCGGCTGGTCCCGGGCGGTCGGGACGGACGGTGGGCGGAGCGCACCCCACGAGATGATCGATGTCGCAACCCCTGGCCGAATTCACGGTCGATTCTCTCCGCGTCGCCGTGTACGACAACCGTTTTGCGATGGGCCGAGCAGCGGCCGTTTTCGTCGCGAAGGCCATCGCCGCGCGCCACGCCGCGGCAGGCCGGTCCAATATCATCTTCGCCGCCGCCCCAAGTCAGAACGAGTTCCTCGACGCCCTGTGCGAGCCGGGACGGGTCGAGTGGTCTCGCGTGGTTGCGTTCCATATGGATGAGTATCTTGGACTACGAGCCGATCACCCGACGTCCTTCCGCAAGTATTTGCGAGATCACCTGTTCGATCGGGTAGGCCTAGACGGCGACCGGCTCCGGCTGATCCCCGGCGAGGACAAGAAACGGCCCCTGGCGACGTGCCTGGCCTACGAGGCCCTCTTGAACGCCTCACCGGCCGACGTCGTCTGCGCCGGGATCGGCGAGAACGGGCACCTCGCGTTCAACGACCCGCCCGTGGCGGACTTCCGAGACCCCGTGAAGATCAAGCCAGTGCGGCTGGACCTCGCGTGCCGGCTCCAGCAGGTGCATGACGGCTGCTTCGCGTCGGTCGACGACGTGCCGACGCACGCCTACACCTTGACCGTCCCGGCTTTGCTCTCGGCCGCGATCGTCTCGCTCTGCGTGCCGGGACCGCGGAAGGCCGCGGCCGTGCGCGAGGCCTTGCGGGGACCCATCGCCGAGTCGTGCCCCGCATCGGCCGTCCGGAGGCATGCGGGGGCGGTCCTATTCCTCGATCGCGAGGCGGCAGCGCACGTGTCTTGAGCTTCGGGAGTGGGTAATTCTTCTGCGAATCAGGGGAATACACCGCCCTCGGAAGTTGGTGGACAATTGCCAGGTGACATCTCGACACGGGTTCAGGCTTTGGCTACGATTTGTGCAGTTCCGACGGGTCGCATGGTGAGGATCGCGCGAAGCTGCCGTAAGAGGAGGTCGGCAATGGCGATGGGACCGGCCGAGATCGTGGCGAGCCTGAAGGAGCTCTGCGAGTCGCGCGGGCCGCGGCTGACGACGATGGACATCGTCGCGTGGATCGACCGCCATCACGGTTACGAGTCGCACGCCGAGCTGGTGGCGTTCGCCAAGAAGATGAAAGCCCGCCAGTACGCGCGGATGCTTGCTTACGAGGACGAGGAGTCGGGCCTGCGGATCAAGCGGCTCTGGTCGGTCCGCGACCCCGAGACCGGGCGCCGGTCCTACGCCGACCTTCTCGACCTGCCGGAGGACCGGCGCAAGCGACTGATCGAGCAGTACGCCAAGTTCATGGAGCAGCAGCGGGCGCTGCGCAAGGCGATGGCCGACTTTTTCGCCGGCCAGCAGTTCTTCGACTTCTACACGATCGACCGCGCGACCCCGCCGGAGATCGAGCCCCGCCGCGAGTCGGCGCCCGCCCGCCCGGCCCGGGCCGAGCGCGCCTCGGCCGCGAAGCGCAAGCCGACGCCGAAGCGGCCGAGGTTCTGAGCAAGCGGACGCGGTCACTCCAGGTCCCGGGTGTCCGAGGTCTCGTCTTCGGAATCCCCCTCCGCCCTAGACGGCGGACGGGGGCATCCGCCGCACTGGAGCGGGGCCCGCGCGGCGGCGGAGCCAGAGCAGCCCGAGTCCCGCGCCGGCGGCCGTCAGGGCCAGCGCGGACGGCTCGGGGACGGTCACGGTGATCAACTGGCCCGGGCCCAGGGTCGTCCCGTCGAGCGAGGGCAGCGGGATGAACGGGCTTCCGGGAAGGCCGGGCGGCGGAAGGGACGAGGGGTTCAGCTCGTCGAGCGGGATCTGTGTCGGCGAGAGGTAATAACCGACGTTCGCCAGCGTCTCGTCGTCCGGCGTCGGGTTGGCTATCTCGATCTGCCAGGTGTTCGGCTGACCGGGAAGGATGAGGTACTCGGTGACGTGGCCCTCCGCGTCGGTGACTGTGAGGATGATCGGCCCCGGGGGCGGGGGCGGGACGAGGTTTGGCATGATGGTGATGCCGATGGCGGACACCGACTGGCTCTGCATCGTCGACGAGTTCGACCACGCCGCGCCGGCGAGGTCGAAGCGGCCGGGCAGGTTGGTGCCGGTATCGACGCCGAAGGTGACAGGGCCGGTCGTCACCGAGGTTCCCGGGCCAATCGGGTTACCGGAGAAGATCAGGTCCGTCGTGTCGTTGCCCGCGTTGAAGACGACGTTCACGCTCGGCGAGCCGCCGGCCAAGGCGAACGGGTCGGTAGCCGGGTTGGTCGCGTCCTGGGCGGGGAACAGGCCGACCAGGTCGCCCTTGTAGGCGAGTGTGAACGTGTCGGCCGCGAATGTCGGCAAGGGCGCGGTCAGGCTCGCCCCGTCCTGCGCCCGGCTCGACGGCGGTTGAAGGTAGATGGCGACCACCGCCGTGGCGACCGCGGCGCCGCGGACCAGATGTTCCCTCATGACGACCCTCCTGAGAGTTACGGAACTTGCGTGCCCGCCCGCGCTCGGCGTCCGAATTGCCGTCACCCGGCCGCGGTCCGACTCCGGGAGGTCAGCGCGGCGAGCGGCCCGCCGAGGGCCGTCAGGGCCAGCGTCGAGGGCTCGGGCGTGGGCTCGACGTTGACCTGGATCGAGAATGCCGCGTACGTCTCGCCCATCACCGCGTCGGAGTTGTTGACGAAGACGATCAGGCTCGAGAGCGGGTCGGTCGGGTTCGTGTAATAGGGGCCGGGGGCCGTCGCCGCGGTGACCTCGGCGGTGAACATCAACCCCGACGCGGAGTTGCCGTCATTGGCGTCCGCATAGCGGAACCCGGCGGAGCTCGTCGTGATGCTGTGGTCCTCGTCCTCGGTGTACGCGGAGTCGATGCGGCTAGAGACGTAGGAGTAGCCCGCCGCGATCGAGATCTTCCCCTTGAAGTCGAGCGTGATGCTGCCGGCGGCGGGGCGGTCGACGGTCTGGTCCGGGTCGTCGAGCGTCAGCGTCACGACGTCGCCGCGGGACGTCGCGGCGCAGAGCGCCAGCGCCAGGACCGTCCCCGGCGCCGCGAGGCGAAAGGTTCGAGCCGACATCGAGTGTCTCTCCGTGTGGTGGGCATCGGTCGACCGCGCCGGAGCTTAGCCGACGCCGGTCGCCCGAGCTATCAAAAACCTTCATATCTGTCCGGTGTGTCGCATACGTTTCTTTTCGGCAACAAAGCGGCTCGAGGCCCCGGCCGTCTCCGCCGCGGGGACGGCGGGCCGTCGCGACCCGATGCGGCCTTGACCGGGGCCCGGCCGCGGCCGGACAATGGCCCTTCCGCCCGGGGAGGACCGGGCGACGACCGCGATGCGAGACCGAAGCGATGGCCGGGACGGTTAGCACGAATCGCGCCGACACGAGCCTGCCCGATGCGCTGGGCCGTTTCGGCGCGTTCGGGGGCCGGTTCGTCCCCGAGACGTTGATGGACGCCCTGCACAAGCTGACCATCGCCTACGAACAGGCCCAGGCCGACCCCGCGTTCCGGTCCCAGTTGCAATCCTGCTACCGCGACTACGTCGGCCGCCCCTCGCCGCTCTTCCTCGCCGAGCGGCTGACCGCGATCGCCGGCGGCGCCGACATCTACCTGAAGCGCGAGGACCTGAACCATACGGTGCTCACAAGATCAATAACGCGCTCGGACAGGTCCTGATCGCGAAGCGGATGAACAAGACCCGCGTCATCGCCGAGACCGGCGCCGGCCAGCACGGCGTCGCGACGGCCACGGCGTGCGCCCTGACGGGCCTCGAGTGCACCGTGTACATGGGCGAGGAGGACATCCGGCGCCAGAAGCTCAACGTCTTCAACATGAGGACGCTCGGCGCGCAGGTCGTGCCGGTGACGACCGGCTCGCGGACGCTCCGCGACGCGACGAACGAGGCGATGCGCGACTGGATGGGGACGTCCGACCAGACCCACTACACGATCGGCAGCGTGGTCGGCCCGCACCCGTTCCCGAGGATCGTCCGCGACTTCCAGTCCGTCATCGGCCGCGAGACGAAGGAGCAGTGCGGTGATAAGCTCGGGCGGCTGCCGGACGCCGTCGTCGCGTGCGTGGGCGGCGGGTCGAACGCGGCGGGGATGTTCTATCCGTTCATCGGCGACGAGTCGGTCGAGCTGATCGGCGCCGAGGCCGGCGGGCGCGGGCTGACGGCGGGCGAACATGCAGCGAGTCTGACCCTGGGACGGCCCGGCGTGCTGCACGGCAGCTTCAGCTACGTCCTCCAGGACGACGACGGCCAGACCGCCGACGTCCACTCGATCTCCGCGGGGTTGGACTATCCCGGCGTCGGCCCCGAGCACAGCTACTGGAAAGACGCCGGGCGCGTGCGGTACGAGAACATCACCGACGCCGAGGCGCTCGAGGCCTACGGGCGGCTCGCGAGGCTGGAGGGCATCCTGCCCGCGCTCGAGTCGAGCCACGCGGTGGCGCAGGCGATCAAGGAGGCCCCGCGGTTGGGGCCGGGCAAGGTGCTGGTGGTCTGCCTGTCGGGTCGCGGCGACAAAGACGCCTTCGAGGTGGCGCGGTTGAGGGGCGAGGCGATGTGAGGGCCTTCGCGCGCTCCGCCCCGCATCCCGTCCCGAGAGGCCTGAATGAACCGCATCGACGCCACCTTCGCCCGCCTGAAACGCGAGGGCCGCCGCGCGCTCATGCCGTTCCTCACCGCGGGCGACCCGGACCTCGACACGACCCGAGATTTGATCGAGGAGGTCGTCGCCCAGGGCGCCTCGATGGTCGAGGTCGGCCTCCCCTACTCCGACCCGATCGCCGACGGCCCCGTCATCGCCGCGAGCTACACGCGGGCGTTGAGCAAGGGTGTGCGGCAGTCGGACATCCTGGCGATGGCGAGGTCGTTGCGCGATCGACGCGAAATCGGCGAGACCCCGCTCGTGGCGATGGGCTCGTACGCAATCTTCCACCGCCGGGGCATCGAACGCTATCTGACGCAGCTCGCCGCGTCCGGCTTTGACGGCCTGATCGTGCCCGACCTTCCCGTCGAGGAGTCCGACCACCTGGCGAGGCTTGCCGCCTCGTCGAACCTCAAGCTGATCCAGCTCGTCACGCCGACGACGCCCCGCGAGCGTGCCCTTCAGATTGCCAATTCGACGACCGGGTTCATCTATTACGTCTCGGTCGCGGGCATCACGGGCGAACGAAAGGCGCTGCCTCCGGAGCTCGCCGAGAACGTCGCCTGGCTCCGCTCGCAGACCGACCTGCCCGTGTGCATCGGCTTCGGCATCGGCTCGGCCGAGCAGGTCAAGGCGCTGGCGCCGGCGGCCGACGGGCTCATCGTCGGCAGCGCACTCGTGCGGCGGCTGGCCGATGCCGAGGGCAGGCCCCGCGCTGAGGTCGTCGCCGACGTCGGCCGTTTCATCGCCGAGCTGGCCGGGGCCCTCGGCTGACAATCCGTGTGGGACGCCCCGGGTTCCCCGGGTCTCGGGACCCGAGGCCCCCGCGCCGAGCGAACCCGAGCGTACGCCCTTCGCTCACCTCCGTGCGGCTCGAAGCGCGGCAGACGCACGGAGCCGAACGGCGGCAGCCGGAGCGGGATTGGCTTTGTTTCGGCGGGCGGGGGATTGGCTTCGTTTCGCGGGCCGGATTTGGCTTCGTTTCGCGGGCCGGATTTGGCTTCGTTTCGTCAGATGGCCGGCCGGATCGGGTTCGTTTCGCACCCCGGGGCCGGCCGTCGATCGCGGACGATCGGGGCCGGTCCCGCGATCCGCACCGACCCATTCTCACACACCGTCTGAGCGGTCCCGTTCTTGCGGGCATGACCCCCGCGGGGGAGGTGTACCATGCTCACCTTGGCGATGATCCAGCAGTTCGACACGGGCATCCTGCTCGTCTGGCCGCTGATCGGCGTGGCCGCGGGTTACTGCGTGGCGATGTTCGACCCACACGAGGGCCCGAGGCTGCTCGTGCCGACGCTGCTGGGGCTGGTTGGCGGGGTCATCGGGGGTGGACTCGTCGGCTCCTTGCTGAACGGGTACAGCCTGTGGGAGTCGAACATCGCCGCAGCGGTCGTGGGGTCGCTGCTCGCCGTCGGCTCCGAGCGCATCACTCGGCGGCGGCCCGCGTGACGGCGGCGGCGTGGTCGAGGCCTCAGGGGCGCGGTGCGAGCTCGCCCTTGAGCAGCTTGATCGACCGGATCGCCGGCGTCTCGCTGGGGTCGTCGGGGAAGTTCTTCGGGCGCAGCTCGATGTCGACCTTGTTGCCGACCTTGAGCAGCCGCTGCTTCTGGGCGGGCGGGAGCTGATTGCCCTTCAGGTCGACGGCGAAGGTGTCGAAGTTCGTCCGGCCGATCTCGACGGCCTTGCCGCCAACCTCGATCGTGACCTTGAAAGGCGTGACCTTCGTGATGGTCGCCGCCTTGTAGACCGCGCCTCGCTTTCCCCCGCTGCCGCCGGGGCTGTCATCCATCCCGCTTTCGCCGCCCTTCGTCGCGGGAGTGGGCGCGTCCGCTCCACCGGCCAGGGCGGGCTCGACCTTGCCGCGGACGAGCCGGACCTCCTGGATCTGCGGCCTGGCGCCCGGCCGGTCGGGGAGCTTGACCGTCACGTCGACAATGTTGCCCGGCGCGAGCACGTCGAACGGACGCGCGACCGGGCGGCCCTCGGCGTCGACGGCCTTCGGGACGGCCGGGGTGGTGATGAGCACGTCGTCCTGCGCCGTGCGGAAGTTGGGAGTCGTTCCGCCGATGGGGGGGAAGACGTACGCCCGCTCGAACGTCACGACCCGCGACTCGGCCGGCGGCTGGCCGCGGCGGAAGACCATGGCGATCGACCCCTTCAGCGGGTCCGGCGCCACCGGCCGCGGGCCGCCTCGACAGGTTGCCCTTCGCGGTAACCGCGAACCTGAAGACGTCGCCGTCGAGCTCGTAGACCCCGATCGTATCCGGCTGCTTGACCTGCCCCTTCTGCGGGTCATAGAGCGCCGCGTCGAGGAAGTCGATCGTCTTCGGGTTGGCCGATTCGTCGAGCTTGACCCGGGACGTGCTCGTGACGTTCCCGCGCGCATCCATCGCCGTGAAGCGGTCGCCCTGGATCTCCATGAATCGCAGGTTCGCCGCGTCGCCGCGCGGCGAGGGGATGCGTGTCCACCACCGCCCCTGGATTTTGGCGAGGTCGCCGAAGACGGCCTGGGCCTTGGCGTGCGTTGGGACGACGGCGACGAGCAGCGCGACGATCAGGCGGGTCGGCATCGACGTTGGCTCCCGGAGAGATTGGTGGCGACGTCGTGAGCCTAGTCCACCCGAGGAGGAGTCGGCAAGTTCTTATCCGGGCCCGCCGGGGATCCGCAGAGGATTGTCCCCGAGCTCGGCGTCGTCCGGGGTCGGACCGGGGGGCCGTTAGACCTCGAACGAATCCATCAGCGACGGTATGACCACCGGCTCGACCACGTGCTTCTGCAGGACCGGAGCCAGGGCCTCGAGCCCGTCCGGCTCCCCGTGAACCAGGAAGCCCTTGCCGATGTTCCCGCCTGTGGCCTCGAACCAGGCGGCGAGGTCGTTGCGGTCGGCGTGGCCGGAGAAGCCGTCGAGGACGTAGACCGCCGCGTTCAGGTCGTACCAGTGGTCCATGATCTGGACCCGCGGGGCCCCCTCGGCGATGGCGCGGCCGAGCGTGCCCTCGGCCTGATAGCTGACGATCACAATCGCGTTGTCCGGATCCTCGACGGCATGCCGCAGGTGGTGCCTGATCCGGCCGGCCTCGCACATGCCGGAGCTCGCGATGATCACGGCCGGCCCGTTGATGTAGTTGAGCCGGCGCGAGTCGTCGAACGTCTCGCAGAACTCGACGTACTTCGAACCGAAGTACATCGGGTCCCTGTCCATCAGGGCGCGGGCCTCGGCCGTGTAGGCCTCGGGGTGGTCGCGGTGGATGTTCGTCAGCCGGAGCGAGAGCGGGCTGTCGACCCAGACGGGGATCGGGCGGACCTTGTGGACGGCGAAGAGCTCCTGCAGGCAGTAGATCATCCGCTGCGTCCGCCCGAGCGAGAACGCCGGGATCACGACCCGCGACTGGAGCCGTGTGGCCCGCGCGACGATCGCGTGGAGCTGCTTGATCAGGGTCGAATACGGGTCGAGCTCGCGGTTGCCGTAGGTGCTCTCGGTGACGAGCGTGTCGACCTTCTGGATCGTCTTCGGGTCGGGCAAGAGGCCCATGGCGCGGCGGCCGAGGTCGCCGGTGAAGACGAAACGGCGGTCGCGGTCGCGCTCGCGGTAGTCGAGCTGGACCGTCGCCGAGCCGAGGATGTGGCCGGCCTCCCCGTAGGTGAGCTGGACGCCGGGGATGATCTCCGCCGGAATGTCGTACGGGAGGCGGCGGAACTGCTCGATGACCCACTCGACATCGGCGAGGTCGAACAGAGGCTCGATGGGCTCGGCTGACGGGTCGCGAACGGGCATGTTCCGCGCATCGTCGCGCTGGATCCGGGCGCTGTCGCGGAGCATGACGCCGGTGATGTCGCCCGTGGCCGGCGTGACGTAAGATCGGGCCCTTGTAGCCGAGCTTCACCAGCAGCGGCAGCCGGCCGATGTGGTCGTTGTGCGCGTGCGAGACGACGACGGCGTCGATCTCGCGGGGGTCGAACGTGAGGTGCCGGTTCGGGCTGTCGGGGTCGGAGCGCTTGGCGTCGAACAACCCGCAGTCGAGCAGGACTTTCTTATCGCCGAATTCCAGCAGGTGGGCCGTCCCGGTCACCTTCCGGGCCGCTCCATGGAACGTGATGCGCAACCGACCCCCTCCTTGCCCCGAGACGGCGTGATTTGCTTGCCTCTTTAAGTGGTATTCATTGTGCCAGAATTGGCCCCAGATTGCCATGCCGTCGACAAATCGCGGCCGGGCCCGATCGAGTCAAAGCCTCCTCGTCGACCATCTCACCTTGGCCAAATCCCCCATCCGGCCTACAATTTGCTCAGGGGCAAATCACGCCGCCCCGCTTCGGCGATTTCTGACCGTGTTCTGACTGGGTGAGGAGCACCCGTGATGACGCGAGGACTGCCCGAGACCCATCCCCTCCACCGCCTCTTCCGCGGCCTCACCGAGACGACATTCCTGGACGAGCTCGGCATCGGCGACCCGAAGCTGGTCGGCTACGTGGCCGACCTGCTGGCGCGGTTCGTCCCAAGCTCGGAGATCTGGAAGATCCGCGACGCGACCGGGACGCGGATCAATCGCGTGGCCGCCATGGTCGCCGAGGCCGAGTCCTCGGCCGACGACGAACGACGGCGCGAATGTCATCGCCACGTCGGCGACTTCACCCTCTTCTGGACCGGCGTTTATCCCGAGGCGCTCGAGAAGTTCCGCGCCCTCGATTCGCCTGACCACCTCATCAGCTTCCAGGAGCAGGGCAAACGGTCGTATTACCTCGCCAGCACCCTGACGAGCGAGCAGTCCGACGTCTTGCTGAGACTCAGCATTGAGTTCGAGGCGTGCGCTTTCGGCCTCTCCCGCGTCCGTAGCGAGTGGGAACGCTTCGAGCCGGCCGGGCCGGACGACCGACGGATCGTGGCGTGATCGCGCAGGATCCGCGAGTGCGGACCTCTGTAGCGGGGTCGCCTGGGGGAAGGTCCGCGATGGCGGACCCTGCGAAGAGGCCGTAAGATAGCCGCCCTTGACCGTCGCAACCCGAACCACGGGAGGCCGCGTGGGCGAGGCGCATCGGTATCGGCTCGACGACCTCCGCTATCTCGGGACCGAGTTGCTCGACGAGCTCAACGTGCCGCCGGCGAGGGCGTCGGCGCTGGTGTCCGGGCTGCTCTGGTATGAGGCGGCCGATGCCCCGAAGTTCGGCATCGAGTCGCTGCCCGGCTGGCTCGGCGCGATCGAATCGGGTCAGGTCGACCCGAAGGCCGAGGGGGCGATCGTCAAGGAGCACACGGCCACGGCCGTCCTCGACGGCAAGCGGGGCCTGCGCGCCGCTGATCCTCGCCAGGGCCGGTCAGGTTGCCGCCGAGAAGGCACGCGAGATCGGGGTCGGGACGGTCCGCGTGGTCAACGTCGGTCGGATCGGCGCGACGGCCGAAATCGCCTCGGAGATCGCCGTCGGGCCGCTGGTCGCCGAGGTCGCCTCGACCGGCTCGCTCGCACTGGCCGTTCCGGTGGAGGGGACCGTACCCGCGGTCTTCGACACGGCACTCGCCCCGACGGGCCGAACGAGCCTGCCTGGCTGGGCCGCGCTCGCCGAGGGGGCCGACGGCTGGCTCGTCACGGCCCGCGCGGTCTCTGCGTTCGAGTCCCTCGCGAGGCTCCACGAGTCGGTCGAGGTGATGCTGAAGAATTCCGCACCGCTCCCGGGCGAGGTCCGACCCGACGCCTGGCAGGCGCGGAGGCTCGAACAACTCGAGCGCGGGCTGAGCCTGGGCAAGGGCACCGAGAAGGCCCTGCGGTCGTGGGCCGAGCGATTGGGCGTCGCCTGGCCTTCGTAGGCCGAAGCCGCCCAACCCTGGTCCGTCTTCGAAGTCGCGCCGATCACACCGGACGAGACATCCGAGCCCGCCAGTGCGCGGCGCAGGTCACGGCCATCAGACCGATCGCGAACGCAGCGAATGATGAGGGCTCCGGGACCGCGGACGAGTCGGACGCGAGGGCGATCGTCACCTGGCCCGATCCCGACGCCAAGGCCAGCGGACTCGGGGCAATCGCGTCAATGTCCGCGGCGTAGACGCCGGGTATGAGGCTCCCTCGCGCATTGAAGACCTGGTCGCCGAAGAGCGCGAGCAAGTCATTGTTCGCCAGGGCGACGTCAAATAGGCCTGAGCTGGCCGCGGTGAAGAACTCCACGAACGTGGCCGGGTTGTCCAACTGCGACCCATCGAGCGCGAAGTTAAAGTTCGAGAACGTCGCGGTGTGGTCGGCGGCAAGCGGCGCGCTGATCTCGAGCGAGAACGACCAGGCCGCGCCGGCGCGCTCTCGGCAGTCGTCGGCGTGGAGTCGTCCCACGTCCCGTGGCCCGAGACGAGAAAGGTGTCGGCGGACGCCGCGGAGGAGAGCGATAGGACGAGGATCAAGGAAGCCAGCGAGCGCATTTTGGTGTCTCCTCGCGGGATGTCCCAGCGGGTTCTCTCGAAGGTCGGACTGATCGCCGGTTGAGGCGGCGTGCGTTCGCATCCGGCGAGACCGCAGCACCGCAACACGCCAGCGTGAGCCGCAGTCACCCGGTTAGTCCCGCGCACACGTCGGCGCGATACAAACAATCGACGCGGCGGCCCATTTTCCGGCCGATCGCGCTCAATCGCGACGGCGAGCGGAGCCCACCCCGCGCGAGGCCGACGGTCGACGGGCCTGGAGCGGCTCGACCACGATCTCACCCGCGCGATCGCCCCGCGCCGCGCCCGTTCGGTCGCCAATGCGACGAGATGCAGCGCGAGCCACCACGAGATGCCATAAAACAGATAAGCATGCGGCGTCCAGCGGGCCATGAGCATCGCCGTCAGCGACATTTGCACGGCGGGCACGAGGAACCAGAGGCTCACGAGCCAGGCCATCATCGCGAATCCGAAGGTGCTCAGCGTGCCCCACATCGGCTTGAACCACTCCGGCGGCATGCCCGTCAGGTTGTTCAGGCTGGCCGCGCTGAAGCCGAGGATCAGGAACGTGATCCAGACTCGAGCCAGCAGCCCCGTCAGCGGCGGCGGCCGGCGTCGACCTCCGCTCGTCACCATCCGCCTGATCAGCCCGACGACGACGAGGAACTCGAGGAACCACGCGACGAGGTATCGCGGAGGGGCCAGGTCGCCAGACCGGTACATGATGTAGCAGGTCAGGAACGTCCCGAGATGCACCCAGGCGATCGCCACCAGGCCGAAGCTCCACCGCTCGGCCAGCGCGGCCCGGCGAAACTCGGCCAGGTCGAACGCGAGGCCCGGCGGCCGGAAGCCGCTGCGAATCGTCTCGTCGCCGTCGGCCATCGCCCGCCCTTCCGTCAGCCGCTGTCCCAGTCAGGTCCGCAACAGTCCATCATCGGCGAACGCTCCCGCGGACATGCGACGTTTCTCCGAGCGACGACTCCCGGATCGCATCGGGCCACATCTTTTTTGGGTGTCCAAAATACTGCTATTGCAATTTCCGAAAATCGAGATTAGTCTTACCTCCCGGATGCTTTGGAATTTCCTGATCGACGGAGGACGCCGATGGCCGGCTCGTTTCCCTTGAGACGTAACTCGCGTTGCAGGCGCGGTTTCACCTTGATCGAGCTGCTCGTCGTGATCGCGATCATCGCGGTGCTGGTGGGTCTGCTCTTGCCGGCGGTGCAGGCGGCGAGGGGGTCGGCCCGGCGGATGCAATGTGTGAACAATCTGAAGCAGATCGGCCTGGCGCTGGCCAATTACGAGTCGGCCCTCGGCGTGTTCCCGCCGTCGTATGTCGCCGATCCCAAAGCGGTCGGGTCCGCTTATGGTGTCAGCTTCCCGGATGGGGGGATCAACACGCCGCCGGGATTCGCCTGGGGAACCCTGATGCTTCCCTACCTGGAGCAGTCGCCGCTCTACGCCAGCTGCAACACCAACCTGCCATGTTGGGCCCCGGACAACACCACGGCGGCCCGGACGAAGCTGAACGTCTTCATCTGCCCCGACGCTCTGGGCGGCAGCGACGGCTTCGCGGCCCATCGCTACACCAACGGCGACTCGGACAACCCGAACGACGGCGGGCCCTTCTCCCCCGTGATCTGGCTCCCGCACAGCCATTACGTCACCAACGCTGGGATCAACCAGCCGTGGGGCCGGAGCACGCAGTATTCCTATGACATGGACGTTCCCGAGCCGGTGCCCGGCCTCCCGGCCGACATCATCACCGGGCCGTTCTACAAGAACTCGCACACGAGGGTGGCCGACGTGACCGACGGCCTCTCGAACACCGTGTTCGTGGGGGAACGCTCCTCGTCGATCTCCGACAACACCTGGTTCGGCGTCGTCCCGTTCCTGAGCGTCTGGCCCAAGCCGGGGCTGCCGTCCGACCCGAACAGCGGCGGGGACGTGGTCGGCTGCCATAGCGGCCCCGACATCCACGACCATCCGCAGGTGATCATCCACCCGCCGAACAACCCGTTCCGCCACACCGACGAGATGTATTCCGACCACCTCTACGGCTGCAACGTCCTCTTCGGCGACGGCTCGGTGCGGTGGATCAAGCAGTCGATCTACCCGTGGACTTGGGTCGCGCTCTCAACTCGCAATCAGGGGGAAGTGATCAGCGGTGATTATTGAACCAATCAAGGCCGCCAGTAACAGGGCGGCCCTCGCGTTTTTGCTGCTGTCCCTCGCGATCGCGGGCTGCGGCCAGCCACAGGTCGGGAGCAACAAGGAGGCCTTCAAGACCGTCGATGCCCTCTACACCGCCGTGGGGCTCAGGGACGCGAAGCTCGTCGCCCAGTGCGAGGCGAGGCTGAACGGCACTCCGCGCCGCGGGCTCGCTCCCGGAAGCTGCATCGAAAACCCTGAATACGATCATCGCTGAGGCGAAGGGCGGCGAGTGGGGGCCGGCGTACGATCACCTGACCCGCTTCATGGAAGGGCAGCATCGCTGAAGACGCCCGGTGGCAGGTCCACGCGGCTCCTCGGATTGACCGGACGGCGCGTTCTTCACTAAGCTGTCGGCATGACGTCACGCCGCGAATGGTCTTCGCTGATGCGCCTGCTCTGCCTCCTCGCCGCCCTGGCCGGCAGCCCGCTCCGGCAGGCGGAGGCGGCCGAGGACTTGGCGCACTCGCTGAGCGAGCTGGGGCAGGCGTACTCGATCGAGGAGAAGGACGGCGGCGTCGGCGACGACCTTGGCTCGACCATCGTCCGCGCCAGCGACGTCGCCGCGCCAGCCGACGGGCTTGCGTGGCTGATGCTCGATGCGATCGTGCTCGAGCACGCCACCTCGCCGAGCCGCCACTCCCTCGACCGCCCGCCGAGGGCGAGTCTCTGGGCCTGCGGGCCCACCGACACCGCGGGTAAGCACGCCTGGCTCCAGTGCTTCCGGTTCTGAGTCGGTCCGAAGACACCGTCCGTCTTCCGGATCCCGACTCACGAACAGGAGCCTCCACGTGCCTCGTCCCCTCATGCCCGCGCGCTCGCGGGTTTACCCTGATTGAACTGCTAGTCGTGATCGCGATCATCGCGATCCTCATCGCCCTGCTCTTGCCCGCCGTCCAGGCTGCACGCGAGGCCGCGAGGCGGGCAGTGCGTGAACAACCTCAAACAGGTCGGCCTGGCGCTGGCCAATTACGAGGCGGCGCAGAAGCTGTTCCCGCCCGGATACGTCTCGGCGTTCGACGCGAACGGCAACGACACGGGCCCCGGCTGGGGCTGGGCTTCGATGATCCTGCCGCAGGTCGAACAGTCGGCCCTGTTCAGCTCGATCAACTTTAACCTCGCCATCGAGGTACCCGCGAACCAGACGAGCCGGCTCGTGACGATCAACAGCCTGCTCTGCCCGTCCGACCCTTCGCCCGCGATCTTCACGGCGGTGAACCGCGACCTGAACACGGGCGCGGCGACGGCGAACCTCTGTCAGATCGCCCCGGCGAACTATGTCGGGGTGTGCGGCATCACCGAGCCCGGGCCTGACGGCGAGGGGCCGTTCTTCCGCGATAGCGCGGTCGCGATCAAGGACGTGACCGACGGCCTGTCGCAGACGATCTGCGTCGGCGAGCGGTCGCTGCAGATGGGCAACGCGACGACGTGGGTCGGATCGGTCACCGGCGCCGTCCTGTTTCCGTCCGGAAACGGGATCGGCCGCAACGTGACCGAGCTGGCGCCGGGATGGTGCTCGGCCACGCGGGCGAACGGTTCAGGCCGGGCGACCCGACGTCGGAGGTGAACCAGTTCTACAGCCTCCACGGGGGACGCGGCAGCAACTTCCTCTTCGGTGACGGCCACGTGGCCTTCCTGAAGGCGACGATGAACTACAAGACCTACATCGCGCTGGCGACCCGCGCCGGCGGCGAGACAATCTCGGGCGACTCCTACTGAAAAGGACGGTGCGCGATGCGAATCGGGGCAAGATTGTTGGCGGTCGCGCTGCTCGCCGCGTGCGGATGCGGCGAGGAGGCCGACCCGCTCGAGGCGGTGCCGCTCGACAAGCTGCCGGCGGGCTCGATGGAGGCGGCCGCCAAGGCGCTGCCCGACGTCAAGTTCGACCGCGCGCGGAAGGCGAAGCTCGACGGCAAGGACGTCTTCGAGATTATCGGCAAGGACAAGCGCGGGAAGGTCCGCGAGGTCGAGGTGTCGACTGAAGGGAAGGTGGTCAATATCGAGTGACCAGAATTCGGCCACTCGGTCCAATTCCCTCGCCCTTTTCAAGGGGGGAGGGTCGAGAGCGGATCGCCGACTTATGAGGCCCGCACGGCGCGGCGTCGGGGCCGACTGGACGTTGTTGCCCCGGTTGGCGTCCGGGGGGAGCTCGATCGTCGGCTTGGCGTCGAGCAGCCGGCGCATGGCCGTGTCGTACCCGACGTAGCGGGCGATCTCGAGGAGCTGGGCGGCCTCACGCGTACCAAGGTCGCGGGCCGTTCGCAAGAGTCCTTTTTCCAGGTCGGACGTGCTGTCGCCCGGCCGGGCCGGGTCGGAGTCGAGCGAATCGTCGGCGAGATAGTCCAGCGACACGCCGACGGCCTTCGCCAATTTGTAAGCGTTTTCCAGGCCGGGCAGCGACTTGCCCGCCAGGATCCGTGAGATTTCCGAGTCGCTCACCTGCGAGAGCCGGGCGAGCTTCTGGCCATTTAAACCCTTGACCAGCATCTGCTTGTGCAACTTTTCGTCGACCCGCATGGCCCGTCCTCCCCGAATCCGCCGCGTTGCCCGGTTTCAATATCGCAAACGGAATCCCAGATCATCAACAAGAAAACCTCGGAATTTCAGGGATTTGCGTTGAGCGTCCGTTTTCGCGGCCGAGACAACCGTCGGATACGGGCGGAAATGCTGGTCAGGAGACCAGGTACTGTCCCTCATTCGGGAGATTGCCGCGCAGAACCACACCAAACCCATCACCTCGGGAACGGGGTGAGGACGGGGAGGTTCGGCGGTATCCGACGATCCGAGCCGGAGAGGTCGGGGACCGTCGAAAGGGACGGGCGTCACGTCTTGTGCCAGAGTCGTTCGCGTCAGGATGGGCGGCGGACGACGTACTGGCTCAGGCTGCGGAGCAATCCTTTGGCCGCGGTTTCGGGCAGGATGGCGAGGGCGCCCGCCGCACGCCGAGCGTAGACGGTCGCCTGCTGCCAAGCATAATCAAGTGCGCCTGACGTTTCCAGATAGGGGCGAAGCTCACGTCGCGTTTCGGCAACAGGCTCCGCGAGCATGTTCCTGACCCGCGCGGCCAGTTCCGCGTCAGCCGTGCTCAGAAGACGGATCAGCGGTAGTGTCAACTTCTGTTTCTCGAGGTCGGTGCCCAGGCTCTTGCCGGTCGTCCGCTCGTCGCCCCAGAGGTCGAGAACGTCGTCGGCGATCTGGAACGCGACGCCCAGGTCGCGGCCGTAGCAGTCGAGCGCCTCGACCGTCGCCTCGTGGGCCCCCGCGTAATGCGCACCGAGCCGGCACGAGACGGCGGTCAGCTCGGCGGTCTTGCCGCGGATGATCTCGAAGTACGCAGACTCATCGAGCTCGGCATTGCCCCGGTTGTGGACCTGCTGCATCTCCCCCTCGCACACGAGGTTCGTCGCGCGGCCAATCCAGCGGCACGCGAGCGTCGTCTCGAGCGACGCGGCGAGATGGAAGGCGTGCGTGAACAGATAGTCGCCCATGAGGACGGCCGCCTCGTTGCCCCACTCGGCGTTGACGGTGGCGGCGTGGCGGCGAACCATCGCCTCGTCGAGGATGTCGTCGTGGACGAGCGTGGCGGTGTGGATCATCTCGACGACCGCCGCCAGCGTCGGGTGCTCGGGCCGGATGCCGCCGCAGGCCTGGGCCGCGAGCAGGACGAGCGTCGGGCGGAGCCGCTTTCCCTTGAAGTCCGCGCAGTGGTGGACAAGCCCCTGCACGAAGGGGAATCGGCTCTGCGAGTTCGGCGGCGAAGACCGCCTCGGCCTCGGCCAGCTCGGGCCCGATCGCATCGTAGACCGCCGCGAGCCGGCGGCCGACGTCCTCTTTGGTCAGCAGGATCGGTGCGGCCATCGCTCTCAACTCCCCCGGGCCGGCCCGGCGTCGCGGCGATAGTGCCCCGACCGGCCGCCGGTTTTCTCTTCCAGCCGGACCGCGTCGATCGTCACGTCGCGGTCGACCGCCTTCACCATGTCGTAGACCGTCAGCGCCGCGACGGCCACGGCCGTCAGCGCCTCCATCTCGACCCCCGTCTTCCCCTCGACCGTGGCCGTCGCCTCGATCCGAAGCGTCGTCGCATCCACGGCTTGCAGATCCAGTTCCACCGCGTCCAGTCGGATCGGATGGCAGAGCGGGACGAGGTCTCCTGTCCGCTTCGCCGCCATGATCCCGGCCAGCCGGGCGACTTCGAGTACGTCGCCCTTCGCGAGCCTCCGGTCGCGGACGAGCGTCAGCGTCTCCTCCCGCATCCGCACCAGTCCGCTGGCCCGGGCCGTTCGCAGCGTCTGGGCCTTTGCCGACACGTCGACCATCCGGCTCCGGCCCTGGTCGTCGAAATGCGTCAGCCCCGCCATCGCCTCGCCCCCAGATTTCAAATCATTCTGAACGTATTCTACGAATTGCCGCCCCTTTGAACAGGGGGAGAACCGCGTTTGGCGCGGCGGATTAACCGCGAGAGCCAGACGCCATGGCGGGCGTTCTCTGCGATAGTCTGGCCCTCGCGGATGATTCGCTGGATTTCGGGCTTCCAGTAGGCGGTGCGGCGGTAGACGACGAGGAAGTCGTCGCCGGCGGCCTTGTCCTCGTCGTAGAGGAACGCCTTCCGCACAACGAGGGCCCGACCCGTTGCGAACCCGCCCTGGCCGGGGGCCAGGGTTGGGGCCAAAGCTGCCGTGGAATCGGGGGTCATCTGACGAACGAGCTGACCGAGGAGCCGGCGGTCGACGGATTCGCTCCAGTACGCCAGTTCCAGGCCCAGACGCTCGGCGCCGGGAAGGCCGCCGACGAGGCCGCTGTAGTAGCTGAGGTTGTATGGGTGCTGTGTGAGCACGCCGTAGGATTGCGCAAGGAGGAGGAGGACCAGGCCAGAAATCAGCCAGCCTTTCTTTCCGGCCTTGCGAGGGCCGCCGCGCACCCTGCTTTGGTCTTCCTGGGGGGAGGGTGGAGAAGGACTCCGCAGGTTCGTTGGTTCCCTTCCGCCCTGAGGGGGCGGGTCAGGGTGGGGAGTGGCCTCGGCGGGGCCGGTTGAAAGGCGGCGGCACCACTCCCAGAGTCCGGCGAAGCCCCGCCCGATCAGCAGAGCCCAGAGCGGGAAGACCAGGAGATACAACCGCTCCCCGTCATAAACCGGCAAGTTCGTGCTGAAGGCCCCGAGCACGAACGCGATCGCGCCGGCATAGGTGAGCGCGGGGAGATCACGCCGCGCGCACGGCCCCGATTAGCCCGACCACTCCGAGAAGCTGCAGCCCGATCGGCACCGTCGCGAGGAAGTGGAACCAGGGGAAGTGCCACGGGACGTCCCGGTCCCGATAGACGCGTCCGAAGTATTCAACATAAATCGGCGTCCGCTCCACACCCGTGCCGAGGAAGCCGAGAAGCCGGCCGAGCGTGTCGTACCAGAGCCAGGGCCAGCCCGCGAGGAAGACGACCAGGCCGATGACCGTCCAGGTCGCGAGCGGCAAGAACGCCCGCCGCGGGCCGGGCCGGGCCAGGGCACGGACCAGGATCACGGGCGGCAGGAGCCAGGCGTGGATCTTCGTCAGCAGGGCCAACCCCCAGAAGAGGCCGGCGACCGCCATCCCTCGAACCCGGCGGTCGGACTCGAGGGCGCGCTCTGCGCGGATCAGCGCCAGGCACCAGAACGCGGCGATGAACGTGTCGAGCGCCCCGAGATGCGCATGGCCGAAGACCCGCGGCATGACGAGCGTCCCGAACCCCGCGGCGAAGGCGCCGGCCTTCCCGTAGAGCCGGCCGGCCTCGGCGGCGATCGCTCCGACTAGCAGCGCGAAAACGACCGCCGGCGCGAGCCGGCCGGAGATCACGTACACCCCCGTCGGGTCGGGGCCGTAGCGGGCGGTCTCGAACGGCTGGCCCAGCGTCGAGGCGATGCCGAGGAGCCAGCGGCCGAGTGGGGGGTGTTCCTTGTTGTCGAGAAAGACACGGTTGACCGTCGCGCGATCGAAGAACTTCAGGCCGTTGTCTAAGAAAGCGAACACATATGTTCGACCGGGGCGGACGTCGAGCGGCTCGTCGACGGTGATGCCAGGGTCGGCGATCGTGAGGACAACGGCCAATCCGGCGAACAGACCCAGGGCCAGGCCGATCCTGCGGGAGGTCCAAGTGAAGGCGAGTCGGGGCATTGGTGGCCGTCGCGGGGGTCGGGTCGGGAGGAGAGCCCATTATCGCGGGAGGAAGCGCGGAGCGGGAGTGCGGAATGAAGCCTCCGGAGTGGCGGCTGAGGGACGCAGAGGTCGGTGATCCCGGACCCCGATCGGCGTAGCCGCTCGCCTTTCCTGCTCTCATGCCGAATCGGATCGAAGAATGACCTTTGGGTGCGTGGCGTCGAGCCGGAGGCAAGCCCCCGGTCTGCCGGCCATCAGGCTGGGGGCTCGCCTCGGGCTCTACCCCAGGCACCGCTCGGGAACATCACGAGTCCGATGGATTCCAGATCATTCCCTCTCACGCCGCACTCCTCCCTCTGCTCTCTTCGCTCCGCTCCCCACGTTCCGCGTTCATGCACCGGCCGCGCAGGATCCGAAACGACCCCGGGCCCGCGCCCCGCCCCGAAGGTGGCGGTGTGCGGGCCCGCGGTGGCCTCGTTCGTTCCAGGGGGGTGAAGATCCCTCGGAGCCGATTCGAAGATCAGGGCTCGTCGGCCTTCTTCTGCGAGATCAGGCGGCGGAGACGCTCCGCGAGGAGCACGCCGTCGAACGGCTTCTTGAAGGCGTCGTTGAACCCGAGTGAATACAGCTCGTCGCCCGGGTCGTCGCTCGTTAGGGCGACGAGGATCGTGCTGACGTGATCCTGGCTCTTGCGCAGGTTCTGCGCGATCTGACCGGCCTCGATCCGGCCGACGGCCAGGTCGATGACGATGCAGTCGGGATGAAAGCTCTCGGCGCGGATTCCGGCCTCGAAGCCGCTGGCGGCGGTCTCGATCCGGAAGTCATCGACCTCGCGGAGCTGCTCGCGCAGACCCGACAAGAGCGACGCCTCGGCGCCGACGACCAGGACCTTGTGGTAGACCTCGGCCTCGAGGTCGCCCAGCGGCATCCCGTGCTCCTTGAGGAAGCGCAGCAGATGCTCGCGGGGGATCCGCCGGTCCTGCGATCCGGGGATGCGATATCCGCGCAAGCGGCCCGAGTCGAACCACTTGCTGACCGTCCGGGGCGCGACCTTGCAGATCTTCGCGACCTGGCCGGTGGTAAAGACTTTTTTCATAAGCGAGGACTCCACTCCATGGATCTGGTGCGAGGCCTCGGAGGTTTCCTCACCCCTCCGGGTTGACCCAAGTCGGCTCGGCGCCGCGGCTCTCCCTATCTCGATTACGATCGTAAGACCGGAATCGCCCTCGGAAAAGTGGCATAAAAGCAAGCCCCGACGCCGCCGCCCCCCGCCCGGGTCGTTCCGGCGACCTCGCCCGCCGAGTGCGGACGCAGGCCGACCGGCTCGGCCGTCGAGCCGTGGGCGAACCCCGCCGTCTCCGGCGGGTTGACCGGCCTGGTTGCAGTGGCGGAGGGTCCGGAGTGGGCCCCACGCCGTAGCGTGCCTGACCGTCAAGACTAATTTTCGTGTTTCGCCGCGCGTTTCTTGAGGAAGGGTCAGGACGTGCCCGTCCTGAATAGGCATCACGCGCGGAATTCGAGGTCAGACGTTGGTCTGGGGGCTTTGTAGGGTCCGCTATCGCGGACCCTCTTCCATTTCAGCCGACGACGTGAGGACCGTCCGCAATAGCGGACCTTACGATCACCGATCGAACAGGTCGCGGATCTTCCTCATCAACCCTGGTTTCTTCTCTTCCTCGCCGCCGGTCTTCTTCAGGGCGTCGTCCTTCTTCGACTTCTCGCCCAGGAGCTGCGCCTCGCTGTACGCCTTGTCGGGCAGCGGGATCGCGTCGACGACCAGCGGGCCTGGGAGGTTCTTCTGCTTCGCGGCCCCGGCCAGGATTGCCACGATCTCGGGATAAGTCGCGCCGACCCGGACCGCCTGCTTGATCACCGCGGCGATATCCAGCGGGGAGACGACGCGGCTGTCGGGCTGGTCCAGCGTGTCGTGGGTGATCCGGCTGATCTGGACGCGGTCGTCGCCCACCGAGGCGTTAAGGAGCACACCGCCACCCGCGCCAAGCACCACCGGCGTCAGCAGCTTCTGACCGTGGCCGAAGAGGACGATCTCGGCGTGCAGGTTCCGCGAGACGTGGACGATCGGCGGGCCGTCGCAGTCGACGAGGTAGAGCTTGAACGGCTCGTCCCGGGCCGGGCCCCTTCGGGCTGGGCGGTCGTCGAGCCGCATGGCCAGCGGGTCGCCGTCGGGGTTGACCGGCGGCTCGTCGTGGAGCGAGAGCCGGCCCAGGAACGGGTCGTTCTCGTCGTAAGACCGCAGCGCGTCGAAGGCGCCGTAGCGGAGCTGGATATCGGGATGCCCCATCAGCTCGCGGAGCCTCATCAGGCCCGCCGACTGGTCCATCGAGGCCAGCGCCTTGAGCGCATAGGACCGGAACTCGGGCCGCGACTTCGCCGTCTCGGCCAGGACGTGCGAGCCGTCGACCGAACCGAGATACGCGAGCGCCTCGGCCGAGAAGAACCGGACGAGCGAGTCGGGGCTGGCGAGGCCTTCCTTCAGCGTCGGGATCGCGTTGGTGCCGATACCCTCGAGCTTCAGCGCGGCTTTGCCCGCGGCCTTGGGCACGAGCAGCTCCTTGCCCCACGTCTGCATCCGCTGAGCGCGGAGGTTGGGCGTGTCGATCAGCGGCAGAGCCTGGACGACCTGGAAGTAGCGGCCCTGGTTGTGGTGATAGACCTTGGGGACCTTCAGCACGAGCCGGTCGTCGCCGCGGGTCGGGATCGCCATGCCCTTCAGCTCACCGCCCTGGTTCTCGTGGAACCGCAGCTTCACCACGTCCTCGACGAGCTTCGCCGTGCGCACGCTCCGGCGGTCGTCGCGGATCACGAGGTGATAGGGGATGTCCTTCTTGACCCGACCGCCGCCGAGGACGCGCCCGGACTTGGGATCGTTGAGGTCGGTGATGCTGCCGATCATGACCGGCCCGCCGGCCGTGGCCAGGACATGGTCGGTGATGGCCCCCTTGTTCGTCATCATCACCGGCGCCAGCTCGCACGTGAGCAGCTTGCCGCCGGCCAAGCTGGTTGTGCCGCTCGCCGGGGGTAGGGTGACGTCGACGTCGAGCGGGTCGCTCGTGCTGATCCCGTTGGGAAGCATGGCCCGGACGACGACCATCGAACACGTCGGCGACTCGAGGAACTTCTCGGGGTGCTCGACGCCCGCCTTGCGCATGTTGTCGAGCAGCTTCTTGCGGAGCTCCGACGGCGGCGGATTCGACCCCGAGTCGTTCAGGCCAATGACGAGGCCCACGCCCTCGACGGCGATCTCGCTGCTGATGATGGTGGCGATCGTCCCGAGGGTCTCGTCGACCTTCGGCGGCGGCGGCGCCGGCTTCTTCTTCTTGGCGCCGTCGGCACCAAGTCCGGCCAGGGCCATCGAGAGCGCCAGCGCCGCCAGCGCCGCGCCGCGAGCCGGGGTGGTTCGCCGCATCGCCATCCTCCTTGACCGGGCCGTGCCGAACTTCGTTCCATTCGGATCGAAGCCCGGGGCCGCCGGCCGCATCCATGCGGCATCGGCGGTCCCCCCGACCGCCCCGCCCCGAAGGCGCGACGGTCCGGCAGGCGGCGGGACTCTAGGATTCAGCGGTTTTTTGGTCAAGCCGAGTTTTCGGTGCGGTTTCGCTCCCTTTCGTGTGGTCACCTTCGTGGGAGACCCCGTGTTACGATGATCGCCATGTCCTCCCACCTGCCCGTCATCGATTCCTGCGACGACTGCGGCGCGTGCTGCCGGGTCGTCACCCTGCCCCCGTTCGTCCGCCACCTCGACGGCACGGGCGAGGAAGCCTGGGAGCGCCTGGGGTGGGACCGGCCCGAACTAAAGACGGGCATCCTGGATCGGATCCGCGCGCTCCGTGCGAGTGGAGAGGCGAGCTTTGGCTCGCCCTGCACTTGGTACGACAGCGACTCACGGCGCTGCCGGCATCACGACTACCGCCCCGCGGCGTGCCGGGCGTTCGCGGTCGGCGGGTTGGACTGTCGGGATGCGAGAAGGCGAGCGGGGTTGTGACCAGGACGGCCAGCGGTCGTGGGCCATGCCGCCCCCCAACCCTGCCCTTCCCCTTGAGGGCGAGGGCAGGCTACGGGTTCCGGGGCATGGCCGAGATCAGCGCGTTCGCGCGCGGCCGCGCCGCGATGATCGGCTCGCGCTCCTCGCCCCCCGCCGCGCCCGCGATCGACACCTCGACCCTCTGCCCCAGCCGCAGCGGCGTCGGTTCGCCGAAGCGGATCCGCACGGGCAGAACTCGCGTGTCGGTGGGCCGGCCAGGGTCCTCCGGACGAATCCGCCGGGGAATCAAGGCATCGGCGACCTCCTCGATCGTCCCCCGCCAGGCTTTCGCCGTGTATGCCTCGTTGCGGATCGAAGCGCCGCCGCCGACCGCGCAATGTGCGACGTCGTACTCGTCAACCTCCGCCTCGACGCGGAGCCGCGACAGATCCACGATCGTGAGCAAGGGAGCCGAGGTCTGCACCGTCTCGCCGGCATTCACATTCCGCACCTTCACGACCCCGTCGATCGGCGCGAAGACCCAGTGCTTCCGCCACTGGGCATCGAGTCGCGAGCGGGCCGCCTTGAGGGCGTCGCGGCGGGCGCGGTAGCCGACGACGTAGGAATGAGTTCGCTCGACGTCGGGACTCGGCGGCGCACCTTTAATCTGGTGGGCGACGAGCTTCTTCTCGTCGGCCTCGATCCGCGCGACCTCAGCCTCGGCCTCGGCGAGATGGGCCGCGGCCTCGTCGAGCTGCGATTTCGCCTCGTCCGACTTGAACGTCAGAAGCAGGTCGCCCTTGCGGACGCCTGACTTCTCGGCGACCTGGACCCGCAGGACGGTGCCCGCGACCTCGGCGCCGACGTTGACCTGGGCTCCGGGATACGCGACGACGCGCCCCTGGGCCACGACGGGTCGCGGGCCGTCGTCCGCGACGAGGCGGCTCGGAGGTTTGACCGGAGGGGCCTTCCAGACCGGCAGCTCGACGCGGCCGGTCTGCGACCACCGGTAGCCTACGGCGGCCACCAGCGCCAGGGCGAGCCCCGGCAGGACGACGCGGCCGAGGAGCATCGAGGGGGACATGCTCAGCCGCCCTCCCGCTGCACCTGGAGGTCGAGCCGGCCGTCGCGGATGGCGACGACGCGATCGGCGATCGTGCGGACGGTCGGGTCGTGCGTCACGATCAGGAGCCCCCGGTTCTCGTCCTTTGCCAGCCGGCGGAACAGCGCGAGGACCTGGAGACCCGACTCGGAGTCGAGGTTCCCCGTCGGCTCATCGGCGAGGATCAGAGGCGCCGAGCCCGCCAGGGCCCGCGCCACCGCGACCCGCTGCTTCTGACCGCCCGACAGCTCGCGGGGATGGAAGTCTCTTCGGCTCGTCAGCCCGACCTGCTCCAGGACGCGGTCGGCCTCGTTCACGGCTTTCCGCCCCCGCCACCCCCGGAGATTCAGGCTGTACTGGATGTTCTGACGCGCCGACAGCGACGGGAACAGGTTGAACTGCTGGAATACGAAACCGATCGACGGGCGGCGCACCTTCCAGAGGCCTCGAGGGCGATTGGGATCGACGTCCTTCCCGTCGAGCGTGAGCGTCCCGCCGCTCGGCGTGAGCAGGCAGCCGAGGATACAGAGGAGAGTCGTTTTTCCCGACCCTGATGGGCCTTCGAGCGCGACGACCTCTCCGCGAGCGACGGCCAGCGAGACGCCGTGCAGCACCGGCACGGCGAGCCGGCCCGCGCCGAACGTCTTGGTGATGTCGCGGGCCTCGATGGCGTTCACGGCCGGGAGTCCCTCGTAGGGTCCGCCATGCGGACCATTCTCGGCGTCCTCGCCCGGACGGTCCGCATGGCGGACCCTACGAGAAACGGGCGATTCGGGCAATTCCAGCTATCCCCGGAAGACGATCGCCGGGTCGATCCGCGCGACCTTGCGGAAGCTGAGGGTCGAGGCGGCGAGGCAGAGAGCCAGCGTGCCGGAGAAGACGAGCGCGCAGAGCGTCGGGGTAACGACCATCGCCATGTCGAGCCCGGCGAGCACGGGCTCCAGGGCAATAGTCAGCACGACGCCGAGACCAAAGCCGAGGGCCGCGGCGAACGCGGCCTGCTCGGCGATGATCCCGTAGACGTCGATATCGCGTCCGCCCAGGGCCTTCACCGTGCCGAACTCGGGCAGGTGCTCGGACACGGAGGCATAGAGCGTCTGCGCGACGATCACCACGCCCACCAGCCCGCCGAGCGAGACGGTGAGGAAGATCGTCAGGCCCAGTCCCGTGCTCTCGATCCAGTAAGCAGCGCGACGTGGAGGCCCAGGAGTCCGCTCGGTGTAGACGTCGTTATACGGCAACCGGCGGCGGATCTCGTCGGCGACGGCCTCGGCGTCGGCGCCGGGGGCGAGCTTGGCGACGATGAAGGTTGTGCGATCGGACAGCTCGTCGGGCGCCAGCTCCTGGGCCAGTCCGTAATCGAGGAAGGCGATCGGGCTCGTCGTGAACGACCGAGCACCGCGGGTCTTGCCGACGATCTCCAGGCGATGGCCGGAGAACTCGCGGTGGTCTCCGACGCGGAACTCGCCGAACCGCCGTGAGGCCGATTCGTCGAGCATCACGAACTGGCCGCGGCGGAGGTCGGCGGGGTCGCCCGAGGCACGTCCCAGGGAAATCGCCACTTCGCGAAATCGTCGAGCCCGTAATAGACGACCTGCTCCTTCGCGCCGCTCGGCAGCGCGACGATGGCGTACCAGACGATCAGATTATCCGCGCGGGCCACGCCCGGGATCGACCGGACGCGCTGGACATACGAGTCGGGAAACGGGTTAGCGAAGTCGACGTTGGGCGTGTTCCGCGCGGTGACCCAGAGGTCGGCATCGAGCTTGTCGATCGTGACGCTCGCGTTCTCGAGCAGTCCGCCGAAGAGGCCGACTTGGATGAGAACCAAGGCCACAGCGAACCCGACCCCGAGCACCGTGATGGCGAACCGGGGCTTGTCATCGAGGATCATCCGCAGGGCCAGGTCGATCACGGCTGCCCGCCCTCCCCGGATGAGCTGTGTCCCACGAGTCGGGCGACGATCGCGTCCGGAAGCCGCGCGACGAAGTCCGTCAGCCAGGCGACGGGCAGAGGGAAGCGGATCACGCCGGACTTCCTCTCCATGACGACGCGTGCGACCCGCTCTCCCGCGTCTTCGGGCGAAATGAGCATCGGCGTCCACGCGGCGTCCATGTCGTTCATGGCCGTGTCGACGAAGCCCGGGCACACGGTGGCGACCTTGATCCCGCGTCCGCGAAGTTCGATCCGCAAGCCTTCCATGTAGGTATTCACCGCGGCCTTGCTCGCGCAATAGGCCGACTCGCCGGGCAGGCCCTTGTACGCCGCGAGGCTGGAGATGGCGACAATCTGGCCCGAGCGGCGGCGGAGCATCGCGGGCAGGACGGCCTCGATCGAATAGATGACGCCGAGGATGTTGACGCTGAATCGTCGTCTCGATCTCCGCGATGTTCATCGGACTCAGCTTCGTCGGCGCGCCGAAGCCGGCGTTGGCGACGAGGACATCGACGGGGCCGAGGTGCTCGGAGATTTGGCCGATCGCCGCGTGAAGTGCGGGCCGGTCGGTGACATCGGCGGGGGCGACGTGGGCGGTGCCGTCCTTCAAGCGGATGTCCTCGGCGAGTGATTCGAGCAAGTCGCGACGCCGTCGCGATCAGTCCCACGCTGTGGCCGCGCGCGGCGAGAGCGAGGGCCGTCGCGCGGCCGATGCCGCTCGATGCGCCGGTGACGATCGTCACGAAGTTGGAATCGGCCATCCCTGGCCCTCCGTCGCCGTCGATCAAACCGCCCGCAACACGAGGCACGTGTTGCTCCCACCGAACCCGAACGAGTTCGACACGGCCACCCGCACGTCGGCCTCGCGCGCCTCATTCGCCACGATGTTGAGATCCACGTCCGCCTCTTCGAGGTTGATCGTCGGCGGGATCGCCCCATGCTTCATCGCCGCGAAGCACGCGACGGCCTCGATCGCGCCGGCGGCCGTGAGGAGGTGGCCGGTCATGCTCTTGGTCGAGGTGACGGGGACCTTCGAATCCTCGCCGAATACCATCCTCAAGACGGCCGCCTCGCAGGCGTCGCCGACGGGCGTGCTCGTGGCGTGGGCGTTGACGTGGTCGACGTCGTCGGGGTTCACGCTGGCGTCGGCGAGAGCCAGCCGGATGGCCGCGGCCGCGTGCGAGGGATCGGGGCTCGGGATGACGTGGTGGTGAGCGTCGCTGCTCGAGCCGCAGCCGGCGACCTCGGCGTACACCGGCGCCCCGCGGCCGGCGGCGTCGTCGCGCGCGCTCCAGGACGAACACGACACCCCCCTCGCCGAGCACGAACCCGTCGCGGCCCTTATCGAAGGGACGAGACGCCGCCTCGGGATCGTCGTTGCGGCGGGTCAGGGCGCGGAGGTTGCCGAAGGTCGCCAGGCCGATCGGCGTGACCGCCGACTCGGCGCCGCCCGCGAGGCAGACGTCGACGAGTCCCGCCCGCAGCCAGCGCCGCGCGATCTCGAGCGCGAAATTGCTTGATGCGCACGCGGCCGAGAGGCGTCAGGCACGGGCCCGCTCAGCCCGAAGAGCCGGCCGATCTTGTGCACGGTCGTCTCGACGTCGCGCTCGGGGTGCTCGATCCGGTCGCCGCCCGCGAGGTCGTCCTCCTCCCAGTTCTCCATCCACTCGGCGCCGACGCCGAGCACGAGCCCGACCTCGCGCCGCGCGATGCCGGCCCCACCAGCCGGCGTCGCGCAGGGCCATCTCGACCGGCCGGCGCGGCGATCCGCTCGAGGCGGGTCAGTTGGCCGCGAAACCGGCCGGCGACGAAGCTCGGCGGCGGCGGGACGTCGCCCACCTGAGCGGCGACGCGGCAGAGGTAGTCGGACGCCGGGAACCGCGTGACCGCCGTCACGCCCGACCGGCCGGCCAGCAGGTTCGCCTCGAGCGCTGGCGAGGTCGTGGCCGATCGGCGTGGCGAGGCCGACGCCGGTGATCCAGACGGGCGCATTCGGGGTCGAACGCGGGCATCAGCCAGCCCCCCGGATCTCGGTCGCCCACTCGAGCCGCAGTCCCGATGCCGCGGCGACCGCGTGCGACGGAACGGGTACGCCCGGATCGATCTCGATATGGGGGTGATAGATGGTCGATGCCTCATCGACGAGCCTGGCGAGCCGCGCGTGGAGCCCGACGAGGTCGAGCACGACGGGTCTGTCATCGGGCCCCGAGACCATGCGGAGTCGTGGGCCCGGCGACGCGGGGCGGTCAGGCTCCAGCGCGAGGGCGAGCGCGCGGCATTCGGTGGGCGATACCGGGCGCACCCTTGGTGTCGGGGACGAGGTCGGGCTCGTGGCCGGTCAGGACGAGCCAGACGCCCGGCAGGCGGCCTTCGGAGAGCCAGGTCAGCGCCGTGAGCGCACCGTCCATCGCCGAGCCAGGCCCGCCGCCGACGCCGAGGTTCGGACCGTGCGAGCCGAGCGCCAGGCTGAGCGTGCCGGCCGGCGAATGCAGGGCGAAGTGCGGGATCAGGTGCGGCGAGACGCCCCAGACACCCTCGCTCGCGAACCGCCGCAGAGCCACGGCGAGCTGCGCCCGGCCGCAGGTACGCGCGAGGCGACGACGACGCCCCACTCGGCGAAGGCCTCGGCGCCGACATCGGGCATCGTCGCGATCGCCTCGAACACGGCACTCACGGCGGCGACGGTCTGGTCGTCGGAGGTCTTCAGGAGCGTCGGCGGCAGCGGCTTCCAGCCCTCCGGGATCGGGCCCGGCGAGCGCGCGCGAGGCGGCCAGCGCCGCAAGGTCGAGCCGCGCCAGGCCCGCCGCGCGGATCAGGCCGGACAGGCCGGCAACCGGCGGGCGGAGGGGGGTCGTAGCGATCGCGGTGGCGGTTCTTATCACGGTTCAGACCTTTGCATTTTCTGTAGGGTGGGCTCCCCCACCGTCGTTACGGTCCCGGACGGCGAGCGGAGCCCAGGCTACGCCGAAGCCGAGCGCACAGGGCGACAGGTCTTACGCCAGGCCCGTCCTCGGCTATAATCGTCGGCCCCGGCGCGATCCGCCGTGCCGCGGCCAGGACGGAGCCACGATGAAGTCGCAACTCCCCATCGACGCGCTGATGCAGGCCGTCCGACAGAACACGCTCGTCAAGATCCTCGAGCAGTTCGAGGCCGCCTTCCCGGACGCCCACCTCAAGGACCTCGTCGTGGATCGGACCGGGCCCGGTCGGGTCATTGAGGTCCGACGGCAAGAGCGTCGCGAACTTCGGGTCGGACAGCTTCCTCGGGCTCGACCAGGACCGCGCGGGTGCTCGCGTCGATCCGGGAAGGCTTGATGCGCTGGGGGGCGCACAACGGCGCGTCGCGTGCCTTCGCCAGCGTCCGGTCCAACGTCGACGCCGAGGAGAAGCTGGCCGAGTGGCTGGGCGTCGAGGCCGTGCTGATCTACCCGTCCGTCACGCTCGCCAACCATGGTGCTATCCCCGGCCTGGCCGGGCGGAAGGACGCCGTCGCGCTCGACGAGCAGGCGCACAACTCGATGCAGGAGGCCGCCAAGATCGCGAAGGCCAACGGCGCCAAGGTCGCCTCGTTCGCACACAGCGATCCGGCGGGGCTGGAGAAGACGCTGAAGTCGCTCCGTCCGTATCGAAACGCGCTGGTCTGCATCGACGGCGTCTACAGCATGTCGGGCGCGATTCCGCCGATGAGGGACCTCGACGCCGTGGCCCGCGCGCCAGGACGCCGTGCTCTACATCGACGATGCGCACGGCACGGGCGTCCTCGGCGACCACGGGCGGGGGACGGTGCTCGAAGCGCTTGGCGAGCTACGACAACGCGTTCGTCGTCGGCTCGCTGTCGAAGGCGTTCTCGTGCGCGGGCGGGTTCATCGGCTGCCCGAAGGCGTTCCGCAAGCTGTTGCAGATCCGCTCGAACACCTATATTTTCGGCGGCCCGGTCGTGCCGGCGTACCTCGACGCGATCTGCACGGTGGTCGACATCCTCCGCTCGGACGAATACCCGGCGCTCCGCGGCCGGCTCGATCGCCACGTCGCGCGGCTGACATCCGGCCTGAAGGAGATCGGCCTGACGGTCCTGGGCGGGGCGACGCCGATCGTCTCGGCGTTCGTCGGCGACGAGGCGCAAGACGCTCGACGCGGGGAAGGACCTGTTCGACCGCGGCTATTACGTCCAGTCGGTCCTCTTCCCCGCGGTTCCCTACCGCGGCGGCGTGCTCCGCGTCCAGTGCAACGCGAACCACACCGACGCCGAGGTCGACGGGCTGCTCGCGGCGTTCGCGGAGATGGCCCGGGCCTTCGGCCTGGCGGCCTGACGGATCCGTCCGGGGAGGCTCGCGATGGCGAAGGGACAAGGGCGCGTCCTGCTGGTCTTGCTGCTGGCCGTCGTCGCCCTGGCCGTCGGCGAGGTGATGCTGGCCAGGGGCATGAAGGGCACCGAGGGTCCGGGAATCCGCTGGACGGAGACGGTCGTTCGGGTGATCAGGAGCCCGTGGATCTGGGCCGGCGCTGGCCTCTTGCTGGTCCACCTGGTCCTCTACATGGTCGCCCTGGGCGAGGCCGACCTGAGCTTCGCGCTGCCGATGACCGCCCTCTCGTACCCGCTGTCCGCATTGCTGGCCCAGGCGTTCCTGGCCGAACGGGTCGGCCCGGCGCGGTGGCTGGGGACGGCCCTGATCGCGGCGGGCGTGGCCGTCGTCGGCTTCGGCGAGGCGATGGGCCGGCGCTAGCCCGTTCAGGCCGCTCGCGAGCCGTCGTCGGGCCGGGCGTCGAGCTTGGACTGGAGCAAGTCGATCATCTCGCCGACGGTCCGCACTCCTTGCAGGTCCTCCATCGACAGGCGGATCCGGTACTCCCGCTCGACCCGCATCACGAGCCCGACCACGTCGACCGAGTCGAGGCCCAGACCTTCGCGGATCTCTCGGTCGTCGGCCAGGTCGTAACTCTCGCCCATCTCCTCCTCGAGGAGCGCCGCGAGGGTCCCCCTCAGGTCGTCCCGACTCATGGAATCGTCTCCTCCTCGGCGCGCGGGCTCTTGCGTCCTCATGAGTTGGTGCCGGCGTCGGCCCGCCCGACTCGGGGCGGGTCCACGCGCGTGGCCGGCGGCGGACGGAGTACGTTCGACCCCCGGGGACCGGGGATCGTCGGAGCATGCTATGCGATCCGGCGGAACTCCGCAAGCCCAGCGCCCGCGAGCGCTAGCGCCCGAAATACGGACGCGTGATGATCCGTTGCAACGCCCGCGTTCGACCGGGAAATCTGGGACGACTTTCGCGGCCAAACGTGCGGGTGCGATAACCGGGGACCGCGAGCGAATGCATCAGGAGGATCACCAACCGTTTCCATGAGAGGAGGCGCCATGAGCACGGCAGCCGCCGCCGCGGCGTTCCAGAGGCAAGAGGAGGAAGAGGCCATGACCGGCTACAGTGCGAAAGACCTCGCCGAGCACTGGGAGTTCAAGATGGTCCGGTCGACGTTCTCGACCTTCCGCGACCCCGCGAGGCTCCGCCACATGGTCCTCAATGCGTGGCCGTGGTGGCGAGGAAATAGACCTCGATCGTCAGCAGGTCGAGCCCGCTGTTGACCCAGCCGGCGACCTCGGCGGCCGTTGCCGGCAGGCCGCGGTGCAGGATGTCCGGCGCCGGGATGACGCCGACGGGCAACGCCCCGTAGAAGGCCTCGACCTGGAGCGAGCGGAACTCGTGCGAGCCCGTGATCGCCGCCGCCACGCCCGCCATCCCCAGGGTCGGCAGCGCACCGAGCCAGGCCTTGACCTCCGACGCCGCCGGCCGCCGACCCAGAAGGTTGACATAGAGGCTCTGTATCCAGGCACCGTCGGGATTGTCCGAGCCCTGGCTGACGCGGGCGTAGTATTCGGGCGAGGTGACGAAGAAGTCGATGAGCCACTCCTCGGTCATCCCGTGCGCCAGGGCGTTGACGCCCCCCTGGTCCTCCCCGGGCGCGGCGCGCGGCCGAGCAGGTTCACATAGAGCCCGTCGACCACCGCCGTGAGGTCCTGCGGGCTCCGCACGGCCACCGCCGCCTGCTCGAGGGCCGGGTCTGAGTCGTACGCCGATTGCTGCACCGCCACGGGCGGGCCAACGGCCAGGCTCTCGAACATGGACGACAGGTTGGCGGCGCCGCCGATGAGCGGGTGGGTCACGTCGATCACGGGTCCCGGCGACACCACCGTGGTCGGCGTGACGCTAAAGATATTGCCCTCCGCCTTGATCCTGGCGCGGTCGAGCTGTCGAACGTCCAGACCGCGACGCCGGAATTGCCGGTGGGTCCCGTTTCGCCGCTGAAGTCGTTGCCGGCGATCACCACCGTGCCGAAGTCGCTGGCCGCGCCCGCGTTATTGCCGGTGAGGTAGACGCCGTAGAGGTCGTAGGTCAGCGAATTGCCGGCGACGAGCACGGTAAAGCTATTCGCTGTCGAGTTGTGGGTGATGGCGACGCCGTCGCCGGCGGAGCTGGCGTTGTTCGACACCGTGATGCTCGTCGGGGCGCGTGGTCCCGGCGGTGTCCTGGATCAGGATCCCCTCGAATGCGGGATTACGGATCGTGTTGCCCGTGACGACCCCCGCGCTGTCCGTGACCGTGATCGCGGGCGACGACCCGCCGAAGGCGCGGTCCGTGACGCGGTTGCCGGAGATCAGCAAGCCCGTGCTCTCGTTGGAGACGGTGATCGGTAACGAGAGCCCGTGATAGTAGAAGACGTTGTCGACAACCTGGTCCTTGCTCGCGGTGGCCGTCGTGCTGCCAGGCGAGTTGCCGAGCGCGAGCGAGGCGCCGTCGAGAAACGTGTTGCCGATGATGGTATTGGTTCCGTTGTTGCCCGTGGCGAACGCCTGGCTCACGCTCCCCCCGGCGGCGACGATCGAGGCCGCGAGCGTCGTGCCCGTGACGCCTGCGTTGATCGTCAGTCCGCTCAGATACAGCCTGCTGATGGTGACGTTGTTTCCCGCGATCGTGATGGTCGGCACCGCGGCGCCGCTCGCCCTTAGCCCGCCGGCGCCGCCGTACAGCGGGTCGCCCTGGATGACGATGTTGTTGCCGAAGACGGTCGCGGTGCCGGGATTCGACCCGGGCTCGATCTGGACGACGTCGCCGGACTCCGCGGCGTCGACCGCCGACTGGAGGGTGACGAAATTGTCCTGCCCGTTGAAGCCGTAGTCGGGGACGACTTCGAGCACGGCGAGGACGATCCGGCGCTCGAGACGCTCCAGCAAGGGCCGGGCGGCACGGCGGCCGGGACCGCGGAGACCTGGTCGAGGTTTCACGGGCTCACCTCACGTCGGAGAATCATGGGTGACGTCGAGCAGCGGACAATGCACGCACGGCCCGGCCGGACCGGAGCGTTCACAGACGGGCAGCGGCGCCCGGCATGCGGACTCACCGTGCAACGATTCTCAAGCGACGATTCGGCTGATTTTATGCGTCCAGCACCGGCCGATCCCACCGCGCATTGGAATCGAGCCCGCGTTGCCGAGCAAGGAGAATTCGTGCGCGGCAAAGACTGCCGTTTTGCTCGACCGCTTCGATGCAAAAATCGGTGAATCCCGTGGACGACCCGCCTTGCACGCGAGAGGTCTGTGGGTTCGGCATTTCATCAGGCAGTCGGACCCATATCGCGGTCTATCGAATCCAAATGCAATTGACATCCGACCCAGCTCGTGTAAATTATCACGGTCGCCCATTTCTCCCAATCGATCCAGATCCTCCCTTCACCCCGAAACGGGAGACCGGTCATGATCAAGAGTCGTCGCGTGTCGAAGATCCGGGTCCGGAGGGTGGCGCAGGTCGGGCGGTTGGAACGGCTCGAGGCGCGCCGACTCCTGGCGACGATCACGGTCAACACAACGGCGGACAACAACCCGACCCTGACGCTCTCGCTACGCCAGGCGATCGAGGTCTCGAATGGGTCGCTGGCGGTCGGCTCGCTGACCCCGCAGCAGCAGGCGCAGGTGGTCGGCGCGGTCGGGTCCTCGAACACGATCGACTTCAACATCCCGCAGGCCGACCCGGGCTTCAACGCGACGACCGGCGTCTGGACGATCCAACCGGCGTCCAACCTGCCGCCGATCAACACCAACGTCGCGATCATCGACGGCTACACCCAGCCGGGCGCGTCGAAGAACACGCTGCCGCAGGCCGACAACGCGGTGATCAAGATCGCGATCGACGGGACGGGCCTGGGGGCGATCGACGGCCTGGCGATCAACACTGGGTTCTCGAAGGTCTCGGGACTCGATATCGAGAACTTTGGCTTCGCCGGCATCGCGATCCTGACCGGGGACGTCCAGGTCGCGGGCTGCTTCATCGGCACCGGCCCGACCGGCGAGGTCGCCGCTCCCAACGCCAGGGGCATCTCGATCAATGGCTCGAGCAACACGATCGGCGGGACCACCCTCGGCGACCGGAACGTCATCTCCGGCAACAGCGGGGCGGGCGCGGGCGAGGGAATCGACATCGAGCAGGCGCCCAGCTTCCCGTACCAGGCGAACACCATCGAGCTTAATTTCATCGGCATCGACGCCGCCGGGACCTCGGCCCTGGGCAACAGCGGCGCGGGCGTCCTGGACGACGGCACGGCCACCAGCTACGGCGATTCGTCGTCCACAACCGGCAACGTGATCGCGGGCAACGGCGGGGGCGGGATCAAGGCGACGGGGAGCATCTCCGTCCAGGGGAACGATATCGGCACCAACGCGAGGGGCACCGCCGCGCTCGGCAACGGCCCCGTGGGGGCGGGGATCGACGACACCGCGTTCCCCGCGACCCAAGCGATCAACACGTTGATCGTCGGGAACATCGTCTCGGGCAACAAGCAGGACGGCATCGTCATCGGCGGCGGCAGCCAGACGAACTCGGTCTACACGATCAAGAATAACCAGGTCGGGACCGACGTCACCGGGAACGTGGCGCTGCCGAACACGGGGGTCGGCATCCTCCTCGAGGCGACCGTGGAGACCCTCGTCGAGGACAACCAGGTCTCGGCGAACACAGGGGCGGGCATCGATCTCACGGGATCCGGCCCGACCTTATCGGCCAGCCAAATCTCCGGGAACAAGATCGGCACCGACTCCGCGGGCACCGGCAACCTGGGCAACGGCGGCGCGGGCGTGGTCTTCACCAACGTCATCGCCGGCTTGATCGGTAGGACGCCCGCCAGCTTGCCTTCCCTGAACATCATCGCGTTCAACGGCGGCGACGGGGTCGACCTCATCGGCGGCAACGAGAACACGGTCGGCCAGAACTCGATCTTCAGCAACGCAGGGAAGGGCATCAGCCTGACCAATAACGCGAACAATAACATTCCCCCGCCGACGGTGACGTTCACGCCGACCGGGGGCGGCTTCGGCACGCTCAAGGCGACCTACACAGGAGGGCCGCCGAACCAGGACATCTTCGTCGAGTTGTTCTCGAATCCCACGGTCCCGGCGCCCGGGCACGAGCAGGGCAAGACTTTCGTCGATTCCATCCTCGTGATGACGGACGGCTCGGGGAACGGGTCGACGAGCGTGAACGAGCCGGTCTTCATCTACACGGCCACCGGGACCGGCACCGACGGGACGTCGCAGTTCTCGACGCCGGCGAACCCCGGCCAGCAGGCCACGACGACGACGGTGACGTCCTCGCTCAACCCCTCGACCTTCGGCCAGTCGGTGACGTTCAAGGCCGTCGTCACCCCGTTCGAGGCGACGCCGACGGGCACGGTGATCTTCACGATCGATGGAGTTTCCACGCCGCCCATCGGCGCTCCAGGTCGTCGGCGGCGTCGACGAGGCCACATTCAGCAACTCGACGCTCCCCGTCGGCGCACATTCGGTGTCGGCAGCCTACAGCGGCAGCGGGACCCTGGCTCCCAGCGGCGAGACGCTGCCGACCCAGACCGTGAACCGCGCGACCCTGCCCGCCACGGCCACCGCGGTGTCGTCGTCGCTGAACCCGTCCACGTTCGGACAGGCCGTGACGTTCAAGGCGATCGTCACCGCACCAGGAACGCAGATCGTACCGACAGGATTCGTGGTCTTCACGATCGATGGCGTGGCCTCGCCGGCGCTCCCGCTGCAGGACGTCGGCGGCGTCGACGAGGCGACCTTCACCCCGCCGTCGCTCTTCGTGGGGGCGCATAGCGTCTCGGCGTCCTACGGCGGCAGCGCAGAGCTGAGCCCCAGCGGCGGCACGCTGCCCACGCAGGTGGTGAACCCCTCGATCCTGCCGAGCACCATGACGATCGTGACGTCGTCGCTGAACCCGTCGACCTTCGGCCAGACCGTCACCTTCGGGGCGATTGTCACGGCTCCCGTGGCGGGGTTGTCGGCGACCGGGCGGAGGAACGTCGCCGCGCCCGCCGTCGAGGCGGCGGCCACCGGGACGGTCACCTTCATCATCGACGGCCACGCCGAGCCCCCGGTCCCGCTCTCCCTCGTCGGGGGCGTCGACGTCGCCTTCTTCAGCACCTCGTCGCTCGCCGTCGGCGCGCACTCGGTCTCGGCCTCCTACAGCGGCAGCGCGAGCTTGGCACCCAGCAGCGGGGCCCTGCCGACGCAGACGGTCGTCGCCGCCGCGTCGTCGGTCGTCCTGACGGCGGCCCCGAACCCGTCAAGCTTCGGCGACGCGGTCGTCCTGACCGCGACGGTTACTTCCTCCACCGGCGGCGCCGCCGGCGGGTCGGTCGCGTTCGTCGAGGGGACCACGGTCCTCGGCTTCGCCCCCGTGGGTCCCGGCGGCCACGCGACCCTCGCCCTCTCGTCGCTGCCCGTCGGGTCTAGCGCGATCAAGGCGATCTACAGCGGCGACGCCGGGCACTCGCAGAGCGCCTCGAACGCGGTAATGCAGATGGTCGAGCCCCCCTCGGTCCTCGCCCCGACGGTCCTGGCCCTCCGCCGGTACGGCTTCCACGCGCAGCCGACGATCCTCGCGATCGCCTTCAGCTCGGCGCTCGAGGCGGCGTCGGCGGAGAATGTCGCCAATTACCGGATCGTCCTGCTCAACGCCCTCGGCCATCCGGTGCGGGGGCACACCATCGCCGTCCGCGAGGCGATCTACAACCCGTACTCGCTCTCGGTGACGCTCATCCCGGCCCAGCGGCTCAACGTCCACTACCACTATCAACTGACGGTCAACGGAACGACGGCCACCGGCGTCCGCGGTGCATCGGGCCTCCTGCTCGACGGCAAGGGGGACGGCAAGCCCGGCTCGGACTACGTGGCGGACGTCACCTTCCAGACCCTGGTCGGTCCGGTCCCGGGCTTCTCGACGACTCCCGCGCTCGCGACCGCCAAGCACGCGGCTCCGACGTCGACGACGGCGCTTGACGCGCTCGCCTCCACGGGAGAGCTCGGCACGCTCGCGAGCCGTCTCTGGCGGCCGTGACGCCGCGCGTTGCGCGTCAATCATGGGCGATGAGGGACTCGAACCCCCGACATCCTGCGTGTAAAGCAGGCGCTCTACCGACTGAGCTAATCGCCCGTCCAATCGGCGGAGACACATTCTAACGCGACGTGCAGGCGCGGAGCAACGGAAGGCGCGACAGCCACGCGTCGCGGGTCCAGCTCAACGCCGGACGGCGTCGTCGTCGACCGCCCCTTCGACCCGGGTGGCGATCGTCTCGGGGTCGACGCGCCTCCACCCGCGCGGCCGGCGAGGCGGTTCGAGGGCTCGCTGACCACGACGCGCGGGCGTGGCGCGTCGGCCATCGTCGCGGCGCGCGAGGGCGACGACTGGGCGACGGACGACGAGCCCGGGGCCGGTGTCTGGCAGATCTCGCCGTAGCGGACCGTGGCCGGGGCCGCCGCCACGGGCGGGCAGCCGGGTTGAGCCGGGGCGTAGCAGGGCTGGCAGCAGCCGGACTCGACGCAGGCGCCGAGGGCGAGGAGGCAGGGCGCGGCGAGTCGCGTGATCCGTCGGCGTGGGGCGGTGGTCATCGTTGGCGATCCTCCCTGTCCGGCCGCGTCGTTCGCGGCCGGGGGCCGGGGATGGCCCGTCACATCCTTGTGGGCCGTCGAGCCGGGCGGAGGTGGGTCGCGGGGCGGGCGCAATGGGGCCGACGGAGGGATTCCCCCTCGAACGGCGGGACGTTAACCGATGTCGGGCGGGAGGCCAAGGGCAATTCGGCTGGACGGGGGAATGCCCATTCGCCATTTCCGGTGGCACGACAACATTGCCGTGCCGATCCTCGTCGGGCGCCGGGCGGGCGCGAAAGGCACCCCGCGGGCATCGAGGGATGCCGTCCGGGGAATTCCCACGGATCGCGGCCGCGCCGGGATCGGGATCAGAACGAGTTGGCGTCGATGACCTCGTTGTTGGCGCGGGTGCCGAGGGCCCACCAGACGCTCATGGCGATCGAGTTCTTGATAAACCTCACGCTGCCGTCGGCGAACCCGACGTTGACCCCGCCCGAATGGTTGCTCGAGGCGCCGACGTAATCGGCGTGGCGCATCTGCGGGCAGCAGTTGTTCCGGCAGCCGCCCCACTTGATCTGCCCGCCCCCGTTCGGCGGGATGACGGTGTTGAACATCGTGTAGCCCATCGCCCCGCACGACCATCGGTAGCCGGCCCCCTCCCTGCCGCCGCCGTTGGAAATCCACGTGGCGTTGCAGGCCGCGATGTCGGCCTGGACCAGGGCGATCCCGGCGGTGTTGACGTCGTTGAAATAGACGGCCTTGAGGTTGCCGACGCCGCCGGTCCCCTTGCCGCGCACATTCTCGAAGTTGCCGCCGTTCTCGTCGTCGGTGAGGAACTCGGAGAAGGCGACCGTATTTGACGTCCCGTCGGTCACGTTCGCGATCGAGTAGTTCCTCTGATACGCGAAGATCCCCGTGCTCTGCTGCGCGTTCGTCGCGTTCGGGGTCGCCTCGGGGTAGCCGACCGTCGTCGTGCCCACGCTCGCCCCGTAGCTGTTGTTGGAGCCGAAGGAGTCGTAGCCCGAATACTGCTGGTTCGCGTTGCCGTCGGAGGGGCAGGCGAACACGTTGACCTTCGCGTTCGACGCCGTCGAGTTGGCGGCCCAGCAGTAGTTGCCATTCCACTCCGGCGCGTAGTTGAAATTGATCGCGTTGTAGATCGTGCCGCCCTCGATGTAGGAGAGGAGCTGGGAATGGGCACTCCAGTTGCTCCAGAACGTCGTGGACGTGCCCGCCTGGTCCAGCGGGTTCAGGCTTGCCCCCAGCGGGAAGGAGTTGATGGACTGGTGGTAGTTGTGCAGGGACAGGCCGATCTGCTTCAGGTTGTTGACACACTGCGAGCGCCGGGCTGCCTCGCGGGCGGCCTGGACGGCGGGCAAGAGCAGGGCAATGAGGACGGCGATGATCGCGATCACCACCAGCAACTCGATCAGCGTGAAGCCTCGCTTCGATGCGTTTCTCACGAGAACCTCCCTCGAAGTTAGATGGATGGACGAATCGGGATGATCGATGAGCTGCCGTCTTGGGGGGCGATGTCCCAGGCAAGTCGCCGCCGGGAAGTGGATGGGGGGGAGGTGCTGAATCACTTCTTCTTCTGCGAGTTCATGAAGTTCTCCATGTTCTTGTTCGATTCCTGGACATTCGCGGGAAGCGCACCCGCGGCCTCGTTCTTCTTGGGCGCTCCGTCACCGCAGCCCGGTGTCGCGGGGAGCAGGCCGAAGACCGCCAGGAGGCAGAGGCCTCGCCGGAGAATCTGCCGGAATCCACGGCTCATGGGGGTCGACTCCACCGGAATGTTGAGTTCGGAAGGACGCCGTTCATGCAAGGACACAGGGGTGCGACGACGCACGCCAGGAGAGCGCCGCCGAGGTCGGCGATCCCTCCCTATTCAGGTCGAACTTAATTCTAAGACCGATCTAGATGTGTTTCCGCCCAAGGCCCGGGCGGCACCGATCGCACGCGGGGTGGTCCCAAGGCGAAAAAGATAGCCTGGGATTCGAGTAATATGACGAGGCGCCCTGACCGATGCAAACATTCTCTGGCTCGTTTTCGATTTCTCCGCCGAGATTTCCCGAATGAGAGCCGTCCGACCCGATGGGCCGCCTCGCCTTTTTGTTCCCAAGACGTCCTGAAATCAGGCCGACGACGACGCTCGCGATAATTCCGGCCCAATTCACGCCCAGTGCCGCCGCAGACGCTCGCCCCGGCGAGACCATCCGCGGTCTTCGACATGTGCCGGCCTTACCGGCCCGGTTCGCCCATGTCCCGCGCCAGACCGCGCCGCGCGACGCGCTGGGAGGCGAGGAGGCGTTCGCGGATCAGGGCGACGACGGCGTCGCCATCGAGCGCGGCAATCTGCTCGGCGGTGATCGGCTCACCGTAATGAATGCGGAGCGGGTGCGGGCTCGGGAAGGCGCGGTGCTTCGACCATGACTCGAACGTGCCCGCGATCCCCACCGGCACGACGTCCACCTTTGCCCGCGCGGCCAGCACCGCAATCCCTGCCTTGATCTCGCCGAGGTCGCCGTCGACGCTGCGCGTGCCCTCGGGGAAGAGCGTGACGATCCCGCCGTTGCGCAGGCGGCGGAAGGTCTCCTTTAACCCCGAGGTCCCCAGCCCCTCGCGCTGGATCGGAAAGCCGCCGAGGGATCGGATCAGCAGGCCGAGGACGGGCACGAACAACGTCGAGCGCGCGACGTAGTTGAGCGGGCGGGGCAGAAGGATCCCGAGCAGGAACACGTCGAGATAGCTGAGGTGATTCGAGATCAGCAGCGCCGGGCCCCTCCGCGGGACGTTCTTTCGGCCCGTCGCGCGCACGCCGTAGAACACCGACAGGATGACGGCGCTGAAGACCAGGACGAAGTGGAACCAGAGCGTCGACACCAGCGTACGGTCGCGGGCGAGGGGTTTGGCGGGTCTGGCCATCTCAGGTCGCCACCTTTCCGGACAGACCGGAGCGGAGGATCTCCGCCTCGATCCTCGCGACGACGTGCTCCAGGTCGAGTCCGGTCGTGTCGATGACCAGGGCGTCGTCGGCCGGCCGCATCGGCGGCAATTGCGCGGGCGAGATCCTGGGCGTCGCGGGCCTGGAGGTCGGCGAGGACTGACGCGAAGTCAATGAACGCTCCCCGCGCCGTGAACTCGGCGTGGCGGCGGCGGGCGGCGCTCGTCGTCGGTGGCCGTCAGGAAGAACTTGCGGGCGGCGTCGGGGAAGACGATCGTCCCCTGGTCGCGGCCCTCGGTGATCACGTCCCCCTCCCCCTCGGCGAAGGCCCGCTGCCAGGTGACGAGGCGGCGGCGCACGCTCGGGCTGTCGGCCGCGAACCGGGTCGACCGCGTGACCTCGACCGTGCGGATCTCGGCCGTTACGTCGGCGCCGTCGAGCAGGACCTGGCCCTCCGGCAGCTCGACCGTGAGCGTCTCGACGAGGGCCGCAAGGGCCTCATCGCTCTCCAGGTCGACCCCCGCGCGGACGGCCGCCAGCGCCACGGCGCGGTACATGGCGCCGGTATCGAGGAGCCGCCAGCCGAGCCGGTCGGCGAGCCGTCGTGCGACGGTGCTCTTTCCAGCCCCCGCCGGCCCGTCGATCGTCACGACCCGCATGCGGCTTCCACCCCTCGAGATCAGCGAATATGGCGGGCGGCGTCGACCTTCGTACCCCGCGCTGAACCGCAGTCTATCGCGCGGGGCAGCCTGCTCCAAGTGGTGGTCCATGCAGCGATAACGGCGGATGTCCAGAAAACCCTCACAATCGCCGCCCTTTGCCGCCGAACCAGAGAATGGATCGAAACGCACGGAATCTCTCGAGGTGACGCGGCGCGATGGATCACGCCGACGCAAGGAGCCGGAACGACCGCATCCCGCGGGGCTTCGCGGCCATGCTCGCGATCGTCGCGGCGGTCGAAATCTCGCTCGCCCCGGGCCCGACCAACCCGCTCGCCGACATCTGGGCCGACGCCTACGCGAAGGCCGACTCGGCCGAGGTCCGCGCCAGCGCCGTGCTTTGCCTGGGCGATAGCCAGGTGAAGCTTGGCATCGACGCGGTCGAGCTCGGCCGCCGGCTGGGTGTTTCGGCGTACAACCTCGCGGTCCACGCCGGCCAGCCCGCGGCGAGCGAGGCCCTGCTCCGCCGCGCCCTCGACGCGGGAGCGAGCCCGCGAGCGGTCGTGCTGGGCTTCCATCCCGCAGTGCTCGCCTACGAGGCTCGAACGAACGCCCGTCAGTGGCCGGAGATCCTCGGCGCGCGGAGCTGGCTGGCCCTGGCGATCGAGGCCCGCGACGCGCGGCTCGCGGCCCTGGGCGTGCTGGGCTCGGCTTTCCCGTCGTGCCGGAGTCGCCTGGAGATCCGCCGCGACGTCCTCGCCGCCCTCCGCGGCTCGGTCGATCCGGCGCTGGCCGAGGTCGCGCGAGGACGTGCCGAGCGGGCGAATCGTCGCGGATCGGTCGTCGCCGCCCCCGATCCGAGCTTCCGCGACCGGCGCGAGCCCGACATTCGTGCCGCGTCGGCCTCGTGGTGGACGCCCCAACGCGAGAACCTGGCCGCGCTGCGACGGCTGCTGGCGCTGGCGGAATCGCGCGGGATCGCCGTATGGTGGGTCACACCCGCCCTCAGCCCCGGCGAGCGGGACCGCGGCAACCGTTCGGGCGTGACCGCGGCGTACCGCCGACTCCTCGACCGGTTGCAGGCGGAGTTTCCCGCGCTGATCGTGCTCGATTCGTCAGGGCTTGAATTGGATGGGTCCGTGTTTCGCGACCCGCTCCACCTCGACGGCCGGGGGGCCCTCGCACTGACCGACGCCGTCGGCCGCGCGATGCAGAGCCCGGGGCCCAGGCAGGTCGTCCTCGGTCCGTTGCGTGCGCGGGCCGAGGCCCTGGCGCGGGATTCGTCACCGGCGATCCACACGCGCTGATCGGTGGTCGCCGTGCGAGGGCGGGCGCGCCCGGAGAATCCTCAATATCCGCCCAGTCGGAGCCGATCCTGGAGACGTGGGAAAGTCCTCAACGGTCCGACCTTCGACGGCGAGGGGCGATGGGCGTGATCGCGCGCGAGGACGGCACGGGCCCCCTGGGGATTCGCGGGCATGCTCGCGATCGTCGCGGCCGTCGAGAGTCTCCTCGGCTCGTGCGACGTCGCTGCGACCACGCACCTGGTCGATAGCTGGACCGAGGCGCACGCCCGCGCGGTCTCGGCCGATGTCCGCGAGAGCGCGATCCTCTGCCTCGGCGACAGCCAGATCCAGCAGGGGCTCCGCCCCCTGAGCCTCGGCCTCCCGGCGTACAACCTCGCCGTCCAGGGCGGGCAGCCGGCGGCGAGCGAGGCCCTCTTGCGCCGGGCCCTCGACGCCGGGGCGAGGCCGCGGGCCGTCGTCGTCGGCTTCTTCCCGGCGCTCCTGGCCTCGGACCTCAAGATCAACCTCCGCCAGTGGCCCGAGATCCTCGGCCCGCTCGGCGCCGTCGAGCTGGGTTGCCGGGCGCACGACGTCGACCTCGGCGTGAAGACGCTACTTGGGGTCGCGCTGCGGTCGTACCGGTCTCGGGCGGAGATCCGCTCGGCGATCGGAACGATGGTGCGCGGTGGCGAAAATGCGGAGACCCCTCTCGTCGTCCGGGATCGCCTGTCGCGAGGGAGCCTCCGGGGTTCGCTCGAGCTGCCCGAGGGCCGGTGCTTCGCCGACGAGGTGATCCCGACGGGACCCCCTTCGGCGGCGAAGCCCTGGAAGCCCCGGCGCGAGCACGAGCGGGCGATCCGTCGAATGCTCGCACTGGCCGAGGCGCAAGGAATCGACGTCTACTGGGTGACCACGACCCTCAGCCCCGGCGCCCTGGCCGTGCGTACGCACCTCGGCTTGCACGCGGGATACCGCGACTATCTCCGCGGATTGCAGGCGGAATTCGCCGGCCTCACCGTCCTCGACGTCGACGGCATGGGCTTCGACGCGTCGGCCTTCTACGACGCCCTCCACCTCAAGCGCGACGGCGCCGCGAGGCTGAGCGCGGCCGTCGCGGCCGCGATTGCGGACGGAAGCGGGCGCTGGGTGCGGCTCGAACACCGGCCGGACGTCGCGAGCGTGGCGGCGCAGCAAGCCGGCCCGACGCATCGATAGACGGCGCGGCGGGCCGGGGATGGATTTCGGGGGATGAGTGCGCGTCGATCAGAACGCCGGCAGCGGCGCCTTGGCGGGACGCTCGAGCGGCTGGCGGCCGCCGAAGCCCGCGTCAAGCTCGTGCCAGTGCATCACTTCGGGCTCGCCGAGCCGCCAGCACAGGTAGACGACCCGGCCGTCGCGAAGGCTGGGGAAGTCGCAGAGGCCGTCGGGGCCCTTCAGCTCGATACCCAGGCGGGCGAGCTCGTCGATCAGCTCGGCGAGCGAGGACTCCTCGGCCGTGAGCTCGGCCTCGCTGTGCGCGATCTCCTCGGAATAGACGTCGTCGGGCCTCCGCGGGTCGCGGCGGATCGCCGAGAGCCGGGCCCTGAGGTCCTGAACCCCGCGGGTCTGGCGGACGATGTCCGTGACGATCGCCCGGACCAGCGGCAGGGTGTTGTTCGCTTCCTCGACCGTGAAAAACTTCTTCTTCGGCTTCGGATCGGCCGGATTCATCGTGGGCATGGCCGTGGTCCCCGGGGCCTTCGTGGGCGGTCAACCTAGGCGCGGTCCGGCGAGCGAAGCGGCCTCGCGCCGCGACGTTCGCTTGACTCCTCCCAACCACGCTCCCCTCCGTACTCCGGAATTATAGAGCCACCCGGCCTACCCGCAAGTCCGGCACCACTCGCGGGCCGCGGAATCAACGTCGAGCCGCGCATGGGGACCCTTCCCGGGAGGGCGAGGCTCCGTCCGAGCCGGGTATCGGCGGCGTCCGTTCCGAGCGGCACCCGACGGATGCCATGCGTGATACCCGGCTCGGACGGAGCCTCGCCCTCCCGGAACCGGCCATCACGATCGCCTCGGCGCCGCCAGCCTTCGCGCCACCTCCTCCGGCTCCGCGGCATTGAACACCTGCCCCGCCGTCAACCCCGCCTTGCGGGCGACGCCGACGCCGTAGTCGAGGTTCAGCAGACCCCGGGTCGAATGCGCATCGGGATTGATGACGATCGGAATCCCCCGCGCCGCGGCCTTGCGGGCGTGGATCCAGTCGAGGTCGAGCCGGTGCGGGTCGGCGTTGATCTCGATCATCGCGCCGGACCTCGCCGTGGCGTCGATCACCGCGTCGAGATCGACCGCATAGCCGTCGCGCGCCAGCAGGAGCCGGCCCGTCGGGTGTCCGAGCATCGTCAGGTAGGGATTCTCGACGGCGCGGACGATCCGCCGCGTCATCGCGTCGCGGTCCAGGCCGAAGTTCGAGTGGACGCTCGCGACGACGTAGTCGAAGCCCGCGAGGATCTCATCCGGGAAGTCGAGCGACCCGTCGACGAGGATGTCGCTCTCGGTCCCCTTGAAGATTCGGAACGCGCCGCCGAACGACTCGTTTAGCCGGTCGATCTCCTCCCACTGCTGGCGGACCCGGTCGACGGTCAGCCCGCCGGCGTAGGCGGCCGCGCGGGAGTGGTCGGCGATCCCGAGGTACTTCAGCCCGAGGGCCCTCGCGGCCTCGGCCATCTCGGCGATCGTGGCGCCGCCGTCGCTCCAGTCGGAGTGGCAATGGAAGGTGCCGGTCAGTTCGTCAAGGGTGACGAGCTTCGGAATCTCGCCCGCCTCGGCACGCTCGAACTCGCCCTGGTCCTCGCGCATCTCGGGCGGGACGTAGTGCAAGCCGAGGGCCCGGTAAAGCTCGGTCTCGTCGCGGCAGGGGACGGGCCCGTCGGGGCCTTCGAGTGCGTATTCGTTGAGTTTGAGGCCGCGGTCGATCGCGCGGCGCCGCATCGCGATGTTGTGCGCCTTCGACCCGGTGAAATAGTGGAGCGCGAACGGAAACTGGGCGTCGCTGACGCCCCGCAAATCACACTGGACGCCCTCCCACAACCGCACGCTCGCCTTGGTCGGCCCATGGCCGAGGACGGCGACGACGTCGGGGCCCTTCGTGAAGACGTCGAGGATCGGGATTGGGTCGTCGGCGCTGAACAGGATATCCAGGTCGCCGATCGTCTCACCCCGACGCCGCAAGCTCCCGCAAATCTCGGCGCGGATCGCGCCCGGCTGAGACCGGACCGCTTGCAGGATCGGCTCGGCCAGCGCCGCGCCTTGCTCTGGAGCACGCGGTCGCCCTGCGCCTCGATGAACGTCACGCCCTCGAGGATCTTCGCCTCGGTCTTGGCCCCGAACCCCTTCAAGGCCGCGATCTTCCCTGATTGTCCCGCGGCGCGGAGGTCGGCGAGGGTCTCAATTTTGAGGTCGTCGTACAGCGTCTTGATCTTCTTGGGCCCGAGCCCCGGCACACGCAGCAACGCGACGAGGCCGGGCGGTGTCTCCTCGCGGAGCTTCTCATTGCTCGCGAGATGGCCAGTCGTCGCGAGCTCGACGATCTTCGCCAGCATCGTCTCGCCGATGCCGGGGACCGCGGCGAGCGAGCCGTCCTGGATCATCGCGGTGAGGTCGGCGGGAAGGCCTTTCAGGGCCTGCGCGGCGTTGTGATAGGCGCGGCAGCGGAAGGCGTTCTCGCCGCGGACTTCGAGGAGCGTGCCCATCTCGTCGATGATGCGGGCGATCTGGGCGGTGTCCATCATTCGTCCCCTTCGTCCTTGCTGCCCCTCGTTCCCACGCTCTGCGTGGGAATGACTCTTCGGCCGCTCTGCGGCCATTCCTCCGGACCGGACGACGCGGAGCGTCGGAAGAGGCATTCCCACGCGGAGCGTGGGAACGAGGGAGGTCCGCAATAGCGGACCCTACCTGGGCGGCAAAGGCACCTGCGACGGACTCGCCAGATAACCCACCAGGTCGCGCACCTCGTCCTGGCTCAGCCCTTCCAACAACCCCTCCGGCATCAGCGATTGCCCGGTCGATCGCCGCGCCTCGAGGTCGCGCTTGGGAACCAAAACGACATCATTCGCCGTCTGAATCGTCAGCGCGTTCTCATCCTCGGCCTTGACGATGCCCGAGAGCACGCGGCCGTCATTGGTGGCGAAGACCTGCACCTGAAACGCCGAGCCGACGACGGAGCTGGGATCAACGACGTGGGTGAGCACGTAGTCGAGATTCGTCCGCTGCGACCCCGTCAGCTCGGGGCCGATCTTGCCGCCGGCGTCGAACAGGGTGTGGCAACTCGCGCAGGCCTTCGCGAAGACCGCGCGACCGCGTCCCGGGTCGGCCTTCGCGAGCGCCGCCGGGGTCAGCTCCTTCTTGAGCGCTTCGATCCGGGACCGTTTCTCGGCAGGCGAGGGGCGGACCGAGGCCCAGACCTTCGCGACCGCGGCCTTGACGCGAGCGTCGGCGATACCCGCGAGAGCTTGCAGGGTCGAGGGGGTGATGTCCGTCTTGGGAACCTCGCCCGATGCGATGGCTCCCATCAACGCCAGCGCCGAGGCCGGCCGCGCGACGAGCGTGGCGAGGGCGTCGGCCTTCTCGGAGGGGTCGAGCGACGGGTACGCCCTGAGGATCAGCGCGGCCGTCTCGGGATGGTCGGTCGAGGCGAGCGCCCGCAGCGCGGCGGCGCGAACGGGGCGATCGGCGAGCAGTCGCTGGAGGAGCGGCGCGAGGTCGGAGGCCTTGATCGAGACGAGGAGGTCGATCGCGGTGATCCGGTCGTCGGCGGGCACGCCCGGGTCGACGGCGATGCCGCGGGTCACGGCGATCGCCGAGGGGTCGTGGAGCACCAGAGCCAGATGGCCGGCACGCTGCCGAACGGCGAAGCTGGGGCTCGTGAGCAGCCTGTCGCGGACCGAGGGCCAATCGGCCGGGGCCGGCACATCACGACCGGACACGCCCGCAATCGCGCCATCCAGGAGGTCCTTCTGGGCCTCGGCGTCGCCGGACGCGGCGATGGAACGCGTGAGCGTGCCCAGGTCGGAGATCGAGGCATAGCGGCGCGAGATGAACCGCCGGACGAGCGGGATCTTCGCCGACTCGGCCAGCTTAAGCGCCCGGCCAGGATCGCTCGCGACCATCGGCTCGACGGCGTACCAGAGCATGAGCGGGAGGTAGGGGTCGGAGGCGTCCTCGGCGTGGGCGGCGAGGGCCTCGGCGATCGGCCAGCGGTCGACGACGGAAATTTTCTGGAGGGCGGAAGTGAGGGACATGCGGACGATGGGCGAGGTTTCGCCTTCAGCCAGAGCCGCGAGCATGGCCAGCGACTCCGGGCCGAGCGGCTTCGTCGCGACGTCCTCGACCAGGAGCCGAACGACCCACGCACGGACCCAAGCGGATGGCTCGTGGAGCGCGCTGGCGAATTGGTCACCGGCCAGTATACCGCTGACGTAGATCGTCCAGAGCACGTTCAGCCTTTGCACGTCGTCTTGGCTGGGGTCGGATTTCGCGAGGTCCATCAGGGCTAGGACCATGTTTGCCTTTGGTTGGTCGATTTCCTTCAGGTCGTCGAGCCTGGCCTTCGCAGACCGTTCAGCAATCAGGCGCCGTGCGTGGCGGATGGACCACTGGTTGTCGCCCTTATGCAACGCGACGAGCTCGGCAACGCTCAACTTCGCCAGGTCGACCGGCTTCGCAGGCGGCGACCCATACGTGATCTTATAAATCCGCCCATTCTCCCGATGAATATCCTCATAATCATGGCACTCACCCGTGTCCGACCAGTCCGCGACGTACACGCCCCCGTCCGGCCCGTAGCCCAGCGCCACCCCGCGGAACCAAGAATCATTGCCGAAAAGAAAGTCTTTCTCATGCTTGATGACATAGCTCGACCCCTTCACCTCCAGCCGGTCGCGGTTGATCCGGTTGCCGTGGATGTTGCAGGTGAAGAGGTTATTGCGGTACTCGGCCGGCCAGTTGGTGCCGAGGTAGATCATCCCGCCGCAGTGGGCGTGGCCGCCGCCGGCGCTGTCGGTCGTGGGGGTGAGGCCGATCGACTTGATGTCGCTCCACGACTCGACGCCGTTCCAGTGCTGGTGGTCGGCCTGGCTCTTCATCAATTCATACAGGTGCGGGTTGAACGGCTGGCCGTACATCCGCTCGTAGTTCGCGCCCGGGATGCCCTGCCAGGCGTGCTTGATGACGCAGTTGGTGATGAAGATCTGGCCATGCTCGTCGAAGTCGAGGCCCCACGGATTGGTCGTGCCCTGGAAGACGACCTCGAACGTCTTCCGCGTCGGGTGGAACCGCCAGACGCCACAGTTCATCGGCGTCCGGTCCTTCGCGGGCGTGCCCGGCTTGCCGAGGAGCGAGTTCGAGCTGATGCCGTTGCACCCATACAGCCAGCCGTCGGGGCCCCAGGTCAGCGAGTTGAAGACGTTATGTTTCGCCTTCAGGTCCCAGCCGTCGATGAGAATTTCCGGCGCCATCGGGCACGTCATCCGCGTTCTTATCCGGGACGAAGATCAGGTTCGGCGTCGAGCAGAGCCAGACGCCGCCGTAGCCGAGGTTGATGCCGCTGAGGTTCTTGCCCTTGTCGAGGAATACCTTCTTGGTGTCGAAATGGCCGTCATTGTCCTTATCTTCGAAGATCAGGACGCGATCGTCCCCGCGCTTCCATTCGGGATACGACAGGCACTCGACGACCCAGAGCCGCCCGCGGTCGTCGAAGGCGAACGCGATCGGCTGGACGACGTCGGGCTCGCCCGCGAAGAGCGTGACCTTGAAGCCTTCCGGAAGCGTCATCTTCGACGCGGCGTCCCTGGCCGGGACCGGTGCGTTCTGGGCGAAGGCCGTGGACGTGATGAGAACGAAGAGCAAGGCGCGGGGCATGGGCCGTCGTCTCCCGAAGGGGTGGCGGGGTGCGATCGGCATGGTAGACGGTCGGCGGGCGGGGCGGAAGGGATCACCCTTGGGCGTGGGGAGACAAGACGATCATCCGCAGATGACGCCGATGTACGCCGATGAAGAGGGGAACGGGAGATCATCCACAGAGGACACAGAGGGCACAGAGAGGGAAAGATCGAGGAAAAATAATCGATCGATTTCTTTCTCTGTGCTCTCTGTGTCCTCTGTGGTTGATTCTCTTCGATCCCCCCTCCTCATCGGCGTACATCGGCGTCATCTGCGGATGATCGTCTTCCCTCTACTTCGGCGGCTCGACCCCCTCGGCCTGCTCCGCCTGGCGGATCAGTTCGAGGAACCCCTTGCGATCCCCGTTGGGATCAGAACCCAGCGAAGACGAGGCGATTTCCATCACGGCCGGGTACGTCAGGCTGCCCTTGTACGGCGAGCCGCGGAGGAGCATGCCGAAGCCGGCGACGGAGGCCGAGAACTTCAGGTCGGTCGAGGCCCGTCCGAAGTCGCGGCCGTCGTCGACGACGCCTCGGCTGATCTCGCTCGCCTTGTCGCCGTCGGGCTGCTTGTAGCGGAGATAGACAGTGAACAGCTCGGGGCTGGCCTCCCTGTCGGCCACGGCGTCGCCCTTCGAGCGGCGGTACTTGAGCGGGCGATCGGCCTGCGCGAGCTTCGTGACGGCCCCGGTCGGGACGATCTCGTAGAGCGCCGTCACCGAATGCCCCGCGCCGATCTCGCCGGCGTCCTTCCTGTCGTCGCGGAAGTCCTGCGCCTCCATCACGCGGTTCTCGTAGCCGATCAGCCGGTACGACGAGCAGCGGTCGGGGTTGAACTCGACCTGGCACTTCACGTCCTTGGCGATCGCCACCAGCGTCCCGCTCAGGTCGCGGACCAGGGTCTTCCGCGCCTCGTCGATCGTGTCGATGTAGAGGTAGTGGCCGTTCCCCTTGTCGGCGAGCTGCTCCATGAACGCCTCCTGGAGGTTCCCCTCGCCGAAGCCGATCACGGTCAGGAAGATGCCCGACTTCGCCCGGGCCTCGCTCGTGGCGAGCAGCTCTTCCTTCGTCATGCCGACGTTGAAGTCGCCGTCGGTCGCGAGGATCACCCGGTTGGTGCCGCCGCCCTTGAGATAGTTCTTCTCGGCCATCCCGTAAGCGGCCTGGATCCCCGCGCCCCCGTTCGTGCCACCGCCGGCCTGGAGGGCGTCGATCGCGGCGAGGATCTCGGCCTTCCTGTGGCACGGCGTCGAGGGGAAGGCCTCCTTGACGTCGTTCGAGTAGGTCACGATCCCCACGCGGTCGTTCTCGGTCAGTTGCTCGACGAGCAGCTTCATGCCGGCCTTCAGCAGCGGCAGCTTGTTCAGGTCGGCCATCGAGCCGGAGACGTCGATGAGGAACACGAGGTTCGACGGCGGCCGCTTGTCGAGCTCGATCGTCTTGCCCTTGAGGCCGACCCGGGCCAGGCGGTGGCCGGCGTCCCACGGGCAGGCGGCGACCTCGCAGTTGACCGAGAACGGCTCGTCGCCCTTGGGGGCCGCGTCGTCGTAGCGGAAGTAGTTGAGCAGCTCCTCGATGCGGACGGCGTCGGGCGGCGGGAGCTGGCCCTGGGCCAGGAAGCGGCGGCAGTTGGCGTACGAGCCGGTGTCGACGTCGATCGCGAAGGTCGACAGCTCGTTGCCCGGCAGGACGCTCAGGAACGGGTGGTCGTAGAACCGAGCGTACGACTCGCGGTCGAACTTCGTTTGCTGGCGGGCCACCTGGCGGCGGAGGCCCTCGGCTTGCTCGGCGAGCTGGCGGATCTCGGCGCGCTTGCCCTCGATCTCGCGAAGCTCCTCCTCCCCCCGGGCCTTGGCGGCCTCGTCCGCGACGGCGAGCTGGACCGGGGCCTTGGCCAGGTCCTGGAGCCCGCTGGCGACCTTGGCGGGAGCCTGCGCCGGCTCGGCGGCCGCGGCGAGGTCCTTCTGACCCTCGAACTGGACCTTCTCCTTGGCCATGAGCTTCTTGTCCGCCTCCGGGACAGCCTGAGCAGGCTTGCCCGCGGGAGCGGCCGGGCCGGCGGCGGGGGACTTGAGCATCTCGACGGCATCGAATGCGTCCACGTTCGCCGCGCTCGCCACCGCGGCCGGCGCCGGCATCGGGGGCGTCGCGATCGGCGCCGGCATTATCGGGGCGGACGCGGCCGGGGCGAAGGCCACGCCCTGGCCCGGCTGCAGGGCCGGCATCGCGGCGGCCGGCTTGATCTGCTGGGCGACGTCCAGCCCCGCCGTCAGGTTCGTCGCCGGCTGGGCCTGACCCTGCTGCTGACCCTGACTCCCATTCGCCATCGGGGACTGACCGGGCTGAACACCGTACTGATTCCGCGATTCCGCGAGAGCCCGTGCGTTCTGGGCGAGGCCGAAGTCCACGCTGAACTGCGTCTGCCCCCCCGGCCGCTGGTTGCCCGTACCCTGGTTCTGGATCGACGGCACCATGTTGTTCGCCGCGCCCTGCGCCTGCTGCGCGGGGTTCGCCGTGTTCGAGGCGTTGGCCTGGCCCGTGTCGTAGTAGTAGACCCCCTGCTGCGCCCCTTTCATCAGGAGCGCATTCTGGCCCGGCTGCCCCGGCTGATTATTGCCGGCCACCTGCCCCTGGGCCGGCTGGCCGGGCGGGACGGCCAGGCCCGGCGGGGCGGCGCCATTCGCGTTCGGCTGGTAGTTGGCGATCCCGGCGCCTTGCGTACCGACGACCGCGGGCTGGCGGCCTGACGGGGCGCCGAAGCCCTCGGCCACAGTGCGACCAAGCTTCTCGCCTTCCGCCGCCTGCTCGGCCCGGGCCATCGACCGGCTCGAGTCGACCGGAGCCGCCGTCCGGGCCGCCAGGTCGGACCTCAAGGCCGTCTCGCCCCGATCGGCCGGAACTCCCGTCGCGGGCGCGGCCGCCCCTCGGCTACCGCGGTCATTCCGGGCCACCACCGAGGCGTCCGCCATGCCACCGCCCATCCCGCCCATCCCCCCGCCGCCTCCGCCCATCCCCCCTGCGGCGCGGCCGCCGGCCGCGGGTGTCGGCACCGTGACGCCGAGCGCCAGCCCCGGGGCGGCCTCGCCCGCGACGGCACGCGGCCGGGCGGCCGATGATTCCGCCCGGGCGATCGACCCGAGGTCGCGGGCAAAGTTCGCCTTGAACTGGTCGCGACCGTCCTGAACCTTCCGGACCACGAGACCGTCCGACGCCACCGTCTCCCCCAGGGCCTGGCCACCCGCGGGCGCTGGCCGGGCCGGCTCCGGGGCCACGGAGGCCTCGCCGAAGCCATTGGCCGAGACGACCTCCGGCCCGCCGGCACGCCGCGCGTCCTTGACGTCGAGCGGCGCATCGAGGACGCCCTTCACGGCCGGCGGCATCTTATCGACACGGGCAAGCTGGAACGCGGCATTGCGGCGGGCCAGGTACTGCGGCAGCGTCACCGCGGCGGCCACGCCGGCGATCCCCGCCGCGGCGGCCAGCGGCATCCACGCGCGGAACCGGGCCTTGGCGGGGGGGGCGGCGATCGCCAGGGTCGCCGGCGCGGCCAGGTGCCGCTCGATCGCCTCGCGGCGGGCCGGGTCGAGGCCGTCCGAGGCGCTCGTCTCGTGGCGGAGCTCGTCGGCCAGGAGCCGGGCCGTCTCCTCGACGCCCAGGACGAAGTTGCGGGCCTCGGGGTCGTCGCGGAGGATCGCCTCGATCGGCGCCGGTCGGCGAGGTCGAGCTCGCCGAGGGCGTAGGCGGTCAGGCGCGGGTCGTCGGGGTCGAAGGGCATCGAAGCGGCCTCCAGCATCTCGGGGGCTCTTGTATCAGGCTTGCGCCGGGGCCGTGGGGCCCTCGGCGAGTTGGCGACGGAGAGTCTTCAGGCCGACGTGGATCAGATAGCCGACGTTGCTGACGCTGTGCCCGCTGATCCGGCTGATCTCCTGGTAGGAGAAGTCGTTCTGGAACTTGAGCCGGATCACGTCGCGCTGGTTGGGCGGCAGGCTATCGAGGAGCCTCAGGGCCTTCCTGGCCGAGTCGCGGCTGGCGGCCGAGTCGGCCGGGTCGCGGTCGGTGCCGGGGCGGACCCGGGCGTGGTCGTCGCTGAGCTGGGTCATCCGCCTCTCCTTCCTCAGGACGTCGAGCGCGCGGTTCCGGCAGACGGTGAACAACCACTCGGCGAGCCGCGGCTCGATCGCCTCCCGCTCCTGCGCAGAGGCGCAGGAACGTATCCTGCACGACGTCGTGCGCCGCGTCGTCGTCGCCGAGCATCCGCCCCGCGTAGAGCGTCAGCGGCCGCTGGAACCGTTCCACCGCCGCCTGGATCCAGGCGGCGTCGGGGGCTTCGGGCTTGCCCATCGTGAGGCTCGCGGGGGATTGGGTCCCATCCACCTTAGGACAACGGAGCTTGACGCGGTTTCTTAGCGGGGAGTTCCCAGATTCCGCCGGGCCCGGATGAAACGGGGTCAGGAGCCGTAGGATTTAGGGCTCCTGACCCCGTCTTGGCGGGATCGGGGCCGGGCGGCCGGGGCAGAGCGAAGCGGTGCCCCGGGATCGCGGGCCGGCACCCCCGGGGCACCGCTGCGCTCTGCCCCGGCCACCCAGAGAGCTCGCGGCAAGATTCGGGGCGGCTGCACACCGTTTTGTCCGGCCATAGAACTGACCACCGGCTGCGGCATCGATACAATCGCTGCCCGCGGCGGGTGGCGGTCTGCGTCGGGCGGCTTCCGTCGCGACACGATCTCGGAGGCGATCATGAAGGCGATTCTCTCGATCGCGTTGGTCCTCGGGGTATGCGGTCTGGCGGGCGCGGCGGACGACAAGGTGGTCGATCCGGTCGGGACATGGAAGTGCGAGTATGAGATCGGCGGACAGCAGCGGACGGCCACCTTGAAAATCAAGAAGGACGGGGACAACCTCGCCGGGACGATGGGCTGGCCGGACCAGGACGACACGAAGCTCAAGGACCTGAAGCTGAAGGACGGTACGCTGACCTTCATCGCCGTGCGGAAGTTGGCCGGGATGGATGACGGAATCACCATCGAGTACAAGCTGACGGTCGAGGGCGACAAGCTCAAGGGGAAGGGCTCCTCGGATTTCGGAGGCGAGAAGCGCGAGTGGGATATCGAGGGCAAGAAGCAGAAGGACGATAAGTAGTCGTTGCGCCGGGTGCCGCTGGCGGATCTTCCCACCGGTGCCCGGGGCCAATACCCGACCGGCCCGAAGTCCCCGGGAGGGCGAGGCTCCGCCCGAGCCCGGGGGGCGCCGCCGTTGGCCGACGGACCGTACCTCGGGAGGGCGAGGCTCAGCCCGAGCCCGAGTTTCACGCGCGGCCCCGGGGGTGTCGCATCCCCCCGACGGATCGGCCCGATACCCGGGCTCGGGCGGAGCCTCGCCCTCCCGGCCATCAGGCCCGTGCGCTCCCCCGGGAGGGCGAGGCTCCGTCCGAGCCCGGGCCTGACGCCCGGCCCGGGGGGTGTCGCACCCTCCCGACGGACCGGCCCGATACCCGGGCTCGGGCGGAGCCTCGCCCTCCCGGCCATCAGGCCCGTGCGCTCCCCCGGGAGGGCGAGGCTCCGTCCGAGCCCGGGCCTGACGCCCGGCCCGGGGGGTGTCGCACCCTCCCGACAGACCGGCCCGAGACCCGGGCTCGGGCGGAGCCTCGCCCTCCCGGAGAACGATCCGGCCCCCGATTGCGATGATACCTGTATGCGAGCCGCGCATTGTCTTGCGCGGCGAAGTGGGGGCGGCGACGCCCCGAATCCACCAGGGGTCATCACCGATGCGTTCCGAGAAGCAGCGCGAAGCGAGCCGAATCAACGGCAAGAAATCCAAGGGCCCCACCTCTCCCGAGGGCAAGGCCGTCTCCAAGTTCAACGGCCTCAAGCACGGCCTCCGCGCCGAGCACGTCATCCTCCCCGGCGAAGATCCCGCCGCCTTCGAGGCCGAGCACCAGGCCTGGATCGACGACTGGAAACCGGCCAGCCACACCCGCGCCGTTCTCGTCCAGCGGGCCGCGGTCGCCTCGTGGCGGCTGACCAGGGCCGTGAAGGCCGAGTGCGCCTGGCTCGGGAGGCGCGCCGAGTTGGCCGGCGATACCTTCGACTTCGAGCGGTTCAACCGCGTCGACCGCGCCGTCTCCCGCGCCGACACCGACCCAGGCGGCGCACAGACGCTCCTGGAGCTCGACGCCACCGGGATCGACCGCGTGATCGCCTCCTGCGGCGAGCTCGAGCGCGCCCTGGAGGCGGGGCCCTCCGGCTGGGACCAGCCGCGCTACCACCAGACGCTGATGATGGTGACGGGCCACCGGCTCGACGAGTACCCGCACCACGCCGGGCCGATCCCGAAGGCCTCCGCGCGGCTGCTGGCGGCGAACAACGCCGACTTCGCCGATCGGCCGTGCTTCGACTACGGCCACTGCGTGGTCATCTTCCCGCTGCCGGAGGGCGAGCGCCAGGCCGCGGTCGAGCTCCTGCGCAAGGCGGTGGCCGAGCAGGTCGCGCGGCTCCGCGAGCTCCGGAGCCAGAAGCCCGACCCGGCCGACCTGCGGGCCCGCGCGGTGGCGGCGGCGTACTGCGACGGGTCGGAGGAGGGGAAGCTGCGGCATCGGTACGAGATGGCGATCGATCGATCGCTGCGGGCGACGATCGGGCAATTGATCATGCTGGAGAAGTCGGGGGCGGACCGGGCGGATCGCGAGACGCAACTCGATAATATACAAGAAGATACGTCCGACGAATCTGCGCCAGAGCCCCCGACATCCACCGTGGCGCCGGGTTCGCTCGGCGCCCGCGACGCCGTCCCGGCCCCGGCCCCCGTCGCCGCCCCGATTGACGGCCCGCGGGCACCGATTAGGGTCGCGGAGCCGCCCGGCGGACGCGTTTCGCGCCGTTGAGATCGAGATAGATTAATATCAAAGCGAGGCCCGGGACCGGGTCGCGCCCGCGGTGCGCGCCGGCCGATCGGTCGTGACCGGGCCGCGTCACCCCACCAGCCAGAGCGGGCAGTCCCTCCGAACGGCCTCGTTCGCCGCCAGGGCCAGCCTGGCGAAGGCGAGGACCTCGGGCGCGTCGGCGACGGGCCCGTCGTCGGGGTCGGCGAAGGTGCGGAGGACGTCGAGCAGCGAGGCGTCGTCGAGCGGGACGTCCCAGCGCTCGGCCAGCTCGGCCAGCTCGCGACGGAGGCCGTGCAGGCTCGCGCAGCGGAGGGCGCCGGCGGAGGTCGGCAGGCTCACGGCGCGGACGTGGGCCGGCAGGTAGACGCCCCGGCCCGCGTCGCCCAGGGCCAGCAGGTTCGGCACCGACTCGGGGCCGAGCTCGGCCGCGGCGCGGGCCTGGAGGTCGGCCCAGCCGGTGCCGTCGAGCTCGCCGTACCGCCGGGGGGGCACACCTTCCCAGTCCCCCTCGGCGCCGAAGGCGTGGTCGAGCACCACGGCGACCTCCGATGCGAGCCGGTCCTCGAACGTCCCGCGCGTCCCGCCGACGGTGAATGACAGGCCCATGGTGATGACTCCCGCGGGGCGCGGCCGCAAGGGGTGGCGCCTCGATGTCCGGTCGCGAGGTGTCGGAACAGGAGGAAGTGACGGCAGGAGTCGCGGCGGGGTCTGGATTCGCCCGGGGATCGGGCGTATCCTGAAGTCCCGCCGAGAGCCCGCCGGCCCGAGTCTCGCCCCGGGACGACGCCCCTGTCAAGGATCAAATCGCCGGAGGCGCGAGTTCCATGCGACCGACCCCGATCACCGGCGCGGCCGGATTGCTCGCCGTGTGGCTCGGCGTCGCGGCGGCGGCGGCGCAGGAGAGCGCCGGGCCGATCGGCTTCGCGCCCGCCTCGCGCGGTGCCCAGGCGAAGGCCGAGGCGAAGGCCCTGGCCGTCCCCACGCCCGACGCCGCGCGGGCGTGGCTCCGCGCGCTGACCGAGGAGCCGCACGTCGCCGGCACCCTGGCCGATCAGAAGACCGCCATCGACCTCCGCGACAAGCTCGCCTCGTGGGGCTGGAACGCCGAGATCGCCGAATATGAAGTCCTGCTCAACTATCCGATCCCCGGCTCGGTGAAGCTCGAGATCCTCCGCCCGGCCCCGCAGCCGCTCAAGACCACCGAGGAGCCGAACCCCGCCGACAAGGACTCGGCCAGCCCCGACGCCTTCCCGGCCTTCCACGGCTACGGCGTCTCGGGCGACGTGGCCGCGCAGGTCGTCTACGCCAACTACGGCCGGCCCGAGGATTTCGCCACGCTCGAAGGCCTGGGCGTCGATGTCCGCGGCAAGATCGTCCTGGTCCGCTACGGCGAGATCTTCCGCGGCCTCAAGCTGCGGAACGCCCAGAAGCGCGGGCGCCGGCCTCTTGATCTTCTCCGACCCGGCCGATGACGGCTACGGCCGCGGCGACGTCTACCCGAACGGCCCGTACCGGCCCGGCTCGGCGCTCCAGCGCGGCAGCGTCCAGTTCCTCTCGCTCGGGCCGGGCGATCCGTCGACGCCCAACACGCCCTCGGTCAAGAACGCCAAACGCATCCCGTTCGACGAGATGGACGGCTTCACGCTGAACACGAACGCCACCATCGTCAACGAGAAGAACGAGCGGGTGCAGGTCAACAAGGTGAAGGAGTGGGAGAAGGCCACGGGCCTGGTCCGCGAGGACTACTTCGCGACGATCCCCTCGCTGCCGATCGGCTATGACGCGGCGAAGCCGATCCTCCAGAACCTCGGCGGTCCGAACGCCCCGCCTGGCTGGCAGGGCGGACTGCCGCTGCCCTATCACGTCGGGCCGGGGCCGAGCGAGGTCCACTTCGCGGTGACGCAGGAGTACAAGGTCCGGACGATCTGGAACGTCGTCGCCCAAATCAAGGGGGCCGTCGAGCCGGACCGCTGGGTGATGATCGGCAACCATCGCGACGCTTGGGTCTACGGCGCGGTGGACCCGTCGAGCGGCACGGCCTCGACGATGGAGATGTGCCGGCGCTCGGCGAGGCGGTCAAGGCGGGCTGGAAGCCCCGGCGCACGCTCGTCTACGCGAGCTGGGACGCCGAGGAGTACGGCCTCGTCGGCTCGACCGAGTGGGCCGACGAGCACGCGGCGGACATCGACCAGAAGGCCGTGATGATGCTCAACGTCGACTCGGCCGTCTCCGGTCCGAACCTCGACCTCGACGGCGTGCCCTCGATGCGCGACTTCCTCCTCGAGGCAGCCGGCGGCGTGACCGACGTCCGGAGCGGGCGGAGCCTCCGCGACGTCTGGGTCTCGAAGCAGCGCGCGGCCTGGGCCGGCGGCGGTCCGCTCGACCTCGACGAGACGGTTTGGAACGGCGGCCCGGTCTCGGCCGCGTCGCTGGCGGGCCAGCCTCGAAGCTTCACGCCGCAGCTCAACCCGCTCGGGTCCGGGTCGGATTACACGGCGTTCGTCGATCATCTCGGCGTGCCCGCCATCGACGTCGGCTTCACGGGTCGCTACGGCGTCTATCACTCGATCTATGACGACTTCTTCTGGATGGAGAAGTTCGGCGACCCCGAGTTCGTCACCCATGCGACGGCCGCGCGGCTCTACACCCTGATCGCCATGCGAGCCGCCGGGGCGGAGGTGGTCCCGCTGAAGTTCACCGCCTACGCCGACGCGGTCCGCGACCACGTCGACGACCTCCGGCGGATGGTCGCCCGGAAGGTCCGCGCTGTCGACCCCGGCGCGAAGCCGCCGATCGAGTTCGTGGGCCTGCCGCGGCTCGTCGAGGCCGTGAAGAACTTCCAGGCGCTGGCCGTCGCCGCCGACCGCGCGACGGCCGAGCTAGCCGGCAGGGACGGGGTCGCCCCCGAGAAGCTCGCCCGGGTCAACGACGCGCTGACGCGGGTCGAGCGTTCGTTCCTGCTTCCTGCCGGACTGCCCGGCCGGACCTGGTTCAAGCATTCGATCTACGCGCCGGGCCTGACGACGGGCTACGCCTGCTGGCCGCTGCCGGGCGTGCGCCAGGCGGTCAATGACAACGACGCGGCCCTGCTCGGGACGCAGGTCGCCGCGCTGGTCGAGCGGCTCGACGCGGCCTCGGCGGCCCTGAACGCCGTCGCGAAGCTCGCCGCCGACGAGCCCAGGCCGCCCCGCGCGGCCGAGCCCGCGCCGGCCCCCAAGCCGGTCGTGGGCGGCGAGCCCAAGCCCGAGGCCCGGCCGGGCGGGCCCGAGCGATGAGCACCGAGGCCAGGCCGGGCACCCACGAACTCCCCCGCGTGCTCGGCCTCGCCGCCGCCATGTCCTGCGTCGTCGGCTCGGTCATCGGCTCGGGCATCTTCATCGTCCCGGCCAAGATCGTGCGCGACGTCCCCTACCTCGGCGGAATCGCCCTCGTCTGGATCGCGGGCGGCCTGTTCAGCATGGCCGGCTCGCTCACGCTGGCCGAGCTGGCCGCAATGCTCCCGCACGCGGGCGGGCCGTATGTTTACTTGAAAGAGGCCCTCGGCCGGCTGCCGGCCTTCCTGTTCGGCTGGTCCGAGTTCCTGGTGATCCGCGCCGGCTCGGTCGCAACGCTCGCCGCGGGCTTCGCGCTCTACTTCGCCCGGCTCGTCCCCGCGCCCGGCGGCCTGAATCCGCTGGTCTGGCAGATGGCCGTGGCCGTCGTCGCGATGACGACGGTCGCCGCGATCAACATTATCGGCACCCGCGTCGGCGGCGGCGTCCAGATCGCGGGGACCGTGCTCAAGGTCTCCGCGCTCGGGCTGATGATCGTGCTGCCCTTCATCCTGGGCAAGGCCGACCCGGCCCGGCTCGAACCGATGTGGCCATCGTCCTCGACGACCGGCCTCTTCTCCGGCTTCATGGCGGCCCTGATCGCCGTGCTCTGGGCCTACGACGGATGGGTCAACGCCGGCAACATGGCCGAGGACGTCGCCGACCCCGGCCGGAACGTGCCGCGAGCCCTCGTCTGGGGCATGGCCTTGCTCACGGGCATTTACCTGGCCGTGACGCTCGCCTATCACCTCGTGATCCCGCTGCCCGAGGCCATCGCCATGGCCGGCGTCGACAGCAAGCCGATCGCTGGCGAGTTCTTCGCCCGGCTCGTCGGGCCGTGGGGGCGGAGGGCGATCGCGCTCCTGGTCATGGGCTCGATCTACATCGCGCTGAACGGCAATGCGTTGTCGGGCCCGCGGGCCTACTTCGCGATGGCCCGCGACGGCCTCTTCCCGCGCGAGCTCTGCACGATCCACCCGCGGTTCCAGACGCCGGCCAACGCCATTATGGCGCAGACAGTCTGGTCGATGATCCTCACGGTCGCGGGCTCGCTCTTCCTCCTCGTCGAGCCGCCGAAGTCGGGCCTGCCCGCGTGGCGCACACCGCATGGGCGAAGCTCCACGAGAAGCCGCTGTATGATGTCCTCTACACCTATGTCATCTTCGGCGCGACGATCTTTTACACGGCTTCGATCGCGAGCGTCTTCGTCCTGCGGCGGACCCGGCCCGACCTGCCGCGGCCGTATCGGACGTGGGGCTATCCGCTGACGCCGGCGCTCTACATCGTCGGGGCCGTGATCTTCCTCTGGAGCATGTACGAGGAGAACCGCTTCGAGTCGCTGGCGGGCATGGGCATCATCGCGCTGGGCCTTCCAGCCTATCTCTTCTTCTCACGACAGGGGCACATCCCGGAGGAATCGACGTCATGACCGGATCGGAATCGATCCCGCGCCGCGACTTCGCCCGCGCCTTGGCCGCGGCCGCCGTGGTCGCGCCGGGGCGCTGGCCGACGAGCCGAAGGCCGACGAGAAGAAGGACAAGCCGAAGGAGACGCCCAAACCGCCCGACGAGGTCGACGCCCGCATGGCGCTGCTGCTCGCCCGGTTCGGCAAGCACGCCCAGCTCGACGAGAAGGCCCGCGCGGCGATCCGCAGTGAGGTCGCCGGTGTCGTCCGCCGCGGCGAGGCGCTGCGGAAGATCTCGCTCGGCAACGGCGACGGCCCATTCCCGGTCTTCCATCCGTATCGCGGGCCGCTGGCCCCGTAGGGCGGTTGTCGCTCGAGTCGGCCGCCGCAGGGTCGAGATCCGGGTGGGGCGGGCCTCCGTGCCCGCCGGGGTCGGCCCCGTCGGGCGGGCACGGAGGCCCGCCCCACCCGGACCGATGACACACCCGAACGGAAACCTCCAGAGTTCGGAATCCATCGATCTCCATGCAAACCCTCGACGAACTCATCGCGCGGTCCGCAGGCGCGCGGCTGATCAGCTACACGTTCGAGAGCAAGGAGCTCCGGTTCCAGCTCTACCTCGAGATCGAGGGCAAGCTGCTGGCCGTGGCGCTGCCGACCGACACGGTCCATGGGCGGACCGTCGACCCCGCCGCGGAGCGGGCGACATGCCGGATCGAGGTGTTCGACCTCTCGCGCTATGTCCCCACGCTCCAGGGCCGCTACGTCCCGCCTCCCGACCCCGCGCTGTTCGTCGACCACGCCCGCGACCGGCTCTCGCTCGCGTACGGCCGGCGCGTCACCGACTGCCGTTACCTCCTGCTCCTCCGCGGCAAGTATCCCCTGCTCGCCTGCCTGGTCCGCGACCTCTCCGAAATCCGCTGGTCCGTCGAATAACCGACACGGAAGAGGATCATCCGCCGATGACGCCGATGGACGCCGATGGGGAAAGGGAGAATCAACCGCAGAGGGCGCGGACTCACGCAGAGAGAGGAAGAGAGGGAATTTTCATCTCTCTTTATCTCTGTGCGACTCTGCGTCCTCTGCGGTTCATTTCCCGCATTTCATCGGCGTGCATCGGCGTCATCGGCGGATCGTTCTCCGAATTCTCCCGCCATCTCATGAGGCGATGATGACGAGCCCTGACCTGGCCTTCGCCCCCCTGCCCGTCCTTCGGCGCGGCTGCGTGGGGGGGAGTTTTCATGCGTCGAGCTGGCGAGGTTCTTCCTCGATCGGCTCGAGAAGCACGGCCCAAAGTACAACTGTGTCGTGACTCTGACCCGCGAGCTCGCCCTCGACCAGGCCGCGAAGGCCGACGCCGAGCTGAAGGCCGGGCGCGACCGCGGGCCGCTGCATGGCATTCCGTACGGGGCGAAGGACCTGCTCGCCGCGAAGGGCCATCCCACATCGTGGGGCGCGGAGCCGTATCGGTCGCGGGTGATCGACCAGGATGCGACGGTCGTCAAGAAGCTCCGCGACGCCGGCGCGGTGCTCGTGGCGAAGCTGAGCATGGTCGAGATCGCCGGCGGCATGGGATACCGCCAGGCCAACGCGAGCCTCACCGGACCGGGCCTGAACCCGTGGGACACCGGGCGGTGGAGCGGCGGCAGCTCGTCGGGCTCGGGCTCCGCCGTGGCGGCGGGGCTCGTGCCGTTCGCGATCGGGTCGGAGACGATCGGCAGCATCAACTCGCCGAGCAGCCAGTGCGGGCTCTCCGGGCTGCGGCCCACCTACGGACGTGTTTCGCGGGCCGGGGCCATGGCGCTCTCGTGGACGCTCGACAAGGTCGGCCCGATGGCGCACACGGCCTTCGACTGCGGCACCATCCTTGACGCCATCGCCGGTCCCGACCCCGACGACCCCTCAGCTTCCGATCGTCCCTTCCGCTGGAAGGCCGTCGTGCCCCTGGGACGCAAGTTCAAGCTGGCGATCCTCAAGGATGGGGTGAAGAACGCGCAGCCGGAGGTTCGCGAGCACTTCGAGCGGGCGCTCGAGGTGTTCAAGGGGTTCGCGACCATCGAGGAGGCCGCTCTGCCCGACTGGCCGAGCGGGCCGGTTGCGACGACGATCCTGGGCGCCGAGAAGGCGTCGGCGTTCGAGCAGATGCTCGATTCGGGCGACGTCTTCGGCCTGACCGCGCCCGAGGACAAGATCGGCGGTTTCGCATCGCAGACGATCCTCGCGACCGAGTACCTCCGCGCCCAGCGGATCCGCGCCCGGATCTGCCGCGAGTACGACGCCTGGCTCGCCCCGTTCGACGCCGTCCTGACCGCGGGCCGCTCGGGCACGGCAGGCAAGATCACCGAGGGCCTCGGCAAGTCGTTCCGCTCGGCCTCGCTCCTCCTCGAAGGCAACGTCTGCGGTACGCCCGCGCTCACGCTGCCGATCGGGCTCGACAAGGAGGGCCTGCCCACCGCGCTCCAGATCGACGGGCGGGCTTATGCCGAGGACGTCGTGCTCTCGCTGGGAGTCACGTTCCAGCAGGCGACGGGGTGGCACGAGCTGCATCCGAAAGTCGGATAAGACGAATTAACCGCCGATGACGCCGATTTACGCAGATGAAGAATTGATTTCTTTGATCTGCGTAAATCGGCGTCATCGGCGGTTAATTCTCCCTCGTCAATCCCCTCTCTGCCCGAGGCCCGTCGGCGCCGCGAGCCGCGCGGGGGGCCTGTTGCCGAGGTGCTCGTCGTCGCGCGTCAGCTGGAGGAAGCCGATGCACATCTCGTCGGTCGTCTGCTCGCCCCACGTCACGTCCTTGGGCGGGTCGTTCGGGTTGGCGAGGTTGTCGGCCGAGTTGTCGAAGTGAGCCTCCATCCGGATCGTGGTCCCTTTGGGGAGCGGCACGGGGTCGACGAACTCGTACGTGTCCTGCCAGTTGAAGTCCCAGCGGTCGACCTTGATGAGCGTTGTTTTCGAGCCGTCGGGCCGCTCGGCGACGAGGGTGAAGTCCTTGCCAAGCCAGTGCATGTGCGGGATCACCGCGCGGGCGTGAGCGTCGTAGGCGACGGTGAACGTGCCGTTGATCGGGTAGTTGGCCTCGCCCGCGGGGATGTTCAGGCTCGGTCGCCGGAACGGTCCCGGCCTGGGCGGGAAGACCGCGGCCCCGCGGACGAGCTTGTCGACGGGACCCCTGGCGAAATAGAGGGCGATCGACGTCGCGTCGGTCTCGGCCTTGCCCGACTTGTGGTAATGGACCTGCAGGAGCACGTCGGCGCCGGCGGGGATGTAGCGGCCGACGCCCTCGGGTAGGTAGCGCGGGGCCTTGCCGGGTGCCCAGCCCGAGAGGCCGCCCGAGGGGATGAACGGCAGGCCGGCCGGCCCGCTGCCGAAGCCGGCGAACGTCTTGTATCCGGGCCCGGGATCGGCCTCGTCCATCTTGCGGGCGCGGCCTGTCGTGTCGATCGCGGCGAGGACGTGGTGGACGACCGTCGGGTTGCCCGGGCGGAAATCGACGGCACCGATCCATTTGCCTTCCTTCAGCCCCGATGGGATGACGAAGACGCGGAACTCGTCCGGTCCCTCGCCCGGGAGCTTGTAGGCATCGGACGGCTTGAGCACCAGGTCGGGCGTTCCCAGGGGCCAGTCGGATTCGAAGTGTCTCGGCGGCGGGGCGTCCTTCGGGTCGCCCTCCGGGGCGCCGGCCTTCTGCCAGTCGGCGATGGCGGTGATCTCAACGTCCGAGAGGACGCGCGTGTCGCGGAACGGACCGCCCTCGGTCGTCGACGCGTGCCACGGCGGCATCTGCCGGTCGCGGGTCACGTTCGCGAGAAACTGGGCCATCTTCCGCGCCTGGGAATACGTCATGAGGGGCCACGGCGCGACCTGCCCGGGCCGGTGGCATTCCTGGCAGTGCCGCTGGAGGATCGGCTCGATGTCGCGGTGGTATGTGGGCATGACGCCGTCGGCCCCGCGGACCTGGAAAGGGAACATCGCGAGGCCGAGAAGCACGAGTCGCCGCATTCCTGGACTCTCCTGCGCGGGATTCAGGGCACCCTCTCCGGGAGGGCGAGGCTCCGTCCGAGCCCGGGTATAACGCGCCGGACGGGCGGATGCCCCGGCTCGGGCGGAGCCTCGCCCTCCCAAGACTACGCTGTTTGAGCGTCGCGGGTTTCACCGGTGGCCTTGAATCGCACGATCGCCTCCTCAACGGTCGGCCGATTGATGCCCGGGAGCAACGCGGCGAGGCGTGATGTATCGAGGGAGACGTCGGCCGGCCGGGGCTCGGGAAGGATCGCGTCGGTCCGGCGATTGGCGCGAACCAACGACGACTCGAGGCCAAGGGCCTCCGCCGCCCTTCGGATCAGGTCGAATCGGCTCATCCGTTCGTTGCCGGCGACGTGGATGATCCCCTCCGCGTCCGATCGAGCCAGCGCGATCAGGATCCGCGCGGCCGTGGCCAGGTCGAGCGGCGTCCGGTATTCGTCCTCGAAAAGTGATTGGGGCACGCCGCGATAAGGCGCCCACGATCCGATCGAAATATGCCTCCCGCCCGTTTCGGCTCGGCCCGAAGAGCAGGCCGACGCGGGCGACCAGGCCGCGTGGGGTCGCGGCTACGAACGGCTCGGCCGCGCGCTTCGTGCGGCCGTAGGCGAGGATCGGCTCGGCCGGGTCCTCCTCGCGGTTCCACGGCCTCGTTCCGTCGAGCACGAGGTCCGTCGACGTGAACACGAGGCGACGATCGCGGAGGCCGCACCACGCGGCCAGCCGCCGCGTCGCATCGACATTGACCCGATGCCCACGCTCCGGGTCAAGCCGCACGGATTCCGCCGCGCTCATCGCAGCAAGGTGCAAAACGACATCCGGCGCGATTACCTCGAGCCTCGTCTCCCACCCTGCCGTCTCCAGGTCGACTCCCTCGACGTCGACACCCGCGGTCGTCCCACCCGCCCTGCCCCATGCGACGACGCCTGAGCCCTCCGACACGAGCGCCTCAACGACGTAAGTCCCAAGCCCGCCAGCCGCTCCTGTCACGAGAATTCGCATTTCCCCTCAATCCCGCAAATTGTGCAGTCATCCCATTTTTCTGAAATTCACAAAGATCGAGTTCACTCAGACCGATGGTAATGAGCAAGGCGAGGTCCCGGAATAGTCAGGTCGCCTCCATCGACGAGGCGGAGGGTCGGAGATGAACATTCGAGAGCTGCCGATCGACGATCTGATCCTCGAGCCGAATCTCTATCTGCGGGATCGGCTGGACGACTACACGGTCGAGCGCTACGCCGACTCGTGGAACCGGCTTCCGCCGGTGACGGTGTACGAGGTCGACGGCCGCTGGCTGCTGGCCGACGGATGGCACCGCCACGCCGCGGCGGTGATGCTCGGGCGGCGGACGATCAAGGCCGAGATCATCAAGGGGACGATGTCGGAGGCGCTCGACTTCGTCGCGAGCGTCAACCTGTTCCACGGGCTGCCGCTCTCGCGGGCCGAGCGGCGGCGGGCGGTCGAGGTCAAGCTCCGGCTCCACGCCGACTGGTCCGACCGGCGGCTCTCGGAGGAGCTGGGGATCGGCCGCGAGCTGATCGGCAAGATCCGCAAGGCGCTCGAGGAGTCGAAGCAGATCTCCGCGGCCGTCAGCCGCGTGGGCTCGGACGGGAAGACGTACACCTCGGCCGGCCTTCCCCGCGACCCGAATGAGCGGCGCCAAAGGGAAAGGCGACCGGCCCGGAGGACCCGCGCGACCGCGGCGGCCGCGAGGCCGACAAGGCCCCGTGGGAGGAGACCCACGGCCCGGCCGCTCCAGGGGCTGGCGCCAAAGGCGCGCGTTCCACCCTGGGAGCCGAAGTCGGCCGCCCTCGCCCCCCCCGTCGCCGCGGCGGCGCCGACGATCGACGAGATGCTCGGCCTCATGACCAAGCAGATCCTCGAGGTGATCACCTGGTCGCAGGCCGACGGCTTCGTCGACTCGTACAAGAAGGCCAGCGCCAACGCCCGCGGCCTGTTCCAGACGGCCGTCATCAAGCTTGCCGCCCGCGCCGACCAGCTCCGCAAGCTCTGATCGGCCGGGACGCCGTCCGATGAAATGGGAATCGGATCGAGACCCTCCCGCTCATCTGGGGAGGGTCTCGCATTTTAGTGACGGTGTCGGAAGGCCGCCTCGACGCCAACTGCATGCATGTATCGGATTTGTTCGCCCATTGCGCTCGCCATGTTGACTCTTGTCCACGGCGTTGACGCGAGCCTCCGGGTTTATTAAGACAGTCTCGGTCCGTGTGGCCACGGAGCGACGCAGACACGGGCCACTCCGTCGCGACACGAGCGCCGCGACGGGTTTGTCCCCGACCGTTCCGGCCGTGCCGAGCCCTGGTCGAGGTGGGAGGCCGCGGGCCCGAAGGGTCCGCCGCCCGCAGGGAGTACGGCGGGGAGTTCGTCCCCCGCCCGGCCGTTCGCAGGATGCATCCCGCCCCGACTGGCCCCGCGCAGGTCGCCTTCCGGGCGAGATTCATGATGCACCAGTGCGAGCTCTCGTTACGTGCGTGGGACCCGTCGGGGACGGGGGTGAGCCGCGAGCTTGTACTCGACCGCCTCCAGGTCGACGCCGAGCGCTATCGGGCCGTGGGCAACGGCGGCTGGTGGAAGACGATCCGGATCATCGTCCTCGACCTCGCGGCCGACGCCTTCTGGGACCGCGAAGAGCCGTCCGTGGCCCTCGGCGACGCCTTCCGGGCCGGGCAGATCGAGTTCGCGGACTTCCTCTCGCGCGTCCCCAAGGAGAGCGTCGACTCGCTCCGCAACCACGGCGTCGAGCTGAACGTCTACCTCGACGCCTGGATCGACCAGGACCTCTTCGACCTGCAGTGGGAGTCGAAGCTCCTCGGCGAGCTCGGCCGGCTCGGTCTGAACCTCGAAATCGTCACGAACGATTGAGCCGAATGCGCGCACGACGACGTCCGCGGTCCGTTCCTTCGGCGGACCGCCGGGGCACGGGCCTCGTGTTCCGGGCGAGGGTTTTTAGCCGAGACTTCGCCCGGCATGCGGGGCCCTGCCCCGGCCGCCCGCCCAGCTCCGTACGGCCCGACGTCGCCCGGCCCTTCTCTCAGAGCAGCTCGCAGAGCACGCTGTCCGCCAGGAACAGCCCCTCACGCGTGAAGCGGACCCGATGCCCGTCGTCGTCGAGCAGGCCACGGGCGACGGCCCGGCCGATCGGCACGGCGAGCAAGTCGTCGACCCCGAACCCCGTCCGCATCGCGAAGTCGTCGCGATCGAGGCCGACCCGTGTCCGCCGGAGCATGAGCACGGCCGTCTCGCGAGCGCGGGCCTCCGAATCGAGCGTCTCCGACGGGCCGTTTACCTCCTGATTGGCTTCCAATCGACGTAAGTAAGCGGATAGATCCCGCGTATTCGTCGACCGGACGCCGCGCAAATATCGGGCGGCGCCCAGGCCGACCCCGAAATAGGCGTCGTTGGCCCAGTAGACGAGGTTGTGCCGCGACTCGTGGCCGGGGCGGGCGAAGTTGGAGATCTCGTACATCGCCAGGCCCGCGCGGTCCAGGCGGTCGATCGTGTGGGCGTACATCGCCCGCTCGGTCTCCTCGTCCAGCGCGCGGACGGAGCCGGCGTTCCACTGCTTCCAGAGAGCGGTGCCCTTCTCGTAGACCAGGCCGTAGCACGAGAGGTGATCCGGGCCGAGCCCCAGGGCCGTTTCGAGGTCCGTCTCCCAGTCGGCCAGGGTCGAGCCGGGGACGCCGAAGATGAGGTCGAGCGACCAGCGGTCGAACCGGGGCCGGACCAGATCGAGGGCCCGCGCCACCTCGTCCGGGGCGTGGTTCCGCTCCAGCGTGGCCAGCGATTCGGGCCGGAATGACTGCGCGCCGAGACTCACGCGGTTGACGCCGCCCTCGGCCAGGGCGTCGGCCTTGGCCGAGTCGAGGGTTCCGGGGTTCGCCTCGACGGTCCACTCGCCGCCGGAGGTGAGGGGAAACCGGCGGCGGATCATCCCGAGGAGCCGCGTGAGCTGGCCGGCGTCGAGGCGCGTGGGGGTGCCGCCGCCGACGAAGACGGTGTCGACTTCCTGCGGCTCGCCGCCGGTCGCGCGGTCGATCTCGCGCTCGAGGGCGCCGAAGTAACGGTCGGCCAGGTGGTCGGCGCCGGCGAGCGAGGCGAAGTCGCAGTAGCCGCACTTGTCGGCGCAAAACGGAACGTGGACGTACGCAGCGCGGGGCCAGATCCAGGGAGGTCCCTTCGACGGCGAGCGGTCCCCGACGGCGTTCAGGGGACGGCCTCCAGGAAGCGGACCTCGGGGAGGCGCTGCTTGACGGCGGCCTCGATGCCCATCGTCATCGTGATGGTCGATGACGGGCAGGCGACGCAGGCGCCCTTCATCCGGACCTGGACGATCCGGTCGGCGTCGACGCCGACGACCTCGACGTCCCCCCCGTCGGCACGAAGGCCTGGGCGGACCAATTCGTCGAGCACGGCCTCGATCCGGGATTTCAGGTCGTTCGCGGTCGGTAACATCGGTGCCCCGGCTCGTAGGTCGTTAGTGATCGGAATGGCCGCGAAGGGGAGGCGCGAGCCTCCCGGGAACAGATCGGGACGCCGGGCTCCTCGCGGGTGAGGTGCCGACGTCCCGGAGAAGAGATCGTGTCAACCGCGATCGGCGGGTCGGGTCGCTCAATAGTCGCCCCCGCGGCCGCCTCCGTACCCACCGCCGCCGCCGCCGTAGCCGCCACCGCCGCCGCCGCCGTAGCCGCCACCGCCGCCGCGGTAGCCACCGCCACCGCCACCGCCGCCGGGCGTCCGGGGCTTGGCCTCGTTGACGGTGAGCCGGCGGCCCCCCTGGTCGTTGCCGTCGAGCGCCTCGATCGCCGCCTCGGCGTCGGCGTCGTTGTCCATCTCGACGAACCCGAAGCCGCGGCTCCGGCCCGTCTCGCGGTCGCTCAGCACCTGGGCCGAGCGCACCTGTCCGTACTGCTCGAACATCTCCTGGAGGTCCTCGGATGTGACCGAGTACGCCAGGTTCCCGACATAGAGACGCTTCGCCATCGTTACCAGCCTGCCCGGGCAGGCTCTCCAAATCGTCGACCGACCCGTCGTCGAGGGGCACGGACCCGCGCCAATCCGACCACCGCCGCGCCGTCCGGATCAAAGACCATCGCGTATCATAAGGCCCGTCCGCCGACTGTTCAACACGAATTCGGACGGTCGTGCGGCCCACCCCTGTGCTTGACCGAAAGTGCGGCCCGGCCTTAGAATCGAAACCATCCTCCAATCCCGTCCCCGGCGACGTGCGCCGCCCCGGACCATCATCTCGGCTCGGCCCTCCGGAGTCATCCCGCCATGATGCGCTGGCTTGTCTTCTCGGTCGCGGTCGTCGCGATCGCGGCCTTCGCGACCGTCGGTGCCACCTACTTCGTCCCCGACACGCCTGAGACCCACGTTGCCGCGCCCCAGCAGGAGAAGCCCGACCGGCCCCACGGGCGCCGTCGAAGTCGTCGGCGGCAAGACCAGCTTCGACTTCGGGATCATGTCGCAGACGACCGAGGGGAAGCACGAGTGGACGATCGTCAACAAGGGCAGCGGCCCTGTGAAGCTCTCCAACGGCGGCGAGACCTGCTCGTGCACCAACGGGAGCATCTCCAAGAGCCAGCCGGTCACGCTCGAGCCGGGCCAGACGTTCAACATGGTGGTCACCTGGAACACCAAGACCTGGGACAAGTTCCACCAGATCGCGACGGTAATCGTCGGGAACGACCCGGCGACGCCCAAGCTCGAGTTCGTCATCGACGGCGTGGCCAAGCCGCCGATCGTGTCCATGCCGGCTGCCGATTCGCGGATCGACTTCCAGACGGTGGGCAACGACACGCCCCACTCGAACTTCATCGGCATCGCCTCGTTCGACAGGCCGGACACGAAGGTCACGGCAATGAAGGTGAACCCGGACCTCTTCGCGACCGAGGTCCGGCCGATGACCGCCGACGAGTGCAAGGCCTTGAAGGTCGAAAAGGGAAGCAAGCTCGTCCTCACGCTCAAGACGGGCGCGCCGCTCGGGCCGTTCCATGAGGAGCTGATCGTCCAGACCGACCACCCGAAGAAGCCCGAGGTCAAGTATGTCGTGGCGGGCAAGGTCGAGGGACCGATCCGGTTCTCCCCCGACCGTGTCCGGCTCTTCATCCCGGCCAAGGACGGCGGCCACGAGAGCCTGACGCTCTGGGTCCAGGGCCAGAAGGAGACGAAGTTCACCGTCGAGAAGAAGCCCGAGCATCTCGACGTCCAGATCGCGCCCCTGGCCTCGGTGGGCGACGCGACCCAGTACCGGTTCACGGTGACGGTGCCGCCCGGCCAGCCGGCGGGGACGCACTACGACGACACGATCATCCTCAAGACCGACCACCCGAAGGCTTCCGAGGTGAAGATCCCCGTGGCGGTGACGGTGCTTCGCACCTCGTGAGCGGCGGGCGGGCGTCGGACGGTCTTGAGAATCGGGGCGGGGCCCCGGCCCCCGGGCGCGGCAGGACGGCCGCGCCTCGCGATCGATCCCCCCTGCGGAAAGGATGACGATGACGAGAATCCAGTGGCGGCCGATCCTCGGCGTGGGATTCGCCGCGGCCATCCTCGCCTACGCCGGCTGCGGGCGGACCTTTCAGACGCCCGATCGCTCGAAGGCATCGAAGGCGTCGAAGGCGACCGCCCCGGCCGTGACGCCGGAGCCGGCGGCGTCGGCCGCCGAGCCGGCCTCGACCAGGTCGAAGCTCTTCGCCGACTGGAAGAACCTGCGAGGGACGATCGTCATCACGGGCGAGATGAACGGCTACCTCGACCCCTGCGGCTGCACCGAGGGCCAGCTCGGCGGCCTCGGCCGGCGATTCGACCTGCTGGCGCGGATGAAGGCCCAGGGCATCCCCGCGGTCAAGATCGACCTCGGCGGCCTGACCAAGGACCCAGCCAACGCCCGGGGCGGCATGGTGCAGGCGAAGGAGAAATTCAATACGGCGATCGAAGCGCTCGAAAAGATGCACTACGACGCCGTCGCGCTCGCGCCCGAGGACCTCAAATTCGAGGTCTTCGAGACGTTGGGGATCTACCTCAACCAGAAGGATAAACTGCCGATCGTCGCGGCCAACGTCACGCCGTCCGCCGCGCTCGCCCAGACGTTCGCGGGCGTCATCCGGCCGAGCGTGGTCGTGCAGGATGGGCCGTTCAGGGTCGGCGTCACGGCGGTCGTCGACCCCGAGTGGTACCGGAGCCTGAAGGATCCCGGGCTCGACGCCCTCGAGGTGAGGGCGCCTCAGGCGGCGCTGCCCGACGTGCTCAAGTCGCTCGAGGGGCAGTCCGACATCCAGGTCCTGATGGTCCAAGGGCCCCCGGAAATGGCGAAGGAACTCGGCACGGCGCTGCCCGGCTTCGAGGTGGTCGTCGCCACCTCGCCCGTCCCCGACCCCGACGGCCAGCTCGTGCCGATCGTCGAGGGGAAGAACGTCCTGGTCCAGGTCGGTCAGCAGGGCAAGTACGTCGGCGTGATCGGCCTCTTCGGCGACGGAGGCAAGCCCCCGACGATCCGCTACCAGAAGCTGTCGCTCTTAGCCGATCGCTTACGGAACGCCGAGGACATGCGCGTGCTGATCGACGAGACGATGCAGCGCAACCTGAAGGACCTCCGCGTCGTCGAGGACTTCCCCCGAATGGCGAACGCCGCGGCCGCCGCCGGCTCGACCTATGCCGGGGCCGACGCGTGCAAGCAATGCCATCCGAATGCGTATGACAAATGGCTCAGCAGCCCGCACGCGCATGCCTTCGAGACGCTCGTCCACAATCCCAAGGACCCCCGCCGGGTCCGCGAGTTCGACGCCGAGTGCATCACCTGCCACACGACCGGGTTCACCTACAAGTCGGGCTGGGTCTCTGCCGCGAAGACGCCCTACCTCAAGGGCAACCAGTGCGAAAACTGCCACGGGCCGGCCTCGAAGCACGTTGAGGATCCGACGAACAAGGAGTTCCTCGCCCCCATGCACCGGACCGCCGATGCCGCCGACAAGGGCGGCCTGTGCATGAAGTGCCATGACTCCGACAACTCGCCGAAATTCAAGTTCGACGTCTACTACCCCCGGATCGTCCACAAGGGACTCGACAAGCTGACCGACCCGAAGGTCCGGACGGGCAAGCCCCCCGTGCAGGCCCGCGCGGAGAAGTGACGCCGAGAGACGAAGGATCGTCCCCCCAACCCGAGGAAACGGAGTTCCCTCATGACCGGATTCGACCGGCTCGTCGCCAAGTACCGCTCCGACCACACCCACCCCGTCAACCACATTCTCCACGTCTTCGTCGGCTGGCCGATGGTCGCTGCCGCCCTGCTGCTGGCCGTCTGCCGCCCCTGGTTGGCGCTGGCGCTCTTCCTCGGCGGCTACGCCTTGATGTTCTTCGGCCACTTCGCGTTCGAGAAGAACACGCCGACGATCCTCAAGCACCCGAGCACGCCGATCGTCATCGCCTGGTCGGTGATCCGCGGCCTCTGCGGTGGCCTGGTCCGGCTGGCGACGCCCGGTCGGGCCCGTTAGGCTGGTGGGTGACCCTTCTCCCGGAGCCCCTCGCATGGCCACCGTCACGCGAACGATCGGCCACACCGATCACGGACGTCGGATGCGGTTCGCCGATTTCATCAATGCCGATTTCGAGGAGGGCTGGCTCTACGAGCTGGCGCGGGGGAGGGTCGTCGTGACGGAAGTGCCGGGTCCGAGTCATGGCCGCATCGTAATGCGTTTAGAGAACCTGCTCGCCTACTATGAGCGGGATCACCCGGGCATCATCAACTATCGTGCGGGCGGCGGCGGATGTCGCATCCGCCTCCCGACCATGTTGAGCGATCGGCATCCCGATCTCGCGGTCTACATGTCCCCCGAGCCGGCCGGGCCTTATCCCTGGACGCGATGGATCCCAGCCGTCGTCGTTGAGGTCATCAGCAAGGGCAGCCGCCGCCGCGACGACGTGGAGAAGCGCGACGAATACCTCCGCGTCGGCGTCCTCGAATACTGGGTCATCGACACCAAGCGCCGCGAGATGCGCGTCCACTCCCGCGCGGGAGACACCTGGCAAATTGCCACGGTCCGCGCCAACGCTATCCACCGGACCCACCTCCTTCCAGGCCTCGAAGTCCGCCCCGCCGACCTGATCGGCCCGGCCGCCGATTTGTGAACAAAACAACAGTATCTCGCTTGACAGCCCCGCGCGGAGGCGGCTACGATGCCGCAGGCCGCTCGGGGCGGCTTCTTTCCCGGGGATAGACGATGGCTGAGCCAATTTCGTACGACGATTTCGCCAAGGTCGAGCTGCGAGTCGCCAAGGTCCTCGAGGCCCGGCCGCATCCGAATGCGGACAAGCTCCTACTCCTCCAGGTCGACCTGGGCGAGGAGTCGCCCCGGCAAGTCGTCGCGGGGATCAAGGCGCACTACGCTCCGGAGGCGTTGGTCGGCAGGAACATCGTCGTCGTGGCCAATCTCGCGCCGGCGATGCTCCGGGGCGAGACGTCGAACGGGATGCTCCTGGCGGCGACCTCGGGCGAGAGGGTCCTGCTGCTGACGGTCGACGACCCCGAATGCGTCTCCGGCGGCGAGGATCAAGTAGGCGACGAGGCCGGGAGTCGGGCCGGTGAAGCCCGAACAAGCGGGGGTGGAGAGGGTCCGTCCATGCGTCGCGACCTCGGCGATTTCCAGACTCCGCCCGGACTGGTCGCGGCGGTCCTCGACCGGCTCGATGCGCTGCGGCAATCCTGCGCGGCCGCATGCTCGAGCCGACCTGCGGCCGGGGCCATTTCGTGAAAGGCATGCTCGCACGAGCCGACCCGCCCGCCGAGATACGCGGCTTCGAGATCCAGCCCGAACACGTCGACGAGGCCCGCGCGATCGACGCCGGGGCCGCCTCGATCTCACTGGAACAGGCCGATCTCTTCGTCGATCGATCTGGCGTCGCGGCTTCGATGGTCGAGCGATGGCCCGCTGCTCGTGGTCGGCAACCCCCCGTGGGTGACGACCGCCGCGCTCGGTCGTCTCGGCAGCGCGAATCGGCCCGGCGCGGACGCGGGTCGAGGGGCTCACGGGGCTCGAAGCCCGCACGGGCCGCTCGAACTTCGACCTGGCCGAGGCCGTCTGGGTGAAGCTGCTCACCGAGCTGGCCGAGCCCGACGCGACAATCGCGCTGCTCTGCAAGGTCTCCACTGCGCGAAACGTCCTCCGGTGGGCCTCGCGGACAGACCGGCCGATCGCCGCGGCCTCAATCCATCGGATCGATGCCCGCCTCTGGTTCGCCGCGAATGTTGACGCCTGCCTCTTCGTCGTCCGTCTGGGACGAGGAGCGGGATGCTATCGTGCCGAGGTCTATCCGGACCTCATCTCGGACAACCCCAGAGTCGACGATCGGCGTCGTCGACGATTTGCTCGTCGCCGACCTCGACGCTTTCGAGCGTCATCGCAGCCTGTTCGGCCGATCGTCGCGAGCCTGGCGGCAGGGCGTCAAGCACGACGCCGCGACGGTCATGGAACTGACAGGCGTCGACGGTCGCTGGCGCAACGGCCTGGGCGAGGCCGTTGACGTCGAGCCCGACCGCGTCTATCCCCTGCTCAAGGGGGCCGACCTGGCGCGTTCGTCGCACCCGGCCGGCGGCGTCATCGTCACCCAGCACCGCCTGGGCGAGGACACGAACGACCTCGCCGCGTCGGCTCCCCGGCTCTGGTCCTATCTTCAGGGCAACTCCGCCGCCTTCGCGGCGCGTCGATCCAAGGTCTACGAGGGCCGGCCGCCGTTCGCGATGTTCGGCGTGGGCGACTACGCATTCGCCCCGCACAAGGTCGCCGTGGCGGGACTGCACAAGTCGCCGCGATTCCACGCGATCGGGCCGGTCGACGGCCGGCCGGTGCTGCTCGACGACACCTGCTATTTCCTCGCTGTGCAGACGCCCGGGAATCGCAGCGGATCGCCCGCGGCCTGAACGGCACCGGCCGCGCAATCGCTGCTCAAGTCGCTCTGTTTCGCCGACGCGAAACGGCCAGTGACGAAGGCGATCCTGCCGCGGATCGACCTCGACCGCCTCCCCGCGCGGCGTCGCGGTCGAGACGGGCGTCATGACGGTCCGATCGTTCATCCGATTCGAGGGCTTCGCCGATGGCGTTCGCGACGATCAACTACCACAGCCGCTCGCTCCAAAAGGCCTCGTCGTTCAACATCGTCTTCCCCGACGACCCGAAGATCCCGAAGCCGTGGTCGGTCTACTACCTCCTCCACGGCCTCTCCGACGACCACACGATCTGGATGCGTCGGACGAGCATCGAGCGCTACGTCGACGGGCTGCCGCTGGTGGTCGTCATGCCCGACGGCGGTCGGGGATGGTATACCAACGCCGTCGAAGGTTATGCCCATGAGGACGACTTGATCAAGGACGTCGTCCGCATCATCGATACCACGTTCCCCGTCAAGGCCGAGCGTGCCGGGCCGGTGCATCGGCGGCCTCTCGATGGGCGGCTACGGCGCGGTGAAGGTCGGGCTCAAGCATCACGACAGGTTCGCCAGCGTGAATTCGCACTCCGGCGCCCTGGGATTTCTGCACGGCGACCCGGCCCACGCGAAGGAGCTCAGCCCCGAGTTCGAGCGAATCTTCGGCAAGTCCCCGCGCGGCGGTCCGGAAGACCCGTTCGCGATCGTCGAGAAGGTGGACCACGGCCTGCTGCCGGCCATGCGGATCGACTGCGGGACGGAGGATTTCCTCCTCGACCAGAACCGCAAGTTCCACGCGCACCTGGAGTCGCTGCACGTCCCCCACGAGTACCAGGAGTTCCCCGGCGGGCACGACTGGGGTTACTGGGACAGGCACGTTCAGGAGGCGATCGCTTTTCATCTGAGGAATCTTGGCCTAAAGAATAGTTAGGGCCCTGGCTGCGCGTTCCTGTGAGGTGACCGACCCGTGCTCCGCGAACTCTCGGTCCAGAACCTCGCCCTCATCGAGGACGCCCGCGTGGAGCTGGAGACCGGCTATTGCGCCTGGACCGGCGAGACAGGCGCGGGCAAGAGCCTGCTCCTGACGGCCCTCGGTCTCGTGCTCGGTGGCAAGGCCTCGGCCGAGCTGGTCCGGCAGGGATGCGGCGAGGCGCGGGCGGCCGCGGTGTTCGAGCTGGCGAATCCGACGCTCCGAGGTGAGATCGAAACCATACTCGGCGCACAGGTCGAGGACGAGCAACTGATCCTCACCCGTCGCGTCTCGATGCAGGGCAAGAGCCACGGGCACGCCAACGGGATGCCCGTGGCCGTCGCGGCCTTGAGGGCGATCGGCGAGAGGTTGATCGACGTCCACGGACAGAACGAGGGCCGCGCCCTGCTCGAAGCCGACCGTCAACGCGACTGGCTCGACGCGTACGCCGGCCTGGGTGAGAAGGTCGTCGACTATCGGTCGGCGAGAGAGGCGTTCGACGGCCTGCGGAAACGCCGCTCCGCTCTCATCGAGGCCTCAAACCAACGCGAGCGCGAGCGGGCGTTGCTGACGTTCGAGCGCGAGGAGCTGGCGGCGCACGAACCAATACCTGGCGAGCATGAAGCGCTGTCCCAGGAGGCGCACCGACTCGCCAATATCGGCTCGCTCCGCGACGCGGCGAACGACGGATATGCCCTGCTCTACGAGGCCGAACGCTCGGCGCAGGCGATTCTTCAGAAGGTCGCCCGCCGGCTCGACGGGCTGGCCGTATCGGTGCCCGAGTTCGCCGACGCGGCCTCGGACCTGGAACGGCTCGCCGACGAGACGCGTGAGGTGGCCTACGGGCTCCGGCGCCTCGGTCAGGGATGGGACGATGACCCCGATCGATTGGAGGAAGTCGAAGGCCGGCTCGCCGAGTATCGCCGGCTCGCCTCGCGGTTTCGGTGCACGCCCGACGAGCTGGCCGCCCGCCGCGAGGCGATCGAGTCGCAGCTTTCCTCAATCGAGCGCGACGACGCCGACCTCGCCGCGCTCGACGGGCCGCTCGCCGAGACCTGGACGAACTTGAAGAGCGCCGCGGGCGAATTGGGCAGGGCTCGGCGGAAGGCGGCGAAGTCGTTCGCGAAGGCCGTGCAGTCGCGGCTCAAGGCGCTCTGCCTGGGCGATGCACGCCTCTCGGTCGACGTCGCGTCGGACGGGCTGCCCGACGATCCGCCCGAGTCATGCCCGCCCGTTCACGGCGTCGACCGGGTCGAGTTCCTCTTCGCGGCGAACGCGGGCGAGAGACCGCGGCCGCTTCGCAAGATTGCTTCGGGCGGCGAACTGTCGCGGGTGACGCTCGCGGTGAAGTCGGTGCTCGCGGGGGTTGACGGTGTGCCGACTCTGGTCTTCGACGAGATCGACACCGGCGTCGGCGGCCGGCTCGGATCGGCGCTGGGGAAGGCGCTGGCCGACCTGTCGAGCCACCATCAGGTGATCTGCGTCACCCACTTGCCCCAGATGGCGAGCCACGCGGCGCACCAGTGGGTGATCCGCAAGGCGACGGAGCGGGGCCGGACGCGGACGAGGATCGAGCGGCTCGGCGAATCCGACCGCGTCGCCGAGCTCGCCGCCATGCTTCGAGGCGACTCGGCCGCGGCCTCGACCCGCAAGGAGGCGCGGGCGATGCTCCTGGAGGCCAAAGCCTCGCGGTGATGCCGCGCCGGATGCAGCCTATTCGGCGATGAGCGTCATGTGGGGCATCCGGTTGAGCAGGTCCTTGCCCAGCACCTCAACCCGCTCGTACCCGGCCGCGCGGACCATCGCGGCGAGATCGGCCTCGAGCGGCCAGAAGGAGGACGGCGAGGCGCCGCTGATCGGGTCTGAGAGGCCACCCTCGCGATAGTTCATGCCGCGATAGGTGCGGTCGCCGTCGCGAATCTCGGCGGGCGCGAAGTTCTCGGGCAGGTAACGCCCTGACTCGGCCGGCTCGACGTAATGCGTACCGAGGAAGAGCCTCGGGGCCTGCGTCCGCATCCAGCGCAGCGCCCTGGCGGGCTCGGGCAGGTGGTAGAGCAGACCACAGCAGAAGACGAGATCGAACGGGCCCTCGTACTCAGGCCGTTCGTCGCCCTCGTAAAGGTGCTCGATGTTCTGTGCGACGAAGGTCGTCCGGTCGAGCCCGTAGAGCTCCTTGACGCGGCGGCACTTCGCGAGGTTTTCGGGTCGCAGCTCGATAGCGACGTTCTCGCGAACGCCCATCTTCTCCAGCAGGACGGTCCAGTATCCCTCGAATGGGCCAAGCTCGAGCACGCGCAGGCCACGCAGGTCCAGGAAGAACGCAGCGTACTTGATCCGCGGGTCCTCGCCGTAGCTCCTGCGATGATAAGCGAGCCGAGCCGGCCGGTGAGCATGGGTGACCATCTCAAGGACGTTCGAGACCCACGGTCCGGGGATGACCTCGTCCTTGGGCATCGGGGCATCGACCGCGGTCCAGGCGGGGGCGGGGTCGTCGGGAAGGCCGCGGACACTCCGAATCTCGAATCCGAGGCGACGGGCGAGGCCGCGCGGCCCCCTTGAGCGTCGACTTCATGAGGCCGCCCGGTCTCGCCTAAGGAACGGCTGCGGGTGGCCGTAGGTGAGCGATCGCCAGGCCCACTCGGCCGGGCCGAAGCGGAAACGCTCGAGCCACGGCAGGCTGATCGTGAAAAGGAAGGCCCAGACGCCCAGCACGACCAGGTACAGGCTTGGACGATGAAGCCGGCCGTAAAGTCCGAAGCCATAGCCGTAAAAGATCGTCGTGCAGATGATCGACGTGAGCAGGTAGTTCGTCAGCGCCATCCGACCCACGGCCGCGAGACGGCGGACCAGCCAGGAGGCGGCGCCGGACTTGAACAGCAGCATCACCATCGCCACGTGCCCGAGAGCGAGGAACGGGCTGCTGACCTCCTGGATCAGCCACCAACCCCCGGTGAAATAGGCGACGGGGTTCTTCTGAAAGAACTCGTAATACCAGTCGATGGCGATGTCGCAGATCACCAGCGGCAGCCCGATCCCGTAGCCGACTAGCGCGAGCCGGCGATAGAAATCCGTCGATCGTTCGGCCGAGAACACCCCGAACTTCATCAGGCCCATACCCAGGAGCATCCGGCCGCCGACCAGCCACCAGAAGGCGAACGCAAAGCCCATGAGCTGCATCACCGCGACCTGGGGCTCTCGCTTGGCCACGATCCCGAGGTATCCGCCCCGATGGGTCTCGATCGCCTCCTGGAACTTCTCGGCGGACCCGTCCGAGTCCTTCGTGATGTTGACCCACATGTCGTGGGCCTTCTGATCCGACTTGCTCGGAGTCTCTCCCGCCGCGACCTGGGCGTCGACCCGCGCCGCGGTGTCCCGGAGCTGGATGACGATCGGGCGTCCGACGATCCAGAGCAAGAACGCGATCGAGAGCAACGACACGCCGAGGATCACCAGCGTCGTCGCCGACTTGCGCCGGAACAGATACAGGAACAGGCCGCAGAGGGCGTACGGCACGAGGATGTCGCCCTCCCAGATCAGGTACGCGTGGATCAGGCCGATGAGGAGCAGCACGCCGATCCGGCGATAATAGACCTTGCCCAGCCTCGCGCCCGCGGGCGTCGGCGCGGTCGGCCATCAGAACGAGTCCCGCTCCGAAGAGCATCGAGAAGATCGTCATCATCTTCTCGTCGAAGACGACATGGTTCACCATCCACAGCGCGAGGTCGCCCCAACCGTAGCCGGGGGCGGCCGTCGGCGTGTGGTAGACCTTGTAGGGCCAGCCGAAGAGGGCGATGTTCATCGCCAGGATGCCCAGCAGCGCGACGCCGCGGAGCACGTCGACCGAGTCGAGCCGGGCCGTCGCCTCGACGGGCGCGGCCTCCACCGGGGTGCCCTTCTCGGCCGCGGGCTCGAGCTCGACCAAGGCCGTCCCATTGGTGGCCTCGGCTGCGACGTCATCAGTAATCAGCGAGGCCTCTTCGGCCGCCAGCGGAAGGTCTTCGACGGGCATGGTGTTGCCCTATTCTTCGAGGGGTGAACCGTCGTTTCCCCGACATGGGGAGGGCGGAGAGGGGGCCCGCTTCGAAGGGCGATATATCATAGCCCGTCCGACCCGGCAGGGCGAGCGTCAAACCGGAGCCGTCCGTCGCGATACGCCATCCACGCCAGCAATCCCTGCACGACGAGGGCATGGTCGAGCCGGCCGTCCTCGATCATGGCGGGAATCTCAGCGACGGGCACGAGGTCGAGCGTCAGCTCCTCATGGTCGTCGAACTCCGTCGCGGCGACAGGGCGGGCGTCCTCGATCAGGATCGTTGTCGTTCGCGACGAGAGCAGCGACGGATTCGTCCAGACCGTGCCGAGCCAGCGCGGCCGTGAGCCGGAGTAGCCTGTCTCCTCGAGCAGCTCGCGGGCCCCCGCAGCGAGCGGGTCCTCGCCGGCATTGAGCAGGCCGCCGGGGGTCTCCAGGCTGTCCCTGCCCGAGCCCGCGCGGAACTGGCGGACAAGGACGAGACGTCGGTCCGTCGTGATCGCCACCACATTTACCGCGTCAGCCACATGGACGACGTAATAGTCGTGGAACTTCCCCGTCGCCCGCGACTGGAACCGCTCGCGGCGGAGGCGGAAGAGCCAGTTGTCTTCTAGCGTGACGTCGCCCTCGCGCACCGGAATCCAGGACGGCTCGGACATGGCGTCGCCTCGTTTCACACGAGCAGGAAGTCATCGACAAACCGCGCCAGCCCGTCGTTCTCCTCGTCGTGCGTCACGTGGTCGGCCACGGCCTTCACCGCCTCTGGCGCATGGCCCATCGCGACGCCCAGGCCCGCACCCTCGATCATCGGCACGTCGTTCATGTCATCCCCCACGGCGACAATCTCCTTCCGGTCGATCCCCCACAGCTCGGCCAGGTGGAGCAGCGCCGACCACTTGCTGGCGTCGCGCGAGAGGGTCTCGCACATCGTTCCGAGATAGCGTGGGCTCCGCTGGACGAACGTGGTGACGCGGCCGGCGAAGCGGGCCTCGACGGCGTGCTGAGCGTCGAGCATCGAGTCGCGATCGCCGATGACGCAGAGGTGAAAGTGCGGGCCGTAACGCTCGGGGGCGTCGTGCCAGTCCCGGTCGACGCGGGCGTGCGGGCGATTCTGGGCCAGGTAGTCGTCGGCCAGGGGGCGCCCGGTCGGGTCGCGGGCGACGAGGAAATCGGTGTGATCGGGCGGGCCGTCGGTGAACGAGATGACCACCTCATCGCGATCGGCAAACAGGGCCAGGATCGCGGCGACGAGGTCGGCTTCGAGGTCGTGCGCGCCAGAGGGTCCGATGGTCGCGCGACGCCTTCACCAGCGACCCCGAGTTGCACACGAGCGGGGCGTCGAGCCCGAGCTCCTCCGCGATCGGCAGGGCCCGCCGATATCGTCGGCCGGTGCAGAGGACGGGCCGGATGCCGGCCTCGGCGGCGCGGGCGACCGCCCGGGCCGTCGTCGGGCGGAGGTGCCCCGCGCGGTCGAGGAGCGTGCCGTCGACGTCGAGGGCGAGCAGACGGAACCGGCCGGCGGGAACGGATAGGGACAATGCGGGGCTCGCGAGGGGTCGGGGCGCGCGTCGGCCCCATCCTAATCCCGGCAGGGTACGCCGGCAAACACGGCCGGCGTCGCCTAGCCGGGGGACGGCGGGGCGGGTACGATCGAGGTCGTCTTCTCCCAATCTTCGTCGCCAGTGCGCGTCATCTTATCCGCCGGTCGTCGGTCCGTACCGGGAGGCCCCTGAGCCATGCGTCGGTGGTCTATCAAGCTGTCTATGATTTCGGTTGGGTTGCTCGCCGGCCTGGCGCTCGGCGGCTGCGATACGGACTCGTATGCGCCGCCGGCCCCGGGCCGCTCGCGGACATCGTCAGCGTCCTCGGGGTCGATGCCGGTCCGGGCGAAGGAGATCGCGATGATCTTCCCCGCCGGCGACAACACCGAACTGTCGCTGTACGATGTGATCGGCGCAACGAGGCGGGTTTCCAGAAGGTTGTCTTCCGCTCGCTCAAACCGAATGCGGACGCGCCTGCTTCGAAGCAAGCCGAGCTGATCAAGCAGGCCGCGGCCGACGGCGCCTCCGCACTGGTCGTCGTGCCCGACGCGACCAAGGAGACGGCCGACGCGATCGCCGCGCTCGACCCGGCCAAGACGCCCGTGATCCTGCTCGGCCGGACGCCCACGGGCGCCGTGCCGCCGGGCGCGACGATCGTCGCGTTCGAGCCGTTCGAGCCGAGCGCCAAGAAGATGGTCGAGGCGATCGCCGAGGACCTGAAGAAGCAGGGCTCGCCCGCCGACGCCGCGGTGGCCTTGTTGGTCCGCTCCTCGGCCGACGAATCGAGCGCGCAACGCGACGCGGCGCTGACCGAGGCGCTCAAGGCGGCCAAGCTCCTTGGGCCGACGATCCCCGTAACCATCGACGTGGCGGAGGTGACGAAGGTCCTCGACGCCGCCCTCAAGGCCCATCCCGAGGTTTGGGCGATCCTCTCCGATGACGAGGCGGGCATCCAGGCCGGCAACGCGGCGCGCCGGGTCGCGGGCGGGCGCAGGTATCTCACAGGAGGCTACTATGCCAGCCACAATACCCAGGCGCTTACGACGGGAAACGTCTCGGCCATCGCCCAGCGGAGCATCGAGATGCTGGCCCGCCGCGCCGTGAAGCTCGCGGTCGATCGCGGCAACGGCCTGAGCGCCCCCGCCAAGGTGCTGATCCCCATCGAGGTCCGCAGGGGAAACCTTCCCCTGGCCCCACCGGCGGCGACTCCGACCAGTTCGCCGGCCGAGATCGACACCAAGAAGCTCCTCGCGCCCCCGGTCGTGCCAGTCGACGAGAAGAAGCCTGAGGCGAAGAAGGGCCCCTGACCGTTCGTCCGTGAGCCAAGGCGTGCCGTCGGCTCACGGCTTCCGTGCAGGCTCGTCCTTCGGCCGCTGCGCGAGGAGGTAGGCGAGCAGGTCGGCGAACTCGGCCTCGGGGATCTGGTCGGACCAGTTCGCCGGCATCGGCGAGAGCTGCGAGACCGCGCGGTCCTCGACCTCCCCCCGGGCGACGCGGACGTCCTTGCCTTGCGCATCGGCCAGGACCAGGGTCTCGCCCTCCTCTCGGAGCAACAGGCCCGAGACGACCCGGCCGTCCTTGAGGTTCAATGACGTGACGCGGAACGCCTGGTCGACGTTCCGGTTCGGGTCGAGCACGTCTTCGAGCAGCCGTTCGGGCCCGCGGATGCCGATACCGTCGAGCTGCGGTCCGATCCGCGCGCCCTTGCCGCCGAGCTGATGGCACGCGGCGCAGCTCTTCTCGAACGTCGTCGCGCCGCGGGCGAGGTTAGTGCTCGCCTTCGCGAACGAATCACGACGCTTGTTGATGATCTCCTGGATCCGCGCCTCGGCAGGCGCCAGACCCTTGAGCAGCGGGCCGACGCGGTCGTCCAGCGTCTTGAGCTTGAACGCGGCGATCGGCACTGAAACGCCCCGCTCCTGGAGGAGCCGGGCCGACGCCTTGCCCGCCTCGATCGCCCTGAGCAGTCGCTCGGCCCCGCCCGGGCTCTTGACCAGGCCCGAGGCGATCGACGTCTGGAGCGAGCCCGGCACGGTCGGCAGCGCGGCGACGAGCGTCTCCCTCGCCTCGGGACTGCCCATCGCGGCGAGGAGCTTGACGGCCTGCTCGCGGAGAGTCATCGACTCCGATGAGTCGGAGACGATTTTCCCCATCGGCCGGATGGCCGCCGCGGGGTCGATGGCCGCCAGGGCGATCATCACAGGCTCGCGCCGCGCTTCCGCCGCGGACCGATCCGTGATCATCTTCCCGAGCGGCTCGTGGAACTGGGCGAGTCGTGCGTCCCCGATCAGTTTGACGCCGAGCTTGAATTGTTCGGCATCGGTCGAGTCGATCAGCGACCGGGCCGTCGTTTCGGCCACGCCGAGGACGCCCTTCGGCCAGGAGCCCCCCCTGGCCTGCTCGCCCTCGTGCACGGCGTTGATCTGCGTAACACGACCGGCGAGGTCGTTCTCAGATTTGAGGATCGAGGCAATCGCGTCCTGGTCGGCCTGCCGGCCGAACCGGGCGATGTGGCGGAGGTAGCGGACGCGGTTCTCGGGCGATTCCTTGACCTTCGTGAGGTGTGAGACGAGGAAGGCTGCGGCCTCGGCGTTGTGGACGCCGGGGGCGACGTCGGCGATCGTACGGCGTTGCCACTCGTTAAGGATGCCCTGCCAGTGCGATTGGAGCTCCGGCGGCAGCTTCTTCGCCGCCTCTTCGAGAATTCGCCGCTGATCCTCCGGAAGCGGAAACTTCTCATCTAAGGCCCGTTCGGCCTCGAAAACTTCGCGGAGAGATTTATCCCAATCTTCGGCTGACGCGAGCTGATCGCGGAGGCTAAGCCGAAGCGCATGCTTGAGGTGGGCGTCGCCCGTCCGCACCGTATCCAGCGCCATGAGCAAATAGGGCACGTTTCCGAGTGAGGGTTGCCTGGCGATCGCCTGCGCCGCAGCCCGCCGCACGCTCGCATCGAGGTCGCAGACGAGCAGTCTGAGCGCCATCAAGTCCCGGGGCCTTTCACCGGCGATCGTCGCCGCATGGACACGGACCTCGCGCGCCTTGTCCGACTTAGCGTCCCATAGCTCATTCGATTCGAGCATTCTCAGCCGGTTCTGCGTCCAGAGCGCATGGGCGCGGCGAGTCGGGTTGTCATCCCCCATGGCATGTTTCACTGCCTGGGCCGCGCCCTTTCCCTTCTCCACGAGCATGTTCGCCGCGTGCATGCGCCTGACCAGGTTCGGATCGCCCAGGTCTTTCACGAGATCGTTAACAGACTCCTTCGGCCCGTCATAACCCGGCCGCAACGGTTTCGCCGTCGCGTCATTCCCCTTGTAGACGATCCGCCAGATCCGCCCCCGCTCGCGGTCCCGGCCGGGATGGGTCAACGGCACTTCATAATGGCCGATGATGCGGTTGTAGAAGTCGGCAACATACAGTGCCCCATCGGGCCCGAGTTCCAGGTCGACGGGCCGGAACCAGGGGTCGTCGCTGACGAGGAAATCGGGCTGGGCGATCCCCTTGGGCGACGAGCCGTGCCACTCCAGCGTGTCGCGGTTGATGCGGCTCGTAACAACGTTGCCGATGAAGATGTTGTCCTGATAAGCCTTCGGGAAGTGCTCGGCCGCGTAGAAGGCGATGCCGCCGATGCCGGTCGAGCCGTGGTCGTGGGTCACCATCTCGGGGCCGAAGCCGAGGCCGTCGTCGGGCTTGCCGAAGCTCGGGTAATACGCCCCGGGCAAGAGGCAGTAGATCGGCCGCGAGTGACAGTCGCACGAGTAGAGGTTGCCGAGCGGGTCGAACGCGAGGCCGAACGGATTGACCTGGCCGTGCGTGTAGTATTCCAGGTGCGAGCCGTCCGGCTTCATTCGGTACGTGTTGCCCGACTGCATGACGATCGGCTGCCCGTCCTTGCCCTTCACGGTCGATTCGTTGCTGAACCCGTGGCAGGCGTAGATCCAGCCGTCGAAGCCCCAGGTGAAGGCGTTGGTCATGCCGTGGGTGTCTTTGAATCCGTATGAGGTGTACATCTCCTCGGACTTATCGGCCTTGCCGTCGCCGTCGGTGTCGGTCCAGCGGCGGATCGCGGGGATCGAGTGGACGAGCGCGGAGTCGCCGCGGCCGAGGGGGAGAACGCCGATCGGGATGTTCAGGCCGTCGGCGAAGGTCGTCACCTTTCGGGCCCGGCCGTCGGGGGCGAGGTCGTCGAGGACGACGACGCGGTCTCGGGCCTTGGTACCTTCCTTCGCGGGATAGGGATACTCGACGGTCGTCGTGACCCAGAGCCGGCCGCGGTCGTCGAAGGCGAGGTTCATCGGCTTGTTGATCGCCGGCTCCTCGGCGACGAGTTGGGCCTCGAACCCCGGCGGCAGGTGGAACGCCTTGCGCTCCTCCTCGGGTGCCCGCGCCTCGGTCGGGGCGACGAGTGCGGGCGACTGGCCTCGTGCCGACATGACGGGCAGACACAGCGCCATCGAGACAGCGAAGACGGCCGATCGCGACATCACGGGAGGGCTCCGGCGGGCGAATCCAGGGGGAAGCGGCGGGCTTAGCGGCGGGATGGAAGTTTGCAGGGTAACGCGCGGAGAAGTGGGCGTCGAGCAGGTCGGTCGCCGGGTCCGTTCGGGCACTGGATCGGTGCCGGGCGTCGGGCCGGTTGCGCCGAGCGAACCCGAGACCTCGCGCCGACCGAACCCAAGCGGCTGAGCCGAACGAACCCAAGCGTACGCCTTTCGTTCGCCTACGTGCGAGTCTGTGCGTCCGGGCGAGCACGCCCGGCCCTGTCCACCATCGATGCCCCGGCGCCGAGCGAACCCGAGCCGAAGCGCCGAGCAAACCGGTCCCCGGCGCCGAGCGAACCCACGCGTCCGCCTTCAGTTCGTCTCGGCGCGGCTTCGTGCGGAACGTGTCCGGGCGGCCCGAGCTAGCACAGTGCGCGGGCCGATTGCCAAAGAGCATTGCTATGATCGTGGATCGGTGCGGTCTCGTTCGCTGACTCCGTGCCCGGGCGCACCGGCCCAGCATATCGCGCAGGCCCGAGCCGCGCGGCGTCATATCCGACGGGGCTCAAACCGCCTTCGTGTCCGTGTCGAACCCGTGCTGCCTGCGGTGGACGGGGCCGTCGAAGGTCTTCGTCGACTTGAACAGCTCGAACCGGCCGTCGCCGGCCACGGTGATCGTGCCGGCCTCGATCCGCGCCGCTCTTCGGGCGCCATCGGCCTGAACCCGCGGACGATCTTGAGGTTCTGGTCGAGCACCTTCTCCGAGTCGATGCCCGAGACCAGCGTCGAGATCGGCAGCGAGAGCACGTAGCGGAGCGCGTCGTCGACTGGCACGCCCGCCTTGCTGACGATCGAGCCGTTGCCGCCGAGGCTCTTCATCGCAAGCACGCCGATCCCGCGCTGGAGCAGGACGGGGAGCACGTTGCGCTGGAAGCTCCGGTAATGGACGTCCATCACGTTGAGCGGCATCTGGACGGCGGCCCAGTCGAAGGGCTTCTCCAGCATCTTGAGGTGGATCAGCGGGTCCTTGTGGCCGGTGAAGCCGAGGTAGCGGACCTTCCCGTCGCGCAGCGCCTTGACGGCGGTGTGGATCGCGCCGTCGTGGGCGAAGATCCAGTCGGGGTCGTTGTCGTAGACCATCTCGTGGAACTGCCAGAGATCGAGCCGGTCGGTCTTGAGGCGGCGGAGGCTGTCCTCGAGGTTCGACTGCGCCTCCTTCGCGGTCCGGCCGCAGACCTTGGTCATGAGGAACACCTTGTCGCGGCGGCCGCCCTCGGCGAGGGCCTTGCCCATCCGCTCCTCGGCCACGCCGTCGTGATAGTCCCAGCAGTTGTCCATGAAGGTGATCCCCTCATCCACGACGCGCCGGATCAGCCGAAGGCTCTCCTCCTCCGAGAGCTTCTTGGGGTTCGTGCTCGCGTGGCCGCCGAGGCCCATGATGCTGACCAGCTCGCCCGTCTTGCCGAGTGGGCGGAGCGGGATGCCGCCGGCATTGACCGGTATAGCTTGCTGGGCGGCACCGGCGACGCCCGTCGTGGCCAGGCCGGCCGCGGTCGCCTGGAGGAATTCGCGGCGATTGGGGTCATGGGGCGGCGTTATGGTGGTCGTCTCCTTGGATGGCCGGGCGGGTCAGGCCGGATTGCGCGTGCAAAGTTTGCGCCGGGCTTGGGCACGGGATTCGCACCCATAGCATCGGGCAGATCCGCCGGGATGTCCCGGCGTGGAGGCGACCGAACCACGGGCCTCGCGTTGGCCCGGTCAAACCGTGCGAGGAGCCCGACGCCATGGCGCAGCCATCGATCAACCCGACCGACGTCCTCTCGGTCAAGTCGCGGGTAAGCTGGGCAGCGATTGCCGCGGGCGCGATGATCGCCCTGGCCGTCTACTTCCTTCTGACGCTATTGGGCCTGGCAGTCGGGCTCGAGCTGGCAGTCCGCCGCAACGGCTACAGCCTCGGCATCGGCGCGGCCCTCTGGGCAATCGCGACCCTGCTCTTCGCCATGTTCGCCGGCGGATGGGCAACGAGCCGACTTGCGGTGGGCGAGAGCCGGATGGAGGCCACGCTCTACGGCGTCATCCTCTGGGGCGTGCTGTTCGTTGGCATGTTCTGGCTCTTCGGCCAGGGCGTCCGCGTTGGCTTCGGCGCGCTGATGGGCATGGCTTCCGGCGCGGTCATCGTCACCGACGAGAATCCCGCAGCCGCCGCCGACTCGGGGGCCGTCACCACGCTGATCCAGCGCTACAACTCGGACCTTGGCAGCGAAAAGTTCGTCGACGACATGACCAAGCTCGGCATCGACAAGGCGCAGGCCGAGAAGGTCCGCGACATGACGAAGCAGCGGCTCGATGAGATCCAGAAGGGCACGCTGGCGACCGACATCCGCGACGCGGCCAACAGCCCCGACAACCAGGCGAGGCTCGCGCGGGCCGTGGACGTGACCCGCCAGGCGACCTGGTACTCGCTGGCCGGCGTCGTGATCTCCATGCTGGCCGTGATCCTCGGCTCGCTCGCCGGCTCGGGCGAAGTGCCGATGCCCGTGCCGCTGGGCATCCGGCGGGCCCCCGTGGCGCCCCGGGCCTGAGGCCGCACTCTCCAAGGCGTCATCCCTGCCCCCCCGCTCGTTGGAGCCCCACTGTGGCCTCAGCACGCAAGTCGTTCCCGTCCGATCACCCGATCATCGTGACGTTCCTGATCTTCGCGATCATCGGGTTCATGTACCTGGCGGCCGATGTGCTGAAGCCGCTGGCGCTCGCGGTCCTGCTCGCGTTCGCGCTGGCGCCGATCTGCGAGCGGCTCGAGCGGGCGGGCATGCCGCGGTTCCTCGCGGCGGCGCTGACGGTCCTCCTCACGCTCGGCGTGCTCGGATTCGTCGGCTACAAGCTCGGCGGCCAGCTCAACTCGATGGCCAAGGAGCTGCCGAAGCGCGAGACGAATATCATCGCCAGGCTCAAGTGGCTGAAGCTCGACCAGGCGGGGTCGATCAACGAGGTCAACAGGGTCGTCCAGGACGTCTCGGAGACGATCGCCCCGAGGCGCGCGAGTCGGCGCCCGAGCCCGATCGCGTGGTCCCGGTCCGGATCGTCAATCAGGGCCGGACGAACCTGCTGACCGAGGTCGCGCAGACGCTCGGCCCGATCCTCGAGGCGCTCGGCATCCTGGCGTTCGACCTGATTCTCGTGCTGTTCATCCTCGCTAACCGCGACGACCTGGTCGACCGGATGATCCGCCTCTTCGGCCGGGGCCGGATCAGCCTGACGACGAAGACGATGGGCGAGGTCGGGCACCGGATCAGCCGCTACCTGGTGACGTTCGCGACCGTCAACTCGTGCGTCGGACTGATCGTCAGCCTCGGGCTCTTGTCCCTGGGCATGCCCTATCCGCTCCTCTGGGGCGCGCTGGCGGCGATGCTCCGCTTCGTGCCCTATGCCGGTCCGGCGACGGCCTTTGCGCTGCCGTTTGCGTTCGCGCTCACCGAGTCGAACCCCTGGCTCCCGTGGGAAGTGCTCGGCCTGTTCGCGACGCTGGAGATCGTGGCCAACAGCTTCGCCGAGCCGATGATCTACGGCCGGACGACCGGCGTATCGGCGCTCGGGCTGCTCGTCGCAGCCATGTTTTGGACCTGGCTCTGGGGGCGCTGGGACTGCTGCTCTCAACGCCGATGACGGTCTGCCTCGCGGTCCTCGGCAAGTACGTGCCCGGCTTGCGCTTCTTCGCGACGTTTCTCGGCGAGGAATCGCCGCTCAAGCCCGACGTCCGCTTCTACCAGCGCCTGCTCGCCCGCGACCACGACGGCGCCGCCGCGCTGGCCGACGAGGTGCTCAAGGACCGCCCGCGCGTCGAGTTCTTCGACGAGATCGCCATCCCCACGCTCTCGATGCTCGAGCGCGACTCGGTGCACGAGGACGTCGACGAGGGCCAGCGCGACTTCGCCTGGTGGGCGATCGAGGAGATCGTCCAGGACCTCGAGTCGACCCGGCCCCGCGACATCGACCGCGCGCCGTCGCCCGCCGAATCCGACGCCGCGGCGCTGCCCGGCCAGGACGTCCACGAATGCGGCAAGGTCGTCGGCGTGCCCGCCAACGACCGGGGCGACTTCCTCGCCCTGCGGATGCTCCAGGTCGTGGTCGAGGCCGAGGGGTGCAAGATCGCGCTGCTCGAGCCCGGCCTGACCCCGCTGCAACAGGCCGAGAAGCTCAGCGCCGACCTGCCCGACCTGATCGTGATCTCACACGTGCCGCCGGCCGGGCTGACCACGACGCGCTATCTCGTCCGGCGGCTCCACGCCCGGCTTCCCGAGGTCGCGATTATCGTGGGCCGCTGGTCTGAGAAGGACGACAACGACTCGGCCGAGCGTCTGATCCAGGCGGGTGCCACCCAGGTCGTCTCCTCCCTGGCCGAGGCCCGCGAGGCAATCCTTCAGGCGCCGGTCACGTGGTGCCGGACGAGCTACACGAGGCCGCGGGGGCCGTGTAGGACGAATGTCGTCAGCCACGAATACGAAAAGCGGAAGGCATAAAGCAGAGAACACGCAAGGCAAGAGGCCGAAGGCGAGAAGGCGGAAGACTTGAGCTTCATCTGCCTTCTACCTTATTCAGGAATCGTACGTCCGCAGCGACCCTGCCTGGTCGAGGACTTGGCGTACCTCGGCCGACTGGCAGTCGGGCACGTGGGCGGCGACGAGGACGAGCCCGCGCTCCATGCCGGCGGAGAAATGCTCGGCCTCGGACTCAGGGATGCCCGCGCCAATCAGGCCGCCGATCAGCCCGCCCGAGGCCGCGCCGAATCCGGCCCCGGTCAGCGCCGCGGCGAGTGGCCCGCCGATCAGGAACGCGCCGACGCCCGGCAGGACGACCGTGCTACTGGCGATCGCCAGCCCCACGAGCACCCCCACCCCGGTCCCCGAAACGAGCCCGGCCACGGCCCCCTCGCCGCTGAGGTCGTGCGCCCGGGTCGACGCGGCGAGCTCGGCGGTTTCCTTGTGATCCCTCATCGCCACGCTGAGGCTATCGCGCTTGATGCCGCGGTCCTGGAGTCGCTCGATCGCCGACTCGGCCTCGGCGCTGGTGTCGAACATGCCGACGATGGTTGCCATCGGATTTGCCCCGGAAGGATGAGGAAGGGCCGCCGCGACCCGCCGGTGCGGCGAGGCGTGACGACCGTCATCCCCCTTCGAGGGCAAACCTTGCGCCGGATCAACGTTGGCGCGACGAAGTCGATGTCCGCCGGGCTTACTCAGCCCTTCTTGGCCGGCGTCGGCGCCGGTCCCTCCTTGCCGGCCTTCTTGGCCGACTTGAACTCTTCGGCGGTCATGTTCTTCACGGTCCGGTCGAGCATCAGGACCTTGCCGCCGCTTTGCGGTACATCCTTCTGGTAGGCAAGGACCTCGTCCGAGGAGCCGTCACCCGGCTCTTCTTTTGTGTCCGGGAGCGAGGCGCCGTAGAGGAGGATCACGCGACCGGAGCGGACGGCTTCGTAGCCGCCGCCCGCGAGGTTGTTCACCGAATTCAGGTCCGCGAACTTCTCGGGCGACTTCTTCTTCGCAAGCTGATAAAACCTGCACATCTCGCCGACCTGGAACAGGGTCGTGTCCTCAGACTCATCGGCCGTGGGCTGCCTGCTCGAATCGCTGCAGCCCGCAACGAGCAGGGACAGGCAGCAGGCGGCGAGGATCGACTTGCGCATAATTCCCCCTGAATGAGAGGGGGCCGGACTTCCGGCCCCCCCGGATCGATCGCATGGGTGGGGTCCTCGCCGGATCAGAGTTGATCGGCGCTGATGATCTCCCCGCCGGCGCGGGTGCCGAGCGCGGCCCAGGCCTGAGGATTGACGGTGTTCTTGACGAACCGAACCGAGCCATCGGCCATGCCCACGTTGACCCCGCCCGAGTGATAGCTCCGAGCGGCCACGTGCACCCGCGAGTAGTTGTTCACCGCCGCGCCGTCCTGGTCCGTGCCACAGTCGTACAGCGGGGAATTGGGCGGCATCGTGTGATTGTAGTAGCCCGTGACGGTGAAGTTTCGATAGTACTCCTGGCCGATGTAGCGGAACGACGTGTCGCGGCCCGCGACCGTGCAGAAGGTCGGCGGAGTGACATTGTCGGGAAGGGAGCTCCACACGAGCACGATGGTCGAGTCGACGGCAGGCGTCCCGATCGTGCTGTGCCCGCGCCAGTATTCGGAGAAAGCCGCGGTGTTGCTCGTGCCGTCGGTGACCGATGCGACGGTGACGCCGGGGACCTTGGCATAATTGACGTTGGGCGCACCGTTGGTACACGGCGGCTGGGTGTAGTCGACCGCGGCGATGTAGATTCCCCAGTGCGTACCGATCGGGTCCATGTTCGTGTACGTCGAGCCCGCCTCCTGGGCCGCTGTCCACCCCAGGCAAGCGCCGTAATTGGTGTAAGCAAGATAGCCGTTCAGCCGCTGGGTCGCCCCGTCAGACGGGCAGACGTACGAGTTGATGATCGTCGACTGAGCCGTGGCATTCGGGTTCGTGGTCGACGCGGCGTTGTTGTTCATGTCGAACTGCGTGTTGAACGCGGCGAAGAGGCTCCCCTGCTCCATGTAGGGCAGGATGCCCGCGAGGACGTTGATCCGCCCCCCGTCATACGTGCTGCCGGTGCCCGTGCATGAGGTGATCAGGGCGATCGGGAAGGGGCCATAGGCGGGCGGGTAGGTGCCGTTGGTCGACTCGAAGTTGGCGGCGGCCAGCCCCATCTGCTTGAGGTTGTTGACGCACTGGGCCCGGCGGGCGGCCTCGCGGGCCGCCTGGACGGCCGGCAAGAGCAGCGCGATCAGGACCGCGATGATCGCGATCACGACCAGCAGCTCGATTAGCGTGAAACCGCGACGACGATGGATCATCATGGCTGAGACACCCCTTCGTGTAGAGACTGAGGACACGCGGAAAACGGGTCTAAGAGAAGACTAGTGCGCGCGCACCAGCCTTGAACCCGGGGGAGGAGCCCGAATCGTCTCGCTGGGATAAGCGTAGAAAACGTCGGATCGGTCAGGTCTGGCGCAGGCCGATCGGCCGACGCCTTGGGGGCGAGGTAAGAGGGCGAGACGATCATCCGCCCCGCGGCAAGAGATCGCCGCGGGCATCACCAGAGGGCTCTGGACGGACACAGTACGCGACGCCGAAGTGTTCACCCATGTGAACGATCGCGACAACGCACCTGCGAACGGAACCAAAGACTAGCCGCCTTCACCGAGCCCTGTCAATATCCCATTCGCGAATTCCTCATTTTTTTTCGCGGACATCCTGCGACCTAAGTCTAGAGCCATCATGACATTCGTAGGTTTAATTCCTTAGTAGTACGGCTGTCTCACATTACAGGTCGAACGATCATATCTTTCAACGATAGATCGTTCATGCGTTGCGGAATGTTGCCGCCCCGGACAAATGTGGTTGTCCGGGGCCGCGCGGAGGCGTGCAAGCAGCCTCCCTACCACACTTTACGGCCGAACGCCGGGACGATCAGATCGTCTCCAGGATCGTTGACAGGACCGACGGCGCGGGCCGCAGCGCGGAGTCGGGGAGGTGGACCAGCGGGGTGTCGACGAGGTCGAGGGTCTCGACGAAGTTCTCGCGGTTTTCGTCGAGGTAGATCAGGCCGGTCAGGAACTCCTGCGACTCGGCCCCCTCGATCAGGAGCCGGAACGCGGCGGCGCGGTCGGTGACGTCGTGCGAGCCGTGACGCAGCGCGCGGAGGGTCAGGTAGGAGCCGTCGTGGAGCCGGACGCGGGTCGGCTCGCCCTCCTTCTGCTCGACCTCGATCTCGGGCAACCGAGGGACGAAGCCGACCTCGTGGAGCGGCAGCTCGTGCTCGCGGGCCCAGTCCCAGCCCTTGGTCGAAGAGGGGAAGTCGTTGAACGTGACGCACGGGCTGATGATGTCGAGGAAGGCCATCCCGCGGTGCTTCAGCGCCGCCTTCAGGAGCGGGACGAGCTGCTTCTTGTCGCCCGCGAACGACCGCGCGACGAACGTCGCGCCGCCGGCGATCGCCTCGAGGCAGAGGTCGAAGGGCGGCGTCGGGTTTTCCTCGCCCGTCTCGCGGCGGAGGTGCGCATGGCGGTCGGCGGTGGCTGAGAACTGGCCCTTGGTCAGGCCGTAGCAGCCGTTGTCCTCGACAATGTAGACGATCGGCAGGTTCCGCCGGCACGCGTGCTTGAACTGGCCGAGGCCGATGTTGGCGGTGTCGCCGTCGCCCGACACCCCGATCGAGAGCAGCGTCCGGTTGGCCACGCTCGCCCCGGTCGCGACCGAGGGCATCCGGCCGTGCAGCGCGTTGAAGCCGTGGCTCGACTGGAGGAAGTAGGCCGGCGTCTTGCTCGAGCAGCCGATGCCGCTGAACTTGACCGTCCGGTACGGGTTCACCCCGACTGAACGGCAGGCGTCGATCAGGTAGCTGGTGATGCTGTTGTGGCCGCACCCCTTGCAGAGCGTCGACGGGAGGCCCTGGTAGGCCGTCGGCGCAAGGGTGAGGGTGCGGCCGTTGGATTCGAGGAGGATGGAGTCGGTGGTGGCCATGGGAAGAGGTCTCGCAGAGAGCGGGAGGATTCTCGTAGGGTCCGCTATTGCGGACCATCTTTTGTTCATCGCATTCGCCCCAATAAGTTCCGCAATAGCGGACCCCACGGGACGTCACTCAGCCGACGGCTCCTCGTGCCCGGGCTCGACCTGGCGGGCTGGGACGACGCCGCCGGCGTGCTCTCGCTTGAGGATCGGCCCCAGAATCGCCTCGGCGGAGGCGGGGGTGCCGTCGTAGTTCGTGACCGAGACCATCCGGTCGGCGACCTTGCCCGGGACCACCGCCCGGAGGAGCGAGCAGACTTGGCCGTCGCGGTTCTGCTCGACGAAGTAGACTCGCTCGTGCTTCGCGGCGAAGGCGAGGACCTCGTCGGAGAACGGCAGGGCCCGCAGGCGGCAGTAGCTCGTCTCGACGCCGCGGTCGCGGAGGATGTCACGGGCCTCGACGATCGCCCAGTGGGTGGACCCGTAGGCGATCAGGCCGACGGACGAGCCCGGTCGGTCGTCGATCTCGGGCTTCGGGAGCTGGTGCCGTGCCGACTCGAGCTTCAGAGCCAGCCGGTCGAGGTTCTTCTTCCAATCCTCCGGGCGCTCGCTATAGCCCGACTTCTCGTTGTGCCCCGTTCCTCGCGTGAAGTAGGCCGCAAGCGGGTGCTCGGTGCCGGGCAGCGTCCGGTAGCAGACGCCGTCGCCGTCGACGTCGCGATACCGCTCGAACTTGCCGAGTCGCTCGAGGTCGGACTCGCTCAGCACCTTCCCGCGCGACAGGGGCTTCTCGGGATACTTGAACGGGTCGGTCAGCCAGAGGTTCATGCCGAGGTCGAGGTCGCTGGCGACGAAGACGGGCGTCTGGAACTCCTGGGCGAGATCGAGCGACTCGACGGTCATCGAGTAGCATTCGCCGACCGAACCCGGGATGAGGACGATGTGCCGGCAGTCGCCGTGGCCGAGCAGGTGCAGTTTGGCGACATCGCCCTGGTTCGTCCGCGTGGGAAGGCCGGTGCTCGGCCCCATGCGCTGGACGTCGATGATGACGACCGGGATCTCGGCAAAGTACGCCAGCCCGACGAACTCGGTCATCAGCGAGATGCCCGGCCCCGAGGTCGCCGTCAGCGCCCTGGCGCCTGCCCAACCCGCGCCGATGGCCATGCCGACGGCGGCGAGCTCGTCCTCGGCCTGGACGACGGCGAACGTGCGTTTGCCGTCGGGCTCGACACGATGCTTCTTGAGAAAGTCCTCGGCATACTCGGCCAGGCTGCTCGACGGCGTGATCGGATACCAGGTCAGGACGTTCGCGCCGCCGAAGAGGACGCCGAGGGCCGCGGCCTTGTTGCCCTCGATCAGGACCTGATTCTTGAGCGCATTGGTGCGCTCGACGCGGTAGGGGTATTTCTCATCGATGTTCTGGTCGGCCCACTCGAACCCGGCGTGGGCGGCAGCGATATTGATCTCGGCGGCCTTGGCCTTTCGGCCGGGGAACTCGCGGCGGATGGCCGCGTCGACGGCATCCATCTCGATCCCGCAGACGTGGGCGACGACGCCCACATAGACCATGTTCACGACCTTGCGGAGCTTGTCGCCGTACGACTTATCCTTGGGGTCCTTCGGATAGGCGGCCGCGGCCAGCTCCTGGAACGGGACGGCAATGCGCGTGACGTCGTCGCGGACGCCGTCGAGCGGGATGTCGTCGCGGTGGATGCAGACCGAGCCGGGCCGCAGGGCGCGGAGGTCATCGGCGGCCGTCTGCGCGTTCATGCAGACGAGCAACGGTGTGTCTCGGCGGTGGCCGATGTAGCCCTTCGCGCTGGCCCGGATGTGGAACCAGGTCGGCAGCCCCTCGATATTCGATGGGAAGATGTTCTTGCCGCTGCACGGGATTCCCATCCCGTAGAGCGCCCGCAGGATCACGAGGTTGGCCGACTGGCTCCCCGATCCATTGACGGTTCCGACCCGGATGGCCAGGTCGTTGATCGAGCCGGGTTGCGACGCGGGCCCGTCCAGGACGGGCAGAGTCCCGACAGAGACAACGGTTGACATGGCGTGCCTCGCACGGGCGGGCGCCATGCACGGTCTTATCGACTCGACGTTTCCGCTACCGAAGTGCTTCCTCGCAACGGACCCCACGCGGAAACGCCCGAGAAACCAGACGCATCATGACCGCGCAAGCCCTGACCCAGTCCCCAGTCGACCACAACGGGTCGGGGCTTGCAAGCAACTGTCCGGTCGGGGCTGGGTTTGTCGGATTGGGGGGCGCGGTCGTCGCGGCGAGAAGATCGTGCAGCGATCAGTTCTTGACAGCGGCGCGGACCCGGGCCCGGACAATGCCCTGGTGCACGGGCACCGAGGACACATTCCGCTGACCCCGGCGTGCTGGCTTCGGCGCCGGCGGGATCTCGCGGCCCGAGAGCAGGAATTCGCGCACCGCGTTGAGGTCGGTGAAGGCAACGTCTTGCTTGGTCTGAGTAAGCATGGGGCGACCACAATCCAACGAAGGTTAGGAAACGTGCCCCTCCGATCGCATCGGGAGGGGATCGATCGGCCCCGACGCGGCCCGATCGAGCGACGAAACGATTAGTCGCAAATGGCAGGCCAGCCCACGAAGCGATCGACGAATAGCTGCATTTCCCTCATTCACAGAGAGCTAATCCTGCACCAACCGGTCAGTTATCGGAGTCGGCGCGGGCTTGCCGGGCGGCCGGATGGGTCCGAGAATTCCCCCGGTGTAAAGCGAGCCACAGACGAATTCGGGACGATCATGTCGAGCGATTCCACGCGATTCCGCCGGGCGATTTACCTCGCGGGCCCCACGGCGTCGGGCAAGACGGCCGTGGGCGTCGCCTTGGCCCGAAGGCTCGGCGCCGAGGTGGTCGCGCTCGACTCGATGACCCTGTATCGCGGCATGGATGTGGGCACGGCCAAGCCCACCGAGGAGGAATGCGGCGGCGTGCCGCACCACCTGATCGACGTGCTGGACCCGTGGGAGTCGGCGAGCGTGGCCGACTATCGGTCCCGCGCGGCGGAGATTCTGGCCGATCTCGAGACGCGCGGAAAGCGGGCCCTTTTCGTCGGCGGCACGCCCCTCTATCTGAAGGCGCTCTTGCGCGGACTGTTCGAGGGCCCCGGGGCCGACGCCGAGCTTCGCCGCTCTCTCGAAGAGGAAGCGGATCGCGCAGGCAATGTCGCCTTGCACGCCCGGCTCGCCGACACCGATCCTGCGTCCGCGGCCCGGCTTCATCCGAACGACCGCCGCAGGGTCGTCCGGGCGCTCGAGGTGGCGATCATCTCGGGTCGGCCGATCAGCGATCAGCAGCGTGAGCATGCTCGGCCCGCCCCAGGCGTCGTCGCTTTCGCCCTCAAACGGCCCCGGCCTGAGCTCCACGAGCGGATCGACCGCCGCGTCGTGACGATGTTCGAGGGGGGGATGGTCGAGGAAGTCCGCCGGCTGCTCGACGACCCGCGCGGAATCAACGACGTGCCCGCGCAGGGCGTCGGATACCGCGAGACCATCGCACTGCTCCGCGGCGATGCCGATCTGTCCACGACCGTATCGAGGATCCAGGCACGGACCAGGCAATTCGCCAAGCGGCAGGCGACATGGTTTCGGGGTCTCGCCGAGGTCCGTCCGTGGCCCGTCGAGGGCGAGGACCCGGAGGTTATGGCGGGTCGTCTGGCGCGCGAGGTCGAGCAACGTTCTTCTTGACGACGATTCTTGATTCGTCCTTGCTTCGATCTCGGTACCGGTGTAGAGTTCCCTTGTCAGCACACCTGCATGGATTGAGTCGACCGGCGCATAGGGCTGGCGGGCAAACTGCGTGAGGTGGCGTAATGATGCGACTCGTGATCGTCTGCGCGGCCCTGATGGCACCGCAGGACCCGGCAGCCTCGCCGGCCGGTGGCGAGGCCCCAAAGCCGGCCGCCGAGACCGAGGCCCGCGCGCTGGCAAAATATAATCAAATGCGCGACCGGACGCCGATGAGTGTCGCGGCGCAGTCGCGGCTGGCGGCCTGGTGCGAGCAGAACGGCCTGAAGGCCGAGTCGACGGTCCACCTGGCCAATGTCGTCCGCCTGGATCCCGCGCGAGACCGCCTGGCGCAAGCTCGGGTTCAAGAAGCACGACGGCCGCTGGATGACTGACGAGCAGATCGCCGAGGACGTCGAGCAGAAGAAGGCCGACGCCTCGTGGACGAAGAAGTTCAAGGACTGGCACAAGCAGATCCACGGCGGACGGAAGCAGGCCGAGGCCCAGGCCGCGCTCGACGAGATCACCGACGCGAGGGCCGTGCCGACGATCTATCGTGAGTTCGGCCTGGGCGGGGAGAGGGATCAGCTCATCGCCGTGCAGCTCCTCGGCCAGATCGACAAGCCGGTCTCGTCCAAGACGCTGGCAGCTCTTGCGATCTACGGCAAAACGCCCAACGTCCGCCGCAATGCCCTCGAGACGCTCCGGCGCCGGGCGCCCGAGGATTTCCTCGGCATGTTCGTCGCCCTGCTCCGCGACCCACTCAAGTACGCGATGCGGCCCGTCGGCGGCCCGGGATCACCCGGCGTGCTATTCGTGGAGGGCGAGCAGTTCAATGTCCAGCGGTTCTATGATCCCCCCGCGCCGAACCTCGGGCCCCGATTCGGGCAGCCGATCGCCTACCGGATCGATGGTTCGCCCATCGTTTCCGACATCTCGACGACCCATCACGTCGACAGCAATGTCCGTGTCGGGAAGAACACCTTCCGCGAGACCGACACTGACACAAATCGGATCACGACGTACTCGATCCCCAACGCGATGCTCCAGGCGCAGCAGGCGTCGATGGTGGCCCAGGGGACGCTCGCGAACGACGTGGCCGTCGTCGAGGCGGCGAACGAGCAGCGGCGGCAGTTCAACGAGCTAGTGATGGCCGCCGCCCAGGGCGCCATCGGGGCCGACCCAGGCAAGACGCCCAAGGCATGGCGGGATTATCTCGCGAAGAAGCTCAACAAGTACGACAAGCGGCCCGCGGCGGTCCAGCCGAAGCCGACCGTGACCGAGCTAATCCCGATCGCATTCGAGTACTCCGTAATGGCCCAGACGAGCTTCCTCACCAGCACGAGCACCCGGACCTACGTCGATACCTGACCCGAGCTGAACCGCTAACCCCCGGTCCGGGGGCCTCACCCCCGATCGCGTCGGCCGACGCGATCGGGATCAAACCCGAGACAAAGGCCCGCGACGGGACAGGGCGAATTGCCCTTCCCGTCTCGACGGACTTCGGTTATCAACCGGCTCGGCCCCATTCGTTCCGGAGGGACTCGGGGCCGACCATCTCGGCGTGCGCGATGGCGACCGGGTCCGTTCCCAGGGAAGGGGATCGCTACCGATGGACCGGCGACTCAGGGCCTTGCTCCGGCCCATCCCCGCGTTGGCCTTGGCCGTGGCGGGCGCGATGCCTCTGCCGTCGCGGGCCCTGGGCCAGTTGCCCGAGGTTCCCCCCTACCCGGCGCCGGGCGTGGCACCGCCGTCCCCCGTCGAGGCCATGCCGGCGCCCGACGTCCCCGAGAATCCCCTCACGCGGCGCGACAACGCTTCCGCGGCCAAACCGCCTCGGTCGGATCAGGCGCCTCGGACGCAAGCCGGCGCCCCGCGCGACCCGGCGATCCGGCGGACCGGCGATCCGACGGACGACGGCAACCCGCTCGGCCCCGCCAAGACGAGGCCCGGCGCCGCGCCGGCGGCCGCGAAGGCCGATGGCCCGACCGACCCGACCGATCGGGTCCCAACCGGTCCCCAGGCCCTGGCCCTGACGTTCCAGGTCGTCGCGCCCGAGGTCATGAACGTGGGGCAGGACAAGACGGTCAAGATCATCGTCAGGAACACCGGCGCCGCCGACGCGGCGACGTTCCAGGTCCGTTATGCGCTACCGAAGGAGCTGCGGCTCATCTCGGCGCAGCCCGAGGCCAAGTCGATGCCCGACGAGCCGGGCAAGCTCTTCTGGCCGCTCCACGTGCTCGCGGCCGGCTCCGAGCAGATCATCTCGCTGAGGGTCAGGCCGGAGCATGTCGGAACGATCGACCACACGTCCCTGGTCTTGCTGCAAGTCGGCGCCCGGTCGCATACGACGATCCAGGAGCCGATGCTCCACGTCGAGCAGGTCGTCACGCCGGCCAAGGTGCTCAAGGGCCAACCGGTGGAGTTTCGGATCACAGTGTCCAACCCCGGTACCGGCCCGGCGCGGAATGTCACGGTGCAGGCCAAGCTGAGCTCGGGCCTGAAGGCCAACGGCGATGAGATCGTCGAGCAGACGATCGCCGTCATCCAGCCAGGCCAGCGCGTCGAGCTCGACCCGCTGGTGGCCGACACGATCGCCGGGGGTGAGCAGAACTGCACGCTCACCGCATACAGCGACGACGTGGCCCGGTCCGACGCCAAGGTCGTTCGGAACGTGACCGTGCTACGGCCCGACCTGGCGCTGAAGATCGACGGACCGCAGACCGCGCTACACCGACACGCCGGCCGACTACAGCGTGATCGTCACGAACCCCGGCTCGGCGGCGGCCAAGAACGTCAAGGTCAGCGTCCTGCTGCCAGCCAGCGGCGGCGTGCTCGTCAAGCCGCTACCGCCCGGCGCCGAATGGAACAAGGCCACGCAAAAGCTCTCGTGGGTGATTCCCAACATCGAGCCGGCGTCGCGCGATAGCGGGCAGCCGGGTAAGTCCGCGTCGACCTTCCACGTCCGCCTCAACGGCATGGGACTCTACCGGGTCGCCGCCGAGGCAAGGTCCGGCGATCTGGCGGCCAAGGACAGCCTGAGCACGAGCGTCTCGGGCATGGCCGACATCGACCTCAACGTCGACGAGCGGAAGCGGGTGCTCGACCTGGGCGAGACGACGATCTTCGACATCACGTTGAAGAACGTCGGCACGAAGGAGGCGAAGAACCTGCTGATCTCGGCCGAGTTGAAGAACGTCCAGGCCGACTTCGTCGCCGGCACAGATCCGGACGCGCACTTCGACGAGAAGACGGGCAGACTGATCTTCCCGCCGATCGCTTCTCTTGCCGCGGGCCGCGAGTTGAACCTGAGCATCCGCGTCAAGGCGACCAAGCCCGGCAACGCGACCTGCCGGGTCTACGTCATGCATGACGACCTCAAGGAGGCCGACGCCGCCCTGGAGGACGTCGCTTCCGCGCGGGTCACGCCGGACTCGCGGGTGAAGTGAGCCGGCGTTAGTCGCGCCACCGGGCCGCCGCATCGATCAGCCCGAGGACGGCCTCGTGGTAGCGCGCCGGGTCGACTTGCCTCATTTGCAGGTGGTCGGACCCCGGGAATATCAGCAACGTTGCATGCGCCTTCACGCATTCGAACAGGGCCCGCGCCTCCTCGGGCCGGGCCATCCGGTCGCGATCGCCCGCGAGGATCAGGACCGGAACGTTCTCGGGCACGCCGGCGATCGCCGCGACGGGGGCGATCCCATCCAGGTCGGACAGGACCATCGGCGCGACCACCATCAGCCCGAGGTAGGCGATCGAGTCGAGGACCCGCGGCAATGCCTCTTCGGTGCGGTTCCAGACGGCCGTCCGCAGGTCGCGATACGGGCTCTCCAGGATGTAGCCACGGACGCGGGCGTTCAGCTCCTTCGATGCGAACACGGCCGCCGCGGCGCCCATCGACGTGCCCTGGATGACGATCGGCCGGCCGGGGCGGAGCCTTTCGAGGAACTCCACGCCCGCGATGACGTCGTGCCGTGCGCCGAAGCCGAAGTCGTTGAAATCACCCGTCGAATCGCCGTGAGCTCTGGTGGAAATCATCAGCGCGGTGCAGCCCCGTGACGCGAGGATCTCGGCCCGCTCGAGGGAATTCCGCCGGCTCCCGCCATTGCCGTGGACGAGGAGCACCGAGGGTGCTTCGTCCCGTCCGAGGACGAGCCATGCTCCGAGCTGGTGCCCGTCTTGTGTCTCCAGTCCAAGTGAAGTGATCGTACCCCAAGCGACGACAGGTGCCGGCTCGGCGAACCACGGCCTCGGCCGTCTCGTTAGCCGATAGGCGACCGCCCATGACACAGTCAGCCACAGCACCAGGAACACCGTCGCCACGATCAGGCCGCGCACGATTCGGCGGCCCCGGCGAGAGCGCTTCTTCTGCGTCTTCTCCATGATCACTCCACAGGACGCCGGCCCGCTCTCCCCTCGCCCGGAGTTCGCGTTAGAATGACCACGACGACCCGCATCGGAATGAGGAGCGCCCGATGACCGCCGCCCGACGAATCGTGATCGGCCTCCTTCTGGGATTCGCCGTACCAACCCTCGCCGATGAGCCCGCCAAGCCGTCGGCCCGATCGAATCGTCTCGCGAGGGAGACGAGCCCCTATCTCCTGCTCCACGCCCACAACCCCGTCGACTGGTATCCGTGGGGCCCCGAGGCATTCACGAAGGCCAAGGCCGAGAACAAGCCGATCTTCCTCTCGGTGGGCTACGCGGCGTGCTACTGGTGCCACGTCATGGAGCGCGAGAGCTTCATGGACGCGGCCATCGCCAGGAGCCTCAACGAAGGCTTCGTCTGCATCAAGGTCGACCGCGAGGAGCGGCCCGACGTCGACGGGCTCTACATGACGGCCCTCCAGGCCGTGAGCGGCTCCGGCGGGTGGCCGATGTCGATGTTCCTCCTGCCCGACGGCCGGCCGTTCTTCGGCGGGACGTATTTCCCGCCCCACGAACGCGAGGGGAACCCGGGGTTCGATAACGTGCTCGCCACCGTCTCGAAGGCCTGGCGAGACAAGCGGCCGCAGATCGAGGCCGACGCCGGGCGGCTCACCGAGGCCGTGAAACGCTCGGTCGATCGATCCTCGACGCTCGGCCGCGTCGCCCTCTCGCGGGACCTCTCGGCCAACGGAGTGCGCGACCTCGCCGACCAGTACGACCCCGAGTTCGGCGGCTTCGGCTTCAGCCCTGCGCGGCCGAACCGGCCCAAGTTCCCCGAGCCGGTGAACTTGGTCTTCCTGCTCGATCAGGACCGGCGGATGGGCCTGAGCAAGTCGCCCTCCAAGCCGCTCGCCGAGGTGCTCAAGACCCTCGACCGGATGGCTCGCGGGGGCATCCGCGACCATCTGGCCGGCGGCTACCATCGCTACAGCACGAGACGCGACTGGTCCGTTCCGCACTTCGAGAAGATGCTCTACGACAACGCCCAGCTCGCCACCGTGCACCTGCTCGCCTTCGAGCGCACCGGCGACCCGCGTTGGCGCACCGAGGCGGAGACCACATTTGCCTTCGTCGCGCGGTCTTTGACCGGTCCCGACGGCGAGTTCTACTCCGCACTCGACGCCGAGTCCGAGGGGGAGGAGGGCCGCTCGTACGTGTGGACCGAGGCGGAGGTCGCGAAGGCTCTCGGCTCCGAGGGCGCCTCGGTTTTCGGGCGAGTCTACGGCCTCGATCGCCCGGCGAATTTCGAGCGCGACAGGCACGTGCTGCTCGAGCCCAGACCCCGCGCCGAGATCGCGACAGAGCTCGGCCTGACGCCTGAGGCGCTCGAGCAGAAGCTCCGTCCGCTGCGCAAGACGCTCCTGGAGATCCGCGACCGGCGTCCGCAGCCGCTCCGCGACGACAAGGTCCTCACGGCCTGGAACGGACTGATGATCGCGGCCTATGCCGAGGGCTTTCGTGTCCTGAAGACGCCAGCCCATCGCAAATCCGCCGAACGTGCGGCCGACTTCCTCCTGGCCAAGCTCCGCGACCGCGGCGGCCGGCTCCTGCGAACCTATCGCTCGGGCCAGGCGAAACTGCCGGCCTACCTCGAAGATTACGCCTTCCTCACCCACGGCCTGCTCCGGCTCCACGCCGCGACGGGCGACCCGAAGCGGCTGACGCAGGCCAAGGCCCTGGTCGATCGGATGATTGCCGACTTCGTCGACGCCGAGCACGGCGGCTTCTACTTCACGGCGACCGACCACGAATCGCTCCTCGCCCGGGCCAAGGATCCATTCGACGGCGCAGTCCCGGCCGGCAATTCCGTCGCGATCCGCGCCCTCGTGTCGCTGGCGAAGAGCACCGGCGAAGCTCGCTACCTTGACGTCGCGGCGACGGCCCTCGACGCCTTCAGCGCCTCGCTCGCCCGCAACCCCGCGGGGTCTCCGCTTATGCTCGTCGCCCTTGACGAATACCTCGACGCGCGGGGCGGTGATTGCGCCCCCCGCAGGCGTCGCCGCCGCGCCGAAATCGGTCACACATGGCGTGGTCACCGCGACGGTCGTGGCTACGACCGTCGAGCCGGGCAAGGTCGTCGAGATCCCGCTGACCCTGGCGATTCGCGACGGATTCCACCTCTACGCCAACGACCCGGGCAACGACGAGGTCATCGCCACGGTCGTCTCGCTGGCCGGGGTCGAGGGCTTCGCGCTCGACGGTGTCGTCTATCCCGAGGGGACCTCGAGGACGCTCGAAGCGAACGGGCCGGAGAAGATGAACCTCTATGAGAACGAGGTCACGATCAAGGCCCGCGTGAAGGCCGACGCGTCGCTCGCCCCGGTCCGGCGGGAGATCACGCTCCGGGTGAAATACCAGGCGTGCAACGACCGCTCGTGTCTCGCGCCCGCGACGTTGCAAGTTCCGGTGACGATCGAGGTCAAGACCCACCGCTGAGGCCGGTCATGGTTTCGGGGCGGGCGGGGCCGTCAGCTCGGCCGACTCCTGGGCGAGGCCGACCACCTTGCCGTCCGCGATCTGAACCCGGATCAGGCGGAAATGGACGTACTCGGCGTCGACGACGTTCCCCTCGCTATGGCTGCGGTTCATGGGGCAGCCCTTGAGGACCTTCTCGACCTCGTCCCGGGTCATGCCCGCGTTCAGGGCGGCATAATTCGCCTCGTTGACTACCGGGGATTTGAGGTGCTTGTTGAACCGCCCCTCGATCCGGACCGCCTTTCCGTCGACGTACCGGACAGAGATGCCGTTGTGGTCCTCCCAGAGCAGGTCCGTGCCCCCCGGGAAGATGTCCTGCTGGACGCGGTGCGGCTTGCCGAGGACGGCGACGACCTGGTCCTTGGTCATGCCCTGCTTGAGCTTCGCGTAATTCGCGTCGGTAACGACCGACGGCACGTCCCCGGCCGCGTCAGTCTTTACGGACTTGTCGGCGGAGAGGAGGACCATGGCGACCGGGACGAGAAGGAGACGCACGGGACACCTCCGGGAGAATGTCGCGAGATGGGCCAGACGACCACCCTACCGGTCGCATCACACGGGTGCAGGCGCCTCGATTTCGAGACCGTTTGAGGCGACTGGACGCATCCGTCCGATGCCTGCGATGATGAGCGTCGTCGACGCGTTGTTCTCTCGGTGGAATCGGAATGACCTATCACGAGATCCCAGCCCCCCCCGGCCTCCTGAACCTCAACAAGCCGATCGGCCTCACCTCCCGCGACGTCGTCGACCGGGTGGCGCGGTCGTTGCAGAAGATCAAGGTCGGCCACGCAGGCACACTCGACCCGCTCGCCTCGGGCGTGCTGGTCGTCTGCGTCGGCGCGGCGACCCGGCTGATCGAGTACGTGCAGCGGATGCCCAAGACCTACCGCGCCCGCGTCCGCCTCGGGGCGACGAGCGACACGGACGACGCCGACGGCACGATCGTCCCGGTGATCGATCCGCCCCGACCGACCGAGGCCGAGCTACGCGCAGGCCCTGGCATCGCAAATCGGGACGATCGACCAGGTTCCGCCCGAGTTCTCGGCGATCAAGATCGCGGGCGAGCGGGCCTACGACCTGGCGCGGGCCGGCCACGCGGTCGCGCTCAAGGCCCGGCCGGTGACGATCACGCGGGTCGAGCTGCTCGCCTACGCCTGGCCCCACGTCGAGCTGGAGATCGACTGCGGGAGCGGGACGTATATGCGTTCCATCGCCCGCGACGTCGGCCGGACGCTCGGCTGCGGCGGGCTGATCGAGGTGTTGACGAGGAAGAGGATCGGGCCATTCACGATCGGCGAGGCCATCGGCCCGACGGCACTCGATCGGGCCGCGATCCTTGGGCATCTGCGGCCGACGACCGAGGCCGTCTCGGGAATGCCACATGTTGTGCTCGAGGAGTCGCAAATCCGCTCGATGGGCCAGGGACAGGCCGTCGAGGTCGAGCCGGACGCGCCGTCGGGCGAGGTCGCGGTCCTCGACGAATCCGGCGAGCTAGTCGCGATCGCGGAGTCCGTCGACGGCGGCCGTCGGCTCGCGCCGCGGCGGGTCCTCCGCGGGGTCAGAGGGCCGGGGAGACATGGCCGCGAGCTGTGGCCATGACACCCGTCTGAGTCGGGATTTCCGGGCGGACAGGCGAACGTTGCGGAACGAAGCCGCTCCTTCCTTGCACGCTCGGGTTCGCTCGGCGCAAGGAGGTGGGCCCGACCCGAACCCGACACCCCGAGGCCCGGGCGGGGCCGTCACGAACCGGAGCCCCCCGCGAACCGTAGGAAGGGGGCCCGTGTCGTCGACGGAGGACCCGTCGTTGACGCCCGGCCTGCGCCCGTCCTAACATGGGGCGTCGGGATCGGCGCGATCCCCTGGGCCCGCCTGTCTACCCCATTCCTCCGAGGTCGAATCCTACTTGATCGAACTCAAGAGCACCGAGCGTGCGGACCGCCGGGAGAAGGCGATCCTGGTCAAGGTCCTCCTCCCCGACGGCGACTACAACGCCGACGACCCGCTCGACGAGATCCGCGGCCTGGCGAAGACAGCCGGGCTCGTGGTGGTCGGCGGGCTCCTCCAGAGGCGCCCGCAGGTCGACATCGCGACCTACATCGGCCGGGGTAAGGTCGAGGAGCTCAAGGAGCTGGCGGCGGCCCACGAGGCCGACGTCGCCATCTTCGACAACGACCTCGGGCCCGCGCAAACGCGGAACCTCGAGAAGCAGCTCGGCGTCAAGGTGATCGACCGGACCGAGGTCATCCTCGACATCTTCGCCACCCGCGCAAGGACGCATGAGGCCCACCTCCAGGTCGAGCTGGCCCAGCTCGAATACGCCCTGCCCCGCCTCAAGCGAATGTGGACGCACCTGTCGCGATACAAGGGCGGCATCGGCGTCCGCGGCCCTGGCGAAAAGCAGCTCGAGGAAGACCGCCGGCTCGTCGGCAAGCGGATCCGGGACCTGAAGGAGAAGCTCGGGAAGGTCCAGGCCCGCCGAGAGCGCGAGGTCGCTGCGCGGGTCGATGCACCCACGGTCTCCCTCGTCGGCTACACCAACGCCGGCAAGAGCACGCTCATGAACGCCCTGACCGGCGCGGGCGTGCTGGCCGAGAACAAGCTCTTCGCCACCCTCGACACCCGGACCCGCAAGTGGCCGTTCCAGGGCGGCGGCGCGGCCTTGCTCTCGGACACGGTCGGATTCATCCGCAACCTGCCGCACTCGCTCGTCGCTTCGTTCAAGGCGACGCTCGAGGAGGCGAGCCAGGCCGATCTGCTCCTGCACGTCGCCGACGCCTCCAGCCCCGAGGTCGAAGCGCAAATCCAGGCTGTACGAGATGTTCTGGAGGAATTGGGTTTGGTCGGTCATCCGACCATCCTGGTCCTGAACCAGGTCGACCGGATCGCGGACCGCTCGATCCTCGACGTCCTCATGGCCAGGCACCCGGGCGCAATCGCCATCAGTGCCCTGAACGGCGACGGCCTGGAGCGACTCGAGATCGCGGTCCGCGAGTCGCTGAACGAACGGGCGCTCGACGCCGAGGTCGAGATCGGCGTCGGCAACGGCCGCGTCCTCTCTTACCTGGCCCAGCACGCCCGGATCGACGATCGGACCTACGACGAGGACAAGGTCCTGCTCCATTGCCGGCTGCCGCGGCGCTGCCTCGACTTCCTGAGCGAGAACGGGGCGTCGGTGCGGGCGAACGGGGCGCGGCTGTACGCCTGAACGCAGGGTCCGCAGTCGCGGACCCTATCGGTCCACCGGGTTGCCGAGCTTCCCCGCGCCTGGCAGACTGGTCGCGACGGCCGCCGGCGCGGGCCTGGGCGGCACACTATTCGTCGCGGGACCACGCCCATGACGCGCACTCCGTTGCTCCTGGCGGCCGGCCTGCTCGCCTTCCTCTCACCGACGCAGGGACGAAGCCAGACGCCCCGCGAGCGGGCGGAGACCGCCAACTACATCGCCGCGTTCCAGAACCCCGACGGCGGTTTCGCCGGCAGCGTTGGCGGCAAGTCGAGCCTCGGGGCGACCTCGTCGGCGATCCGCACGGTGACGTACACTGGCGGGTCGATCAAGGACGTCCTCGGCTGCATCGGCTATATCGAGTCGTGCTACGACAAGGAGTCGGGCGGGTTCGCGCCGACACCCGGTGGGAAGAGCGACTGCGGGACGACCGCTTCGGGACTGATGGCGATCGGGGCCTTGAAGATCGACCCGAAGCCGTACAGCCAGCCGGCCGTCGACTTCTTCACGAAGAACGCGAAGTCGTTCGAGGAGAAGCGGATCGCCGCAGCGGGTCTCGAGGCGATCGGGGCGACCTCGCCCGACTATCCGAAGTGGGCCGAAGAGCTCAACGCCGGCCGCAACCCGGGCGGGACGTTCGGCGAAGGGCCGACGAAGGCCAAGGACACGGGCGGCAAGGCCGCAATGCTCCTGCGGATGGGCCAGCCGCTCGACCGCCGCGAGGCCGTGGTCGCGGCCTTGCGAGACGCCCAGAGGCCCGACGGTGGCTGGTCGCAGGACGGTGAGAAGTCCGACCTCGGCACGTCGTACCGGATCATGCGCTGCTTGTTCATGCTCGGCGAGAAGCCGGACCTGGACGGGCTCCGCGGCTTCATCCGCTCGCGACGGCAGTCCGATGGCGGTTACTGCCCGAAGCCGGGCGCCGCGGCCGATCCCGGCTCGACGTATTTCTGCTCGATCATGCTCCACTGGGCCCGCAAGCTCGACGGGGAGCCGTCGATCACCGAAACGATCGGCTTCGTCCCGATCTTCGACGGCCAGACTCTCGACGGCTGGGACGGGGATATGAACCTCTGGACGGCGAGGGACGGCAAGATCGTCGCGAAGTCGCCCGGGCTGAATCACAACGAGTTCCTCGCCACGAAGGCGAGCTATCGCGACTTCATCCTCCAGCTCAATTTCCGCGTCCGGGGCGACGAGTCGGCCAACAGCGGCGTCCAGTTCCGGAGCGTCCGCGTGCCGGGCACGGAGATGTCGGGCTATCAGGCCGACGTGGGCCAGCAGTACTGGGGCTGCCTCTACGACGAGTCGCGGCGGAACAAGATCCTGGCCAATGCCTCCGACAAGGCCGTCGCGGCGATCCACAAGGACGGCTGGAATCACTACACCATCCGCGCGATGGGGCCGAAGATCACGCTCTACCTGAACGGGGTCGAGTCGGTCACCTATACCGAGCCCGACGCGAATATCGCCCGCTTGGGCCAGATCGCCCTCCAGGTCCATGCCGGCAAGCCGATGACCGTAGAGTTCAAGGACATCCTCATTCAGCCACTGCCGATTCCCGCCTCCTTCGAGGGTGATCCAATCGCGACGCCCGGTTTTCACCTCCGGACGCTGGCCACGCCCGAGGGCGAGCGGAAATACACGGTCTATCTGCCGAAGGGCTACGACCCGAACCGGGCGTATCCTGCCGTGCTCTTCCTGCACGGCTCGGGCGAGCGCGGGACGGATGGCATCACGTCGGCCCAGATCGGCCTCGGCGCCGCGATCGCGCAGCATCCCGATGACTTCCCGGCGATCGCGATCTTCCCCCAGGCCCGCGCGACGTGGCGGGCCGACTCCGATGACGCCAAGGCCGCGCTGGCCGCACTCGATGCCGTCCGGAAGGCGCACAAGATCGACGCGAACCGGATCGTCCTGACCGGCCTGTCGATGGGCGGGGCGGGCACCTGGTCGATCGCGGCGAAGTCGCCGGAGGTATTCTCGGCGATCGTTCCGATCTGCGGCGGCGGGCGAGTTGAGGCCGCCGCGGCGCTCAAGCCTCTGCCGACCTGGTTTGTCACCGGCGACGACGACCGTCCGCAGACCGTCCGCAACGGCCGCGACATGATTCGCGCCCTCAAGGCAGCCGGCGGCGACGCGAGGCTGACCGAATACCTGGCCGTCGGCCACAACAGCTGGGACCGCGCGTACAACGACCTCATCCTGCTCGACTGGATGCTCGGCCAGACGCGCAAGGGCCGGACGACCCAGGGAGAATGACCCGATGCGACGCCTGATGCTTCCGGCACTCGTCGTGCTCACGCTGGGCGTCGTCCGCCCGGGGCCAGTTCGACGATCCCAAGCCCAAGACCGACGATACGCCGGCCGGGTCGGGCAGTTCGGAAATCCGCGACCCCGCCGGCATGTTCAGCCGTGAGGCCGTCCGCGAGGCCCTCGCGCGCCTGGTCACGCTCGAGCGGACCTACCGCATACCCACGACGATCGAAACCGTCGAATCGCTTCGCGGCGAACCGATCGACGAGGCGGCCCAGCGGCTGGCCAAGCGGCTCGGGCCGCAGGGCAAGGGGATCTTCATCCTCATGGCCAAGGAGGACCACCGCCTCGAGGTGCTCGTCTCCCGCGAATACCCGGCCCTGAACGTTCGCGCCAAAAAGCTCGCGATCCGCGACGCCTTCCTCGACGATTTCCGCAAGCGGGAACTTCGACGTAGGTCTCAAGCACGGGATCGACGCGATTGAAAGGACCCTCGCGTCGACCCTCGGCGACACCGCGAAGCCCGCCGCGATGACGACCAAGACCGCGGACTCGAATTCCTCTGGCCTGCTCAAGCGGAACCAGTCCAAGCTGACGCTGGCCGGCGCCAGGAAGCTCATCGCGGCAGCCGAGTCGAAGGCGGCCGACGCGGGCTACAAGATGAACATCGCCGTGGTGGACGACGGCGGCCATCTCCTCGCGTTCTCCCGGATGGACGACGCACGGCCGGCGAGCGTCGCCACGGCCATCACGAAGGCGACCTCCGCGGCGACCTATCGCGCCCCGACCGGGCCACTCGGAGGAAGCGGCAGTGGGTCGGCGCCGGATGTTCTACTTAACCTGAGTCTTCAGAACGCGGCCGCGGCCGGTGGGGCCAAGATCACGACGCTCCTCGGGGGTATTCCCATCCTGGTCGACGGCCAAGTGGTGGGTGCCGTTGGCTGCGGGGGCGGGACCGGCGAACAGGACGCCGAGGTGGCCCGTGCGGCCGTCAGCCAGTTCATGAGCGACCTCACGGCGTCGACTACTCCGGCAGCGAAGTAAGCCAGGCGCCGCCAGGTCCGTTCAAGAGCAAGACCGCAGCCGGCACATCAGTGCGCCGGCCGCGGTCTTGCTGCGTTCAGGGCTCGAGTCGGATGGCGGCGATCTGTCAGTTACCAGCTGCCACCGTCGCCGCCACCGCCGCCCCAGTCGCCTCCGCCACCGCCGCCCCAATCGCCGCCACCGCCGCCGCCCCAGTCACCACCGCCACCGCCTGCGTCCTGGCCGGTGCCCCATGAGGCGCCTTCGTCGCCCGCGGTGCCCCAATCGGCCCCGGCGTCTGCCGGGCGCCGCGGGTTCCTGAACCGGCGGGACGGCGCTCGTCTGGTCATAGGAATGGTGACGGCCGAACTGGTCATAGAGCCAGTTGCCCGCCATGGCCCCGCCGAGGCCGCCAAAAAGGCTGGACATGAATCCGCCACCGCCCCCTCCACCGCCATAGCCGGGACCGCGCATCGGCCCGGGCCCGTAACCGGGGCCGGCTCCGTAGCCGCCGCGACCGGCCCCGAAGAGCGCCCCGAGCAGGCGGAACACGAGGACAACCCCCAGCACGAGGATCACGATCCAGATGAGCGTCGAGAGCCCCGATCTCGCCTGCACAGGCATTCTCGGGCCAGCCACGGGGCCCTGCGCGGGGGCCGGCTGGCTCGCGGCGGCGCGGGCCCCTACCGGCGTGAGCGACCCATGTTCGGCTTTCAGGGCGTGAAGCGTGCTGTCGATCTTCGCGACGCCCGCGAGCAGCCCGGCGTCATAGTCGTTCCGCTCGAAGCCGGGGATGAACGCCTCGCGGATCGATTGATAGATGGGGCGGCTGAAGATACGTGCGGTACTCCGGCGACGCACCGGCCTCGATCTTGTGCGGTTGCTTCGAGATCAGGACGAAGAGCCCGTGCACGCCTTCCTGCCGGCCCCGCTGGGCGAGGGCCTCGTCGATGCTCGACCCGTCGAGCGACGTGACCGTCTCGATCGTCGCCGGCGCGCCGGTCTCCCGCTCGATGCGAGCCAGCTCGGCGTTGGCCTTCTTGACGGCCTCGGGGCTGAACAGCCCGGCCTTGTCGCGGACGTCGCCCAGCGCCGGCGCGGCCGAGGCCGCCAGCAGCAGCAGGGGAATCGCCAGGAGTCTATGTTGGATACGCATGGTTCGGTCCACCTCGGCAAACGGGGTGCGGGCGTCGATACGGATCGCCGCTCATTCTACGTGTGAGTCCGGCCGATGTCTCCCGTCTCGTCCCGCCCGCCACGGTGATATCTTCGCGGGGCGGGGCGAATTATTCGCAGACGCTAGGCCGGCACATGGCGCGCCGAATCGCCGGCCGACGCGAGGTTTAGCTCTCGGCGACGTCGGCGAACCGCGTGACGGCGACCACGTCGTCGAGCCGAATCAGGACGCGCTCCCGGTTGCGCCGAATTCCCAGGCGCAGTGAGTCGTAGACGTAGATCTCCCGGGTCGCCGTGCTGTCCCGAAGGTCATGAAGGTCGGCGTCCGCGATGTTGAGGAACGCCTCGTCGTGGCCGATGAGCGTACCCAGACAGACATATCGCGACCGGAGGTCGATCACGACAGTTTGACCGATCAGCTCCTGGAGCAGGCGCGAGGACTGGGTCATGGCGTCGGCGGCCCGGATGTGCATCGCAGCGAGACCAGTTGGCGAGGCGCAAATCCCATTTTATCGTCAGATCCCGCTGCCCGACTTCAACCTTCTGGATCTTTTTTTCTACCTGCGGCGCTTGGCTTTCCGTTTTTTCGCCCGGGCCCGACTTCGGCTTGACGGATCGGGGAGCGGGGATATAGTCCCCGCCACTATGGCACCTCTCAACCGCAAATACAGAGCCGGCCTGGTCGCGCTCGGCCTCCTTGGGACGTCGCTGGATGCCGACGCCCAGGACACCGCGCCACGCCTGCCAGCGATGTTGCCCGCCCCGGCACCGCCGAACGCGCCGGCGTTCGCGGTCCTCGTGCTGTCCAACGGCCGGATGCTCCAGGGGAATGTCACTGAGAGTGCGTCCGGCGACACCTACGAGCTCCACATGACGGGCGGCGTGATCCCGGTCCCGAAGAGGGACGTGGCCCACCGATACGGCTCGCTCGACGAGCTCTATCGCAGCAAGGCCGCACGGCTCCCCGCCAGCGACCCCGACGAGCGGATGAAGCTGGCGAAATGGTGCCTCGAACAGCACATGGAGGGTCCCGCGAAGGAGCAGCTCCAGTCCGTGCTGGCGCTGAACCCGTCGGACGTCCGGGCTCGGCGGATGATCGCGAGCATCGACGCCAACGCCGCACGTGCGGCCGCGGCGTGACGACAAGGTCCGCGTCGCGGGTGCCGAGGTCGTCGAGCCGGTCCAGCGCGGCGCCATGCCCGTGCCAAGGCCGAGAGGCTCCGCCGGCCGGGGCGTCGACGCCCGGTGATCTTCAACCTGCCGCCCGACGTCGCGATGCGGCGGTTCGCCGAGTTCGCGTGGGAGGTCCATCCGATCCTCCAGGCCTCGTGCGCAGGCTGCCACAACGACGCCTACCCGGGCGAATATCGACTGATCACCGGCAAGTCGCGGCGGGACTGGACGGCCGACGTTGTCCGGGCCAACCTCGACGCGACGCTCCGCCACGTCCGCGCCGACGACCCGACGCACAGCGACCTCGTGGCCTATGCCTCCAACGCCCACGGCCCCAGCCCCCGGCCGGTCTTCCACGGCGCCAACGACCGGCGTCAGCAGCGACTCATCGCCTGGCTCCGCCTGCTGAAGCCGGCCGACAGCGCGACGGCGGAGAGTCCGACCGCGGTGGCCATGCCGTCGGCCCCGCAACTGCCCGACGGGTTCGGCGCCGATCGACTTCCCGCCCCTCGCTCCACGCCCATGCCCACGCCGGCCGCGCCATCGGGGACGATCGACGGCAGCGCCTTCGGCGCGCGGAATTACTCGCAGCATTACGAGATGGACGCAGTCGCCCCGGGCGTGCCGCCGGGTGTGCGTTTCGACGCGCCGGCCTTGCCCGGACTTCCGAGGCCACAAGCCCCGCAACTGCCAGGCGTGCCGGCCCCCGCGATGCCCATCCCGCCCGCCGCGCCCGGCGCAGCGAAGCTTCCAGACCTGCCCCCGGGCACCCCTGTCCCGCCCCCCGATGACGTGATCCCGCCGACCAACCGCGCGAAGAAGTCGACCAATGTCGACCCCGCGCTGCTCGAACAATTGCTCAAGAGCCGCCAGCAGCCTTAAACTTGAGATTCGATAACGGTTGCGGCAGTCCCGTCAGTACAAGTGGGGCACCCGCGTGAACAGCTCCGCCGGCTATCCCAACGACGCCATGTTCGCCAACGTCAACAGCCTCCACTCCGGGGGTGTCAACTGCCTGATGGCCGATGGCAGCGTCCGGTTCGTCAAGCATTCGATCAACCAGGCCACCGGGTGGGCCCTCGGCACCCGCGCCGGCGGCGAGGTCATCGGCGCCGACTCGTACTGAGCCGGGCCGAAACCGGACGATTTCGGTCTCGACGTCCTCCGGGGACCGGCCCATCGTCCGATCCCGGGGGAGCTCGCCGGCTCACCAGATCCGCACTCGCTTCTCGGGCGGGAGCCAGAGCTTGTCGCCCTCCTTGACGCCGAAGGCCTCATAGAACTCGGCGAGGTTGCGGACCACGCCGTTGCAGCGGAATTCGGGCGGCGAGTGCGGGTCGACGGCCAGACGGCGAATGCCCTCGGCCTCGCGCGACTTCGCCCGCCAGACCTGGGCCCAGCCGATGAAGAGGCGCTGGGGGCCGGTCAGACCGTCGAGCACGGGGGGCTCCGAGCCGCCCAGGGCGATCATGTACGCCTTGTAGGCGATCGTCAGGCCGCCGAGGTCGCCGATGTTCTCGCCGACGGTCAGGGCGCCGTTGACGTGGTGGCCGGGCAGCAGCTTCGGCTCGAAGCCGTTGTACTGCTCGATGAGGAGCTTCGTCCGCTTCTCGAACTCCTTGCGGTCGGCGTCGGTCCACCAGTCGTTCATGTTGCCGTCGCCGTCGTACTTCGACCCCTGGTCGTCGAAGCCGTGGCCGATCTCGTGGCCGATCACCGCGCCGATGCCGCCATAATTCACGGCGTCGTCGGCCTCCAGGTCGAAGAACGGCGGCTGGAGGATCGCGGCCGGGAAGACGATCTCGTTCATCCCGGGGTTGTAGTAGGCGTTGACGGTCTGCGGCGTCATGTGCCACTCGGCCTGGTCGACCGGCTTGCCGAGCTTGGCCAGCTCGTACTCGAGCTCAAACGCCGACGCGCGGCGGACGTTGCCCACGAGGTCGTCGCGGCGGATCTCCAGCCCGAAGTAGTCGCGCCACTTGTCGGGATAGCCGATCTTGGGCGTGAACTTGGCCAGCTTCTCGAGCGCCTTGGTCTTGGTCTCGGCGCCCATCCAGTCGAGCGTCTGGATGTCGCGACGGTAGGCCTCGATCAGGTTCGCGACCAGCACCTTCATCCGCTCCTTGGCCTGTGGCGGGAAGTGCCTGGCGACGTAAAGCTTGCCGACGGCCTCGCCCATCCCCTGCTCGACCAGTGCGACTCCGCGCTTCCAGCGCGGCGCGGTTCTCGGGTGCACCAGTCAGGGTCTTGCCGTAGAACGCGAAATTCTCGTCGACGAACGGCTTGCTCAGGTAGGGCGCGTGGGCGTGGACGACGTTCCAGGCGAGCCAGGCCTTCCAATCGTCGAGGGGGACGGCGTCGAGCGCCTCGGCCATGGCCGTGAAATAGCTCGGCTGCCGGACGATGACCTCGGCGAAGGCCGACTCGGGGCCGCCGAGTGCGGCCGCCCAGGCCGACCAGTCGAAGCCGGGGGCAAGCTTGGCCAGGGCCGCCTGGTCCATCTTGTTGTAGGTGAGAGTGTCGTCCCGGCTCTTGACGCGGTCCCAGTGCCCCTTGGCGAGCCGGGTGTCGAGCGCCATGACCCGGTCGGCCTTCGGCTTCGGATCGGTCACACCGGCCAGCTCGAGCATCCTTGCCACGTGGGCAACGTAGGCCTCGCGGACCTTGGCGAACTTCGCGTCGCGATAGTACGACTCGTCCGGCAGGCCGATGCCGCTCTGGTTCAGGTAGATGATGTAGCGGTCCGACCGCTTGGCGTCGGTGTCGATCGCGGCGCCGACCGTCCCCTCGACGCCCTCGCGCTGGAGGGAGCCGAGCGCACGGATCAGGTCGGCCTTGGAGCCGATCGCCGAGGCCTTGTCGAGGTCCGCCCGGATCGGCTCGAGGCCGAGCCTGTCGGCGGCCGCCTCGTCCAGGAAGCTCGCGTAGAGGTCGCCGACCTTTCGCGGCACGGAGCCGGGCGGGTGGTCGGATTTCGCCGACTCCTCGATGATGGCGCGGAGGTCGGCCTCGGCCTTATCGCGGAGTTCGTAGAAGGCGCCGTCGAGCGGCCGATCAGGCGGGATGGCCGCCTCGGCGAGCCACTTGCCATTGACGTGGCGGAACAGGTCGTCCTGAGGCCGGACCTCGGCCAAGAAATTGGCGCGATCGATGCCTGACCGCGTCGGCGCCGGGCCGGCGGCCTCGACGCCCACCATCATCGCCGCGAACGCGGCCAAGCCCCAGATGATCCCTCGTCGCATGTGAGCCGAACTCCTTGAGGATGCAAAAGGTATGTCGCGGGCGACGCTTCGCGCGGCCTCCGGCCCGCGCGATATCGACCCATTCGAGCCGATCGACGCCGACCTCACCAGGCCAATCAGGCCCGGTCCTCCGATCGTCACGGCCATCTCCCCGCGAAAGCCGATCATCCTACGATGCAGAAAATCGACGAGGCGCGCAAATCTTCGTAACACGCAATGCTTGGCCACTGGAGCCATCCCCCATCCACGAGCGAGCCCGGACATGGATGCTTGTAAGTCCGATCTCATAGTCTCCAATTGATTTAGAGTGTGTGACCCACGAATGTTCAAGAAATCGAAATGGTTATTGTAAGCCAGCGACGGCGCGACGTGGTTGTGTCGTCTCCTCGTTCTTCCTCGACGGTCTTTTTTCGGGGGGGCGGGGCGATGCAATCCTACGCTTGGATGGTTAACTATGGTGTGTAGTTCGATGTCGCCAGCCCCTCGCGACACCTGGGATCAAGGAGGCGGCGCCGCCCCCTCGACGAACTGACCGAACTCCTCGCCTGGATCGAAACCTCCCGGTGCGATAGCGCCGCCGTCCGCGTGAGGCAGACCGACCTGTCAGGGATCGGTTCGCGATCCGGGGATCGGACATGCGAGGTCGATTGTGGGGAGAAGAATGATTCCAGGGGCATTCGCGCGATCGAACAGAGAAGGAAGCCCCGTCGTGCCGCATCCTTGTTCACTGGACGTGCCGGACGTGTTTCATCTCCGTGGCTTGCTCGAATCACGCCCCGAAGTCCCGGGGGCGACGCGGCTCGCCACGGCGTCGGGATCGAGCAATGGCGTCGCGAGATCGACCTTATCTCATCGGCCTCGCGTCCTGATGGTGAGCGGCGAGGCACCCCCGCTCTGCGGGGGCGTGAGCGACACGACACACCGGTTGCTCCGCGAGCTGGCCGAGCTGCGGCCGAACTGGCGCTGGCTCTGGCTGTCCCGCCGGCCCCGGTGGAACAGGCGCCGATCGCTCAGCTCGGGCCGGTCACCTTGCTTCGGCCGGCGTTCGGATGGGGCGAGGGGAGCGTCCGTTTCTCGGAGGCGGTCGCCCGGCTTTGCCGCGCGGATCTGGTGCACGTCCAGGATGAGGAGTATTCCTACGCCCACACCGGCGCCGCCTGCCGGATCGCCGAGGCGGCCCGGGCTCCGATCGTCGCGACCCTGCACGAGTTCCACGTCGAGGGCCAAGGCGTGGCCCACACCCTCGAGCTCGCCCATCGCGCCGACGTCCTGGTGACCAATGATCGTCGGACGGCCCAGCGCTGCGAGGAGAACGCGAACCGCTCCCCTGACCATGTCCTCTGGTCCGTCAACTCCATCCTGCCGCCCGAGCCCGACTCAGACATCCGCCGCCAGGCGGGGCTGTTGGCCACCTTCGGCTTCATCAACCGCCTCAAGCAGCTCGACGTCGTCTACGACGGCCTCACGCTGCTCCGGGAGCGCCGTCCTGACCTCCGCTGGAAGATCATCGGCCCGTTCGAGCCGGAGGACAAGCCCGACCACGCCACGCTGGCGCACCGGCTCGGCGGCGACTGGGTCACCTTCACCGGCGGCCTGCCCGAGTCGGGAGTCAGGTCGCGGCTGGCCGAATCGCGGCTGATGATCCTCCCGTTCGCCGACGGCGCCTCGACTCGCCGCAGCACACTGCAGGTGGCCTGGGCTTTCGGGATGCCGGTCGTCACGACGCCGCCCCCGACCGAGGAGCCGACGATCGTCGACGGTTGGAACTGCCGGCTCGTCCGCGACGCATCGCCGCAGGGCTGGGCTCAGGCGATCGGCGAGATCCTCGACAATCCGGACTTGGAGGCGCGGCTCCGGGAGGGTAGCCTGGCAACGGCGAGTTCCTTCAGCATCGGACGCCAGGCGGCCCGCTACATCGAGTTGTACGAAGCTCTCCTCGCCCGGACGTCTTCCCGCCCCGCATCCCCCCGCCCCTGACGTCCCCCCGGGCTGCCCCATCGCACGGCCCCCGTCAACGCGGGGGCCGCAACCATGACGACCTCGCAGCGAAGCCGCAACGCCGCCCTCAACTTCGCCACGTCGCTCGGCTTCACGGTCGTCACGCTCCTGGGCGCGATGGTCTCGGCTCGCGGCTGATCGTCGAGTGGATTGGCAAGGGCCGGTTCGGCAGCTACCGCACGCTCGCCGAATGGTTCGGCTACCTGGCCCTGCTCGAGCTCGGTCTCGGCGGGGCGGTCAGCCCCCTCCTATCCCGATCGCTCAGCGAGGGCGACCGGCCCAGGCTCCGCGCCACGCTCGCCGCGGCCTGTGCGCGCGTACCTCGGGGTCATGGCCGCCGCGATCTGCGTCGGCCTTCTCCTGGTCCTGCTGCTTCCCAGCCTCATTCCCGTGGCACCGTCGATCCGACCCGACCTCAGGCTCGCCGGGCTGATCTCGCTGATCGGTTTCACAACACTCCCGCTCGTCCCGCTCCGATCGCTGACCGAGGCAGATCAGCGTGCCTATCAGATCAACCTCCTCCTCATCGGCCAGTTCGTGATCGTCACGGCGACCGCCCTGGCTCTCTGCGGGTTCTGGCCGCAGTGGGGGATCACCGGCCAGGCCGCCGCCGGGGCGGTCGGGGCGCTGGTCCTCAACTTCGCTCTGTTCAGGGCCGTGCGGCCGAAGCTTCCCGGCACTGTCGCTCGATATCGCCCGGACGCGGCCCGATTCGACGATCTGGCGCGGGATCTGGGGGCTGAGCTGGCCGGCCCTGATCCTCCAGTTCAGCGGCCGGATCAACCTCCAGACCGACTCGATCGTCCTCAACCGGGTGATCGACGCCAACGCCGTTGCGGCCCTCTACTTCACGGCGCGGCTGGCGCAGATGGCCCAGCAGCAGCTCGCCAACGTCGGTACGCGCATCCTGGGCCGGGCTGGCCGACCTGCACCACCGCGGCGAGCACGAGACGTTCCGCCACCGGCTGCGGGAGCTCTTCAGGCTGGTCACCATCCTGGGAATCGCGGCGGTCGGGCCGATCGTCGCGTATAACCACCATTTCGTCGCACTCTGGGTCGGCCCGGAACTCGACGGGGGTGAACTCGTCGTCGTCGCCGCCGGTGTCAACGCCGTGCTCGTGCCGCTGATCTCGCTCGCCGGCTGGTGCATCTCGGGCACGGGCCGCATCCGGATGCTGACCATCCCGGCGCTGATCTCCTCGGGACTCAACCTGGGCTTGAGCATCGTCCTCGCGCGGCTCGTGGGCGTGGCGGGTCCGCTCCTGGGTACCACGGCGACGTTCCTCGGCTTCACCATGTGGGTCTACTTCTTCATCCTCCGCCGCGAGTTCGGCGTGCGGCTCCGCTCGATAGCCGTCGCGATCCTGGTGCCCCTCGCCTGGGGGCTTCCCTATATCGTCGCCTGGCGCTGGTTCGCCCACGCGCAAGGCCGATTCGGCTGGCTTTCCTTGATGGCCCAGATGACCGTCGCTTCGCTCGGCTTCCTCGCGCTCGGGGTTGTCGCAATCCTGTCGCCTTCCGAGCGCGCGATATGGCGCAGCCGCGTCTCGTCGACTTACGCCAGCTTCGCGGGGAGCGTCTCACGGAAGCGGGCCGAGGCCGTCCCGGGAGGCCAGCCGAGGTGACATCCGGTCGCGCACTTTACGAAGGTTGCCAGACAGCAATGTTGTGTTTCCTGACGCATTCGCGCCCCTTCTGACAACGGGAGCTTCAGCCCGATGGACAGCGCAGATTCGATGGTCCGTTCCGAGCACGCGACCTCATCGCGCCATGACCTCTCCGCCCCGTCGCGGCCCGTCCGGCACGGGGTCGAGGAGATGCCGCAGGCCGTCGAGACTGCCCCGAACTGGCTCGGGGCGACACCGTGTCCCCTGCACCTCAGCCCCATCCTTCTGTGCGGCGCCCCGCGGACCGGGACGAGCTGGACGGCCAAGGTCCTCAGCAAGGGCGGCAATATCCGGTACTTCCGCGAGCCGTTCTCGCACGGCGGCTTCGCGAGGGATCACGGGGTCGCGTGGTACTCATATCTCCGTGCGGGAGACGAAGTGCCGGAATACGAGTCGGCGTGGCGGCGCGTCTTCTCGTTCGAGCCGTTCTTGAGCCGGCGGTGGCTCATGGCCGACTCCCGCGGCTGGCTGCAGCGCACGCCGTTCTGGCCCGCGCGGCTACTGATCAAGGAGGTCCTCTGTCCTCTCAGTCTCGACTGGCTCACGCAGCGCTTCCCGCTTTCGGTCCTCATTACCATCCGCCATCCCTGCGGCTACGTGGCCAGCGGGCTCCGGCTCCACAAGGCCGGTGAGGTCGCGCTCGAGCTGTTCCATCTCCGATCGCAGGCGGCCCTCATGGCCGAGTTTCCCGAGGGTCTTCGTGAGTGGATCATGGGGCTCGAGGATCCCGTCGCGCAGCTCGCCGCGGCCTACGGGATCGTCTACAAAATCCTGGGCGATCAGATGGAAGCCCATCCGGAATGGCTGCTGATCCACCACGAGACCCTGTGCCGCGATCCCGGGACCAGCTTCCGTCGCCTCTGCCGCGCCTCGATCTCCGCTACACGCGGCCGATGGAGGAGCTGCTCGGCGAGACGACCTGTGCCCGCGATTCCGCCCTGTACTCGCTCCAACGAGTCAGCGCCGAGGAGCCGGAGAAATGGAAGAATGAGCTCACCGCGGCCCAGATCGACACCGTGGCCGATGTCATCTCGAGGTTCCGCCTGAGGTTCTACCGCGACTTCGCCTGAAGGTCCGGCCGACGGGGTCGCCTCGCATCGCCGGCCCGCGGCGCGGACCGGATCGTTTCGGGGAACGAATGCTCGACGCAGAGACCGAACCCTCGTCTTTCCGAGACCCCGGGGGATTCATATTCCGGCGGGACGGGCAGCTCTTCCGCCAGGTCAATCACGCCGCGCGGGCGGATTTTGACCGGCTCATCGGTTCCGGGCTCTATCGAGAGCTGGTCGACGCGGGCCTGCTCATCGCTCACGAGGACGTCGACGAGGCGCCGTCCGACCCGTCGCTCGCCTACAAGATCCTCCGCCCGGACACGATCCCCTTCGTCACTTACCCTTACGAGTGGTGCTTCGGCCAACTCAAGGCAGCGGCCCTGGCGACGCTGGAGATCCAGCGCCGGGCTGTCGCGCGCGCGGGATGTCTCTGAAGGACGCGAGCGGCTTCAACGTCCAATTCCGCGGGTGGCGGCCTGTCTTCATTGACACGCTGTCGTTCGAGACCTACCGCGAGGGCTCGCCCTGGGTAGCCTATCGCCAGTTCTGCCAGCATTTCCTTGCGCCGCTGGCGCTGATGAGCCGGGTCGACCCCGGGCTCAATCAGCTCCTCCGTACGAACCTCGACGGCGTCCCGCTCGCGCTGGCGGCGCGCTGCTCCCGCGCCGGACTTGGCTGAACCCTGGGCTGCTGCTCCACATCCATCTTCACGCGAAGGCAAAGCAGGCCTTCGACCCGAACTCCGTCAAGCCGAAGGCGCGGCCGTTCCCCAGGACGGCGCTGCTGGGGATGCTCGACAGCCTCGGCTCAACGGTCAAGGGGCTGCGTTGGGAGCCCTCGGGGACGGAGTGGGCCGATTACTACTCCGAGACGAACTACACCGACGCCGCCCTGGTGGAGAAAGAGCGGCTGGTCGGCGCATTTCTGGACCGGGTTGCTCCGCGCACGGCATGGGACCTCGGGGCGAATACCGGGCGGTTCAGCCGTCTCGCCTCGGCCCGCGGCGCGATGACGGTCGCGTTCGACATCGATCCCGGGGCCGTCGAGCGGAGCTACCGCGAGGCGGCCCGACGGGAGGAGAGCGGGCTGCTCCCTCTGGTCCTCGATCTGACCAATCCCAGCCCGGGTCTCGGCTGGGCGAATCGGGAGCGGATCACGATCCGCGACCGGGGCCCGGCCGACGTCGTGCTCGCGCTGGCATTGGTCCACCACCTGGCCATCGGCAACAACGTGCCGCTTCCGTGGGTCGCGGAGCTCCTCGCCGACCTCGCCCGGAGCCTGATCATCGAGTTTGTCCCGAAGTCAGACTCGCAGGTCTCTCGGCTGCTGGTCGTTCGCGAGGACATCTTCCCGGGCTACACGCGCGAGGGGTTCGAGGCCGCGTTCGTGGCGCATTTCTCGACCGAGGCCGTCGAACCGATCCCGGGCACGGAGCGGACGCTGTATCTGCTGCGGAGGTACAGCGATGATCGGCGGCTCCGCCCCGCCACTGGCCCGGCATCGGACGATGCCTTATGCTCGACGGGACATCCGCCGCATCGCCCCGATCGCCGTAAGGACGTCACGTGACGGCCCGCCTGCTGCTGCCGATGTTCGACGCGGTCTACTCCCTGGCCCTGGCCTCGTGGGTTGGCTCGGTCCTGTTCTTCTCGTTCGGCGTGGCGCCTGTGATCTTCCGTGTGCTGGGAAAGGAGTCCGGCGGGCGGTTCGTGCGTGCTCTCTTTCCGCGTTATTACGCGTGGGGCGTGGTAAGCGCGGCGATCGCGCTGCCGGCTCTTGCATCCGTCCCGCTGGCGTTCCCGGAGTTTCGGGGCCCCTGGATCGGAGTCCAGGCGGCGCTGATCCTGGCGGGCATCCTGATCTTCCTCTATTGCGGCAACTCGCTCACGCCCTCGATCAACGCCGCGCGCGACGAAGGGCCCGGCGGGGCGGAGCGCTTCGACCGGCTCCATAAGCGGTCGGTGCAGCTTAACGCGGCGGCGTTGCTCCTGGGCGTCGTCCTGATCGGCGCCCACGCCACGCGACGGCCGCCCGGCACTCGAGGCATCCAGGAGCTGACCCCGCAGGAGGCGCTCGAATATGACAACGAGGTCGAGGCGACGATCCGCCGCGAGGTCCTCTCCGACGACGCGCGTAAGGAGATTGTGGACCTGATCAACGCACGCCGGGGACGCCCCGCGACGACCACGACGCCCGCCGCCGGGCCGAAGACGCCCTGACGTCCACCCGATGCCGGGGAACCGCGATGACCTACGACTCACGCGACGCCAGAGCACCGGGCGATCGCCCGTCCGACCGCCTCCTCGCGGCGCTGGCACCGTTCCGCCGGATCGTGCTGGTGTCGCACGTGAATCCCGACCCCGACGCACTGGCAAGCATGCTGGGTCTCCGCGCCCTGGTGGCCTGCACGCATCGCGAGTCGAGCGTCGTGATGACCGTCGACGGCATGATCGCCCGCGCCGAGAACCGGGCGATGGTCGAGCTGATGCCGATCCCGCTCGAGCCGGTCGACCGGGTCCGGGCCGACGCGGAGACGGCTTTCGTCATGGTCGACTCGCAGCCGTGGACCGGTCGACGCGCGAGCGAGGCCGTCACGCCGATCGCCGTGATCGACCACCACGAGACCGGTGGGAACCTCTCGGGCGTGGCTTTCGTCGACGTCCGGGGCGACGTCGGGGCGACGAGCACGATCGTCGCCGGCTACCTCTACGAACACGAGTGCGCGATCCCGCCCCGGCTGGCCACGGCGCTGTACTACGGGATCGACTCCGAGATCGCCGGCTATCCCCGCGAGGCCGGCCCCAGCGACGACGAGGCGCTCGTTCGTCTCTTCCCGCTGGCAGACAAGGACCTCCTGGCGCGGATCCGTAACCCGAAGCTGCCGCAGGATTACTTCGCCACCATCCAGCACGCGCTGGCCAACGCGTTTCTTTACCAGGACGTCGTCGTGAGCTGGTGCGGACGAGTCGCCCAGCCCGATATCGTGGCCGAGATGGGCGACTTTTTCGTCCGGTTCGACCAGGTCAACTGGGCGCTGGCGATTGGCCACTTCGACGGGATGCTCAAGCTCTCGATCCGCGTCGGGCTGCTCGGCGTCCACTCGGGCGAGATCCTCCGCGCGGTCGTCGACGGGATGGGCACGGCCGGCGGCCACGACAAGCGTGCGGGCGGGGCAATCCGCCTGCCGGACGAGCGGCCGGAGACGATCGACGGCCTCCTGGCGGTCATCCGCCGCCGGCTGCTCGACCAGCTCAAGATCCCCGACGCCCGCGGCCGTCGCCTCCTGCCCGAGTGCCCGACAATCGAGGCGCCTTGACAGCCCCGCGGCGCGACGAGACGTCAGCCGTTGCCCTGCCCTTGGTCGTGTGGGACGAACACCCAGTCGAGCGTCGTGCCCGTGTTCCCGGCGCGGTCATACGCGGTCACGTCGATGGCATAGACCCGGCCGTTCTTGTCCTGCCCGGCGCGACTCGAGTTGAGGTCGACCACGAAGGAGAAGTTCCCGTTTGCATCCACGAAGGCGTATCCCGCGGGCTGGTCCTGGCCCTCGGAGTCGAACACCTGATAGGTCACGAGCCCAACGACGCCAGACACGTTGTTGGACACGTGCCCCACAACGAGCACCGGGACGTCCTTGTGGTTGGGCGGCCACAGGGTCGTGGGGTTCGCGTACGCGACGATCGCCGGCGGCGTCCGGTCGATCCCGACCGATACGCCCTCCGCGGAACCGCAGCGTCCGGTCGGGTCGGCCGAGACGTAGGCCACGGTGTAGTAGCCGTCGCCGTAGAGCGTCACCGAGTTGCCCTGCATGAGCGGGCCGCCGTTGACGCGGTAATACGTCGTGAGCTGGTTCGGCGTGTACCCCGCCTCGGAGGGTGTGAACGTCAGGGTCACGGGGCTCCGGAAGTAGCCGTTGTTGCCGAGGATCCCCGCGGTGTTCTCGAAGGTCCCTGGCCCGACCGAGAGCAGCGCCCTGTCCTCAAGCGCGCCGATTCCAGGTCGGAAATCGCGCCGAGTCGCGCGCGGATTTCCGACGGGCCGATATCATCGGTGTCATCGTCGTTGCCTCGCTCGGGGGGGTATACTGAAAGGTGGTGCTCGCGCGGGGGGAACGTCTCATCCATAAGCAACTCCGATGCCGTTCCCTGCCCAGTCGTCTGGTTCCGATCGACCTTGCTCGCCCCTTCCGTCCGGGCGTACACTGGTGCGATCTTCGTGACAGGGCCGGACGCCATCCACGACGTGGGGACGAGGGATTGACGCCGTGACCAAGCCGGAATCCTCGACCCCACACGCAACCGTCCCCTGCCTCCCGCCGCTCGAGGTCTATTTGCTCGGCACGGTGGACTTCGACGAGGTCCAGACGCTCCAGCGGCGGCTCGTCTACGACCTCGGCGAGCGGCCCGGCGCGACCCTGATCCTCTGCGAGCATCCGCCGACGATCAGCGTCGGCCGGTCGGGCAGCCGCGCCCATATCCAGGCCGACGACGACGAGTTGCGCTCGATGGACATGCCCGTCCGCTGGGTCAACCGCGGCGGTGGCTGCGTGGTCCACCAGCCGGGGCAGATTGCCGGGTACCTGATGCTTCCCCTGCCGTCGTTCGGGCTCGACCTGAAGCGGTACCTCGACGGCCTGCACCGGCTGCTGATCGATGTCCTCGCCGAGTTCGACCTGACGGGCACCACTCGCCCGGGGTCACCCGGCGTGTTCCTCGGTACGGGCTCGAGCCGCGTGGCGACGGTGGGCGTGGCGGTCGGGCGGTGGATCAGCTCGCACGGGTTCACGCTGAATGTCGGCGCCTACCTCGGCCCGTTCCGCCTGATCGAGGAGCCGGCGTCGTCGGGCCTGCCGCCGATCCGGGTCACCTCGATGGAAGCCTGGCGGCAGCGGCCGACGCCCATGGCCAGGGTTCGCGAGGCCGTCATCCGCCATGTCGAGGTCGCCTTCGGCGTCGAGCGGCACCACGTCTACACGTCCCATCCCCTGATCCGCCGGAAGGCGAGCGTGCATGTCTTCGCTGCCAGTTATCGCTGACGTCGGACCTTCCTTGCCAGTCCTCGGCCCGGATGACCTCGCCCCGCCGCGGCGCCGGCTCCCGGAGTGGCTCAAGCGGCCGATCCCCGCCGCGGGCGGCATGGGCTTCACGAAATCGCTCGTCGAGGATCTCGGCCTCGAGACGATCTGCGAGAGCGCCCGCTGCCCGAACCGTTCGGAGTGCTGGACCCGGCGGACGGCGACGTTCATGATCCTGGGCGAGACCTGCACCCGCCCCTGCGGCTTCTGCGCTGTGAAGCGCGGCAAGCCCGAGGACGTCGCCCTCGACGAGCCCGACCGCCTGGCCGAGGCCTGCGCACGGCTGGGTCTGAAGCACGTCGTCATCACCTCGGTCACGCGCGACGACCTGCCCGACGGCGGCGCCGACCATTTTCGCCGCTGCATCCTCGCGGTACGGGAGCGGACCGGGGCAACGATCGAGGTCCTGACGCCCGACTTCGACGGCGATCTCGCGGCGATCGACATCGTCCTCTCGGCCCGGCCCGAGGTCCTCAATCACAACCTCGAGACCGTGGCCCGGCTCCAGCAGTTCGTCCGGCGCAAGAGCCAGTACGCCGTGAGCCTCGCCGTCTTGGAGCACGCGAAGAAGGCCGGTGTCTCGCAGGGCGTGCGGACGAAGAGCGGCCTCATGCTCGGCCTCGGCGAGACCACCGAGGAGACGATCGAGACGATGGCCGATCTCCGCTCGGTGGGCTGCGACTTCCTGACGCTGGGACAGTATCTCCAGCCCTCGCCGCGGCATCTGTCCGTGGTCCGCTACCTGCCGCCGGCCGAGTTCGATGAGCTCGGCGCGATCGCTCGCCGGCTGGGCTTCCTGGAGGTTGCGAGCGGCCCGTTCGTGCGGTCGAGTTATCACGCGGACGAGATGGCAGGCGCACGCGTAGCGTCGGCGAGTCCTGGGAGGGCGAGGCTCCCGCCGAGCCGGGGTAAACGCCCGGCTCGTCGGGAGCCTCGCCCCACTGCAGTAAACGTGCTTATTCTGGTATAAGTCAGGGCATCGACCCCATTTGGAGGATGGCGGATGCCCGACACGATGTCGTTGCCGTTCGACCGCGAGGTCCTGGGCCGCTTGCCCCTGGCCGAGGCCGTGCTGACGCTCGCGTCCTACCTCTGGCCCGACGAGACGTTGGGGGACTTCTTCCGCGACCATCGCGCCGGCTCCTACTGCCGGCTGATCGACTTCCCGACCTTCGTGGGTACGATCCGTGACGCCCTGCTCAACCACGGCGGCAGCCTCGCCGCCGCCCTGGACCGGCGGGCCGAGACGGACGCGCTCCCGGCCAGCCGTCAGGCCTTCTACGCCAAGCTCCGCCGGGTGCCGATCGCCCTCAGCCTCGCCTGGCTCGCCGAGTCGACGCGCCGCCTGGCGCCGATCCGGCCCCGGACGCCGGCCGTGGCGCTGCCCCGCTCGCTGGACGGCCTGGCCATCCACGTCGTCGACGGCAAGGCGCTGAAGCGGGTGCCCAAGCGGCTGCTCCCGACCCGCGGCGCCGCCGGCAAGCTCCTCGGCGGCAAGCTGCTCGGCTGCTGGGACCCCCGCACCGAGCTGGTCGTCGCGCTGGCCGCCGCCCCCGACGGCGAGGCCAACGAATGCACGCTGGTGCCCGAGTTGCTCGGCCAGGTCCGCGCCCGACTCGCCACCGGGGCGAGGCTCTGGGTCGCCGACCGCCAGTTCGGCGACCTGGTCCAGACCGGCCGGTTCGCCGAGGGCGGCGACGCCTTCCTGGTGCGCCGCAACGCCAAGACGAGCTTCACGCCCGACCCCGGGCCCCCCGAGCGACTCGGTCGCGACGCGGCCGGCCGCGTTATCCGCGAGGCCCGGGGGACTTGCGGCACCGGTCCCAAGGCGCGGCGCGTCCGCCAGATCACCCTGGAGCGGCCCGGCGACCCGGTCGTCCTGGTCACCGACCTGCTCGACGAGGCGGCCTACCCGGCCGAGGACCTGCTGGCGTTGTACCTGCATCGCTGGGGCATCGAGCGGGTCTACCAGCGGGTGACCGAGGTCTTCGGCCTGATCCGGTTCATCGGCAGCACGCCCGAGGCGACGGTCTTCCAGGCGGCGTACTGCCTGATGCTGTCGAACCTCGTCGAGGTGGTGCGGGCGATGATGGCCGAAGCCGCCGTGGAGGCGGCCGACGTCGGCTCGGTCTCGGCCACGAAGCTCTTCGAGGGCATCCGCGAGGAGTTGGTGGCGTTGCACCGGCTGGTCGCCGCGGAGCACGTGGCGGGGTTGGTGGGGCGGCCGACGGACGCCGCGGCGACGCGGCGACGGCTCGAGGAGCTCTTGAGCCGGGCGTGGCGGGAGCGGTACCGCAAGTCCGCCCGGCCGCGGCACCGGCCGCATCCGGACCGACCGAAACAGTCGGAAGCCCACACCTCGGTCTTCCGGCTCGAGAAGTTGCATCAGCAACGGCAAGCCTCAAGAGAATAGGCACGTTTACTGCAGTGGCCTCGCCCTCCCGGGGCGGAGCCCTGTCTTTCCTGGTTCTTGCTCGCCTTCGATTGGGCTGCGACAATCCCCGCCATGTCCCGCCCGCCCCTCGCCCCGGCCCTCGCCGCCGAGTTTCTCGGGACCGCGCTGCTCGTCCTCCTGGGCGACGGCGTGGTCGCGTCCGTCGTCCTGATGGGGAAGCAGGCCGACTGGATCGTCATCACCACCGGCTGGGGGCTCGCGGTGGCGATCTCGGTCTACGTCACGGGCCGGATCAGCGGCGGGCACCTGAACCCGGCCGTCACCCTGGCGCTGGCCAGCCGGGGCGCGTTCCCGGCGTCGCGCGTCGTGCCGTACTGGATCGCCCAGCTCGCGGGCGGCATGGCCGGGGCCGCGCTCGTGTACATCGACTATTTCTCGGCATTCGCCGACTTCGAGGCGATCCGGGGGATCACCCGAGGGGCGATGTCCGAAGGCAAGCTCCTGGGCACGGCCGCGGGCGGGGCGGGGGTCTTTTGCAACTTCCCGGCGTTCGACAACCTGGCGGGCAACGTGTTCAGCGAGGTCCTCGGCACGGCGGTGCTGCTGCTGGGCATCCGGGCCCTGACTGATCGCCGCAACGTGGCGCCGGGGCGGGGGTTCGAGCCCCTGCTGGTCGGCCTCCTCGTTCTGGCGATTGGCCTCTGCCTCGGCGCGCCGACCGGCTATGCCATCAACCCGGCGCGCGACCTGGGTCCGAGGATCGTCGCCGCGCTCTGCGGCTGGGGGCAGAGCGTTTTCTCGTCGCACGGCTGGTATTTCTGGGTCCCGGTCGTCGGACCTCTGGTCGGGGGGATCATCGGGATCGCGATTTACGACCGGGTCATCGCCCCGTACCTGCCGCCGGAGGACGAGCCCGCCCCGCCGGGGACGGTGGCCGCGTGAGGCGAACCGATCGCGCCGGATCGTGTCTCGATCGGTAACACGGCCGGATTTCGCGCCGATCGGCCTAGAATCCGGACCGCGTCGCGCCCTACGATGGAGGGCCCGACATCCACGAGTGTCCCGCCGCGAGAGAGGGAGTGCCAGAGTGCCCGCGACGTTGTTCGAGAAGGTCTGGGACCGCCACGTCGTCGCCGCGAATGAGTCGGCGACGCTGCTCTATATCGACCGGCACCTGATCCACGAGGTCACGAGCCCCCAGGCGTTTGACGGCCTCCGCCTGGCCGGGCGCAAGGTCCGCCGGCCCGAGCTGACGTTCGCCACGGTCGATCACAACGTGCCGACCGAGAACCAGCTCGACATCCGCGAGCCGATGTCGCGCCGGCAGGTCGAAGCTTTGCGGAAGAACTGTGCCGAGTTCGGTATCCGGCTGTATGACGTCAAGAGCGGCCGGCAGGGCATCGTCCATGTGATCGGGCCCGAGCTCGGCATCACCCTGCCCGGCACCACGATCGTCTGCGGCGACAGCCACACCAGCACCCACGGCGCCTTCGGGGCGCTCGCCTTCGGCATCGGCACGAGCGAGGTCGAGCACGTCCTGGCGACGCAGACCCTCTGGCAAGGCGTCCGCCCGCCGACCTACGGCGTCGAGGTGACCGGGAAGCTCCCGTCCGGCCTCGAGCCGAAGGACATTATCCTGGCGATCATCCGCGCCATCGGCACGGGCGGGGCCACGGGACACGTCATCGAGTATTACGGCCCCGCCATTCGCGCCCTCTCGATGGAAGGCCGGATGACGGTCTGCAACATGTCGATCGAGGGCGGCGCCCGGGCCGGCCTGATCGCGCCCGACGACACGACGATCGAATACTTCACCAAGGTTGACCGCCCGTTCGCCCCCAAGGGTAAGGCCCTCGACGCGGCGATCGCCGAGTGGCGCACGCTAGTGACCGACGACCCCTCGGCCTTCGACAAGCACGTCACGGTCGACGCCTCGACGCTGGTCCCGCAGGTCACCTGGGGCACGAACCCCGCGATGACCGTCGATATCACGGGCACGATCCCCGATCCCGAGAACGTCCCGTTCTCGTCGCGTCAGGACGCCGAGCGGGCGCTGGCCTACATGGGGCTGAAGCCGGGGACGCCCGTCAGCGAGATCCCCGTTGACGTCGTCTTCATCGGCTCGTGCACGAACGGGCGGATCGAGGACCTCCGATCGGCGGCGTCGGTCATCAAGGGGCGTCGCGTGGCCCATGGGGTCCGCGTCCTCGTGGTCCCCGGGAGCGAACAGGTCCGGGGCCAAGCGCAGGCCGAGGGGCTCGACCGGGTCTTTACCGAGGCAGGGGCCGAGTGGCGCGAGGCGGGGTGCAGCATGTGCCTGGCGATGAACCCCGACAAGCTCACGCCCGAGCAGCGCTCGGCCAGCACCAGCAACCGCAACTTCGAAGGCCGCCAGGGCCCCGGCGGCCGGACCCACCTCGTCAGCCCCGCGATGGCGGCCGCCGCGGCCGTCACCGGCAAATTCACCGACGTCCGCAAGCTCCTGGCCGAGAGGAATTGAGCCCCGTCATGGAACCCTTCGTCAAGCACCGCGGCCGGGTCGCCCTGCTCGACTGGTCCGACGTGAACACCGACCTGATCATCCCCGCCCGCTACCTCAAGCGGGTCGAGCGGACGGGCTACGGCGCCGCGCTCTTCGCCGACAAGCGGTATGCCCCCGGCGCCGCCCCGGCCGTCGACGACACCGACAAGCACGGCGGTCTCGCGCCCGACTTCCCGCTCAACGCCCCCGAGGCCAAGCGCGCCTCGATCCTGCTCACCGGCCCCAATTTCGGCTGCGGATCGAGCCGCGAGCACGCCGTCTGGGCCGTCACGCAGGCCGGTTTCCGGGCGGTCATCGCGCCCGGCAAGGGTGAGGGGTTCGCCGACATCTTCGAGGGCAATGCCTACCAGTGCGGCCTGCTGCCGCTGGAGCTGCCCCGGGAAGACTGGCAGGCTCTCGCGAACGCTGTCCGCAAACATCCCGGCGTCGAGGCGACGATCGACCTCGAGGGGCTGACGCTGACGATCCACGCTCCGGAGGGCGACGCGTCGATTGCGATCGACTTGCCCGAGAACCAGCGCCGCCGGCTCCTCGAGGGCCTCGACGCCATCGGCGAGACGCTCCGGCGAGACGACGAGATTTCCGCCCACGAGGCGCGGCGGTCGCCCTGGCTGGTCCCCGCGACGGCCTGAGCGCGGGTGCCCTTGAATCGACGGTGGCGAGTCGGTTACAGTGGGCCTTCCGACGCAGAACGAGGGGCGGTAGCTCAATTGGGAGAGCGCAGCGTTCGCAATGCTGAGGTTGAGGGTTCGATCCCCTTCCGCTCCATTCCCCCTCGGCGGCCCTCCACGTTGATGCCAATCCGGTCCCTGCCTTGACCGATACCACCGATTCGACCCCATCCGCACCCGCTCACCCGGCGACGGCGCTCTGGGTGTTCGTGGCGCTCGCCCTGATGGGCGTCGCGGGGGCCCTGTTCTTCGCGACGCTCCGTCCCTCCGCCGGGCCGCCGCCGAGCGCGATCGCGAACGATCCGGCCCTCGTGCGCGGACGCGAGATCTACCTCGACCGCTGCGCCAGCTGTCACGGACAGACGGGCAAAGGCGACGGCCCGACCGCGAAGAACTTGACCGGGCCGCCCGTCGGCAACCTGACCGACGCGGAGTGGAAGCACGGCGACAGGCCGGGCGACGTGCTCAACGTCGTCCTCAACGGCGTCCGCGACACCCAGATGCCCGGCTGGGGCCCCTACCTGGGCCCGTCCGACGCACGGGCCGTGGCGGCCTACGTCTATCATCTCGCCGGTCGGGGCGTCCCCGAGGCGCTCCGCGAGTAGCGAAACCCACCGGCCCGGTTGTGATTCCCGCCGGCCTCGCGGTAGGATCGGCCGGCGTCGGCGGGCGATCACGTCTCCCTCTCGACTCGACCCGCCGTGGGCCGTCTCTCTCCTTCTCGACCGAGGTACGATGCCGTGGCCGACTTGAAGACGAAGACCGTGGACCTCCGCGAAGGCACCGGCGCCGAGGCGAAGGCCGGCGATCGCGTGACCGTCCACTACACGGGGACGCTCACGGACGGTACCAAGTTCGATAGCTCCCGCGACCGCGGCCAGCCGTTCTCGTTCACGCTCGGCCGAGGCCAGGTGATCCCCGGGTGGGACCAGGGCCTGATCGGGATGAAGCCCGGCGGCCAGCGGACGCTCTCGATCCCCCCCGAGGAGGGGTACGGGGCCCGCGGGGCCGGCAACGTGATCCCGCCGAACGCGACGCTCGAGTTCGACGTCGAGATGATCCGGATCGGTTGACCCATGGCCGCCGACCCGCCCAGGATCGCCCGCGAGCTCGCCGCGTTGCGCACCGGCCTGGCAGCGCGGGCGGCGGGCGCGTGGCGGACCGAGGGCGACCGGCTCGTCCAGCTCGCCTTCGTCGCGGCGGACGAGATGCCCGCCGAGGTCGCGTCGGCCTTCGCCGCGGCGACCGTGCTCGTGCCCCTCGACCGTCGAGACCTGGGTATCGTCGCCGCCGTGGTCGGCCGCCAGCGGAGGGTATCTTTGGCTTCCGACGTGCCGTCCTGGGCCGGCTCGGGCTACTGGCTCCGGGCCTTTGGCGCGGACCGCTCGGTCGCCGTGCCGGTCGTCGGAGGGGACGGGGTCATCGCCGGCGTCGTCGCGGTCGCCCTGGCGGGATTCGACCCCCCGGACGACGTCGTCGAAGGCCGGCTCCGCGAGGCGGCTGCGGGTTGGTTCGAGCCGGTTTGATCGGCGGGTGGACACATGGCCGCTCGCGCCGCCGTATAATGGGGCCGTGACGCGCCCGGCGCGAGATCCGGCCGCGCCTTCCCTGGATCGCCGCCTCCCACCATGGTCTCCGACTACTACGCGATGCTCGGCGTCGACCCCCGGGCCGACCGGCCATCGATCGAGTCGGCGCTCGAGCGTTGCCGCCACCAGTGGTCGTCGGGGACGCGGAACCCGAAGTACAAGCACACGTATCAGTCGTACCTCGACCAGGTCCCCGAGATCCGCCGCCGCCTGCTTGGCGAGCCGACGGCCCGCGCGGCGTACGACGCCGAGCTCGCCGCCGAGGCCGAGGCAGCCCGCGCGCGGAAGCTCGACGAGCTGCAGCGGCTCGTCCGCCTCCGCGCGGCGAAGGGCGGATTGACGGTGCGCGACCGCAGCCTGCTCCGCGACCGCGCCGGCTCGCTGGGACTGACGGGCGACGACCTCGCGAAGCTGATCGAGCCGATCCCGCCCAAGGCCGAGGCGCCGGCCGACCTCGACACGCCCGAGCCGGTCGACGATGCGCTCGACCCCGTCACGCGCCGGCAGATCCGCGCGGCTCTGGAGTTGGTGGCCAAGCGCGACCTGTACGACGCCCTCGGGCTGGCCCGAGACACCGACATCGCCGAGGTCCTGGCCCGCGCCGACGCCGAGCGGCAGCGCTGGATGCGCAAGAGCGGCGTCACGGCCGAGAAGACGGCGTGGCTCGAGGTCGTCTCCTATGCCCAGTCGCACCTGGGCCAGCCCTCGGGCCGGGAGAAGTACGACCGGTCGCTCGCCCGCGACGCCGAGGAGGACTTCGGCCAGGCCGTCGCGTTCGCGCTGGAAGGGCTCAACGCGCTCGATCCCGGGACCCGGAGCGTCCTGCTCGATGAGGCCTCGGCCCGGGGGATCACCCCCGAGCGCGCCGATCGCCTTCTCGTCCGCGCCTGCCGCGAGCAGGGCGTCTCAAGGGATGGCGGCACCGACCCCGCTTATGACTGGCGGTGACTCACCCGCACGCTACCTCCGCTGCCGCGCGTGCGGGGGCGTCGTCGCGTTCGATCGCGTGAAGAAGGACCCCGATCGATCGGCATGCCGCCACTGCCGGGCGCCGTTGCGTTGGGAGTGTCCTTCGTGCCGTTCGGGTCACTGGGTCGACGAGGCGCGCTGCCCTTGCGGCTTCGATTTGAAGCATCTTGAGCCGCTGGTCCGGCACTTCGAAGCGGCCCAGCACGCGCCACCGGCTCCGCGACGAGTCGACGGCTCTGGAGCACCTGGCCCGCGTGCAGGAGTTCGCGCCGCATCACGTCGGGGCGCGGAAGGCGATCGAGAAGATCAAGGAACGGCTCGCCGAAGTCGAGGCCGTGAAGGCCGAGTTCGACCTGGCGAGGACGCGGCGGCAACTGCTCGCGGCGCGCCAGGCCCTGGCCGCATGGTCACGACTTGTCGCGCCGGACGCGCCCGACCTGGTCGCGGCCCAGGCCGAGCTGCTCGACGGCCTCCGCGAGGCCCAGGCACACGTCGCCCGGCGCGATCCGTCGCCGAGTCGGACCCGGTCGGCGGCGCGGCAGCACTATCGCAAGGCCCTCGCGGTCGCGGCCGACCTGCCCGATGCGCGCGAAGGGCTCCGTCATCTGCCGCCCGACCCGCCCTCGGCTCTCCGCATCGAGATCGTCGGCGAGTCGATCGTCTTCCGCTGGACGCCTCCGCCGTCCGACGGTCTCGGTCCCTGGTCGTACCGGCTCGTCCGAAAGGTCGGCGGCGTGCCCGCCCACGTGGCCGACGGGGTCGTGGTGGCCGAGGTCGAGGCGACCGAGGCAACCGACCGCGGCGCCCAGCCCGGCCAGGTTATGGGCTACGCGGTCTTCACGACCCGCGCGGGCGTGGCGTCGACGACCGCGGCGACCCTTGCCGCCCTTCCCGTTCCTGCTCGACGTCCGCGACCTCCGTGCCGAGGGCGAGAAGGGCGAGATCCGCCTGAGCTGGGGCCTTCCGCCGAAGGCGATCGGCGCGAAGGTCGTCCGCCTCGGCGGCCCCGGCGGCACCGACAAGCCGCTCGACGCCCTGGCCGACCTCGCCACCGACCGCGGTCTCGAAGAAGGCCGCATCTATCGCTACCGCGTCTCGGCCTTCTATCGAGGCTCCGACGGCCGCTCGCACTTCGCCCCGGGCGTCGAGATCGCCGCGAGCCCGACGCCCCCGGCCTCGCCCGCGGGGCCGCTGACCGTCGCGCGCGACCCGGACGGACGCGTCGAGGTCCGGTGGCCGCCCGTGCCGCGGGGGACGGTCAAGATCCTCCGGACATCCACGCCCCCGCCCTGCCCCATCGGCTCGAGGCTGGGCACGGGCGAGGCCAACCGGCTCGAAGGGACCTGGCTCGACTCCGACCGGGTCGACTCGGCGACCGACCCCGATCCGCCCACCGTCGGGGCCTGCCTCTACACGCCGTTCGTCTTCCTCAACGGCACGGCCACGGCGGGCTCGCCTGTCGGCTACTCGAGCGTCCCCGACCCGACAGACCTACGCGCGGTGAGAGTCGGCAGCGGGGGTCGCGTCCACCTCCGCTGGCGCTGGACGCCCCGGGCGACCGAGGCGATCGTGGTCGCCCGCCCCGGCCTCGCGCCGACGGGTCCCCAGGACCCGCGATTCCGTCTCGACCACCGTGGACGAGGCCGACTATAGTCGCCAGGGCTATCTCGCGCTGACTCTGCCGGTCGAGGCCCTCGGAGGCGGCGCGTGGCATCTGGCGGTCTTCAGCGTCGCCGTCGTCGACGGACAGCGGCTTGTCTCGCCGGGACTTCAGCCGACGGCGAGGACCGCCGTACCGGGTCCGAACCCAGAGATCACAGTCGCCTACACCCTGAACCGGCCGACCTTCCCCGGCAGGCCGTGGTCGATCACATTCCAGACCGAGCCGCCCGGCTCGGCGGTCCCGCCCATGGCCCTGGTGGCGCACCCGAGGACGATCCCGCTGTCGTCCGACGACGGCCAGATCATCGAGCGGTTTCCGGCCTGCCGCGACGGCGCGACATTTCCCGTCCGCCACCGGCTCGAATTGACCCGCCACCTCGCCCGCCTGTTCACCGATCCCGCCGCCGACCCGGCCGGTCTGCCGCCGATTCGGCTCCGTCACCCGGAATCGGCGGGCACGCGGGCCTGATGCTCGGCCTCGTAGGCCGCGGCCCGGCGCCGCCAGTGTCCGGTAGTCGAGCCACGCCAACCCGAGGATCGGCACGAAGAGCACCAGATCAACAATCGCCCCGACGTCCGGCCGACCGAACGCCGCGAAGATCATCAGGAACATAAGGGCGATCCCGGCGCAGACGCACGACAGCGCGACGGTCACCTTGCGGTACTTCTCGAGCTGGACGGCCAACGGCTCGACGCCGAAGCGGAGCCGGCGGAGCTTGCGGCGCCAGTAACGCTCGCGCTCGGGCCAGTCGTGGTCGCTGTCGGTGCGGACGCGGGGCTTCGGATATTCGGCCATGGTGCCATTGTACGCGGGGACCTGGGATCTTGTAGGGTCCGCTCTGCGGACCGTCCTCGGGGACCGGGCCTTCGATCGAAGATGGTCCGCATGGCGGACCCTACGAAGATAATTCCTTCAACCGGCGGACCAGTTCCACCGCGGCCTCGGGCGACAGCGTTGCCCCATCGACCCGGCGCAACTCTTCGAGGAGCGGCTCCGGCAGCGCTGCGAACAGGCTCGACTGCAGGGCGCGGGCCGTCTTCACGCGAGGCATCGGCGTTGGCGCGGTTCCGGTCTCGGGCCGATGCTGCTTCTCCAGAAACGCGAGGATCTCCCGCGCTCGCGCCAACACCGACGCCGGCAGCCCGGCGAGCCTCGCGACGTGGATGCCGTAGCTCTGGTCGGCGCCACCGGGGACGATCCGGTGGAGGAAAACGACGTCGCCCGCCTCTTCCTTCACGGCCACGTTCGCGTTGCGGAACCGGGCCTTCGTCTTCTCGAGGTCGACGAGCTCGTGATAATGCGTGGCGAAGAGCGTGCGGCAGCCGACGTGGTCGTGCAGGTGCTCGGTGATCGCCCAGGCAAGCGAGACGCCGTCGAACGTGCTCGTGCCGCGGCCGATCTCGTCGAGGATCACCAGGCTGCGCGGCGTCGCGTTGTTGAGGATGTTCGCCGTCTCGGTCATCTCGACCATGAACGTGCTCTTGCCTCGGCTCAGCTCGTCGGTCGCGCCGACTCGGGCGAAGAGCCGGTCGACGACGCCGATCCTCGCCCGCCGCGCCGGGACGAAGCTGCCGATCTGCGCCAGCACGACGGCCAGCGCCACCTGGCGGATATACGTGCTCTTGCCCGCCATGTTCGGGCCGGTGATGAGCAGGATCTGCCCGGCCTCCGGCCCGAGCGCGACGTCGTTGGGCACGAATGCGCCTGGCGAGAGAATGGCGTCGAGGACGGGGTGACGCCCGTGCTCGATCTCCAGCACGGGCTCGGCGACCATCTCGGGCCGGATGTAACCCCCCTTCGCGGCCAGCTCGGCGAGCCCCGCCAGCACGTCGACCTGAGCCAGGACCGAGCCCGCCTGGATCAGCCTCGGGGCCTCGGCCGAGACGCGATCGCGAAGCGTGGTGAAAAGTTCATATTCCAGCTCGCATGCGCGATCTTCCGCCCTCAGGACCTTATCTTCGTATTCCTTCAACTCGGGCGTGATGTACCGTTCGGCGTTCTTGACGGTCTGCTTGCGGATGTAGTCGGTCGGGACCTTGGCGCCGTGGGTGTGCGTGACCTCGATGTAATAGCCGAAGACCTTGTTGAACCCGACTTTCAGGCCGTTGATCCCCGTGCGGCGGATCTGCTCGGCCTGGAAGCGGGCGATCCACGTCTTGCCGCCCTTGGCGATTTCACGGAGCTCGTCGAGATCGGGATGATAGCCGTCGCGGATCAGCCCGCCTTCCTTGACGGCCAATGGTGGGTCGGGAACGAGCGCGGCGTCGATGGCCGTGCGGACCTCCGGGCAAAGCTCGAGTGCGGCCTCGAGGTCCTTGAGTCGCTTCGAGCTCCGCGCGGTGAGCCTGGCCTTGATCTTCGGCAGGAGAGACAACGTCCGGGCGAGCGTGACCAGATCCCGCGGCGTCGCGCGGCCGGTGCCGACGCGCGCGGCGAGCCGCTCCAGGTCGTTCGCCTCGTCGAGGGCCCGGCGGAGGTCGGCGCGAAGGGTCGCATCGGCGACGAGCTCGGCGACGGCCTCATGCCGCTCGGCGATCGGCCCGGGCTCGGTCAGGGGCGACATGAGCCATTCGGCCAGGAGCCGCGCCCCATCGGGGTGCCTGTCCGGTCCACGACCTCCAGGAGCGAGCCGTCGCGGCGGCCGTCGCGGAGCGTCCTCGTCAGCTCCAGGCTCCGCCGGGTCATCTCGTCGATCGCCAGTACGCCGGCGCGGCGGTAGGGGACGAGCTTCGTGATGTGGCCGACGGCCGACTTCTGCGTCTCCCGGAGGTAGGTCACCAGGGCACCCGCCGCCTGGACCTCGGCCGCGTCGTCGTCGATGCCGAAGCCGGCTAGCGTCGTCGTCCGGAACTGGTCGAACAAGGCCTGCCGGGCCTGCTCGGGCTGGAAGTCCCACGACGGACGCCTCGTGATCGGCGCCGTGAGATGGCCGCGAAGCGCCTTGGCCCATGGGCTATCGAGCGCGACCTCGGAGAGCAGGACCTCGGCCGGCGCGAGCCTCGCCAGCTCGTCGACCAGCTCGGTCCGCGAGACGCCCGTCAGCGAAAACCGCCCGGTCGACAGTTCGACCCACGCGAGGCCGAGCTTCCCCTTCACCTCGACGATCGCCGCGAGGTAATTGGCCGATCGGGGATCGAGCAGTCCTTCATCGGTCAGCGTGCCGGGGGTGACGACGCGGACGACCTCGCGCTTCACGAGCCCCTTGGCGAACTTCGCGTCCTCGACCTGCTCGCAGACCGCGGCGCGCTGGCCCGCCTGGACGAGTCTGGCCAGGTAGCCCTCCAGCGCCGGATGCGGAAAGCCGGCCATCGGGACGGCGTTCTCCTTGTCGCGGTCGCGTGTCGTCAAGGCGAGGCCGAGCAAGGCGCTCGCGCGTTCGGCATCCTCGCCGAACATCTCGTAGAAGTCGCCCATCCGGAAGAGCAAGAGCGCATCGGGGTCGCGGGCCTTGAGCTCGCGATACTGCTGCATCATCGGCGTCGATGCGGGATCATTCATGATGAAACGACGACCGGGAAACGAACGCGGCCGAGGACAGTCCCCTCGGGCCGGGGACGGTCAACGACCGCGGTTTGTCTCAGGATGGGCGAGGCGAGAGCACGGGCAGCGCGAGGCGGGCTCAGAACTTGTCGAGCGCGGTCTGCTCTTCGGGATAGATCTCGAACACCTGGTCGAGCCGGGTGATCCGGAAGACCTCGAGGAGGTCGGGATGGATGCAGCAGAGCTTGAGCTTGCCCTTGACCGCGCCGACCTTCTTCTTGAGGTTGATCAGCTTGCCCAGCGCGGCGCTGGAGAGGTACTGGACGTTGCCGAAGTTGAGCAGGAGCTGGGTGTAGCCGTCGTCCTCGACCAGGCTGTAGAGCTGGTCGCCCACCTCCTGGATGTTCTCTTCGGTGACGATCTTCGTATCGACGAAGCTGACGACCGTGACCCCGCCAATGTTCTCGAGGCGGAGATGACGGCGAGGCGCTTGAGACATCGGACGGGCTCCTGTACCGATCACGCGACCGGGGCGGTGGGACGCCGATCGTGGTCCGCGCTACCGGCCGCGGCCCGAAACCGGGCCGGGGCACGGCGGTCCGCCCGATCGCGGCGACATTACAGACTTACCAAAACCGCCCGCGGAATCAAGGGCCAGACAGGGTGTACCTCTCGATTCTGGGTGCCGGCGAAGGCCCTCGTTCGGCCGCTCCCGCGGCGGACGGCCTCTCCAGCCGCTCCGCAGCCCCCTCGGCGGCACCACTCGCCGCGGAGCGGCGGGGCGGCCACTCCGCCGCGGGAGCGGTGGAGCGAGGGCGGCCCGCCCGCGCGCCGAGACTCGACCGCCAGGCCCAACGATTCCGGTGTCGGCGACGGCGTGCCTTGTCTTCTTTCGGCATGGAGGGGCATCCACGCGGCCCGGAGAGAACGGCGGTCGCGGCGGACAACCGGCCGGAGTCGGGCGGGATGGGCAGGGCTGGTCGGCTCGTCAAGTTGGGCGATCCGACACGCGCCGGCTCGGCCGGCCGGGCTGCCTCGTGCGCCTGGAAGACGAACGAAGCCGCACGTAGCCGCTCATAACTTGCACGCTCGGGTTCGGTCGGCGCCAGGACAGGGTCCCGAGACCCCGACGAAACGAACCCAATCGGCCCCGGCGACATGGCCGCAATTGACCCCCGATCCGGCCGGTCGCTAGACTGACTTCGGGGACGACGATCGTCCGAGAGTCGCCCTGCCGGCCATCCTCTCCATCGAGATGCACCGGGGCCGCCGCCCCGACCGCCCGGATCGCCATCCACTCCCGGAGACCGACCTTGAACCGACCGCATGTCCTGGCCGCGCCGGTCGCGCTGGCGACGGCCCTGCTCGCGACCGCGACGCTCCGCGCCGCCGACGACACCAAGAAGCCCGAGGCCCCGAAGACCCCGCTCGTCGCCGAGGTGACGCTCAAGGGCAACATCCTCGAGGAGCCTGCCCCCGTCGGCCTCGAGGGGTCGCCGATCAGCGACAACATGCAGACGCTGCTGGAGCGGATCTCCAACGCAAAGGCCGACAAGGACGTGAAGGCCCTCGTGCTCAAGATCCGGACCCTCGAACTCGGCTGGGCCCGCGCCAACGAGCTCCGCGAGTCGATCAAGGCGTTCCGCAAGTCGGGCAAGAAGGTCTACGCGTTCCTCGAGGAGGTCGACAACAAGGATTACTACGTCGCCTGTGCCGCCGACGAGATCGTCGTCCCCGAGGGCGGCTGGCTGATGGTCAAGGGGATGGCCGCGCAGGTCACGTTCTACAAGGCGCTCTTCGACAAGCTCGGCGTGAAGGCCGACTGGATGCAGGTTGGCAAGTACAAGTCGTACGGCGAGCCGTTCACGCGGACCTCGATGAGCCCGGCCTTCCGCGAGGAGATGACCGAGCTGCTCCACGACACCCACGCCCTGCTCGTCGAGGCCCTCGCCGAGCGCAAGGGCATCTCCGTCGACGCCGCCGCGGCCCTCGTCGACAACGGCCCGTACACGCCGCACGAGGCGCTCAAGTCCGGGCTCATCACCCGCGTCGGCTACGAGAACGACATGGTCGACGCCGTGAAGGCGGACCTGAAGGAGAAGGCCGTCAAGCTCGACCCCAAGTACGGCAAGCCGAAGGTCGACAACGACTTCTCGGGCTTCGCCGGCTTCATGAAGATGATGCAGGCCCTGGCCGGCGAGTCGGCCAAGAAGCCCGAGTCGAGCCTGCCCAAGATCGCCATCATCTACGCCTCGGGCGCGATCACCGTCGGCAAGTCCTCGGGCGAGTCAATCCTGGGCGAGGCGACGATGGGCTCCGAGACGGTGATCAAGCACCTCCGCGAGGCGAGGGACGACAAGACCGTCAAGGCGATCGTCCTCCGCGTCGACTCCCCGGGCGGCTCTGCCCTGGCCAGCGACCTGATCTGGCGCGAGGTGACGAAGATCGACAAGCCGATCGTCGCAAGCATGGGCGACGTCGCCGCCTCGGGCGGATACTACATCAGCATGGGCGCCGACAAGGTTTATGCCGAGCCCGGCACGATCACCGGCTCGATCGGCGTCACCGGCGGCAAGTTCGTCCTCGGCGGCCTCATGGACCGGCTCGGCGTGACGACCGACACGATCGCGGTCGGCAAGAACGGCACGATCCTGTCCATCGTGACCCCGTTCTCTGACACCGAGAAGGCCGCCATGCAGCGCCTGATGGACGAGACCTACAAGCAGTTCGTCTCCAAGGCCGCCGACGGCCGCAAGAAGCCCTTCGACGACCTCGAGAAGCTCGCCGGCGGCCGCGTCTACACCGGCCGGCAGGCGAAGAAGCTCGGCCTCGTGGACGAGCTGGGGACGCTCAACGACGCCATCGCCAGCGCCAAGCGGCTCGGCGGCATCTCCGAGGATGCCAAGAGCGACCTGCTCGTCCTGCCGAAGCCCCAGGGCATCTTCGAGTCGCTCCTCGGACCGCTCGAGGACCGAGACATCTCGTCGTCGATCCGCGTCGACCTCGGCGGCTTCGTCCCGGATGCGCTCCGGCCAGTCGTCCGCAAGATCAACACGCTCACCCGGCTCATGAGCAAGGAGCCAGTGGTGCTGGTGATGCCGTTCAGCTTGGAGATCCGCTGAACATCGCCGGACGGTCCTCCACCCGCACCGCCACGGTCGCGAGCCTGCGACGCGAGGCGGTGCGGGTCTGATCGTCGACCCGGCGGGACGCCGAGGGGCGCGACGAGGAGCGTTCAAAACGCGTCGGCGCTGACGATCTCGCCGCCGGCGACCGTCGAGAGTTTCTGGAACAGGCCGAACTGGGTCCCGGGCGCGACCGCCCAGCAGTAGCAGCTCGACGAGTCCTCGGTGACGCCGACTGGGAAGTAGGGGCCCGAGCCCGACGTGACGATCGGCCAGCTCTGGATCGTGTCCTTGAGGAACTTCACCGAGCCGTCGCAGAAGGCGAAGTTCGCCCCGCCGGCGTGGAAGCTCCCGGCCGAGCCGACGTACGAGTCGGAGTAGCCGTGATACTTGTCGAAGCTCTGGAGCGGGACCTTGCCGAAGGAGTTGATCGGGTACATCGTCGAGAAGAGCGTGTCGCCCGTGTTTCCCGAGGTCCACCAGTTCCAGTTGTAGCGGTCGTAGGTCGGCGCCTGGTCGCTGAACCTTCCGTGCGCGTGCTCGCTGAAGGCGATGGTGTTGCTCGTGCCGTCGGTGATCGAGGCGAGCCGGCGGGGCGGGTTGCCGTAGCCGACGATCGTGTTCCCACCGGCCGACTCGGGGCTGGCATAGCCGCAGTAGAGGATGGCGCCGTTCTGCAGCGCCGTCGCCGACTGGTACTGCCCCTGGGTCAGGTCGAACCGCGGCGAGAGGAACCACGTGCCGCTGGATCCGGCGTAGCTCGTGTAGTACATCGGCAGTGGGTTCCCCTCGAGGCTGGTGTTGCCCGTCGGGTCGTTCGGGCCGAAATACTTGTACTGGCTCACGGTCCCATCGCTCGGGCACCACATCACCGACAGCCCGATGCCTGAGACGGTCGTGTTCACGTCATCATACATGTTCAAGTTAAAATTGATCGAGTTGAAGATCGCCCCCTGCTCGAAGTAGTTCGAGAGGAAGACGAAGACGCTCCCGGAGGTGTACGGGTAGCCCGAGCCGTCGTTGCCGCGCTGGCGGATGACGCCCATGGGCAGCGTCTCGTTGACGCTGATGTAGTTGTGCATTGCCAGGGTGATCTGCTTCAGGTTGTTGACGCACTGGGCACGCCGGGCGGCCTCGCGTGCCGCCTGCACCGCGGGCAGCAGCAGGGCGATCAGGACCGCGATGATCGCGATCACGACCAGCAGCTCGATCAGCGTGAAGGCCCGCGGCCCGCTCATTCGATTGCGCATGATGTCATCCTCCTGAGGTGTCCTCGGATCGGTGCAGTCCCGGATTCGTGGGCGATCGATCGGAGAGGTTCAGCGCAGCTTGCCGTGCTTCTTGACCTCGGCGCTGTCCTCGAGCTTCTTCAGCGCATCGGCCCGGGCGGCGCCCTTGGTCGGCGCGGCGGGCGCGGCCGCGGTCACCGCGGGGTCCTTGCCCCCCGCGACGGCGACCGTCTCGCCTTGCCCGCATCCGGCGGACCCGAGCGACAGAACGGCGGTCGCGGAGGCCAGCGGCCTCGCGAGGCGGGGATCGAGCTTCCACATGTTGGCCACCGCGGAAATGAGGGCTACTACAGTCACGGGCCGGACATGAGAGGTGCCGACCTTTCTCGCATTTTTTATTCCATGCCCGGTTTATGACACGATGTTCACCTGCAAGTCCATACTATTGAGCGAGTTACCTCGGTTCGCGGCGACGTACAATCTGGCGAGTACCTTTGATGCCTAAATCCTAGGGACCGGGCACGAATGCTTAATGTCGCATCATATCTCGTGAACTTGGCTTAAGCCGCGCTCACTCGGACCCTCGGAGTTCGATGCCCGCGCACACGAGCCGAGGGCCGACCCGCACCGGCATTCTCCTCCCGCCCGGAAGGACCCGCGGGGATCTCGAGCGCAGCCTGTCCAGATATCCACGTGCAGGCGCTTTCGCTGCGTTACCCATCGACGCGATCGCGAAGGGACGGATCGTCGGCGACGCCGGCTTGTTCGACGAGTTCCCCCGCCGCCTCCAATCGCATCGGAAGGGCGCGCGCCGGGCCTGCCAATCCCCCGCGGCGACCGCTCCGAATTCGGATCGCGCTGCGGCCTCTGATCCACTCCTCCGCTGCTGGACTCGGTGTCGCCATTGAGTCCCGTCGGGGCGCATCGCGCCGGTCCCGCGGCGGGCGAGGCGACATTCCTCGATCAGGCGGAAATAGCGGCCGGTGTGATGCGACTCCGACCAGCGCGAATGCCTCGCACGATGCCCATTTTCCCCCAGCTCATCGCGGAACGCCTCGTCGGTCGCCAGGCGGTCGAGCGAGGCGACGAGCTCACAGGAGGTACTGAAGACGACTCCCCCGCTGCTCTCCTCGACGAGCTCGGGCAACGCCCCGAGGTCGCGGACGACCACGGGCGTCCTCTCATGGAACGCTTCGAGCACGACATAACCGAACGTCTCGTACACGAGCGACGGCACCACGACCGCCCGCGCCCCCCGGAAGAGTGCCGCGACGTTCGGCCCGTCCAGCCGGCCTTCGAAGTGGACGTTCGCCATCCCCGCGGCCCGTCGGCGAAGCTCGCCCTCGTACGCACCCGCGCCGGCGATCCTCAGGTCGAGGCCAGGCAGGCGGGGCATGACGTCGATGACGTCCTGGAAGCCCTTGATCAGCTCTAGCCGGCCCGCGGCGGCGATATACGGGCGATCGTGCCGGGGCGAGGCGACCTCGGGCAGGCCCGTGTAGTCGTGCGGGAGGAAATAAGGCAGGTGCCGCATCGGCACATCGATGCCGCGCCGGGCGTGCTCGCGGATCGTCGAGCGGCTCGGGGCGATCAGGGCGTCGAGCGCGCGGAGGCCGCGAGACATCCCGTCGCCGTTCCGCCAGAACTGCGGCGGCGCTTGCCGCGGAGGCAGCACTTGACGCAATCGGTCTCCTCGCAGATGGTCCCGTCGTGCTTCCAGAGGACGTGCTGCGGGCAGACCAGCCAGTGCTCGTGCGCCGTCATCAGCTTGATCGCGCCGGGCACCTCGATCTCGAGCAGGCCAGGGCCGCCGATCAGCGAGAGGTTGTGGAAGTGGATGACCTCCGGCCTGATCGAATTCAGAATCCGGCGGATCGTCCCGAGCTTGAACCACGGCCTGCCGGTCTGGTGCGTCGCCAGCGGCGAGAGCGGGCCGAAGGCGCTGGCCAGGGCGTGGATGGTCACCCCGGGAGGGGGCTGGTACGGCCGCGGCGGCAGGCCCGCCTTCGAGAGCTCGAACGCGTCCCGGCAATAGATCACGTGGACGTCATGGCCGTCCCGCGCCAGCGCCCGCGAGAGCCTGTCGACGAACGCGGCGTCGCCCCCGAACGAGTGGGGGCCGAAGAACGTCGTCAGCATTGCGAAGGTCATGCCGTCTTCCTTCGCCGGGTCGGGGTGTGAGCAAGGTCGTCGAAGACGGCCAGCAGCGAACGGGCCGCGGCGTCCCAGGTGAAGAGGGTCGCACGTTCGAGCGATCGGGCGGCCAGAAAGTCCCGCCGCGCAGGGTCGTCGAGTAGGAAGCGCATGCCTGCCGCGATGGCGTCGACGTCCATCGGATCGACGAGGACGCCCGCGTCGCCTACGACCTCGGGCAAGGCCCCGGCCGTGCTCGCGACAACCGGAATCCCGCAGGCCATGGCCTCGACCGCCGGCAGGCCGAAGCCCTCCATCAGCGAGGGCATGACCAGGGCATAGGCCCTCGTGAGCAGACACGCCAGGTCGTCGTCCGGGACGAAGCCGGTAAACCGAACCCGCTCGCCCAGGCTGAACCGATCGACGATGGCGCGAAGCTCGGGAATGTGGGTGTGGAAGACATCGCCGAAATCGCCGACCAGCACAAGCCGCTCGTCGGGGCCGAGCCTGGCGAACGCCTCGATCAGCCTGGAGAGATTCTTGTGCGGCGAGAGCCCGCCAACATAGAGCCAGTAGCGACGTCCGGCTTCGACGCCGTAGCGTCGCAAGACGTCCTCGCCCTCACGACCCGTCACGGGCCGGAATGCCGCCTCGGGCCCGCAGGTCACGACGCGGACGCGATCGTCGGGAAGGCGGAACCAGGCCAGGAGATCGCGGCGCGAGGCTTCGGAGATCGTCACGATCCGGTCGGACCAGGCGACCGCCGCGTGCTCCTTGGCCTTCCACGCGAGTCGCCCCTTGCCTCCGGGAAAGACAAGCTCGGGATGGGCGATCGCCAGCGTGTCGTGCAGCGTGACGACCACGCGCTTGACGCCCCAGACGGGCACGAAGCTGTAGCTCGCCGGGAAGTAGACGAGGTCGCAGCCCGATCGCGCCATCGCCCGGCTGAACGCGAGCATGTCACCGACCGACCGCCTCCCCTCGGCCGACGCCGCCCGGCTCGGGGCGTGCTTCGCCTCGACGGGAATCGTCGCGAAGCCTTCGGGCACAGGCGCGACGCCGACGGAGGGGCGGTCGACGAAGACGACGAATTCATGGCCGGTCTCGATCTTCGCCAGCGCCGCGAGGACTTCGCGCGCGAACCGGCCGAACCCGCGGCGGTTCGCCAGACACCCCCCGTCGATCCCGATCCTCATCGCGGCCGGTCCTCCTGACCCGTGGGCCTGTTGCTTAACTCAAACGGACGGATGGAGGAAGGCCAAGTCCGGTCTTCAACTCGTCGAGGGCTCGCGGATCGCCAGGAGCATGGCCGAATGACCGAACGGCAAGGTCCAACCGAACCTGCCGACGGCAAAGGCCTCAGCCCGTCCCAAGGCCGCCATGATCGGGTCGGTCGCGCTTCGACCGCGGCGACCTGGCAAGCCCCCTCCCTGCGGATGATGGCGATGCATGGTCGGCCGGAGACGGCCGCGGATCTCCTGGACCAGAGAGCCGACGAAGTTGACGCGGGTCGCGTGCATGGTGCGGAGCCCGTGACGATCGAACATCACGCAGAGGCTTTTGACATCCGCAGCCCCGCTCCCCGCATTCGACCGCACGATCGCCAGACCTCCCGGCCTGAGTGTTCGGGCGAGCTCGCGCGCCGCCGACGCAATGTGCCCGGCCGGCAGGTGCTGGATCACGTCGAGACAGGTGGCGACGTCGAACGACCCCGCGCCAAACGGGAGGTCGGTCGCAGAGGCCTCGACCACCCCGTGGCCCCGACGTTGGGCATGGTCCAGAGCCGCGCGGCTCGGGTCGATTCCGACGACCCGAGCGATCTCGCGGCGGCCGCCGAGCCGCTGCAGGGTCAAACCCGCGCCACAGCCGATGTCGATGGCATCGAGCCCCGACCGTCCGCGGAGCCGCACATCGAGCCAATGTTCCGCGATCCTCCACGTCGATGACGACCACCAGTGCGTGGCCTCGAACGCGGCGAGCCGATCGAAGTACGCCTTCGGCTCATCGAGAGTAATTGGCGTCATGCCGCGGCTCCCACGGTCCCGCGAGGAACCGACCGAGTGCCCATCCAGCGCCGTAGCCGGCGGCGCCGGCGAGGCAAGTCACCGCCAGCGGTGCGGAGGACATCGCCGCGACCGATCCGACGAGTCCGGCACATCCGAGGAGGAGCCGATCCCACGGGACCGACCGTTGAGGAGTGAAGCCGTGTCGACGCAACGCGAGCCACGCGCCAATCACCGCGATCGCCTCGATGCCAAGGGCCGCGAAGCCGATCCCGACCGGGCCGAAGTGGATCGCCGCAATCGGGAGCGCGATCAGGGCCGCCAGGCCGGCGATGGCCGTCGACCGGAGGGCTTCACGCTCGGAGCCGAGCGCGACGAGGGCCGAGCCGAGCCAGGTCGCCGTCAGCAGGACGGGCAGGCGCATGCCGACCAGAGCGAGCACGACCGACCCGTTGCGATACCCGGATCCGAACAGGGCGGGAAGGACACGGTCCGCGACGAGCATCAATCCCAGTGCCGCCGGCACGAACAGGCCGAGCAGGAGCCCGAGCCCGCGGCTGATCTCGGCCGACGCGTCGGCCGGTCCCCGCAAGCGTGCCCGCGCCAGGGCGGGTGCGAGAAGCTTCGGCACGACGACGCCGACGGCGACGAGCGCGAAGACAACCCGCAGTGACACAGCGTAAGCACCGCTCGCCGACGTCGGCCCGAACGCAAAGCCCAGCGCGATCGCGTCGGCCGCGTAGATCCCGACACGAACGAAGCGCATCAAGCCCGCGACCGCCGCACGCCGCGAGAACACGCGCGCCGCACGGACGCTCCACCGAGGCCGGCGCCACCCTTCGGCTCTGAAGGCCCGGAGGGCGAAGAGGCAGGCCACGACCCCCTCTGCCACCCCGGGCGCGGCCGCCGCGCGCACGAGGTCGGTGGGTGCGTTCACCATCAGCAGGATGAAGCCGACCATTCCGACTGCTCGGACGACCTGCGCGGCCGCGAGCAAGGGCAGCTCGTTCCGGGCCCGCGGGCCGACGTCGGCCACGAGCGCCGAGGTCAGCAGCACGAGCCCGGATGCCGCGGCAACCGCGGGCACGACTCCCACGGACGGCGCGATCAGCCAGAGGAGAGCGATCGCCACGGCCGTCCACGCGAGCCGCAGCGAGAGCAGGAGCTCCGTCAGCCGCCCGATCAGCCGCGGCCGCCGGGCCGCCTCGCGGACGACGATCTGGTCGAGCCCCCCGCGGACCAGGACGAGCAGCCAGGCGGAGATCGCCACGGCGACCTCGAGCGAGGTGAATCCCCCCGGGCCGAGTCGACGCGCCAGGTGGACCGTTGCGACGAAGCCGCACGCACCCGCGATCACCTCCGCAACCAGGCAGACGGCGAGCCCAGAGCGGATCGCCACGCGAATTCGCGGGTCGGATACGGCCCTGGAGGAAGGTGCGATCGAGGCGCGATGCGGCGATGGCGCCCGAATCGTGTGGACCGGATCGATCCGGTCTCCGAAAGGTCCGCCGCGCCGTGACGGAGCCCTCGCCTCCAGCGCCCAGATCGGGCCAATCACTCCGAGGAGTCTCCGCGTTGGGCCAAAGCCCCGGAGACGCTCGTAGACGAGCATCGCTCGCCGCCTGCGGCCGTGCTCGCTCATCGCCCAGGTTCGTGACATCGGCGCGGGCCCGACCGAGACGGCTTCAAAGCCGGCCCTCCGTGCCAGTCTTGCCGCCCCGTGCGGCGACAACGTCCGCGGCACCCAGGCGCCTCCGCGGCGAAGGCGGCTGCACGCGATCGCCAAGGGACGAGGAAGCAGGCCGATCCCCCAGAGTCGGACGTGAGGGTCGACCACGGGGGCGAGGCGGTTGGGCGACCAGAGCAGGAGCCGGCCGTTCGGCCTCAGCAGGCGCCTCCATTCGCGGAGGGCCGCCATCGGGTCGTCGCAATGCTCGATCACGCTGTCGGCCACGATCGCGGCGAAGGACCCGTCCGGCCAGGGCAGCCGCTCGGCCGAGGCGGCAACGAGGGGCACGGCCAGGCCGTGGTCGTCGAGCCGCCGACCAGCGACGACCAGCCATCGCGAGGCGATGTCGGCGCCCGTGATCTCCAGCCCGCGCCGCGCCGCGGCGACGAGGAGTCCTCCCGTCCCGCATCCGACTTCGAGGATCGGACCATCGACGTCGAGATGATCCGCGACAGCCTCGCCCCTGCCCTCGGCGCCGAGGATGTGACCGAGATAGCGGGCGCAGCGCGGAGGGTCGACGTCGGGCGTGATCGCGTAGTACGCGCGGGCCACGCCCTCCAGGTCGGTCGACGAGGCGATCCGCGCCAGCCGCTCGGCCTTGGCCCGCTCGGCGTCGAGGTCGAGGTAGCGGTCCGAGTCCAGGCGGAAGTCCGGCAGGCCCGCAACGGTCGGGTACGACCGGCCGCAGGGTGCACAAGTCTCGCCATCGACCGGCCCGCGGCATGCGGGGCAGGCATGGCCCGCCGTCCTGGCGGGCGCCTCGGATCGCATTACCAGAGGCCGGACGCGGCGAAGGAAGTCGCGGCGCGGCGGGCCGACCGCATCGCCTCACGCGCCGCCAGCCACGGCCCCAGGCGGCCCTCGACCAGGCGGTCGAGCATGCGCGGCGAGCGGAGATAGCAGGCGTCGATCCGAGGCAGATTGAACGCGTCGTCCCGCGACGAGGCCAGCCCCTGCCTCGTGCCGAAGGCCGCCTCGAAGAGCCGGCCCCGGCCGCGGACCGCGCGGGTGGACGCGCCGTACGGGTACGCGAACAGCTGGCACGGCGCCCGAGCCGCGCCGCGATCGCGTCGCTCGACCCCCGAAGCTCCCGCTCGACGGTCTCGATCCCCGCCCGGTCGAGCCGGCGGTGCGTCCGGGAGTGCGAGCCGAATACCACGCCGCGCCGCGAGAGATCGGCGACCTCGGACCAGTCGAGCGTCGCCGCTCGGTGCACCCACGAGGGCTGACCCGGCCAGTCGTTCTCGCGGCCGACATGGTCGGTGACGAGGAAGACCGTCGACGGGATGCCGAGTCGCCGGAGGATCTCGATCGCCGGCAAGATCGACCGCAGGCCGTCGTCGAAGGAGACCGCAAACCCCCGGGACACCGCCGGCCGGCCCCGGGCGATCCATTCCGTCAAATCGATGCCGACGTACCCGGCCTCGACGAGGCGGGCGATCGTCTCGGCGAAAAGCGCCAGGTGGGTGGAGAGCGGTGAGTCGTCGCCGTCGATCGCGTGGTAAGTCAAAATCGGCAAGCTGTTGCGGCTCAAGCTCGTCCTCCCGTGCGGCCACGCACCGTCATCGCCTCCGGGACATCCTTCCGCCCACGCGCGACATGCGGGGCGAGGGCCACTTCGGCCCGGAGGCGGGCAGACTCATACAACCCTAGGACCATTTCCGTGGCGCGGCAACCGTCTTCGGCATTTCCTCCCGTCGCCGCCCCGCCCCGGATCGACGAGGCGAACGACTGGAGCTCGACCGTGAGCGACCTCTCGCAGCCGAACCGCCCACGAAACACCCGCTCGGCGATCCGTTCCGCCGCGTAACGCCCAGTCACCCTTCGGCCGTCTCCGAGACGGCCGCGGAGACGCCACGGGGCAGTCTCGGCGACCAGCCATCCCGCGTCCCCGCGAACCTCGACGGTCAGGTAGCCTTTCCGGAGGTTCCAGCTCGAGTGCAACTCGGCGACAACATCGTCGTGCGTCGAGAATAAACCGAATGCGTCGTGTTCGCAAGTGTCCAGCTGATGAGTGTCAAGGCGGATGTTGCCGCAGACCGACTCGACCTCGCCCGCCAGCCGTCGGATCAGGTCGCAGGCATGGACACCGTTGTCGATGAGCGTGCCGCCGCCCGAGATCCGCTCGTTGGTGTGCCAGCCCCGGAGGAACTCGCGAGACGCGAGGTGCCCGATCTGGACCCGGAGGCCCTCGACGCGGCCCACTCCCCCGGCCTCGACGATCCGGATCACGTCGCGGATCGGCGGGTAGAACCGGTGATTGAACCCGACGGCCAGGCAGAGCCCCGCGTCATCCGCCTGGAGCGCGAGACGCCTCGCGTCGTCGGCGTCGATGGCCAGGGGCTTCTCGCAGAGGACATGCTTGCCGCACGCCAGCGCGAGCTCGACCGACTCGACGTGGTCCGCGTGCGGCGTGGCGACGACGACCGCCTCGACGCCGTCGAGGAGCAGCCCTTCCTCGAGGCTCCCGACTGTAAACGCACCGTGGCGCGCCGCGATTCCGCCGGCGCGGTGGATGTCGACGTCGGCGACCCCGATGAGGGTCGTGCCCGGCGCGACGCACGCCGCGGCGGCCCGTTGCGACCCCAGGAACCCCGCGCCCACGACGAGGATCCCGACCGACTCTCGGTTCGCGCCCACGGCTGGCCTCCTTGCCTGGAGTCTGTCCCCGATGCACCTCGCTCGTCGAGAAGCCTCAAGCACCTTCGCGGCCGACCCAGGCGCCCACCGCCTCGCCGGCAGCCCAGGCCGAGCTGATCGCAAGAAAGCTGGGCATCGCCCCCAGCCACGGCCCGACCTGCATGCGCCTTCGGATCAAGGACCTACCCGCCCGCCCGAGCAGGACGGCCGGGACGAGCGGACAGGCCAGCCCCCGAATCATCCGTTCGACTGTGCCGCGGCCCGCGAGCCGCTCCGCGCCGAACCACCGTCCATGAGCAAACCGGTCCCGAGCGATCGAGGGGAGTCGGGTCGCGCCGGCGAAGTCCACCACCGCCCGCGGCTCCGAGGCCCACGTCGCCCCGCCCATCTCGAGGACTTGCTGGACTTTAACCTCCCAGAATCCCTCCGACCAGTCCCTCGCGACCTCGTCGAGCCTTTCGCGGCGGTAGAGGGCGTTCTCGCCGCCCGGTCGTCCGGGTAGAGGAGATCCGGGCGCGTATCTCAGGAATCTCTGGAGGTAGACGGCCCGATCGACCGGCCCGAGCCGCTCCCCTGCCGCGATCGCCCCGCCGACTCCCCATGCCCCGGTCTCGTCCATCCGATCCATGAGACGGCCCAGCCAGCCGGCCCGAGGGACCATCTGTGTCGTCGAAAACGCGACCCGATCGGCGTCAACGACCGCCAACCCGTCGCGCCACAGCTCCGGGACGAGGCAGCCCCGCGGCGAGGCGAGAAATCTCAGACCAGGTCGCGACACCGGCCGCGCCGCGCGCGTTCCCCGCTCGACGACCACGACCTCTCCGCGCCCCCGACCTCTCGTACGAAGCCGGCCACGGACTGGTCGAATGCCGAGCCCGGACCGGTCGACGCGAGGACCACGGCGACGCCGCGGCTCATCGGACGCGAGCCCTCGCGCCCGCGGCCCCGTGAAAATGCGGGGGCCTGATCGTCGTCGCATTGTCCCAGTGTCGATGCACCACGATGTTCGAGTGCGGCCTGCAGCGGCGCCGGACCTGCGCGACGGGGTCGCCGACCACCTCGATCCGCGCGAGGTCGGCGACGCCCAGCCCCGCCTCGTGCGCCAGGCGGAGGTAGCCGATCCGCATCGGGTCGAACCCCATCGCCGCCGAGGCCACCGCGTCGACGGCCACGGGGTCCGTCCCCGCGGCGGCCAGCCCGAGCCGGATCGGAGTTCCGTGCCGGGGACCCTCGCGATGCATCGCGACGAACCCGTCGAGGACCGTGACGTGCGGCCCAACGGCCCGCGTCAGCGTGACGAGGTTCCGGTTCAGGGCCACGACCGATCGGAGGAAGCCAAGATCCGCGGCCGAGAGACGCCGGCCCGATTCGTCGCCGAGCTTGCCCGAGAGAAGATTCATCGCGTTTCTCACCCGCCCCTGTGCCCTCGTCAGTGCGTTGACGAGAGGCGAGTCCCCCTTGAGGAACTCGACGACCGGCCGCTTCCAGCCCGCCGAGCCATTCCCACCGGCGTACCCGTGCATCCGGACACGATCCGCCGGGTGGACCGCGGAAAGCATGTTCTTCAGGCCCATTGTCACCATGACATTGACGTGGGTTTTCATCAACGCGAGCGAGACGCGGCATTCCGCCCGCGCGACCGTGCGGGAGATCCTTGCCGCGAGCGGAGCGCCGTCGACGCCTTCGAGCGTGATCGGCTCCCACTGCTCCTCGTCGCAGTTCAGGTCGAGGAACCGGACGGGCCGGCCCTCGACCTCGCGGCGATGCCCGAGGTCCTCGAACCCCGCGCGGGCGTTGCTGGCCCCCTCGGCAATCGTCGCGCGGGCGGTCCCGGCGGCGAGCAGGGCGTCGAGCGTGGCCGAGAGGGCGTCCGGGTGCGTCGACGGGAGCGACCGGCGGTGGCTGACGAAGTTCGGCTTGATCAGCACGTCCGGCCGGACGACCCGGCGGAGGTCGTGGCGGATCAATGCGAGCGCCTGCGCCACGGCGCCGCGGCGGTTGTCGGATTTGACAAGTGCGACGCGGGCTACCTGGGCCATCGCGAGGCCCTCCGTGTCCGGGCCGAGGTCGGCCGGGGGATGGCCCCGCCGGTCGCGTCGAGACGGATGCCTCGGCCCGCCGCGCCGGCGGCCACGCGTGCCTCGGCCCGCCTGAGCCAACCGTGCCAGACGGCTGTCGCCGCAATCACCGACACGCCACAGCACGCGAAGTAGACAAGGTGAAGCGGCAGGCACGCCGCGGCGAAAAGTCGGCCCTTCGTCCGCACGAGGAAGGCGTAGAACCCTCGGTTCAGCCCGACGACGGACGCGACGCAGGCGACCGCGACGAGAGCCAATGGCGGCCACGCAATCGCCCCCATCGCCGCGAGCCCGCCCAGCCCGGTGGCGGCCACCGAGAGGCGGCCCGAGCGATCGACGTTCAGGTCGGTCTCCTCGACGTGGGTCCTGAGCATCAGCAACATCCAGGGGATGCCGCGGCGGAGCACGTCCGTGCGGACGACGTCGAGGAACGTCCATCGCTTCAGGTGCGTGGCCAGGACGTCGCGCGCCAGCACGATCCGGCCGCCCGAGCGGGTGATCCGGTAGCCGAGCTCGATGTCCTCGATCGCGGGCCGGCGATAGAGGTCGGGGTCGAAGCCGCCGTGGTCGAGGAATGTCCGCTTCCGAATCGCCCCGCAGCCTGTCCAGAACGTCCGCGCGGGGCGAATGTCGTCCTGGAAATCGCCCTGCTGGTGGACGAAGTGATGGAGCAAGTTCCGGAACTGGCTCACGACGCCCGGCGCCTCGGGCCGGTCGTCGTACGAGCCGAACAGGGCGGAGAGATGAGGGTCCCGATCGAACCGCTTGACGGCACGTGCGAGCGTATCGGGATGGACCGCGACGTCCGCGTCGAGGAAGAAGACGATCTCCCCCTCCGCGGCGATCGCCCCCGCGTTCCGCGCCGCTGCCGGCCCGCACCGCTCACGGCGGACGACGCGAGCGCCATTCGATTCGGCGACTCTCGCCGAGGCGTCGGTCGAGCCGTCGTCGACGACCACGATCTCGAACGGCTCGACGCCGACGGAGTCGCGGAGCCCGCGGAGGCATCGCGGCAGGACGCTCTCCCCGTCGTGGACGGGGATCACAACCGATAGCCGCGGCCTCCGTGGCTCCGGGCTCGCCGGACCGGCGGGGAAATCATCCATGACCCACCCTCGCCCGTCACAAGCCGCGACGGCCGGAATGCGTCCCCGTCCCTGGGATCGCCCGAGCCTTCGCGTGGACCGACGACGAACGCGACGATAGGCCGCGTGGGTGAGTCTCCGAGGTGTCTAATCGTTTGCGCCAACCGTCCGCGACATCGTCGATCGCGACGTGCGGCGGGACTCTAGCCGCAAGCCGCCGGGTCGTCAATGCGGGTCGGGACACGGGGCCGGCCGCCGAGCGAACCCGAGCCGGCGTTCCAAACGAAGCCAATTCTCGACCGTCACCGCCTCGGGCCAAACGAAGCCAAATCAGCGGAAATCCTTCTGACATCAACGCTTATTGTCATGTGCTCGGACATGGACAGCCCGGCCCGGCCGTGCGAAACGAAGCCAATTTGCCCGTCCGTGGCCCGGCGCCGTGGGGGGCCGACGTTCGGTTTGGTTCGGAAGGCGTGTCCGGATTCGATCACAACGACAGGTCAGGCCGAGGCCGCGCGGAGGGCCGAGGCCGCGGCCTCGACCGTGTGGTCGATGTCGGCCTCGGTGTGCGCGGCCGAGACGAAGGCGGCCTCGAACTGGCTGCACGGCAGGTACACGCCCCGGGCGAGCATCTCCCAGAAGAACCGGCCGAACAGGGCCGTGTCACTCCGCTTGGCGTCGGCGTAGTTCCAGACCGGGCCGGTGTTGAAGAAGAGGGTGATCATGCTGCCGACCCGCTGGACGACGTGCGGGACCTTTGCATCGGTCGCGGCCCGCTTCAGGCCCTCTTCGAGGCGGGCGGTCAGGGCGTCGAGGCGTTCGTAAGGAGGATGGTCGCGGAGGATCTCCACCGTGGCCAACCCCGCGGCCATCGCGAGCGGGTTGCCGGACAGCGTGCCGGCCTGGAAGATCGGCCCCGCGGGGGAGACGAAGTCCATGATCGCCGACGACGCCCCGTAAGCCGCCGCCGGCAGGCCGCCGCCGATGATTTTGCCCAGGGCCGTCATGTCGGGAGCGATGTTGTAGAGCTCTTGCGCCCCTCCGAGAGCCAGGCGGAAGCCGGTCATGACCTCGTCGAACAGGAGGACGGCCCCCTCTTCCTCGGTAATCTCGCGGAGGGCCTCGAGGTAGCCGGGCCTCGGCGGGACCAGCCCCATGTTCCCCGCGACGGGCTCGAGCAAGATGGCGGCAATCTGACCGGGATGGGCGCGACAGATATCGCGGACGGCGTCGACGTCGTTGAACTCGCAGAGAAGGGTATCGGCGGTGGCTCCCGGGGTGACGCCCGGGCTATTGGGCGTGCCGAGCGTCGTCGCGGCCGAGCCGGCCTGGACGAGCAACGAATCGACATGGCCGTGATAGTGACCGGTCATCTTGATGATCTTGGTGCGCCCCGTCACCCCGCGCGCGACGCGGACGGCCGACATGGTCGCCTCGGTCCCCGACGAGACGAACCGGACCTTCTGAATTGAGGGCACGGCGGCCACGACGGCCTCGGCGATCGCAACCTCGCGTAGGGTCGGCGCCCCGAAGCTGGTGCCCGTCTCCAATGCATCGGACACGGCCTTCTTCACCTCGGCCCGGCCGTGGCCGAGGATCATCGGGCCCCACGAGCCGATGTAGTCGATGTACTGGTGGCCGTCGATGTCGTAGAGATACTGCCCCTCCGCGCGGGCCATGAACGGCGGCTCACCGCCGACGGCGCCGAAGGCGCGGGCCGGGCTGTTCACGCCGCCGGGGATCACGCGGCAGGCGCGCTGAAAGGCCTCGTGGCTGCGGTCGAGTTTGTAGGTCGGGACCGATCGGGCGGGCGTGGGCATGGAGAGGTTCAACCTTCGCGGAGCCATCGGGCGAGATCGAGCGCGTGATACGTGAGGATGATGTCGGCCCCGGCGCGCTTGAAGCCGGTGAGGGTCTCGGTCACGACCCGCCGCTCGTCGATCCAGCCGTTGCGGGCGGCGGCCTTGATCATGGCGTACTCGCCCGAGACGTTGTACACGGCCGTCGGCACGCCGAACCGATCCTTCACCCGGCGGACGATGTCGAGATACGCCAGCGCCGGCTTGACCATGACCATGTCGGCCCCCTCCTCCAGGTCGATCGCGACCTCGCGGAGAGCCTCGTCGCCGTTGGCCGGGTCCATCTGGTAAGTCCGGCGGTCGCCAAAGCTCGGGGCGCTCTCGGCGGCGTCGCGGAACGGGCCGTAGTATCCGCTCGCGAACTTGGCCGCGTAGGAGAGGATCGGCACTCCGGGGAAGCCGGCCGCGTCGAGCCCGTGACGAATCGCGCGGACCATGCCATCCATCATCCCCGACGGGGCGACCACGTCGGCCCCCGCCCGCGCGTGGCTGGCGGCCTGTTCCGCCAGAAGCGGGAGCGTCGCGTCATTATCGACGTCGAGCCGGCCGCCTCCGGCATCTTTCAAAGGGCCACAGTGGCCATGCTCGGTGTATTCGCAGAAGCAAACGTCGGTGATGACCAGCAGCTCCGGGGCCCGCCGCTTGATCCGCCGCACGGCCTCCTGGACGATCCCCGCGTCGTCGCACGCGACCTCGCCCCGGGCATCCTTCTCGGCGGGGATGCCGAACAGGAGCACGCCCGGGATACCGAGCTCCGTCACCTCGTCGATCATTTCCGGCAGTCGGTCGAGCGAGAGCTGGTACTGCCCCGGCATCGAGGCGATCTCGCGCTTCAAGTTCGTGCCGTGGTAGACGAAGAGGGGGTAGATCAGGTCGTCGACCGTCAGCCGGTGCTCGCGGACGAGGTCGCGGAGTCGGGGGTGAGCCCGGAGGCGCCGGAGGCGATGGGACGGGAGGGGTGCGGCGGGATCGCTCATGGTGATCTCGGAGGCCAGGCACGCGGGCCCATCTCGTTCAGGCCGGCCGCTGCGACGAACCGGCGGCGGCGGGCTCGGCCGCGCCGACGACCTGGCCATCGGCGACGCATCGGCGTCCTTCATACAGAGAGAACTCGGCCCCTACCGTAAGCAGGTGCTGCGGCGCCGCCTCGACGAGGAAGTGGACGTCGGCCAGCCACTCCAGGGGGCCGAGGGGCTTCACTCGATCGACGACGAGCGACCAGGAGCCGTACGGAGGCGCTTCCTCGGGCTCGTCCGCGAACCGGGCGACGGCGCAGTACGGGGTCGGCCCCACGCCCGAAGGCGGCGCCATCCGCCCCCCCTCCTCCCTCGTCTTCCAGCGCACCTCGGCGCGTCGCGTGACCATGCTCAGGGCTCCACGGGACGGGGTACGACTCCGTCGAGATCAATCAACTCCAGGAAGCGTGCGGGGCCGAAACCATCGAGGTTCGCGAACCGGAAGAGACTCGGGGCGTCGTCGGGCACGTCGGACTCGACCAGCCGGAATCCGCCGTCGGGGTACAAGGCCAGCCCGTGGCCCGTCGCACCCACGAGCGAGTCAGCGAACCATTTTCCTTCGGCCGAGTTCTGCCCTTGGCGAAACCGGCCCGTCCGGAGGATGTCCTGATACTCTGCCTCGCTCACGGCGCGATAGACCCGGGTATGACCGGGCGGAACTGGAGGGGAAGCCACGGAACTCTCCGGGTCCTGTCCGCGGGCCGACATACCCGGATCAACCCCGCGGGTCGGGACTAGACCTCATTGTATCGGCCCGGCGCGGCCCTCGTCGAGACGACGCAAGCTGGTCAGTCTTGACGGTTCAGGCAATCCGGGGTACTCACCCATCGCGGGATTGTGTCTCGACAGGGACGTCGGACGCCCCATGCTGCGCTATGTCCTCTTCGCGGTCTGGATCGGCCTGGTCGCGCCCGAGGCGGGCGACGCCGGCGAACCCGCGCGCACGCTCGAGGTCGCCGTCGATCGGGTCGATGTCCTCGCGGAGGCGGACGACTCCGCCTTCGCGACGGCGACGCTCGCACGCGGCGAACGGGTCGAGCTCCGCAGGGCCCTGGCCAACGGATGGCTCGCGATCGCGCCCCCGCGCGGCTCGTTCTACTGGGTCGATGAAGCCGACGTCGAGCCGCTCCGCGACGGTCGGCTCTACGTGAAGTCGCCGAGGACGCTCCTCCGGCTCGGGCGCGACGACCTCGTTCACCCGGGGCCGCCGCGAAGAATGTTGCTCGAGGGGATGGTCCTGTTCCCGGCCGATCGACCGCCGTTGACCGACCGGACGGGCCGGCGAGAGCGGACGTGGCGGGCCGTCGCGACGGGTGCCGACGAGGTCCGATTCGCCCGCGCGGCGGGATTCGTCGACCCGAAGACCATCGCGATCTCTCCGCCGTCTTCCGACCCGGCCGTCCGGAAGGCCTCTCAAGCCAAGCCCGCGCGGGCCGACCCTCCGGCCCGGGTCTCGGCGAAGGATCGAGCCGACGCCGCCGCCCGCGAGGACGAGATGGCGAAGACCGCCCGGGAGTTCGAGTCGATCGTCCGCGCGCTCTCGTCAGCGCGACGTCGTCCTGAGTCGGGTCCGCGACTCGCTCCGCGACCTCCGCGTGGCCGACGACCTCGCCTACGACGCCGAAGGGCTGCTCCAGCCGACGTCCCGCCGCGTGGACGGCGAGAAGGTGTTCGCCCTGCTCGACCGGGAGGGCCGGGTCGTCACCTACCTGAAGATGCCCGCGGGCCTGGATACGACGAACCTCGTCGCGCGTCAGGTCGGCGTCCGCGGCAAGAGCCGGTTCGACGAGGGCCTGAAGTTTCGCCTGCTCGACGCCCGCGACGTCGACCCGCTGGTCGCCGATTGACCGGACGCCGTCAATCGTCGTGGGCGAGCGCAAGCACCGCGTAAGCCGTCGCCGCGTCGGACATGAACCGGCCCACGTGCGACTTCGGGTCGCGCTTCTTGTTGAGCGAGACGGCGGCCCAGCCCCCGTCCTTCTGCTGGTTGCGGCGGAGCCATTCGAGGCCCTTCGCTACCCCGGCGTGCGTCCGGGGCAAGCCTGAAGATCGCAGCGCGTCGAGGACGAAGCCGGTGGCAAGCCCATCGGAGTTCGTGTCCTCCGGCGTTCCGTCGCTCCGGCGGAATTCGCCGAGTGAGGCCAGCGACCAGCCGCCGTCGTCGCGCTGGAGGGCCAGGACTTCCTCGGTCAGCTTCGTCCGCTCCGGCTCGGTGAGGAGTCCCTGGAGGTCCGATGAGGCGCGGAGGATCGCGAGGCGGTTGAACACGTTCTCGTCCGCGAACTGCGCGCTGAGGTAGGTCCGGAGCTTTTCGACACGCGGTCGCACCTCCGCCGACTGGAGGTCGTAGCCGCGTGCGCTCCCCGCTGCCCGGGCCGCCAGGGTGGCGCCGAAGACGCGGCCGTCGCCCGCCTCCCAGGGCTCGAGGCCGAAATCGAGCCAGTCCCACGAGCCGGCCTCGGGGCCGTCGTCGCGCTGGGTCGACCAGACATGGTTGAGGGCCTTGCGAGTCGCCGGGCTCGGCTCGCTCCGGCCGGCCGCGCGATCTTCGGACGCGAGCACGAGCGCGTTCAGGACCGCCTCAGTCCCGCGCGATTGCCGCTTCTTCTCGGCACTGAAATCGTAGGCAAGCCGCCAGGCCGGCGTGTCGAGCTCGTCCCAGTGGGCGACGCGTTCCTTGATCTGAGCCAGCGACTTCGCGCGGGGCTCGGCCGGCGTGCCGAGGGCGGGTCGGGCCAGGAGATAAGGGACGAAGCTGTGGCACGACAAGCAGGTCGTCCGCGTCGCCCCCTCACCCCGGTACGCGCCTGTGAAGTCGAGCCAGGCCTGCGGCGCGCTCGTCGAGATGCCGCGCCGCGCCGGCTTTATCCCAGCCGGACGGATCGCCCGCGAACGCCGGAGCCGCGGACACGAGCAGCAAGGCCACGACCGTCCTCACGCTCCACCTCCTTCGAGCGGCCAGGATAAAACGGGGGCAGGAACCCTCCAATTCAAGGTTCCTGACCCCGTTTTATCCGGGCCGCTAAGGCTTGGCCACCTCGCCGAGCAGCCCGTCGATCTCTTCGGTCAGCGTGTCGCGCTCGGTGACGCCGATGTGGACGTGCCGCACGACGCCCTTCGCGTCGATCAGGACGAGCTGCGGGATCGCCTCGGCCTTGAAGGCGCGGGCGACGGTGAGCGACGAGTCAAGCGCCACCCGACCCACCGGCGAGACCTGGAGGTCGAGCTCCTTCGCCTTGAGCGTCTTCTCGACTTTCGTGCGGATCTCGTCGTCATCGCCGTCCTCGGCCTGGTCGATGCTCACGGCGACGACGACGACCGGCTTGCCGGCCTTGGCGTAGCCGTCGATGAGCTTGGCGATATCGGGCATCTCGGCCATGCACGGTCCGCACCAGGTCGCCCAGAAGTCGAGCAGGACGACCTTGCCCGCGAGGTCGGCCTTCCCGACCCGCTTCGTCTTGCCGGGGCCGTCGAGGACATTCAGCCGGAAGTCGGGCGCCTCCTGGCCGATCAGCTCGTGCTCGGCCTTCTTGCGGGCGACGTCCTTCTCGAGCTTGGCGATCTCGGAATATCCGTCGGGCCGGACCATCGAGAACCGATCGCCGGGGACGTCCTTCGTCAGGATCGTCCCGGCCGACCAGGACAGCGACTCGACCGCGAGCGCGCTATTCGGCACGAGCGAGGCCGAGGTATCGTCCTTGACGGCGACGTCGACGCGGTCGATCCGCTTGGTCGCGTCCTCGACGAAGATCGTCAATGTCGGGCCGACCTGGGGCTCATAGACGACCTGGGTGTGCGGCGTTCCCTTGGCGTTGGCGTAGGCAACGCTCTTGATCGAGCGGGCGTCGTCGACGAGCGACTTGACCGGATCGTCGGCCAGGAGGAATTCCAGCACCAGATGCAAGGGCAAGCCTTGCGGGCTGCCGGTCTCAACCGAGCCCAGGGGGCCGTCGGCGAATTCGGCGAGCGTCAGCTTCGCCGTCGCGAAGACGTCGCGGTACATCTTGAACGGCGGGGTGATCGTCCGCATGACCTTGCCGTCGGAGACGATCCGCACGACTCCGGCGTCGATCGCGACCTTGTTCGGCCGGACGAGGGCGACGCTCGCGGGAGTCGTCTGCTTGGTGGGCTCCGCACCCGGCTTCGCCCGGTAGGTGAGCGTGACCTCGCCCTTGTCGGCATAGGCGGGGAGCGCCTTGTAAGCCTTGGCGACATCGTCGAGGAGCTTGCGCGCCTCCGGCGCGACGTCGGCCGCGCGGGCCGGGATCACCGAGGCCGCGATCACGAGCAGGGCCAGTCGGGCGTGGTTCATCGCGGCGCTCCATTCTTCGTAGGGTCCGCCGTGCGGACCATCCTCGATCGAGTCCATCGCCGGAAGATGGTCCGCATGGCGGACCCTACGGGGATCAATCCACGTCGGCCATTTCCTCGTCGTCCGACGGCAACCTGTGCCCCATCTTGTCCCGCTTGGCGGCCATGTACCGGGCCCGGTCCGGCTCGTCGGCGGCGATGATCGGCACCTGGTCGACGACCTCGAGGCCGTGCCCGTGATAGACGAAAGCGTCGGTCTTCTTGGGGTTGTTCGTCAAGAGCCTGACCTGGCTCAATCCCAGATCCTGGAGGATCTGGAGCCCGACGCCGTAATCCCGCTGGTCGGCCCGATAGCCGAGGGCGAGGTTCGCCTCGACGGTGTCGAGGCCCTGGTCCTGGAGGTTGTACGCCCGGATCTTCTCGACCAGACCGATCCCGCGACCTTCCTGGGGCAGGTAGATCAGGGCGCCGACGCCCTCGTTGCCGATCATCTGAAGCGCCAGGTGGAGCTGATCGCCGCAGTCGCAGCGGAGCGACTGGAGCAAATCGCCGGTGAAGCAGGACGAGTGGAGCCGGACGAGCGGCGCCGACGACCGGGACAGGTCGCCGATGACGATGGCGACCGGGTTATTCCCCGGCTCGTGCTGCACGTCGTAGATGATGATCCGCCCGCGCCCGTATCGCGTCGGCATTTCGGCCTCGGACGCGCGATGGACGAGCTTTTCGCGGCGGCGGCGGTAGCCGATCAGGGTCTCGATCGAGAGGATCGGCAAGTCGAACTCGGCCGCGATCGCGTGGAGCTTCTCGCGGCTGGCGACGCCGACTCCGTCGAGGATCTCGCAGAGCACCCCCGCCGGCCTCAGGCCCGCGAGCCGGGCGAGGTCGACGGCCGCCTCGGTATGCCCGGCGCGGCGGAGGACGCCGCCTTCCTTGGCCACGAGCGGGAACATGTGACCGGGGCGGACGAGGTCGGCGGGCTTTGTCGACGGATCGACGATCGCCCGGACTGTCCGCGCCCGCTCCCTTGCGCTGATGCCGGTCTTGCAGGAGACGTGGTCGACGGCCACCGTGTAGGGCGTCCGGTGCGGGGCGGTGTTGGCCTCGACCATCGGGTGCAGGCCCAACCGGTCGGCCAGGTCGGGCATGATCGGCATGCACACCTGGCCGCGACCGTGCTCGATCATGAAGGCGATCATCTCGGGCGTCACCTTCTCGGCCGCCCCGATGAAGTCGCCCTCGTTCTCGCGGTCCTCGTCGTCGACGACGATCACGAGCCGGCCCGCGGCCAGGGCCTCGAGCGCCTCCTCGATCTTGGAAAACTCGTGCGACATGGCCGTCCCACCCCCGCGCCGGACCCTCCCCGGGCCCGGCCGCATTCCATTGTAGGGGAGCCGGCGAGCCCCCGCACCTCTCCGCACCATCCGGACAGGCTCGATGCCTTCACCACGCGACCGGGGCCGACTCATTCCCGGTTGCCACAGCCGTGATCCCGCACGGAGCCGTCCCTTTGCGAACGAAAGGCGTACGCTCGGGTTCGGTCGGCGCAGGTCCGGACCCACCCGGGACCCCGGCCGGTTTACCCTTGCGGTCCCGACCCGCCGATGTCAGAGTGAATTAGGACATTCGTCGGACGGCGCGGGCCGCGGAGGCGTCGCGGTGACAGGTGTTCTCCTCACGCTGACGATTCTGGCGGGGCTCTCTGGCCCCGCGGACGGCGAGGTCATGCGTCTGGAGGTTGCGCCCGCGGACGTCCGCATCAACGGTTCGGACGGCCTCGCGCAGGTCGTCGTGACTGGCCTCGATGGACGCGGGGCGTCAGTGGACTTAACCGCCACGGCCCGCTACACGATCGCCCGTCCCGACGTGGCCCGGATCGAGCCCGGCGGACTGATCCGACCGTCGAGGGACGGGAAGACCACCCTGACCGTCGAGGCCGCCGGGAGGTCACTGACCGTCCCCGTCGTGGTCGCCGACATGGCCAACGCGAAGCCCGTTCACTTCGTCGGCGAGGTGGTTCCGATCCTGACGAAGCTCGGCTGCAACGCCGGCGCGTGCCACGGCAAGTCGACCGGCCAGAACGGGTTCAAGCTCAGCCTGCTCGGATTCGACCCCCAGAGCGATTACCAGGCCCTGGCCCGCGAGGGGCGAGGCCGGCGGATCTTCCCGGCCCATCCCGCGCAGAGTCTCGTCCTGAAGAAGCCGACCGCCACCATCCCTCACGGGGGCGGCCGGCGCTTCCCGGTCGGGTCGCCCGAGTATCAGACGATCGCTCGCTGGATCGGCCAGGGAATGCCCTTCGACCCCGGCAAGGAGCCGAAGCTCGTCCGGGTCGAGGTCGAGCCGGCCCGCCGCGTGATCCCTCGCAACGGCAAGCAGCAGCTCCGCGTCACGGCCCACTACGACGATGGCCGCTCGACCGACGTCACCCGGCTGGCCCAGTATCAGTCGAACGCCGCCGACCTGGCGATCGTCGACGGCAAGGGGGTTGTCGAGACGCTCGACGGCGTCGGCGAGGCCGCGATCATGGCCCGGTTCGGCGGGCTCGTGGGCGTCGCCCGGGCGACCGTTCCGCTCTCGACGGCACCCGCTGCATGGGTCGAGCCGAAATCACAAAACCCGATCGATCCGTTGGTCTTCCGCAAGCTCCGCGAGCTGGGCGTCGAGCCGAGCGGGCCGTGCAGCGACGCCGAGTTCGCCCGGCGGTCGTCGCTGGACATCTGCGGCATCCTGCCCGACCCGGAGGAGGTCGCCGCCTTCGAGAAGGACACCGACGCCGACAAGCGGGCGAAGTGGGTCGACTCATTGATCGAGCGGCCCGAGTATGCGGACCTGTTCGCGATGAAGTGGTCGGCGATCCTCAAGAACAAGCGGACGCTGGGCAACGTCTCGCAGGCCGGCACCTTCGCGTTCCACGGCTGGATCCGCCAGTCGCTCTCCGAGAACAAGCCGTACGACCGGTTCGTCTCCGAGATCGTCGCCGCCCGAGGCGAGCCGAGCGTCAACCCGGCCGTGCTCTGGTACCGCCAGGTCGACACGCTCGAGGCCCGCGTCGACGACACGGCCCAGCTCTTCCTGGGCATGCGCATTCAGTGCGCCCGGTGCCATCATCACCCGTTCGAGCGCTGGAGCCAGGACGACTATTACGGCTTCGCCTCGCTGTTCACCCGGATCGGCAACAAGGGCGACGACCCGAGCAATCCGCGGCTCTACGTGCTGGGCGAGGGCAAGGCGACCAATCCCGTCACCGGCCAGGAAAGGTCGCCCAAGCCCCTCGGCGCGTCCGAGATGCCCGACCTCGACCCGAGCGTCGACCCGCGCGAGAAGCTCGCCGACTGGCTCCGTCAGCGCGACAACCCGTATTTCGCCAGGGCCCTCGTCAATCGCTACTGGAAGCATTTCCTGGGTCGCGGTCTCGTCGAGCCCGAGGACGACATGCGGGTCAGCAACCCGCCGTCGAATCCCGAGCTGCTCGACGCCCTGGCCGACTCGTTCGTCCGGTCCGGCTACGACCTCAAGGCACTCGTCCGGCTCATTGCCACGAGCAAGGCCTACGACCGGTCGAGCCTGCCGAACGCGACCAACGAGCGCGACCGCCGCAACTTCGCCCGATTCTACGCCAAGCGTCTCCCCGCCGAGGTCCTGCTCGATGCATTGAATCTCGTGGCCGGAGTCCGCGAGCCGTTCGACGGACTGCCGTCGTCGTTCCGGGCCGCGCAACTGCCCGACGACGGGTTCGACTCCGAGTTCCTCACCATCTTCGGCCGCCCGAAACGCGAGAGCGTGTGCGAGTGCGAACGGTCGAGCGAGGCGAACCTGTCGCAGACGCTGCATCTGCTGAACTCGTCCGAGCTCCAGGGCAAGCTGGCTCACGGAACGGGCCGCGCCGCGAAATGGGTCGGCGACAGGAGGCCGGACGCCGAGAAGGTCGATGAGCTCTATCGGGTCGCCCTGTCGCGGCCGCCGACGGCGGATGAGCGCGAGGTCTGCCTGGTCCATCTCCAGAAGCGTCGGGACGAGAAGAAGCTCCGCCAGGGTTATGAGGACCTGATCTGGGCGGTCGTCAATGGCAAGGAATTCCTGTTCATCCAGTGACGGCCCGGAGTCGCCGATGTCGACGAGTCGCCGCACATTCCTGAACCTCTCAGCCGGCGCCGCCTTGGGTGCCGCGGGACTGACTCTCCCGGCGCCGGGAACGAAGGGACAAGGTTCAAGGCCGTCCTCTTCGACGGCTTCGTGATCTTCGACCCTCGATCGGTCGCCGCGGTCGCCGAGGAGGTTTTTCCCGGCAAGGGCTCCGAGCTGGCCAACCTGTGGCGGACGAGGCAGTTCGAGTACGCGTGGCTCCGTGCCCTCTCCGGTCGTTATAAGGATTTCTGGACGATCACGGGGAACGCCCTCGACTTCGCGTTGCAGTCCCTCAAGCTTGAGCCGACCCCGGCGATGCGCTCGAAGCTGATGAACGCCTACCTCACGCTGCGGCCCTGGCCCGACGCGGCCGCAGGGCTGGGGCTGCTCGCCGAGTCGGGCGTGAAACTCGCGTTCCTGTCGAACCTGTCCCCGAACATGCTGACGGCCTTGCTCGACGCCTCGGGCCTCGGGCCGCGGTTCGAGCACCTGCTCAGCACCGATCGCGTCAAGAGCTACAAGCCCGACCCTCGCGCCTACCAGATCGGCCTGGACGCCTTCGGAACGCGCCGCGAGGAGACGGTCTTTGCGGCGTTCGGCGGTTGGGACGCCGCCGGAGCGAAATGGTTCGGCTACCCGACGGTCTGGGTCAACCGGTCGGGCCAGCCGCCGGAAGGACTCGGCGTCGCCCCCGACGCGACCGGCCGAGACATGGCGGCGCTCGTTGAGTTCGTGCGATCATAGATGCGACGGCCGGAGCGGGAGGTGGTGCGATGCTCGACGTATTCGGCAACCGGTTCGGAGCCTGCGACGGCGTCTCGCGACGGAGCTTCCTCCGAATCGGCTCGCTCGGCCTCGGCGGACTGGCCATGCCGGACGTCCTCCGCGCGCGGGCCGCGCAGCTCGGGTCGGCGAGCCGGAACACGGCCGTCATCCAGGTGCTGCTCTCGGGCGGCCCGTCGCACATGGAGACGTACGACCCCAAGCCGGACGCCCCCCGCGAGTTCCGCGGCGAGTTCAAGGCGATCCCGACGAACGTCTCCGGCGTCTCGATCTGCGAGCTGATGCCCCGGCACGCCCGCGCGATGGACAGGATGGCGATCGTCCGGAGCCTGGCCCACGAGTCGTCCGACCACTTCGTCGGCACCCACTGGATCCAGACCGGCTACCAGTCGAGCCCTTCGGAGCAGCAGAAGAACGAGCGGCCGAGCGTCGGCTCGATCGTCGCGAAGCTCCGCGGACCGAACGGCCCGGGCGTGCCGCCCTACGTCTCGATGGTCGGCGGCGTCTTCGGGGCCTTGTTCGAGGGGGGCGCCTACCTCGGACCGGGATACAACCCGTTCAACCTCAACGGCGACCCCACCACGAACATGCGAGTCCGCAACCTCGAGCCGGCCGGCGGGCTCTCGCTCGAACGGCTCGAGGATCGCCGCTACCTGCTCTCGAAGCTCGACCGGATCAACCGCCGCCGCGACATAACCGGCACCATGGACGGCCTCGACAGGTTCACGGCCCAGGCGTACGACATGGTCACCGGCCCCTCCGCCCGCAAGGCGCTCGACCTCTCGTGCGAGGACCCTCGGCTCCGCGACCGCTACGGCCGCAACCGGCTCGGCCAGTGCTGCCTGCTCGCCCGGCGGCTCGTCGAGGCGGGCGTGACGTTCGTCACGATCTCCGACGGCAACTGGGACCACCACTCGGGCATCTTCCAGTCCTGCCGCCAGCAGGTCCCGCCCATGGACGCGGCCGTGACGAGCCTCGTCGAGGACCTCTACGAGCGAGGGCTGGCCGACCGCGTGCTCGTGGTCGTCTGGGGCGAGTTCGGCCGGACGCCGCGGATCAACAACGGCGGCCGCGACCACTGGCCGGGGAGCATGTCGGCCCTGCTCGCCGGCGGCGGCCTGAAGATGGGCCAGGTCGTCGGCGCGACCAACCGCAAGGGCGAGCAGCCGACCGAGAAGCCCTTGCGTCCCGAGGACGTGATCCATACCGTCTATCATGTCCTCGGCATCGACCCGCGGCGCGACTTCCCCAACGACTCCGGCCGCCCGATGCCCGTCCTCAACCAGGGCCGCCCGATCGCCGACCTGATCTGACCCCGTGGGGTCTGCATGGCGGACCCCACAACCCGGCGCCTCTCGCCGGAGACCCCTGCCCGTGCCGACCCGCCGCATTCGCCCAGACATCCTGCTTGCTTTCGCACTGACCCTCGGACTGGCCCACACTGGGCTGGCGCAGGCCCCGCGCCCTCATCCGAAGCTCCTCCACGTCTTCCCTCCCGGCGGACGCGCGGAGTCGACCGTCGAGGTCACACTCGGAGGCGACGCCCTCGACGCGGCCGACGGCCTCTGGTTCAGCCACCCGGGGATGCGTGCTGACCGAATCGCGGGCAAGCCGAAGACCTTCAAGGTCGCGATCGCGCCCACGACGCCCCTCGGTGCCCACGACATCCGCGCCCTCACGCCCGACGGCCTGAGCAACCCGCGCACGTTCGTGATCGGCGCGCTGCCCGAATCGTCAGAATCCGAGCCGAACGGCGGACCCGACGCGGCCAACCCGATCGCGATCAACTCCGTCGTCAACGGTGCCACGACCGCGACCGACGTGGACTGCTTCGCCCTCCGCGCCAGGAAGGGCCAGCGCCTCTTTGTCAGCGTCGCGGCCGAGCGGGTTGACAGCCCGCTCGACGCGACCGTCCGCGTCCTCGACGCCCGAGGTGCCGAGCTCGCCGAGTCCCGCGATGCCTTCGGGGCCGACCCGTTTGTCGATGTCACGCTGCCCGCCGACGGGCGCTACGTCATCAAGGTCCACGACGTCACCTACGCCGGCTCCGCCGATCACATCTATCGGCTGACGGTGCGCGACGGCCCCACGCTCGACGCCGCCGCTCCGCCGATCGCGGCCCCGGGCCGATTGGCCGATCTGACGCTACTCGGACGCAGCCTTCGTGCGAGACGCACGGGGCCTCCGACTGGCGCGGATCCGGTCGACGCCGAGCCGTGGCTGGGCCTGCCGGACTTCCGCCCCTCGCCCAACCTTCCCGTGAACGCCTTCGGCACCGCCGCCGCGATGAGGGCGTTTCCCCTCAGGGTCGGGAGGAGTGAGAATCCGTCGAACCCCGTACTCGTCGCCGAGGCGAGCGAGCCGATCGTCGCCGAGCGAGAGCCAAATGGCCTCGATGCGCCCCGAGACCGTCGCGCCCCCCTGCTCGGTCGGCGGGAGCTTCGACCACCGGGGCGACGCGGACGTCTACCGGTTCGTCGCGAAGAAGGGCGAAGCCTGGCGGATCGAGGCGATCTGCGAGGGCATCGGGTCGCAGGCCGACCCGACGCTCATCGTTCAGCGCGTTCGGCAAGTCGGGCGAGCCCGAGGACCTCGTCGCGGCCGACGACACAGCCGACCCGGGCCTCGCTCCGCGGTTCAACCTCGCCACCGTCGACGCCGCTCTTCGTTGGGCCGCGCCGGCCGACGGCATCTATCAGGTCCTCCTCGCCGACGTCGCCTCCTCGAGCCGCGGCGACCCTCGTCTCACCTATCGCCTGACCATTCGCCACGACCGCCCCGACTTCCGGCTCTTCGTCGTCCCGAATGCGATCAACACGCCGGACGCCACGACCGTCCGAAAGGGGGGACGTGCCGGGGCGGTCGTGCTCGCGTGGCGGATCGACGGATTCAGCGGACCGATCCTCGTCCGCGCGGACGGCCTGCCGGCGGGAGTTCGGTGTGTTCCGGTTGTCATCCCCGCCGGCGCGGTCTCGGCCCCGATCATCCTCGAAGCCGATGCCTCGGCGACGACCGCGGTCGGCGCGATTCGGGTCGTGGGCCGGTCCGCCTCGGGCTTCTGGGCCGACACGGTGCCTCGCCCTGACGACGAACGGATCCGCGAGGCGATCCCCGGCTCGATCCTCCGCCCGCCGCCGACGATCCAGGGCACGGCCGTGAAGGTCACGCCCGCGCGTGCCACTCGCGGGTTCCCCATCGCGGTCCGTGAGGGCGTGCCCTTCCTGCTCACGGCTCGTCCGCGGCGAACGGTCGTCGCCCAGGGACAAGCCGTCGAGCTGGACGTCTCGGTCAAGCCGGGCCGCGGCTTTGACGATGCGATAGCCGTCACGGGCTGGGAACCGCCCGCGGGGATGCCGCCTCCGACGTCGTCCATCGTCAAGGGGGCGAACTCGGCCCGGATCGACTGGCCCGTTCCGAAGGGGATCGCACCGGGAGATTACACGCTTGTCCTCAAGGGAACCGCGAGCTATCAAACCGACCCGAGGGCGAAGACCAAGTTCAAGGTCGAGGAGCCGAGCAATCCCGTGATCGTGACCGTCCGCCCCGCGCCGATCGCGTTGTCGATCGCGTCGAAGTCCGCGACCATCAAGGCGGGCGACTCGGCCGACATCGAGGTCAAGATCGAGCGCCTGGGCAAGTTCGCCGGCCCGATCGGTCTCGCGCTCGACGCAGCGGCTGCCACGAAGGTCCGGGCGGATCGGATGACGGTCCGGCCTGGGACACAGACGGTCAAGCTGAACGTGTCGGCGTCGAAGGATTCGCCGGTCGGCCCGATAACGGGGGCAACGGTCCACGCCGAGACGGTCGTCGACGGCCTCGCGGTCGAGGTCGCCGTCCCGCTGGCCCTGACGATCGCCAAGCCCTGAGCCGAGGTGTGCCCGTGCGAACCGCCCAATTCCTCGTCTTAGCCCTGCTTGGGCTCGGAGCGGATACGCCCCGGCCGATCGAGGTGAAGGCCCCGACTCGGTCGATCCCGGTGAGCTATGCAAGGGACGTCGCCGGAGTGCTCGACGCCAAATGTGCGGGGTGTCACGGATCGGCCCTGGCCGAAAACAAGCTGAATCTGGAGTCGGTTGCCGGGATGCTGAAGGGCGGCAAGCGGGGCCCGGCGCTCGTCCCCGGAAGGGGCGACGATAGTCTCCTTTTCAGGATGGCGGCTCACCGGATTGCACCGGCGATGCCCCCCGAAAAGAAGAAGGACCTGCCGCCGCTGACCCCCGACGAGCTGGGCCTGCTCAAGCAATGGATCGACGGCGGCGCGAAGGATGATTCCGACGTCTCGTCCGCGCCCGCGAAGCCGCCAGAGCTTGGCCCCCTGCCATCCGGCGTCCACCCGATCAACGCCCTCGACCTCACGCCCGACGGCCACCGCGTCGCCTCGGGACGGGCCAACGTGGTCGAGGTCTTCGACGTCGACACCGGCGCGCCGATCGTCGGCCTGGGCGGCCACCGCGACCTGATCCAGTCCGTCCGGTTCACGCCCGATGCCCGGCGGCTCGCCGCCGGCAGCTTCGGCATTGTGACGCTCTGGGACTGCCCTTCGATCACCGCGCGGACAACCTTCGCCGGCTCGCCCGAGCCGATCGCGGCCATGGCCGCCACACGCGACGGCAAGACGCTCATCACCGGCGGCCCCGAGAAGGCCCTGCGGTTCTGGAACACGGCGGACGGGAAGATCCTGAGGACGGTCCGGTCGCCTGCCGGCACGGTGTCTCTTGCGTTGTCCACCGACGATTCGCTCGCGGCTGCGGTCGGGACCGACGGCACTGTCCGCATCGTCACGGTCGCCGAAGGGAAAGAGAGGCACGTCCTCAAGACGCAGGGTGCGGCCTTGACGTCGGTCGATTTCCTCCCCAACGGGAAGGCGGTGGCCACCCTCGGCAGCGACAGGACGGCTCGGATCTGGACCCTGTCCTCCCGGCCCGGCGAGGCCGCCGCAAGCCGGACGATCAACCTCGAATCCAGCAAGCCAGTCGGGGCGCTGCTCGTCCTCAACGATGGGACGCTGCTCCTAGCCACCGGTGATGCGAAGGCCCGCGTCGTCAACGTCGCAAGCGGGAAGGAGATCCGCTCGTTCCCGCTCGCCGCGGGCCCGGTCCGGGCGCTGGCCGTTTCGCCGGGGGGAACCTCCGTTCTCATCGGTTCGGAAGATCGGATGGCCCGGCTCTATGACCTGACGTCTGGCAAGCTCACTGCTGAGTTGGGTCCGCACATCGCCCCGGTCCGATCCGTGGCATTCAGCCCGGGGGGGACCGCGTTGTCACCGCCGCCGACGGGGTCGTGAAGGTGTGGGACGTCGTGACTGGAAGGGGTGTCACCGCGTTCGGCTATCCCGCGGCGAAGGCGGGCGATCCCGCCCCGGCCGTACAGGCTGTGCTGTTGCTGCGTGACGGTCGTCTTGTCGCCGCCGCCGACAAGACCGCGCGGTTGTGGACGGTCGAGGGCGCGTGGGCGGACGCACGCACGTTCGGCCCCCACGTCTTCCGCGTGCTGGCTATCGATTTCAGTCCCGACGGCAAGCTGATGGCCACGGGTGGCGGCGAGCCGTCGCGGTCAGGCGAGGTGAAGATCTGGGAAGTCGCGTCGGGCAAGCTGATGCGGAGCCTCGACAACCTCCACTCCGACACCGTCTTCGCGCTCCGGTTCAGTCCCGACGGGACGAAGCTCGCCTCGGCCTCGGCCGACAGGTATCTCAAGGTCGTGAGCGTCGCCGATGGCAAGGAGCTGAAGTCGTTCGAGGGGCACACGCATCACGTCCTGGCGGTCGACTGGAGCGGCGACGGCAGGCGGCTCGTCACGGGCGGCGCCGACAGCGTGGTGAAGGTCTGGGATTTCGAGGCCGGCGAGCAACTCCGAACTCTCAACCAGGCCGCGAAGGGGGTGACGGGCCTGCGCTGGGTGCCGGGAAAGCCGCTCCTGTTCGGGGCCGCGGGCGACTCGCAGGTGCGTGCGTGGAATCCCGACAACGGGTCGGTCGCCAGGACGCTGTCGGGCGCCGCGGATTACCTCTTCGCGGTGGCGGCCTCGGCCGACGGCGGCCGGGTCGCCGCGGGCGGGGCCGACGGCGTCTTGCTCCTTTGGAATGGCGCTGACGGGCTCGCTCCTCCGCAAGATTCCGGGCCCGAAGTGACGGCAACGGCCGTCGCCGCGCGGCGTCGAGCGCCTCACCGGGCCCTGGCCGCCCTCGCTCGTGGCGGCTTGACAAGGCCCGCCATCGGGTCACGCAACTGTCGCGCGAGGCGGCGGAAGATCGTCTTCGGCGTGAAGGCCGAGGGGTCGAGGTCGGGCGTCAGCTCCTTCCAGTTCAGTGGCGTCGAGACCGATGCTGCGGGCACGGCGCGGATCACGTAGGGCGGGACGGCGTGGTGCCCGCGGGCGTTCTGCATGACGTCGACGTAGACGCGCCGGCCCCGCTTCGCCTTGCTCCGCTCGACCGTCGCGCGGTCGGGCATTTCGGCGACGACCCGCTCGGCGATCTCCAGGGCCCACGCCCTCGCCTCGTCGTAGCCGCCTTTTTGCTTCCAGGGCGTGAGCACGTGCAGGCCCGACTTGCCCGACGTCTTCACGAACGACTCGACCCCTTCCTCGTCGAGGAAGCCCTTCACCGTCTTGGCGACGTCGACGACGTCGCCGAAGCTCGCCTGTCCGGGGTCGAGGTCGATGAGTACGAAGTCGGGACGATCGAGATCCTGCACCCGCGACGCCCAGACGTGGAAGGTGAGCGTCCCCTGGTTGACGAGGTAGAGCAGCGTCGGCTCGTCGTTGACCAGCGCATAACGGACCGGCTCGCCCCGCTCGGTCTCCAGCTCGATGCGAGGGATCCAGTCCGGGTACGACTCGGGCGTGTTCTTCTGCCAGAAATGCGGCGCACCTTCCGCGAGCCCGTCCGGCAGCCGTTCGAGCGTGACCGGCCGGTCCTTGAGGAACGGGATCAATCGATCGGCCATCTTCTGATAGTAGGTGAAAACATCCCGCTTCGTGAGGCCTGCCTTGGGGAAAAGGACCTTGTCCGGATGGGTCAGCTCGACCTCGATTTTCGGCGGTCTCGCGGCTCGTCGCGATTCGGTCGGACTCGACGACGAGGCGCGGGCGGGCTTCGACTTCGGCGCGCCGTCGCTGGCCGAGGCCCTGGCGAATTCGTCCTTCATTTTGATGAGCAGCCACTGCGGCTTGCCGCGCCCGCGCGGCCGCATCCGGATCAGGGCGAACTTTCCCTTCAGCCGCTCGCCGTGCAGGACGAACTCGATCCGGCCGGCCTCAATCGCCTCAGCCGCGGTCTGCCCCTCGGCTTTGTCTTCCATCAGGTTTTCATAGGTGCCGTGATCCCAGATCTTCACGGTCCCCCCGCCGTACTGCCCTTCCGGGATGGTCCCCGCGAACGTCGCGTAGCCGATCGGGTGGTCCTCGACCTCGACGGCGAGCCGCTTGACCGCGGGGTCCATCGACGGCTCCTTCGGCACGGCCCAGCTCTTCAGGACGCCGTCGGCCTCGAGCCTGAAGTCGTAATGCAGGTGCGACGCGTGGTGCTCCTGGACGACAAAGATTGGCTGCTTGTGAGCCTTCGCCTTCGCGTCGCCCGAGGGCTCGCGCGTCTTCTTGAAATCACGCTTGGCGCGGTATTGCTCCAGGGGCATGGGCGTGTCTCCAGGCAGGGAACGTGACCGCACGGCCGCGACCGATTTCGGCCGCTCGCGGCGGCAGTCGCGGGGTTTCTTGTCGGGCGCAGGCCCTCAAAGCGTGGCTGACGAAGCAAGCCGTTCTGGGTCCACTCGGCGAAGGCGATCTCGGCGACGAGTCTGGGCCGGACCCAGTGGACGGCCTTGCCCGTCGGCGGATCGCCGTCGTCGAAGGGACTGGAATCCTGACCGATCTCATCGAGACGGCGGCGGAGGTCGAGCAACACCTCGTGCGTGTAGCCGGTGCCGACCTTACCGGCGTAGCGGAACGTCTCGCCGTCCTTGTCATAGTAGCCGACGAGCAGCGCCCCGAGCCCGACTCGCGAGCGCTGGGGGTCGGTCCAGCCGCCGACGGCGAACTCCTGGCGGCCGACGCATTTGATCTTCGCCCACGCGTTGACCCGGCCGGGCAGGTAAGGACTATCGAGCCGCTTGGCGACGATCCCCTCTTCGCCCGCCTTGCACGCGCGGTCCAGAAGGGCGACGCCACCGCTGCGCTGAAAGCTGGTCCTGCGGACGCGGTCACTCCACGTCACGGCCCGATCCAGCCAGTCCTTGCGCGCCTCCAGCGGCAGGCCCGTCAGGTCGTGGCCGTCGAGGTAGAGGATGTCGAAGACGTACATGAACGCGGGATGCCGCTCCATCCGGCGGCGGATTTCCGCGGGGTCATCCAAATGGAACCGCTGCTGGAGCTCGCGGAAGCTCGTGTGGCCCTTCTCGTCGAAACAGACGACCTCGCCGTCGACGATCGCGGGGCGGTCGAGGCTCGCGCGGATCGCCTCGGCGATCTCGGGGAACCGCAGCTCCTGCGGCTTGTTATTTCGGCTTAACAGGGTGACGTCGCGGCCATCGAACCGCGCGAGGATGCGGAGGCCGTCGAACTTCGGCTCGAAGATCCAGTCAGGGCTGTCGAACGCGCGGTCGACCAGCGTGCAGAGCATCGGCGCGGGGGCCGGCGGCATCGATGCTTTCGGCAGACCATCGAGGGAGCGATCGCGCGTTCGACGCGTGCGGGCGGCCATGCGGTCTCATCCTGAGGAGGGGCAGCGACGTCGAGAGCGCTTCATGGGCAAGTCGCATGCCGCCTCAAGGTCCATCCGAGCGCGTGGGCCACTCGCCTTCGGGCCGGGCCGGGGATATCATGCCCTCGACGCCGGGCCGCCGGCCGAGGACGCGACGGACCAGGGGTTTCCAAAGCGGAGGGAGACGACCGATGCACGAGGACCTGCTGAGCTTGCTGGGGAAGGTCGAATTCACGAGGCGCGAGTTCGTCGTCACGTCGCTGGCCGCGGGCTTCGCGCTGGCCGTCCAGCCGGTCTCGGCGCAGACGATCACGACCGACACCGCGGGCCTGGAGGCCGGCGAGGTGAAGGTCCCCGTCAAGGACGGCGAGATTCCTGCCTACCGCGCCATGCCCGACAAGGGCGGCCCGTTCCCGACTGTGCTGGTCGTCCAGGAAATCTTCGGGGTCCACGAGCACATCAAGGACATCTGCCGGCGGCTCGCCAAGCTCGGCTACTTCGCGATCGCCCCGGAGATGTATGCCCGCCAGGGCGACGTGTCGGGGCTCAAGGACTTCCCGGAGATCCTCAAGATCGTCCAGAAAGTCCCCGACGCCCAGGTCATGTCCGACCTCGATGCGGCCGTGGCCTACGCCAAGGCGACCGGCAAGGCCGACACGTCGAAGCTGGCCATCACCGGCTTCTGCTGGGGCGGGCGGATCGTCTGGCTCTACGCCGCACACAATCCCAACCTCAAGGCCGGGGTGGCCTGGTACGGCCGACTGAAGGGCGACAAGACCGAGCTCCAGCCGAAATACCCGGTCGACCTCGCCGCCGACGTCAAGGCCCCCGTTCTCGGCCTCTACGGCGGGGCCGATCAAGGTATCCCGGTCGCGACCGTCGAGGCGATGCGCGAGGCCCTGAAGGCCGTGGGCAACACGACGGCCGAGATTGTGGTCTATCCCGACACGCCCCACGCCTTCTACGCCGACTACCGCCCGAGCTACCGCAAGGAGCAGGCGGACGACGGGTGGAAGAAGCTGATCGAATGGTTCAAGAAGAATGGCGTGGCCTGAGCCGGCCAAGTGGGGTCCGGCTCGGCGGGCGATGCCGGGGTGCGAAACGAACCCAATCCCGCCCGCCGTTCGACGAAACGAAGCCAATTCCGCGCCCGTGAAACGAACCCAATCCACGCCCGCCGAGACGCGGCCGATCCCGCTCAGTTTGCCGTCGTTCGGCTTCGTGCGTCGGCCGACGCACCAGGCCGCACGGGGGGCGGACAAAAGGCGGCCGCTCGGGTTCGCTCGGCGCGGGGGCCCCGGGTCCCCCGACCCCGGGAGCCCGGGGCTTCTCACACGGACACTCACCCGAACAGGTCGAGCACCGGCTTGCCGAGCCCGTCCTTCGTCACATAGAACGGCCGCCGCTCGGTCTCGAGCGCGTGGCGGGCAGAGACCCCCATCGCGCGATAGAGCGTGGCATGCAGGTCGGTCACCGAAACGGGCTTCTCGATCGTCGTGCAGGGCGACTCGTCGGCCGTTCGTCCATAAAGCAACCCCTTCTTCACCCCGCCGCCGAAGAGCAGCACGCTGCTCGCGCCGGTGAAATGCCGGTGCATGCCGAACATCTTGGGCTCGTTGATGACATCGGCCTGCGCCACCTGGTCGGGCACCCGCTTGTCGACCTTCCCCTCGATCAGGACGCTCCGGCTGAACTCGCTGGCCACGACGATCAGGGTCCGGTCGAGCAGCTTGCGGGCCTCCAGGTCACTCACGAGCTGGGCGATCGGGGCGTCGATTAGCCGCTTCATGTCCTTCAGCCGGGTGTGCCCGTTGTCGTGCGTGTCCCAGCCGAAGAAGGGCACGTACTCGGTCGAGACCTCGATGAACCGGGCGCCGGCCTCCGTCAGACGACGGGCCAGAAGACATCCCAGGCCGAAGTTGCCCGTGTTGTAGACGTCGTAGGACGCCTTCGGCTCGAGCGCGAGGTCGAAGGCCTTGGCCGAGGGGGAGTCGAGCAGCCGGTGGGCGTTTTCGAGCGAGCGGAGCAGCGATTCGCGCTGATAGTCGCTCGCGTGCTCGTAGACCGGGCTCGCCTTGACGGCCTTGAGATACGCCTCGCGCCGCTCGCGAAACCGCTTGAGGCTCATCCCGGCCGGAGGGCGGACGGTGGCAATGGCCTGCTTCGGGTCGGGCACGCGGAACGGTCCGTACTCGCTGCCGAGGAATCCGCCGGTCTGGAACGCCTTTAACTCCTCGGCCTCGCCGTTCCCCTCGTAGGGCTGGCCAATATCGATGTAGGCCGGAACCGACGGATCGACCGGCCCGAGCACCCGCGACAGCCACGCCCCGATGTGCGGCGCGGCGACCGTCTGGGGCGGCTCGTACCCGGTGTGCCAGTGATACTGGTGCCTCGTGTGCAGGATCGATCCGAGGTCGCCCAGCACATGCGACCGGACGATCGCCCCGCGGTCCATCACCGACCCGATCTTCTCCAGGCCTTCCGTGAACTTGATGTGGTCGACCGCCGTGTCGATCGTCGGGAACGTGCAGGCGACCTCGCCGGCCTTCAGTCCCTTGCGGAACGGCGTATGCCGCTTCGGGTCGAACGTGTCGGTATGCGGCATCCCGCCGGCCATCCACAGGAGGATCAGCGTGTCGGCCGTCGGCTTGATCCTGGGCTCGTCGGCGGCCCTGATGGGGCGCCCGCCGTCGGCTACCAGGGCGGCGAGCGTGGCGGCGCCGGCGGTCCTGAGGAAGTCGCGACGATTCGTGGCCATCGTTCGGTGTCTCCCTCTCAGCTCGACTGCTGCCGATTTCGTGGGGCCGCCTCGGCGGTAATCTGAGGGGTTGCTGACGCACCTCAGGATACCGACCGAGGACGGACCCGCCATGATCTTACCACCCGAGGCCCTGCCGCTTCTCGAGGCTCTCGGCCCCGCCTTCACCAGGCCGACCCTCCGCCGCTTCGTCGTCCTGCTCGCCGCCTCGATCCTCACGCAGGGGCGGCACACCGTCGACAACCTGCTCCGCACGCTCGGCGGGCTCGCCCCGGGCCATCGCACCGACTACCAGCGCGTCCTGTGCCGCGCCCCTGGTCGGGCCTGGCCCTGGGATGCGCCCTGGCCGGCTACATCCTCCGCCACCTCTGCCCGACCGACCCGGTGGTCCTGGTCGGCGACGACACCGTCGACGGCCACCCCGGCAAGCACGTCTACGGCAAGGCGCGGCACCGCGACCCGGTCCGCTCGTCGCACGCCTACACCGCCTGGAAATACGGCCATCGCTGGGTCGTCCTGGCAGTGCTCGTCCGCTTCCCGTGGGCAACCCGGCCCTGGGCACTGCCCGTGCTCGTGGACCTCTACCGTAGCGAGGAGGAGGACCGGCGGCATGGCCGGCCGCACCTCACCCCGGCGCAGTTGATGTGCCGCCTCCTCCGCACCCTGATGATCCGCTGTCCCGGCCGCCGCTTCGCCTTCGTCGGCGACTCGGGCTACGGCACCCACGAGGTCGCCCGGTTCGCCCACCGACACCGGGGCCGCCTGACCCTGGTGAGCAAGCTCCACCCCGAGGCCAACCTGTTCGACCCGCCGCCGCCATACCGCGGCCTGGGGCGACCCCGGGTCAAGGGGGAGCGGCGGCCCAAGCCCCGTGAGGCGGTCGCCGCGGCCCGACGGCGCCGCCGGCTCACCGTCGGCTGGTACGGCAGCGGGACGCGGCGGGTGTCGGTCATCACCGGGACGGGGTACTGGTACAAGGCCGGCGCCGGCCTGGTCCCGATCCGCTGGGTCCACGTCCGCGACCTGGAGGGGACGCACCGCGACGAGTACTTCTACGCCACCGACCCGGCCCTCGACCCGGGCGAGATCGTGACCCGATACGCCGGCCGATGGAACATCGAATGCACCTTCCAGGAGTGCCGCGCCCACCTCCGATCGGAGACGACGCGGGGCCGGTGCCGACGGACGGTATCGCGGGCGACCCCGTGCTTATTCGGCCTGTACTCGGTCGTCGCCCTGCTGTACCACGCGCTGCCCGAATCGAAGCGGTCCTGTGGCGTCCGCTGGCCGGGCAAGGCCGGCGTGACCTACTCGGATGTCCTGGCCTCGGTGCGGCTCTGGGTGTGGTCCGACGGGGTTTTCCCAGGGGCCGGGAGCCGGTTCGGGCTGGAGAAACTCCCCGATCCCTTGCGCGAAGTCCTGCGATCAGCCCTCGCACCGGCGGCGTAGCCGCCGAGGATCGGCAGCAGTCGAGCTCAGTGGATCAACTGGAACTCCGGCAGCATCGTCACGATCCAGAGAAGGTCTTCGATCCCCTCCTCGTCCGCGGGCGATCCCACGACGTCCCGTGCGACCGACCGCTCCGCGTCCGTCGGCGCCCGGCCGATCCCCGCGCGATAGATGGCCTCGACGAGCCGGTCGGACGACTTCGCCTCCGGCCGGCCGAGCCAGCTTTTTCCGCCCTGCTTGATCATCCGCGCCAAGGTCGCGCCATTGGTCAGTTCGAGGGCCTGAAGGGTCGTGGCGACGGAATCGCGTCGGGTGACGACCTGCTCCCGATCGGGCCGGCCGAGGGCGCGGGTCAGGGCGTCGGCCTCGGCCAGGGCCGAGCGGACGCGGAGCCGCGGCTCGGGGCCCGATCGGAGCAGGGCGTGCATCGCCTCGCCGAGTCGCCACATCGACCGATCGGCCCCGGGCAGCACGGCAGCGGGCTTCCACCCGGTCATATCCAGTCCCTGCTTCTCCCAGCCGGGACCGACGCCGTCGGCCCACCGCCAGGAGGCGTCGCTCGAGCCGTTCCAGATCAACTTCTCGCCCGACCACGCCCTGCCGAGGAACGCGAACCCCGCTGGGTTGTTTGGGCCGGCCTGGAGGCCCTTGCCCGTCGCCTTGTCGGGCCAGTTGATCGCCTCGACCGCGATCGTGTTCGCACCCTTGACCAGGTAGCGCGTCAGGTCGACGGACGTCGGCGGGGTCCACTGATCGCTGGCCGCGGCTCTCATCCCGTTCACGTACAGGACAAACTCATTGTCGCAGGACACGGCGGCGATGGCCCGCGTCGGCTTCTCGGGCAAATTCACCGATGCCCGCAAGAAGATCCGCCCGCCCGGGTCCGACTTCGCCGCGCCGGGATGACTCCAGATCCAGGTGACCTCGCCCCCCTTCCCGGATGGCGTCTCGCCCGCGATCGCCGCACGCGCGGCGGCAAGCTGGCCGCCCTGATTGCGACCGTCGGGCTTGAGCATGTCCGGGGTGACCGAGGGCCACCCGTCGGTCAGTTGCGCGACGGCGTCGACGAACTGCTCAGCCGACATCCGCTTAACGAGTGGGCCGCGGAAGACGAACGACTTATCCTCCGGCCGCTGTGCGCCGACCGAGGCCGATTGATAGGCCCGCGACTCGGCGATCAGGGTCATTGTCCGCTTGAGGTCGTAGCCGTGGTCCGCGAGGTCGGCCGCGAGCCAGTCGAGCACGTCAGCGTCCCACGGCGGCTGGTCCAGGTCGTCGACGGTCTCGACCAGCCCGCGCCCGAAGAAGCACGCCCAGAGCCGATTGACGATGGTCCGCGCCAGCCGGCCGTTCTGCGGGCTTGTCGTCAGCACGGCGAGCTGCTTCAGACGCTCGTCCTTCGGGGCCTTCGCGTCGATGTTGCCGAGCGTCGGGAACAGGAACGACGTCGAGGCCAGGCGGCCGGTCGGCTTGTCGCAGCGGTTGATCTCCAGCGGTGCGTCGGCGAAGACGTTGGCCAATCCGTAGGCCTCGTCGAGTTTCCACTGGTTGATGAAGCTGTCGTGGCACGACGCGCACTTGAGGTTCGTGCCGAGGAAGACTTGCGAGATCACCTGCGCGGCCTGCATCTCCTTCCGCTGGCTCGCGTTGACGACGCCTCGCCAGACGATCCCCTTGATGAACCCCTCCGACCCCGGAACTGGCTTGATCAACTCCCGGACGAACTCGTCATACGGCATGTCGTCGTACAGGGCCTTGAACAGCCAGCCCGTGATCTGCCGGCGTCCGTCGTCGATGAAGCCGGTACCGCGATACGCATTACGAAGCGCGTCGTTCCAGAACGTGAGCCAGTGTTCGGCATAGTCCTCGCGGTCGTCCAGTAGACCCCGGATGAACCGGGCCCGCTTGTCGGGCCGGCCGTCCTTCTCCAGGGGCTCGACCTCGGAAGGCGTAGGCAGCAAGCCGATGAGGTCGAGCTTCGCCCGGCGGGCGAAAACACGATCAGAGTCGACCGGACTCAGCGAGATGCCATACTTGCGGCAATACGGCTGGAGGAGACGGTCGATCGGGTTGGTCAACCCAGCGTCTGCGGCGGGCACCTCGGGCCGCCTCGGCTCAAGTCGGGCCGTCTTCACCGGCCGGCTGATCGTGATCCCCTCGTCCCAGCCCAGACCCTGGTCGATCCAGGCCCGCAGGATGCCCACCTCGTCGGCCGAGAGCCTCGGCCGGTTCGACGCCGGCATGATTCGATCGGCGTCCATCCCCGCGACGAGCTCGACGAGCAGGCTCTCGCCGCCCTTCCCTGCAATCGCCGCCGGGCCGGACTCACCCCCCTTCAGGATGGCCTGACGAGTCGCGATTCCAAGCCCTCCCTTCGGATTGGGCCCGACGTGGCACTCGGCGCAGCGACGCTGGAGGATCGGCAGGACTTCCTTGTGGAAGTCGACCCGATGCCCCGCCGCGGCGGGTATCTTGGGGTCATCCCCGGTCGCCCCGAGCATCGCGACGGAAAGGACTAAGGCGTCGAGCATCGCCGTCTCCGATCCCAGGGGGGCGAGTGCGATCTTCAACAACGACCAATAAACGACACAACCCCCGTTGAACAGGGGGTTGTCATCGTCCGGCCGGTCATCGTCGCGGGAAGCGGAGAAGACGGGACGGCAATTGAACTTTTTATCGCCGCGGTTCGGGACTGGGACACTGGATTGTGGCGATTTCTCGAAGCTTCAGCAGATGGGAAGTGACCGAACGATAAGCTAACTTGCCGGGGCCGCTGCAACGACGACATGCTGCGCAAAACTGGAATGCGGCCCCGGTCAATTTGAGCGACTTGTTAGCCCCCACGCTGCTCCGCAAGTTTGAACATCGCGGAGTACTTCTTTTCGTTGGCGGAGTCGCCGAGTTCCGCGTAGGCACCGGCAAGCTCCCCGTAGATGAAGTACGAGGAAGGTTCTTCTTCGACGGCAACCTTGAACATCTCCGCGGCCTCTCGAAACCGCCGCTCATCTCTAAGAATGTAGCCGAGATCTTCTGCAATGTAGCCTTTTCGCCTGGCAATCGCGAGGCCCTGCTTCAGAATGTCGATGCCGATCTGCGGCCGGTTCTTGGAGTAGAACAACTCGTAGACTCCGAAGCAATCCAAGGCTACGGCAGGGATGATTTCGCCAGGAAACTCATGATGTAATCCGTAGCGAAGCGAGCCGGTCTCTAGAATGAAGGCGTAATCGCTAATCCGCTCCGGAAGGTTCATGTCAATGTAGCAATTGTGGATCGTAGCATCGGGAAGAATATTCAGTGCCTTCATTACGTGGTAGCCGTCGGCTTCCGTGTCCGACAGAAGCTCCGTCTGGAGCGGTTCAAGCTGCCAATCGCGGGGGTGTTCCGCCCCTGAGTCAAGGACACGAAAGAACTTGACGTGCACATTCGCAGAAATCGCGTCAACGAACTTCGCCATGAGCCCGTCGTCTTTGGGGGCTAAGAAGCTGTTTCAAAACCCCGGGATTTCTGTAAACTACCGCCATCGCCGACCGCAAGGAGGCTCAGGCATGGCGGAACTCGTCACGGACAAGCTCTGGTCGATCATCGAGCCGTTGTTACCCAAGTCGCCGCCCGGTCCGAAGGGGGGACGGCCTCGGATCTCGGACCGCCAGGCGCTCGCGGGCGTCATCTTCGTCCTCAAGACCGGCATCCCCTGGCAGGCCCTACCCCGGGAGATGAATTGCGGCAGCGGCAGCACCTGCTGGCGGCGATTCGCCCTCTGGACGACGCTCGATGTGTGGCCGCGACTGCATGCGGCGCTGCTTACCGCCCTGGGCAAGGCGGGGGCGATCAATCTCGAACGCGCGGTGATCGACAGCGCGAGCGTCCGCGCGGTTTTTGGGGGGCGCACACCGGTCCGAATCCGACGGATCGAGCCAAGGCGGGCTGCAAGCACCACATCTTGACCGATGCTCGAGGGGTGCCCCTGGTGGTGAAGACCACCCCGGCGAACATTCGCGATGACGCGATGACAGAGGCGATGGTGCTGAGCATGCGCCCGGTCCAAGGGGCCCTGGGTCGGCCTCGGACGAGGCCCAAAGTGCTCCAAGGGGACGCCGGCTACGGCTCGGCCGCGAACAAGGCCCGAGTTCGATGTTTGGGGGTCGAACCCCTGCTCGCGTCGCTGGGGAAGGCTCGGGAGCATGGCAGCGGCCTGGGCAAGACACGGTACGTCGTCGAGCGCACCTTGAGCTGGTTCGGGAACGCCCGGAGGCTCAAGATGTGCTACGAGAAGAAGGGGGCTCACTTCCAGGCCTTTCACGAATTGGCGGCCTCGCTGATCTGCCTCAAGCGCATCGCATGAGGGTTTTGAAACAGCTTCTAACTTGTGATTAGCTAACCTTAACGCGAAACAGTAGTCGGTCAGCTTTGGCCCGTCAATCAGCGAACTTCTCAGTTTTTCATTAGGTTGGGCGGAATGCAGCAGCGCGAATTGACCGAGCAATTCTTGCCCGGCACACTGCGTATGAAATTCCTGGATCGTTAACGGAACGTCGAGACGGAGGACGGGATTTGAACTGCGGATCGTCTGACCGCGAGACGAATTGCGTCAACTTATACGGAATCGTGAAACATTCCGCTCGATCATTGAACTTAATGGTCGACTCGCAAGTACCGTCCTAACACGGGGAAAGCCCTTCGACGTGCTCGTCAAAGAGCGGTCTCTAAAAACAAGCGGAGGAGGTGGGATTCAAACCCACGGTACCCCGAAGGGGTACACCGGTTTTCGAGACCGGCCCTTTCAACCACTCAGGCACCCCTCCGGGTGATTCGATCCGTCTCGGTCGCTAGGCTCCGTCCCTCGGTCGTCGTTCCTGGAAAAATCGGGTGAGGATGGCCCCGCAGTCCTCGGCGAGGATGCCCCGCGTGATCCCGGCCCGGTGGTTGAGGCGGGGGTCGGAGACGATCCGGTAGAGGCTGTCGCAGGCGCCGGCCTTCGGGTCGGCAGCGCCGTAGACGACGCGGGCGATCCTCGCCTGCACGATCGCCCCGGCGCACATCGGGCAGGGCTCGAGGGTCACGTACAGGGTGCAGCCGTCGAGTCGCCAGGTGCCGAGGACCTCGCCCGCGAGTGTCAGGGCGAGCCGCTCGGCATGCGCCGTGGGATCGCCGAGGGTTTCTCGCAAGTTGTGGGCCTGGGAGACGATCCGTCCCGACTCGACCACGACGGCCCCGACGGGCACCTCGCCCCGGTCGAAGGCCAGTTGGGCCTGCTCCACGGCGACTTGCATCGCGGCCTCGTCGGCCGCCCGGCTCGGTTCGTCGATGGCTCCCGCCTCGCGCGGGTCGCGACGGATCATGCTCCCCACCTTCGACCGGTGGCGAACTCGAACTGTATTGTCTCAGGCGCGTTCCTCGATTTCAAGTCCAGCACACTCTTCCGGCCGGAGCACCGGATCGCCGCGCTCGCGAGTCCTGCGAAGACGTGGAATAATATCTATGATGATGTCCCGGCCGTAGTGGAAGGTTGACCCGAAGAAATCGGTGGCGGCTCCCAGCTGGAGGGACATACCCTCCGGTTGCCAAACCTTCACGAGGAGCCACCACCGATGACCCGACGCTACCAGATCGTCGACCGACCCGACAGTAGATCCACGCTCGACCCCGCCAAGCTCGCCACACTCCTCGCCAAGGAGGGCCAACTCCTGCTGCCCCTGCTCGACCTCATCGAGCATGCGGAGGCCGCCGTCGACGACCTCATCGACGTCATGGGACGGGCCACGATCGAGGCCGTCCTGCTCATGAGCGCCGCCGCCGTGGCCGGCCCCAAGCAACAGGGCAAGAAGGCCGGCCGCGACATCGCCTACCACGGCAGCCAGACCGGCCGGGTCGCCCTGAAGGAGCGACAACTCCGCGTGACCAAGCCCAGGCTCCGCAAGAAGGCCCCCCGGCCCGGAGAGGCCGGCGAGGTCGAGATCCCGGCCTATGAGGCGATGCGCAAGGACGGACGGTTGGCCGACCGCATGCTCGAGATCCTCATCGACGGCGTCTCGACCCGCCGCTACGAGGGCGTGCTGCCGGAGATGGCCGCGACGGTCGGGGTGTCCAAGAGCCAGGTCTCGCGAGACGATCGCGGCCGGCGAGCGGCTCCTGAAAGAGATGGCCGAGCGCGACCTGAAGGGGCTGGAGCTGCTGGCCATCTGGATCGACGGCCTCCAGCTCGGCGGGCACCATGTGATCTGCGCCGTGGGCGTCGATGCCAAGGGGTACAAGCACGTCCTGGGCTTGCGCGAGGGGGCGACCGAGAACGCGGCGGTCGCCACGGCACTCTTGGAGGACCTGGTCCGCCGCGGCCTCGATCCGGCCCGTCCGCGACTCTTCGTCATCGACGGCTCGAAGGCCCTGCGGTCGGCCATCGGCGCGGTGTTCGGGGCCGATCAACCGGTCCAGCGCTGCCGCAACCATAAGCAGAGGAACGTGACGTCGCACCTGCCCAAGGGCCAGCACGAGCAGGCCCTGGCGACGCTGCGGGCGGCGTTCAAGCTGGAGGCGGCCGAGGGCATGGCCAAGCTCGAGCAGTACGCCTCCTGGCTGGAGCGGGAGTGGCCCGGGGCGGCGGCCTCGCTCCGCGAGGGCCTGGAGGAGCTGTTCACGGTGAATCGGCTCGGGCTGACGAGCTCGCTGCGCCGCTGCCTGGGCACGACGAACCTGATCGACAGCGGGCACTCGGCGGCTCGGGATCGGATGCGTCGGGTGAAGAACTGGCAGAGCGGCGAGATGGCCCTGCGTTGGACGGCGGCTTCGTTCGAGGCGGCCTCGAAGGGCTTCCGGCGGATCATGGGCTACAAGGACCTCTGGACGCTCAAGGCCATCCTGGACGAGCGCGATCGCGACAAGCAGCTTGCCCGTCAGGCGGTTGCCGGATAGGGTCAGATCGCGCCCCGAGCCGCCGCCACTTCCAACTACCGGCGGGTCATCATCATAATATCGCAGGGAGAACATTCGTCAGGGGGCCAACCATGGGGACGCGAGACGCCCGGGTCGATGCCTACATTGCCAAGTCCGCCGATTTCGCCAGGCCGATTCTCGAGCATATCCGCGAGGTCGTGCACGCGGCCTGCCCCAACGTCGTCGAGACGATGAAGTGGAGCTTCCCGCACTTCGATTACAAGGGAATGATGTGCGGGATGTCCGCGTTCAAGGAGCACTGCGCCTTGGCTTCTGGAAGGGCTCGCTGATCGTCCCCGACGCCGGGAGCGAAGAAAAGGCAATGGGCCAGTTCGGGCGGATCACCAAGCTCTCCGATCTGCCCTCGAAGAAGATCCTGACCGGCTACATCAAGCAGGCGATGAAGCTGAACGACGAAGGCGTCAAATCGCCGAGCCGCATGAAGCCGAAGGCGCCGAAGCCCGCGCTGGCCGTCCCGGTCGAGCTCGCGAAAGCCCTCGCGGCCAACCATGCAGCGCGGGCAACATTCGAGAAGTTCTCGCCCAGCCACAAGCGCGAGTACGTCGAGTGGATCACCGAGGCCAAGACCGAGGCCACTCGCACCCGTCGCCTTCAGACCGCGCTCGAATGGATGGCGGAGGGGAAGCCCAGGAACTGGAAGTATCTGAATTGCTAAGAAGCTGTTTCAAAACCCCGGGATTTCTGTAAACTACCGCCATCGCCGACCGCAAGGAGGCTCAGGCATGGCGGAACTCGTCACGGACAAGCTCTGGTCGATCATCGAGCCGTTGTTACCCAAGTCGCCGCCCGGTCCGAAGGGGGGACGGCCTCGGATCTCGGACCGCCAGGCGCGTCGCGGGCGTCATCTTCGTCCTCAAGACCGGCATCCCCTGGCAGGCCCTACCCGGGGAGATGAATTGCGGCAGCGGCAGCACCTGCTGGCGGCGATTCGCCCTCTGGACGACGCTCGATGTGTGGCCGCGACTGCATGCGGCGCTGCTTACCGCCCTGGGCAAGGCGGGGGCGATCAATCTCGAACGCGCGGTGATCGACAGCGCGAGCGTCCGCGCGGTTTTGGGGGCGCACACGGTCCGAATCCGACGGATCGAGCCAAGGCGGGCTGCAAGCGCCACATCTTGACCGATGCTCGAGGGGTGCCCCTGGTGGTGAAGACCACCCCGGCGAACATTCGCGATGACGCGATGACAGAGGCGATGGTGCTGAGCATGCACCGGTCCAAGGGGCCCTGGGTCGGCCTCGGACGAGGCCCAAAGTGCTCCAAGGGGACGCCGGCTACGGCTCGGCCGCGAACAAGGCCCGAGTTCGATGTTTGGGGGTCGAACCCCTGCTCGCGTCGCTGGGGAAGGCTCGGGAGCATGGCAGCGGCCTGGGCAAGACACGGTACGTCGTCGAGCGCACCTTGAGCTGGTTCGGGAACGCCCGGAGGCTCAAGATGTGCTACGAGAAGAAGGGGGCTCACTTCCAGGCCTTTCACGAATTGGCGGCCTCGCTGATCTGCCTCAAGCGCATCGCATGAGGGTTTTGAAACAGCTTCTAAGTCGCCGACGTTCGCCCGGCGACTGACGCTCGAGTCCCGTCACGACGTGGGCCGTTCATAGCGTCTGTGATAGTCTGGGCTCCGCCCAAGCCGCGTTGGCCTCGGACCCGGTTGGACTCTCACCGATGCACGGTAATCGCGACGAGACTAATCCCTACTTCCCGAACGTTGAGCCTACAGACGAGCCGACGCTTCGGCTCCCGCCGTCTATGACGCCGGCCGGCGGGGATGCCGGCGCGGCCGAGGGCCGGGCGCAAGTTGCACTCGTCGCTGGGACGGGTCCGCAACTCTCGACGGTCACCAGCTCCCTTCGACTGCGGCGACTCCGCGCCGCGGCCTTGTTCCTCATCGCAATGCAGGGCCTATTGCTGACCTGGCGCGTCGCGATCGGAGGGGGGGGCCTCTGGCAGTTGAACGTCGCGATAATCCTTGGGCTGGGCGCCGCGGCGGCCTTCCTCCAGGGCAAAGGTCCCTTCTCCGAGCGGCGGATCAAGGGAGTCGAGGCCGCACTGTTCGGGCTCATGGTCGTCTATCTGGCCGTGCGGCAATATCAACTGATCGTGGACGACCAGGTCAGCCCCACCGAGCTGCTGGCCGTCGGGCGGGGATCGATGATCCTGGCCATCCTGCTCATGTTCGTCTACACGAAGTTCGTGCCCAACGACTGGAAGGGCACGGCCCGTGTGGTGATCCCGATCGCGCTCGTGCCGGCCTCGACGACGATCGTCGCGGCGCTGATCCATCCCGAGGTCTTCCGTCGGGTCCACGAGTCGGCATCGCTTTCGAGCATCAGCGAGAATGTGCTGTTCATGTCCGTCGCTTCGATCCTGGCGATCTACGGGGCGCACGTGCAGAACACGCTGCGCACGGAGGCCTTCGAGGCGAGGCAGCTCAACCAGTACCGGCTCGTGAGGCGGCTCGGCTCGGGCGGGATGGGCGAGGTCTTCCTGGCCGAGCACCACATGATGAAGCGCCGTGCGCGCTGAAACGAATCCGCGCCGACAAGGCCGGCGATCCCGCGACGCTCGCCCGCTTCGAGCGCGAGGTCCGGGCCACGTCGCGACTCTCGCACCCGCACACGATCGAGATCTACGACTTCGGCCGCACCGACGACGGCACGTTTTATTACGTGATGGAATATCTTCCCGGGATGAGCCTGGCCGATATCGTCGAGACGCACGGCCCGATGCCCTTCGGCCGGGTGATTTACCTGCTCCGCCAGGCCTGCGGCGCGCTGGCCGAGGCCCACGCGTCGGGGCTGATCCATCGCGACCTGAAGCCCGCGAACATCTTCGTCGCCAGGCGCGGCGGGGCGTGGGATTTCGTCAAGGTGCTCGACTTTGGCCTGGTCAAGGACCGCGACGCGGACCCGAGCGACCCCCGCATCAGCCGCGAGCATAGCGTCCAGGGCACCCCGACCTACATGGCGCCCGAGCAGGTCCTCGGCCGCCCTGAGATGGACCACCGGATCGACCTCTACGCGCTCGGCTGCATCGCCTACACCGTGCTCACCGGCCGCCCGCCCTTCGAGGAGGCGGGCGCCGTCGCGGTGATGATCGCCCACGCGAAGTCCGAGGTCGAGCCCCCGTCGCTGCACCGTCCCGGACTGCCGGAGGACCTCGAGCGGGTCATCCTCCGCTGCCTCGCGAAGGACCGGGACGACCGCTATCCCGACGCCATCGCCCTCGAGCGCGCCTTCGCGTCGTGCGCGTCGGCCTCGGAGTGGGATGAAGCCGAGGCCGAGCGCTGGTGGCGCGATTTCGAGCCGGGTCGGGAACCCGACGGATCGCCCCTCACGTCGGTTCGGACGGACCCCGCCCCGGCCCCCGCCGTGTGAGGCGATCTATCGTGCTCCAGGGGTGAGCTCAGCTACCGCGATCGCCCGGAGAGAACTTCACCGAGCCGGGCTGGACGAGCGTCTGCGTCTCCTTGATTAGCGAAGAGAATTTCATCGCGGTCAGGGTGAACTCGGTGAGATCATCGCCGCCGTCGGGACAGACCCAGGCATAGACGTCGCCGCTCCGCCCGTGTAGTGTGTCAGCCCGAATGGCACAGAACCTTGGTTAGAGATCAGCCTCCTCCAGGGGTACGATGATGACGACCTGGAGGACCAGCGATGGGCACGAACGGGAAGCGACGGACGTGGAGCGCGGCCGAGAAGCTCCGGATTGTCCTGGCCGGCATGGAGCCCGATGTCGAGGTCTCCGACCTCTGCCGTCGCGAGGGGCTCAACCCGGTCCAGTTCTACGCCTGGAAGAAGCAACTCCGGGGCGCGGCCTCCCGCGTGTTCGAGGATCGCAGGGGCCGCCCCGACGCCCGCGAGCAGAGGCGCGAGGCCGAACTTCAGCGGCTCAAGAACGTGATCGCCGAGATCACCGCCGAGAACCTCGAACTAAAAAAGGGGCGCTCGGGTTAGAGGACCACGGCCGACTGCCGCCCGAGCTTCAAGGGCGCGTCCACGAGGAGGTCGAACACACGAGGCGTCGCAGCGGCTGGCCGGCGAAGAAGACGCTGGCGGCCCTGGGTGTCGCGGCGCGGAGCTACTATCGCTGGCTCAAGGCCGGGGCCCGGGCCGAGGGACGGTCCGCCGAGTCATCCCCGCTGGTGTCGCCGTACGAAGCGCTCTCCGAGGAGAAGCAGGCCGTGCTCGCTTACGCCCGCAAGCACCCCGAGCTGCGGCATCGGGAATTGGCCTGGAGGATGGTCGACGAGGACGTGGCCTACCTCAGTGCCTCGACGGTCTACCGCATCCTGAAGGCGGCGAACCTGGTCTGCCCGTGGCGGCGGCGGGCCAGGCGGAAGAAGGCCCAGGAGGAGAAGGCGAGCCGTCCCGATCAGCGGTGGAGCACCGACCTGATGCACGTGCAGGTCGGGGGCCGGGTCTACTACGTCGTCGCGTTCCTGGACGAGTACTCGCGGTCGATCGTCCATCACGAGCTGCTCTTGGGGATGGACGGGCTGACGGTGAGCCTGGCGGCGCAGAAGGCGATCGAGACGTTGCCCAAGGGCCCCGACGGCAAGCCGGCGGTGACGCCTTTGATCCGCTCGGACAACGGGAGCTGTTACATCGCGAAGGAGTTCCGCGTGGTGCTCCGGGAGAACGGCCTGGGGCATCATCGGATCCGGCCGCATTGCCCGGAGGAGAACGGGCTGATCGAGCGTGCCAACCGGACGCTCCGCGAGGCGTTGGACGGGGAGGAGCTGACCGACTTGTTGACGGCCGAGCGCGTGCTGGCCCGGCTGGTGCGGCGGTACAACGAGGAGCGGTTGCACAGCGCGTTGGGTTACCTGCCGCCCTGGGAGTTCTACCGGGGCGAGCCATCGCGCCGGTTCGAGGAGCGCCGGGTCAAGCTGTTCCAGGCCCGGCATCGCCGCCGGGAGCGGAACCTGCAATTGCGTCAGGAGACCTTGCCACTCGAAGGGGGGAGGCTGTTACTTCCGACCGAGGCCGGTTTGTGCCACTACGGTTGAAACGCTACAGCCCGACGTAGCAGGCGTCCTTCGGGATGTCCCGCATGCGGCCGACGTGGAACCAGCCGGGACGGATCCGCGCCAGGTCGCGGTTGATCCACTCGACCTGCCGGCAAATATTCCGGGCCAGCGGGGTGCGCTCCGGAGCGGGCGCGACGCAGGGGAAATCGTCGTTGGTCGAGATGATGCGGGCGTTGGCATGGGCGAGATCATGGCTCTTTCGCCAATGGTCCTCGTAGAAGTACATCGTCCCGTACTGAAGATCGGGGTTGAGTGGGATCTGTCCCTTCAGCTCGTGCGCCAGCTCGTCGGAGAAGTCACGGGGAAGCATCTCGTGCGAGCCGTGGGCGCGGCGATAAGCGATCCGGACCAGGCGGAGCTCGACCGGCTCGATGACCGGGGACATCCCCCACTGGGCCACGGCGGTCCTCGACCCGAGGAGCTGCGGGAACCAGGTGGTCGGCGGCCCGTTGTCCAACGCCGCGCCGCCCGAGATCGAGTCGGTGACCTGCGTCGTCCCCTCGCGGAGATTGACGTGCCAGGGCAGCGCCGCGGGGTTGGCGGCGAACAGCGCGAGGTTGTTCAGCACCTGCTGATACTGCAACTCGGGCAGTGTGCTCGCCTGGTGGATCGTCCTCTGACGCAGCCGGCCGGCTGTGCAGCCCGGCAGGACGAGGATCCCGAGCGCGAGGATGAGGCGGATCGGGCGCATATCCCCATCCGTGGGGCGTGATCGGGCATGATCTGTCGACTGTATCGGTCAAGAAGGTTGTGCGGCTTGAGTCCTCGCGAGCCGCGGATCACCGCGGCTCGCGAAGAGCCTTGTACAAGATCACGACGTGAAGGTCTCGAAGATGCCAGATCGACGTGATGCTCACCGCTCAGTCGAACGCCAGCGACCAATGTTTACCGGCGTCGCCTGCGTCGACCCCGCGCCGATGGAGGGACACCGCCGGCCGGTCGGCCCGCTCCTCTCAAGTGCTAGAGGGCACCACGTGGCACCAGGTTCAAAGCGTGTATGGAACGCATGCGTATTGCCATCGAGCCCCGTCGCGGGTGGTGACACGCAGCATTGTCTGTCATGTCGGCGGAAGCGATGCGTGGAGCGCGAGCCCCGGGGATCCGATCAGATGGCCCCGGCGTGCGCGTCGTCGACAACGCCGTGTGGCTTGCCGCCGTGGGCCACCCCATCGCCCGTCGGCGGGTCCGGCACTTCGTGAGCATCGCCCCGCGCGGAGCCGCTCACCGAGCACGTAATAGACCGGGATAACCATCCGGCCGAGTACCGTGCTGATGGCGATTCCGAAGGCGATCACGATCCCCAGCGAGTTCCGGCTGTAGGCCCCAGCGCCCGTGGCCCGGGCCATCGGCAGGACGCCGAAGACGAAGGCGAAGGACGTCATCAGGATCGGCCGGAGCCGCTGCCGCGCGGCCTCCTTGGCCGAGTCGAGGATCGACATCCCCCGCTTCTCGATCAACTCGACGCCGAATTCGACGATCAGGATCGCGTTCTTCGTCTCCAGGCCGATCAGCATGACGAGGCCGATCTGGCCGAAGACGTCGAGCGGCATGTCGAAGAGCCAGAGACCCACCATCGCGCCAAATGTCGCCAGCGGCACGGTCAGGATGATGACCAGCGGCCTGATCCAGCTCTCATACAAGGCCGCCATAAAGAGGAAGCAGCAGACCACCGAAAGGGCGAAGATCACCGTCGCGATGTTGCCCGTCTTCTGCTCCTGGAACGTGGTGCCGGTCCACTCGAAACCGAAACCCTCGGGCAGGGTCAGGTCGGCGATCGCCTCCATCGCCGCGATCGCCTGGCCCGAGCTGTAGCCCGGCGCGGGCTCGCGGTGATCCGGGCGGCATTGTACATGTTGTAATGAGGCACGTCGATCGGTCCGAGGATCGTCTTCACGTCGCCCAATGCGCTCAAGGGAACCTTCTGCTTCTTGCTGTTGAGCACGTAGAGCGTAAGGATGTCCTCCGGCTTGCGGCGGTCCTCGCCCTCGGCCTGGACCATGACCTTCCAGACCTTGCCGTAGAGGTTGAAGTCGTTGACGTAGTAGCCGCCGAGGTAGGCCTGGAGCACCGAGAAGACCGCCGAGACGTCGACGTCGAGCCGGCGGGCCTTCGTCCGGTCGAGCTCATAGCGAAGCTGGGGGACGCGGGCCGAAAAAGTGGTGAACGCCCCGGCAAGCTCGGGGTGCTTGCTCGCATCGCGGACCTCCTCGAGAAACCGGTCGGTGACCCGCGCAAGCGCCTCGACGCCACGGCCCTCGCGATCCTCGAGCATCATCTCGATGCCGCCCGTCTGGCTAAGTCCCGGGATCGGCGGCGGCTGGAGCACGGTCGCCCTGGCGTCGGTGACGCCCGCCGAGATGGCCTCCTGGAGCGTCCGTGCCAGCCCCGCCGCGCGCAAGGCCGGTGTTCTCCGCTCCGCCCAGTCCGTAAGAATGACGAACGCCGTCGCCGTGTTCGGCTGGTTGATCGCGTTGACGACGTTGAATCCGTCGAGCAGCACGACGTCGCGAACGCCCGGCTGTTCGAGGGCGATTTGGCTCACCCGCTGCGCGGCACGGCCGGTTGGCTCCCGGGTCGTGCCGTCGGGGGTCTGGAGGCTCACGATCAGGTAGCCCTGGTCCTCGGTCGGGATGAACGATTTGGGACGCTCGTACAGCATGTAGCCCGTGAGCACGAGCAACGCGAGCGACGGAATCACGACCACCGACCAGTACTTGACGCCCCACTCCAGAAACGAGTCGTACGAGTCTTCCAGCCACTTCATCCCGCGGTTGAACCAGAGGAACGGGGGGAATTTCGTCTCGCCGTGCTTGGCCTTCAGGAAGAGCCGGCACATCGCCGGCGTAAACGTGAGCGAGTTGAACGCCGAGAACAGGAACGAGAACACGATCGTCAGCGCAACTGGTTGTAGAGCCGCCCCGTCAGCCCCGGGATGAACGCGACGGGGACGAACACCGCCGCAAGCACAAGGCTGATCGTGATGATCGGCGTCGTGATCTCCGCCATCGCCGCCCGGGTCGCCTCGAGCGGCCGCATCCCGCGATCAAGGAATTTCTCGACGTTTTCGACGACGATGATCGCATCGTCGACGACGAGCCCGATCGCCAGGATCAGCCCGCACATCGTCAGCGTGTTGATCGAGAAGCCCGACCCCGCCATCATCGCGAACGTCGCGACGAGCGAGACCGGGATCGCCAGCATCGGGATGATCGTCGCGCGTAACCCCTGCAAGAAGATGAACACGACCAGCAGAACGAGCAGGAACGCCTCGTAGAGCGTCTGCTGGACCTCGGCGATGTTCTCGCGGACGTACCGCGTTGTGTCGTAAGCGATCCGGTACTCCAGGCCCGGCGGAAAATACTTCGAGAGCCGGTCCATCTCGGCGCGGACCTGACGCACGATGTCGAGCCCATTGGCGTCAGCGAGCTGATAGATCGGGAGCGTGGCCGCCGGCTTGCCGCTGAGGAATCCTGCAGTCTCGTAGTTCTCCGAGTCGAGCTGGACGCGCGCCACGTCGCCGACGCGGACGATCGAGCCGTCGTCGTTCCGGCGAACGATAATGTCCTCGAATTCTGAGACCTTCTCGAGCCGGCCCTTGACGTTGACGGGATACTCGAACCGCTGCCCGGTCGGCACGGGGGCCGAGCCGATCTTGCCCGAGGCGGCCTGCTTGTTCTCGGACTGCACCGCGGCGATCACCTCGTCGGGCGAGATCCGCTGGTTCGACATCCGGTTCGGGTCGAGCCAGATCCGCATCGCGTACTTGCGGCCGAATGGCTTGACGTCGCTCACGCCCGGGATCCGCTTCAGGCCGTCGACGACGTTGATCTGGCCGTAGTTGTCGAGGAACGTCGAGTCGTACCGGCCGTCGGGCGAGACGAGGTTCACGACGCAGACCATGTTGGTGGACGTCTTCTTGACCGTCAGGCCGTATTGCTTCACCTCGGGCGGCAGGCTGGCCTGGGCGGTCGAGGCGTAGTTCTGGATATCGACCGCCGCGATATCCTGCGAGTAGCCGACGTCGAACGTGGAAATGATGTTGCAGGTGCCGTTGCTCGTGTTGTCCGAATAGAAGTAGATCTGCCCCTTGGCGCCGTTGATCTGCTGCTCGATCGGCGTGGCCACGGTGTCGGCCACGGTCTGGGCGTCGGCCCCGGTGAAGGTCGTCGAGATCTGGACCTGCGGCGGGACGATATCCGGATAAAGCGCGATCGGCAGCACGAACACGCAAATGCCGCCGACCAGCAGCATCAGGAGCGCGAGCACCGTGGCGAAGATCGGCCGGCCGATGAAAAAATTGACCATGGATGCTCTCGTCTTCGTAGGGTCCGCTATTGCGGACCATTCGGTGCGATGCTCTTCGATCGAAGGCGGTCCGCAACAGCGGACGCTACGAAGACCCCGACGCCTTGGTCTTCACCTTCGCGTTGGGCCGGACGAGCTGGATTCCCTCGACGATCACCTTCTGTCCGGGCTCCAGTCCCGAGTCGATCACGCGGTTCCCTCCCGACCGGATCGAGGCCTTCACCGGCGTCACGTGGACGATTCCCTGGTCGTCGACCGTGTAGACAGTCGGCCCGGCCTGGGTCTCGACGACGGCGCCCTCGGGGACGACGACGACCCCCTTGCGCATCCCGACCGTGACGTCGGCCTTCACGTATTCGCCCGGCAGCAGGACGAGGTCCGGGTTCGCGACGTCGGCGCGGGCCAGGAAGGTTGAGGTCGTCGGCTCGACCTCGTTGTCGATGAAGTTGATGATGCCCGTGTGCGGCTTGTCGGGATCCCCTTCGAGGCCGGGGCGGACGATGACGATGGGCAGCCCCTGCTTGACCAGCCTGGTCGCCCGGTCAAGGTAGCGTGAGGGCACCTGGACGTCGACCCCCATCGGGTCGAGCTGCTGGATCGTCGCCAAGTCGGTCGCCAGTCCCGAGGCGAGGGCCGAGCCGACGAGGTTCCCGACCTTCATCCGCGCCTCGCCGATCCGGCCTTCGATCGGGGCGTACACCCGGCAGTACCCCAGGTTGATCTCGGCGTCGCGGAGCGAGGCCTTCGCCGCGTCCACGTCGGCCTGGGCCGAGCGGATGTTCGTGTCGTAGTCGGCCGTCGCCTGCTCGAGGGTCGCCTGATCGCCCGCCACCTGTGCCGTCCATTTCTCGAGGTCGGCCTGCGCCTGGTCGAGGTCCCCCTTCGCCGCGGCGTTCCGGGCGAACAGGTTGCTCACCCGCTGCTCCTGGACCTTCGCCAGGGACTGCTGAGCCTTATCCAGGGCGAGCGTCGCTGCGTCGACCTCCCTGGACTTCGACTGCTTGGCCTTGGCCAGCGATGCCACGGCCGACTCGAGCTTGGCCTTCGCCGCCGCGACCGCCACCTTGTACGGCTCCTCCTCGATGACGAACAGGAGCTGCCTCGGCTTGACGGTCGACCCCTCCTTGAAGTGGATCTCTTCCAGGAAGCCGCGGACGCGGGCCTGGACGGTGACCTTCTGCAGTGACCGCGTCGTCCCGTTCGGCTCGGCCTTCTCGGGGACGTCCGTCTTCACGACCTCGACGACGACAACCTCGGGCAATGGTCGGGCGGAGGCGGTCGCCTCGTGGCGGTTGCAACCGACCGCGGTCGCGCTGAGGACGATAAAACCCGCCAGGCCGACGGCCCTCACGGACCAGCTCGGCGACCGCGAAAACAGCCGACCCATCTTCGATCCCCCCTCGCTCGACCGCGGGCGTCTCAACCTGCTGATTTCACACCGAGGATTATGGACCTGGCGTCAACCGCTTGGAAAGGGCCCTGAACTACGAGTTACTGATGCAGATCGCCATGATCGCCGGCGTCCTGACGAGCTACCCGGCCGACTGGCGGCTCATGAAGATCGGTGTCAAGGAAGCGATGTGATCGGCCTCGAATGCCTTTTTTTCATTCGCCCCGACCCGCCAGCCGATGTAGTATACATCGGTTCCATGACGGTCCTGGCGGCGATCCCCCAACTCCGGAGGGCTCGGCGATGACGAGGCAAGCTTGCGCGATCGTGATCTCGTTCGGTCTGATGGCCGCGGCGGTGGGCGCGCGGTCGTTCGCGGCGGATGAGAAGGGGATGGACGCCAAAACGGCGTTCGCTCGTCTGAAGTCGCTCGACGGCACCTGGAAAGCCATACCGAAGATGGAGGGCCACCCCGCGCCCGACAAGCCGATTTCGTTCACATACCATGTAACGGCCAACGGCAGCGCGGTGATGGAGACGCTGTTCGCCGGGACGGATCACGAGATGGTCACGATGTACACCCTCGACGGCGGCGACCTCCGGCTGACCCACTACTGCGCCCAGAAGAACCAGCCGCACCTGAAACTCGACAAGGGCGCCTCAACGCCCGATTCGTTCGTGTTCATTTTCGACGGCGGCACGAACTTCGACCCGGCGAAGGACAGTCACATGCACTCGGGTCGGATCGTCTTCCGCGACGCCAAGCACGTCGAGTCGGAGTGGGACGGATACGCGGGTGGCGAGAAGCAGCAAACGGCCAGGTTCGAGCTCAGCCGGCCGTGAGACGCCCGTGACCGCGCCGTTCACCCGGCCCAGACGCCGCGGTCGAGCGAGCGGTAGCCGACGGCCTCGGCGATGTGATGCCCGGCGATGGCGTCGGAGTCTTCGAGGTCGGCCATCGTCCGGGCGACGCGAAGGACCTTGTCGTGCGCCCTCGCCGACAGGCCGAGCTCCTCCATCGCGCCCTTGAGCATCGCGGCCGGCTCGGGCTTGAGTGCGCAATACTTGCGGACCTGCCGCGGCGTCATCCGCCCGTTCACCCCCGGCCCGCGAGGACCGAACCGCTCGGCCTGCCGGGCCCGGGCCTTGAGGACGATGCCGAGCAGGTCGGCCGACGTCGGCCCCGGAGGCGCCTCGGTGAGCTGTGCGAACGGCACGGCCGGCACTTCGACATGCAGGTCGATCCGGTCGAGCAACGGTCCGCTGATCTTCCCGAGATACTTCTCCACCTGCGGCGGCGAGCAGTTGCACGACCGCCGCGGGTCGCTCCGATACCCGCACGGGCATGGGTTCATCGCCGCGACCAGCACGAACTCGGCGGGAAACGTCGTCTCGCAGAGCGCCCGGCTGATCGTCACCCGGCCCTCTTCCAGCGGCTGGCGAAGCACTTCGAGCGTCTTCCGGTTGAATTCGGGCAATTCATCGAGAAACAAGACACCCTTATGAGCGAGTGAGATCTCCCCGGGCTGCGGGATCGTCCCGCCGCCCACGAGTCCCGCGTCGCTGACCGAGTGGTGCGGCGAGCGGAACGGCCGCATGGCCATCAACGGCTCGCCGGCGCGGAGCAGGCCCATGGCGCTGTAGATCCGGGTCGTCTCCAGGCTCTCGCCGGGCGTCAGCGGCGGCATGATCGAACTCAATCGCTTCGCCAGCAGCGTCTTGCCGGTGCCGGGCGGGCCGATCATCAGTACGTTATGACTTCCCGATGCCGCGATCACGAGGCCCGCTTGGCGTAGTCCTGTCCTTTCACGTCGACGAAGTCGTCCTCGGTGTGAGTCAGGCGGTTGAACACATCTTCGAGATCCACCACGCTCGGCTCTAAATCGAGTGCCCCGGAGAGGAATCCCACGGCCTCGGCGAGGCTGCCGATCGGGTAGACGTCGATCCCCTCGACGACCGCCGCCTCGGCCGCGTTGGCCGACGGCACGAGCAGCCCGGCCTTGCCCTCGGCCTTCGCCGCCAGGGCCATCGCCAGGATGCCCTTGATCGGCCGCGTCTCGCCGTCGAGCGCCAGCTCCCCGACGACCGCGTACTCGCCCGGCCTCTCGATCGACGCCTGCCCGCTGCCGATCAGGAGTCCCACCGCAATCGGCAGGTCGAACCCCCCGGCGTCCTTCTTGAGATCGGCGGGAGCCAGGTTGATCACGACCCGGTCGCACGGCCGCCGATATCCCGAATTCACTAGCGCCCGCTCGACCCGATGCGTGCTCTCACGGACCGCCGTCTCGGCCAGGCCGACGAGCACGATCTTCGACATGGTCGCGGGCGCGACGTCCACCTCGACCTCGACGGGAGCCGCCTCGATGCCGAGCAAGGTATACGACGCGAGCTTCGCGAGCATGGGGCCCGTCCCGGGGTACGTCCCGCCGAGGCGACGCCGCCCCGTCGTTCAAGCATAGGACGCGTTTCGGGATGCGGCGTTCCGAATGCATTTCCTGTCTTGTGCGGTCAACCGGAGAAACCAAGAATGTCCCCTTCGACTCCCTGCGTTCGAAGGTGGCGAATTGTGAAGATTCGATGAATTCCGGATTGTCAAATTCACCTTCGCCGGCCACCGTTTCTAGGAACTGTATGATGGGGATACGGACGTCTAGCATAGTGCTGACGCCGTACCCTTCGAGGGCAGCCAATGGCGACCCAATTGCGGACCGAGTTGCGTGCGTTCGGCTACACCGGCCAAGCCGCCGACTTCCGAGACCTTCTGGCCGAGACGATGGCCGCGTTGTTCCCGAACTGGACCGACGAGAAGCTCACCTACAACCCGACGCAGGCGAAGCGGTACTGCGAGGCGGTCGTGGCCCGCACGGGCCTGGATCTGCCGGATGAGTTCATCCTGTCGACGCTTGGCAACATCCGTAAGCACCCCGTAAAAGTCTGACGGACCTAGCAGCTACGGCGGCCACGGACGGCCGCCGGTATAGCTCAATCGAGTGGGGACCTAGCGATGAAGCTGGAAGACGCCGTTACGTGGTTTGAAGCTCTGAGGGAGAAGGCACGCAATGTCCAGATAATAAAACCGACGGGAGGACACGATCCTTACATGGAGACCGGCGGAGCACGCGCTTGGTACACAGAAACAAGCGTGGACATTGAGGCGGTGTTCCCGTCCAGCCATCGGGTCCACCGGGAATGGGCGTTTTCCACCCTTAGGTCTCTCGAGCCTTCCGAGAGCGCCTTTCGGTCTAAGGTCGGCGTGATCGACGCCGCACTCAGCCTGCTCCGTGCGGGAAGGATGGGCTCGCTCGTTGACACGATCAGGGCGGACACCGAGGGCGAGTTGCTCGACCAGGCCGACGCCCTGCTGAAGGGCTACCCAATCGCCGCGACGGTGATCGCGGGAGGGGCGCTGGAGACACACCTGCGATACCTCGTCACCAAGAACGCCCTCAGCATCAGCGGCGCGGGCTCGATCGACAAATACGAGGGTGCCATCGCCCAGGCTCGCAACGCCGGGAACGAGATCTACTCGGCGACCCTCAGCAAACAGGTCAAGGCATGGGGCGGGTTACGCAACGACGCGGCGCACAGGCCCGGTGAGTTCAAGGCGACCGAGGAGGACGTCCGGCGGATGATCGACGGCGTGCGGGACTTCATCGACCGGACGACGTGAGCGGTGGGGCGGCAGGGTGGCTGTGGTTTCGTCCGCGAAACCACAGGATGAGGACCCCGGCTCTGTGGTTTCGCGGACGAAACCACAGCCACCCGGGACGTGCGAACCGACCGAATCCAGCCGTTCAGAGCGACGACCAACATGCTGCACTTTCCGGGATTCTATGTACCGGATCGTTCGGGCTTCAGCCCTGCGGTCCAAGTCGCGTACCAGTGAGCGACGATAGACAGGGGAGCACGCCCCTTGGTCCGGGGCTCGCTGCAGCCCGAGGCTAGGCGGGCTTTCCTCGCCCCAATCGCATGAAGCGCTTCCACAGCGCCTGCGGCCAGCGCCTCTGCCGCTCCAAAGCCGCGTTCAGCTCGTCGGACTTCCGCTGCAACTCGGCGGGCAAGTCGACACAGGCCGGGCCCTCGCCCGCTTCGACCAGACGCTGCTGGACTGCACGCTCCCGGCCGCGATATCGGATGCACCCCGCTTCGGCACGTCGGATCGCCAGAAACATCCGATCCTGCTCGTCGGCCGTCTCCGGTTGCTTCTTGACGAAGCAGTGGGGACAACCCGTCGGGTCGAGGCTGACCCCGAACAGGTCGGGTGCCGCTGAGAACGGCACCTCGCACATCATGCAGCAACCATCCTCGACGAAGTAGTCTCCCGGCACGTTTGAGGGATGCGGCTTAGCCTCCTCCATCGCAACCCCCCGCCGCTTGACAGCCGTCGAGTAGACGAAGGCCGGCCCCGACCGGGACGATGGCGGTTACCAAGCCAGCCGATCATCCCGGACGGAGCCAGCCATGACATCCTCGCATCCGCTCCCCGCACCGTGCCAGTGGTTCGCCCGACTCGCCTCCGCCCTCGACCGGCGGTCCGCACCCCGGCTCGCCCTCCTGTTCCTCGGCGCGGTCCTCGCCCGCGGACGGCGGACCGTCACCAGTTGGATTCGGGCGGCCGGGCTGAGCGACCAGTTCCGGCCTTGCTACACCGCCGTCGCGGCGGCCGGGAAGAAGGCCGGGACCATCGCCGCGCACCTCGTGCTGACGGTGGTCAGGCCGCTGCTGGGCGGGGCCGAGCGGTTGACGCTCGCTCTGGACGACACCCCGACGAAGCGGTACGGGCCGCACGTCCAGGGGGCCGGCATCCACCACAACCCGACCCCCGGGCCGGCCGGCTCCGCCGTACGTCTACGGGCACGTCTTCGTCGTCCTGGCCCTGCTCGTGGCCCACCCGGCCTGGGGGGGCGTCGCCCTGCCGCTGTTGGCCCGGCTCTACGTCCGCGACAAGGACCTGCCGAAGATCGACCCGAAGCACCGGCCGCCGTTCCGCACCAAGCTGGAGCTGGCCGTCGAGCTGCTGCGGTGGGCCGAGCCCTGGCTGGGGCTGCTGAACTTGCCGATCTGGGTGGTGGCCGACGGTGCCTATGCCAAGAAGGATTTCCTCAAGCCGGCAATGTCGTCGGGAATGACGGTCGTCAGCCGGCTCCGCAAGGATGCGGCCCTGCGGACGGTTCCCGGCCCTCGGCCGGCCGGCAAGCGAGGCCGGCCGAGGACCTATGGCCCGGACGTGATCGACCTGGCCAAGCGGTCCGGCCAGAAACGAGGCTGGTCCTCCGAGACGGTCACCCTGTACGGGGTCGCCACGATCAAGAAGTACAAGACGTTCCTGGCGACCTGGCGGCCGGCCGGTGGGGTGATCCGGGTGGTGCTGGTGGACGAGCCAACCGGCTGGCGGGCGTATTTCTGCACCGACATCTCGGCGAGCGTCGCCGACATCCTGGGGGCGGTGGCCGACCGCTTTAGCCTTGAGATCACCTTTCGCGAGTGCAAGCAGGTCGTGGGTGCCGGGCAGCAGCAGGTGAGGTTCATCTGGGCGAACATCGGGGCGTTTCACATCTGCCTGTGGACATTCACGCTGACCGAGGCGTGGGCCTGGGGTCGCAAGGCGGAGGATCTGGTGGACCGCTCGGCCTCGCCATGGGACTCAACGCTGCGCCGTCCGAGTCACGCGGACAAGCGGCGGGCGTGGCGTCGTGAATTGCTGGGTGAGGAGATTCGTGTGTCTCTACGCCCGGGGGCTACCGAGGCGGAAATTCAGGCCACGGCCGAAAGGCTGCTCAGCTTGGCCGCATGACATATACATTCACCCGGAAAGTACAGAACATGGTCAAGATCGTCGAGCAAATCGCCAAGGGACTCGGAGCCAAAGTAATCGACCGGGCGCCAGTGACCGGAGGCGGCGCCTTCGGAGCCGCACGGCTCGCCCGGTGCGTCGAACGCCTTCAATCCCGCCTCGTCCGGGGTCAGGGCAAGCGCCCCTGCCGACCGAGCGATCCCGGGTGAAACGAAGAAACAAATGAAAGAAACAAATCGGTCATTCTTGATGTTGGCTACAGTCTGAGCGACCGGGCTGGATGGCATTGGCGGCGATAGCCACCATGCCGCCGGCCCCGTTCAGCGCTCCTGAGCCACAATAAAATCCACGATCGGCCTGGAGTCTCGCAGCCCGCCCAGATGATGTCCCACGCCCTCGATGACGATCACCCGCATCCACCCGCCGAGTTCCTTATATCGAGCCTCCGCAACCCTCGTCTGTCCCTCCAGCCACGGGTCGAGACCTCCGCAAACATGAAGAATCGGCACCCCAGCCTTGGCCAGCGGCCCGAGGTTGTCGATCGGCGGCGTCTTCGACATCAGGCTACGAGCGCAGGATTCTCGGCATAAATGCACGAGACCTTATCCGGGTTCTCGATGGCCCAGGCATAAGCTTCCCCTGCCGATGTCCCCGGACCCGCCATGACGGGCTTGCGGGAGAAGCCGTGGTCGACGAGCCGCTTGTAGGTGGCGTCCCACTGCCAGCGGACCGGGCCGGACTGGGCGATGAGCGGGGCGATCACGATGTGGAAGCCCTTCGCGAGCAGGGCCTGGTCGACCGCCGAATCGCGGCGGTTTGCGTCGGCGCGGAAGACCCAGGGCTTGCCGGGGGCGGCGGCCTTCGGGACGATCACCGCCATGCCGGTCAGGCCCCACGGGCCGTCGGTCCGTGCGTCGTAGCGGTCGTAGCAGTCGACGAATCCCGGGCCGCGGCAGGTGGCGTAGGTCTTCTCTTCCTTGAGAGGGAGGTATGAGCTTGTGAGGCTATAGTAGTAGGATTTGGTGAAGGAGTCGTCGGCGAAGTCGGGCCGGTCGCCGGGCGGGCCCGTGTGGTCGACGATCCAGTCGGCGAGCGGTTTGGCGTTGCGGACGCTGTGTGGATGGTGGGCCGGGCCGTCCTTGATCATGACGGTGATGCGGCCGCCGAGCTGGTGGTAGCGGTCCTCGATGGCCAGGGTGTGCCGCTCCAGGAGGAAATCCTGGCTGCCGCAGACGTTCAGCAGGGCGACGTCGTTCCTGGCCAGGTCGCCGAGCTTCGCGAAGCTCTCGGGGCGGATCGCGGGGTTGTCGGCGTAGATGCAGGAGACCTTGTCGGGATGGGCCGTGGCCCACTCGTAGGCGTTGACGCCGCCCTTGCTCATGCCGACGAAGGCCGGCTTCTTCGCGAGCCCATGTGTCTCGGTGAGGTACGCGTACCAGGCGTCCCACGTCCGGTCGGGGTCGGGCGTGATGAACGCGACGTGGAAGCCGCGGCGGAGCAGCTCGACCTCGGTCTGGGGCTCGTGGTCCCAGTAGCAGCCCCGCCACGACCACGGATTGCCGGGCGCGGGGGACTTCGGGACGACCACGATGCATCGCCGCTGACCCTTTGCCGGGGCCTTCACCCCGAAGCGCTCGTCCTCGGCCCGCTTGAAGGGACGGATGGACAGGGTCGCCTCGTCCATGACGAAGTCGTAGCGGTCGAAGCCGTCGTGCCAGGACGTCTTTTCGCCATCGAAGGGCGCGTATGACCCCGCCGTCGCGTCTCCTGGACCCGCCAGAGACACCACGACGACGATGGCCGCGAGACGGAACGGCTCGCGAAGAATCCCGTTCGGCTTCCTGTTGTGCACTTTGGGAGTCCCTGGACAAGCACGGAATGGCGCGATTCGCTCACGGTTGCTGGCAACGTATCAGAAGCACGAACGGGTCGAAACGGTTGAGAACCGGGCACCTCGCATGCGAGACTCGGCCGTTACGAAATCGAGGACGATCGCGTCGGAGGAGGGCCTGGATCGGAGGGGTGCGGGGCGAACCTTGACGATCGAAGCTGAACTTTTCTTGCACGCTTGGGTTCGCTCGTCGCGAGGAGGGACCCGAGCGGACCCCGAGAGGTCTTCAACAGGACAAGCACGAAGGGATACGAACATGGGCACGATCGAGACCTTCGACCACACCGCCGACGTCGGCCTCCGCATCCGCGGGACGGACCTCGACGACCTGTTCCGGACGGCCGCCGAGGGGCTGTTCGACTACGTCGTCGCCAACCGCCTCGAGGTCCGGCCGGACGAGCTCGAGAAGGTCTCGCTCCGCGACGACTCGCCGGCCGACCTGCTCGCGTCGTGGCTCTCGGAGCTGATCTTCCGGTCCGAGACGCACCACCGCGTGTTCCGCGACTTCGACGTCCGTGTCGAGGACGACGGCACGCGGCTCGACGCCACGATCCACGGCGAGGGCATCGACCGCGAGCGGCACATCCTCGACCACGAGGTCAAGGCCGTCACGCGGCATGGGCTCGTGCTCGAGCGAGAGGGGGAAGGGTGGATGGCGGAGATGATCCTGGATATTTGAATCAATGCGCCGCGTAGGCCGCACCCGCCGCGCGACGGCCGCGAACGCTCTCGGGGAACATCGACTCCTGGTCGAGCGTACCGTCGATCGAGAACGGGACGGGCAGATACTCGGTCTCGCGCGTCAGGTGCGGGTGGGCGGCGACCTCGGACTCGAGGGGACGCGAGACGTACATCGTGTTCAGCTCGAGCGTGTTGGGGATCACGACCATCCGCGCCTCGGCCGGGTCGATCCGCCAGCAGGTCGCGAGCGCCGCGTCGAAGACGTCGCGGTCGGTGGCGAGCGTAATGGGGATCCGCGCCCGTTCCAGGCAGCACGACGTCAGCACGTTGATCCGAAAGGCGTCGGGGTCGACCTTGGCGGCGAGCCGCTCGGTCGTCAGGTCGGCGAACCCGACGCCGACGATATTGCCGTGCGTTTCCTCGGAGGCGTCGAGCACGACCAGCCGCGTCACAACCGGCCGCGCGAAGTCGGGCATCGTCTCGACCATCAGGCGGCCGATGACGTTCGGGTCCATCCCCGCGCCCGAATAGTTCTTGCCCAGCTCGCCGACGACGAGGATGTCCATCTGATCAAATGGCAGCCTTCCCATGAGACCGCGGGCCCGTTCGAGGAGCTTCGGCTCCTCGTCGAGGATCGTCTCGGGCTCGAGCGCGACGATGTCCGCGGGCATGTCCTCGGCGTTCTCGAGGATCGCCAGTCCGAGGGAGAATCTGGTGTTCTCGACCAGGAACCTGCCGACGGCCGGCAGGACCTCCCTCAAGCCTCGGAGCCCGAGTTTATGAACCTGCGTTGCCCCATCGCGCTTGCCCAGGCCGATGACGAGCATCTTCAGTACGCCCGACTCATAGGTCCCGGTGAAGTCGGTGTGCGGCTTGACCCGGTTGAGCAGGACGATGCCGTCGGCCTTGTGGGCGTTCCGGTCGAAGTAGATCGGCAGGCCGACGGGGTTGGTGCCGAGGACGACGGTGTCCATGTCGGACCGGACCTCGACGCCCATCGTCTCGGGCGTGATCTCGTAGCCGGCCAGCAGCTCGCGCTGGCCCTCGGCCGTCGCGCCGCCGTGGCTGCCCATCGCGGCGACGATGAAGGGTCTGTACCCCATCGCCTTGAGCGTGTCGACCGCCGCGCGGGCGACCGTGGGAATGCAGGTGATTCCCCGGCTCCCGACGCCCACCGCGATCCGGCCGCCGGCGGGAACCCGCTCGCGGAGCCGGCTCTCGAGGATCAGCCGGCGGACGGTGCCGGCGATGTCAGCAACCCGGGGCTGAGGGATCGACTGGCGGACACGGGCGAGCGGCGGGACGGACATGCGACGAGGTCCCCAGGATGGTGCGGCCGGCGCACACGATGAGCCGGTGGCCCCAATCTAGGGCGGGTCGCAGGCCCCGTCAACGTCGCCGGGTTTCACCAGCCATACAGCGCCGGCGGCACGCCTGGCCCAAACCCCGGGGCATAGACGCCGATCGGCGGCAGCGGCACATTGGCCGGCGCGGCGGGGATGCCGAACGTCCCGTAGTACGGGCTCCGCCAGACGAACCTATTCGGCTGGCCCGGAGGGTTCCAGAGCGACGTCCCCCACGGGCCGGGCAGGTAGCTCACCGGCGGGTAGCCGTAGGCGTAGCCGGGGCCGAAGCTCGAGCTGAATGTCGTGTACGTCTGGCGCATGCCGTAGCTGGCGACGCCGTAACTCGTGCCGTAGTAACCGGGCGCGGAATAATACGCCTGGATCCGGTAGGGCAGGACCGGGCCGCCGGCCACCTGGCCGCGGGCCGTGGCCTCGGCCGATGCGAGCCAGAGGGCGGTCCCGATCACGAGGGTCGCGGCGATCCGGCGCATGGTGAGCCTCCCCCTGCTCGACGTCCCGCACGGCCCGGAATGACCGGGCTATCCCTTGACTCTACCATGATTTTAGGGCGCGGGGCCGCCGGAAAGGAAATCGGCCCGCGGCGATTCCTCGATCGCCGTGGGCCGAAGATTATCAGGGGCGACGGACGAATCCCTCAGTTGAGCACGACCGGCTCTTCGATCAGCAGTCCGTACTTTTTCATCTTCTTGTAGAGCGTCGTCCGGTTGATATCCAGGACCCGGGCGGTCTCCTGACGGTTCCAGTTCAGGGCCTGGAGCGTCTGGATGATGATCTGCTTCTCCGGCTCCTCCAGGGCTTCCTTCAGGGGTCGGAGCCCGGCCGGCACGTGCGACCGGGCGGCCAGGCCCTGGGGACGCGAGGGCCGCGGCGGGCCGAAGCCGAGCGAGAGGTTCGCCGAGGTGATTCGAGGGCCCTGGCAAAGCGCCACGCCGCGCTGGATGACGCTCTCGAGCTCCCGAACGTTGCCCGGCCAGTCGTGGCGGCAGAGCAGGTCGAGCAGCGTCGGGCGTGAACCCGGCAACGGGCTTGGCGAACTCGCTGGCGAACTGGGACCGGAAGTGGTCGGCCAGGGCCTCGATGTCGCCGCCGCGGTCGCGGAGCGAAGGCAGGCGGAGGCAGACGATGCCGACGCGGTCGTAGACTTCGCGGCGGAGCCGCCCCTGGTCGACGAGGCTCGAGAGGTTCTCGGTCGACGCCAGGACGATTCGGATGTCGGCACGCTCCGGCTCGGTCGCGCCGATGGGGTCAAATTCGCCGTCCTGGAGCAGCCTGATGAGCTGCCGCTGGAGCGGAAGGGTCAGCGCCGAGACCTCGTCGAGGAACAGCGTGCCGCCGTGGGCGCGGGCGACCTTGCCGGGCCGGTCCAGCATGCCGTTGATGCCGCCGGAACGGCCGAAGGTCTGGCCGAACAGCTCGCGTTCGAGCTGGGCCTCGTCGAGCCCGCTGCAGATGACCTCGACGAACGGGCGGTCGGCGCGGGGGCTGGCGGAGTGGATTGCGCGGGCCAGGGTTGACTTGCCCGTGCCCTGCTCGCCCACGATGACGACCGGCGTCCTGGTCGGCGCGGCGGTCAGTGCCATCTCGACGGCCTGTTTGAGCCCGGCGGCTTGTCCCACGAGGGGGACCACGACCTGCCGGGCCGCTGGCGCGGGCCGCGGGCAGATTCCGTCGATGAAGCCGGGCGACGCGCCGTTCCCGTTGCGGTGGCCGTGGCCGTTGGTCGCGTGGGGATGGGCCTCGGCCTCGGACCGGGGCTCATTTGCGGCGACCGCGTGGCCGGGGTCGACGGCGGCGCCGGCGCGGGGGCCGAGTCGCGCAGGACCTGAAGGGCCTGGGTCACCGAGGCGCGCAGCTCCATCGCCGGGGCGGGGTAGCGGAGGACAGTCGCCCCGAGCCGCGTCGCCTCCCGGGCGCGATCGCAGGCGGGGTTCGCGAAGAGAAGCAAGATGGGCACCCTCGGGTGCTTACGCCGGACGTAGGACGTGAGCTCGAGCACCTCGGGGTCGGCGGGGTCGACGGCCGAGATGACCAGGCCCACGCTGCCCCGCTCGACCCGGCGAAGCGCCGCCCGGTCGTTGGCGGCTTCCTCGATTCCGTGCCCCAGGGACTGCAGCATCGACGCGAGCAGCGACTGGGTCGAGGACTCGGGATGGACGATCAGGATCTGCGATTGGCTCATGGGGTCAAACTCTCAGGTAGGCAACCCGCGTGGCACGGACCGGCATCGGATCGTCGTCCCTGAGCGGATGCGGTCGCACGAGCGACGGTTTCGGACGTGGCTCGTCGGGGGGAAGTGGCCTGCGGTTCCGCCCGGCACATCAACGCCGCATCTCACATCACGGCGACATCACCGGAGCTTCCCGGATTCCGCGGCCCCGTTGAGGGGGATATACATCGCGTTCGCAGATTCGTCAAAACGCCGATGGAACGATCAAACCCTTGACAATTCGCAGTTTATGGCCTCCCGGGTGGGTCTCAGGCACGGGGATGGGCATCCTGGTACGCATCGTGCAAACGCTCTCCGGAAACGTGGGTGTAGATCTGGGTCGTGGTCAGGCTGCGGTGACCGAGCAGCTCCTGAACGCTTCGGAGGTCGGCACCGCGGTCCAGAAGGTGAGTGGCGAAGCTGTGCCGGAGTGTGTGCGGGCTGGCGGATGGGTCGAGACCGAGACCCAGCAGATACCGTTCCAGCAGCCGGCCAACACTCCGCGTAGAAAGTCGCGTGCCGCGATTGTTAACGAAGACCGACGTTTCGCTGGCTCGCAACGGGGTCCGAACCGCGAGCCAGCGGCCCAGCCAGGCCGACGCCACCGGCCCGATCGGGGCGAGCCGCTCGCGGCGGCCCTTGCCCCGGACCAGGACGAGTCCCTGCCCGAGGTCGAGGCCGGCAAGATCCAGCCCGACCAGTTCCGAGACGCGTAACCCGCCTCCATACATGGTCTCGAACATCGCCCGGTCGCGCAGGCCCAGCGGAGTGCTTGTCGGGATCGAGTCGAGCAGGCGGGTCACATCCTCGACGCCGAGCGGCTTGGGCAACCTCTTCGGCTGCTTTGGGTTCCGCAGTCCTCCGGCGGGATCGCCGACGATCGTTCCCTGCCTCCGCTGGTACCGGAAAAATGATCGCAGGCTTGCAAGACGCCGGGCCACCGTCGTCGCCGCGTACCCCCTCGTGCCAAGCCAGGCGGCATAGGAGCCGCAATCGGCGTGCGTCGACCGTGGTCGGGTCGGCCCCGTCACCGATGGTTTCCAGCAAGTAGCGGGCGAACTGGGTCAAGTCGTCCTCGTAACATCGGAGCGTGTGCGGAGATGCCTGCCGTTCGGACGCCAGATGTCCCAGGAATGCGTGGATGGAAGCATGCATGAATCATCGGTCTCAATCGTTACGTGTCCGCGGGCCGGCTGTGACGGCCGCTCGTCAAGGAGTGCGGTCACGGCCTACCGTGCCGACCGCGCTCTCACGTGCGTCCACCAACTGCAGGGGATCGGCATCCCGCCAACCCGCGGGCGATCATATCAGGGACGGCGGCAGCGGCCGCCGTCGGCATCTGGCTTCGGCGGCTGGTGCGCCGTCGGGACGTCGGCGTCCTGTCCGGCACGGCGATGCGAAAACCTCGATCTCGTAGGATTTTCCCCGGGGGGCGGGGCTCCATTCGGTTTCGACACCTCGCGGACGACTCGGCGGCGTCGATTCGGCCGACGCCTCTATCGTTTCAGCCTGATCCGCACAACTCTGCGTGCCTCAACCCTACGCGGTTTACTTTCGCTTGGGACACAGGCGGCGAGAACTTGTCAAACCCGTACCGCCAAGATCATACAACCCCGGCGGCGTGTCGCGGTAGCGGCCACCGGGATTTGTAAGTTCAATAGTCTACGCGAAGCCGCGGGGGACATGTGAATGGGCGAGGAATGATTCGTGGAGTTTTTTTCGACGCTCGTGCGCCCCTCGAAGCGCCGGCCGGCAAATCGCACGAGATTTGATCGCGGCACGGCGCGTGATAGGCTTCCCCGCACCGAGCCATCTCCCGACGCCGAGCGACCCCACGATGCCCGACGATGAGACGCTGACGCACCGCCTGATCCTCCCCCGCGATGCGAACCACTACGGCACCCTCTTCGCGGGCGGCCTGCTCTCGCTGGCCCTGGAGGCCGCCTACGCGACGGCCTACCGGACGATCGGCGCCGGCGCCAATCTCGTATTAAAGCGCATCCTCGACGTCCGCTGCTTCGAGCCGGTGAAGGTCGGCCGGGTCATCGAGATCCGCGGCCGCGAGGTTCACCGCGCCGGGCGATGGTCGTGATCGGCCTGCACGGGACTCCGCTGCCCGGCCGGTCGAGGACCTGGATCGATGGGCTGATGCAGTTCGTCCAGGTCGACCCCTCGGGCCGCCCGATCCCCATCGAGGGAGAAGTTCCCGACGCGACGCCCGAGCTGCCCTCGCCGTGGGGCCCGCTGCACGACCGCGCACTCCGCCTGCTGGCCGTCCGGGGCAACCGGGCGTAGGGCGGATTCCCGAAAAACTTGTAACCGCCGCCCGCCCGGCCTGTGCGTAATGGGGTAGACGCACGTCACGCCGGGGGCCTCACGCCATGGCCAGCGGTCAATTCGCGGTCGCGTGCCACCAGATCGGCCGCTTGTTCGGGGCCGGGACCATCGCCGGCCTGAGCGAGGGCCAGCTCCTCGACCGCTTCGTCGCCCGCCGCGACGGCGCGGCCTTCGAGGCGATCGTCGCCCGGCACGGCCCCATGGTCCTTTCGGTCTGCCGGTCCGTGCTCCGCGACCCCAACGACGTCGACGACGCGTTCCAGGCCACGTTCCTCGTGCTCGTCCGCAAGGCCGAGACCCTCCGCCGCCGCGACCTTCTCGGAGGCTGGCTCCACGCGGTCGCGGGCCGGGTCGCCCGCAGGGCGCAATACGAGGCGTCGCGGCGTCGGGATCGCGAGGCCAAATATCCAGCAAGTGAAGGCCGGACCGAGCCCGAGTCCGACCGCCTCGACTTCCGCGCGGCGGTCCACTCCGAGGTCGACCGCCTGCCCGAGTCGTATCGTCTGGCGGTCCTCTCCTGCGACCTCCGCGGCCTGACGCACGAGGAGGCCGCGCAGGAGCTGGGCTGGCCGGTCGGCACGGTCAAGGGCCGCCTCTACCGCGCTCGGAACCTCCTCCGCGACCGGCTGGCCCGCCGCGGCGTCGCCCCCATCGCGGGCGGCGTGGCCGCCCTGCTGGCCGACGAAGGCCGCGCGGCGGTGCCGGAATCCTTGATCGAATCGACGGCGTCCGCCGCCTCGGCGATCGGCGCCGGCCCGCTCACCGCCGGCGCTGCGGCGGCCGTCTCTTCGCGTGCCATCGGGTTGACCCAGGGAGTCCTGACGACCATGACCACGACTTCGACGAAGCTGAAACTCGCCGCGACGACCCTCGCGGTCGCGGCCCTGGCCGGCCCGGGCGCCTCGGCCTACCAGTTGGAGGCCAGGGTGGGCGGCCGATCCGCAACCTCGGTGTCCCGATGGGCGGCGCAGGGGCAGGCGCCTCCACGGCCGACGCCCGGATCAAGGTCGCCGAGAAGGCGATCGCCACACTTCGGGAGACCGAGAAGCATGGCGCCGCGCCCGCCAATTACGACAAGCTCTTCCTCTGGCAGCAACGCCTCGCCGAGGCCAAGATCGACGCCGGCGTCCCGGTCGCGGAGGCCACGAAGCCCTATCTCGAGGCCCTCAAGGCAGCCGAAGCCCGGCTGAAAGAGGGCGTGACCACCGGCCGATTCTCGCAGGCCGACGTCGACGAGGCCGAGTACCGTCGGCTCAAGGCCGAGTCGCTGCTCCAGGGGCACGGCGGCATGGGAATGGGAATGGGAATGGGAATGGGAATGGGAATGGGAATGGGCGGCGGCGGGATGGCCGGCATGGGCGGAATGCCGGGCGGCATGGGAGGCATGGGCGGCGGAATGGGCGCCCAGGGCGGCGGAATGAAGGCCCAGGGCGGCGGAATGGGCGGCGAATTCGGTGGCGGTGGCGATGCTGAGCGTGCCCCCAGGCCCAGGAAGCAGCACCCCGCCGATCTCGAACGGAACAAGCTGATCGAGGAGCGGCTGGAGAAGGCCGTCCCGATGAACTTCGCCAGTGAGACGCCGCTCGAGGACGTCCTCAAGTACATCAAGGAGGCAACGAAGGACCCCAAGGGCAAGACCATCCCGATCTACGTCGACCCGATCGGGCTCCAGGAGGCCGAGAGGACCCCGCAATCGACGGTGGTCCTCGACATCGAGGACGTCCCGCTCCGCACTACCCTGCGGATCATGCTCCACCAGCTCAGCCTCGACTATCGCGTCCGCGACGGCATGATCTACATCGGCGGGGCGCCCACGCTGGAGGACGAGGACCAGGCGGCCGAGGCCGAACAGAGGGTGGAGGAGTTCCGCCAGAGGCGGCTCCAGGCGGCGGATCGGCGATTGCAGTGATGGCCCGAGAAAACGGGGAGAAACCCGTATTGCGCGGGCCTCGGTCGTGCAGTAATAGGAGGATGCACGTCCGACACCGGGGCCTCTCTCCATGTCCAGCACCCAGCTCGCCTCGGCCTGCCGGCAGATCGGCCGCCTGTTCGGGGCCGGGACGCTCGCCGGGCTCGGCGAGGGCCAGCTCCTCGACCGCTTCGTCGCCCGCCGCGACGACGACGCCTTCGAGGCGATCGTCGCGCGGCACGGCCCGATGGTCCTGGCCATCTGCCGCTCGCTGCTCCGCGACGCCAACGACGTCGACGACGCCTTTCAGGCCGTCTTCCTCGTCCTCGTGAAGCGGGCCGACTCGGTCCGCCACCGCGACCTCCTGGGGCCCTGGCTCCACGGCGTCGCGCGGCGGATCGCCATCCGGGCGCGGACAGACGCGAGCCGCCGTCGCGACCGGCAGTCCTGCGGGCCCGAGCCGCAAGGCCCGGTCGGCGACGACCTCGACCGGCTCGACGAACGGGCCTCGATCCACGCCGAGGTCGATCGCCTGCCGTCGTCGTACCGAGCGGCGATTCTGCTCTGCTACTTCGAGGGCCGGACCCACGAGGAGGCGGCGCGGGAGCTCGGGTGGCCCGTGGGGACGGTCCGGGGCCGGCTCGCCCGCGCCCGCGACCTGCTCCGCGGCCGCCTGGCGCGGCGGGGCGTCGGGCTGACCTCGGGGGCCCTGCTGGCGACGCTGGCGAGGGAGTCGGAGGCCGCGGTGCCGGGCGTGCTCCTGGAGTCAACCACCAAGGCCGCGGCGCTCGCCGCGGCCGGCCCGCTCGCGCCCTGGCTCGTCTCGTCGGCGATCGTCTCGGCTCGCGCGCTGGCCCTGGCCCAGGGAGTCCTGCCCGTGATGACCACCTCGAAGCTCAAGCTCGTGGCGACCCTTCTGGTCGCCGGCCTCGTCGTCGGCCCGGGGGCCGCGGCCCAGCGGGGGCCCGACGACGGCCGGCCGACGTCCAAGACCGACGTCGCCAAGGCCGACTCGACCGGGGCCGATCCCACGGCGGCGCCGGCTGAGATCACCCTCGAAGAGCGCCTCCGGCTCGCGGAGAAGGGCCTGGCGGATCAACTCGCCCTGCTCCGCGCGGGAGAACTTAACCTCGCCGACGCCGATATCCCCTTCTGGAATAGCCGCGTCCTCGGGGCGCGGATCGCGGCGGGGCGAGACCAGGCCGACGCCTTCCGCTCCTTCATCAAGACGAGCCGGGAGGTCGAGTCACTCGTCCGCGACCGCTTCAGGCGGGGAGTGGGGGCCTTCACCGACGTGACCCGGGCCCAGATCAACCGGATGGAGGCCGAGGACCACACGCGGCAGGTCTGGAACCTCCCGCCCGGCCTGATCCGCTTCCCGCTGACGACCGGAGGCGTGGCGGACGGCGAGCCGATCGCGAGGCTCGATCCCCGGGTCAAGCCCGCCGACACGACACCGAAGCCCGACAAGCCCGCCCCGGCCGCGTCGACGCCCGCCGACGCGGCCGCCGAACGGGTCAAGTTCGCCGAGCAGGTGCTCTCCAACCAGCTCAAGCTCGTTGAGGCCGGCGAAGCGAAGCTCGAGGACATGGACCGCTTGAATCGTCGCGTCCTTTTAGCGCGGGTCGCCGCAGGGCGGGACAAGGCCGAGGCCCTCCGCTCGTTCCTCGAGACGAGCCGCAAGGTCGAGTCGATCGCCCGTGATCTATTCAAGCAAGGCGGGATCCCGGTCGCCGAGCTGAGCAAGGCCGCGTCCGATCGGAGCGAGGCCGAGGAGTACGCGCGACGGATCGCGAATTGGCCGGGACAGCCCTCCGCGGGCAAACCGGTCAACGAGTCGATCGCGAGGGCCGATCCCCTCGTCAAGCCCGCCGACACGACTCCCAAGCCCGAGAATCCCGCTGCGGCCGTGACGACGCCCCCGGGCAGCGCGGGCGAGCGGCTCCGGATCGCCGAGGAGGCGATCGGCACGCTTAAGAAACTCATCGACGCGCCGAACAACAAGCTGGCCCAGGGCTCCCTCGGCCAGTTGAACAACCAACTCCAGAACTGGCAGGGCGTGGCCGACCAGGCCCGGCACGAGCTCGGGGGGCCCGATCCGGGCTACCTCCAGGCCCTGCGTACGCTGGAGTCCGCGCGCGAGGTGGAGGCCGCGTCCAAGAAACGGGCCGATGCCGGCCAGGGCAGCAAGCTCGACCATCTCAACGCCCAGTTCGCCGCACGTCCAGGCCCAGGAGCAGGTCGATCGCTGGGCCGAGTCGGAGCGGAACCGGAAGCCGGCGGGCACGACCGCGGAGCCGACAGCCCTGAAGGTCAATCCCGGCCCCAATCCCGGCGACGGCCCGAAGGCCAGGGCCGCCGACGGCGAGGCCGGCGCGATCGGCGAGCCCGAGCCGCCCAGGCCGCGCAGGCTGCCGAAGATCGACCCGGCCGACGCCGAGCGCGACAAGGCGATCGAGCAGGCGCTGGAGAACACGGCGTCGATCACGTTTCCCGAGGGGACGACGCTCGACCAGGTCCTCGCGACCCTCCGCGAGTCGACCAGGGACGCGAAGGCCGGGCTGCCCAAGGGGGTCCCGATCTACGTCGACCCGCTGGTCCTCGTCGAGGACCGGCCCGGCCAGGAAAAGCGGAGGAAGGTCTTCAAGACGATCGCGCCGATCGAGCTCGAGGACGTCCCGCTCCGCGTCGTCCTGCGGCTGGCCCTCGACCAGTTCTCGCTGAGTTACCAGATCCGCGACCGGATGGTGTACATCAACGACGAGGAGCTGGTCGATCTCGGCACCGAGGGCGGAATCGAGTTCCGCTCCGCCAACGGCGGCGTCATGCGGATGGGAGGCATGCGTGGAATGAACATGGGCGGCCCCCGAAACCGGGGCATGGGCAACCCGGGCGGCATGATGTGATCGGAGGGCCGGGCGAATTCGCGGGCGCGGTTGCAGTCGGTCGGTGCCGGCTTTCCCGGGTGGAGCGGGCCTCCGTGCCCGCCCGCGACAGCCCCCACGGCGGGCGCCCCAGCCGGAGAAGACGGCGACGATCCGCAGAGAACACCCTAACTCAGCGTCTGAAGCGCCTCCCCCTCGCGCCCCTCGGGACGCTTGAGGGGCAGCTCGATCGTGAACGTCGACCCCTTGCCCGGCTCCGACACCACGGAAATCTTCCCGCCGTGCTCGCGGACGATCTTCTGCGAGACCGACAGCCCGAGCCCCGTCCCGCGCGAGCCCTTGGTCGACGCGAAGACGCGGAAGATCCCTCCGACTTCTCCCTCGGGAATGCCTACGCCGTTATCGGAAACGGCGACGCGAGCCACGGCGAACTCCTCGTCCCACGAGGTCGAGACGGCCACGCGCCCGCCGTCGGCCGATTCGGCCGCATCGATCGCGTTGGTGACGATATTGAGCACGGCGCGATGGATACCTTCGGCGTCGAGGAGCATCTCGGGCATCCCTTCGGCCGGCGTCCACTCGAGCGCGACGTTCAGCTCGCCGGCCCGCGACCGCATCAGCTCGACGACGTCGGCGACCGTTGCGTTGAGGTCCGCGGGGTCGAGGGCGGGCTCGCGATCCTTCGAGAACGAGAGCATGTCCATGACGAGGTTGTAGATCTTCGCCTGGTTCTTCTCGACGATCGCCCAGCCCTTGCGGATCGTTGGCTCATCCTTACCCTCCAGGCCCATCTCAACGAGATAGCCGCCGCCGCGGAGGCCCTGGAGGATGTTCTTGATGTGGTGCGAGAGCGTCGCGATCGTCTGCCCGACCGCCGCGAGCCGCTCGGCCTGGACCTTGGCCTGATAGAGCTCGGTGTTCTCGATCGCCAGCCCCGCCTGGTGCCCGAGCGCGACCATCAGCTTGAGGTGATCGTTGCTGAACCGGTGCCGCATGCCGCCGAGGAGCGCCGCCGTCGAGCGGTGCCAGGGCGTCGACATAGAGCACGCCGAGCGTGGCGTGCCGGCCCTGGATCGGCACGCACATGGCCTCGCGGATGCCGTAGTCGACGATCGATTGAGCCGGGCCGAACCGCGCGTCGGCCGGGGCGTCGGAGGTGATGACGCCCTGACCCTTGCTGAGCACGTGATCGATGATCGTCCGCGAGATCTTCAGCCGCTCGTCGGGCTCGGCGGGCCCTCGCCAGCGGACGGCCTTGGGGACGAGCTCGCCGGCCTCGTCGCGGAGCAGGATCACGCCGCGGTCGGCGCCGATCGAGTCGAAAACGAGCTGCAGAACCTGCGGGAGCAGCGCATCGATCTCGACGACGCTGCTGATCGCCTGCGCCGCACGGTACATGACGGCCAGGCTGGCGAGCCGCTCCTTGAGCCACTCGCCGGCCGAGCCGGGGGCCTCGAGGACGCGCGAGCCCTCGTCGGCGGGGATGCTCTTGAGGATCGCCGAACGGTCGCCGGGGCTGGCCAGGCCGAGCAGGTCGACGCGGTCGGTCAGCTCGCGCGCGGCCGGCGGGGCGGCGTCGAAGAGCATGACCGTCTGGCCGAGCCGCACCTGGTCGCCCGCCTTCAGGCCGGCCTGCTCGACGGCCTGGCCGTTGACGTAAGTACCGTTGGCCGAGCCGACGTCGACGACGCGGTAGCCGTCGCCGTCGCGTCGGACCTCCGCATGTCTGCGCGAGATCTCGTGGTCGTGGAGCCGGATCGTGTTCGTCGCGTCGCGGCCGAGCCCGGCCGCGCCGTCGGCGAGCTCGAACCGCTTCCCCTGGTCGGCCCCCTGGATGACGAACAACGAGGCCACGCGCGTCCCCCCTCGCCCTCGAGTCGCGGCCCAGGCTAAACCGGCCAGCCGCGACGGGTCAACCGCCGCGGGCCGGGAGGACGGCCGGGCCTCCCTCCCGATCATACGGGAGGAACGGTCCGCCCGTGCGAAGCCGCGACCCGACAATCCGGCCCAGGTGCCGCGCCGACCGAACCCGGCGCGGCCGCGCGCGCGGTGCGAAACGAACCCAATCTCAGGGGGCCGTGTCGCGCGAAACGAACCCAATCTCGCGGTCCGCCGCCGTGCCAAACGAAGCCAATTTGCCGCCGTGCGGCTCGGCGAATCGAAGCCAATTCCCGGTAGACTATTGCCACAAAGGCTTTTCTAGAAACAACTTGAATCGACCGTCCTCGACCTCGGGTTCGGTCGGCACGTCCCAGGTCAGAAGGGCGTGACCCCGCCCGTGGCGGGCTTCGTGGCCGCCGGGGCGGGGGCGGCCGGGCGGGTCGCGGGTCGACCGGCGGTCCGGCCCGAGCCGATGGGGGCGATGCCCGCCGGGGCGACCTCGGCCGCCTCGCCCACGTGCTCCGCCGGCGGGGGGACGCCCTCGACCATCCGGGCGGGCGCGGCGTCGCTGAACCGGATGAACGTCCCGGCCCGGAGGGGCACCGACGTCGACTGGATCAGCACGTCGCTGGCCCGGAACGGTCCCGTCACCTGGAGCCGGTCGACTCCGAGGGCTCCGATGACCCGGATCGGCACGTCCGTCACCCGCTCGCCCCGGATGACCTGGACGGTCGGGTTGCCGGCGTCGTCCTTGAGGGTCGAGTAGGAGGGCACGCCTGCGATCAGGGCATTGGGCAAGAACGGGCTCTGCGCCCGCTGCCCAGGCTCGTAGGCGCCGAAGGATTCGGGACCACGAGCCACGCCGCGGCCAGAGGCGAGGCCAGCTCGCGGAGCGTGGCGTCCCGCTCGGGCAGCGGCAGCAGGGCCTGAACCTTGCCGTTCACCCCATTCCCCTCGATCGTGAAGTTCACCGTCCCGTTCAACGTCACCGCCGTCCGGTCGACGGGCAGGAGGACGCGGACGCTCGAGACGTCGGCGAGCTCGAGGATGGTCGCCCCGCGCGAGAGGTACTGCCCCGGGCTGACGGACACGGCCATGATCTTGCCGGCGAAGGGGGCGCGGAGGGTGCAGGCGTCGACCGCCATCTGGGCCAGCTCGACGTGGGCCTTGGCGGCGTCGAGCCGGGCCTCGGCGATCGCGGCGTAGCCGGCCTTGGACGGGGTCGTCGCGCCCCCGGAGGCCGCGGCATCGGTCGCGCGGGCGCCGTCGAGCTCGGCCTGGCGTTCCTTGACGCTGGCCATGGCGATCTTGAGGTGGGCCATCGTCGCGGCGGTGTCGAGCCGTCCGATCTCCTGCCCCTCCTTGACGGTTGCGCCGACGGGAACGGCCAGGCTCTTGAGCACGCCGTCGGCCGGGGCCATGACGACGACCTTGCGCAGGGGCTCGAGGAGGTTCGGCACCTGGTAGCGGTCGGGGAGCGTCAGGTAGAGCGGGGCGCGCTCCACCTTGGCCGCGACCTGGTTCGGATTGGCCGTCGCCTGGGTCTGCGCCCCCGCGAACGTAGGCGCCGCCAGGACCAACACGAACCCCCACGGACTCATGCGCCGCGTCATGACCCACCTCGCGCCTGGTGTCTTCCGATCGGCAAGTCCCCCGTCAAGCTAATCCGGTCGATCCGCGAGCGTCAATCGTAGGGGCGGGATTGTCCCGGGTGGGCCGGGACGGCTGGACCCCCGATCGCGTCCCTCCCGATCAGAGAGCCTGGGGCCCACTCCGACCATGGTCGGCGAGGGGCCTCCACGTTCGCCGTCATCCGACGACGGCCCGCCCGGGTGGAACCCGAGGCTCCGACGCACGGCCCGCGTGCGTCGCCCCGCAGGAGTGGGTCATGGATATCCGCGGCCGGACGATCCGCCGGATCGCGATTCTGGTGCTGGTCGCCTGGACTGGCCCGGCCTCGGTGCAGGTGCCGACGATCGTTGAGGAGAAGCCCTCCGCCGGCCCGGGGATGAAGCCGGGGTCGCAAACCTCGACGCTTGGGCCGATGCCTGGGGTTGGTGGCGGGAGCTTTCTCCAGGGCCCCGGTGGGCAGATCCTCGGCGGCCGGCCCGGCGCGGCGGTCCCGCGCGTGCCGACCACCATCACCACGCCCGGGGCCGGGGCCGACCAGATCACCGCCCCGATGGCCATCGGCCTCCCCGCCCCGCTGCCGCTGACCTCCGTCCCGCTGTACGGCGCGCTCGAGCTGCCGACCATGCCGGACGAGGGCCCGGACGACGGCCTCACGCTCGACCAGACAATCGAGATCGCCGTTCGCGCCAACCTCGAGCTCATGGCCCGCAAATATGAGATCAACCTGGCCCAGGCCGACGTCCTCCAGGCCAGCCTGCGGGCCAACCCGCTCCTCTACGCCGACGGTCAGCTCATCCCCTACGGCAGCTACAGCAAGGATCGCCCTGGCGGCCAGACGCAGTACGACGTCAACGTCTCGCACCCGCTCGACATCTCCCACAAGCGCCAGGCGAGGACCGCCGCGGCCGTCCAGGCCCGGCGCATCGTCGAGGCGCAGTTCCAGGACGCCGTCCGCCTGATGCTGGCCAACGTGGGCTACGCCTACGTGAACGCCCAGGCGGCCCGCGAGACCTTGCGCTACGCCGAGACGGGGCTGACCGGGCTCGACCGTCTCGTGAAGTCGATGGAAGGGCTGGCCGTCCGCGGCGAGCGGACCCGGTCGGACATCAACCGGGTCCGCGCCCAGCGCGACGCCTCGGAGGTCGGCGTCATGGACGCCCAGGAGGGGCTGCTCAAGGCCCTGCGGACGCTCGGCGGCTATCTGAACATGCCGCCCGAGACGGCCGAGGCGATCAAGCTCCGCGGCACGCTTCGCGACGTCGCCCCGCCGCCGCCGGGCATTGAGGAGCTGACGCAAATCGCCATGACGTCCCGGCCCGACCTGATCGCCTTCCGCCTCGGCGTCGGCTTCGCGCATGCGGACCTGAAGCTGCAGGAGGCCAACCGCTTCGCCGACGCCTACCTGCTCTACCAGCCCTACACGTTCCAGAGCAACGTCCCGGTCGGCCTGAAGAGCGCGACGTCCTGGGCCCTGGGCATCACGATGCCGGTGCCGCTCTACAACCGGAATCAGGGCAACATCCAGCGAGCCAGGCTCAATATCTCGCAGACCAACATCCAGCTCGCGTCGCTCGAGCGGCAGGTTTCGATCGAGGTCCGCCAGGCCCAGCGCGAGTACGAGGTGACGAAGGTCTATCTCGACCGCTTCGAACGCAGCGTCCTCGTCTCGGCCCGCTCGGCGCTGGACGATACCCGCAAGCTGTTCCTCGCGGGCGAGCTGCCCGACGTCACCCGCTTCCTGGCCGTCCAGAAGGAGTACAACGACACGGTCCGCCAGTACCGCGACACGGCGATCCGCCACCGGCGGAGCATGATCGGCCTCAATACGGCGGTCGGATGTCGCGTCCTCCCCTGAGCCAACCCCTGGCGACCCGTCTGGGCCGTCGTTACCATCGGGGTCACTTCCCGTCCCGGCACCACACCACCGACTCACCGACGAGGGCCACAACCATGAGCAACGGACACGTCTCGCGCAGGGAGTTCGTCGGAGCCACCGCCGGCGCGGCCGCGGTGCTGGCCTCGGGACGCTCGGTGATGGGGGCCAATGACAAGGTCCGTCTCGCCCTCATCGGCGCGGGCAATCGCGGCAACGACGTGATGAAGGCCTTCCTCGCGAACAAGGAGGTCGAGTTCGTCGCCGCGGCCGACGTGGACGAACGCCATGCCTCCGAGACCGCCCAGAAGATGAAGGAGGCCCGGGGCGTCGATGCGAAGGCCGTCAAGGACTATCGCGAGCTGCTCGACGACAAGTCGATCGACGCCGTGGTCATCGCCACGCCCGACCACTGGCACGCCCTGCCCGCGATCCACGCGGTGATGGCCGGCAAGGACGTCTACTGCGAGAAGCCGGTCGGTCACAACGTGGCCGAGGGCAAGGCGATGATCGCCGCGGCGCGGAAGACCAACAAGATCATGGCCATCGGCACGCAGCAGCGGTCGTCCGAGAACTTCCAGAAGGCCGTCGAGGCGGTGAAGTCCGGCAAGATCGGCAAGGTGTTCTGGATCCAGACCTGGAACTTCGAGAACATCAGCCCGACCGGCATGGGCCGTCCCGCCGACACCGACCCGCCGCCCTACATCGACTACGACCGCTGGCTCGGCCCCGCGCCCAAGTCGCCCTACAACATCAACCGCTGCCACCTGCTCTTCCGCTGGTTCTTCGACTACGCCGGCGGCATGATGAGCGACTGGGGCGTCCACCTCAACGACATCGCCCTCTGGGCCCTCGACGCCAAGGGACCGCAGGCCGTCACCTCGACAGGCGGGATCGTCACCACGGACGACAACCGCGACACGCCCGATACCTTGCAGGTCGTCTACGACTTCCCCGGCTGCACCCTGACCTACTCGATGCGCAAGGGCAACGGCCTGCCCTTTAACGGCCACGGCTACGGCATCCTCTTCTGCGGCACCGACGGCAGCCTCATCCTCGACCGCTCGGGCCACGAGATCATCCCCGACAAGGTGATCCTGCCGTACGGCATCAAGCTCGTGCAGGGCGACCGCCCGATCCGGAGGATCGGCCTGCAGGGCTCGCGATTCGAGACGAAGGACGACGGCATCGGGGCGCACGTCCGGAACTTCCTCGACTGCCTCAAATCGCGACAGCGCCCGGTCGCCGACATCGAGATCGCGCACCGCTCGACCAACACGTGCCACCTGGGCAACATCGCCTACAAGGTCGGCCGCAAGCTGTTCTGGGACAACGAGACCGAGTCGTTCAAGAACGACGCCGAGGCCAATGCCCTGCTGGCGCGCGAGCCGAGGGCGGGGTACGAGTTGCCCAAGGCCTGATCAGGAAGGACCGGCGCGAACTGGCCGGCGGCGACCGCGGTGGCCGCTTCGGCGCGGTGAACGAATGGCACGTAGATTTCTGCAAACTATTACGTGGATTTCGCTTCGGCCGATTCTGAGAGCCGCCAGAAACTCGGTTGCTAAAATGAGCACGCCTCGGTCGTCACGATGCGCCCTTGATTCGCAGCCGAGCGTGGACGGGCACACGTTCGGAGGCTCCTCAGGGCGACGGGCTGGCCTCCGCCGCAAACGTTTTGGCTATAGCGGATTGCGCAAATCTAAGTGCCATTCGCGCGGTGAACCGAAGCAGGCCGGCCGCGAATCGTTCAAATGGAAACCTTGTAAAGAAACCCGGGCGACCGGTTTCAAATCCGGTCGCCCCGAGGATGACACCGTCGCAATGTGATTGCGATACTAGTATATTGCCGGTTTAGTGAACCGAATCGGACGCTCTAGCGGCTAAGCTGCTGCGACAACACGAGTCCTTGGCCGCCCGTGGAACCGGGCGCGGGCCGGCCAGAAACGGCCGGTCGTCCTTCTCGATCCCGTTTCGTCGTCCATCGGTGGGCGCCTGAACGATGACGATAGCCGGCTTTCTTCTCGCCTTCATCGACTACACGGAGCTGGCGCCGCGCCTGGAGAAGGCGACGGGGTGGCTGTTCGAACGCATCCGCCCTGCTTATGTCTGGATCTTTAATTATTTCCGGCAACCGAAAGTCTGGCTAATGGGCATCGTTCCGTGCCTGATGCCGGGGGTACTTTTGGCTGCGCTCGGCGCGTTCGGGGTCATCCAATCCAAGTACACTAACTACGAGCTGACGTACATGAGCGACGCGAAGTTCTGGACTATGTTTCTGACACTTTACGCGCAGTTCTTCGTCCTGTCCGGTTGCCTGGTGCTACTGACAGCGGTCTCGCTGGCTGCCGTGCCGGCACTCTTGACATATGGACTTCACCTCGTCTTCCGGTTGCTGAGCTATCCGCGCAAGGGGTTCGTGGCGACCTGCGGCCTGTTGCTGGCGGCCATCGAAGTTGTTAGAACGTATGTATAGTTTGCCTTCGGAACCCATTAGCCCCAGCCCACCAACGGCGCTCGTGACCATACCCCGACCGCGCCCGAGGTGAAACGGCAAGCCCCGACGACCCTCGGCTCGCGCCGGCCCTATGGGAGATCGCATGGGACCGAGCCCCGGCACGATCCTCCGACTCGTCGGCTACCTGATCGAGGCCCCCTGCCTGCTGGGCCTCGTCCAGGTCCGGATGCGTGCCGATCACGCGCCCGGGCCGGTCGTCGAGTCGCTCCTCTACGTCGGGATCGTGGCCGGAGTCGGGCTGATCATCGCCGGCAACATCGTCAACGCCCGAGCCCGGCGGCCGAAGGACCGGTGGGACCTCCCGCGCGACTCGCCTTGAGGATTCGGCCCGCCGCGGGGACAATGCGCCCTCCTCTCTCGAACGACGTCGGACCCTGCGGCCCGGCGCCATCCCCGCGTCCCCGCGCGACGTCGCCCGATGACCATCGCCACCGAGCCCGCCCCGCCGCAAGCCCGGCAGAAACGCTCGTACAAGTATTACGACCTCATCATGGCGGCGTTCGTCACGGTGATCCTCTGCACGAACCTGGTCTCGGCGTCGAAGCAGGTCGGCATCGGCGGCTTCGTGTTCGGTGCGGGCGTGCTGTTCTTCCCGATCAGCTACCTCTTCGGCGACATCCTCACGGAGGTCTACGGCTACGCCCGCTCGCGCAAGGTCGTCTGGGCAGGGTTCGCGGCCCTGGCGTTCACGGCGATTGTCACCCAGGTCGTGCTGGCGCTCCCGCCGGCCCCTGGCTGGCCGAACCAGGGGGCCTATCAGGCCGTCTTCGGTGGCTTCGGGCGGATCGCGATCGCCTCGTTTCTCGGCTTCCTCTGCGGCGAGTTCGCCAACTCGTTCACCCTCGCGAAGATGAAGGTCTTGACCGAAGGCCGCTGGCTCTGGACCCGGACGATCGGCTCGACGGTCGTCGGTGAGCTGGTCGACTCGCTCGTCTTCTATCCGCTGGCGTTTCTGGGTGCTCCCGGCTGGACGCTGGAGCGGGTCGTTCGCATCCTGTTCACGAATTATGCCTTGAAGGTCCTCTGGGAAGTCGTCGCCACGCCGTTGACCTACCGCGTCGTCGGCTTCCTCAAGCGAGCCGAGCACGAGGACTACTTCGACTACGACACGGATTTCACGCCGTTCTCGCTGGAGACGTAACGGACGGAGGGACCCATCATGTGCGGCATCGTCGGATACACCGGCAGTCACGACGCGAGCCCGATCCTGCTCGCCGGGCTCCGCCGTCTCGAATATCGCGGATACGACAGCGCGGGCCTGGCCACGATCGACGGCGCGAAGATGGCCCTCCGCAAGCGCGCCGGCCGCGTCGCCGCGCTCGAGGAGGCCGTCGGGACCGATCCCGCGCGCGGGACGTGCGGCATCAGCCACACGCGCTGGGCGACGCACGGTCCCGCCACGGACTCGAACGCCCATCCCCACGTCGGCGGCGAGGGCGCGTCGGCCGTCGCGGTCGTCCACAACGGCGTCATCGAGAACCACGCCGCGCTCCGGCGCTCGCTCGAGGCCGGGGGCGTCGCCTTCCGCAGTCAGACGGATACCGAAGTGGTCGCGCATCTGATCGCCCGGGAACTGGCCGGCGGGGGCGATCTGTTCGCGGCCGTCCAGCGTACGCTGCCGATGCTCGAAGGGACGTACGGCCTCGCCGTCGTGAGCCCGAGCCGCCCCGGCGAGGTCGTCGGTGCAAGGCTCGGCAGCCCGCTCGTGGTCGGGCTCGGCGACGGCGAGCACCTGCTGGCGAGCGACCCGTCGGCCATCGCGCCGCACACGGCTCGCGTCGCCTTCTTGCAAGACGGCGAGGTCGTCCGCCTGACGCCCGACGACTTCGAGATCGTCCACCGCGAGCGCGGGTCGATCACACCGAGGATCGACCGGATCGACTGGCGGCCGGACCGCGACGAACTGGGCGAGCATGCCCACTACATGCTCAAGGAGATCCGCGAGCAGCCGAACACCGTCCGCGACACCTGCCGCGGCCGGCTCCGCCGCAACGAGGGAACGGCCCAGTTCGGCGGGCTCAATATGTCAGCTCGCCGCTCTTCGCCGTGTGCGACGCGTTGTCCTCGCCGCCTGCGGCACGAGCTGGCATGCTGCGCTGGTCGGCGAGTACCTGATCGAGCGGCTGGCGAACCTGCCGGTCGAGGTCGAGTACGCGGGGGAGTTCCGCTACCGGAACGCGCCGCTCGACGACCGGACGCTCGTGTTCGTCCTGAGCCAGTCGGGCGAGACGGCCGACACGCTCGGGGCCCTCCGCGAGGCGAAGCGGCGGGGGCATCCCACGCTGGCCATCTGCAACGTCGTGGGCTCGACGATCGCCCGCGAGGCCGACGGCGGCATCTACCTCCACGCCGGGCCCGAGATCGGCGTCGCCAGCACGAAGGCCTTCTCGGCGCAGGTGGCCGTGCTGACGATGCTGGCCCTCCAGCTTGGCCGCCTGCGGTTCCTCTCCTTTTCCGACGGCCTGGCCGTCGTCGAGGCGATGGAGTCGGCCCCCGACGCGATCAGCCGCGTGCTCGAGACCGAGCCACAGATCATCGCCGCGGCCGAGCGGCTCGCAAAGGCGCGGAGCGTGATGTACCTCGGCCGCGACCTGCACTTCCCCGTCGCGCTCGAAGGGGCGCTGAAGCTCAAGGAGATCACGTACATCCACGCTGAGGGCTACCCGACGGCCGAGATGAAGCACGGCCCGCTCGCCCTGGTCGACCCCGACACGCCCAGCGTGTTCGTGGCCCCGAAGGGCTCGCTGCACGCCAAGACGCTCGGGAATATCGAGGAAGTGCGGGCGCGGCGGGGTCCGGTGATCGCCGTCGGCACCGAGGGGGACGACGAGTTGCAGGGCCTGGCCGACGTCTTCCTGCCGATCCCCGACGTGCCCGAGGTGGTCCAGCCCCTGGTGGCGGCCGTGCCTCTCCAGCTCCTGTCGTACCACGTCGCCCGGCTGCTCGGGCGGGACATCGACAAGCCGAGGAATCTGGCGAAGAGCGTGACGGTGGAGTGACGGGTTTTTCTGGCGCACCGGGTTCGCTCTCGGCTGTGATAGGCTACGGTCGTCTTCCCAGGCGTTCAAGCGCTGACTGCGAGTCGACAATGCGCCGGTCTCTCATCTTCCCGGCCTCCGTCCTGCTCGCGACGACCGCGCTCCTGGCGGACGACGAGGACGCGAAGCGCAAGGAGTTTCGGGCCCTGGCCGGTCGATGGGAGATGTTCCGCTTCCAGAGCCGCGGAGCCGGGTTCGCGGTGGGCTTTCCACCGCCGGTCCTGGAACTCGGCACCGATGGGAAGGGCACCCTGTTCTTCCCCCGGCAGGGTGAGAGGCAGGATTTCGTTTACACCGTCGATCCGTCGAGCACGCCGAAGCAGATCACGATGATGCATGCCAACGAGGCCAGGAAGGGCGAACAGGTCTTCGGAATCTACAAGATTGAAGGCAATAGGCTGTACCACTGCTACCCACCGCCAGAAGCTCCGGAGGAGCAACGGCCCCGCGGGTTCGAGACGAGCGGGACCAACGCCACGCTCTCGACCTACGAGAAGGTCGAAGCGAAGAAGTCGCCATAAGGGTGCGTGACGTCCGCTCGGCGGACCTTACGAACATCCTCGGATGGCTGCGACGAACGCGCCGATGCGCTCCGGACACTTCCGCCCCGGTTCCGACTCGACCCCGCTCGCCACGTCCACCATCCACGGCCCGACCCGACCAGCCCGGTCGGCGACGTTCTCGGGTGTCAAGCCGCCCGCGAGGATCAGCCGGGGATGTGCCGGGATCAGGCCCAGCAACTCATCGGCGATGGCAATCCCGGTCCCTCCCGCCAGTCCGGGCACGAAGGCATCGACCAGGATCGCATGCGGCGGTTGGCCAAGAACTTCGGCCCGGTCAAGATAGAGACGGATCGCCGAGGCCGACTCCACATCCTTCAGGCGAAACGCCTTGACGACCCGCACGCCCGCCAATTCCGCCAGATATTCCGGCGGCTCGTCCCCATGTAGCTGAACGACATCGAGCCCCACGGCGCACACCGTCGCCATGACCTCCTCGGCGGGCCGGTCCACGAAGAGCCCGACGGCCTCGGCTCGCCCACCGAGCGCAGAGCGAATCACGACGGCTCGTTCCACTTCGACGAACCGCGGCGAGCCGGGATGGAAGTTGAGGCCGATCCAGTCGACTCCGGCGTCGACGCACGCGACGGCGTCGGCCGGGGTCGTCAGCCCGCAGACCTTGATCTTCACGGGATCGGGCCTCGGGCACGAGGCGCGCTACGGGTCAGGCCACGCCCAGCTTGGCCAGGGCGGCCTTGAACTTGGCCTCGGTGTTCACGCCGACGAGCCGCTCGACTTCCTTGCCGCCCTGGAAGACCAGGACCGTCGGGATCGCCGAGATCCGCAGGCCGCCGGGGGTCTCCTGGTTCTCGTCGGTATTCATTTTGCCGACCTTCACCTTGCCATTGAGCTCGCCGGCAAGCTTCTCGATCGTCGGGGCCAGCATGCGGCACGGCCCGCACCAGGGGGCCCAGAAGTCGACCATGACGGGGACCTGGGAGCCCAGGACTTCCGAGCTCCAGTTCGCGTCGGTAAACTCCACCACGTTCCCGGCCATGAGAGGTGCCTCGCAGATCGGTCAGAAACCCGGGTCCGTCACGCCGTCCCTCACGCACGCGAGCCCGGCAAGCCGGGGGGGCGTCGGCACCCACGGAGATATTATCTCTTGGCGCGAAACGGAGTCAACCGACCCCCCCGCGCGCTGATCGACCCGCGAGGGTGGGGCTGGGAGGCCTGGTTCCTCGCCGCCGTCCCCCTCGCGATCGTCGCCGCGGGCCTGGATCTGGCCCCCGTCGTCTGCTTCCTCGCCGCCGCGGTCGCCATCGTGCCGCTCGCCGGGCTGATGGGCCGTTCGACGGAGTCGATTGCCCACCGCCTCGGGCCCGGAATCGGCGGCCTGCTCAACGCGACCTTCGGCAACGCCGCCGAGCTGATCCTCGCCCTGCTCGCGCTCCGCCAGGGGCTCGACGGTGTGGTCAAGGCGTCGCTCGTCGGGAGCATCGTGGGCAACCTCCTGCTCGTCCTCGGCGCGAGCATCCTGGCCGGCGGTATCAGGTATCCGGTCCAGAAGTTCAACCGAACCGTCGCGAGCAACGGGTCGACCTTGATGGTCCTGGCCGCAGTCGGCCTGCTCGTGCCGGCGATCTTTCACGGCATGGTCGGGGCGGGCGAGGCAAGGCTCGAGCACAGGCTCAGTCTCGGCGTCTCCGTCCTCCTGATGTTCACGTACGGGCTGAGCCTGCTCTTCAGCCTCGTCACGCACAGGGACCTGTTCGGCCACAAGGGGACCCGGTCGCCCCTCGACGACGAGCCGGGCCCGTGGGGGGTGAGGCGGTCGGCGATCATCCTCATCACCGCGACGGGCTTCGTTGCCTGGATGAGCGAGATCCTCGTCGAGGCCGTCGTGCCCGCGGGTGAGGCCCTGGGAATGAACGAGGTCTTCATGGGCGTGATCGTCGTCGCCATCATCGGCAACGCGGCCGAGCACTCGACGGCCATTCTGGTCGCGATGAAGGACCAGATGGACCTGGCCGTGGGCATCGCCCTGGGCTCGGCGATCCAGGTGGCGCTGTTCGTCGCGCCGGTGCTGGTCTTCGCGAGCTACCTGAGGCCCCGGCACGGGCCGATGGACCTGCTCTTCTCGACGTTCGAGGTCGTCGCGGTCATCCTCGCCGCGATCGTCGCGCGGATGGCCGCCGAGGACGGCGAGTCGAACTGGCTCGAGGGGGCGATGCTGCTGATGCTCTACGTCATCCTCGGATTCGCCTTCTACCTGCTGCCGATGGCGGGGCATCTCCGGTGATGCCCCGTCGCCGTCATCGCGCGGTGCGGCGGGTGTTGGGCATGTCCTCCTCGGCCAGGTAGAGGATGCAGCCGCAGGTCATGCAGAAGGTCATGCCGTTCTTGTTGATCAGCTCGTTCATGACCTGGGGCGTGACCTCGACGTAGCAGTGCGAGCACGCGCCCGACTCGATCTGGGCCAGGGCGTCGGCGCCTTTCTGCTTGACGGTCCGCTTGTAGCGCTCGCGGTCGTCCTCGGGGATGACGGCCTCGGCCTCGACGATCGCGGCCTCGAGCGCGGCGAGCTGCGACTTCTGCTCGCCGGCCTGGGACTCGATCTGGGCCTGGATCGAGACGACCTCGGCGGCGAACGCCTTGGTCTCTCCCTCGAGCTTGGCGACGTCGGCCGCCTGGGTCTCGACCTGGCCCATGGAGTCGAGGATCTCGTCCTCGATCTTCGTGATTGCGGCCTTGTCGTGGGCGATCTGGTTCTGGAGGGCCTTGTACTCGTCGTTCTTCTTGACGGCGTTGAGCTTGACCTTCAGGTCGTCGATCTTCGTGTTGAGCCCCTGGACCTGGACCTCGCGGTTCTTGATCTTCGCGCGGGCGTCCTGGAGGGCCTTCTTGGCGGCCTCGAGCGCGGTCTGCTTGGCGGCCAGGGCGGCCTGGCGCGCGGCGAGGGTCTTGGGGGCGGAGAGGAGGCGGTCGCGGAGGGCCTTGGCGCGCTGATGAAGCTGGTGCAGTTCGTGCAGGGTCGAGGCGGTCGCGGCCATGGGCATTATCGCTCCCTCGGTGTTAGGTCCTTCGCCAACAAAAAACCGCCGGTCGCCCCTCGGGGCGGCCGGCGGTCTGGGTCACCGGTCAGCCGGTACTTTCGAGGAAGCCCTCGAGTTGCCGGCTTCGCACGGGGTGTTGCAACTTGCGGACGGCCTTGGCCTCGATCTGCCGGACACGCTCGCGGGTCACCTTGAAGATCCGGCCCACCTCCTCAAGGGTGTAGGTGTAGCCGTCGCCCAGACCGTAGCGGAGCTTGATGATCTCGCGCTCGCGATACGTCAGCGTCTTCAAGACGCTGTCGATCTTCTCCTTGAGCATCTCCTGCGTCGCGGCGTTGATCGGGCTCTCGGCGGCCTCGTCCTCGATGAAGTCGCCGAAGTAGCTGTCCTCGCTCTCGCCCACCGGGCGGTCGAGCGAGATCGGGTGCCGGCTGATCTTCATCACCCGGCGCGTCTCCTCGATGGAGATGTTCGCCGCCTTGGCCGTCTCCTCGATCGTCGGCTCGCGGCCCTTCTCCTGGAGCAGTTTCTTCGAGACGTTCCGCAGCTTCGACATCGTCTCGATCATGTGGACCGGGATGCGGATCGTCCGCGCCTGGTCGGCGATCGCGCGGGTGATCGCCTGGCGGATCCACCACGTCGCGTAGGTCGAGAACTTGTAGCCGCGGCGGTACTCGTACTTGTCGACGGCCCGCATCAGGCCCGTGTTCCCTTCCTGGATCAGGTCGAGGAACGAGAGGCCGCGGTTGCGGTACTTCTTGGCGATCGAGACGACCAGCCGCAGGTTGCCGCCGGAGAGCTCGCGCTTGGCCTGTTCGTACTCCTTGAACCGCGAGTTCATGGCCTCGACCCGGCGCCGGAGCGACTCGGGGGTCTCGAGGGTCATGAGCATCAGGTCCTTGAGCTCCTTCTCCAGGTTGCCGCGCTCCTCCTTGATGCCGAGACCCGCGCGGTCGTCCTCGAGCTGCGAGAGGAGCTCGAGCATCCGGGCCGAAACCTGCTCGAGCCGCTTCATCAGCGGCTGAACCTTCTGGGTCCGGATCGACAGCTCCTCGACGAGCGTCACCGCCTTGTGGCGGCGGGCCTTGAGGCTCCGGCGGAGGACGCGGCGGGTCGCCTTGTCGCGCTTGGCGCGGACGAAGGTGCGGAAGTCCTGGATGTTCAGCGCCATCAGGTGGTCGAGCGTCGCCAGGTTCAGCGGCATCCGGCCGAGGATCTGGTCCTTCTCGAGGTTCTCGGTGACCGAGACCTTGACCGTGCGGTCGAACGGCAGCTCGCCATCATTGACCTTGCGCAGGACGTCGACCACGAGCTTCAGCGCGAAGTCGCACTCGAGGACCTTGCGGCGGAACCGCTTGCGGGTGATCTCGATCTTCTTGGCCAGCCCGATCTCCTGGTCCCGCGTCAGGAGCGGGATCTCGCCCATCTGCGTGAGGTACATCCGGACCGGGTCGTCGATCCGCCGGGAGATCTCGTCGAGGTCCTCGGGGGTCAGCTCCGAGTCGTCCTCCTCCGCCGGCTCGTCGGCGAGGTCCTCGGGCTCGTCGTCGACGTCGCCGGAGGCGACGAGCCGGGCCTCGGCCTCGTCCTCGTTGATGAGCTCGATGCCGAGCTCATCCAGCGACTCGAGGAGGCCGTGGATCTTCTCCGGGCTGCTCGCCTCGTCGGGGAGATAGTCGTTGACCTGGTCGAAGGTCAAAAAACCCCGCGCTTGCCCAGATCGAGGAGCGTCTTGAGGCCCTCGTCCAACTTTTCCATCCAGATATCTCCCATCGGCGCGGGTCAGGACGCGTGAGGTCGCTTGGTGTCGGGACGCGGTAGGTACTTCTGTTGCTCGATCCGGAGGGCCCGATACTCCTCGGGGCTCGTGATCGGGTCGATTGCTCGTAAGGCTGCCGTCAGGTCATCGAATCGTTCCTTCCGCTCGCGATCGGCGAAGGCCTTCAGGGCCATTGCGAGCCGGAGCTCCGTCGGGGGCGGGGCCGAGGCCCGCATTGGGATAAGCGGCGCCTCCTCGATCGGCAGGAGCAGCCCCGAGACGAGGTCCCGCACCGCCGGGTCGCCGATCCGGGTCGCCACAAGGTCGGCCGTCGGCGTCCGCCCCTCCCCATGGACGTCGTAGCAGGCCTGGAGGATCGCACTGAGCGGGGCGTCGCGGAGGGAGGCGGGCGCGACGCGGGTGATCAGGCGTGCCGCGACGGAAGGCTCATTCAATAGAATTCTTATGAGCTCGAGGTCGACGGGGTCAAGGGCCGAAATCGCGATCGGGGCCGGTTTTTGCTCGGGTTGCGCCGCCTTGGCGGCCGGCGCCGGCCGCCGCGAAGCCTGGGCGTGCAGCTCGCCGAGCCGGCGGTTCAGCGTCGCGACCGGCACGCGGATCCGATGCGAGAGCGTGTCGATGGCCTTCGCCACCTTCACGTCGAGCCCGGCACGCGACCGCGTCGGCACCTTCGCCAGCACGGCCAAGACCCGCTCCGACGCCTGTCGCGACCCCTCGGGCGAATCCAGGTCGAAGATCACCGCGGCCCGGTCGATGGCGAAGGTCAGCGGGTCGACCGCCCGCTCGACCAGGGCCCTGAACGGCCCGGCGCCGCCGGCCAGCAGGAAGTCGCAGGGGTCGAGGCCGTCGGGGAGCGTCAGCACGCGGACGTCGACCTCATGGCCGAGGAAGAGCTCGAGCGACCGGTCGGCCGCCTTCTGGCCCGCCTCGTCGCCGTCGAAGACGAGCACGACCCGGTCGGCCAGCCGGCGGAGCGCCTGGACGTGGTCGTCGGTCAGGGCCGTGCCGAGCGTCCCGACCACGTTCGCCAGCCCGACCTGATGGGCGGCGATGACGTCGGTGTACCCCTCGACGACACCCACCCAACCCGCGTTGCGTGCGGCCAGGCGGGCCAGGTCGACTCCGTAAAGGTTGCGGCTCTTCTTGAAGAGGACGGTCTCGGGCGAGTTCAGGTATTTAGCGACGCCACGCCCCTCGGCGGCCATCCTTTGTTCGAGCTCGGGCAGGATTCGCCCGCCGAAGCCGACCGTGCGGCCCCTCGCGTCATGGATCGGGAACAGGAGCCGGCCGCGGAACCGCTCGCGGGTAATCTGGGCATTCTCGGGCGACCTCGCCACCAGGCCGGCCAGCTCGAGCATCTCGACCGTGAAGCCCGCCCTGCGTGCCTTCGTCGAGAGCCAGTCCCGCGTGATCGGGGCGTAGCCGAGCCGGAACCTGGCCACCATCTCGGCGCTCAGGCCGCGACGCTCGACGTAGCCTCGCGCCTCGACCGACTGCCCCAGCGCCTCGGCGAAGACGCCCTCGGCCCAGGCGTTCACGGCGAACAGGTCGAGCTTCGACGGCCCGGAAGGCTCCGGGCCGGCGACGGCCTGCTCCAGCGTGATCCCCGCCCTCTCGGCCAGCATGCGCACCGCCTCGGGAAACTCGACCTTGTCGTGCTCTTGAACAAAGGTGAAGACGTCGCCGCCCGCCCCGCAGCTCCAGCACTTGTAGGACTGGCGTTCGGGGTTGAGGATCAGCGACGGGTCGTGGTCGTCGTGGAAGGGACAGAGCGCCTTAAGTTGGCCCCCCATCCGGTGCGAGGCATGACCGTAGTCGGCGACGAGGGAGACGATGTCCACCGCGTTCTTGATCGCGGCGACGGTGGCGTCGGAGTAGCGGGGCACCGGGGGCTCCTGGCCTTGAGGCGTCCCGGGTCCTTGGCTTTGCACGGCCCGCCGGGGTAGGCAGGGAGCTCGCTCCGCTCCCGGGGGCCGCATCGCCGTGCCCTTTTCGCGTGCGTTGTTTCCACCAAAAATATAACCTCAGGACCATTTTTGGTCAAGTTTTTCGGGGCACTCCGGCAGGTCCGGATGAAATCTCTAAGGCGGCACGATTTTAGCGGTTAGGGTGAGCCGGCCGACAAAACCCGCCCCGTCAAGCCCCTCGGAACGATGCCGATGTCGGCAAGGTGCTTGACTTTGCCGCCGGTCGTGTTCTCACTCCGCGGAAGGAGCCCGCAAGCGAACCCGGCCCGCCGCGCCCCTCCGTGAAGGACCGGCGTAGCGTCCCGCAAACCAGGTGTCCAAGTCAACCCCCCGGACGGCCGACTTTCCGGGGATTCGCACCTAGGTAATTAAGACGGACGGACCGGCGCCCGCCCTCAGGGTCGTGACGGCCCCAGGATGGGGATCGTCACGAAGTCGATCCGTCCGTCAGGCGTGGCGACGCCGAGCGGCAGGCCCTGGAGCGCGTCGAGGCCGGCGAGGGCCGCGTCGAACTCGTCGCGGTTGCGGATCGGCCGCCGGCCGACGGCGAGCACCTTCATGCCCTCGCGGAGGCCCGCCGCCTGGGCGGCGCTGCCTTGAGTAACCTGTGCGACGCGGACTCCCGGCCCGGAACCGGCCGGGAGGTCGACCACGTCGAAGCCGAGGTTCCGCGGGTTCACCGCCACGTGCTCGGGCATGGGCTCGATGGTCACGTCGACCGACTGCTTCTTCCCGCCCCGGAAGAACTCGACCGGCACTTTCGACCCGATGGGCAGCGTGAAGGCCCGGGTCCGGAGCTTGCTCGGGTCCTCGACGTCCTTGTTGTCGAGCCGGACGACGACGTCGCCACGCCGCAGGCCGGCCCTCGCCGCCGGGCTGTCGGCGCGACACTTCGTGGACGAGGGCGCCGCCCTGTTCCTCGGGCAGTCCCAGGTCGCGGGCCAGCGCCGGGCTCACGGGGCCGGGGACGATCCCCAGATACGAGCGGACGACCTTGCCGTTCTTGATGATCTGGGCGACGACCGGCCGGGCGATGTCGGACGAGATCGCCATGCCGATCCCCGTCGCCCCGAGCCCCGCGTCCGCTTCCCGCTCGTGTGGGGGCCGGATGATCGCCGTGTTGATCCCGATGACCTGGCCCTTCAGGTTGATCAGCGGGCCGCCGGAGTTGCCTGGGTTGATTGCGGCGTCGGTCTGGATGAAGTCCTCGTAGCGGTCGCCCCGCATCAGGCCGTGGCGGTTGGTCGCCGAGACGATGCCGACGGTGACCGTCCGCTCGAGGCCGAACGGGCTGCCGACGGCGATCACCCAATCGCCGACCTCCATCTTCTCGGAGTCGCCCCACTCCGCCGCGACGCCGACAGGCCCCTTGACCTGGATGACGGCCAGGTCCGTCCGCGCATCGACGCCGATCAGGGTCCCCTCGACATCGTTGGCGCGGCCGATCCGCACGACGATCTGCTCGGCGCCGTGCACGACGTGCTCGTTCGTGACGATGTAGCCATTGTCCTTGTCGATGATGACGCCCGAGCCCATCTCCTCGCCGAACCCGCCGGCCTGTGGGACGAGCGACTTGATGTTGACGACGGCCGGCGTGATCGCCCGGGTCGCCATGCGAAACAGGTAGGACGACCGGCCGATCACGTCATCCTTGTCGAGCTTCGCCAGCGCCTCGGACGCGGCGCGAGAGCGGCCGGACTCCCAGGCGTAGCCGGCGCGATCGAGCATGTAGGGGATGCCGTACGCCAGCGCCGTGATGACCAGCAAGATCCCGAGCACGCGGAGGAATCCGCGGCGGATCGGCGGTGTGGTCGGCCTCGGGGGCGGCCGGGTCGGGTCGAACGATTCGGGATCGAAGGACACCATCGGACCCGGCTCCGGTTGCGGTTCAGGGGCTGGACCTTGGGCGGGATGGCCTTGCCAGGGACAAGGAAAGGCTATGCCGAGCCCGGGGTGAAATCAACGGAGCCCGGGCCCGCACTGGACGGCCCCTCCCCGGACGGGCGAGAATGAGAAGCGCGGGCGGTAATCATCTCGGTGCTCGAGACCATCTTAGCCCGCCAGGCGGGGCGCCGGATCGACCATGTGCGGAATCGCCGGATTCGTCAACGGCGGGGGACGGGCCGCCGACGCCTCGATCGTCGACCGGATGACGGCCACGATCGTCCATCGCGGCCCCGACGGCTCGGGGGCTCACCTCGACGGCCCCGCGGCCCTCGGCCATCGCCGGCTCTCGATCATCGACGTGGACGGCGGCGCCCAGCCGATGTCCAACGAGGATGGCACGGTCTGGGTAACCTTCAACGGCGAGATCTACAACGACCCGGCCCTCCGCCGTCGCCTCCTCGCCGCGGGTCACCGGTTCCGCAATCATTCCGACACCGAGGGCCTCGTCCACCTTTATGAGGACGAGGGGGATGACTTCGCTCGCCACCTCAACGGCATGTTTGCCCTGGCGATCTGGGACAGCCGCCGGCGCCGGCTGGTCCTCACGCGGGACAGGATGGGCCAGAAGCCGCTCTTCTACGCCAGATTGTCCGACGGAGGGCTTGTCTTCGGCTCCGAGGCGAAGGCCGTGCTGGCCCATCCCGAGGTCGGCCGACGGCTCGATCGTTCGGGGCTCGCCCGCTACCTGTTTTATGAGTATATCCCGGCTCCCCATTCGATCTGGCAGGGCGTCCAAAAGCTTCCGCCGGGCCACACTCTGACCTGGCAGGACGGGACGATTGAGGTCAAGCCGTACTGGACGACCCCGACTCCCGCGGTTTCGGACGAGCCATTCGAGGAGGTATCCTCCCGTTTCTGGCGCGAGTTCGTCGAGGCCGTGGGCCGGCATCGGCGGTCGGACGTGCCGCTGGGCCTGTTCCTCTCGGGCGGGGTCGATTCGTCCAGCGTCGCCGCGGCATTGACCGAGTGGGAGCCGGCGCGGTCGATCCGGACGTATTCGATCGGCTTTGACGACCCGACGTTCGACGAGAGCGCCCATGCTCGTCTGGTGGCGCGGCACCTGGGCACCGACCACCACGAGCGGACGTTCTCGGCCGACGACGTCCTCCGCCTGCTCCCCGAGGCCGGCGGCTGGCTCGACGAGCCGTTCGGCGACGCCTCGATCCTGCCGACCCACCTCCTGAGCCGGTTCGCCCGCGAGGAGGTCACCGTCGCCCTCGGTGGCGACGGCGCCGACGAGCTGCTCGCCGGCTACCCGACATTCCACGCTGAGCGGGCCTCGCGGCTCTATCGTCGCCTGCCGCGCCGTGCCCGATCGCTGGCCGAGGCGGCGGTGGGACGGCTTCCCGTCAATCACGGCAACATGAGCTTCGACTTCAAGCTCAAGCAGTTCCTTCGCGGCGCCGGCGAGCCGACGTCTCTTGCTCATCAACGCTGGCTCGGCTCGTTCTCGGGCCGCGAAATCCGGGCGTTACTCGTCGACTCCGGTGATTTCTCGGTGGAGCGCGAGCATGTCGACCGTGCCACCGGACTCTGCGACGGCCTCGACCCGCTGACCCGCTCGCTGCGGCTCTACCAGGACACGTACCTCCCCGACGACATCCTCGCCAAGGTCGACCGCGCGAGCATGGCGTGCAGCCTGGAGGTCCGCGCCCCGTTCCTGGATGCGGAGTTGGTGGATTCGATCCAGGCGATGCCCGCCTCGTTCAAATACGGCCGCGGGCAGACGAAGCGCCTGCTCAAGCACGCCGCACGCGCTCGGCTGCCCGAGTCGATCCTCGACCGCCCCAAGAAGGGCTTCGGCATCCCTGTCGCTCGCTGGCTTCGCGGGCCGCTGGCGCCGCTTCTGGATTCACTCCTGGGGGCGGATCGCCTGAAGGCTCAGGGGCTTTTCAATCCGGCCGAGGTTGGTCGGAGGATTCGAGAGCATCGCGAGGGCGTGAGGGACCATCGGAAGCCGCTTTGGACATTATTGATGTTTCAATTCTGGTACGAGACGTGGCTGAACTAGGGCCGGCCTGCCAGGGTGGCACCGAGACGTGGACTCGGGTAACGTCCCGTCCGGGCCGCACCCGCGACGGCGCGCCCGTCGAGGGTCACGGATGAGAATCCTCATCGTCTCCGACATCCACGCCAACTGGCCGGCCCTGGCGGCGATCAAGGAGCCGTACGACCTTTGCCTCTGCCTCGGCGACCTCGTCGATTACGGGCCCGACCCCGCGCTCTGCGTGCGCTGGGCGATGACGCACGCGAAGTACGCGATTCGCGGCAACCACGACCACGGCGTGGCGCAGGGCGTGCCGGTCGTGGGCGAGACGGGGTACAAGTACCTGACCCGGGTCAGCCGGCCGCTGATGTGGGAGGCGCTCGGGCCCGAGGAGCGGCGGTATCTGCTCCGGCTCCCCGTCACGTGCCGGTTCACACTCGAGGGGAAGAAGTTTCTCCTGGTCCACGGCACCCCGCGCGACCCGCTGGACGAATACCTCATGAAGGACCCCGAGACCTGGGCCAAGCGGCTCCAGAACGTCGACGCCGACCTCGTCTGCGTGGGCCATTCTCACATGCAATTCAACCTGCGCGTGGGCGATACGATCGTGGTCAACCCGGGCAGCGTCGGGCAGCCGCGCGACGGCGACCCGCGCGCGGCGTATGCGATCATCGACGACAACAAGGTCGAGCTGAAGCGCATCGATTACCCGGTCGAGGAGACGATCGCGCGGATCGAGCAATTGCGGCTCCCGGACCGGGCCAAGGAGATGTTCCGGACGGCCTACGCCGGCGGAAGGCTCCCGCACCACGACCGCACGACTGAGATCGCGGGATGACGGGAAAGGAGAAGATCCGCCCGGTCGAGCTGGCGCTGGCGATGAGCCTCTACGCCCTGCAGGGCGTCGTGGTCGCGTACCTCGTCAACTACAACAAGACGTACATGATCCGCGGCGGCGTCGAGGAGCGGACGGCCGGGCTGGTCGAGACCGCGGTCCTGATGACGCTGGTATTCAAGTTCGTCCTCGGGCCGATCTCGGACCGGTTCAATCCCCTGGGCCTCGGGCATCGGCGGCCGTTCATCATGCTCGGGCTGGTGATGCAGTCGCTGGGCCTGTTCGGGCTGACGGTCGTGCATCCCGGCGAGCATCTCGCGGGATATGCCGCGATGGCGTTTCTGGCCGTCGGCGGATTGGCGCTCTACGACACGTGCTGCGACGGCCTGGTGGTCGACGTGACGCCGCCCGAGGACCGGGTCCGCGTCCAGGGGCTCGTTCAGGTGGCCCGATTCCTCGCGACGATGGGCTTCACGCTCCTGTTCGGACTCTGGATGAAGGGCGACCGAATTGGGCCGGGGCGGAGCGACGGCGTGCTCTGGGCCTGCGCGGCGATGGGAATGCCGCCGCTGTTGCTCGCGACCTTCGTCCGCGAGCGAAAGCTCCACGAGCACGCCGAATCGTTCGAGTGGTCGGCGCTGCGGTGCCTGGCGCGGCCCGAGGCGCTCGTGTTGCTGGCGTACGGCGCCCTTTATGGAATCATCGGCCTGGGGGTCGAATTCAACCTGAGCCGATACTACAACTGGCTCGGATACGACCAGGACGGCGTGGGTCTGTTCGGTGCCCTGCGGTATGGCGGCCGGGCGGCCGGGGCGCTGCTCCTGCCGGCCATGAAGCGTCGTCTCGGGCGGCGTGGAGAGCTGAGGGTCGGCCTCATCGCGCTGGCCGCGACGACGGCCGGGCAGGCCCTGGCCGGTGGGCCGGCCGCGACCGGGGCCTGGGCGTTCCTCTTCGGCATGGCCAATGGCTGGAACGACGCCCTGTTCTGCGTGCTGGCCATGGACGCCGCCGACCCGAGGATGGCCGCGTCGACGTTCGCGATCTTCATGGCGGCCTCGAACCTGAGCGTCGCCGGCGATGCGCTCTTCCTGGAGGCCGTGATCGGACTAGACCTGGGCTATCGGCGGGCCTTTCTGATGTGTGCGGTACTCGGAAACGGCCTCCTGGTGCTCGTGCCCGCCCTGGCGAGAATCCGACCGAAGGGGTCTGGCATCGATGTCGAGTATTGAAGTCGTCGGGATCGTCCTCGTCGCGATCGCGGCCGCGGTCGCGTGTTTCGTTGCGCTGCTGCCCTGGCTGATCCAGCCCATCGTCCGGCTCGTGCTGGCGCTGCGATATGGAATCCGCGTTCGCGGCCGCCAGAACATCCCGCGGAAGGGGCCGGCGGTTGTGGTGTCGAACCATGTGACCTGGATCGATGGCCTCTTTCTCTGCGCAGCGCACCTCGGCGGGGACGGATCCTAGCGAATGCGGGTTTCTTCAAGAATCCCGTACTCAGCTTCGTCGCCCGGCGGATCGGGATCATCCCCGTGCCGTTCTCCGGCCCGAAGGCGCAGCGGGCGGCGATCACGGCGGCAGCGCGAGGCCCTCAGACGGGGCGAGGTCGTCGCGATCATGCCCGAGGGTCAGCTCACGCGCACAGGCTTCCTCGGCCCATTCTACCGGGGCCTGGAGGTGATCCTGAAAGGCTTCGACGACGTCCCGGTGGTCCCGGCCGCGCTCGACAACCTGTGGGGGAGCATCTGGAGCTTTCAGGGTGGGACGACGGTGCGGAAGAAGCCCGTCGGCCTCCGGCGGAGCGTGTCCGTGGCGTTCGGTCCGCCGCTCACCGGCCCGCCGAGCCTCTTTCAGATCCGGCTGGCGATTCTCGAGGCCAACGTCGAGGCGCGTGAGTTCCGCGGGAAGGGACCGCTCCCCCTCGAGACGATCGACCTATCGCTACCTCACCTCGACCATCCCGACATCGGCCTTCTGGCCGCGTCGGCGCCCGACTACAACCAGGCCGGCGTGACCCAGGTCGGCAAAAAGCCGGGGAGCGTCGGCCTGCCGCCCCCGGGGGTTGCGCTCCGCGTCGTGGACGAGGCGAGCCTGGCATTACCGGAGGAGGCCTGCGGCCGTCTCCAGGCGCGGGTCGCGGGCCGACCCGGCTGGGTCTCGACGGACGTGCGAGGGCGGCTCGATCGCGACGGCTTCCTCACGCTCGCCTGAGGACCCCTTCGAACGCGAAACGGCCAGCCCGAGGGCCGGCCGTTCGCGAATCCGTCCGTCGAGCGAAGCTTTACTTGGTCTGGCCCGTCGCGTAGGTCTGGCCCGAGGGGTAAGCCTGGGGCGCGGCGTAGACCGGGGCCGGGGCCTCGTAGACGACCGGGGTCTCGCAGACCGGGGCCGGCTCGCAGGCGGCCTTCTTGTGGCAGCCGAGCTTGAACTTCGGCATCTTGAAGCCGCTGAAGCAGTGCTTCTTGGCCGGGGCGCACTCGACCGGGGCCGGCTCGCAGACCGGGGCGGGGGCGCACGCCACCGGCTCGGCGCACTTGGCCTTCTTGTGGCAGCAGGCCGAGGCGTCGGCCGTCACGAACAGGCCGCACGCGGCGGCGAAGGCCAGGGTCAGCAGGGAACGGCGCATCGGGGTCTCTCTCCTCTTGGGTGTTCGTCGTGAAAATCAACCGACAGGCGCGACTTTTCCGATTGACGAGATTCGGTAAAATTCACGCCTCGCCAGCGGATAGGATAGATGTAATGGCCCGGTTTTCAAGTCATCTCTCCCGATTGTTCGCGTCGGAAGGGAGCGATCGTCGCTAAAATCCCTCTGATCCGCAAGGTTTATCTCGAAATTGCAATCAGCAAAATCGCTTCCGGGGCCATATTCGGAGCTCATGAGTTCGGGGAGCGTATGCCGCAAGGGCGGCTTCCATCGATCGATCGAGCCCTGAACGACGCCGGGCGGTCGGTGGCGATACAATCCCGAGGCGATGACGACACGCGGACCATGCGATGGGACCGGTGCGATGTACCACGCGGAAACGTTCACGGTGGCCACGGCTGGCCGTCGGACCTACGAGATCACCCGGCGCATCCAGGAGATCGTGGCCGGCTCGGGGATCGAGCGTGGACTCTGCTCCGTGTTCGTCCACCACACGAGCGCCTCGCTGATCGTCTGCGAGAATGCCGATCCGGACGTCCGTCGCGACCTGGAGACATTCTTCTCGCGGCTCGTGGTCGACGGCGACCGCGCGTTCATCCACACGGCCGAGGGGCCGGACGACATGTCGGCCCACATCCGCTCGATCCTAACGGCCGCGTCGGTCTCGATCCCCGTCGAGCGGGGCCGATGCGACCTGGGGACGTGGCAAGGCGTCTTCCTCTGGGAGCACCGGACGCACCCGCACCAGAGGAAGATCACCGTCAGCGTCGTCGGCTGATCGGCCGGTCAGTCGGCGGCCGACTCCTCCAGGACCTTCCGGTAGGCCTCGCGGGCGTGCTCGTACGCCTTGCGCGGCCTCCTCCCGCTCGGCCGGCCGGGTGTTCTTCTCCTTTTGCGACCAGCACTGGTCGACCGACTTCAGGCACCACTCGGCCGACCGCCTCGAGGCCCGGATCGGCTTGCCCCCGACCAGGACGGGCACCGGATTGGTGTGCGACGACGGATAAATCCGCAGCGCCACCCAGCTCGACCGCTCGATGGGGATCGCGAACTCGACCTCGCGGAACTTGCCGTCGGCCTCGATCTCTCGCCGAGCGACCGGCCGGCCGTTGACGACGACCTCGAGGGGAACCGTCCTCGAATCGCCGAGCCGGGCCCGCTCGATGTTCCAGTACGGCTTCTCCGCGAGCGAACGGGCGCGAATCCGCTTCGCCTCCTCGGACGGCTTCGGATCGAGGTAGGCGGCGACTTGGCGCGGACGGTCACGGTCCCGGGCCCGTCGAGAGTCCGCGTCCCCTCGCCAACTCGCGTCTCCTCGACGCGGAAATCGACGAGGTGGCTGAATCCGTCCGACACGTAGGAGCGGCCCTGCTTGATCCCCTCGGCCCATCGGTCGAAGTCGAGCGGGCCGTCGGCGAGCCTGACGTAGGAGCGGCCGAGGCCGACCCGCTCGCCGTAGATGCACGGGAAATCGGTCTCGCCGCTGATCTTCGCGGTGTAGCCGCAGTTGAGCGTGTGATACCAGATGCTCAGCTCCGACGGCGCGGGCGTGTCGACGGTCGAGATGAAGTCGACGGCGTCGTGGGTGACGTCGACGATGTATTCATTGGCGCCGATGCCGTCGAACGGCGGGATCTCGTAGGTCGGGACCGACTGGTCCTTCGTCAGCAGCCCCCAGCCCGAGTGCGAGAAGCCGACGACGCCCCCCTGCTCCTTCGCCCACTTCAGCACCGGCAGGTCCCAGCTCGGCCACTGCTCGATCCGGGTCGTGCCGGGATAGTCGTCCTCCTTGAGGCGGAGCAGGCAGAGGTGCCCCGCGTGCGACGAGGGGAAGCCCGAGACCTCGACGTCGTAGCGCATCAGGTGCTCGGGCGTCGAGAGCGGGCTGACTTTGCCCTCGAAGAACTGCTTCTGGTAGTACCAGCACGGCCCCCAGCTCAGCATGCAGCCGACGTCGAGGTCCTCGCCGAGGATGTGCCGCATCATGTCCTCGGGCCGCACGCCCTCCGTCGGGCTCTCGTAGTGGCCGCACCCGGCGGCGTGGACGTGGTGGTCGCCCGAGAACCAGCGCATCTCCGCGAGGTCCGCCCACCGCTCGAGCCGGAACGACTCGCGATGGGATTTGGCGTCGGGGACCGTGATCGTCCGCGTCTTGACCAGGTATTCCGGACCCCTTGTGTACTGGACCTCGTACGTGCCCGGCGGGAGCAAAACCGTCTCGCCCGACGCGCGATAGATCTGCGGGTGGAAGTACAGGTCAGGCGCCAGACGGCGGGCCTGTGCGGGGTAGACTCGGCCGAGCCTGTCGCGGATCTGGAACGAGGCGACCGTCGGCCGGCCGTCGGTGTCGAGGACTTCCAGAGTGACGGGGACCGCCGGGCGCAATCGAACAGGATATCCACGTCGGAGCGGAAGCCGAGGTCCTGCGTCCCCTGGCCGACGTTGAAGCCGATCCTCGCCTCGCGGCGGCCGGCGTCTCGGCTGTAGAGGAGGATCACTCGGTACTCCAGCGGCAGGCCCGAGAGAGACTTGTTCATCGGCCGGTCGCCGAACATCGTCACGTCCATCCACCGGCGGCGGACCTCGGCCGGCGGGATCAGCGGCTTGGGCTCGGGGACGCTGCTCGACGGCTTGAAGAGGGGCGCGGCGTTGGGGCTCTCGGCCTTGAGCTCGGCCGTGACGCCGGCGTCGTTCTGGACCTTCACCAGGAACGGACGCCAGCCGTGCTGCATCAGCCCGGCATCGGCCGGCCCGCGGGCCGATTTTACGCGGCTCTCGGGGTTGATCTCGACGCCGATGAGGCACAATGGGTCGAGGGCCTGCTGGATCGCCTTCACGCCCAGGGCCTCCGCGGAGGCGCCGGCCGCGGCGTCGAGCTTGGCCGTGGTGGCCGGGGGGAGGGGCGAGCCGAGGAGCTCGAGCGCCTCCGAGACGCGGCGGACCTGCGCCGAGAGCGGTTGCAGTTCGACGCCGTCAACCATGGGCAGGTCGGCGGGGCGGGCCCCCGTCGGGCTGAGGATGAGGACGAGGATCGAGAGGACGGTGGCGGTCCGGTTCATGTGCAGTCTCCCATCCCTAGCCTACTGGCGATGTCCCATGCCCGGCGCTATGCTCGGCCGCGGGCGCGTCGCGAGTTTGGGTTCATCCTAACAGTGACGGCGGCCCGATTCACGTTCCGGGGGGATGACATGCCGATGAAACGTCTCCTGGTGACGCTGCTCGCCGTCTCGCAGGCCGCCCGCTCCGCTCCCCCGGGCCAGCCGAACATCGTCATCGTGATGCCCGACGACGTCGGCTACGGCGACTTCTCATGCCTCGGCAGCCCGATCGTCCGCACGCCGCACGTCGACGCCTTCTGGAAGCAGAGCGTCCGGTTCACGGACTTCCACGTCAGCCCCACCTGCGCCCCGACGCGCGCCGCTCTGATGACGGGCCGGCACGAGTTCAAATCGGGCGTCACGCACACGATCTTCGAGCGCGAGCGGTTGAGTCCGAAGGCCGTGACGCTCGCCCAGGTCCTGAAGTCGTCCGGCTATGCGACGGGCATCTTCGGCAAGTGGCACCTGGGCGACGAGGCCGCCTATCAGCCCGACCGGCGAGGCTTCGACGAGGTCTTCATCCACGGCGGCGGCGGGATCGGCCAGACCTATCCGGGCATCGTCGCGGCGACGCGCCCGGCAATACCTACTTCAACCCCGCGATCCTCCACAACGGCACGTTCGAGAAGACGGAGGGCTATTGCACGGACGTCTTCTTCGACGCGGCCCTCCGCTGGATCGACGCCCGCCGCAAGACTGGCTCTCCGTTCTTCGCCTACATCACGCCCAACGCCGCCCACGAGCCCCTGCAATGTCCCGAACCCTACGCGTTGCGCCACCGGGGGCAGGTGTCCGAGGACGTCGCGAGGTTCTACGGCATGGTCGAGAACATCGACGACAACTTCGGCCGGCTCCTGGCCAAGCTGGATGCGTGGGGCCTGGCCGAGAACACGCTCGTGATCTTCCTGACCGACAACGGCGGGACGCTCGGGACCACGATCTACAACGCGGGGATGCGCGGGAAGAAGGTGACGCCGTACCAGGGCGGCACGAGCGTGCCGTCGTTCTGGCGCTGGCCCGCGGGCTTCCGTGGCGGCGTCGACTGCAACGCACTGACGGCCCATATCGACGTCTTCCCCACGCTCGCCGCCATCGCCGGGGCCGCGCTCTCCGAGGACGCGAAGGCCCAGGTCGAGGGGCGAAGCCTCTTGCCCCTGCTGCACGACCCCCACGCCGACTGGCCTAACCGGACCCTTGTGACCCACGTCGGCCGCTGGCCTCGGGGGAAGATCGCGGAGGCGAAGTTCGCGAATTGCTCGATCCGCGACGGCCGTTTCACGCTCGTCAATAATGCCGAGCTCTGTGACCTGAAGGCCGACCCCGGCGAGTCGAGGAACGTCCTCGCCGAGCACCCGGACGTCGCCGCCCGGCTCCGCTCGGCCTACGACGAATGGTGGCGGGACGTCCTCCCGCGGCTCGAGAACGAGGACGCCGTCGGCCCGAAGTCGAACCCGTTCAAGGACCGCTACTGGGCCCAGTTCGGCGGCGGGCCCGACCAGGCGCTTCGCGACCGGATGGACCCGGCCAAGCAGCCGACCCCGACCCAGAAGGCCGCGGCCCGGCCCTGACGGTTTGACCTCGCGGGCGAGCCCGAGATAAGGCGGGACGTCGCGACCGGATCGGGCGCCGGGCAGGGCCATTGGGGTTCGTTTGGTCGGGGTCCGGGCCCGGGGTCCTTGCTCCGACCGAACCCGAGCGTGCAACTTACATGCGGGTTTCGTGCGGCTTCGTTCACCTTTCGAGGTCGATGAGGCCGCCCCGGCCGGCCGATCCTGGCCAACCCGGCGCCAGGGCCGGGTGGCCGGGCTCGACGAACCAGGCCGGTCCACGGCTCGTCGGGCACTCCCTGGAGATGGCGGCGCGAGGCGTTAGAATCGGCTCCAACGTCTGTTGAACCTCGTCCCTCCGCACAAGGATCTCGCGATGCGACCGCCCACCGCCATCCGAATCGCCCTCGGTATCGCCGCCCTGCTCGCGGGCCGCCGAGCCCGCGCCTTCGACGACCCCAAGCCCCCCGAGGGCTTCGTCGCCCTCTTCGACGGCAAGACCCTCGCCGGCTGGCACGGCATGCCCCACTTCAGCCCGTACGACCTCGCCAAGCTGAGCAAGGAAGATCGCGAGAAGAAGACCGCCGAGTGGACCGACGATGCGAAGAAGCACTGGACGGTCGAGAACGGCGAGCTCGTCAACGACGGCCATGGCGCCTACCTGACGACCGACAAGGAATACGGCGACATCGAGCTCTGGATCGACTACAAGACCGTCCCGAAGGCCGACAGCGGCATCTACCTCCGCACGACGCCGCAGGTCCAGATCTGGGACTCGACCGAGGAGGCCAAGAAGAAGCTCGGCGCGGACAAGGGCTCGGGCGGCCTCTGGAACAACAGCCCCGGCGCGCCCGGCAAGGACCCACTCGTCCTGGCCGACATGCCGTTCGGCGAGTGGAATCGCCTGAAGATCCGCCAGATCGGCGCCCGGACCACGGTCCACCTCAACGACAAGCTCGTCGTCGACCACGCGATCATGGAGAACTACTGGGACCGCTCGCTCCCCCTGCCGCCTCGCGGGTTCATCCAGCTCCAGACCCACGGCGGCGAGATCCGCTGGAAGAACATCCTCCTCCGCGAGATCCCGGCGGCCGAGGCCAACACCGTCCTCGCCAGCAAGAACAGCGAGGGGTTCAAGCCGATCTTCGACGGCAAGTCCCTCCAGGACTGGGCCGGCGCGGTCGACCACTACCAGGTCGTCGACGGAGCCGCTCTGCTGCAAGCCGAACCAGGGCGGGGTCGTTTACTTCAACAAGGAATACGGCGACTTCGCCGCCCGCCTCGAGTTCAAGCTCCCCCCCGGCGGCAACAACGGCCTGGCGATCCGCTACCCCGGCAAGGGCGACACGGCGTACCAGGGGATGTGCGAGATCCAGGTGCTCGACGACACGGCCGAGAAGTACGCCCAGCTCGACCCGAGGCAGTACAACGGCTCGATCTACGGCCAGGTGGCCGCCGCCCGCGGCTACCTTCGCCCCGTCGGCCAGTGGAACATCGAGGAGGTGACGGTCAAGGGTCCGAAGATCAAGGTCGAGCTCAACGGGACGGTGATCGTGGACGCCGACCTGAGCAAGGTCACCGAGTTCAAGGACAACTCGCCGCACCCCGGCAAGGACCGGACCTCGGGCTTCTTCGGCTTCGCCGGCCACGGCGACCCGGTCGAGTTCCGCGAGATCCTCGTCAAGCCGCTCGACTGAGCGGAGCCCGGGGAAACGGCTATCGGCGGGGATGCCCTTTCGCTTACGATGGGAAGCGGCCCCGCCTTATCCTCGCGATCGAATCCAGGTGTCCTCCCTCCCGCCTCCCACCCTGGATGGCCCCCGCCATGCACGCCTCGCTTGCCGTCGTCGCAATCGTCGCCCTGCTGATCGCCGGCCCAGCCTCGGCCGGGGATCGGCCGTCGCGGCCGATCGACTTCAATCGCGACGTCCAGCCGATCCTCTCGAACTCGTGCTTCCTCTGCCACGGGCCCGATCCCGGGAACCGCAAGGGCGTCGCCGCGCCGCTCCGGCTCGACACCCCCGAGGGCGCCACCGCCGACCTCGGCGGCTACGCCGCGATCGTCCGCGGCAAGCCCGAGGAGAGCGAGCTGATCGAGCGGATCACGACGGACGACTCGACGCAGGCCATGCCTCCGGCCAAGCACGGCAAGCGGCTTTCGCCCCGCGAGGTCGAGATCCTGACCGACTGGGTCCGCCAGGGTGCCCCCTACGCGAAGCACTGGTCGTACGCGAAGCCGGTCCGACCGGCGCTGCCGGAGGTCAAAGCGAAGGATTGGCCCAGGAACGCCGTCGATCGCTTCGTCCTGGCCCGCCTCGAGGCCGAAGGTCTCAAGCCCTCGCCCGAGGCCGATCGCTACGCAATGATCCGCCGCGTCAGCCTCGACCTCACCGGCCTGCCGCCGACGCTCGAGGAGGTCGACGCCTTCGTCAACGACAAGGCGCCCGACGCCTATGAACGGCTCGTCGACCGCCTGCTCGCGAGCCCGGCGTACGGCGAGCACTGGGGCCGGCTCTGGCTCGACCTCGCCCGCTACGCCGACTCGGCCGGCTACGCCGACGACCCCCCGCGCACGATCTGGGCTTATCGCGACTACGTGATCCGCTCGTTCAACGCCAACAAGCCGCTTCGATCAGTTCACCGTCGAGCAGATCGCCGGCGACCTTCTTCCCAATCCGACCGAGGACCAGCTCGTCGCCACCGCCTTTCACCGCAACACCCTGACCAATAACGAGGGCGGGACCAACGACGAGGAGTTCCGCAACGTCGCCGTCGTCGACCGCGTGAACACGACGATGGCCGTCTGGATGGGCACGACCATCGCCTGCGCCCAGTGCCACGACCACAAGTACGACCCCCTGCCCCAGCGCGACTTTTTCCGCCTGTTCGCCTTCTTCAACAACACCGACGACGCCGACCGGACGGACGAGTCGCCGACTCTGCCGCTCTGGAGCGATTCGCAGAAGCGGCAGAAGGCCTCCTGGGAATCGGAGGTCGCGTCGCTCGAGAAGACGCTGCGGACCCCCACCCCGCGGACCCTGGCCGGCATGTCACGCTGGGAGCGGTCGCTCGCGTCCAGGGCCGAATGGATCACGCCGAAGCCTTCATCGACATCGGCCAAGAGCGGCGCGAAGCTGACGGTCCTCGACGACTCCTCGATCCGGGCCGAGTCGAAGGGCAAGACCGAGGTCACGACCGTCGCGCTCCCGCTCGACGGCCGCAAGCTCGCCGCCCTCCGCCTCGAATCGCTCCCCGACGACGCCCTGCCCGGCAAGGGCGCGGGGTATGGTGACAACGGCAACTTCGTCATCTCGCGCGTCTCGGCCGTGGTCACGCCGCCCGGCGCGATGCGGCCAGGCGGGCGATATGTCCGGGTCGGGCTGCCGGGCAAGGGTAAGTACCTCTCGCTGGCCGAAGTTCAGGTATTCCGAGGCTCGGACAACATCGCCCGCCGTGGCGAGGCGAAGCAGGTGAGTACCGCCTTCGACGGCCCGGCGAAGCTCGCGATCGACGGCAAGACCGACGGCCGCTACGAAGCGGCAAAGTCCACCACGCACACCGACCTCGCCGACGACCCGTGGTGGGAAGTCGACCTCAAGGCCACCGGGCCGGTCGACCGCGTCGTCGTCTGGAACCGGACCGATAACGGGTTGCACACCCGCCTGAGCGACTTCCGGGTCGTCCTGCTCGACGAGTCGCGCAAGCCGGTCTGGACGCAATCGGTGGCGACGCCACCGAACCCGAGCGTGGACCTGGCGGCGAGCAACGCGCGAGCCGTCCCGTTCGCGACGGCCTTCGCCGACTACGCCCAGCCCGAGTTCGCCGCGTCGAGCGTCATCGACAACCCGAAGCCCGCCGATCGCGGCTGGGCCGTCGGCGGTCAGACGGGCCGGGCGCACGCGCTTACGCTCGTTCTTAAGGAGGCCGTCAAGGCCGACCCTGGTTCGACGGTCACGGTCACCATCGAACAGCTCTACAAATCCGGATCGCACACCCTCGGACGGTTCCGGCTCTCGACCACCGACGACGACCGCACGATCGAGCGGGCGAGGACGCCGGCTGCCGTCCTGGCGATCCTCGCGATCCCGCCCGAGTTCCGCAACGACGCCGAGCGGGCCGAGCTGACGCGCCATTATCTCGCGGTCGTCGCTCCCGAGCTGAAGGGGCACCGCGAGCGACTCGCGAGCCTGAAAACCGAACTCGCCGCGATGAAGCCCGAGACGACCGTGCCGGTCTTCCGCGAGCGGAAGTCGGCCGATCGCCGCAAGACGCGGATCCAGCTGCGAGGCAACTTCCAGGCCCTCGGCGACGAGGTGATTGAGGGAACACCCTCCGCCTTCCAGCCGCTTCCCGACGGCATGCCGAAGGACCGCCTGGCGCTGGCCCGCTGGCTCGTGTCAGCCGACAATCCGCTCACCGCCCGAGTCATCGCCAATCGCTACTGGGAGCAGATCTTCGGCATCGGCCTCGTCTCGACCCCCGAGGAGTTCGGCGCCCAGGGCGAGCAGCCGTCCCATCCCGAGCTGCTCGACTGGCTCGCGACCGAGCTTGTCCGCGAGGGGTGGGACCCGAAAAAATTCCTCCGCCTGCTCGTGACGTCGGCCGCCTATCGCCAGTCGTCGAAGGTCACGCCCGACCTCGTCCACCGCGACCCCGACAATCGCCTGCTCGCGCGCGGCCCGCGGTTCCGCCTCTCGGCCGAGACGATTCGCGACCAGGCGCTGGCCGTCGCGGGCCTGCTCGAGCCCGAAGATGTACGGCCCGCCGGTCAAGCCGCCCCAGCCCTCGCTCGGCCTGACCGCGGCCTTCGGCGGGAGCACCGACTGGACCACCAGCGCCGGCGAGGACATGCACCGCCGCGGCCTCTACACGACCTGGCGACGCTCGAACCCGTACCCCTCCATGGTCACGTTCGACGCCCCCAACCGCGAGGTCTGCACGATCCGCCGGACCCGGACGAACACGCCGCTCCAGGCGCTCGTCACGCTCAACGACCCCGTCTACGTCGAGGCCGCCCAGGCCCTCGCTCGCAGGATGGCGTCCGGAGGTTCGACGCCCGAAGACAGGGCCCGGCTCGGCTTCCGCCTCTGTTTGTGCCGACCGCCGAGTGATGTGGAGATCGGGCGGCTCGTCAAGCTCTACGAATCGGCTCGCGACGGATTCGCCAGGGATCGCGACAAGGCGATGAAGCTGGCGACGGAGCCGCTCGGGCCCGCGCCGAAGGGTGCCGATGTCGTCGACCTGGCGGCGTGGACCGTTGTGGGGAATGTCTTGCTCAACCTCGATGAGATGCTGATGAAGCGGTGATCCCGTAGGGTCCGCCATGCGGACCATCTTGGATTCTGGCCCTCGCCCGGATGGTCCGCATGGCGGACCCTACGAAGACCGAGAGACCTCATGAACCTCCCCCTCGAACGCCTCCGCCACCTGACCCGCCGGCACTTCTTCAAGGAGAGCCAGGCCGGCCTCGGCGCGATCGCGCTTGCGTCCCTCCTTGCGGACGAGACCAAGGCAGATACGGCCCGCCCCGACGATCCCCTCGCCCCGAAGAAGCCGCACTTCGCCCCCAAGGCGAAGCGGGTCATCTATCTTCATCTGACCGGCTCTCCTCCGCACCTCGACCTGTTCGACTACAAGCCGGAGCTCGTCAAGAACGACGGCAAGGATTGCCCCGACGCCTTCCTCAAGGGCAAGCGGTTCGCCTTCACGACGGGCGTTCCCAAGCTCCTCGGCACGCCGCGGAAATTTGAGAAGCGGGGGAAGTCCGGCATCTGGATGTCGGACGCGATCCCGCATCTCCACGAGGTTGCGGATGAGCTGTGCGTCATCAAGTCGATGCACACCGACCAGTTCAACCACGCGCCGGCCGAGTTGCTCGTCTACACTGGTTCCGCGCGGTCGGGTCGGCCGTCGATGGGCTCGTGGGTTACGTACGGCCTCGGCACCGAGAACGCCAACCTGCCGGGCTTCGTCGTCCTGATCTCCAGCGGCGTCCAGCCCAACGGCGGGCAGAACTCGTACGGGAGCGGGTTCATCCCGTCGGTCTACCAGGGCGTCCAGTGCCGCTCGAAAGGCGACCCGGTCCTCTATGCGTCGGACCCCGCCGGCATGGACCGCGCGACGCGGCGGATGAGCCTCGACGCGATGCGCGACCTGAACGAGCTGCAGGCCCGCGACCTCGGCCACCCCGAGACCGCCACGCGGATCGCCCAGTACGAGCTCGCCTTCCGGATGCAGACGGCCGTGCCCGAGGTGATGGACATCACGCGCGAGTCGAAGGCCACGCTCGAGTCCTACGGCGCCCAACCGGGGGCCTCGAGCTTCGGAAACAACTGCCTGCTGGCCCGCCGGCTCGTCGAGCAGGGCGTGCGGTACGTCCAACTCTTCGACTGGGGCTGGGACTTCCACGGGACCGGCCCGCAGGAGGACATCCGCGACGGCCTCACGAAGAAGTGCGCCACGATGGACCGGCCGATCGCCGCGCTGATCAAAGATTTGAAATCGCGCGGAATGCTCGACGAGACTCTCATCATCTGCGGCGGCGAGTTCGGCCGCACGCCGTTCCGCGAGGGACGCACGGCGACCGGCGGCATCCTCGGCCGCGACCATTTCCCCGACTGCTACACGATGTTCCTTGCCGGCGGTGGGATCAAGCCGGGGATCATGCACGGCGATTCCGACGAGCTCGGCTTCTCGGTCGCCCGCGACGGCGTCCACGTCCACGACCTCCAGGCGACGATTCTCCACGTGCTCGGCTTCGACCACAAGCGGCTCACCTACCGCTTCCAGGGCCGCGACTACCGACTGACCGACGTCCATGGCAACGTCGTCAAGCCGATCCTCGCGTAGCGCTCGGGACGTTTCCTTTCCGGGAGGGCGAGGCTCCGTCCGAGCCGGGCGTCCGGCCCGGACAGCCCCCACGGGACGGGCACGGCAAAAGGCCGCGCATTTGCCCCGGGCTCGGACGGAGCCTCGCCCTCCCGAGACGGCCATCATTCGATCGCGGGGGACCGACGACGATGCGGCACGAGCAAGCGTTCGCGCTGGCCCGGGAGCAATACGAGGAACTCGGCGTCGACGTTGACGCGGCCCTGTCCCGCCTCGGCTCGATCGCGATCTCGCTCCACTGCTGGCAGGGGGACGACGTCGGTGGGTTCGAGGCATCCGGCCAGGCAATCGGCGGCGGCCTGGCCGTCACCGGGAGCTATCCGGGTAAGGCGCGGACGCCCGACGAGCTGCGCGCGGACCTCGACAGGGCCCTGTCGCTCATCCCCGGCGAACACCGGCTCAACCTCCACGCGAGCTATGCCGAGACCGAGGGCCGCCACGTCGAGCGCGACGCCTTGCAGCCCGAGCACTTCCGCGGTTGGATCGACTGGGCGCGGTCGAAGGGGATCGGCATGGACTTCAACCCGACCTACTTCGCCCATCCCGACGCGGACGACGGGTTCACGCTCACTCATCCCGACGAAAAGATCCGCCGATTCTGGATCGACCACGGCATCGCCTGCCGGCGGATCGGCGCCGCCATCGGCGAGGCGCTGGAGTCGCCCTGCATCACGAACATCTGGATTCCCGACGGCTCGAAGGACACGCCCGTCGACCGCAAGGGGCCTCGCGAACGCTTGCTCGCATCGCTCGACGCCGTCCTCGCCGAGCCGCTCGACCCGCGTTTTAACCGCGATGCTGTCGAGGGCAAGCTTTTCGGACTGGGGGCCGAGTCGTACACGGTCGGGTCGCACGAGTTCTACCTGGGATATGCCATCTCGCGAAAAGTACTCCTGTGCCTCGACGCCGGCCACTTCCATCCGACCGAAACAATCTCCGACAAGATCTCGTCGGTTCTGATGTATCTCGATGGGTTACTCCTGCATGTCAGCCGGGGCGTCCGATGGGACAGCGACCACGTCGTCACCTTCACGGACGAGCTACAGGCGATCGCGCAGGAGATCGTCCGCGGCGATTACCTCGGCCGCGTCCACATCGGCCTCGACTTCTTCGACGCGAGCATCAACCGCGTGGCAGCGTGGGTCATCGGCACGCGGGCCACGCTCAAGGCGTTGCTCGCGGCGCTGCTCGAGCCGACCGACCTGCTCCGGGCCGCCGAGATGATGGGCGACCGGACCTCGCGGCTCGTGCTGATGGAGGAGTTCAAGGCCCTTCCCCTGGGCCTCGTCTGGGATCATTATTGTATGACCCGGGGGGTCCCGGTCGGCCCCGCGTGGCTCGACGACGTCCGCACCTACGAGCGCGACGTTCTGGCGCTCCGCGGGTAGGGTCATGGCACCGTGCGGACGCTCCTCCGTCTCACCGACATCCGCAAGTCGTTCGCGGGCGTCCAGGCGCTCAAGGGCGTCTCGTTCGACCTCCGGGCCGGTGAGGTCCACGCGCTCGTCGGCGAGAACGGCGCGGGGAAGTCGACGCTCATCAAGGTCATCACCGGCGCCCATCGACCGGACGAGGGGACGATCGAGGTCGACGGCCGGCCGGTGGTCGACAACGACCCCCTGCTCGCCCGCTCGCTCGGCATCACCGCGATCTACCAGCAGCCCGCCCTCTTCCCCGACCTGACCGTCGCCGAGAACATCGCCCTGGGCCTGGAGCCGGCGGACGGCTGGCGGTTCGTCAAATGGCGAGAACGACGCGAGCGGGCGCGGCGGCTGCTCGGCCTCATCGAGGCGCGGATCGATCCCGGCGTCGAGGTCCGCCATCTCTCGATGCCCGAGCAGCAGCTCGTCGAGATCGCCCGCGCGCTCGGTGCCGACGCCCGCATCCTCATCATGGACGAGCCCACGGCCTCGCTCGGCGACGCCGAGGCCGAGGACCTCTTCCGCGTCGTCCGCGAGCTGAAGGGGCGCGGCGTCGGGATCGTCTACATCTCGCACCGGCTCGAGGAGCTGCCTCGCGTCGCCGATCGTGTCACCGCCCTCCGCGACGGGGCCCTCGTCGGCACCCGCGCGATCGGCGAGGTCGACCGCGCGGCCTTGATCCGGATGATGGTCGGCCGCGAGCTCTCGGCGGTCTTCCCCAAGACTGCCGTGCCGATCGGCGACGTCGTGCTCCGCGTCGAACGGGTCGGCTGCCGTGCTTCCGGCGTTCATGATATCTCTTTCGACGTCCGCTCAGGCGAGATCCTCGGCCTGGCCGGGCTCGTCGGCGCGGGGCGGACAGAGCTGGCCCGCGTGCTCTTCGGGATCACCCCGGCCGACTCGGGCACGATCCGTCTCCGCGACCGGCCGATCGCCGTCCCCAGCCCCGGACGGGCCGTGGACCTGGGCATCGCGTATGTGCCCGAGGATCGTCGCCGGCACGGTGTGATCCCCGAGATGTCCGTCGCCGCGAACGCCACGCTCGCGACCCTCCGCGCCGTCGCGTCGTTCGGGATGATCGACTTCGCGAGCGAGCGGCGCGTCGCGGCCGAGTACGTGCAGCGTCTGGAGATCAAGACGCAGACGGTCGACGCACCCGTCGCGAACCTCTCCGGAGGCAACCAGCAGAAGGTGGCGCTCGCGCGGTGGCTCGCGGCGTCGCCGTCCGTGCTGATCCTGGACGAGCCAACGCAGGGCGTGGACGTCGGCGCGAAGGCCGAGATCCACCGGCTGATGGTCGAGTTGGCGGGTCGCGGAATGGCGATCGTGATGATCTCCTCGGAACTGCCGGAGATCCTCGGCATGAGCGACCGGATCGCCGTCATGCACGGCGGCACGATCGTCGGCCGGCTCGACCGCTCCGAGGCGACGCAGGAGGCGATCGTCGAGCTGGCACTCGGCCACCAGAAGGCGCGCGGGGTGGCCTCATGAGCGTCGTCGCGCGGTACCGCCGCGAAATCTCGGTGGCCGCAGCCTATTGTGGGGTCCTGCTCACCCTGGCGTCATTCGCGCCCGGCTTCTTCCGCCCGGAATTCCTCCGCGGCGAGGCGGTCAAGAACGCTCCCACACTCGTGGCGGCCGTGGGGATGACGCTGGTGATCCTCTGCCGGCAGATCGATATCTCGATCGGCTCACAGGTCAGCATCGGGGCCGTCGTCGCCTGCATGCTCGCCCGATCGGGGCTGCCGACGCCGGCCGTCTTCGCTGGGACGATCCTCGTCGGCGCCGCGATGGGGGCGATCAACGGGCTGTTCGTCGCAATCGCGGGGCTGCCGTCGATTGTCGTGACCTTGGCTACGCTCGTCATCGGTCGCGAGTCGCTCCGCTACATCCGCGAAGGGGCGTCGCTCTCCTCGGGATTCCAGTGGTTCGGGCTGGGACAGGCGACGGGATCAATCGTCGTGATCGCGATCGCCGTCGGCGTGTTCGCCTCGTTTGCGCTGGCCCTGAAGTACCTCGCGATCGGCCGCGCCGTGTATGCGACGGGCTCCGATCCCGAGGCGGCCCGGCTCGCCGGTATCAGGCCCCGGCGCGTCATCTTCGGGACGTTCGTCGTCATGGGCGCGCTCGCCGGACTGGCCGCGTTGCTGAATGCGGTGCCGCTGGCGATCGTCGACCCGAACACTGGCGGGGGCGGATTCGAGATGAAGGTGATCGCCGCGGTCGTCGTCGGCGGGACGGCGATCTCGGGCGGACGCGGGAGGCTCGTCGGCACGCTGCTCGGCGTCGCGCTGCTCGGCACGGTCGCGCCGGCCCTCGTGTTCCTCGGCGTGAAGCCCGAATGGGAGCGGGCGATCCAGGGGCTGATTATCCTGCTCGCCGTCGCCACCGATGCTCTCGATCGGGGAGGGCGCTGAGATGGGCACCACGCAGCTCGGCCTGCTCGCGCCTCCTGGTCCTGGAGATCGGCGTCTTCGGCGTCATCGGGACGAACTTCCTCTCGCTTGCGAACGCCTTCGAAGTGCTCCGGCTCAGCGTCGAGATCGGCCTGCTCGCCGTGGCCCTGACGCCCGTGATCGTGAGCGGAGGCATCGACCTGTCGGTCGGCTCGCTCATGGGCCTCTCGGCCGTCGTCTTCGGCATCGGCTCGCGTGATCTCGGGCTGCCGATCGGACTGGCGGCGGTCGTCACACTTGTCTTCGGGGCGCTCGCGGGCGGTCTGAATGGCCTCCTGATCACGCGCCTCCGCATCCCCGCGCTGATCGTGACACTCGGCTCGTTCTCTCTCTTCCGCGGCCTGGCTGAGGGGCTGACGGGAGGCGTCGACAACTACACGAATTTCCCAGCGAGCTTCCTGTTCCTGGGCCAGGGTTACCTCTTCGGCGTCGTGCCGACGCAGGTCCCGATCTTCTTCGCGGTCGTCACCGGGTTCTGGGTCTTGCTCTCAAGGAGCACGGTCGGACGGGGCCTCGTGGCCGTGGGCTTCTCACCCGAGGGGGCGAGATATGCGGGCCTGCCGGTCGGCCGGCTGCTCGGACTCGTCTACGTGCTCTCGGGACTGGTCGCGAGCCTGGCGGCGATCATCTATGTGTCGCACCTCGGCCAGGCGAAGGCCGACGCGGGGACGGGTTACGAGCTGCTTGCGATCACGGCCGTTGTGCTCGGCGGGTCGTCGATCTTCGGCGGGCGGGGCAGCGTCGCGGGGACGCTGCTCGGGCTGCTCGCGATCGCCGTCCTCCAGAACGGCCTGCGGCTCGCCGACCTGCCGGCCGAGCTGTCCGGCGTCCTGACCGGGTGCCTCCTTCTGGAGGCTATCGGCCTCGACCGCTGGGCCGCCCGCGCCGAAGATCATCGGATTCGACACCGACCGGGGAGGAGTTCGTCGTGAAGAATGCCCAGGTGGCCGTCATCTGCATCGCCGTCCTCGCCGCCGGGGCGATCGTGGCGGCGAGCAATGTTTACCTGATCCGCTCACTGCGTGATGAGCTCTCGCGGCGCGACACGCCGACGGCCCCCGACCGGATGCCGCAGCCGACAGCCCGCTCCGAAGGCCGGCCGCTCACGATCGCCCTGATGCCCAAGAGCAAGGGCAACGCCTACTTCATCGAGGCCCGCAAGGGGGCCGAGGCCGCCGCGAAGGAGCTGGGCGTGAAGCTCATCTACGACGGCCCGACCGACCCTGATCCCGCGAAGCAGAACGAGGTCATCGACACCTGGATCACCCGCGGCGTCGATGTGATCGCCGTGGCCGTCGAGAACCGGCAGGGCATCTCCTCGGTCCTCCGCAAGGCCCGAGCCCGCGGCATCAAGGTGATTACCTGGGACTCCGACGCCGAGCCCGACGCGCGCGACTTCTTCATCAACCAGGCCACGCCCGAGGGGATCGGCAACGCCCTCATGGACACCGCCGCCGACGTCCTCGGCGGCCAGGGGAAGTTCGCCATCATCACGGCCTCGCTCACCGCGGCCAACATGATCGAGTGGCAAAAGAAGATCGAGGCGCGACGGTCGGAGAAATATCCGCAGATCACGATGGCCGCGCTTCGCCCCTGCGACGACCTGCAGAAGAAGGCGTTCGACGAGGCCAACGCGATCCTCAACGCCTTTCCCGACGTGAAGCTGATCATGGCCATCTGCTCGCCCGCGGTCCCCGGCGCGGCGGAGGCGGTGAAACAGTCGGGGCGGAAGGACGTGAAGGTGATCGGCCTCGGCCTGCCGAATGAGAACAAGACCTATGTCCGAGAAGGCATCACGCCGACGGTGATCCTCTGGAAGACAAACGACCTCGGCTACCTGACGGTCCTCGCGGCGGCCGACCTGGCCTCGGGCAAGCTCAAGCCGGGCGATTCGTCGCTTGACGCCGGGAAGCTCGGCACGCTCGCGATCGAGGGGGACAACGTGCTGCTCGGCAAGCCGTTCCGGTTCACGAAGGAGAATATCGACCAGTTCGATTTCTGAGCCGGCGTTGCTCCGTCGAAAAGCTCGTCTCCAGCCCTCGGGGTGGCAGGGGTTCGCGAGCGAACCCCTGCCACCCAGAAACGGCTCCCTCGGAGGTTTTCGACAGAGCGACTCGGCGCGACCGAAGTCGTTGGCTGTCGCGCGAAACGAACCCAATTCGGCGGGTCAATCCGGCACGCGAATCGGACCCAATCGCCGCTCGGCGAAACGAAGCCATCTATGAGAGGGGGGCCTGTCTAGTGGACAGTCGTCGACTCGGTCGCCCCCTCCAGTCCGCTCGACCATCTATGCGGAGGTCGCCCCGGAGGGCGCCTCCATGAAGCGAGAATCCGAGAGACGCCGCCATTCAATCTCACGGCGGTCCGTCGGGCGACGGCCGCCGGGCTTCGTTCCGGGGTCGTCTCACGAGTCGCACCGAAGCGGGCGGACCGGCCGACGCTCGCCCACCGGCAGTCCCGGCGTGTCCTCCTTTCGAAGCCGTCTTTCGAGAGCCAGGGTCGCTTGGAACGCCCCCTCTCATAGCTTCAATCCCGCTCCGTCCACCCTCGTTCAGATTCGTGCGCCGACCCGGCCCGTCGAGCCGCACGCTGCCGCACAGACGTGAACGAAGTGCGTACGCTCGGGTTCGGTCGGCCCCGGGACCTTGGGCCCACCCGGCGCGCGGGGCCGGGTTCGCTCGGCGAGGGGACCGACCCGGGGACGGGGACCCGAGGGCTGTTCCCATCGAGCTCGAGCCGGGCGATCAATCGGGCCGGGCCGCGGCCTCCGCCGCCGCATGGCACTCGGCGATCTCTCGCTCGAGCAACTCGGCACGCTGGAAGTCGTGGACGACGGGGCGGTCGGACCGCTCCCCGTGATCGAGCGGGCCGAGGCGCTCGAGCACCTGTCGGAAGGTCTCCTCCGCCTCGGCGAATCGGCCGCAGTCCTTGTAGGAGCGTGCCAGATCGAACTTCGCGTGGAGGAGGCGGAACCGGGTCTCGGCGCTCTCCGGGTCGGCCTTGGCGAGCTCGGCGAAGAGGTCGGCAGCCTCGGCGAACAGCCGGTTCGCGCCGGGGAACTCGCCCTGTCCCTTCATCACGCCCGCGAGGTCGTTCAGCGCCATGGCGAGGTGGGCCTTCGCATCGACCGACCCCGGCCCCGCCTTGAGCCGGGCCCGGCCGATTTCGATCGCCTTCAGATAGTCTCGCCGGGCCGCCACATAGTCCCTGGACAGCTTCTCGACGTCGGCGAGCTTGCGGTAGCTCCAGGCGAGCATCGACGCCGCCTCGTTGCTCGCCGGCTCGTCGGTGACCCAGCGCTCGGCCAGCCCCCGCGCCTTGCGGAGCCATGGCGCGGCCTCGGCAAACTCCTCGCGATAACCGAGCCCTCGACCCAGCCGGATGTAGGCCTCGATCAGCCCCCGCCGGACGCCGGGGTAGCGCGGGTCGGCGGCGGCGATCGTCTCCTCGAGTTGGACGACGCGCCGAAAGTCGGCGACAGCCGCGGCGTGGTCGCCCTCGATCATTGCCAGTTCGCCGAGTCCTACCTCCGACCGCGCCAGGCAGTCCTTGACCGCGAGGTCGGCGGGGGAGGCTTTTGACAGCGACTCGGCCAGGCCGCGCGCCCGCCGGAGTTGCACACTCGCCTCTCTGGTCCGCCCGACCTCGCGGTAGATCTCGCCGAGCTTCTGGTGCGCGACGGCCCGGCTCAGGCCGGGCGGCGTCGCCTCGGCATTGCGCGCGATCTCGTCGAGCCCGGCGATCGCCGTGTCGAGGAGACTCCGGCGGATCGCCCGGGTCTCAGGCGTGGCCCCGAGCTTCTCCTGGACGTCGAAGATGATCTTGTTGAGCTGGTCAAGCGCGATTGTGGCATTGCGGTCGGCGGCGTTCCGGGCCTTCTGTTCTGTCTGGACCGAGAGCCTCAGACCGCGCATTGTGGTAGACCACGCCGGCGAGCAGCAGGCCCGCCGCGACGCTCGAGATGGCCGCGGCCGCGGCCGCCGCGGGCTTTCGCCGCGCCCATTTCCAGGCCTGGACCCAGGCGGTCGCGGGCCGGGCGATGATCGGATGCCCATCGAGGTAGCGGCGAAGGTCGAGCGCCAGCGCCTCGGCCGACGCGTAGCGCCTTCGGGGGTCCTTCTCGAGGCATTTCAAACAGATCGTCTCGAGGTCGCGCGGGGTGTGCCGCTGGAGCCGGCCGGGCGGGAGTGGGTCCTGGTCGCTGACCTGCTCGAGCGTCGAGAGGGGCGTCGAGCCCTGGAACGGCGGCCGGCCGGTGAGCATCTCGTAGAGGATCGCCCCCAGCGAATAGACGTCGGTCGCCGGCGTGATCGACCCGGCCGAGCCCCGGGCCTGCTCGGGGGCCATGTAGCTCGGAGTTCCCACCACGTCGCCGGTCCGGGTCATCCCGGAGTCGTTCTTCATCAGCTTGGCCAGGCCGAAGTCGGTGATCTTCGGCACGCCGTCGTCGGTCAGCACCACGTTGGCGGGCTTGAGGTCGCGATGGATAATCCCGCGGCCGTGGGCGTAGTGGGCGGCGAGGGCCAGCGACTCGACGGTCCCGGCCGCGTCGCGCGGCGCTGCGGGATGCCCGCGAGCTTCGCGTGCAGGCTGCCGCCGGAGGCATATTCGAGGGCCAGATAGCCCTGGCCATCGTGCTCGCCGATTTCGTAGACGTGGATGATGTTGGGATGGGCGAACCGCGCCGCCGCCTCGGCCTCGGCGCGGAACCGCGCGGCGATTGAGGGGTCGGAGTAGAGCCACGGTCGGATGACCTTCAGGGCCACGGTGCGATTGAGCCCGAGCTGCTGGGCCTCGTACACCACCCCCGCCGCCCCGGCCCAGCTCGCGGATCAGCCGGTACCCCGGCGGGGCGGCGCCCAGGGGCCCGACGCCCGGAGACGTATGCGAGGAGACGAGCGTCGGCTCGTCGTCGAGCGAATCTTCCCGGAAGGCTCGATGCAGATCCAGTTGGCGGCGAAGTCGGTCGGCGAACTCGGGGAACCGCCACGCGAACTCCTCCGGTACGGGTGACTCGCCGAGCGACTCGCGGACCAGGTATTCACCGTAGACAAGTTCGAACGCGGCCTCGAGGTCTGCGGCCAGCGCCGGGTGCCTGACGAGGAAGGCCTCCGCCGGCATCCGCTGGCCCGCTCGCCAGCGCTCGGTCAGCTCGGCGCAGACGCGGTCGGCCAGGTCGCCGCCCTGGTCGGCGGGCCCGGGCGCGCCGTCGGCGACGAGACCCGGCCACGGGATCGTCCGGCCGCCTGGACGATGCCGCCCGACCTGCGTGGCCTGATTGTCCTGGGGCTCGCTCATGGGCGACGTCTCGGTAACGGCCGCGCCCGGGCGATCGTCGACGGGCGCCTCACCTTCACATGGTCGTCCGTCGGCCATCCGGACGCGAACTCTCGGGATGGCTTCAGCCCTGGATCGAGTCGAGCCCGAGCTCCTCCTCGACCCGCGCGATGGCGCGGGCGAGCTGCTTGCGCCGGCCCTCGGGCGTCCCGCCCATCGCTGCGGCCACGGCCGCCCAGTCGCTACCCACGCGACGAAGCTCGGCGAGCTGCCGCTCCTCGTCCGAGAGCCGGCTGCGGGCCATCTGCAGGAGCTCGCGTCGCGAGACCACCTGGCTCGGTGTCTCTTCCCGGGGCGAGGCGACCTCGATCGGCTCCCCGTTCGGCCCGCCCGGGCCAACGCGGCGGAGGTCCCTGCGCTGGCGGTGGTGGTGGCGGACCTCCTCCGACAGCTTGTTCCGAGCCATGCCGACGAGCAGGCGGATCAACTGCGTCGGCTCGTCGAGGTCGAACTCGCCGATCGCGGCCCGGACGAAGAACTGGGCGAGGACCGACTGGCAGATGTCGGTCGAGTCGAAAACCCGGCGGAGCCTCGGGTCGCGGAGCCGGAGCCAGCCGCGGACCTCGAGACGGATCTCGGGCTCGTAGAGCCGGACCAATTCCTCGGCCGCCCGGTCGTCGCCCTCGCGGACGCGCCGGATGAACTCCGAGTACTCGCCAGGGTCGATCGGAGACACCATGCGCAGCCTTCCGGGCCGGCGATGCCCGTAGACATTTCGAGGAAATCCGCCCGACCATGGGGGGCGAGCTCGCTCGCCGCTATTCTCGGCCCGCCAGGGTCCGGCGTCCACCGACCTTCGCGAGCGTTGACGGCGGGAAGCCTGGGTGTCAACCAAACGACCGCGGGCGGCACCGTCGACGGTCGTCCCATCGTCAGGGTGGCTGACGGGATTCGAACCCGCGATATCCAGATCCACAATCTGGCGCCTTAACCGCTAGGCCACAGCCACCATCGTGACTAGACAGGATAAAGATCCGATGCGTTCGCGTCAAGCGACGCCGATCGCTCGCGGGGCCGGCCGCCGACCCTCGGAATTATTCGCAGGATCTTTCGCGCGAACATCTTGACGCCGGACGGGGGGATTGCTGGGATGAAGCCGCGAGGGGCGAGACGGGGTCGGTCGCCGCGGGGATTCTCGGCCATGCGCGACGTCCGGATCGGGATCATCGGCTGCGGCCGCGCGGCGCGGGTGCATCTCGGACGCCTCGCGGCCGTCGAGGGCGTCCAGATCGTCGCCTGCGCCGACTCCGATCAGCAACTGCGCCGGGAACTGGCCGAATCCGCCTCGGTCCCCGCCTTCGCCGACCACCTCGAGCTGATCCGCCGGGTCGGCCCCGATGCTCTGGCCGTCTTCACGCCCCACCTGGCCCACTACCGGCCGACCATCGACGGCCTGCAGGCCGGGTGTCACGTCTTCGTCGAGAAGCCGCTCTCGACGAACGTCCAGGAAGCGGTCGACATCGTGAGTGTCGCCCGGGCCCGCGGCCGTAAAGTCGGAGTGGGACATCAGTTTCGGCTTCTGCCCAGTCTCCGCGAGGCGCGGCGGCGGCTTGTCGAGGGTGCGATAGGTGCGGTCCAGCTCGCGGTGGCCACGCTGGCGCAGCCCTGGCAGGATTCGCACCACAACGCGGAGGATTCGTGGCGGTTCGACGCGAAGGTCGCCGGCGGCGGCATGCTGGCGGACTCGGGCGACCACCTGATCGACGCCCTGCTCTGGAGCCTCGGCCGCCGGGCCGTCGAGGCCTCGGCGATCCAGAGCCGGCTCGACTCGGGCGTCGACATCGTCACCGCCGCGGCGATCCGCCTGGACGACGGCACGCCGGCGACGCTCGCGCTGGCCGGCAACTCGCCGAAGTCGCTTTTCGAGATCAGCTATTACGGCGAGCGCGGGCGGATCATGGCGACGGAACGGCGGCTCGTCCAGGATGACGGCGGGGACGAGGGTCAAGTCGCCGACCTCCCGGCACCGATCGAAACCATCGATGGCAATTTCGTCGCGGCGATCCGCGGCGAGGCCCCGCTCTGCTGCCCGGCCGATGAGGCGCTTGACACGGTCCGGCTGCTCGAGGCGATCTCCCGCTCGGCCGCGAGTGGGCAGGCCGTCCGACTGGGTTGAACGCGGCCCCGGAAATCGCTCGGCTCCGACGCTTGACAATCGCGTATCCCTTTCCTACCAATTAGGCTCCGCCTTCCGAGAACGGCGGAACGTCGCCAGGGCCGATCGGCCGTCCGCCCCCGGTTCAGCGGGGCGGGTGACGCCCTTCCACCCTCCTTCCGAGGACCGATGTCTATGTGGGACCGACTGGAGATCTCTCTGCTTCTCGAGGCGCCCGCGTCCGGCCGCTCGCCCGGGCTCGGCCGGCCGGCCTCGCCCGTCCTCGACCGGCACCCCGGCGACGAGGAAGAGCTTGACGACGAGGAAATCGAGGACGACGACGAGGAGGATGACGACCTCGACGACGACCTCGACGATGACATCGATGACGACGAGGACGACATCGACGACCTCGACGACGAAGACGACATCGACGACGAGGACCTCGAGGAGATCGACGAGATCGACATCGACGACGAGGACGACGACCTCGACGACGAGGACGACCTGGACGACCTCGACGACGACGAGGACGAGGAGGAAGAGGTCGAGGACGTCGAGTGAAAGCGGGCGTGGATCGGGCCCGATGGTGAAGGGGCGGACGTCGCCGGGAAGAGCCTGCGGGCCACCCGGCGGCGAGGCCGGGCGAAAAACGGCCCTGGGTGTTTGAGTCGGGCCGGGATATCGTCTATGTTGGGGAACAACGTCCGTCCGCGAAACCGGCCGGGACCCCGGATCAGCTAGCCGCCGGCCGGGCCGACCCGGAAGGGAGCGTCTCAACCATGGCCTCGCACCCACGCCCCGACGACCCCTTCTCCGATGGTCCCGCACCCGAGACCTCGACCCGACGCGCCCGGCGCCAGGGCCAGCTCGAGTTCGAGCTCGAATTCCTCGGCGCCGTCCTCGCCCGCGACCCCCTCAACGCCGACGCCCTGAAGGCCCACGCCGACAACCTGGCCGCCAAGGGCCATCTCCACCGCGCACTCCAGGCCGACCTGATGCTCGTCCGGCTCCGGCCCGAGCGGCCGGTCCCCTGGTATAACCTCGCGTGCAGCTACGCCCTGCTCGGCATGACCGACAAGGCGATCGCCGCCCTCGAGCGGTCGCTCCGGCTCGGCTACTCGCACCTCGCCCACCTCGGGCGCGACCCCGACCTGAACTCGATCCGCGACGACCCGCGGTTCACGCGGCTGCTCCGGCGATTCTGACGGGACGTCCGGCTGCGCCTCTTTCGTTTACGGCTGAGCAAGTGATCTCACCCTCCCCCCTTGCGGGGGAGGGCCGGGCGGGGGGTCAAAGGCCAAGGCCTTTCTGACGACCCCCGCCCTGCCCTCCCCCGCAAGGGGGGACGGTTTTCGGAAGGCCGGATTCCTCAAGAGGGGATGACGTTGTTATGCACGCCCACACCTGGCCTGAAGTGGACGCGGCGGCCCGCGTCGTCCGCGACCGCTGGGCCGGCCGGCCGACGGTCGGGATCATCCTCGGCACGGGCCTCGGCGCGCTCGCCGAGGAGATCGACGCCGAGGCCACGATCGCCTATCCCGAGCTGCCCCACTTTCCCCACTCGACGGTTGAGAGCCACAAGGGCCAGCTCGTCTGCGGCACGCTCGCGGGCCGTCCGGTCGTCGCGATGGAGGGGCGGTTCCACCTCTACGAGGGCTACACGCCCGCGCAGGTGACGTTCCCGATCCGCGTGATGAAGGAGCTGGGCTGCCGCTACCTGATCGTCTCGAACGCCGCCGGCGGCATGAACCCGCTGTTCGCCAGGGGCGACCTCGTCGTCATCGACGACCACATCAACCTGATGGGCGTCAATCCGCTCGTCGGCCCGAACGACGACCGCCTCGGCCCCCGCTTCCCCGACCTGATCGAGCCCTACGACCGTGCCCTGCAAGACCTCGCCCTCAAGGCGGCGCTGGAGGCGAACATCGTCGCCCATCGCGGTGTCTACGTGGGGGTGGTCGGCCCTAACCTGGAGACGCGGGCCGAATACCGCCTGCTCCGCGCCGCGGGGGCCGACGTCGTCGGGATGTCCACGGTGCCCGAGGTCCTCGTCGCCGTCCACGCCGGGCTCCGCGTCCTGGGCTTCTCGATCGTCACCGACCTCTGCCTGCCCGACGCCCTGCAGCCCGTGCGGATCGAGGAGATCCTCGCCGTCGCCCGCGAGGCCGAGGGGAAGCTTCGGACGATCGTCCGCCGCGTGCTCGAAACCCTTCCTTGAGTCCGTATCCGTCCCGGGAGGGCGAGGCTCCGCCGAGCCGGGCCTGACGCATGGCCGAGCCCCATACCGCGCTCGGCGGGAGCCTCGCCCTCCCAAGAGAATTCTCCTCATGTCGCCCGACGCCAAGTCCTACAAAGACACGCTGAATCTGCCCAAGACCGCCTTCGAGATGAAGGCGAACCTCACCGTCCGCGAGCCGAAGATCCAGGCTCGCTGGCACGAGCAGGGCCTCTACGAGCAGATCCGTCACCTCCGAGCCGGCCGCGAGCGAAAGGTCCTGCACGACGGGCCGCCGTACGCCAACGGCGAGATCCACATGGGGCACCTGCTCAACAAGGTGCTCAAGGACATCGTCGTCCGCTCGCTGACGATGCGAGGCTTCGACAGCCCCTACGTCCCCGGCTGGGACTGCCACGGCCTGCCGATCGAGCACAAGGTCGTGAAGGATCTGGGCTCGAAGGCCGCGGCCCTATCTCAAGCAGAGATCCGCACGCTCTGCCACGACGAGGCGATGAAGTGGGTCGGCATCCAGCGCAACCAGTTTCGGCGCCTGGGCGTCGAGGGAGATTGGGACCGCCCCTACCTCACGCTCGACCCGCGCTACGAGGCCGGCATCATGGACGTGCTGGCCGACCTGGTCGAGGCGGGCTACGTCTTCCGCCAGCTCAAGCCGATCCACTGGGACATCCACGACCGCACGGCCCTGGCCGAGGCGGAACTGGAATACGCCGACGTCACCTCGCCCACCGTCTTCGTCAACTTCCCGATCGCCTCGGGCCTGCCCGATCCGCTCGCCATTGTCGGCGGGACGTGGCACGCGATGATCTGGACGACCACGCCGTGGACCCTCCCGGCCAACGTCGCCATCGCCGCCCATCCGGACCTGGATTACGCGGGGATCGCCTACATCGATCCCGATTCGGGCAAGCGGGTCCAGACGATCCTCGCCGTCGATCTGGTGGCCAAGGTGACGGGACTCAAAGGCCTGACTGAGTTCGAGGAAGTCGCCCGCTTCAAGGGCCTCGACCTCGACGGGGGCAGTTACCGCCACGTCTTCCTGCCCCGCGACGGCCGGTTCGTCCTGGCCGACTACGTCAGCGCCGAGGACGGCACCGGCCTCGTCCACACCGCGCCCGGCCACGGGGCCGAGGACTACCAGACCGGCCAGAAATACGGCCTGCCGACGCTCAGCCCCGTCGACGAGGCGGGCCGGTTCACCGGCGACGCGCCGGCCCGACTGATCGGCAAGGGTGTCTTCGCTGCGAATCCGGAGGTCGTCGCGATGCTCAGAGAGGCCGGGGCCCTTTTCCACGAGCTGCCCGTCCGCCACAGCTACCCGCACGGCTGGCGGAGCAAGAAGCCGGTCATCTTCCGCGCGACGTACCAGTGGTTCATCGGCGTCGATCGCAACGAATTGAGGCAGCGGACGCTCGACGCGATCGACAGCGTGACGTGGCTCCCCGGCTGGGGCAAGTCGCGGATCGAGGCGATGGTGAGCAGCCGGCCCGACTGGTGCATCAGCCGCCAGAGGGCCTGGGGCGTGCCGATTCCCGTGCTCTACTGCGAGAAGACCGGCGAGCATCACCTGACGGCCGAATCCGTCCGGTTCTATCGCGACCTCTTCCGCAAGGAGGGGGCCGACGCCTGGTTTCGCAAGCCGGTCGCCGAGCTGGTGCCACCCGACCTCGACACCGCGAAGCACCCCGTCGAGACCCTCCGCAAGGGGACGGACATCCTCGACGTCTGGTTCGAGTCGGGATCGAGCCATCGCGCGGTGATCCGCGAGCCGAGCTACGACGTCGGCCCGTACCCGGCTTACATGTATCTCGAAGGCTCCGACCAGCACCGCGGCTGGTTCCAGTCGTCGATCCTCACGGCCGTCGGCACGACGGGCCGGGCACCGTTCGAGACGGTGCTGACCCACGGCTTCATCGTCGACGATCAGGGCAAGAAGATGGCCAAGTCGGGCGGCAACGCCGTCTCGGCCGTCAAGGCGACCGAGCAGTACGGGGCCGACGTCCTGCGGCTCTACGTCGCCAGTCTCGACTACGCGGACGACATCCGGATGTCGGAGCGCGGGATCAAGGAGACGTCCGAGGCGTACCGGAAGATCCGCAACACGTTCCGGTATTTGCTGGGAAATCTCGAAGATTACGCGAGTTTCGACCCCTCGACCGTCGACCCCTCGTCGCTCCAGCCGATCGACCGGTGGGCCCTCGGCCAATTGAACGGGGTGATCCGCGACGTCACCGAGTCGTACGAGCGGTTCGAGTTCTACAAGGCGTATCAGCGGATCTACCAGTTCTGCTCGGTCGACCTGTCGAGCGTCTATCTCGATGTCCTGAAGGATCGGCTCTACGCGGAATTGCCGAATGGCCTCGAGCGTCGCGCGGCGCAGTTCGTCCTTGCTCGTCTGCACGACGTGCTCGCGCGGCTGCTTGCTCCGATCATCCCGCACACGGCGGAGGAGGTCTGGGATTTCGCTCCCGCGTCGCCCGCCAAGGCCGCGAGCGTCCATCTCGCGGATTGGCCGGAGCCCGACCATGCCTGGGACGATGAGGCGACCGAGGCCATCTTCCAGGAGTTGCTCGAAGCCCGCGAGCTGGTTTTCCGCGAGGCGACCGAGCCGATGCGGAAGGAGAAGGCAATCGGCAGCAACCAGGAGGCGTCGGTCGACGATCACGGCGCCGCCGAGGTCGCCGAGCGGCTCGACCCGCAGGCCGAATTGCTCGCTTCGCTCTGCATCGTCTCCGAGGTTGCGATCGAACGCGGGCCGGAACGCTCGGAGTGGAGCGCGAAGGGGTCGAAGTCGCCGCACGCGAAGTGCGAGCGGTGCTGGAACCTCCGGCCGACCGTCGGGAGCGATGCCGACCATCCGACCTTGTGCGACCGCTGCGCGCGGGTCATCCGGGCGATGAACGACGGCCCCGATCGGGTATGATTCGTAGGGTCCGCTGTGCGGACCATCTTCCGGTCCACGCCCCTGCCGAAGATGGTCCGCACAGCGGACCCTACGAAGACCGGTTCGCAGTCCGAAGGAGGCTCACGCCATGGCGACCGTCGCCGAGAAGCTCCTGACGGCCGAGGAATTCGCGCGGATGCCCGACCCGGGCTACCCAACGGAATTGGTCCGAGGGAGAGTCGTCGCGATGGCGTCGCCGGGATTTGAACACGGGTGGATCTGTGGGAAGATCGCCCGGTTCGTCGGAAATCACGTCGAGGAACGGGGCCTTGGCGAGACCCTGACGAACGACTCGGGCGTCGTCACCGAGCGCACTCCCGACTCCGTCCGCGGGCCGGAACTTTCCTACTACAGCTACGGGCGAGTGCCGAAGGGAGCGAAGATCAAGGGCTACGCGACGGTCGCGCCCGAACTCGTCTTCGAGGTCCTCTCCCCCGAAGACCGCTGGCCCAAGGTCCTCGCCAAGGTCGCCGAGTACCTCGAAGTCGGCGTGCTACTCGTCTGCGTCGTCAATCCAAGGAAGAACACCGTGCATCTCTATCGGCCCGATGAACCGGACCGAGTCCTCGGCCCCGACGACGACTGGTCGGCCCCCGAGATCCTCGGCGAGTTCCGCATCCCCGTCGGCCGGTTCTTCGAGTGAGCGCCATGCCCTCCGTCGCCCCGATTCGGCTCGCCGTCTGCGTCTCGGGCGGCGGGACGACCCTGCAGAGCCTGATCGACCGGATCGCCGCGGGGACGCTCCACGCCGAGATCGTGCAGGTCGTCTCGAGCCGACCGAAGGTCCGGGCGATCGAGAGGGCCGAGTCCGCCGGGCTGCCCGTGGCCGTCGTCACGCGGTCAGGGCGGACGGTCGAGCAGTTCAGCGCCGAGATCTTCGACCTGATCCGCGGCCACGCCGCCGAGCTGGTCGTGCTCGCCGGGTTCCTCTCGCTCCTGGAGATCCCCGACGACTACCACGCCCGGGTCCTCAACATCCATCCCGCGCTCATCCCCGCCTTCTCCGGAAGGGGCTATCACGGCCTGGCGGTACACCAGGCGGCAATCGACTACGGCGTCAAAGTTTCGGGCTGCACCGTCCACTTCGCCGACGCGACCTATGACACCGGTCCGATCATCCTCCAGCGCCCCGTGCCGGTCCTCGACGACGACGACGCCCCGGCCCTGGCCGCCCGAGTGTTCGAGGCCGAATGCGAGGCGCTGGCCGACGCCATCAACCTCTTCGCCGAAGGCCGGATCGACGTCTGCGGTCGCCACGTTCGCATCCACCCGCCCCACCCTGCCTGAATCTGATGCCGATGCCCCCGAAGCCCGTCGGCAGGGCCGCCTTGCCGAGCGAAGCCAATTTTCCGCAACGCTATACGATTTCTAGAGTTGGGTCGGATTTCCGAGGCCGACACCGCCGCGGCCGTCGTTCCCCGACCGGGCGGGGCTGGTCAGGAAAACCGAACTCAACCCCTGGTCCCTCAAGGTTTTGAGGCAAATTGGCTTCGCTCGGCGCAACGAAGACGGCTCGGCCGGCATGGGTCTGGGCGGACCCGAGGGCGGCAGGGGACCAGGGCCCTGCCGCCCGAGGGTGGCGATCAATAGCGGTAATGGTCGGACTTGTACGGCCCTTCCTTCGGGACGTGGATGTAGGCGGCCTGTTCCGCCGTCAGCTCGGTCAGCTGGACGTTCAGCTTCTTGAGCTGCAAGCGGGCGACGTGCTCGTCCAGCTTCTTGGGCAGGACGTAGACGCCGACGGGGTACTTCGCGTTGTGCTGCCAGAGCTCGATCTGGGCGAGCGTCTGGTTCGCGAACGAGGAGCTCATCACATACGAGGGGTGGCCGGTGCCGCAGCCGAGATTGACCAGGCGACCCTTGGCGAGCAGGATGATCCGCTTCCCGTCGGGGAAGATCACGTGATCGACCTGCGGCTTGATCTCCTCCCAGCGGTAGTCTTCGAGCGACGCCACGTCGATCTCGTTGTCGAAGTGGCCGATGTTGCAGACGATGGCCTGATTCTTCATCCTGGCCATGTGGTCGTGCGTGATGACCTTGTAATTGCCGGTGGTCGTCACGAAGATGTCGGCCTTGTCCGCGGCGTACTCCATGGTGACGACGCGGTAGCCTTCCATCGCGGCCTGCAGCGCGCAGATCGGGTCGATCTCGGTGACCCACACCTGGGCCGAGAGGGCGCGCAGGGCCTGGGCCGAACCCTTGCCCACGTCGCCGTAGCCGGCGACGACGGCGACCTTGCCGGCGATCATCACGTCGGTGGCGCGCTTGATGCCGTCAACCAGCGACTCGCGGCAGCCGTACAGGTTGTCGAACTTGGACTTGGTGACCGAGTCGTTGACGTTGATGGCGGGGAACTTCAGCTCGCCACGCTTGTGCATCTGGTAGAGGCGGTGGACGCCGGTGGTGGTCTCCTCGGTGACGCCCTTGACGGCGGCAAGCCTCTCGGAGTACCAGCCGGGCTCCGAGGCGATGCGTTCCTTGATGGCGGCGAAGAGGATGCGCTCCTCCTCGCTGGAGGGCCTGTCGAGGACGGCGACGTCGGCCTCGGCGCGGGCGCCGAGGTGGAGCAGCAGGGTGGCGTCCCCGCCGTCGTCGAGGATCATGTTCGAGTGGCCGCCGTCGGCCCACTCGAAGATCTTGTGGGTGTATTCCCAGTACTCCTTGAGGGATCTCGCCCTTGTAGGCGAAGACGGGGATGCCGGCGTCGGCGATGGCGGCGGCGGCATGATCCTGGGTCGAGAAGATGTTGCACGAGGCCCAGCGGACCTCGGCGCCGAGCGCCTTGAGCGTCTCGATCAGCACGGCCGTCTGGATGGTCATGTGGAGCGAGCCGGTGATGCGAGCCCCCTTGAGGGGCTGGCGCGAGGCGTATTCCTCGCGGATGGCCATGAGCCCGGGCATCTCGGTCTCGGCGATGGCGATCTCGCGGCGGCCCCAGGGGGCAAGCGCGATGTCGGCGACGCGGTAATCCTTGACAGCAACAGGCTTTTGAGCGACAGCGGCCACGTTCAAAGTCTCCTTAGAACGATGAACGGGCGCCGTTGCACAATAGTAAATCCATCCCATCGAGCCTGGCAGGAACGCCGATGCGTACCGTCGCAGCGCCCCTCAATGGTCTGGCCGGGAGTTGTCGGCATTAGGCGAGCCTCCGTAGATGAACCCTCTACCGAAACCCACTAATTTCTACCAAATCGAGCCGATCCGCATCAAGGCAAAGGATGACCTGAGCGGCGGACCTCGCGAAGAGGCGCTTGGACACCGGAGATTATCGGTTTTCCCGGGCAGTGTTCAGCGTGCCAAGATAATGCTCCATGATGCCGAACGGCACGTTTCCTGCTGTCGATACTCTCGGAAAAGCCCTATATCCTGCTCTGTTGAAAACCCTCCTCGATCTCCGGGAGGGCGAGGCTCCGTCCGAGCCCGGGTATCCACCCCGGCCGGCACGCCGGCCCGCGCCCCGGGAGGGCGAGGCTCCGCCCGAGCCCGGGTATCCGGCCGGTCCGTCGGGATGGGGCGATTCCCCGACCGGGCGTCACGCCCGGGCTCGGGCAGAGCCTCGCCCTCCCGGAAGGGTTTTCAACAGAGCACCTATATCCTCAAAAACCACTCATCATCTTGAGGGTCACACCTCTTGTCCACCACGACAATCCCAGCCCTCGGCGACGTCAAAGACCCGAGCCTGGCCCCGGTCGGCTACCAGCGGATCGTCTGGGCCGAGCGCGACATGCCCGTGCTGCGGGCGATCCGCGAGCGGTTCGAGGCGGAGAAGCCGCTCGCCGGCTTGCGGATGTCGGCGTGCCTCCACGTCACGGCCGAGACGGCCAACCTCGCCCGGACGCTTCAGGCCGGGGGCGCCGACCTTGTGCTCGTCGCCTCGAACCCGCTCTCGACCCAGGACGACGTCGCGGCCAGCCTGGTGAATGACTTCGGCATCGCCGTCCACGCGATCAAGGGCGAGGACGAGCATTCCTACTACCGCCACATCGCCGCGGCGCTCAAGCACCAGCCCAACGTCACGATGGACGACGGCGCCGACCTCGTCAGCGCCATGATCTTCATCGCGCTCGACCGGCTCGACGACGTCCACCCCGAGGTCCGCGCCTGGGCCGCCAAGTTGAGCCCGGCCGAGCGCAAGGCGCTGGTCGGAAACGTCGTCGCGAGCATGGAGGAGACGACCACGGGCGTCATCCGCCTCCGCGCGATGGAGAACGACGGCGTGCTCAAGCTGCCGGTCATCGCCGTCAATGACGCGATGACCAAGCACTTCTTCGATAACCGCTACGGCACGGGCCAGAGCACGATCGACGGCGTGATCCGCGCCACCGACATGCTGATCGCCGGAAAGCGGGTCGTGGTTGCCGGCTACGGCTGGTGCGGCAAGGGCGTCGCCATGCGGGCCAAGGGCCTGGGCGCCCACGTGATCGTCACCGAGATCGAGCCGATCCGCGCCCTCGAGGCCGCGATGGACGGCTTCGAGGTGATGCCGATGGAGAAGGCCGCCACCGTCGGCGACCTGTTCATCACTGTCACCGGCAACATCCACGTCATCCGCTCCGAGCACTTCGCGGCGATGAAGGACGGCGCGATCGTCTGCAACTCGGGCCACTTCAACGTCGAGCTCGCGCTCGAGCAGCTCGAGAAGCTGGCCAAGGGCGGCAAGACCTCGCCCCGCGAGTTCGTCGACGAGTACACGCTGGCCGACGGCCGGAAGATCTACATCCTCGGCGAGGGCCGCCTGATCAACCTCGCCGCCGCCCACGGCCACCCGGCGAGCGTCATGGACATGAGCTTCGCCGCCCAGGCGCTCGCGTCCGAGTGGGCGCTCAAGATGAAGGGCAAGCTCGAGCACAAGGTCTACAACGTGCCCAAGGAAGTCGATCAGTGGGTCGCCAACCTCAAGCTCCAGACCATGGGCATCGCCATCGACACGCTGACGCCCGAGCAGGTGAAGTACCTGGCGAGCTGGGAAATGGGCACCTGAGCGAGTGACCCGCTCTCCTACAAAGACGCCCCCACCCGACCCTCCCCCGCAAGGGGGAGGGTTTTCTGTTAGCTCTCTTCCCGAGAATCTTCACCCTGCCCCCTTGCGGGGGAGGGTGGGGTCGGGGGTTAAATGCGTTGGCCGATGCAGCCTCAGACGCCTTTGCCTTCAACCGAGACCGATGCGATGCCCGATATCCGTCCGTTCCGCGGCGTCCGCTACGACCTGACCCGGGTCGGGTCCCTTTCCGACGTCGTGGCGCCGCCCTATGACGTCATCGGCCCCGACCTCCAGGAGCAGCTCTACCACGTCAGCCCGTACAACATCATCCGGCTCGAATTGAACCGGGAGGAGCCCGGTGACACGCCCAAGACGAACCGCTACACCCGCGCCGCGAAGCATCTGAAGGACTGGACCCGCGCGGGGATTCTCGCGGAGGACCCGCATCCGTCGCTCTACGTCTATCACCAGGAGTTCGAGGTCGAGGGCAAGACGTACACCCGCAAGGGTTTCATCGCCCGCGTCCGGCTCGAGCCATTCGGCCAGGGGAAGATCTACCCCCACGAGCAGACCCTCTCCGGCCCGAAGGCCGACCGGCTCGCCCTGTTCAAGGCGACGGGCTTCAACCTGAGCCCGGTCTTCGGCCTCTATCCCGACCCGGACAACCGGGCCCTCGCCGCCGTCGAGGCCGGCCTACGCGACCGGACTCCGCTCGAGGCGACCGACCACCTCGGCGTGACGAACCGCCTCTGGCCCGTGGTCGACCAGGCCACGCACACCGCCGTCCAGGGCCTGATGGCGGCGAGCTCGATCTTCATCGCCGACGGCCACCATCGGTATGAAACCGGTCTCAAATATCGCGACGACCTGATCGCCTCGGGCGAGGAGGTCGGCCCCGACCACCCGGCCAACTTCACGATGATGATGCTCGTCGGCATGAGCGACCCGGCCTGATCATCCTGCCCACGCACCGGCTCGTCACGGGCTTCCCGGGCCTGACGGCCGACGAGCTGGCGCGGCGCCTGGCGCCGGAGTTCCAGGTGGAGATCGTCGGCGAGGGCGCCGCACGCCGCCAGCTCGGCGTGGGAGAACATCGAGATCGGCGGCGAGCAGGACACGCTCGGCTTCGGCACCGTGGCCGACGGCCGCTGGCTCACCGCTCGACTCCGCTCCGACGCCACGATGGACCGGCTGGCCCCCGACCACGGGCCCGAATGGCGGTCGCTGGGCGTGAGCATCCTCCACGAGCTGGTGCTCAAGGCCCTGCTCGGCCCGATCGGCACGGCGTCTTGCACCTACGTCCACCTGCTCGACGAGGTCCTCGACGCCACGACGCATCGCAAGTGCGACCTCGCCTGTCTCGTCCCGCCGGCAGGGATGGAGCACGTCGAGACGATCGCGTCGAAGCTCGAGAAGATGCCGCCCAAGAGCACGTATTTCTATCCGAAGCTTCTGAGCGGGCTGGTGCTGAACCCGCTCCGCTGACGCCGTTGACACTTGTCAGATGACGAACGTACCATGACAGCGTCTGGATCCTCCCCGGAGAAGCTGTCATGACGATTCGAATCGTGACGCTTGCCGCCGTCCTGCTAATCTCGCCGCTGGCCCTCGCGGCTGACGACGAAACGAAGCGCGTGACCGGGCGGATCGTGGATGAGGCGGGGCGTCCCGCGGCCGGCGTCGAGGTCGGGCCGCTCTGGGGGGCGAACGGGCTCCGCTGGGAGCAGGTCGTGGCTGTCCGCAAGAAGAGGCCCGAGACGCTCTGGCAAGATGAAGGACAGATGCAGCCCTGGGGTGGCCGGACCGCGACGACCGCCGCGGACGGGACGTTCTGGGTCGCGATCCACCCCCGCGAGTTCGCCCTGTTCGCCTTCGACCAGGGCCGCAAGCGAGGCGCCTTGATCCGGCTCGACCCGAAGCGTCCGGGCGTGCCGGTCGAGGCCAGGCTGCACCCGACGGTCCGAGTGAGCGGGACGGTCCGGCTGGTGGACCCGAAGGATCCGCTCGAATGGTCGTGCACTTACCTGAACTTGCCCCCCGACGACGCGAATCCCCTGGCACGCACGAGGATCGCGATCTGCGGGAGCTTCCGGACCCGGTTCGAGTTCCGCTTACCTCCCGGCGATTACACGCTGAGTGCCTCCAGCAATTCGCCGACCGCCGGGATGGTCGAGGATCGGCCCCTCGCCGTGCGCGGGCGGTTCGAAGGACGTGACTTTCGGGGCGCTCACGATGGTCCGGAGGCTCTCGCGCCAGGAGCGCATGGACCAGGCCAAGGCCCGCGGGACGTGGGGCGACTTCAAGGAGCATTTCGGGCACGAGCCGCCGAGCTGGCACATCACCGACGCGCGTGGGGTGAAGCGGGACGCCCAGCTCGCGGACTTCAAGGGGAAGTGGGTCCTTCTCTACTTCTGGGGGCCTTACTGCGCCGTGCCTCGGTAAGCAGTTGCCCGAGCTCATGCGCTTTCTACGAGGCCCGCAAGGCGCAGCGGGACAGGTTCGAGATCCTGGCCTTCTGCCTCGACTACGGCCAGACGATCAAGGACATGGACGCGCTCGACCGTCGCCTGGAGCCGGTGGTCAAGAACGTCTGGGGCGGCAAGCGGCTGCCGTTCCCCGTGCTGCTGGACGACACGTACCAGACCTGGGAGCGGTTCGGCCTCGAAGGGGCGGGCGTCTCCAACTATCTCCTGATCGACCCTTCCGGGCGGCTCGTCGAGGGAGACCTGGGCTCGCTCGCCAAGGTCCTCGGGCCCGCTGCCGTGAGGCCCGTGATCAGGATGTAACGGTTACGCCGGGGCTACGCCGATGACCGAAGCCGAGAGGTCGGATCGTCGCTCCTCCGGGACCACCTCGCTCGGTGTGGGCATCACCGTCGGCGTGATCGTGCTCCTGGGTCTCGGCTGGCTCGGGTTCGAATCCTATCGGACGAGCCAGGCCATAACGGCGGTGATACGCCAGGCCCCGACCGTGGCGGCGGCATGGGCCGAGGACATCCGCGTGGGCCGACTCGACGTGGCGTATGGGGCAACGACGGCGTCCTATCGGGCCAGCGTCGATCGCGCGGCCTTCGAGCGGTGGGTCGCCGAACACCCCGAGCTGAAGCTCACTCCCCAGCCCAGGGGCTTCTCACTCTCCGCCCGCACGAGCGGCATCACCATCGGGCTGACGGGCATTCGCCTCATGAATCGATCCGCCGCGGATGACGTACCGGACCGCCTACAGTCCGACGGGCAAGGACTCGAGCGTCCTGACGATCATCGTCACGAGCGAGGGCGGTTCCCCCCTCATCGATCACGCCGAGATCGAGCCCGAGCCGCCGCCCAGGCTCGAAACCCTGAGCCGGCGCCGCGAACCGGACAGTCGCCGGCATCGACAGCCCGCCGCTGACGATCCCCTGCATCGTCTCGTTGACGGTCCATCCCAGGTCGACCACGTCCGCCTCGTCCACCAGCAGCACGAACCCCGACGTCGGCAGCGGGGCGAACGGGACGAACACGGAGAGGATCGTCCGGCCCGTGGCGACGTCGCGCATCGTCTGGGTGACGAACCCCGGCACGCGGAGCCCGGGCCCTCCGTAGGCGACCGAGACGACCCGCTTGAACCGACCCGGTCCCTTCTTGTTTCCCAGGGACTCGAAGACGCCGCGGACGGCGTGGTAGATCGTCGTCACGACCGGCACGCGGGACATCAGCCAGTCGATGAACCGCGCGAGCCGGGTGCTGACGAACAGGCCGAGGAAATAGAGGAGCGTCAGGACGCAGGCGATGGCGACGACCGGCGAGACGAACCGGCGGTACCACTCGGGGAGGTCCTGGGGCCGATTGACGCCGACCAGCCACCGGATCACCGCGGTCGTCGGGTCGATGACGAGGGCCTGGAGCGTGAGGTAGAGCTGGATCGACGATCCAGAACGTGATCGCGATCGGCAGCGCCAGGATGAGCCCCGAGACGATCCGCGTGCGGATCTCTCCGAAAAACGTCTGGATGGCCCTCCGCTCCCAGGAGGTCGGCCCGGGCAAGTTCGGCTCGGCGGCGGTCGCCTCGTCGGGCTCCATGGCTCGCGGCTCCGGCGGTTCGGTCGGGGCACCCTCGGATACGGGCTCCCAACGTACTCGCCGCGCCCGGCCCTCGCAATCGACCCCGCTCACTTCTCCGAAGGCACGACGCGCAACAGAATGTTGGTCCTGACAGACCTCGGCGCCGACCTCGACGAGGCGCGACGGCCTCGCGTGCCGGACCGTGCCGTCGATCGGGGCCAAAATCACGCTCGCGCGGGAGTGGGCCTCGATCGCCTTCATTTTCGATCGCTCCCGTTCGAGGGCCGCTTTCTTCGCCAGCTCGTCGGCCCGGGCCGTCTCGACCTCGGCGCGGAGCTGCTTGGTTGTCTTGTCCCTGGTGAACTTGATCAGGATGTCCTGGTTGGTCTGGGCCTGCTCGAGGGCGAACTTGGCTTTCTCAACGTTCAACCTGTCCGAGGTCTTCTGGGCCTCGGAGGTGAACTTCTTATCGAACATCCTCTGAGACCATTCGTAGCGGTCCTCGGCGCGCTTCAGCTCGGCCCTGGCCATCGCGATGTTGCCGTTCGCCGTCTCGAGGTTCTGCTTGAAGACGCCCTCCTCGAACTCCTTGACGGCCACCTCGGCCACCTGGCGCGTCAGCTCCGCCTGCCGGTAGGATGCCTCGGCCTGCGACACGGCGATCTTCTGGTTCTTCAGCCCCTCGGCGGTGGGGGTCGCGTCGAGCACGCAGACGACCTGCCCCGTCACGACGCGGGCTCCCTCGGGCGCGATGTAGACGATCGTCCGCACCCCCTCGGCCTCGGAGAAGAGATTCTCGGCCCGCGTCGACGGGACGGCCGGCTTCGCCGGCTCGTCGGCTCCGAGCAGGAGCAGGGCCATGGACGGCAAGACGAGCTTGTTCAGTCGCATCGGAGGCCCTCCCCCTGATCCCATCGATCGGTTATCCGCTACCGGAGATGAGCGACGACCGCCGCGGTACGGGCCTCGAAAACCGCCGCGATCCGCCGTCGCGGATTCGGAGAACGACGCGGCCTCGTCCCCCGATGATGATGGGTGCCCTTTGACAAGACGGTCGCGGGCGCTTCGAGCTCGGGCACCCGGCCCCCTCCCGCACGAAGCCGCACCGAGGCGAGCGAAAGCCGGACGCTCGGGTTCGCTCGGCGCGGGGGGCTCGGGTCCGCTCGGCGCGAGGGCTCGGGTTCGCTCGGCGCGGGGGGGCCCTGTCGGCCGGCATCGGCGGGCGGGCCGCACGCCGCACGGGCCAGCACCAAGGCGAACGAAGGGCGTACGCTCGGGTTCGCTCGGCGCCCCGCACCCCAACCCGGGACCCGGGCCGACCCACGACCCGGCCTCCAGATCGCTCGCCGGTTCGAGGCCGAACCGTTAGAGTGGTAAGGGAACGGGTCGCGCCGCGATCTGGCCCGAGTCACCAAGAGACCGCGACGACATGCCCAGCCCGATCCCGCCCGCGAGCAAGTCCGTCGAGGTCGGCGGCGTCACCCTCCACCTGGGCGCCCCCGACGCCACCGAGCAGGGCTGGATCGGCCAGGACGCGGTCCTCCGCCAGCTCCTGGCGTGCTGGCTCGTCGTCGACCCGAGGGACCGGCCCCTCTCGCCCCGACTGATCGGCCCGCCGGGCATCGGCAAGACCACGCTGGCCATGGCCGCCGCCGGCCTCCGCAAGCAGCCGCTCTACATCAACCAGTGCACCGCCGACACCCGGCCCGAGGACCTGCTCGTCACGCCCGTCCTGGCCGAGTCGGGCAAGATCGCCTACCACGCCTCGCCCCTGGTCTCGGCCATGCTCACCGGCGCGTGTGCGTGCTCGACGAGGGCAACCGGATGAACGAGAAGTCGTGGGCCAGCCTCGCCCCGCTCCTCGACCACCGCCGCTACGTCGAGAGCGTCGTCGCCGGCATCACCATCCCCGCCCACCCCGACTTCCGCTGCTGCGTGACGATGAACGAGGACGAATCCACGTATGAGGTCCCCGACTACATTCTGTCTCGCCTCCAGCCGACGCTCGCCGTCGGCTTCCCCAAGCCGCGACGACGAGATGGCGATCCTCAAATATCACCTGCCGTTCGCGCCGGCCGATTTGCTGGCGCTGACCGTCGAGTTCCTCCAGAAGGCCCACGGCCTGAAGCTCGAATTCTCGCCGCGCGACGGCATCAACCTGCTCCGCTACGCCATCAAGCGGATGGCCCAGGACCCGAAGCACCCGCTCTCGCGCGATGCCGCCTGGCGCGAGGCGCTGGCCTGCGTCCTGGGCGACGAGGCGGTCGACCTGGAGACCCTCGCCCGCCGCAAGCGCCGGGCGATGGGCGGCCAGCAGCCGCCGATGGGGCTGGGGGACCTGTTTTTTGAGCCGGGGGATCCGCTGCATCCGGATGCAGACGAGTTCGACGATGAGGAGGACGAGCGATGAACGGATTTGGAGAGGAAGGCCGGGGGCAGCCGTTGGCGACGACAGCCGTGGCGGTCTCGCCCATTTATGAGCAAAGACTCCGCCGGGATCGGAGATGGGCGATGGACGAAGGCGACCGCTATTTCCAGAAGGATAACGAGGTCTTCAGGAGCTTACGCAAGATCACCGGTCGACTCGATGGCCTGGGCATCCCTTACGCCGTCGTCGGCGGGATGGCCCTCGGTGCCCATGGACACCACCGATTCACGGTGGACGTCGACCTCCTCGTGACGGCGGATGGCTTGAGGTCGATCCACGAGGCCCTCGAAGGGTTGGGGTACGTCCCGCCATTCGCGGGGAGCAAGCAGCTTCGCGACACGGAAAACGGCGTGCGGATCGAGTTCCTCGTGACGGGCCAATATCCCGGCGACGGCAAGCCCAAGCCCGTCGCGTTCCCCGACCCGGCCGAGTCCGCGACGCGGATCGACGGGATCGCTTATCTCGCGCTGCCGAAGCTCGTGGAATTGAAGCTGGCTTCGGGCATGACCGGCGGCGCGACCCGGCTTAAGGATCTTGCCGACGTGGTGGCCCTGATCGAAACCCTCGGGCTCCCGGCCGAATTCGCCGAGGGACTCGATCCGTATGTCCGGCCGAAGTTCCTCGAATTGTGGCAGGGGATTCGAGAGTCTCCCAAGGGACCGGACAGCGACTGAGCCGACCTGATGAGCAAGCCACGCCCCACCGCCGACGACTTCCTCCGGATCGGCCGACCGCATCCGCGTCCTGCCGATCGTCCACGGCTCGGGCGACTTCGCCATCCGGGTCCGCGAGGAATTGCTGCTCGCGCCCTACGACTGCCTCGCCGTGCCGCTGCCCCCGTCGTTCCAGGAGGACGTCGAGGCCGCCGTCGAGGCGCTGCCGAGCGATCTCGGTCGTCGCGCAGCTCGACGCCGACGAGGACGAGGCCGACGCCGGGATTCAGCTACGTGCCGATCGACCCGTGCCAGGGGGTCATCGCCGGCATCCGGACGGCGATCGGCGAGCGGATCCCCCGCGCAGTTCATCGACCTGGAGACGCCGCGGTTCGAGCGCATGGCCGCGGCCTTTCCCGACCCGTACGCCCTGAAGCGCGTCAGCCCCGAGGGGTTCGCCGCGGCCGTCCTGCCGGCCATCCCGCCGCCGACGTCGCGGCCAGCACGCCGACCGGATCGTCTGGATGGCCGGCGCGGCTGCGCGAGCTGGAGAGAGATAGTACAGGTCGATCCTGTTCGTCTGCTCGCTGATGGACTGGCCCTGGGTCCGCGACGCCTACATGCGGCAGCTCGACGGGACCGGACGTCGACCCGTTCTTCGCGCCGATCCAGACGTTCGGCGTCGAGGCCGAAGACGCTGATCTTCCTGCTCGGCGAGCTGCCGTTCCTGACCGGCCTCTACGAGCGCGGGCGGCGCGAGCTGACGCCGGACGACAACCTCTCGGTCGACGGCGATCAAGGAGATGGTCCTCGCCGCGCGCGACCGCCTCACCGAGACGCTGCCGAAGGTCGCGAAGCGGGTCACGCCGCAACTGCTCTCGGTCTATTTCCGCTACGTCCGCAACCTCGTCGCTGATGGACCGCCGGCTCACGCCCGACCTTTACTCGCTCGTCGTCGCGGCCCAGCAGACGGCCGGCGACGACTTCGCGCTGGCCGATCGCCGAGACGGCCCGCGAGTATCCCTATGCCGACGAGGACGACGACGAGCGAGGACACGCCGATCGCGATGGGCGTCGACCGGGCCGAGGTGCCCGGCTGGGGCCTCGCGAACGATGGTCAGCCGGCTGCCGGGGCAGATGCTCGCCTGGCGGTCCTGCGAGCTGCGGCCCAAGCCGCCCGAGAAGACGAAGCAGATCTGGAAGCAGCAGTGGAACCCGTACGGGATGTGCTCGTGGCCGCCCGAGGACGACCGGATCGAGAGCTTCCACCGCCACGTCCGCGACCAGGCCCGGGCGATCCTCGGGGCCGACCTCGCGCGCTCGGAGAAGTTCACGTCGAGCGTCATGGACGGCATCGACATCCGCGAGACCCTGCGGAACTGGCACACCGGCGACCTCTACGTGAAGGTCATCCCGCCCAGCCGGGGGTCGATCGAGGTGGTCGTCTTCCTGTTCGACGTCCCGGCCGACCCGGAGGTCTACACCAACCGCGCGACCTGGTACGCCGAGCACTCCGAGGAATCGACCCTCGCCTTCTTCGCGACCGACCCCATGAAGAACCTCGTCGGCCCCGGCATCGCCCAGGCCGACTACGGCGGTGCCATGTTCCTCTTCCCGCCGCGCCCGATCCCCGACGTCTGGACCGACCCGCGGCTCGACTTCACCGACGCCCTCGAAGACCGCCTGCTCGCCGCCGCCTTCCTGCATAGCCGAGAGCGGCACGTCGCCGTCGTCAGCCCCCGGCCGCCCCAGGCGACCTGGCGACGACTGGCCCGTAGGTACGGCAAGAAGATCGTCCACATCCCGCTCGGCCGGTTCGGCGGCCAGATCATCGAGCGGCTGCGGCGGTTCCACGTCCTCAACGGCAAGCACGTCCGCTCGTACGCGGCGGATTTCATCCGAGACACCTGATCGAGCCTCTCATGATCGCGATCGTTGCCGCTCTGATGTTCGCCGCCGACCCGGCCCCGGCCGCGCCCTTCGACTCCCCCAAGTACGGCCTCCACGTTGACCTTCCGAAGGCCTGGCAGATCGCCCAGCGCGAGCAGGACGACCGGATCTTCGTCGCCGTCGATCCCCCAGGCCGACCCTGCGCGGCCCGGCGTCGTCGCCTGCGAGCTGGGGCTGGCGCCCGAGACGCTCGACGAGTACCGCACGCGGATCGACGCAAACGCCAGCGCAGGGCCGGCCGGGCGGCACGCTCGTCCGCAACGAGGTCGTGAAGGACCAAGGACGGGCGAGCCGGCTCGAGACCCTCTGCGAGTTCCGTCCCGGCTTCGGCGGCGTCTGGCGCGAGCTGAGCGGTGCGCCGCGTCGCGAACCGGCAAATGTATACGTTCATCCTCAACGTCGACGAGGCGACCTACGCCGCCGCCCGCCCCGCGTTCGACGCCCTGGTCGCCTCGGTCCGCTTCAATCGCCCCGAACACGGGGGCCGACCCCGACGGCCCGCGACCGCTGGGTCCAGCGCGAGTTCAAGTTCGCCCTCGACCTGCCCGAGGGCTGGTGGCCCGTGCTCGCGCCGAGCGAGGTCGCCCTGCTCTACGCCAACGGCCCCGCGCACGGCATCTGGTCCGACAACGTCCTAGTGCTGGCCCATCCGCACCGGGCCGTCGATCTAAGGAGCTGGAGAAGACTTTCCCCGACAGGTCTCCGCGAGGCCGAGCCGAATTGCGAGGTCCTCTCCTGCAAGGTCATCAAGCAAGGCAAGGTCGATGCGCTCGAGACGGTCGTCCGCACGAAGCGCGGGCCGTTCTCGATGACCGTGCTGGAGCGACGGTTCCGCGGCGAGCGGTTCGACTACGAGGTCAAGTTCACCGTCGAGTCGAAGCGGTTCGACGACCTGGCCCCGGCGCTACGAAAGAGCCTCGATAGCTTCGACGAGAGGCCCGGCGTCGTGCCCAGGGGAGGGCCCTCGCGGCCTGCGTGATTCGCGGCCCGGAGGGCTGGCGGAGCCAGGCCAGCCGGATACAATGGCCGGTCCCCCTTCTGCCCGGCTACGCGACGAAGGAGTACCGGCGCGGCCTCGAGTGCCGTGCCCGCTCGGATGCGCACCAAGGACGACGCCACTCATCTCGACCCTCTCGGCGGACCCGTCCGCGCCTGGTTCGCCGCGGCCTTCGCGCGGTCCGACCGCCGCGCAGCGGCTCGCGTGGCCCGCGATCGGCGGGGGCGAGCACACGCTGCTCGTCTCGCCTACCGGCACCGGCAAGACCCTCGCCGCGTTCCTCGCGATCCTCGACACGCTCTATCGCGAGCACGCGGCCGGCTCGCTCGAGCGCGGGCTCCGGTGCGTCTACGTCTCGCCCCTGCGGAGCCTCGGCTACGACATCGAGCGGAACCTGGGCGAGCCGATCGAGGGGATTCGCAAGCTCCTGGGACTCGACGCGAGCCCTGTCCGCGTCGGCGTCCGGACCGGCGACACCTCGGCCTACCAGCGAGCGAAGCTCCGCGACGACCCGCCGCACCTGCTCATCACGACGCCCGAGAGCCTGTCGCTGATGCTCAGCCAGTCGGCGTGGGCCCCGGCATGGAGGGGCGTGACGCACCTGGTCATCGACGAGGTCCACGCGCTTGTCCCGAACAAGCGAGGAGCCGACCTCGCCGTCTCTCTCGAACGTCTCGCCGCGATGGCCTCGGGAGACCCCGTCCGCATCGGCCTCTCGGCCACCTGCCGGCCGGCCGAGCCGGTCGCGCGGTTTCTCGTCGGGCCAGGGCGGTCGTGCCGGATTCTCGAAGCACCATCAACTTCGACCGCGCCGCAGATCGACGTCGAATCCCTCATCAAGTCCGACGAGGCGCCATATCGCGGCCTGACCTACCGCCGGCTCCTCCGCCGGCTCGATCGGGCGATGGGGAAGAATCGGACGACGATCATCTTCGCAAATACCCGCGCGTTCGCCGAGAAACTGACGCACGACCTCCGCGCCCAGCGCGACCCGGACACGATCGCCGCGCACCACTCGGCGCTCGACGCCGAGCGGCGCCGGGACGTCGAGGCGAAACTCAAGGCCGGCGAGCTCCGGGCCGTCGTCACGAGCACGAGCCTGGAGCTGGGCGTCGACATCGGCCAGGCCGACCTCTCGGTCCTGGTCGGCCTGCCCGGCAGCGCGGTCGCGATGCCTCCAGCGCGTCGGCCGCGCGGGGCACCGGCCGGGCGCGACGACCCGCGGCCTCCTGGTCGCCGCATCGCCTGCCGAGCTGATTGGAGCCGCCGTCACGGCCCGCGCCGCCAGGGACGGGCGGATCGAGCCGCTGAGGATGATCGAGAGTCCGCTCGACGTCCTCTGCCAGCAGCTCATCGGCATGGCTTGCGCCGGCGAGTGGTCGGCCGACGAGGCGTTCGACCTGGTCCGCAGGGCGGGGCCCATGGCGGATCTCTTGCGCCAGGACTTCGACGCCTGCCTCGACTTCCTCGCGGGCGACCTCGGCGCGCCGAGCGGGGCGTTCGAGCCGGAGCCCGGGGCGACGCCGAAGTGGACGGCGCCGCGGATCTGGAAGTCGCGCGGGCGGTTCGGCGTGCGGAGCCGGCGGGTCGTCCGCTGGTTCTGGGGGAACGTCGGCACGATCACGTCGGAGGAGTCGTGCCGCGTGGTCGCCGACGGGTCGCCCATCGGCACGGTCGAGTCGGCCTATGCCGAACGGTTGCAGGCCGGGGACAGGTTCGTCCTCGACGGCCGCTCGCTCGAGTTCCGTCGGATCGAAGGGACGGTCGTTCACGCGAAATCCTCGGGCGGCGAGCCGAGCCTGCCGCGGTGGTCGAGCGACCGCCAGGGGCTCTCTCCCGAGCTGGCGCGCGAAGTTGCCGTGTTTCGCGGTGAGGCCGCGCGGCGGCTTGTCGAGGGCACTTCGGCGCTTCGCGATTGGCTCGTCGAGGCCCACGACCTCGACCCCGGCGCTGCCGGTGTGATCGAGGCCCTGATCGCGGCCCAAGAGCTCGCTAGTGAGGTCGCGGGGCCCGAAACGCTCCTCGTCGAGGAATGTCCCGCGGCCGAATCGGACGGCGTCGTCTACACGTTCCACGCGCCGCTAGGACGACCCGCGATCGAGGCGCTGGCGCGTGTCAGCTCCGCTCGCTTGGGACGTCGCTTCGGCCGCGACCTCTGGCTCGCCATCGCCGATCTCGGCTGGGCGATCGGGCTGCCCGAGGGCGCGCCGAATCGAGCCCAATGAGATCCCCGACCTGATCTCGCCGGCCGACTTCGCCGACGACGTGCTCGAAGGCCTCGACCGCGGCGACTTGCCGGCAAGGCGGTTCCGGCACGTCGCGGCGACGGCCCTGATGGTCCTCCGCAACCCCGACGGCGGGCGGAGGCGGGTCGGCGGGATGCTCTGGGTGAGCCAGCGGCTCTACCCGCTCGTCGTCGCGGCCTGCCCCGATCACCCCCTGCTCCGCGAGACCCGGCGCGAGGTGCTGGAGGACATGCTTGACGTCCGCTCGGCCCTGGCGTGGCTCGCGACGAACCCCGCGATACGGCTGAGGTCGTTGGCCGCGCCGTCGCCGTTCGCGATGGCGTGGGTCGACCCGTCGGGCTCGGAGCCGCTCCGGTTCGAGTCGGCCGACGAGGCGCTGGGGCGGCTGCATGCCCGGCTCGTCGGTCGCGTGGGGAGTCGACGGCCATGAGCCTGGTCGCCGGGCCCGACGGCTGGTGGCTCGCGCCCGAGGGGGCGGCCATTCACATCGACGAGCGAACGGCCGTCGTCGCCGACGTGCATCTCGGCTACGAATGGTCGCGCGGCTCGGGTGGCGACGTCGATTCCTGCGCACTCGCTGTCCGAGACGATCGCGGCGCTTGGCCGCCTGCTCGGTCGCGCGCCGGTCGATCGTCTCATCGTCGCGGGCGACCTCGTGGAGTCGCCGCGGCCGTGCCGGCGGACCGCCACCGATCTCGGGCGGCTCCGCGAGTGGCTCCGGACCCGCGGCGTCGACCTGGTGGCCATCCAGGGCAACCACGACCCGCCGCGGCGGCCGAGGGCGCCGGACTCGATCGAGGTCGCCGGCTGGACGATCGCGCACGGCCACCGGAAGGTCGGCGCCGAGCGGACGATGACCGGCCACGACCACCCGATCCTTCGGGTCGGCCGGACGGTCGCGCGCTGCGTGCTCGCTGGGCCGAAGGCGATCGTGCTGCCGGCCCTTACCGACAACGCGGCAGGGCTTAACGTCGCGCAATCGCCGGCCCGGTGGCGGGGCCGCGGCCTCCGCTGCTGGGCCGGGACCGGCTCGCGGCTGCTCGACTTCGGGCCCGTCGACGACCTGGCCCTCCGGGTCGCTGCCGGCTAGCCAGCGCGAAGACCGCCGGACTGTAACGGGACCGAGGCGCACCGTTTCGGTGTCGCCGCGGCGTAATATATTCCGATAAGGGTAATGATCTCGGCGGCGCCGTACTGTACAATCGTCGCGAGCAGTCTCGGCCCACTCACGTTTCACGCATGAGGACCATCGCATGAGCGGAGTACGAGTCCTTGTGGGAACGCGCAAGGGCGCGTTCGTGCTGACGTCGGACGGCATGCGGAAGAAGTGGGAGGTGAGCGGGCCGCACTTCGGCGGCTGGGAGATCTACCACCTGAAGGGGTCGCCCGCCGACCCGGACCGGATCTACGCGTCGCAATCCAGCGGCTGGTTCGGCCAGCAGGTTCAGCGCTCGAGCGACGGCGGCAAGACCTGGGAGGCCGTAGGCAACAAGTTCGCGTACGACGGCGACGCCGGCACGCACCAGTGGTACGACGGCACGCCTCATCCCTGGGAATTCAAGCGGGTCTGGCACTTCGAGCCGTCGTTGACCGACCCCGATACCGTCTACGCCGGGGCCGAGGACGCCGCCATCTTCCGCACGACAGACGGCGGCCAGAACTGGCAGGAGATGCCCGGCCTCCGCAAGCACGGCTCGGGCCCGCAATGGCAGCCCGGGGCGGGCGGGATGTGCCTGCACTCAATCCTGCTGGACCCGGGCGACGCGGGACGGATCTACGTCGCCATCTCGTCCGCCGGGGCCTTCCGATCGGACGACGGCGGCGAGACGTGGAAGCCGATCAATCGCGGGCTCAAGTCGCAGTACATCCCCGACCCGGATGCCGAGGTCGGCCACTGCGTCCACCGGATCGCGATGCACAGGTCCCGCCCGAACACGCTTTTCATGCAGAAACACTGGGACGTCATGCGGAGCGACGACGCGGGCGATACGTGGCACGAGGTGAGCGGGAACCTGCCGACGGACTTCGGCTTCCCGATCGACGTCCACGCGCACGAACCCGAGACGATCTACGTCGTGCCGATCAAGAGCGACTCGGAGCACTATCCGCCCGACGGCAAGCTCCGCATCTATCGCAGCAAGAGCGGCGGCAACGAGTGGGAACCGCTGACCGACGGCCTGCCGCAGAGCGACTGCTACGTCAACGTGCTCCGCGAGGCGATGGCTGTCGACTCGCTCGACTCATGCGGCGTCTATTTCGGCACGACCGGCGGCCAGGTTTATGCCTCGGCCGACGGGGGTGACACGTGGGCGCCGATCGTGCGGGACTTGCCGGCCGTGGTCTCGGTCGAGGCCCAGACGCTGCCATGATCCGGGTCGTGCTGCCGATGCACCTGCGGACGCTGGCGCGGGTCAGTGGCGAGGTGAGCCTGGACGTCGAGGGACCGATCACGCAGCGGTCGGTCCTCGACGCGCTCGAGGCCCGCTTCCCGGTGCTCCGCGGGGCGATTCGCGACCACGTCACTCAGCGTCGCCGCGCGTTCCTCCGCTTCTTCGCGTGCGAGGAGGACCTGTCGCACGAGTCGCCCGACGCGCCGCTGCCCGAGGCCGTGGCCACGGGGGCGGAGCCGTTCCTGGTCGTCGGGGCCATCGCCGGCGGCTAGGCCTGTCTCACGCGGGCTTCACCGGCCAGTCGAGGACGATCGTCGACCTCTGGCCGGGCTCGACGTCGAGCCGGACGGTGCCGCCGGACTGGCGGGCGAGCCAGGCGGCGATGGCGAGGTCGATCCCGGTGCGCTCGGACGAGCTGGCGACGATCCGCTCGAATCGATCCGGCTCCGCGGTGAAGCCGCGGACGGACGAGGGCGGGGCGCGATCGACGACGATCGAGATCTGCCAGCGGCCGGCGCCGCCCGAGAGGACGACGCGCAGCGGGGCGTCGGCCGCGGCGGCAGCGTTGGTCAGGGCAGAGATCACGGCGAGCCGGGTCCGGACCGCGTCGAGCTCGACCTTCGCGGGAGTGTCCGGCCCCGCCTCGAACCGCGCGGGGAAGGCCTTGCCGCCTACCTTGTGCGACCGCTCCTCGAGCACGTCCTCGACGAACCGACGCGGATCGAACGCGATGGGCACGGCAGGACCAAGGTCTCCGAGCCGGCAGACGTCGCTGATCACGCCGAGGATCTTCTCGATCTGTCCGGCGTTGTCGCGGAGGAAGTTCAGGTCCTCCTGGACCTCGGCGCGCCGGGCGCGGGCATCTGCTCGATGACGCGGAGCGTCAGCCCGATCACGTTGAGCGGATTGCGGACGTCGTGGACGATCATCGCGAGCAGCCGGACGTCGATGGGGATTGGCTCCGCGCCGACGCCCGGCAGGGGGCCTGACCGTTGAGGAGCTGGCCCAGCCGCGCGATGAGGTCGCTGACGGGGCACGCGTAATGGGTCCAGCCGTCGTAGCCCTCGACGCGGTCCTTGAGGCTTGCGCCATCGCCCTCGTGGTCGATCAGGCCGAGCACGGGAATGCCCCGGTCGCGCGCTGCGTGGCAGACGCGTGCCTCGACCCCCGGTCCCGCGCGGCCCTCGACGACGACCAGGGCGGCCGGGTCGTCGCGGCCGAGCGCGGCGGTCAGCGCCTCGTCGACGCCCACGGCGCGCTCAGTGCGATAGCCGCCAGAGCGGAGGGCGGGCTCGTGGTCGGCGGGGGAGAGCGATTCAGGGTCGAACAGCACGACCAGGGGCGGCTGATCCACGGCACCGTCTTTCATCGGGGTCGACGCCGATCGGGGTGGGAGATGAGATGCTGACGTGCGTCCATCGCGGACGGGCGAAACGCCGGCGCAGGGCCATCGAGGCCCCGCGTCGTGCGGAGGATGATCGGCATCGGGCCCGTCGAGACGACGGGCGCCGGCCGGCTCACCAGGGCTTGAGCTTCCAGCCGAGGATGAAACCGATCCCCAGCGCCCAGAGCCCGAACGAGACCGGCTGCTCGCGCGCATAATCTTTCAGGCGATCGAGGACGTCGTTCGCCATGCCCTCGAGATTCCCCATGTTCGGGAAATCCGCGGCCCTTGTCATGTCCGACGGATAGTTCGAGCGTGCGGTATCGACCATGTAATTCTTCCTTCCCACGACCGCTCACCCGGCCTCGTCCGACGCATCCCAAGGCGCAGACCGACCGGGATTCGGAACCTCTGCCCCACCCACAGCAAAGCAAATGCCGTCCTCACTCGGCCTTTGCGATGCGCCGTGGTCCACGGAGAAACACGCTCGCGGGAAGGCTGTGAGAACCACAGTGCTCACCGGGTGGAATAAATGGGCTCGGTTCTGCTCGACTCTCGACACCGCGGGCGGACAAGGATACATTGCGTGAGAAAATCCGTGCGTTCTGGAACTGGATTTGCTCAACCTCGCGCATCGTGGCACAGGGGGTGATTATGTCCCTCCACCCAGGGGTCAACGGGTACCCACTCATGCGTAGGAAACTGCTCCTCGTCGACGACGATCCCTACAGCACGACCCAACTCCGCAAGCTGCTGGAGTCCGACGACGCTGAGCGTCGACGCCGTGTCGAGCGGCCAGGAGGCCCTCGCCGCGCTGGAGGAGGCCGATTACAGCGTGCTGATCACCGACCTCCGGATGCCCGGCATGGGCGGGCATGGACCTGATCCGCGAGGTCGCCCAGCGCCGGGTGATGGTCACGACGATCGTCACGACCGCCTTCGGCTCGTTCGACCGGGTCGTCGAGGCAATGCGGCTCGGGGCGTACGACTTCCTCACCAAGCCGATCGACCCGACCAACCTCCAGATCGTCATCGACCGCGCGCTGAAGAAGCGGGCGCTGCAGGACGAGGTGCTCCAGCTCCGCCAGCAGCTCAAGGAGAACTATTCGCTTCCACAACATCATCTCCAAGAACCCGGAGATGCATAAGATCTTCCAGCTCATCCGCCACATCGGCGGCACGAAGAGCACGGTGCTGATCGAGGGCGAGACGGGCACGGGCAAGGAGCTGATCGCCAAGGCCGTCCACTCGTCGAGCGAGGACCGCCAGGGCAACCTGATCGCGATCAACTGCGCGGCCCTGCCCGAGAGCCTGCTCGAAAGCGAGCTGTTCGGCCACGAGCGCGGGGCGTTCACCTCGGCCGACGCCCGCCGCAAGGGCCGGTTCGAGCTGGCCGACAAGGGGACGATCTTCCTCGACGAGATCGGCGACATCTCGCCCGCGATGCAGGCCAAGCTCCTCCGCGTGCTCCAGGAGACGCAAGTTCGAGCGCGTCGGCGGGCACGAGAGCATCGAGGTCGACATCCGCGTCGATCGCGGCGACGAACAAGAACCTGGAGACAGCAGGTCAAGGAGGGCAAGTTCCGCGAGGACCTCTTCTACCGGCTCAACGTGATCAAGATCGACGTCCCGCCGCTCCGCGAGCGTGCCGAGGACATCCCGCTGCTCGTGACGCACTTCCTCAACAAGTACGCCCGCACGAGCGAGCCGCCGAAGAAGGTCGCGCCCGAGACGATGGAGCGGCTGCTCGCCTACAACTGGCCGGGCAACATCCGCGAGCTGGAGAACGCGATCGAGCGTTCGGCCGTGACGACCGTCGGCGACACGATCCTGCCCGAGTTCCTCCCGCCGCGCGTCGCCGGTGCGCCGCCGAGGAGAAGTCGCGGTTCGAGATCGACCTGAAGCACCCGCTGCCGTACTACCTCGAGAAGGCGACCGAGCAGATCGAGCGCGAGTACATCACCAAGGCGCTGGAGAAGAGCCGGGGCAACGTCGGCAAGTGCGCCGAGTTGTGCGGGCTCTCGCGGCGGTCGGTGTCGGGCAAGATCAGCCAGTACGGGATCGACAAGTATCCGTACAAGTCGGCGTGATTCGGCATGGGCCGTGGAGTGACGGGTGCGGAGGGAAGAAGGCGGAAAGCGGAAAGCAGAAGGCCGATTGGTACGCCGCTTGGAATAGCTCCCTCCGCCTGCCCCGTCCGTCCGCTTTCCACACTCCGCCGTCTTGCTTTTTGCCCTGTGCCGTTCTGCCTTCTTCACTCCTCACTCCGCGCCAGCCGCCGGCCCGGGACTTGCGATATTCTCTCGCAACCCCGCAATCGAGTTTCGCCGAACCGGAGACGCCCCGATGCCGACCGCCGCTGACCTGATGACCGCCTGCCCCCGGACGTGCTCCACCTTCAGCACGGTCCTGGAGGCCGTGATGATCTTCCGCGACGCCGACTGCGGCGCCGTGCCCGTGACCGAGAACGGCGAGCCCGTCGGCATCCTCACCGATCGCGACGTTGCGCTGGCCCTGATCGACAAGGGCAGCACGCTGATCGACCTGCCCGTCTCCGACATCATGACCCGCGGCGTCTACTCGATCCGCCCCGACGCCACGCTCGAGGAGATCGAGACGACCTTCGCCGAGAAGGCCGTCCGTCGGCCTGCTCGTGACGGACGGCTCGGGCCTGCTCGTCGGCATCGTCGCCTGGCACGACGTCTCGCCGTACACTCGGCGCAGAAGCTCGGCCGGGTCGTCTCGGACGTCGTCGAGAAGCCGTGACTCCGGGCGTCCCGGGCGTGCGGGCCTCAGCGCCGCACGCGCCGTGCGTCTTCTGGCGTGAGCACGGTCTTGATCCAGGCGATGTTCCGCTGCAGCTCCTCGCGCGAGCGGCGGAAGACTCTCGAAGCTGTGGAGGAACTCGCGGAGCGACAGCAGCGCGATCGCGGCCGCGGCCGACCGCGACGACGGCGCCGACGATCAGGAGGCGCCGCGCCCTGGCTGATGCCGAAGGCCGCGGCCAGCACGAAGGCCAGGCCGATCAGGAGCACGGGCACGCTGGCAACGAGCACCGCGGCCGAGGCCACGAGCACGACCGTGGGCCAGGTGGCCTGCTCGGCGGCCTCCTTGGCGTCGATCATGGTGAGTTTGGCCTGGAGCTCGGCGAGCGTGGCGATGTCGCCGCTCAGCTCGCCGATGCTCGAGAGGACGCCCTCGGCCCGATGGTGCCGGCAGGCCCGCCGTTTACCGCCGTTTGATGAGCCATCCCAGCAGCACTCCCACTCCGAGCGCCAGGCCGATGGCCCGCGCGGGTTCCTTGACGATGTATTCGCGGATCGCTTTCGTGCCCTGCAAGAGCGACTCCTTCAGCGTGGCCGAGACCTCGAGCGCCCGCTCGCCCAGCCCAGGCGGCTCGACGGCGCGCGCCGCGGTGAAGGCTCGCCGTCGCCCCGACTCGATTGTTCATCGCCCACCCCCGAGGATTCGCCAGACGACCCGCCTCATCGCACGCCGCCCTGGGTCTGCGACGGCCCGCCCGGCCGGCCCATCCCGCGCCCGGCTCGCCCTGGTGCGGGCCCATCGCCGCGGCCATCATGTGGGCCGCCATCTCGGCTCCTGCTGCTGGGCGAGCCAGTTGGTGACGAAATGCGTGGCGTAGTTCTGCGCGACCCGCAGCACGATCGGCGCGAGCAGCCCGAGCCCCGCGCCGATGAGCCCGCGGCCCTTCTTCGTCGGTTCGGCCGCGACGGGCTGTACCGCCGGCTGGATCTCGGCGGCGACCGCCCGCGCGACCTCGGCCGGCTTGACCGTCCTCCGTCGCTTCGGCACGAGCATGAAGCCGACCGCCAGCGGCCAGCGCCACGGTCGCCCACGGGTAGTCGCGGATGTAGTGCTTCCAGTCGGTGATCGTCCTCGGCGCTCTCGACCACGCCGAGGACGTCCTCGCGGAGCTCGCGGCGGATCCACGCCATCTTGCGGCGGATCTCGTCAGACCTCGTTGGTCGTGGTCGCCACGATGCGCTCCCCCGTCGAGCCGTCGCGGGCGGCGCATGCCGCCCCGTCATGGCCCCTGCGACTTGCAATCGCGGTGCCAAGACGTGAGCAAGGGAACGCCCTGCTCAGACCGCGCGTCGACTTCTCCGGAGCGTGCGACGGCCGGTCCGACCCGCCCGCCTCGGGGCCGCCGGAGATGGTCCCAGAGCCACTTCCGTGCGTGCCGATCTGCCGGACGAGCCGGGTCGCCTTCGACCGGGCCGAGAGCCGGTGGAGGTGCCGGAGGATCGAGACCCGCTCCGCCCTCGGGCAGCTGCGCCGCGACCTCGGGCAGGAGCCTCCGCGCCCGGTCGAGCGGGGCCGACCTCGCGGGGTCGATGGCGACGATCTGCGCGATCGTCGGCGGCAGGACGGCCCGGGCTGCGTCGAGCCGGGTCCGCTCGGTCGTGATCATCGCGACGACGCACGGCGGCCGCTCGACCGTCGGGTGCTCGACGTACCAGCGGTCCCACTCGCACGCGAACGCCGCGTCGGCCATGAGCGTCCCGTGGCGGTCGTCGATCAGCAGGACGAGCAAGGTCGGATTCGGTCGCCTCGGCGACGGCATCGCGGCGCGTCGACGCGGTCGCGGGCCGACTCGCGGTCGGGCTTGGCCGTGTAGCCCGGCGCCGCGACCCAGTCGGCCGCCAGCAAGCCGCTCGAGCACATCCTCACCCAGGCCGTCGATTTCCAGCCGCGCCCGCTCGATCGGGTGCTCGCCGTCCTTGGCCTCGTTGATCGCGGCGACGAGCGCCTCGTGCCCCGACTCGCGGGCCCCGGCCACGACGAACCGCAGCGGGGTCGTCTCGGCGGGTTCGATGTCGGCCTGGGCGATCTTCTTGGTCAGCTTGCGATACTTGTCCGCGCCGATCACCAGCCGGCCGCTGTAGAGCTCGATCAGGTGCATCCCCAGGCGGTTCACGAACGCCTGGTAGAACCAGCGGAGCAGGTTCTCCTGCATCGACTTCCACGCCGGCCGGACCATCAGGTGCTGCGACGCCAGCCTCGGGATGCCCGTCGCGGGGTTGATGAGCGGCAGCAGGTAGCTGTAGATGTTGTTCGCCTTCTGGATGTATCCGGCCGCCTGCACGGCCGTCTTCCAGTGCCCGGGCGTGACAAGGTCGCCGCCGGGCACCTGGCGGTGAGGTCGGCCGAGGTCCTCGGCGGCCAGCTCGAACGCCGTGATCAGCTCCATGACCGGCACGTTGTCGAGCGGGTTCTCGACCATCGGGTGGTAGTGCTTGGCCAGGCGGTCGACCAGCCGCCGGCCGGTCTCGATGTAGAGGTCCGCCTCGGTCAGCTTCTCGAGCGGGACGCCCTCGGCCCGCGTCGACTCCTCCTGGACGATCCCCCAGGCGTCGCGATCGACCGGGGCGAACGTATGGGGCGAGTCCCAGTCGATCGGCGGCAGGATCGACCGCGCCGCCTTCGTCCACCGCGCCGCCAGCATGTAAAGCACCACGCCCGAGGCGATCCACGCCGCGCCGGCGACGGTCGCGGCCAGCCACCCGCGCTCGAGCAGCCAGAGGAACCCCAGGCCGATATACGCGACGAACGGTCCGACGAGCAGGACGATCAGCACCCACGACCGCCACGACTTGAGCACGGCTCGAATCCTCAGCAGGGTCCGCTACCTCGGACCATCTTCGAGCGGACGGCGGCTGGTTCGCAAGAGCGGACCCTACACCGACACGGGGCCGCCCCCACCCATCGGATGCGGGGCGGCCCCGGTCTCGCCGTCAATCCGGCCGGCGTCAGCCGAAGTGCTTGCGGATCGCGTGCGGCAGGTGGCGCGGCGATCGCGTCGGCCAGGTGGTGGGCCTGGTCGGGGACGTGCTTCATCGTGTCGCGAAGCTGGTCCGGCATCTGGCGGAGCCGGTTGGGGAGGTGCCGCTCGGCCCAGGTGTCGTTCTCCTGGGCGAACATCGTGACCAGCGCGATGCCCAGGCCGAAGCCGACGCCAAAGCCGATCAGGACGCTGGGCGTCGGGTTGCGGGCGATACTGCCCTCGGCCCGTCGATAGCCGCGGCCGAGGCCCTCGCGGGCCGCGCCATATCCCTCGCGGAGCCGGTTGGACACGTTCTCGGCACCCTCGCGGATCTGTCCGCCGACGTTCAAGCCCTGCCCTTCCTGGCCCTGCGACGGCTGCCCCATCCCCCCATTGTGCCGGCCCTGGCCTCCGCCCTGGCCGCCCTTTTTGTCACTCGCCATGTTCCAGGCTCCTCATCTGGTCGGACCCGTGCGAAAGCGGGCCTCGGGCGAGGCCCAACGCCAGCGATCGGATGCAATGAGCATGCCGCCGCGTGGACCATCGCATGCCGCGAATCGGCCTGCCCGGGGCCGCGTAGTCACGTTCCCACGCCGGAACTCCGAAGGAATACCCGCGCGTCCCACCGAACGGTGGCACGGCGGTTGCCGACATATCTGCACCGAAACCGCGACGCCGTCGGCACTGGGCCTGTCGGCGGGGGCGGCCTGGCGAATGGTCGAGGAATCATCGATGAAGCGCATCCTCCTTTCGGGCGTCATGGTCGGCGTGGCTGGCCTGTTCACGGGTTGTGGCGAGGAGTCGAAGACCGAGACCAAGCAGACGACTCAGACGCCGGGCGGCTCCGAGACGAAGACCATCACCGAGAAGGACAAGAAGACCGGCGACATGAAGGACAGCGCCGCGCCGTCCACCTCGACCACGACGACGACGACCAAGCCCTGATCGGGCCCGCAGGCCGACGCGAACCGCGAAAACCCCCCGGACATCCTCCGGGGGGTTTTTTCATGATTTGTTGAAGCGGCCTCGCCCCGGAACTCCCAGATTTTTTTACGCGACGATTGGCACCGCCCTTGCATTTCCACCGGGTCAAGGCCGGACGCGGTTCCGGCGATGCCAATCGATGGAGACACGGCGATGGCGATCAATGCTCAGGAGCTTCAGGGGCAGTGGAACCGCCTGAAGGGCCAGGTCAAGGAGAAGTGGGGCCAGCTCACCGACGACGACCTCCAGATCTCCGGCGGGAACGTCGACCAGCTGGTCGGCCGGATCCAGCAGAAGACGGGCGTCGGCCGCGAGCAGATCGAGAAGTTCCTCAGCGACCTGACCGCCCACGGCAGCTCGGCGGTCGCCCAGGCGGCCCAGGCCGTCGGCGACTTCGCCCACACGGCGGGCGACCGGCTCCGCGAGAGCTACGGCAACGTCTCGGACGTGGCCCGCGAGCGCTACGAGATGGCCGAGGACATGGTCCGGCACAACCCGGCCCAGTCGGTGGCCGCGGCCTTCGGCATCGGGCTGGTGGCCGGCCTGATCGTCGGCCTGGCACTGCGGTCCCGCTGAGCGGGCCCTCGCCGTCCCTTCCAACCCGCGCCGGCACGTGGCCGGCGCGGACGCCTCGCAGGGTTCTCCCTTTCACCCATAGATCAAGGACTAACCCATGCTGCGCTGGGCCATTGCGTTCGCCGATTATCGCATCTGATCGCTGGTGCCCTCGGCTTCTACGGCCTCGCGGACACCTCGGCGGACATCGCCAAGTTCTTCGCGCTCGTGTTCCTCGTCCTGTTCGTGATCGCCCTGATCGTCGGCAGCCGCGTCGTCGGCGGACCAACGGTCTAGCGACCCGATCCGGGCGCACCTGATAACTCCCGAAGGCCGGGCCCCTCTCCAGGGAGGCCCGGCCTTTGTTCGTGGACGGGCTCGCTATGTTCGAAGCGTCGCCTCGAACTGCTCCGTGCACTGGGCCACGATCGCCCGGACCGCCTCCTCGACCTCGTCCCCCGTGAGCGTCCGCTCAGGATGCCGGAAGCGGAGCCCGAAGTGCAGGCTCTGCCGGCCCTCGGGCACGTTCCCCCCGCGGAAGGTGTCGAGATAGACGATCGACTCGAGCGTCGACCCGCCGGCGCGGCCGACCGTGCCCGCGAGCTCCGACCACGGCAGAGTCTCGGGCACGACCAGCGACAGGTCCCTCGCCACCACGGGATAGGGCGGCAAGGGTTTGTATCGGGGCACCAGGTCGGCGTGCTCGCGAAGGACCTCGAAATCGAGCTCCGCGGCCGAGCACGCACCGCGGAGCTCGACGGCCTGGAGACGCGACGGGTCGATCTCGCCGAGGAAGCCGAGCCGTCGCCCGCCCAGCAGCAGCTCCGCCGCCCGCCCCGGCGCGAACATCGCCGGCCGCGCCGGACGGCTTTCGAAGGCACCCAGAGCATGGAAGCGGTCGAGCAGGTCCTCGATGATCCCCTTCAGCCCCAGGAAGTCCCGCCCGCTGACGAGCGCCAGACGCGTCGGCTCGTCGGGGAGCGGCTGACCGGGCCGGGGCAGGTAGACATCGGCGATCTCGAACAGCTCGGCATCGGGTGTCCCATGGGCCTCGTTGTGTCGCCGTGCGTGCAGCAGGCTGGGAACCAGGCTGCGCCGCAGGGCATTCTCTTTCCTGCGGCTCGAGTGATCGACCCGGATCGGCGGCCCCGATTCCTCGGGGTCGAGCGGCTCGGCGAGCTCCTCGGAGACGAGGCTGAACGTCACGGCCTCGTCGAAACCCAGGCCGGCCAGGGTGCTCCGGACCTCGTCCTCGACCCGCTCCCGAGTCGCCGCGCGGGCTGCTCGTGAGCGGGACGGGCCGGTCCTCGGGGATCTGCTCGTAGCCGTGGACCCGCGCCACCTCCTCGATCAGGTCGATCTCGCGCTCGAGGTCGCTCCGCCAGCTCGGCGGCCCGAACCGGGGTGCCTCGGGCGGGCCGGCCTCGTGCTTCAAGCCGAGCGCGAGGAGGATGCGGAGGACTTCGCTCCGGTCGATCGTGATCCCGAGGACGCGGGGGATCTGGCTCAGCCGGAGCGTGATCGGCTCGCGGGCCGGTCTCCGCGTGCCGATGTCGATCACGCCCGGGTGGAGCGTCCCGCCGGCCGTCGCCAGGATCAGCTCGGCGCAGCGGCGGCTCGCCCACTCGGTCATCTCGGGGTCGAGCGGGCGTTCGAACCGGTAGCTCGACGGGCTGAACAGCCCGAGCGCCCGCGACGTCCGCCGGACCGACATCGCGTCGAACTGGGCGGCCTCGATCAGGATGTCGGTCGTCGCGTCGCCGACCTCGGTCTCCGCCCCGCCCATCACGCCGGCGAGGCCGACGGGCCGCTCGGCATCGGCGATCGCGAGCATGTCGGTGCGTCAGCTCATACGTCTTATTGTTGATCGCGACAAGCGTCTCGCCCTTCCGCGCCCGGCGCACGACGAGACGCTTGCCGGCCAGCCTGTTCAGGTCGTAGGCGTGGAGCGGCTGGCCGCACTCGAACATGACGTAGTTCGTCACGTCGACGACGTTCGAGATCGGCCGGACGCCGATCGTCTCGAGCCGCTTGCGGAGCCAGAACGGACTCGGGCCGACCTTCACTCCGCGGACGACCCGCGCTGTGAATCGCGGGCAGAGCGCGGGCTCCTCGACGGCCACGCTCGTCAGTGTCTCGACCGACGCGCCCGACGTCTTCGGGCGAGGGTCTGGGAAGCGGACGCGCCGGTCGAAAAGGACGCCGATCTCGCGCGCGACGCCGAGGTGCCCCAGGCAATCGGGCCGGTTGCTCGTGACCTCCAGGTCGATCGCGAGGTCGCCGCCGACCTCCTCCGTCGACTCGTGGTTCAGGCCCGAGAGCATGAGCCGTTCGGTCAGGATCTCGACCGGCATGTCGAGCCGGAGGTAGTCGGTCAACCAGTTCCAACTGACGATCATTGGCGATGCGTTTCCCGTAGGGTCCGCTATTGCGGACCATCCGATGTGAATGGCCTCCGACGAAATGGTCCGCAATAGCGGACCCTACGAAGAGCGGCCGAGGCGAGACCAGATGAGATAGACGGGCAGACCGCTCAGCGCGATCAGGAATCCGATCCCCGAGACCTTGGGCGAGAGTACGATGAAGTTCGCGACCAGCAGCACGGCCAGGCGATGTAGATCGACCGGCGTGACCGGGTAGCCGATCGCGCGATAGGGCCGCTCGGCGTCGGGTCGCCTGATCCGGAGCACGATCACCGAGCCGACCATCAGAGCATGTAGAAGATCAGGTCGACCGGGTACGATGTAGTCGAGCAACTGCCCGTAGAGGTTCCCGTACTGCGGCTCGGCCGTCTCCGGGTGGAGCTTCACCGTCAGCGGCAGGACCAGCAGCGCGGCCCAGAGGCCCTGCGCGATCAGCGAGAACGCCGGCACGTGATGGCGGTTGTTCATCCCGGCCCGGCGGAAGAAGAGGCCGTCCTGGGCCATCGCGTAGTAGACCCGCGCCCCCGAGAGGACCAGCGCGTTGACGCAGCCGAAGGTCGAGACCATGATCGCCGCCGCCATCAGCTTGGCGCCGAAGCTGGGGAAGATCGCCTGCATCGTCGCCGTGCCGACACGGCCGTTCTCGGCGTTCTGGATCTCGGCGAGCGAGAGCGTCAGCACGTACGCGGCATTCGCCATCAGGTAGAGCGCAACGACCGTGCCGCAGCCGATCAGCAGGGCCCGCGGCAGGGTCTTGCCCGGGTCGCGGATCTCGCCGCCGGTGAAGGTGACGCCGTTCCACCCCGTCTGCGAGAACAGCGGGCCGACCATCGCCTTGCCGAAGAGGATCAGGAAGCCGAGGACTCCCGCCACGGGCAGCGCGTCGATCCCGGCCGCCTTCGCGCCCGCCTTCCAGGCTCCAGCCGTTGGCCGACGAATCCCACCACGACGACGACCACGCCGCCGCGAGCGGGTTCTTCGCGTGGAAGATCGCCGACGACGATCAGGCCGAGCAGCGCGGCGGTCTTCGTGAACGGTGAACGTGTTCTGGATGATCGTCCCCGAGCGGAGCCCGCGGGTGTTGATCCACGTCAGCAGGAGGATCAGGCCGATCGCCACGGCCTGCTGGGTCGTGAGCGAGACCGCGTAGCCGCTCGCCGCCGAGGTGGACCGGCCAGATCAGATACATCTGGTCGCGGAGACCTCCGGCAGGAACACTCCGAGGAACTTCGCGAACGCGACGGCCACGGCCGCGATCGTCCCGGTCTGGATCACCAGGAGCGTCGACCAGCCGAAGACGAAGCCGATCGCCGGCCCGTACGCCTCGCGGAGGAAGACGTACTGGCCGCCGGCCCGCGGCATCATCGCGGCGACCTCGGCCGCGCACGGCGAGCCGAACACGGTGAGCAGCCCGGCCAGGCCCCAGGCGAGCATCAGCCAGCCCGGTGCGCCGAGGAGCTTCGAGACGTCGGCCGAGACGATGAAGATGCCCGACCCGATCATCGAGCCGATGCCGATCATCGTCGCGTCGAGCGTCCCCAGCCCGCGCTCCAGCTTCGGCGACGCGGGCGGGTCCGCTTCGATCACGCCTTCACTCATCGAGGGCACGCTCCGGTCCATCATCGTAGGGTCCGCCATGCGGACCATCGGTTGCGGTAGTGCTCGCCGAAGATGGTCCGCATGGCGGACCCTACGGAGACCGGGGAGGGTCGCCCGTTCAGGCAGGGGGCTGCTTCTGGAATTCCTGGACGTCGGCGATCGCCTTCTCGATCGTCGTCGCGGCGCCAGGGGGTCAGCGCGCTGTCGAGGGCGCGGGTCAGGTGGTTGACGAGCTGGCCGGCCGCGGCCTGGGGGTTCTCTCCCTCGGCGCGGATCTCGGGGAAGTCGCGGTGGTGGACCTGGGCCTGGTTGGCCTGGCCCGCCGAGCCGGTCGTCACGATCACGCGGGTCTCTGCGGTGGCCATGCGACTCGCCTTCTGATTCGGAGAGGAGGGAGCGGACTCGGACGCTCGGCCTCGCCTCAGAACTGCCCGAGGAACCGCGCGTCGTTCTGGTAGAGCAGCCGGATGTCGTCGATCCCGTGCCGCCGCATGCAGAGCCGCTCGATCCCCAGGCCGAACGCGAAGCCGGTCACCTAGGTCGGGGTCATAGCCGACCGCCCGGAACACGTTCGGGTCGACCATCCCCGCGCCCCCCATTTCAACCCAGCGGTCGCCGCCGTGCCAGAGCATGTCGACCTCGACGCTCGGCTCGGTGAACGGGAAGAAGCTCGGGCGGAACCGGATCTTGACGTCCTCGCCCAGGTAACTCCTCGCGAACAGCCGCAGGACGGTCTTCAGGTCGGCCATCGTCACGCCGCGGTCGACCATCAAGCCCTTCGACCTGATGGAACATGAACGAGTGCGTCGCGTCGACCGTGTCGGGCCGGTAGACCCGGCCGATGGCGATCACCCGCACGGGCGGCGGCTGGTTCTCCATGACGCGGATCTGCACCGTGCTCGTCTGCGAGCGGAGCATCGTGCCGTCGGGCAGGTAGAAGTTGTCGAGCGGGTCGCGCGCGGGGTGGACCGGCGGGATGTTCAGCGCGTCGAAGTTGTGCCGGACGTCCTCGACCTCCGGCCCCCGCGCCACGGCGAAGCCGAACCGGCCGAAGATGTCGATCAGCTCGTCGGCCGTCTGGGTCAGCGGGTGGCGGTGGCCGAGCTTCGGGCGGAGGCCCGGGCAGCGTGACGTCGAGGCCGGATCGCGACGGCTTCCGGGCCGCTCGACGCGCGCCTTCGCGGCCTCGTGCGCCGCCTCGAGCGCGCCCTTGACCGCGTTGAACCGCTGGCCGTAGGCCCGCTTGGCCGAGGGCTCGAGCGACTTAAGCCGCTCCTGCGCCGTCTTGATGCGGCCCTGCTTCATCCCGAGGAACTCGACCCGGGCCGCCTCGACCGCGTCGGCCGACTTCGCCGCCTCGAAGGCCGACCGGCCCGAGGCCTCGAGCGCATCGAGCTCGGCCAGGGCTTCGGTGGCCGCGTCGATCTGGCTCATGGACGTTCCCGAGAAGCATTTGTAGGGCTGGGCTCCGCCCAGCCAGCCTCCGGGGCGAAGGCGGCCCGGCGGGGCAGATGCCCGACCCTAGCCACCGGAGATGGGATCGGATGCGGACCTGAGGTCATCAGGCCGACTTGGCCTTCGCCCGCGAGGCCACGGCCTGGTCGTGCTTGTCGAGCTCGCCGCGGATCCGATCGACGATCGCGTCGAAGGTCTCGGCGTCGAAGATCGCCAGCTCGGAGAGGCTCTTGCGGTCGAGGCCGATGTTGGCGAGCCGGAGGCCGTGGATCAGCCGGCTGTACCTCAGGCCCGCGCATCTCGGCCGCGGCGGTGAGCCGGGTGATGAACAGGCGGCGGAAGTCGCGCTTCTTGGCCCGGCGGTCGCGGAACGCGAACATGCCGGCGCGGAGCAAGGTCTCCTTCGCCGACTTCAGGAGCCGCCGGCGACCGCCGACGAACCCCTCCACCTTCTGGAACAGCCGCTTCTTCGCCCGGTTGCGGGCCGAGCCCTTCTTCGCACGCATGGTCGTGGACTCTCGCTCGGATCAGGTCGATCGTGTTCGGTGGGGTTCAGGCCGGGGCGCGGCCGTCTCGGCGGCCGTCTCCTCGACGGCGATGTCGACGCCCTCGGCGAGCCGGGCGGCCTCGACCTCGGCGGGGTTCGTCGACTGCCGCTGCTTCATCGCCTTGCGGACGCGATGCTGCTCGGCCGAGTTCGTCAGGAACGACTTCTTGCGGAGCCGGCGGATCTTCTTGCCGCTCTTGTGGCTATTCAGGTGCGACGACCCGCAGCGCTTGTGGCTGACCTTGCCGGTGGCCGACACCTTGAACCGCTTCTTCATTCCCTTGTGGGTCTTCAGCTTGGGCATCGCGATCCGACCTTCCGGCGGGGATTCTGCGGCGTCTTGTGCGGCCGTGCCGGGCCCGCGCCTCGGGGCCCTCCGAAAATCGGCCGAGTCGAAGAGTGTAACAAACGGCGGGGACGACCGCCAACGGCAATTCGTGCCCAGGATCGTGGAATTCGGGTGGCGTGGCCACGTCTCCGTGGCCATGTCCGGGATGGCGAAGGCCGACCCCACATGGCCACGAGGACGTGGCCATGCCACCCCGGACACCATCCGACAGACCCGCATCCGACCGATCAGCTCGCCCCGGCCCGCGGCGCCACGATCGCCGTCATCCGCTTGCCTTCCATCGACGGGTTCTTCTCGACCTTGGCCACGTCCTCGAGGGCTTGCAGCACCTCGAGCATGACCCTGCGGCCCTCGTCGATGTGGGCCAGCTCGCGGCCCCGGAAGAGGACGTTGACCAGCACCTTGTCCTTGTGCTCGAGGAACTCGCGGGCCCGCTTGACCTTGACCTCGATGTCGTGGTCGCCGGTCTTGGGGCGGACGCGGATCTCCTTGACCTGGACCTGGTGCTGCTTCTGCTTCGAGGCCCGCTTCTTCTGGGAGTATTTGAACTTCCCGAAGTCCATGATCTTGCAGACCGGCGGGCGCTCGTTGGGAGCGACCTCGACCAGGTCCTGCCCGGCCTCGCGGGCCGCCTCGAGGGCCTTGCCCGTGGGCATGACGCCGAGCATCACCCCCTCGGCGTTGATCACCCGGACCGGTGAGATCCGGATCTGCTCGTTGACCCGCATGCCGCGGTCGACCGGCGCATTCCGGTCGTTGCGATCGTTGGGACCGATGGCGTCCTCCTCGGGGACGTGGGTTTGGGGCCTCGACGCAGAGGGACGCCCGGACGCTCCGCACGCCGGCCGCCCTCGAAAACGATCACGGCGCCCGCCCCCGCGGCGGGTCCGTCGTCATTTTGCAGAGGCAATCCCGAGGTTTAACCGATGGATGGCAATTTGGTCAAGGGTTTCGGAGTCGCGACGGTTCGGCGTGTTCAGCTTTTCATCCGGGCGTTTCGAGGGAACACCCCCGCTCCGCCGCGGCAGCGGCGGAGCGAGCGTCACTACCCGCCCCACGCCTCCACCCGTCCCGACCGCAGCGCCCGGTTCGCCAGGTGGGCCGCCGAGGCCGCCGAGACGCCCGCCTCCGCCGGCGCCGAGGGGGTCGAGCGCGTCCGCACGCAGTTGACCCATTCGGTCAGGTGGAGCAGCTCGCCGTCCGGCTGCTCGTAGAAGTCACGCCCCCTGGGGCCGCTGCCGATGATCATCTCCTCGGCCTTCCCGTTACCGCGCTCGGGGTGCAGCTCCATCCGGCCACGGTCGAGGTAGAGGGTCGCGTCGGTCCCCATGAAGACGACGCACTCGCCTTCGCGGGCATTGCTGAACGTCCCCTCGAAATGGGCCTGGAGGCCGCCGGGATAGGTCAAGAGCGTCTGCACCGTGTCGGGCGTCTGCCAGTCGTCGCCGTAGGCGTTGAAGCCGCCGATCGACGTGGCCGTGCTCGGGTGCTCCAGCCCGAGCAGCCAGTGGACGATGTCGACTTGGTGGACCATCAGGTCGGTGAAGATCCCCCCGCCGAAATCCCAGAACCAGCGCCAATTTCGGTAGCGGAAATCATCGAACGGCTGGTCGGGCGCGTTGCCGAGGAACGCCTTCCAGTCGAGCCGATTGCGATCGACCCGCTGCGGACCGCGCTTGGTCCGCTCCTGGTTGCGGTTCCAGGTCATGTGGACCTTCACGACCTTGCCGAGCCGACCCTCGCGGATCAGGTCCTTGCCGCGGCGGTATTGCGGCATGCTTCGCTGCTGCGTGCCGACCTGGACGATCCGGCGGTTCTTGTTCTGGGCGTCGATGATCGACTGGCCTTCTTCCAGGTTGTGCGTCAGCGGCTTCTCGACGTAGACGTCCTTCCCGGCCTCGCAGGCGGCGACGGCGATCGGCGTGTGCCAGTGGTCGGGCGTGGCGATCAGGACGGCGTCGAGGTCCTTGCGGTCGAGCAATGCCTGGTAATTCGGCGCCACGAACGCCTTCGGGTCGGCGATCGACTTGCCGGATTCGAGGTGCGGCCCGTAGACGTCGCAGGCCGCCGCGATCCGCACGTCGGGCACCTTCACGAGCGCCGACGTTACGCGCCCGGCACCGCCCGCCGATGCCGATCAGGCCGACGTTGAGCGTCTCATTGGCCCCCCTCGCGGCCGTGCCGGGAAAGGCCAGAGCCGTGGCGCCGGCCGCGGAGGCCTGGAGGAAGCGGCGTCGCGAGCGATCGTGATCGGCGGCAGTCATGGTGGCGTTCTCCCGGGGAATCCGTCGCGCCGTCCCTGAAGGGCGCGACCCCGGCATTAGACCGCGCCCCGGCCGCTCGACAAAGGTGCGACCCGGCTCCCGAACAACTCCGGTTGCCCCGGCCCCCCTTCAACCTGGACAATCTGGGTTAGGAGGACCGACGATGCCGCTCGACCCAAAGGCCCAGGCCCTGCTCGACGCCCGCAGCGCCCTGGGCAACCCCGCGTACAAGACCATGACGGTCGAAGCCGCCCGCGCGATGACGATCCAGCAATCCGTGGCGCTGAACAAGCGTAAGCCCCCGGTGGCCGACGTCGCCCACCGGACCATCCCTGGCCCCGGCGGCCCGATCCGGGTCCGCGTCTACACGCCCGACGGGGTCGGACCGTTCCCGGTGGTCGTCTATCTCCACGGCGGAGGCTTCGTGATCTGCGACCTCGACACCCACGACGTCCTCTGCCGCGCCCTCTGCCAGGCGTCGGGCTGCGTCGTGGCGTCGGTCGACTATCGCCTCGCTCCGGAGCATCCGTTTCCGGCCGCGGTCGACGACGCCGAGGCCGCCACGCGCTGGGCTTTGAGCCATGCGGCCGAGATCGGCGGCGACCCCTCCCGCGTCGTCGTGGCCGGCGACAGCGCCGGCGGCTGCCTGGCGACGGCCGCCTGCCTCCGCCTCCGCGACTCGAACGGTCCGCTGCCGACCGCTCAGGTCCTGCTCTATCCAATCACCACCTGCCAGCCCGACACGACGCCCTCCTACCGTGACTTCGCCGACGGCTACGGGCTGACGCCGCGCCTCGATGTTCTGGTTCCTCGGCCATTACCTGTCGGATGCAATGCACGCGGATGATCCGTGCGCCTCCCCGCTGCTCGCCCCGGATCTGACTGGCCTCCCGCGGGCCCTCATCGTCACCGCCGAGTACGACCTGCTCCGCGACGAGGCCGAGCTCTATGCCGAACGCCTCCGCGCGGCGGGCGTGGACGTCTCCGTGGTCCGGTACGACGGGATGATCCACGGGTTCCTGCGCTACGTCGGCATCCTGGACCAGTCGCGGCAGGGGGTCGACGCGGTGGCGGGGTGGCTGCGGGACTCATGGGACCGCGGGAATTCTCGGGCAAGATAGCGAAGGCCCCGCGCCCCCGAACGAGGCCCGGGCCGGCCCTCGTCGGGTGGGCTCGGCCCACCGTCTTCCGGCGCAGGATAGCGGGCGGAGCCACGCTACGAGGGCCGTCGCTCGCGACGGTCGATGGCCCACATCAGCGCGAAGCTCGCCGGGAGTCCGAACCCGAAGACGAGCGCCATCCAGGCGTCGGGGTCCGGCCGCCACCTCAACCAGACCGTCAGCCAGCCCGCGGCCCACGCCGCGCCGAGCGCGGACAGGACCACGATCGACGGCCATCGACGCCACACCCGCGTCGGCGCGTGCGGGTCGTCGTCGCCCAGGACTTCCGCCGCCAGCCCTTTCGTATCGCCCTCGACGCTCGCCGTGAGCAGGTCGTAGAACACGCTGGAGACCTTCACCAGGATCACGATCCCACCCACCACGACCACAGGCACCACGACGAACGCCAGCGGCACGCCGACGACCAGCCCGAGGACGACGCCCCACCCGCCGCCCGTGTCGAATCCGGCCTTCACGAACGCGGCGAGAGTGCCAGCCGCCGCGAGCACGATGACCAGGTTGACGCACGAGCAGCCCGGCTGGCCGGGCTCCGATCCGATCGTCTTGTCAGGCCCGCTTGGCATGGCCGACTCCCCGGCCGCGTCCGGGTGGCAGGGGTTCGCTTGCGAACCCCGGTCTTCCAGGGCCTCCGGACCGGGGTTCGCCAGCGAACCCCTGCCACCCGGAGGGCTCGAGGCGAGCCCTTCAACAAGGCCACTCAGTAGCTGTGCTGCTCCCCCCGATCATCCTCCCCGGCCGTCGCGACAGGCGGCGCCACCTGGCGGATCGCCCGCGAGTCGGACTCGGCCTTGAGCTGGGCAACTGCCTCAGCCAGGCCCATTGACCCCCTATCGCCGTCGATCCGGTCGCGGTACGAGACGGTCTCCGACTCGGCCTCCTTGCCGCCGACGACGAGCATGGCCGGGACCTTTTCGAGCTGGGCGTCGCGGATCTTGGCCCCGACCTTCTCGGGACGATGGTCGACCGTCGCCCGCAGGCCCGCGGCTTGAAGCTCATTCAAGACCCGATGGGCGTAGTCGAGGAACTTGTCCGAGATCGGCAAGACGCGGACCTGCTCCGGAGCGAGCCAGAGCGGGAAGGCGCCGGCGAAGTGCTCGATGAGGATGCCCATGAACCGCTCCATGCTCCCGAACGGGGCGCGATGGATCATCACGGGACGATGCGTGAGGTTGTCGGCGCCGTTGTAGGTGAGGCCGAACCGCTCGGGCAGGACATAGTCGAGCTGGACCGTCCCCAATTGCCAGTGGCGGCCGATGCAGTCGCGGACGATGAAGTCGGCCTTGGGGCCGTAGAACGCGGCCTCGCCGGGGGCCTCCTCGTAGGGGAGCTGCATCTCGTCGAGCACCGCGCGGATGTCGGCCTCGGCCTTCTGCCAGGTCTCGCCCTGGGCGCCCTGGTACTTCGGATCGTCGGGGTCGGACCGGGAGAGCCGGAGCTTGTAGTCGGTCAGGCCGAGGCTGTTCAGGACGAACTGGGTCAGCTCCATCGTCGCCCGGAACTCGCCGCGGACCTGGTCCTCGGTGCAGAACAGGTGGGCGTCGTCCTGCGTGAACCCGCGGACGCGCGTGAGTCCCTGAGAGCTCGCCCGACTGCTCGTAGCGGTAGACCGTGCCGAACTCGGCGAGCCGCACGGGCAGGTCGCGATAGCTCCGCGGCTGGGCGGCGTAGATCTGGATGTGGTGGGGGCAGTTCATCGGCTTGAGGAGGTACTCCTCGCTCACGCCCAACTGCTCGACATAGTGAACCCTTCCGCTCGTGCTCTTCTCCCAATAGCTGCCAAAGATGAGATGGTCTTTGGGTTCCGGCTTCGAACAATCCCGTGTCGACGTCGATTCTCTCGGGAATACCCGCGTCGCGGAGCAGCTTCTTCTGACCCGCGTCGTCGACGGTGCCCTTCTCGAGCCCATCAACCAGGGCCATCGCTGCATCCGAAAGCATCCGGATCGGCGGGAACTGCGAGTCCTTGTAATAGGGGTAATGCCCGCTCGTCTGATAGAGCTCGATCTTGCCGATATGCGGCGTGTAGACCGGCTGATAGCCTCGCTTCATCAGCTCGTCCTTGAGGAAGCTCTCGAGGAGCCCCCGCACGATCGCCCCCTTGGGCATCCAGAGCACGAGGCCCTGGCCGACCATCGGCGAGATCGTGAACAGGCCCAGCTCCTTGCCGATCTTGCGGTGGTCGCGCTTCTTGGCCTCCTCGACCTGGGCCAGATGCGCATCCAGCTCCTTCTTGTCGAAGAAGGCGGTGCCGTAGACGCGCTGGAGCATCTTGCGGTCGGTGTGGCCCTTCCAGTAGGCACCGGCGATCGAGAGCAGCTTGAACTGCGCCGACCTTGCCGGCGTGGGGGATGTGGGGACCTCGGCAGAGGTCGACGAACTCGCCCTGGCGGTAGAAGCTGAGGACCTCGTACTTGTGCAGCTCGTCGTCGATATGTTCGACCTTGTAGCCCTGGCCCAGCTCGCCGACGAACTGCCGGGCCTCGGGCACGGGCAGGCTGAACCGCTCGAACGGCTCGGCCTCCTTGACGAGCCGGGCCATCTCGGCCTCGATGGCCGGGAAGTCGTCCTCGGAGAGCGGGCGGTCGGGGATGTCGACGTCGTAGTAGTAGCCGCTGGAGGTCGTCGGCCCGAAGGCGAGCTTCACGCCCGGGAAGAGCCGCATGATGGCCCGGGCCATGATGTGGGCCGTCGAGTGGCGGAGGACGTCGAGCGCCTCGCGGTCGCGGTTGGTGAGCAGGCGGAGCTCGATCGGCCCCTTGCCGTTCTCCAGCGGCCGGTCGAGGTCGACGACCGTGCCGTCGGCCACGGCGGCGACGGCGGCCTCGGCGAGCCGTTTGCCGATGCCCTCGGCGACCTCGCGGGGCTTGACGCCCTCGGGGTATTCCTTCGTCGACCCGTCCGGCAGCTTGATCGTGACCATCATCAGTTCTCGACTTGGAGACGACGGCGCGAGGCGCCCGGCCCTCCGACCGACAACGCCGGCTCGGCCCCGCCTCGCATGCCGCCACCCCTGGATCGCCCAGCGTAATCGGCCGAGGCCCGGCCTGCCAAGGTGCGGGGCGTTGCCGGGAGGTCGCGGGCGCCTATACCATTGGGGGAGAGTCGGGGTGGCAGGGGTTCGCTTGCGAACCCCGGTGACATACGCCCCGGACCGGGGTTCGCAAGCGAACCCCTGCCACCCGGATCGGTCCGACCGAGGATGGCGATGATGCGACGACTCCGAATCCTCTCGAATCTGGCCGCCCTCCTGGTGACGGCCACAACCTCCGCCGCCGAGCCCGCTCCCGACCCCGCCGCCGTCGAGCGCGGCCGGATCGCCCTCACCCAGACCGGCCACCTCCGTCCCGCCTGGAAGAGCGAGACCTACTTCGACGTCGCAAGGCTCTGGGGCGTCCCCCATCCCGACCCCAAGGCCGACCCCGCCGGCTACGCCGCCGCCTTCAACCGCCGCTACGGCCTCCATCCCGCCCCGTACCCCAACGACGGCCTGCCGATGGGCCTGCGCCGGGGCGTGACGCAGGACGGACGCAAGGCGGGCATGCAGATCGACTGCATGGCCTGCCACGGCGGGTCGATCGGCGGGACGAGCTACGTCGGGCTGGGCAACAGCACGCTCGACCTCAAGCTCCTCTTCGACGAGCTGACCCAGTCCGAGGGCCGGATGCGGCCGATCGCGACGTTCACCCTGAACTCGACCCGCGGCACCGTCAACGCCGGCCAGGTCGCGGCCGTGCTCATGAGCTTCCACAACCCCGACTGGTCGCGGCGAGTCATCCCCCTGCCGCTCGGCGCCAACCTGCCCGAGATGGACACCCCGGCCTGGTGGCTCCTGCACCGCAAGCAGACCATGTACTACGACGGCCGCACGCCCGCCGAGTCGGTCCGCACCAACATCCAGTTCGTCATGGGCGAGAAGTCGCTGGACGAGCTCAAGGCTTTGGAGCCTGTCTTTGCTGATGTTCGCGCGTATCTGTTGAGCCTCCGCCCGCCGAAGTACCCTTTCACGATCGACGCGGCCCGGGCTGAGCGAGGCAAGGCCGTCTTCATCAAGTCCTGCAAGAAGTGCCACGGCACCTACGGCTCCGACGGCGAGTACCCGAACGTTTATGTCGATCTGAAGGAGATCGGCACCGACCCGGCTCGTGCCGAGGGGATGTCGCGCGAAGCTCGTCGAGCACTACAACTCGACCTGGTTCGGCGAGCAGCATCCGGGCGACCTGGAGATGAAGGGCTACCAGGCTCCTCCGCTGGATGGCATCTGGGCGACGGCCCCCTACCTCCACAACGGCTCGGTGCCGACGCTGCACGCGCTGCTCAAGTCGACCGAGCGTCCGAAGGTCTTCCGCCGCCCGGCGTCGACCGACTTCAAGGACTACGACCGGGTGAACGTCGGCTGGACCGTCGAGCCGCTCTCGGCCGCGCCGGACGTGTTGAGGATGCCCGCGACCGAGGCGAAGTACATCTTCGATGCGAGCCGGTTCGGGCTGGGCAACGGGGGGCATACCTTTGGTGATAAGCTCAGCGAGGACGATCGGATGGCGGTGATCGAATATCTGAAGATGCTCTGATGCTTGCGATTCAATCACGAGGCACATTCCTCGGCTGATCCACCTCCGGCCTCGTCGTCTTCTGCAGCTCCTTCGCCACCTCGCCAGCGCGGCGGAAGGCACGCAGCACATTGCCGCCGAGGATCTTGTGGATGTCCGTCTCGGAATATCCACGCTTGAGCAGTTCTTCCGTGATCCTGGGGTAGCACGACACGTCCTCGAGCCCGACCGGCCAGGCGGTGATGCCGTCGAAGTCGGAGCCGATGCCGACGTGGTCGATGCCCGCGACCTTGGCGATGTGGTCGATGTGGTCGACGACTGTCGAGACGGTGCCGCGAGGCATCGGGTGCTCCTTGCGCCAGGCGGCGAAGGCCTTCTGGTAGGCATCGGAGTCGGGGTACTTCTCGCGAAGCTCCTTGCGGGCCGCCGTCACAACCTTCGCGTGCTCCATCGCGGCGGGCAGTATGAAGGCCGAGTAGAAGTTGACCATCACCACACCGCCGTTCTTCGGGAGCTCCTTGAGGATCGCGTCGGGGACGTTCCTCGGGTGCGGGCAGAGGGCGAAGGCGCTCGAGTGGCTGGCGATGACCGGGGCCTTCGAGACGCGGATCGCGTCGGCCATCGTGTCGGGCGCGACGTGCGAGATGTCCACGAGCATACCCAGCCGGTTCATCTCCTTGACCACCCGCTCGCCGAACGGCGAGAGCCCGCCGCTCCTCGGCTTGTCGGTCGCGGCGTCGGCCCAGGGAAGGGTGACGTTGTGGGTGAGCGTCATGTACCGGCGCCCGAGCGCGGCGAAGGCCCGCAGCTGAGCCAGGTCCTCCTCGATCGCCACGCCCCCCTCGATGCCGATCAGCGAGGCGATCTTGCCCGCCTTGACGATCCGCTCGACGTCGTCGGCCGTCAGGGCGATCTCGAAGTCGTCGGGGTAGCGCTCGACCATCCGGTGGACGAGGTCGATCTGCTCGGTCACGGTCCGGGCGGGATTGGGATGGTTGCTTGGGATGTAGACCGACCAGAACTGCGCCTTCAGCCCGCCCTCCTTGCAGCGCGGGATGTCGGTCTGGCCCGAGTCGAGCCGCCGGCCGATGTCGAGCTTCGTGAAGGTGACGTCCCCATCCTGGCGGAGCCGCCAGGGGAGGTCGTTGTGGCCGTCGAAGACGAAGCCCTCCGCGTGGACCTTCTTCGCCCGCTCGGAGACGGGCGGGAGCGGGTCGTCGGCGAGGGCGGGCGTGGCCAGGAGCAGGGCCAGGAGCGGCAGGAGGCGGGGTCGCATCGGCGTGGCGTCCTCTGGGGCGCGGCGGGGCGAGAGGTGCCCCATTATCGGGATCGGCCCCCCCGCACGCAACGCGGCCGGCCCCCGGCGCGCACGGCGAGCGCGACCCGGCCCCGGGCCCGTCCGAATATGTCAGTGAGTGCTTATTTCAGCGGGACATCCCGCACCCGCCGCCCGCCTCGGCGACCGAAATCGGGGCCGTCGCACCTCGAACCGGCGCCTCGCCCCGGCTCGGGACCTCCCCACCGCAAAGCGCGCCGACCGAACCCGGCGCCTCGACCTCCGGACCCTCCATCGAGACCGATTCACCGTCCGTATCTCCATACGCTTCTTCTGGTTCCGTCTCGCCATCCGCCACGTCCGCCCCCGACTTCTCCAGCGCCATGAGCTGCCCGATCGTCGCGCGCAGCGACCGGTCGATCGCCATCTCGTAGCGATGCCGCAGCTTCCCCTCCTCCGTCCCATCGACATACGCCGCCGCGACCGCGCGACGGCGGAGGTCGGCGGGCTCCGCCGCCCGGGCTCGCAGGCCGCGGAGCCGGTCGAGCTGCTCGGCGACCGCCCGGCGGAGCAGCTCGGCCGTGGCCGCGTGCTCCGACTCCGGCAGCGGGTGCACGACGACGCAGTATCCGATGCCGGGCCGGGCCGCGTACTCGGCGTTGTTGGCCGCCAGCAACTGCGACGACGCCCGCGGCACCTCGCCGACCAGCGCCGGGTCGTCGTCGGGGCGGCGGCCGAGCAGGAGCATGAGCCGCACGTGGAAGACGGACTGATTCCAGCCCGAGGGCCCGGCCTCCAGGGCCGCGGCCAGCTCGGAGCACGACTGGATCAGGCGGTCGAGCCCGGTGGCGTCGAGCTCCAGGAGCGTGAGGGTGGCGACGGCATCGACGTCGGCGCGGGCCAGGGCGCGCTCGACGCGGTTGAAGCGCTCGAGGTCGAAGGCATAGCCGGCGTTGTCGGCCCGCTCGGCGAGGAAGGCCGCCTCGGCCTTCACGGAGCGGCGGAGCCGCCACGAGGCGATCGCGGCCCGCTCGACGAGGACGGCGCGGGTGTGGCTGACGGGGTTCCAGTCGTTGATCCATCCCTGGCGCTCGGCCTCGAATGCGACGGGGTCCTCGCCGGGGAGGATGACGTGCTCGGCGCGGAGTCCGTGCTTGAGGCCGTTGAACCTGGAGACGGCCTTGCCCTCGGGGGACTTGGGGCCCCGGGATTTGGCGCCGTTGTTTCGGCTGGCCTCGCGCTGCTTTTCGGATCGCATCGGCGTTCGCCCCTTTGGTGTTGTGATCGCGGACGCTGGTTGCGCGCGACGTCGCGCGCGGAATGCATACAGGTATCATCGTGATCGGGGTGGGCGGCGTTCTCGGAAAGCGCGGGTGGCGCGGCGGCCGACGAATGGATTTGTATTTCTTATATACTAACATATTAATATCATCATTATACTTTCCTCCTGAGATTCCACGATCTTGACGCTGCCGTGCTCGGTGTGGTCCACTCCCTCCGCGTCAAACGTGGGCAGTCCAAATCTTGCCGAAGGACAGGTATGAATCACAAGTTTCTGGCCGTCGTTGTCGTGATCGCGGCGCTCGCCTCCGGGACGCGGGCCCGGGCCGATCAGGTCGGTTTCGAATTCAGCGGGGCGGGCGTCAGCGGCTCCGGCACCCTGACGGTGACACCCGACACGGTCGTGAACGATCCGGCCGGCGCCTACACGATCACGGGCATCACCGGGACCTTCTCGGACTCGAATCTCAGCCCCGCCTACGTCAACGAGACGATCACGGGACTGTATGCGATCAACCCGATCGCTTGGATGGGCCCGCCCTATCCCGTGAGCATGAGCCTCTTTGCCGCGACGAACCTCCCGCCCCAGGACTCGGCGATTTCCTACGATAACCTGTTCTATCCCGACGGCTCTCCGGTCGTATGCGGGCTACCCGGGGGCCGGGGGATTCCTGGACGTGTACGGCGTGCTCTTCACTCTCCAGAACGGGAGCGTCGTCGACCTCTGGAGCAATGGGACGTTCGCGGGCGGGCCGCCGCTCGATTACGGCGTCGCCGTCGTGAACGCGGCCGGCAGCGTCGTCGATTTCCAATCCGGTGGCGTCACGGCCGTCCCGGAGCCCGGCTCCCTCGGTACGCTCGTGATCGGCCTGTTCGGTGCCCTGGCCTGGCGGAAGCGGGGTGCACTTCCCGCCCGCCGACCGGCCCGCTCCGGCAAGTAGTGGCCGGCGGCGGGTGCCGCTGGTGGGGAGACCCGCCGGTGGCATCCGCGCGGCTCGGGCTCGTACACTTGGGGTATCGACGCGGACCGGCCAGGCCGCGCACCGACGACGCGCATTCAAGGATAGGCCCGCCATGCCCGCCACCCGCCATCGCCTCGCCGTCACGACCTGGATCGGAGCCGCCCTCGTCATGAGCGTCGGATCGAATCCCGCCCCCGGAGCGGACGGGGACAAGCCCGCCAAGGCCTTCGTTTACCCAGATGCCCGCCGCGACGAGTCGGTCGTCGACGACTACCACGGCACCAAGGTCGCCGACCCGTACCGCTGGCTCGAGGACCCCGACTCGCCCGAGACGAGGGCCTGGGTCGAGGCCGAGAACAAGGTCACCTTCGCCTTCCTCGAATCCATCCCCCAGCGCGAGAAAATCCGGAGGCGGATCACCGAGCTCTGGGACTACGAGAAGTTCGGCATCCCGCGCAAGGAAGGGGCTCGCTATTTCTGGCCCCGCAACAGCGGGCTCCAGAACCAGTCGGTCGAGTACGTGGCCGACGGCCTCGACACAACGCCTCGCTTGCTGCTCGACCCGAACACGCTGTCGAAGGACGGCACGGTCGCGCTGGCGGGGACGTCGGTCACGCAAGACGGGTCGAAGATGGCCTACGGCCTCGCGGCGGCGGGGTCGGACTGGAACGAGTGGAAGGTCCGCGACGTGGCTACGGGCAAGGACTTCGACGACGACCTGAAGTGGATCAAGTTCTCCGACGCGAGTTGGTCGAAGGACGGCAAGGGCTTCTACTACAGCCGCTTCCCCGAGCCGGCCAGGGGAGCCGACCTCAAGGGCGCGAACTACAACCAGAAGCTCTATTACCATAGGCTCGGTGCGCCGCAATCGGCCGACGAGCTTGTCTACGAGCGGCCCGACCACAAGGAGTGGATGTTCCACGGCGACGCGACCGAGGACGGACACTACCTGATCATCACCGTCCGCAAGAGCTCCGCGCCCAAGAACCGGGTCCTCTACGTCGACCTCGTCGACCGCGACCGCCAGCGCGGCAAAACCCCGATCGAGCTGATCGACAATTTTGATGATGAATACCACTTCATCAACAACGACGGCCCGGTCTTCTTCTTCAAGACCAGCAAGGACGCCCCGCGCGGCCGGGTGATCGCCATCGACACGCGCAAGCCCGCGAAGAAGGACTGGGTCGTGCTGATCCCCCAGGCGGCCGAGACGCTCGAGCACGCGACCCTCGTCGGCGACCGCTTCTTCGTGAGCTACCTCAAGGACGCGACGACGCAGGTGAAGCTGTTCGACCTCGCCGGGAAGTTCGTCCGCGAGGTGAAATTGCCCGGCCTGGGCACGGCCGAGGGGTTCGGCGGCCATCGCAAGGACAAGGAGACATTCTACTCTTATAAGTCCTACATCAACCCGCCGACCGTCTACCGCTACGACATCGCCACCGGCGAGAGCACGGTCTTCAAGGCCCCCAGGCTCGCCTACAACCCCGACGACTACGAGTCGGAGCAGGTCTTCTATACGAGCAAGGACGGGACGAAGATCCCGATGATCCTCAGCCACAGGAAGGGCCTGAAGCGGGACGGGAACAACCCGACCCTGCTCTACGGCTACGGCGGGTTCAACATCGCCCTGACTCCGGATTTCAAGCCCGGTCGGATCGCCTGGCTCGAGATGGGCGGCGTGCTCGCCGTGCCGAACCTCCGCGGCGGCGGCGAGTACGGCGAAGAGTGGCACCAGGCCGGGACGAAGCTCAAGAAGCAGAACGTCTTCGACGACTTCATCGCCGCGGCCGAGTGGCTGATCCGCGAGAAGATCACGTCGACGCCGCGGCTGGCGATCGAGGGCCGGTCGAACGGCGGCCTGCTCGTCGGCGCCGCCATGACGCAGCGGCCCGACCTCTTCGGCGCGGCCTTGCCGGGGGTCGGCGTGATGGACATGCTCCGGTTCCACAAGTTCACGATCGGCTGGGCGTGGGTCGACGACTACGGCTCATCGGACGACGCCGAGCAGTTCGGGGCGATCCGCAAGTATTCGCCGCTGCATAATTTGAAGCCGGGCACGGCTTACCCTCCCACGCTCGTCACCACGGCCGATCACGACGATCGGGTGGTGCCGGCGCACAGCTTCAAGTTCGCGGCGGCATTGCAGGCGGCGCAATCGGGCGACAATCCGGCGCTGATCCGGATCGAGACCAAGGCCGGTCACGGCGCGGGGAAGCCGACGGCGAAGGTCATCGAGGAGGCGGCGGACGTTTACGCGTTCCTGGCGAAGGTCCTCAAGGTGGACTGACGGACTGCGGTTGACACCCGCCGCGATCCCGACCACCATGCCCGCCGCGCAGCGCCCTCCGCCCGCGCACCGTCGCCGAAGGAACGGCGCGGATCGATCATGCCCCCGGCCGATCACGGGCCGGGGGTCGGGAGGTTCAAGGATGAGCCGATTCCGCCGCGGGGCGCCCAGGTGGAGCCCCTCGAAGGGAAGATCCTGCTCTCGACGGCCCACGCCGCGGCCCTGGCGCGGGCCGCGCAGGTCGCCGCGATGCCGTTCTCGATCGCCGGGATGCTGAAGATGCCGACCACCTCGGTCGCCACCTTCACGCTCAACGGCCAGAACATGGGCACCTTCAAGCTCTCGGGCAAGCTCGGCTCGATGGGCCAGGTCAACGGCAAGTTCGTCGCCATCCTCGACGCCAGCAACAACATGACCAGCGGGATCCTCTCGCTCACCGGGCGCAGGGGCACGGTCCAGCTGTCGATGACGAACGACCCGACGGACCAGACGGCCTACGACTTCACCGTCGCGAAGGGCACGGGCGCGTTCGTGAACGCGACGGGCTCGGGGAAGATGGCGACGGCCGGCGTGATCTCGGGCGGGCGGATCATGACGTTCTCCGTCACGATGCACTAAATCGCTACAGGCCGCACGGTCGGACGCCCGATGAAAGTCGTGGGCCGGCCGTCGGCGAGCGGGTGAACTCGCGCGGGCGATCCGCCCGCGCCCCTCTTCTCGTCGCAAGGGGCCACGGATGAGCCGCGACCGCCGCCGATCCCTCCGGTTCGATTCGCTCGAGGGGAAGCAACTGCTCTCGACCGCCCACGCCGCGGTGGCGCCGGCCCAGCCCGCGGCCGTGTCGTCGTTGCCGCTCGATGGCGTCACGACGGCCTCGGCCTACAACGTCAACCGGGTCAACGGCAACGTCCAGCAGGTGAAGATCACCCTGGCCGGCAACGCGGGGGCGCTGGGGCAGGTCACGGAGACGCTGAACGAGACGATCGACGCGAACCTCGAGGTGATCGCCAAGGGGAACCTGGTCATCGCGAATCGGGCGGGCTCGGTCACGCTGAACCTGTCGAAGTTCGTGATCATCAAGAACCTGACCCTGCCCTGGAACTCGGGGCTGACCGCGAACTACACGATCGTCTCGGGCACCGGGGCCTACGCCCACGCGCATGGCACGGGCGCCTTCGAGATCCTGCCCGACATCGGCGACTGGGACATGCACCTCGCCCTGATCACGACGACCTGAACCCGGGCGGGTCGCGCCGCCGACGCCCGGACGCCCCGGACACGGAGGGAGCCCAAGGATGGGCCGAGACCGCCGGAAATCGCCCAGGCTCGAGACGCTCGAGGGGAAGCTGCTCCTCTCGACCGTCCACTTCGACCACATCCTCGCCAACCCGGGCGGGCCGATCAGGCCGGCGAGGCCCGCCGCCCCGCTGGTCCTGAACGGGACGCTCAAGGGCGACCTCTCGACCTACACCGACACCCCCGGCCCGCCCGAGACGATGACCGAGACCTTCACCGGCCGGACCCGCGGGATGGGTCGGGTCTACGTCGCCGTGGTCGACCAGCTCGACGCGAGCGGCAACCTGATCGGCGGCCAGGTCGTGCTGAGCAACGCCCGCGGGTCGGTGGCGCTCGGCTTCGGCCCGAACAGCACGATCTCGGGCCAGCAGGCCGGCTCGATCACGGTCCAGGTCGTCCGCTACTCGGTCGTCTCGGGCACCGGCGCCTACGCCCGTGCGAGCGGCGCGGGCACGTTCACGGCCATCCAGAACTCGGGCACGTTCACGGCGCTGAAGAGCACGCCCCAGAGCTCGACCCTGGTGCTCGAGTCGACCACGAGCTGATCGCCGGCCGGCGAGGCCGCATTTTCATCGTGCCCGAGGCACGCGGAGGACCCGTCATGAATCGCCGACGAGACCGATCTCCCCGATTCGACGCGCTCGAGACGCGGCAGCTCCTCTCGACGGTCGGCCACGCGCATCCAGCCGTCCCGGTGGCGAACACCCCGAGCCCGGCCGGGTTCTTCACGTCGGGCGCGCAGACCACGACCCACGGCGCCGGCGGCCGGCAGACCCTGAAGACGACGTTCACGGGCCAGTCGATCGCCGAGGGCAGCGCGACGGCCACCGTGACCGAGGTCGCGCGGAACAACTCGCTCGTCACGGTCCAGGCCACGATCCAGACGGCCAAGGGTTCCTTCAAGCTCGCCTTCGGCCCGTCCGATGTCACGAAGAACATCTCGTCGGCCGCGGCCACCGAGATCATCGCCAACTACCACATCACGTCGGGCACCCGCGCCTTCGCCCACGCGACCGGCACGGGCACGATCTCGTTCTGGTGGATCGGCAGCGCGTCGCAGTCGAACATGACGATCACGCCGTCGGGCTCGTGATCTCCCCATTCACTGACCGTGCAGGACGCACGCGAGGCCGCCATGAAGCGTGATCGACGGCGATCGTTGAGGCTGGAGCGCCTCGAGGGCAAGGCCCTCCTCTCGGCGGTCCACGGGCTCTCCGGCGGCCCGGCGCTGACCTCGGCCGGCACCGGCGCCGGCGCCACGGCCGGGTCGGTGTCGATCCAGCACGCCGGGCTCGGCGCGTCTTCCAACGCCAAGGCGGCCGGGTCGGTGGCGATCCATCACACTGGGCTCGACGCGGCGACGTTCGCAAGGACGACCAACCCCGGCGGCGCCGCCCGTCGGATCCGGCCGCTTGGCAAGCTCCAGCTTATGACGTTGTCGACGAACGTCTCCGCGGGCGGATTCGGGACGTCCGCCCTGCTGCCGCACGACGCCGCGGCCGGCCCCTCCCTGTCGGTCCGGGGGCTCACCCACGGCCCGATCCTCGCCAGCACCCGCGGGGTCGCCGTGTCGACCGGCTCGGTCCGCGTCGGCTCGAGCCTGGACCACTTCTCAATCCCGAACACGTCCGGGCTCGGCTCGACGGCGCTGGGCGGCAGCGCGATCAACGCCGCGGTCGCGTCTCCGCTCAAGACGATCTAGAGCTGCTCTGTCGAAAACCTCGTCTCGAGCCCTCGGGGTGGCAGGGGTTCGCTCGCGAACCCCGGTCCGGGGCCCTGGAAGACCGGGGTTCGCAAGCGAACCCCTGCCACCCCAAGACGGCTCCCTCGGAGCATTTCGACAGAGCAATCTAGAGCGGTTTCCTTTTGAGTCGAGCGTTCTGCTCCGGGTGGGGCGGGCCTCCGTGCCCGCCCGTCTCGGCCTGCTGGGCGGGCACGGAGGCCCGCCCCACTCGGAACTCTCCGCCGTCCGCCACAGGCAGAGCGAAACCGCTCGAGAGCCGACGCGGCTCCTCTCCGGGTGTGGCGTCATGACCGATCCATGGTCAATCGCCGAGCGCATGGATCGTGTTGTGAATCGACCCCACGACCGGTGATCCGTCGCGCGACCGCAGCGCGTAGCGGATCTCCATGCTCATCGTCGGCGCGATCTGCGGGATGGTCAGGAGCACGGTCCGGCCGTCGCCCTCAAGCCGCGATGACGCCACCTCCAGCGCCTTCTCGCCCACGTGCGGCGATCCGTAATTCGCCGACCGCCGCAACGACCACGTCTTCACCGCGAACCGCGACACGTCGGCCACCGAGGCCGGGTCGATCGGCTCGGTGAAGGTGATCGCCATCCCGTCGCTCCGGGCGTGCAGGCCGATCGGGACGTGCATCGGCTTGCCCGTCGGCCGGACGCGGTAAAGCCCGCCGGGCTGCTCCTGGTTGCTCGCCCATCCGAACAGGCCGCAGGCATACAGGTAACCATCCGTCGGGTGGAACCGCCCGCGCATGATGCCGGTCGGGAACGGCGGGATCGGCAGCGCGGCGACGCCGCCCTGCATCCGCCCGCCGACCGTCTCATGAGGCACGACGAAGACCTTGCCGTAGCCGTATGAGAGGCTCAGGAGCTGCCCCTCCAGCGGTCCCCAGCCCCTGCCCTCCACCCGGACGATCTCGCTCGGCGAGCGGTCGACGGCGTTGGTGATCCAGCAGACCGGCGGCTCCATCGCGGCGTCGGACGGGTCGGTCACGTCGTGGTATCCCCACATGTTTCCATAGAAGCCGCCGACCTTGACGTGATTGATCCGGTTCTTGGGGATCCAGTGCCCCTCCTGGTCGGTCATGAAGAACGTGCCGTCAGGGTTGAGGCAGACGCCGTTCGGGGCGCGGAAGCCGGTGGCGAGGATATCGGTCCGCAGGCCGTCCTTGCTCACGCGGAGGAGCGTGCCGTGCTGCGGGACCGTGGCCGTCGCGCCGTGGCGGGCGCCCTTGGTGTAGTAGAGGTTTCCGGCGGGGTCGACCTGGAGGTCCATCGCGAATTCATGAAAGTGGTCGGTCACCTGCTGGTCGGTGTTGAACGCCTCGATGAAGTCGGCCTCGCCGTCGCCGTTTTGGTCGCGAAGGATCGCAATCTGGTCGCGGCAGGTCAGGTAGATCGCTCCGTCGATGACCTTCAGGCCGAGCGGCTGAAAGAGGCCCGAGGCGATCCGCCGCCAGGTGAGGACGTTCGCGGGATCGTCGAGCCCGTCGACGCGCCAGACGTCGCCGTCCCAGTCGCAGACGACGAGCGACTTGCCGCCGGGGAGGAAGTCGAGGCCGCTGAATCGCATGCGGCTCGACCAGGGGGTCTTGGTCGGATGGGACAGGACGTCGACGGCGAACGGCCCGTCGTCGCGGCCGCGGATCAGCGGGGCCGTGAGCGGCTCGGGCCATCGCGACGGGCCGCCCTTCGCCAGCGGAGACAGGGGCTCCGGACCGACCCCGGGCGGCTGCAAGGGCGGGGGATCGCCGTCTGTTATGAGCACCATCGTCCGCATCAACCGGTCCGTCGCCGGCAGGCGGAGGATGTACCGCGTGGCGTCGTCCACCAGCGCGGCGCCGCCGCCCACGGTCATGAGCATGACCTTCACGCCCTTCGGCGCGACCAGGAGCCGCAGCTCCCGCGAGTGCGGGCCGACTTCGAGCGTCCGCGTGAAGACCGGATGCTCCGTCCCGATCGACGCCGGCTGGATCCCAGGCGAGTCGAGGACGTCGGTGTCGTCCACCGTATAGCTGAGGATCGCCCGGTCGCCGTGATGATAGAGCCCGCGATAACGCATCCATTCCCGCGGCATCGGTCCGTACGGATGTCCGTCGCGACCCTTCGGACGCGGGTCGTCAAATTGCCCTGTCTTCGGATTGGCCCAGCCGGGCCCGGGCGGGTTGGCGACGTGGACGGTTCCGACCAGCTTCGCATGGACCTCGTGGCGGCCGTTGAAGCCGATGGCGTTCCAGTCGATGAATCCCGGGCCGGTCCACGCCGCTTCGAGCTGCATCGTGTCGTGGTCATAGACGGCCCAGGCGCGGCCTCGTGAGACGCCTCCGGGGCCGGGGTCGAGACGGATGGAGATCCCTTTATACGCGAGGTTATCCTTGCCGACCTCGACGGTGGCCATCAGGGTCGGGCCGTAATCCATCTCCTTCCACGGCTCGGAAAAAGTCGGCCCCGGCCCGCGGGATTTGCCCTTCGGCAGGCTCGCGAGATAGCCGGCGTCGACCCGGCGATACTGCGAGGGGTTGCGGTCCTTGACGATCGCCTCACGGATGTAGTGGATCACGTCGTACTTCTGCCGGGGAACCAGGCCCGATTGCGGCGGCATGAGCCCGAAGCCGTGCGTGAGCGTCCGGTACATCGCGTACGGGTCGCCGCCGACCCTGAACGTCCCGGAGGCGAACCGGAGCGAGGTCGGCATCGAGCCGGGGCGGTCGGTCGTGCCGTGGCAGTTGGCGCAGACCTGCTCGTAGATCGCCTGGCCTCGCTTGATGCCGGCCGCGTCCAGGGAGGAGATCATGCCCGGGTGGTCGATGTCTCGCTCGTATTCGGGCAACGGTTTGGGCGCGAGCAGGCTCGGGTCGGGACGGAGGGCGCGGGCCCGAGCGGGGCCGCCGTCGGCGACGTCGCGGAGGTAGCGGATCAGGTCGAGGAACTCCTGCCGCGATCCCAGGGCGTTGGCCAGGCCCGCCGGCATGAGCGACGGGCCGCCGACCTTGCGCGACTCGATGTCGACCGCGGGGATGGTGATGGGTTTTGCGGGCTCGGCGGGGTCGCGGAGGGTCAGGCGGTCGGGCCGATCTTCGACGATCAGGCCGGTGATGGTCTTGCCGTCGACCGTGGCGATCGTGACTGGCTCGAAGCCCTTCTTGATCTCGCGGGAGGGGTCGAGGATCGAGGCGATGAGATACGCATCGGTGACGGCCGGGCCCATCGCAGTGAGGTCGGGGCCGAGCGGTGGTTTATCGACGCCGACGTCGCCGTGGCAGGCCGTGCAAGCGAGGTGCTTCTGGTAGAAAACGACCGCGCCCCGAGCTGGATCGCCCTGCACGCGGGCCGCGCGGGCGAGGGCTGTGGGGTCCTCCTCGGCGAGCTGGTCCTGGAGCGGTGGCGGGCCGTCGGGGACGAGGGCGAGGAGGGAGACGATCAGTGCGGCGCAGGACACGGCGGGGCTCTCCCGGGGCGGGTGACGTCCGTCGGGTCATGATAACCGAACGGAGTCGCGAGGCCCTCGGCTTGCCCGGCCGTCCCGCCTTGCGGGGGAGGGTGAAGATACGAACCGCGGGCGCAGGGAATCGAACGGTCCTGACCGGCCCTACGGGCGCTCTAGCCGGCCGATCCGCCGATCCGCTAAGATGGCGCTCCTTCACCGGCCGGGCGGCCGGTCGACTCCAGGAAAGCGAGGTGCCCCGTGCCGTTCCGTCCCCGCAAGAAGAGCTATCACAAGGCGAAGTCGCACCGCTGCCGCCGTTGCGGCGCCTCGCTCCGCAAGTACGTCGTCCGCTGCAAGAAGTGCAGCGAGCAGCAGCGCTAATCGCTCCCCGATCAATCCATCGGCCGGGTGCCGGGTGAGAGCCCCGTGGCCCCGGCGCGCTGGAGGACGTTGACGGTCAGGTCGGACTCGACCCGGATCTGGCACGAGAGCCGGATGTCGGGGCCGAGCGACGCTTCGAGCGCGAGCCGTTCGCGCTCTAGCTCCTGCATCGGCCCCGGGTCGCCGTGGAGGATCTGGACCCGGCACGTCGTGCAGCGGGCGTTGCCGCCGCAGCGGTGGAGGATGTCGATCCCGGCGTCCTCGATGGCCAGCACGAGCTTCTTGCCGGGCTCGACCTCGAACGACTTCTCACCTTCGACCGTCACGGTGGGCATTGCGGCGCGTTCCTGGGGACCTGGATGGGCCGGGCCGGGTGGGCCGGGCGAGGCCTCAGACTAATCGGCGACCGCCGCCCCGGCAAGCGGTCCGGGTGGCAGGGGTTCGCTTGCGAACCCCGGTCTTCGCCACGCCACGGACCGGGGTTCGCTTGCGAACCCCTGCCACCCGACGCCGTGCGGACGGAAGCGGCTCCAGGCCCCGCCTCAGATCTGCTCGACCCGCACGTTGCGCTGGTCCTGCTCGGCCCGGGCGTGGTGCCAGATCAGGTCCATGACGCCCTTCGGGTCGGAGACGCCGAGCAGGATGTAGTCCGGCATCGACTTCTCGTCCGAGACGACCACGACCGACCCGACGTTCAGGAGCCGCTCCATCAGGTTCGCCTGGCGGAAGTAGACGTCCTGCACGCGCAGGAGCTCGAGCTGGTCGGTCTCGCGGCTGAAGATGCCGGTCGAGATGAAGAGCCGGCGGGTCGTGAGCCGGTACTTGTGGCCGAAGTAGGCCCGGGCCATCCGCATCAGCAGGCCGGCCCAGAGCAGCAGGAGGACGATCCCGGCGATGGCCGCGGGGATCGTCAGGCCGGCGTGGTCGTAGCCCCAGGCGTAGATGGCCAGGCCGGGCCAGAGCAGGCTCAGGACCGACAGCGTGATGACGCGGCCGAGGAAGTTCCGCAGCGAGTAGTGCCCCTCCCAGACCTCGAGCTCGCCCTCGGTGCCGACGCCGGCCGTCGGGTCGGTCGGGTCGCCCTGGCGGGACGCGTCGTTGGGCTGCGGGCCCTGGTTGGGGGCGCGGGTGGCGCTGAGCGGGCTGCCCTGGGGGCCGGCGGGCTGGCCCGGGCGGACCGCCGGAACGCCTTGCGCATCAAGCGGAGGCGTCGGGCTCGGCCCCGCGTCCACCGTCGAGACCTGATCGAGTCCGGCCGTCGCTGTCCCACGGTTCTCGGTCATCGCTCGGTCTCCCCCACTGCGGCGCGAAGCCGCGATCTGCTCCCGCGCGACCTCGTCGCGTCGGGTCGTCCGATAGCTTGGAGTGCAAGTGTCGCGCCAATCGACCGGGGGGGACGGCCCAGCGCGTGCGACTCTCAATTCGGGAGGGGCCTGACCTGGTGGGTGCCCTGTGCGGACCGGCGGGAGAGCCCGAGGCACCCGGGGCCTCCCGCCAGACTCGCAAATCCGAGAGGAGCGCCCGGCCCGTCCGGGGGTTGGCGTCCGGACGTTGATTCGGCGATACTGTCGCCTTCGATGCCGAAACGCCCGGGGCGCGCCAGGACGCCCGGGTTGATCAGTCAGGAGGGTCAGCGATGGCGAAGCAGGCGAAAGTCGTCGAGAAACTGCGCGAGCTGACACGCAACCTCTGGTGGACCTGGCAGCCCAACGACCTGACGCTCTTCCACCTGCTCGATATCGAGCTCTGGCACGAGACGAATCACAACCCCGTCGAGTTCCTGGCCCGCATCCCGCCCGAGAAGCTCGAGGCCGTCGCCGAGGAGGCGGCGCTGCACTCGCGGATCGACTACGGCTTCCGCCGCCTCTCGGAGTACCTCAAGAACGACGAGAGCTGGTGCGCCCTGCACGCCCCGGCCCTGAGGGAGCGGCCGGTCGCGTACTTCTCGATGGAATTCGGCCTGCACGAGAGCCTGCCGATCTACTCCGGCGGCCTCGGCGTCCTTGCCGGCGACCACCTGAAGAGCGCGAGCGACCTGGGCGTGCCGCTCGTCGGCATCGGCATCCTCTACGCCGCAGGGGTACTTCAAGCAGTCGCTCAACGGCGACGGGTGGCAGCAGGAGACGTATCCCGTTACCGACGTGACGATGCTGCCGATCGAGCCGGTGCTCGGCGCCGACGGCAAGCGCGTCCGGCTCGAGATCGAGTCGAACGCCGGCACGCTGCACGCCGCAAGCCTGGAAGGTCTCGGTCGGGCGGACGACGCTCTATCTGCTCGATTCCAACGTCCCCGAGAACAGCGAGTCGGACCGCGCCCTGACCTCGCGGCTCTATGGCGGCGACGCCCGCGTCCGCATCAGGCAGGAATTGCTCCTCGGCGTCGGCGGTGTCCGGCTGCTCGACGCGCTGGGCATCCACCCGTCGGTCCTCCACCTCAACGAGGGGCACAGCGCCTTCGCGACGGTCGAGATGGTCCGAGCCATGATGGAGCGCGACGGCGTGCCCTACGGCGAGGCGGCGCGCGACGTCGCGCAGATGACCGTCTTCACGACGCACACCCCCGTCGCCGCCGGGCACGACCGATTCCCGTCGGCCCTGGTCGAGGAGCACCTCGGCAAGATCCGCGAGGCGATCCACCTCTCCTACGAGGACTTCATGGGCCTCGGCCGGGTCCACCCGGGCGACCACAACGAGCCGTTCACGATGACCGTGCTGGCGCTCAAGCTCTCGAGGCACGCCAACGGCGTGAGCGCGCTGCACGGCCGGGTCTCGCGGCAGATGTGGCAGCCCTTGTATCCGCAGGTCTCCGAGGAGCACGTGCCGATCGGCCACATCACAAACGGCGTCCACGTCATGAGCTGGCTCTCGGCGCCGATGCGGGCGATCTACAATCGCCACCTCGGCCCCGACTGGAACCAGCACATGAGCAACACGACGATGTGGCGCCACATGAAAGAGGTCGACGACTCGGAATTCTGGGAGACGCAGCAGGTCCTCAAGGCCGCGCTCATCAAGTTCGTCCGCGGCCGGCTCGTGAAGCAGGCCCAGCGGCGGAACGAGCCCGACGAGGTCATCGAGCGGCACCGGCACGCGCTCGACCTGAACGTGCTGACCATCGGCTTCGCCCGCCGGTTCGCCACGTACAAGCGCGCGGGGCTGGTCCTCCGCGACGTCGAGCGGCTCACCGAGATGGTCCACTCGACCGACCGGCCAATCCAGTTCGTCTTCGCCGGCAAGGCCCACCCCGAGGACCACTACGGCAAGGAGCTGATCCAGAACATCGTCCGCCTCACGAACGACCCGGAGTTCTCGCAGCGGATCGTCTTCGTCGAGGACTACGACATGAACGTCGCCCGCTACCTGGTGCAGGGCGTTGACGTCTGGCTGAATAATCCCAGGCGTCCGCAGGAGGCCAGCGGCACCTCGGGCGAGAAGGTCTTGCTCAACGGCGGCCTGAACTTCTCCGTCCTCGACGGCTGGTGGGCCGAGGCGTACGACGGCACGAACGGCTTCGCGATCGGCCGGGGCGAGTCGCACGCCGTCACCTCCGTTCAGGACGACCGCGACCACTCCGCCCTGCTGAAGACGCTGACGACCGAGGTCGTCCCGCTCTTCTACGACCGCGACGCCTCGGGCCTGCCCCGGGGTTGGATCGCGCGGCAGAAGTCGGCGCTCGTCTCGCTCGCCGGGCGGTTTAATGCGGATCGGATGGTCATGGACTACGTCACGAACTGTTATATCCCGGCGGCGGGGCTGAGCTCGTGCGCGATGCCGCAGGCGTAGGCTCTCGACCCCCCACCCTACCCTCCCCCGCAAGGGGGGAGGGGTTATTCTTTCTCGGAGCGGGAAAGGGATGGAAACCCTCCCCCCTTGCGGGGCAGGGTAGGGTGGGGGGCGGGTTCGCCGTGGCCTTCATCCGCGGATAGTCATCTGGGAGGCGAGCCGATGAAGCTTCCCCGCGTGTGGCTGACGGTGCGAAGTCTGATGGTCGCCGTGGCGATCCTCGCGCTGACGCTGGCCGCCTTCGAGGCGGGTCGCCGGACCGAGCGGTCCAGAACCGCGCGATTAGCCGAGGCACTTCGACGGGACCTGATCGAGAACGGGTCGCCCTCCGTGGATCGGCTGATCAATGACACGCTCCCGCAGCTTTCAAGGCGACCCCACTGAGCCCCTCGCCATGCCCTTCCCCGCGTGCGGTTCACGCCGGGTGGCAGGGGTTCGCTTGCGAACCCCGGTCTTCGTGAGGGCGACGGACCGGGGTTCGCGAGCGAACCCCTGCCACCCCGATGTCCGGGTCGTTTATGATCGGGCTATCCGTGATCTGGGAGGCAAGCCCGATGAAGCTCCCCCGCGTGCGGTTCACAGTGCGGCGGATGATGGTTGCGGTGGCGGCCGTGGCTTGCATCTTCTGGGCGTCGCTTCTCATTGAGCGCAGAAGGCGATTTCTCATAATTATTGACTCTCACAGGATGCCGGACGCGAGGTTTCTCCGGTACCACGACGCCGATTACGAGTTGAGACTCATCCGCTGGCACGATGAAATGCAGGCGAAATACGAATTTGCGGCTGCCCACCCCTGGCTCCCCGTCGCCCCCGACCCGCCCGCGCCCGAGTGAGGCTCCGGGTGGGGCGGGCGTCCCTGCCCGCCCGACAGAGGCCACTCCGGGCTGGCAGGGACGCCCGCCCCACCCGGAGAAGAGCCGCGACGATCCGGCAGGCACCGCTCTCGCCGCGATGCGACGGGCTTGCCGGCCTCGTCGAGCCCGGGTCAAATGAAAATCCCGGGGCAGTCCCGGGGCCCATCCACCGTCAGCCCATGCCCACCACGGTCACGTCGCCCATGATCGGCCAGAAGCTCGGTTCGTTCCTCATCGAGGCGGAGATCGGCGCCGGGGCGATGGGCGTCGTGTATCGCGGCGTGCGCGACACCGGAAAGACGCGGGTCGCGGCTGTGAAGGTCATCGGCGTTGAGCAGATGGCCAAGGGCAAGGCGTTCGAACGCTTCGTCCGCGAGGCCGAGATCCTCGAGCAGTTCCGCCACCCGAACATCGTCCGCTACCTGGCGCGGGGGAAACAGGGCAAGACGTTCTATTATGCGATGGAGTTCATCCCGGGCCGGACCCTCGACGGCCTCGTCGAGGAGGGCGGCGCCCTGCCCTGGGAAGAGGTCGCGCGGCTCGGCGTGCAGATCTGCGACGCGCTCCAGTACGCCCACGAGCACAGCGTCGTCCACCGCGACCTCAAGCCCTCGAACCTGATGGTGACGATCGACGGCGACATCAAGCTCACCGACTTCGGCATCGCCAAGGACCTCGACGCCACGGCCCTGACGGCCACCGGCCGGACGATGGGCACGGCCGCGTACATGGCGCCCGAGCAGATCCGCGGCACGCCCGAGGTCAGTCACAAGACCGACCTTTACGCGCTCGGGATCGTCTTCTACCAGATGCTCACCGGCGAGCTGCCGTTCCAGGGGACGTCGGCCGTCGTCTTGATGCACTGCCAGATGAACGAGCCCGCGCCGCGCGCCAGCGCGAAGACGCAGGTCATCCCCGTCGCGCTCGACGACCTCGTCCACAAGCTGATGGCCAAGGCCCCGACCGACCGGCCGTGGGACGCCGCGGCCGTCGCGGTGACGCTCCGCGAGCTGCTCGACAAGCACGAGGCCGGCCAGCCGATCCCCATGGTCTGGCCCGAGGTCGGCTCCCCCGCGAGCAACCCCCCGACGCGGTCGGTCGAGACGCTGAAGCCGAAGAAGACGGGCAAGAAAAAGAAGAAAAAGCACGCAATGGAGCAACTCCGCGACCTGGCCCCTGCGCTCGGGCTGGTCGCGGCGCTGCTCGTCGTCGGCTCGCTGATCGCGTATGTCGTCTGGCCCCCGTCGGCCGACTATCTCTTCAGCCAGGCCGAGCCGCTGATGAAGTCGGAGAAGCGCGAGGACTGGCTGCGGGCGCAGTCGATGTACCTCGACGAGCTCGAGCGCCGGTTCCCCACCCACCCCTACAAGGCGCAGACCGACCCGTGGTACGACCGGCTGGCGCTGACCTCGGCCGAGCGGCGGGCGGAGGTGCTGGAGAAGTCGGCCGTCCCCGGCTTCAAGAAGGCCGAGGGCCAGGGCGAGAGCCTGTACGCAGCCGTCTTCCCCGAGGCCGAGGCGGCGCTGAAGCGGTTCGACGACCAGGATGCCGTCCGCCGCTGGCGCGACATGGCCGCGAGCCTGGAGAAGGACAACACCCGCGCCGACCGCGGCTGGCTCCTTCTCGCCCGCAAGAAGGCGGCACAGATCGAGACGGCGATCCAGGAGCGGGCCGGGACGATCGTCGGACTGCTCACCCGCGCCAACCAGGTTGAGCTCGACGGCCACCCGGAGCAGGCCCTCGCCGTCCGCCGCGACGTTCTCGAACGCTTCGGCAAGTATACGGATGCCGCGGTGTTGCTCGAGCCGGTGCGGGCCTCCCTCGCCGACGAGAAGAAGCCCGACGCGACGGGCAACGCCGCGCCTCCCGTCGAGGCCTCGCCGACCCCGGCGCCGAAGTGAGGCCACCCTAGTCGGTCCCCCGCCGGGACTTCGCTCGGCCGGCTACTCCGAATCTTCTCGGACTAGGCAGTCGGTTCGATTGACTCGCCCGTCGTCCCGAGGTATCCTAGGGCTCACATTTCACCTGGGCTGTCCGATCCGGACGCCCGACCTCCCCCCGCGAATGGCCCTCGTCGGCCCAAGAGGACGGAGATGCCCCAGCCTCGCGTGCGATTCATCGGGAGTCGCGAGCTCCACCGCGACCTGCCGAAGGTCCTCGACGCGCTCGAAGACCCCGCCGCCCGATATGTCCTGACGATCCACAGCCGGCCCAAGGCCGTGATCATCGGTGCCGAGGCCTTCCTCGACCTCGTCCGCGGCGTCGCGCAGACGGACCGCCTGCTCGCGCTGCAGCTCTCCGCGCTGGTGCAGGGGCTGGAGGCCTCCGAGACCACGGATGAGTCGCAGCTCGTCGCCGCCGGCGCCTGAGGCCGATCCGGCACGACCCTGGCCCATCGCCCGTCGATCGGCCCAAGACCGCGCCCGCGCACTGCCGAAGATAGCCCGAACGCCCGCCCGCCAACTGGCCCGCGGGCGACGCTTCGGGTATCTTAGGGAATGCTAGTCGCATGTCCAGTCGTTGGGATGAATCCCCGCGATGGACGGCATGCGAGACAGGGCGAGATCAACGATGTCGAGCCGGCCGTTCGTCCACCTCCACTGCCACAGCCACTACAGCCTGCTGGACGGGGCCAGCCGGATCCCGGCGCTGGTCGAGCGGGCCAAGGTCGCTCGGAATGCCGGCGCTGGCGCTCACCGACCACGGCAATCTTTACGGGGCGGTGGAGTTCCTCCGCGAGGCGAAGGCGGCGGGGATCAAGCCGATCGTCGGCCTCGAGGCCTACGTCGCACCGGGCAAGCGGTACGAGAAGACGACCGGCGGCGGAACGGGCCAGGAGCACTCGTTCCACCTGACCCTGCTCGCCCGCGACGCCGAGGGGTTCCGCAACCTGCTGCGGCTCTCGTCGCGGTCGTTCCTGGAGGGGTTCTACTACAAGCCGCGGATCGACAAGGAGATCCTCGCGCAGCACGCCGAAGGGCCTGATCTGCCTCTCCGGCTGCGCCTCGGCCGAGTTCTCCGACCACCTGCTGCACGACAAGAACGCCGAGGCCGAGCGGCTCTGCGCCTGGTACCAGTCGACTTCGGCGAGGAGAACTTCTACGTCGAGATCCAGGACAACGGCGTCGGCATCCAGCGCGAGTGCAAGGAGCGGGCGCTCGACGTCGCGCGGCGGATGGGCCTGCCGGTCGTCGCCACGAGCGACGCGCACTACCTGACCCGCGAGGACGCCCAGGCGCACGACATCCTGCTCTGCATCAACACGGGCAAGACGGTCGACGACCCGGACCGGATGAGGTTCGAGACCGACCAGTTCCACGTCCGCAGCGCCCGAGGAGATGTACGAGGCGATGGCCGGGCACGAGGAGGCGCTGGCCGCCTCGGCGACGGATCGCCGACCTCGTCGAGGACAATTACGCGAGCCTCGACCTCGGCACGCGCCACTTCCCCTCCTTCACGCCGCCCCGGGGCGAGACGCCCGAGGAATACCTCCGCGACCTCTGCGAGCAGGGCCTGGAGGAGCGCTACGGCGACCCGCCGCCGGTCGAGGCCGTCGCGCGGCTCGACCACGAGCTGCGGATCATCAACCGGATGGGGTTCGCCTCGTACTTCCTGATCGTCTGGGACTTCGTCCGCTTCGCCCGCGAGGCAGGCATCCCGAACTCGGCGAGGGGCTCGGGCTGCGGGGCGATCGTGAGCTACCTGCTCTACCTCAGCCACGTCGATCCGCTCAAGTATGACCTCCTGTTCGAGCGATTCCTCGACCCGAACCGCTCCGAGGCGCCGGACATCGACATCGACCTCTGCCAGGAGCGGCGCTACGAGGTCATCGAGTACGTCCGCAAGAAGTACGGCGCGGCGAACGTGGCGCAGATCGGCACCTTCGGCACGATGGCGGCCAAGGCCGCGCTCAAGGACGTCGGCCGGGCGCTGAACATCCCGCTGGCGAAGGTCGATCAGGTCACCAAGCTCGTCCCGCAGGTGCTGCACATCACGCTCGAGGACGCGATCAAGAAGGAGCCCCAGCTGCGGCGGCTCGCCGAGGAGGACCCCGAGGTCGAGCGGCTGCTCGACTTCGCGCGGCGGCTCGAAGGGACTGGCCCGCAGCGTCGGGACGCACGCCGCGGGGGTCGTGATCGCCGACCGCCCGCTCCAGGACCTGGTCCCGCTCCAGAAGCTGCCGAACAAGGACAAGGACAAGGAGGTCGTCTCGCACCCAGTGGGACATGGGGGACGTCGAGAAGGCCGGCCTGCTGAAGATGGACTTCCTCGGCCTGCGGAACCTGACGAGCCTCGCCGCGGCCGTCCGCCTCATCAACGAGCGGCATCCCGATAAGCCGATCGACCTCGACAAGATCCCGCTCGACGACCCGGCGACCTACGCCCTGCTCCAGCGCGGCGAGGGCAAGGGCCTGTTCCAGCTCGAAGGCGCGGGCATCCGCGACCTGCTGGTCAAGATGAAGCCCGACCGCTTCGCCGACCTGATCGCCCTCCTGGCCCTCTACCGGCCCGGCCCGCTCAACGGCGGCATGGTCGACGCGTACGTCAACCTGAAGCACGGGCGCGAGAAGCCGGAATATCCCCATCCCGGTGATGAAGGAAGTCCTGGAAGAGACCTACGGGGTCATGGTCTACCAAGAACAGGTCATGCGGATCCTCAACCGCCTGGGCGGCATCGAGCTGTCGTCCGCGTACGCGACGATCAAGGCGATCTCGAAGAAGAAGGCCGACGTCATCGCCCAGGGGCGGAAGCAGTTCGTCGAGGGGGCTGTCGCGCGGAAGCTCGACGCGCGGAAGGCGACCGAGATCTTCGACCTGATCGAGTTCTTCGGCGGCTACGGCTTCAACAAGTCGCACTCGACGGCCTACGCCCTCGTCCTCTACCAGACGGCCTGGCTCAAGGCGCACTACCCGACCGAGTTCATGGCCGCCGTGCTCTCGTCGGAGATGGACGGCGCCGAGCGCGAGAAGTTCTTCGTCGAACATATCGAGGACTGCAAGCGGATGGGCCTCGAGGTGCTGCCGCCTGACGTCAACGCCGGCGCGCGCGACGTTCGACGTCGCGGAAGAGGGCAAGATCCAGTTCGGCCTGCTGGCGATCAAGGGCGTCGGCCTCAAGGCGATCGAGGCGATCGTCGCGGCGCGAAAGGCGCACGGGCCGTTCGCGAACCTGACCGAGCTGTTCGAGCGCGTGCCGCCGGGCGTGGTCAGCTCGGCGTGCGTCGAGGCGCTGATCAAGGCCGGCGCCTTCGACCGCCTGGGCGGTCATCGGCGCCAGTGGCTTGCCGTGTTGCCTCGTGCGATCAAGGACGGCCAGGCCGCGGCCGAGTCGCGGCGGCGCGGGCAGGTCGACATGTTCGGCATGTTCGAGCCCGACGAGCCGACCAATGGCAACGGCCACGTCAACGGCAATGGCAACGGCAAGACCGCCGCGGCCCTGCCCGACGTGCCCGAGCTGCCCGACGCCGAGCGGCTTGCCGAGGAGAAGAAAGTCCTCGGCTTCTACATGACGAGCCACCCCCTGGCCCGCCACGGCGCCATGCTCTCGGCGCTGGCGACGCATCGCGTGGCCGACCTGGCGAACATCGGCGACAAGGGCGAGGTCGTGCTCGGCGGGATGATCAGCGGCGTGACCGTCCGCAACGTCCAGAAGTCGCGTTCGGGCCTGACGCGGATGGCGAAGCTGACGTTCGAGGACCTGACGGGCAACGTGCCGGCAATGCTCTGGCCGGAGGACTTCGCCAAGAACGAGGCGATGATCAAGGACGACGCGATCTGTTTCGTCCGCGGCTCGCTCTCGCGGCAGCGCGACCCGGCCGAGCTGATCATCAACCGGATCATCCCCCTGGAGCGGGGCGCGGCCGAGCTGTCGCGCGGGGTGGTCGTCCGGCTGACCAAGGGCGTGACCCAGCCGACCGACCTCGAGCGGCTGCTGCGGACGATCCGCAACTATCCGGGCAACCTCGACCTCTACCTCGAGATCCTCGGCCTGGAGCGGGCCCGTCGCGCCGTTTACAAGGCGGGGTCGTCGCTGAAGATCCGCCACGACGACAAGATGATTAATGACCTCAAGGTGTATCTGGGAGATGACAATGTTCGCCTGCTCGGTCAGCGCGGGATCGCCGCCCGGTCGGAGCCGGCCAGCACGCCGCTCACCGCGATGCCTTCCGCGTTCGATGAGGCGGCAGTGGAGGAGGAGGAAGAAGAGTAAAGCGGCGCAAAAGAGGATGGTGTTCCTATGTCACCGATGACTGGTTCTTCATTGTTTTTTCACCGAACATTCACTCACGCTGGGTTGCCGCGTGTATAGGATCGTTCGTGCGATCGGGACATGGGTCCCGCGCCCCGACACCGACCGACGCAGGCCTGTGGGACTGACCGGCGAGTCGGCCCCCTGAAACGGATCTAGCCGTCTCCGCAAAGAGAGTTCAACTCGATGGACATCGCCTCGGCTTCTCTCCGCCGGTGGGCGGCGCCAGCCCTGCTCACGATGCCGTTCTTCCTGGCCGGCTGCGGTGAGGGGGTCCCCTCGGAGGGGGCGCGGCACGAGGTAAAGGGGAAGGTCGTCTTCAGCAAGCCGGAGGCCCTCTCTGGCCTCAGGGTCGTGCTGGAGCCCAAGAGCCCGAGCGCCCGGCCGGCGTCGGGGACCATCGGCGCGGATGGGTCCTTCACCCTGAAGGGCCTGAATGACCAGGGCGTCGCCGAGGGCGAGTACGGGGTACGCCTCGATAAGCCGGGCGGCTTCCCCAAGGGCAAGTTCAACTCGCCAATTCCGCAGCCGTACTTCGACGAGGACGGAGCCTACCTCTCCGCGTCGGTCAAGCCAGACACCACAGAGCTCCCGCCTTTCGAACTCAAGCCGATCGCCGGCGTCGGCCGCGAAGGGGCGGCGCGCGATCGCAACGATTGACCCCCAAGGCCCCGCAGACCATGGGGCCCTTCGTCCCGAGTTCCGAAGTACCGAACTCGAACCCTACCCGATGAGGACCTGATTCCGATGCATGCGCGTCCCTGCCCGTCCCCCCGCCGCGGCTTCACGCTGATCGAGCTGCTGGTCGTGATCGCGATCATCGCCGTGCTGATCGCCCTGCTGCTCCCCGCCGTCCAAGCCGCTCGCGAGGCTGCCCGCCGCGCGCAGTGCACCAACAACCTGAAGCAGATCGGCCTCTCGATGCACAACTACGAGAGCTCGAACACGTGCTTCCCCACCGGTGGCGAATCAACCGACTTCTCCACCACCCCCGCCCAGTCGGCCTTCTTCGACGGCGACTGGAGCACCATGGCCCGGCTGTTGCCGTACATGGAAGGCGCCAACCAGTACACCGCGATGAATTTCGCGGTCGGCTACTGGGAGGCGAGCGGGTCGAACTACACCGGCGCGTCGGCCGTGATCAGCGTCTACCTCTGCCCCTCGGCCGCACGTGCCAACCCGGCAGCGCGACGGCGCTGACCAGGCCGACACGGTCTCCAAGACGTTCGGCATCGGCTATGGCTACGTCGATTACGGCGCGACCTGCTACGTGGACATCAGCCCCGTGCTGTCGACGGCGGGAACGGGCGGCGGCGTTGGTACTCCGACCCCCTACCGGGATAAGGCGACGCGGTCCAACGGGATGCTGAAGCAGGGCAAGACCGCCATCGCCGAGGTGGTCGACGGCCTGAGCAACACCATCGCCATCGGCGAAGACGCGGGCCGGGACGAGTACTTCCTCAGCCCCTATACGGAGCTGCCCGGTAACGGCTCCAAGCCGTTCTCGGGTGGCGACACGCGAGGTCTCGGCCCCTACTCGGCCGCCGCGGCCCGCCGTTACTGGCGCTGGGCGGAGCCCGACTCGGCCTATGGCGTCTCGGGCCAGCCGAATAACAAGTACCGTCCCATGAAGGAGACGGGGCCCTACCAGCCGTTCCCGGGCGCGCTCGGAACGGCGGGCAACAACGCTGGCCTGAACGACGAGCTCGGCTCGTTCCACTCCGGCGGCATCAACTGCCTCTTCGGCGACGGCCACGTGGCCTTCATCAAGGACACGATCAACCTCATCACGCTCCGGGCCATCGTCACCCCGAACGGCGGCGAGGTCGTTTCCGCCGACCAGTACTGATCGGCGACCCGATTCGCCCTGAAGTCTGCCACGGCCCCGCGCGACCTGTTCGCGCGGGGCCGTTCTTCGTGATGGGGGGTCAGTTTGAGGCCCGGTCTCCCGGCCCCGGGGCGGCCGGGTGGCTCCGCGCGGCGGATTCGGAGAACGAACTGGCTTCGAGCCCCGATGATGAAGGGAGCCTTCTAGCAATCCGGTCGCGGGCGGCCCCGTGTCCGGCAACCCAGCCCCGCCCGCACGAAGCCGCACGAAGGCGAACCAAAGACGGACGCTCGGGTTCGCTCGGCGCCGGGGCTCGGGTCAGGCCGGCCATCCGCCCCGGTGCGAGGCGTCGAGGTTTTCGAGAGGGCCGTTCGGACCGAAAAGCGATGTCAAACATCGGTCCGACCCGCTAAAATCAACGGGCTTGCCGCCTCGATCCTCCCGCCTTCGCGTCGGACCTGCCGCCGGATTGGGAGCCTCGGCCATGAGCGTGCCGCGCGCGATCGCCCTCGGCGTCCTTGGGCTCGGAGCCTTCGCCGCGGCCGCGCGGTCGCAGGACGCCGACCCGCCCGATCGCACGTGGACGGCCGAGCAGAAACAGCACTGGTCGTTCCTCCCGCCCAGGCGGACCCCGCCGCCGCCGGTGAAGCTCAAGGGCTGGGTCCGGAATCCGATCGACGCGTTCGTCCTCGCGACCCTCGAGGACCTCGGCCTCGCCCCCGCTGCCCAGGCCGACCGCCGGACCCTGATCCGCCGCGTCACCTTCGACCTGACCGGCCTGCCGCCATCGCCCGCCGAGGTCGACGCCTTCGTCGCCGACAAGCGGCCCGATGCCTTCCAGCGGCTGGTCGACCGCCTTCTCGGGTCGCCCGCCTACGGCGAGCGCTGGGCGACGCCCTGGCTCGACCTGGCCCGCTATGCCGAGAGCGACGGCTTCAAGAGCGACAAGACCCGGCCCAACGCCTGGCGCGTATCGCGACTGGGTCGTGAAGGCGCCTGAACTCGGACATGCCGTACGACCGCTTCGTGGCCTTGCAGCTCGCCGGCGACGAGGTCGCCCCGGGCGATGCGGAGGCGTTCGTCGCGACCGGGTTTCAACCGGAACTGGCCGTTCGAGGACAACAACATGGTGCCGGGCCTGAACCGGCAGCTCATCCTCGACGACGTGACCGACACGACGGCGTCGGTGTTCATGGGCCTGACCGTCGCCTGCGCCCGGTGCCACGACCACAAGTACGACCCGATCAGCCAGCGCGACTACTACCGGCTCCAGGCCGTCTTCGGCGCCAGCGCCCCGCGCGACGACTACTCCCTGGCCGAGCCCTTCGCCCAGGCCGTCCACGACTCGGCCGAGGCCGAGGTCAAGGCGCCGGACCGACCGCGCCAAGGCCGCGCTCGACGAGGTCGAGCGTCCCTACAAGGCCAAGCTCCTGAGCGCACACGATGGCGAAGCTCGACCCCGAGCTTCGCGAGGCGCTCGAGACCGAGCCCGTAAAGCGGTCGGCGTTCCAGGAGGACCTGATCCGGTCGAACTCCAAGAAGCTGACCGTCGACCCCAAGGCGATGCAGGCCGCGATGACCCCGGCCGACCTCAAGGCCTGGACCGCCCGCACGAGCCTGATGGCCTCGCTCGCCAAGGCCGGCCCGCCCGACCCCGACATGGCAAGCGGCATGGCCGACTCGGCGGCGAAGGCCGAGCCCGTCAAGCTGCTCCGCAAGGGGAACTTCAAGAACCCGGGCGACGTGATGCAAGCCGGGTTTCCCTTCCGTCCTTGTCGAGACGACGCCTCCTCCTGCCATCGCGCCGACCGGCCACGGCACGACCGGCCGCCGCAAGGCGCTCGCCGAATGGCTCACGCGGCCCGACCACCCGCTGACGGCCCGGGTGATCGTCAACCGGATCTGGCAGGGGCACTTCGGCCGGGGGCTCGTCGCCACGCCCAGCGACTTCGGCACGCAGGGGCGCGAGCCGTCGCATCCGGAGCTGCTCGACTGGCTCGCGACCGAGCTGATCACACGAGGCTGGAGCCTCAAGGCGATTCATCGGCTAATGGTCACGAGCGCGACGTACCGGCAGTCGAGCACCCCATCGGCGAAGGCCCTGCAGCTCGACCCCGAGAACATCCTGCTCGCCCGGATGCCTCGCCGCCGGCTCGAGGCCGAGGCGGTCCGCGACGCCTTGCTCGCCGTCTCGGGCACGCTCGACCGTCGCGGCGGCGGCCCGAGCGTCTATCCCGACCTGCCGCCGGGCGTCGAGACCCGCGGCGGCTGGACCCGCTCGTCTTCCGCCTCGGACCGTAACCGGCGGACGCTCTACGTCTTCGTCCGCCGCAACCTGCGTTATCCCCTGCTCGACGCCTTCGACGCCCCCGACACGAACACCACCTGCCCCGAGCGGAACGTGAGCGTCAACGCGCCGCAGGCCCTGATGCTCCTGAACTCCGACCTGATCCTCGACCAGGCCCGCTCCTTCGCCGGCCGGCTGTATCGCGAGGTGAGCGACCGCAACGATCGGGCCGGCCTGATCCGCTCGGCCTACCGCCTCGCGTTCGCCCGCGAGCCCGACCCCGCCGAGTCGGCCCGGGGCGTCGCCTTCCTCGAATCCGAGCCCGCCCTCCTCAGCGACCCGCCCCGCCGCGCTGCCCGTCCCCATGCCCGACGGAATCGCGCCCGCGGAGGCGGCGGCGATGGTCGACTATTGCCACGCCTTGCTCAACCTGAATGAGTTTGTGTTCGTCGACTGAGCGGGCGGCCGGCAATCGTGCGTGGATGTCTTGCGAACATCGTACTCGCCTGGTTTGATGGATCGGGCCTGCCGCGGGGTCGAGTGGACCCGCGAATCCTTCCCCTCCCCTCGGGGTGACCGATGGCGATCTCGTTCTCCTGCAGCCAGTGCGGAAATGACTACGTCGTGAGCGACGGGCTCGCGGGGAAGTCGGCGATCTGCAAGGCCTGCGGCGCGCGCATGACCGTGCCGGGCGGCCCGGGCGAGCCGTCCGTCGACATGCCCGCCGACGTGACGGGGCTCGAGGAGCCGGAAAGCATCGACCCGACGATCATCGCCGGGCAGCCCGGAGGCCGGCCGCGCGGATGTTCACGCCCGCGGAGGCCACAGACCCGCAACTCAAGAAGCCCGCCGGACCGACCTACGCGGCGCCGACGCCGAAAGGGATGAGCGGCGGGGCCAAGCTGCTCCGGTTGCTCGTGCTCGTCGCGGCGGTCGCGGTGGGCATTTACTCTCGTTCGGGCCGGACGAGCAAGACCGACGTCCGCGCCTTCTATCAGCAGCAGGTCGATTTGAATCAACGGATGAACGACATCCTCAAGAACGTCAAGGACGTTCCGTCCGCCAAGGCCGCCTCGGGGCCGCTCAGCCAGGTCTTCCGAGAGCAGAAGGACTTCGACGAGAAGATCCGCAACAAGAAGGGCAACAAGGCGGACATCGCGGCGGCCGAGGCAGAGTTCGGCCCGAAGCGGGATGCCCTCCAGAAGCAATACATCCAGGAGATGATCCGCGTGGCGACCATCCCCGGCGCCTCCGAGGCCCTGGATTTCAAGTCGATGGCCGGCACGGACGACGATGCGCCGGAGGATGCGGCCGACAAGCCGGCCAAGAAGGATTGAGAGGCCGATCCCCGTCTTTCCCGAGGTGAGACCGATGCCGATCTCGTTCTCGTGTGGCCAGTGCGGCAAGGATTACGCGGTGAGCGACGGGCTCGCCGGCAAGCGCGCCACGTGCAAGGCGTGCGGCAACAAGATGACCGTGCCGGGAGGGCCGCCGGCGGCGGCCGCGATCCCCACGGCGGTGGCGCGGCCGGCCTCGTACACCGAGCCGGTGGCCAGGACCGTGCCGAGGCGGGCCGGGCCGGCCGCGGAGGACCTGTACGACCTGAACGAGGCCGCCTCGCCGCTCCCGCCGGTACTGCCCCGGACCGCCTATGCCGACCCGACCGTCGCCGAGGCGCCGGTCAAGAAGAAGAAAAAGAAGGGCGGCTTCTTCGCCTCGAGCAAGACGAAGACCTCGTCCCGCCCGAGCTACGGCTCGGGGGGCGGCGGTGGGTTCGTCTGGCTGATCCGGATCGCCGTGTTTGTGGTCTTCGCCGTGTGCGGGATCGGCGGGTGGGGGCTGCTCTCGAAGTCGAGCATGGAGGGGTACTGCGAGAAGCTGATCGCCATGGCGAACGAGGGGACGTCAACCTTGAAACCGGTCCAGGACACCACCACCGCCGGCATCGTCGCGTCGAAGATGAGGGACGTGTTCACGCGGATCAACGACCTGATCGAGGAGCTCAAGGACAAGAAGGGGCGTGAGGAGGAGGTCAACGACGTCCAGCGGCGTTACGGCTCGCGGATCGACGCCGCGTACTCGACCCTGGGTCGGGAGGTCGCCCGCGTCTTCTCGATACCGGGCGCGCAGGCTGCGCTCGGCATCGATGACCAGCTCCAGCGGCTGGCGGGAGGCGTGTTCTCGATGCCCCGGATGGGGCCGCCGCCGATGCCGGCGCCGATCGCCCGGCCCATGCCCGCGCCGATCCAGTTGCCGCAGCCTATGCCGACACCCGGGCCGCCGCCGGGCCTCGGGCCGGGAAACCCGCCCGGGTTCGGGCCCGGGCCGCGGCCGGGATTCGGGCCGCGGCCGGGGATGCCCGGCGGGCCGCCGATGGGGCCGCAGCGCGGGGGTCGTCCGACGTTCTGAATCGGCGTAGGATGGAAGGCAGCCCGGACCGCGACCGAGGAGCCCTGACATGATCCCGCACCGCGAGCCCGCGACGAGCCGGCGCGACTTCCTCGCCCGCGCCGGGCTCGGCTTCGGCGGGCTGGCGCTGGCCGCGATGATGGCCGACGACGACGCCCGGGCCGAGTCGCCGACGATCGACCCGATCCGGCCGCTCGGCGCCCGTGCTCCGCACTTCGCAGCGAAGGCCGACCGGCGTCATCTTCCTGTTCATGGAGGGCGGGCCGAGCCACATCGACCTGTTCGACCCCAAGCCCGAGCTGACCAAGCGCCACGGCCAGCCGCTTGCCGGCGAGCTTCGGCAAGGTCTTCACGCCGATGGGCGTCGGCGGCAACAACCTGCTCGCGAGCAAGCGGAAGTTCGCACAGGCACGGCGAGTCGGGTTTGTGGGTGTCGGACTGGTACCCGCACGTCGCGAAGGTGGTCGACGAGATCGCGCTGGTCCGCTCGTGCTGGGCCGACGGGGTGAACCACGTCGGCAGCGTCTGCCAGATGAACACCGGCAGCATCCTGGCCGGCCGGCCGAGCCTGGGGGCGTGGGTGACGTTCGGGCTCGGGACGGAGAACCAGGACCTGCCCGCGTTCGTCGTCATGGCCGACGCCGCCGAGCCGATCGGCGGGCCGAGGAACTGGGGCAACGCCTGGCTGCCCGCGACGTTCCAGGGCACCCCGTTCCGCAAGGACGGCGCACCGATCCTCCACCTCGAGCCGCCGAAGGGCGTCAGCGACGCCCAGCAGCGGGCCAAGCTCGACCTGATCGCCGGCCTCGACCGCCACCACGCCTCATCGCGGGCCGACGACACCCGCCTCTCCGCCCGGATCGCCGCCTACGAGCTCGCCTACCGGATGCAGGCCGAGGCGCCCGAGGCCGTCGACCTCGCGCAGCGAGTCGGCCGAGACGAAGGCCCTCTACGGCCTCGACGACCCGAAGTGCAAGGAGTTCGCCGCGATGTGCCTGCGGGCCCGGCGGCTGGTCGAGCGGGGCGTGCGGTTCGTCCAGCTCTATTGCGGCTCGGGCAGCCAGTGGGACGCCCACCGCGACCTCGAAGGCAACCACACCAAGCTCTGCGCCCGCAGCGACAAGCCCGTCGCCGGGCTGATCACGGACCTCAAGCGGCGCGGCCTGCTCGACCAGCACGCTCGTCGTCTGGGGCGGCGAGTTCGGCCGGACGCCGATGACCGAGGGGACCGACGGCCGCGACCACAATCCCTACGGATTCAGCATGTTCCTGGCCGGCGGCGGCGTGAAGGGCGGGATGACCGTACGGCGACGACCGACGAGTTCGGCCTGAACGCGGTCGAGGACAAGGTCCACGTCCACGACCTGCACGCGACGATCCTCCACCTGCTCGGCCTCGACCACAAGCGCCTGACGTTCCTCCGCGACGGCCGGGACGAGCGGCTGACGGTCAACGGCGGGAACGTCGTGAAGGCGATCCTGGCTTAATCCTGCGCCCTGGGCTCCGTCGGCTTTCCGCCTTCGAATCGAAAGCAAAGGGTGGAAGGCACAAGGCAGAGAAGACCCGAAGCGGGTCACTTGACGCGCCGCTCCGCGTCATCCTTCGCCGCGAGCGAGGGCGAGCGGAGGTAGACCTTGAAGGTCTGATCGGGCATCGCCGCGCCCGGCGTCGTCGGCGTGACGAGCCGGATGCCCCGGCGCACGGCCCGCGGGGGCTGGCCGGGCTCCTTGATCGTGATCGCGAACTGGCACTCGTGGTCGGGGCTCGACGACTTGACCTTGAGGCCGTCAAGCGTCAGCTCGCCCTGCGACTGGCCGCCGTACTTGACCTTCTTGGTCACCGCCTCGAAGTCGCACAGCGGGTGCCCCGGCTTGATCTCGACCTCGCAGCCGTCGGGTCCGAGCCCGGTGATCCGCAGGTAGAGCGTGACCTTGTTGACGACCGCCGCGTCATCCCCGGCGCGGGTCGGTGCGGGCCGGGCGGCGAGGAAGGCGACGCCCGTCGCGAGGGCCAAAGCGGCCATCCATGACCTGCCTTGCATGCTCTCCGGCTCCTCCGGTCGGCGCGGAGCGGCCGGCGACCTCCATCCTTGGGGCCGCGCAGGGTGCCTGCTCCGTCGCCCGATCGGCGGGGAAAGTAACGCCGATGGCCGGTTCAAGCAAGGCCAGTCCGGTGTAGGTTTGGGAAGGCGGGAAAACAGAAGGCACAAAGCACAGAGCCGAAGTCACAAAACACAGAGCAGACGGGACAGAAGGCAGGCCGACCGCACGACCTGGCTCCGGATTCCGGTCCTTCGGCCTGCGCCTCTGCCCTGTGCTTTCTGCTCTGTGCTTTGTGCCTTCGGCTTTCTGCCCGCAGTGCTCCGACCGCTTACATCGTCCGCCCGCCGTCGACCACGAGCACTTGACCCGTCATCAGGCTCGTCTCGTCGGCGAGGAAAAGGACAACCGCCGCCACGTCCTCGGCCGTCGCGGGCCGCTTCAGAGGCGTCTGCTTCATGGCGGCCTCGACCATGTCCTGATGGTCGGCGAGCCACCGCGTCTGCACGGGCCCAGGGGCCACGGCGTTGACGCGGACCTCGGGCGCGAAGGCGCGGGCCAGGCTCTTCGTCAGGGTGATGACCGCGCCCTTGCTCGCTGCGTACGCGATCGACGAGCCCGACCCGGCCACGCCCGCCACCGAGGCAACGTTGACGATGTTCCCCCGGCGGGCCGTCAGGTGCGGCATCGCCGCGCGGGAGGCGAAGAACGTGCCCTTGAGGTTGACGTTGAGGATGTCGTCCCACACCTCGGCCGTCAGGCCGTCGAGGTCGGTGTGGGGGACGAAATGCGTGGTCGCCGCGTTGTTCACGAGCAGGTCGAGTCCGCCGAGTTCGGCGACGGTCTTCGCGACCATCGCACGCACCGCGTCGTCGTCGGACACGTCTGCGCGGATCACGACGGACCTTCCCGCCCCGCTCGCGGACGCCCGCGGCCGTTTCGTCGGCCTCGGCCTCGGAGCGTGAGTAATTGACGACGACATCATATCCTCGCCCGGCCAGGCCCCACGCCACGGCGCGGCCGATGCCGGTGGCGGAGCCGGTCACGAGGGCGACGCGACGGGCGTTCATCGGCGCTGCTCCGCCCTACCGGATTCCCCGCACCACCGGCGGCACGGCCGCCGTCTGCAACGACGACCCCGCGGCCCGGTTGGCCTTCGAGACGTTCGCGACGACCTGCTCGACCGACGGACTCATCCACGAGAGCAGGCTCGACGGGAAGACGCCCAGGAGTACCGTGAAAACAACCAGCGGGATCGAGATGGCGACCTCGCGGAGGTTCAGGTCGGGCAGGCCCTTCCAGTCCTCCTTCTTGCCGAGGAAGACGCGCTGGACCGTCCAGAGGATGTAGCCGGCGGTCAGGATCACTGCTGCGGCGGCGAACACGGACAGGGCCGGGTCGTAGTTGAACGCGGCGAGGACGACGAACACCTCGGCCACGAACCCGCACAGGCCCGGCAGGCCCATCGAGCCGAAGAAGATCAGGATCGAGACCGCGGCGTAGAGCGGCATGTAATTGATCAGCCCGCCGAGCTTGTTCAGGTCACGAGTGTGGGCCCGGTCGTAGATGACGCCGACGAGGAAAAACATGCCGGTCGAGGTGATCCCGTGGGCGATCATCATGAACATGGCGCCGTCGACGCCGTAGGCGTAGTAGCGGCCGTCGCCGAGGTTCATCGCGGCCATGCCCAGCGTGCAATAGCCCATGTGGCTGACCGAGCTGTAGGCGACGAGCTTCTTGAAGTCCGTTTGAGCCATCGCGGCCAGGGCGCCGTAGACGATGCTCACGATGCCGATCAGGGCCACGGGATACGCGGCCTCATAGGCACCGACGGGCGCCAGCGGCCACGCGAGCCGGACGAGGCCGTAGCCGCCAATCTTGAGCAGGACGCCGGCCAGGATCATGCTGATCGGCGTCGGCGCCTGGACGTGGGCGTCGGGGAGCCAGGTGTGGAACGGGACGGAGGGCAGCTTGACGCAGAAGCCGATAAAGAAAAGCCAGAAGATCCACTGCTGGATCGTGCCGTTGTAGAAGGTCGTGTTCGCCGCGGCGTCGGCCAGGATCACCGAGTCGAACGTGTGGGCGCTGAAGAGGACGCCCCGGAGGTCCTGCGGCGTCGCCGCCCCAGAAGTACAGGGCGAGGATCGCCACCAGGATGAAGACGGAGCCGAACAGCGTGTAGAGCAGGAACTTGATCGCCGCGTACTCCCGGTTCTCGCCGCCCCAGACGGCGATCAGGAAGTACATCGGCAGGAGCATGACCTCGAAGAAGACGTAGAAGAGGATCAGGTCGAGCGCCAGGAACACGCCCATCATGCAGGCCAGGAGCAGCAGGAACAGGGCGTGATAGCCGCGGATTTCCTTCTCGATGTTCCACGACGCCAGGCTCGCCAGGACCGCGACGAAGCCGGTGAGCATGATGAGGCTGAGGCTGATGCCGTCGAGCCCGAGATAATACTGGATGTTGAACGCGGGGATCCACGCCTTGCGAACCATCAAGTCGTTTCGCCCGTCGGGCCGCTCGGCCTCCTGTTCGCTGCTTTCGGTGAGCAGGGGCGAGTCCAGCCGCTTGAGCACATTGTTCCGCGCCCGCTCCGCCAGCGGCGCCTTGGCCGGCGAGCCGGCCTCGGTGTAGCGGTGATAGGCGACGATCGTCAGCAGGAGCGTCGCGAGCGAGACGCCGACCGAGAGCCATTTGACCCCCGTCCGAGCCCCCCGGGGCATCAGGAGCGCGACGACCGCGCCGACGAGCGGGATCAACCAGAGCAGGGTCAGCAGCGTGTCGTCGCTCATGGGCTCGTCTCTTCCGTTTTTGCTCTCTGCCCTGTGCCTTCGGCCTTGACCGGCAAGGCGCAAAGGCAGACTCGACGCGAAGGCTAACTCAGGACCCAGGCGAAGACGCCCGCGAACAGGCCGACGACCGCGACGGCCAGGAACATCAGGTAGTTGCGGAGCTTGCCGGTTTGGATGCTCCGTCCGACGTCGCCGACCTTGTAGACGAGGTCGCCCAGGCCGTTAACCACGCCGTCGATCATCCGGTTGTCGAACCGGCCGCTGAGCTTGCTCAGCCGCGCGGTCGCCCACGCCGAGCCGTTGACCACGCCGTCGATCACGTACTTGTCGAAGTTGCTCACCCAGTGCGCCAGCTTCAGCGTCGGGCGAATCAGCAGGATGTCGTAGAGCTCGTCGAAGTACCACTTGTTCTTGAGGAAGCGGTAGACCGACCCGTAGCGCTCGGCGGTCCGCGCCGGGTCGAACCGCTTCCGGACCAGGCCCTCGAACGGCGAGTAGAAGACGATCCCCAGCCCGATTCCCGCCGCGGCGATGATGACCGAGGCCCCCATCGTGAGCAGGTGGACCGACTCGAGGTCGGTCGCCACGATCGGCTCGCCGTACTCGATCAGCTGCTCGAGAACCGGCTGGAAGCCGAAAAACGGGACGATGATCCAGGTCCAGCCGATGCAGATCGACGGGATCGCCAGTGCGTAGAGCGGCCAGAGCATCAGGGGCCCGCTCTCGTGGGCGTGCTCGGCCGGATGCTTGTGGTGACCGTGGCCGTGGCCCGGGTCATGGTGGTCGTGGGCCGAGTCGGGATATCCCCGCGACTCGCCGCCGAAGACGAGGAACCACATCCGGAACATGTAGAAGGCCGTCAGCGAGGCCCCGACCGCCGGCAGCAGGAAGAGCAGGATGTGCTCGTACTGCTCGCGCTCGAAGACGAAGTGCATCGACGACGCCAGGATCGCGTCCTTCGAGTAGAACCCGCTGAAGAACGGCACGCCCGAGATCGCCAGCGTGGCGACGAGCATCGTGCAGCGCCGTGCCCTTCATCTTCTTGTAGAGGCCGCCGAGCACCGGCATCTCATAGGTGTGGACCGCGTGGTACACGCTGCCCGCGCCGAGGAAGAGGAGGGCCTTAAAGAACGCGTGCGTCAGCAGGTGGAAGAGCCCCGCCGCGCGGCCGCCGACGCCCATGCCCAGCATCATGAAGCCGAGCTGGCTCACGGTCGAATAGGCGAGCACCTTCTTGTAGTCGGTCTGGACCATCGCGATCGTCGCCGCGATGAACAGCGTGATCCCGCCCGTATACGCGATGTAGAGCAAGCGCGGGCTCGGTGAACACCGGGAAGAACCGCCCGACCAGATAGACGCCCGCCGCGACCATCGTCGCCGCGTGGACCATCGCCGAGACCGGCGTCGGGCCGGCCATCGCGTCGGGGAGCCAGACGTGGAGCGGGAACTGCGCGCTCTTCCCCACGCAGCCGGCGAAGATGCCCAGTCCCGCGATCGTCAGCACCCAGACCGGGATCGCCCTCGGCTGGCCGTCGGCCTTGTCGAGGACCACCTCGCCCGTGGCCTGGTCCTTCAGGACGACGTTCTCGCCGACCTGGTTCAGTGAACCTTCCGGGGCCCGCAGGCCACGGTTGATGTCTTCGATGTTGAACGTGCCGAGCGCCGACCAGAGCAGCCCGAGGCCAACGAGCATCCCGACGTCGCCCACGCGGTTCGTGATGAACGCCTTGTTGGCCGCGTCGCAGTTCTTTTTCTCCTCGTACCAGAAGCCGATCAGGAAGTACGAGCAGACCCCCACCAGCTCCCAGAAGATGAAGACCATGAAGATGTTGTCGGCGGCCACCAGCCCGAGCATCGAGAAGCTGAACAGCGACAAATAGGTGAAAAATAGAGGATACCGCGCGTCGTCGTGCATGTATCCCATCGAGTAGATGTGGATCAACGTGGCGATGAACGTCACCATCAAGAACATGATGACGGCGACGTTGTCGATGTGGACGCCGAGCGGGATCACGAGGTCCGGCACGACCTGGTTCGGCTTCGCCTCCTCGCCGATCGCGACCCACGGGAAGCTGGCCTTCCATATCAGCGGCTTGGGCGGCATCTTGCGTACGTGGCCGGGCGTGGCCTCGTGCTCGGCGGCGGGCGCGGCGTGGCCTTCGTGCAGCCGCTTGGTCTCGGCCTCGGCCTCTTCCTGGGCCATCTCGGCGTGGCCGGCGAAGACCTCGCTGCGGGCCTCGATCAGGAAGTAGTCGAGGAATCCGACGAGGCTCAGGACGAACGAGAGCCCGATCGCCCCGGTGGCCACCAGCGCATTGTTCCGCTTGAGCCAGCGGCCGCCCAGGATCTCGACGACGAAGGCGGCCAGCGGGATCAGGACGGCGGCGACGTAGAGCCCAACCTGCCAGGTCATCATTATCCCTCGGTCGGCACGCGCGGAGCGGATTCGGACCCGGGTCGGTCGCCGGCGGAGGCGGGCGTGCCGGGGCTTCCTCGCCGCCCCGGTCTGCCCGCGAGATCGTGGACTATGTCACACGCGCGGGGGCATTGCAAGGGCCTGGTGGGGGCGGCAAAGTAGCGGGGAATTCGCCGTCTTTACTGGTCCCCCCTTCCCTTGTGGGAGAGGGTTTGGGTGAGGGCTCGAAGGCCTCGGCCCGCGTCGCGGGCTCCCTCAACCTAACCCTCCCCCACGAGGGGGAACGGGACCGGACTTCGCTTGTCCGCCTCGCCCCGAACCTTCAGAATACCCCGTCCCATCCCCAACGCCCGACCAAGGCCCGCCGAATGCTCCTCCTCCTCGCCGCCCTGCTCCTCGACGACCCCAAACCACAGCCCCCCGCGGTGACGATCCACCTCGTCCGCCCTCGCGAGCAGGGCGAGCGGCTCCTCAAGCTCTTCGAGGGGGCGAGATCCCCCCATCCGGCCGCCGCCCTGGCCGGCTACAAGCGGGCAAAGGGCGGCGACACGGGCCTCGGCAAGCTCCTCGACGCGGCCATCTCGGCGCTGAATCCCGGGATGATCGCCGAGCTGGGCACGCTCGACGACGCGACGCTCGCCCTCGGTTGGGACGTCGCGGGCCATGTCGCCTGGAACGTCGTGATCCCGCGCGATGACGGCACGTTCGCGGCCTTCGCCACAGCCGGCGTGCTCACGGAGGGCGCGACCGACCCGCCGATCGACGGGCTGCCCGTCGACCGGCTCGGACCGAAGCCGACGGCCACGGTCGCTGCGCAGAGCCCCGGGCGGCTTCCTGCTCGCCAGTTCTCGCGACGATCTCGCGACCGCAATCCAGCGCTCAAAGAAGCCGCCACCGAAGCCGGCGGTCGACAGCGGCTGGCTCATGCACGTCGACCCGAAGGGCCTCAATCGCGAGGGCGTCCCGCTCCGGGCCCGACGGCTCGGCGTGAGCCTGGCAAAGCAGCGGGCCGAGGGGCTGGATGCCGCGATCCGGCTCGAGGGCGAGACCCTCCGCGCCGAGGTCCATGTCCGCTACGCGACGCCGCCGGGCTTCGCGAAGGCCACCATCGCACCGGCGTGGCTCGACGGGATCCCGACCGACGGCACCCTGGCCGCGTTCGCCTACGCCCTTGACCCCTCGCCGACGGCGTGGAATGCGACATTCGACGTACTCGACGCCGTCGACCGGGCCGACCCGTCGCGGGCCAACCTCGCCCCCCTACGGCTCCGGCTCAACCTGCTCGGGTCGGCGGCGGTGATCAAGCCCGACGTCGACCTCTGGCCGCGGCTGCGGGGTGTCTCGGGATTCGTCACGGCCGACGCGGCGGGCAAGGTCGACGGCGTGGTCCTGCGGCTCCACGCGACGGATGAACCCAGCGCGAAGCGGCTGGAGACGCTGACCCTTCCCCGAATCGCCCGCGCGGCCCTGGGGCTGAAGCCCAACGACCCGGCCGCGCCGGCGGTGCTCCAGGTCCGCGGCAAGCCGCTCGCTTTCGGCCGCACCGGCCAGGACGTCGCGATCGCCTGGGGCGGCGCGATCGCCGAGCATACCGCCGCCGCGCCGGGCTCCCCCCTGCGCCTGAGGCCGGCACCAGCGCCCAGCGGTTCGCCGCCATCTGGCCCGGACGGCTCAAGGCCCTCGGCCTGCCCGACGCCCCACCGGCCGTCTGGGTCGGGACGTTCGACGGCATGACCTCGCTCGACACGATCCGCTGGCCGGGGCTGAAGGCGGTGGTCCGGCGCGTGCTGGAGAGGATTCCGTTTGATCCGCCTCCCGACAAGGCGACATCGCCGCCCGAGAAGAATGATTGAACGCCAGTAGGCAGCCTCCGGGGCCGAGGAAGTCGAGCATTTCCCATGCGTCTCGTCGACCTCCACGTCGACTGGCTCCTCCAGTACGCCGGCGAGTCGACCATCTTCGACCCGGCGGAGTTCCCCGACCTCGCCGACTGGATCGGCCAGGCCGACGGCTACCTGGGGGCGACGTCGGCCGCGGTCGTCGCGTGCTACCGGAACGACGCCGACTGGGCCGCGCCGGGCCGACCCGTGGGCGGGGCTCGAGGAGCTCGTCACGCGGATCGAGGCCGAGTTTCCCGGCCGCGTCCTGCGCGATCCCGGCGACATCGCTCGATGGAACGACGACCCGGAAGGGCTCGCCTGGGCCGTGATCGGCGTCGAGGGATTCGACAGGCTTATCCGCGACGAGTCGGATCTCGCCCGCCTGCCTGACCTGCTCCGCCGCGGCGTCCGGCTTTTCCAGCCAACGTATACAGCGTCGAGCCTGCTGGCCGGCTCGTCGGCGCCGGGCGATGACCGCGGGCTGCTCGACCTGGGCCGGCGGTTCCTCGAGACGATGGCCGAGCTTTCGGATCGGGGGGCGCGGCCGGTCGTGGACCTCGCTCACCTGAACCCGCGGGCCTCGGCCGAAGTCCTCGCCTGGTTCGAGGCTGACGCCGCGCGGACGGATCGGTTGATCCCGGTGTATAGCCACGGCTTCCTGGCGCGGCCCGGCCTTGAAGGACCTCGCGGTCTCTCGCCGGAAGGACTGGCCCGGCTCCGGTCGCTGGGCGGAGTCGTCGGGCTGACGCCGGCGTTCTACGAGGACGCCGGGTCCTTCCGCGAGGCCCTCGAATCAGCCGCGGCCGTCCCGTTCCTCGGCCGCCCGGGGTTCGAGGGGGTCTGCTTCGGGACCGACATCCTGGGCGTCGACCGGACTCCGCCGGGCCTCGGAACGGCCCCCGAGGTCGTCGCCTGGGCCGGGGCGACCTTCGCACCCGACGTGGCCGGTGCCCTGCTCCGGGACAACGCCCGGCAGCTCATCGAGCGTGCCATCGGCGGTCCGACCTGAGAATGCGGGCGCTGGCCGTCGGTCGCGACGCGAATTAAGATCGCCCGCATCCGCGACCCTCTCCGCCCGCTCCAGGAGCCGCCGCCATGATCCAACTCGCCACTCTCGCCGTGGTCCTCGCCGGCCTGTCGCACGCCGCCCGTGCCGAGGAGGCCAGGGCGATCGCCCAAGAGGTCCTGAACAAGGGCGCGGCCCTGTTCGACGCCAGGGACGTCGCCGGGCTGCTCGCCACCTACGACGACGACCCGTCCGTCGTCTGGGTCGAGCGCGATGGCACGACCGGCGAGGTCAAGGAGTCCGTCAAGCGCGGGAAGGCCGAGGTCGAGTCCATCTACGTCGAGCACTTCAAGAACGTCCCCGAGAAGACCGTCTCGAAGAACGTCGTCGACTTCGCCAGGCTCGTCGGGCCCGACATGCTCCTGATCCAGGGCACGTTCCAGCCCGACCTCGCCAAGCCCGGCAAGTACCCGTTCGTCCAGCTCCGGGTGAAGAAGGGGGACAGATGGCTCCTCAAGGATCTTCACCTGTTCACGACCTCGGTCGATTGAGTCCGGCCGGTCGGCCCGCGTCAGACCTTGCGGGGGTGAGGTGCGACCGTCGCCCCGCCCGGGACGTCCTTGCGGCCGTCGGCATGGAAGCCGAGAGGTGCGCTCGGCGGGACCGGGGAAAGGTCGGCCGCGGACCGCTCGGCGTCGTCGAGGGCGCGCTTGTAGATCTGGTCGAGGCGGGGCAAATAGAACTCGAGCTGGCGCGATAAATCCACCAGAGAGTTCACGAAGAAGAGCGCCACGAAGCCGTAGAGGAACATCTCGCGGTGGCCGAAGTTGTGGTGCGACCAGTACAGGAAGGCGAGGCAGAAGAGGAGGAAAAAGATCGCGTTGTTCGCGATCCAGAACCGGAGCGCCTCGTCCCGCTTCGACCGCAACGAGACTGTCTCGATCTCGCCGTCGTGGTCGCTACCCCCGGGGTAATCGCGGACCTTCGTCGTCACCATCTGGTTGAGCTGGATCGTCAGGAAGAGGAACAGGCAGTTGACGAGCAGCAGCGCCGCGTAGAGGACGAAGAAGAGCCTCGGCCGGCCGATGGCCAGGGAGAGCAGCGCGAAGATGATACCGTGGGCCAGGAGGTTGATCGAGTCCAGGCCTCGGCGCTTCCTCGACCGGGAGAGCCGGACCAGGATGTCGTGCTCGGGCTTGGTGCTGTCCTTCCTGGTCCACTTGCGCAGGTCGCGACGCAGCTCGGAATACTGGTCGTCGATGTAGCGATTGTCGCCGAAGAAGAAGCGGATGAACGTCGGCAGGAACACGAAGACGAAGATCATGACCGAGATGTACGCCTCGCCCGTACCAGGTCCGGCCTGGCCGTCGATCGTCCGGACGACGACGAGATAGGCCTGTTCGGTCGCGTTGTAGAGGGCGTAGCCCATCACGACGAGCCACGACCACTTGAGCGAGTCGTGGGTCTTGGCCAGGATCTTGTCGACCTGATCCTGGGCCAGCTTCTTCGGGTCTTGACCGTCGCGGTCGGACATGGCTCGTGCCCCGCATTCGGCGCGTGGGTGGACCGGCGTCCCGCATTGCCGGGGGCGGACGACGCGGGCCGGGTCGCCCGCCCGCCGGCCGATCGACGTCCCGTCATGATCCGAGCGCGGCGCGATCCGTGCAACAGAAAAGTGGACGTTTACCGGGGCGCGCCAACCGGAACCCGGCCGGTTGGACTTGCATGTCCCGGGTGCGATCCTCATAATCACGCGATGCGCAGGCCTCCGGGCCGCCGTTTCGGTTTGGGTCGAGAACAGGGTCGCATGCGGGGAGGGCGCCGGTCTGCCACCGGGGCTGGGCTCGCGTCGGCCGGACTCGTGACGACTAGTGGCAGGGTCGGGACAGGCAAAAGGTCAGCGCATGGCGGGGGCCGTCAAGATCCAGGCCGAGCTGCGCGAGGCGGCCAAGAACAAGGGGACGGGCACGCGGGTCGCCCGGAGGATCCGCAAGGCGGGCCGCATCCCCGCGATCGTCTACGGGCACAAGCTCGACCCGCAGCCGATCTCGATCGGCCGCGAGGCGATCTGGTCGATGCTCAAGACCTCGACGCACCTCGCCGAGCTCCAGTGGGCCGGCGGCGGCGAGACCGTTCTGGTCAAGGACATCCAGTGGGATCACCTGGGCAAGGAGATCCTCCACGTCGACTTCGCCCGCGTCTCGGCTGATGAGACGGTCGACGCCGTGGTCCGGCTCGACCTCAAGGGCGAGGCGCCCGGCGTGGCCGAGGGCGGCGTGCTCGAGCACCTCGTCCACTCGATCCACGTCGTCTGCCGCGCCATCGCGATCCCCGACTCGATCAAGGTCGACATCGGCGGGCTGCACCTGAATCAGGGCCTCCACCTCCGCGACCTCGTCCTGCCCGAGGGCGTGGTGGCCAAGGGCGACCCCGAGCTGCTGATCGTCCACGTGACCTCGCGCGTGACGGTGGCCGAGCCCGCGCCCGGCACCGAGCCGGCCGAGGGGGCGACGTCGGTCCAGCCGGAGGTCATCAAGGCCGAGCGCAAGGAGAAGGAGGCTTGACCCCGGCTGCGTGCCCGGGCCCGGCGGGGGCGTGAGGGATGCTCAAGCTCGTTGTCGGCCTCGGCAACCCGGGGAGCAAGTACGAAGGCACCCGGCACAACATCGGCTTCGAGGCGGTCGACCGCCTCGCGGCCGGCGGGTCGGGGGCGAAGTTCAGCAGGAAGTTCGACGGGCTGGTGGCGGAGACCGAGATCGATTTCCACCGGGTCCTCCTGCTCAAGCCCGAGACGTTCATGAACCTCAGCGGCCGCTCCGTCGCCCTGGCCGCGCGGTTCTACAAGATCGAGGCGGCGGACCTGCTCGTGATCTGCGACGACCTTTCGCTGCCGCTCGGCAAGCTCCGGCTCCGGGCCGGGGGCTCCGACGGGGGGCAGAAGGGGCTGCGGGACATCACCAGTCATCTCGGGACGGAGCTGTATCCCCGGCTGCGGATCGGGATCGGCGAGCGCGGGATGGTTGACGCGTCCGACTTCGTCCTCAGCCGGTTCAAGTCGTCGGAACGGCCCGTGATCGGCGATGCTCTGATCGACGCGACCCAGGCGGTGGCAGTGTGGGTGGCGAAGGGGCTGGAGGCGGCGATGAATCGGTTCAATGGGCCGAGGGCGTGAGGGGAGTGCGGAGTGAAGAGCGAAGAGAGCGAAAAGCAGAAGGCAGGAAGGCAGAAAGCACAAGGCGCAGGACATCAGGCGACGAGGGGCGGGCGGCGGTGGCCGTGAGATCCGCACTCTTCACTCCGCACTTTTCACTCTGCCTTCTGCCTTGTGCTTTCTGCGTTCCTCAGAAGAATCCCGAGCGACCGCAAGAACCACGAGCTAGACACGACACGAGAACCAGGAGACCCGCCTTGCCAGTCAACACGTATGAGGGGATGTTCCTCCTGGATAGCGCCAAGGCCGCGCAGTCGTGGGACGACGCGGTCCGGCACGTCCACGACATCCTGGGGAAGCACAACGCCGAGATCGTCGCCAGCCGCCAGTGGGACGAGCGCAGGCTCGCCTACAGCGTCGAGGGGCACAAGAAGGGGACGTACCTCCTCACCTACTTCAAGACCGAGGGCGCGGAGCTCAAGGAGATCTCGGCCGACTGCCGGCTCTCCGAGCTGATCCTTCGCGAGCTCATCCTCAAGGTGCACCCGAAGCTCGTCGACCACCTCGTCTCCCAGGCGATGACGATGACCCCGGGCGGTGAGGACGAGCGCCGGGAGGAAGAGATGGACGACCGGCCCCGTCGCCGTCGGCGCGACGACTGAGCCGGGCTGGCCGCAAATGGCCAGGTCGGCGTCGCAATCCGTATCGCCCGTTCACTTTCCGGGAATCTCCCTTGTCGACTCTGCCGCCGTCTGCTAGTCTGTCTATGGAACAGGTGTCTACCCTGGTGCGCTCGTGTGCCGCGCGGGGCGGGGGCGGCGGGACGCGGGTCTTGGCGACGGGGAGGGCCGGGCGATGGCCGATCTGAACAAGGTGTTTCTGATGGGTCGACTGACGTTCGACCCCGAACTGCGCAGGACCGCCGGCGGGATTGCCGTGAGCGACCTCCGGCTGGCCACGAGCCGGTCTTGGATGGGCAAGGACGGCGAGCGCAAGGAGGAGACGCTGTTCATCGACGTCCAGGTCTGGGACCGCCAGGCCGAGAACTGCTGCCAGTACCTCCGCAAGGGCAGCGGCGTCCATGTCGAGGGCTCGCTCAAGATGGACACGTGGGACGATAAGACAACGGGCGAGAAGCGGACGAAGATCAAGGTGCACGCCGACCGCGTGCAGTTCCTCGACCGCCGCGACGACTCGTCCTCGTTCGGCCCCGCCCAGACGGGCGACGACGAGGCGAGCCCGGCCCCCCGCCGGCCCGCTGGCAACGGCACGGGCCGCGGCGGCTACGGCGGCCCCGGGCCCCGCAAGCCCTCGGCGCCGACTCGCCGTCGCAGACGGATGATGAGGATGAAGATATCCCGTTCTGAACCCGATCGAGACTGCGCCAAGCCGCAGACACTGGCCCCCCGATTTCGCATCGAGTAGAGAGCGGAAGGCGAAAGGCAGAAAGTAAAACGCAGAAAAAGGCGCTCAGATCGGTCTTTATGTTTACCTTCCGCCTTGTGCTTTCTGCCTTCCTCCCCACCGACCCCGAGCCTTACGATAGACACCCCGATCGCCCGTACCGACCAGCGCCCTCTGCCAGGAGTCCGTGGATCATGAAGATGAGCGACAAGAAGCCGGGCAAGGCGAAGGCCAAGGCCAAGGCGACGAAGAAGAAGGCCAAGCCCGGCGACGCCGCGGCGTCGACGGCCGTGGCGGAGCCCGCGCACGCACGGCAGCCGGGGGTCGAGCGGCGGAAGAATCACCCGACGCGGTCGAAGGAGGGCTACATGCAGGTCCTCCTGACCCACCCGGTGCCCCACTTCGGCCAGCCTGGCGACCTCGTCAAGGTCCGCCCGGGATTCGCCCGCAACTACCTGTTGCCGCTGGGCAAGGCCACGTTCGCGACGCCGCACAACCTGCGGATCGTCGAGAAGCACCGCGAGCGGCTCCGCGAGCTCGAACAGGCCCGCCGCGCCGACCTCGTGAACCTCGCCGCCCAGCTCGCCCAGAAGGCGATCACGATCGAGGCGAATGCCAACGCCGAGGGGCACCTGTACGGCTCGGTCACCGCCGACCAGATCGCCGAGGCGCTGCGGAAGGATAACGTGCCGATCGAGACCGACAACGTGAAGATCGAGGGCCCACTCAAGGAGCTGGGCCTTTACACGATCAAGCTCCACCTCGGCCAGGACGTCGATGCCGAGGTCCGGCTCTGGGTCGTCCCGACCCACGTCGACGAGCCCGCGACCTGAGCCCGGAGGGCATGCGCTCACGGCGGGGAATTCCGCCGCGATATTGATGGTCCGCGAGCCGGCCGGCCGATACCATTGTTCAGGTAGGGGCCGGCCGCTTCGCGCGGGTGCGAGCTCGGGAGTCAGGAGCGGAGAGTGCGGTGGGGGGAAGGAAGAGAGCAGAAGGCCCAAGGCAGAGAGCAAACGGCACAAACACAGGGCAGAAGGCAGAAGTCGGGAAGATGCGGGAGCAAGGCCGACGATGATTACTATCAGGCGTTCTGCCTTGTGCCTTCTGCCTTGTGCGTTTTGCTATTCGCTCTCGGCCTTCGGTTTTCCGTCTGGCCCGCGTCGCGCCCCCCTCGAAACGGGCCGCCAATAACGGAGAGAGTCACCCGCATGCCCCCGGCCCACGGCGGTAACGGTCACGGCAACGGCCCCGGCCGGCCCAATGTCCTGGCCGGCGGGCTCCCCGACCGGCTCCCGCCACAGAACCTCGAGGCCGAGCAAGGCGTCCTGGGCAGCATCCTCATCGACAACGAGGTCCTCCACGATATCATCCCCGTGCTCAAGCCCGAGCACTTCTACCGCGACAGCCACCAGGTCCTCTACCGCGCCATCCGCGACGTCTACGAGCAGGCCAAGGCCGTCGACTCGATCACGCTCGAGGACGAGCTCAGGCGGCGCGGTGAGCTCGAGAAAGTCGGCGGGCTCGACGCGATCGTCACCATCCTCGGCAGCGTCCCGCACTCGGCCAATGCCCGCTACTACGCGCAGATCGTCCGCGAGAAGGCCGTCGCCCGCGAGCTGATCGAGACCGCCAACGAGATGCTCCGCGACAGCTACTCGAACAACTTCACCGCCGACGAGCTGCTGACCAACGCCGAACGCAGAGTGTTCGCGATCGCCGAGGATCAGGTCGCGGGCGAGACGGTCGAGCTGAAGGACGTGATCGTCCAGGCGATGGAGCGGATCGACGCCCGGGTGACGGCCAAGCACCCGCTGATCGGCGTCGGCAGCGGCTTCCTCGACCTCGACGACATTACGACTGGCTTCAAGGGCCAGCAGCTCATCATCGTGGCCGCCCGGCCGAGCATGGGAAAGACCGCGTTCGCGCTGAACATCTGCGAGCACGCCGCGATCGAGCAGAACACGGCCGTCCTGTTCGTCAGCCTCGAGATGGGCGGCCTGGAATTGACCGAGCGGCTCCTGTGCGCCCGGTCGCGGGTCGACGGGCACAAGCTCCGCACCGGCAAGGGCTTGAGCCCGACCGACTCGCGCCAGCTCGTCCAGGCCTACGGCGAATACCGCGGCGCCGCGGCGATCCTGATCGACGACACCCCGGCGCGAAACATGCTCCAGATCACCGCGAACGCCCGCCGGCTCAAGCTCCGCCAGAAGATCGGCCTGATCGTGGTCGACTACATCCAGCTCGTCGACTCGGAGGAGTCGCGCGACAGCCGGCAGGAGCAGATCGCCAAGATCAGCCGCCGGCTCAAGATGCTCGCCCGCGAGCTCGACGTGCCCGTGATCGCACTGTCTCAGTTGAATCGCGCGGTCGAGAACCGCGAGGACCGCCGCCCGCGCATGGCCGACCTCCGCGAGTCGGGCGCCATCGAACAGGACGCCGACCTCGTCCTATTGCTCCATCGCCCCGAATACTACGACGTCAACGACCAGCCGGGTATCGCCGAGGTGATCCTCGCCAAGAACCGCAACGGCGCGACCGGGAACATCAAGCTCCAGTTCACCAAGAACATCATGCGGTTCGAGAACCTGGCGAACGTGATGGAGCCGCTGGACGAGGCACCGTTCTGAGCGGGCCGTTGGCTCTCCCGCATGCCTCGGCCACCCCCCGCCCTGCCCTCCCCCTTGCGGGGGAGAGCAGGGTGGGGGGCCGAAGGCCACGGAGGACTCAATTCGCACGCACGCCCACCCCGCGCCTCCGCCAGAGCACTAACCCGACCGCCCCGAGCCCCAGCAGCGCCATGCTCGACGGCTCCGGGACAATGGCGAGGGCCGGATAAACGGCGATGCCGTACGACAGGGCGCCGAAGGTCGTGCCGCCGACGCCGTTGCCCGAGATGATCGTCGCGTTGCCGGTGGTCGGATTGACGGCGTAAATGACGTCCGGGGTGCTGACGCTCGTGGCGTAGATCGTGCCGCCGGCCCCGACGGCGAGTCCAAAGAGGTCGTCCGTGGAGTTCGGCGTGAAATCGCCCGAGACCAGCGTGGGAGTTTGAGTGGCTGGACCGGACGGGTTGACCGAGTAGATCGCCGGGTTCGCGGGCCCGCCGTTGGCGAAGAGGAGCTTGCCCGAGTCGAGCACCAGCCCCTGGGGCTCGGCCCCGGGCATGCCGAGGGTGGTCGAGTAGACCGTGGTCACAGTCCCCCCCCCGGGGTCACCATGTAAATCGAGTGGCCCGACGCCGTGCCCACGTACAGGTTTCCGGTGGTCGGGTCGATCGTGAGCCCCGCGAGCGACTGGGCGAAGACATTGGTCGATGAGCCGTTGTTACCCGCCACGACCGTTCGGTCCCCATTCGGGGCGATCGCAATGACGTTCGTGGAGTTGCTGTTGGCCTGTCCGTCGGCGACGTAGAGCGTCCCCGAGGAGTTGAACGCCATCTGGAACGGCCGGTCCAGCGTCGGACCGCTGCCGACCCCGTTGCCCGAGTACGTCGTCACGGAAAAGGTCGTCGGATTCACCTCGTCGACGGTGTGCGTACCGATGTCGGAGACGAAAATGTTGCCGTGCGAATCGATCGTCAGGCCCTGCGGATTCGTGAAGCCGCTGGCGATCACGGTGCTCGCGCCCGTCGTCGGGTTGACGTCGTCGACCGTGCCATTGCCACGATCGACCACGATGAGATCGCCCGCCTTGATCTGGTGCGCGGTCGCCAGCCCGGCGACGCACAGCACGAGTCCCAGCGCCATCGCTGATGTGAGAAGGGTCCGCATCGGACCTCCGGTTTGTCGGGGAGACGTTCGAAGTTGCGCACAGGATAGGACGTGGGAGCTGGGCCGGGCAATGGGTAGCTGCGGATTTACCACATCGGGCCGCCGGGGAGGTGTGGAATTTGAGAAGGCCGCCCATGGCACCTGAATCGGCTCGGTCAGATCCGCACGCGCCATTTCGCGATGTCGTGCGCGGTCTCCCGATCCAGCGCCAGGTCCGCGAGGATCGACCCGATCAGGCATGAGAACTTGAACCCGTGGCCGCTGCACGGGCTGGCCACGACGACGTCGTCGCGGCCGGGGTGAAGGGCGACCTGGAAGTGCTCGTCGGGGGCCATTGTGTAGAGGCAGGTCTCGGAGCGGTCGATCGGGGCATCCGCCAACGAGGGCAGGCACGTCCGAAGGAACGCGCGCACCGGCGCGGCGTCGGCGGGGTCGACGTCGCGGTCGGGCCGCTCGGGGTCGGTGGCGGGGCCGCCGTGGCGCGCGACCTTCACGCCCATCCCGAGCGCGGCGGGCATGCCGTAGAAGGCGTTGTGCTCGCCCTCGCCGAGAAAAATGAACACCGGCATGCGTCCCAGCGTGAACGTGTCTGCATCCTTCGGGTCGAAGTAGAAGACCGATTGCCGGGTCGGCCGGAGCCGCGGATTCAGCGAAGGGACGAGCCGCCCGGTCCACGCCCCAGCGGTCACGATCAGCCGCTCGGCCTCAACGCGGCCGTCGTCGAGCACGAGGGTCGGGCACGCCGCTTCGAGGTCGACCGCTCGGACGGCGGTGTTCTCCATCACGCGCGTCGCCGGCCCGAGCTGCTTCGCTAGCTCGGCCATGACCTCGAGCGCCTGCGCCGCCTTGAGCATGCCGGCGTCGGGCTCGAAGACGACGTCGTGATCCGCAGGCAGTTGGAACGTGGGGTGCGTCGCGTTCCACTCCGCGCCCGACATCCGCCGGTGCGGCACGCGGAACTGTTCGAGGTTCGCGGCGACCCGCGCGACGTGCCCGACTGCAGCCGGCCCGAACGAGACGCCTCCGGTACGCAGGTAGAGCGTCTCGCCCGCGTCGGCCTCGAGCACCCGCCACGCAGCGAAGGCGGCCGGCATGAGCCGGGCATAGGCGGGGTCGGCGTAGGAGTGCCTCGTGATCCTCGCCGCGCCGTGCGAACTGCCGCGGTCGTGCCCTAGGTGGAATTGCTCGACGATAAGGACCGGCTCGCCGCGCCTCGCCAGTTGGTAGGCCGCGGCCAGCCCCATCGCGCCTGCGCCGAGCACGACATTCCGGTGGCGGAGGAACATCCGGGGCCTGGAATTCAGGATTGGGGCGGAGATTTCTCCGGCGGAGTCTACCTTGTAAGCGATGTTCGATCGAGGGGTGGGCCGCGTGGTCGCTTCCACGCAGCCACGTACCGGTCCCAGATTCCCGGCGGATTTTCCGTCCGCGGCGACGGTCCTTGTCGTTACTAACTTTGCAGGGCGGTGTTACTTCTCTCACCGGCCCGGTCCCGTCGGGCGACAGGCGCCAGTCGAGTGTGAAAAATCGGCGTAATTCGTCGAATCTCTTCACTCGGGGCCGCGTTAGTCCGTATAATATCGGAGTTGAGGGACCAACCGCAGCTTTTTCGACTGTCCCGCGACGAAGCGACCTGCTATCTTCCCGCCGGCCACGATCCGCGTCTGACCGCGACTCTCCCCGCCGCAAGACCGCCCTCCTGCTACTCACTCTCCTTCGATTGATAACTGAAGTGTCCCAAACCACTGGCCATGGCCGTACACGAGCGAACACCCAGGAATGAGCGACTCCATGACGTCTCCCATGCGGGGATGAATGGAAGGAATCCCTGGGTTGCTCGGGCCGGTGCAGGCCGCGATATCGCCCTCTTCTGTTAGACCGTCGTCTCCCGCTGTACGAGCTAGGATAGCTCATAGGGGAGGCGTGGAAGTCGCCGATGGCGGCGGTCCGATCCTCACTCTGGGGGAGTTTCCCCGATGTTCGTCGATGACGCGTTGTTCACGTTCTTCCGCTCAATCGCCTACGGCTTCGGCCTGGGGGCGTGGTTCGCGCTGGCGGCCTCGGTGGCCACGGCCGGGCTGGTCGCCACGGCGTGGAAGCGGACCCGCCAGCTCGGGCTGGGCGTCCTGATCGCGGGGGCTGCGGTGGCCTGGATGGGGCTGCTAACGGTCTCCGAGTGCCAGGACAGGCAGCGCCTGAGCCGCGTGATCACGGCCCGCTTTTACACGTTCTCCGACATGGCCCGAGAGGCGGCCCAGCTCGGCCTGATCGCGCTGCCGGCAGCGGGCTGGGGGATTAAGGTCCTCCGCGACCGGATGGAGCGGCAGCGGCGGAAGTGGCACCTCTCCACCTACCTCCGGATCGCCAACCACGCGTACCTCTCGGGCGACTTCGACCGGGCGATCGCCGAGTACAGCATCGCGATCAAGGTCGACCCGTCGCGGACCGAGTCGTACGTGAAGCGCGGTTTGGCGTGGTCGCAGAAGGGCGACTACGACCGCGCGATCGCCGACTTCGACCGCGCCCTGAAGGTCGACGCGACGCTGGCGGCGGCCTACGACAATCGTGGAATCGTCCTCGCCGCCCGCGGCGACCACGAGGCCGCGATCGCCGATTTCGACTCGGCCGCCGCCCTCTGCCCGACGGACGTCGCCCCGAAGCTCCACCGCGGCCTGAGCCTGGCCAAGCTGGGCGAGACCGACCGAGCGGCCGACGACTTCCGGCTTGTGCTCAAGCTGACGAACCACTCGGACTACGTCGAGCCGGCCCGGTTCCACCTGGCGATGCTCGAGGCCGAGCGCGAGGCCGCCGAGGGCGCTGAGATCAGCCGAATCCTGTGAACGCATCTAGCCCTCCCCTTCCTGGGAGGGCTTTTTCGTTTCGAACGTCGCGGCTTGTTCCGGGAGGGCGAGGCTCCGGCCAAGCCGGGCATTCACCCCGGCTCGGCGGGAGCCTGGCCCTCCGCAGAGGCTGGCAGTTCCCGATCCCGTCGCACGGTCCTGAGGCATGCGACGCACCAGACCGCCAGTGCCCCGTGAAGCACGACCGCCGGCCAGAGGGCGGGTCCCGAGAGGCCGGGGCCGATCCGGGCGTCGAGCAGCACGGCCACCGCGCCGAGGTTGTAGATCAGAAGGGCCGCGACCAGTCCCTCCTCCGTCCGATCGCGCGTGAACCAGCACGCCGCGCCGATCGCGATGAGCGCGGCACCGAGGACCCGTGTGATCACAAGCGCCGCGGGCGAGTCGAGCGGGGTGCCCAGCAGCAGGCGAGCCGCCGCTGAGGGATCGCTCTCGAGGACGACGCCGGTCATGAACTCGAAGAGCGCGGTGGCTGTGAGGAGGGATCTCATGGGATCGTTGACCCCGGATGAGACGGAGCCGAGCGCGAAGTTGACCCGGTCGGGAGCAAGCGGCCCTCCGCCGCTCAAGCCGTCTCCCCTTCCACCTTCGCCCCCACCGCCTCGCCCGCCGGCTTGATCGTCTTGGGCGGGAAGCCGAGGATGACGCGGCACGGGGCGTGGGCGAGGACGTAGCTCGTCGTCGGCGCCATGACCATCGTGTCGCGCTTGCGATACTCGCCGCGGAGGCTCATGAAGATGGCGTCGAACCCGCCGTCCTCGGCCGCCTGGACGATCGCCGGGCCGGGGTCGCCCTTGGCGACCACCGCGTCGACCGAGCGGCCCAGCTCGCAGCGCCCGCTCGATGCCCCGCGCGACGATCTCGCGCGAGTCGTCCGGCGCGCCGTCGTCGGAGCCCGCCCCCTCGGCGACGTCGATCAACGTAACGGTGATCGCCGGATCGAGAAAGCTGATCACCGTGTCGAGGAAGTCGGCGCCGAGCGGGCTGCCGTCATAGGCGAGCAGGAGCCGCTTCACGCCCCGCCAGCTCTCGCGGAGCTCCGCAAGCACGTGCGCCCGCGACAGCTCGAGGTCCCGGGCCTTGGGAATCTGGCTGCCGCCAGCGATATCGAGCCGGGTGTCGCGATCCTTGCCCAGCACGCGGATCGTCAGCGGACCGGGGTGGCCCTGCCAGAGGTTGAGCCAATAGAGGGCGACCTGGTCGAGCACCGCGTCGGGCTCGAACCGGTTCGACGCGCCCATGATCAGCTCCTGCGCCCCGATCGCCTTGGCCGTCCGCGCCAGAGCGTAGAACGGCTCGTTGGTCGGGACGACCAGCGGGTGCACGGGTTTGCCGATGTGCTCGGCCATGTTGACCACGGCCGTCAACAGCGCGCGGTCTTCGTCGGTAATCGTCGGCTGCTTGTCGGCCGAGGCCGCCGGCAGCACCGAAGCCGTCATGACGACGACATCCGTGGTCATCGGGTCGGTCTCAGCCAGCGCACGCTCCAGCATCGCCAGGTTGTGCGGCGAGCGGATGGCCACGAGCTTGCGGTACGGCTTCGTGAGCCCGATCGCCTCGGGCGTGACTTCCTCGGCCTGCGACTGGTTAAAGTGCTCCAGATGCTCGTGCAGGTCCGGATGCTTCCCGCGCCGGCGGTGGGCGTGGTCCGAGGCCCAGAAGACGAGGAACAGCAGCGTCGTGAACCCGATGCCGCTGACGGTCGCCACCTCCTTCGTCATCAGGTTGACCAGCGCCGAGGCGAGCAGGACGAGGAAGATCAGTAGGATACCCAGCGGAAAGTCATACTTGCCGACCTTGACGTTGAGCGGCACCTCGTACTCGCGCCTCTGCGGCATCTTGAACCGGAGCACGAGCATCGAGAGCGAGTTGAAGACGAAGCTCCAGACGACGCCGAAGGCGTACGCCTCGCCGAGCGTGAGGATCTTGCCCCGGCTGGCCACGATCGTGAAGAGCTGCAGGCCGACGACAAGGTTGAGCAGCCGGTAGGTCGTGCCGTACTTCGGGTGCGGCCTGAGGAACCAGTCGGGCAGCACGCCGTCTTCGGACACGCGGTTCAGCACGCCGTTCGACCCGATGATCGCCGTGTTGACGGCGCCCGAGAGGATCAGGAACCCGACGCCGACGACCAGGGCGTTGAGGCAGAGCTTCGCCCACGTGGGCCCGACGACGCTCATCGCCAGGCCGCCGATAAGGTTGCCCGAGTACTTGGCGATCCGCTCGTTGTCCGGGATGATCATCACCGCGAAGAAGCTGATCAGCGTCGTCAGCAGCATGCTGTAGACGAAGACGATGAACGCCGCCTTCTTGAAGTTGGGCAGCTTCGGGCTCTCGACCTCGCGGTAGACTTGCGCCAGCGTCTCCTCGCCGCTCATCGCCAGGATCGAGTGGCCGAACGCCACCATGATGCCGAGCACGCCGATCAGGCCCATCCAGTTGATGTGCCCGGGCCGCAGCGCGTCGCCCAGCGGCGTCTTGCCGATGAATCCGATCGGGTCGAGCGGGTGCCCGAGCGCGTCGTCGATCTCGGGCCGGACGACCTCGCCGCCGGGCGCCGTCACCGCCGTCTTCACCGAGAGGTCCGGGTGCCAGTCAGGCAGCTTGGCCTTCTCGGGGTGCACCGCCAGCGTGATCAGGCACCAGACGATCATGATGACGCCCATGACCGTCGTCGCGCCCATGATCTTCAGCGCCCTGTCGCTCGACTCGTGGATGCCCTTGATGTTCACCCGCCAGAAGTAGAGGGTCACGAGGATCGCGATCCCCGCCGAGCCCAGCTCCATCTGCGTCTGGCTGAACTCGACCTTCAGCAGGGCCCCGATCAGGCCGATGACGTACTGCCCCGCCGCGACCGAGCTGATCGGCCCAGTTAAGATATAGTCGAACATCAGCGCGGAGACGGCGAACCGCGCCGGGATCGCGCCGAGGGCTTCCTTGACGATCCGGTAGACGCCGCCGCGGACGAACATCGAGCAGCTCTCGATGTAGACCATCCGCACGAAGTAGCTGAAGACCATCACCGCCAGGATGAACCACGGCGCCGCCGGGCCGATGTTCGACTCGACGATCCCGCCGATGTAGTAGGCCGTGCTCGCGAGGTCGCAGAGCACGATGGCCGCGGTGCGCCAGTACGAGATGAAGGTGAACATGACGCTGGTGACGACGAGCACCTGCGTCGGCGTGGGAGACTTGCGCTTCGGTGCGTTCTCGGTGTCGGCCAAGGAGGTCATCCTCAATCCCGGCGAGTGCGGTCGGGCGGACGGTGTGCCGACCGCGGCGTCTGGTCGCCGATCGCCCCCGGGGCCGGACGGGGGGCGATCGTCCGCTGACTAGTCCGACGAGGATACCCAGAATGGCCGCGAGAAAATAGGCAAGCACGCTGCAAATTGCACGCCGGGTCGCGCAGCGTGCGTCCGGCTCGATTCCGGGCGGCTGTGGGTGGCCGCGGCCACGAGCAACCGGGTGCGATCCGGAGATCGCCGACGACGTTAAGCGGGATCTTATGCGCCGTTCATCGGCGGCTTAAGTCGGTGGCGTACGATTGCGGATGTCCGGCCGGGCACTCTTCGTGGGCGAGGCCGGCGGAAGACGGTGGGCGGAGCCCATCCAAGACTCGAATGGAGCCTCTCGCTCATGACTCGTTCACATACCTCGGCGCGCCTTCCCCTGCCGCTCCGCATCCTGCACAACCACTTCTTCGCGCTGCTGCTCGCCTCGTACGTCCTGGCCGCCGCGTGGCCTGGGCCGGGCCTGTTGCTCCGCGCCGTCGACCTGGCGAAGATCCGGCTCGGCGGCCAATCGATGAACCTGACCCTGCCGGCGGTCCTGCTCGGACTGCTCCTACTCAACGCGGGGCTGGGCGTGCGGCTCGCCGAGCTACGGGGACTGTTAAAGCGGCCGGCGCCGCTCGTCGCCGGCCTGCTGGCGAACCTGCTGATCCCGATCGCGTTCATCTCTGGCGTCGCGCACACCATGACAGTCTGGCACAACCCGGACGAGGTGCAGGTCATCCTGGTCGGCCTGGCGCTCGTCGCCTCGATGCCGATCGCGGGGTCTTCCACCGCCTGGGCCCAGAACGCCGAGGGGGACCTGGCATTGAGCCTGGGCATGGTCGTCGCCTCGACGCTCCTCAGCCCCCTGGCCACCCCCTGGGCCCTCCGCGCCGTCGGCGGATTCACTCGCGGCGACTACGCCGCCGGCCTCCGCGACCTCGCCGCGCACGGCTCGGGGCTGTTCCTGCTCGTCTGCGTGTTGCTGCCCACGGCCGCGGGCATTCTCCTGAGGGCGCTGCTCGGCGATCGCCGTGCGGCGATCATCCGACCGTGGCTCAAGACGATCAACGCACTGGCCCTGCTCGTGCTTTGCTACTCGAACGCCTCGGCCGCCCTGCCCGCGGCCCTGTCCCAGCCCGACTGGGACTTCCTGATCGCGATCGTGAGCGTGACGGGTTCGCTCTGCGTCGTCGCGTTCGCGTCCGGCTGGATCCTCGGCCGACTGCTGGGAATCGAGGCCGCCGCGCGGACGTCCTTGATGTTCGGCCTCGGCATGAACAACAACGGCACGGGTCTGGTCCTCGCGTCGATCGCCCTCTCGAGCCATCCCGATGTGATGCTGCCGGTGATCGCTTATAACCTGATCCAGCAGGTCGTGGCGGCGAGCGTAGGGGTGTGGCGGGGCCGAGTTTCCGCACGCCTCTCGTAGTCTGGGCTCCGCCCGCCGTTCGTAACGGGAGGTGGGCGGAGTCCACCCTACGAAGACTTCCGCGCCATGCGATCGAATGTCGACTCGGCATCGCGATCGAACACAAACCGCGTGGGTAAGCCGACGACGCGGTTCGCCCCGAGGCCAAACAGCGGCCGCCGCAGGCCCGCGAGCCGCTTGGCCGGGACGAGCGCGGTGACTCGCCATGCGTCGGCCCCGGCGGTGTCCCGCACATCGCCCCGTGCGGCGTGCAAGGCCCCCTGCCCCGCCAGGTAGTCGGCGACGTCCTCGGCCGTCTTCGTCGGCGTCGCGGGACGGCCAACGACCTCGAGATGGAGCCAGCCCTCGCTCGCCCGCACGCCGTCAATCGCGTCGAGCAACAGTGCGAACGGGCCCGATTCCCCCTCCCTCACCATCTCCGAGAGCGCCGGCCCGTGACCGATCAGGCATGAGGCCGAGTCCAGCACCGTGCCGCCCTCAATCTCGCGGAGGCGGTTGTCCTTCAGCGTCGTCCCCGAGCTCGTCAGGTCGACGATGATGTCGGCGATGCCGAGGCTCGGATGAAGCTCGAGGGCGCCGTCAGAGTCGATCACCTGATAGTGGTGAATGCCTTTGCGGCGGAAATACTCCTGAGTGAGGTTGGGATATTTTGTCGAAACGCGCAAGGTCTTGCCGGTATCCTTGAATTCGACGGCCAACTCCATGAGATCCAGCGCATGCGTCACGTCAATCCAGCTCTCGGGCACGGCGACGACGAGCCGGCAGCCGCCGTAGCCGAGGTCCTGAAAGACGACCCTGGCCCGGTCGGCCTCGGCCGCGCGCTCGGCGAAGACGTCGAAGCCGGTCACGCCGAGGTGGCAGCGGCCTTCCTGGACCTGCGCGACGATGTCGGTTGGCCTCATGAAGACGACGTGGAAGCGCGGGTGGCCGGCGATTGTCGCCTCGTACTGCCGGTCGCTGGCGCGACGGACCTTGTAGCCGGCCGTCTTGAGGATCTCGACGATTCCGTCGTACAGGTGGCCCTTCGAGGGGAGGGCGAGGCGGATCGGGTCGAGGGTCATCGTCCGCCCCCCGCGTCGAGCACGTCCCGCAGCCGCTCCAGACCGAAGGCGAACCCGACGCCGCCGATGTTGCGCGGGGAGCCGAGCGCCCTCGCCAGTCCGTCATATCGACCGCCGCCGCAGACTTCCACGTTCCCCGCGATGAGCACGAACACCATCTGCGAATAGAACCCGATCCCCCGCCCGAACCCGAGGTCGAGTTCGACGCGCTCGGGATCGATCCCCAGGCCGCACAGCCCCTCAACCAATCCCGCCAGCTCGCGCATCAACTCTGGAACGACGCTCTCAAACTTCCTCATTCGTCCTATCACGTCGGGGGCGGCCCCGCGTAATCCCGCCAGGGCCCGAATCGGCTCGCGGACCGACGCGAGCAAGCCGGGCAGCCCGTGGCCCAGCTCCCACTTGCGCCGGATGCGCCCGACGATCTGGGCCGGCGAGCGGCGGCCGACAACGTCGGGATACAGTGTGCGGAAGAGCCGGTCGGCCCCCGCGCCGTCGCCGGGCGGCGGGGCCTCGGCCGCGTGGCCGAGCCAGTCGGCGAGCAAGTCGAGGTGTGCCTCGGCCGCCGCGAGCACCCGGTCGCCCGAGCTATCGGCGTCGTCCCCGCCCTCGGCCTCGGCGAGCACTTCCACGAGCGCGACCTGCACGCCGGGTGGCAGCCCCGACCGACCCAGGAGCTGGCGGATCAAGCCGGCGTGGCCGACGCGGATGGTGGCGTCCGCGATCCCCGCACCCGCCAGCGCCGCGTCGGCGAGGGCGATTGCCTCGGCGTCGCCGCCGCGCGCCTCGGGCTCGTCGAGCCGCTCGACGCCGACCTGGTGAAACTCGCGGAGCCGGCCAGGGGCGGTGGGCAGGTTGCGGAAGACCGGGCCGGCGTAGCTGACCCGCCAGGGGAGCGGCCCCGGCGCATCGATGTACGAGCGGACGATCCCGGCCGTCATCTCGGGCCGCAGGCAGACCGATTCGCTCATCCCGCCCGCCACCTGGTAGAGATTGGCGACGATCCGCGCCCCGCTCTTCCGCTCGTGCAGTGCCCGAGCCTCCAGCACCGGCACGCGCACCCGCCGATAGCCCGCGCGGGAGAATCGGTCGAGCAATTGCCGCTCGATCGCCTCGAGCCGCGCGAACGCATCAGGCCCGACGTCGGCCGTCCCCTTCACCAGGGGCACCCGCGACTCCCCCGCGCTCATGACCCGGCCCCCAGGGCGCTGGCCACCGCGGTCTCAAGATCGGCCTGCGGGATCGCCTTTCGCTCCTGACGAGTGGCGAGGTCGCGCAGGTTGAACGTCGCCTGGGTCGCCTCATCGGGCCCCGCGATCACGGCGAACCTGTGGCCGCGGCTCGACCCGTAGCCCATCTGCTTGCCGACCTGGATCGAGTCGGGGAAGACCTCGGCGCCGATACCCGCCTTTCGCAGTCTCGCGGCGATGGCGAAGGGGACGGTCGGATCGACGCCCGGGAAATTGGCGACGAGCACCGGCACGGTCGCCGAGCTTCCGTTCAACCACCCCGCCTCTTCCATCAAGGCGAGCAGCCGGTCGAGCCCGATCGACGCGCCGACGCCGGGCAGTTTCCGATCGGTGAACAGACTCGCCAGATTATCATATCGCCCGCCCGACGCGACGCTGCCGAATCGCTCCCAGCCGTCGACGGTCGTCTCGAAGACGACGCCCGTGTAGTAGTCGAGGCCGCGGGCGAGGCCGAGGTCGATCTTGAGGGCGGATTCGGGGACGCCGGCGGACTTGAGGAGGGCGAAGACCGAGCGGAGGTTGGCGATGCCCTCGGCGGCCTTCGGGTGATCGCCCAGCGACTCGCCGGCGCGGCCGAGCACCTCGACACCGCCTCGTCCCGCCTCGACGAATCCGAGGATTCGGGTCGCCTGCTCCTCCGTCAACCCGCCCACCTCCGCCGTTTCGACCTCCGCACTCTTCACCACGCCCTGCAATTCCGCGAGCACAGCCTCGCGGCCGACCTTGGCCAGCTTGTCGAGCGCCGGAGCACGCGGGCCGACTGGTCGGCGACCCCGAGCGTGTCGAGCAAGCCATCGAGCACCTTCCGATTATTAATCGCGATCGTGAACCCCGGCACCCCGGCCGCCGACAGCGCCGCATAGATCACCTGCGCCGTCTCGGCATCTGCTACGGCCGACTCGGTCCCCACCGTATCGAAATCACACTGCATGAACTCGCGGAACCGCCCCTTCGCGGGCCGCTCGCCGCGGAAGACGCTGCCGATGGCGTAGCGCTTGAAGGGCGTGCCCAGTTCGTTCACGTGCTTGGCGACGAATCGGGCCAGGGGCACGGTCAGGTCGAACCGCAGGGCCAGTTCCCCGCGCGTGCCGCCCTTGTTCGTGACCTCGAAGATCTGCCGGAGGACCTCGTCCGAGCCGGCGCCCTTGCCGGTGAGGACTTCCATGCGCTCGATGTGCGGCGTCTCGATCGGCGCGAAGCCGAACGAGGCGAACGTCTTGCGGAACGTCTCGAGCATCCGCTCGCGCGGGATCATCACCGACGGCGGGACGTCGCGCAGCCCGCTGGCCACGCGGGGGTCGATCGACATGACGGACGGGCCTTTCCTCTGCCGGGGCGATGGTTTTTCGGGAGACTTATCCTATCACAGGGCCCGGAATTCGGGCAGAGGTACGCGCGGAGCGTCGGCGCTTACAGCGCGGCGAGCCGCTCTCGTGCGAGTCGAATGGCCCGGGTTCGGGCCTCGTTCGCCGGGTGCGCCTCCAGGTCAGCGATTTGCCGCTCCAGTAGATGGCGGAGACGGACCCGCCAGTAGTCCGCGGCCTCGGCTACGGTGCTCCGCGCATCGCGGATGCTGGCACGGAGTTCCCGCCACGCCCGTTCGTCGCCCTTGCAGGGGACGCGGAACTTCGTGCCGAGGCATCGGCAGGGAGCCCCGCAGTCGGGGCAAGGGACGGGCCCCGCGTATTCCGTCGAACGGCGCATCGTCTCCCGGCAATCGAAACAGACCCAGTTCGCGTTGCTCATGGCGTCGACGCCTCACCGCCTCACGTCCTCGGCGTGAACAGGATGATCTCCACCCGCCGCCCCGGGGAGTTGGACGGCCCGGCTTCGGCGAGGGTTCGGGGGAGCTGGTTGCCGAAGCCGACGGCGGCGACCTTCCGGGTGCCGAACCAGCCGATCGAGTCGATCGAATGCCGCTGGACCAGGTAGTTGCGCACCGAGTCGGCCTGCTCCTGCGTGAGCATCTGCGTCAGGTCGGGGTCGCGGTGGTCGTCGCTGAAGGACGCGATGACGATCTCGGTCTTCGAGCTCTTGGACCGCTTGAACCAGGCGGCGATCTCGTCGAGGAGCTTGCGGCCGCCGGGTGTGAGCACCGAGCGGCCGGGCTCGAAGAGAGATTCGGGGTCGAGTGACTTGCTCTCGCGGTCCGAGCCGGGCTTGAAGAGCACGCGCTCGCGGTCGTAAAAGGCGCGGTCCTCGAAGTAGCGGGTGAAGGGCCACGTCCGCTTGAGCGCGGCGAGGTTGTCCTCGAGATCGCCGAGCGTCCGCGAGCCGCGGTCGGAGAGGGCGAGCAGGCGGCGGTAGGCCTCCTCGTCCGCGACGAGCCGGCCGAGGCTGCCCTTCCCTTCGCGGATCGCTGCCACGATCGCGTTGACGTCGCCCAGGCCCTTTTCGGCGGCGATGGCCACGGCGTCGACCCGCTTCAGCGAGGCGGAGGCGTCGCGGATCAGGTCGGAAAGCTCGGGCGTCGGCTCGGAGGCGAGTCGGCCGGATTCGGCCAGCCGGGGCGCGTCGGGCCTGCCGGGGCGGATCTCGACGACCTTCGCCCCCACCACACCCTGCGCGGCGATCTGGGCCTTCGCGTCCGAGCGGACGAGATTGCGGAGCGACTCGTCGATCCGGAACCAGAGCGTGACCGTGCCGCCTGGCGCGGTCGGGGCCTCGATCCGCTCGACGACTCCGGCGTCGATCCCCTGGACTCGGACGCGGTCGCCAACGTTGATCCCGCCGATCGAGCCAAACTCGGCGCGGGCGAGGAAGGTCGGCTGGACCCGCCACTGCCGGCTCGCGACCGCGTACACCCCGGTCGCGGCGAGCGCCAGGGCCACCGCGACGAACAGACCGCTGACCAACGCCCGCTTACGTGAGATCGCGCGATGCATGGCTGATTACCTTCCCGACTCCGTCCCGACGAGCCGTCACCGTCCGTGAAGTCTACTCCAAGTTTAATCGCCACCTCAGCCGATCGAACAGCCCACGATGCGAGCTGATCGCGTTATCCCCCCCACCCGGCCCACTTGACCGCCGACTGAATCAGCGGGACGAGCACGACGTTCACCGCGAACATCGCCAGCATAGAACGCACGACCCCCCGCGTCGCCGCGCGGCCGACGCCCTCCGTCGAGCGCTCGGCGTTCAGGCCGGTCCAGCAGCCGATCAGGCCGATGACGGCGCCAAAGACGGCGGTCTTGAGCGTCGCAGGGATGACGTCGGTAAGCCGGAGGAAGACCGGCACCTGTCGCCAGTAGACCTGAGAAGAAAGCGTCCCGGCCGTGATCTCGGCGACCAAGCCGCCGAGGAGCGCGGAGGCATCGATGACGACGGTGAGCAAGGGCACGGCCAGCAGGCAGGCGAGCACGCGCGGGCCGACGAGCGTTGGCACGACCGGGGCGCCGAGCACGGCGAGGGCGTCGACCTCTTCCGTGAGGCTCATCGAGCCCAATTCGGCGGCGAGCCCGGCCCCCAGTCTTCCGGCGACGAGCAAGCTGGCGAGGATCGGCCCGGTCTCGACGAGGATGGCCGCGGCGAGGACACTCGGCAGGTTGGATTCGAAGCCGTACTCGGCCATCAGGCGGCGGAGCTGGAGCCAGGTGACGAGCCCGACGCTCGCCCCGGCGGCGGCCACGAGCGGAAGGCTTCCCAGGGCGACGCGTTCGAACTGCGTGAGGATCGCCCCGGGCCGGCGGCGAATGGAAACGACCGCGCCGGCGGTCGCCTCGACGAGGAACCGCAGGAACCGGACCGAATCGTGCACCCGCTCCGCGACCGCCTCGCGCATGACACGCCTCGCCCCCTACCAGAGATTCGCCGGTGGAGGCTGAATCTCAACCGGGGAGCGGCGGATGGTCAAGGGTCGGCGGCGCGTCGGCCATCCCCCGAGAGGGCGAGGCTGCCGCCGAGCCGGAGATGACGCCCCGCACGGCGGGACCGGCCGCGCACCCGATAGACCGGCCCGATGCCCGGCTCGGCGGGAGCCTCGCCCTCCCGGGGAATGGACGACGCAGGCAAGGGCCGGCTCAGGCCTTCTTCGCAAACAACTCCAGCGGCGCGAAGCGGTCGCCCACGACCGGCGCCGCGGAGATGCCAAGCCAGTCCTGCAGGAGCGACGCATACACCCGGCGGAAGTCCGTGTGATGCTTGAGGTCGCCGTCATCGAGGTCGTCGAGCATTGGATGCGCCCCGATCAGCCCGGCCTTCTTCACGGGCCCGACGACGAACAGCGGGGCCGCGGCGCCGTGGTCGGTACCGCCCGAGGCGTTCTCGGCGACACGGCGGCCGAACTCGCTGAACGTGAGGACCGCGACGCGGTCGGCCTGACCGGCGTCGGAAAGGTCCTTGTGGAACGCGGCGATCGAGTCCGAGATCTCGTTGAGCAGGGCCGCGTGGGCGCCGAGCTGGTTGGCGTGGGTGTCGAAGCCGTCGAGCGACGTGTAATAGATCCGCGTGCCGAACCCGGCCTTGATGATCCGGGCGATCAGCTCGAGACGCCGCGCCAGGCCGAAGTTGGGGTAGGTCGTCTTGGTGGCGTTGTCCTTGTCGAGTTGCTCGAGCCGCTTGCTCGAGTCGTAAGCGGCCAGAGTGCTCCGGCGGACGAAGCCAAGTAGCGGGTCGGCGGCGGGCCGGTCGAGCCTCGCGACCCGCTCGAGTGCATCGCGCACCTCGCGCTTCGAGGCGACGTCACCACCGAGCTGGAGCTTGTACTGTTCGAGCGTCGTCAGCGATGGGATCTCTGTCTTCTTCGCCTTGAAGGCCAGCGGCAGCGATCGGGAGCCGACGTGCAGGCCGGGGATGTCGCCACCGGCCTCGCCGGCCCTCGTGTCGAGGGCGCGGCCAAGCCAGCCGGTTTCCAGCGCGCCATACTCCAATCGCGCGGTCTCCCAGATCTCCATCGAACGGAAGTGAGAGCGGTCGGGGTTGGGATAGCCGACGCCCTGGACGACCGCGGCCTTGCCGGCCTCGACGAGCCGGGCCATTTCGCCCATCGAGGGGTGCAGGCCGATCTCGTCCGAGAGCTTGTGGATCTGGCCCGACGGCAATCGGAGGGCCCGGCGGCGCCTTGGCGTAGCCGTCGAGCTTATGCGGGACGACGGTGTTCAAGCCGTCGTTGCCGCCGACGAGCTGGACGACGACGAGGACGCGGTCGCTCGACTTCGAATCGTTGGCGGCCCGCGCCGAGCTCGTAAGGAAGCCGGGGACGGTCGACGCCCCCATCGACACGAGCGTGCTGGCGGCCAGGGACGAGCGGAGGAAGTCGCGGCGGTTGGCAGGCATGGTTCGTTCCCCTTAGGCAAGCTGGTATTCGGGCGTTGTCAGGACGAGCGTCGCGATCTCGGCCGGGTCGTTGACCGGCCCGATAACTCCCGAGTCGAGCGCGTCCTGAACGAGCAGGTCGACGTAGAACTTCCTCGGCTGGACGCCGTATTTCGCGGCGAGCTTCTTCGCGTCGCATCGCCCCCCCAAACGCTCGTCGTCCTTGCCGAGCAGGGCCAGGGCGAGGTTCGTCCGGTTAAGCATGGCCGTGGTGTTGATCCAGGTCGGACCGCCGTCCCACCCGGCGACGCTCGGCGGGGCGTAGAGCGTCTGGCCCATCCGCGACGTCGACTCGGCCAGCGCCTCCGAGGAGACCGTTGGCTTGAGGATCTCCAGGGCACGCACGGTCCCGACCGCCAGCTCGACCGGCGACTTCACCCGTCGCCGCCTCATACTCGTATCAAAGAACAGGTTCGACCGGAGGATCGTCCGCACCGTCGCGGCGATGTCGTAGTCGGACGATCGAAGCGCCGTTGCCAGCGGCATGAGCAAGGCCGGCGAGGGAGGGTCGACCTCGCTGACGAACTGGCGATAGAGCTTCCCCGCCAGGAACTCGGCGCAGTGCCGGGCTGGTCGAGCAGAAGCGAGGGCAGGTCCTCGCCGCGGAACCGGCCTGTCTTGCCGAAGATCGTCTTGACTCCGTCGTCGTGCTGAGTCGGCAGCATGCTGAACCGGTCACGGACGACGAACCAGCCGGTGAACGCGCGGGCGGCCTCCTGGATGTCCTTCTCGGTGTACCGCCCGCGGCCGAGCGTGAAGAGTTCCATGACCTCACGGGCGTAGTTCTCGTTCGGCTTCGCCTTGCGGTTGGCCGACGCGTCGAGCCAGACAAGCATCGCGGGGTCCTTGCCCACGGCGGCGAGCATCGACCGGAAGTTCCCCAGGGCATGCTCGCGCAAGAGGGCGTTCTGCCGCTGCATCAGCACGGGGTTCTCGACCTTCGCGAGCGACGTGGCGAAGTGGTTGTGCCAGAAGAGCGTCATCCGCTCGCGGAGCGGACGCGCCGTGAGGATCATCCGGTAGAGCCAGAGGCCCTGGAGCCTCGTGGGTGAGGCGTCGGAGCCGATCCGCAGCGCCATCTCGTCGAGCAGTGCGTCGAACTCGTCGGCCGACTGGCCGTCGCCGCTGGTCGGTTCGCCGTCGAGCAGGCGGTCGATCGATTTTTCGGGCCCGTCCTTCAGGTCGCGCTCGAGGGTCGCCCACGGGGCGGCGAAGCCGGCGCGACGGTGGAGGTGGGCGACGCGGGGGAGGTCCCAGGGGGATTTCGCGGAGGGCTCGTAGGGGGCCCAGGCGCGGGAGGGGTCTGAGAGGAGCGGGGACGTGTTCATGTTATGGGCCTGTAGGCTGATCATGTGGATTTCGACCGCGTCCGGGAGGGCGAGGCTCCCGCCGAGCCGGGCATCAGGCGGCGATCTGGGGCGGGCGGCCTCCCACCGTGCCCGGCTCGATGCCCGGCTCAGCGGGAGCCTCGCCCTCCCGGGAGGGAGCTACTTCGTCCCGAGCGTGAAGTCGAGGCGGAACTCGACCGAATCCGGATTGTCCTTCGCCGTCAGCATGCCGACTCCCGCGTAGCGGAGCAGATTCAGCAGCAGGTCGATCTGCCCGCTGGCGGTGGCCTTGTCGTTCCCCTTCTCGAGCATGTTCTGCGAGACCAGCCGCCCGCGGTTCAGCTCGAGCAGGTGGACGAGCGTCGGGCCGTCGGCCGTGAGGATCGCGGTGACGTCGGTCTGCTTCGCGGGCTGGCGGAGTGTCGGGATCAGGTCCTTCGTCAGGCCGAGGCTCGAGCTCAGGATGAAATGGTTGTCCACCTGCGCGGCCGAGGGGCTGTAATTCTGCCGCTGGTGGACGGGCTCCCTGGCGCCGGGGGCGGCCTTGGGGGCCATGAAGTGCGAGGTGGCGATCGTGACGCCGTCGACGACCTCCGAGCCCAGCTCCAGCGGCGGGGCCTTCGACTGTGCGGCGCCGAGGTTCGCGAGGCCGATGAACGACTGGAACGCGACCTTGAGCCGCTGGGCGAAGTCGTCGTCGTCGGGCTTGAGGTCGATAACGACAGCGAAGGCGGGGAGCTTGTTGTCGGGCACGGGCTTGATCGCGGAGTAATCCTGCTCGGCGACGACCAGCCGCCAGTCGGGCCCGATCGCGCCGAGGACGCCCGAGCCGAAGTCGCGGCCGCCGAAGTACTGGCCGGCGAAGGTGTCGAGCTGCGCCAGGCCCTGGACGACCTCGGGCGGGAACAGGTCGTTCCGCACGTCCCAGACCGCCGACACGTCGCGCCAGAGGCTGAGGCTGGCAATCGTCCCCTTCGGCCTGAGCGGCAGAAGGGCGGCCTCGCCCCTGGGCGGGAGGAACTTCTTGAAGGTCTCCGAGTAGCCGCCCTCCGGCGTCGGCATCGTGACCTCGGCGCCGAGGTTCGAGTCGGTCCAGCGGACCTGGGCGGCGACCCAGGGCGCCTTGCGGAATGCGTCGATCCACTGGCCGAGGAGGAACGTCGGCCCCGCGTTGTTCGGCTCGGCGACGACGAACTTCTTGTCGATCTCGCGGAGCCGGTCGAGCCGGACCAGTGCCCACGCGAGCGTGTCATCGCCGACCTTTGCCCGCCGCGCCTTCCACTGGGGGTTGCTCGCGATCGAATCGGCCGACCCGTCCAGCGCTCGCTCGACGACCCGCTTCAGGAGGTCGGCCGAGTGGGAGATGACCAGCGTGTCCTTGACGATCGCGTGCGCCTGGTCCTTGCCCAGGCTGTAAATCGTCACGCCCTTATGGGTCGACTCCTGGACCGGGTCGGGGTTCCCCTTGGTCTTGGCGTCGTTGCGGGCGATCTCGAGGAGCTTGGCGTGGGCCTTCTTCAAGAAAGCGGGGTCGGTCGGCGTCACCGCGACGACGGGCACGGGCCCCTTGCCCGGCTGGACCTCCAGCGCCAGCACGATTCCGCCGCCGGCGAGCTTGCAGAGTCCCTCGTCCCACTTCGTGTCAAGGAGCATCGAGACGAACTGGACGCCGTTCTTCAGCTCCTCAAACTTCGGGCTCTTGAGGAACTTTTCATACTGCGGGATCGCCGCGAGCCGCTCCTGCATCTTTGGGTCGATCGCGCGGTCGAGGAGGATCTTGGGATGGGTCGCCTCGACGTAGACGATCGCGTCCTTCGACACCCACTCGGCCCCGCGGGGGCCGTCGGCGAAGGCGCTTCGCGACGAGACCGCGACGAGTGCGATTGCCGCCCAGCGGGCGACGGACCATGAGCGCAGGGCTCGGGTGGGCATGGTCGGCTCCTTGGAAAACCGGTAGTAAATCGGGTCGTCGGCGGGCTGTGTTGCCTGTTTTACCCGCGGCCGGGGCCGCCGGTTTCAATGGCTCCGATTGCCTTCCGGCGAAACGAGGATACGATCGGCCGGGGACATTGGGGCTCGGAGGGCAACGGTGGCCATGAGACCACACCTTTCGGTCGCTCAGCTCGGGGTCGTCGTCGGCCTCGCCGCGATGGTCTGCGGCGCCCTCTTCGCCGCTGATTCCGACTGGACCTGGCTCTTCTTCGCGGCCTATCCGCTTGTCCTCCTCACGAGGCGAGGCCGTCCGCTGGCCAGGTGGTGCCCGGTAGTGCTCGCGTTGGCGATCGTGGCGCTCTCGGCGGGGGGAATCAGGCCTGTCGTTGATATCTTCTGCGCGGGGATTGCCTCGCTCTTCATCCTCGTCATCTCGCCAGCCCTGGCCTGGCGCAAGAGCGGGGGCACGCATCGCCTTGCCCTCATCATCGCAACTGCCTGCATCGCCCTCATGATTACTGTCGTCGCGACGAGGTGGCCGTTGCGGCTGGCCTTCCTCGCGAGCCGGAGCGACTTCTGCGCGTTCGCCGCACGGTTGGAGGCGGGCTACACCTTGACCAGGCCCGAACGGGTCGGTCGGTTCCTCATCCAGAAGGCGGAGCTGAGAAACGGCCGTCCTTGTCTGTGGCTTGATATCGACCCGGCCGGGTTCGACGGCTTCGTCCGCAACGCTCCACGGGCGGCCGATAGGTCGCTCCAAGGACCCCCCAACACGTTGTTCAACCTCTGGTCGGCCGTCCGCCTCGACGACGATTGGGCCTTCATCAGCGAAGATTGAGCCGGCGCGAGGCCGGTCACGTGGGTCCGCCTTGTCGCGCGGCCCTCCGGGGCGATAATGGACGGCACCTCGTCCATCCCTCCTCGACGAACGAAGCGAGCAAGACCATGGCGCGACGGATGCGGAACCGATTCGAACTGCGGGCCGAGGCGGAGGCCCTGGAGCGATTGGGCATCGAGCTGCCCAAAGAGCGCAAGCCCCGCGCCGAACCCACCGAGCGCCGCCCCAAGCCGGCCGAGGCGCCGAAAATGCGCGTCGTCTGGGCCGTCTGCGACATCGGCGGGCGCACCGTCGCCACGTTCGACTTCACCGACAAGGACTCCGCCGAGGCGCGGGCCAGGGAGCTCAAGGCCAGGGGCAAGGGCGACCATTTCGTCCGGCAGATCAAGGAGCCGATGAACGCCTGATCGCCCCGCCCACCTCCTTCGCGAACCGCTCGGGTCCCAGCCAGCGCATCAACGCCTCGAACGGGCCGGGCAGCCAGTGGGGGACGGCGACGGTGAGGGTCGCCTTGGGCGTGGGGGTGATGAAGGCCTTTCGCGTCCCGAGATGCCGGATCAGGCCGCGGGCGATCGCCTCGACCGGCTCGCCGGGCTCGGCGCGGTCGGTGCCGCGATCGCCCAGGGACATCCGGCGGAACTCACTGGCGAACCGCCCCGGACGCAACGCCCAGAGACGCACTCCCGAGCCGCGGAGCTCGTGGCGGACGCTCTTCACCAGGCCGTCCACCGCGTGCTTCGAGGCGACGTAGACGGCCGAATAGGGGATTCCGAACGTCCCGAGGACGGACGAGACCTCGACGATCTCGCCACGCCGGCGTTCCCGCATCGTCCGGATCGCGCGCTGGGTGAGGTCGAAGACAGCCATGACGTTGACCTCGACGATCCGCCGGACCTGCGCGGGGTCCTGATCGGCGAAGTCGGCGTAGTGTCCGACGGCTGCGTTGTTGATCAGCACATCGATCCCGCCGGATTCACGCTCGGCCCAGTCCCAGAGCTCCTCGCGGAACTCGGCGGAGGCGATGTCGCCGGCGAGGACGTGCACCTTGCCGTCGGGCAGCTCCGACCGGAGCGCTTCGAGCCGGTCGAGGCGGCGGGCCGTCGCGTAAACGGTCGTGCCCCGGTCGTGAACGAGCTGGCGGACGAGCTCGCGGCCGAGGCCGGCCGAGGCGCCGGTGACGAGGGCGGTGGAGGGGGGTGTGGGCATGCGGTAGCTCCGATCGGGATCGGAGGGCGAGGCTTCCGCCGACCCGGAGTGGATGCGCGGCCCGGCGGGAGCCTCGCACTCGCCAGACAGGATAGCTTCCCCGCGCCGACTTGCTCAGCAGCAGGATGGCCCGGACGAGGTATGCCGGTCGAGGAGTTCGATCAGCGTCTCGATGTCGACGGGCTTGATCAGGTGGTAGTCCATCCCGGCCTCCTGGGAGCGGGCGCGGTCCGCCTCCTGCCCGTAGCCGGAGACGGCGATGATGAGCGGGCGGGCGAGCCGAGGATCGGCACGGAGCTGCGAGGCGACTGCGTAGCCATCCATGCCGGGCAGGCCGATGTCGAGCAAGACGATCTCGGGCCGGAACTCCGCCGCCGCGTCCAGCGCCGAGGCGCCGTCGTGGACCATCCGGGCCTCGTGGCCGAGGTGCTCGAGCAGCTTCAGCATCCCCTCGGCCGACTCCACGTGGTCGTCCACGATCAGGATCCGCGCGGCCCGGCCCTCGACGGGGGGGACGGACGGGGCGGACTCGGTCGCGGGGCGCGTCGGGTCGATCGCGGGAAGGCGGACGGTGAACGTGCTCCCCAGGCCGGGGCCGGGGCTGGTCGCGGTGACGGAGCCGCCGTGCAGCTCGACGAGCGAGCGGACAAGCGTCAGGCCGATCCCCAGCCCGCCCTCGGACCGCGCCAGGGTCCGCTCGCCCTGGGCGAAGAGCTCGAACATGCGCGGGATCGCCTCGGCCGGGAGGCCGACGCCGTTGTCCGTCACCCGGACAACGACCTCGGCGCCCTCGAGGCACGCCGAGAGCGCGATCCGGCCGCCGGGCTCGGTGTACTTGGCGGCGTTGGCCAGCAGGTTGATGACGACCTGCTCGAGCCGGGCGGGGTCGGCGTCAAGCCAGATGCCGAACGGGACGCGGGGGGCGAAGAGGACATGGCCCCGCTCGTCGATCAGCGGGCGGACGGCCTCGCACGCACGCTCGAGGATCGGGGCGAGCTCGACCCGTTCGCGGCGGAGCTGGATCTTGCCGCGGGTGATCCGCGAGACGTCGAGCAGGTCGTCGACGAGCCGCCCGAGGTGCCGGCACTGGTGGCCGATCACCTCGCGGCTCCACGCCTGGTCGGCCGGCGACGCCGTGCGGCTGGCCACGTTCACGGCGTTGTTGATCGCCGCCAGGGGGTTCCGCAGCTCGTGGGCGAGCATCGCCAGGAACTCGTCCTTGCGCCGGTCGGCCTCTCTGAGCGCCTCTTCGGCCCGCTTCCGCTCGGTGATGTCGCGGAGCGAGGCGAGGTACGCGGGGCGGCCCTGCCACGTCGTGACGGCGGTGCGCATCTCGGCGACGCGGACCTCGCCGTCGGGCCGGCGGGCGTCGATCTCGGTCGTCTCGCCAGGGACGAGCGGGATGCCGAACGGCTCGCCGACCAGGTGGCAGTCCGGGCGGCCGAGGATCTCGCACGCCGACGGGTTGACGAAGCCGATCGTCCCGTCGTGCATGACGACGAGCATCCCGTCGGCGCCCGCCTCGATCAGGCGGCGGAACTTCTCCTCGTCCGATGCTTCGCGAGCCATCGCCACGCCCGTGTGCGGTCGTCTCATTCCCGGGGGCCAAGGCCGGGGAACACGTCATCGTCCTCGTCGTCGCCGGTCCGGTTGCCGCTGCCGTTGCCGGACAGGTCGGTGATCGCGATCCGGCGGAAGTGGCCCGAGAGGATGCCCGTCACCTCGCGGAACGGGGCGCCGATATGCATGCCGTTCCCGTCGATCGTGAACTCGCGGATCTCCTTGTCGTGGAGCGACCCGCGCATCTTGAGCACCGTCAGCCCCCGGCGCATCTGGCCGTGCATCTCGACGTAGCGGAGCAGGACGATCGAGTCGGTGATCGTCGAGATGTGCGTCTCGGTGATCGAGTCGCCGCCCAGGAGCGACGAGGTCGTCGAGGTGAACAGCCCGGGCACCTCCAGGTGCTTGACGTGCGAGACCAGGCCGATGACGAACTCGCGGAAGCTCTTCAGCGGCGCCACCCGCTCGAGCGCCGAGAGGCTGTCGACGGCCACCCGCTCCGGGCGGAACTCCTCGATCTCGCGCTTCATCGAGATCAGGTGGTCCTTCAGCGCGGCCGACTCGGGGTAGGCGCAGACGATCCTGAGCTTGCCCTCGGCCTCCATCCGCGCGAAGTCGACGCCCCAGCCGGTCGCGTTGCGGACGAGCTGCTCGCGGCTTTCCTCGAAGGCGAAGAGCAGGCAACGCTCGCCCGAGGCGTCGCCGCCGGCGAGGAACTCGGTCGTCACCAGAGTCTTGCCCGTGCCCGTCGGCCCCGAGAGGAGGATGATCGAGTCGCGGAAGAACCCGCCGCCGCACATCGCGTCGAGCTCGCGGACGCCCGAGGGAATGCGGGCCGCCGACGACTTCTGCTTGAGCTCGAGCGCCGAGAGCGGGATGACCACCACGCCCCGACCCGGGACGATCGTGAACGGCCACTCCCCCTTCTGGTGGTTCGTGCCGCGGAACTTGAGGATCTCGACCGTCCGGCGGCGGACCTCGTCCTGGAGCGTGTTGCGGAGGATGATGACATTGTCGGAGACGAACTCCTCGACGCCGTACCGCGAGATCGAGCCGTGGTCCTGGGTCCGCTCGGCCGTGATGATCGACGTCACGTCGATGCGCCGCAGCGCCCTGGCGACGCGGAAGAGCTCGCGGCGGACGGCGCCGGCGTCGGCGAGCTGGGCAAAGACGCCGCCGATCGAGTCGAGGACGACCCGGCGGGCGCCGACCTTCTTGACGGCGTGCTCGATCCGCACGAGCAGGCGCGCCCAGGTCGTAGCCGCCGGCCTCGATGTGCGGGTCGCCGTGGTCGGGCGAGGCGTCGACGAACGCCCACTTGCCGGCGGCCTCCCAGGCGGGGATGTCCCAGTGGAAGCCCTTCATGTTGCGGCGGATGTCGTCGGGCGTCTCCTCGAACGTGATGAAGACGCCCGGCTGGTCGGCCGTGGTGATGCCGGCCGCCAGGAACTGCGCCGCGAAGACCGTCTTGGCGCTGCCCGAGGTCCCCGAGAGCAGCGTCGCGCGGCCCGCGGGCAGGCCGCCGTTGGCGATCAAATCGAAGCCCTCGATCTCCGTGCGGAGCTTGGGGAGCTCGCCGTCGGTGAAGACCATCGTCACGGCTAAACTCCCTTCGTCCCGCGAGCCTCCGGGGCGGGACGGAGGTCGAGCCCTAGCAAGACACGTTCCGTATCCGACAGGTCGCCGATGATCCGGCGGATGGGCACGGGCAATTCCTTGACGACCGTCGGGGTTGCGAGGATCTTGTCGTCCTCGGCGAGCTGGGGCCGCTCGAGGACGTCGATGACGGCGAGGTCGTACCTCCCGCCCAGCTCCTGCTCGCAGATCCGCCGGAGGTTGTCGATCGCGCCCTGCGCCGGGGTGTCTTCCCCGTGACGTAGAGCTTGATGATGTATCTCTCCATCGCGCTGCCCTCGGGGCGTCCTCCCGGGCGGACGTGCTCTCGGCGACCCTGCGCGAATATGATGCCATCGGACGGCGGGGATTGCCAAGCCGGGAGGCGGTCGAGGCCGGGCCGCGGCGATGGATGTTCGAACCCGGCCCGGGGATAGGACGAACGCGGGGTCGGGGCCGAGCGAAGAGGCGCCCCGGAATGGAGCCCGGCCCTCCGACGTGGGTCCGTCTGGGCCCCGGGGGGTGCGGGGGAGCCGGCCGACATGCCGGGCGAACCCAGGCACAGGCGCCGACCGAACCCGAGCGTACGCCTTTTGTTCACCTTCGTGCGGCTGCGTGCGGGACCTGGCCTGACCTCGACCCGCCCGCGAAGGGCCCGGTGGGCCTGGTCGTTCCGTCCACCTGAGGGCAGGCCTCGATCACGGCTTCTGCGAGGGCGTGGGATCGGTCGTCACCTCGACGATCACGATGCGGCCCTCCTCGACGCGATAGGTCAGGCCCGCCTGGTCGAGCACCGTCCTCAGCGCCGTGCGGAGTGGGACGTCCTCGACATTGAGGTAGACGTCTTTCAAGAGGCTCGCGTTTGCCTTCCCCGGTCCGTTCAGGTCGAAGAAGATCGGGACGGGTCCATCGGGCCCGGTGTAGGCCCTCTGGATGGTCTTGATTGCGGCGACGATACCCGCGTTGCACCGGACCGCGAGCGGGACCTTCCGCTCGAGCTCGGCGGCGAGCTGCGCCCGGGTCCATTTCATCGACCGGGCCGAGTTCCCCTTCTGCAACCGGGCGGCGGCCTGCTGGGCGTCCTCCAGGGTGAGCAGCGGCCGATCGGGACGGTCGTCGTTCGCGGCGGGCGGCCTGGTGGCGGGGTTGGCCGGCGATCCCTGCGACGCCTTGGCCACCGGCCCCTCCGCGGGCGGGTCGAGCGGAGTCGGCTCCGGGAACGGGGTGGCGGCCCGCTGGGCGTCCGCCTGAGTGAGTTTCCTCCGGGCCTCGTCGGCCGGCAGCTTGCGCAGCTCCTCAGCGCTCCAGGGACGGTCGGGCTGCCCCTTCGCGGGCGGGACCGCCTCACCAGGCATTACGGCGATCCGCTTGATGTAATTCTGCGGCGCGTCGATGGTCGTCTCCGCGGTCGGGGGATGGAGCTTCGCTTGCCATTCCTGCAGCGCCGTCTCCATCCGCGCCGTCAGGGCGAGGGCCTGGTCGAGATGCCCGGCCTGCTCCTGCTCGCGGGCGGTGCGGAGGAGCATCTCGAGCTCGACGTCGGGGCGGACCTTCGGCGGCGCGAGCTTCTGATACAGAGTCGTCAACTCGAATGTGACATCGTCGAGGTCCATCGGGCGAAACGGCCTTTCGGCCGCCGGGCGCGGCCCGGGATTGTCCTGCTGCTGCTGCGCGAGCACCCCACCGCCGGTCGCGACGAGCGCGAGCGTCAGCAGGGCCGCGGCGATCCCCTTGAGCTTGGTCATGAACATGGCCCTCACGACTCGTTCGGCCTGGACGATCGCCCCGGCCGAGACCGCCTCTCTCATCCCGGACCGCGACGCGGCCCGGGCCGTCCGGATCAGGAGCGCCGACGGCACGGAGGCCCGGGTCGGCGTGGCCGCCAGAGGCCCGAGGGCCACCGCAGGGACCAGTCCCCGCCGCATCAGCCGCTCGCGCAACTGCTTGCGTCCCCACGCCAGCCGGCTCCGGACCGTCCCCACCGGGCACCCGAGCTGCCGCGCCGCCCCTTCGTGGGTCAGCCCCGCGAAGTAGCAGAGAAGGATCGGCCGCCGGTAGCGGTCGGCCAGCCGGTCGACCTCGGCGCGGACTTCCTGGGCAAGGTCCTCGTCGGACGGTTCGCGGGACGTCCTCAACTGCGTCGCATCGCGTTCGACGGCCCTCCGCCGATTCGCCGCCGACCGGGCCCCGGAGGCCGTCCGGTACGCCACCGCGACCAGCCACGGACCAATCGAGTCGCGGACGCGGACCGAGCCGGCCTTGCGGACGAGGACGAGGAACGTCGCCTGGAATGCGTCGTGCGCGGCCTCCGCATCACGCAGCACGCTCCGGCAGACGCGGAACACCGCTGGCCCGTGTCTCTCGACGAGGGCCGCGAACGCCGCGTCGGCGTTGGTGTCGCGATCCGAGAGGAAGCGCTCGATCAATTCCGCGTCCGAGAGCTGGCCCACGGCTCCCCGATCGAGGAGCGTGCGGAGCTGTCGGAGCGCGGCGCCCTGGCTTCCCGTGGTCATCGACGGCGAACCTCCCGCCTGGTCATCCCACCGTAATGCGGCGAGCAGCGAGGCGCGATCGGTTTTTCTCCGCCGGACCGATCACTTCGGGGCGTCGACCTCCCGCCAGAGGTACCACATGGCGATCGACCGATAGGGCCGCAGGGGCTCGGCCAACTCGCGGCACTGCTTCGGAGTGGGCGGGGCCTCGAGCCCGTGGTGCCGCTGGAACCCGACGCGGATGCCCAGGTCGCCGGGCGAGATCACGTCCGGCCGCCCCAGGCAGAAGACCAGGAACATCTCCGCCGTCCACGGTCCGACGCCCTTGATCGACGTCAGGCTCGCGACGATGGCCTCGTCCTCCCAGTCGTGGAACTCGTCGAGCGGAACGGTCCCTGCGATCACCGCCTCGCAGAGGTTGAGCACGTAGCGGGCCTTCACCCCCGACAGTCCGACGGAGCGGAGGCCGTCGAATCCGACCTTGATGATCGATTCCGGCTCGTGCGGGTCGCCGGCGAGGTCCCGGAGCCGCTGGTCGATCGACCGCGCGGCCTTCGTCGAGATCTGCTGCCCGATGATCGCGCGGACGAGCGTCCCGAACCTGTCCGGCCGCAGGTCCAACTTGCACGGCCCGACCTTGTCGATCCGCTCGGCCCACTTCTCGTCGAGCGAGCGGAGGTGGGCCATGGCGTCGGCCCAAGGGTCTTTCGGGCTCCGCCGGCGAGTGCGGGCGGCTGGCGACTTCTTGGACGGCGGCACCACTAGCCTCCGGGCGATTGGGCGTTCGATGGCCTGTTCATCCTTCCATCATACGCGGGCGGCGATGGCGAAGGTAGAGCGGCCGCCGGCCAGTCCACAGCCGGAGAGGTCTCGGCGGCGGCAGGACGAAGCGCCGAGCGAACCCGGGACCCCGCGCCGAGCGAACCTGCGAGACGGCCTTCGTTCACCTTCGAGCGGCCCCGTGCTGGACATGGGGGCCGACGGTCGCGCCGCCCTTCGACGACCCTGCGCCGAGCGAACCCGAGCCCGGGCGTCGAGCGAACCCGAGCGTCCGCCTTTCGTGCGGCTCGGTGCGGTTCGGAACAGGAGGCTAAACCTCGAACCACAATCGGCCGGATCGGTCCCTTACAGGCGTGGTCAAGCCCGGGCTCGCATCGACCCCGCTTCGGCGGGGGCCTCGCCCTCGCGGCCGAGATGCATCGCCAGGCAGCCCCTCGTCGCTACGCGCGATGCTCGGGACGGGTCTCGAGGTAGGCCCTCACGCGATCGACCCGGCGGATCGCCTGCTCCAAGAACCCGACGGCCATGTCGATCCGCTCATCCGGCTCGGCGCAACTGAACCGGAGGAAGCCGCGGCCGGCCTCGCCGAAGCACTCGCCGCCCAGGCAGGCGACGCCGAAGTCGTCATCGGCGCCTTCGAGCAGGTAGAGGGCCAGGCCGTGCGAGGTGATCCGCAAAGGGTCACAGATCGCACGGACGTCGGCGAAGACGTAGAACGTCCCGCCGGGAGGATCGACGCGGACACGCTCGATGCGCTGCAGACCCGCGACGAGCCGCTCGACCTTGCCGCGGAATCGGGCCATGGTGTCGGCGCGATACGAGGCCGACTGCTCCAGCGCGGCCCGCGCCGCCTGCTGGACGAACGGCGGGCTGCACGAGGCGGTCGTGTTGATGAGCTTGCCGATCGACTCGACGACCTCGGGGTGCCCGACGGCGAAGCCGATCCGCCAGCCGCTCATGCTGTACGACTTGCTGAAGGTGTAGGCCGCGACCGCGTGGTCGAACATCCCCGGCTCGGCGAGGATCGACGAGTGGGGCGCCGACCACGCCATGTGGCAGTACGGCTCATCGGAGAAGACGACCAGGTCCGTCCCCCGCACCACGTCAGCGATCGCCGCCAGGTCTTCCCGCGTCGCCACGCCGCCGGTCGGGTTGTGGGGCGAATTCAGGAAAATGGCACGCGGCTTCGGGTCGGCCGCGAGGAAGCGTGCGACGTCCTCGGCTCGGGGACGGAACTGGTCCTCGGCCTTTAGCGGGACGAGGACCTCGCGTGCGCCGCGTCGTTGCAGGTTTGGGACATAGGTCGGGAAGTGCGGGCTGAAGATGAGGACGCCGTCGCCGGGGTCGACCAGGGCCTCGACGAAGAACTGCTCGAACGGCTTGGCCCCCGAGGCGACGACGACGTTCTCGAGGTTTGCCGGCACACCGAACTCATCGCGGACCATCTTCGCCGCGGCCGCGCGGAACTCGGGCAATCCGAGACTGGGCCCGTAATTGGTCTGATTCGCCTCGATCGCGGCGATGCCGGCGGCCTTGGCCTCGGGCGGGCTGGGGAATGGGCTATCGCCGATTTCGAGCTCGACGACGTCCTTGCCTTTTACCTTGAGGGCGCGGGCCATCGCGAGCACGGTGAAGGCGGTCTCGGCCGTCAGGTGGCTCGCGAGCTGGCTGAGGCGGGGCATGGGAGGCCTCAGGGGTGGCATCAGGAGAAGTCCCGGCGGACCGTCGCGATCAAAGGTGTTATGGCTTCGGCCCGATCCGGTGAGTCTTCTTCTTGATCGGATCTCTGAAGAGCAGCTCGCTACCGGTGAGCAGCTTCTGCGGAAACACGACGAGGTTCCGGCACATCGATCTCTTCGCCGAAATTGTAATGAAGCCCTCCAGCCCCGGAGTGGCGAACAGCGCTGCACCCAGTTTCTGAGTCGGGGCCTCACCCGGCGGATACATGTCCCAGTTGCCCGTTAGCTCTTGCAAGGACACATCGAGCAACCTGATTTGGATCGGGTCCGCAAGGTCGGCGACGGCCTGAAGTCGAACGGCCACATCGATCGGTGCCATCTTACTCCTGGGCGGGTACGCGATCGGTTGATCGGGAGGTCCGACCAGAGCACCGACCTCGTACAGCGCGACGAGTTGGTTCTCGCCGAGATACAGGAGTTCGAAGGGTATCTTCGCCGCAGAACCAGGGCTAAATCTTGTCGTGACCGTCGGCGTGTGAGTGGTGGTGAGCGCCGTGGCCCAATACTTCAGGGCGATCGCTCGATACCACGTCTCGTGCACCGGCCGGAGCGCGAGCTTTGCACACGCGGACAGCTTCATGAGAACAGGCCAAGCTTCGCCGCCTCGATGCGATTCCTCAGCCTGGCCTCGTCGTCTGTTCCGAGTAAGTCGACAGGTTTGCGCCCTTCGAACTCGCCGTTCGGGGTCCGGAACCATCCTTCAGGATCGTCCACGAAACCCGCCATATCGTCCAGGAGGTCGGGGTCGATCTCCGTGCCTTGCGTGGCTCGCTTGCCTTGGTTTGATCCCAGCCCCAAATGTCCGCGGAGGGCGTCGACGACCTTTCGTCCTCGTTCCGTGAGGCGAAATGAACGCCACTGCCCCTGAGGACGTGAGAGGACCAGATGATTGTGCCGGAGGAGAGCGAGGTGATGATTGACGGACGGGGGGCTCCCCCGACCCGCTCGCACAGGTCCGCGACACCCATCTCGCAATCATCGAGCGACATGAGGATATCCAGCCGGATCGGATCGGCGATGCCCTTCAAGGTGGCCGAAGCCCGTGAGATGCCGTTCGCCGTCGACGATGGAACCTTTGACTTCGGGGGCTTGCCGACGAGGGCCGGTCTCTTCCCCTTGGCTTTAACGGTGGCCATGATCCCGGACCTCCTCCCAGGCCGCGAACGGGAGTTTGATCGCGACCCCGCCCATTATATCCCATCCCTACCTCGACGCGATCGCCCGCGCCAGCGGCCGGACGATCTTCGGGATCACGGCCGACTGGAGCAGTTCCTCCCCCAGCGAGCGCTGGCGGCGGAAGGCGTCGAGGAAGGTGCCCTCAGTGCCCTGGCCCCAGTACTGGCGGACGGTGAAGTAGAGGCTGATCTGGTCGTCGCCGAACTCGCCGGTGCGGACCTGGTAGGCGTTCGTGCGGGTCTCGATCGAGAGCCGCGCCTGGAGCCGGCACGAGTCCTCAAGCGCCAGCGTGATCGTCGGCTCGTAGTTGATCACCCGGGCGGAACCGCCCTCGAACATCGCCTCCAGGCCGGGGATCACGCCCAGCGCCTCGGCGACGACCTCGTCGTGGTTGCCCTCGTACGTGAAGTCGAAGCCGTACATCACGTCGAGCGCCTCGCAGTCGAGCACGCTGATCGTGAGCAGGTGCGGGGCGAGGTCGAGGACGATCTCGTGCTGCCGGTAGGCCTCCTCGAGCGTGTCGGGGTTCACCATTCCCGAGCAGAGCCGCTTCGGCTCGAGCGCGACCCATCGGTAGCTCTGCTCTTCCTTGTCCCCCTCGAGGACCATGTCGCCGCTCTCGCGGGTGTAGAAGTTTCGGAGGTCGGGGAACGCCTTCTTCATCTGCTCGAAGTAGTGCAGGACGGTGTCCCGGCCGCTCGGCAGCTCCATCTCGGTGTTCAGGTTCAGGTTGACGTAAAAGTCGTCGGCGTCGATGTTCATGCGGAGAGTCCTGGGGCCCGCGGCGTCGTCGGGCCTGGGCGGGAGTTGGGCCGGCGTTTTGATGGGGTCCAGGATAACGGATAAGGAGGCGGGATGGGAGGCGGCGAAGCGGAGGCGACGAGTACCGGTCTCGGGATCAACCCGTCCGCTGGGCGTCGGCCCCGGCCGGGATTGGGCCCACCTCGGTCATGAGTCTCAAGTCGAGGACGGCGAAGTCCTCGGAGTTCGGCGCGAAGACCAGGGCCGCCGCCTTGCCAACCGCGATCAACTCGGGATGGTGAAACGTGTGGACCGACCCGTCCGCCATCCTGACGTAGAACGGCGTGAACGGGCTCGCCTTGGCGAACGCTTTCAAGTTGCTGGACATCATGGCTCGTTCTCCGACGGACCCACCGTCGAGAGCGGAAGGCGGGCCGATCTGGACCGGCACGGGGCCCGTTCAGCTCTTGATGATATCCCGGAACGTCCCCCCCGCCGGGATCATCGGCAGGACGTGCTCCTGGTAGGGGACGAGGATATCGAGCACGTAAGGGCCGGGGTGGGCGATCATCTCCCGGAGCGCCTCGACGACATCCTCTTTCTTGCGGATCTGCCGGGCGGCGACGCCGAAGCCCTTGGCGATCGTCACGAAGTCGGGATAGGTCGTCTCGGGAAGGTCGCCCGAGCCTTCGCCGACGGCCTCGGGGTGCTCGACGGGGCCGAGATAGGTGTGGGCGCGGTTGCCGCCGTGGAAGCGGTCTTCCCACTGCACAACCATGCCGAGGTGCTGGTTGTTCAGGACGATCATCTTGACCGGCAGACTCTCGCAGTGGAGCGTCGCCAGCTCCTGGATGTTCATCACGAACGAGCCGTCGCCGTCGATGTCGACGACGAGCGAATCCGGGAACGCGGCCTGGGCGCCCATCGCGGCGGGGAGGCCGAAGCCCATCGAGCCGAGGCCGCCGGAGGTGACCCACGCCCGCGGCCTCGTGAACTTCGTCCACTGCGCGGCCCACATCTGGTGCTGGCCGACGCCCGTGGTCATCAGAAAGTCGCCGCCGGCGAGCTTCGAGAACTGGTCGATCACGTACTGCGGCATGATCGCGTCGTCGCGCTGGTCGTACGTCATCGGATCGGCGGCGCGGGCCTCGTCGATCTGCTTGTGCCACTCGCGGTAGTCAGCCTTCTCGACCAGGGGGTTCAACGCAGCGAGGGTCGACTTGACGTCGGAGTTTACCGCGAGGTGCGCGGCCTTGTTCTTGTTGATCTCCGAGGCGTCGATGTCGACGTGGACGATCCGCCCGTGCTTGGCGAACTCGCTGAGCTTGCCCGTCACGCGGTCGTCGAACCGGACGCCGAAGGCGAGCAGCAGGTCGGCCTCATTAATCGCGTAGTTCGAGTAGACCGTCCCGTGCATGCCGAGCATGCCCAGGCTCAGGTAGTGGTCGGTGGGGATCGACCCCAGCCCCTGAAGCGTCATGGCGACCGGGATGCCCGTCTTGTTGACGAACTCGCGCAGCTCCTCAGCCGCGCCCGAGGCGATCACGCCCCCGCCGCAGTAGATGATCGGCCGGCGGCTGCCCTTAATCGCCTCGGCGATCGCCCGGACCGTCTCGCCGGACGGCGCAGGCGGCAGGCGATAGCCCGGTAGGTCCATCGCGACGTCGTAATTCGGGTTGGGGACGGCCGTGTTCTGGACGTCCTTGGGCACGTCGATCAGCACGGGACCGGGGCGGCCGGTCGAGGCGAGGTGGAAGGCTTCCTTGACGACTCGGGCGATGTCGCGGGCGTTCTGGACGAGGTAGTGGTGCTTGGTGATCGCCCGGCAGACCTCGACCATCGGCGTTTCCTGGAACGCGTCGGTGCCGATGACCTTCGTGGGGACCTGGCCGGTGATGGCGACGATCGGCAGCGAGTCGAGCTTGGCGTCGGCCAGGCCGGTGACGAGGTTCAGAGCCCCCGGCCCGGAGGTCGCCATGACGACGCCGGGCCTGCCGGTGACACGGGCGTAGCCCTCGGCCGCGAAGATGCCGCCCTGCTCGTGGCGGGGGAGGATCGTCCGGATCCGGTCCCGCTGGCGGGTGAGCGCCTGGTGCATCGGCATGCTGGCGCCGCCCGGATAGGCGAATACCACGTCGACCCCGTGCCGCGCGAGGGACTCGACCAGGACGTCGGCCCCGGTAGTCGGAAGGCTCTTGGTCGCGGTCGCCGCTCGGTCGTCGATGGTGGCCACGGTCGGTCTCTCTCCCGGAACGGGGTCGGGCCGGTGTCTGGGGCGAGGCCCGGGGAATCAATGATCGTACACGAGTGAGGCGGGAATTCTCAACCCGAGAACGGCGCGGTGCGGGCCATCCGCCCTCGACGACGGCCGCGACCGTTCGGCGCCCTCATCCGGGCTGATATACCGACACGATTCCCGGGGCCGGGTTCGGCGTGCGACCCCGGACTGCCGCACAGGGAACCGGTCTCGACGTTCCTCCCGAGGGCGGGGCCGGCGCCTCCTTGCCTCCGTCGCTTCCCTGCCTAACCTAAATGGAAGGGTCCGATCCGATCCGGACGCGCCGGTCGGGCGACGACCCGACGCTCCAGGGGCCGCGATGTCGTCCACCTTCGCCGGATTATCCGAGCGGGACCGCCGGCCCGAGGTCATGGACGACCCGGGGCTCGACCCGGTCGAGCACGCCCGCGCCCTCCGGGGGCTTGGGCGGATCAACGCGCTGAGCCGGTCGGCGGCGATCCTCTGGCCGGAGATCGAGAAGCTAGCGCGCTCCACTCGCGGAACGGTCCGCGTCCTCGACCTCGCCAGCGGCGGCGGCGACGTGCCGATCGCCCTGGCCCGCAAGGCGGCGGCGCGCCGGCGGAAGGTCGTGATCGAAGGCTCCGACGCCAGCCCCGTGGCCGTGCGATTCGCGACGGCCCGGTCGCGCGGGCGGGTGCCATTCCGCGTTCTTGACGCGCTCCGCGAGCCAATCCCGGGCGGCTTCGATGTCCTCACGTGCTCGCTGTTCCTGCACCACCTCGACCGCACCGAGGCTCGCCGTCTCCTGGCGAAGATGGCCGTGGCACGGCTCGTGCTCATCAACGACCTGGCCCGGAGCCGAGCGGGTTATGTTCTCGCGTGGGCCGTCTGCCGCCTGCTGAGCCGATCGCCGGTCGTCCACCACGACGGGCCGGTCTCGGTCGCCGCGGCGTTCACTCCCGATGAGGCCCTTCAGTTGGCGCGCGAGGCGGGCCTGATCGGGGCGACCGTGGCTCGACGGTGGCCCGAGCGCTTCCTCCTCGCCTGGAGCCAGCCATGACCCGCGGGGGTCTCGATGGGTCGCACTGGGATGCCCTGGTGGTCGGCGCGGGGCCGGCCGGATCGATCGCGGCGCGAGAGCTCGCACGGCTCGGGGCGCGGACCTTGCTCGTCGAGCGCGCGGCCTTCCCCCGCTGGAAGGTCTGCGGGGCGTGCCTGAACGGACGTGCCCTGAATTCGTTGCGCGAGGCCGGGCTTGGGGATGCGATCGGCCTGTCCCAGGTGCCCAGCCCTCTGCGACCGGTTCCCCTCGACCGATTCCAGCTCCGGTTCGGCGGCCAGACCACCACCATGCCCCTCCCTGATGGCGTCGCCATCTCCCGCGCCCGCTTCGACGCCACTCTCGCCGGGGCCGCGTCGGAGGCAGGCGCAACGGTCGTGTTCGAGACGCACGCCAGCGTCGGTGAGGTCCGCGAGGAATCGCGGGGCGTCCGCCTCGTTCGTCGCGGGCAACCGTCCGACGTGAGGGCCACCATCGTCCTCGATGCCGCCGGGCTCGGCGGGAACTGCCTCCCAGCGGGTGCGAAACCGCAGGTCCACGTCGCCCCGCGCTCGCGGGTGGGGGCCGGGTGTGTCGTCGCGGATGGACCCGGCGACTATCATCCCGGCACGATCTTCATGGCGGCAGGACGCCGCGGGTACGTCGGGCTGGTACGGGTCGAGGACGGTTCCCTGAACATCGCCGCCGCATTCGAAACGGATCTCGTTCGCTCGCTCGGCTCGCCCGCCCGGGCGGCGTCGGCGATCCTCGACGAGTCCGGCTTCCCGCCCGTCCCCGCGCTCGACGCCGCCGACTGGCGCGGGACGCCCGCCCTAACCCGCCGGGCCCGTCCCCTCGGCGACGAGCGACTGTTCCTCCTCGGCGACGCCGCGGGATACGTCGAGCCATTCACGGGCGAGGGGATGGCCTGGGCGATCGCGTCCGGGCTGGCCGTCGCGCCGATCGCCATTCGCGCGATCGAGGAATGGACGCCGGGCCTGATCCGCGAATGGTCGTCGCTGCATCGACGGATCGTCGGCCGTCGCCAGCTCGTCTGCCGGGCCGCGAGCGGCGCGCTGCGGCGGCCATGGCTGACACCGCTGGCCTTCGGGGCGCTCGCGCGATGGCCGGGCGCGTCGGGATACATGCTCCGCCGCCTCAACGCCCCCTCCCCCTTGCCGGCGAGCTGCCCATGAACGGCATGGCCCTCCTGGGCATCGGCACCGCGGTCCCTCCGCACGCGATACGCCAGGCCGACGCGGCGGAGATCGCGCAGGCGCTGACGTGTTCGAGTCGAGACGAAGCCCAATATTATCGCGACGTCTATCACGCCGTCGGCGTCGAGACGCGCCACAGCGCGGTCCTGGACGCGTCCGAGGGCGACCTCGCGGCGCGACAGTCGTTTTACGCGCGGGATTCGCCCACGACGGGCGCCCGGATGCGCCGCTACGAATCCGGCGCGAGCGACCTCGCGCAGGAGGCGAGCGCCAGGGCCCTGGCGAACGCCCGGGTCTCGCCCGATCGGATCACGCACGTCGTCGCCGTCACGTGCACCGGCTTCTACTCGCCTGGGCTGGACATCGCTCTGATCAAGCGGCTGGGCCTTCGGCGCGGCGTCGAGCGGACGCAAGTCGGGTTCATGGGCTGCCACGGGGCGATCAACGGCCTTCGAGTCGCGCGGTCGTTCGTCGGCGCTGACCCCTCCGCATGTGTTCTTCTTTGCTGCGCCGAATTATGCAGCCTGCATCACCAGTACGATCTCGACCCCTCGACGATCATCGCCAACGCCCTCTTCGCCGACGGGGCGGCGGCCGTCGTGTGCGTCGCCGCGGATGAGTTCAACGAATCCGCCTACCGCGTGGTGGCCACGGGCTCGACGCTGGTGGAGGACTCCGAGGACGTGATGTCTTGGAGGATCGGCGACCACGGCTTCGCGATGACGCTCTCGACGAAGGTCCCAAAGCTGATCGCGCGGCACCTTCGGCCCTGGCTGGACGGCTGGCTCGACTCGCACGGGCTGCGCGTCGACGGAGTGCCCGCGTGGGCCGTCCACCCGGGAGGGCCCAGAATTCTCTCGGCCTTCTCGGAGGCGACAGGAGTCGGCCGCGAGGGGGTCGAGGCGTCCTATCGCGTGCTGGCTCGGTACGGGAACATGTCGTCGCCGACGGTGCTGTTCGTGCTCGATGAGCTGAGGAAGGATGGATGCACGCGGCCGTGCGTGGCGATGGCCTTCGGGCCGGGTCTGGCGGTCGAGGCTGCGCTGCTGGTCTGAGTGGCCGGTCCTCGTTTCCACGAGTTCGAGCGGTAGGTGCTTTCCTCGGAGCGTGTTAGGTCGCCGACGGGTCGCGGCGGCCGCCTCAGAAATCGAGGTCGAGGTCCGACGTCGGGTGCGATCGGTCCTGTTTGTGTGGGTTCGCGGCCGGTGGAGGTTCCCAGGGCGACGCCGGGCCGCGCGGCCTGCTGAGCAATCCACGGGGATCTCAAGGGCCAAGAGCAGGCGAGGGGCAGGGAGCGAGCGCTCGTGTGGACCGTCGGCAAGACCGTCCCGGAATACGACATCCGTTGCATCGACGATCTCCACGCGATGCTCAAGGCCGCGGGGGATTGGTGGCGCCCGGCGGTGCGCACGAGCCGAAGCCCGCCTACGACGGGACGGTCGAGGCGTGGGGGCGATCGGCGAGCAATCCGATCGGCGACACGTACGGCCGGAAGAAGGGTGTGCGGGGGCAAATCGGCGTGTATCTCCCCCCGCTGATGAAAGAACTCGGCCTGTGTGAGCTCGAGCATAACCCGACGAGTAATCGGATCCGGGCGACGTCGACCGGGAGGGCGAGAGCCTCGCGAATCGAGGACTCGCCTTGCCCGATCGCCGCCCGGGAGATACCGTTGAATGGAGCCAGGTATCGACGTTCAGGAGGCCTTCCATGCGACGGTTTGCGACCCTATCTCTCGCGCTCATCGCCACGTTCGCACTGGCGTCCTACGCTCCGGCCGCCGACGACCCCAGGCCACCCGATCCGAAGGAGAGGCTGGTCGGCACGTGGAAGCTGGCCACGGCCAAGTACCGCGGCCAGGATTTCCCATTCCCCGAGTCGTTCACCACGATCAAGATCGTCACGCCGACGCGCTACGTCCTCGTGATCTACGGCAAGGACGGCACCGTCGCGCGGGCCTCGGGCGGCAGCTACAAACTCGTGGGCGACACCTATCAGGAGACCCCCGAGTTCAGCACCACCGAGGGCTTCGACGCGCTCAGGAGCAAGCCGCAGTCGTTCCACTGCAAGGTCGAGGGCAACAAGTGGATCCACGACGGCACGCTGTCGAGTGGCATGTCCGTCGAGGAGGTCTGGGAGCGGGCCGAGAAGAAGTGACGCGGCGGCTCGGTCAGCGGCGGCGCGAGGCGGGACCCTTGGCCCACGTCGCCGCGTAGAGCACGGCGCCGCCCTGGCGGTAGCCGCACATGAGCGAGGGGAGCGGGCCGCGGCCCCCGCGGCGGGCCAGCTCCTCGCGGAGGGCCTCCGCCGTCAGGTCGAAACTGTCCTCCCACGCGCGGCCCGGGGCGGGACGGACGACCGCGGCGAAACGGGTCGCGTCGCCGACGGGATACGCCGTCAGCGCGACGGGCAGGTAGCCGTCGTTCCGCGACTCCTCCAGGAACGCCCGCATCGCCGCGGCCGGCAGGTCGAACTGCCGGCGCCGGGGCTTACCGTCGTCGCGAGACCAGGCAACGACGAAACGCACTCCCGCGTGGTTCGGATATCCGGCGAGGTGGACGACCTTGCGGGGCATGCGGTCGAGCTCGACCAGCCGGCGCGGAGCGCGTCGAGGGTCAGGCCGATCTCGCCGCCGTGGGAGTCGTCGGCCTGGCGGTACAGGGTGACCGAGCCGAGCCGCGGGCCGGCCGAGTAGCCGGCGAAGAGGGCCAGCTTCATCCCCTGCGACTCCTGCCGCTTCGCATACTTGGCGAGCTCAATCGCGTCCGGGTGGAGCATCACCTCCCACGCATTCTCGTCGCGGCCGTGCGCGGCCACGGCCGCGAAGTGCGGGCGGCCGCCGCCGTCGAAGGCGGAGATGCAGGTCGGGATTGCCCCCTCGGCGCGCACTGAGGTCGATCCAGCGGCGGAAGCCGATGGCGTCGGCGCCGTGGATCGTGAACACGCGGCCGGACGGGTCCATGCTCCGGAAGCCCGAGCCCTCCTCATCGTCTCCGACCGGCTCGAGCCGGGGCGTGCTTGAAAGCCGGGGGATCGGGGTCGGGTCGACGTCCGACGCCGGCGACGCCCGACGCCGGCTCGAACGCGGCGCGGCGGGCGGTCGGCCTGGGCTTGCCGTCGTCGAACACCTTCAGGACGCGCTGCGAGGCCTTGGGGGAATCGCCGGCCGCCTGGCGGCACGGCTCGAGCAGGTCGATGAGCTCGGCCATCGAGCCCGGCCGGTCCGCGGGGGCCTTGGCGATCATCCGGCGGAACGCGTCGTCGAGCGCCGGCGGGACGTCGGGCCGGGCGGTCCGCAGGCTGGGGATCGTCCCCTCGCGGTGGCCGAGTAGCCGCTGCATCAGGCTTCGGCCGCCATAGACGGGCTTCGCGGTCAGGAGGAAGTGGAGCGTGCATCCGAGGCTATAAACATCGGACCGCGCGTCGGCGAGCCGGGGGTCGAACGCCTGCTCGGGCGACATGTAGTCGGCCGTCCCCAGGAAGGCGTTGGTGAGCGTCAGGCCGCCCGCCGCCGCGTCGGAGACGTCGGGGTCGTCGAGCCGGGCGAGGCCGAGGTCGAGGACCTTGACGGTGGCGCCCGAGGCGAGAATGAGGTTCGACGGCTTAATATCGCGGTGGATGATGCCGCGCCAGTGCGCCGCCGACAGCCCGCGCGCTGCCTGGAGGATCGCGTCGATCGCCTGCCCGGCGGCCAGCGGCCCCCGGGCGCGGACGAGCTTGCCGAGGTCGCGACCGTCGACGAACTCCATGACGAGGAAGTGCATGCCGCCCGCCTCGTCGGCGTCGATGGCGCGGACGAGGTTGGGATGGTCGAGCTTCGCCGCGGCCTCGGCCTCGCGGTGGAACCGGACCAGCGCCTCGGGCTCGCGCGTGATCGACGGCGGCAGGATCTTCAGCGCCACGACGCGGCGGAGCTTCCTCTGCTCGGCCTTGAACACCACGCCCATCCCGCCCGCGCCGAGCTTGTCGAGCACGACGTACCGGCCGATCGCCAACCCCTTCGCCTTCCCCTGGCAGATCGCGCCGGCCTGATAGGCGGTCAATCGCTTCGCGGCCACGAGTTCGCGCCAGGCTTCGGGCGTCGTGCGGCCGCTTTTCGATCGGGAGTCCATCAAAGAAGGCGCCAATTTCGGATGCCTCGAGGACGCCAACCTCGGCGGCGTCCCGGACGAAGCGGGCGAGGTCCGGGTCGTCGACGGCCGGGGGCGGATCAACCTTCGGCGGGTGCGCATCGCCCCGATCCGAGTCCGGCGGCTGCCAGACGTCGGTCGCCTCGGGGTCGCGGCCTTTCGGCCGTTCGTCAGCGCCATCGGGCACGGTTCCACCCAGGGACGCGGGCCATCGTCGAGCGGTTCGGGGGGATCGGTGTTGATTGTCCCATTCGAGCGGAGTGTGGGCAAGGAATCGGGTAGAGCGGTGAGAGGCGAGAGGTCATTGCGTCGGGGCGGGATTTCGGGGACAACGTCATCGGCGGCCGGGAGGTGCGCCCGCCCGTCCGTGAATCTCATGTAATAATGGAATTTCGTTTATTTAATAGATAGAGCAACTCAGCTCGGCGAAGCCATCTCCCTCGCCGTCCGCGTTCGCGAAGGATTGGCGCGATCTCTCGCGCGGGGGATCACCGGCATCATGGTACCCGTGGAGCGGCACGCGGACGGGGTCTCCGCCACGACCCCGGACTGGTCCCGAGAATTGTGCCGGACATTCTGGGATCCCGGGCGTCGCCTCTTGCGATCGATCCGGCGTTACCAGCATTGGAGTGCCAAGCCCCGCCACTTACGATGGCTCAGGCGTTACTGGGTCCTGGAGCATCGCTTCTGGAGCGTCGTTTCGGGGGCGGAGATTCCGCTCAACAGTCGAATCGAAGGGGGCCTCCTCGTGGTGCATCCGAACGGGATCGTGGTCCATCCCGACGCGGTCATCGGGCCGAATTGCCTGCTCTTGCAGCAGGTCACGATCGGCACAGGGGGTCCGATCGAAGGGGTACCCACCCTGGCGGGCCATGTTGATGTAGGTGCCGGGGCCAAGATCCTGGGGGGCGTGACGATCGGGGCCCACGCCCGCGTCGGGGCGAACGCCGTCGTGCTCCGTGACGTGCCCGCGGGTGCCACGGCCGTCGGGATCCCGGCCCGGCTCATCCCGGGCTCGACATGGGACGATTGAACCAACCCGTCGCATCGCGGATGAGCTGAAGCCATCCCGAGGGACCTCGACGTGGACTTCGATATCATCCTCCGCGGCGGCCGCGTCATCGACGGCTCCGGCGCGCCCCCCTACCGCGCCGACGTCGGCGTCCTCGGCGAGACCGTCTCCGCCGTCGGCACCCTTCATGGGGCCGAGGCACCCAGGGTCCTCGACGTCGCCAATCACTATGTCACGCCCGGCTTCATCGACGCCCACGTCCACGGCGACCTGATGCTCCTGGCCGACCCGGTCCATCGGGCCGCGCTCAAGCAGGGCGTGACGACCTACATCATCGGCCAGGACGGCTGTTCGTTCGCGCCGGGCAAGCGATCGACCATTGAATACATGAGGCGCTACACGGCGGGCTTCAACGGCAATCCGGGCGAGGTCGCCACCGACTGGGAGGGCGTCCCCGAGTACCTCGCGAAGTTCGACCGGACCACCGCGATCAACGTCGCTTACTTGATCCCGAACGGAAACGTCCGGATCGAGGTCATGGGCCACGACCATCGGCCCGCGACCGACGACGAGATCAAGGCCATGCAACAGCTCGTGCGCGTCGGCATGGAAGCCGGGCGCCGTGGGCCTTTCCACCGGGCTCGACTACATCCCGAGCAACTACGCCGACGCCCGCGAGATCGCCGCCCTGTGCGAGGCGATCGTCCCTGACGACGGCGTCTATGTCACCCATATGCGGGCCTATGGCAGGCGGGCGATGGTCGGCATGGAAGAGGTTTATGAGATCGCGCGACGCTCCAACGTTGCGTGCCACATTTCGCACTACAACGGGCCGGCCGACCTCCTGCTGCCGCTTGTCGATCGCGGGCTGATCATGGGGATCGACCTGACGTACGACACCTATCCGTACCTCGCGGGCTCGACCATCCTCGGTATGGTGGCGCTGCCCGGGGTGGGTCCAGACGGGGGGGGTCGATGAGACCCTCGCGAGGCTGGCCGATCCAGCCACCCGCAATCAACTCCTCACCGAATGGTTCGCTGGGGACCTCCCCTACCCGCTGGACCAGATGCACCTGGCGATGGTCGCCGACCCCGCCTGGAAGTGGGCCGAGGGGAAGACCGTGGCCGAGGCGGCCGAGGCGGCCAAGCTCAGCCGCGGCGATTTCGTGATCGACGTCTTGCTCGCCTCGGGGATGGCCGTGGGCGTCGTGATCTTCCGCGCGGGCGATCGGACCGAGGAGGATGTCCGCGCGATCCTCCGCCATCCCGCGCACATGGCGGGCTCCGACGGGATCTTCTGTGGCGGTTATCCGCATCCGCGCGGTTCGGGCGCCTTCGCGCGTTATCTCGGCCGGCACACACGCGAGCTGGGCGACTACACGTGGGCCGAGGCCGTCACCCACCTCTCCGGCCACGCGGCCCGCCGGTATCGGCTGACCGACCGGGGGATGATCCGGCCGGGCTTCGCCGCGGACATCGCCGTGTTCGATCCCCACGTCATTGCCGACCGCTCGACGTATGCTCTGGGCCGGCGCGAGGCCGAGGGCATGGCGCATGTGCTGGTCAACGGCCAGCTTGTGCTGAAGGACGGCGAGCCGACCGGCGCGACGCCCGGACGCGCCCTACGACGCGGATAATCGGCGGGCAACCACTTTTTTCCCCAGGTCGCACGGTTTCTGAGAACGGCAAGGCCCGCCATTACGATGATGAGTTTTGCGGGGCGGATGAAACCTCCCGCAGAACCAAGTGGCGACGACCGCCCGACCTCGAAGACCGACACCTGGGGACCCCGGCCATGTCCTTGCAATTCGACCGTATCGGCGCGGAGACGGCTTCACGGATCAACAACCGGCGTGGCCGCCTGGCCGATCCCGACCGGGTCGCCTTCGAGGCCTTCGCCGTCACGCTTCGCGAGGAGCTGGCGCCTGAGGGGGTGCTCGAATCGATCTACGCCGAGCGGGTGATCCTCGCGGCGTGGCGGCTCCGCGAGGCGGTCGAGGCCGAGCGCGACGGCGTCATCGAGGGGCTCGGCGCCGACTCGGCCGACCTCTTCGGTCGGCTCGCCCACGACCTGCTCCGGCAGTCGGAACGGGCGGAGCGGGCGCTGCGCAAGGCGCTCGCCGCGCTTGAGTCGGTCCGCAAGCGCGACACCTGGGGCCGCGCGGCGGCGCTCGACACCTCGCTCCTGTTCGCCGAAGTAGCCGACGATCAGGCCGTCGTCTCGTTCGAGTCCGACGTGATCTCGACTGAGGACGTCGCCGACGACTTTGCCGGGCCCGACGAGACGGCCGAGGACGATGAGCCCCTGCCGCGGTGGCAGGAGCGGCTCGTGTTCGACGAGAACGTCTCGGCGGACTCGCCGACGGTGAAGGGGACGTGGGTCACGGTGGCGCAGATCGTCACTCTGATCGTCGACGGATTCTCCTGGGCCGACATCCTCCGTACGCATCCCGAGCTGACCGAGGACGATCTCCGCGTCTGCCTGGCGTTCGCCCACGAGCAGGAGACCGACGACGGAAGGGGGGCCTACCTTCCCTGATCTTGCCGTGCCCTTCGCCCCGCGGCGCCGGGCGCCCGGGGCGGTCGCCGATGTTCCTCACATGCTGGCCGGCCTTTCTGCACCCGGATCGTGCCGGGAGCGGCTGGCGCAGGCCGACCAGGCAAGGACGTGTAAGCGACCGCCCCGGACGCCCGCCGCCGTCGTGGCGATCCCGCCATGCCACAGGCTGCTCCTCGCGATCACTTGAAACGAAATTCAAAGGAAACCCATGGCCGACGTTACACCAAACGCCAAGCGCACCCTGACGATCGTCTTCTTTGCCCTGCTGTTCGCCGCGGGCGTCGCGTTCCTGGCATTCGCCGAGATCCCCGACGCGGGGTCGGGCGCCGAGAAGGTGACGACCGGGTTGTTCCTGCTACTGCTCGTGGGCGCGGGGGTCGCGTACGACGTGCTCGCGTTCCTCCGCGGGGCGACCGCGACGATCTCGCAGGACCTGCTGGCGCTGAACCGCGCGAGCCGGATCTGCGGGCTGGCGCTGCTCGTCGGCGCCGGCGTCCTGATCGGCCACCTGACCATCCCCCGCGACCCGGGCGTCATCCCCGAGCCGCCCATCTTCCGGATCATCTGCCTCGATTTGCCCGTCGTCGGCCTCGGCATCTGGATCGGTGCGAAGTTCCTCTACCAGCGACCCAACCAGGATTAAAGGAAATCCGTCATGTTCATCGACGAGGCGGTCATCACGGCGAGCAAGTACCACGACTTTCTGCGGGTGACTCTGCCGTACACGATGCAACAGGTGAAGAAGGTGGTCGTCGTCACCAGCGACGAGCCGTTCGACGACCCGACGCGCGAGGTCTGCCGAGAGTTCGGCGTGAAATGCATCGCCACGGGGCTCTTCTACCATCGCGGCGCGAAGTTCGCGAAGGGCAAGGCGATTAACAAGGGCCTCGACCAGTGCCACCGCCGGGGCTGGGTCCTGACGATGGACGCCGACATCGTCCTGCCGGCGCACACCTCGGCGCACCTGGCGAAGCTGGACCTCGACAGGACCGCGCTCTACGGCATCGACGGCGTGCTCGTGCCCAACGCCGCGGCCTGGAGAGCATTCGTCGAAAAGCGCATCCCGCAGTACCGCTGGTCGTCCGTGGTCGAGACCCCGCCCGAGTTCCCCTTCATGGCGCGGTATGTCCACGAAACCGAGGGTTATTGCCCGATCGGCTTCTTCGCCCTGCGCCACGGCGACTCCGGCCGGACCTCGCGCGACCTCCGCTACCCCGAGGACGGCAACGAGGCCACGCACACCGACGTCCAGTACGCCCTGCACTGGGACCGCCCCAAGCGGCACCTGATCCCCGAGGTCGTGGCCTACCACCTCGACAGCTGCGCCTCGCCCATCGGGGCCAACTGGTGCGGCCGGGTGACGCCGGAGTTCAACATGGATGCGGCCGGCGTGCCCACGAGTCGCGGGATCAGGAGTTATTATGATCCGGCGTTCGCGGGGAGCGATAATCCGAACAAGAGTTACTCGCCGTAATGCGGCGGACGTCTCCGGGAGGGCGAGTCTCCCGCCGGGCCGGGGTGAACGCCCGGGCTCGGCGGCAGCCTCCCCTTCCCGGGGAGGTATATCAGAGGTTGATGATCTCCAGTTTCGGCATCTTCGGCGCCTTGATGTTCTGGATGCTGATCTGCGAGGCGAGCTGCTCGACGAGCGCGAGCAAATAGGGCCGGCTCGCCGAGTCGTCGGAGAAGGAGCGGTCGATCCGGCCCTCGTCGCCGACCTCGCGGAGGCAGATGTTGAGCGGGACCTCGCCCAGGAACGGCACGCCGAGCTCCTCGGCCTTGCGGCGGGCGCCGCCGCGGCCGAAGAGGTAAACGCGCTCGTCGCCGGGCTGGTCGAAGAGGCCCGGCTCCTCGAGGATCGTCCGCGCCCGGGGCCCGCCGCGATCCTGGAGGTAGGCCTTCACGTCGAAGAAGCTCATGTTCTCGACCATCCCCAGGATCGGCACCTTTAGCTGCCGGAACATCGTCAGCGCGCGGACGGCGTCGAGCAGCGCGACCTCTTGTGGCGTGCAGATGACCACGGCGCCTGTCAGTGGCAATGCCTGGGCCAGCGTCAGCGGGACGTCGCCTGTGCCGGGGGGCAGGTCGATCACCAGGTAGTCGAGCTCGCCCCACTCGACCTGGTGGAGGAACTGCTGCATGATCCCGTGGAGCATCGGCCCGCGCATGATGACGGCGCGCTCGGGCTCGAGCAGGAAGCCCATCGACATGAGCTTGAGGCCGTTGGCCTCGATCGGCTGGATGCGGTCGCCCTTGGCCATCGGCCGGCCGGTGGCGCCGACGAGGTGGGGGATCGAGGGGCCGTAGACGTCGGCGTCCATGATGCCGACGGCCGCGCCGTAAGACTTGAGGCCGTAGGCGATGGCCGCGGCCATCGTGCTCTTGCCGACGCCGCCCTTGCCCGAGCCGACGGCGATGACGTTCTTCACGCCCGGGATGTCGCCCTTCTCGGAGATCCCCTTGCCCCGGACGTCGGCGGTCATGTTGACGTGATAGCTCAGCTCCGAGCCGAGCCGGGCCGTCAGGGCCTCGCGGACGTCGGCCTCGATCTTCGCCTTGAGAGGGCAGGCGGGCGTGGTCAGGTTGACCGTCAGCGTGACGCTGTCGTCGCCGATCCGGATATCCTTGATCATGCCGAGGTCGACGAGGTCGCGGTGCAGGTCGGGGTCCTTGACCCCCTTGAGGGCCTGGAGGACGTCGCGCTCGGTCAGGGCCGGGGTCTTCTTGCCGAACATCGGGCGATCCCTTCTCTCTCGTTCGGTGCAGTCGCGTGGGTCGGGAGGGGCCGTCTAATCAGGGGCCGGCGGGGCGGGCCCAGCCGTCGCGCTCGGCACGGTGGCGGGCGAGCGGGAGCCAGCGGAGGAGCAGAGCGGCCAACCGGGGCGGCGGGACGACGCCAGCCATCACCAGGGTCGCCCCCAGCTCGAAGGCCAGCGCCGAGACGCCGGGATGATCGGCCGGGTCGAGGACGACGAAGAGCCCGGCGGGCGACGCCTGCGCAGCGCGGTCGAGATCCTCGAGCACGGCCCGCGGCCGGTCGGCCACGTCGAGCACGACGACCGGGCTGGCGGCGCCGCGGACGGCGCGCACGAGGTCGTCGCCCGACCGCGACTCGACCCAGCGGACCGCCCCCGCGCCGGCGAGCCGGGTGCGGAGGTGGCGGGCCCAGTTCCCCCGACGTTCGTGCGTCACGACGGTCACGGACGGCATCGTCGGGCCGGCCCTCGCCTCGGCATCCCCGGCAATTCCCGCGGGCCGACACACCCGGCCCGCCGAAGTTTTCATCTTAGCAAGCCTTACCGGGCTCCGCGAGGGTCACAGCATCGACGCCGATTGGAAGCGGTCGCGCCGCAACACGCCTTGGGGACCTGGAAGAGGGCCACAACACTTTTCAAGTCGCCGTCGGCTCCCTTACGATAGAGCCGCGCCGGCCCGGCGATTGCGTGCCATGCCCGGGCACGAGCGACCGACGCCGCACCGAACCGAGGCCCCGCGAACCCGATGGCCGACCGCGACTATTACGAAGTGCTTGGCGTGGCGAAGAATGCGACGCCGGAGCAGATCAAGAAGGCGTATCGCGGTTTGGCGCGGAAGCACCACCCGGACGTCAACCCCGGCGACAAAAAGGCCGAGGCCGCATTCAAGGAGGCGCAGCGAGCGTACGACGTCCTGTCGGAGCCCGAGAAGCGGAAGCTCTACGACCAGCTCGGCCCCGCCGCGTTCGAGGGCGGCGGGCCCGGCCCACGCGCCGGCGCGGCCGAATGGGCCGCGAGGGCCGGCAGCGGACAGGGGGGCATGGGCGGCTTCGAGGACATCGACCTCGGCGCCTTCTTCGGCCGGGGCGCACACGGCGGGGCTGCATTCGAAGAGCCCGACGCCGGCCACGGCGGGAGCATCTTCGAGGAGCTGATCGGCCGCGTCCGCGGCGACCGGGGCGCCAGACGCCGGAGTCAGCCGCGACCGCCAAGGACGACCGAGGCGACGCTAACCATCCCCTTCCTCACTGCCGTCAAGGGCGGCGAGACGACCATCGAGATCGACCGCGAGGGGCACAAGGAATCGCTCGTCGTGAAGATCCCGCCGGGGGTCGACACCGGCTCGAAGATCCGGCTCCGCGGCCAGGGCGAGCCCGCCGAGCACGGGGGGCCGCGGGGCGATCTGACGATCACGCTCCAGGTGCTGCCCCACTCCTATTTCACCCGCGAGGGCAACAACCTCGTCGTCGAGGCCCCCGTCACCGTGGCCGAGGCGATCCTGGGCGCCAGGATCGAGGTGCCGACGCCCGACGGGTTCAAGACCGTGACCATTCCCGCCGGCACGTCCTCGGGCCAAAGGCTCAGGCTCCGCGGCCAGGGCGTTCCTGCCTACCGCGACCACCCGGCCGGCGACCTGTTCGTCGTGATCAAGATCGTCGTGCCCAAGTCGGTCGACGAGGAGAGCCGCCGCCTGATCGAGCAGTTCGCCGAGCGGAACCCCCAGAACCCCCGCGCGGGCCTCTGGAGGATTTGATCTGGACGCGGGCCCGCTGACCCCGACTCGACCATGAACGAAACCATCCTCCGCCGCGAAGCCGTCGCCGAGGCGCTCGCCATCGCTCCCGAGACCCTCGTTCACTACGAGCGGCTCGGGTTCATCCACTGCGTAGAGCAGGCGGGCGTCCTCGGCTACCCCCCGGCGGAGGTCCGGCGGATCTGGTCGATCCTAAGCTATCAGCGCGACCTGGGCGTGAACCTCGCCGGGGTGGATGTGATCCTCAGGCTCAGGGACCTGATCGACGACCATCGTCGCCAGCTCGCCCGGTTCGCGCGGCGCCTGGAGCTGGCGCTCGACGAGGCCGAAGGCGATGGCTGACAAATCCTCGCCGCCGCGGGTGCCCCTGCTGGAGCGGCCGGATCTGCGCCCCGCGACCGCACGCGGATCGCGTGGGCTGCGGCGGCGTTTCTCGGCGCGGGCTTGGTGGCGATCATCGCGATCGGGTCGCTGGCGATCTGGCACCTCGTCCGCCGCGGCAGGCTGATCCGCGAACGGCTTGGGGCTCCCCGGGACGTCCGGCTACCGGACATTGACTGATCGGTTTCTGATACGCTGCGAGACGTCTGAAGCAATTCACAAGCGGCCGGGAGGGCGAGCCTGCCGCCGAGCCGGGGCAAATGCCCGGCTCGGCGGCAGGCTCGCCCTCCCCGGACCCCACCTCACCGGGCGTTTTCTCGTGGACCACCGCTTCCAACCCCACGAGCGGATCAAACTGCCGGCGGACTTCCGTCGCGCGTTCGACCGCAAGCGTTCGGCATCCGACGCGCACCTGATCGTTTACGGCGTCGAGAACGGCCTGCCCCACGCGCGGCTCGGGATCTCCGCGTCGAAGAAGCGGGTGAAGAAGGCGCACGAGCGGAACCGGGTCAAGCGGCTGCTCCGCGAGGCGTTCCGGCTCGCCAAGGTGGATCTGCCCCCGGGGCTCGACCTGGTGATCGTCCCGCGCGGCCCCGCGCTGACCTTCTCACAGGCCCGAACCTCGCTGCCCGAGCTGGCCCGCGCCATCGCGCGGCGGATCGGCCCCGCGGCGGGCGCGGCGCAGGCGACGCCATGACGATCCGACCCTGGACTTGGCCGGGCCGAGCGGCGGTCGCGGTCTGCATCGGCATGATCCGGCTCTACCAGAAGACGCTCGGGCCGCTGCTCACCATGTTTGGACCGATGTGTCGATTCACGCCGAGCTGCAGCGCATATGCGATCGAGGCGCTGCGGAAATACGGGCTCGTGCGCGGACTGGCTAAGGGCGCTTGGCGAATCCTCCGGTGCAACGCGTTCAACCCGGGCGGCTACGACCCGCCATGATCACGGCGATTTCCCTTTATCTTCATGCGTACGCCGTGTGAAATCGGCGGGTCCCGCCAGGTTCCTGCCGGGGAAAACGGGCGCGGGCGGCCGGGGTCGGTGCCGGCCGCCCGCGCGCGGTCGTTCGTATACGAGGTCGCCGCAGCGGTCACCAGCGGCGGTAAGGGCCCCAGGGCCTCGGACCGTAGTAGGGGCCCGGGAACGGGCGGTAGACGGGATAACGCGGATACACGCCGACGCCGAACCCCACGACCGGCGGCCCATAGACCGGCGCCGCGACCACCGGCGGCACGACAACCGGCGGGGCCACGTAGGCCGTGCGCCGACGTAGACGCCGCGGCCGTACCACGGGTTGCCGATCGAGACCGCGACCTGCGCGTCGGCCGCGCCCGCCGCGCCGAGGATCAATCCGACCGCCAGGATCAAACCCTTCCCGCTCGTCATGAGAGAGTGCTCCACCGGGGACCTCGAGACATCCGTGATCCGCCCGACGGCGGCCCGGCGATCGTACGCAATTGCACGCGGTATACCAACACCGATTCTCCGAAACGAAGCGGGCGGCGAGCCCGCGCCCGCCGCCCCTTCGAAGTCGATTATCGACCGCGCCCGGCTGGAGGCGATCACCACCGCCGCCAGCGGCGGCCGCCCCAGCCCCAGCCGCGCCGGACGCCGTAGCCGCCGTAGAACGGCCGGTAGGCGTAGCTCCGGTAGACCCCGCCATAGCCGTAGGCCGGCATGCCGTAGCCGTAGCCGCCATAGCCCATGCCCATCGGGGCCATCCCCATGTAACCCGAGCTGTAGGCGAACCCGGGGTAGCCGTACCCGTACCCGCCCACGCCGTAGCCGCCGTAGTACGGGTTGCCGATCGAAAGCGCGAATTGAGCCTTCGACTCCGACGCCGCGCCCAAGACCAGCCCGCCCGCCAGGACGAGCCCAAAGAGCCGTGCCATCGTGACCCTCCGATCCTCGGTGCCGATCAAAGCGGCCCACCGCGGGCCGATGAACTTTCTCCCTTTGCATCTGCCATACCAAAACATAGGTCCGGGTTAGGACCTCTGTTATTTTGGGAGACCAAAAAATTGATTGTGAAAATGCGAAATTTGATCTTGTCCTCAGCCGATGAAGGGGATAGGATCAGCGAGAAATGACGAAACAGATAGGACGGCGCAATTGCGCGGGATGTTGACGATGGCGACGACGGCGCAAAACGACAAAAAACCGCGGTCGCTCGACGAGGTGCACCGGACCGTCTCCGTGGCGCACCGGAACCCGCTCCGGCGGCTCTTCGCGTTCCTCGGGCCGGCGTACCTCGTGAGCGTCGGCTACATGGACCCCGGCAACTGGGCGACGGACCTCGAGGGCGGGGCGCGGTTCGGCTACGCGCTCGTCTGGGTCCTGCTGATGTCGAACCTGATGGCGGTGCTGCTCCAGACGCTCGCAGCGAGGCTGGGCGTGGTTACCGGCTATGACCTGGCGCAGGCGTGCCGTGCCGAATACTCGAAGCCGGTCAACATCGTCCTGTGGCTCCAGGCCGAGGTCGCAATCGCGGCGTGCGATTTGGCCGAAGTCGTCGGCACGATCATCGCGCTGAAGCTCCTCTTCGGCATCCCCCTGCTCTGGGGCTGCCTGGTCACGGCGTTCGACACCTTCCTGCTGCTCTGGCTCCAGAGGTGGGGCATGCGGAAGATCGAGGCCGTCATCCTCGCCCTGGTGGCGACGATCGGCGCGTGCTTCCTGATCCAGATCGTCCTGGCCCGGCCCGAGTTCGGCGGGATCGTCGCCGGACTGCGCCCGAGCCTGCCGCCGGGTTCGCTCGTCGTGGCCATCGGCATCCTCGGCGCGACGGTGATGCCGCATAACCTCTACCTGCACTCGGCGCTTGTGCAGTCGCGGCGGATCGGCGAGGAGTTCGCGAGCAAGTCGCAGGCGTGCCGTTATAACCTCATCGACACCGCGCTGGCGCTGAACGTCGCCTTCTTCGTGAACGCGGCTATCCTCGTGCTCAGCGCGGCGGTCTTCCACCGCAATGGCGAGGAGGTCGCGTCGATCGAGAAGGCCCACCAGCTTCTGCCGGCGTTCCTCGGCCCGCTGGCGCCGATCCTCTTCGGCGTCGCGTTGCTGTGCGCCGGGCAGAGCTCGACGCTCACGGGTACTCTCGCCGGGCAGATTATCATGGAGGGCTACCTCGACCTGAAGATCGCCCCCTGGCTTCGCCGGCTGGTCACGCGCACGATCGCGCTCGCGCCGGCCGTTCTGACGATCACGCTCGCCGGCGAGGACCGGATGCAGCACCTGCTCGTGCTGAGCCAGGTCGTGCTCAGCCTACAGCTCGCCTTCGCGGTGATCCCGCTGATCCACTTCACGTCGGACCGGAAGAACATGGGCGCCTTCGCCACGCCGCGCTGGGTGCAGGGGCTCGCGTGGCTGACGGCGGCGATCATCGTTGGGTTGAACGCGAAGTACCTCGTCGAGAAGATCCAGGAAGCGGTGGAGTGGGCGTCGGCCCGGAGCCTCGGGCCCATCGGCCTGGGGCCGGTGGTGGCCGTCCTCCTCTACGGACTGGCGGGCGGGATGGCGGCGCTCCTGGCGTGGGTGGTGATCAAGCCGTGGCTCCGCCCGTCGCCCCCGTGGGCCGGGCCGGCGAGCGTCGAGCTCGACTGGGCCGACGCCCTCCGCCCGCACACGCTGACGACGATCGGCGTGGCGCTGGAGCACAACCCGAACGACGCCGAGATCCTCAACCGGGCCCTCAGCCTGACAAGGCCAGGGCAGACGAAGCTGGTGCTTCTGCACGTCGTCGACACGCCGATGACGCGCGTCTACGGCGGCGACACGGCCGACCGTGAGACGGCCGGCGACGAGCGTTATCTGGCCGAGGTCGCCCGCGTGCTCGAACAGAAGGGCCACGACGTCCGCACCGTGCTCCTGCACGGCCCAGACCGGGCAAGCGAGCTGGTCCACCGACTCCGCCGCGAGCCGGTTGATCTGCTCGTCGTCGGCTCGCACGGCCATGGGCTCGTTCGCGACCTCCTGTTCGGCCAGACGGTCGACAAGGTCCGCCACGGCCTGGCCGTGCCGATGCTCATCGCACGGCCGGATCGGAATGCCAGGCCGGGTGAAGTGCCCGCCGGCGCTCCCGAATAACGCGCGGAGAGCGCTGTTCGGGGAGGGCGAGGCACAACGCAACGACGTAGAGGATCACGACGGCCGCGGAAGGTCCGCACGTCCGGCGGAAGTACTTCCATTCGATGGGCGAGAGCCAGGCCCCGCGACGGCCCAGGCATACGAGCCAGAAGAGGATCGGGACCGAGCAGAGGATCGCCATGGTCACGCAGTGAAGGCCGACGCCCGACCGGAACGCCCGACGCCGATCCGCCCCCGGCCCTTGACTCCCGAGGACGACGACCAGAGCCGGCAGCCCGAAGACGATCGCGACCGAAAGTGCCATCTTCCTGCCGTCGAAGTGATAGATATCGCCGTCGCAGACGCTCGCCAACCAGGCCAGCACAATGCCGACGACCAGGTTGGCCAGCACGAGTTCCCGAATCGTGAGCCCGGCGCGAATCGGTCGCATGGCGAGTGCCCCGAGACAGCGGACGGCCGCGATGACATTTCCACGCGGTTGCCCGATTGACCCTGCCGATGATACTCCCCTAGAATCGCGCGGGGACGGGGCTCCTGGGGCATCCGGGTCGATTTGCCGCCGATGCCGATCACGTATTACAAGCGGTTCCGGATGGAGATCGACCTCGACGTCGACCTCATGCCGGCCGTCGAGCCGCTCTTGCCGCCCTATTACTGGGTCGGCTGGGACGAGGCGCTGCTGGAGCGGCACGCCGAGGTGAAGTTCCTCGCGTTCCACGAGGAGATCGACTCGCACGTCTTCCCCTGCCTGGCCGACCGACCCGGCTGCCAGCGCCTGATGCGCGAGATCCGCCGCAAGGCCGGCTTCCTCCCGGGCGCGACGTGGCTCGTGCGCGGCCCCGTCGGCTACGTCGGCACCATCCAGGGCGTCGTCGACCGCGGCCCGATCGGCGCGATCCAGAACGTCGGCGTCGCGCCGGACTACCGGGGATTGGGCCTGGGCCGGGCGCTCGTTTTCAGGTGCCTCCAGGGATTCCGCGAGGCCGGCTTGCGTCGGGTCTACCTGGAGGTGACCGCCGAGAACTCGTCGGCCGTGCGGCTCTACCGCGACCTGGGCTTCCGGCGGGCAAAGACGCTGTACAAGGCCGTGGACGGATGAGTTCAGATCGGCAACGTCCGCAGTCGCGATTGCGCGAGCGAGACATAATGGGCCATGAGCCCGGAGTCGATCGCCTTGCGATACTCGGCGCGGGCGCGGGCGTTGTCGCCCAGGGCGCGATAGGCTTCAGCCAGGTGATAGTGACCGGTCGGAAAATCGACCGGCTGGGGCGGGGCGGCGAGGTACTCGTCCCAGTAGCCGAGCGCCCGGTCGAACTCGCCCAGGGCGAGCGTCGCTCGGCCGAGGTTGCCCAGGACGCCCGAGCGGGTGTTGCGATCCTGCGTGAACCCGGCCAGCGCTGCGTCCGCGTCGTCGACCGCGCGGAGGGCCGCGTCGCGGCGGCCTTGAAGCGCATCGATCCGGGCCGCGGAGGCGTCGCACCAGAGCGAGACCTTGGCGTCGCCCGCGACGCCCTTGCGGGCCTCGGCCAGCGCGGTGCGAGCCTCGTCGAGCTTCCCCTGCTCGGCAAAGACCGAGGCGCGGGCGAAGGCGAAGATTCCCTGCGTGAACTTCTCGGCCCGCGCGTTCGGAAACGGGTCGAGCCGCGACGCGCGGTCGACGGCGGCCAGCGCCTCGTCGAACCGGCCCCACGAGCGGAGGACCTCGTACCGGATCAATTCAAGATGCCGCGTGGGGCGGACGGCCGCCGCGGCCTGGTCGATCGCGGCGACGGCGCCGGGAAGGTCACCGCGCTTTCGCTTGAGCTCGCCCAGGTCCCCCAGGACATCGGCGAGCTGCTTCGGGTCGCCGATCCGCTCGGCCAGCTCGACGACTCGTTGCTTGTGCGCCTCGGCCTCGTCGAGCCGGCCGAGGTCGCCCAGGGACGACCCGGCCTGACGATGCGCGAGGAACTGTCGCTTCGGGTCGGTGAGCATCGAGGCGGCCACCTCCGCGCGATGGGCCGATTCCTCGAGCCGACCGGCGAAGAAGAGCTTGATCGCCAGGTCGAGAGTCATCATCGCCCGGCCGTCGGCCGTGAGGCCCTTTCCGGCCTCCAGGCCCTCCTCCAGGACCCGGCACGCCCCTTCGTGGTCGCGGGCCGCCTCGAGCTGCCGCGCACGGTTCATGTACCAGGCCGCGTCCCGCCCCTCCTTGCCCTCGGCCGTCTGCAGATCGCCCTCGCCGAGTCGGCGCTGCTCTGCGGCCGCGTCGTCCTGCCCGAGCGACTCGAGCGCGTCGGCCAGCCGCGTGCGAACCTCGGCGACGAACGTCCCCGGCAGCCCCCGGTGTCGGACGATGGCGTACCCCTGCTCGGCCGCCTGATCGTAGCGGCCCTCGAGCTGTGCGAGCCGCATCAGGTCGTGCCGGGGGTAGGCCCTCATGACGTCACCGAACAGCGACGGCGTTGCCACGACGACCTCGAGGTAACGCCGCAGGCCCGGGCTCTTCGACATCGCTCGCCGCGCCAGCAGCCAGGGCAGCACGATGAAATAGAGCAGGTGCACCGCCGCGACGGCGAGGAAAATCGTCCGGATCATCCGGACGTTCGTCCCGAACAACATCCAGTAGAGGCGGTCTCCCATGATCGCCCCGTCATACCGCGACCGGTGGGTGATTGCGAGTGAGTTTCCCGTGAATCGCCGGGCCGGCGCGGACGCCTCGCAGCTCAGCGATCGACCCCAAGCTGATCGAGCAAGAACGCGGCGACGAGGGCCTCCTCCTTCATCGCGTCGAACCGGCCCGACGAGCCGCCGTGGCCGGCGGCCATGTTGATCTTGAACAGCAGCGGGTTGGCGTCGGTCTTGAGTGTGCGGAGCTTCGCCACGTATTTCGCCGGCTCCCAGTACATCACCTGACTGTCGTTAAGCGAGGTCCGCACGAGGATCGAAGGGTAGGCCGTGCGCTTGAGGTTCGAATAGGGGCAGTACGTCTTGATGTATTCGTACTCGGCCTTGACGTTCGGGTTGCCCCACTCGAGGTATTCCTGCACCGTCAACGGCAGCGAGGCGTCGAGCATCGTGTTGACGACGTCGACGAACGGGACGTCTAGCACCGCGGCGCGGCAGAGATCGGGCCGGGCGTTGAGCACGGCGCCGATCAGCAGGCCCCCGGCGCTGCCGCCGCGGATCGTCATCCGGTCGTGCGACGTGTAATTGCGGGCGACGAGGTCGTCGGCGACGGCGATGAAGTCGGAGAACGTGTTCTTCTTGTTCATCATCTTGCCCGCGTCGTGCCACGGCTCGCCGAGGTCGCCGCCGCCGCGGATGTGGGCCTGGGCGTAGATCACGCCCCGGTCGAGCAGGCTCACCCGATTGGTGTTGAAGCGGATGGCCAATGGCGAGCCGTATGAGCCGTATCCATACAGCAGCAGCGGCGCCCGGCCGTCGCGGGCCACGCCCTTTCGGTAGACCAGGCTGATCGGGATCCGCGTGCCGTCGCTCGCCGTGGCGTGGGTCCACTCGCTCGCGTAGTTCGCCGGGTCGTATCCGCCGCGGACTTCGGTCCGCTTCAGGAGATCGAGGGACTGCGCCTTCGGGTCGAACTCGTAGACCGAGCTGGGCGTAACGAGCGACTGGTAGCGGAGCCGGATCTTGTCCGAGGCATACTCCGGGTTGCCGTCGACCGTGACGGAGTATGCGGGCTCCGGTAGGACGATCCGCCGCGAAGCGCCCGAGGCGAAGTCATGCACGCGGACGTGCGGCAGGCCCGCCTCACGCTCGGAGACGGCCAGATAGTTGCGGAAGATGTCGATGTCGGCGATGAAGACCTCGGGACGGTGGGGGAGGAACTCCGTCCAGGCCGTCGGGTCGACCGCCGGCGCGGTGACGATCCGGAAGTTCTTCGCACCCTTATTTGTGCGGAAGTAAAAGAGACCGTCGCGGTGCTCGATGTCGTATTCGTGGCCGGCCTCGCGAGGCAAGAGCACGCGCGGGGTGTCCCCCGCCCGGTCGGCGGGGAGGGCGCGGACTTCGGTGGTCTCGGAGCTTCGCGAGGTGAAGAAGAGGAACGCCCTGTCGTGCGACCGTCGGGCGTTCAGGCGATAGAGCTCGTCCTTCTCCTCGTAGACGACCGGGTCGGGCCCGGTCGAGCCGAGGACGTGGCGGCGGAGCTGGTAGGGGCGCTTGGCGGCGTCCTCGGCGACGTAGAAGAGGGTCCTGCCGTCGGCGGCCCAGACGGGCGAGTTCACCTTCTCGATCCGGTCGGGCAGAGTCGCGTTGGTGCGCAGGTCCTTGACGTCCAGGGTGTAGAGCCGAAAGCCGGTGACGTCCGTCGAATACGCGAGCATGTGGCCGTCGTCGCTGACGGAGAAGGCGCCGAGCGCGAAGAACTTCTCCCCTTTTGCCAGCTCGTTGAGGTCGAGGAGCACGTGCTCGGTCGCGCCCGGTTCGGGACGCTTGCGGGTGTAGATCGGGTACTGCTTCCCCTGCTCGGTCCGTACGTCGTAGAGCCAGCCGTCGCGCCGGAAGGGGACGTCGGCGTCGGCCTCCTTGATCCGCCCGCGCATCTCGGCGTAGAGCGCCTCGGCCTTACCCGCGATCGGTCGCGTGACGGCCACGGTATAGGTGTTCTCGGCTTCCAGGTGGGCGAGGACTGCCGGGTCGGACTTCTCGCGGAGCCAGTAATAGTCGTCGACGCGGGTCTCGCCGTGGATGACGGTCGTCTTGGGGACGCGCCGTGCCCCCGGGGGTGTGGCGGCCTTTGGGTCGAGCGAGGGAGCGATCAGGAGGGCAAGAAGGATCGACAACATCGCGGTATCCCCGAGGGTCAGGCTCCCTGGCGCGGTTCCGAGCATAGCGACCAAGTGCGCGGTTGCAAGGTCCCCGGGGATGCGACCCCCGCTCGGTTCGGCTAGAATGGCATGATTCGGCCCCGCCGCGCGAGCCGGCGCAGGTCCATCCCTCTCCCGGCCCGACTGAGGTCCACGTGCCCGAACCGACGATCGTCAGCCATCGCTACGACAACGGCCTGGTCCTCGTCGCCGAGGAGATCCCCAGCGTCCGCTCGGCGGCGTTCACGTTCCTCCTGCCGGCGGGCGCCGCGTTCGAGCCGGAGGACCGAGGCGGCGCGGCGGCGATGCTCGCCGAGTGGATCACACGCGGCGCGGGCGACCTCGACAGCCGCGAGCTGATCGGCGCGCTCGATAGCCTCGGCGTCTCTCACTCCGAAGGGGCCCAGACGGCCCACACGACGATCTCGGCGGCCACGCTCGGTCGCAACCTTGTGCCCGCTCTGTCGCTGTTCGCCGACGTCGTGCGCCGGCCGATGCTCGACGACGACGAGGTCGAGCCGATCCGCGCGCTGGCCGTGCAGTCGCTCCAGGGGATCGAGGACGACCCGGGCACGAAGGTCGTGTACGAGCTCCGCCGCCGTCACTACCCCGACCCGTGGGGCCGCCCCGCGGTCGGAACGGTCGAGGGCGTGCAGTCGGCCACACCCGACGACCTCCGCGCCTTTCACGAGGCGACGTATCGCCCTAACGGCGCGATCCTCGCCGTTGCCGGCGCGATCGACTGGGACGAGCTCCGCGGGGCCGTCGGCGAGCTCCTCGGCGACTGGCAGCCGAAGCCCGACCCGAAGGTCCAGGTCCGGCCCGCCGGGCCAAAGCGGGACCACATCCTCAAGGAGACGCAGCAGACGCAGATCGCCCTGGCCTACCCGAGCGTGACGATCCACCACCCGGATTACTACCTCGCCCGCGCGGCCACGGCGATCCTCGGCGGCTACTCCTCGGCCCGGCTCTTCACTGAGGTCCGCGAGAAGCGCGGCCTCTGCTACACGGTCTACGCCAGCTACGAGAGCCACAAGGACCGCGCCGCGGTCGTCGGCTACGCCGGCACGTCGACCGACCGGGCGCAGGAGACCCTGGACGTCACCCTCTCCGAGATCGCCCGCCTGGCCGACACGGGCGTCGAGGAGGAGGAGCTCGAGACGATGCGGGCCGGCCTGAAGAGCTCGCTCATCATGCAGCAGGAGTCGAGCATGAGCCGGTCGACCTCGCTCGCGTCGGATTGGTATCACCTGGGTCGCGTCCGGCCGCTCGACGAGGTGTCGGCGGCGCTCGATGCGCTGACGCCGGAGGCCGTGAGCGACTTCGCGGCGAAGCAGAATGTGCGGGACCTGACGCTGCTGACGCTCGGGCCGACGCCCTTGAGATTGCCGCCCGAATCGTGACGATCCCTCGTTCCCACGCTCTGCGTGGGAACGCATTCCCCGACGCTCTGCGTCCATCCGGTCGACGCGGAGCGTCGATTCACGGCGTTCCCACGCAGAGCGTGGGAACGAGGATCTCCGAAGAATCCCCGCCGGTGAGCTCACCATGCCCTTCCACGAAACCACGCTCTCCAACGGCCTCCGCGTGATCGCCGAGCTGAACGACTCGGCCCGGTCGGTGGCGACCGGGTTCTTCGTCAAGGCGGGCAGCCGCGACGAGTCGGCCGACGTCGCCGGCGTCTCGCACTTCCTCGAGCACATGATCTTCAAGGGCACGCCCCACCGCGACGCCCTGGCCGTCAACCGCGACTTCGACCGCGTCGGCGCCAAGCACAACGCGCAGACCTCGGAAGAGGACACGTTCTACCACGTCACCTGCCTGCCCGAGTACCTGCCGAAGGCCTTCGACGTCCTCTCCGACATCCTCCGCCCCAGCCTTCGCGAGGACGACTTCGAAACGGAGAAGAAGGTCATCATCGAAGAGATCCGCATGTACCTGGATAGTCCGATGTCCGTCGCCTACGAGGCGGCGAAGGCCGCCCACTTCGGCGGGCACCCGCTCGGGCAGAGCATCCTCGGGACCGTCGATTCGATCACCGACCTGCCCGTGAAGAAGATGCGCGACTACTTCGCCCGCTACTACAGCCCGGCGAACATCGTCCTCGCCTTCGCGGGCAAGTCGGACTGGTCCCGGATCGTCGGCCTGGCCGAGGAGCATTGCGGCTCCTGGAAAGGCGAGCCCGCCTCGCGCCAGGCCGTACCGCCCCGGGGCACGGGCACGTTCCGCACCATCCTCCGCGCCGAGGACCAGCAGCAGACGGTCATCGGCATGTCCGACGGCCCTCCCCTCGAAAGCGACGACCGCTACGCCGCGCAGCTCCTCGGCACCGTCCTGGGCGACCATACGGGCAGCCGGCTCTACTGGACGCTCGTCGACCCGGGCTACGCCGACGGCGCGGAGGTCGGCTACCAGGACTACAACAACGCGGGCGTTTTCTTCACGTTCCTGAGCTGTGAGCCCGACGAGGCCCAGGAGAACCTCGGGCGGATCGTCGACGCCTACCGCAACGTCCTGACCGAGGGGATCACCGAGGAAGAGCTGGAACGGGCGAAGAACAAGGTGCTGGCCCGCAGCGTCCTCCGCAGCGAACGCCCCATGGGACGGCTGGCGTCTCTTGGATTCCAGTGGACCTATCGCCGCGAGTACTTGTCTGTGGAAGCAGAGCTGGACGCGTTCTCGCGTGTTACGACGGGGGACATTCGCCGGGTGCTCGACGCATATCCGCTGTTGCCGCAGACGTTCGTCTCGGTCGGGCCGACGGTCGATCTGCACCAGCCTGAGTGATCGGCATGGCGACGATCCGCTACCTCAAAGGCGACGCGACGCAACCCCAGGCCAGGGAGAGCCGGATCATCGCCCACGTCTGCAACGACATGGGCGGATGGGGGAAGGGATTCGTCGTCGCCATCTCGAAGCGGTGGCCCGGTCCGGAGACGGCGTACCGCGCCTGGCATCGCGAGCGGTCGTCGAACGACTTCGCGCTCGGCGCCGTGCAGTTGATCCAGGTCGAGCCCTATATCTGGGTCGCCAACATGGTCGCCCAGCACGGCATGAAGACCGGCTCGCACGGTCCGCCGATCCGTTACGAGGCTGTCCGTGCCTGCGTGCGGACCCTTGCTGAGGCGGCGAAGGACCGTAGTGCGAGCGTCCACATGGCCCGGATCGGCTGCGGCCTAGCCGGCGGCCGGTGGGAGGAGATCGAGCCTATCGTCGCCCAGGAGTTGGCCTCGAAGGGAGTGGAGGTGACGGTTTACGACTTCGGCTAAAGCTTCGGAGCAAACCATGAGCCCGACCTCCCGTCTGACCGTCGCCGAATACGACCGGATGATCGATGAAGGGCAGTTCACGCCGTTCGAGGAACACGAGCTCGAGCTAATCGATGGAGAGATCGTCGCGCGTGTGAGGGCGAGAGACGAGCAATCCTGGGTGCTCCAGTTGCTCATGGAGTGGAGCTACGCATCCCGCCCCGACGTTCGTGTACGGATAAGATCCAAAGGGCCCGTCAGCATCCCGGTCCTCGACAGCGTCCCCGAGCCAGACCTCGTCTGGCTCAGGCACCGTTCTTACCGCCATGCCCACCCAGGTCCCGACGACGTGCTCCTGCTCGTCGAGTCGGCGGTGATGGGTCTCTGGTACAAGCGGGGGACGAAGGCGAGCCTCTATGCCCGGGCCGGCATCCTCGACTACTGGATCATCAACATCTCGGATCGCTGCGTCGAGGTCCGCCGAGACCCGCGCAGTGGGATCTACCGGTCGCTGACGGTCGCTCGGCCCGGAGACTCGATCTCGCTGCTCGCCTTTCCCGAGGTCTCCCTGCCGGTCGCGATCCTCTTCGAAGACCCAGACGAGATCGACCCATGCGGATCGTGAGCCTCCTGCCCTCGCTCACTGAGCTCGTCTGTGCCCTCGGGCGGGGCGACGAGCTCGTCGGCGTCACGCACGAGTGCGACTATCCGCCGGGCGTGGAATTCTTGCCGCACCTGACGCACTCGCGGATCGCAGCCCGGGCCGACAGCGCGGCGATCGACCGGGCCGTGTCCGAGCAGCGCGGGAGCCTGTACGAGCTCGACGTCGTGGGGCTTGCCGAGCTGCGACCCGACTTGATCCTGACGCAGGAGCAGTGCGACGTCTGCGCCGTGAACGAGGCGACGGTCCGGCGCGTCGCGCTCCGGCTGCCGGGTCCGCCGCGGGTCGTGAGCGTCAACCCGACCGACCTGGCCGGCGTCTTCGCGATGTTCGACGAGATCGCCGCCCTGCTCGACGCCCGGCCGGAGGCTGAGGCCTTGCGGACCGCCTTCGACGACCTGGGCGAGCTCATCGTCGAGCGCGCCGGCGACCGGGACCGGCCGCGGGTCGTCCTGCTGGAATGGTCCGACCCGCCGTTCTCGTCGGGACACTGGAACCCCGAGATCGTCGACCTGGCGGGCGGCGTCGAGGTCCTCGCCCGTCCCGGCGATCGGTCGAGGCGGGTCACGTGGAATGACGTCGCCGCGGTCGAGCCGGAGGTGATCCTCCTCTCGCCGTGCGGGTTCACGCTCGACCGGGCCCTCGCCGAGCTGGCGGCGCTGCGAGATCGCCCGGAGTGGCGGTCGCTGGAGGCCGTCCGCAACGGCCGAGTTGCCGTGATCGACGGCTCCGCCTACTTCTCGCGGCCGGGGCCCCGGCTCAGGGAGAGCCTCGCCATCGCCGCGGCGTGCATCCATCCGGATGCGTGTCGTGACCTGGCGCCGGCCGACGGGTTCCGGCTGGTCGGCCATTGAGCCGGGACGGCGATCCCGTAGGGTCCGCTGTGCGGACCTCTTCAATCTTGGTGCGGGCACAGGAAGAGGTCCGCACAGCGGACCCTACGGGATCGATCTGCCAAAATGGCAGACAGATCGCGACGATTCGTCCGAACGGCAGACATCGACCGCGGAGCGAGATTGGCAATGTGTTGTCGCAAGTCACGATATCCAAAGCGGTTGTGCTGGCGTGCCAGCCAGGGCACACGCCTTGCTAACCAGGGTAGTCAAACCCGGCCGTTCGTCGTCGCGCAATGCGGTCGACGGCCCGGGTGTTCGACAGAATGGGCTCTCGGTGACCGTAGGAGACCGGACGCGATGAACCTCAAGCCGTTGGGCGATCGGGTGGTGGTGGAGCGCGAGGAGGCCAAGGCGACGACGGCCGGCGGGATCGTCCTGCCCGACACCGCCAAGGATAAGCCGCAGAAGGGCAAGGTCCTCGCTGTGGGCGACGGCCGGATCACCAAGGACGGCAAGCGCCGCGAGCTCCAGGTGAAGGTCGGCGACCACGTCCTGTTCACGTCGTACGCCGGCGAGGAGTTCAAGATCGCCGGCGACAACAAGGTCCTGCTGATGCGCGAGGACGACATCCTCGCCGTCGTCGACTGACCACCCCGTAGGGTCCGCTGTGCGGACGTCCTCGGGGCCATCGCCACAAGGACGTCCGCACAGCGGACCCTACGAAGACAGAATCCACGAACAAGACCAGCCGCTTCTCGCATTTCGGAGCACAGCCCACCATGGCCGCGAAGATGATCGCGTTCGACCAGGAAGCCCGGCAGGCGATGCAGCGCGGCGTCGCGAAGCTCGCCCGCGCCGTCAAGGTGACGCTCGGCCCCCGCGGGCGGAACGTCATCATCCAGAAGTCGTTCGGCTCGCCCACGATCACCAAGGACGGCGTCACCGTCGCCAAGGAGATCGAGCTCGAGGACAAGTACGAGAACATGGGCGCAGATGGTCAAGGAGGTCGCCAGCAAGACCTCCGACGTGGCCGGCGACGGCACGACCACCGCGACCGTCATGGCCGAGGCGATCTACAACGAGGGCCTCAAGGCCGTCGTCGCCGGCGTCAACCCGATGCTCATGAAGCGCGGGATGGACAGGGCGGTCGAGGACATCGTCGACGTCCTCAAGAAGATGTCCACCAAGATCAGCGACAAGAAGGAAACTGAGCAGGTCGCCACCGTCGCCTCGAACTTCGACGCCGAGATCGGCAAGATGATCGCCGAGGCGACCGAGAAGGTCGGCAAGGACGGCGTGATCACGGTCGAGGAGGGCAAGACCCTCAAGACCGAGGTCGAGTGGGTCGAGGGCATGCAGTTCGACCGCGGCTACCTCAGCCCCTACTTCGTCACCAACCCGACGACGATGGAGGCCGTGCTCGAGGACGCCTACATCCTCATCTACGAGAAGAAGATCTCGTCGGTGAAGGACCTGGTGCCCGTGCTCGAGAAGGTCGCCCAGAGCGGCAAGCCGCTCCTGATCATCGCCGAGGACATCGACGGCGAGGCGCTCGCGACGCTGGTCATCAACAAGCTCCGCGGCACCTTCCGCTCGGCCGCCGTGAAGGCCCCGGGCTACGGCGATCGCCGCAAGGCGATGCTTGAGGACATCGCCGTGCTGACCGGCGGCAAGCCGATCTTCGAGGCGCTCGGGCTTGAGCTCGAGAACGTCGGGCTCCAGGATCTGGGCCAGGCGAAGAAGATGATCATCGACAAGGACAACACGACGATCATCGAGGGCGCCGGCAAGCACGACGCGATCAAGGGCCGGATCGAGGCGATCCGCCGCGAGATCGCCGACACCAAGAGCGACTACGACCGCGAGAAGCTCGAGGAGCGGCTGGCGAAGCTCGCCGGCGGCGTGGCGAAGATCAACGTCGGCGCCGCGACCGAGAGCGAGATGAAGGAGAAGAAGGCCCGCGTCGAGGACGCCCTGCACGCCACCCGGGCGGCCCTCGAGGAGGGCATCCTCCCCGGCGGCGGCGTCGCCCTGCTGCGGGCCTCGAAGCAGGTCAAGCCGAAGGGCCTGACCCACGACGAGGACACCGGCTACCAGATCATCGTCCGCGCCTGCTCGGCCCCGATCCACCAGATCGCCGAGAACGCCGGCCAGGACGGCGGCGTGGTCGTCTCCAAGGTCACCGAGTCGAAGGGCAACGAGGGCTACGACGCCCTGAACGACAAGTACACCGACCTCGTGAAGGCCGGGATCATCGACCCGACCAAGGTCACCCGCTCGGCCCTCCAGAACGCCGCGTCGGTCTCGACCCTGCTGCTGACCTCCGACGCCCTGATCGCCGACATGCCCGAGGACAAGAAGCCCGCGGGCGGCGGCGGCCACGGCGGGTATGACGACATGTATTGATCGCCGGCCGCAAGGCCTCCCGATCCTCTCCCAGCCCGACCGACGTGCCTCTCGGGGCCGTTGGTCGGGCTTTTTCGTTGGCGGATCAAAATCCACCGACATCCGCCGCTTTCCGCTTGCTCAACCGATGCATGCAAGCTAGGATTCGGAACGGCGGGGACATATTTGCCGTGGATTGATCGGAGGACGGGCCGATGATCCGCCTGACGCTCGTGGCCGTGGGCTGCCTCGCTTGGTTCGATGGGCCGTCGGCGACGCCCGGGCCCCGGCCGTCTTATGAGCAAGTCAAGGCCGCCACCGGGCGCGACGCCGCCTCGCAGGTGAAACTGGCCCTCTGGTGCGAGTCGCACGGCCTTGAGGCCCACAAGCTGCGGCACCTGGCCGTGGCGGTGCTCTCCGACCCGGCGAATGCCATGGCGCACGGGCTGATGGGCCTGGTCGAGTACGGCGGCAAGTGGAAGAGGCCCGAGGCCGTCGCCGAGGCCGTGAAGGCCGACCCCGCGCGCCGATCTCCTCGCCGAATACGCCGGCCGCCGCGTCCGGACGCCCGTGAAGGCCGAGCCGCAATGGAAGCTCGCCCTCTGGTGCGAGGAAAAGGGCCTGAAGGACAAGGCGCGGGCCCACCTGGCGACGGTCGTCCGGCTCGACCCGAATCATGCTGAGGCGTGGAGGAAGCTCGGGTACAAGAAGGTCGGCAGCCGCTGGATGACCGAGGCGGATGCGGCGCGGTCGAAGGCGGAGAAGGAGGCTCAGCAGGCGGCCGACAAGGTGTGGCACAGCCGGCTGGTGGCGCTTCGTGACGGCCTCAATAACGTCTCGGCAAGGGCCGAGGCCGAGCGCGAGCTGGCGAACATCACCGACCCCGCGCCGTCCCGATGGCCTGGAAGGTCTTCGTCGACCCGCGCGGCAAGCATCACACGATGGCCGTACAACTTCTCGGGCAGATCGACGCGATCGAGGCGTCGCGGGCGCTGGCGACGCTGGCCCTTCTCGACAAGTCGAGTGAGGTCAGCCGGAGAGCCACGGAGACCCTTCGCCGCCGCGATCCGCGCGAGTGGGCCGACCTGCCGATCGGACTGATCCGATCGAGGATCAGGTACGACGTCAAGCCCGTCGGTGGGCCGGGGTCGCCGGGGGAGCTCTACGTCGAGGGGAGGAAGGCGAACCTCAAGCGGATTTACAGCCCGGCCGACTTGCCGAAGCTTCAACCGGGCGACCATCTCGCCTACGACAATCAGGGACAGCTCATCCTGGTCCGGCGGGGGCCGGCCTTTGACACGGGTCACATCTACGCCGGCTGGCTCAGCCTGGAGTCGACGCTCGTCGGGTCTGGCTTCGCCCCGCCCGGCCCGGCTCTCAATCCCTATACGGCCTCGATGATGCTCGATGTGCGCCGCCTGGCCGATACACCTGTCAACCCGGCGGGGACCGCGGCCCAGCTCAATCAAGCCTTGGCCCACACTCCGCTCGCCGGCAAGGGCATGGCGGCGGCGCAAGCCATGGGACCCCAGTTCTCCGAGTCAAACTGGCTCGATTGGCAGATTGCGGCGAACTACTCGGGCTTGAATCGGTGGGCCACTCAGAACACCGGCGCCCCGCTGAATCCAACGACGGCTTTTCGAAATCCAGGGCAACCAGGCGCGTAACGACTCCCGTCGGTCAGTTGATGAAAGACGCCCAGGCCTCGGCCTACGTCGCCGCCGAGCAGCTCAAAGCCGACGTCGCGAGCCTCGACGCCCTCAACGATCAGATCGCCAGGGCGAACGAGCGTGCCGTCGCCCTCCTCGCCGGCGCCACCGGACTGACTTTGGCCGACGATCGCAAGGCTTGGGAGAAGTGGTTCGTCGACCAGGTCGGCTATGCCTTTGTCACGCCCGAAGATAAGCCCGTCGTCGTCGAGAATGTGCCCATCGATTACCAGCCGACAGCGGTATCGATTCCCGGTGTCGAGGTCCTTCGCGTCTATCGGATGAGCTGCTTCGGCAAGGGCACCCCCGTCCGCACCCTCACCGGCAGCCGCCCGATCGAAGACCTGAGCATCGGCGACCTCGTCCTCACCCAGGACACCAAATCCGGCAAGCTCGGCTACCGACCGATCACCGTCGTCCACCACAACCCGCCCAGCCCGACCTACGACATCACGCTCGGCGACGACACGATCGTCTCCAGCCACTTCCACCGCTTCTGGGTCGTCGGCCGGGGCTGGGTCATGGCGCGGGACCTGAAGCAGGGCGACCCGGTCCGCACGCTCGGCGGCGTCGCGAAGGTGACGAGGATCGAGCCCGGGTCGGTCCAGCCGGTGTTCAATCTCGACGTGGCCGACGACGCCGACTTCTTCGCCGGCGAGTCCGCCGCGCTGGTCCACGACAACACGCTGCCCGACCTCAAGCAGCAGCCGTTCGACGCGCCGCAGGCCGTCGCCCTCGAGTAAGCCAGCCGCGTTTCGGGGAGGTCCGCCATGATCCGCCTTGCCCTCGCGGTCGGTTTCCTCGCCCTCGCGGACGCCCCGCCGGTCCCGTCGAACTACGAACAGATGAAGGCCGCCGCCGGCCGCGACGCCGCCTCGCAGGTCAAGCTCGCCCTCTGGTGCGAGGCGAACGGGCGGGAGACGGAGCGGCTGCGACACCTGGCCGTCGCCGTCCTCTCCGACCCCTCGAACGCGATGGCACGGGGGCTCATGGGCCTCGTGGAATACGGCGGCAAGTGGAGGAGGCCCGAGGCCGTCGCCGATGCGCTCAAGGCCGACGTCAAGCACGCCGACCTCATGGCCGAATACGGCGGCCGCCGCGTGCGGACTCCCGTCAAGCCCGATGCGCAGTACAAGCTGGCCCTCTGGTGCGAGGAGAAGGGCCTCAAGGACGAAGCGCGGGCCCATCTGGCAACGGTTGTCCGTCTCGACCCGAATCACGCCGACGCGTGGAAGAAGCTCGGCTACAAGAAGGCCGGCAACCGCTGGGTCACCGACGCGCAGGCCGAGCGCGAGAAGTCGGAGCGGCAAGCCCAACAGGAGGCCGACAGGCGGTGGCGCCCCCGCCTGGAGCGGCTCCGCGAGGCGCTCGACGGCAAGTGGCAGCGCAAGGACGACGCCCAGCGCGAGCTGGCGACGATCACCGACCCCCGCGCCGTGCCGGCCGTCTGGCACGCCTTCGTCGAGCGCGGCGGGAACCACCAGGTCGAGGCCGTGCAACTGCTCGGGCAGATGGACGCGATCGAGGCGTCGCGGGCGCTGGCGACGCTGGCGGTCGGCTCGAAGTTCGCCGAGGTCCGTCGCCGGGCCACTGAGACATTGCGCCGCCGCGATCCGCGCGAGTGGGCCGACCTGCTGATCGCGATGCTCCAGGACAAGATCAAGTACGAGGTCAAGAAGGTCGGCGGGCCGGGGTCGGCGGGGGAGCTTTACGTGGAGGGGAAGAGCCAGAACGTCAAACGAATCTACGCGCCGCCGCCGATGCTTTTGATCCCACCGTCACCCAATCAGACGGTCGGGACCGACGTCTTCGGCTTGCCGACCCTCGTCAATCATCAATCCTTTTACAGCGACACGATCGTGCGGGAGGGTATGAATCAGGCCGAGGCCGAAGCGATGATCATGGGAGGTCAAGTGTACTCCCGTGGATTATCCGTCGGATTGAGCAAGATGCCGAACCTCGGGGCCGCGCAAGCCCGCTTTATCGGCGACGCCATCCAGTCGCAGGTCGTCGCCGGCGAGGCCGGCCCTCGACAGCAGCTACTCGACACTCTCGCGGGATGGGGGCCGGGGGTGCCGGCGAATCGTCGCACCGCGAATGCCCATCTCACGCAGATGGTCGACTACCAGACCGTCATACCCGTTGGCCAAATGGTCGTCGAGACACTACGCGCAGCCGCCGCGGCCCAGCAGCAACTTCAGGAGGACGTCGCGGCAATCGATCGTCGGAACGAGGCGATCTCGGCGGCGAACGAGAGGATCGTCCAGGTCCTGAACGGGGCCACGGGGCGGGGCCTTCCCGCGCAGCCGAAACCTTGGCGCGATTGGTTCATCGATCAGCTCGGCTATCGCAACGATCTCATGACGGAAGAGTCGAAGCCGACCGTCATCGAAAATGTCCCACTGGCGTACACGCCCCAATCTCAACCCTTCACGCAGCCCGTGGTCACCTCGACTGTGTATTTCAAGCGGCTCAGTTGCTTCGGCGCCGGGACGCTGGTCCGAACGATCGCCGGCCCCCGGCCGATCGAGGAGCTAGCCGTCGGCGACCTCGTACTGACTCAGGATACGGCGTATGGCCGCCTCGGCTATCGCCCCGTCACCGTCGTCCACTGCAATCCGCCGAGTGCCACCGACGTGGTCGAGCTCGGGGGCGACAAGATCGTCACCAGCCACTTCCACCGCTTCTGGGTCGCGGGCCGGGGCTGGGTCATGGCGCACGACCTGAAGGAGGGCGACCCGATCCGTACGCTCGGCGGCGTCGCGAAGGTCGCAAACATCGAAACGGGCGAGGTCCAGCCGGTCTTCAACCTCGATGTCGAGGGCGACGCCGACTTCTTCGCCGGCGACGCCGCGGCCCTGGTCCACGACAACACGCTGCCCGACCTCAAGCAGGTGCCGTTCGACGCCCCGCCGGCCGTCGCGGTGAAGTGAGTCGGGATCGATCCCGGGGGACTTCAGCCGCCTCGAACGGTTAACGAAGCCGCACGAAACTGCCCCAAACCTGGACGCTCGGGTTCGGTCGGCGCCAGGACCTGGGGTCGAACCCCCGACGAAACGAACCCAATCGGCCGTGGGGAGGCCGCTCAGTCCGCCCGTGGTGGCTCCGCGGCCCCCGTGGGCCAGTAGCGGAGGGCGACGCCCGAGAGCAGGATCACGCCCCCAAGAATGGTCGCGCGGGTGGGCGTCTCGCCGTGGAAGAGGGCGACCCAGATCGGCGTGAGCACGGGCTCGAGCAGGCTGATCAAGCCGGCCTCGGCGGCGGTGACGTCGCGGAGCCCGCGGGCGAACAGGGCGTAGGGGATCGCCATCTGGAAGACGCCGAAGGCGATCAGCGTCAGCGTCTGGCCCGACGTCGGCCGCGCGAGGCCTGCGCCGGTCGCGAACAGCCAGAGCGCCAGGACCGCGGCGCCGGCGAGATTGGCGAAGCCGCTAAGCCAGAGCGGGTCGAGCCCACGGAGGCTCCGCAGAGTCACGACCACGCCGGCGTACCCGACGCCGCTCGCCAGGGCCAGGAGCACGCCTCGGGTCTCGCCGGGGCCGATGCCGTAGCCGACGATCGCCACGACGCCCAGCGTCGCCAGGCCGATCCCCCATAGGTCGCGACGGTCCGGGCGCTCGTGGAGGAAGATCAGGCCGAGCGGGACGATCCAGAAGGGCGCCGTGTACTGGAGGAAGATCGCGTTGGCGGCCGTCGTCGACTTCACCGCGCCGAGATAGAGGCCGATCATCGCCCCGAAGACGAGCCCCAGCGGCACCATCGCCGGCCGGAACGCCCAGCGCCTCGGGTGGACGACCGCCAGGAGGGCGAGGCCGGCGAACAGGCTCCGATAGACGGCGATCGAGCCGGAGTCGAGGTCGAGTCGCTTGGCGATGACGCCCGCGACGCTCCAGAGCATCGCCGCGGCGAGCACGTACGCCCGCCCTCGCGCCGTCGATCGCCCGGGTTCGTCCAAGGCCGGCGTTCCCCGTGGCGCTTCGAATGTCGAGAGCGACCCCACTCGGGCACGGGTCCACTCTAATTCAAGGCACGCCAGTGGGCGAGGGCCCGCTCGGGCGTCAGGGTCGGGTCGGGCTCCGCCGTCTCGCCGAAGCAGTCGAGCAGCGGCCGATGGGTATCGGCCAGCGCGGAGGCCGAGGCGGGGGTAAGCAGGAGCCGCCAGAGCCCGGGCCGGCCCTTCCAGATGTGGCCGAAGCCGTGCGTCTTGCGGAGCTCGTCCATCGTGTTCGCCGCCAGAGCCGACTCCCAGCGGACCACCGGCGGCTGGCCCAGCGCGTCGGCGGCAGCCCAGAGAGTCGGGACCGGCCGCTCGACGAGGTCCTCGTAGCGGACCGACACGGCACCGGGCGCATCCCGCCATTCGGAGCTCACGGCGAGGAGGGCCTTCGCCCTGGGCCCGTTCGCGTAGTCGAGGAACCCTGGGTGGTTCGGGTCGAGCCCGCGGATGGCGGACTCGTCGCCTCCCTCGCCCGCGAGCCAGAGATGGGTGTCGTGGACGTGCGTTGCGTACTGGAGGATCGAGATCAGGACGTCGAACGGGTGCCGGCGGGGGACCACGGCGCGGATGCCGTGGTCGGCCATCATGGACTCGAACTCGTCCCCGCGCCTCAGGTGGATCTGGACGATGGACCGCGCGGGTTCGGCCCCCCAGTCGACCTCGGCCGGGTCATGCACCGAGCGCTCCCAGCCGCCCTCGCCCTCGAAGGCGTAGGCCGTCGCCAGGACGCGGCGGAGCCAGGTGTTGCCCGACCTCGGGGTACCGAGGACGGCGAGCCGCAACGGCGCGCGCATCCCGCGTCTCGCCGGGCCGAAGATCCGGGAATGCGGACCACGCAAGATCCCGTGAGCCCGACCCTGTCGAAGGAGAGAGGCCAGCCGACTCGACAGGGTGGACAAGGCGGGACTCCTTTCCCGAGCCTCGGACGAGACGCCACAGATCCGGGCCGGGCCTCGCGCCCCGCCGAAGGAATTCAGCGTCAGCCGGCCGGCGTCGGCTCTAAGTTTTTTTCGGCCGCCGCCGAGGCCTTCGGCCACCTTTCCTCCGAGGAAGGGACCGCGACAACCATCGGCAACCCAAAAGGGCCGCCGAGAGGATGACTTGCGTCGACCCGGAGGGCGGCAAATCACTCGTCGCCCATCTCGATCGGCTGCTGGGCGTAGAGCTTGAGGTAGCTGTCGAACCGGCCCCGGTCGATCTGCCCACGGAACAGGGCGTCCTTGACCGCACAATCGGACTCGTGCGTGTGCGAACAATCCGGGAACTTGCACCGGGGGATGTACGGGCGGAACTCGACGAAATAGCCCTCAACCTCCGCGGGCTCGATGTCCCAGAGTTCGAATTGCCGCAGCCCCGGCGTGTCGACGACGTAGCCGCCGCCTGCGAGCTTGATTAGCTCGGCGGTCGTGGTCGTGTGCTTGCCCTTGCCGGTCCAGCCCGCAACCTCGCGGACGCGAAGGTTCAGTCCCGGTTGCATCGCGTTCAGTAAGGAACTTTTGCCAACTCCGCTCTGACCCGAGAACGCCGTCACCCCCGAGCCCAGGAGCTCGCGAAGCCGCACGATCCCCCGGCCGTCGGCGGCCGACGTGACGAGCGTCTCGTAGCCGAGCTGGGTGTACAGGCCGATCACCCACTGGTAGGGCGCGACGTCGACGAGGTCGGCCTTGTTCAGGACGATGATCGGACGGATGCCCCCCTTCTCGGCGGCGATCAGGTAGCGGTCGATCAGCGGCAACTTCAGCCCGGGCTCGGCCAGGGCCGACACGATGAGGAGCTGGTCGACGTTCGACGCGATGACGTGCTCCTTGCGGCGATACCCGCGCGTGAGCGTCCCCGCGCGGCCCTCGACCTTCTCGATCATCCCCTCGTCCGCCCCGCTCGGCCGGAACCAGACCCGATCTCCCGCCGCCACGACGTTGCGGCCGTCGATCGCCAGCGTCTTCAGGATCCGCCGCACGCCGCAGCGATACTCCTTGCCGTCCTCGCCCTCGACGACCGAGGCCAGCCCGTGGACCCGGACGACCCGCCCCGGCTGGCACGTCGAGAGGTCGACCGCGAGCAGCGACGAGGGGTCGTCGGCCGACGCGGACGGCGACGCTTCGCCCGGGCTCTCCTGAATCACCGTCCGATGCCGCGAAAGGTCTCCCTTGGCACGGACCCGCTCTCCGGAGGCGGCGTCGGTCCCTTTCTGGTCGTCCTGACGGTACGACCGCGTCAAATCATTGTCCCGCTTCCGCTTCTGGCGGTTCTTCCGGAACTCGACGCGGACCTTCTTCTTCTTCGCCACGAGCCCACCGAGCCTTTCGATCCGTGGTTCCTCACTGGATCTTCGAGGTGATCCGGCGCCGCGTCAAGCAGTCCGACGCGCTCCTGGACCCGTCCCGGGCGGGCGAGGCTCCCACCGAGCCGGGCATCACCGTCGTCCGTCGGGAGGCACCGACCGAACCCGAGCCTCTGCGCCGACCGAACCCGAGCGTGCCGCCTTTCGTTTGCCTTCGTGCAGCTCAGTTCGGGACGACCGCGACCCGGGCGCCATCGCTGGCCCGGCGGGAGGCCCCGCCCTCCCCGAAAAGCCTTGTTAAATTTAGTTGACATTTAGTATGATAGTTCATACTATTCGTCTGGTTGTCCTAACATCGCGTCCTGATTCGGGGGGAGGCGTCTGATGAGTGCGGTTCAGCGGAATGCCTGGTTCAACCTGGTCGTGGTTCTGGTGGCCGTGGCGCTGGTCGTCGGGCTCCGGGTGTTGATGGGGTGGCCCAGGGCAATTGCCGGCTTCGGGACGCTGGGGCTGCTTGGCTTCGGTCCGCTGTTCTACCGGCGTCGGGGGGCGGAGGTGGTGGCGGACGAGCGAGACGCGTCGATCCAGCGCCGATCGCTCGTCCTCGGCTACACCCTGTTCTGGCTGGCGTTCGTGGCCGCTTGCGTCTCGCTGCCGATGGTCTACGGCGAGAAGGGGTGCGTGCCGGTCTGGCTGGTAATGTCGTCGGTGTGGTGGGGGCTCGCGATCGTCTACGGCGTCGCCGCGGCGGCCACTCTGGTCCAGTACGGACGGGAGGGCGGCGATGCCTCCTAAGGCGACCGATCGGCTCACGAATCAGATCCGCCGGCTCCGGTTCGAGCACGGCGAGATGACGCAGCAAGCCCTGGCCGAGCGCGTGGGGGTGACCCGCCAGACGATCCTCGCGCTGGAGGCGGGGAAGTACACGCCGTCTCTCACGCTGGCCTTCCGCCTGGCGCGGGCCTTCGGGTTGCCGGTCGAGGGGGTGTTCCAGTATGTCGGCGCCCCTGCCGATGGGGCCGAGACCGACGGACCGGTCCGGCCGGGGGAGTAGGTGGACAGTCCCGCGGTCGGGCCTGGCCTCGGCTCGGCAATTGCTCCTGGGCAATCCGGGCCCGAGGACCCATCGCGATGCCGTCTCGGATCGAAGACTACGCGCTGATTGGTGATCTCCACTCCACGGCGTTGGTAGCCCGGGACGGGTCGATCGACTGGCTCTGCCTGCCGCGGTTCGATTCGGGCGCATGCTTCGCCGCCTTGCTCGGCACGCCGGAGCACGGCCGGTGGCAGCTCGCGCCGGCGGGCGAGGTCCGGTCAGTCCGCCGTCGCTATCGGGGCGACACGCTCGTGCTCGAGACCGAGTTCACGACCGACGACGGGGTCGCGGCCGTGATCGACTTCATGCCGCACCGCGGTGAAATGCCTGCGCTCGTCCGGATCGTCGAAGGTCGGCGCGGCCGCGTGGCGTTCCGGATGGAGCTGGTGATCCGCTATGACTATGGTTCGATCGTCCCGTGGGTCCGGAAGATCGATGGCGGGATCGGAGCGGTCGCCGGGCCCGACGCCGTGGCGGTCCGCACGGCCGTCGCGATGCGCGGCCAGGGGCTCACCACGGTCGCCGATTTCACCGTCTCCGAGGGTCAGCGCGAGCCGTTCGTCCTGGCCTGGCACCCCTCGTTTCGCCCCGCGCCGCGGCCGATTGATGCGGCGCGGCGCTGGATGAGACGGAGTCGTGGTGGCGCGATTGGTCGAACCGCTGCGAGGAGGACGGGCCCTGGCACGAGGCGATCGTCCGTTCGCTCATCACGCTCAAGGCGCTGACCTACGCCCCGACCGGTGGGATCGCCGCCGCGCCGACGACGTCGCTGCCCGAGCGGATCGGGGGCGTCCGCAACTGGGATTACCGCTACTGCTGGATCCGCGACGCCTCGCTCACCCTCTCGGCGCTGCTCCGCGCCGGGTTCGTCGACGAGGCGCGGGACTGGCACCGCTGGCTGCTCCGCGCCGTGGCCGGCAGCCCGGAGCAGCTCCAGATCCTGTACGGGATCGAGGGCGAGCGACGGCTGACGGAGATGGAGCTGCCCTGGCTTCCGGGCTACGAGGGGTCGGCCCCCGTGCGGGTCGGCAACGCGGCGCATTCGCAATTCCAGCTCGACGTCTTCGGCGAGCTGGCCGACGCCATGGAGCGCGGCCGCCTCGCAGGGATCGAGCCGGGCGAGGACGGCTGGCATGTGGCGCGGGCTCATTTCGACTTCATCGAGCACCACTGGCGTGACCCGGACGACGGGATCTGGGAAGTCCGCGGCCCCCGGCGCAATTACACCCACTCGAAGATGATGGCCTGGGTCGCGATCGACCGCGCCGTCCGCGTGGCAGAGCGATTCGCCCTGGACGGGCCCGTCGACCGCTGGCGGGCACTCCGCGACGCGATCCATGACGACGTCTGCCGGCGCAGGGTTCGACCCCGGCCTCGGCTCATTCGTCCAGACCTACGGTTCGAAGCGGCTCGACGCCAGCCTGCTGATGATGCCGCTCGTGGGGTTCCTCCCGGCATCCGACCCGCGCGTCGCGGGCACGGTTCGGGCCATCGAGCGCGACCTGACGGTCGACGGCCTCGTGCTCCGCTACCGCAGCGACGAGGGCAGCGACGGCCTGCCGCCCGGCGAAGGGGTCTTCCTGCCCTGCTCGTTCTGGCTGGCCGACAACTACGCGCTGCAGGGCCGGCGCGAGGACGCCTTGCGGCTGTTCGAGCGGCTCGTCGCCCTCCGCAACGACGTCGGGCTGCTTTCCGAGGAGTACGACCCAGGATCGTGCCGCCTCGTCGGCAACTTCCCGCAGGCGTTCTCGCACGTGTCGCTCGTCAACACGGCGTTCAACCTCGACAAGCCCGCCGGCTGATCGGCACCCCGCCTCATCCGGCCCCGCCGCGGACGCCGTAGAGGAAGTGCCCCGCGATCTGGTCGGCGATCGTCGCGGACCACGGGCGCGGGGTCATCTTGAGGACCTCGTGGAGGATCCCCACGAAGCAGAGCGCCGCGAAGAGCGGGTCCTCGACTCCGAGCTTGCCGGTCGCCGCGATCTCTTCGAGGACGCCGCCGAGCAGGGTGTTGAAGTCCTCGCGGCGCATCCGCAACGGCACGTCGGACGACTGCGGCAGCTTGGCCTCGAGCGAGGGCAGGAGCTCGAGGAAATGCGGGTGCTTCTCGAAGAAGAGCACGGCCGCGCGGGTGATGTAGCGGACCTTGTCGAACGGGTCGGAGACGTCGACGAGGTGGGCCTTCACGCCGGCCATCTGGCGGCGGAGGCCCTCGTCGATGAGCGCGAGGTAGAGGGCCTCCTTGTCGCGGAAGTGGAGGTAGAGCGTCCCCTTGGCGACGCCGGCCTGGCCGGCGATGTCGTCCATGCGGACCTCGTGGTAGGGCCGCCCGGCGAAGAGCTGGGCCGCGGCCTCGAGGATCCGCGGAGCCTTGGATGGATCGGCCGTCCGCATCAATCGCCCTCGCCGCGGGCGCCACGACCGGCGCCCGCATCCCCGAACTCCTCGATGAGCAACCGCCGGGCCGCGCTCGGCCCGGCCGCGCCGCCGATCGCCTTCGATCGGTCGCGACGCACGCACGCCCCCGGGGAGCCTCGCGCTCCACGGGGAGTCAACTTCGAATGCTCGGAATAACTGAACGATCCGATCTATTAAAGCAACACGGGTCGGGCCGGTCAACGGACTCGGACGGGGGCGACGCCGGGCAGACGCGCGGTACCCTGCGCCGAGCGAACCCGGGCCTGGGCGCCGAGCGAACCCGAGCGACCGAGTTTCGTTCACCCCCGCACCGGACCTTTGGCGACGGCGCCGGCGTGGCTTGCGCCGACCCGCGACCGGATCACCAGGCGGCTTCCTTGATCATCGGCGGTCGAGGCCGCTTCGTTCTCCGACTCCGCCAGATGCCGAGCCGTCTGACGACCGAAGGCGGATCGGGGGCCGGGAGGATCGGCTTCAAATTGACCTGCGAGCTGCTCGTGAGTCATCACTCGGGCGCGATCCGGTGAGATCACGCATGGGTGATTGGCCCGGCATTTCAACGCTTTCATGAATCTCGAATCATGGCCGGAAGGGTGTAGCGGAACGCGGACTGTCCACATATCATGACGCGCAGCCTAGGCAGGCTCACATCTTCTTTATTGGTCGCTATGCGAGAGCGCCCAGGCTACGCGGTCGGTCCGTCGTGCCGGTTCGGGGCCGAGTCCGTGACATTGACTCTCAGATTGAGTGGACGGCCCTTCCGGTCGACATCTTTGCGCGGTGCGGGTGCAGGTGCCCGCGCCTGTTCCGTTTCTTAGCGAGACGGGGGTCACCGGCAACGATCCCCAGGGAGGTTTCATGTCATTGTCAAGGTCATCGCGCCTCGTGTTCGGCCTCGTCCCGATGCTTGCCGCCCTCGGCTTGATGGGCGGCTGCGACGATTCGGGCGGCAAGCCGCCGGAGTTCCCCCAGGTGGGGAAGCCCGCGCCGGCCTCCGCCGCCAAGACCGCCCCTGAGAAGGGTTCCGACCGGGTCGGGTCGGAGTCGGGAACGCCCAGGCCGTAAGCCCGGACGAGCCCCGAAGTCGTCGAGTCTCCCCCGTGGGGGACCGCGTGGGTCGCCCGCGTCGCGGGGCCTGAAGTGCCCCATCTTCATTTTCTCCGCTCTTCCCGAGGAGATGATTCATGCGCCGACATCGTTCCGTCCCCGGTTCAGGCCGCCCGCGCGGCTTCACGCTGATCGAGCTCCTGGTCGTTATCGCGATCATCGCCGTCTTGATCGCCCTCTTGCTGCCGGCCGTGCAGGCGGCGCGGGAGGCGGCCCGCCGCGCCCAGTGCGTCAACAACCTCAAGCAGCTCGGGCTGGCCCTGCACAACTACCACTCGGCCACGAACACCTTCCCGCCCGGGGGTGTCACGGCCCAGTGCAACAACAGCCTCTGGGGCGCGTGGAGCCCGCAGACGATGCTGTTGCCGTACATCGAGCAGCAGGCCGCGTTCAACGCGATCAACTTCTGGTGCGAGACGCAGAACAGCGGCAGCGGCACCAACATGAGTGTCACGGCGCTCGCCATCAAGGTGAACAACTTCCTCTGCCCGTCGTCGCCGACCGTTCCCTCGCAGGGCTACACGTCGGCAAGCAACCCGCTGAACGGGGTCACCTACACGCTGCCGGGCAATAACTATTTCTTCTCGACCGGCTCCAGCGCCATGTGGCGTTGCGACGCGGGCGCGACCTTCAGCGGCCAGCCGTGCATCCCCAATGGCCTGTTCTGCGTCGGGCGGCGCGGCTATGGCCTCCGCGACATCCTCGACGGCTCCTCGAACACCGTGGCCTGCGGCGAGTGGCGGACGGGCGACTTCAACGACTTCCAGAACTCGATCCAGGACTTCGTCGGCAACTCGAACTACAGTGACTGGGGCGCCTCGAGCCGTGACCTGATCGCCCCAACGGCCAACATGCCCTTTGGCGCTCGAACCTCCAGCAGGCCCTCGGCGAGTGCGCCGCCTCCTGGCAGTCGAAGTCCGGCGGCTTCGGCACCAACGGCCAGCGGAGCTGGAACGGCCGCCACTGGGCCATCGGCCTCTATGGCTACACACTCGGCAACCTGCTGGTCCCGCCGAACTCACAGTTCCCCTACTGCGAGTTCTGGAGCACCAACTCCGACTGGGACGCCGGCGGCATCATCGGCCTGTCGAGCTACCATTCCGGCGGCGCCAACGTCCTGATGGCCGACGGCTCGGTCCGGTTCCTCAAGTCCAGCATCAATTACAACGCGCTCTGGGCCCTCGGATCGCGGGCCCAGAACGAGGTCATCAGCGCCGATTCGTACTGAGCGACCGCCCCGACGTGAACCCGAAGGCCGCGGCCGGAGTCCTCCCGGTGCGCGGCCTTCGTCGTTTCCTGCTGGAGAACGTTCGACCATGTCGACAAATCCATTCGCGAGGCGATTCGCGTACGACACCTGGGCGAATCGCGAGGCGCTGAATTCGATCCGCGCCGCGGGTGAGGCCGCGCCGGCCCGCGCGGTCGAGTTGATTGCCCACATTGTCGGGGGCCAGCGGGTCTGGCTGGGCCGGCTCGGCCAGCCCTCCGGAGACGCGGCCCATCCCGTGTGGGCGTCCCTCCCGCTCGACGAGACCGACTCCCAGCTCGCCGAGCTCGCCCTCGCCTGGCCCGACGTCCTCGCGCGTTTCTCAGCCGACGCGCTCGACCGCCCGGTGGCCTATACCACGCTGCGGGGCGAGCCGTTCACCAGCACGCCCGGCGACATTTTCGAGCACCTGCTGCTCCACGCCCACTACCACCGCGGCCAGATTGCCCTGCTCCTCGGCCGCGCGGGGCTCACCCCGGCCGCCACCGATTTCATCCTCTGGGCCCGCGCTGTCGAGCCTGGGGCCTAGCAAACACGGTATTCCGCTCGTCCCGGGCCCCAACCGAAACTCCGAAAGATTTCATTTCCACCCTGCCTGCGACAGTCGTAGCATGGCGCGAAGTTCACCTCTCGCGCCCTCTCCGACAAACCCGAACGGCAGGGAGACCCCCGATGCGGATGATGAATCCTCTTCGCCGGCTGGCCGTGGTCGCGGCCGCGATGGCGATGGCGGGCCCGGCGGCGGCCGACTCGAAGCCGCTGGCGCGGTACGTGCCGAAGGACGACCTGATCGTCTACGCCGAGCTCTCCGGGCTCGAGGCGCATTACGACGCCTGGCGGAAGACGGCCACGTACAAGATGCTCAACGAAACCGGCGCCGGCGCGATGCTCGAGGAGACGTTCTGCGCAGACGATCGACGCCGCCCTGACCTCGGCGCCCGGCGAGGCGAAGCCCTCGGGCAAGCACGTCGTCGTGGCGTTCGAGCGGTTGGCCCGCTCGGGGTTCGTCGTCGGGGTCAACGGCAAGCTCGGCCCGTCGCCGCGGATCGTCGAGGTCTTCGCCGGCGCCGGCGCAGGGGGACGTGGGCAAGGACGTCCGCGGGCTGCTCGACCTGCTCACCAAGGCAACCGGACCAAGCGAGGTCGTCACCCGCGAGGACGGCCGCAAGGTAACCTTCGCCAAGTCGCCACCCGGCCAGCCCAACGGGACGTCGACCGCCTGGTGGTTCGAGGGGGGCGACCTGGTGATCGTCCTGCCCGGCACCGAGGAGAACGTGCAGGCGATCGTCGAGACCGTCGAGGGCAAGCGGCCCTCGGCCGTCGACAACCCGATCCGCGCTGAGCTCGCGAAGACGACCGCCGACGGCTTCGAGCCGGTGCTCGTCTCGTTCGCCGATCTTTCGAGCCTGCCGCCGACGCCGCCGGCGCTCGGCCTGGCGGGGCTGAAGCGGGTCGACGCGCGGTGGGGGTTCCAGGGGTCGTCGCTCGTGGGGATCACCCGCGTCCAGGCCCCGAGCCCGCGCAAGGGGCTGCTGGCGCTGCTGGATGGTCCGACATTCGAGCGGGACGAGGTCCTGCCGATCCCGGTCGGAGTCAAGGAGTACACGGTCGTCTCGCTCGATCCGGGCAAGTTCTTCGACGACGTCGTCGCGATCGCGAAGACGTCGGACCCGAACGCGGAGGCCGCGGCGAGGCAATTCCTCGAGATGACCCGCAAGGCGCTCGGGGTGCCGGTCCGCGAGGAGCTGCTCGCGCAGCTCGGTCCGAAGATGGCGTTCTACGTCTATCCGCAGCCGACGACGATCAGCGTCAATCCTTACATGTCGATGGGAGAGTGGATGCTCCACCCGCCTCAGGTAACGCTCGTCGCCGAGGTCCGCGACCGGGTCCGGTTCTCGAAGACGCTCGAGACACTGGTCGACGTGGCGAATCGCCAGATCGCCGCGGCGCTGCGCCAACGTGCCGCCCGGCGGCGAGGTGAAGTTCGTGAAGCTCAAGGACACGGGCCGCGACCTCGGCTACGCGCTCGACGTGCCGCTGGGCACGTTCCCCCTGCCCGCGGGCGTCCGGCCGACGATCCGGCTCGGGGACAAGTACCTGGCGATCGCCGTCTCACCCGCCGCGGCGCGGAAGGCCCTGGAGTTCGAGCGGTCCAAGCCGCTCGGCCCCGACCCCGGGCTGAAGCACCTGCCGCCCAAGCTCGTCGCGGTGAGCGTCAGCGACCCCTCGGGCTACACGCCGGACGTCCTGGCAAACGTGCCGTTCGCGATTCAGGCGATCGCCAAGCTCGGCGCAAGCGGCCCGAGCCCGTCGCCGATCTCGGGCTTGCGGCTGAAGCTCGACCCCGACGCGATGCCGACGGCAGACGACCTGAAGCGGTTCATCACGCCCGGCACGCTCGCCGTTTCGGTCGACGAGTCGGGGCTGACATTCACCTCGCGGGATTCGGTCCCGTCGCTCAACCCGATGGCCGTGAGCCCGGTGGGCGTCGCGCTGCTGCTGCCCGCGGTGCAGTCTGCACGCGAGGCGGCGCGGCGAGCGCAGTCGACGAACAACCTCAAGCAGATCATGCTCGCCGACTTCAATCAGGAATCGGCCCAAGGCAAGTTTCCCGGCAACATCTGCGACGCCGAGGGCAAGCCGCTCCTGAGCTGGCGGGTGGCGATTCTGCCCTACGTCGAGCAGCAGGCTCTCTACAACGAGTTCCACCTCGACGAGCCCTGGGACAGCCCGCACAACAAGCCGCTGCTCGACCGGATGCCGCAGGTCTACCGCTCGCCCAAGGCCTTGCCGAAGGACAACACGACGTTCTACCAGGCGTTCGTCGGCGAGGGGGCGTTCTACGACTCGGCGACGAAGGCCCCTTCGGTCGCCGACGTCACCGACGGCACGAGCAACACGATCGCCGTCGTCGAGGCGGCGAAGTCGGTCCCCTGGTCGAAGCCGGAGGACGTCCCCTTCGACCGCGAGAAGGACGTCCCCAAGCTCGGCGGGCTGAACTGGGCGGGCGGTTTCAACGCGGCGTTCGCCGACGGGTCGGTCCGCTTCCTTAAATTCAGTATCAACCAGGACGTGCTGAAGGCGCTCATCACGAGGAGCGGCGGGGAGGTGATCTCGGCGGATTCGTATTGAGCGCCAGCGATCGAGCCCCGGGAGAGGCGGCGAGGACGCCGCGGCCCGGGTCTCGATCGTGCTTTCGGGCCCGTTTCGAGGGTTCATCGAAACAGCATCGCGCGGGCCCGAGGTTGTTGGCGCGGGCGCGGGGCGGAATAGGATGCAACCCATACGTCGGGGATGGCCGCGGGGGCGGCGTCCCCGCCCCGCATGGCAGCGGCGAGGCGACGACTCGCCCGGCCGCGAAGAGGACCCACCCGTGCGACTCCACCCGCGAATCTCCCGGCCGGCGGTCGCGCTGGCCGTTGCGTTGATCTCGGCCACGCCTTCACTCGCCCAGGTCACGTCGGGCAGCACTCCGAAGGCCCCGGCCGGGCCACCGATCCCGCTGGCGCACTTCGTCCCCGGCGGCAACATCCTCGCCTATCTCGAGTTCGACGGCCTCGCCGCCCACGCCGACGCCTGGCAAAAATCGGCGTTCTACCAGGTGCTCAACACCACGCCCGTCGGGCCGATGCTCGAGGACGTCCTGGCCCAGGTCACCGACCAGGCCTACGCCAAGCTCGGCACGCGGTGGGCAAGCGGCAAGGAGATCGTCGCTCTGATCGAGCACGTGGCGCAGAACGGCTTCGTCTTCGCCGTGGGCGGCAAGCCCGACGACCCGAAGTCGGCGTACACCGTCGTCGTCCTCCGCGGCGTCTTCAAGGGCAAGGATCTCAGGCCGCTCGTCGGCCGGATGCTCGGGGCCATGTACGACCCGAAGACGAAGCCGAAGGCCATCGACGCCGCGGGTCACAAGATCGTCCTCGCGAAGGACAAGGACGGCAAGGCGTTCGCCTGGTGGGTCGAGGACTCGCGCAAGGAGGACCTGATCCTGATCCCGGGCGGCGCCGGCGACCCTGTGGTCGCGGCCGAGAACGTCCTCGCGAGCCTCGACGGCACCAAGCCCGACGCCCAGGCCGACCCCAACCGGCAGGCGCTGGCCAAGGAGGAGGAAGGCTTCGTTCCGGTGGCGTACGGGTTCGCGAACCTCGTCGCCCTGCCGCCCCAGACGCTGCCGCCGGGCTTCCACGACGTCAAGGGGTTCGACGTCCGCTGGGGCTTCCAGGACAAGGAGACGGTCACGGTCATCCGCGTCTCCGCCCCCAAGCCGCGCGAGGGTATGCTCGCGATCCTCGACCAGCCGACCTTCGACAAGTCGAACCTCGTGCCGGTCCCCGAGGGGGTCGACGGATTCACCGTCGTCTCGCTGAACCTGCTGAAGACCTACGACCAGCTTGCGGCCCTGGCGCAGGCGGCCAAGCCCGACGCGGCGGCGCAGATCGAGGGGTTCGCCGAGCAGTTCAAGGCGAAGACGAAGCTCCGGCTCAAGGAGGACGTGCTCGCCCACGTCGGCCCCAAGATCGCCGTCTACAACGCGCCGGCGTCGCGGTCGGCCGACGCGAAGGTCGCGGCCCCGGCCGGGCCGCTCGCGGCGATGCTCGGCGGCAAGGAGATCCCCCGGCTGACGATCGTCGCCGAGATCGACGACCCCAAGGCGTTCGGGCGGAGCCTCGATGCGCTGATGATCGCCGCCAACCAGGGTCTGCGCAGCCTCGCCCCCATGCTCGGCGCCATCGCCGCCCCGCCCGACGCCAACGACGGCGGCAACATGCCGGGCGGGCCGGGCGGCCCCGGCGGGCCGGGGGCCCGGCCCCAGGGCAAGGCGGCGCGGCCGGGAGCGGGGACGACGCTCGAGTTCAAGCAGGTCGGGCCCGGCGTCTACACCATGGCCCCGCCGCCCTTGCTCGACGCCATGATCCCGAAATACGTCCGGCCGACGGTCCGGCTCGGGACGAAGTACCTGGTGATCTCGGTCTCGCCCGAGGCGGCGCGGGCGGCGCTCGAGGTGAAGGGCGGCGGCGCGGCGGGGTCGACCTTCGCCAGCACGCTCCAGGCGGCGCCCGGCGACCTGATCTCGCTGCAGGTCGCCGACTCGGCCGACGTCGATCGCCACCGGCCTGGCCGAGCTGCCCGGCGCGGCTCCAGGCGCTGGCCGACAAGGCCGCCGCGCCGCCCGGGATGCCGCCGGGCTTCGGTGCGCCGGGCACAGGCGTGCCGGGCGGCCCCGGGATGAGCATGCCGGGCGGGCCAGGGATGAGCGGGCCGGGCGGGCCGAGGGATGAGCGGGCCGCGAAAGCCCGGCATGGCGATGGGCATGTCGTCACCCGGCGGGCCACAGGGACCGGGAATGCCGGGTGGCTCGGGCGGGGCCCAGGCCGCCGAGGGCAAGGGCCTGTTTACCCTGCGCATCGACCCGGGCAAGCTGCCCACCGCCGCGGCGATCAAGCCGCTGCTTTCGCCGAGCCTGGTGACCGTCTCGGTCGACGAGGACGGCGCGAAGATCATGGTGCGCGAGTCGTTCCCCGACCTGCCCGGGATGCTCTCGGGTAACTCGATGGTGACCGTCGAAGCTCGACGCGAGCTGACCAAGGCGACCACCGCGGCCCAGGCCGCCGCGGCCGCCAGCGCCCCCGCAGCGGCCGGCCCCGGCGGGCCGGGCGGGCCAGGCGGACCCGGGATGATGCCTGGCAGGCCGGGCGGGCCGCCGGGACCTGGCGGACCCGGGGGCCGGGCGGGCCAGGCGCCTCCGGGGCCGGGCGGCTCGCGAGCGTGCTCCGCGTTAGTCGTACGCTCCCGTCTCGATCCCTCAACCCGCGGCCCCGACCTCCCGGCCGGCCCGCGACATGCAGTGTCTGATGTAGTCGTCCCCGGCCTTCGCCGCGCCACGTCATCTTTGCGCCGCGACGGCCCCGTGGGTAGGGACCCCGGCGACCATGCACCTCGAACGAGCCCGGGCCGACCCGGGCGACCCTCGCAACTGCGTTCGGCGGCCGAGCCGCGACCCGCCCTCCCAGGGCCGGGCCCGTCCGCGCTGGCACCCCGCGTCCTACGCCCCACGGGGCGTCCCGCGACGCACGTCACCGATCGGAGGCGATTCGATGGAGTTCGTCCACGAAGTCACGGCCTACCTCGAGAACAAGCCCGGCCGGCTCGCCAAGATCTGCTCGGCCCTGGCCCAGGCGAAGATCAACGTCCGCGCCCTGAGCGTCATGGACGCCAATGGCCGGAGCGTCCTGCGGATGGTCACCGACGACACCGAGCCGACGAAGAAGGTGCTCACCTCACTGGGCACCGAGCACACCTGGGCAGACGTTCTGGCCGTCGAGATGGACAACAAGCCCGGGCTCGCTCGCCCGGGTGCTCGAGAGGCTCGCCGAGGAGCACATCAACGTCGATTACGCCTATGTCTCCAACGTCCACGTCGGCGGGACGGTCGATGGGGATCTTCCACACATCGAACCCGAAGAAGGCGCAGCAGGTCCTGAACGACACCTCGGGCTCGTTCGGCGACAACGTGCAGGGGGGCCGTCGCCCGCTCCATGTCCGCTGACGAGCGACACGGGAGCCCGCGCCCGACTCGGCCCGCAGGTCGAGCGGGCCCGGCTCCACGTCGTCCTGTTCGAGCCCGAGATCGCTGCCAACGCCGGCGCGATCGGCCGGACGTGCGTCGCGGCCGGCGCAGCGCTCTGGCTGATCCGGCCGCTCGGGATTCCACCTGGACGACCGCCACCGCCGCCGCGCGGGGCTCGACTACTGGCCTCACCTGGCGCTCCACGCTGGTCGACGGACTCGACGACGTGATCGCGCACTTCGGTCCCGATCGGCTCTGGTGGTTCAGCACCAGGGCCGATCGGCCTTACACGACGGCGACGTTCCGCGAGGGCGACGCCCTGCTCCTCGGCCCGGAGAGCCGCGGCCTTCCCGCGTCGCGGCTCGATGAGGCCTCTCGCCTCGGCCGGGCCCTGCGCATCCCGATTCGGCCCGGAGGCGCGGAGTTTGAACCTGGCGAATGCCGCGTCGATCGCGGTCTACGAGGCGATCGCATCAGGCAGCATTCCGACCGTCGAGGCCGGGTCGTGACCTTCGTGAAGCCGACCGCTGCTGGAGCGCGACGACGCCCCGGCAATCGTCTCGTCGGGGCGTCGTCGATGAGTTTCATTCCGACGGGCCGCGATCAGAGCCCGCTGAGGTCGGCGGCCAGGACGCGGACGCCGTTCTTGAGGCCGAGGGCCTCGACGGCCTCGCCGGTGGCGGGGATCGTGAACGACTTCCGCGGGGCGATCGCGATGCCCGAGAGGAGCTTGAGCGGCGTCGTCCGCCTTCTCGCCCGTGCCGGCCAGGGCGATGCCGTTGAGGATCAGCGGCGAGTAGTTGTCGACGCGGATCGTGTAGGTGTCCTTGCCCTTGACTTCTTGCCCTTGACGAGCTTGGCGTCGACCATCCGCACCAGGACGCCCTCGGCCACGGCGTCGGCCAGGGTCGCGGCCTGGGCCTTGCCGTCCTTGGTGACGGCCGGGACGGTGAACTTGCCCGAGTCGACCCAGATCCGGCCGCGGCCGTCGCTCGACTTGACGACGACCTGGGCCTCCTTCGCGTCGCCCGTGCCGAGGTCGATGGTGCACGCCACGGCCGGACCCTCGGGCGCCTCGGGGATGCCCGCCTCGGCCTTAAGGCCCAGCAGCGGATAGGCCTTGAACAGGCCCTTCAGCTCGCCCGCCAGCAGCGAGTCGCCGCGGACCTCGACGTAGATCCGGCCCGAGTCGTCCTTGGCCAGGTTGTCGAGGTTGGCCACGAACTGCCGCGCCAGCGAGAGCTCGTACGGGTTGGCCGTGTCCTTCGACAGGCCGGCGATCGTGTTCCAGTCGAGGCCCGAGCCGACGTTCCAGAGCACGAGCTGGGTGATGACCGTCGGCGCCTTCTCCTCGGCCAGCCGCTTCATCGCCGCGGCGAGCCGCGGGTTGACGTTGAGCTCCGAGAGGTCCGTCAGCGTCAGCTTCTCGCCCTGCCCGGGCAGCGAGACCTTGCCCATCTCGTTCGGGCCGCCGAGGTTCACGACGCGGGTCGCGAGGTTGCGCGTCTCGCCCGGCCGGAGGACGGCGAACGGCAGCCCCGGTCGGCGGGACCGAACGCATCCCGCCGCCCATCATGCCGCCGCCCATCCCGCCCATGCCGCCGCCCATCCCGCCCATGCCGCCGCCCATCCCGCCCATGCCCATGCCGCCCATCATCCCGCCCATCATGATCGACGAGAAGTTCCAGGACGACATCTCGCCGACGAGGAACATGATCAGCCGGCCGAGCGTCATCATGCCCATCGACGCCGGCATCGTCCCGCCGCCGCCGCCCATGCCGCCGCCCATGCCGCCGCCCATACCACCGCCCATGCCGCCGCCCATACCACCGCCCATGCCGCCGCCCATGCCGCCGCCCATGCCGCCGCCCATGCCGCCGCCCATGCCGCCACCGCCCATGCCGCCCATGCCGCCGCCCATGCCGCCCATGCCGCCCATCTGGCCTGTGGCGCCGGAGGCGACGAGGCCGGGCGGCAGGACGACCTTCAGGGGCCGGTTCGTGGCATTGGTCACGGCGATGTTGATCCGGCCGTCGCCGGTGCCCTCGGCCTCGACGTTGGCGGCGCCGGAGCGGGCGGCGTCGAGCAGGCTAACCTCGGGGAGGTCGGCCTCGCGGACGGCCTTCTTCTCGGCGGCGGCCGCGCGGGCCGACTTCTTCTCGGCGGGCTTCGCGGGCTTCTTGGTGTCGTCGCCGCGGGCCATCGGGGCCGCGAACAGGCAGAGGCCCGCGGCCGCGGCGGCGGCGAGGCCCAGGTGGCGAACGGGAGACTTCATGGAGGACCTCGAGTCGGGCGGAAACGCGTCCGGGCCGGGAAGGGACGGGGGGTTGGCCGACGATACCGCCCCGGCCGGGGAACGGTTCGAGTCTGCCCAGCTTATCACGCCGAGCCAGACACACGGGTAGATTATGAGCAGGCCACGTCGCCTGATGGGAGACCGAGAGGGACGACGTGAGATCGGACTCGAGCCGCGCCAAATCCCTCCGGCCGTGAAGAGCAGACGCACGCCGAGGCGGGATTATTCGACGGACGTCGAAGGCGACGACATAGTTCGACACCGGTCGGGCTGCTCAGGAGCTGAAGCAAGAGAAACCCTCTCCCCTCGACCGGGGGGAGGGGTAGGACCATCGATCCGCAAGCCCGGACGGGCGAGGCCCGGCCGGTCAGAGCCCGCTGAGGTCGGCCGCGAGGACGTGGATGCCCTGCCTCAGGCCGAGCCGGTCGATCGCTTCCGACGAGGTGCGGATCGACAGCGCCTTGCCAGGGCTGACGCTCAGTCCCCAGACCAGGCCGGGCTCGCCGGCCTTCGACCTCGCCGGTGCCGGCCAGGGCCACGCCGTTGAGAATCAGAGGCGAGCGATTGAGGACCTGGACCGCGTACGAGTCCTTCCCCTTGACCTTCTTGCCCTTGACCAATTTCGCGTCGATGACGCGGGCAGGACACCGTCTGCCACGGCGTCGGCGAGGGCCGGCCGCGTCGGGCTTGCCGTCCTTGAGGGCGACCGGGACCGAGAGCTTGAAGGCGTCGACCCAGCGGCCGCGGCCGTCGGACGACTTCGACGGCGACCTCGGCCTTGCCCGACGGTCGGCCGGCAACGCCGATCGTCAGGGCCAGCGACGGGCCCGACGGCGCGGCGGGCACTCCCGGCTCGGCCTTGAGCCCGAGCACCGTCGCGTCCTTGAAGGCCTTCTTCAAGCTCATCGGCCAGCGAGCCGCGGCCGGCGACCTCCACGTAGATCCGACCCGCGTCGCTCCTTCGACGGCCGAGTCGAGGTTGGCCACGAACTGCCGCGCCAGGTCGAGGTCGCGCGGGTCGGCCCAGCCCTTGCGACAGCGCCGCGATGGCGTCCCAGTCCGAGGCCGGCCGAGACGTTCCAGAGCACCAGCTGCGACGGGATGCTCGGCGCCTTCCGCTCGGCGAGCCGGCGGACGGCCGCGGCCACCCGCGGGTCGTCGTTGAGCTGCGACGACGTCGCCGAGCGTGAGCTTCTCGCCCTGCTCCGGCATGGCGACCTTGCCGTCCTCCCCCGGCGGGCTGAGGCTGACCAGCCGCGTGGCGAGGTTGCGGGTTTGGTTCGGGGCGATCACCGCGTACGGCTGGCCGGTCGGCGGGACCGAACGCATACCGCCGCCCATCATGCCGCCGCCCATGCCGCCCATGCCCATGCCGCCCATGCCCATGCCGCCCATGCCCATGCCGCCCATGCCCATACCGCCCATCATGCCGCCCATCATGATCGATGAGAAGTTCCAGGACGACATCTCGCCGACGAGGAACATGATCAGCCGGCCGAGCGTCATCATGCCCATCGACGCCGGCATCGTCCCGCCCATCATGCCGCCGCCCATCATGCCGCCGCCCATGCCGCCCATGCCGCCCATTCCACCCATGCCACCGCCCATGCCGCCCATGCCGCCGCCCATGCCGCCCATCCCACCCATGCCGCCCATGCCCATGCCGCCCATGCCTCCGCCCATCCCGCCCATGCCGCCCATGCCCATCATCTGGCCGGTGGCGCCGGAGGCGACGAGGCCGGGCGGGAGCACGACCTTCAGGGGGCGGTTGGTCAGGTTCGTCACCGACACGTTCATCTGGCCGTTGCCCAGGCCCTCGGCCTGGACGCTGGCCGCTCCGTTGCGGGCGGCGTCGAGCAGGCCGACCTCGGCGGGCTCGGCGACCTTCTTGGCCACTGACCGGATCGACTTCTTGGCGGCGGGATTCGTCGGTGCGGTCGGCTTCTTGTCCTTGTCGTCGGCGCGCGCGGCCGCGGAGGCCAGGACGGAACACACCGCGGCCAGACCCATCAGACGGAATGGGGTGGTCATGGGCTTTCCTCGCGTGATCATCGGAAGGGGCTGGGACATACGTCATCCGTGAAGGGAATGGATCGCCCCGATGTGGAGCGATTCCGACGCTTCATCTCATCGCACAACGCGCCCGGCGACGGGCGCGGCCGGGGACGCCGGCCACTGTTGAGAGAGCGTCATCGGCACGTCGTCCAGCGACGCTCCTCCTCTCAATCCAAATTCGAGACGCTCGACCCTTTCCGCTTATTCAATGGCGGATTCGGCCTCCGGCCGGAGCGAATCGGGGCGCAAGTCAAAGGCCGTCCCGGGACTGATCGGGACGGCCCTCCATGCTATCACATCTCAGAGCCCGCTGAGGTCGGCGGCCAGGATATGGACGCCCTTCTTCAGCCCGAGCCGCTCCACCGTCTCGGCCGAGGCCCCGATCGCCACGTACTTCCCGGGACCGACGGAGAGGCCCGAAAGGACGCCCGGGACCGTCGCCGCCTTCTCGTCGACCGGCCCGGGGCCGGCCAGGGCGATGCCGTTGAGGATCAGCGGGGAGCGGTTGAGGATCTGCACGGTGTACGACTCGTGCCCGTGCACCTTCTTCCCCTTCACAAGCCGGGCCTCGATCACCCGGCCGAGGATGCCGTCGGCCACGGCGTCGGCCAGCTTCAGCGACGTCGACCTTGCCGTCCTTCTTGGTCACCGGCAGCGTGAGCTTGCCCGCGTCGACCCAGCGGCCCAGGCCCGTCGAGGACTTCACGGCGACCTCCGCCTTCTCCTTCGCCGGGTCCACGACGATCGCGAACGCAAGCGACGGGCCCGGGGGCACGTCGGGGATGCCCGTCTCGACCTTCAGCCCGAGCAGCGAGCCCTCCTTGGCGAGCTTCTTCATCGCGTCGGCGAGGCCCGCGTCCCCCTCGACCTTGACGAAGATCCGGCCCGTCTCCTCGCGGGCCGGCTGGCCCAGGCTCTCGACGAACCGGCGGGCGAGGGCGACGTCCTTCGGGCTGGCCCAGACCTTCGAGAGGTTGGCGATCGCCTCCCAATCGAGGCCGGTCGCGACGTTCCACATCACAAGCTGCGAGGCGACCGTCGGCGCCTTCTCCTCGGCGAGCCTGCGGACCGCCAGCGCGACCAGCGGATCGGGATTGAGCTGGGCCACGTCGCCCAGCGTCAGCTTCTCGCCCTGCGCCGGGAAAGCCACGGTCCCGTCGGCCGTCGGCCCGCCCAGGCTCACGAGCCGGGTCGGCAGGCGACGCGACTGCCCTGGCTGAAGCACGGCATAGGGCTGGCCCGTCGGCGGCACCGACCGCATACCGCCGCCCATCATCCCCATGCCGCCCATGCCCATGCCGCCCATGCCCATGCCGCCCATGCCCATGCCACCCATGCCCATGCCGCCCATCATCCCGCCCATCATCAGCGAGCGGAAATTCCACGAGGACAGGTCGCCGACGAGGAACATGATCAGCCGGCCGAGGGTCATCATGCCCATGGACGCCGGCATCGTCCCGCCCATCATCCCGCCGCGGCCGCCCATCATTCCGCCCATGCCGCCGCGGCCGCCCATCATGCCGCCGCCCATGCCGCCCATGCCGCCGCCCATGCCGCCCATGCCACCCATCATGCCGCCGCCCATGCCACCCATCCGCCCATGCCGCCCATGCCCATCATCTGGCCGGTGGCCCCCGAGGCGATGAGGCCGGGCGGGAGGACGACCTTCAGCGGGCCGGTTGGTCGCATTGGTCACCGAGACGTTCATCTTGCCGTCGCCCGTGCCCTCGGCCTCGAGCAGCACGTCCCCATTACGGGCGGCGTCCAGGAGATTCAGGTCGGGTAGGTCTTCGTCCCGGACCGCGTGCGACGCCTTCGTGCGATGGGGCGTCGACTTGACGGCGGGATGGGTCGCGGCCTTGTCGTCGGGCTTTGGCTCGTCGGCGCGAGCAAACCCGCCGGGGACGAGAAGCAAGCCGCCGAACAGGGCGGCGACGATCGCGGGGCGTGGGGACGCGGTCTTCATCGCGAGGGTGGCCTCCGGAGTGGGTGAGAGAGTCCGTCGGGAGGGAATGCGGCGGGAGCCCGGAACGCTCGGAGCGACCGGGCCAGGATCGTCGGATGAGGGGGCGGGCAAGCCCGCCGCGTCGGCGTGGATTGGCCGCGACGGGACCATAAGTCCCCTCGCCGCCACGCGCCGGGATCTCTGGCGGGCACGCTCGAAGAGCCGATTGCCCCCGGAATACCGTCTTCGTTCATGCACTCATCGGAGCCCGGACCGACCTTGATGTTGGCCAGGCTCCGATTCTTGTGACGATCGTGTCTGGGAGCTTATTCGGGACTCCCGCGTTTTTTCCCCCGCCGAGCCATCCCCGTAATCCCAAGTTTGCAGATCGTCATGATGGTCCTTCATGTCATCTAGACCCGTAGCGCCCCTTCTGAGGACAGTGACGGCTCCGCCAACGGTGCAACGGCGGCACGTGTCGGCTAGAGTCGTCGGGCGACACTGACGCCGCTGGCCCCGACGAGCCCGCACGGATGCGTTACGTCTCCCACCTCGCCTGTTCTACCTGCGGCGCGACTTACCCGGCCGACCGGCCGATGAACCTCTGCCCGGTCGACGACCGGCCGGTGCAGATGGTCCTCGACCTCGACCGCGTCAAGGCGGAGCGCGGGCCCGACCGGTTCTGGTCCCCCGATCGTCCCAACCTCTGGCGGTTTGGCGGGTTGTTGCCCCTGGACTGGGACGATCCAGGCGAACGGCGGTCGATCGTCAGCCTGGGCGAGGGCCACACTCCTTGCCTCCCCTACGACCACCCTGTGGCCCGGGCCGTCGGCTGCCATCTCGAGGTGAAGGACGAGGGACGACCCCATCGCGACCACGGTGGCAATCCGACGCTCTCGTTTAAGGACCGCGGGATGGCGATGACCGTCTCGATGGCCCGGGCGCTCGGACTTGCGCGATTGGCCGTCCCGACCCAGGGCAACGCGGGCGATTCGCTGGCCACATACGCCGTCGCGGCCGGGCTCGAGGTCATCGTCGCGATGTCGCCCGACACCGACCGCCCCGTCCTGGGCAACGTCGCGGCGCTGGCGAAGCTGCACCCGGAGAACGTCCGGCTCGAGCTGGTGTCCGGCACGATCGTCGACTGCGCGGCGAGGATCCGCGAGCACTACCTCCCGCAGGGTTATTTCAGCGTCGCGACCTTCCAGGAGCCCGGCTGGCGGACCGAGGGGAAGAAGACGCTCGGCCTGGAGATGGCCGAGCCGTCGGGCGACCGGCTCGCCTCGCGAACCTGGAAGCTCCCCGACGTGATCATCTACCCGACGGGCGGCGGCACGGGCGTCGTCGGCATGGCCAAGGCCTTCGACGAGCTCGAAGCATTGGGTTTGGTCGGGCCCGAGCGCCCCCGGATGATCTGCGTCCAGTCGGTCGCGACCGCGCCCGATTGTCAGGGCCTTCGAGTCGGGCTCTCCCGACATTGCCCCCCTGCCCCCCGGCCAGACGATCGCGACGGGTCTGAACGTCGCGCGGAACGTTGGGCACATCAACGTGCTCAAGATCATCCGCGCGACCGGAGGCGCAGCAATCGCCGTGACGGACGAGGTGATCCGCGCGACGATCCGCGACGAGTGGCACGACCGGCGGTTCGCCTGGTCGCCCGAGGGGGCCGCGACTCTGGCGGCATTGCCGACGCTTGCGGACTCGAGGTTAATCCGCCCCGGCGACCGCGTCGTGCTCGTGAACACGGCGTCGCCCGAGAAGTATCTGCCGACGATCCGAGACCTTTTCGACGGGGGTCTTTGAGCCCCAGCCCGGCCAACGTCTTGCCCGGGGAAGCCGACCTTGATAAGACAAGGTTGATCCTCGCCCGGGCGTTCGCCCTGGCGGATGCGATCGTCCCATCTCCGGGCGAATCCAAGGCGAGGCCCCCCATGTCCACCGCGGCCCTGGTGCACGAGGTCGGTCCGTCGAAGCTGAGGCCGGCGTCGCTCGCGCCGAGAAGCGAGAGCGGCTCCTCTTCGCCCGCGTGATGGTCCTGTTGATTGTCCCGCTCTACGTGCTGATCCTCCTGACGCTCAAGGACGACGTACGGCATCGGATCGCGCAGAATCTCCGTGACCTTCGCCCTCGACGCGAGGAAATACCTGCTCTTCGCACGGTGGGCGTATCGAGGGCTGATCGTCCTCGCCTGCGTGGCCACGCCGCTCTATTGCCTCCTGGGCCTGACGAAACTTGCCCTCGGCCGGGCGGGGTGGAGGCATGTCCTCGCGGCCGCGATCTGCGTCGCGGTGGGAGTCGTCGAGGCCGTCGCCGTCGCGATCATGGTCTTCTACTACCACGTCAACGTTTGATCGCCTGTCGCGGCCATTCGACAGCGCATCGCGGCCGCGATAGACTGGCCGGGCGTCGAGCCTCGGCATGACGAGGCAAGCAAGCGGTCCAGCAGGGTCGGCGATGAAGTATGCGATCGTGATCCCGGACGGGGCGGCGGATGAGCCGCAGGATTCGCTCGGGGGCCGGACGCCGCTCGAGGCCGCGAACACGCCCGAGATGGACGCGATCGCCCGCGAGGGCGTGCTCGGCCGGTCGCGGAACGTCCCCGACCGGTTCCTCCCGGGCAGCGACGTCGCGACGCTCAGTCTCTTCGGCTACGACCCGGAGGTCTGTTTCACGGGCCGCGCCCCGCTTGAGGCCGCGTCGATGGGGGTCGCGATCGGGCCCGACGACTGGGCCATCCGCTGCAACCTCATCTATATGAACGACGGCCGGCTCACCGACTTCACGGCCGGCCACATTACGAGCGAGGAGGGCGCCGAACTGATCCGCGCAGTGGACCGCGAGGTCGGCCTGCCGAGGCGGCCCGAAATCGAGTTCCACCCGGGGGTTAGCTACCGCAATCTCCTTGTGTACCGCGGGAAGCCCGGCGGCTCGCCCTTCGGCGACGACACGAAGACCACCCCGCCCCACGACCAGCCCGACGAGCCGGCCGCCGACCACCTGCCGCGCGGCGCCGGATCGGAACTGCTCCGCGAGCTGATGCGGCTCGGTTCGAAGGTCGTGGCTGAGCATCCGGTGAGCCGGTCGCGAGCGGTGGGCGGGAAGCGTCCGGCGAACGCGATCTGGCTCTGGGGCCAGGGGAAGGCCCCCGCCCTGACGCCGTTCCGCGAGCTCTACGGGCTCCGCGGGGCGATTATCTCGGCCGTTGACCTGGTGCGCGGCGTCGGCCAGCTCGCGGGATGGGACCGGATCGACGTCCCCGGCGCCACCGGCTACCTCGACACCGACTACGCGGCGAAGGGCCGCTACGGCGTCGAGGCGCTCGACCGCTACGACATCGTCTGCGTCCACGTCGAGGCCAGCGACGAGGCGAGCCACGAGGGCCGCGCCGACGCCAAGGTCGAGGCGCCTCGAGCGGATCGACCGCGACATCGTCGGCCCACTCCGCGCCGCGCTGAGGCGTCACGGAGAGGGTCGGATGCTGGTCTCTCCCGACCACGCGACCCTACTGCGGACCAAGGCCCACGACCGGGCCTGGGTTCCCTGGGCGATGGCCGGTACGGGCCTCGCCGGCTCCGGCTTTCCCTATAACGAGCCCGCCGCCGCGAAGGCCGAACGGGCCATTTCATGAGCGCGGGTTCCGGCTCATGGAGCACTTCCTGGGACGATGAAGGGACCGCGCGGGTCCGAAGGTCATCGGTCTCAGCGACGTGTCGACTGGACCTATCCCTTGGTGCCCCGAGGTCCGTCTTCCGTCCGTCTACGCCCCTCCACGCCTATTTTAGGGCCGTCGAGGGGGCGACGAGGACGCCGTTGGCCAGCTCGCCTTCGAGGATGTCGGCGACCACGTTTGCGGTCACGCCGTTGAAGTTCTGGTAGAGGTCCGCGAGGTTGTTGTCGTAGAACTGGACGACCGACTTGGTGAAGACCGGGAAGACCGTCGGCTGGCCGAAGAAGACCTGCTTCACGACCGCGCCCTTGTAAAGCGGGTTGTCGGCGAAGGCGAAGTTCTCCAGGGCGGCGACCTGGTTGGCGTCGGTGGGAATGAAGGCGGCGTAGTCGATTCCCGCGTAATTGGTCACGCGGACGTTGACCTTCACTCCGCCGAAATCGGCCTGGTGCTGGAGGACGGTCGCCAGCGAGACGCCGCGGAGGGCGTCGTTGGTCGCGACCCCGACGTAGTAGGAGTCACCGATCTGGACCAGCGGGCTGACGTAGACGCCCGGGTCGCGGCCCACGGTCGCGGCGATCTCGTTGCGGTACGTAAACCAGGGCGGCGAAAGGCTCGCGGCGGCCGCGGTGCTGAGGACGACCTTCGGCTCCAGCGCGCTGACCTCCGCGGGACGGAAGGCGCGCGTCGCCCTTCCAGCATCGTTTCGATTCCCCCGGAGCGATACCTCGAAGACTGGCGTCACGGAGAGCTCCTTGCCGACAGACGGCGACGGTGTAAATGAAGGCGCAATCTCTCACGTCATCCGACCCTGCCCAGTCCGGAGGCTCCAGCGCCTGCCGTGACTAGGTAGAATGAGTCGAGTCCGTAGGCTCAACTCGCGAGGAAAATTAAGCACACTGCTGACGCACCGTCAATAAGGCAAAATCGGAATAATCGGTGAATCTTGACGGATACCTGATCGTCAGCGGTCGACGCAACTTCGGCTGAATAGGCAATCCGTGTCGGCTGCTACGCTCGGGGCGGGCTGTCGGACGTTGTCGGAGGCCCGGAATCGCGTGTATCAAACCGCGGCCTCCGGATGCTATCCTTGGAGACTTCGGACCTTGCAAGCGGAGGGAGGGGCGATCCGGTGGCGTTAGTGGTTCAGAAGTTCGGCGGGACGAGCGTGGCCGATGCGACCAAGATCCGCGCCGCGGCCCGAAGGGCGATCGGAACGCACAACCAGGGGAACCGGGTGCTCGTCGTGGTCTCGGCCCGAGGGCACACGACGGACGAGCTGATCGACCTGGCGAAGGAAGTTCACCCCCGCCCCCCGACCCGCGAGCTAGACATGCTCCTCTCGACCGGCGAGCAGGTCAGCGTCGCCCTGCTGGCGATGGCGATCCACGCCGAGGGCGTGCCGGCCATCAGCTTCACCGGGGCCCAGATCGGCATCGTCACCGACAGCTTCCACACCAAGGCCCGGATCCGGAACATCTCGACCGAGCGCATGGCCCAGGCGCTCGACGAGGGCCAGATCGTCATCGTCGCCGGCTTCCAGGGGGTCGACGAGCACTACAACATCACGACGCTCGGGCGCGGCGGGTCGGACACGACGGCCGTCGCGCTGGCCGCGGTGCTCGGGGCCGACGCCTGCGAGATCTACACCGACGTCGACGGTGTCTTCACGACCGACCCGCGGGTCGTCCGCCAGGCCCGAAAGATCGACCGGATCAGCTTCGACGAGATGCTCGAGCTGGCGAGCCTCGGCGCGGGCGTGATGCACTCGCGCTCGATCGAGTTCGCCCGGAAATTCGGCGTCCCGATCCATGTCCGGCATTCCGGCAAGCCCGACGCGGGCTCGTGGATCGTCGCCGAGGGCGACGCCCGCCGACTCGGCTCGCGAGTCACCGGCGCAGCCCTGGCGAAGGACGAGGCGCGGATCACGATCGTCGGCGTCCCCGACCGCCCTGGCGTCGTCCGCAACGTCTTCGGCCTGATCGCCCGCGCGAACATCGTCGTCGACATGATCGTCCAGAACGTGGCGACCGACGGCGCGACGGAAGTCAGCTTCACCGTCGCCTCGGGCGACCTCGACGAGACCCTCAAGGTGGCCGAGGCCGCCGCCGAGGCCGTGGGCGCCTCGGGCGTGACGCACGACGCCGAGATGGCCAAGGTCTCGGTCGTCGGCCTCGGCATGCGGACGCACACGGGCGTGGCCACGGCGATGTTCGACGCCCTCGCCAAGGCCGGCATCAACATCGAGATGATCACGACGAGCGAGATCAAGATCAGCGTCCTCGTGAACGGCAAGGCCGCGGCCGAGGCCTTGCGGGTCGTCCACGAGGCGTTCGAGCTCCACGAGCCGCTCCACGAGCTGCCCGAGAACGACACCCCCTACTGGCCCGCCACCCAGGCCGTCCGCAAGTCGCCGCCAACGCCCACATCCTTCGCCCACGAAGGACCGGCCGGGATGGAAGACCTCGTCGTCTCGGGCGTCGAGCTCGACGACTCCCAGGCGCGGATCACCCTGCTCGACGTCCCCGACCGCCCCGGCTACGCGGCGAAGGTCTTCCAGGCCATCGCCGAGGCGGAGGTCTTCGTCGATATGATCGTCCAGAACGTCAGCACCGCGAATCGTACGCATCTCTCGTTCACCGTCCCGCGCGATCAGATTTCGCGGGCGCGAGACGCGGCGGCGAAGGCTGTGGGGAGCGGCAATGTGATGGTCGAGCCGGCGATCGCCAAGCTCTCGGTGCTCGGCGTGGGCATGCGGTCGCACACCGGCGTGGCCACGCGGATGTTCGGGGCGCTGGCGGACAGGAACATCAACATCACGCTCATCAACACGAGCGAGGTGCGGATCAACGTCGCGACCGACCTTGATCGTGGGCCGGATGCGCTGGCGTGTTTGCGGGAGGCGTTCCAGGTGGCGGCCGAATGACAGCCCCGTAGGGTCCGCTGTGCGGACCATCCGTTGTCGATGGCCCTCGTCGAAGTCGGTCCGCACAGCGGACCCTACGAAGAAAACCGCGAGGACCGCGGTACTCGGCCATTTCGAGGACGACAATGCCCTCCCAAGAACCCGCCATCGGCGAAGGCATCCCGGCCGTGCTTCGGGTTGAACTCGACACCCCGATCTGCTCGGCCTGCGAGGCGTGCGTGATGATTTGCCCCGAGGTCTTCGAGATCCGCGAGGGACAAGTCGCCTTGAAGGAGGGCGCCTCGAACCATTATCAATCGAAGGCGAAGGAGATCCTCGACGCCGAACGCGGCTGTCCCGTAGAGGCCATCTGGGCCGTGACCGACCCTCCGAGACATTCGCCGAAAGCCCGTCGAGCCTCGAAGGAAGCGGTCTCCGTACCGAGCACGACCATTCTGGAGAAGCTCAAATACGCTCGCGACGTGGCGGAAGGGCGAATGCCGACGGTCGTCCGGAGGCCCTGGTGGAAGTTCTGGTGACGCGGCGATCCGTCACTTTCCCTGGTTCCAACCCTGAAAGCTGAGAGAAAACGTGGCACGAGACAAAGTAGTCCTGGCCTACAGCGGCGGGCTCGATACGTCGGTCGCCGTCAAGTGGATCAATGAGACGTACGGGCTCGACGTGATCGCCTACACCTGCGACCTCGGCCAGGGGCAGGATATCAAGGCGATCCGCGACAAGGCCCTCCGCACCGGCGCGGTCGAGGCGATCGCCGAGGACGTCCGCAACCTGTTCGTCGACTACTTCGCCTTCCCCTCGCTCATGGCCGGGGCGCTGTATGAGGGCAAGTATCCCCTCGCCACGGCGCTCGGCCGGCCGCTGATCGCGCAGTTGATGGTCCGTGTCGCCCGGGAACACGGAGCCGTGGCCGTCGCGCACGGGTGCACGGGCAAGGGGAACGACCAGGTCCGGTTCGACGTGACGTTCCAGACGCTCGCGCCGGACCTGCGGATCATCGCCCCGGTCCGCGAGTGGAAGTGGACGCGGACGCAGGAGTTGCAATACGCCGCCGACCACGGGATCGAGGTCGAGGCGACGAAGAAGTCGATCTTCAGCACCGACCAGAACCTCTGGGGCCGGTCGATCGAGGCGGGCATCCTCGAGGATCCCTGGGTCGAGCCGCCGCCCGAGACGTTCCAGTGGACAGTCGACCCGATCAAAGCGCCGAACGAACCCGAGGAGGTCGAGATCGGCTTCGAGCGGGGCCGGCCCGTCTCCCTTAACGGCCGCGACATGGACGGGACGCCGCTGATCGAGGAGCTGAACAAGATCGCCGGCAAGCACGGCGTCGGGCGGGTCGACCACATCGAGAACCGGCTCGTCGGGATCAAGTCGCGCGAGATCTACGAGGCGCCCGCGGCGCTCGTGCTCCACGAGGCGCATCGCGAAGTCGAGTTCCTCACGCTCTCGAAGGAGGCGCTGCGGTTCAAGACGCACGTCAGCCAGCAGTACGCCGACCTGATCTACAACGGCCTCTGGTTCAGCGCCCTGCACCAGGACCTGATGGCGTTCGTCGTCTCGAACCAGCAGTACGTCTCGGGCGTGGCCCGCGTGAAGCTGTACAAGGGCCACGCGATGATCGTCGGCCGGAAGTCGGAGCACAGCCTCTACCGGCACGAGCTGGCGACCTACGAGGAAGGCGACCAGTACGACGCCTCGGCCGCGCAGGGGTTCATCAAGATCCACGGCCTCTCGCAGACGACCCAGGCCAAGCACCAGATGCTCAAGGGCCCCGGCGGAGGCCGGCTCGAGCTGCCGAGCATCATCCCACCTGCGCCCGACGCGAAGTGATCTCTTGAATGGCGGGCACAGAGGCCCGCCCCACCAGGATGTCTTGATGACTTGAGTGGAGCGGGCCTCTGTGCCCGCTCTTCTCGCCGGGCGTCACTTCTCCGCGGCCGAGGGCGCGTGGCCCTTCATCATCGCGACCATGTTCGTGCATGACTTCTCGCAGGCGCGGAGCTTCTCGACGGCCCGGCGCATCTCGTCGTCGTCGAACTTCTCGACCACGGCCGCCGTCTTGCGGCACGCCTCGGCGCAGGCGCCGCACGAGTCGACCATCAGCGGACTATGCCGGGCGATCATGCAGGCCGAGAGGCCACAGAAGCCCGCGCAGTCCGAGAGGAAATGCAGCGGCCTGGCATGGTCGCGCTTCCCCTCGGCGACCTCCTTGTAGCAGTGGTGGAACGTCTCGTCGCACGTCTTGGCGCAGTCGGAACACGCCTTGAGGCAGTCCGCATGCGTCTGGTCGAGGTCCCGCGCCTCGGCCTCGCGTCCGGAGAACGCCGCCACCCCGGCCGCCCCCGCCCCGAGCATCCCCAGCATCGCGCGACGGTCCATCGCTGTTCCCCCTGGTGAGAGTCTGGCGGGGCGGGAGAAGCTGGGCAACGAGCGCACCGCGACCGTCCGCCCCGAGATGAGCGTTCCGCGGCGAGTGAGCCTGCAATTCACGGGCCCGATCGGGATCAGAGGTCCCAGGCCCGCGCACCGCGCAGGAAGCAGGAGACGACGCCGTCCTCGCTGACCTTGAGGACCGGCCCGAACCGGCTGGCGACGAGTGCCGCGGTCGTTCGCGCCCCCTCGGCGGGGGCCGGGCCAAGCAGGGCCGTCGCGTCGTGGCGGAGGATGGCACCGAAGGCGAGCAGCCGGCCGTTGCGGTCGACGACCGTCGCGCCATCGAGCCCGGCGAGGGCCTCCAGCACGGGCGGGTCGAGCTCGGTGACGGTCCGGTCGCGGGCCAGGTAATGGAGGGCCCGCTTGGCGAGCGGGTCACCGGGCGTGAGCTCCTCGGGGGCGACCGAGGCGTCGGAGGCGACGAGATCGGCCGGCGAGAGCAGCCGGCCAACGGCCTCGAGCGGACGCTCGACGACGACGAACAGGCCCCCCTGCCTCGCCTCGGCCAGGTCGAGCGCCGCCTGGAAGATTGAGCGAGCAAGCGCAGGCCGCCCCACGGCCTCGGCCCACCGCGCGAACTTGGCGGCCGGGTCGAGGATCCGCCAGCGGCCGTTGGCGAACGAGAACGCCTGCGACCCCTCCGCGAACAGCTTGATCTCGCCGTTCGGGCTGAGGACCAGACAGACATCGCCCGACGCTCGCGTCGCCCGGGCGTGGGCAGCGAACTGCCGCGAACAGGGCACGTCCGGCCCCACACCCTCGGGGATCTCGGCGGCCCAGCGCTCGATGTCGACGATCTCCGCGAGCCGGCCCTCGCAATCGACCAGGAAGAGGGTCCGCCGGCCGTCGCAAAGCTTGTGGACGCTCTTTAGGCTCGTCAGTTCAACCCCGTAGCGGAGCGCGTCGGACGGCGTCGGCCTCGCGGCGTGGCCGGGGCCGAGCAGCAGTGCGCCGGTCGAGACGCGGCGGTTCTCGTAGGTCGAGAGCGCGGCCGTCCGGAGCGTCTGGATCGTCGAGGCGATCCGGCTCGGCCGCGTGGCCGAGGGGTCGTAGGCCTCCGGCTCGACATAAGCCGCGATGTAATGGTCATCCGACCCGCCCCGGAACAGCTCCATCCGCGACGAGTGGCCGATCTGGAACAGGTGGTGATAGCGGAGATTGAGTACCGCCCCCACCGCGCGGAACATCCGGTCGTCGCGGGCGTGGAAGCTCGTCCCCGGCCGCGGCTCGATCGCATAGCGGACGCCGAAGAGGTCGACGGCGGCGGTCCGGCCGTCGCGCTCGACGAGGCGGAACCCCGGCCCGGCCGCCGAGTCCGTCGTCCTGGGAGGATCGGCCTCGGGCCGGATCGACGCACCCGGGTAGAAGCCGAGGAGGTCGCGTCGGAAGAAGCCGACGAAGAGCTCGGCGACCGCCGGCGCCTCGCGGAGGTGGGGCGGATGGGGCCGCGTCGTGGCGGTCATGGGGCGATCCTCCCTGATCAGCGGCTCTGCCGGGCGCGTCCCTTCGGCAACCGGGGACTATACCCCGACCCACCACGACGGGGAACACGGCTTTCCCGCACTCACTGGACGATTGCCGGGACCGCGGGCCGGGGCGGCTGAGAGGCTACTGTGCTCGACGACCACGTGATCCCGACGTACGCGTTGTTCGAGAGGTTCAGCGTGTCGCAGATGTACTGCGAGCCCATCTGGTTGTACGACGCCCCGCCCGCGAAGGTCACGGCCGCGGTCGGGGCGTAGACGGTGCCGGAAATCGTCGTCGTGGAGCCGTTGGCGATATTGATCGTCCCCTTGGTCGAGCTGCGGTCGATGTACATGACGACGCCGGTGTAGGTGCCGGTCGTTGGGGGCGAGAGGGTGATCTTGCCGCCGCCCTGAAAGCTGATGCCGCCGCCGCTGCTGTCGACATAGATCATCACGGCGGAGCCGGTCACGGTGGCGCCGTTGTTGATGGTGAAGCTGCCGTTCTGCATGTAGTAGGTGCCCGAGCTCATCGTGACGGTCTGCCCGCCGCCGATGGTGAGCCCGCCCACGTAGACGCCCGGGCTGATCGTCTGGGTACCGTAGCCCTTCATCGGGCTGGTCGAGTAGGTCGTCAGGCCCGATGTGCTCGGGGCTGCGAGCGTGGAGAGCGGGTCGGCGACGTACTTGGCCCCGGTGTTGATCGCGCCAGTGATCGGGCTCCAGGAACCGTCCTGCTTGTAGTTGCCACAGATGTTGAAGGTCGAGGCCGTGGCCTTGCCGCTGTTGTTGATCGCGAAAGCGGTGGAGCTGGTCGAGTCGACCTGGACGACGGCGTTCGTGTTGAGCTGCGCACTGCCGACGACCGTGAGGGCGCCGGACGCCGTCGTATCCAGCGCGATGATCGCCGCCGAGGACGCGGGGACGGACGACCCGGAGGTCGTCTGCGCCGGCCACTTGGCCTTCGAGCTGGCGGCGACCGGGATCGTGCCGCCGTTCCAGATGGCGCTGAAGTATCTCGGCACATTCGAGGTGAGCGTGACCGACACCGACCCGCCCGTGCCCTGCGAGGCCGAGTACGAGACGGAAGAGCTGACACCGTCGTTGGCGTAGCCGTTCTTCGAGGCGATCGCCAGGGCGACGTTCTTCGCCTCGGTGTAGTCGACCGTCGTGCCGGCGCAGAGGGCCTTGGAGACGACGACGGCGGCCCCCTGGACCGCGGCGTCGGCGGTCGCCTGCACCTTGCGGCGCTCGGCCAGGAGCATCCCGCCGTCGATGGCCAGGGCCAGGATGCCGATGAACGGGATCATCATCAGCGCCGCGAGCACCGCGATGTACCCCCGCCTCCGCCTTGCGCCGTTCTCCGCCCGACGATGGAACATGGTCGCGCCCCTTCCCCGGCTGGGCTAGTTGGTGATCAGTGCCGTCGATGTGCCCGTCAGCGTGATCGTCGACGAGGCGAGGAACGCCTCGGGTATCCACTGGTAGGTGACCGTGACCGTCACGACGCCGGCCGTCGCCCAGCTGACGGTGCAACCGAGCTTGCTCGAGTCCATCCCGCTCGCGTAGCTCAGCAGGTACGTCTTGATCGCCGGGGAGTTCGGCTGCGTCGCGTTGTTCACCGAGGCGTACCGCGTCCCCTCCCGCGCCAGGTCGGCGACCTGCTGGTAGCGGAAGACCCCCAGGCCGATGACGACCGTGCCCAGCAGGAGCATCAGGGCGAGCGAGCCGACCACGGCACCCTCAACCAGCGTCCCGCCCCAGCGTCGTCGCGCCCCGCCGATCCGGACCCTCATCGCGGTGTTCTCCGGCGCCGAAGTCCCTCGTTCGTCAGTTGTTGACCGGCATGCTCACCGAGCGGCTGAGCGTCGTCGAATTCGGGATGCCCGGGTAGTTGACGAGCGTCTTGAACGTGTAGTTCACCGTGACCGTGATGCACGAATTGCCGTAGGAGTCGGTGTAGTTCGACGAGCTGACCGTCGGCGTCGGGCTGAGGCCGCCCGCGTCGGCCAGCGCGGCGTTCGTGGTGCTGGTGTAGTAGGTCGAATAGCTCGCCTGGTTCGATGCGAACAGGGCGCCGTTGCGGGCGCAGTTGGTAATCGTCACGAGGGCATTGACCAGCCGGGCGTAGTCGACGGCGACGAGGCAGATGAAGCAGAGGAACGGGAGCAGCAGGGCCAACTCGGCCGCGGCGTGGCCACCGGCGGCCCCGGCCCGCGTGTCCCGCTCGTCGGAGGATCATGACGACGTCCCCGCAAGATGTCGGCCCGGCCCCGGCGCGGCGCGCTCTGGATGAATGCGCCCGGGGCGTGCGGCTTCGCCCGGGGGGCCGGGCCCGGTGGATCGCGCGTCGTCCCTCAACGGCGGCACAAGGTCGGGCGGCCCGCCGAGAGAACCCTAAGGCGCGTTCCGCGGGCCGTCGCTCGCGTTGAGCCGAATCAACGCTTGTCGCCCCCACGCCACGCGCGAATCGGGGCGCCCTCCCTGGCGCCCCCGGTCCGCAGTCGCGACCGATCAGGGCTTGAGGACCACCTTCATGCAGCGGTCCTGGTCCTTGTAGAACGTCCGGTATCCCTCGGCGGCGTCGGCGAGGTCCATCCGGTGGGTGATGACGAACGACGGGTCGATCTCGCCCCTCTCGACCCGCTCCAGCAGCGGCTTCAGGTAGCAGTGAACGTGAGTCTGGCCCATCTTGAACGTCAGGCCCTTCGCGAACGCCCCGCCCAGCGGGAACTTGTCGAGCAGGCCGCCGTAGACGCCCGGGATCGAGACGGTGCCGCCCTTCCGGCACGCGTAGATCGCCTGGCGGAGCGCGTGGAAGCGGTCGGTGCCGACGCCCACGAGCGCCTTGGCGCGGTCGTAGAGGCGCGTCGACCGTGTGGCCGTGCGACTCGAGGCCCACGCAGTCGATGCAGGCGTCGGGGCCGCGGCCGCCGGTCTTGGCCATCAGGGCGTCGATGACGTCCTCGTCCTCGTAGTTGATCGTCTCGGCCCCCGACTTCTCGCGGGCGAACCTCAGCCGGTGCGGGTGATGATCGATGACGATGACGCGCGACGGCCCCGAGGAGTTGCGCACTCCGGATCGCGAACTGGCCGACCGGGCCCGCACCCCAGATGGCGACGACGTCGCCCTCGCGGATGCCGCAGTTCTCGGCCGCCATGTAGCCGGTGGGGAAGATGTCGGTCAGGAAGATGACCTTTTCGTCGTCGATGCCGTCGGGGATCTTGAGCGGGCCCGTGTCGGCGTAGGGCACCCGCGCATACTCGGCCTGGCCGCCCGCGTAGCCGCCGAACATGTGCGAGTAGCCGAACAGCCCCGACGGCGAGAAGCCGTAGAGCGACTCGGCCATGTACGCGTTCGGGTTCGAGTTGTCGCAGAGCGACCACTCCTCGTGCTCGCAGTAGAAGCACCGGCCGCAGGCGATCGTGAAGGGCACGACCACGCGGTCGCCCGGTTTGAGGTTCTTCACGGCCGGCCCGGTCTCGACGACCTCGCCCATGAACTCGTGGCCGAGGATGTCGCCCCGCTTCATGGTCGGGATGTAGCCGTCGTACAGGTGCAGGTCCGAGCCGCAGATCGCGGTCGTGGTGATCCGGACGATGGCGTCGCGCGGGTTGAGGATCGTGGGGTCGGGCACGGTCTCGACGCGGACCTTGCCGACACCCTCCCAGCATAGGGCTTTCATCTTGGGGTCGACTCCGTTGGTGCCGGGCGGATCGGTGGTGGTGCGGAGAGATCGGGAGTGCGGAGTGAAGAGTGCAGAGTGCGGAGTGCAGAGTGCAGAGTGCGGAGCGAAGGGTGCGGAGCGAAGGGTGCGGATTCGAATTCTTCACTCCGCACTCCGCACTCTGCACTCCGCACTCTTGTCCGCGGACCCGAGAGAAAAGACCCTCAAGCCCTCGCCGCACCACGGCCCGAGGGCTGCCCGTCGGTCGTGGGGATCTCGCCCGCCTCGAGCAGATTCTTGAGCCGGCGGAGGTTCTCGCGCACCTGGGCGTCGGGGTCGTGCCCGAGCATCCGGGCGATCGCCATCCCGACCGCGCCGGCCGGGGGCTCAAAGTTGATCTCCATCGTCACCTCGGTGCCGCGGCCGTCCCAGGCCGGCACCAGGCGGATCGCGCCGGCGCTCTCGATGTCGCCGCCGGGCAGCGTCTTCCACGCGACGAGGTGCCCCGGCTTCTCGTTGATGTGCCGCGAGCGGAACCGCCACGTCGACCCGAACGGGCCCTCGATCGCCCAGTGGAACGTCCCGTCCTCGCCGGCCTCGACCGACTCGACGTGCTCCATGTAGCGGTGGTGGTTCGCGGGGTCCTTGACGAAGTCGTAGACCTCCGTCGGCGTCCGGTTGATCGTCGCCGTGTGCTTGAGGAGAACGCCCTTGTGGACGTGCTCCTCGTCATCGGCGCGGTGCTTGCCCGAGGTGTCGATGTTCAGGGCGCCATAGGCCTGGCAGTGCCCGGTGACGCCGCGATAGACCAGGGCCCCTCCGACCATCGCCAGCGCGAGCCCGCCGAATGTGCCGCGGCGGAGGCCCTGGAGCACGAGCAGCCCGCCTCCGATGGCCGACGCCCAGCGCTCGACCTCGCCGACGTTGATTCGACCGCTGGCGTGGTGCGCCTCTTCGATGTCGCGGATCGCCTTGGTCGATACGCGACGGACCTCCGGCCTCGATTCGAGATAAGACATCGACATGGGTGCGTCCTCCCGTTCGCCTTCTCAGCCCCTCAGCAGCGATTCGGCGCCGTCGATCCAGATCTCGGTGCCCGTGATCAGGTCGGACGCATCGGAGGCAAGAAAGAGCACAAGCCGTGCCACCTGGTCGGCCGAGCCCATCTTGCCGCCCGTCAGCGGCATCTCGCCCTCGGGGTACTCGGCGGGGATCTTGATCTTCTCGATGTTGCGCCGCTCGGTCTTGTCGTGGATCGGCGACTCGATGGCCCCGGGGCAGATCACGTTGACGCGGACCTTGTGCGGAGCCAGCTCGAGCGCGACCATCTTCGCCAGCGCGACCTGGCCGGCCTTCGAGCACGCGTAGGCCGTCGCCCCCGTGTTGCTGAAAATCCGCGTCCCGTTGACCGAGGCCACGAAGACCACCGACCCGCCCCGCCGCTTCAGCAACGGAGCGGCGTACTTGAGCGTCAGGAACGAGCCGGTCAGGTTGATGGCCAGCGTCTCGTTCCACTCGTCGGGGTCGAGCTCCTCGATCGGCGCCCAGACGCCGTTGACGCCCGCGTTGGCGAGGACGATGTCGAGCCGGCCCCACTCGCGCTCGACCCGGCGGACGGTGCGCTCGACGGCGTCGGGCCGCGCGACGTCGGCCTGGATCGCCAGGGCTGTGCCGCCTTCCGATTCGATCTGGCCGCGCGTCTCGTCCAGCTCGAATTCCGTCCGGCCGATCAGGGCGAGCTTTGCTCCCTCGCGCGCCAGGAGCCGAGCCGAGGCCTGGCCAATTCCCGACCCCGCGCCCGTGACAAGAGCCGTACGTCCGTCAAGCTGCATGACCGCGCCTCCGGCCGGCCCATCGGAGCGGGGTGAGCAAGTCCTTGCCCCATCCGAGGCCGGGCGGTTCCGGGCGCGCGGCCGCGACCCCCGCGGCCGGGCTGACGCCTGGCGAGGGCCCCGCGGTGCAAGTCACGCGCCGCCGGAGCCGCAGATCGGTTCGGGGTCTGGCCCCCCGGACCGACCGCACCGGGCCGCACGAAGGCGAACGAAAGGCGGTTCTTGGGTTCGGTCGGCGCGGGGTCCCCGGTTCGCTCGGCACCCAGGCCCATTCCGAGGACCGGACCGGCTCAGTGGCCGTGCCCGTTGATGTACCATGGCCAGAGGTCGCGACCCGGGCCGGGCACGAGCGGCCGAAGGTCGTAGATCGGCACCATGCAGCCGTGCTGGTAATAGTGTCCGACCGGCCGGAACGGGTGGACGAACTTCTGCCCAAGGATGCCGAACGACGACTTGGGCCCGGAGTTGCACCCCGGCGCGTTCGCCTCCGGCGCCCCGGGCGCGCCGGTGAACATCGGCTGGACGCAGGTCGTGCAGCCGGGGTCGAGCGTCAGGCCGTACAGGCCGCCGCCGCGCCAGCGGTTGTACTTGCCGCTGGTGTAGAAGTCCCCGTAGCGGGTCCCGTAGAAGTAGTCGCGATGGGGATCGGGCGGCAGGTTCGTCTCCATCTTGGGGACGAACCGTCCGATCAGGCCGCTCCGCTCGGCCATGTCGGGGATCGCCGGGCCCTGGGCGCGGGCCGGGGCGGCCACGGCGAGCGCGGCGAGGGTCATCGCAAGCCCGAGCAGGGCGGTCCTGGGGATGTCGCGTCGCATCGTCTCCTCTCCTCCTCGGGGGACGTGAGCCGGGGCCCGGCCGACTTGGCCGGACCCCGGAATCGGGTGTCGCTCGCGAAATCCAGCGCGCCACGCTCACTGCGTGAACGGCGGGAACGCGAAGAAGTCGCGGGGCGAACGGACGGGGTTGACCCAGGGCACGTATCCGGGCGTGAGCGGAACCGGGCCGCCGGGGCCGACAAAGTACTGGATCTCGCCAGCGTGCGGGTGGAGCAGACCGTAGAGCGAGCCCTTCAGGTGGCCCAGGCCGAGGTGGCCCTTACCCAGGCAGTGCGAGCAGCCCTTGCCGCCGCAGAGTCCGCAGCCGGTGCCGCCGCCGTGACCCAGGCCGCCGCGGCAGTTCCCGCAGGTGGCGCCGGGGCCGTGGAAGCAGCGACCGCCGAAGCCGGGGTCGCCCGCGCAGGCCCCGCAGGACATGCCCGGGTCGTGGCCGCAGATCCCGCCGCGGTGGTGCTTGTGGCCGCCCTTGATGCCGCAGCCGTCCATCACGCAGGACTGCGGCGAGGGCGCCACCTGGGCCGTCGCTTGCGGAGTCGGGGCGGTCGTCGCGACGCCCGGGGCGCCCTGCGAGGAGGGGAGGATCGTGCTCGTGCAGATCCCGCACCCCTTGCCGCCGCAGAGCCCGCAGTTGTTGAACCGCTTGCCGTGGCCGAGCCCGCCGAGGCCGCAGCCGCCCGGTCCGCAGCCGGGGTCGCCGATGCCGCCGTGGCCGCCGTGGCCGAATCCGAGCCCGTGGCCGGCGCCGTCACCGTCGCAGATCATTCCCTTGCCGCCGCAGAGCCCGCAGCCCTTGCCGCCGCACCCGCCGCAGGCCTTGCAGCCGTGGCCCAGCCCCGCGAGCTTGTGGAACGGGCTGGCGATGCAGCCGCAGACCTTGCCCAGGAGGCTATCCTTGGCGTAGTGCCCATACGGGATGGGAGGCGCGTAGTACGGCCCCCCGGTGTTGAGGTCGATCGCGTCGACCTCCTTCGGGATCGTGTGGCGGAAGATCTGGCCGTCGCCGCGGGCCGACGTCCCCGCCGTAAGGATCGCCGCCAGGGCGAACGCGAGCATCACCCCTCGCCGTGTTCCGAAACGCATGATCAATCCCTTTTCGTCGTGCGCTGGGGTCCCTCCTGGAATGCCGGAATCCGAGCGAGCGGTGGTCGTGCCCCGGCCGTCCTCCGCGAGGCGCACGCCAACTTCGGGCCCAGGGAGGCACGCCGACGCGGGAGCAGCCTTGCCCCGTCCGCGGCGCTTCTCGACTCCACCGGGCTTTCGCCATTGGTCATCGGCCGCCCCACTTCCCGCTCTGGAGCGATTCCCGCCGGAACTACCCCGCGCGCGGAACGACCGGCCTTCCCCGCAAGGGGGACGGCCGGTCGCGATGGGGATCATGTCCGCCGGATCGGCTCAGCGCGGGGCGCCGCGGCCGAAGACCATCGCGGAGGGCAGCTCCTGGACCTTGCTCTCGTTCGTGTCGTACGAGATGGCCGCGTGCTTCTCGCGCTTTTTGCGGCTCCGCTCCTCGAGCTTGTCCTGCCAGTCGCGTTCCATGGCCGAGATGCCGAAGAGGTGGCCGAGGATGTGCGGCTTGGTCTCGCGCTGCTCGCCGAGGAACGGCCCGCGGCCCGGCTGCGCCGGCATCGTCGGGGCGACCGGCTTCGCCGCGGCACCGACCGGGGCATGGGCCGTGTAGTTGGTCTGCATCACACCGATCGGCTCGGGATCGCCCGCGGCGACCACGGCCCGGCCCGGCATGGCGTCGGTCGCCACGGCCCGGCCCGGCTGGGTCGCGGCCACGGCCGTCGTCGGGGCCGCCGTGCCGGGGGCGACCACCGTCACCTCGCCCGGCATCTCCAGCCACGCCTTGCACGTCTTGCAGACCCCATTCGACGAGTGGGCGCAGCCGACGATCCGGCTCCCCTCCGGCATGCCCATGGTCGGGATGGGCCCGCGACCGTGCTGCGTGTGGACCGCGGGGTTGGCCACGACGGCCTCGGGCTTGGGCCCGGCCACGGCCATCGCCGCCTGGCGCCTCCCTGGCCTGGGCGGCGCACTTCTCGCACGGGACGAGGCCCCTGGCGACCCGGCCGAAGTGCCGGTGGTTGATCGGCGTCGGCACGGGTGCCGGCGCCTCGGCGGCGGCCGGGACCGCCGGGGACGAGGGGCTCGCCGCGGGCGGATAATCCCCGGCCCGGGTCGAGCCCGGGACGGCCAGCGCCGCGCCGAGGACGGCGAGGCCGAGGTGAGCGAGTCGAGGCATCGGGAACTCCTTTCCCATAGCGAACCGTCGAGCGTCCCGAGCGGGACGGCCTGTCGGCTTCCACGTAAAGTTCAATTGTCGAGCCCGGGGCGATCCAAAGCGGACGATCCGCCGCCCTGCCCCGGCCGGACGCTACCCCTGTTCATCGGCCCGCACCGCCCTCACCTTGCGAAAAACCGGCCGGACCCGTGCATCGCGGACGACCGATCCCGAGTCCACCCCTGGCGGATCGCGACCCGACCCGGCAAACTGGGCACCTCGGGTCGCCCCATGCTGGGGGTCCTCAATCGACGCCACCGGAGTGCCCGTCGCATGCGCCTCTATGTCGCCGGCCCCCTGTTCACGCAGGCCGAGCGTGCCTGGAACGAGCGGCTGGCCGCCGCCCTCGCCGACGCCGGCCACGATGCCTTCCTGCCCCAGACCGAGGTCAAGGGAATCTCGACCCTCGACGCCGACGCGATCTTCCGGCTCGACGTCGACGGCGTGCGCTCGGCCGAGGCCGTCGTCGCCATCCTCGACGGCGCCGACGCCGACAGCGGCACCTCCTTCGAATGCGGCCTGGCCTACGCCCTGGGCATCCCGATCGTCGCCGTCCGCACCGACTTCCGCGCCGGCGGCGACGCCCTGCCCGGCCAGAAGCTCGCCACGATCAACCTGATGCTGTCGCAAGCCTCGGCGCGGATCGTCAACCGGCCCGATCCCGGGACCGACTTCGCGACGGTGGCCTCGGCGGTGGTCGCCGCTCTGGACGGACTTCCGGTCCCATCCCCGGTGACCCGCACCGACGAGCGTCCCGCCTCCGGCAGTTGGTGAACGGCTCGCCTTGCCTCGGCGCGGATAATAGTGGCGGACCCGCCTACGAGGACCGTCCCCATGCCCGAGACCGTGGCCGAGACGCTGACACTGCCCGTCGAGGGGATGACGTGCGACCACTGCGTCGGCACGGTGCACAAGGCGCTGGAGGGCGTGCCGGGCGTGCAGTCGGCCCGGGTGACGCTCAGGCCGGGGCGGGCTGAGGTCGAGGTTAATCCGGGGCAGGTCCAACGAGGTCAGCTCGCGGCGGCGATCGAGGCGGCGGGGTATTCCGTGCCAGACGGTCAGGCGGTCGCGCCTCAGATCGTCACGATCGGACCGCCGGCCCAGGGATCGATGCCGGCTGAAGAATGGAACCTCGCCATCGGCGGCATGCACTGCGCGAGCTGCGTGGCCCGCGTCGAGACCGCCCTGAAATCGGTACCCGGCGTAGCCGACGCCCGCGTCAACCTGGCGACCGAGCGGGCCGGCGTGGTTGTCGACCCCGGCCGGGTGAGCGAATCCGAACTCGCGGCGGCCGTCTCCGCGGCGGGCTATCGAGCCCGTCGCGACGAGCTCAGGCCGGGCGAAGGGGCCGAGTCGCTCCGCCGCGAACGGGCCGAGGGCGTGGCCTACTGGCGGACTCGGCTGATCGTCGGCGTAGCGCTGACGATTCCCCTGATCGTGCTCGGATACGCCCCCCTGCTCTTTCATCTCGACCACGCCTCGACCGCGATCGGCTGGACGATGTTCGCCCTGGCCTCGGTGCTCCAGGTCTACCTGGGCGGGCCCTACCTCCGCGGGGCCTGGGAGCGGCTGAAGCAGCGGTCCGCGAACATGGACACGCTGATCGCGTTGGGCACGACCACCGCGTTCGCTTATAGCCTCGTACGGCTCCTTGGCGGGCACTCCCACGACCCCCACTCCTTCATGGACGCCGGGATCATCCTGACGCTGATCACGCTGGGGAAATACCTCGAAGCCCGGTCGAAGGGCACCGCCTCAGCCGCGATCGAGCGACTGCTCGATCTGGCGCCGAAGACCGCCCGGGTGATTCGCGACGGCCAGGAGGTCGACGTCCCGCTCGCGGAGGTCGTCAAGGGCGACCGCCTCCGCATCCGCCCGGGCGAGTCGGTGCCGGTCGACGGGCGGGTGCTGGAGGGGGAATCAGACGTCGACGAGAGCATGCTCACAGGCGAATCCGTACCCGTGACCAAGTATCCCGGCGACCGCGTGGCCGGCGCGACCCGCAACGGCGACGGCACCCTCCTCATCGAGGCCGATCGGCTCGGCCGGGAGAGCGTGCTCGAAGGGATCGTCCGGCTCGTCCGCGACGCGCAGGCTTCAAAAGCGGGCGTCCAGCGGCTCGCCGACGCGATCTCGGCCCGGTTTGTCCCGGCCGTTCTGCTCGTCGCCCTGGCCACCCTGCTCGGCTGGGGCCTGGCGCGGGGCGAGTGGGAGCACGGCGTGGTCAACGCGGCGGCCGTGCTGATCATCGCCTGCCCGTGCGCCCTCGGGCTGGCCACGCCGATGGCCGTGGCCGTCGCCACGGGCCGAGGTGCCCGCGCCGGGCTGCTCGTCCGCGAGGCCTCGGCCTTCGAGCGGATGGATCGGCTCGCCACGGTCGTCTTCGACAAGACCGGCACTCTCACCGAAGGGCGGCCGACAATCGTCGCCGTCGCCGAGGCCGATGGATTCAATGAAGCCGAATTACTCCGCCTCGCCGCGGGCGCCGAGTCGGGAAGCGAGCATCCGATCGCCCGGGCCTTCGCCTCGGACCGCGACGCTTCGCCCGTCTCCGATTTCCGCGCGACCCGCGGCGGCGGCGTCTCGGCCCGCGTTGATGGGCGTAAAGTCGCCGTCGGGACGTCGCGTTACGTTTTGGACGCCGGCGCAGACGCCGCCACGCTCGCCGAGACGGCCCGGACGTGGGAAGGCGAGGCCCGGACCGTCCTTTACGTCGGCGTCGACGGCCGACCGGCTGGAGTGATTGCCCTGGCCGACGCGATCAAGCCGCACGCCCGCGAGGTCGTCGACCGGCTCCGGAACTCGGGCCTGGACGTCGTCCTTCTGACCGGCGACAACTCGGCGACGGCCGCGGCCGTCGGCTCGGCCCTCGGCCTGCCCGCCGACCGGGTGATCGCGGGCGTCCTGCCCGACGCCAAGGCCGGCACGATCAACGACCTGAAAAGCCATGGTCGGGTCGCGATGGTCGGCGACGGCCTGAACGACGCCCCGGCCCTGGCCGCGGCCGACGTCGGCATCGCCCTGGGCACCGGCACCGACGTCGCCAAGGCGGCGGCCGACGTCGTGATCGCCACGGGCGACCTCCGCGCCGTCCCCCGAGCCCTGAAGCTCGGCCGCGCCACGCTGACGGCCATCCGCCAGAACCTCTTCTGGGCCTTCGCCTACAACACCCTGGGCATCCCCCTGGCCGCCCTCGGCTTCTTCGGCCAGTACGGGCCGCTGATCGCCGCCGTGGCGATGTCGCTCAGCTCGGTGACGGTCGTGGCCCGGTCGGGATTGCTAGCTCGAATCCGGCTCGATTGAAGATTGATCAACCGCAGATGACGCAGATGGCCGCAGATAAATACGGGAGAATTTCAATGTCTCGCTCCATCTGCGGCCATCTGCGTCATCTGCGGTTAAATTGTCTTCTCACCAGAATTTCCAGTCGTGGCTCGTCAGCACGTAGACCCCAAGCGCCAGGTTCGCCGTCACGTGGCTGATGACGCAGGCCGACACGCTCTTCGTCCGATAGACGAGCCACGCCCAGGCCAGCCCGGTGAGCACTGCCGGGAGCCATTCAACCGGGTGGGCCATCGCGAAGACGACCGCGGTCGCGACGGCCGCCGTCGGCGTGACCCGGCCGATCGGGACGCGGGTGAAGTCGTCGGGGTCGACGATGTAGCGGATCGCGAACGAGCGCCAGAAGAGCTCCTCGAACAGCGGTACGAGCAGCACGAGCCCGTACATTCGCACCGCGATGAAGCCGAGCCGGCCGGCGGCCGAGCCGATCGAGCCCGGGTCGAACCCGGCGCGCTTGCCCAGCGAGTCCGTGGTCGGATAGAGCCCGTCGAGTCCGACCCACGCGCCCGTCACCGCCAGGCCGAGCCCGACGGCCAGCGCAAGCGATCCGGCCGAGGGCCGCGGGCGGAGGTCGCGCGAGGTCGAGCGGCAGGCGAGGACGACGGCCGTGACGATCGCCACCTTGCCCGCGTAGGCCAGCGGATACCATGCCGGCGGCAGACAGCTCTCGAGGTTCGTGAGGAGCAGGAACGTCGCCATCGGCGCGACGTAGGGGAGCCAGGACAGCCGCGGCGTGGTCGCCTTGGTGGACATGGGGGGCGCGGACGGCTCGGCGATGCTCACAGGCTCATCCTTTCGCGGGCAGGGCAACGTAGTTGGCGCTGAACGTTGCGCCGGGGAACGCGCGAACGCGGTCAGCGAGCTCGCCGTCCGGAGTGATTTCATTCAAGGCGTAACCGAGCGACTCCAGCTCCGTCAAGAGATCGCAAGGGTCGACGCCGGCGTTGCCGCACGTCACGTCGCCGATTTCCAACATGATCCGATCGACTCGCCGGCTCGCCAGCAGACCTCGCGCGCCTCGGATGACGCCCAGCTCGAAGCCTTCGACGTCGATCTTGAGGAAGTCGATCCGGTCAAGTCCCTCGGCCTCGGCATGGGCGTCGAGCGTGGTGATTGGCACCTCGACGATCGCGTCGGCGCGGAGAGTCCGGTGGTTCCAGGTGATATCGTCGCTCGCCAGCGTGTTCAACCCGCTCAATTCGCGGTGGACGCGCAGCCGCGCCGTGCCAGGCCGGTCCCCCAGCGCCACCGGGAAGATGCGGACGCGATCGAGGCCGTTGGCCGCGAGGTTGCTCTCGAGCACCTCGCGCGTGCTCGGGGTCGGCTCGAAGGCGTGGACGATCGCCGACGGGCCGACGAGGTGGGCCGCCTCGAGGCTGAACAGGCCGTGGTTGGCGCCGACGTCGATGACGGTCATCCCCGGCCGGAGGGTCCGCTCGATCAGCGCGCTCTCGTAGGTCTCGGGGTTGCCGTCGCGGAGGTAGTGGTACTCGGAGAGGCTGACGGACTGATAGCGCTGGCCCCAGCGGTTCGTCGACCAGGGCGGCTCGCGACGAATCGCGTGGGCAGCGCGCCATTCGATGGCGTTGCGCAGCTCCTTGCAGTGGCGGGCGACCCCGCGACGGGCCCAGGCGAGGGCGGAAGGGGCGTGGCTCATGGCGAATCCTCCGTGGTGTCAGATCGCGTCGATCCTTGCAAGCAGAGCGGGGTCGTCGAGCCGGGGCACGATCAGGTCGGCGGCGGCCAGGCCTTCGGCCGGGCTGTGCTCGTGCGGCACGGCCACGGCGACCGCGCCCGCGGCCTTCGCTGCCACGAGGCCCGGCGGGCTGTCTTCCAGGACGAGGAGTTGCGACGGCTCAACCTCGAACGCGCCGCGCGGCCGTGCGGTAGATCTCAGGGTCGGGTTTGCCGTTCGTCACGTCCTCGGCGGCGAGGATGAAGGCAAAACTCGGCCGCAGGCCGTGCCGCTCGATCAGCCGCCCGGCATACTCGCGCCGGGACGACGTGGCGACCGCCCGCGGGATGCGTCGCTTTTCCAGATGCGCGAGCAGCGCGATCAGCCCTGGTGTCGGATGGACGGCCGCGTCGACCTCGGCCGTGAACCTGCGGCGGATCTCCACCAGCAGATCCTCGGGCGACTCCTCGAAGCCGGTCAGTCGCTTGAACACGGGATACGCTTCCGCGGCCCGGCGGCCGATCATCGCGGCCATGATCTCGGGCGTCATCGTGAGGTTCCGCTCCTCGAGAAAGCCGCGGACCACGCGAGCGAAGAGGGCCTCGGTATCGAACATCAGGCCGTCGAGGTCGAAGGCCACGGCACGGATCGGGGCGGAAGTCATGCGCGGACGGTCTCTCTACGGCGTGCACGGAGGCTCTCGGGGAAGAGTGCCTCCTGATCTAGCTTCCCACTCTTGTCGATCGGCCAAGGGACGAACTCCGAAACGAAGGCGAGCGACGGGTCGGCCTCGACCTCATCGAAGAAAGGCCGCGTCACCCACAGGTCGGTCAATTCGAGCGTGTTCGGGATGACGACGACGCGGGCCTCATTCCATTCAATTCGCCAGCAGGTGTCGAGGCAGGCGGCGATCACGTCGCGATCGGTTGGAAGTGAGAGCGGCACGCGCGCCCGCGTCAGGAAGTTGCTCGTGATGCTGTTGACCCGCGTCGGCGTCGGGTCGAGCGCGGCGACGAGGCGGTCGGTCGTCAGGTCGGCCAGGCCAATTCCGTTCGCGTTGCCGCGGGTCTCGTGCGAGAGGTCGAGCACGGCGAGCCGCGTGACCACGGGGCGGGGAAGGTCGGGCATCGTCTCGACCCGCTGCCGGCCGATGACGTTGGGGTCGAGCCCGGTCCCGCTGTAGTTCTTGCCCAGTTCGCCGACGATCAGGACGTCGATCTGGTCGAACGGCAGACGCGCCATCGAGCGAGCGTGCCTCGTCGAGCAGCCTCGGCTCGACATTGAGCAGCTCCTCGGGCTCGACAGCAACGACTCGGGCCGTCTCCTCGCTGGCGTTCTCCAGCAAGGCGACGCCGAGGGCGACGGGGGTCTTTTTCAATAAGAAAGCGCCGACTTCCGGCAACAGCGTCTTCAGTCCCGGCAGGCCGAGCTTGTGGACCAGCTCGGCGCCCTTGCGCTTGCCCAGGCCGATCGCGAGCATCTTCAGCAGCCCGCTCTCGTATCGGCCGGTGAACGAGGTGTGGGGCTTGATCCGGTTGAGCAGGACGATCCCGTCGGCGTCGAGCGCATCCTTCGCGAAGCGGATCGGCAGGCCGAGGCTGTTCGTGCCCAGCGCGACGGTCGTCCATGTCGGCGCGGATCGGACAGCCGGCGGTGCGTTCGGTCACACCAAGCTCCGCGAGCAAAGCCCGCTGGCCTTCCTCGGTGCCGCCGCCGTGGCTGCCCATCGCGGCGGCGATGAAGGGGCGGAGCCCGAGGCCCTTCAGAGCGTCCACGGCCGCGCGGGCGATCCGGTCGATGCCGGCGATCCCCCGGCTGCCGACGGTCAGCGCGACCGAGCCGCCGGGTTTGATCCGGCCGGCGATCCGGCTCCCGCGGATGGCGTCGGCGACCGCGCGGGGACGTCGGGCACCGACGGTTGCCGGGCCGACTGGCGGACGCGGGCGATCGGGGGGAAAAACATGCGGGTGCCGAAGCTCTGGTGCGTTTGTAGGGTCCGCTGTGCGGACGTCTTCCGGGCGGTGGCCTTCGAATGGAAGACGTCCGCACGGCGGACCCTACGGGACGACGGACGGACCCGGGGTTTCCCTCGGGTCCGTCCGTGAGTTTAGTCGGAATCCGCGGGCGATGCCTGCCAGCGGACGACTCAGGCGAGCCGGGCCTTGCGGGCGCGGCGGGCCAGGGCCACGGCGCCGGCCATGCCGGCCCAGGCCAGCACGGTGGCCGGCTCGGGGATCGGGATCGGCGAGACGCTGCCGGCCGACGGCGAGTAGACGGCCGGGCGCCCTCCTGCGGGTTCGAGCTCAGGACGCCGGCGTACTGCATGGTCGAGGCCGGCGGCTGGGTCGAGAGGACGACGAAGGTGGCGCTCGTCTCGCCGGGGGTCAGCGGGCCCGTGGAGGTCGTGGGATCGACGTACGAGGCCCGGATCGAGCCGATCGTCGAGCCCGGCTGCCACGACAGGCTCGACGGCGAGGCCGAACCGCCCGTCGGGGCCATCAGGCCGCCCACGGCGCCGTTGGAGACCGTGTAGGCGTAGGTCGTGCCGTTGCCGGTCAGGGCCGTGCCCGTCGGCGTCGAGTTGAACTGCCACGACGCGCCGTCGACGTGCGTCGGCTCGCCCTGGGCGTTGGTGACGTTGTTCACCGAGACCTGGTACGCGTAGGCGTACAAGCCGGTGGCGTCGGTGCCGGTGGCCGCGTCCTTGCCGCCGACGAAGACCTGCGAGGACAGGGTGCCCGAGTTCGGGGCGCCGTAGAAGTCGATCTGCGAGTTCTGGACCGACGTGTCCGGCTTGAACAGGGCGTTGAATTCGCCCGCCGTCATGTCGGCGGACGAGAGGGTCTGGATCACGGGGGCGGTCGTCGCCGACGCCGCGGCGCGGGCGGCGGGCGCGGCGGCGAGGCTCAGGCCGGTGCCCAGGGCGAGTGCGAGCGAAAACTTGTTCATGACCTCGATCTTCCAGGGGTGATCATCGAGGGTTCGTCCGCCGAATCCCTCTTCGAGCGAGTCGATCCATAACTCGCCGACCGGAGACCGTCTCCGGGCGGGCCCCGCGGTCCGCCGTCCTCGTGGAGCGAGTCGGGCGTTGGTTCCTTCCCACCGCGAGTGGCGACGTCGGACCCTCGGAACCGGCCCTCCGCGGCCCGCGCGGGCGGCCACCCGGCACGGTCCCGGCCTGCGTTCCCGGCAGGAGGGCCCCGAGGGGGCGGTCGATCGCGGCGGTGGTCGTCGGGGGATGCCGATTCGAGAGGTGCAGCGGAGCCGGGGGCGAGTCGTCGAGATGCGTTTCAGCGGACAGCCCCGGCGTCGTGTCGGGACGTTATCCGCGATCTCGAATGGGGTCAACCCGACTTTTCCTCAAGTCCCTCCGCCGCGGCGCCGACTTCGACGGCCGGGTGCGGGGACCCGGCAGGAAGGGCCTCTCCGTTGGCCACATGCCGGTCGACGCGAGCGGTCTCGTCGGCGGCATTCGTCGGCCGCGGCAAGTCGGGTACGGGCACCGGCTCGACGGAGGCGGATTCCCGAGGCGCGGCGAACGGGCCCGAGTGAAGGTCGTCGGGCGGAAGCGGGGCGTCATCGACGAGCACGGGCGGGCCGACCGGCTGGCCGATCCGCTGACGCCCCCGATAGAAGCGGATGAGCAGCCACGTCGCCAGCCCGAGCGCCGCGGCGAAGGTGATCCAGTGCTGCCAGCGGTGGATCTCGGCCGTCGCGCGCTCGATCTGCTGGGCGAAGAGGTAGCCGAGGCCGAACATCAAGCTCGTGCTCAGCGTCGCCGCGAACAGGTCGGTCAGGAAGAGCCGAGGCGCCGGCAGCTTGAGGATGCCCGCCGTCAGGTACGCAGCGGTCCGGAAGCCGACGGCGAACCGGCCGACGATGAGGATCTTGATCCCGTGCCGGTGGAAGTACCCCTTGATCTGCGCCTCGCGGGGCTTGGTGAGGAACTTCCGCGTCAGCGGCAGCTTGAGGACCTTCTCGCCGTAGAAGTAGCCGAGGAAGTAGACGAGGAAGTCGCCCGCGAGCACGCCCAGCAGGCACGAGGCGAACGCGAACGGCCACCAGAGCGTCCCCTTGCGGGAGAGCACGGCGGCGAGGATGACCGGCACTTCCTCCGGGACGGGCAGCCCGAGCCCCCCGAGCACGAGGACGAGGAAGAAGCCGACGTAACCAAGTTGTGCGATCAGGTCTTCCGTCAAGCCCCGGCCCCCGGTCGCCGCCTCGCGGTCGCCCCCCGAGGGGGCGCGGGCCGGCGTCGTCCTCGCATGCCCTTGGTAACATATCCCCGGTGGACCGTCAAAAAGCAGGTCGCGTCAGGCCGCCCCGGCGTCGTCCGCGGGCCCCTTCCCGCCCGGCCCCGGCGTCTTCACCGCCAGCCGGAGCGCCTGCAACAGCGCGAAGACGACCAGCAGGGGCGGGATGGCATAGGCGATGTAGATCGTCTGCCCGATCCCCAGCGCCGGCCCGACCAGCGCCGCCGGCAGCGCCACGAGGCATCCGAGCAGAACCATGCAGCCGACCGAAGTCATCACCGTCTTGAAGTTGTTCGCCTCGCTGACCTCTTCATAGTGGAGGTCGACCGACCGGCCCCGGCGCAGGCTCCGGGCCGCGGCCGACCTCAATTCCATGGCGCGAGTGCCGTCGAGCAGGTCGGGTCGACCGGGCTCGCCCGCGACCGTTCGTTCGAGGATTTCGAGCATCGCGCCGCGGGTCCCACGCGGAAAGGTCTTCGGTCGTCCCGCTGGAGATCGACCAGGGCAACCGGGCCGGGCCCTGCCAGTCCGCGGCGACCTCCAGGGCGAGCGACCCGCGCTCGCACTCCAGGGCGATCCTGCTGAATCCATCTTTGCCGCGGGGATCTTGGGAGGGCGAGGCTCCCGCCGAGCCGGGGTGAATGCCCGGCTCGGCGGCAGCCTCGCCCTCCCGGGGCGGAGCGCCCGCGATAGGGGCTGAGAGGCGGAGCTCGGCCGCCCGACCTCCCGCACTGCGAAGCTGGACGGTCAAGGATCGCGACGGCGACCCCCCCGGCGGGTGGCCTAGCGCGGTCAGCGACTCGACCTCGCCGAGGAAAGTTCGCGCCACGTCGACCCAGCGGGCGAAGGCGTCGAGCAGGTCGCGATCCTCGGCCATCCCGGCCGCGTCGATCCGTAGCACGCGGAATGGCCCCATCTCCACGTCGTTCCCGGCCTCCCGCAAGGCCGCGACACCCGGATGGAGCCGACCCGGCAGGTCCGGGACGACGACCGCGCCCGTCTCCTCGCGGCTCAGGGCGACCTGGTAGTACGGGTCGGCGTTGTCGCCCGGCGGGTGGAGGCAGATCGCGGCGAATCCCGACGCGGCGGTCCGGCGAAGGGCTTCGTCGCGTGCCTCGATCGGACCGCCGACGATCACCGCCTCAACGCCCGGGATGGCCAGGGCCGCCTCCAGGTCGGCCGGCGGGGGGATCTCGGGAAAGAGGTCGGGGAACCCCGGTGCCGCCGCGATGACCCGGTGCTCGGGCCGTCTGGCGAGGGTCTCGGCCCAGGCACGCTCCTCGGGGCCGTCGCCCAGGATCAGGAAGTTCATCCGTCGCCTCGCCTTGCTCCGATCGCCACAGGTCCCCGACCCCGCCATGATAGCCGACCGTCTGCCGGCGCGGGATGGGACGTCCCCGGGCCGGCCCTGACACGCCCGAAAGGTTAACGAGGCCGCACCAAACTGCACATAACTTGCACGCTCGGGTTCGGTCGTCGCGATGACCCTGGGTCGAACCCCCGGCGAAACGAACCCAATCCGCCTCCGGGGCACGTCGGTGCCGGGATTGACCGGCCGGTCGGGGGCCTTCCATAATGGTCCGTCGTGAAGAATCCGCGAGGGCGGCGGGGGACCCCGGCCGGTGATCACGCTCGAGACCTTCGACGACGTCCCGGCGCGGCTCCGCGGGGCGTACCTCGCGGTCGGCAACTTCGACGGCGTCCACCGCGGCCACGCCCGGCTGATCGGCCGCCTCCGCACGCTGGCGGACGAGGCGGGCGCCCCGGCCGTCGCGCTGACGTTCGACCCGCACCCCGTCGCCCTGCTCCGCCCCGAGATGGCCCCCGTCCCGCTCGCATGGACCGAGCGGAACGTCGCGCTGCTGGAGCAGGCCGGCGCCGACCGAGGTCGGCGTCTTCCGGACCGGCCCCTGGCTGCTCGGGCTGACGGCCCGCGAGTTCTTCGACCGGGTCATCGTCGGGCCAGTTCGGCGCGCGGGGGATGGTCGAGGGGCCGAATTTCGGCTTCGGCAGCGATCGGGGCGGCGACTCGCGGCTCCTCGCCCAGTGGTGCGCCGGGGCGGGCCTTGCGTTCGACGTCGCCGCGCCCACGGAGGTCGACGGCCAAATCGTCTCCTCCAGCCGGATCCGCCGGCGCCTGGCCGAAGGCGCGGGTCGATGAGGCGAACGAGCTGCTCGGCCGGCCGCATCGGCTCCGGGGGATCGTCACCCACGGCGCCGCCAGGGGTGCGGGCCTGGGCTTTCCGACGGCCAACCTCGACGAGGTCGACACCCTGATCCCGTCGGACGGCGTCTACGCGGCCCACGCCTTCATCGACGGCCGGGGCGAGCCCTGGCCCGGCGGCCGTGCACATCGGCCCTAACGTTACCTTCGGCGAGCAGATCCGCAAGGTCGAGGCCCACCTGATCGGCTTCTCGGGCGACCTGTACGGACACCGCGTTGAGCTGGATATCCTCCAGTTGCTCCGCCCGTCTCGGCGGTTCGAGGGCCTCGACGACCTGCTCGGCGCAGATCCGCGCCGACGTGGATGCGGGCTCAAGCCGTCGCCGCCGGGGGCCGATCACGACGATGAGGTAGCGTCTCGTCATCCGCTTCGGGGGCCGGGAGTTAGGATTGTGCCGGACGGACCAGGGAAGGTCATCACGTCAGCGCCCCGCCCGCCGGCTCGCTCGTCCGGTGAAGTGGACGGTCATGAGGCCGGTCGCCCACCCCGTCAGGGCTCGTCGGGCCGCTCACCATCGCCACGCTCGCCGTCGTCGCCGCGGGCGTGCTCTTCCGGGTCGCGCGGATCCGGATCGAACTGGCCGCTCTGGGGCGACGAGGCGTTCGTCGCCGTGAGCCTGATCACCCGCGGCTTCGCGGGACTGGCCCGGCCGCTCGACTACTTCCAGATCACGCCCGTCGGCTTCCTCTGGGCCGAGCGTGCCGTCGTCGCGGTCCTGGGCGCGGGCGAGTGGGCCCTTCGTCTCGTGCCGTTCCTCGCGGGGCTGGCGTCGCTGGGCCTGTTCTGGCGGTTCGCGGAGCGGACGCTCGGCCGTCGCGCCGCGATGATGGCCGTGGCGCTGTTCGCGGCCTCGTTCTACCCGATCCGCCACTCGACCGAGGTCAAGCCCTACGCGACCGACCTGCTGCTGGCACTGGCCATGACGATGCTGGCCCATCGGGCGTGGTCGCGGCCTGGAGGCCGGGCGTGGTGGGGGCTAACGCTCGTCTCGACCCTGGGCGTCTGGGCGTCCTATCCGCTGATCTTCGTCGCGAGCGGGATCGGGGCCGCTTTGGGCGTGCGGGTCGTCCGGTCACCGTCGCGAAGCTCCATCCTCGCCTGGCTTGGCTTCATGGCGGCGACGACGGCGAGCTGGGCCGCGATGTACATCCTGACCGCCCGGCCGCAGTCGCTCGGCGGCGCCGTTCTATCGCGAGATGGCGACGTGGGAGGACTCGTTCCCGCCCGTCTCACGCCCCTCGCTCTTGCCCTGGTGGCTGGTGAAGGTCCACGCCGGGAACATGATGGCCTACCCCTATGGCGGCAATAACTTCGGCAGCGCCGCGACCGCCCTGCTCGTCGTCGTCGGCGCGGCTTTTCTCTGGAAGCGGGACCGGTCGCTCCTGCTGCTCCTGGCCGCCCCGATCGGCCCGGCATCGCCGCGGCGGCCGTGCATCGCTATCCCTACGGCACGAGCGCCCGGATCTCGCTCTACCTCGCGCCGGCGATCTGCCTGCTCGCCGGGCAGGGCCTGGCCGCCGCGATCGTCCTCCTGCTGCCGCGCGGACCTGCACGCCGCGTCTTGGTGATCGTCCCCTCCGTGCTCGCGGCGGTCTGCGTGGCCGGGGCGATCGGGTCCGTGGCGATGCCGTACAAGGGCCGCATCGACGCCACCTACCGCGACCTCGTCCGCGACCTCGCCGCGCGGGCCCGTCCTGGCGACCGCTGGGTCGGCTTCAACGGCCTGGACGAGCTGCCGGCGATCAAGGAAGTGATGCTCATGCCCTGGCTGGCCCACGCGGCACAGTTCCACTTCTACGTCCTGCGCGACGCCCCCGTCCCGCTCTCCTGGTCGCCCGACCCGTTCGCCCCGTCGACCGCGGCATCCGGCCGGACCTGGTTCCTGCTCAATACCGTCGGCTACGACCGCTTCCCGGTCCGGCTCCTCGAAGCCCACCTCCGCAACCTCACCGAACGCCTCGGCACGCCCGACGCGACGACGTATCCGATCGTCGGGCCCGAGGCCGTCACGACGTTCGTCTTCCCTCCGCCTCATCGGTGATCGGCTGCGGGACGGCTCAGGCGGGCGATTTCAGACCGAGCTGCCGGAAGAATTCGAGCTGGTCGTAGTAGACGTGATAGGTGGCGATGAGCTCGCCATCAAACTTCCAGATGTCGGCGCCGAGCATGTGGATCGAGTTGCCGGTCGGCGGCACGTCCCCACCGGGCGTCGCCAGGGGGCCGGTGAAGGTTCCCGTGACCAGGTATTCGAACGACACGGTCTCCTCGGACGCGGCTGCGAGGCCCTGGAGCTCGTGGCGCATGTCCGGGATGGCGCGGAAGAGCGTCACGAGCCACGTACGGAATGCGTCGGCGCCGGTGGTCGTCCCGGTGGGCGTGCGGAGCTCAACCACGGGGCCGACCATGGCGACCGCCGCATCCAGGTCGCCCGCGTTGAGCGCCGCGAACAGCCGCTCGGCCCGCCGGATCAAGGACATGGATCGTCCTCCACGGAAATGGTTGAGAAACCCCCGGCCAGTGCGGCACCGTATCACGCCGCGCCGAGAGCCGCCAGCACGTTGATGACGCGAACTTGAGAGACGGCCGCGGTGTCCGCATCTGCCGGGTCGGAACCATGCCGAGGGAGGCCCGCGATGCAAGTCGAGCTCGTCCCCCTGCTCAGGGTCCAGCGCGACCTCCTCGACATTCCCCGGGGTATGGCCCGGTTCGAGGCCTATCTCCGCGCGATGCTCAATGAGGCCCGCGACGACGTCCGCTTCCCGCCGCTCGGCGTGATGAACCCGATGGCGCGCGAGCATGTTGCGACCCTGCTCGATGACTACCTCGCCCTCGACGCGGATGCCGAGGCCGCAAGGGCAATCGAGTCGGCCGTGGCTCGGATCGACGGGCTCGACGTCGCGTTCAAGGTCGCGCTGGTGGTCGTCGACGACCTGCGCGGCGGATGGACGAACCGCTATGCGATCGAGTTCGCCCACCCCGTCGGGACGAAGGAGATGATCGAGCGCGGCTGGTTCTCGGGACTGCTCTGGTCGAGCGAGGCCGCCTCGCCCGCCCGGGCGCGCGAGGCGGTGTTGACGACGATCTACCGGCTCGAGCACCTGCTGCGGCACGGCCCGCCCAGGACCCTGCGCGATCGGCTCGCGCATGAGGGCTATGCTCTCGCGAAGGCGGGATGCACTCGCCTTCGCTCGACGACGACGACCTGGCCTACACCCGCGAGGTCCTGGCCCCCCTGCTCGACGCGGAGGACTTCCGGACGTCCGTCGAATGCCTCGGGGGAGATGTCGCCGCCCGTTCGCTCGGCTTCACCCCGCGCGGACTGAGCCCCTGGGCGGGACGGGCGCTGGCCCTGGCCGACGCGACTGCACGGGTGGGTGCGACGGGCGGTGTCGATGGGGGCGGCGGCGGGGGCGGAGTTGCCGCGGGGGGAGCCTGGACCGGCACGCCGGCGTCGGCCTCGGCCCGCGCGAGCATCCCGTTGATCAGCGTCGGGCGTGCCGAGGGCCAGGAGCAGGTCGGCCTGCGCCTGCGTCGCCGCCCAGACCGGCGTCGAGCCGCGAGTTCTCGAGCTGGATCAGCCGCTGGCGGGCCTGCATGAGCTTCGTCAGGTCGGTCTGACCCTCGTCGAAGAGCCGCTCGAGCTTCGCCACCTCGCCCTCGAGCTCGCCGGCGAGGCCGGCCGTGTCGTTGACCAGCTCCGTCGCCCCGTTCCACTTCGCCGACCGCGGCGCGGACCTGGGCGACCGCTCTCTGCTCCGCCTGCTGGAGTGCGACGCAGGCCCGCCGGGCCTCGGCCTCGCGCTGGACGACCAGGGGTTTGCCGCCGTTGAGCAGCGGCACGGGCGTCACGTAGATCAGGCCGACGTACTGGATACCGGCCTCGTCCATGGCGTACTGCGGGCCGATGACGGGCGTGGGGATGCGGTCGCCCTTCGCGAGCCGGACCGCCGCCTGCGCCGCGCGAATCTGCGCCTGCGCCGCGTGGATGTCCGGGCGGTTCGCCAGCGCTTCGTTGACCATCACGGTCTCGTCGACCGGCGGGATATACGCCGGGAGCGTGAACTCGCCGAGCGGCTCGATCGTGCCGCTCGGTCCCGGGCAGGCCGATCTGGTTGCGGAGGTCGGTCAGGGCCGTCAGGTAGTCCTGCCGGGCCGCCTGGACCTGCTGGCGGGCCGACCGGCTCTCGACCCTCGCCAGGATCACGTCGGCGGCGGTCGTCTGGTTGATCTCCGCCCGCTTCTGGAGAGAGCCGAGCAGGCGGTCGTTGAAGTTGGCGAGGTCCGTGGCGACCTTCAGCTTCTCGCGGCGATAGGCCGCCGTCTGGAAGAAGCGGTAGGTCTGGACCAGCGCCGTCAGCTCGGCCTGGGTCACGGTCCACTGCTGCTGGTCGAGCGCCGCCTTCGCGATGTGATAGCGGTGCGTCGTCTGGTGCCCGAGCTCGACCGGCTGGCGATAGGAGACAGGATGTAGTTCTGGCCGTAATGATAGAACCCCGAGTTGCGCCCGGCTGCTGGAGCTACCCCGCTCGAGGAGGAACTCGCTAGCCGAACGTGTCGGGCGGGATCAGGGTGATCGGCCGGTAGTCGATCCAGATCGTCGGATTGAGCGTGGTCGGGAACCTGCGGGCGACCTCGACGGCCTCGGGCGATGGGGCGTTCGCGATCGGCGACCCCTGCCGCAGCGTGACCAGGTCGGGGTTGCTCGTCAGCGCCCCGATAGAGCGCGATCTGCAGGCTCAGCGACTGCCCGCCCAGCGCCCGGGTGGACGTGTCCGGGTCACCGGTGACTGGCCGGCGACTGGCGCGATCGGCAGGGCGACCAGGTCAGTCGAAGCGGCCTGAGTGCGGCGGACGGCCGGGTCGGACTTGATCCAGGACCGGGCCTCGGCCTCGGGGTCGAGGGCCGTGGTGGTCGCGGAGGCGACGGCGAAGATGCCCCGCCGGGCCGTGGCCGAGTGGTCGATCCTGGGCGGCGCGGCGCAGCGCCGAGAGGCAGGCCGAGGCCGAGGGCGACGAGGCGACTGCGTCGGAGAGTGGGCATGGCTTCGCATCCTGCGAGGATGTGCGGGTCGCGTCGACCCCACCGGCCCTGGTCCTCGGGCCGGGCCCGTCGGCGACGGGTTCACACTTCCCATTTTCGGACGGCGTACCCCTGCCCCGTAGCCTTCCTGGCCCTTCACGAGGATCTTATCTTCGCGAGGTTCCGCGACGTCGCGATCGGGTCGAGATTGCCGGGGCCGGCGTAGCGCGCGGCCCGGAGGCCGGTCACAGGACCGGTAGTCTGTTCCTCGAGCCCCGAGAGCCTCTGGAGTTGCTTGTCGCGCCGGCCCGGCTCGTACTTGTAGATGCCGATGTCGCCGACGGTCTCGCCCGAGTGGGCCTCGTAATGCTTCCGACGGCTCTCGGCGCCGCGGAAGATCGGCCCGAGGTGGTCGGCGCAGGCGAAGCCGTAGGTCTTCAGCTCGGTGAAGATGCCGTCGCTCCACGGGGCGGCGATCTTGTAGACCGCGGCCTCCGCGCAATTCCGGTCGGTGCAGTGGATGGTCTTCGACGCCATGGTGGTCGATCCTGCTCGGGATGGTGGTCTCGCGGGACAATCCGCTCGGATCGGCCGGGAGAGGAGGCCATCCACCGTCACGATGCCAGACGCCGGGCGGATCGGCCACAGAAAAATCCGGCCTCGCCGCTCGCGGAGTCAACCGTTGCGGACCCGCTGCGAATAGCAGCGCAGGAACTCGTACGCCGGGTTCGCCGGGTCGAAATCGAGCTGCCGTCAGGGGCGGGTCGAGGACGAGGCCCTCGTAGGCGTAGCGCTCGACCAGCGGCTCGCCGGCCTCGCCAGCCTGCGGCCAGTCGTAGCTGCTGATCTGCACGGGGAAGTGCGTCGCGGGGTCGTAGAGGACCTCGATCCTCGCGAACGGACGGCTCGGATTCGGGTGCTCGTGCAGGTGGATCGACCGGAGCAAGGGCCAGCCGTCCGGACGGGTCGTCCGGTCGAGGATGGTGACGGCCTCCGCGGTCTGCCAGGTCGAGCTTGCGGAACGCGACGAGCTTGCGGGCCAGGTTCGACAGGCCCGCCTCGGTGATCGGGTGGCGGTTGTCGGCCAGTGCCGTGGGGCTGTCGGGCGCGACTTCCAGGCGAGGGACGAGCCGGCGGGTCCAGTCGCCGTTGTGGGCGAGGACCTTGTTCTTGCGGTGCCCCTCGGCGTAGAGCACCTCCTTGCCGGCCTTCGGCGCCAGGAACTTCAAGTAGACGGCGAACGGCCGCTGGCGGACCTTCATGGCCATCGTCTGCTCCGGCAGGAGCCGGCCGCCGATCCGCTCCTGCTTCTTGAACGTCGCCGTGTAGGCCGCCGCCGCGTCGATCCGCCGGGCGGCGTCCTCGAGCACGGCGAGCAGGATCATCTTCGCCTCGGTCCCCTCGACGCGTCCCTCCGGCCAGGTCGGGCGATTCGACGCTGGCGGGGTCGTCGACGGGGACTCCGGTGGGCGCGGACGCGCTCGAAAGGACCGGCGCAGCCCCCTCATCCTCCAGCGGCGCGGTGAGCCACCAGCTCGTGAGTACGACCAGGGCCGGGACGGTCAGCGCCAGGCTCAGCCACTTTCTCCGCCGGAGCAGCCCTGCGGCCCGCCCGGCCATCGGTACGATCGCCACCATGCGACCGGACTCCCTTCGTATTTTCCTGACAGGTTATGTGCGAGCGAGCGGCATCCGGGGAGGGACGTCCGACGGGTTCGCTGGCCCCCGGCGGGCCCGCGACGAGGCCGATGGCCCGGGGATTGAGGTTCGATCAAGTGTCTCCCCGGCGATCCGATTCGTCAACCGTCCCCGAAGGATTTCGGCCGGAAACAGCAAGGGGTCGCGTTCACGCGACCCGGGAGAATTGACCCGACCGGGAGGGGCCGACTACGATGAACCCGGCCCGGCCTGCCGACCCGCCCTCGATGCCGACGTCGGTGCTCGCCGTAGCCCTGCCCCGTCCAGCCCGCCGGAGGTCGTCCGCGCCATGACGCAACTGGAAGAAGCCCGCCGGGGGGTCGTCACCCCGGAGATGGAATACGTCGCCCGTCGCGAACGGATCGCACCGGAAGTCGTCCGCGCGGAGGTGGCCCGGGGTCGGATGGTCATCCCCGCGAACAAGGTCCACATCGGCCTGGGCCTCCAGCCGATGGCGATCGGCACGAAGGCGACCTGCAAGATCAACGCGAACATCGGCAATTCGGCCGTCACGTCCGATATCGACAACGAGCTGTCCAAACTGAAGATGGCCGTCGACCTCGGCGCCGACACGGTGATGGACCTCTCGACCGGCGGGAATATCGACGCCATCCGCGCGGCGATCATCGCCGCCAGCCCCGTGCCGATCGGCACCGTGCCGATGTACCAGGCGATCCAGGGCGTGAAGAAGGTCGAGGACCTCTCGTCGCAAGACCTCGTCGACATGGTCGAGCACCAGGCGAAGCAGGGCGTCGACTACGTGACCCTGCACGCCGGCATCCTCCGCGACTTCATCCCGCTGACGGCCCACCGCATCACCGGCATCGTCTCGCGCGGCGGGGCCCTGATCGCCCAGTGGATGATCGCCCACAATCAGGAGAACCCGCTCTACACGCGGTTCGACGACCTCTGCGACATCATGCGCGAGTACGACGTCACCTGGAGCCTCGGCGACAGCCTCCGCCCCGGCTCGATCGCCGACGCCTCCGACGCCGCCCAGTTCGCCGAGCTGAAGACCCTCGGCGAGCTCACCCGCCGCGCCAAGGCTCGCGGCTGCCAGGTCATGGTCGAAGGCCCCGGGCACGTCCCGATGGACCAGATCGCCATGAACATGGAGAAGCAGGCCGTCGAGTGCGACGAGGCGCCGTTCTACGTCCTCGGCCCGCTCGTCACCGACATCGCGCCGGGCTACGACCACATCACGTCGGCCATCGGCGCGGCCCTGGCCGGCTGGCACGGGGCGAGCATGCTCTGCTACGTCACGCCCAAGGAGCACCTGGGGCTGCCCGAGGTCGAGGACGTCCGCCAGGGTGTGATCGCCTACAAGATCGCCGCCCACGCCGCCGACCTCGCCCGCCACCGCCCCGGCGCCCGCGACCGCGACGACGCGATCTCCCGCGCCCGCTACTCGTTCGACTGGGAGGAGCAGTTCCGCCTCGCCCTCGACCCCGAGACCGCCCGGCGGATGCACGACGAGACGCTCCCGCAGGAGTCGTTCAAGACCGCCGCGTTCTGCTCGATGTGCGGGCCGAAGTTCTGCTCGATGCGGATCTCCGAGGACCTCCGCAAGCACGCCCAGGCGGCGGCGGGGCTGGTGCAGATCGACGTCGAAGAGCTGGTGACGGCGAGCTGATCGGAGAGGATTCGCGTCATGGACGACACCTTGGACTTGCGCGCAGCGCCGCTGCGACCGGATGCCCTCGCCATCTTCATCCTCTCGGCGTGGGTCATCGCCTCGCGCCTGCCCTACGTCAGCGACTTCGCCGTCATGGGCAAGGACGGCCCGCTCTACATCCGCTCGATGGCGCTGGGCCGTGACTACGACGTGCCGATGCCGGGCAACATCGGCTACGTCCTCCTGGGGAAACTTGCGCACGCCTTCGTGCCGAACCCCGTCCACGCCTTCGAGGCGGTGAACATCGCACTGACCTGCGTCGGCGTCGGGTTCTTCTACCTGTTCGCGACGCTGGTCGTCTCGCGCCCGCTTGCCCTGGCGACGGCGTTCGCGCTGGCGTGCAACCCGATGATCTGGTGGCACGGCGGGGTGATCGCGAGCTACCCGGTCTGGCTCGCGGTGCTGCCGGCGATCGGCTGGTTCGGGCTGCGATTCGTCCGCGAGCGACGGTCCGAAGACATGCTCGGCGCGAGCCTGTCTCTCGGGATCGGGATGGTCCTCCGGCCCGATCTGCTCGCCTTCGGCTCGCCGCTCTGGTTCGGCTGCATGGTTCTGGGGCGGGCGAGGCTGAGGGGTTGGCTGACGGCCGTCGCGATCCTCGCCGCGTGCTGCGCCGTCTGGTTCTTCGGAACCGCGTGGGTGCTCGGCGGGGTCGACGTCTATCTGGAGCGGGTCCGAGAGAAGCACGACGGGGACAGGGAAGGGTTCTCGTTCGCAAGCCGGGGGCTGGTCGAGGGCTTGCTCCGCAACGGGACGAAGTACGGGCTCTTCCTGGCGTGGTCGTCGGGTTTGCTGCTGATCCCGTTCGCGCGAGAGGTTTTTCACCGCCTGGCGCGACCGCTGTCGCACTGGCGGGGGACGCTCCTCGCGCTGCTCTGGGTCGGGCCGTCGTGGTACTTCTCGTTCTTCGTGTTCGCGGGGAACGCGGGGCTGATCTTCCCGTTCCTGCCGTTGCTGTACCTCGGGGCGGCGCAAGGGCTCGTCTCTCGGTCCCGGGAGGGCGAGGCTCCGTCCGAGCCCGGGCATCCACCCCGGCCCGGGGGGGAATCACCCCCTCCCGACGGACCGGCCCCATACCCGGGCTCGGGCGGAGCCTCGCCCTCCCGGAGAGCGGTCGGGGCAATGGTCGGGCTGGGCCTGCTCAGTGCGGCGCAGTTCGTGGCGACGCCCCTGCTCCGCGAGACCGATCAGCGGCGGGTGATCCTCAACGTCACCTTCTTCCGCTACAGCGGGGCCGGGTTGCGCTCGCGGTACAACTACAACCTCGACGATTACGGCATCTCGCCGGCCCTGGCATCGGTCGCCCGCCAGATGAGCCGGCCCGATCTGGTGCCGCACGATCCGCCCCCGAATTGAATCGCTTCGCGTCGCCAGGGTTGCGGCCCGCGGAGGGCTCGGCTCCAATGGCTGGGCCTGAAAGCTCGAACGTTGCCCACCCTCGAGGGACGAGGAGCTACCGCATGAAAGCGACGCGACCGGACTGGGACGCCATGGCGGAACGGCTGGAGATGTTGGAAACCGACGTCCGTCGCCTCCGAGCGAGGGATCGATGGCTGAAGCGGCTCGCGGCCGCGGCGTTGTGCCTGACCGCGGCGGTCGCGGCCGCTGGCCAGGCCCGCGTCGGTCGGGCGGACGATCCCGGCAAGAAGGTCGTCGAGGCCGACGAGTTCCTCGTCAAGGAGTCGGGCGGGAAGACCCGCGCCACGCTCAACAGCTCCGGGCTCATCCTGCACGACGAGGCCGGCGACGCCCGCGTCGGCCTCTTCAATGCCAAGGACGGGAGCCGCGGCCTCCTCCTCTTCGCGGGGAGCGACCAGAAACAACAGCTCTCCGTGCTCCGCACCAGAGACGGGCTCATGGCGTTCGGCATCAACGACCCGAACGGCAAGACGCGGATCATGCTCTCCACCGATCCCGGGGGCAAGCCGACCTTCAGGATCCAGGACGAATCCGGGGCCCCGATCCTCTCCCAGCCGTAGTCGCGGATGCGGGAGCCGCGTCGATGCGCCGGGAGGAAAGACAAAGGCCGGGAAGATCACGCCTCATCCGTGAGGACGATCTCCCCGGCCCCGTCGCTGTCTTCGCGAAAGATGCGAGCGGTCAGGTCACCCCGCCTTGGCGAGATGCAGCCCGACCTTCTTCGTCGTGGCCGAGGCGGCGACGAACGCCTCGATGAGCTGGGTGTCGAGGGAGATGGTCCCCTCGGCCTCGGGGTGCCACTGGATGCCGACGACCCACCACGACGGATCCTTGCCCTCGAACGCCTCGACCAGGCCGTCGGGCGCGAGCGCCGACTGGCGGAAGATCGGGGCGAGCTTGCGGATGCCCATATGGTGGTAGCTGTTGACGCGGATCTCGCCCGGGCCGTAGATCTCCTCGAGCCGGGTGCCCGGCTCCATGACGACGGTGTGGCGATGGACGCCCCCCTGCGGGTCACGATGCGGGATGCCGCGGGGGTAGTCCTCGGGCAGGTGCAGGTAGAGCCCGCCGCCGTTGACGACGTTCAGCTCCTGCATCCCCACGCCGATGCCCAGCACGGGCATCTTGCGCTGCTGGATAAGCTTGCAGAGCAGCCGGTCGGCGTTCTCCCGGCGCTCGTTCATCAAGGTGATCGAGGGGTGGGGCGAGAGACCCATCTTCCTCGGGTCGAGGTCGTCCCCGCCCGTGAGCACGACGCCGTCGAGCCGATCGAGGATCGGCATCAGGTCGTCCTGCTTCGTGAGCGGGGGGAGGAGGATCGGCAGGGCGCCGGCCGTGAGCAGGGTATCGTAATACCCGCTGTGGACCTGGCTGTGCGGCGCCCGGCCCTTCGCGACGGCGCGGTAGTCGGCGTTGATCCCGATCAGGGGTCGTTCCTTGATGGCGGGCATTGGCGTCCCTTCCTTGCGTTGGCGTCAGCGAAATCCGTTCGTTGACCGTCCCGAGACCGATCGAGCAGCCGTGTTCGATGGGTGCGAGTTCGGGGCGGGGGCCAAGGCGCGACGATCCCGCGTGGGGACCGCCGGGGTCGCGTCATCCCGAGACAACGTCGCTCCGCCCTCCATCCGTGAGGGGGGTCAGACGAGGAGCGAGTTGTAAGAGTTCTCAGGTGCGACGCGAGTGGATCAGTCGGGTCGCCATTGGAGTCATGGCGAGTCTTCGCGAAGACGGGTGGAGTCTAGGCACGGCCAGGGCGAGACTCAAGGAAAATCCCTTGTTTCCGGCCGTTTTCCGCGTCTTTTCCCGCCAGACCGCGTTTCGGGAAGCCGGGGTCGCAAGGCCCGGTGTTCGTCAGGCCACGACCTGTTCATGGGCCCACCGACCCGTCGAGGACCCGGCCCGTCGAAACGGGAATCGGCGGGATCGAAATCGCCGCAGGGCCGGATCGCTAAGGCTTCGGAGGCACGTAATCGCCCCTGAGGTAGCGGACCAAGGCCGTCACGTCCGACTCGGTCAACTGGTCGCCGAAGGCCGGCATCTTCTGCTCGGACTCGAGATAGCCATAATGCGCGGGGTGGCTCGGAGACTTGATCATCCGTGCGGTCCATCGCGTCGAGCCCCAGGCGAAGAGGTCGGGCGAGGGCGCTGTCTTCTTCTCGCGCTCGGTGAGGTTGCCCATCGTGTGGCAGTCGACGCACTCGCGATAGAACGCCGCGCGGCCGGGATGACCCTTGGCCCTCGCCTCGGCCGCCCAGTCGGCGGGCGACTTCTCCGGATCGATCGCGGCGAAGGTCGCGACGAAGTCGGCCACGTCGTCGAGCTCCTTCGCAGTGAGCTTCGACGTGTCCTTCCACGAGGTCATCCCATCGCACTCCGGCGCCTTGCCGAAGTACGCGGGCGAGTCGGGCTTCTCCAGGAGGCCTCGGACCCACGCTTGCGAGCCGTAGCCCTTCAGGTCCGGAGCCGCCTGGTCCTTCGAGGCCTGCCCGCCAAAGGCATGGCATCCCGCACACTTCGCCTCGAAGAGCGTCATGCCCCGGTGGAGCGGATCGCGCCGAGCAGGTAACTGGCGCCGTCCGGCGGGATGCCGACCGAGTCGTCGGACGCGAGCTGGACCGCCCTTTGGGCGGCGCGCTCGGCTCGCTCGCGACCCGCGCGGTAGGCCGGGTCCTTCGCATCGTCGCGCCATCCCTCATACGTCAGGTAGGCTGCGCCGCCGACCACCGCGAAGACGAACCCGGAGGCGAGGAAATGGACGAATCCCCGGGGCAGGACCTTGTCGAGGAGCGGGATGAGCGCGAGCACGGTGATGATCGCCCCGGGGACGATCACTGTCGCGATCACCTCCCGCTCGCCGTGAAAGTACTTGAGGAGCTGGAAGAGCCAGAGGAAGTACCATTCGGGCCGCGCGGGATACTCGTCGCCCGCCGGGTCGGCCGGGGCCTCGAGCGCGGCGCCGTGGTTGACCAGGACGATTGCCACAAGCGTCGCCAGCACGACGGCCGCTGCGGCCAATCCGAAGAAGGTGCGACCCGGACCCGTCGGCGACACGGCTTCCGACCCACCGTCCACCCGGCCCTCGCCTTCAATGGGGGAGAGTGAAGATCTGGTCCGTCGAGAAAGCCGAAGATGCATCACTAGCCCCAGCACGAACAGCGCGGGCAAGATCCCGACATGGAGGCCGTACATCCGCGTCAGCGTGAGATTCCCATACCCCGGCCCGCCCACGGCCAGCCGCTGGATCGATGGCCCGACGACCGGCACGCCGCCCGCGATGACGGTCTCGACGACGGCCGCCCAGTAGCCGTGCTGGTCCCACGGCAGGATGTTGCCCGTCACGCCCAGGCCGAGCGTCAGGAGCATCAGGCCCAGCCCGATCCACCAGTTGACCATCCGGGGCGATCGATAGGCCGCCGCGAGCGTGGCCTGGAGCAGGTGCACCACCACCAGAACGATCATCGCGTACGCCCCGAACCGGTGCAGGCCGCGGACGAACCAGCCGAGGTCCACCTGATAATGGATGTAGTGGACGCTCCCCCAGGCCGAGGCCGCCGAGGGGCTGTAGGCGAGCATCAGCACGAGGCCGGTGAACGCCTCGATGACGACGCAGGCCGTCAGGGCCGAGCCGATCGCGTATCCCCAATGGTCCTCGCGGGGCGGCTCTTCGAGGTGATTAGCCAAGGGGCTTCCTCTCCTTCGCCATCGGCCGGAACCGCTCGAACTTGACGAGGACCTCGGGGTCGGGCCCGGTCGAGAGCTTCAGCTCGAGCGCGTCCATCCCCCGGGGCGGCACGTCGTTGAGCGCGTGGCCGTCGAGGTCGAACCTGGCCATATGGCACCGACATGAGAACAGGCCGTCGGCACCGAAGCCGATCGCGCATCCCTTGTGCGGGCACTCCGCCGTGAATGCCTCGACCTTCGCATCCGGCCCTTCGCCACGCCGGACGAGCCAGACCGAGCCGACCGGCTCGCGCGGATACTTCACCCAGGCGTCGCGCCGCTCCTCGAGGATGGGGAACGAGACCGGCTTGTCGGGCGCGAGCTCGCCCAGCTTTGCTATGGGACGAAATCCGCCCCCCTGCCCCCTCTTGAAGAGCGGGTCGATGAGGAAGCGGACGCCCGGCACGGCGAGGACGAGCCCCATCGCCGAGCCGAGCGCGGTCGAGAGGTTCCGAAAGAAGTCGCGGCGGCTGGGCATGGGGCGAGACCCTCGTCGGTCGGCCGGTGGCGGGAGGGGGGAAGGCGGGTTTTCTGACGCGGGCGGGAGGAATCGGTCGCTAGCCGCCCAGGGCGGCGCGGACGGCGGCGAGGACGCGGGGGACGGCCTCCGAGAGCGGGTCGGGCAACGTCGCGCCAGCCGCGGCCTTGTGGCCGCCGCCGCCGAACGCCGAGACGACCTTCGCGCAGTCGAGCCCGGTCCGCGAGCGGATGCTCATCTTGATTCCCCCGCGCACCTGCTCGATGAAGAGTAACCCGACCTCGACCCCGCGGATCGAGACCGTGAAGTCGACGAGGTCCTCCGTATCGGGCGGGATCGCGCCGGTCCGCTCGAAGTCGTCGCGGGTCACGGCCGCGTAGGCGATCCGCCCGCCCATGTCGGTCCGCAGGCCCGAGAGGGTCTCGCCCATCATCCTCAGGCGGCCCAGCGTGTTCCGCTCGAAAATCAGTCGGTAGATCGCATCGATCTCCGCGCCGGCCTCGACCAATTCGGCGGCCGTCCGGAGCGTCGACGGATGCGTATTGGGGTGGTGGAACCAGCCCGTGTCCATTGCAATCGCGGTCAGCAGGCCCGTGGCCATCTGGGGCGTGATCTCGGCCTTGAGCGCATGCGCGGCCCGGACGACCAGGGTACCTGTCGCCTCGGCCGAGGTGTCCTTGAGGTACGTCGCCCCCAGGTCGTCCTGGCTCACATGATGGTCGATGACCACGCGAGGCCCCGGGAACGACCGGACCCAATCGGCCATCTCGCCGAGCTGGGACCACGACGAGAGGTCGAGGATGATCAGAACTTGGCGATCCGCGAGATCGCCCGGTCCGACCGCCGACCCGAAGTGTTCGAAGAGGTTGCCGTCGGGGTCGAGGAAGTCGTATCGTGGCGGCGTTCGGCTCACATTTACGGCCCGGACGTCCTTCCCCTTCTGCCGGAGCAGGCCGACCATCCCGACCTCCGAACCCAGCGCATCGCCGTCGGGCCGGACGTGCGAGGTCACCACAAAGCGATCGTAAGTCTCGATCAGAGAAGACAAAGGCGTCCAGTCGATGCTCATTCGATCAATCGATCTCCGTAGGGTCTAAGGTTTGCCAATTCTAGGGCGTCGCCCGCCCCCCCGCAAGCCGACCGCCTCGTGCCCGCGCCATCACCAGCCGCGGTTTTCGATCGTCTCCTGGGGCCTGAGAATCGTCCGCACGTGGTTTCGAAGAGGCAATTTCGGCGACCGGCCGTTGCCCACGGCGCGGCACTTTCTTGGTCGCGGACTCCGCCGACCATGTCTTAAGCTTCAGGCAGGCGACTTCTTGACAGCACGGCTGCCACCTGTTTCCATGAGTCCGAGCATGGATGGAATCATGCTCGCCTGGTTTTCCCGATCGGCGCTACTCCATCTGCCTCCTTCCCCTCTCGGGAGTGATGGATCTCGAAGTCGACCGCCAGGCTGCCACGGAGGCCGAAAAGACTGTCTCGCCGGGACTTCACCGGACCACTCGGCGATTCGATCTCCTTCTCGAACCGGAGCACACCAATGAGGGGCAGGACGCACAGGCGAGGCGGGAGGCGGACGATCGTCCTTGGGGATCAGCTCGAGAACCGATCGCTGCTGTCGGGCTTCGGGGGTTCAGGCGGCGGTGGCTACACCAACCTGCCGGCCGTCCAGTCGAACCCGATGGTCCAGGCCGACGAGGCGAAGATCAAAACGGACCAGGCGACGCTCCAGGCGGACCAGGCGACGGTGCAGATCGATCGCCAGGCCGTCCAGGCCGCCATCGCGGCCGACCCAGGCGTCGTGGCGGCCCAGGCGGCCCTCACGGCCGCCAACAAGAACGCCATGACTACGCTCGGCGCCGACTGGCAGGCGATCGTCGCGGCCACGACGTCGACGGCCCGCTCGGCGGCGATCTCGCAGTACTGGTCCGACGCGACGAGCCTCTTCAAGACGATCGCCACCGACCGCGCGGCGGTCGCCACGGCGACACAGACGGCCATCACGAGCGACCCGACCGTCGAGGCGGCCCAGACCGCCCTCCAGGGCGCCATCGCCACGGTCAAGACCGACGAGGCGAACCTCCAGGCCGACTACACCCAGCTCCAGGCCGACGAAAAGGCCGCCTACATCGCGACCCTTCCGACGTCGATCCAGACGGACCTGGCGAAGATCAAAACGGACCAGGCGACGCTCCAGGCGGACCAGGCGACGGTGCAGACCGATCGCCAGGCCGTCCAGGCCGCTATCGCGGCCGACCCAGGCGTCGTGGCAGCCCAGGCGGCCCTCACCGCCGCCAACAAGAACGCCATGACCACGCTCGGCGCCGACTGGCAGGCGATCGTCGCGGCCACGACGTCGACGGCCCGCTCGGCGGCGATCTCGCAATACTGGTCCGACGCGACGAGCCTCTTCAAGACGATCGCCACCGACCGCGCGGCGGTCGCCACGGCGACACAGACGGCCATCACGAGCGACCCGACCGTCGAGGCCGCCGAGGCCACGCTCAAGGCCGATATCGCGAAGGTGACGACCGATCAGACGAACCTCCAGGCGGACTACACCCAACTTCGGGCCGACGAGAAGGCCACGGGGACAAGGCTGCCCAGCGGCCTTGTCGGCGACTCGGGAGGCGGCCTCGGCGGCTTCCTGGAAGGTCTGTTCGGCTGGTGATGCATCGCGCCGAACGCCGAGACGCCGCGGGTCGCCATCGGCCCGCGGCTTTTCTTATCCGCGCGTCTCAGGTCGTGTATTGATCGACGCGGAACAACCCCAGGTTGTCGCGGACCCAGGCGATCGTCTCGTCAAGCGCCCGGTCGAGCGAATACGTCGGGCGCCAGCCGAAAAGCTCCTGCGCGAGCGACGTCGCGGCCAGCAGGCGGCCGACCTCGCTCGCGGGAGGACGGACGCGGGTTTCGTCCGTCTCGACAACAAGCGAACATCCTAGCCGCTGCCCGATCCGCTCGACGAGCTCGCCGATCGTGAGGTCGTCGCCGCGGCCGATGTTGACGACCCGGCCGATCGCGGCGTCGGAGCCGGCGATGGCGAGGAAGCCGGCGGCGGTGTCCTTCACGTACGTCAGGTCGCGCCTCGGGTCGAGGCTGCCGAGCCGGACGACCGGCCGGGTCAGGGCCTGGCTGATGATCGTTGGGATGATCGCGCGGGCCGACTGCCGCGGACCGAACGTGTTGAACGGACGGAGGATCGCCACCGGCAGGCCGAACGCGCGGTGGTAGCTCTCACCCAGGGCATCGGCGCCGATCTTCGAGGCCGCGTACGGAGACTGGCCTTGCAACGGATGCTTCTCGTCGATCGGGACGTACTGGGCCGTGCCGTAGACCTCGGACGTCGACGTGAGGACGACCCGCTCGAGCGCCGGGTTCGCTCGGCACGCGTCGAGGACGTGGGCCGTGCCGACCACGTTGGTCTGCACGACGTCGAGCGGGTTCTGATACGAATACGGGATCGCGATCAGCGCCTCCGAGGTGGAAGACCCACTCGCGAGCCTCCACGGCCTTGCGGACGGCCTCCGGGTCCTTCAGGTCGCCGCGGTGAACCTCGACGGCGCGGCGGACGTCGTCCGGCAGGCGGTCGATCTGCCCGCGGTCGTCCCGGCCGTTGTATCGGACGAAGCCGCGGACGTCGTGGCCCTTGTGGACCAGCAACTCGACGAGGTGGCTCCCGATGAAGCCCCCCGCCCCCGTCACCAAGACCCGCTTGCCCATCGGCGACTCCTTCCGCCGGCCCTTCGCGTAACTCGACGCCATCCTACGAGTTTTCCCACGAGCCACAACGGGATTTGCCTCCGAGGTCCGATCTGTTTGCCGTGCTTCTTCAGATTACGTAAAGCAACATAATTGCCCTGTCGATAATGTCTCGTGGAGGAGCTAAACCAAGCGGCCTCGTTCGAACCGGCCGACAAGGAGGGCCTGGCGGTTCGCCCAACCCTTGCCACCGGGAGTTCGATCGATGGCTTTGCGCTTGCTGCTCGTGGGGCTGGTGATCGGACTGGGCGTCGAGTTGCCGAGCGGGGATGAGCTCGCCGCCTGGGCTCAAGTCGGGACCGCCTGGGTCGAGGCACGAGTGGAGGGCTTGCTCGGCCCCGCGGCGGTCGCCGAGAACCGACCGGACGCCGACGCGGAGTTTGCGGCCATCGTCGACGGCATGGCGACCTCGTTCGCGGCCGACACCCGCTTCGACGCTGCGTTCTCGGCCATCGTCGACAACATGGCCTGCGCCTTCATCGGCGACCTCGCCCGCCTCACGCCCGCGAACGTCGAGCCCGCTCCGCAGAAGGTCGCTGTGTTCGAGCCGCTCGACGTCCCCGACGACCTGGAGGCGGGCGTCGCGTTCGCGTTGAACCGCGACTCTCAGGGCATCGGCATCACGCCCGAGCCGATCACGCCCGAGCCGGCGGCGCCGAGCCGTCCCGAGCGGCTGGCCTCGGCCGTCCGACTCACCGGCCAGGCGGCCGCCGCCTGGATGGCCGTGCTCCGCGGCTCGGGTGCCTCGGTCGCCGTCCGCTGAGGACGGACACCCCGAGCATCGGCGCAGCGCAGGCCCGGGGGGATGACCCCGGGCCTCGCTGCTTCGAACTGGTCGGAGTGTCAGTGCCCAGTCCCGTTGGGCGGGGCCGGGGGTGGGAACGGCAGGGAGACCGGGACGTTTGCCTCGGCGCCGGCCGCGTGCTCGATCGCGTCCGGGCCGTCCGGCCGGTAATAGCCGAGCGACCTGGCCACGGCGAGCACCTCGGCGTGGGTGGGGAACGCCTTGGCGGTGCGAGTCTTGAACTCCTGCATCGCCGTCATGAACTCGAGCTCGTCGGCGGAATACTGCTTCTCGAAGGTGGTCGGGTCAACGCGCCGCCGGCGCTCCTTCTTGCGTCGGCGCTCGATCTCGGGCGGGGCGGGCCGGTCGGCCCGGCGGTCGCGGCCGTCGCGTCGCTCGTAGAAGAACGTGTCGGGGGGGAACGACGAAGGATCGAATTTCGCCGGCTCGCCGGGCGTCTCAATCGTGTCGGACATGACGTACCTCTTCCTGGTAGGACGGACTCGCCTCCGGGCGGGCCGGGCGAGGACGACGCCGGCCGACCCCGTCGCACCTCACGACCCGACCTGGCCCGGCGTTCGCTCGCCAGAAAACTCCTAGGATGCCGCCCGGCCCCTGTCAAAACTCGCCCGGGCGCAGTTCGCGGGCCGGGCCGTGCGCCGGGTTCGTGTGGCATAATGGTTGTCATGAGGCGGAGCCCCGTCGCCCCGGCCGCGCCCTGGAAACCACGGATGAGTCGGTCCGATCGACAGACCCTTGTTCGCGCACGGCCTGCCCAGTTACCCTAGATGACACGTCTTGCGCCCGATCCGGTCTCCGGACCCGGTGATCCTTAGATGGGAGACTCCCGAGATGTCGCGAACCGCGCGGTTTTGGAAAGGCGTCGGGCTCCTGACGTTGGGCGCGCTCGCACTGCCCGGCGTCGCCGCCCGGGCTGATACCGACACGCCGCTCTCGCAGCAGTTGACGATCGCCGGGCGGCAGGCCCTGGCCCAGGGGCGGACGGCCGAGGCCCGCGCGATCCTCGAGAACGCGCTGCGGCTCGACCCGAAGAACGGCGAGGCCCGCGCGGCGCTCGATAAGGCCGGCGCCGTCCGGCTCGTGGCGTTTCAGGATCCGGCCCCGCCGGCCCCGGCCCCCGGCGTCGTCCCGACCGACGTGCCGTCCGTCGTGCCCCCGGCCGGCCCGCAGGCCACGATCTCGGAGCAGGCCCGGCTCGAACGGGTTCGCCAGCAGGAGTTCGCCTCGGCCATCGCCGCCCGGCTCCAGCGGGCGCGCGACCTGACGAACCAGGGCCGGCCTGAGGAGGCGCTCTCGGAGCTGCGGACCACCCTCAACGCCGTCACGTCGGCCGACCAGATCTCCGACGCTGACCGCCGGCGGATCGAGAACCAGGTCCGCGCCGCCATCGGCGCGACCGAGGCTATTGAGGAGCGGGTCGCTCTCGAACGCGCCGAGATCTATCGCCACCAGGCCGCCGACGAGGCCCGGCTCCGGGCGCTCTCGGTCGTTGAGCGGAACCAGGACACCATCGGCGTGCTCATGGCCGAGTTCGACAACCTGATGGCCCAGGGCATCTTCATCGTCCTGTCGAACTCCGGCACCGGCGACATAGACTCGACGACCGCCCCCTTCACCGACGCCCGCGCCCGCGCCGTCGCCGCCCGCGCCATCGACCCCTACGCCTTGGCGCCCTATGGTGCCATTTACCAGGCGCAGGCCGTCCGGTTCCTGGCCCAGTCGCTCTCCTACGAGGAGCTGTCCCGCTACCGCGTCCTGCTCACATGGCAGGACGTCGACCGCGCGGCCGTCCCGTTCCCCGACACCCGGACGATCGAGTACCCCTCCCCGGCCGTCTGGATCCCCCTGACCGAGCGGCGGCGGAAGCGGTACGGCGAGGGCAACGAGGAACGGCTCCTCGACCGCGACGACCGGACCAAGGCCATCATCACCCAGCTGGGCGAGCGGCTTACCATGTCGTTCCCCCAGGAAACGCCGCTGGAAGACGTGCTGAAGTACATCAAGTCGAACACCCAGAGCGAGGAGCTCGACCTGCCGTCGGGCATCCCGATCTACGTCGACCCGCTCGGCCTCCAGGAGGTCGAGAAGACGCTCCAGTCGCCCGTCACGCTCGACCTCGAGGGCATCCCCCTCAAGACGAGCCTGCGCCTGATCCTCAAGCAGCTCGGCCTGACGTACACGGTCAAGGACGGCCTGATGACGATCACCTCGGCCGAGTCCGACGACCAGCCCACCGAGATCCGCGTCTACCCGGTCGCCGACCTCGCCATCATCCCCCTCTCGCTCATGGGCGGCGGTGGTATGGGTGGTATGGGTGGAGGCATGATGGGCGGCATGGGTGGCATGGGCGGCGGCATGGGTGGCATGGGCGGTGGCATGGGTGGCATGGGCGGTGGCATGGGCGGCGGCATGATGGGTGGCATGGGTGGCATGGGTGGCATGATGTCCGTCCCGCCGCAGGATCCCGCCACGCTCCCCGACGGCCCCAGCGGTTTCGAGGAGCAAAAAAAAAGGCCCTGAACGCGATTAACCAGGCCACCTCGCCTGCGCGACCCGATGCAACTCCCCGGGACCAGGCCGCCCCCAAGGCGGCCGGTCCCGGCGGCGTTTCGAAGCCGCAGGATGACGGACCGGTGGTCCGCCCGGCCAGGCCGCAGGCGGGCGACGGCCTCGGCGTGATGCCCGGGCAGCCGCCACGCGGGGGAAATATTACGGTCGGACCCAAGGCCAGCGCTCAGCCGCGCGCCCGCAATCCGTACAAGTTCTGGGACGACTATTACCGCGACCACGACGAGTCGCCGGGCGAGCTGATCGAGAAGCTCGCCGAGTTCCGCAAGGAGAAGCAGTTCGCCGACGTCGAGGCGGCCCTTCGCGGCTATCTGACCCACCGGCTCAAGCGGGCTGAGTCGTGGATGTACGAGATGCTCGCCGTCGCGGTCAAGCAGCGCAAGGGGCCGCAGGATCCCGAGATCCGCACGCTCCTCGGCTACGGCGCGTTCAAGGCGCTCCAGACTCAGCTGCCGGACCAGCTATTGAGCGTCGCCTCGGAGCTCCAGATTAGCGGGATCTACGACAAGGTGGGTCCACCGGGGCATCAGACGTCGGCCGGCGAGCTGATCGACATGGTCGCGAAGAAGGTCCGGCACCGCGGCGAGCCGCTGCTGATGTCGATCGACCTGGCGGCCCGGACGAAGGACCCGCAGCGGATGGGCGACGCCGTCGACTCGCTGCTCGCCCTGGGCTGGCCCGGCATGGACGAGCAGGTCCGCCGCGGCACCCGCGAGCAGGTCGAGAAGCTGGCCAAGGCGCTCGGCGAGGATGGCAAGTCGGCCGAGGCCGACGCCCTGCTGGCCCGGCTGCCCGCGGCGCTGGCGCGCGACGTCTACGTCCGGCTGAGCTGGGAGGGCAAGGACGACCTCGATCTCCTGGTCGACGAGCCTCTCGGCGTCACCTGTCAGCTCTTCAAGACGCCGCGCACCATCTTCGGCGGCGCCATCGTCACCAACGGCTACGGCAGCCACCCCGAGGAGGTCTACGTCTGCCCCCGCGCCTTCGACGGCACGTACACCGTCCGCGTTGAGCCGATTTACCGCCCGGAGAACGCGGCAAAGGTCGCGCAGCTCGAGGTCGTCACCCACGAGGGCACGCCCGAGGAGAAGCGCGAGCGGCACACGATCAACCTCGACAAGCCCGAACCCGTCCGCTTCAAGCTCGCGGGCGGCCGGCGCAAGGAGGTCCTCCCCATGATGCCGCCCCCGCCGAAGCCGCCGGTGCTGGTCCCGGACGATCCCAGAAAGGGGCCGATCAAGACTCAGCTCAAGCCGGGGATGGCCGGGGCGCGCCGCCCGCGAAGCCGTAAATCCGCGCACTCCCTGGACGGGATCGTCCCGCCGAGGCGGCCTCACCCGCCTTGAAAGGTTAACGGAGTCGCACGAAGCCGCTCGCAACTTGCACGCTCGGGTTCGGTCGGCGCTACGACCCCGGGGTCGGACCCCTGACGAAACGAATCCAACCGGCCCCCGCCCGGGCGGTCGCCCCCTTGTCCGCGATCGGCCTCGGACGTTAGATTCAGGAGAGTCGTCCCCCCGGCCCTCGCCAGGGCGCGCTCCCATCCAGGGAAGGAGGGTCTCGTGCCTCGCCCCTCTCGACGTGTCCCCCGCCTCCTGACGCTCGGCCTCGGTGTCGCCATGGCCGCCGCGACGGCCCACGGCCAGACGGAGGCCGAGTCGCTCTCGGCCAGCTTTCGCAAGGCGGCGAAGCGGGTCCTTCCATCGGTCGTGACCGTTCGACCCGTCGGCCCCGCCGCGGCGGTCGAGCCGGCGGACCCGACGATCCCCGACGCATTCGGCGTGATCGTCCCGGGCTTCCCCCCGCCCCAGATCGTTCCGCCCCGCGAGCGCGGCGGGTCGGGCCTGGTCATCGACTCGGCCAAGGGCCTCGTGCTCACGAACCTCCATGTCGTCGACGGCGCCGCGAGAGCGGTAGTGATCCTGCCCGGCGGCAAGGAGCGGCCGGTCAGGGCGATCCGCAGCGATCCCAAGAGCGACCTCGCCGTGCTCTCGATCGACCCCGCCGGGCTCGTCCAGGCCGTGTGGGGAAGCTCCGACGCGCTCGACGTCGGCGACTGGGTCCTCGCCGTCGGCCAGCCGTTCGGCCTGTCTGACACCGTCACGGCGGGCATCGTCAGCGGCAAGGGGCGAGGTGTCGGATTGGCTTTATATGAAGACCTGATCCAGACCGACGCGGCGATCAACCCCGGCAATTCGGGCGGTCCGCTCGTGAACATGAAGGGCGAGGTCGTGGGGATCAACACGGCCCTCAAGACCGTCGGCGGCGGATACGAGGGGGTCGGCTTCGCCGTGCCGGCCTCGCGGGCGCGGCGGGTCGCGAGCGACCTCACCGAGTTCGGCGGCGTCCGGCGGTCGTACGTGGGGGTGAACGTCCGCCGCGCCGATCCCGCCTCGCTCGAGCGACTCGGCGTGCCGAGCGCGATCGTGATTGCCGGCATCGCGCCCGAGTCGCCCGCGGCTCAGGCCGACCTCCGGCCGGGCGACATCTTGCTCAAGGTCGACGGGCACCCGGTCCTCGGCCCCGGGCCGCTCCAGGCGATGGTCGAGGTCGCTCCGGTCGGCAAGCCGCTGACCCTGACCATCGAGCGCGATGGGAAGGTCCGCGACGTGAAGGTCGTCCCGCGGTCGCAGCCTGACCGCTTCGGGCTGCCCGACCCCGCCTCCGGCCAGGCCCCCAGCCGCGACGCCGCGCGGTAACTCGACACGAGAGCGAACGACGGCGGCGCCCCGGCGCACCGTCCACTGATCGGACCCCACGCCATGACACCGGACGAGGGCCCCTGATGAGTCGGCCGAAGATCCTCGTCGTCGACGACGACACCCCGTTCGTGGCCCAGCACCTCAGGCTTTTGCTCGAGGAGGACGGATACGAGGTCGAGACGCTCGGCGACCCGCGCCAGGCGCTCGAACGGCTCAGGACCCGGCAGTTCCAGCTCCTGCTCACCGACTACCGGATGCCCGACCTCAGTGGCATGGACCTCCTCTCGGCCGTCCGCTCCGAGCGTCTGCCCTGCGGCGTGATCCTCCTGACGGCCTACGGCGACATCGCCCTCGTCCGCTCCGTCATGAAGGCCGGGGCCGACGATTTTCTCACCAAGCCGTTCGAGCCCGACCGCCTCCGCCTCGTCGTCGCCCGGACGCTCGAGGCCCGCGCCCTTCAGGACGAGCTCGAGCAGCTGCGCCAGGACCTCCATCGCGAGTACCGGTTCCACGACATGGTGTCGAAGAGCCCGAAGATGCGCCGGGTCTTCGACTTGATCAAGCAGGTCGGCCCGCTCGGCTCGACCGTCCTGATCCAGGGCGAGACGGGCACGGGCAAGGAACTGGTCGCCCGCGCCGTCCACGCCTCCGACACCCGCCGCCGCGGGCCGTTCGTCGCGCTCGAACTGCGCGGCGCTGAATGAATCGCTCCTCGAATCCGAGCTGTTCGGCCACGAGCGCGGCGCCTTCACCGGGGCCGACCGCCAGAAGAAGGGCCGGTTCGAGCTGGCCGACGGCGGGACGCTCTTCCTCGACGAGATCGGCGAGATCAGCCCGTCGATGCAGTCGAAGCTGCTCCGCGTCCTCCAGACCGGCCGCGTCGACCGCCTCGGGGGGTCCGACTCGATCGCCGTCGACGTCCGGATCATCGTCGCGACGAACAAGCGGCTCGAGGACGAGGTGAAGGCCGGCCGGTTCCGCCAGGACCTCTTTTTCCGGATTGCCGTGATCCGCGTCGACCTGCCCCCGCTCCGTGAACGGAGGGAGGACGTGCCGCTGCTTGCGATGCATTTCCTCCAGAGCTTCTCGAACCTGAGCACGCCGCCGGTGACGGAGATCCAGGCCCCGGCGATGCAGGCCCTCGTGAAGTACGAGTGGCCTGGGAATGTCCGCGAGCTCCAGAACGCGATCCGCGCTGCGGTGGCGATGGCCGACGGCTCAGCGATCCGCCGCGAGTCGCTGCCCTCGACCGTCGTCCCCCGCACCGAGCGGCTCGACAGCCCGACCGACTCGCTCATCGACATCGACCGCCCCCTCCGCGAGCTGACCGGCGACCTGATCGCCCGCGTCGAACGCGACTACTTCACCCGCCTGCTCACCCGCTGCCGAGGCAACGTCGCCCGCGCGGCCAAGCTTGCCGACCTCTCGCGGCGGAGCGTCACGCAGAAGCTCCAGAAGCACGAGATCGATCGGACGCGGTTCAAGCGCGGGGCGGAGGAATAGGAGAGGATGAACCGCCGATGACGCCGATGGCCGCCGATGAAGAAGGATATCAAATCGTCACTGATTTCTCTCTTCATCGGCGGCCATCGGCGTCATCGGCGGTTCAATTCTCCGGATTTCCTCCGCGGTCGATCGCCCCTCACGGCAGCGGGATCTTCTTGAACTCGAACTCCAGCGGGATCGTCACGACCTTGCTCGGCGTCTCGTAGACGAGTCCGTAGTCGGCGAGCTTGCCCGGCGCGTCAACGAAGAGGTATTCGAAGCTGAGCTTGCCGTCGTCGGAGCCCGTGTTGTTGAAGCCGCCGTTGTGCTCGAAGCGGGAGCCGTCGGCCTTCTGGAGCCAGAGGCGGTTGTTGAACAGGCCCTGGCGATAGCTCTCGAACGCCGGCCCGCCGCCGGGATAGGCGACGGTCACGTTGACCCGCCAGATCCCCTCCTCGATCGTCGTCGACTCGAGCGTGACGGCGATGTCGTTCTCCTTGATCGTGTCGTCTTTCGCGTCAAGGCTCTTGAACTTGAACGTCTTGATCCCGGCCGGCAGCGTGACCTCGCCCTTGACCTTGAAAGTCTTGAACTCCTTCGCCGACCGGTCGGGGGCGACGAGGTTGAGGTTCACCTCGGCCGCCGGGTTCTCGGGCCGAAGCGCGACGTCGTCCGACTCGTCCATCACGGCGCGGGGGACGGCCTTACCCTCGTCAGTCATCGCCTGGACGCTGTCGGGCTTGAACGCCAGAAGCATCGGCCGGAGCCGGGGCTCCCAGGCCAGCTCGAACTGGGCGTTGGAGGTGGCCATACCGGTGTCGAAATCCCGAACGGCGCTGATCTGCTTGAACTGGACCCGAAACGGGCCGCTGTAGACCACCATGGGCTTGGCCACCCGCGGGGTCGCGCCGGGCGTAGCGGCGCCCATCAGGCCGATCGAGCCGTCGCCGGTAAAGAAGGACGGGGCCAACCCTGCCTCGCCGGTCACGATGTCGAGCGCCTCGAAAAACGGCTTGTCGACGATGTCCAGGTCGAGCGCGGGATTCGTCACGTCGACTCCCTCCTGCTCGCGGAGGTCGTTGATCGTGTTGCCCGACTGGGTCTGGAGGAGCTTGATCGCCTCGCTGAGCCGGACGCCCTTCTGCTTGATCGTGATCTTCGACGCCCCGAGGTTCGTGTTCTCCTCGGCCTTGGCGAACGCCTCACGGACCTTGGCCAGCCGCGCCTTCCGCTCGGCCGATCCTGATTTCTCTGCGTCATCGAGCAGTGGTTTGATCCGCGGCCCGAGCTCGACGAGCGCCTTCTGGGCCGCGTCGCGGGCCTCGATCTTCTCGGCGTCGAGCTTGGCGACGAGCTGATTCACCCGGTCCTTGAGCGCATCGGACACCTGGGCCCCGGCCCGCCCCGCCGCGATCGAGGCCGCCATCAGGGCGAGCAACCACCATCCGCGTCGCATGGTCGATGTCTCCTCGGAAGGCCGCAGAGCGGCCGAAGAGGCATTCCGCCGCAGAGCGGCGGAACGAGTTGTTCTCTCTTCACTCTGTTCTCTTCATGCTCTGTCGAAAACCTCGTCTCGTGCCCTCGGGGTGGCAGGGGTTCGCTTGCGAACCCCGGTCCGGGGCGCTGGAAGACCGGGGTTCGCAAGCGAACCCCTGCCACCCCGAGACGGCTCCCTCGGAGGATTTCGACAGAGCATTCTCTTCACTCTGCACTCCGGCTTCCAGCCTCCGCCACGAGCCATCGACCGTCCTCCATCACCACCCGCGCGTCCGCCGTGACTCGCCCGCCCTTGCGGGTGTCGACGATCAGATCCCAATGCAGGGCAGACTCGTTGACGCCCCCCGTCTCGGGGTAGCTCTGCCCGAGCGCCAGGTGGATCGTCCCGCCGATCTTCTCATCGTAGAGGATGCTACCGGTGAAACGGTCGATCCCGTAATTCAGCCCGATCCCCAGCTCGCCCAGCATTCGCGAGCCTCCATCCAAGTCGAGCATCGAGAGCAGGTAGTCCTCGCCCTCGTCGGCGCGGGCCGACACAACCTTGCCGCCTTCGAACTCCAGCTCGATCCCGATGATCTCCCGTCCGTCGCGGCAGACAGGGAACCCGCAGCGGAGCCTGCCTCGGGGCGAGTCTTCCACCGGGCCGGTGAAGATCTCGCCCGAGGGCATGTTCCGCTTGCCGTCGGAATTGATCCACGTCCGCCCGGCGACCGAGAGCGTCAGGTCCGTCCCCTCGGCCTCGATCCGGACGGTCCTAACGCCTGTCATGAACTCGGCCAGCCCCGCTTGCCTGCGGCCCAGTTGTCTCCATTCTTCGGCCGGGTCGGGCCGGTCGAGGAACATCGCTGCGACGACGAATTCCTCGTACTCGCTGAGCGACATCTTTGCGTCGGCGGCATATCCGGGCGTCGGGTACTGCGTGAGCACCCATCGCTTCTCGCGCGCCGCCTGGCGGACGGGATGGCGGGCCCGGTCGACGATCGCCTGCCGCTTCGGGTCGACGCGCGCGAGGGCCCGCGTGTCGGCCTCGGCCGAGATCCGGATGCGGGCGTCAGCGAGCTTGGCGTCGTGCAGCGAGCTCGCCGGCAGGTGAGCGAGCTGCGCCCCGGACGCGTGCGTGAGGAAGAACTCGGTCAGCTCGGGGAAGTCGGGCCGAACCAGCGGATGCGCGCCGCGGACCAGCACGGCCTTGTAGCACGCCGCGATCAGCGGCCACGCGTCCATCTCCGAGCCGATCAGGATCGTCTCCCCCGGCTTCACGCCGAGGCAGTAATCCGCCAGCAGGTCGGCCCATCGCGCGGCCAGGTCGTCGGTCATCGCACCCTCGCGTGGGAGTCCGTATTCCTTCATCCTAATGACATTTGTCTTGGGGTGCAACGGGCCGGCTCCAAGACCGGTGGGCGCGTCGTCGCCCCGCTTGACGCCCGATCCACCGCGGCCGAGAATCAATCGTCATCAGGGATTCCCGCACCCGACGACGCACACCGACCCGACGACGAAGGACGTCCCCGCATGCTCCACCGACCGATCCGCCGCGCCGGGGCCCTGCTCGGCCTCGCCGTGATTGCGCTCATCGCCCCCCGAAGCATGGCCAGCGACCCGGCCACCACCACGTCCGCCTCGGCCCCGTCTGCCGCCGAGTTTCGCCTCCGCGCCGACGTGACCTATCTCGCCGACGACCTCCGCGAGGGCCGCGCCCCCGGCACGGCCGGCATCGACGCCGCGGCCGACTACATCGCCGGCGTCTTCCGCGAGCTGGGCCTGAAGACCGCCCCCGGCGCCGACGGCTATTTCCAGCCGTTCACCATCAAGGGCTCGGCAGCGCTCGCGGGCGACCAGAGCCTTTCACTCAAGGCGAAAGACAAGGACTTCACGGCCAAGCCCAAGGCCGACTTCACTGCGCTCGCCCTCGGCTCGTCTGCGAATGTCCAGGGGCTCCCGGTCGTCTTCGCCGGCTACGGGATCACGGCGAAGGAAGCCGACGACAAGGTCGACTACGACGACTACGCCGGCCTCGACGTCAAGGGGAAGGCCGTCCTGATCATCCGCCGCGAGCCGAAGCAGGACGACCCCAAGAGCCCCTTCAAGGCCCGCGGCGTCAACCGGCTCTCCGACCTCCGCCGCAAGCTCACCAACGCCGCCGACCACGGTGCGAAGGCCGTCATCCTCGTCAACGACGCCAAGACCGCCCCCGACAAGGCCCACGATCATCTCTTACCATTCGGCTATGCCGGTGGCGAGCAGGACCAGACGGCCGCGATCCCATTCGCGATGATCACCCGCGAGCTAACCGATCAGGTCCTCGCAGCCGCCGGCGCCCCGAGGCTCGCCGAGGCCGAGAAGGTGATCGACGCCGACCTCAAGCCGCAATCGCAGCCGCTCGACGGCGTCACACTCTCCGAGAAATACACGATCGAGCGCAAGGCGCTCGTGGCCAAGAACGTCATCGGCGTCCTCGAAGGCTCGGGCCCGCATGCCGATGAGACGATCGTCGTCGGCGGCCATTACGATCACCTGGGTCACGGCGGGCTCTTCTCGGGTTCGCTCGCGATGTTCTCGCGCGACATTCACAACGGCGCCGACGACAACGCGTCAGGAACCGCGATGGTCCTCGAGATGGCCCGCCGCCTGGCGAGGCGCCCCGATCCCCTGCCCCGCCGCGTGGTCTTCATGGCCTTCAGCGGCGAGGAGAAGGGGTTACTCGGCTCGCTCCACTACGTCGGGAACCCGCTGTATCCCCTGGCGAAGACCGTGTTCATGATCAACTTCGACATGGTCGGCCGGCTTAATGAGGAGGACGAGCTGACCCTCTTCGGCACCGGCTCGACGCCGGGTGCGGCCGAGCTGGTCGACGCTCTGGGCGCGTCGGCCGGGTTCAAGATCAAGAAGGTCAAGGGGATCTCTGACGGAATCGGCGGCAGCGACCACGAGTCGTTCTACATGGCCGGCGTTCCGGTCCTGTTCGCGTTCACCGGCGTCCACTCCGATTATCACAAGCCGAGCGACGACACACACCGGATCAACTTCCGAGGGATGGCCCGGATCGCCGACTTCGGCGAGCTGCTTTTGCTTGACCTTGTCCGCCGACCCAAGCGTCCCGAGCTCCTCAAGGTCGGCACGCAGGTCGCCGCGCACGGCGGGGAGAAGCCGAAGGAGAAGCCGTCGGACAACCCGCACGAGACGAAGGCCGGCGACGACACCTCGAAGGTCACGATCACGGCCTACTTCGGCTCCATGCCCGACTACGGCGCCGACGTGAAGGGCGTGAAGCTCGCCGGCGTCACCGACGGCAGCCCCGCCGAGAAGGCCGGCCTCAAGCGCGGTGACGTCGTCGTCAACTTCGGCGGCAAACCGGTCGCGACGGTCCAGGACTACACCCGCGCCCTTGCCGATTTCAAGCCGGGCGACCCCGTCGACGTCAAGATCCAGCGTGATGGCAAGGACGTCACCCTCAAGGCGACCCTCGGCTCGCGCCCGCGGGGGAACTGATGCGACCGGCGCGGGACCGACGGGAGAAGCGCGTCGCTCCCTGCACGCCTCGGGTTTGCCTGGCCGCTCGTCATCGCTCTCCTCGCCCAGGGATGCGAGCGTCCCGCGCGAGGCACTCGTCATCGCCACGCCGTGGCCCGCGAGTCAGCGCGCCGCGATCGCGGCCGACTACCGCAAGGCCGACCCCTCCGCCCCGCCGATCGCCTGGCTGCCCTTGATGCCGGGCGATGATGCCTCGCGGATCGTGCCCGAGGTCGATCTCGTCCTCGGCATTCCCGCGTCCGACCTCGACGCGATTGCGGCAGACGGCGTGCTGACCTCCATTGCCGACGGCGACCGCTGGTCGTGGCGCGTCGCGCGACGCTTGACGCTCGGGCTGGATGTCAATACGTCCGCGTCACGGCCCATGACAGGCTCGTCGCTGGCGGACCGCAGCCTCGTCTCTCGCGTCGCCCTCGACGACCCCCGCCTCGACCCCATCGCCCTCGCCTGGGCGAGGGCCCGGCTCGGCTCGCTCGGCTGGCCGAAAGGCTATGCCGATCTCGTCCGCACGGCCGCGAACGCCCGGCGCGTCGGCCGGGCCGGCTCGGCCCGTCTGAGGGTCTCGCGGGGCGAGGCGGCGGTCGCCCCGACCGCCGACGTCGTCGGCCCGCTCGATGAGAAGACGGCCCTGGTCCGACTCGACGGCGCGCCGCCCTGGCTCGAAGGCGTGGCGCTCGTGGGAGCATCTCCACGCATCAACGAAGCCCGCTCCTTCGTCGCGTTCCTCGCCGACCGCGGGCAGGCCGAGCCCGTCCCCGACGGCTTCCCCGCGCCCGAGCCCATGGCCGACGGCCTGCTTACCGACCTGCTCGGCGCGACGCTCGTCGACGCCCAGGACGAGCTCTGGGCCGCCGCGGACGCCCTCGATCGGACCGGCCATCCCGAGCCGTTCGAGGGTTACATTGGAGATTCCCCGCCGTGGCCGCCCATGTCAGTCCAGAAGCTCCGCCGCCGGGCCGAGGCCGACGAACTGCTCAACGCGCTGGCCCGCGAGATCGGCGCGAACGGCGACGCCCGCGCGTGGCTGATGCGATCCTGGGACAGCCCCGAGCGGAAGATCGACGGCGACTGGCTCCGCGAACTCGCCAGGGCGGCCGGCGGGCTCGCGATCGAGCCCCGATTCCGGACCTGGCTCCGCGGCGAGTGGACCGCCTGGGCCCGGCAGCACTACCGCCGGATCGCCCGCGAGGCGGAGAAGGCGGCGTCATGATCCGCGTCACGATCGAGTCGATTGTCAAGCGCTACAACAAGGTCCCCGTCGTCGACCGCGCGTCGCTGGAGATCCGCCCCGGCGAGCTCGCATTCCTCGTCGGGCCGACCGGCTCGGGCAAGACGACGCTGGCGCGGATCGTCGCGGGGATCGAGCGGGCCGACGAGGGGGAAATTTACTTCGAGGGCCGGCTCATCCACCCGCTGCCCCCGGCCGAGCGGCGGGTCGGGATCGTCTTCGAGGACGACGCGCTCTGGCCCCACTGGACCGTGGCCGAGAACGTCGGCTACGGCCTCCGCGTGAAGGGGATCGCCCGGCGCGACCGGCGGGAGCGGGTGACCGAAATCCTCGGCCTCGTCGGCATCGACAGTCTCGCCGACAAGCGGCCGGAGGTGTTGTCGCCGCTTCAGCGGCTCCGCGTCGCTCTCGCCCGCGCCCTGGTGATCGAGCCCGAATTCCTGATCCTCGACGAGCCGCTGGCGCAATTGGAGCCCCGGTCGAAGGCCGAGTTCCGCGACGCCCTCCGCCGGCTCCACGCCGAGACCGAGACGACGACGCTGGTCCTGACCGCCGACCCTCGCGAGGCCCTCGCGCTGTCCGACCGGATCGCGGTGATCGACCTTGGCCGGATCGTTCAGGTCGGCCCGCCGAATGAGGTCTACAACCGTCCGTCCGACACCTTCGTCGCGCGGTTCCTCGGGCCGACGAACCTGATCCAGGGTCAGGTCGAAGGGACTGACGCTCGCGGCGACATCGTCGTGAAGACCCCGCTCGGCCGCCTGATCGGCCAGACCGCGGCCGCCTCGCTCGCGACGGGCTCCCCGGTCACGGTGGCGATCCGCCCCGAGTCGATCGGCCTCGGCCCCGTGCCCGTCGGCTCGAACCGGTTCTCCGCGACGCTGGAGCGCCAGACTTTCCTGGGCGAGGTCCGCCAGGTCGACCTCCGCGGCCCCGGCGACTGGCCGATCACGGCTTTGGCGCTCCAGGGTCAAGCGGTGAACCTCCGCGAGGGCCAGGGCGTGACGGCCTCGGTTCCGCCGGAGTTCGTGGTCGTCCTGCCGGGGAAGTTCGCGGGGCGGGCCGACTCGAACTGAGTTATCCTGGGGCAACGCGAAACCGCCCTCGTTCCGCCCCTCCGCGGCGGAATGACTCCTGGGCCGCTCCGCGGCCGTTCGAGGGCTGACGCAGCATGGAAGGAAGCCGGGGCATGAACGCGCTGGATTATTACATCGAGAAGGCGCGTTCCGGCAACGGCGATGCGGCATTCCACGGCCTCAGGGAACTCGACGCGAATACGATCCCCGCCATCCAGGAAGCCTATCGATCCGAGCCCGATCCGACGGTGCGTGCCCTCTTCGTCAGGGCTATCTGGGAGCACCGCGACCCGTCCGTCATCGACTTCCTCGCCGAGGCCGTCGGGGATCCGCACCCCGCGGTCTGGAAGGAAGCTCTCGATGGGTTGGTAACCCTGGCATCGCCGGAAGCACAATCGGTGCTCGAAGCGATCATCGGCTCGGATCGTGACGCGGAGCGCCGGGATTGGATCGGGGAAGCGATCGGACAGATTCGCGATGCGATCGTCCGACAAGGGTCTTCGTAGGGTGGGCCTCTCAGAGAGCGAGTCTTGATGATCGGCGCCTTGCGAAGTATGGCTCGATTCGCCGCAATCGCCACCGTGGCTCTGATCGGCCTCCCCGTCGCGCTGCTCATCCCCGCGTCGATCTCGGACCAGGGCCCGAGCGGCGGCGTCCGCGCCTCGCTCTTCCCGATGGCCCTGACGCTCTGGGACCCGTTCGTCTGGACTTGCGCCAGAAACAGCCTGATGGTCGCGGCGATCGTCGCGGGCGTGTCGCTGCCGATCGGCGTGGCGCTGGCACGGGCCGTCGCACCGTGGCGGTTCTGGGGCCGGCCGCCGCTCGCCGCCCTGGCGTGGCTACCGCTGGCGATGTCGCCGGCAATTGCCGCTGTTGGTCTGTCGCACCTGCTCCCGCCGGGGCGACTCGGCGGATCGCTCGCATCGAGCGCGACCATACCCCTCGAAACACCATGGGACGTGTGGATCTCGTGGGGATTGCTCGTCTGGGCCGAGGTCGCGTCGGCGACCGTGCTCGTGGCGCTGAGCGTCAAGGCGGCGCTGGGCCGGATCGATCCGGCGTGGGCCGACATGGGCCGGGCGCTCGGGGCGTCGCCGGGGCGGGCGTGGCGGCAGCTCGTCTGGCCGATCGTCCGGCCCGAGGTGGCGCGGACCTCGGCGGCCGTCTTCGCGATCGCACTGCTCGACCCCGGGGCGCCCATCGTCCTCGGCCAGCGGCGGACGCTGCCGTATCTGATCGTCGAGGCCGTCGCCCGGGGCGACGCCCCGACGCGGGTCGCCGCGCTCGCGCTGATCGGGCTCGCGCTCGCGCTGATCGGGCGGGCCTTAATCCGATGGTGGGGAGGGCCGCGGATCGATGTCGATCCGCATGGCATTGCGCGGCCCGCGCGGGCATCATGGCTCCGCGCAAGCCTCTCGACGCTCGGCCTCGCGGCGTGGATCGCGTTCGGACTGGCTCCGCTGGTTGGGCTGATCGGCATCGCCGTCGGCGCTGCTTCGAGCCAGACCGACGAGGGATGGGTCGTCGCACTGGCGACGGTCGTCTATCGCCTCATCGACGCAGATACAGGGCGGATCTGGCGGAATTCCTTATTCCTCGGCCTCGCGACGACGTCCCTCGCCGGGCTGGTCGTGCTCGGACTGGCGCGCCCGGCGAACACGGGACGGCCCGGTCGGAGGGATCGGCCGTCGCTCTGGCTCCTGGCGTTCGAGCGGACCCCGGCCCTCGTCTTCGGCGTCGCATTAGGGTTGATGCCGGGCCTGCTCGCGATGGCGGGCGAGCGGCTGTCGATCCCGTGGCTCAGCCGGGTCGGATCCTGGCTCGACCCGGTCCGCTGGCCGGGATTGCTGCTGATCGCCGCAGCGACCGCCGTCCGCCTGCCGGCGCTCGCCCGCGCCGCCGACCGCGCCGGGTCCCGGTCGCGGCAGGCGCTGGTCGATGCGGCGGCGAGCCTGGGGGCATCACGACGCCGGGCCGTCCGGCTCGGGGGCGGCCGCGGGCCCGGCAAGGGGGCGCTCACGCTGACGTTCGCCCTCGCCACGACGGCCGCGGTGCCGGCGCTGGTGCTCGCGCCGTCGATGCGGACGCGTCCCGTCGGCGCGGCCGTCGTCCTCCTCGCCGAGGACCGCCCGCGGGCCGCGGCGCTCGGGCTCGGCGCCGTCGCGCTGAACCTCCTCGGTCTGGCCGCCGCCCGCCGCGGCCGGCCCGGTCCGGCGGGCGACTGGCTCGGCGGGTGACCGGCGTCGACCAGGAATTCCCGCCTCTTGCCGTCACAGACCCACGTCACTGCGCCGTGCGATTCCACACATGCTCCCGTCGCTGGTATTTCACAAAAACCCATTGACAGCCCACGTCGCACCGGAGAGTATTCCGGTCCCGCCAATGGAAGGACGCGCCGCCGATGATGGTGGCGTCCGGTCGCCGGTCGATTGGTAACGCATGCCGGGGTGTGGCCCGGCCCGGCGCGGCGGGATCAGGATGGACGGCCGACGGCGTGGCCGCTCGTCGAAGGACGGATCCTCGACGCCGATGGAATGGAGCACCGAACGATGGAGCGCACGACGTTCCGCGCGGCCCGCGCCGCGGCGGCAGCCCTGGCCATAGCCCTGGCCTTCTCGGGCGCGGCGAGGGCGGACGTCTATCTGTCGCTGGGCGATTCCATCGGCTTCGGCTGGGGAATAAACCCGCCCACCGCCTCGGATGGGACGACACAGGGTTATACGGGCCTCTACGCGACCTATCTGACCGCGCTCGACGGTGGCGTGGCGCCGACGGTCCTGAACCTGTCGGTCCCGGGCGAGACCAGCGCGAGCTTCTCCAGCGGCTCGGGCCGAGTCGGGCCGGACAACCAGGCGCCCACGCCGGCCGAGGACGCCGCGCTCGTCGCCCTGAACCTGAATTACACGGCGTCGGGCGGGACTTATCCGACCCAGCAGGCCATGCTCGCCTCGGCGCTCGCGAGTTACGGCCCGTCGATCGGCCACGTCACCATCTCGCTCGGGTCGGACGACCTGTACAAGCTCGTCCTCACCGACCCCAACCCGGCGGCCGACCTCCCCGCGACGCTCGGCGCCTTCGCGGCCAGCTATGCGGCGATCCTGACGGAGATCCTCGCCGCGTCGCCCGGCGCCCACATCACGCTGGTCGGCGCGTACGACCCCTTCCCCGCCGGCACTCCGGGTCCGGTCGCCGCGCTGGCCGGGCCGGCGATCGCCGCGCTGGACCAGACGATTGGGATGCTCGCGGCCGACTTCCATGTCTACTTCGCGGATCCATCCGGGGCCTTCGTCGGCAACGAGCTGACCTACACGTACGTCTGGGACAACGGCAACGCCCACCCCACCCCGACCGGCTATGGTGTGATCGCCGGCTCCATCGAGGCCGTGCCCGAGCCGTCGTCCCTCGCGCTGACCGCCTTTGGGATCGCGGGATGGGCGTTCGCCCGCAGGCGCGCCGGCGTACTGTCGCGGCCGCCTGAACCAGGCGGCGAAAAAGCAGTATCACGCTCGCGGCGGGGCCTCGGCCCCGCCTTTCTGCGTTCCATGTGGCACCGAGAGCGATCCGGCTGATCGGGCCGGGACCGCGGTCGCTGCAATGGCTGCCCACGCGCCTCGAACAGACCCGCCAGGCCACGAGCGCACCCCGCCGATGGACATCGCCAAGCTCGCCCTCGAAGACGGCTCCATATTCACCGCCCGCGCCCTCGGCGCACGGGCGAGGTCGACAGCGTGTTGGTTGTGAACGGATTCATCTCGGACGGCGGCCGGATCGAGCGGGTCATGCGCCATCACTGGCATGATGGCATGGAGCCCATCGTGCAAAAAAAAGTAAGAGGATTTGATTGCTCTGATTGAGTGGACCGGTTATTACTTGATGGCGAATTGACACGTCTTGTTCTTCAGATTGAACCGATTTTCGACCGTCGGAAGGGGCCGCGCCGCGGTGCGTACCAGGATGCGCGCTGGCCCGAGGGAGTCCCTCGCCACCCCGATCGAGGACGCACCGATGAGCCCGCCCGCCTGCCGCCCGGCCGTGCCGCGCCCCTCTTCGCGCCGCCGCCGCTCCGCCTTCGCCCCGCGGCTGGAGGCCGTCGAACGGCGGACGCTCCTTTCGACAATCACCGTCACCAACCTCTTCGACACCGGAGCCGGCTCGCTCCGCGCGGCGATCGCCTCGGCCAATGACGGCGACACGATCGACTTTGCCCCAGGCGTGGTCGGCTCGATCGTCCTGATGAGCGGGGCGCTGGACGTCGGCGTCTCGCTCACGATCCAGGGCCCCGGCGCCGGCCTGCTGACGATCGACGGCGACGAGGAAGACCGCATCTTCGACCTCACGGACGCCGCCGCGACCGACGAGATCGACGGCCTGACGATCCAGGACGGTTCGGCGGCCGACGCGCCCATCGAGCTCGGCCTCGCCCCCGCGTTCGGGACGACCGGCCTACCTGGCTCGGTCGGCGGCGGCATCTACGACGCCGCGGCGCACCTGACGCTCACAAACGACGTCCTCCAGGACAACACGGCCGGCGTCGACTTGAATGGCACCCACGACGCCGAGGGGGGCGCCCTGATCGTCCTCGGCGGCTCGGCGACGATCACCGGAAGCACCTTCACTGGCAACCAGGCCCGAGTCGACTCTGGCTCGTGGGACGCCTTCGGCGGCGCCGTCGCACTCGAGAGCGCCTCGGCCACGCTGAGCCACGACGTCTTCTCGGACAACTCCGCCTTGGCAAGTGGGCTCGGAAAAGTGGCTCAGGGGGGCGCTGTCTATGACGCGCCGAGCGACACCGTCGGCGCGACTGCAGGCCTGGCGCTCGCCGTCAGCGAGTCTAGGTTCACGAGCAACACCGCGGAGGGCATCAGCGACATCAATGGGACGAAGCAACCCCCGCAGCCGGCATCGGCTGAAGGCGGCGGCCTGGCGATCCAGGCGGGCGACGCCTCGGCCGAGTCGGTGGCGATCCAGGGCTCGGTCTTCCTGACCAACTCGGCCATCGGGGCCGACAGCATCTACACCGGGTCGACGTACCTGAATAGCCAGGCCCCAGCCGGCAGTGCCTACGGCGGCGGACTCTGGATCGACGCCCTGCAGTCAATCGACCTGCAAGCCTCGGCAACCGGCTCGGTCTTCGACGGCAACTCCGCCCGAAGCGGGACCGGCGAGGGCAACTACTACATCACCTCCGGCCTGGCCGGCGGCGGCGCCATTGACGCCGAGGCGGACCAGGCGGTCAGCCCGACCTTCCGCTTCGACTCCGACGCGATCTCCGACAACCGGGCCCTCGGCGGTGGGAACGACGCCTTCAACGCAGCCTTCATTACCCTGGCGGCCGGCGGCGGGGTCCGGCTCGAGGCCGGCAACGCCCTGTCTCCGACCTTCACCATCTCGCAGGGATTCGTCGGCAACAACACCGCCTCGGGCGGCGTCGGCCTCGCCGCCGGGACCGACAAGGCGCAACCCGACCTCTGCGGATCGGGCGGGGTGGCCGAGGGCGGAGGCGTTGACTTCGAGGGCGTCTTCGCCTACGCCCCGGCGCTGACGATGAATCAGGAAGCCGTCAGCGGCAACATCGTAGCGGGCGGCAACGGCGGCCAGGACTTTTCGTACAATGGGGCCGCCGGCTCCTACGGCTCCTACGGCGGCTTCGCCGGCTACGCCATCGGGGGCGGGATCGCCGTTCAGGTCGGCCAGGTCCAGGATCCTTCCTTGACGCTCACCGGTGTCTCCATCGCGAACAATCAGGCGACGGGCGGGAATGGGGGGGCGGGCGGGGCGGATACGGGAGGCACGGGCGGGCCGGGAGGCTACGGCGGCACCGCCGACGCCGCGGGGATCGCGGTCCTCGGCGGCATGGGCGACCAGGCCCTGACCGTCAATCAATTCATCCTCATGGATAACACGGCTGCAGCGGGCAACGGTGGTGCCGGCGGGACGGGCTCGACCGGCGGCACCGGCGGGGGCGGCGGCCCGGGCGAAGGCGGCGGGATTTTCGATGCCTGGACGTCGATCTCGAAGCTCGCCCTCGCCCACGGAGTGGTCGAGGGGAACGCAATCCAGGTCGGCCTGGGCGGCGCGGGCGGCAACGGCACCCACGGCGCCGGGGGCAACGGCGGCTCCCAGGCCTACGGCTACGGCGGCGGGATCTTCGCCTATCTCTCTGAGCTCGACCTCACCGATGTCGACGTCATCGACAACCTGATTGACACAGGCCTCGGCCCGAATATCCTGCCATCCCAGGATGTCGGCGGTCCGGGAGGGACGGGGACGACTACATCGGGGAAGGTCGGAGTCTCGTACTATACCTACACGACCGGTGTCTCGATCATCGCCTACTATGGCTATCCGGCGAAGATCGTCCTCGACCCCCTGGTGGTCATCGGCGACGCGAATGTTGATTCCACCCACGGCCTGACCGACGTGTACGGGACCGTGACCCACACCTGATCGGCGGCGGAGTCGGCTGGCCGAGGCGCGGCGACGGGCGGTACAATGACCCGTCCCCCGCCGCGAATCCCGCCACGACGCCCCGAGACGAACCCCGCCGATGGACCCCGCCAAGCTCGCCCTCGAAGACGGAACCGTGTTCACCGGCCGCGCCTTCGGTGCCCGTGGCGAGGTCGACGGCGAGGTCGTCTTCAACACGAGCATGACCGGCTACCAGGAGATCCTCACCGACCCCTCGTACCACGGCCAGATCGTCGCGATGACCTACCCGCAGATCGGCAACTACGGCGTCAACCCCGAGGACGCCGAGAGCGGCCGGCCGTGGGTCCGCGGCTTCGTCGTCCGCGAGCTGAGCGGGCGGGTCAGCAACTTCCGCGCGAAGGGGTCGCTCTCCGACTACCTCGCCGCGCATGACATCATCGGCATCGAGGGTATCGACACCAGGGCCCTCGTCCGGATCACTCGCGTCCGCGGCGCGATGAAGGGCTTCCTCTCGACCGCCGACCTCGACGACGCCTCACTCGTGGCCAAGGCCCGCCAGAGCCCCGGCCTCCTCGGGCGCGACCTGGCGAGCGAGGTCATGCCCGCCGGTGCGTCGACCTGGGAGCCCGGCTTCGAGACCACCTTCGCCCCGCACATGGAGGGTTCGGCGAAGTCACCCCGACGCCCTCACGTCGTCGCGCTCGACTTCGGCATGAAGTGGAACATCCCGCGCTATCTCGTCGAGACGGGCTGCAAGGTCACGGTCGTCCCCGGCTCGACCCCGGCCGGGGGCGTGCTCGATCATAAGCCCGACGGCATCTTCCTCTCGAACGGCCCCGGCGACCCTTCGGCGCTGGTCGAGCCGGTTTCCACGCTCCGCACTCTCATCAAGCAGGCGGCCGAGTCGCGCGGGATTCCCATCTTCGGCATCTGCCTGGGCCACCAACTTCTCGGTCAAGCGTTCGGCGCCAAGACCTTCAAGCTCAAGTTCGGCCACCGCGGCGCGAATCACCCGGTCCGCGACGAACGCTCGGGCAAGGTCGAGATCACGACCCAGAACCACGGCTTTGCGGTCGACGCCGCGACCCTGCCGCCGGACGTGAAGCCGACGCATGTGAATTTAAATGACCAGACGCTCGAAGGCCTCGGCCACTCCCGCCTGCCGGTCTTCAGCGTCCAGTACCACCCGGAGTCGTCGGCCGGGCCGCATGACAGCCAGTATCTGTTCGCCGAGTTCCGGCGGCTGCTCGGCTGACCTCGGTCGTCAATTCCTGCGCCGATCCGGCCGCTGAAGTCGCCCGGATTCTCCACGCGCTGCCGCGGTTCGGCATGGCCTCTGCGGCCCGCGTCTCACGCCGCGCCTCGCCCTCCGGGGCGCACGACGAGATAATATGCAATTATAGTCGCATGCAGTCCGGCTAATCTTTACATCAAATTCATCGCCGGCTCATCGAGCCGACATCGCGCGGGCCTACATTCGTCGCCTCCCCCTTACACAGTCTTCTACAGAGGAGTTCTTGATCCGTGTTTCAGTCTGCATCACGACCGCGCCGTCCGGGGTTCACGCTGATCGAGCTCCTTGTCGTCATCGCGATCATCGCCGTCCTGATCGCGCTCTTGCTGCCCGCCGTGCAGTCGGCCCGCGAGGCCGCGCGGCGCACCCAGTGCGTGAACAACCTCAAGCAGTTCGGGCTGGGCGTGCTCAACTTCGAGAGCGCCAACACCTACCTGCCGCAGGGCCCTTATGACGGCGACCCGAACGCCGTCACCTCGGCGGGCAAGGCGGACCCGTCGGCGTATCCCTCGGCCGGCGCCTGCTGCAACGCGGCATCACCGAACGGCTGGAACCACTTCTTCAAGATCCTGCCCTACATGGAGCAGCAGCAGGTCTATAACCTGGCGAACTTCAGCGTGCCGGCGATCCACAACGGCCGACCGGCGAACTACGACGGCGAGACCACGGTCGCCGAGGTCGCCCTCACGCTCCTCTACTGCCCGACCCGGCGGGTCAATTTCAAGAACGGTAGCAACCCGGCCACGGCGACCTCGCGGAACGACTATGCGGGCTGTGCGGGTTTCTCCGTGGGCTCGATGTACGGGTGCGGCAACGGCAACTGGACCCCGGCGCCTCCCAACGGTGGCGGACCGAACGACGGCCTGCTGTCGTCGACCACCTATAACAAGGGCAACATGCCCGGCTCGAAGGGGGCGATTGTCTGGGGCGGCATCGGCCTCGTGCGCCGCCTGGCCGACTTCACGGACGGCACCTCGAACTCCATCGTCATCGCCGAGAAGAGCCTGCCAAACCAGGTTTGGGGGAGCGACGGCGGCGACAACGAGATGTGGGAGAACTCCGGCTGGGACGAGGACTGCATCCGGTATCACTTCGCCCCGATCGCCGACTCCCAGGCCCCGCCCTATGCCGGCATCTGCAACACCCCGCCCAACTCGTACGCGTCCTCGACCGGCACCGTCTGGCGGAGGATGTTCGGCAGCTCGCACCCCGGCGGGCTGAACGTCCTGTTCGGTGACGGTTCGGTCAAATTCATCAAGTTCACCGTCAGCCCCGACACGTTCCGGAAGCTGGCCGTCATCGACGACCAGGGGATCGTCGACGCAGACTCGTACTGACGAACCCGCGCATGCACCGAGCCAAGGATCTTTCTCATGCGACTCTTCGTGACGGCCCTCCTCCTGGGCGGGGCCGCGGGTGTGGTGGGGTGCGATTCGACACCCCCCGCCAACCCTTACCAGGACGTCCGGATGCTCACCCCCGAGGAACTCGGGGTAGCGAACCGGGATATCGACCCGGTCGAGCAGGCCGAGAAGGCCCAGAACGCCCAGTTCGCGAGGGGTCGGAAGACCCCCTGATCCGGCTGCATGGAATTCCCTGCCTTGTGCCTTCTGCCTTGCTGCTTTGACGATCGAGGCAGAAAGCCGAAGGCACACGGCACACCGCTCGCGGTATCCGCGCGTCAGGCAAGGCGGGACAGGTTTCGCTCCCGGCAGACGTAGCAGGCCGCCGCGCCGAACACGCCGGCCCCGAGCAGTGCGAGGCTCGCGGGCTCGGGGACCGCGGGCGCCATGCCGATCGTCAGGTCGTCGATGCCGAAGACATCGGCGCCGTCGAGAGGCACGAGTTGGCCATCCAGGCCTTACATGCATGCCCTCAGACTCGAACATTGACGGATCTTGCACGACATGCCCAGGTCCGCGGTCCGCGCCGGCTGATTGACTCTCCCACCGTCCCTGCGATAACCTGTCCCTTTGCGGTTCAAAGTGCCCGCCCCGCGGGCCCAGCGCGACGGGAAGGTGAGTCCGTGGCTTCGACGTGCGTGGTCGGCCTCCAGTGGGGCGACGAGGCGAAGGGGAAGATCGTCGACTGGCTCTGCGACGCCCATGACGTGGTCGTGCGCTATCAAGGGGGGGCCAATGCGGGGCACACCGTCGTCGCCGACGGCGTGACATACAAGCTCTCGCTGGTGCCGACCGGGATCCTCCGGCCGGGGATCGCCTGCGTCGTCGGCAACGGGACGGTCATCCACCCCCCCGCCTTGCTGAAGGAGGTCGAGTCGCTCGTAGGGCAGGGCGTGGATGTGAAGGGCCGGCTCCACGTCAGCGACCGGGCCCACGTTATCCTGCCCTACCATCTGGCCGAGGAGCGGCTCACCGAGGAGTCGCTTTCGAAGGCCGACCACCTCGGCACGACCCGGCGCGGGATCGGGCCGTGCTACAGGGATAAGGTCGGCCGCGTCCACGGCGTCCGCGTCGGCGACCTCTACCATCCCGACCGGTTCCGCGAGCACCTCGGGCGGATCGTCGCCTACAAGAACCGCCTGCTCGCAGCGATGCTCGACGACTTCACGCCCTTCGATGCAAACGCCGTGGCCGACGAATACCTCGGCTATGCCGAGCGGATGCGCCCGTTCGTCACCGACGCCACTGCCTGGCTGCACGGAGCCTTGAATCAGGGCAAACGGCTGCTGTTCGAGGGCGCGCAGGGCTCGCTTCTCGACGTGGATCACGGGACGTTCCCGTACGTGACCAGCTCGAACTCGAGCGCCGCGGGGATCGCGGCGGGCTCGGCCGTGCCGACGCGGCATATCGACCGCTGGATCGGGATCGTCAAGGCGTACACGACCCGCGTCGGCGGCGGACCGTTCCCGACCGAGCAGGACAACGAGACGGGCGACCGGATCCGCAAGGTCGGCAAGGAATACGGCACCGTCACCGGCCGCCCCCGCCGCTGCGGCTGGTTCGACGCCGTGGCCGTTCGGCACTCGGCGAGGGTCAGCGGCTCGACCGAGATCGCCGTCATGCTGCTTGACGTCCTCAGCGGGATCGACCCGATCCAGGTCGCCGTCGGCTACGAGGATGACCGCGGCCGGCCCGTGGGCGACTTCCCTGCCTGCCTGGCCGACCTCGAGCGGTGCCGACCGGTCTACAAGACGCTGCCGGGCTGGAGCGAAGACATTACGGGGGCCAGGCGCTGGGAAGAGCTGCCGGTGTCGGCCCGGGCGTATGTCGATTTTCTCGCCGATCAGGTCGGCGTGCCGGTCTCGCTTGTTTCCGTCGGGCCGGACCGGACGCAGACCATAGGTCGCCCTGTTAGATGATCCCGTAGGGTCCGCCATGCGGACCGTCTTCGGTCAAGGTTGTTCGCAAAGATGGTCCGCATGGCGGACTCTACGGGACCGTCGGGAACTTCACCTTGAACACCATCACCCCCGAAGGGCTGGAACGGCTCCGCCCGCTCGGCCTCCGGCCCGAGCAGTTGCCCCGGCACGTCGCGATCATCATGGACGGCAACGGCCGGTGGGCGCAGCGCGGGGCAAGCCGCGGATCGTCGGCCACCGGCGCGGCATTCAGAGCGTTCGTGCGGTCGTCGAGGAGGGCGTGAAGCTCGGGCTCGACCAGTTGACGCTCTATTGCCTCTCGGTCGAGAACTGGAAGCGGCCGCCGCGGGAGCTTAAGTTCCTGCTGCGGCTGCTCCGGCACTTCCTCGTCGTCGAGCGGCGGGAGCTGATGGATCAGGACGTCCGTCTGGCGATGATCGGCCGCCGCGAAGGCCTGCCCGCGGAGGTCCTCGACGAGCTCGATCGGACGATCGCGATGACGTCGTCGAACGGCGGGATGACGCTCTGCCTCGCCATCAATTACGGCGGACGGACCGAGCTGGCCGACGCGGCCCGGAAGCTCGCCGCGGATGTGCGTATGGGCAAGGTCGACCCTGCGTCCGTCGACGAGGCGACGATCGAATCCTACCTCGACACCGCGGGCATGCCCGACCCCGACCTGCTGGTTCGGACGTCGGGCGAGCTCCGCGTGAGCAATTTCCTGCTCTGGCAGATCTCGTATGCCGAGATCTATGTCACCGACGTCCTCTGGCCCGACTTCCGCGGCGACGACCTCCTGCGGGCCTGCGCTGCGTTCGCGGGGCGGAACCGGAAGTTCGGCGGACTGCCCGAGCCGGTCGGTGCGGGGAACGGCGGCTGATCTCCGAGCCAGCGACGGAACGGCCCCGGCGCGAACCGCTCTAGCCGGGCCGGGGCCTTGCGCCTATCTTGATGGCCCCCGGGCGCGGATCGGCCGGGCCGGCTCAGGGAGGAGCGGGGTCGATGACCAAGGCCAGTCTGGGAATCCTCGCCGCCGTCCTGGCGATGGCCCCCATCTCCGCGTGGCTCATCCTTCACGAGTCGCCGCAGGCCGACCCCGACGCCGCGGGCTTCGCCCTCGTCGGCCGATGCCTGCCCGAGCCGGGCGAGCGCCGGGCCTTCGTGGCCTCCGCACTCGGACTCCCGGCGCTGGTCTTCGCCGCGGTGTACGCCGTTCGCCGGGTCCGCCCCGGAGCACGGGCCGAGGAGCTGACCGGCCTCGCGCTGCTCGGGCTCGCCGGAGCCGCTACGGTCGCCGGATTTGCGAATGAGCGCGAGTCTCTGCTGCTCATGAATGGCCTCTACCGGCGCCGGCCTGGGCGATACCGATGCTCGGGGCAACCGCGGGCTTCCTGTGGTGGGGGCACCGGCGGGGCGACTCGGCGCGGGTCGTCGCGCACGCCGTGGCGCTGGCGACCGTCGGGGCGATGGCCCTGGCACGCGTCTTCGGCGAGTCGGGAGCGTACGCCCGCTCCGGACACTTCGAGCCGGTCTATCACCCGACGGTCCAGGTCATGCTCGGCAAGACGATCCTCGTCGACATGACGAGTCAGTACGGGCTATATCCCCACCTGGTCGCGCCGATCGCCTCGGCACTCGGCGGGGGAGTGCTCGCGTTCACGCTGGTCATGGCGGCGCTGGTCGGGCTGTGCCTGGCGGGCGTTTGGACCTTTCTCGCCGGAGCGACCGAGAACAAGGCCGTGGCGCTCGTCGGCTTCCTCGCGTTCGTGGGGGGCGGCTCGCTCACTCTCTTCCAGCCGCGGATCAACGACCTCTATTTCCAGTACATGCCCATCCGCGTGATCTTCCCGGTCGCGTCGACCTGGCTCGCCTGGCGCTACCTGCGGGCCCCGTCGCGGCGGGCGTATGCGGCGACGACGGCCTTTCTCGGCCTCGGGCCACTCTGGAACCTCGACGCCGGGGTGCCGGCCCTGGCGGCGTGGGTCGCGACCCTCGGGTATCTCGACCTGGCCGCGCCCGGGCGGGGACTGCGATCTCGCCTCGTTCGGCTCGCGGGGCACGCCGCGGCCGGGGCGGCCGCCTTCGGGGCCGCGCTGGTGCTCTACGCGGCGTTCGCCGTGGCGAGGTCAGGGCGGCTCCCCGACTTCGCCGGGCTGGTCGTCTTCCAGTCGCGGTTCTACGCCTCGGGCTTCTACATGTTGCCGATGCCGCTGGTCGGCGGCTGGTTGCTTGTGGCGATGGTCTACCTCGCGGCCCTCGGGCTGGCGGCGCAGGGCGCTCGTCGAAGCTCGCGCGACGCCCCGATCCGCCATGGCGTTCCACCTCGCGGCCCTCGGCATCGGGTTGTTCGCTTACTATCAGGGTCGGAGCCACCCGAACGTCCTCACGCTCGTCTGGTGGCCCGCGGCGCTCCTGTTGACGCTCGCGCTGGACGCGATCGTCTCCGGCGCGCGCGCGCGCTGCCTAGGGCCTCGCGGTTGGCCTGGGCCTCGGCGATCGCGGCGGCCCTCGCGGGGCCCGCGTGGTCGCTCGCCTGGGCACCGGGCTTCCTCGGCGACTGGTACGCGAGGAACCTCGCGACCGCCATTCGGCCATCGCCGCACGCGGCCGAGATCGAGCTGCTCAGGCGGTCGGTCCGGCTCGGCGAGCGCGTGCTGATCGTCTCGCTCCACGAGTCGCGGCTCAATGCCGCGCTCCGGGAGCCCTCGGCCTGGCCGTGCAGCGTGGTCGAGTCGCTGCTCGTCGCCGACTTCCGCGCGATGGCCGCGCGGATCGAACGGGGGGAGTTCACCTATCTCTACGTCGACGACTCGTTCCAGGTCCCCTTCCTCCGCGACCACGTCGGCCTCCCCGAGCTGGCCCGCTTCGTCAACGCGGGAACGACCGTCGCCTCGACGGTGCATGGTCGGCTGGTCCGCCCCCGCCTCGACGAGCCACCGCCTGGCCCTGGGACCCAGCTCTACGCGCGGTTCGACGGCGGCGTGACCGAGGGCAAGCTGGCCGTGCCGCCGGTGATGCTGGGCCCGCGGTTCACGCTCGAGGCGGTCGTCCGGCCCGACGGCTCGCAGGCGCCGCTCGCCACCGTCCTCGGCGACCTCCCCGGCCTCAAGCCGCCGCACGCCTCGGGCTTCGCCCTCCAGCAGGCCGGGCCCGACGGCAACGCCTATGCCCTCTTCGCGGGCGACGGACGTGCGTTCCAGCCCCTCGCCGAGTTCCGACTCGAGCCGGGCCGGTGGACGCACGTGGCCATCGCCGTGGGTGGCGGGGTCTCGGCGACCTACCTCGACGGCCGCCTCGTCGCTTCCCGCCCGGTCCCCGAGCCCGTACCGATCGCCCCGACCTCCCTCCCGGTCGTCGTGGGCAACTGGCGCGACCGCGACCGCCCGTTCCGCGGGTTGATCGCCGAGATTCGCGTCGCCGCCGAGGTCCTCACCGCCGATGAGGTCGCGCGGCATGGGTCGTCGGCCGCTCGGGGCCTGGAGGCCCTTGCCGGGGGCGCGTCGGGCGTCCCCCGTTAATCCCGGAGGGTGGCCTTCACGGAGATTCCACGGTCGGCGTGCCCAGAGGCTCGACCGCGGTGACGTGGAGGAGCGAGCAGATCTTGAACTCCGCCGGCACGCCGTCGTCCTCCACGTCGACTCCGACGAGCATGTCCGTGCGCGTCAACATCGCCATCTCGGGGTGGCGGACGTCGTAGGTCTGCCCGCTCGACATGACGAGTCGGAACGGCTTGAACGGCTGGCGACGGAGCAGGTCGCGGAAGGTCTGGACTGTCATATGGGTATGATAGTTCGCCCTCGGGCGGTTGTCGATCGCGGCGAGGCCTGCGAGGCCCTATGATAAGTCCCATCCGTCGCCCATCGACCGGGACGACCGCACACCCCGCGAAAGGCCCCCCTACGACCATGCTCGCCCACCGACTGGCGACAGGGCTGACCCTGGTCGCCGTGTTCCTGGCCGTGATCATCCTCGATGAGTTCCTCGCCCCCTGGTTCCCGCTCTGGCTGGTCACGGTCACGGTGGTGACCATCCTCTGGCGCGCGAGCTGGTCGGGCTGCTCGAGTCGACGACGGCGAGGCCCTCGGGCAACGCGGTCATCGGCGGGGTCCTGACGCTGGTCGTCGCCAACTGGCTGCCGCACGTGGTCGACGAGACCGGGCGCTGGCACTTCTCGCCGGGGGTCGAGGTCCCGCACGACCCGCTCCACCCGGTCACCGTGATGGGCTGGCCGCTCTGGGCGTTCGTCTCGGTGCTGATGGTGACGTTCGTCAGCCAGGGCCTGCAGTTCCGGCGGGGCCGGGCGACGATGGCGACGATCTCCGGGACGATCCTGGCGATCGCGTACATCGGCCTGCTCGGCGGGTTCATCATCCAGATGCGCTGGCTCGAGGGCAAATTCCACGGCCTGATCCCCCTGGCCACCCTCGTCGCCGCCGCCAAGGGCGCCGACACCGGCGCGTACACGCTCGGCCGCATCGCCGGCCGCAACAAGCTCTGGCCCGCCCTGAGCCCGAACAAGACGGTCGAGGGAGCGATCGGCGGCGTGATCTTCGGCATCGGGTTCGTTCTGGTGATCACGGGCGTCGCGCGCTATGTGTTCCACGCGCGAACGCTCTCCTGGACGGCGGCCGTCGGCTTCGGCGTTGTTGTCTCGATTGCCGCGATGCTCGGCGACCTGATGGAGTCGATGATCAAGCGCGACTGCGCCAGAAGGACGCCTCGGACACGCTGCCGGGCTTCGGAGGGGTGCTGGACGTGCTCGATTCGCTGCTGTTCGCGGCGCCGGTGGCGTATGGGTACTGGGTGTGCTTCGGTCCCTGACGCCCGCGGCGCGTTCAATCGGGGCGGATGAGGCCGAGGATGCCGGCGACCAGGAGTGACGTAACGACCCAGCCGAGCACGATATGCGCGATCCAGTAGACTTGATAGGCATGGAACAGGGGGCCGTCACCTTGACGCCGTTCGGTCCTCAGCGACCAGTTCTCCCTCGTGTAGAGCGAGATGACGGGAGTGAACAGGTCGATGGAATAGATTAGCGGTCGGAAGTGCCGGTTGCGCGGGTCCTGGCCGAATCGCGGCTCGAACTCGAAGACTCCGGCTCGGTTGGCCAGGCCGAAGATGATCCAGCCCAGCGCGATGAACGTCACGGCGTACCAGAACGCGTTGAGCGGGTTGTAGCCGAAGTCGATGATCCTGCCGAGCCAGCGGTACCAGAGCCAGTCCCAGGGCGAGTAGCTGCCTTCGCTGATGACCTCCTCCCACTTTTGGATTTCCTTTCTGATGAGGACCTTCTTGGCCTCGTCCTCGCGGCCCGCCTTGCGAAGGACCGCGGCGAGCTGGTCGTAGGGCCTGCCCGAGAATTCCTGGCGGAGCCCGATCCACTCGAGCAGATCCCGGCCGCTCGTGGCGCCTTGGGCGTGGAGAAAGTCGTAAGTGAAGCCGTCGATCCAGAGCTTGCCGCGACCGGGCCAGCTATCCCGCGGGTGGCGGAGGGTCCCCGCCGTCGCCGACGTCAGGTCGAGCTCGAGCAAGTGCGGCTTATCAATGTCGTGAATTTCAAGCATTCCGACGATCTTCGCCTTGGAGAGGTCGACCTTGCCTTCGGCCCCAAAATGGCCAGCCAGGCTGGCGTCGCCGCCGACCGTGAGTCCGCCGGCCCTGATGACGTCAGTCCCGCCCGACGCCTTGCTGGTCGGGCATGTCTTCCGGCTGAACTGTCCCTTGAAGCAGGCGAGCTTCCCCCCGATCGACGCCCCCTCGAGGCACACCACGCCATCGGCGATGAAGCCATGACCCAGGTTGACGTCGTGGCCGATCGCGGCCGAGCCGACGTCCAGGGCCAGCGGTTCGCCCGCGACGCCCGCGAACTCGCCGCCCTCGCACGAGAGCGACCCGCCGATCTTCGCCGCCGTGAGCTCCACGCGCCCCCGCGATCGGAATGGATTGGGCGGGTCCCGGCGGTCCCGGTCGAAATGGACGTCGCCCGTGACGTTCAGCCCACGGGCCCGTATGGCGTTCATTCGGCCGTTGTCGTTCTTCGCCGGCAAGAAGAACTGGCCGCCCGCGCAGTGCAGGTCTCCGCCGATCCTGGCATTCGACAGCTCCGTCACGCCGTCGACTCGAAACAGGCGTTGCGCTTCCTCGGTCGAATATCCCTTGTCCCGGTTGGTCGTGAGGTACACGTTCCCCCTGACGTACATGCCGCCGGCGTCGAGGGCGATGTCTCCGGGATTCGAGAACTTTCCGGCCGTGCAGTTGAAGTCGCCGTTGATCGTTGCGCCGGCGAGGTTGACCTTGCCGTCGGCCCTGAAGCCATTGGCCATCACGACGTTCCGGCCGACAGTCATGAAATCGGCGTAGATGGACTCTTGATTCGGCGGGTGACTGATCTTGGCGCCCGTGAAGTCGACGTCACCGCTGATTCGGGCGTTCGAGAGATCCACCTTCGATGCGTTGCGCAGCGACGTCAGCAGGACGTCGGCGGTCACCCGTAGCGAACGTCCGTTGATCACTCCCACGGTCGACCCGTCCAGAGAGAGTGAGCCCAGCTCGGCGCCCCGCAGGTCGATGTCGCCGTCCACCCGGCAGTTCTCGATGGCGAGCGGAAACGGGATCCTGGCGTAGGCGAGCTCGAGCGTCCCCTTGATCGGAACGCCACGGACCCGCACGCCCTTGTGCGTCACGAGCGTCGCCACCCTCGGGTCGGTGCAGACCCACGCGATCCGGTCCGCGCCGAGCGTCCCGTCCGCGCCCCACGTGCCGGCCGGGCCGGGGGCGATCTCGCCCCTCGCCGTGCAGTCGAAGAACGTGATGTCCGCCGGCGTCAGCGAGTCTCCGTAGCGTCTCCGCGCCTCCGTCATGATGTCGGTCGCAGCGCCCGTTGGCGGGACGCCGAGCAAGAGGGTCACAGCCAGGGTCGTGATCAGCATGGGGGGACCTCCTGGGCCGCGAGTTGTTGGTCACGGACAGACCCACTGTCGCCACGACCCCTGCTTCCGGACGGCGGCCGCGATCGGCATCGGCGCCCGGAGGCAGAGGCTCTTGGGCGCCGCGCATCGCGACGTCCGACACCGATCCTGCGGCCGACCCCGGCCGCCGATCCAACGTCTCGCCGCCGGCGGCGATAGCGACTCAGCCTCGGGTGCCTCGATCGTGGACGGAACGCAGGAACGTCCCGCGACGGGCGGACGACCCGGAGCGATTGCCCCTGTCCTCGCGCGTTGCCACGGGCTGCGCGAGGCACGTTTGGGCGACACGGACCGGCCGAAGGAGAGGCCACGCAGGGTGGACCGCCAGGGCGACGGACGTCACCACGTAGTCTCCCGGACGCGGGGCGGGATCGCAATCGGCCACGCACATCGAGTCCGAGGCATCCACTCATCCTTGAAATCGCCCCCCTGCCTCCTACGGAGCCGTTGCGTAATCGCCGCGATTCGATCCATAATGGAGCCCGTGCATCGACTCGCGCCGGCCTCCCGCTCGGGAGCCAGTCGCCGGCCGGTCGGTGATCGAGGGATAAGCGCGGGCATGCCGGACGTCACGATCGCGCTGGAGAGTCACGACGAGGAGCTGGCCGTCTTCGGCAGCCGGGATCAATATCTTCGCCAGGTGCGCGATGCCCTGGGCGTCAAGGTCGTGGCCAGGCACGGTGAGGTCCGGGTCGAGGGCGAGACCCAGCGGGTCGAGCAGGCCCGGCTCGTGTTCGAGGAGCTTCGCTCGCAGTTCCGCCGCCGCCGCCCGCTGACCGGCTCCGACGTGGCCGACCTGATCGAGTCGGTCGTCAATCCGAGCGACCTCGACGGCTTCGACCTTGACGGCCCCCATGCCCGCGACGGCAAGGGCGGCGTTAAGGCCCGGACGGATGGCCAGGCGCGCTATCTCCGGGCCCTCAAGGAGAGTGAGCTCGTCTTCTGCATCGGCCCGGCGGGGACGGGGAAGACGTATCTCGCCGTGGCCAATGCGGTTGCTGCCCTGAAGCGGGGCAAGATCAAGAAGATCGTCCTGGTCCGCCCGGCGGTCGAGGCGGGCGAGCACCTCGGGTTCCTGCCCGGCGACCTCGAGGCGAAGATCAACCCGTATCTCCGGCCCCTGCTCGATGCGCTCCACGACCTGATGGACTACGACCAGATCCGCCGCTACATGGGCAACGATCTGATTGAAATCGCGCCTTTGGCGTACATGCGCGGCCGGACGCTCAACGACGCGGTCATCATCCTCGACGAGGGGCAGAACGCGACCGTGTCGCAGATGAAGATGTTCCTGACCCGGATGGGCGAGAACGCGCGGATCGTCGTTACGGGCGACGTGACGCAAGTCGACCTGCCGGCCGAAACGGTCAGCGGCCTGGCCGACGCGGTCGAGCGGCTCCGCGACGTGCCGGGGGTGGGGACGGTGATCCTCGACCGCACGGATATCGTCCGCCATCCGCTGGTACAGGCGATCGTCAACGCCTACGAGGCGACCCCCGACCCATTGCCGTCCCGACCGACCATTGACCAGCCCGAGGAGGCCGGCGCGACCGCCTCGGGATGAGGCGGAGGGCCCGGGCCGATCGCCCGGGGCCGGAGCCGCGCCGACGTCGGCGCGGCGCATCCCTGCGCGGGGCGGGCCTTTCCTCCCGCTGACCGCGCGTGCAGAGAATCCTCCCTCCCATGAGCGCTGGTAAACGTCGGCCCAAGGTACCTCGGGCCACCCTCCGCGACTTCTCCCCCACCTCGATCCAGCAGGGCCGGCAGGCTCGTCGCCGCGACCGGGTCGTCAAGCTCGCCGTCGCGGGGCTCGCCGTGGTCATCACGGCGGCCCTGGTCTACGGCCCGGGGCCGCCGTTCACCTTCCGGCTCGGCCAGCGGCCCGACCGCGACATCCGGGTCAACGTCCCCGAGTTCTTCTGGCTCGACCCGATCCGCACGACCACCCAGCGCCAGGCCGCCGCCGACGCCGTGCCGCCGTCGATGGTCAACGAGCCCGCGCCCTGAAGGACCTGGCCGAGCGGCTCGACGACCTCGTCGAGGCCACGCCCAGGGCGAGCACGCCCGAGGAGCTTCCCCAGGACCTCCGCGACCTCTGGACCGTTCCGCGCCCGCTGTTCGACGAGCTGCGCTCCGCGACGTCGACGCCCGACCGCCTGAAGGACGTCCGCCGCCGGCTGGCCGCGGCGTTCGAGCCGATCGTCCGCGACGGCGTCCTCGGCCCGGGCTCGCTGCCGAGGCAGGAGGAATCGACCCGGAACTTCCTCGTCCGCGCGGCCGGGCAGAGTCCCGATCAGGCGCGGACCGTCTCGCTCGACCGGGTCCTCCGCGAGCGGATGGTCCGCCCCGACGGCCCCGTGTTCGCCGACTTCGTCGCCGCGTTCGACAGCCCGCGGCTCGGGCAGGGCCTCTTCGCCCTCGTCGCCGAGAAACTCGCAGGCACCCCGACGCTGTCCTTCGACGAGGGCGTGACCGCGGCGATGCGCGACGCCGCACGCCGGCAGGTCGGCGAGGTCCTCGTCTCCTACCGCAAGGGCGAAGTCCTCGTCGAGCAGGACAAGGAGATCGGGCCCGAGCACCTGGCGCTGCTGCGCAAGGAGCACCAGACGGCCGTCGCCGACCTGACGTACGAGGCGACGCTCCGCCGCGCGGGGTCGATCGTGGTGATCGTGACGGCCCTGTTCGCGCTGATCGGCTTCTACATCGCCCGGCACGAGCCGAAGCTCGGCGGCGAGCCCAAGCGCGTCGCGGCCGCCTGCGGCCTGATCGTCGCGGCGATGGCCGTCGTCCGCCTCCTGGCCGGCACGTCGTGGGACGCGGAGCTTGTTCCGGTCGCGATCGCGGCGATGATCCTCGCCATCGCCTACAACCCGTACTTCGCACTCATGGTGACGTTCGGCCTCTGCGCCATGACGACCCTGACGATGGGCGCGGGAATCGACCACTTCCTGATCCTGATGGGCGGCACGGCCGCGGGCGTCCTGACGCTCGACGAGGTCCGGACGCGGACGAAGCTCATCAAGGTCGGCGCCACCGCGGCGCTGGCCTATTTCGTGCTGACGTGGGCCGCGGGGCTCTTCCAGGACCAGCCGACGGCGCTGGTCGCACGCGACAGCCTCTGGCGCGCAGGATGGGGCCTGATGGCCGGGTTCTTCCTCGGCGGCAGCCTGCCGTTCATCGAGACCACCTTCGGGATCGTCACCGGCATCAGCCTGCTCGAGCTGGGCGACGTGACGCACCCGCTCCTCCAGGAGCTCGTCCGCCGCGCCCCGGGGACGCACAACCATTCGATCACCGTCGGCACGATCGCCGAGGCGGCGGCCGAGCGGATCGGGGCCGACTCGCTTCTGGTCCGCGTCGGGGCCTATTTCCACGACATCGGCAAGATGCTCAAGCCCGGCTACTTCGTCGAGAACCAGGCCGGCGCCGCCAATCGGCACGCCAACCTGGCGCCGGCGATGAGCACGCTGATCATCATCGGCCACGTCAAGGACGGCGTCGACCTCGGCCGGCAGCACCATCTGCCCGAGCCGATCATCGACCTGATTGAGCAGCACCACGGGACGACCCTGGTCGAGTTCTTCTACCACGAGGCCACTCGCCGCAACGGCTCGAACCCCGACGCCGCGGCGGTGCTCGAGAGCGCGTTCCGCTACCCCGGCCCCAAGCCGCAGACCCGCGAGGCGGCGATCCTGATGGTGGCCGACGCCGTCGAGAGCGCCTCGCGGACCCTGTCGGAGCCGACCCCCGCGCGGGTCGAGGGGCTCGTCCGCGAGCTGATCGAGAAGCGGCTCCACGACGGACAGTTCGACGAGTGCGGGCTGACGCTCCGCGAGATCGGCGAGATCCGCGAGAGCCTGATCAAATCCATCATCGGCATCTACCACGTCCGCGTCCGATACCCCGAGCAACGGACAGCCTGATGCCCGCCGAGCCTGCCACCGCGGTCGTCGTCGAGGTCGGCGACGCCCGGTCCTTCCTGGGCCCCGCCGACCGCCCCCTCCTCGCCGCCATCGCCCGGCGCGTCCTCGAGGCCGAGGGGATCTCATGCGCCGAGGTCTCGATCGCCCTCGTCGACGACCCGACGATTCACGCCGTGAACCGGGACCACCTCGCCCACGACTGGCCGACGGACGTCATCAGCTTCGTCCTGTCGGAAGGCGCGGATGACCGCCTGGCGGGCGAGCTGATCGTGTCGTTCGAGACCGCGGCGCGGATGGCGGAGCGGGATGGGGTCGGGGTTTGGACGGAGCTGGTCCTGTACGTGATCCACGGCTTACTGCATCTGTGCGGTCACGACGATTTGACCGAGGAGGGGGCCGCGGCGATGAGGCGGCGCGAGGGGGAATTGCTGCGCGCCGAGGGGCTGGCGCATTCATTCTCGCCGATCCAGGAGGCCTCACCGTGGCAGAGCTGAGCCTCCCCTGGACGATCGGCATCGGGCTGCCCGCCCTGGCCGTGCAGACGGTCACGGTGGCGATGGCGCGGGCGCTGCGGGTCTACTCGCGGAGCCGGCTCGAAGAGGTCTGCGCGCGGAACGGCCACCCGGCGCGGGCCGACGAGATCGCGCGGCTCGACGAGCGGACGGAGCGCGCCGCCGAGTCGGTCGCGATCATGAGCGGGCTGGTCATCGCCTCGCTCGCCGGGGGCATCGCCGCGCAGGTCGAGCCGAGGGCCGCGGCCGAGGTCGTCGTGGCGACGGTGCTGGGGATCGCGCTGGTCGACTACGTGGCCGCGGCGGCCGTCGGCCGGGTGTTCGCCGAGCGGATCCTCGACCGGCTCTGGCCGATCTCGCCGCTGGTCCGCGGCCTCGCCGCGCCGCTGACGGCGGTCGGGTTTGCCGCGGAGTGGGTCATCTCCAAGCTCGGCGGCCGGCCCGACGACCCGCCCCGTCCGGCGAGCGTCGAGGTCGAGATCCCTCCCGATGAGGACCACCCCGACGAAGACGAGCCCGACCTGCCCGAGAACGTCCGCGCCATGCTCGAGCGGGTCGTCGAGCTCTCGCGGATGGACGTGTCCGAGGTGATGGTCCCGCGGTCGGCGATGGTCATGCGCCCGGCCACGATCGCCGCCCGCGAGGCCGCCGACGTCTTCCGCTCGACCGGCCTGAGCCGCATCCCGCTCTACGGCGCCAACCGCGACGACATCGTCGGCATCCTCTACGCCAAGGACCTGTTCCCCGCCCTGCTGGACGCGAAGGACCCGGCCGAGGTCTCCCCCAGGCGCCTGGCGCGGCCCGCCTACTGCGTACCCGAGACGAAGCGGTGCGACGAGCTGCTCGAGGAGCTCCGCTCGCAGCGTCTTCAGATCGCCGTCGTCCTCGACGAGTACGGCGGCGTGGCCGGCCTGGTCACGCTCGAGGACCTGTTCGAGGAGATCGTCGGCCCGATCGACGACGAGCACGACCACCCCTCCAACGGCGATCCGGTGCGGCTCCTGGGCCCGTCTTCGTTCGAGGTCGACGCGTCGCTGCCGCTCGAGGAGCTGAACGAGCGGCTCGGCCTGCACCTGCCCACCGACGGCGAGGCCACCACGGTCGGCGGCTACACCTTCCACGCCCTCGGCCGCCTGCCCGAGCCCGGCACCACGTTCCGCGAGGACGGCATCCAGATCACCGTGCTGGAGGTCGCCGACCACTCGATCCGCCGGGTGAAGCTGGACCTGGTCGCGCAGCCTGAGTCGACGCGATGAGGCCCGATGCGCGGTAGAATGGGCCGTTGGCGCCGTCGCGATGGCGCGCCGGGAGGGAGTCATGTCCGCGCGACTCAAGGCCGGGGAATCGCCGCGGCAAGGGCCTCCGGCGGATCGTCCTCAACCAGATCGCCAAGGCCCTCGACGATCTCGCCGACGTCGCCGAGCCCGCCGAGACCGTGCACGCAACCCGCAAGCGGCTCAAGCGGCTCCGCGCCCTCCTGCGACTCGCCCGCGACGGCATGGACCCCGCTGTCCACGATCGCGAGAAGACCCGGCTCCGCGACGCGGCCCACCCGCTCGCCGAGGCCCGCGACGCGGCCGTGCTCGTCGACACGCTCGACACCTTGATCGAGCGGTCCGGCGACCTCGGCCAGCATGAGGCGATCGCGCAGACTCGCGATGCTCTGCTGGAGCGCAAGTCCGACGCAACCCGGTGCGCCCTCGGCGACGGCTCGGTCATCGACGACCTCGCCGCAACCCTCCGCGAGGCGAAGGACGCCCTGGGCGGCGACGCCCTTCGCGGCGTGACCTGGCCGGTCCTCCGCGACGGCTTCCGGCGGATCTACCAGCGCGGGCGGCGGGCGTTCCGCGCGGTCGTCGAGTCGCCGACGGTCGAGAACCTGCACGAGTGGCGGAAGCGGGTCAAGGACCTCGGCTACGCGCTCGAGGTCATCGAGCCGATCCGGCCGAGCGTCGTCCGCCAGCGGGTCAAGCTGGCCGACGAGCTGGCCGAGTCGCTCGGCGACGACCACGACCTGGCGATGCTCCGTCAGGCCCTGCTCGCCGGCGCGGGGCCGAGCCCGGCGGTCGTGGCCTTCGTGCCGGTCATCGACGCGCGGCGGGCCGAGTTGCAGAAATGCGCCTTCGCCCTCGGCCGCAAGGTGTACCGCGAGAGGCCGCGCGACTTCGCGGGGCGGCTCGACGCGTCGTGGCATGAGTGGCGGTCGCGGGCGGCGGCGCGCTGAATGGCGTCCGGTCGCGTTTGGAGGACGACGAATCCCGCGGCGGGATCGCCCCGATCGACCCTGCCCCTCGACCGTCCGATTGGCAGGGGATGCCCCGCGCGATACGATTGAGATCGAGAGGGTGAGGTGCGCAAGGGTCGTCGGGAGGAGAAATGGACGTTCATCTCTCGGGAAAGGCTGAGCGGTTCGTCCGCTCGCAAATCGATCGCGGCCGTTTTCGGACCGAGGACGAGGTGCTGACCGCCGCGCTTCGTCTGCTGGAAGAACGCGAGCGAGCGACCGACGGCCCGTCGATCCCGCCCGACGAGGCCGAATTCGAGCGGCGGCTCGTCGCCGAGGGCCTGTTGAGCCGCGTCCCCTCTCCTCAAGATCCCGCGAGGTCCCGGTCTTTCGAGCCCATCCGGATCGAAGGGGAGCCGCTCTCGGAGACCGTCATCCGCGAGCGCCGGTGACATGTCGGCTTACGTCTTCGACACGAGCGGCATTGTCAAGCGTCGGGTGGCCGGGGCAGAGCGCAGCGGTGCCCCGGAAAGGAGTGGCCGTGGCTTGCCCGTCCCGGGGCACGCTTCGCTCTGCCCCGGCCACCCGTCCACCGATTGGCGGGCTTCGGGCGAACCACTAACATCAAGACGGAAACCTGCGGTAGCTCGGCAATGACAAGCCTGTTGCAGCAAGCGATCGCCGAGGCGGCCAAGCTCGACGACACGGATCAGAACGCACTCGCGATGATCATGCTTCAGGAGATCGACTCGGAGCGCCGCTGGGACGAGCTGTTCGCCCGGCCTGAGTCGCACGAGCTGCTCTCCCGGCTCGCGGATCGGGCCCTTACCGGCCGCGACGAGGACGGATGATCGGCGCGTGGGCGTCGAGAGAACTTGACCCATGCCCGCCGTCCGCACCCTCGCCCTGGTCCTCCGCACGACGGACGTGTTCGAAACGAGCACGATCGTCACGGCGTTCACGCGCGAGCTGGGGAAGGTCTCGGGGCTGGCCAAGGGGGCACGGCGGCTCAAGTCGGCGATGCAGGGTGGGCTTGACCTGCTGGGGGTTTCCGATATCGTGCTCCTGCACAAGGCGTCCGACGCGCTCGACCTCATCACCGAGGCCGCGCCCGTCGAGCGCTTCGCGCCGCTTCGCAGCGACCTCTCCGCGCTCTACGCCGGCTACTATCTCGCCGAGCTGCTGTCGGAACTGACCGACTTCCACGACCCTCACCCCAGGCTCTTCGACGCGGCGACGGTGACGCTCCGGCACTTGGGCGATCCGTCTCTGCGACCGCGCCGCGTGCTCCGGTTCGAGCTGGCGTGCCTGAGGGAGCTGGGTCTGATGCCTGCACTCGATGCCTGCGCCCACTGCGGGCTCGTCGTCGAGGCGGCGGGCGACGCCTTTGCGTTCGGCCTGGCCACGGGCGGGGTGCTCTGCCCGTCGTGCCGGCCGGGGCAGCCGCACGTCGCCACGCTCTCCGGGGCCGCACTCGGCCTGATTCGCGACCTCGCGGCGCCGGGCAACGCCTGGCGCGACCCGAACACGTCCGCCGCCGCGCTCGGCTCGGCCCGCGCCACGATCGGCGCCGTGGTGAGCCACCACCTCGGCCGCCAGCCGCGACTCTTATCCTATCTCGGAGCCTGATCCCGATGGCGAAGGCCGTGCCCTGCTCCGATACGGCGCCCGATCGGGTGGCCGGGGTTCGCTTGCGAACCCCGGTCTTCACGGCGCCGGACCGGGGTTCGCAAGCGAACCCCTGCCACCCGGACCGGCTTGCGCGTCGGGGATGGGTCGCCGCTGCCGCCGTCGCCTCGTGCCTCGGGCTGACCGGATGCCAGACGACGGCCGGGAAGACGGTCCTGTCGTGGATCTCGCCCCGCTACGACGAGTCGCTCGCCAACGGCATGATCCGGCCCGAGGACTCGAACCCGAACCGCTTCCTCTCGCGCTACCTCAACCCGGCCAAGACGCCGCACGCGTCGGCCGGCAAGGAGCCGAAGTCGCTCTCGCTGAGCAACGAGGGCTGGACGCCGATCAAGGAGGCGCCCAACCCCGAGGCCGACAAGCAGCTCGAGGCCGCCACGGCCCTCTACCGCCAGGGCAAGTACGACCAGGCCGAGCCGCTGCTCGCCGCGATCGCCAAGAAGCACAAGGGCGAGTCGTGGGGCATGAAGGCCCAGTTCCTCCTGGCCGAGTCGTACTACGAGCAGGGCAAGTACTACTGGGCCAACGACGCCTACGTGCTGCTCATGAAGGACTATCCCAACAACGACTACGCCGACAAGGCCGTGACCCGCGAGTTCGACATCGCCCAGAAGTGGTTCGCCTACGCCCCCGACCCGAAGAACAAGCCCGCCGCCAAGTTTGACTGGTGGGCCCGGTTCCAGGGCAAGGTGCCCTTGCTCGACTCGCAAGGCTACGCCATCAAGGCCCTCGAACACGTCCGCGAGCACGACGCCACCGGACCGCTCTCGGACGACGCCTGCGTCAGGCTCGCCGACCACTATTTGGAGATCCACGACTACGAGACGGCCGCCATGTACTACGACCAGGTCGTCACCGATCACCCCAAGAGCGAGCACGTCCGCCGCGCCCAGCTCGCGAGCATCGATGCCAAGCTCAAGGGCTACATGGGCCCCGAGTACGACGGCCAGGTGCTCGACTCTGCCCTCGACACCATCAGGCAGACCAAGGCCTCGTTCCCCGAGCGGACCGAGGAGAACGACAAGCTCTACCGCTCGATCGACCTGATCTTCGACCAGCACGCCGAGCGGGCCTACCGCGTCGGCATGTACTACCTCGACTACTACAAGAAGTCAGGCTACGGCGCCGCGGCGGCGGAGTACTACTTCGGCCTGGTCAACGCCCGCTGGCCCAAGACCGAGTGGGCCAAGAAGTCGAAGGCCGAGCTGGCGTTCCTGGCCAAGGCGCCCCGCAAGGAGGCCCAGACCAGCCGCATGATGACGCAGCCGGGCATGTCCAGCAGCAACGGCGGCCCGAGTAGCGGCATGGGCGGCGGCATGGGCGGCATGGGCGGCATGGGCGGCGGCGGCATGGGCGGCATGGGCGGCGGCGGCATGGGGATGCCGGGCATGCCCGGCTGACGACGACGCGGCCCAGGACGCCAGGGAGGGCGATCCAATGCATGCCAAGCGAATCCGCCGCACTGTCCTCGTCGCCCTCGCGGCGGCGATCATCGCCGGCTGCGGCTATTCGGTCCGGCCGCCGTACGACCTGAACATCAAGACCGTCTACGTACCGCCCTTCCGCTCGCGAACGTTCCGCCGCGACGTGAACCTGATGCTCACCGAGGAGGTCATCAAGGAGATCGAGCGGCGAACCCCGTACAAGGTCGTCGGCCGCCAGGACCTGGCCGACACGACGCTCGAGGGCGAGATCAACTTCACCGACAAGAACATCATCGTCGAGAGCCCGTTCAACCTGCCTCGCCAGCTCAACGCGACGCTCACGGCCAACGTGAGCTGGACCGACAACCGGGTGAAGAAGGTCATCGGCGACCCGACCATGAACAACGGGGCGATGACCGTGACGACGATCTACAACTTCTTCCCGGAGGTCGGCGAGACCTCCCAGGCCGCCTTCCTCCGCTCGTGCCAGAAGATGGCCCAGGAGATCGTCGGCGCGATGGAGAAGAAGTGGTAAGGGGGGAGGATCGACCACAGAGGACACAGAGAGACACAGAAAGGGGAACGCAGAAAGAATAGAATCTCGTCTTCCTTCTGTGTCTCTCTGTGTCCTCTGTGGTTAATCGTCCCGTCCGAGACTAGCCCATGCCCGCCTGGATCGCCCGCGGCCGGGTCGTCGCCGACGGCGGCCGTCCCCGCGTGATGGGGATCGTCAACGCGACGCCCGACAGCTTCTCCGACGGCGGCCTCGCCTTCCGCCCGGCCGACGCCCTCGCCCGCGCCGAGGCCCTCGTCGCCGACGGCGCCGACATCCTCGACATCGGCGGCGAGTCCTCCCGCCCCGGCGCCGAGGTCGTGGGGACGGACGAGGAGATCCACCGCGTCGTCCCCGTCATCGAGGCCCTCTCGGCGCGCCTGCCCGTGCCTATCTCCGTCGACACGACCAAGCCCGAGGTCGCCCGGCTGGCGCTGGCGGCGGGCGCATCAATCCTCAACGACATCACGGCCCTGTCCGACCCCGCGATGCTCGCCCTGGCCGTCGAGTACGAGGCCGGCGTCGTCCTGATGCACATGCAAGGCACGCCGCAGACGATGCAGCTCGACCCGCATTACGACGACGTCGTGGCTGAGGTGCTGGCGTATCTCGCCGATCGCATCGCCGTCGCCGAATCGGCCGGCATCCCCCACGAACGGATCGCGATCGACCCGGGCATCGGCTTCGGCAAGAGGAAGTCGCACAACCTCGCGCTCTTGCGGCATCTCGATCGATTCGCCACGCTGGGATGTGCCGTGCTGGTGGGCGTCTCCCGCAAGGGCTTCCTCACCAGGCTCACCGGCCGGGATGCCAGGACCCGACCGACGGCGAGCGTCGTGTGCAATCTGGCCGCGATCCAAAGAGGGGCGGGGATTGTCCGGGTGCATGACGTGGCGGAGATGGTGGAGGCGGTGAGGGTTTGGGGGGCGATCGAGGGCTCGGCCCGCCTCGAATAGGCTGTTCTCGCGCCCACCTGCTCTCCCGTCCATTCTCCGCGGTCGAGGGCGCGGGACGTCGGTGACGGCTCTACCACTCTTGCGAGAGGACCGTGACATGGCTCGGTCGAGGATACGGGACGCGGGACCTCCGGCGGTGATCCTCGGTGGGCTCGCCGTCCTGGTCGCCCTCGGGGGCACGCCCCCCTCATCCCCTCGGAGTCCGGAATCGCCCCCCCGCCCTCCCGTCCTCAAGGAGTGGCCCGACGCCAGCTCCAAGAAGGTGGATTTCTTCAGCGACGGCAAGGCCCTCGTCATCGGCCACGATGGGGGCTTGACGATCCGCGACACGATCACCGGCAAGGTCCGGGCCTCGATCTCGATCGCGGACCGCCTCTGGAATGGCAAGTCCTTCGGCCTGTCACCCGACGGCGTGACCCTCGCCACCGGTGGGGAGAAGGCCGTCACGCTCTGGGATGTCTCGGGCCGCGAGCGGGCCACGTTCCGTCAGGACGGGCCCGATCCGCCGAGATTCCATAATCACGTGAACTGCCTTGCCTTCTCCCCCGACGGCTCGATCCTGGCGGCGGGGGATCACGCGGCGCGGGTGGTCCTCTGGGAGGTCGCCACCGGGCGGAAGCTCGCGACGCTCGTCGGGGTTGAGGGGCGGATCAACGAGGTCCTCGACCGAGGCCATGCCGCGTCTTTGGCCTTCGCGCCCGACGGCAAGACGCTGGCCGTCGCGAGCGATGCGAGCAGCATCATCCAGCCGCCGAGGACGCTCGCAGACCTCGCCTACGTGATCGAGCTCTGGGACGTGCCCAGCCGCACGGTTCGCCACGCGACGGCGCGTATCCCGGGATTCTCCCGCGGCCTGACCTACTCGCCCGACGGCCAACGGATCGCCTCGGCGGCACATCGCGGGCCCGTCACGCTCTGGGACGCGGCTACGGGCCGCGAGCGGGCGAGCCTCGGCGAGCACCCCGCCTTCATCGAGTCCCTGGCCTTCACGCCCGACGGCAAGTCCCTGGCGCTAGCGGGCGGTTACACCTTGCCCCCGTTCATCGACAAGCAGATCCACGAGGGGAAGATCGCGGTCGACGACGCGAAATTCTGGAGCGGCGAGGTGAGGGTCTGGGATGTCGACTCGGTGACACAGCGGGCGGCCTGGCGGGTCCACCGCCACGCGGTCGCATCCGTCGCCTGTTCGCCCGACGGCATGACGCTAGCCACCGCCTCCGGCGAGGTCAGGTTCTGGGACGCGGCCCGGCTTCTATCGCCGAAGTCCCCGTAGGGTGGGCTCCGCCCACGGACTTCAATTCGAACAAGATTGGTGGGCAAAGCCCATCCTCCACGAGATCAACGAGCCCGCGATGACCGACGACCTCCAATCCCAGTGCCACACCCTCGCCTCCCGCGCCAGGGACGCCTCGCGCCTCCTCGCCCTCGCCACGGGAGCCGCGAAGAACACCTGGCTCAGGCGCTCGGCCAAGGCCCTCCGCGAACGGGCGCAGGAAGTCCTCGACGCCAACGCCCAGGACGTCGCCGACGCCCCCGCGCTCGGCCTCAATGCCGCGGCGATCGACCGCCTCACGCTCAACCCCAAGCGAATCCACGCGATCGCCGACGCTCTCGAAGAGGTCGCCGCCTTGCCCGACCCGATCGGCGAGGTCGTCGAGGCGAGTCGCCGGCCGAACGGCCTCGAAGTCAGCAAGGTCCGCGTGCCGCTCGGCGTGATCTTCATGATCTACGAGAGCCGTCCGAACGTGACCGTCGACGCCGCCGCGCTCTGCGTCAAGGCGGGCAACGCGGCCATCCTCCGCGGGGGCAAGGAAGCCTTGCGGTCCAACCTCGCCCTCCATCGCATCCTGGCCGATGAGCTCGAGCCCGCCGGCCTGCCCCGCGACGCCGTGCAGGTCGTCCCCACGATCGACCGCGCGGCCGTCGGGCATCTCCTGGCCCTCCCCGAGTTCATCGACCTGGCCATCCCCCGAGGCGGCGAGAGCCTGATCCGGCGGGTCGCCGAGGAAGCCAGGATGCCGGTGCTCAAGCACTACAACGGCAACTGTCATGTTTATGTGGATGCCGACGCCGACCCCGACAAGGCCCTGCGGATCGTCGTCAACGCCAAGGCCCAGCGCCCCGGCGTCTGCAACGCGGCCGAGACGCTGCTCGTGCATCGCGACATCGCGGCGAGCTTCTTGCCCAACATGTCGCGGGCCCTCCGGGCTGAGGGGGTCGAGCTGCGGGGTGATGAGGCGTCACGCACCCTCGTGCCGAGCATGACTCCGGCCACGTCGGAGGACTGGGACACCGAGTACCTCGACCTGATCCTTGCCGTCGCCGTGGTCGACTCGCTCGACGCGGCGGTCGAGCACATCCGCCGGCACGGGTCGGGGCATACCGAGGCGATCCTGACCCGCGACCTCGCCGCGGCCCGGCGGTTCGTGGCCGAGGTCGATAGCGCGGCGGTGATGGTCAACGCCTCGACCCGGTTCAACGACGGCGGCGAGCTTGGGCTCGGGGCCGAGATCGGCATCAGCACCGACAAGTTCCACGCCCGCGGGCCCTGCGGCCTCCGCGAGCTGACGTCGACGAAGTGGGTCGTCGTCGGCGACGGTCACGTCCGGTCCTGATCCGTTCGCCGGGATGTGAACCGATCGAAACCGACCGGTCGCAACCACGCATCGCGCTCGCATCAGGGATTGTCATCGAGGGCGCCGCGTCCTAACCTTCCTGCCGACGACCGCGCCCCGGGCGGCCGCTCGGCCGAGGTCCCGCCCCTGCGCCGAGCCGACCGGTCGCGCCCCGGCGGCCACGGATTCTCGGGTCCTTGGTTGGAACGGGCGACTCCAATCGATACACTTTAGGTATCACCGGGCGTATCGAGGCCCCGCGACGGCGGGGAATGCGGGCCGAAGTCGGCGACGTCCGGGCGGAAGAGCGCCGCGATCCGTCGGTCCCCGGGCGATGGGCCCGGGCTACTCCCACACTCCCGAGTCGCACGGCATGCCATCCCTGCGCGTCTGCCACCTGGGCAAGTACTATCCCCCGGCGCCGGGCGGGATCGAGACGAACGTGCGGATCCTCGCCCGCGCCCAGGCGGCGCTCGGGCTGGACGTGACGGTCTACTGCGTGAACCACGCGGGTCGGAAGACCGTCGTCGAGCACGACGGGCCGGTCGAAGTCGTCCGGTTCGGCCGCGCGGCGAGGGTCGACAAGCTCGACATCTGCCCCGGGCTCTCCACCGCGCTGCGGAAGGTCGAGGCGGACGTCCTGCACATGCACGTGCCCAATCCCACGATGATCCTCGCGCTCCTGGCGGCGAAGCCCGCGCAGCCGGTGGCCGTGACGTACCAGAGCGACGTCATCCGCCAGCAGGTCCGCGGCCTGCTGTTCCGGCCGCTGGAGCGGCTGGCCTACCGCCGCGTGGGGTCGGTCCTGCAGACGAGCCCGGTCTACGCCGACGGCTCGCGGTTCCTCCGCCGCTACCGCGACCGGCTCGACGTGCTGGCCAACGGGATCGAGCTGGGCCCGTATCTCGACCCCTCGGCCAGCCACCGCGCCGCGGCCGCGCGGATCCGCATGTCGCACCGCGGGCCGCTCTGGCTCAGCGCGGGCCGGCTTGTCTACTACAAGGGCCTGCACAATGCGATCCGGGCCGTGCAGCACGTCGAGGGGACGCTGATCATCGTGGGCGGCGGCCCGCTCCGCCACGCTCTCGAGCGGGAGGCCCGGCGGCGGGACGTCGCCGACCGGGTCGTCTTCACGGGCAACCTGCCGCACTACCTCGACATCGTCCCCTACTACCTCGCGGCCGACGCGTTCTGGTTCCCCTCCAACGCGCGGAGCGAGGGCTTCGGCATCGTCCAGGTCGAGGCGATGGCCTGCGGCCTGCCGGTGATCAACGCGGCGATCCCGCACAGCGGCGTCGCCTGGGTGAGCCCACACGAAAAGACGGGCCTGACCGTCCCGGTCAACGACCCGATCGCCCTGGCCAACGCGTCGAACCGCCTGATGGGCGAGCCGGGCCTCCGCCAGCGCCTGGGCGCCGCGGCGCGCGAGCGGGCGGCCCGCGAGTTCGACCACGAGGTCATGGCCGCGCGGAGCGTGGAAGTCTACCGGGACCTGCTCGATCCCGCCGGACGCGACGGCGACCCGGTCGCCGTCGCGGCGGCCGCCAAGCCCTGATCGCCCCTGCACTACGCGACCCTCCCCGGATAGCGCTGGCGGAGCGACTCGAGCAGCGCCTCCAGCCCCTCCTTTCGGGCGTGGTCGGCCAGGGCGTCCAGGTGCTCCTCGAGCGGGACATCCTCCAGGGCCTTCGACCGATAAACTCCCAGCGCCTCGGTCATCGCCCGAGCGCCCAACACCGGATCATATTCGCCCCTGGCGTTCTTGATCGAGTTGATCGCCGAGCCGGCCAGGAACATGACGTTGGGCGTCAGCCCCCGGCGCTCGACGTCCATCATGTTCGGGATCAGGTTCCCCTGATCCAGCCCGCCGGCGCGGGTGATCATCGTGGGCTTGATGCCTCCCGGAAGGGGCCGGCTCAGGGCCGCCTCGGTGCCCTGCCACTCGTCGCCCCAGGGCTTGATCACGGGCGGGCCGGGGCGGAGGACGCCGGTCTGGCGGAAGTCGATCCCATCCAGCCGCGCCAGGCCGTCGATGACCTCGCGGAAGATCGACCGGGTCTTCACGCCGATGCCCGCATTATGGCCGTAGATCACCGGCGGGACGGGCCGATTCTTCGTGGCCTCGCGGACCATCCGATACGTCCCTCCGGCATAGGTCTCGCTGAACATGACGCCGGTGGCGCCGGCGTCGAGGGCGGCGTGGACCGTGTCGAGGATCTCGTTCGGCGCCGCTGACGTGGTTGCAGAAGATCAGGCCGAGGCCCTCGCGAGCCTCCCTGGCCTTCCTGATGGCCTCCGCGGCCTTCCTGGCGCGGTCGGCGACGGGGGAGTAATCCAGGTTCGGATAGAGGTCCTCGTCCTCCTTCACGAACATGAGGAGCTTGCAGCCCGCGACCTCGTCCATGAGCCGGCCGACGTCGTCGGCCGTGATGCCGGCGGTCGGCTTGAGGATGGTGCCGAAGGCGGGCTGGTCGTCGGCGAAGCCGGCGAGCTTGCGGGCGCCGAAGGGGCCGTGAGCCGGGCCGGGGAAGGTGGCGAGGACGCGGTCGGGAATCGTCAGGCGGACGAGACGGGCGTCCATGTTCTCATAGAAGTCGAAGATGACCGCGCCCGCCGCGGTGTGGAGGATGTCGCACGACGTGAGGTGGCCGTCGGGCTGGAGCATCATCTTGAGCGGGAACGCCACGTGGAGCAGCCCGGTCTTGCGGGCCGCGTCGAAGGCGTCGACGCCGGCCTCGGTCGCCGAGCAGGCCTCGAGCAGCGAGCCCTTCGGCGGGTGCTTGATCCCGCTCGTCGCGTGGTAGCTGATCTCGGCGACGGCCCGGTCGAGCGTCTGCGTGCGGAAGGCGAAGAAGTAGGTGGCGACGATGTGGTCGTCCATCCGGGGCGGGGGGTTCTCGGCCAGGCGCTCCCGGATCACGGCGCGAAGGACTTCCTCGCGGGCGTCGGAGTCGTGGCGGAGCAGCTCGATCGTCTCGGGATGGGCGGTGGGCATGGCGGTCCCGGGTCGGGGTGGGTCGATTGGGGATGCGGACAGGATATCGCGTGGGGGTGGGGGTTGCACGGGGGCGGCCGGGGCGCGCACTGCGAGCCCGCCCCCCCCGCGAGGCCCGCTTTACTCATCCACAGCCATCGATCTCACCACGACTTCCGCCGCCTCTTCCGCCGCCGCCCCGGCCTCGGAGAGCCCCCGAGATCGCCCCGAGGCCCTCCCGACGCCCCCGCGGCCACCCCCCGCTCGGGTTCGCTCGGCGCCGCGACGACCCCGGGCTCCAGCCGGGCCGACGCCGCCGACTCATTCGACCTAACGTCTTTATCATAAATGACTTGCGACTCGTCACTCCCCGCCGGCCGCGCCTTCTCCAGCGCCACCAGGTCCTTGATCGCCGCCCGCATCGACCGCTCGTGGGCCATCTCATAGCGATGCATGAGCATCAGTCCGGGCGTGACGCCGGCGAAGGTCGGCTCGGGCTCGGGGGAGGGCTTGTCGTCGAGGTCGGGCCGGGCGGCCGCCAGCTCGCGGCGGAGGGCCCGCAGCGCGGCCCGTTCGTCGGCGACCCCCCGGCCGAGCCGCGCGGTCGCCTGCCGCTCCTCGTCGTCGGTCAGCAGGTCGTCGCCCGTCCGCGTGTACCGGCAGTGGCGGTCGAGGACCAGGCGGTGCGAGTCCTCGGCCAGCGGCCCGGCCGCGACGGCGTCGGCGTCGGGCCGGTGGCCCAGCAGCGGCATCAGCGCCTCGTGGGCCTCGTCGTCCCATTCGCGCTGGAGGGCCTCGGCGATGCGGTCCCAGAGCCGGAGCAGCCGGTCGACCCCCTCGGGCGTCGACCTCAGCTCCGCGAGGGCCCCGGCGGGGTCGGTGTCGAACGCATCCTCAGCCCCGTCGAGCTTCTCACGCAGCTCGTCCTCGACGCCGTCGTTGTCGTCGTCGGGCCGCTCGTCGTCGCGGCGCCCGGCGGCGAGCTCGAGCAGTATGCCGGCCTCGGCGCGGACGCACCTCCGCAATCGCCACGAGGCGACGGCGGCGCGCTCGACGAGGACGGCCGCCGTGTGGCTGGCGGGCTTCCAGTCGTCGGCCCAGCCCTTCAATTCGGCGTTGAACTCGGCCGCGCTCTCGCCCGGCAGCACGACCTGGTTCGAGCGCAGGCCGTGCTTGAGGCCGTTGAATTTGGATGTGTTCTTGCCATCGGGCGTGATCGGGCCCTTCGACTTCTTGCCGTTGATTCGGCTGGCCTGGCGCTGGGATTCGGAACGCATTGGTGTTGCCCCCTGGTGATCGCGGACCCTGGCCGCGCGCGACGTTGCGCGCGGACTTCATACCGATAGGATCGTAAGTGGGGCGGTCGGCGTTCTCCGAAACCGTGGCGGGGGCTTTCTGGCCGTCCCCTTCGTAGGGTCCGCTGTGCGGACGTCTTCGGTCCCGGCCGATCCGCCGGACGTCCGCACAGCGGACCCTACGAAGACCGACAGACCCAAGAAGAAACGGCCCTGGGGCGAGGGGTCCTTGGGCGAGGGCGGATTCCTTTTGGCTGGGGCGGTCTCCGGGTGGGGCGGGCCTCCGTGCCCGCCCGAGGATGTCCCTCGATCGCGGCGTGCCTGGGGTCGAGCGGAGCGACCCCAGGCACCCGGCGCGCGAGTTCTATCGGATATCATCGTGCTCGGGGCCGGGGACGTTCTCCGGAGATGGGCGCGGGCGGCGGAGGGCCGGCCTGGCCGATATAATGGAGGGCAGATGGGCCGCTCGTTCCGATCCCGGGGCTCGACCATGACCCGCCAGGCCATCCTCGACCTCCTGCACGCCGAGGGCCCCGCACTGCGGGAGCGCTACGGCGTCAAGTCGCTCGCCGTCTTCGGATCGATGGCCCGCGGCGACAACCGGGAGGGGAGCGACGTGGACATCCTCGTCACGTTCGCGGGCGCGGCCACGTTCGACAGCTTCATGGGCCTGAAGCTCGACCTCGAGGATCTGCTCGGCCGCCCCGTCGACCTCGGGACGCCCGACACGCTCCGGCCCGAGATGCGTGCGGGGGTCGAGCGGGACCTCATCCATGTCGCGTGACTGGCGGGCGTACCTCGCCGACATTCGCACGGCCTGCGACGAGGTGATCCAGTTCGCGGCGGGGATGGACCGTGAGGCCTTCTTCGCCGACGCCCGGACGTATCATGCGGTGGTCCACTGCCTCCTCATCGTCGGCGAGGCGGCGAAGCGCATCCCCGACGACGTGCGCCTGAGGATGCCCGAGATCGAATGGAGGAAGATCGCCGGGATGCGGGACTGGATGGCCCACGCGTACTTCTCGATCAACAGCAACATCCTCTGGGGCGTGATCGAGGGCAAGATACCTGAGCTGCTGGGGCGATCCGGGCCTTCGAGGACGAGAACCTCTCCTGAGCGCACGCGGCGGCCGGGGTGGATCGAAGCGGTGCCCCGGAACCGGAGGCCGCCACCCCCGGGGCACCGCTTCGCTCTGCCCCGGCCACCCGGCCGGTGGCTCTCGGCCCCGATGGGGTTTCCGGCCCCAGAAAAATCCCGCCATTCCGGGTTGACGCCCCCCGAGGGTCCCGGTTACAACACCGACGCTCCGGGCCCATCCGTCACGGTCGACGGAGGGGGCCGCATGCCCAGGGCCGAGCCCGCCGACGACGGGGGCGAGACCAGGGCATCGGGAGCAGGCAATGACTCGGAACGGATTCCGGATGGTCTGAGCCATCCCTTCCGCCTTGATCCACCCCATCGATCCGCAGCCCGGAATGGACGCTCCGAACGCCGGGGGCCGACCCTCAGTCGCCTCGACGTCCCAGCGCCACGTTGACGTACCCCGGAATCGGTCCCCCATCGCCGCCCATCGCGGGCGGCCCGGCCCCGTCGTCTCACGCGGCCGGGGAGGATGCCGGTTCCACCGAGTCAAAAGGGATTTTGACGCCGCGCCCTGAGCTTCACCGTCCCGATCCGCTCGATCCGATCGACACCACGGGACGACCACGCATCGGCCGGCACCAAGGGAGACACCATGGAACGGATGCACCGCCTCGCCCTCGTTTTGGGCACCGCCTTCGCCGCCCTCGCCCTGTCGGCCCCCGCCTCGCGGGCCGCCCTGCTCCACCCGACGGACACGTCGCAGTTCCCCGACCTCTCGGCCGGCTACGTCAGCGGCACCATGCAGTACACCGCAGCCACGGGCCAGCTCGCCATCCAGAACACGCCGTACGCCCTGGCGATGGGCACGTCGAGCTCGGCGCAGTACGACGTCGTCGCCGACCCCGCGGGCGAGCGAACTCAGACGGTCAACGTGACGCTCAACCCGGACGGCACCGTCAAGCAGACGCCAGCAACATGTACGACCTGTACGGCCAGGTGACGATCGACGGCAAGACCTACAGCGGCCTGTTGCTGGAGGGCACGCCGACGGCGATGGGCTCGCTGAACCTGGCCGCCGCGCCGACGAACGTGGCAGGCGCGTCGATGTTCGACTTCGACGTCAGCGTCACGGGCGGCCTGCTCGCCAGCGTGTTCGGCTCGGAGGCGTACCTGCGGCTGACGGCCGAGCGCTGGAGCACGTTCAACGGGAGCTTCAGCCAGGACTTCGCCGGCGGCAAGGTCGCGAGCAACATCCGCGGCTACTTCCCGACGCCGCCGGTGCCGATCCCCGAGCCGACGACGCTGGTCGTCCTGATCGCCTGCGGCGGCGCGGGCCTGCTCCGCCGGGTCCGGAGGATCGCTCGCGAGGAGCTGGAGGCGCACTCGGCCTGACGGCCGGGGTGCAATCCCTCTCGGGGCGTGGCGCGTCCAGGAACGGGGAACATGCCCGCGTTTTGCGGGCATGTTTCCGTTGAATCGGTCCGGCGCCGGTGGCCCTTTGCCTTGTGCCTTGTGTTTTTTGACTTGAAGAGGAAAGCACAAGGCACAAGGCAGAGAGCAAAGAAAAGAGGGCGGACAGGGCTCCACCGGGGAGCCGATTGCCGTCATCGAACGGGATTCCCTGATCGGGATGTCAGGCGATGCGGATTCCACGCGTGCGGATCACGACCCGACGGACGATGGTCCTGGTCGCGGTCGTCGCGGCAGCCACCGCGTGGGGAATCGATCAGCGAAGGATGTGAAAAGAATATCTAAAAATTTCCAGATTCCACGACAATGAGGCGGGCGGCCAGCACATGATCTTCGGGGGCGACCCCGTACGTCAGAAGTATCACGACGACCTGGCCGAGAAGTACCGGCTCGCCGCTCGCTTCCCGTTCATCCCCATTCCGGTGGACCCGCCCGGGCCGCCCCGTACGCGGGTCTTTCGGCAAGGCACACGGGATGGGTACGGCGATTGACGTGCCGTCGAAAGCAGAAGGCACAAAGCAGAAAGCGGACGGCGGGCATGCCCGGGTGCGCCTCAGTCGGCGAGGAACGTCGCCGAGAGCTTGCCGAGGGCCTCGTTCTCGATCTGACGGACCCGCTCGCGGGTCAGGCCGAGCGACTCGCCGATCTCCTTCAGCGTCTTCGGCGGGGCGTCGTTGAGGCCGAACCGCATGCGGAGGACGGCGGCCTCGCGCTTGTCCATCTCGTCGAGCCGGTGCAGGACGAGCCGGAGGTTGTCGGCCTCGACCATCTCGACGTCCGGGGCCCGGGTCCGCTCGTCCATGAGCATCTCGCCCAGGCTCCAGCCGTTCTCGGGCTGGTCGGTCTGGGGGACGAGGTTGTAGACCTTGATCGCCTTCTTGACGATCGCCAGCTTCTTCTTGGGCAATTCGAGGGCCTGGGCGATTTCCTCGACCGTCGCGGGGCGGCCGAGCTGGTCGTGAGGTCGGCGGCCATCCGCCGCCACTTGCAGAGCAGCTCGACCATGTAGGCGGGGATGCGGATCGGCTTGGCCGTGTTGACCAGGGCGCGCTTGATCGACTGCTTGATCCAGTAGCTCGCGTAGGTGCTGAACCGGGTGCCGACGGCGGGGTCGAAGCCCTCGACGGCGCGGAGGAGGCCGATGTTGCCCTCCTCGATCAGGTCCTGCAGGGCCAGGCCCTTACCGACATAGCCGCGGGCGATGTTCACGACGAGCCGGAGGTTGGCCCGGACCATCCGCTCGCTGCGCCGCCTTGTCGCCCTCGGCGATGCCGCGGGCGAGCATCTTCTCCTCGTCCGCGTTGAGCAGGGCCACCTCGTTGATCTCCCGGAGATAGGTCTCCAGGGGGCTCTGCACGGTGTCGCGTCGGTGGCGGCGAATACGGGCCATGAAGATCCTCGCGTCGGTCGGTCGTCCGAGTGGGTCCGCAACCGGGTCGGAGGGCCCGGCCCGGGGCGGCCCGACCCTCCGCCGACGCGCGAAGGGCTTCCTCGCCCCGGCGCCGGCCTCATGGGTCGGTCGGGGCTCCCGGGCCGCCGATCCGATCGGGTTCGGGCCTCCCCCCGGCGGCGGCTCAACCTCCCTCGAGGCCGCCGGGACACCCTCCCCGCACACGCCTTGACAGCGCGACCGGCGGTCAACACGCCGGCCCGCCCGCTCATGGCCTGCGTCTAGGTATCGTCGGGGCTGATGGAGTCGACTTAAGACGCTTTGGTAGTTTGGGTGAAATGGCGATTCTGCGATCTCTGTGTGATATGCGGCGTGGAGGGATCGCTCCGATTTCGCGGGCGGGGACCCTCGCATCTGCGGGAGGGCGAGGCTCGCGTCCGAGCCCGGGTATCCCGCCCGACCGGCGCGTCATACCCTGGCTCGGACGGAGCCTCGCCCTCCCGAGGAGGTCTTCAACCGACCACGTCGAGCCCGTGGAATGAGCAACGCCCCCGGCGGAGACGGTCCGCCGGGGGCGTCGGCTTTTGCGACACGCTGCGAGTCGAGCGGCTTACTCGGACTCCGTTTCCTGAGCCTCGCCCTGCTCCTCGCCCTGCCCTTCGGCCGGGGCCTCGCCGCCGAGGCTGAAGAGCGGGCCGCCGCCGCCGAGGCCGCCCTTGAGCTCGGGGTTCGCGGGCTTGGCCTCGGCCTTGGGGGTGCCGGCGGTCGCGGGCGGCGGCCTCGCCGGCCTCCTCCTCGTCGTCTCCCTTGGACCAGTGGGCCTTCTTGCGCGAGAGGCCGATCTTCCGCTCGCCGCGGTCGACCCGGAGGACCTTGACCTCGATCTCGTCGCCGACGTTGACGACCTCCTCGGGGCTGTCGACCTTGTGGTCGGCCAGCTCGGAGATGTGCAGCAGGCCTTCCAGGCCCGGCTCGAGCTCGACGAAGACGCCGAAGTTGGTGAGCTTGGTGACCTTGCCCGTCACGACGTCGCCCGACTCGTAGCGGCCCGGGATGTCGGTCTCCCACGGGTCGTCCTTGAGCTGCTTGAGGCCCAGGGCGATCCGCTTCCGCTCCTGGTCGACGTTCAGGACCTGGCAGCGGATCTTCTGGCCCTTCTCGAGCACCTCGTTCGGGTGGCCGATCTTGCGGGTCCAGCTCATGTCGGAGATGTGCAGGAGGCCGTCGATGCCCTCCTCGATCTCGATGAACGCCCCGTAGTTCGTCAGGTTGCGGACGGTGCCCTCGATCATCGTGCTCGGCGGGTACTTCTGCGCGACCTGGTCCCACGGGTTGGACTGGGTCTGCTTCATCCCCAGGGAGATTTCCTGCTTCTCCTTGTTGATGCCCAGGACGACGACCTCGATCTTGTCGCCGATCTGCACGAGCTCGCTCGGGTGGTTGATCCGCTTCGTCCAGGACATCTCGGAGATGTGGACGAGGCCCTCGATGCCCTCCTCGAGCTTGACGAAGGCGCCGTAGCTCATGACGTTGACGACCTCGCCCAGCACGCGGGTGCCGACCGGGTACTTGTCGGCGACGTTCTCCCACGGGCTGGCCGACTTCTGCTTCAGGCCCAGGGCGATCTTCTCGCGGTCCTTGTCGACGTGGAGGACCATGACCTCGATCTGGTCGTCGATCCGGACCATGTCGCTCGGGTGGTTGATCCGGCCCCAGCGACATGTCGGTGATGTGCAGCAGGCCGTCGATGCCGCCGAGGTCGACGAACGCGCCGAAGTCGGCGATGTTCTTGACCGTGCCCAGGCGGATCTGGCCGACCTCGATCTCCGAGAGGAGGTTGCTTCTTGAGCTGCTCGCGGGTGATCTCGATGAGCTTGCGGCGGCTAGACGACGATGTTGCGGCGACCCTCGTCGATCTTGAGGATCATGCACTGGATGTCGCGGTCGATGTACTCGGCGATGTCGTTGGGCCGGCGGATGTCGACCTGGCTGGCGGGGAGGAAGACGTTGACGCCGATGTCGACGAGCAGGCCGCCCTTGATCTTGCGGGTGACCTTGCCGCCGACGACGTCGCCCTCGTGATACTTGGAGATCACCATCTCCCAGGCCCGCATCCGGTGGGCCTTCTTGCGGGAGAGGACGATCTCGCCGGTCTCGTCCTCCATGCCTTCGAGGAGGACCTCGACCTCATCGCCGGGCTGGGGCGGCGGCTCGTCTTCCCACTCGTTCAGCGGGACGAGGCCCTTCGGACTTGTAGCCGACGTCGACCACGACCTGGTCGCCGACGATCTCGATCACCCTGCCCGAGACGATCCCGCCGATCTCGAAGCTCTGGCCGTCGCCGAGGAAGCGGTCGAAGTCGTTCGACCCGTCGTCGCCGCCGAAGGCGGCCAGTCTCTTCATCGGTGACGTCGAATTCACGGAGGAGGTTGCGATCTACCATGGAGTTTGTGGTTTTCCGGTCGACCCCGCGTCCGAAGGGAACGAGGGGAACCCGGGGCCGTCGGAGCCTCCCGAGGGCGGCGTGCGACGTCCCGGATCGCAGTCGTCCCGGACCCGGCGTGGTCGGGCCCGGCGCCTGCCTGGTCTGCCTTGGGTGTTGGTGGATTGGCCCACCCGCTCCACGCCCGGGGTGGGTCCTGCCGCAAAAGGTGATTATAGGGCGCCGATGGCCCATTAACAAGGGCGGCCGCGGCGAGGTTACTCCTCGATTCTCACAGTTCGAGCCGGTGCCGATGGCCCCTCGCGTGCCCCTCGCGATGGGTGGCCGGGGCAGAGCGCAGCGGTGCCCCGGAAGGGGGCGGCCAGGGCTTGCGCCTTCCGGGGCACCGCTGCGCTCTGTCCCGGCCACCCGCCGCGGAAGTCGGGCGGGATGTCGTGAAGCGGACAGCGGCCTCAGCCCCCGGCCGCGACGATGATCACGCGCGAGTGTTCCGGCAACCGCACGCCCGGGTCGAGGGGGCGGACGAGGCCATTCTCCACCACGCCCTCGATGGCCAGCGGGCCGCCGGGTCGGCAGATGGGCCTCGACCGGTGATGGCGTCGCGCCGGGCGGTAGGTCGGCTGCTGGGAGCGGGGATTCGGCCGCGATCCGATCGTCGAGGGCCCGCCGGTGTGCGCCGCGGAGGTCGGGTGTCGGGTTTGGCATGAGATGGCCTATCCGTAGGCGGTGATGACGAACGTCGCAGGCTCGCCGAGCACGTCCGGGATCTCGTCGTCCTCTCGGTCGTAGCGCCAGATCACCCAGATCCGGCGGACGGAGGGTATCTCTGCATACATCTGGAAGGAGCCGTCTCGCCGCCTATTGAGGCTGTACACCCGGTCGAACGCGGCCTCCACCTCGTCGGCCGAAAGGCCGTGGGCGTCCATCTTCTGGAGATTCCACTCGATCCAGGTGAACCGGCGCATGCTCGGGCGTCCCTTCCGTCTCAATCCAGGTTAACAAGCGGCATCGCCCCGGGCAATTGCGACGGATCAGCAACCGGCATTGACCCCCACCGCCCGCCCCGCTACGCTCCCGCGCGGGGGCGAAGGATCGTCCCCGCGAAACGACCCCAGCGAAGGAACGCGCCATGGGCTCGACCCGCGCCCCGCTCCGTGCCCTCCGCCTGGCGACGGCCGCGCTGGCCGTCGTGGCGAGCGGCTGCTACACCGTCACGCCGTTCGGCTCGATCAACACGCTGGCCACGGGCGGGCAGAACTTCATCGGCAACCGCGGCTCGCAGGTGTTCCCGGCGTCGTCGGGGTTCCTCGAGGCGGCCCGCAAGGTGCTCGACGTCGACCTGAACGTCACCGGAGTCGCCCAGCGCCGCGAGGGCGATTCGGTCGTCTTCGAGGGGACCGACTCGAAGGGCCACCGCGCCGTGGTGCGGATCCGCCCCGAGTCGGACGACACGAAGATGCGGGTTCACGCCCGGTTCGGCCTCCTCGGCGACGAGGCCCTCACCCGCGCCTACCTCGACCGCCTGGCCGTCCGCGTCGCGGGCCTGGAGGACGTCGACAAGGCGAAAGCCAGGCCGGGCGAAGCCTCGCCCGCGCCTCCAGCTCAAGGCCCAGAGCGCCGACGCGCCGCCCGGCACTCTCTTCCAGCGCCGGCTCGAGGGCGGCGTGCGCGAAATGCCGGATTCGTGATGAGGGCGCCGGGGGCTGCCCGCGCTTGGCCGCCCGGGGAAGGCACAAGGCACAAGGCGGAGAGCAGACGGCAGAGAGCAGAGGCAGAAGGAAGTCAGGGAGAATGTTCAACGGCGATCACGGCTTCCGGGTCCCGTTTCCTTGTGCCTTCCGCTCTGTGCTTTCTGCTTTCCGCTTTCCGCTTTCCGCACTTCGCCCTCCGCTCTCCCCCCCCTCCGCCACCGACCCCGCGCATTCGAAACGACGCGGCCCGGGCCGCCATGCCCGGGCCGCGTTGTCCTCTGGGAGCGCGTCTCTCGTGTCGATGAGCGATGGAGAATGGATGGCGTGAGAGGCCGCTTCGAGGTGAGCCCGGCCGATCTCGGCCCGCGCTGCCGCGGCCTCATGCCGGGGACGATCGCGGGCCGATGAGCCGGCGGGACGTGGGGGAACACACCCGGCGCGGACGCCGGACGACACCCCCTCGACACGATGACCGAACCCGGCTCGATGGCGTCTTGCCACCGGGAAACGGGTCACCCTTTTTTTTCGGACGGTTCCCGGGACGCTGGAGGCGCCGCCGGATCGAGTTCGAGGATTCTCGGACAGAGAGAGGGAGGAGATTCGCGGAGAACCGGTCGTGGTCCGGGAGGGCCGCTGGCATCGCGAAAGGTGTGGCCCTCGCCGATCGAGGGCCAAAATACGCGCCCGACTCCCCGACGTCAACCCTTTCCCCGGCATAATCCTCGGCGAGCCCTCCCGGGCCCGCTCACGCGAGAATGCCTTGGTTGCCCGCCGTCTGGCCACGTTCGTAGCCGTGAGCAATCGTTACTGTTGCGCCATCCCGCGTGGCACACGAAAGTAAACGGAAGTGGGTCGAAAAAGTGGGCGGCGTTGTCTTAATTCTCCGCAATCGCTTCGTCGGGTGGCCGGGGCAGAGCGCAGCGGTGCCCCGAAAGGGAGAAGCCGAGGCCATCCCCTTCCGGGGCACCGCTGCGCTCTGCCCCGGCCACCCACTGTGGGCGTGCGATCGATCGGCTCGCGCAGGACTCGAACCACGGGCCGGATGCGCCCTATCTTTGAAGCATGAGAGCCCCGAGGACCCGTCGCCGCCATTTCGACGAGCCCGGCTGTGCGCATGCCCTCACTTTCAGTTGCTTCCATCGATACCCCTTCCTGAAATCGGGCCGGACGTGTCGCTGGCTCGCGGACGCGATCGATACGGCGCGTCGGAGTCTGGATTTCGCCCTCTGGGCGTACGTCTTCATGCCCGACCACGTGCACCTGATTGTCGCGCGCCGCCGGCCCGCGGTCGGCATCCCCGCGATCCTGAGGGCGATCAAGGAGCCGGTCGGTCGAAGGGCCTCGCGCCACCTTGCACGCCATGCTCCCGAATGGCTGCCCCGCGTGGCCGTGCGTCGGGGTGGGCGGACCGAGCACCATTTCTGGCAGCCGGGCGGGGGTTACGATCGCAACTTGATCGAGCCCCGGACCCTGCATCGATCGCTGGACTATCTCCACCTCAACCCCGTCCGACGCGGCCTGATCGAAGTGGCACGCGACTGGTCTTGGTCCAGCGCCGCCTGGTTCGAGGTCGGCCGCGAGAACGGCCTCGTGCCCGATGCCATCCCGCCCGAATGGTGGGCGGATTGAGGGGACGTGGCGAGTGCTCCTCCACCAGGTGGTGGGGGCAGAGACGACCGGGCGGGGGGGTAGAGACGGCCGGGTGGTGGGGGTAGAGACGGTCGGGTGGTGGGGGGTAGAGACGGTCGGGTGGTGGGATAGACGTGGGGTGGCCGGGGCAGAGCGCAGCGGTGCCCCGGAAGGGAGAAGCCGAGGCCATCCCCTTCCGGGGCACCGCTGCGCTCTGCCCCGGCCACCCGAGGTGTGTTTCCTCAGGTTGAAGGTGAGGTGTCTCCCTAAGTTGGAGACGGCCCGCGCCGGCCGCCCCTCGCCCCGCGCACGGCCGGGCCGTAGACTCGGACGTGACGACCGCGCCGGACCATCCCCGAGCACACCGACGAGCGGCCCCGACGACGATGCTCGAGCTGATCGCTCTCGCCCTGTTCGCGCTGCCGCTCTATTTGCTCGTCCGCTTCGGCGCGGCGGCGGTCTCGTGGCTCACGGGGCGACGGTTCCGCGCCTATCGGTGGCTGGCGACCAAGTACCGGGGCCGGTACGAGAACCGGGGGCTCTCCGACCCGCCGACGGTGAGCTTCAACTACAACGGCTCGTCCGTCCGAGTCGGCCTGGCGCCGCTGGTGCCGGGGCAGCCGTCGCCGCCGAGGACGCGGGTGGTCGTCCGCTTCGGCCGGGGCCTGCCGTTCCGCATGGAGCTCGCCCCGGCCGCGCGCCGCGCCGCCCCAGCCGCCGAGGGGGACGCGGCCGGTCCGCACGACGGACGCCGAATTCGACCGGGCATTCATCGTCCAGGCGAACGACCCCGACATGGCCCGCGACTTCCTTCGGGGCGAGGTCCGCAAGGCCGTCGGCCTGATCCAGCGGCTCGGGCCGCCGGGCGGGATGCTCGTGTCGGTGAATCCGGAGCGGCTGCTCGTGCAGGTCGACCGGAACCTCGCGACCCAGTTCGACGCCCTGTCGGCGGCCGTCCGCGAGGCGCTGGTGATCCACGACGGCCTGATCTCGGGCGTGTCGGCCAAGATGGCCGAGGGGGTCGCGGTGATCGACGCCGGCCCCGCCGCGGCCGAGGACGCCGGGCCGCCGCTCTGCAAGGTCTGCGGGCAGACAATTGACGGCGGGCCGCGGACGCTCTGTGCGCGCTGCAAGGCGCCGCATCATCGGGACTGCTGGGAGTTCATCGGCGGGTGCTCGATCTTCGGGTGCAATGGCAAGGAGGGGGTGCCGGCGTGACGAGGCACGGCCTCCTGATCGCGGATCCAGACCATTCGGGGCGGGTGGCCGGGGCAGAGCGCAGCGGTGCCCCGGGGGTGTCGGCCTCCGATTCCGGGGCACCGCTGCGCTCTGCCCCGGCCACCCGGACGCGGGTGCGGTTCACCGTAAGGCGGCTGATGGTCGCGGTGGCGATAATCGCACTCATCCTCTGGAGCATGCGGATGTATCAGCTCTCCCGCGAGTACAGGATTCGCGCGGAGGAGCACCGTAGCCACGGGCACAATGCCGCAGTGATTTATTATCGAATTAATCGGAGTTGGGGCTATCGACTCCGGGACCATTACTGGCGGCTCAGCGAGAAGTACGACCGCGCCGCCCGCTACCCTTGGCTCCGCGTCGCCCCCGACCCGCCCGAGCCCTGAGGAAGCACGCGAGAATGATTGGACCGGGACGGATGGCCCGGATTCCCAGCCGAGGCCGGGCCGCTCATTCCATCCAGGGTCTTGGCCCCGCCGGCCTCGGACAGTTATCCTGGAAGCGGCTGGCTGATGGCCGCGATCCCAGAGAAAACCGCCCGGCGCCGGGTTAATAATGTCGGCCCGCTGACGAATTGGGATCAGAGGAGGGACACCGACCATGTCGTACGGCGGGAATGCGGACCCAACGGGAATCCAGGTGACGTTCCTGGACCAGACGGGGGCGAAGTCGGTCAAGGCGGTGATCGCCTTCAGCGTGCCGGTCGCCCGGATCCTCCCCAACATCATCACCAAGATGAGCTTGCCCACGACCAGCCCCGACGGGCAGCCGATGAGCTACTCGCTCGACCACAAGGAGGGCGGGCGCAGGCTGCTCGAGAGCCAGACGCTGGTCGAGGCCAACGTCCAGAACGGCGATCACCTGATCGTCTACCCCGAAGTCGTCGCGGGCCGGGGCTGACCACGCATGGCCGCCTACGAGTCGCCGCGGATCCGCCGGCTCAAGTCCGACCTCGCCGCCCTCGAGGCGCTCCGCGAGGAGAGCTCGGTCTTTCAATTTCGATCGGCCGGCAATCCGCCCCAGCAGTACCTGCTCGGCTTCCGCGGCAAGAGCCTCGCCCGCGAGAAGGGCAAGGTCGTCGTTCGCGACTTCCACGAGGTCGAGATCAAGCTCGGCGCCTCGTACCCGCGGACGATGCCCGAGCTGCGCTGGCTCACGCCGATCTACCACCCGAATATCTCCGAAATCGGCATGGTCTGCCTCGGCGCCTACGGGACGCACTGGGTGCCGAGCCTGTCGATGGACGAGCTCTGCGTGATGCTCTGGGACATGGCCCGGTACCAGAACTACGACATCCGCAGCCCCTACAACCGCGAGGCCGCGCTCTGGGCCGCGAACCAGTCGGCGCTCAAGTTCCCGATCGACGGGAGGGCGTTGCGCGACAAGCGGGTTGCGCTGGGTCGCACCGAGCCGCCACACCCTGTGCTGGCCCCCGAAGTGGCGAAGCCCGAGTCGATCGCGATCCTCGACATGGAGATCGACCTGCGGCCGCGTGATGTGGCCGACCGGCCCATCGTCGCGCCGACGCCCGTGCCGGCGGATGACGTGGTTTTCATCGATTGATCGGGGAAGGCGGCGCGACTCTCGGCGATGACCACCCCCCACCCTACCCTCCCCCGCAAGGGGGGAGGGTTTTGTCTGGTCCCCTCCCCCCTGGTGGGGGAGGGTTAGGGTGAGGGGGACGAAGGCCCCGGCATCAGGACAAGGCGCGAGGCCCCGATGGACGACGCCCCCCTGACGTTCCTCGTCGACGACGACGACCGCTACAGCCGCCTGCGGCTGATCCCCTGGTGGCGGCAGGAGAAGCTCGCCGCGGCGAAGGTTCTCGTCGTCGGCGCGGGCGCACTCGGCAACGAGGTGTTGAAGAACCTCGCGCTCCTCGGCGTCGGCACGACCTACGTCATCGACCGGGACGCGATCGAGACCTCGAACCTCTCACGCTCGGTCTTATTTCGAGCCAGTGACGGCGGCCGTTCCAAGGCGCAGGTCGCGGCCGAGCGGGCCCGCGAGATAAACCCCGAGGTCGCGTTTCACTGGCTCCAGGGCGACGTGATCAACGACGTCGGCCTCGGCCTGTTCGCCGACGTCGACGTGGTGATTGGCTGCCTCGACAACCGCGAGGCGCGGCTCTGGGTCAATCGCCAGTGCTGGAAGGTCGGCACGCCGTGGGTCGACTCGGGCATCCAGGAGATTCAAGGGGTCGTCAAGGTCTTCGTCCCGCCCGACTCGGCCTGTTATGAATGCGCGATGACGGAACGGGATTATCAACTGCTCAACCTTCGCTATAGCTGCCCCCTGCTCTCGCGCGGGCAGATCCTCGAAGGCAAAGTGCCGACGGCGCCGACCATTGCGTCGATGATGGGTGCCCTGGAGGTGCAAGAGGCCCTCAAGATCATCCACGGCATGCCCGTCGCCGCCGGCTCGGCGCTGGTCTTCAACGGCGTGGCGAACCAGTTCTACTCGACCAAGCTGCCGCGGCGCGAGGAGTGCCTGAGCCACGAGACGTATCCCGAGCCGACGCGAGTGGGGATCGGGAATGAGGCGACGGTGTCCGAGCTGTTTGCCGAAGCCGGCCGCTCGATCGAAGGGCCGTTCGTGCTGCCGCTGGAGCGGGATGTGGTGACTTCGGCGACTTGTCCGACGTGCGGGTGGTCGGTCGATCTCTACCGGCCGAGGACGACGGTGACGACGTCCGAGGCGACCTGCCCGAACTGCAAGGAGCTGGCGCGGCCGGAGATCGTCAGCGCCGTCGAGGAGGGCAGTCCCCTCGCGCTGTTCCCGCTCACGAAGCTCGGCATCCCTCCCGGGGACATCGTCCGCGCCGAGAGCGACACCGAGTCGGTCTTCCTCCGGCTCGCCGACAGTGACGCCGGATGGGCACCGACGGGGGCTACTTCACCCTCACCCACCGCTCCGTGAACTGGTTGTCGTCGCCGACCTGGGTGTACGTGTCCCCCTCGACCTTGATCGTGAATTTGTGCGTCTTGCCGATGTAGGTCGCCGTGTTCTCATTGGCGTATTCGACGGTCTCGGCCATCTTGTCGCCGTCGAGCGTGTAGGTCCCGCCGTGGTGGAAGACGACCTTGCCCTCGGCATCGGACTGGGTGATGCACCAGCACTTGCCGGTGAAGAACTTGAGCCGGCCACCCTTCGCGGGCGGGTCCTCGGGCTTGTCGGGGGTGCCGGCCAGGGCCCACGTCCCGACGAGGTTCTTGGCCAGGTCCGATGGCTTGGCGTCGTCGGCGCGGAGCCCCTTCGCGATGGTCGACGTCGCGAGCCCGGCGGCCAGCAGGGCGATGGTCAGGACGAGGAGGCGGGACCTCGTGCGATGGTTCACGATCGATCCTCCGGTTGGATAGGCCGGCGACGCGGCGAGGTCGATCGCCTGCATCGACCCATGTGTCTCCGACGAGCATGTCAGCACGAGGACTGACATTTGTCAAGGGTCGGACGTTGCCGGGTGGCAGGGGTTCGCTTGCGAACCCCGGTCTTCGTGAGGGCCTCCGGACCGGGGTTCGCAAGCGAACCCCTGCCACCCAAGAGACGGAAAGCCCTACTTCCCCGCATCGGCCGTCACGACATGGTCGCGAGCAGCTCCTCGAGCCGGTCGTACGACTGCCCCGCGCCGCCCTCCATGCCCGAATACAGGTGCCCGTCGCGGGCCTCCTGCGTCTGGTGGCGGACGGTGACGGCGACCGTCGTCTTGCCCGACGACTCGGTGAGCGTCATGGTCTCGACCGCCTCGAAGTCGCGGATGAACTCGACGTCGTAGATGAAGGTCTGCACCACTCGCGAGGGCCGCACGATCTCGCGGAAGACGCCCTTGAACGGGCTCTCCTTGCCGTCGGGCGTGACGAGGACCATCCGCCAGGCGCCGCCGGGGCGGAAGTCGCGCTGGCAGTCGGTCACCTTCGAGCCGCGAGGGCCGAACCAGCGGACGACGTGTTCGGACTTCGTGACCGCCTCCCAGACGAGGTCGCGGGGCGCGTCGAAGGTCCGGGTCAGGCGGAATTCCAGGTCGGACGGCAGCGAGACGGTCAGGGCGTTCGTCCTTGTCCCGGCCTGCTCCGTCGCGAATTCCGCGAGCCGGTCGACGTGCTGGACCATGCCCTCGGCGGCGCCGTACTTCTCGACGACGAACGCGAGTGCCTCGGCCGTCGGGAAGAGGCTCCGCAGCGTCAGCTTGGTCTTGCCGCCGACGTCCTCGAAGGTGGCGGTCACCACGAAGTTCACCGGCTCGCCCTCGGCGTCCCCGCCGTGCTCGTAGGAGAGCCGCTCGGGCTCGACGACCTCGGTGTACTGGATCCGGTTGGGAAAGTCGGTGCCGTCGGGCCCGTGCATGACGTACCGCCAGACGCCGCCGGGCCGCACGTCCATCGAGTCGGTCGTGATGGTGAAGCCCCGCGGCCCCCACCACTTCGCGACATGCTCGGGCTTGGTCCAGAGCTTGAAGACGAGATCCCGGGGTGCGTCGAAGACGCGGGTGGTGACGAGCTCGCGGCCGGACGTCGAGGACGTCGGCGGCATCGTGGCAACGGCGGCCGAATCACGGTTCGCTGCGGTCATTCGACTTCTCCCGTTCCTGGATTTCCTTGAGGTACTCGTCCAGCCGATCGAAGCTCTCTTCCCAGTTCTTGCGGTACTGCTCGACCCAGTCCGCGACCTCGCGCAAGGGCTTCGCCTCCAGTCGGCAGGGCCGCCACTGCGCGCGGCGGCCCTGCGATATCAAGCCGGCGCGCTGGAGCACCTTCAGGTGCTTGGTCACGGCGGGCAACGTCATGGTGAACGGCTCGGCGAGCTCCTTGACCGACGCCTCCCCCGCGCTGAGCCGGGAGAGGATCGCGCGACGCGTCGGGTCGGCCAGGGCCGCCAGGGTGGTGCTCAGGTGGTCAGTGGTCATCGTAGTATACCAGTCGGCTAATTAACCTGACGGTATAATACTTGGGATTCGGAAGTTGTCAAGGGTCGCTGGATTCGAATCTCTCGCAGGGAGATCGTCGGGTGGCCGGGGCAGAGCGCAGCGGTGCCCCGGAAGGGGGTGGCCAAGGCTTGCGTCTTCCGGGGCACCGCTGCGCTCCGCCCCGGCCACCCATCGCGGCGGCCATTGGCACGAGTCCCGCGACGGCTTGCCCGGTGCCCGCGGGTCGCGGATAGTATCAGTGGCCCGCCGAAGGGTGCGATGGCACCGGGAGAGACAGGGCGTTGAGCGACGGCGACGACATCGTCTTCGGCGAGGTCCGCTACCGCGAGCCGGTCCGGATGCGCCGGCCCGATCGCGACCGCCGGCTCGCGTGCGTCGCCTATGAAGTGCCCGGGCCGGGGGATCTGCCGGTATTCCTCGACAAGCAGCCGGCAGACGCGATCGAGCGGCATGCCCTGCGGGATACGTCGGTCGAGCTGGGCGGCATCCTGCTCGGGCGCGAGTGCGTCGACGACGAGACGGGGGAGCCGTTCGTCTGGGTCACGGAATCGCTGGAAGCCAAGCATTACGAGAACACGCAGGCGAGCTTCACGTACACGCATGACTCGTGGGAGGAGATCACCCGCGAGCGCGACCGGCTGCATCCCGACCTCGACATCGTGGGGTGGTATCACACGCACCCGGATTTTGGGGTCTTCCTCTCGAGTCATGATCTGTTCATCCACCGGAACTTCTTCGACCAGCCGCTCCAGGTTGCGTACGTCGTCGACCCGATCCGCCAGACCCGCGGGTTCTTCCGCTGGCGGGACGATGCACTCGACCAGGTCGGCGGCTTCTACCTGACGGCCGACCGCGACCGGCGGCAGGACCTGGCGCGGCTGGTGAACGACCTGGAGGGCATCCCGAACGCCGACGGCGGCGGCGGTGGCCTCTCCCCCCGACTGGAGGCGGAGCTGATCGCCATGCTCTCTCGACCCTCATACCAGTCCCCACCCGCGTCCGACCGTGCCACGATCGCGGCGCTGGGCAGCGTCGTCGGCGTGCTCGCGGGCGTCCTCGGGCTCGCGGCCGTTCTCTGGATCAACAACCTGACCAACCAGCTCCGCGAGCAATCGGCCAAGGTCGACGACCTCAACGTCACCCTCCGCGACAACACCGCCACCCAGCGCATGGCGATCGACGCCCTGCTCAAGCGCTCCGAGCCCGGCGCGGCGACGTCGGGCAGCCTGGTCGAGTCGTACAAGAAGTCGCTCAAGGACCAGGACGAGTACCACGCGAAGGCCGACAGCTTCGCCTCGCTCGCCGCGAAGCTCGAGCAGGAGGTGAAGCTGCTCCGGGAGGACGAGAAGGCGCTGACGACGAAGCTCACCAAGGCCGAGGAGCGGGCGAAGGAGAACGCCTCGGAGGCGAAGCTGGCCAAGGATCTCCGCGGCGAGCTCGCCGAGGCGAACGAGCAGATCGCCCGGCAGAGGGCCACGATCGCGACCAGGACCGAGCAGCTCGAGGCGACCGGCGACTCGGAGAGGGCCGCGGCCATCGTCGCGCGGGCGCGGTGGGGGACGTACCTGGCGATCGCCGGGTGGGTCGTCGCGATCCTGCTGGGCGTCGCGCTGGCGGCGCTGTGGGCTCATGCCCATCCGATCCCGGTCGAGAACGAGGCACCGCCGCCTGCTGCGGCGAGGCGCCGCATGTCATCTCCTGATTCCAAATCCGGCGGGAAGTCGGCGCGGTTCTCTATGGTGAGCAGCTTTTCGGAGGATCAGTGGGGCGGGCCTCCGTGCCCGCCGAGGTGAGCCCCGGCGGGCACGGAGGCCCGCCCCACCCGGAGCCGAGATCGAGTCGGTTCGGTATTACTCATTGGCCGAGGCCCCGCGATGACCTGGCTGCTGCTCGCCCTGACGATCGGGACGGCCTCGCCCTCCGCGCCCGGATACGACCCGGCCGAGCTCGTCCCCGTCGCCGTGCCCGCGGCGACATCGCTGGCGATGGACTACTACCGGAGCGGGGTCGTCGTCTGGTTCGTCGTCCACGCCTGGCAGCTACTTGTGCCGGCCGTCATCCTCTTCTCGGGGCTGTCAGGGCGGATGCAGAGGCTGGCGCAGCGGGTCGTGACCCCGAGGAGGCCCCGGCTCGCGTGGTTCGTGACGATCGCCGTCTATGCCCTGCTCTACCTGGGCCTCACGTTCCTGATCGACCTGCCGATCGACTATTACCTCGGCTATATCCGCCCGCATCACTACGGGCTCTCGAACCAGACGCCCGCCCGCTGGCTCGAGCAAGGCGTCAAAGGGCTCGCGGTCATGGCCGTGGTCGCGGTGCTCTTCCTGTGGATTCCGTATCTCCTGCTCGACCGGAGCCCACGGCGGTGGTGGCTCTGGCTGGGGCTGTTGACGCTGCCATTCGCGGTGGGCGGGGCGTTCATCAAGCCGATCTGGATCGACCCGCTGTTCCACCATTTCGGGCCGATGAAGGACAGGGGGCTCGAGGCGAAGATCCTCGCCCTGGCCGAGCGCGCGGGGATCGACGGCGGGCGGGTCTTCGAGGTCGACATGAGCCGCGACACGAAGACGGTGAACGCCTACGTCACGGGGCTGTTCGGCACGAAGCGGATCGTGCTCTGGGATACGTTGCTCGAACGGCTCGACGACAGGGAAACGCTGGCCGTCATGGGCCACGAGATGGGTCATTATGTCCTGAACCACGTGGCCTGGGGCGTCGGGCTGGCGACGATCGGGTCGCTGGTGCTCCTCTTGCTGGTGGATCGTGTTGGACAGGTCCTGGTCCGCCGGTTCGGGCGGCGGTTCGGGTTCGAGAGACTGGCGGAGGTGGCCTCGGTGCCGCTCTTGATCCTCCTGCTGAATGCGTTCAACCTGGTCGGGGCGCCGGTGCAGCTCGCGGTGAGCCGGGCAATGGAGCACGAGGCCGACCGGTTCGGGCTGGAGATCACGCGGACGAACCACTCGGCCGCGACGTCGTTCGTGAAGCTCCAGCACGAGAACCTGTCGAACCTGCGCCCGGGCTGGCTGTCGATCCTCTGGCGGTCGTCGCACCCGTCGATCGGGGAGCGGATCGACTTCTGCAACGCGTATCACCCGTGGGCCGAGGGGCGGCCGGGCCGGTATATCGACGTCGCGCCGCCGCCTTCTCGCTGACCCAGGGTGGCCGGGGCAGAGCGCAGCGGTGCCCCGGGGGTGCCGGCCTCCGATTCCGGGGCAGAGCGCAGCGGTGCCCCGGAAGACGTAAGCCCTGGCCACCGCTTCCGGGGCACCACTGCGCTCTGCCCCGGCCACCCGGACGATTGGAGAGGAGAGGCACGAGGCAGGCGGCGCGATGGCCCGGGAATTGCGAACTGCTTGCGGTGGCTCGGGAAAGGTGCTAGCCTTTTCGGATTCGACACCGTCGGGGGCGATGGTCCGGCCCGAGCTCGGACCGCCCTCGCCCGGAGGATTGGTCGATAACGTCCCGCCTGCACGGATGTGCCCCCCGAGGGGCTGCGACAGGCGAGAGGGCCGAGGACGGCCGGCGGGCGCCCGGAGTTGCTTTCCATGACGCTCGACACCCTGCGAGGGGTGGTCACCCGCAGGCCGTTCCACGTTGCGTGTGCCTGGCTGGTCGTCGCGGTGGTCGTCGGCGTGGCCGCACCCGACCTGACGCGGCTGACGGCCGAGAGCGAGGCGCTGCTGCTCGACAAGAGCGCTGAAAGCGCCCGCGCCGAGGCGATCATCAAGAGCGTCTGGCTCGACCAGTCGTACGAGTCGATGGCCGTCGTCGCCCTCTACCGTCCCTCGGGGCTGACCGCCGCCGATCACGACTACGCCGCGAAGCTCGCCGACGCCTTCTCGGCCACCGACCGCCCGAAGGACATCGCCCGCGTCCTCGGCCCGAAGTCGGACCCGCGCGTCGCCGAACGGCTGATCAGCCCCGACCGGACGACCCAGCTCGTCGTCGTGGAGCTGACGACCGCCTTCGTCTCGCCGACGGCCGCCGAGATCGTCGCCTGGCTCCAGAAGAAGGCCGCCGCGATCCCTCGCCCGGACGGGCTCGAATTGAAGTGGACCGGCGACGCGGTCATCGGCCGCGACTACATGGCCGACGTCCAGACCTCGCTCGACCGCGCGGCGATCGCCACCGTCTGCCTGCTGATGTTCGTCCTGATGGCCGTTTATCGGTCGTTCTGGCTGTCGCTCGTCCCGCTCGTGACGATCGGGATCAGCCTGATCATCTCGCGAGGCGTGCTCGCGTGGCTCGTGAAGGCGGGGTGGGCGACGTCGCCGCTCGTCGAGCTTTTCCTCGTCGCGATCCTCTTCGGCAGCGGGACGGACTTCTGCCTGTTCATCTCCTGGCGCTACGCCGAGAACTGGAATCCCGCCAACCCTGCCGGCGCGATGCGGACGACGCTCCGCCGCTCGATGGGGGCGCTGCTCACGAGCGCCGGGACGGTCATCATCGGCTTCCTGCTGATGGGAACGACCAAGTTCAGCCTGTTCTCGAGCACCGGGCCGAGCGTCGCCGTCGGCCTGGCGCTGACGGTCGTGGCCACGCTGACCCTGACGCCCTCGCTGCTGGTCATCCTGCGCGTTACCGGCCGAAGGCGTTCAGGGGCATGACCCGCGCGTCGAGCGGGTTCTGGGACACAGTGGGCCAGAAGGTGATGGCAGCGCCGGCATGGTACTGGGTCGCGACGATGATCGTGATGATCCCGATCGCGATCATCGGCACGCAGACCGAGTTCCTCCAGGACACCCTGGCCGAGATGCCGCCGAAGACGGAGTCGGTGAAGAACCTCCGATTCGTCGTCTCAAAGATGGGCTCGGGGATGACGTCGCCGCTGGCGATCGTGCTCGAGTCGAACAAGGACCTGCGGACGTCCGAGGGGCTGGCGCTGGTTGATGACGTGAGCCGGCTGCTCTCGAGGCAGCGGCGGCTCGACGAGGTCCGCTCGGCCACGCAGCCACTCGGCTCGACAGCGCCCCTGGACCGGGCGCGGCTCTCGTCGCGGCTCGGCGAGGTCAACCAGGGCTTTGACCGGATCGCCGAGGGGGCGAATCATCTCCGCCAGGGGCTGACCGAGGGCGTCGCCAAGCTCCAGGCCGCGCTCTGGCTCGAGCGGAAGACCGGCCTGGCGATCACGCCGACCCCGGGGCAATCTCCGGACAAGGAGAAGCAGGCCGCCCGCGAGGCGCTCTCGACGGGCCTGACCTCGGCCGCCTCGGCGATCTTCGGCTCGGCCCGGCCCGGGTTGCTGCCCGCGCTGGAGTCGCTCCCGGGCGCGTCCACGAAGCCGGCCGAGCCCAGGACGAATCCGAAGCCGGCCGCTCCCGCGGGGAAGGAGGCCGCGAAGCCGGCCGACCCGAACGAGACGATGGTCGCCCAGCTCCACGAGGCGGCCGAGGGGGCCGCCCTGATCGCCGACGGCGTCCGCCGTGCGGGGCGGGAGATCAACACGATCCTCAACGACCCCGTCGGCCGCCGGGCCCTGAGCCAGCTCCTCATCAACGAGGAGACCGTCCGCGAGCATCCGGAGCTCAAGGAGAGCTTCGCCCACTACATGTCGGCCGACGGCCACCGTGCGCGGATCGACGTCGCGCAGTCGGACCGGGTCTTCTCGCCCGAGGCGCTCGACGAGGTCGCCACGATCCGCCGCCGGCTCCGCGACTACCTGGGCGAGGAGGAAGACCTCAAGGTCGAGGCCCTGATCACCGGCGTCAACGCCGGGGCCGAGGACACCCGCACGCTCACCCACGCCGACCAGGTGCAGACCTGGTTCGTCGTGCCGATCGGCGTGTTCATCGTCCTGCTCTTCGCGCTCCGCGACCCGCTCGCGTGCTTCAACCTCGTCGCGACGATGATCCTGACGTACCTCTTCGCGCTGGGGGTGACGCACCTCGTCTTCGTCACTTACCTCGGCGCCGAGGGGCTCGACTGGAAGGTGCCGTACTTCCTGTTCGTGCTGCTCGTGGCGGTGGGGGTCGACTACAACGTCTTCCTGATGGCGCGGCTCCGTGAGGAGACAGGCGTGCTCGGCCTCCGCGCGGGGATCAGCCGGGCGATCGGCCAGACCGGCGGCCTCATCTCCTCGGCCGCGGCGATCACGGCGGTGAGCTTCGCGTCGTTCATGTTCAGCCCGCTCAGCTCGCTCCGGCAACTGGGCTTCGCGCTGGTCGTGGGCATCGCGATCGACGCGACTCTGGTCCGCCCCGTGCTCGTCCCGTGCGGCCACTGGCTGCTGAACCGCCGCCGCGAGTCGAAGCGGCTGACCGCCCTGCTCTCGCCGGCGATTCAGCCGCTGTCGCGGGTGTCGGATTGAGGATCGGCCCGCCGATCAGGCGACGTCCATCTCTTGCGTCGCGTCCTCGTAGCGACCCTCGCAGATCAAGGGGTTTCCCGCGAGCTGTTCGGGCCGGATCTCGTCGCCCGAATAGGAGAAGTCGCAGGAGCCGCCTTCGGTCCAGGTCGCCGTGGACACGCCCTCGATCCTGATCCGCCCGGCCCGTCGTTCGCCGTCGTAGAACCAGAGTTCCTTGCCGAGGAAGTCGGTGGGGTTCGCGTCGGCAACGCGGCAGGCGAGCACTTGCTTGTCGCCCAGGCGGAAAGCCTGCAGTGGTCGTGCGGCTAGCATCCGTCCCCTCCTTCAAACATCCTGCGCCGAGTCGAGCCAGCATTGGAGCCACCCGGCATCCGCGTCCGAAATGCCGAGCATCTTCCGGTGGCGAACCATGAATTCCTTGACGTGAATCTCCAGCTCCCGGGGCGACATCTTGGAGACCAGTCCTACCCGCCTCTGCACATTGTGTAGGTATTCCTCGATGATTTCGACCTTTCTCGGGTCGGGCCTCAGCAGGAGGTCTCCCTGGAGGAACGTCGCCGCATTCGCACCGCGGTGATCCAGATATTCCTGAATCTCTGTGCTCTGATCGATAATGTAACCTCGGTCTCGCAGCTTGTCCAGGAGCGGCCCGTCGGCGTGCTCCGCCGCCCTCGCGTCTCCGCCATGCGATTCCCCGGCTTCATTCGTGGGCATCTGCGGTCAATTCGCCCGCCCCAGATACTCGCCTGTGTTCGTATCAACACGAACCGCCACGTCCTGGTCCAGGTGCTCGGGCACCTGGATCACGTGCCCGGTCGACAGCGTCGCGGGCTTGGTCCGCCCCGTGGCCGAGTTGCCGCGGACGCCGGGCGAGGTCTCAGTGATCATCAGGACGACCGTGTCGGGGATCTCAATCCCGATCGGCTCGTCGTCGACGACGAGCGCCTCGACGCCCTCCATGTTCTCGGTCATGAACGGGGCCTGGTCCTCCAGGTCGTCGGCCGAGAACGAGAACTGGTTGAAGTCGGCCGAATCCATGAAGTGGAAGCCGTCGCCGTCGCGGTAGAGGAACTGGACGGGCCGGCGCTCGAAGCTCGACTCGGCCAGCGCGTCGGTGCCGCGGTACGTCTTCTCGACGCGACTGCGCGTCTTGAGATTGCGGGCCTTGATCTTGTAGAGCGTGGCCGCGCCCCGGCGCTGGGGGTCTGGACCTGGATGTGCTCGATCATGTGCGGCGCGCCGTCGATCTCGACGACCATCCGCCGCTTGAAGTCCTTGGCGGGAACCACGGGTCCGGTCCTTAATGACGAAGGGCTGGATGGAGATCGGACCATGATAGCGGCGGGCGCGGGCCGAGGTCAAAGTCGGGACGCGAGTCGTCAGGCCCTCGGCTCCATCAGCTCGATCCGGTTCCCGAAAGGGTCGTCGACGTAGCACCTGTCGTACCCGTCGAGCGGCTGATCCTCGACCACCCGGTATCCCGAGTCGCGCAGGCTCCTCACCAGTCCGGGAAGATCCTCGACGACGAGTGCGGGATGGGCCTTGCGGGCCGGCACGAAAGGCTCGTCGACACCCAGGTGGATCTTCAGGTCGCCGCGCTCGAACCAGCATCCGCCCCGGGCCGCGAGGTGCGGGGGCTTGGCCGTCTCGGGGATGCCGAGCCCGTCGCGGTAGAAGGCCCTCGCCTCGTCCTCGCGCCCGGCGGGCATCGCGATCTGCACGTGATCCAGATGGCGAACTCTCATCGGTGCCTCCCGCGCCCCGCGGACGGGACGCTCTGCCCGGTCCGCGACAATTGACATAAGGCCGTCTCGGCCGATAATTTGATGGATCAAGTCCGCTCGAATTGCCCTTATCGGTCGGCCAACTCCATGCCCGAACCCAGCCCTCGAGTTGAGGAAGACCTGCTCGAGCATTGTCAGGACCTCCTCGACTATACCTTCGAGGATATCAGCTACCTCCGCGCGGCGCTGACGCACGCCTCGGGGGCCGACCACCGGCTGGCGTCGAATGAGCGGCTCGAGTTCCTCGGCGACGCCGTGCTCGGGCTGATCGTCTGCGACATGCTCTACCGCAGGTTCCCCGACTATCTCGAGGGGGAGCTGACGCGGATCAAGTCGGTCGTCGTCTCGCGGAGCACCTGCGCCAAGATCTCGGAGCGGCTCGGGTTCGAGGAGTGCCTGGTCCTCGGCAAGGGGATGGGCATGCAGGGCCCGACCCCCTCGTCGCTGCTGGCCGACGTGTTCGAGAGCCTGATCGGCGCGATCTATCTCGACGGCGGCATCGAGGCGGCGCGGCGGTTCATTGTCGAGCACCTCGAGGCCGAGATCGACGAGACGGTCGAGGGCCACGGCTTCATCAACCACAAGAGCCAGCTCCAGCAGACCGCCCAGCGGCAGTTCGGCGCCACGCCGACCTACCTGCTGCTCGACGTGAAGGGTCCCGACCACTCGAAGTGCTTCAAGGTCGCCGCGCAGATCGGCCGCCAGAAGTACAGCCCGGCCTGGGGCAAGAACAAGAAAGACGCTGAGCAGCGCGCCGCCATGAACGCCATGAGCGAGCTGAACGGCGAGCCCGTGCCCTTCGCCGCCGAGTGATCCGCCGACTGCACAAGGGGCGGGCCCCGGGGTGGGTTGCGTCACCGGGGAAAGGCCCGTAAGATCCAGTCCGAATGAAACGGCCGGCCGATCGGGCAGAGATCCCGAGCCGGCAGGCCTTTATGTCTTTCCCGAGAAGAGGGTTGCCGTGGGTGGCGCGCTGGTGCCCGACCTGGCGGTCGGCCCTGAGGTCTGGCTGTTCCTCACGCTGCTCGGCTGCGTGACGATCTTCTTCAAGTTCAGCCGCTTCTGGAGCATCCGCAACCTCGACCTCCTGCTCCTCTTCGCCCTGGCCCCGGGCATGATGATGCTCGTTTCCAGCGGCGCGGACGAGAAGCCGTGGTTCGCCTACCTCTGGCTCTTCCTGGGCTCGCTCCTCTGGCTGGCGCGGTGCCTGCTCGACCTCGGCCTGACCCGGCGCCCGCTGCTCGAGCCGAACCTCAACGCGGCGGGCCTGGCGTGCATCTCGGTCGGCGTACTCGGGCTGTTCGTGGTCGAGACCGTGAGCCTCACGCTGGCCGAGGGGGCGGCGCGGAACCCGGCCGACGCCACCAAGCCCGCGAAGCAGGACGGGTCGGAGCCTCCCCGGACGCCGGGTGCGAGCAAGACCGTCTCGCTCGTCGTCGACGCCACGCCGCTCTCGAAGGACCTGAAGCGCGAGCCGCACAAGGCCCTCGCCCGGCTTCTGGCGTGCCTGGCGCAGGTGGGCCTCGTCGTCGGCCTGCTCATCGTCGGCTGGCGGCACTTCGAGCGGCCGATCTCGGGGCTGGCCGTCGCGACGTGTTACCTGCTCTTGCCCTACTGCCGCTTCGCGCTGGCCGATGGAGGCCAGCTCGTCCCCGCGGCGCTGATCGTGCTCGCGATCCTCTTCTACCGGATGCCGATCTTCTCCGGCATCCTGATCGGGATCTCCGCCGCCTGGATGCCCGCGAGCATCGGCGCTGATCCCGCTCTGGACCGGCTTTTACCGGCGCCGGGGCTGGATCCTGTTCGGGCCGATCGCCCTGGGGGTGTTCGCGACGTCGGTCCTGCTCGCGATCTTCCTCCCGGGCGTGAACAACTGGGCCGTCGCCCTCGGCGCCGGACGATGGCCGAGGCCGGCCTCTGGCCCACGGCCGACGCCCCGGCGACCGGCAGCTTCTGGTCGGGCGTCGACGCGGGCTACCGCCTGCCCGTCTGGATCGCCTACGTCGCCCTGGTCGGCTGGACCACCTTCTGGCCGGCCGAGAAGAACCTGGGCGAGCTGATCGCCACTTCGGCCGCGCTGCTGGTCGCCAGCCAGTTCTGGTACATCTCGGCGGGCGGGACGCTCGTGCTGCTCTACCTGCCGCTCGTGATCCTGATGATGTTCCGGCCCAACCTCGGGCGGCGCACGACGTTTGCCACCCGGTCGCCCCGGCGCGAGAAGAGCCCGGTGAGCACGGGGGCATGACCCATGCTCAGAGCCGTTCCGGCCGCTCGCCGATGCCGAGGATGCTGCATGCCTGGATCGTGTGCAGACCGAGGGCCTCGGCCCGCGCGACCACCTCGCGAGTCGCCGTTCCCGGGTTGAGCCAGACTTCGCCAGGATGCTTCGCCGCCACCTGATCGAGCACGGACAGCACGGTTTCGGGCGGGACGTAGATCGTCACCGAGTCGAGCCGCTCGACGGGCAGCGCGTCGAGGCTCGCGTACGCCTTGAGCCCTTCGATCTCCCCGCCCTTCGGGTTGATCGGGTAGACGTCGTATCCGGCATTCCGGAACGCCCGCACGGCCTTGTTGCCGAACTTAAGCCGATTCGCGCTGGCACCGACCACGGCGACCGTCGGACGCGACATCGTCCCCTCCCCGCCCCGCTCCCCGCGCGGGTCCGCGCCCCGACCCTTGCCTCGTCGGACCAGGGTTGCCACAATCGTGGGCCACCGCAATCCGCCGAGCAACCGGAGGTTCCGATGTTACTGACTTACGAGTCAATCGCCAAGCGGATCGACCACTCGCTGCTCGGCCCGACCCTCGCCAAGGCCGACCTCGAGGCCGGCTGCCGTCTGGCCGCCGAATACGGGGTGGCGAGCGTCTGCATCAAGCCGTATGCGGTTGCACTGGCGAAGGAGATCCTCGACGGCACGGGCGTCGCCGTCGGCACGACCGTCGGCTTCCCCCACGGCGGGCACACGACCTTCGTGAAGGTCTCCGAGGCCATGACCGCCATGGACGACGGCGCGACGGAGCTGGACATGGTCGTGAACATCGGCCAGGTCCTCGGCGGGGAGTGGAAGGAAGTCGCCGATGATATTGAAGCGATCGTCGGCGTCGCCCACTCGCGAGGGGCGATCGTCAAGGTGATCTTCGAGAACTGCTACCTGAACAACGAGCAGAAGACCCGGCTCTGCCAGATCTGCGGCGAGCACAAGGCCGACTACGTGAAGACCTCGACCGGTTATGGCACCGGGGGGTCGACCGAGGCTGACCTGATCCTGATGCGCAAGGCCTCACCCGCCCACGTGAAGCTCAAGGCGGCCGGCGGCGTCCGCGACCTCGACGGCGTACTCCGGTGCGTCGAGCTCGGCTGCGACCGCATTCGGCGCCAGCCGCACGGCCGAGATCCTCGACACGCTCAAGGCGCGCCTGGCCGGCAAGTCGGAGCCGGTTGGCTCGGTTTCACGTGGAAACGACGGATACTGAAGTCCCGGGCGGTTTTCCTTGGGGCGGGCCATCGTTCCGGGTGGGGCGGGCCTCCGTGCCCGCCCGACGGGGCCTATCCCCGGCGGGCACGGAGGCCCGCCCCACCCGGATCACGCATGGACCTCGATCAACACGGCTGCCTCGGGCCTGCCGACGATCAGGGCATCGCAGAGCCCGAGGAACAGCCCGGTCTCGAAGACGCCCGGGATCGACTTCATCTTGATGTCGAGCGCGGCCGGGTCGTCGATCCCGCGCTCGAAGCGGCAGTCGATGATCCGGTTGCCGCCGTCGGTCACGTAGGGATGGGGCCCCTCGCCCGCCGCGCGGATCTTCGTGACGGCCCCGAGCGCCCGCAGGGCCCGCTCGGTGTGGAGCAGGCCGAACGGGGAGGCCTCGACCGGCACGGGGAACTTGAGCCCGAGCCGCTCGACGTGCTTGGTCTCGCCGACGATGAACACGCGGCGCCGGGCCGCCGCCGCGACGATTTTCTCGCGGAGCAAGGCGCCGCCCCGGCCCTTGATCATCCGGAACGCGTTGTCGACCTCGTCGGCGCCGTCGAGGTCGAGGTCGAGCGTGTCGACCGCGTCGAGGTCGACCAGCGCGATGCCGACCGACGCCGCCAGCTCGGCCGACGCCCGGCTCGTCGGGACGCCGAGGAAGTCGAGCCCCTCTTCCTTCACCCGCTGGCCCAGGCGCTGAATCATCAGCGTCGCGGTCGTTCCCGAGCCGAGGCCGACGGCCATGCCGGTCTTGACGAGGTCGGCGGCGAGGCGGGCCGCGTTCTGCTTCGCGGGGTCGGCGGGCGTCATGAATCCGTCTCGCTGGGGGGGATCGCCGATCGGCGCAGGAATCGGGGCGACCAGATTCGAACTGGTGACCTCCTGCTCCCAAGGCAGGCGCGCTAACCAGGCTGCGCTACGCCCCGCGATCGCGTGGCCGACCATCGTATGTCGGCCACGCCGCCGGGGTCAAGCCGGGGTCGCGACCGACTCGGCCTCGCCGGCCGGCCACGCGAGCCGGACGACTAGCCCACCGCGCTGCGAGACGGCGAGCGAGCCGTCGTGGGCCGTCATGATCTGGGCCAGGATGGGCAGCACCATCGAGACCGACCGGCCGTCGCGGCCCTCGATCGGCCCGTCGACGCTCGGCCCGTCCTCGGACCACTCGATGTGGAGATCGGCCGAGTCGGCGCCCAGGCGATCCGTGCGGCCTCGCCGCGGCCCTCCCCCGACGCACGCCAGCCGACGAGCGCGTCGAGCCCCTGGATCAGCCGCATCGGGTCGAACCGGCCGACCGCCGGGCTCGGCGGCGGCGCCCAATGGAGCGTCCGCCCCGCGGCGCCGAGCTGGGACGACCAGAGGGCGCGACGCTCCTCGAGCCAGGGGCGCACGTCGTCCGTGACGGGCGACAGCTCCATCGGGCGGCACAGAGTCTGGATCCGGTCGACGAGCTGCTCCAGCCCGCGATAGCTCTGATCCAGCTCCTCCCAGACCTTGCGCTGCGGCGGCGCGGCGGCCCGGCGCGCCAGGTAGAGCCCGATCTTCAGCGAGTTGAGCCGGTTCCTCGCGTCGTGGAAGAAGCCCCTCAGCGTCTGTGCCAGCTCGCGGCTCCCGTCATCGTCGGTCGCGACCCGCAGGAAATGCCCCGTCAGGTCGTCGACCATCACGCCATTGAGCATCGATGATCCTCGAAGTCGCCTCGCCGGACGGACGTCATAGTCCAACCGCAGATTCCGCCGGCGCCGTCGCGCATCGCCTCGCCCGATGCAATCGCGGTGCCCCGGACGATCCGATCCCCCGTCCCGCTCGAGCTAGCCTGAGCTTGGCCAAGGACTTCGGCGTCGCATGGCCAGATCAGGCGTCGACGACCGTCGCGTCGGGACGGGCGGCGGCCTTCTCATTCGCGCACTGCGGCGAGAGAAATGAGAAGCGTGGTTCCGTACTGACGCCACGCTTCTCAATCAAGACTGCCGATGAGACGCTTGTCCGAAGATACCAATGTTCAACCGAGACATCAATAGCCACGGATCAGTCCGACGACGCGATCGAATTCTTCCTGCGTGTTGAAATCAATGACAATCTGCCCGCGCTCGCGGGCCTTGACGCGGATGGCGACCGCGGTGCCGAACCTTCCGCAGAGCTGCTGCTCAAGCTCGAGGACGTGCGGGGCCTTGCCGCCGGAGGGGGTCGACTCGGGCTCGGCCGGGTCCTTGCGGACGCGGGTCTTCGCGGGGGTGGGCTCGCCGGTCGCGACGAGGGCCTCGGTCTGGCGGACCGACAGCGTCTCGGCGATCACCCGCCTGCAGGTGGCGAGCATCGTCTCGGTGTCGGGCAGGCCGAGCAGCGCGCGGGCGTGGCCCTGGGTAATCTTCTTGTCGAGCACGGCCTGGCGGACGTCCTCGGGCAGGTCGAGCAGGCGGATCAGGTTTGAGACGGTCGAGCGGTCGAGGCCGAGGCGGCTCGCGAGCTCTTCCTGAGTCCCGCCGTACTGGGCCAGGTAGTCGCGGAAGGCGAGGGCCTTCTCGATCGCGTTCAGGTCCTCGCGCTGGAGGTTCTCGACCATCGCCAGCTCGGCCACGCGCTGGTCATCGAGGTCGAAGACGCGCGCGGGGATCTCGTGAAGCTGCGCCTCGATGCTGGCGCGGAGCCGCCTCTCCCCTGCGATGAGCTGGTAGCGATCCTCCACCTGGCGGACGATCACCGGCTGGAGCATCCCGTGCTGGCGGAGCGAGTCGGCGAGCGCGGCGATCTCGGCCGGGTCGAAGACCCGTGCGCGGCTGGAACGGGTTCGGGTCGATCTGGTCGACCGGCAGGTGGAGCAATTCAGCCGAGTCAAGTGACGTGGCCTCGAAGCCCCCGTTCTCGCGCCGAGGAGTGCATCCAGGCCGCGGCCGAGTCGTCGCTTATTGTTGTGCACGGTCGATGACCTCCATGACGAGTTCCGCGTAGGCCCAGGCCCCCCTGGCCCGTGGCGCGTAGTCGAGCACGCTGACGCCGTGGCTCGGGGCTTCGCTGATGCGAACGTCGCGCGGGATCGGCGTGTCGAAGACGGTCGAGTCGAAGAAGCCCCGGACCTCGCCCGCCACCTCGTTCGCCAGCTCGAGCGCCGGGTCGTACATTGTCGAGAACGATCCCGCCGATTTCGAGCCGGTGGTTCTCCTTCGCCTTCGTCTGCCGGGCCAGCTCGATGATCTGCGAGAGGCCCTCCATCGCGAAGTATTCGCACTGGATCGGTATGTACACCTCGCTCGCCGCGCCCAGCGCCGCGCGGGTGAGCTGGCCGAGCGAGGGCGGGCAGTCGATCATCACGTAGTCGTAGTCGCCCAGCTCGCTGGCGAGCTGCTGGCGAAGGCTCGACGCGCGCTGGCGGTTGGATGCCGACAGCGCATCGGCATCGGCGAGGCTCTGCGACCCCGGCAGGACACTGAGCCGCTCCTGAGACGTCGCGACAACCGACTCGGCCAGCGGCTTGCCGGCGACGAGCGGGTGCCGCGGCGGGCTCGACGCCCAGGCCGCTCGTGGCGTTGCATTGGGGGTCGACGTCGATCACCAGCGCGGTCTTGCCGGCCTTGGCGAGGCCGGCGGCGATGTTGATCGCCGTCGTCGTCTTGCCGACGCCCCCCTTCTGGTTGGCCACGGCGATGATCTTGGCCACGTGCCGCTGCCTCCGTGCAACGTCGGCGAATCCGTTCGCGGCCGGATCGTAGCCACGTGGCGGGACGGTGTAAAGCTCAAGAGATGGTGGGGCCCGCTGTGCGGACGTCTTCCGTTCCGGGGCGATCGATCGGAGACGTCCGCACAGCGGACCCTACGGGGAGCGCCGACGCAGGAGGATTAACGGCTCGTTCCTGGCGGAAAGGTCGCCAGTCGCGGCATGCGGGTCGACGTCGAGCAGCGTCGCCTTCGAGAGCGTCGTCGGCTCCTCGGCGACGACCTCCCAGCGTTCGAGTAGCCGGTCGAGGACGGCGTCCGGGTCGCCCTCCTGGCGGAGCAGCACGACGTCGATCGAGCGCCCATTCCGCGGCCCCGGGCACGAGCAGCGCCCTCGAGTCGGGTAGCCGGCCGCTTGCGATGCCCCTCCCCCCGAGGAGGGGCATCGCGTAGAAGAGCATCGCGGGCCGGCCGAGGACCTGGATCGCCCGGACGTCCCTCGGGATCCGCGCGACGATCCGCGCCGTTGCGTTGCGGAGCGAATCCCGCGGCTCCGCGATCCCGCCAGGCAGGGGCTTCGGCCTCGGCGGGATGAGTCCCGGCACGATCCAGCCCGCGACGATGGCGAGCCCGAGAGCGGCGGCCTTCGCCCGGCTCGGCCGCCGATCGTCCGCGTCGGCCCATCGGACACTCGACGCGATGGCAAAGCCGCCCGACAGCCACCCGGCCGCTTCGAGCGGGAGCCAGAGCCGCGCGTACGGATGGTAGAGCGGCGTCAGGACCGAGAGCGCGAGCCACCACGCACCGGCCAGGCGGACGTTCGGCGAGCCGTCCCGGAGCGAGAAGGCGACAAGCGCCAGGCCGATCCACCAGGTCGTCGAGGACCGGAACAGCACCAGGCCGACGATGCCCAGGCCGATCGCACCGAGAAGCGGGCCTCGCAGATCGGCGCCCCTCGAGCGCGGCCATCCCCGCGACGGCGAGCAGGGCCATCGTCGGGCCGAGAATCCTCCCGAGGACCTCAGACGGATCGAGGGCGGCGAGCTCGCGGAGATGGACCAGCCAGTTGGCGGGCCACTTGCCGAGTCCGTCAAAGTAGCCGCGCTGATGGGCCAGTAGCGCGGCGTATCCGCCGTGGGCCTCGACGAACCGGAACCAGGGCCACTCGACGATCGCGGCGACGACCGCGGCCAGTAGCCCCCAGCCGAAGGTCCGCACTACGCGAGGTCGAAAGCGCTCCTCGGCGGAGACGACCGGGCCGAGGAGGGCGGTGGCCGCGACGATCGCCCCGGCGAGCCATCCGTTGTACTTCACGAGCTGCGCGGCCCCGACGGCCAGGCCCAGGACGACCGCACGCCACGGCCCCGGCTTCTCGAGGAAGCGGCCGCCGGCGATCATCGCCGCGAGCCAGGCGACGAGAAACGTCGCGTCGGTCGAGCGCCATCCGGCTGAAGGTCGAGATGCGCCATCGACCCCGCCGCGAGGCCGGCCGCAGCCGCCCCGGCGCCGTGCCCGAACGTCCGCCTGCCCGAGCCAGCCGGCGAGCGGGACCGCGGCGATGCCGGCCACGATCGAGACGGCGATCGCGGCGCGGTCCGTCGGGCCGTAAAGCGAATAGGCGAGGCCGACCAGGATCGGATACCCGGGCGGCGCGTACGGGATGAGCCCCGGATCAATCCCCTCCAGCCCGCCCGGCGCGAGCGACCACATCCCGGCCGAGGCGTAGATCCCCTCGTCGAAGTGGTCGAGCCCCAGCCGACCGAACCCGGCCAGTCGCAGCGCCGCGCCCACGATCGTCAGTGCGAGGATGGCGATCCACTCGCGGTCGGGCGGGGCTGGAGGGTGGGGAGCGTTCATGGGCCGGCCATGGTAATCGGCCGGGCCCTGCATTCCCACGCCCCGTTCCACGTGGAACGATTGTCATCCGCCCGGCCGGCCAGTACCGTCGGACGGAGGAGGCTGCCGATGGTCACGCTGTTTACCGACTCGCGGATGCTCGACCACGTCCCGCCCAAGGGCCATCCCGAGCGGCCGGAGCGGCTCCAGACCGTCCTCCGCCACCTCGCGAGAATCGGGCTGGACCGGGCCTGTCCCGCGGGCAACGTCCGCGAGGCGACCGCCGCCGAGATCCTCCGCGTGCATACGCCCGAGCACCTGGCCCTCGTCGAGCGCTACGCCCAGGTCGGCGGCGGGGCGATCGAGATCGACACGTGGATGTCCTCCGGGTCGCTACTCGCGGCCAGGCTCGCGGCCGGCGCGGCGATCGAGGCGGTCGACTCGGTCGTGAAAGGGCCCGAGAAGCGGGCGGCCTGCCTGGTGCGGCCGCCGGGGCATCATGCGGTCAAGGACGGACCGATGGGGTTCTGCCTCTTCGGCAACGTCGCCATCGCCGCGGCGCATGCGTTCGCGGTCCACGGGATGAGCCGGGTCATGGTCGTCGACTTCGACGTCCACCACGGCAACGGCACGCAGGACCTCTTCTACGACGACCCGCGGCTCGCCTTCCTGTCGATCCACCGCTATCCCTTCTACCCCGGCACCGGCGCGGCCGACGAGACGGGGACCGGGGCGGCGCTCGGGACGAAGCGGAATATCCCCCTGCCCTACGGGGTACCACGGACTGACTATCACGCGGCGTTCGAGAGCGGCCTCACGACGCTCGCCGACGCGATGAAGCCCGAGCTCGTCCTCATCAGCGCGGGGTTCGACGCGCACGCCGAGGACCCGGTCGGCGACCTCGGCCTGGAGGTGGAGGACTTCATCACGCTGACGAAGCTCATCGTCCAGGTGGCCGAGACGCACGCCGGCGGGCGGCTCGTGAGCGTCCTGGAAGGGGGATATAATCTCTCGATCCTGGCCGGCTGCGTCGCCGCCCATCTGGAGGCCCTGTGGCGCTGAGCCGCCGCCCGGCCGCTAATCGACTCATTGCGGGGCCGCTCTCGATGGCGAATCCGACACGCGACCGGCCCCGGCGTCGGCTCCCGCTGGCCGGGCGGATCGTCGTCGCGATGGTCCTGGGCATGGTCGCGGGCGTGATCCTCGGCGAGCGTGCCGAGCCCCTGGCCAAGCTCGGGTCGCTGATCATCGACATGATCAAGGGCCTCGCCGGGCCCCTGCTCCTGTTCGCGGTGATCGACGCGTTCTTACGGACCGAGGTCCGCGCGGTCGGGCGCCGTCATGGTCGCGATTGCCATGATCAACGCTGTGATCGCGCTGACGATTGGCCTGGTCCTCTCGAACACGCTCAAGCCGGGCCTCACGCTGCACATCGCAGATCAGGAGACGGCCGCCGCGGCCGGGGCCGATCTGGCCCGCGCGGCGAGGACCGTCGACCCGTCCCGCAGGATCCAGTTCGTGGACGAGCTGGTCGCGATGGTCCCCACGTCGCTCGTGAAGCCGATCGTCGAGAACGCCGTGATTTCGATCGTGGTCGTGGCGGTGCTCATGGGCGCGGCGCTGCGGCGGGCGAAGGCGGAGCAGATTGCCCACGGGGAGACCTCGTACTTGGCCGTCGAGCACGGTGTGGTGACGACCTTCCGCGCCATCGAGATCATCCTCTCGTGGGCGATCCTGCTCGTGCCCCTGGCCGTCTTCGGCGTGGTCGCGCGGACCGTCGGCCACTACGGGTTCCGGCCGTTCGCGGGTCTGGTCGTCTACCTCGGCGTCGGGATGCTCGGTCTGGCCATCCAGGTGGCCGTCGTCTACCAGCTCTGGATCAAGTTCGTCGCGCGAATGCCGCTCCGCCGGTTCTGGGCCGGCGCCCATGACGCGGTCGTCTACGCGATGGGCACGGCGAGCAGCCTCGCCTCGCTGCCCATGACCCTCCGCTCGCTCGACCGGATGGGCGTCTCTCCCCAGTCGGCGCGGATGGCCGCGTGCGTGGGCACGAACCTGAACAACGACGGCATCCTGCTCTACGAGGCGATGGCCGTCCTCTTCGTCGCGCAGGCGAGCGGGGTCCACCTGACGCTCGCCGAGCAACTGACGGCGGCCGCAGCGTGCGCCATCGCGGGGATCGGGATCTCCGGCGTGCCCGAGGCCGGCTTGATCTCGCTGATCATCGTCGTGCGGACCGTCCACCTGCCCGAGACGATCGTCCCCCTGCTCCTGACCGTGGACTGGGTCCTCGGCCGATGCCGGGCGATGACCAACGTCGTGAGCGACATCACCGTGGCCGTGTTGCTCGATCGGCTCGTGCCGCCGTCCCCGACGGAGGCCGTCGCGTGCGAGCTGCCGGCCGGCGAGGCGGTGCCGGTCAATGCTTGAGGCGTCCGAAGGCCACCTGGCCCGCGGACGCCTCGAGCTTATGACCCCGACGGGATTTGAACCCGTGTTGCATGCGTGAAAGGCATGTGTCCTGGACCAGGCTAGACGACGGGGCCGGCGAAATCAATGTATCGACCGCCCGGCGGGGGGGTCAAGCCGAGCGACGATGTTTCACGTGGAGCGCGGTGGCGTCTTGCACGGGCGTGTCTCGCGAGTTAGCCTGTCCCGAAGTTGGCCCGAGATGGACATGCCGCGAGGCTCTCTCCCATGGCTCGCATACTCCTCATGACCGGCGACGCGGGCGAGGCGCAGGAGATCTACTACGCCAAGTACCGCCTCGAGGAAGAGGGGTGGAAGGTCGACGTCGTCGCGCCGACGAAGCGGGCCTTTCTCTCGGTCGTCCACGACTTCGAGCCCGGCTTCGACACCTACACCGAGAAGCCCGGCTATCGCGTCCAGGCCGACCTGGGCCTCGATGAGGTCGACCCGACGGCCTACGACGGCCTCGTGCTGCCGGGGGGACGGGCCCCTGAGTATCTCCGCAACAAGCCGAAGGCCGTGGCGATCGTCCGCCACTTCGTCGACACGGGCAAGCCGATCGCGGCCAACTGCCACGGTCCGCTGCTCGTGATGGCCGCCGGCGGCGTGAAGGGCAAGACCCTCACGTGCTACGCCGACCTCGAGCCGGACGTACGAGCGGCCGGGGCGGAATTCGTCAATCGCGATGTGGTGGTCGACGGCGCGCTCGTCACCGTGCGCGGCTGGCCCGACAACGGGCCGTGGATGCGCGAGTTCGTGCGGCTCATGAAGCAGACGGCGGCGCGATAGACGCCCCGCCGGCGCGAGTCCGCGGGCCGACATCAGACCCTACCGGTCATGCTTCAGCAGCGAAGGCGAGGGCGAGCCATCAAAGGCCCGGTTCGGGCGCGACGGCGTTCTGGCGAGCCTGGTTCTGGATCGCCTCGTACACCTCACGTCGATGGACCGACACCTCCTTGGGCGCGTCGATCCCCAGGCGGACCTTGTCCCCGCGGATCTCGACGATCGTCACGCGGATGTGGTCGTTGATGATAATGCTCTCGTCCTTCTTGCGGGAGAGTACCAGCATCGTCGTTCCTCTCAGAAGCGTAGCACTCGGTTCCGACGCCGATTCGTGACGAATCCGTGCGCGAGTGGACGGTCCACGTCCCGGCCGGCGCAACACGTCGCCACAAACCACACGGCATTGTAAATTTAGCGAGTACTCATCCCTGGTCAAGGGGGTGGGTAGTTTTCGCGATGCGACTGTTGTGATGGGTTTGGGGGATTGGCGGGATTGGCGGGGCGAGGAAGACTTGCTGCGCATGGGGTGTGCGGGCTGTCTCTAATCTTTGGATTCGGCCGAGTAGCGCCGGTACAGCTGCCCGAGCCCGAGGTCGAAGATCTCGGCCTCGATGTCCTCGGGATTCGACGGGTGTATGGTCTCACGCAGTTCCTGGATGAGCAGCTCCAGGAACTTGCCCCGGGCGCGCTGGAGGGTCTTGCGGAAGGCCTCGGGGGTGATCTTCGACTTCGTCTGGTCGCCGAGGATCTGGGCGATCTCCTCGATCGACGCCTTCGGGTTGTTGACCCGGAGGTGGAGGACGCTGGCGTAGCGGTTCTTGGGCGTGCTGGTCTCGTAGGTCTCGAGCCGAGACCAGACGCGCTTGATGACCGCCTCGCGCCAGACTCGATCATAGTCGGCGTCGGGGCGGGAGGGGTCGAGCAGGTCGCCCGGCGGCAGCGACTGGAGCTTCCGGCCGCGGAAGTGGTCGATGATCAGCCGGTGGAGCACCGTGCGGAGGTAGTCGCGGAACCGGCCCTTGTTGTGGTCCGCGCCGGCGAGCTTGTGGGTGAGCAGCTTGGTCCAGAACTCCTGGAAGACCTCGTCGGCGAGGTTCTGGTCGCGGAGCTTCAGCCGGAGGTAGCGCTCGACCGCGTCGTGATAGCGGCCGATCAGCTCGCGCATGGCGAGCTCGCCCACCGGGCCTGGAGTGTGGGCGTTGCGGACCGTGGTCCAGCAGGTCTCGAGGTCGGTCAGGTGGATGTCGAGGGCGTTGGAGCGCGGCGCGTCTGGGGATGGCATGGGTTCGCCCGGTCTGACGGCGGGGCGGGCGGAGAGGTGGCGCGGCGGGCCCGCAGTCGTTTCACGTGGAACGGGCACCCGGCCGCGGGGCACGCGCCGGCATCGCCCAGACGCACATCGGACACGACCCCGCCCGCCCTGTCAAGGGACCGGCCGCCGTCGGCCAAGTACGCCCGGCAGGATTCGAACCTGCGACCGACGGTTTAGAAAACCGTTGCTCTATCCACTGAGCTACGGGCGCATTGAGAGGGTACGGCGGGGGAATGCGCCCGGCAGGATTCGAACCTGCGGCCTGCGGTTTAGGAAACCGCCGCTCTATCCACCTGAGCTACGGGCGCGGATTTCTTCGACGGGGGGCCCGATTCTCGCCCGATCCGCGGGGCGGTGTCAACTCGTCCCTCGTCCGGATGCGCAGGGGGATACGCCGGGTTCGCCAGCCCACGGATTTTGGACGGGTCGTCGTCACTGGTCGGCACGCCGCGTAGAATAAGTAGGTTGGTAGCCTCGCCGAATCGAGGCGGATGACACCCGGGATCGACCCCATGCCGGAACCCGAGAGCAACGAGCCGGCCAAGGCGCCCCCGAAGGTGGGGAGCTATCGCCTCGTACAGCCCCTCGGCTCGGGGGGCATGAGCTCGGTCTTCCTCGCGGTCCACGCCGAGACGGGGCACGAGGTCGCCGTCAAGGTCCTGCCGCGGACCCTGGCCCGCAATCCGACGTTGCTCCAGCGCTTCCTCCGCGAGGCCAAGAGCGCCGAGGCGCTCGAGCACCCGAACATCGCCGCGATCTACGACCGCGGGTCCGACAACGGGCGCCATTACCTGGTCCTCGAATACGTCGCCGGCGGCGACCTGCACGACCGGGTCCGCACGTCGGGACCGCTGCCGATCGCCGAGGCGATCCGCGTGATCCGCTCGGCGGCCGAGGGGTTCGACTACGCGGCCGGCCGCGGGGTGATCCACCGGGACGTCAAGCCGGCCAACCTCCTCGTCACGCCCGAGGGCCGGGTGAAGATCATCGACCTCGGCCTCGCCCTCCAGGCCGAGGCCGAGGACGAGCGCGTCACCCGCGACGGCACGACCGTCGGCACCGTCGACTACATGGCGCCCGAGCAGGCCCGCGACAGCCGCGCGACCAGCGTGCGGAGCGACCTCTATTCGCTCGGCTGCACCTTCTACTTCCTGTTGACCGCCTCGCCGCCGTACCCCGGGGGGAGCGTGCCGGACAAGCTCGGCCGCCACTGCACGGCCCCCGTGCCCGACGTCCGCGAGCTCCGGTCGGAGGTCTCCGACGAGCTGGCCACGCTCGTGCTGAAGATGATGGCCAAGAAGCCCGAGGCCCGGTTCCCCGACTACCTGTCGCTCATCGCCGCGCTCGACGCCCTCCCCGAGGCGAGGGGCAAGTCGGGCGATGCCGTCGACGCCCTGATTGCCGACGATGACGACGACGAGCCGATCGCCGAGGCGCTGATCGCCGACGATGACGACGACGAGATCGGCCTGGCCCCGGCCGTTGACGAACGGGGAAAGCCCGGTCGATCCGCGCCACGCCTGCCCGGCCCCGCCCGCTCCCCCGCGGAGCCGGCGCCCGCCGAGGTCTCGATCGCGATGCTCGCCTCGCTCGAGGACGACGCCGCGCCCGCGAACGTCCGCCGCCGCGGCGGTGCGGCGGTGACTCAAGCCGACGAGGACGGCGTCTTCGCAATCGCCCAGTCGCGGCCGATCCGTCGCGGGTCCGGCGGGGAGCTGCCGCTCTCGACCTGGATCGCCGCCGGCGCGGTGCTCGGCCTGGCGATCGCGCTCGTCGGCTTCGGCGTCCTCCAGTTCCTCACGCCGTCCGAGGCCGGGCCGATCTCCAACAATCCGCCCGCCGAGGAAGGGCAGGGCGGAGCCGGGGTCGTCGCGCCACCCGTCGTGGTCGCGCCGATCGTCCGCCCGACCGACCGGCCCATCATCATGCCGAGGACGACGCCCGTCGTCGCGGCACCGCCGAAACCGACGTGGGTCGAGCCGCCCGAGCCTCTGGCGTCGGCGCCGCCCGAGCCCCCGTATCGGGCCGACCTCGAAGCCGCGTCGCTTCCCGACTGGGCACGGAGGCCGATCGCGAGCGTCGACGGCCCCACGGTGGTCGTCCGCCGCGTGCCCGTCGCGGCCGATTCGTCTGACGTCCCTTCACTCCGCGCCGCGCTCAATAACAACGGCGGAGTCGTCGAGATCGCCGACAACGGCCCGTTCTTCGAGGACGACCTGCTCGACCGGGCCAAGGCCCGGACCATCCGCGCCCGGCCGGGGTTCCGGCCGATGATCGTCGTCGAGCCGTCGACAACGGCGCTCGTCCGCGACCGCTCGGCGGTCTTCGCGCTCGACGGCGACCGGCTGGTCCTCGAGGGTCTCGACCTCGTCGTCGACGCCCGGGCGCTCCCGCAATCGCTCACCGTCCTCTTCTCATTGAAAGGGGCCGAGCTGACGCTGAGCCGGTGCACCGTCACCGTGCTCAATACCGGGACGCATCCGGTCACGCTGGCCCGAGTCGACGAGCCGACCGACCAGAGGGCGGACCGCACGTCCAAGATCCGCGTCGAGGGCAGCCTGATCCGCGGGCCGGCGCCCTCGGTCTTCGACATGGCGGGCTCGGGCGACCTGGCGATCAGCCGCTCGATCATCGTCGGCGGGAGCGACGCGATCGTCGTCCACCGCCCCACGACGCCGCGCGACCCGCGGCGGTACTTCTTCCACCGGAGCATCCTGGCGAGCCGGGCCTCGATCCTCGAGCTGCCGGGCGGGCGATCGTCGTCGCCGCCGCAGGTCCGGGCGCTGGGCTCGACGTTCGCGAAGGTCGCGGGGCTCGACCCCTCCGGGCTGATCGACGCCCGGTCGGATTTGTCAGGGCCGCCCTCGACCGCCGTCGAGTGGCTCGGCCACGACGACGCGTTCGTCGGTTGGCCGTCCTGGCTCGCCGCCGGTGAGCGGGGCGCGAAGGCGGTCGTCGCCGACCTCGCCGCCGCGCGAGACGCGTGGAAGGGCTCGGACGCGGACAGCCGCGAGGTGAAGCGAGGCTGGGCGATTGACGACCTCGCCACGCCCTCCGGGCTGGCGACTCTCCCCGAGGCGCGGCCCGCCGTGCTCGCCCGCGTCGCCGAGCCTCAGCCGTCGCTGATCGAGTCGACCGTCGGCACATTCGCGCGACTGCCGATGCCGGCGATGCGACGGGCCGCCGCGGGGCCGGGCGTCGCGGGCATGCCGACGGCCCCTCGACCTCCGGGCGCACGCACGTTCGCGGACGTCCCGCTCGTAGCCGGCGTCAACGCGAGCATCGCCGCCGGCCACGAGCGCCCGCGGCCCGGCCCCCCGAACGCGTCGGCTCCTGCCGCATCAGCCGCGGCCACACCCGCGGTGACCGGCGGCGAGTTGAGCTTCGACGTGGCCGACCCGACCTGGCGCGGCGACCTCGGGCTATTCCTATCCCGCCGGCTCGCGCCGGGTGCGGGGTATGTCACGCTGAAGGTGACCGGCACGGGGACGTGGCCGATGACACCGGTCCGTTTGCCCGACGGGATGTCGCTCTCGATCGAGTCGACCGCCACGCAGGGGCAGGGGCCGACGTGGGTCGCCCAGGCCGCCGCCGCTGCCCCGGCGCTGATCGAGCTCCAGGGCGGCGACCTGGCGCTGACGGGGATCAACCTCGCCTGGTCCCCGTCGTCACGGCTCGCGCGGCTCGTCAGAGTCGAGGATGGCCATCTTTACCTATCGCGATGTGCGCTGAAGTCGGGCGAGTCACCCATGCCCACGGGGTCGGGCCTCGTGCTCTTCCGCGCGGCCGGGACGAAGCCCCTGACCAAACGGCCCGGGCCGTTCGCGACGCAGGCCGATCTGCCGACGTGCGGACTGGCCGACTGCCTGCTGATCTGCGTCGGCGGCGAGGCGATCGCGGCCGAGCTGGGCCGCGGGGTCGTGGGCCTGACGAACACGGCGATCCTCTGCGAAGGGGAGGGCCCGGCCATCGCGCTGCGGCCGCAGAAGGTCGCGCGGGCGCGGTTCGAGGCCGACCTGCACCTCGACCGCTGCTCGAACGCCTCGGAGCGCGGCGCTCGTGCAGGTCGGCCCGTGGCCCGGCGCCGAGCCAGGCCCGCGCGGCCGTGGCTGGTCTCATCCCACAAGTCGGCTTTCTTCGAGGTCGCCGGGCGCGGCCGGCGCGGCTCGGTCCTGCTCCGCTCGCTGGGCGGCGGACTCGAGCACGGCGCCCTGGCCTGGCAGGCCGACGGCGACGGCTACGACCTCGGCTTCTTCACTGTCTCCGGCCCCGAGGACCCCGCGCCCAACCGGCAGCGGCCCGACGTCAAGGGCCAGTGGATCGACTTCTGGGGCGCGCGGCACGTCCGCAACGTCGTCGGCCCCAACCCGCGCAAGGACCGCGACGGCGCCTCGATCCTGACCAAGGACCGGCTCCGCCCCGGCGCACTGACGCCCGACGACCTGAAGCTCGACGCCAAGGCCCACCCCGACCTCGGCGTCGACCTCCGGCTGCTGCCGACGTCGTGGTCGCGCACCGTCCCGATGGGATTCTGAGAAAGCGTGCGAGAAGAGTTGGAGGCGGCCCTGGGGACTGGCTCCGACGAAGCTTTCCGCACACGTTCTTGCCGGCGCGAGCCGTTGCCATTCGCGCGCGGCCAGTGAATAATTCAACGAGGAGACCCGACGCGAACCGCGTCGCGGCCGGTCGCCGGGAGGGCGGGGCGGTCATGAGACGTTCCACGGATCGGAGATCGTGGCATCCGGGCGCCGGCATCGCCTTGCTTCTCGCGTTCGGCGTCGCGCCGGCGTACGGGCAGCACGGCGGCGGCGGCCATGGCGGGGGCGGCGGCCACGGCGGCGGGGGCAGCCTGGCGTCGGCGCGCTACGGGCCCTCGTTTCATCATATGCACCATCCCGGCCCCTGGGGCGGTGTGTCGGGCTTCGGCGGGTCGCCGTTCATCATTGGGCTCGGCGGCGTCTTCTTGCCGGCCTTCTACACACCGATCTATGTTCCTCCCCCAATGCCTGTCGGCGGCGGGCTGATGCTGCCGAGCCCCACGGTCCCGGCCGCGGGGGCTCTACCCACGGCGCGGATGGTTTCTCGTCCCGAGCCGGCGCGGTCGGACAACTACGTCAACATCGGCGACAACCTGTTCCGCGCCGGCAATCGCCACCGCGCCGAGCAGCGGTACACCCAGGCCGCCCGGGCCAATCCGAACTCGGCCAAGCCCCGCGTCCGGCTCGCGCAGCTCGCGCTCGTCCGGGGCGACTACGCCGAGGCCGCCGAGCAGTTCCGCGCCGCCACCACGGCCGAGCCCGGCTGGCTGATCAACGCGACGGACGTCCAGGCCCTCTTCGCCGAGCCCGGCGACTTCGCGCAGGCCCTGGCCAAGCTCGAGACGCACCTGCAGTCCACGCCGGGCGACCGCGACGGCTGGCTCGTCCTGGGGGCCGAATGGTACCTCTCGGGCCGGACGCGCCAGGCGGCGGACGTCTTTACCCGGCTCAACGACCGCAAGCCCGACGCGACGCTCGCCTCGTTCCTCGACGCCACGACACCCGACGCCATCGCCCGCGCCCCGAGGTGAGTGGGACGCGGCGGGGCGCTTTCACGTGGAACGGGCCGGCCCGATGACGACAGCTCATGTCATCATGAGTTGGCAGGGCGTCCCTGCCCGCCGGGACCGCCCGGCTTCTGTGCCGGCGGCGGAGGCGGATTGTCGCGGAGGTTGGCCCACTCGGCGAGTTTCGTCTTCAGCTCCCTGGCCAGCTCGGCGGGCAGTTTCTTGTCGAGGTGGGGGGTGATGTCGCTGAGCTTCAGCGCCGTCTCGGCCTCGGTCACGGCGTCGCCGTACATGCCGAGCTCGGCGCTGGCCTGGGCGAGCTGGGCGCGGATCGCGGCGCTGGTCGGGTGGAGCTGCGCGGCTCGCCTCGCGGCGCGGACGATCTTGCTCCGGAGCGAGAGCAGGTCGCGGGGCTCGGGGCGGGGCAGGAGCTGGAGGACCATTCGAGCGTACTGGGCCTGGAGCCGGCGGACGTGCAGCGAGTTCGGGTCGCGCAGGGGGGCTTGATCGCCTCGTCGAGCGCGAGGAACACGCGCTCCCAGTAGCCGGGCCGGTTCATCCCGCCGGGCGACTTCCAGAAGGCGAACTCGAGCTCCGCCTGGTCGAGCCGGGGCCGCATGTTCGCGCGGTCGGCCTCGGCCGCGGCGAGGAAGGTCTCCCGCGCCAGCTCATATTGCGGCGGGCGCCGCTCCATCAGCGCCTCGCCGCGATCGGTGAGGATCTCGGACTTCCAGAACGGCCCGATGGCCCCCCAGAACGCCCCCATGACCCCGGCCCAGACCAGCGCCACGATCGCCACCCGGCCGATCCCCCGCCGCTCGCGGAGCCTGCCGGAGGGCCGGTCGTCACGCAGGTTCAATCCGAGCGCCAGCAGGATCCAGAGCACCAGCGCGACGCTCGGAATGCCGATCCCGCCCGCGGCCAGCAGGTTGACCGCGATCGCCAGCATCCCCGCCCCCGCCCCGGCCGCCGCGATCGGCCGCCGCCTCCAGAGCATCCAGCCCAGGCCCAGCGCCAGCAGCCAGCCGAGGCCGAGAATAATCCAACGCGTGAACAAGTCTCCCTGAAAAGGATTCAATTTCCCGAGGAGCACGACGGCGAGCCACCCGGCGGCGGCCCAGGGGATCAGCCATGCTGCGGTCGAGGGAGCGGAACCCGGCGCCGGCTTCGGCGGGGCGCGGTTGAGCTCGTCGTCGACCGGATCGCGCGCGGGGCGAAGGATCGCCCAGAGACCCAATCCGAGCGCAGCAACCAGGGCAACGACGGCGAAGAGGCCCGCGGTGGTCCAGACCTCGAGGACCATGTTGTGCGGGTCGAGGATCTCCTCGCTCGCCTCGGGCAGCTTGTGCCGCAGGTAGGCCCCCGCAAAGTTGCCGGGGCCGAGGCCCCTCCAGAACGCGTGCTGCTCGGGGAAGGGAGTCTCGACGGGCTGGCCTGCCATCATCTGGGCGGCTGGCTTCGGATCGAACGGGTTCGGCGCGTCCGTGAGGACGGCCCACGTCCCCTTCCAGTATTCGAGGCGGAACCGGAGCGACTTGGTCGCCTCGGTCAGGATGTTCGTGTCGAGCTGATCGGAGCGCCCCCAGCACGGCGATCAGGCCGCCGAGGCCGACCGCCAAGACAATCACGCCGATCCCAATCGTCCGCCCCGCGAGCCGCCCGCGCGACCGCCAGGGCGATCACGAGCAGACCGACGAGCAGGCCGAGCCAGGCGCTGCGGCTCTTGGTCATGAGCAGGCAGACGAGGAGGATCGCCCCGGGGATCGCCGCCAGGCCGAGCGCGACGAGTCGCGACCCTCGGCCGTCGCGCCGGAGGTTGTCGGCGGCGACCGCCAGCGCCAGGACGAGCGGGCCGACGAGGAACCCGGCCAGCGAGTTCGCCAGCGCGAACGTGGCGAACGGCTCCTTCGAGTCGACCACACGCTGGCGGAACAGCATCTCGCTCGGCGTGCCGGGGGCGATGCCCATCTCCTTGAGGACCTTGGGCGCATTGGCGAGGAAGGCCCGCTTGAGCGCCGGCAGCTCGACGAACCCTTGATAGAGCCCGTAGGCCGCAACCGAGACCGCCGTCGCCACCAGCGCGCCGGCGATCATGGCCGTCTCGTCGCGCGTCCTCGGCAGGTTGCGGACGAGCAGGTACGCCACGGCGATTCCGGCCCACTCCCATGCCAGGTTGATCGCCCCGCGGCGGTCGTCGGCATGCGTCGCGCTCAGCCCGACGAGCGCGACAAGGGCCAGGAACGCCGCGTCGGCCCACGACCATCGCCACCGCGCCACGCCGCCGAGCAGCCCGGCCATGATCGCGATCGCCGCGGCGATAAGAACGGCCAGGACCCACGACAAGCCGCTGCCCGTCGCGGCGTCCTCGCTCGGCCAGAACGGGCGCATGACGATCAGCAAGGTCGTCAGCCCGAGCGCGAGCTGGCGGAGGCGTTCGCCGAGGGCGGGGAAGTAGGTGTCATCGTCGGCCTCGGGCCTTTCAGCCACCGCCGAGGGGCGAGACTTTTCGGCCATCGGGGTCTCGGGGCTTCGCCTCGCCATCAAGGAACTCCCACGGACGTGCGGTCGGGTGGCAGGGGTTCGCTTGCGAACCCCGGTCTTCGACGAGCCCGGATTGGGGTTCGCGAGCGAACCCCTGCCACCCAGACTTACAGGGGACGCTACGAAGACCTCGGCGACGCAACCTCCAGGACCGCCACCACGCCCAGCAGGCAGCACGTCTGCGCCAGCACGACAGGCGCCCCAAATCCACCCAGGTAGGGCAGCACGAGCGTGCCGAGTCCGCCGGCGAGGGTGACCAGGTAAATCGTCCGCACGGCCTGCGGCGGCGTCAAGCCGCGGTCGACCAGGCGGTGCGAGAAGTGGCGGCGGTCGGCCTGGAACGGGCTCCGACCCTCGCGGAGCCGGATCAGGATCACCGAGGTCGTGTCATAGAGCGGAACGGCCATGACGAGCAGGGGGGACAGGACCCCGTACGGCGAGAACCCCTCCTCGGGACGCGCGAAGGTCCCCGCCACCGTCAAGGCGCCCGAGCATGAAGCCGAGGAAGTTGCTCCCCGCGTCCCCCATGAAGAGCGTGGCCGGATAGCAGTTGAAGACGAGGAACCCGCCCAGCGCCCCGACCAGCACGAGCAGGACGGCCGGCACGAACAGGCCGCCGACGATCGCCTGCGCCGCCGCGAAGAGAAGCGCCGCGATCAGGCCGACGCCCGCGGCCAGGCCGTCCATGTTGTCGAGGAAGTTGAAGGCATTCGTCAGGCCGACGATCCAGAGCACCGTGATCGCGCCGGAGATGATCGGGTGATTCGAGCGGCCAGAACAGCGTGACCCGGACACCCATCGCGACGAGGGTCGTCGCCAGCGCGACCTGGACGATCAGCCTCGGCTTCCAGCCCAGCCCGACTCGGTCGTCGATCAGGCCCATGACCATGATGACCGTCGCCAGGCCGAAGATCGCGGCCAGCTCCGGCCCGCGCGACCAGAGGCCGTCTGGCGTGTCTGGCCAGCTCGGGCGGAAGCTCCGCGCGGAAGAAGGCCAGGGCGACCGCGCCGCCGAGGAGCATCAGTCCCGTCGTCGCCCAGATCGCCACGCCGCCGCCCATGGGCGTCGGGGCGCGGTGGGCCTTGCGTCCGCCGGGCTTGTCGACCAGGCCGAACCGGGGGGCGACCTTGCGAGCGATCGCGCTGAATCCCATCCCGAGGGCGAGGGACAAGCCGGTCAATGCGATCGCCGCGACGGCCAGGTCGCTCACGCCTCGCTCCGATCGGACTCGGCGCGGGCCTTCTGCTCCTTGCGGAGCCCGGCCATACTCATCAGCCAGATCACGCCCAGGCCGAGCAACAGGCCGACGACCGACCCCGTCACGCCCGCGAACACGCCCCACTCGACCGGCCGGTCGGGCGGCCAGCCGGCGCGGTCGCCGCCCTTGAGGACGTGGCCGATCAGGAAGTATCCGCCGAAGGTGGCGAGCGTGAGCAGGCCGAGCAGGACGTAGGCGACGCGGATCAGGGCGCGGCTCATTTCTCGACGGCCCCCGCCCGCTTCAGCCTTGCGGGCCTCGGCCTCCTCGGCGAGCTTCGCCATCGCCTCGCGAAGCTCGGCCAGGATCGCCTGGCCCGCGTCGCCGGCCGGGACCGTGTGGGCCGCGGCGTCGTGCCGCCACTTCACCTCGATCGTCCCGTCCTTCAGGCCCCGCTCGCCGATGACGACGCGGAGCGGGATGCCGATCAGGTCGGCGTCCTTGAACTTGAACCCCGGGCGCTGGTCGCGGTCGTCGATCAGGACGTCGAACCCGGCCGCCTTCGAGCGCGGTGACGATCTCGGCGTCGCTGCGAGCACGGCCTCGTTCGCGACCTGGAGCGGGACGACCAGCACCTCGTAGGGCGCGAGCGGCAGCGGCCAGACGATGCCGTTGTCGTCGTGCCCGGCCTCGACGGCCGCGGCGACGATCCGGTTCACGCCGATCCCGTAGCAGCCCATGATGAGCGGGACTTCCTGCCCCTTCTCGTCGAGGAACGTTCGCCCCCATCGCCTTCGAATACTTGGTGCCGAGCTTGAAGACGTGGCCGATCTCGATCCCCTGCTTCACGACCATCTGCCCGCCGCACCGGGGGCAGGGGTCGCCGCGCGCCGGCGTTGCGGAGGTCGAGCACGCGGTCGAGCGGGAAGTCGCGGCCGGGGACGACGCCCGTGAGGTGGACGTCGACCTCGTTGCCGCCGACGACCACCGTCGGCATCGCGGCGACCGCGCGGTCGATCGACGAGCGGGATCTTGATGTCGACCGGCCCGAGGAAGCCCATCGGGGCGCCGGTGGCCTTCTGGATCGCGTCGGGCGTCGGCCGGGACGAGCGTCGATGGCGCCGAAGGCGCGGCGGACCTTGGCCTCGTTCGCCTCGTGGTCGCCGCGGATCAGGGCGGCGACGGGCTTGCCGTCGGCCAGGAAGACGAGGAGCTTGGCCGAGCCCGACTCGTCGACCTTGAGGAAGTCGCAGACCTCCTGGATCGTCTCGGTTGCCGGGCGTGGCGACCTTCTTGATAGGCCGGGCCGTGCGGGTCGGGCACGTGCCGGTCGGGGCGGGCCCTCGCCGATCTCGGCCTTCTCGAGGTTGGCCGCGTAGCCGCAGGCGTGGCACTGGATGATCGAGTCCTCGCCGGTCGTCGAGGGGACCATGAACTCGTGCGAGCTGTCGCCGCCGATCGGGCCGCTCTCGGCCTCGACGATGACGTAGGGGATGCCGCAGCGGTCGAAGATCCGGCAGTAGGCCTCGTACATCGCGTCGTAGCTGGCGTTGAGCTGCTCGACGTCGGCGTCGAAGCTGTAGGCGTCCTTCATCAGGAACTCGCGGGTCCGGAGGATGCCGAACCGCGGGCGGGGCTCGTCGCGGAACTTGGTCTGGATCTGGTAGAGCGTGATCGGCAGTTGCTTGTACGAGCTGATGAGGTCGCGGACGATGTCGGTGACGACCTCCTCGTGCGTCGGCCCGAGCGCCATGTGGCGGTCGCCGCTGATCTTGAGCTGCATCAGGAGCTCGCCGAAGGTCTCGTACCGGCCCGACTCCTTCCAGAGCTCGACCGGCTGCAAGCGCCGGCATCAGAGCTCCTGAGCGCCGGCGGCGTCCATCTCCTCGCGGATGATCTGCGACGACCTTGTTCAGGACGCGGAAGCCGAGCGGCAGGTAGGTGTACGCCCCCGCGCCGAGCTGGCGGACCATCCCCGCGCGGAGCAGGAGGAGGTGGCTCGGCGCCACGGCGTCGGCCGGGGTTTCCTTCTGGGTCGGGATCAGGGCTTGCGACCAGCGCACGGCGTCCTCCCTGGCGGCGTTCGGAACGGTTCATCGGACGGGGTTCGCCGCGCAGGGCTCCTCTCTTCGTGTGCCCTGTGCTTTCTGCCTTCTGCTGTGGCGAAGGCAGAAAGCACACGGCACGAGCACGGAGAGGACGGGACGCAGTCCATCGCCACGTGGGAACCCGGCGGAAAGGACACAAGTCTACCAGATGGATGTTCGCCGGGAGAGGCCAGTCGAGGCCCCCGGCCGACCGACTTCCGGCGCAATCGGCCCAGGCGGCGGAAGCGGGAGGTCCGTCGCGTCGGGCGCGTCGCGTCCGGACGGAACTCGGGCCGGACTATCCCCTTGGAATCGCCCCGATTCGACGCCCGGGCCTGCCGAGAAATGACCGTGAGCAGGCCCGCCGCCCGCCTCGCGACACCGCGGGGCGGGTCCGTCGCGGGCCGGGATCGTCGTCCGCTCGTCTCGACTCACAAGGGAACGTTCGCCGCAAGCGACGGTCTGGGGGGCCCCCCGACCGCACGGAGGTGTGTGGTGCCACCATCGGATGCCCGTTATCCGCGCCGGGGCCGCCGGGCCCGAGGGGTCAGGACGATCGCCGGACTCGAGCCGCTCGAGGGCCGCGAGCTGCTCGCCTACTCGCCGTTGGGCTACTCGCTGCCCGACCTCACGGTCCACGGCCTACTCGGCGCCGGTGGCCTCGTGGGGTGAGCCGATCGCCGTCACGGCGACCGTGTACAACATCGGCGCCAGCACGATCACCGAGCCGTTCAACCAGCTTCCGAATGGCGTGCCGACCACCAATCTCGCCTGGCCACGGGCGACGCCCGGGTCGAGCCACGCCGACGCCCCCTCGTCGGTCGTCAACGTGTTCGCATCGACCCGGCCGGGGAAGGGTCCGTTCATCGACCTCGGCCAGCTCGCCGTGCCGCCGATCTCGCAGAACACCCTCGCCGTCGTCTCGGGCGACATCACGCTGCCGGCCAAGCCGCCCGGCTTCCCGCAGTACGGCAAGATCTACTTCACGTACGTCGTCAACGGCAACAACGCCATCCTCGAGAACGCCTACTCGAACAACGCGACAAGTCGCACCAGCCGATCACGCTGGCTCCGGCCCTGCCGAACCTCGTGGTCACCGAGTTCAACGTCCCGACGCCGCTCGTGCCGGGCGAGACGGTGACGCCGGTCATCGAGATCGCCAACCTCGGCACCGCCCCGACCGAACCAGCAGGGCCCGGTCACGGTGCAGGTCGTCGCCTCGACCGACACGAACTTCGGTCCGGGCGACCAGATCCTGGCGACCTACGTCATCGCGAACATCCCGCCGCTCTCGGCCGTGACGACGACGGCTCCCCTACGGCGGCGTCGCTGAATATCCAGACGCCGTCGAACATCGTCACGCTCGACAACCAGGTCGGTGACGCTGCCGTCGACGCCGCCGGTCTACTACCTGGGCGTGAAGGTCGACCCGTTCCACACGCTCAAGCAGCAGGGCCACGTCCCCACGGCTCGGCGGCTCGACGCCTACGCCAAGGTCGGCCCGCCGATCCCGGGCCTGCCGCCGACGCCAACGTCCACCGGCACGGGCTCGACCCCCACCCGTACACCTTCCCCGACCCGCTCCCCGCCGTCGCGGTCGTGACCACCCCCGCGACCGCCACCACGACCGTCGACCGTCCCGGGCACGCCGACGTTATCGTTGATCGACCTCCAAGGCCGCGGCGGCGAAGTCGCCCGCGACCTCGCCGACGCACGACCGGCCGCCGCGGGCGAGGGGGCTTCGCGCTCCCTTGACCCCCGCGGCGGCCGGCCCCTACAATCGGGCCTCGTGGCCGGGCCCGACAGCGAGGCCGGCTTCCCCCTCGCGCGACCCCGACACCGATCGAATCGCCGCATGAGCCGACGCTACGTCAACCAGTTGGCCAACGGCGACTCCGTCGACGAAGTCTTCCTGGTCGCCGACAAGCAGCTCCGGGCCAACCGCCAGGGCAACCTCTACCTCCACCTGGAGCTCCGCGACCGCTCCGGCAGCGTCGGCGGCCCGGCTCTGGAACGCCAGCGAGGGGCTGGCCCGGACCTTCGAGCCCGGCGACTTCCTCCACGTCCGCGGCAAGATCCAGGTCTTCCAGGGCGCCCTGCAGGTCATCCTCTCGCACATCGAGGCCGTCGACCCCGCGCGGGTCGAGCCCGAGGAGTTCCTGCCCCAGGCCTCGCAGAACGTCGCCAAGCTGACCGCGCGGCTCCGCGAGCTGCTCCTCGAGACGATCGGCAACCCCCACCTCCGCGCCCTCGTCGACTGCTTCCTGATCGACGACGAGTTCCTCCGCAAGTTCACCACGGCCCCGGCCGGCATCCGCAACCACCACGCCTACCAGGCCGGGCTGCTCGAGCACGTCGTCACGCTGCTGACGATCGCCGACCGGATCGCCGACCTCTACCCCGACCTCGACCGCGACCTGCTGATGACGGGCATCTTCCTCCACGACATCGGCAAGGTCGACGAGCTCAGCTACGACCGCGCCTTCGGCTACACCGACGAGGGCCAGCTCGTCGGCCACCTGGTCATGGGCGTGGAGATGCTCCGCGACAAGGTCGCGCAGGCCGCCGACCTGACCGGCGAGCCGTTCCCGCCCGAGCTGCTCCTGCGGCTCAAGCACATGATCGTCAGCCACCACGGCACGCTCGAGTTCGGCAGCCCCAAGGTGCCGATGACCCCCGAGGCGATCGCGCTGCACCACCTCGACAACCTCGACGCCAAGATCCACGCCTTCACCCGCGAGATCCGCGACGACCCGAGCAAGGAGGCGCGTGGACGCCGTTCCAGCCGTCGATCGGGAGGCGGATCTTCAAGGGGTCGGCCAACGGGCAGGGAGGTGAGGCCGGCGAAGAGGAATCAGCCTCACGCCAGTGTCGGCCGCCCTCCCGATTCCCATTTCACAGGCGGCCGCACCGCATGGACGACCTCACCCGCCGCATCCTCGACACTATCGCCGCCCCCGACTACCCGCCGATCACCGCCAAGGCCCTGGCCAAGCGGCTCAAGATCGACGAGGACGGATTACGCCGAGCTTCCGCTCGGCCGTCAAGTCGCTGATCAAGGCCGGCAGGCTCGAGATCGCCAAGGACAAGACGCCTGAGCAAGGCCGACCCAGGGGCCGGCCAAGGGGAACGTCGTCGGCACGTTCAAGCGGTCGGCCAAGGGGTTCGGGTTCGTCCGGCCGGCGCGGGGGTCGAAGGAGAAGTCCGACCAGATCTTCATCCCGCCCGACGCCGGCCGCGACGCGTCGACCGGCGACGAGGTCCTGGTGCGGATCACCCGCAGGCCGAAGGGGCCGGGGTACAACGCCGAGGGGCGGATCGTCCAGGTCCTCAGCCGGGCCTCCGGCGTGTTCGTCGGCACGTACTTCGAGCGCGGCGACGCGGGGATGGTCCGGGTCGACGGCACCACCCTCGCACGACCCCGTCTACGTCGGCGACCCGGGGGCCAAGGGGGCGAAGCCCGGCGACAAGGTCGCGATCGAGATGGTCCGCTACCCCACGCCCTACCGCGAGGGCGAGGGGGTCATCACCGAGGTCCTCGGGCCCCGCGGGCAGCCGGGGGTCGATACGCTGGCCATCATCCGGGCGCTGGCCATCCCCGACACCTTCGACGACGACGACCCTCGAGGACGCCCGCCACGTCGCCAAGGCGTTCAACGAGGACGACCTCGGCGACCGGCTCGACCTGACCGCACGCTCACGGTCACCATCGACCCGGCCACGGCCCGCGACTTCGACGACGCCATCACCCTCACCCGCGACGAGAAAGGGCTACTGGAGCCTCGGCGTCCACATCGCCGACGTCTCCCACTTCGTCCGCCTCGGCTCGCCGCTCGACCGGACGGCCCGGACCCGAGGGACGAGCGTCTACCTGCCCGACCGCGTCATCCCGATGCTCCCGGAGATCCTCTCGAACAGCCTGGCCAGCCTCCAGGCCGGCCACGTCCGCTACACGCTCAGCGCCATCATGGAGTTCAACGCCGAGGGCGTCCGCACCGACCGCAAGTTCGCCCGCTCGGCGATCAAGGTCGACCACCGCTTCACGCTACGAGCAGGTGATGACGTTATTGAAAGATCCCGAGGCGCCGATGGACGGCGTCGGGCCCGAGCTTCGTGCCTTGATCAGCAGATGCACGAGCTGGCGATGATCCTCCGCCGCCGCCGGTTCGCCCGCGGTGCCCTCGAGCTGAACATGCCCGAGATCGAGGTCGACCTGGGGGAGCAGGGCGAGGTCGTCGGGGCACATCTGGCCACGAACGACGAGAGCCACCAGGTGATCGAGGAGTTCATGCTCGCGGCCAACGAGGCCGTCGCGTCGCACCTGACGGAGCGGGGCGTCGGCTTCCTCCGCCGCGCCCACGCCGACCCCGAGCCGCGGAAGCTCAAGGACTTCGCCGAGTTCGCCCGCAGCCTCGGCCTGGAGATCGAGAACCCGCAGTCGCGGTTCGACCTCCAGAAGGTCCTGGCCGAGACGGCCGACAAGCCCGAGGCGTACGCGGTCCACTTCGGCCTGCTGCGGAGCCTGAAGCAGGCGGTCTACACGCCCGAGTTCGAGGGGCATTACGCCCTCGCGTCGCGACGACTACTGCCACTTCACCTCGCCGATCCGCCGCTATCCCGACCTCCAGGTCCACCGCCAGCTCACGGCCTTGCTCACGGGCAAGAAGCCGAAGAGCGACTTCGAGGAGCTGGCCGCGCTCGGCGAGCACTGCACCCGGACCGAGCGCCGGGCCGAGACGGCCGAGCGCGAGCTGATCAAGGTCAAGCTGCTGACCTACCTCGAGAACAAGGTCGGCGAGCGGTTCCACGCGATCCTGACGGGCGTCGAGGATTTCGGCCTCTTCGCCCGGCTCGTCGAGCTGCCGGCCGAGGGGCTGGTCCACGTCACAAGCCTGGCCGACGACTATTACTACCTCGAGGGCGAGACCCACACGCTCGTCGGCCGCGCAGTCGGGCCGGCGGTACCGGCTGGGGGATCGGATCGAGGTCACGATCGCCGCGGGTCGACGTCGACCGCCGCGAGCTCTCGCTCGTCCCCGCCGACGTCCCGGGCGCGATCGCGCCCGCCCCGTCGCCCCGCCCGGCTCGGCCGCCCCGCGTCCATGCCGCGGCGAAGCGGCAGCCGCCCGCGCAAGCCCAAGGGGAAGGGCAACGGCGCGCGGCAAAGGGGAAGGGGACGGGGCAAGCCGAAGATAGAGTCGGCAGCCGGTCAGGGCGACGTCGGCCTGCAGGTCCCGGACCGGGCCAGCCCGGACAGGGGCTCCAGCGACGCGACCCACGCCAGCGCCTGGTCGCTCGTCGTCTCGACGAGGTACCAGGTCAGGCAGTCGGGGCAGGTCGCGAGCAAGCGGTCGGGAAGGTTCGGATCGGGCTGGCTGACGTCCAGCGGCGCGCCGCACTGGCGGCACGACAATCTCCGACAGGCCTTCGATCGGTCACCGCGGCCACGGTGACTGTGGCTACCTTGGATGTGATCTGAGGTTCCATCGCGGGCCATCCCTAGGCGAAGGCCGGGAGCGACCGCCTGCGCACATCCCAGGACGCCGGGGGGGAATGGGGTGTCGCAGACATGAGGGTTTACCCACATTCCTTATCTTAACGAGGATTCCGAATCCGGGAAGCCGGATTGTCATGGTCTGACATTTTTTTGCGTGGCTGGCGTTTACTCGCCAGGTCGAAGCGGGTTCGAGCGAAATCGTCGTGACGGGGGCACCTCGGATCTGGGGTTCCCAAAATCCAGTCGCTCCCGGAGAATCCCCGCCGGTTGGACGGCCGCGTCGCGACGCGGGGTTTGCCGGCCCGCACGGATGGAGGCCGCCGGCGCTGCGGCGGGAGGAACGAGGCCATGAGCACGAATCTCCTCAGGCTCGCGGCGGCTGGGGTTCTACTTCGCCGTGCGCGGCCGCGATGGACTTACGGGCGCAGGTCTTCGAGCGGGACACGACGGTCACCGGCCCGCGCGGCAACTCGGTCACGCGCAAGCATCCGGGTCGAAGCGTAACGGCCCGATGATCGACCGCCAGGTGACGATGCGCCGCCCCGGCGGGACGATCACGCGGAACACTGAGGTCTTCGCCCCCCGCGGCGGCCGGTTCTACGGCCCGCGGCCGTTCATGGGGCGGCGGCGGATTCGTGGCGGGCCCGGCGTTTTTCGGCCCGCCGGTGGCCGTGGGGGTCGGGCTGCCGGCCGTGAACCTCTTCGTCGGCGGCGGGGGAGGGCGCGGCGGTTGCGCGGTCTGCCGCCGGTGACGGTCTACAACCCGCCGGTCCCGTACCCCCTGAGCACGGCCGCGGCCAGCGGCGCCACCGCCCAGCCGGCGACGCCCCAGCCCCAGCCGATGCCCGGGAGCCGACGACGGTCGTCGACCCAGTGACCGAGTCGATCGGCAAGCTCTCGAGCATCCACGCCCACACCCGTCGCGAGGCGGCGATCACCCTGGGCAAGTACGGCGACGCCCGCGGCGTGCCGCCCCTGATCGAGAAGCTCGAGCACGACTTCGACAAGGAAGTCGCGCATGGCCGCGGCCTGGGCCCTGGCCGAGATCGGCGACCCGCGGGCCGAGGTGCCGCTGGAGACCGCCCGCCAGTTCGACAAGCGCGCCGACGTCCGCGCCGTCGCGGCCAAGTCGCTCGAGCGCATGCCCCGCGAGGCCCCGACCGAGTCGCAGCGCGTCGACCCGCGCCGGTCCCACGACGTCGGCCGCCGACGCGTACGGCTATCCGACCCGGCGGACTCCGGCCAACTCCTCGCCCGCGCGGAGCAGCACTCCGGCCCCCGGCGCTGGGACCGATCTCGAGCCGCTGCCCCAGTACACGCCCTCGACCCCCTCATCGGACGACATCCCGCCGCCCGACCCGACGCCGTCGTCGCGGGCGGCGTCGCCGCGGTAGACGCAGGCGAGGGGGCAAAGCGGAAGGCACAACGCACAAAGCAGAGAGCAAGAGAGCAGAGCCGACCAGGCTCGGCCCGTCGGACTCTCTCCGCCTTCTGCCTTAAGCCTTGTGCTTTGTGCTTTCTGCTCTGTGCTTTCTGCTTTCAGCTTTGTGCTTTCGGCCTCGCCATGTCGTGCCCCGCCGGGTTGGCGTCCCCGCGCGGGCCGGATACACTGGTGATTCGAGGCAACCTCCCCGCGAAATCACCGTCCGAGCCGCCCGAGAACGCATCCGCGATGGACCCCACGCCCGCCGAGTCGTCCCCCGCCCGCACAACGGCAACGCACGACGGCCCGCCCCCGGACCTCCCGCCGGTCGAGCCCCCGACGGCCGGGTTCATCATCCAGCTCTTCGTGATCCCGGCGATCATCGTCGCCGTCGTCGTGGTCGTCTGGCTCCTCTTCGGCAAGCTCGCCGGCGGGGAGCGCGATGCCATGACCTATGTCGCGACCATGAAGTCGCCAAACGCCAACTGGCGGGCCGCTTACGAGCTCGCGAGCCTGATCAAGAACGACCCGAAGCTGGCGCAGGACCCGAAGCTGCTCGGCGAGCTCGCCCGGCTGCTCGACCAGGACATCAGGCTGCAGGGCCGACCCCGAGCTGCTCCGGTTCCTCGCCGCGTCGCTCGGCGCCTTCAAGACGCTCGACGCCACGACCGAATCGGGCGAGAAGGTCGACGTCCTCGCCGTGCTGGCCCACGCCCTCGACCCGTCCTGCCCGACGCCGTCCGCAAGGAGGCCGCCACCAGCCTGGCCGAGCATGCCGCCCGAATGAAGGGCGACCTCGACGACCCCCGCGCGATCAACGGCGCTGGCCGCCGTGAAGGGCTCGGACAACGCGGCGCTGCGGACCTACGCCGTGTACGCCCTCGGCTTCTTCGGCCCCCGGGCGACCCCGGGCCTGCGGGCCTCGCTCGACGACGGCGACCGCGACGTCCGCTACAACGCCGCCTCGGCCCTCGCCCGCCGGGGCGACATGGCCGCCGCGGGCAATCTCCGTGAGATGCTCACGGACAAGGACTTGCAGACGCTCCTCGCCTCGCTGCCCGACACCGAGCGGCCGAACCGGATCGAGTCGATCGAGCTGGCCGCGCTCGACGCGCTTGAGGCCGCTGTCGCCGCCGGCAAGCTCGAGTTGCCGCGGTCGCTCCGGGGCGAGGTCGACGCCCTCTCGTCGCTCGGGGCTCGCCTCGGTCCGAAGCCGGGCCCTCGAGCTTTTGAAAAGTCTACCAGCCGGCCAGTGAAGAAACGTCCATCGGACGGGCCGAAACCGGGGCGATGACGCCCCGAAAATTTGCGCCGCTTCACCTTCTTGCCACGGCATTGCCTTTGCCTTGGGGGTTGGGGCGTCCGGCCGACGAGGTGGGAGGAATCCGTTGGTATCGGATGGTCCGACGCGACCCCCTTTAGAAAATCTCGTCGGACCGCGAATTTCCCATTTTGCCCATGTTATAGTTGGGTCACGCGAGGTCTCGTCGTGGGCTCCGGCATCGTGCGCGGAGGCGGCGGGGGGTCGGTCAGGGTCGGTGAGAGGGACCATTTCAGGGATGAGGCCGGTCCTCCTCCGGGGTATCGGATCGGGTGAACGCACCAGTCGTCGACGCAACAGGGACGCCCGTGACGCATACGAGGGAGACAGGCATGTTCAAGATGTTGCGAGTCGGCCTCGGCCTCGGTGCCGCGGCCCTGGCCGCGCTGGCCGGGGCATCGGGCGAGGCACGGGCCAGCTACGGCGGCGGGGGGTGCCACCGCTGCGCCCGCGAGCCGATCGTGGCGACCACGTGCGCCCCGGTGGTCGTTCAGCCGCAGTACACGACGGTCATGCAGACCGTCCTTGAGACCGTGTACGAGCAAGAGGCGTACACGATCATGGAGACCCGGTACCGGACCGGCTACCGGACCGAGAACTTCACGGTCCAGCGCCCGGTCTCCGAGACCGTCATGGTCGCGCGGAATTACTCGGTCCAGAAGCCGGTCTACGAGACCCAGAACCTCGAGCGCCGCTACACCGTGATGAGGCCGGTGTACGCGACCAAGAACATGGAGCGGCGGTACACCGTCCAGAAGCCGGTTTACGAGACCGCCAACGTCGAGCGCCGCTACACCGTCCAGCGGCCCGTCTACGAGACCCAGAACCTCGAGCGCCGCTACACCGTCCAGAAGCCGGTTTACGAGACGGCCAACCGCGAGCGCCGCTATACCGTCCAGCGGCCCGTCTACCAGACGGCGACCCGCGAGCGCCGCTACACGGTCATGCGGCCGGTCTACCAGACCTCGACCCGCGAGCGCCGTTACACCGTGTGCAAGCCGGTGACGGAGACGTCGATGGTCGAGCAGCCTTACACGGTCTGCCGGCCGGTGGTGACGACCCGGCAGGTCGTCGAGGAGTGCGGCTACTACGAGCGGCAGTTCCGGACCGTGCCGGGTCCTATCGTCGAGCGTCGCGTCCGCGTCCCGGTGTCCGATTGCGACGAGTGCGGCAACGCCGTCCAGCCGACCGGACTCTTCGGTGGTGGCGGCGGGGGCCTGCTCGGCTGCCTGCACCTCAAGAAGAAGGTCACGGCCACCGTGGCGGTCCAGTGCCCGCCGAGGACCGTGAGCGAGCGCGTCTTCGTCTCGCGGCCCGTCGAGCGGACCATCAGCCAGACCTCCTACGTCCGCGAGACGATGGTCCGGCAGATCCCGGTCACGACGACCCGAATGGTCGCCGAGACCCGGGTCGAGCAGATCCCCGTGACGACCTGCACGATGGTCGCCGAGGAGCGCGTCGAGCCGTACCAGGTCACCACCTGCCGGATGGTCGCCGAGGAGAAGGTCGAGCCGTACCAGGTCACCACCTGCCGGATGGTCGCCGAGGAGCGCGTCGAGCCTTACACCGTCCGGACCTGCCGGATGGTCGCCGAGGAGAAGGTCGAGAGCGTGCCCGTCACCACCTGCCGCTACGTGTCCGAGGAGCGGGTTGAGCCCTACCAGGTGACGACCTGCGAGATGGTGGCCGAGGAGAAGGTCGAGCCGTATCAGGTCCAGACGTGCCGCTACGTCACGGAGACCCGGACTGAGCAGGTGCCCGTGACGACCTGCCGGATGGTCTCGGAGACGGCCTCGCGGCAGGTGCCCGTCTGCGTGGCCGAGCAGGTGCCGGTGACGGCCACCCGGCTCGTCGCCCGCCAGGTGGCGCGTCAGGTGCCGGTGACGACGTGCCAGATGGTCGCGGTGCCGATGCCGACGTGCCAGACGTGCCCGTAACGGTCTGAAGAACCCCTCACCCTAACCCTCCCCCACAAGGGGGGAGGGGTCCAGAGGGCAGCCTCTCCGGTCTTCACCCTCCCCCCTTGTGGGGGAGGGTAGGGTGAGGGGTCAAGAATCGCGGCCTCGGGCCGACCTATCGGGTCGGCCCGAGGCCGTTGGCTTGCTTGCAAGTCTGCCTCACGCAACCTCGACCACCCGATGGTCGATCGAATGCCTGCGTCCCAGCGGCGACTTGAGGTCGAACACCCCCAGCCCCAAATTCGCCGCCAGCGGAATATGCTGCGGCTGCCGCATGTCGAACCCCTCCCGCTCCGCGTCGATCCCGAGCTTGCCGACCGAACCCACCGGCGCCAGGCCCATCTCCTTCCGCCTGGCGTCGACGATCCGCCACTCGATGTGGTCGAGGGCCACGGGGTCAGTGGCGAACAAGAGGGCGTTGTACTCCCACGCCCAGTTCGGGTTCACGCCAAACGGCCCGCCCTGGTAGACGCCACGGATGCCGTCCATGACCTGGAGGACGCACTTCTTGCGGATCACGGGATGGGCGACGACCTGCGGGATGAACTGGTTGCAGGCGTTCGTGTCCGAGGTGCTGTGCGACCGAGCGACGTTGTTCACCAGGCCGTGGCTCATGTTCTTGAGCGCCCCGGTGACGCCCGCCGAGCCGTGGTCCTTCACGACGGGGAGCATCACGAGCTTGTTGACCCGCCGAGTGACCACGAGGCCCAGGTGTGAGCGGAGGTTGCGGTCGTCCTTGGGGTCGTGTCCCTTGTGGACAAGGTTCATCTCCATGAACTCGTCGGGGTCGTAGCCGGCGATCGGGTCGTCGCCCGGGAAGGTCATCTGGAGCTGGGTCTCGTCGTAGCCGCCCGGCGTCAGCCCGCCCCAGCGGATGCCAGCGGGAAGGATCTCGTGGATCTTGGAGGCGATCAGCTCGTGCTTGTAGCGGTCGAGGACGAGGATGTCCCGCGTCTTCACGCCGGCCGACTTCAGGCCCTCGATGACCTCGAGGATTAGCTCGTACGACGTATGCGCCTGCGGAAAGCCGTTCGGCACGACCTTGATGCCGACGACGTCGCCGGCCTCGAAGAAGCTCCGCCAAGCCTCGGTGCCGTCGTCCGCGCCGGTCAGTTCCTTCATGCCGCGGGCGAGGGTCGCCTTGACGGCCTCGCGGTTCTTCACGCCCTTTTGGATCATCCCCTTGTTGCGCGCCTCGACCACCCGGCCGGGGTAAGGACCGGGCATGCCGAGCGGGCCGGACGGGCGAGCGAGCTTCGGCTCGGCGGCCGAGGCATGGGAACCGAGCAACGTCCACGGCACGAGCGGGGCCGCGGCCGCGGCCAGGAACTCGCGACGGCGCAGGCCGCCGCAAGGTCGGGGTGTTATCGCCATCGGTCGAGGTCCCTCGGGCCGGGGTTTCGTCCCGACCCATTATGGGGACGCGCGGCCCGGGCGTCACGCGCCTGGATCAGCTTCGTGCCCCGTGCAAACCCAGCGGCGAATGCGGGTCGAGCCGCGCGCGGCCGTGGGCGTCGGCCTCATGCTCGAGCTCGATCAGCCGATGCGTGAGGACGGCGTTGCCCAGGGCCAGCGCCCCGCCGGCCAGGGCAAGGCCCCGGGCCAGGGCCGGGGTCCGCTCGCCCCGGGAGTGGGCGCGGAGCCGTAGGAGGAAGCTCGCGGCGAAGAGCCCGCGCACGGCCAGCGAGCCGACAACGTGTCCCGCGACGGCCGCCTCGTGCCCGCGATAGCGGACCCCGTCGCTCCGCCGCTCGATCAATCCGGTGACGATCGATCCCGCCGAGCTGACGAGCCCGGCACCCAGCGCGACCTCGGCGGCCGCCTCGAATCCGCGATTCCCCGTGGCCATCGCCAGTCCGTCGCTGCCCCAGCGCGACGGCCCACGCCGCCAGCGGAAGGCTCACCGACGCCGGCGCGTCCCCATGTCCGAGCAGGCTATCGACGGTCGCGACCGTCTGCTTGAGTAGTTCCATCGTCCCAGCTCTCCCTGGACCTGGTGGATCAGGGCGGGAATGGCGCTGAGGTCGATCCCAGCTGCCTCCCCGCCTCGCCTCGACGCCGGCTTATTGCGGGCTCTTGGGCGTCCCGACCTTGATATCGCCCGACGGCTTGGTGGCGCCGGCTGCCGTGCTCGGCGCCGTGGCGTCCTTCGCGGGGCTCGCGGCCGGGGCCGACTTGGCGGGCGCGTTCTCGCCCGAGTTGCCGCCCTTGCCGCCGGTGCCCGAGTCCTTCTCGCCCCCGCCGGTCGGCAGTCCGGACTCGCCGCCGGCTCCCTTCAGCTCGCCGCGGTCGGTCCGGTCGCGGCTCGGGGCCGTCGGTCCGGCTCGCGGGCTTCTCGGCGGTCAGGTCGGGGGCGGGGCCGTTGGTGAAGCCGCCGCCCGGGGGTGCCGTGTCGCAACCCGCAGACGAGGGCCGCCGTCGCGGCCATCGAGCCCAGAAGCGTCCGGAAGCGTCTCATCGTCGTGTCTCCGTTCGAGGGGTGGAGCGATCCCTCCCGATTGTCCCCCGGCAGCGAACGCCGTGCCAGCCCCCGCGGGCCGTTGGCACGCCGGATGCTTGACGATTCGTTGATCCGAACCGGAGCCCGCCCCTCGACGGAGGTCTCACCGTGTCCGTCCCCCTCCGACTCCGCGAGGCGCTCTCCCTCGGCGGCCTCACAGTCCGCGAGCTGCTCGCCCGAACGTGGCGGACGATGAACGAGCACGAGGTCATGACCCGGGCCTCGGCCGTGGCGTTCTATGCCATGCTCGCCGCCGTCCCGTTCCTGGGCATCGTCCTGCTCCTGATCGTCCAGCTCCTGCCCGACCTGTCCCGGCACGTCGGTGGCGACGGGATGGGCGACCAGACGCTCCGGCAGCTCGAGGCCACCCTCGGCGAGCTCTTCCCGCAGGACATCACCGAGATCGTCAAAGACCAGATCGTCCGGATCCAGAAGGAGCCGCCCGTCGGCCTGCTCTCGGTCGGCGTGCTCATCCTGCTCTGGTCGGTCTCGACCCTCTACACGGCCGTGATCGACGCGTTGAACCGGATCGCGGGCGTGAAGGATCGGCGGTCGTACCTAAAGATCCGCCTCGTGGCGACCCTGATGTCGATCGTCGAGGCGACGATCCTCGTCGGCTCGCTCGTGGCGATCGTGGCCTGGTCGTGGATTCTTCGCAAGCTCGGGCTAAGCACCACGCCGGCGCAGGTGCTCGCCACGGTCGCCCTCTGGATCGGGCTGTTCGTGATGGTCCTGGTTAGCTTCGCCGTGACCTTCTACGTCGGCCCCGACGCCGACCAGCGCTGGGAGTGGATCACGCCGGGCAGCCTCTTCGGCACCGTCGGGTTCCTCGCCGGGAGCCTGGCCTTCCGGTATTACATCGAGAAGTTCACGAATTACGATAAATTATACGGGTCGCTCGGCGGCGTTATGGTGCTGATGTTCTGGTTCTGGATCTCGTGCCTGGTCCTGCTGGTGGCGGCGCAGATGAACCAGGTGATCGAGGACGCCTCGCCGCTGGGCCGGCGATACGGCCAGCGGACCGAACCTGAAGTTGCCGCCCGACCTCGACCACGCCGAGCCGGAGCCGCTGCCACCGGCCGGCGCGACGGAGCGGGCGGCGGGGCCGGTCGGGTCGACGACAGCCTGACGCGGCCGGCCCCGGTTTCTCGGGGCGCTTTTGAACTTTCCCAGGCGACGGCGCAACCTTCTCCGTGGCGGGATTCGGGGCCGTGCCCGACGATGGCTCCCGCAGCCCTCGTTCCCCGCCGCACCGGACGGTGAGCGCCGATGAACGACGACGACGCCAGGATCTACGATCGTCTGCTCGTGATCCGTTGCCAGGTCGGCGACGGGGACGCGTTCGGCGAGCTCGTGGAGCGTTACGGGCCGAGGCTCCGCTATTACCTGCGGAAGATGCTCGGCGCGGCGGCGGATGTGGAAGACGCGCTCCAGGAGGTCTGGTTGGACGTCTTTCGCGGCCTGCCGCGACTCGCCCATCCCACGGCCTTTCCCGCCTGGCTCTACTGCGTCGCGCGAGGGCGGGCCTTGCGCCGGCTCCGCCGCCGCCCCCAGCCGTCGCAGTTTATCGAAGTCGCCGACGTCCCCGACGAGACGAACGGCGACTTCTCGACCGATGACGCCGAGCGGGTCCACACCGCGCTCGACGCCCTCGCCCCGGAGTACCGCGAAATCCTCGTGCTCCGCTTCCTCGAAGAGATGCCCTACGAGGAGATTGCCCGCGTCGTCGGATGCCGGGTCGGGACCGTGCGGTCCCGGCTCCATTACGCCAAGCGTGCCCTGGGCGCGTCCTCGAATCGGAGAACGACCATGAGCGAGAAAGATCTGGGCCAGTCGCTCCTGAAGCTCGACGCGACCGGCCTCTCGGACGTCCCTGACGCCCGCCAGCAGACCTGGGCGATCCTCGACCGCGACCGCCGCCGCGTCCGGTTCCTCACGTGGCTGACGCTGAGCGTCTGGCTGATGGCGGCGGGCCTGATCGCCAGCGTGCTGCTGAATTTCGCCTACCTGTTCCCGCACATTGCCAAGCTGCGGATGGAGATCGACCGCGGCGCCTACACAGCGGCCCAGCGCGATTACGTCATGGAAGGGACGCTGTTCGCGTTCCAGAAGCTGACGCTGGTGATCGCCTTCTCCGTTGCCGTCCTCGGCCTGGCCGCGCTCTGCTCGGTCCTGCTCAACCTCGCCTCGCGACAGGCAACGCTGCGGCAGATCAATGCGAGCCTTATCGAGATCTCGGCCCAGTTGAAGGGCGGGCGGACGGGATCGGCCTGACCGGGCTCATTCCTCGACGCCCAGGCACACGCTCGGCGGCCGGACGACCTCGAGCCGGTCGATCTCGGCCACGGCCGCCTTCAGGTCCGCCTCGACGGCCAGGTGGGTCATGATGACCAGGGGCACGACGCCATCCGGCGCGTCGTCGCCCGGGTCGTGCTGGATCACGCTGGCGATGCTGATCCCCCGCGTGCCGAGCGCGTGGGCCAGCGTGGCGATCGCGCCGGGGCGGTCGACGATCGAGAACCGCAGGTAGTAGCGGCTCCGCACGGCGTCGGGCGTCGCCAGCCGGCCAGGGGGGCCTTCGGACGACCAGAGGTTGAGGGCGCGGAACGTCAGCGCGGCGCGGCCGACGACGACGTCGATCAGGTCGCCGACGATGGCCGAGGCCGTGGGCATCTCGCCCGCGCCTCGGCCGTAGAAGAGGGTGTCGCCCACGGCGTCGCCGACCACCCGGACCGCGTTGTACGGCCCGCGGACCTCGGCAAGCGGGGTGCCCCGCTTCACGAGTGTCGGCGCGACCCGCAGTTCGAGCCCCTCGGGCCCTCCCTTGGCGAGCGCTAGCAGTTTGACGACGTATCCGAGCTCCCCCGCATAGCCGATGTCGGCCGGCTGGAGCCGGTCGACGCCCTGGCGGGGGATCTGGCCGGTCGTCACCGTCGCGCCGAAGGCGAGCTGGGCGAGCACGGCAAGCTTGTGGGCGGTGTCGGTGCCGTCGACGTCGAGCGTCGGGTCGGCCTCGGCAAAGCCGAGCGCCTGGGCCTGCCGGAGGGCCGTCGCGTAGGGCAAGCCCTCCTGGGTCATCTTCGTCAGGATGAAGTTGCACGTGCCGTTGACGATCGCCGCCAGGCGCGGTCACCCGGTTCGCGGCCAGCCCCACCTCGAGCGCCTGGACGATCGGGATGCCGCCGCCGACGCTCGCCTCGAACGCCACGGCCCGCCCATATTTGCGGGCCTGGGCGAAGACCTCGCGGCCATGCTCGGCGAGCAGGGCCTTGTTGGCGGTGACGACGTCCTTGCCGGCGGCCAGGGTTTCGAGGACGATCCGGAGCGTCGGGTCGGTCCCGCCCATCGTCTCGACGACGACGGAGACCTCGGGGTCGTCGATGATTACGCGCGGGTCGCTGACGACCTCGATCCCGTCGAGTGGAACTGGTCGCGACTTCTTCGGGTTGCGGACGACGGCCCATTTCAGCTCGACGCGCCGGCCGGCCCGCGCGGCGATCGCGTCGGCCCGTTCCCGCATCAGGCGGACGACCCCGGCCCCGACCGTCCCCACCCCGAGCAGACCGACCGCGACCCGTTCCATCCCCACCCCCGACCACGGACTCGGCCGATCCTCGAACGCCGCGATGACGCTAACTCAAGGCAGGCCTTGCCGCAAGATTGCATGTCCTTTCACCGAGCCGGCCGCGTACGATGGGTAAATGCGTGGGATCATCGATGCGCGAGACCCACACCGACGGATAACCGAGAGACGTTTCCTCATGACACGGCGACATCGGCGGCGGCCTCGGGTCGAGGGTTTGGAATCGCGGCGGATGCTCTCGGTGACGATCGCCGAGTATCCCACGGCCGGGTCGCCCGGAGGTGTCGTGGCCGTGCCCGACGGTGACATCTGGTTCACCCAGGGTGTCACGGGCGGGACGACGGAGATCGTCGACTACAACCCAATAACGCAGGCGTCGACCATCGTCCCGTTCGCCGGCAGCGCGATCACGCTCGGTCCCGACGGCAACATCTGGTCGATCGGGGCGCAGTCGCTCGCCTCGATCGACCCGACGACCCACGCGATCACCACGATTCCGCTCCCTGCGGGTGTCAACGGCGACGGCGAGATCGCGCGAGGGCCCGGGAACGATCTCGCGTTCGTCGCCACGAACGCCAGTGGGTTTGCCTTCGAGATCGGCCTGATCGACGCGACGACCCACGCGATCACGATCGACTCCACGGGGTTGCAAGCCGGCTCTGTCTCTTTGACTTACAACAGCATCAACCAGCTCGCGGCCGGGCCCGATGGCAATTTCTGGTTCGCCTATGGATCGTACGGGATCTTCACCCGTGTTGGCATCGTGAATGTTATGGGCGACATCGGGGTCCTCAACCCGACGACCGGGGCCGTCACCACGATCCCGCTCCCGAGCACCGCGGCCTACGGGATCGCGGCCGGGCCCGACGGCAAGATGGATTTCACGGCATCCACCCTCTTCGGCCAGAGTTATCTCGGCACGGTGGACCCGACGACGCACGCCGTGATTCAGTACGCGGTCCCTCAGTTCGGCAACGTCGGGACGATCGCGCTCGGGCCCGACGGCAACCTCTGGTTCACCGAGGTCAGCCCCGGCAGCATCGGAGCTTTCGACCCTTCGACGCACATGTTCGCCTCGTATGTCACTCCGCTGACCAATTCCAAACCATCCGACATCACACCCGGTGCCGGGGATACTCTCTGGTTCACGGACGCTGGTGCCAACGCCCTCGGTGTCGTCCAGCTCGGGGCGCCCTTGCCGCCCGGTTCGATCGCGGTCAACGGGTCGGTTTTCCTCGATACCAACATCAACGGCACGTTCGATCGGGGCGAGACGCCCCTGCCCGGCCAGACGGTCTATCTCGACCTCAAGGGCGACGGCACGCTCGACCCGGGCGACCCGACGGCCGTCACCGACGCCAGCGGCGATTACAGCCTGACGGTCTCGTCGCTCGGGACCTACACGGTCCGCGTGGCGACCTATCCCGGCGACGTCGCGACCAGTCCCAATGGCGGCGGCTATACCGTAAACCTCGCGATCGGCAGCGGCACGCCGATCGTCGACATCGGCCTGGTGCAGGGCAGCTCGATCGCGCCCTGCATCCGGGCCCCACCCCGTTGGGCGGCGGGAACTCGAGCCTCTACGAGGCCGAGCTGAACGGCGTCTACACGACGATCCTCGGTCGCGTGCCCGACCCCACCGGCTACACCTTCTGGATGGCGGCGCTGGAGTCGGGGACGAGCGTGGCGCAGGTTGCGTCGGCCTTCCTCCACTCGGCCGAGTACGAGTCGAGCGTCGTCGCGTCGTACTACACGGGCTTCTTCGGCCGCACCGCCTCGCCCGCCGAGGTCTCCGGCTGGGTCTCGTACATCCAGCGGAGCGGGGCGAGCCTGGAGTCGGTCGCGGACCTCTTCCTGACGAACCCGTACTACAACGTCCTGCACGCCTCGAACGCCGACTTCATTCAGTCGCTCTACGGCAACCTGTGCGGCCGCCAGGGCTCGGCGCAGGACATCGCCGGCTGGGAGTCGTACCTAAGCGGCACGGGCACACGCGCCCAGATGGTGCAGCTCGTGATCCAAGCGGCGGACACGCGGGCCATCGAGGGCGAATACGAGGCCATCTTCGGCCGCCAGGCCGACCCGGGCGGCCTCGCGTCGGCGCTGAATGCCCTCCAGATCGGGTACACGCTCGTGGACCTCGACGTAATGTTCTTCGCCTCAAACGAGTACGCGACCCGCGCGGCGAAGACGGTCACGTCGTGAGGCCGGCGCGGCTGAGTCGCCCCTCGCGGGCCGGATGACCTTCGGGCGCGGCGAAGCCGGTCGGCCCGCCGCGCCCGGGGTTTCCGGCTCGTCTCACTGGCCGGCGTGAATCCGCGCGGCCTTCTGGATCTGCTCCTTCACGGCCTCGAGGTTGAAGCTCGCGCCCTTCTGCATCGGCGGGAACTCGATCGACCGTCTCGGCCAGCTTCCCGACCTCTTGCTGCACGAAGACGAACCGCCAGAACTCGTGGACTTGAACCACTGGTAAGTAGTTCGAGCGAACCCGGCCAATCCCGTGCGCTCGAAGGGGTCGAGGCGGAGGTTCGACGAGGATCGGCACAGTCGGGCTTGACCGTGCCGCCGAGCCAGCCTCCGGGCTGGTCGATGAAGCGGTACTTGAAGTCGTCGATCCGCACCGCGCCGAGCGTCCCCTCGGCGAAGTACCAGATCTCGTGGCGCTTCGACGGGCCCTTGCCGGTGAGCAGGTCGGTCTGGTCGTAGCCGTCGAGATGCACCTTGTAGGTCGTGTCGCCGAGCGGCTTGCCCTGCTTCAGCTCGTCGACGATCGTTCGGGTCGCCCGCCGCGGCGACGAGCGTCGGGAACCAGTCGAGGCCGGAGATGATCCCGGTTCTCGACCTTGCCCGCGGGGACCTTGCCCGGCCAGCGGACGATGCAGGGGACGCGGAAGCCGCCCTCCATCACCGTCCCCTTGCCGCCGGCGAACGGCGTCTGGCCGCCGTCGGGCCAGGTGAAGTTCTCGGTGCCGTTGTCGGTCGTGAACACGACGATCGTGTCGTCGGCGACGCCCATGTCGTCGAGCTTCTTCATGACCGAGCCGACGATGTCGTCGAGCTGGGCCATGCCCGCCTCGTGGATCGACCAGCCGTTCTGCGGCGTCTGCGTCTTCTCGTACTTCTCGGAGAGGTGGGTGACGATATGCATCCGCGTCGGGTTGAGCCAGACAGAAGAACGGCTTGTCGTCGCCCTTCGCCTTGTCGATGAACTTGAACGCGTGGGCGAGGATCTCGTCGTCCACGGTCTCCATCCGCTCGGGATAGAGCGTGCCGGCGTCCTCGATCTTCTGCTTGCCGACCTTGCCCCAGCGCGGCTGCTCGGTCGGGATCGTCGCGGTCGGTCGCCCAGCGAGTGGATCATGTTGCGCGGGCCGACCTTGTCCTTGAGCTCGGGCGGATAGGCGGGATGGGCGGGATCCTCCATCGCGTCGAGGTGGTAGAGGTAGCCGAAGAACTCGTCGAACCCGTGCACGGTCGGGAGGAACTCGTTGAGGTCGCCCAGGTGGTTCTTGCCGAACTGCCCGGTGGCGTAGCCCATCGACTTGAGCGCCGTGGCGATGGTGGGCGCCGCGGCGGGCATGCCGACCTTGGCGCCGGCCTGGCCGACGGTCGTCAGTCCGGTGCGGATCGGCAACTGGCCGGTGATGAAGTTGGCGCGGCCCGCCGTGCAGCTCGCCTCGGCGTAGTAGTCGGTGAAGAGCATGCCCTGGGCGGCGAGCCGGTCGAGGTTCGGCGTCCTCCCGGCCATCATGCCGCGGTGGTAGGCGCCGATGTTGAACCAGCCGACGTCGTCGCCCATGATGAAGACGATGTTCGGCTTCTTCCGCGGCCTGGGCCGGCGACGGCCGTGTCGCCGTCGCGTCGACCCGGGCCAGGAGAAGGTTTCGGGCGTTGCCGTCCGAAAGGGCAGGCGCGCGCGGCCGACCCCTCCGGGGCCCGTCGCCCCCTCGGCTTGTGACGACGGGCTCGTGTCTCTCGTGGCCGCGAAGAAGCCGAGCAGCGTGCCCAGCCCCACGCAGCCCAGCGCCTGGATCGTGCCGATCTTCATGGTCTGAAAGTCCCTCAAGAGTTCTCAAAAGAAACGACCGGCCATCGCTTCCCTGTTCCCGATCCGAAGCGGGCGGTTCTGCTCAATTTTGTTCATCGCCGGCGCCGATCGCGGGTGACGGCTCAAGGGTCGTGCCCGCCCTCGTTCGCCCGGGCCTTCTGCTCGCGAAGCTCCAGGTAGCGTTCACCCGCCTCGAGACTCCCGATCAGGTGGGGCAGGGCGTCGAGGATGCTGAAGAAGCCGATGATGATCAGGCCGTGTCCTATGCGGACATGCCCATGCGTAATGTCGTCACGGAACGTGTGCGAGGCGTCCGAGACGCCGATCAGCAGGAGGATCACCCCCTTCACCAGGTTGGTGACGGGGTTCTCGACGAACGACTTGATCCCGCGCGAGATTCTGGTGCCGAGGTCGCTCATCGTCGGCTTTCGATGAGAAGGAACTGCCCAGGAGCCCGTCATCGATTCGAGGCCAGGGATGACTGGGCCACGTGCAGCCGGTAGGCGAAAACCTCGCTGCCCGCGCGGCTCACAATTGAGCCGCGCGGGCGCGATATTATTGACTGACAGGCGCGACACGAGCTAGCGGGCGAACTTCAGCCCCGGATCCTGCGGCGCGGCGTTCACGAGCCGGAAGGTGAAGTGGTCGGCGTCCTGCCAGACCACCTTTCCGGCCAGGGCGCCGTCTTGGCCCTTGCCGGCGAGCGTCAGGACGCCGTCGGCGAAGGTCGACGAGCCCGCGATCGACGCCGGCGGCTTGCCCGGGCCGGCGACGGTCCAGGAGAAGCCGCCGTCGTCTCCGATCGCGAGGGCGATGTTCACCCCCGGGGCCGGGGTGGCGATCCACTTGCCGGCGAAGCTTGCCCCCGACGGCCGCCGGGGCGTCCGCGACGGACGGGGCCGGGGCGGGGGCCGGCCGCGGGGCTCCGGGCGAGACGATACTGCGCGATGAGCTGCGCCGCGAGCGTGTCGTTCGGCTGGAGCTTGGCCACATACCTGAGCTGCTCGACGGCGTTCGCGTCGTGCCCCTGGCACAGGTAGTGATAGGCCAGGACGAATCGCGGCCGCGGCCGAATTGGGATTGTCCCTGTTGTACGACTCCAGGTTGCGGAGTTGTGCCGTGTAGGTGCTGACGTCGGGATACATGCCGCTCAGGGTCGTCCAGTCCCAGCCGGGGCCGACCGAGAGGACCGCGTAGAGCGGGGCGGCGGCCTGCTCGTACTTGCCCTGCGCGAAGAGGACGAGGGCGACGGAACTGGTGCATCGTCGAGTCGCTGGGGGCCTGCGCCAGGGCCTGCTGGGTGAACTGCGTGGACCTGGTCATAGTCGCCCGCCTTGAAGGCGTCGCGCGCCTGGGCGAACGCGGAGGTCGCCTGGTCGGCCGCCTGCCGGCGCGGCGGCGCGGACGTCGTGCTCAGCGGCTGGGCGTAGTTGTAGGCCTGCACAGGTGCGCCGCCCTGCGGGGCCTCGCCCGCGGCGACCGGCTGGCCGCCGCCCACGCCGGCCATCCCGCCGGCGTACGGATTGCTGTAGTTCGAGTACCCGTAGCCGTACTGCGGCGAGCCGGTGCCCCAGGCCCCGACGCCGCCGCGCCCATGCCGTTGGCCCAGGCGCGGAGTTGTTGCCGTTCCAGGCCCCGGCTCCCACGGCCGCGGCGCCCAGGCCGTTGTAGCCGTTATTGTTGTTGGCGTAGTTCGCCCCCGCCGCCGCGCCGACGGCCCCTGCGCCGTTGTTGGGAAGGTTCGAGTTGTTCCGGTTGGCGTAACCCGCCCGCGACGCCCGCGGCCGCGCCGTTATAGGGCAGGTTGGAATTGTTGCGATTCGCATAACCCGCCCCGACCGCCGCCGGCGCCGTTGTTCGGCAGGGCCGACTGGTTCCGGTTGGCATACGCCAGCGCCGCCGGCGGCCGCGCCGTTGTTCGGGAGTGCCGACTGATTGCGATTGGCGTATCCCGCGCCGCCGGCGGCCGCGCCGTTGTTCGGCAGCGTCGACTGGTTCCGGTTCGAGTAGGCCGCCCCGCCGGCGGCCGCGCCGCTGTTCGGGAGCGTCGACTGATTCCTGTTGGAATAGCCCGCGCCCGCGGCGGCCGCGCCGTTGTTCGGGCAGCGTCGACTGGTTCTTGTTGGAATAGCCCGCGCCGCGGCGGCCGCGCCCGCGCTGTGGGAGCCCGACTGATTCTTGTTCGCGTAGCCGGCGCCGGCGGCTGCCGCGCCTCCATTGCCACTCGACGTGTTGCGACTCCCGTACTGACCGGACTCCGATCCCGACCCGCCCGACGGCGAATGCGGCTGGCTGAACGAGGGCGAGTGAGAGCCGCCCGATTGTCCGCCGTATTCGCCGCGCTGGCCACCGCCACCGCCGTATTCACCGCGCTGGCCGCCGCCACCGCCGCCGTAACTGCCGCGGCCGCCGCCGTATCCGCCGCCGCGACCCGCGAGGGCGTCGCCCGGCACCGCGATGAGGCCCAGGCAGACGCCCAGGGCCGAATTCCTGAGGGTGCGATTCATGATGAGGATCCTCGATGAAGGAATGTCGGTTTGGGGAAGATAAAGCGAGGTATCACTTGCCCGGCTCGGGCGGCTTGCGGACGATCGTGAACTCGTCGACGCCCGGCACCGCCGCGCCGCCGATGGTCCGCTCGGTCGACTGCCAGCTCGCGCGGTCCTTGCCCAGCCGCGTGATAATGTTCGTCGCCGAGGCGTGTTTGCCGTCCTGGCGGACGCCCTCGGCCTTGATCACCCACTGGTCGCCGCTGCGGGTCCAGTAGCCCTCGCCGAATCCGCCCTCGGAGTCGAAGATCCAGGTCTTGAACTGGTGCCTCACCGGGTCCCAGCCGATTCGCTGGGTGCCCGAGAGCACCGGCTCGCCCTGCTTTTTCATCGTGAAGTCGCGGACCAGGAAGTTGCCGTCCTCGGTCCACTTGCACGTGGTCTGGACGACCGCGTCCTGGCTCTCGTTGATCCAGTCGCCGACGAGCCACTCCAGCTCCTTGAGCCGGTCGTGGGGCGTGAGGTCGTGCGCGATGCTCGTCGCGGACGGCGGACTGGAGCCACTTGCCGTCGCTCTTGACGTAGACGACGGTGAACCGGGTCGTCTCGGGCACCGCCCCCGCGCCGGGCGGCGTGATGACCGTTCGGCCCTCCTCGAGCGCCGTCTCGGGGCCAAGGAAACGGAGGGCGTCGGCCTTGATGGCGATCGTGGTGCCGGGATTCTCCGCGAAGGCCCGCGCGAGCTGGGCCTTGATGGCCTCGCGGCCCTCGGTCCGGTCGCCCTCCTCGTCGACGACCAGAGCGTTCTCGGTATACGTCGCCGCCGCCGCCGCCGCGTCGCCGGCGTTGAAGGCCTTCGTGAACGCCGCGACGAGCGCGGTGATCCCCGCCTCGTCGGCCGTGGGCTCGGCGGCCCTCGCCGGCGCGGGCCGGGCCGGTTCCGGCGCGGGCGACTCGCGGGCACGCAGGCACAGGCCCGTCCCAAATAGAGCAAGGCCGACCGCGATCGATGCAGTTCTCATGATGAACTCTCCCGGTTCGAATGCGCAGACACGTCGGGCGGTAACGCACCGGCCGCGCGTTTGGGCGAAGGCCCGCTGGCGCGGGGCGATTTCTGTCGAGGTGGATCGTGTCACCCGCGATTACCCGGAACGACGTCGTCCCGAGGTGCTGTGTCGCGGGCGATGAGTGGCGGTGATGATACCACCGGGCGAGCACCAAAGCCTGTTGAATTTTGTTTTTTCAATTTCTCTGCCATATCGTGTGCGTTTTGATGAAGATTATATATCGATTTGGCGGATATATGAGAGCACGCCATCATGGATGGTGGCTCTTCGACGACGGCCTTCGCCTTGCCGGGAGACGTCACGGCGTTAGCCATGCGGCGAGAGCGGCACGGCAGCGCCGTCGACGGCCCCGGCACGCGCCGTTGGCTCGCGCTCGAGGACGAGAGTCGGGTTTTCGAGCGAGATCCCGAGCCGCTCGGCCAGGCGGAGGGTGTCGAGGATCAGCCCGTCGCGGCCGAGGAGCTCGGCGTGGCCGTCCGGGACCTCGAAGAACACCTGGATCAGGACCTCGATACCGGATGAGCCAAGGTCGTTCACGACGACTTCATACTTCTGCTGGCGGACGTCGGCATGCCCCCGGACCAGCGCCAGGATGCCGTCGCGGAACTGCGACCAGGCGGTCCGACGGCGTGCCGTAGGGGACGTTGATCCGAGTCCGGAAGCGGCGATAGCGGCGGGCGCCGAAGTTGGCGACGTGGGCGGTGGTCAGGTCGGAGTTCGGGATCGTGAGCAGCGAGTCGTCGAGCCCGCGGATCCGCGTGGTGCGGAGTCCGACCGACTCGACGACCCCTTCGTTCGCGCCGATCTGGACGAGGTCCCCGACGCGGAACGTCTTGTCTGCGATGAGCATCAGCGAGCCGAAGAAATTCTTGAGCGTGTCCTGCGCCGCCAGGGCGAACGCGAGGCCGCCGATCCCCAGGCCCGCGAGCACGGTCCCCACGTCGAATTCGAAGAGGTTGAGCAGCGCCGCGATGCCGCCGGCGACGACGACCATCTTGAGGACCAGCGACATCACCGGGAACCCCATCGCCGCGAGCGTCGTCGCGCCCTCCTGCGTCAGCGCGGGCCCGGCGACGAGCCTGAGGATCGGGTCGATCAACTGGTACGCGGCGAAGGCCGCCGCCAGCCAGAAGGCCGGGACGAGGATGGCAAGCAGCACGCCCGCAGCGCCGATCCTCAGGTCGAGGAGCGTCACGCCTTGCACCAGTACCCAGATCGCGGCCATCCAGCCGACGGGGCGGACCCACGCCCGGACGTCCCGGTCGTCGGCCGCGACCTTGCGCCGCGCAAGATCGCGTGCATCAGGCGAGTGAGCGGCCAGACGACGAGGCGGTACGTCGGATACGCCAGGAGCACGAGCAGGATGAGGCCGAGGATCTGGTAGACAGCGAGCGAGGACGGGCCCAAGGGCCCGACGCGGGTGCGCAGCCCGGCCGGAATCCGGTGGCGGAGCCACAACCCGGGCGCGAGCGCGAACGCCGGCGCCCCTCCGCGCGACCGATCGCCGCCAGCTCCGGAACGATGGGCTTCGACTCGAACGCGTCGTAGAGCCCGTCCAGCGAGCGCACCGTGGCCCGGTTGAAGAGCCACTGCCCCTTGCGCGTCCCCGCGACCTGTCGCTCGGCGGTAATTTGCCCTTCCTTGTCGACCACCGCCGCCAGGGGGACGCCGACCGAGGAGTCGGGCACGTCCTGGAAGATGATGAAGATGGACCGGTCGAGCACCTCCTTGAGCTTGACGGCCAGGACCCTGCCGACCTCGTGGCGGGCCGGGTCGGGGACGTCGCTCAGGTCGAGGCACTTCGCGGCCGCGTCGGTGTCGCCCCGCTTGAAGGCGTCGATGAACGTACGGAACATCGCGTAAGGCGAGCGGAAGTCGGCCGGCACGTCGGCCGCCTCTTTGCCCTGGGCCGCCGCGATGTCGCGCTGCCAGAGGAACAGCCGCATCCTCGGCAGGTCCATGATCGTCTTGCTATCGAAGAGCCAGCGCCCGTCGGCCATCCGGTGCAGCGTGAGCCTGATGTCCTTGCTGTCGCCGATCGTGCAATCGGGCCCGTCCACGGTCTCCGGGATCACGATCGTCGGGATGTTGCACGAACGCAGGACGAACTCGAGCGCGAATGCCGGCCGGCCGCCGTCGCGACGGGCGGGCGGCAGGCCCGAGAGGTCGAGGCAGGCGGCGGCCTCCTCGATCTTGCTCGGATCGTCCTCGGCCCGGTTCATCGCGATCAGAAAGGTCCGCACCGTCGCGCCGGGGTGCGGAACCGGGGATCGACCGATGCCGGGGCCGGTCGGGCGGTCGCGACCTCGTGCTTCTTTCCAATGACCTCCTGGGCGGCAAGGGCCCGGGGAGGTCCGAGGAGCAGCACGCCGAGTAGCAGGATCGAATCACGCCGTCGGCTCATGCCCTCGGCTCCGGGTCGCGTCGAAGTGCTCGCCGCGTGCGACGAGCGGAGGCGACCTCCTCCCGCAAGGCGTGGCGCAAGTGAGATCTCATGCTGAATGACTTTAACGCGCGGACAATCCGCGGCACTAGTCCGCGGCGATCTTCGCCGCGATCACTTCATCCCGATCGCGCCGGCCAGCTTGGCGGAGGCGACCCGGTAGGCGATCTCGGCCTGGAGCTGGTCGAGCCCCGCCTTCGCCGTCGCGGCCTTCGCGACCTGGAGGGCCGCCGGATCCTTGAGGCCGGCTTCGGTGTCAGCGCGGGCGCGGGCCATGTCGCCCGCGAGGGCCAGGGCTTGCTGGGATTGCTCGTACTCGAGAAAGGCGCGGCGTGCCTCGAGCACGACCTTGTCGGTCGTGGCCTGGATGTTGAGCCGGGCCTGGGCGATCTGCGTCTCGCCCTGGAACTTCACCTTCCGACGCTTGCCCCAGTCGACGAACGTGTACGAGCCCGTGACGCCGATTGCGCCGATGTTCTGCTGGATCGTCGGCACGGCCGTCTGGTTGAAATACGAGCCGAAGACGAGAAGGTCGGGCAGGAATTCCTCGTTCGCTGCCTGCAGGCCCGCCTTGGCCCTTTCGAGCGTCGCTCTGGCTTCGATGACCTCGGGGTTGCATGCCAGCGCCATCCGGGCCGCGTCGTCCGCGGACTGGACCGGGACGGCCGGGGGCAGGGGGTCGTCGGGCATGAGCATCGTGCCGGCGGGGTAGCAGAGCAGGTTGTCGAGCTGTTCGTTGAGGTCGGCGCGCCTGCAGCGGGCCAGGAGCAGGCCCTGCTGCACCTCGATGAGGGCGACGCGGACCTCGGGCTTCGGGTCGGCCTGGACGGCCTGCGCAAGATATCCGGCCTGCATCGCGAGCGCGCCTTCGACCTGCCTGGCGCCCTGGAGCCCGTAGAAGGCCTGCGCCACGCCCGAAAGCAGGTCGCGCGTCCCCTTGTCGAGCGTCGCCTGGGCGATCGTGGCGTCGGCCTTGGCGAGCTTCACCGCCGCGTTGACCAGGATGAGCTTCGTGATCGGTTGTGCGACCGTAAACGCGCCGAGCGTGCTGTCCTGGTTCAGGATGGTGACGTTGCGGACCACGGAGCCCGTCGGGAGGATGCCGAACCGGCCGCGCGAGGCCGTGAGGACGCTGCCCAGGCTGTCATTGAAATGGAAGTAGGAAACGTTGCCGAGGATCTTGGGAAAGTAGTCGGCCCTCGCCGCAGAGATCCCGATCGACTTTTCCTGCACGCCGAGACGGGCCAGCGTCAGCTCGCGATTCAGCGCCAGGGCCCGTCCCTTCGCCTCGTCGAGCGAGAGGCGAATCATCCCGGCGCGCCCGGACCCGGCGACGACGGCGGGCCGGAAAGGCGGGCGTCCTGGGCGCGAGCACAGTCCCCCGCGGCGGAGGACGCCAAGGCCGCTCCGAGGACGAGCGTGAATGCCCGAGTCGTCATGATCCCCTCCTGGAACGCGCCGGTCTCGGGGCGACGGCCCTGGTCGGCAAGGCGCGGGCGGACGATCCTCGTCCCCTGAAACGCCGTAGCTCTCTCCATCGGACTTCGGTTCGACAGACTTGATGCAACCCGCACGACGCGGATTTTCCGCTTGCCGGCGGCCGCGCCCCCGTGTGGAATCGCCTTCTCGATTTCTCCTCGAACGGGCGTCGACCGGGTCGTGCGGGTCGATGCAAGACCGGAGGCGCCGAAGATTTCCGGCGGCACACCCCGATCCACGCGGCGGGCGATGGGCTGCGCCCGATCTGGACCCAACCCGACCCGGTGAACGTCCGTGACACCGACCTCCATCAGCCTGCTCGATCGCCTCAAGTCAGCCCGGCCGGAGGCCTCGGACTGGAACCGGCTCCAGGACGTCTATCTGCCGCTCATCCGCGGGTGGATCGGCCGGGTGCCCGGCCTCGGGGCCGAGGCGGAGGACCTGGCGCAGGATGTCTTCGTCATCCTCGCCCGCGAAATCCCCCGATTCGAGCGGCGGCGTGAGGGCTCGTTCCGAGCCTGGCTCAGGCAGGTCACGGTCAACAAGGTGCGGAGCCACCGGAGGCTCCGGCAGCGGAGGCCCGGCGCCGGGCAGGACCTGGCCGACGGCTTCCTCGACCGCCTCGCCGACCCGAACGGCGACCTCGCCCGCGAGTGGGACCGCGAGCACGACAGGCACGTCACCCAGCGGCTGATCGCGGTCGTCCAGCCCGACTTCAGTCCAGCCACCTGGCAGGCCTTCCGCCGGTTCGCCCTGGATGGGCTGCCGGCGGCCCGGGTGGCGGAGGAACTGAACATGACCGAGAACGCGGTGATCCGGTCCAAGGCCCGCGTCCTCAAGAGGTTGAGGGAGGAAGCCGGGGAACTTCTCGGGTAAGCTCGTTTTTTCGCGGCAGGTCGGAGGCCGAGATGGCCTTTCTTCATCAGATCGCGGCGATGGCGCGGCGACGCTGTAAAGACCCGGAGCCCGGCCGATGAACGCCCCCCCCTCCGTCCATCCGACTGACCAGACGCTGAGCGACTACGGCCTGGGCAAGCTCGACGGCCCCTCGGCCGAGGCCGTCAACGCCCACCTGGAAGGCTGCGCGGCCTGCCGGCGGCGGACGTCGGAGATGACGTCGGACAGCTTCGTCGGCAAGTTCCGCGACGGCCAGCCCTCGGCGCGTTCGCTGATCGGGCGCGGTGCCTGAGCAATCTCTGGCCGGGCCGGCCGCCCCCCCACTGCCGACACCCTGCCGCCGGGCCTGGCCGGGCATGCCGACTACGAGGTCGTCCGCGAGCTCGGCCGGGGCGGGATGGGGGTCGTCTACCTCGCGAACAACACGCTCATGGGCCGGATGGAGGTGCTCAAGGTCATCGGCCGGAGCCTGACCGAGCGGCCCGAGGTGCTCGACCGATTCCTCCGCGAGATCCGCTCGGTCGCCCGGCTCCGGCACCCGAACATCGTGGCGGCCTACCACGCGTTCCGGATCGAGGCGGGCCTCGTGTTCGCGATGGAGCACGTCGACGGCTTCGACCTCTCGAAGATGGTCAAGGCCCGCGGCCCGCTGCCGGTGGCCCACGCCTGCCTGTTCGCCCACCAGGCGGCGCTGGGGCTCCAGCACGCCCACGAGGAGGGCATGGTCCACCGCGACATCAAGCCCGGCAACCTGATGGTCTCGCGCCGGGGCGACAAGGCCGTGGTGAAGATCCTCGACTTCGGCCTGGCCAAGGCCACGAGCGAGGGCCAGCTCGACTCGGGCCTGACCCACGAGGGCCAGATGCTCGGCACGCCCGACTTCATCTCGCCCGAGCAGATCGTCAACGCCCAGACGGCCGACATCCGCGCGGATATCTATTCGCTCGGATGCACGCTGTATTACCTGTTGAGCGGTGGCCCTCCGTTCCGCGGCACGAGCCTGTACGACCTCTTCCAGGCCCACCACTCGATCGACGCCAAGCCGCTGAACTTCGCCCGCCCCGAGGTGCCGACGGAGCTGGCGGCCCTCGTCGCGAAGATGATGGCCAAGGACCCCGACCGGCGGTTCCGCACGCCGGCCGACGTCGCCGCGGCGCTCGCCTCGTTCACCAAGAAAGGCGGCGTGACGCTCAAGCCGGCGAGGCCGGACGTTTCCCGCGCGACGCCCGTCGTCAAGCGGCCGGCCGCGCCACCGCCGCCGGACGTGCCCGCCCCGGCCCCGGCCGAGAAGCCGGCTCCCGTGCCTTCGAAGCCGACGGAGCCCGCGCTGCCGGAGGCCCGGTGGTCGAGCCTGATCGACTTCCGGGAGCCGGACTCCAAGGCGGAGAAGGTCGTCCCGAAGCCGGCCCCCGCCGGACCGACGCGGAGGCCGCCGTGGAGGTCGCGGACGGCGATCGCCGCGGCCGCGCTGGGCGGGGTCGTCCTGCTGGGGATCATCATCACGATCAAGTACAGCAAGCACGCCCCGGCGGCCAAGCCGCCAGTCCCCGCCGTCCTGCGGGCGACGATCGGCTCCGGCACCTGGACGATCGAGGGGGATGAGCTGGTCCAGTCGAACGACGAGATCGACGCGACGATGATCTTCGGCGACACAGCGTGGTCGGACTACGACCTGACGCTGGAGGCCCAGAAGTCCAAGGGCGCCGGCCACGGGTACCAGGTGATTTTCCATCGCCTGGCCCCCAGGACATTCGCCTGGCTCGGCCTCGGGGTGTTCAAGAACGCGAGCTGCGAGATGTACTTCGAGACCGACGGAAAGGGATCGAGGGCGAGCGACAACGTCAAGGACCACTCTCAGGCCCGCGGCGTGAATGTGGGCGACTGGTACACAGTCAGGCTCGAGGTCCGCAAGTCGCACTTCAAGGCCTTTCTCGACGGCCACAAGATCTTCGAGGGGTCGCACAAGGACCACACGCACGGCCGGCTTGCCCTCAACACCAAGGGGATCCAGGCGCGGTTCCGCAAGATCAAGGTGACAGCGCCCGACGGCGCGGTGCTGTTCGAGGGCATCCCCGAGATCTACTCCGTCGGCAAGGTCCCGGAGCGGACGCTGGCGGTGAAGGCGCCCGCCGCGCCGCTGTTGAACGGCAAGGACCTGACCGGATGGTCCGACATGCTGGCCAACAACAGCGAGTGGAAGGTCATCGACGGCGTCCTGGTGGGCCGCGGCTCGGGCAAGCCGGGCGGGCAGGGCCTCCTGGTGCTGGATCGCAAGGACCTGAGGAACTTCCGGCTCCGCGCCAGCCACCGGATCGGGGCGGGGGGGTGGGGCGGGGCGATCGAGGTCCGGCGCACGTCCGACGGGGAGAACGCGAGCGGCTACATCGCGTCCCTGTGCCGATGGCCGAAGGTCGCCGTCCCGACCGCCGGCAGCCTGAGCGTCCTGGAACGACACGCCGACGGGACGGCCCGCGACGGATGGTTCGCCGCTCTGCCAACCCCCATTGAAGCCGATCAATGGTTCGACGTGATGGTCGATGTCTACGGGAATACGGTCGTCACGTGGGTGAACGGGAAGCGGGTGTGCGAGTACACCGATCCCGACGGCCTGCATCCCTCCGGCGCGATCGCGCTGACCTGTGGGCCGAACGCCACGGTGCAGTATCGGTCGATCACCCTCGAGGAGTGGGCCGACGGCCCCGGCGGCTCGACCGCCGGCGCGTCGGCGCCGGCGCCCGCGAGCCCGCCCCAGCGCCGGCCGTCGACGCCCGGCGCTTCTGGATCAGCGAGCACATGACGTTCGAGAACGACGGGCCCGGCCTCTGGCGCGAGCTGAACGACGACCACCGGCGGATCTTCTATTACCGTGAGTCGGGCCGGACCGCCGCGTCGGTCGAGCTGTCCAACGCGTATCGCGGCAAGGGCGGCCTCCGGGTGGTGCTCGGCGACGACCGGGGCGAGCTCAAGCCGGGCACCGACCTCGCCTGGGAGCCGCTCGCCGCCGGCCGCTGGTCGGCGACGCCGCGCCCGGTCGCGAAGATCACGACCGCTGAGGCCGTCCGCCGGCTCGAGGACGACGTCCGGAAGCTCCGCGACCCCGCGAAGGCCGCCGCCCGGGGCGACGCGTTCAAGGGTGTCGTCGACGGCCTGATCGCCGATTTCCAGAGCCGCGTCGCCGCGCTCCGCGCCTCGCCCCCGGCCGACGCGGCGGCGCTCGTGGCTTGGGCGAAGGCGGTGCGCGACAGCGCGGTCTTCCGCGAAGATCCCGCCGACGCCGCCCGGATGCGGGCCGATTCTGGCTTCGCGATGCGGGCGCGCGAGGTCCAGAAGCAGCTCGGCGAGGTCTCCTACGACGTCGAATCGCTCCGCGCGAGCGAGGCCGACGGCTTCGTGCCCCTGTTCAACGGCAAGGACCTCGCCGGCTGGCACGTCGCGACCGATTCCGACCACCGCTGGTCGGTCGAGGGCGGGGCGATCATCTCGGCCGCGCCTCCGACGTACTCGCGGCTGGACACGGATCGCGCGGACTTCGCCAATTTCCGCCTTCGGCTTGAGACGATGCTCCCCGAACAGGCAGGCGCGGACGGGGCGGTCGACGTGCGGCTGACGACGTTCGACGACGCGGTCAGCTTCTACGCGGCCGTCGTCCCGGGCACCGAGTCGCAGGGCCCGCGGGCCGGCAGCCTCCAGCTCTGGTCGCGCGGCACGAGGAACGAGGTCGCGACGGCATCCGCGGCCCGGATCAGGCCGGGCGAGTGGTATCGGATGGAACTCCTCGCGGTCGACGATACGATCACGGTCGTCGTCGCGGGCCAGGAGGTCGCACGCTACAAGGACCCCAATCGCACGCTCACGGCGGGATCAATCGGCCTGTTCTGCCGACCCAAAGCGACGATGCGTTTCCGCAACATCGAGATCAAGGAACTGCCCCCGACGCCCGGCGGTTCCCGGTAGCAAATGATCCGCGGCGTGCGATCAACAGAAAAAAGTGTTCGCTAACGATCCCCTATGTTATCCTCTCATCGCCTCGGGGATCGCTGGCGTTCCGACCCGTGTGCAGGACGGCGACCGTCCTCCCGGCGCGGCGTGCGACTCCGGTCCTCGGACACAGGTTTGATCGCCGAGCACGCCGGGTGGCCGGCGCTCTGGAGCGGCTTTCTCTTGGGTCTTTCGCAGGCGTGTCGTGATCCGGGTGGGGCGGGCCTCCGTGCCCGCCGGGGATCAGCCCCGTCGGGCGGGCGGCGACTCCCGCCCACCCGGAGGAACGGTTCACCCTAATCGTCGTATTTGCCGGCGGTTAGCGCAGGGGGCCGCAAGTCTGCCCCGCGAATCTGCAATTTTTCGCGGCAGGTCGGTCCGGATTCCGGCCTTTCACTAGATGGACGTGGGTGGCGAGGCGGTCGATCCGAACGGGTTGAGGGTTCAAGACGATGGGAGCCCCCCCCTCCCTGCATCCGACCGACCAGACGCTCCAGGCCTACGGGCTGGGGTCGCTCGACGAGGACGCGTCGGCGTCGGTCGACTCGCACCTGGCGGAGTGCTCCGCCTGCCGGCAGCGGGCGGCGGAGATGTCGGGCGATAGCTTCCTCGGCCGGCTCCGCGAGGCACAGGGCGACGGCGGGACCAAGGGCGCATCTTCGTCCATGACCGGCGCGAAGCGGAGGGCCTCCTCGTCGATCTCCGATGACGGACCCCCGCGCGAGCTGGTCGACCATCCCGACTACGAGGTCGTCCGCGAGCTCGGCCGGGGCGGGATGGGGGTCGTCTACCTCGCGAACAACACGCTCATGGGCCGGATGGAGGTGCTGAAGGTCGTCGGCAGCCACCTGGTCAAGCGTCAAGGGGTGCTCGACCGGTTCCTCCGCGAGATCCGCTCGGCCGCGAAGCTGCACCATCCCAACATTGTCGGGGCGTACGCCGCCATGAGGCTCGGCGAGGGCGTCGTGCTGGCGATGGAGTACGTCGAGGGCGAGGACCTCGCCCAGCTCGTCAAGTCGCGCGGGGCTCTGCCGGTGACGAATGCGTGCTATTTCACGTACCAGGCCGCGCTCGGGCTCCAGCACGCCCACGAGCGGGGCATGGTCCACCGCGACATCAAGCCGGCGAACCTGATCCTGGCCCGCGAGGGGAAGAAGGCGATCGTCAAGGTGCTCGACTTCGGCCTGGCCAAGGCCACGAGCGAGAACGCGCTCGACGCGGGCTTGACGCACGAAGGCCAGATGCTCGGCACCCCGGACTTCATCGCCCCCGAGCAGATTGTCAACGCCCAGACGGCCGACATCCGCGCCGACATCTATAGCCTCGGCTGCACCCTCTATTACCTCCTGAACGGCGGCGCCCCCTTCCGGGCCACGAGCCTGTACGAATTGCTTCAGGCCCACCACTCGATGGACGCCCCCGCGCTGAACATGGTGCGGCCCGAGGTGCCCGCCGAGCTGGCGGCCCTGGTCGCGAAGATGATGGCGAAGGACCCCGCCAAGCGGTTCCAGACGCCCGGCGAGGTGGCCCAGGCTTTGACGAGGTTCTTTAAGCCGGCGCGCAGCCGACCTCGACATCGACGCCGGGCGTCGAGGTCTCACGCACCTTCCCGGCCGTCCCGGCCCCGACTCCGCCCCCCACGATCGCCGCGACCGACGTCGCCGCCCCGGCCGCGGTCCCGCCGCCCACGAGGCGGGCCTCCAAGCCGGGCCCGGAGGGCGTGGCGTGGGAGAGCCTGATCGAGTTCAAGGAGACCGAGCCGCCGTCCCTGGCGATCCAGCCGAAGCCGCCCGAGCCGAGGCCGGCCGAGGCTGCCGGCAAGCCGCCGAGGAGCTGGTGGCCGATCATCGCGGCGGCCTCCGCCGCGGCGTCGGTCCTGCTGGGGATCATCATCACGATCGTGTCGCGAGGCGGGGGCAAGACGAGCGTCGACATCCCCGCCGACCGCGCGGTCAAGGGCACGATCGACGGCGTCGCGTTCGAGCACACGCCGCCACCGAAGGCCCAGGCCGACGCGAGGACGAGCGAGACGTCGCCGCCGGACCTCGCGAACGTCCCCGCCAGGCCGACCGTCACGCTCACCGCCGGCCCCGCCGCCGAGGTCCACGGCGGCGCCTGGACGATCGAGGGCAACGAGCTCGTCCAGTCGGAGCAGGTGCCCCGGGCGACGCTCGTCTTCGGCGACCCCACCTGGTCGCACTACGACTTCAAGTTCAAGGCCATGTCGACCGGCGGTACGCACGGGTTCAAGGCGAAGTTCCACTGGAGCAGCCCCCGGGACTTCTGCGAGTTCGCCGTCGGCGATTACCGCAATACTTATGACAACGTCTGCTTCGTGTCCGCAGGCAAGTGGGGCCGCGCGAAGGGCATGGGCCGACGAGGTCACGTCGACTTCAACCGCTGGTACGACGTCCGCGTCGGGGTCCGCGGGCCCGAGTTCCGCTGCTATCTCGATGGCACGCTGATGTTCCAGGGCCGCTACGACCAGTTCAGCGCGGGGCGGGTCGGCCTTGGCACCCACGACAACACCGCGCGGTTCCGCGACATCGAGGTCACGACGCCCGACGGCAAGATCCTCTGGCGCGGCCTGCCCACGCCGCCGGGCGGCCCGTCGACCGGGGACGACGCCCCGGCGGGGCCGATCGACCACCTCCAGGCCGGCTCGGCCTGGTCCGGCACGCGGACCTACCGCAAGGGCGCAGGCGCCAGCCAGACGGTCGCGTACGAGCTAAATATCACCGAGTGGACCGGGGCCAAGTTCATCGGCCACGCCCTGGAGAACCGCCGCGATCGGTCGGAGGTCGAGGGGGAGCTCGACGGTGCGTCCATCGCGTGGCAAGAGCGGGCCGATCGTGGCGGCAATCAGGTGCTCAGGACGCGCGGGACTCTCTCCGGGGATACGCTCACGTTGACGTTCGACAACAACTACGTCGGGGCCATGGCCAAGAGCGGCGACGGCACGCTCCACTGGGTCGGCGGCGGCCAGGACGCGCCGGAAGGGAGCACGCCCCGATACGTCCCCATCTTCAACAAGCGGGACATCGCCGGCTGGCGGGCGTGGGGCAAGCAGCGGGAGATGAGCGCGACGGAGATGAAGCCGGTCTGGACCGTCCGCGACGGCGACCTGATCGGCTCGGGCGAGCCCTCGCATCTTTTCAGCCCGCGGGGCGACTACGCCGACTTCCGCGTCCGCGCTGAGGTGAAGGTCAACGAGAAGGGCAACTCGGGCCTCTACTTCCGTGCACAGCCGGGCCTGGACTTCCCGCAGGGGTACGAGGCCCAGATCAACGCCACGGGCGACGACCCCGTCAAGACGGGCTCGCTCTACAAGCGATACAAGGGCGCGGTTGTCGTCGTCAAGCCGAGCCCGGTGCCGTCGAACACCTGGTTCACGCTCGAGGTCGAGGCCGTCGGCCCCCGCATCCGCATCCGGGTCGACGGCAAGCTGACGGCCGACTGGACCGATCCGGAGCCGATCTACAGCCGCGGCCACTTCGCGATCCAGCTCAACAACCCGCACACACAGGTCCAGGTGCGCAAGCTGGAGGTGATGGAGCTCGACGCGTCGGGCCGGCCGGTGGGAGGACAGGCGTCGATCGCCGAAGTCCCGGGCGGGGATCGTGCCCCGAAGCCCCAGCCGACGACAATCGCCGGCCAGGATCGGCCGCTCGACATCCGCCACGTCCCGATCCGCCCGGGCCTCCTCAGGATCTCATCCGCCCCGCCGGGCGCCTTCTGGCCCGACCTCACGCCCAGGGACACCGAGAAATGGCGCGTGGGCGACGCGTCGCTGGTCTCGATGGGCCCCAAGGGCCTGGTCGTCGAGGGCGGGACGGCCGGGAACTTCCTCCTGACTAGCCGATCCGACTACAAGAAGTGCGCGATGACGGTCGACCTCTCGGCGACCGAGGGGACCGAGGCGTACCTGATCCTCCGCGCGGACGAGGGCCCCGACGGCTGGCGGGGGGTGACGTCGCGGATCGTCGACGAGGGCGGCAAGATCCGCGCCGGGCTCCAGTCGCTTGATTTCGCCGCGCCCGAGCGCGGCGGCGATCCGAAGGGGGGCGACTCTCGGGCCGATTTCAAGCCCGGGTTCCACTTCGGCCTCAAGTTCTCGATCGACGAGACGAACAGGGCCACGGTCATCATCCACGGCAAGCCCATGATGGTCGCGCACGAAGGGCCCAGGCGCCTCGACGCGGCCGGCTCGGTGGGCCTGTTCGTCCGCAAGGGGAGCGTGACGGTGCGAAGCCTGAGCGTCCAGGAGTGACGCGGCCATGGGATCACGACGACGTCCTTCGGTTCGACGCGGCCTTTTCCCAACGGAGGGATCATCATGACGGCAATCCGACTCGTTCGTGCGGCCGGGTTAATCGCGCTGGCCTCGGTGCTCTGCGGCGCGGCCGCCTGGGCCGCCGACCCGACGCCGCAGGAGGTCCTCGCGGAGCGCGGGCTGGTGCAGGACGGGAAGTACTTCCTGCTGCCCAAGGCCGAGAACGAGGTCAAGCAACAGCTCAATCGCGTCCTCCCGCTCGTCGACGAGCTGGACGTGCTCTTCAACCAGTGGGCGGAGAACGAGCAGAAGAAGTACATGGTCGCGGCGATGAACGACGAGCTGACCGGGACCCAGGCGGCGATCAACAACAACCGGGCGATGTACAGCCAGCTCGACCGCAATGCCTACGTCGCGAAGGCGCAGCGGGCGGAGCTCGACCAGCAGGGCGCGATGCTCCGCCAGTATTTCAACCAGGTCCAGAACAATCGCGACGCGATGCGGAACTCGATCGCCGGCCCGGTGATCCAGCAGCGGCACCTCGACAAGGTCGCCAAGGCGCGCGAGGTCTTCCTCAAGGCCTATGACGAGATGACCCCGGCGGTCGACAAGCTCAAGGCGGCGTACGCCGAGGTCGCGCAGGACGACAAGGTCGCCAACGCCCTGAAGGTCCTCCGGCAGTCGAAGAGCGTCCAGATGAAGCTCGGGCCGTCCGAGGGGCTGACAAAGGCCATGGCCCGCGTGAACACGGCCAAGAACGTGACCGACCCGCAATACTTCAAGCCGACGCCGTACAATACGAAGCAGCGGATCGGCAAGGTGACGACCAAGAGCAGCAAGAAATAGGCTCCGGGCGGGCGGGCGAACGACCCTCATTTCACGACAGGCGGGACCATCATGCCGCAGCCGACCAGGCCCGACCGACCCGGCGCCCCTCCCGAGCGATCCGCCACGATGATCGAGGGCGGCGCGGGCGTCGCCCCGCGCACTGCCGTCGAGCGGTCGGGCACGGTGATCGAGTCGGACGAGGAGGCCCGCGAGGCCGTCGCGAGCATCCGCGGCCAGCAGATGCAGGCCCCCGCCCCCGCGGCGACCCCCGCGCGGCCCACCAGCCTCTTCCGCCCGACGGCCCGGCCCCCCGTCGCGCTCCTGACCGTGCAGGATGACGGCCGCAACGACGGCGAGGTCATCCGGATCCGCCAGCCCCGGTTCGTCATCGGGCGGACCGAGGGCGACCTGATCCTGCCAATCGACGGCCGGATCTCGTCGCGGCACGTCGAGATCACGCTCCAGTCGGTCGGCGGGCTGCACCGGTGGGTCGTCACGGACTTGCAGAGCACGCACGGGATGTTCGTCCGCGTCACGCGAACGGTGCTCGCCGACAGGTCCGAGTTCCTCGTCGGCGGCGGCCGGTATCGGCTCGACGCGCCCCAGCCGGCGGAGGACGCGACGGCCGACTACGTGGCCAGCGCCCCCAACACGGGCGAGACCCGCGGGTGGGACGCCGGGCCGAGCCCGTTCCGGCCGCCGGCGCTGACGGAGATGCTCGGCAACGAGATCGGCAACCGCCTGCTGCTGGTGAAGCCCGAATACTGGATCGGCTCCGACCCGTCGTGCGCCGTCTGCCGCGCCGACGACCCGTTCTGCGAGCCGCGGCACGTCCGGCTCTTCCGCGGGACGAGGAACAACTGGCACGCCGAGCACAACAAGACGACGAACGGCCTCTGGCTGCGGATGCCGCAGATCGTGGCCGAGGCGATGATCCAGTTCCAGGTCGGCGAGCAGAGGTTCCGGCTCAAGGTGCAGTGATCGACCGGAGTTGAGAGCGGGGAGATGGCCATGACGAGAGTCGCGCTGAAAGTGCTCGCCGTGCTGTTCGCCGCCGCCGTGCCGGCGCACGCGCAGTTCAACTGGGTCGGCGCCGGCTCGACCCCGCAGGGCGACTATCTCCGAGGGGTCGGCGTCGCCGCGTTCGGACTGGGGGCGTACAACCTCGAGACGGCCCAGGCCGTCTCGATCAACGTCAACACCGAGATCCGCTGGAACGAGTACGTCACGATGTACTTCGCCCGCGAGAACGAGGCGAAGGCCCGCTACCGGGCAGCGATGCGCGAGCACAACGAGGAGAAGCGCAAGTCGATCCAGGACCGGATCAAGAACGCGCCCAGGAGCGCGACCTCCAGAACGGCGACGCGCTGAACGCGCTGATCGACGCGCTGAACGACCCCAAGATCGCCGAGTCGTCGTTCCGCTCGGCGAAAGTGGCGCTGCCGGCCGACGTCGTCCGGCGGGTGCCGTTCCGGCTCGACGCGGAGGGGGTGGAGTTCTCGATGCAGCGGCTGATCCCCCGCGGCACGGGCAAGTGGCCGGTGGCGATGCAGGACCCCCATTTCGACCAGGCGCGGCGGGCGTACGAGCGTGCCGTCGACGCGGCGCTCGAGCAACAGATCGGCGGCAAGATGTCGATCGAGGTCATCCGCGGCGTCGTCCAGGCCATCGAGGGGCTCGACCGGGCCCTCGCCACGGCCCCGCTGACCGGCAAGGAGCAGCTCTACCGCGAGACCAGGGAGCGGATCAAGGACCTGCGGTCGATGGCCCGGCTGCTCGAGAGCCACAAGATCGAGCTGGCGCTGGGCGAGATCGACCGCTATTCGGGCGTGACCGTCAACGACCTCCGCGAGTTCATGCAGAAGTACAAGCTCCACTTCGCGGCCTCGGGCACGCCCGAGGAGCGGCGGATCTACCCCGAGCTCTACGAGGCGCTGGCGATCCAGAAGATGATGATGCAAGAAGGCATCAATCCGGGTAAGTGACACGGGGACCATGGCCCATGGGGAAGTATCTCGCCGCGGTCGTGCTGCTCGCGGCGTATGCGGCGGTCGCCGCGTGGGTCGTGCGCGAGGAGGGGGCCCGCTATCGCGCGGAGCTGCACCGCGGCACGGGCGAGCCGAAGGCCGACGTGGCCGAGACTCCCGCGCCCACGCCGCCGCGGGACCCGGCGCCGGCCCCGGAGAGCGCACCCGCCCCGGTCGAGAAGCCGGCCGAGCCGACGGCGCCCGTCGCCCTCGCGAAGGCCGAGCCGCACCGGTCGGCTCCCCGCAAGGCGGAGGTGCACCGGACGAAGCCCGCGGGGAAGAAGGCCGCGCCGGCGGCCTCGGAGGCCGTCGCGGCCCGCCCCGCCCCGACGCCGCCCGAGTCGGGGACGAAGCCCGACGCGTTCTGGCAGACGCCGAAGATGAAGGAGGTCTGGGACGTCGCCCACCTCAGGCCCGCCGACGAGCAACGCCTCGGTGCGGCGCTCAACGGCCTCGTGCTCGAGCTGGAACGGCCAGGCGGCGAGGGCCCCTACCTCCGCCGCGCCGAGCACGCGGCCAGGCCGCTCTTCGACGCCTTCCCCCGCAAGGACATCCCCTACACGATCACGATCCTCGACTCCGAATACCCCAACGCCTTCTCGACTCCCGGCGGCTATATCTATCTCACGAAGGGGCTCTTCGACCTGATCGGCGAGGACGAGGGCGAGGACTTCGTGCTCCAGTTCGTCATCGCCCACGAGATGGCACACGTCGAGTCGCAGCACGCGATCAAATGCCTGCAGGACCCCGACCTGGCCAAGTCGAGCCTGGGCACGCTGCCGCAGTTCTTCCTGTTCCTCTTCCCGCTAGGCTATCCCGACGCGATGGACTTCGAGGCCGACCGCCTGGCCTACGACCGGATGACCCACGCGCTCCAGCGCACGCGGCACGAGGCCCTGGCGTTCCTGCGGCGGCTCGAGGGCTACGCCAAGAGGAACGGCTTCGAGAACGGGCGGATCCAGCTCAAGCCGCTGCCCAACGCCTCGCCCGTCGACAATCACCTGCGCGCCCACCCCGCCGCCTTCAAGCGGCTCGACCGGCTCACGTCGCCCGCCGTGAAGCCCGGGCCTTGAATTTCGCGGCAGGCCGGCACCCCGGCGCGTGCCAGATCCGGTTGACGGCCAGACGCCCCGCCTTACCGTGGGACGGCCGATCCTGGGCCCAACCCATTGATCCGTGGCGTCTTGCGGCTCATTCCCACGAAACCGGGGTCTCCTCGACCATGAATCCTCGCGTCGGCCTCGTCGTCCTGATCATCTACGCGGTGCTGCTGATCGTCGGCGGCGTGATCGGCTTCGTGAAGGCGAAGAGCAAGGCCTCCCTGATCGCGGGGGTCGTCAGCGGGATCATCGCCCTGGCCGCCGTGTTCATCTCCGACCGCTACAACGAGGACGGGGGCTACTCCCTGGCGCTCCTGCTGGCCGTCGTCCTCTTCATCTTCTTCGGATACCGCGCGTCGCTGTCGCGGAAGTTCATGCCCGGAGGCCTGCTCGCAGTCGCCAGTGTGGCGGTGATCGCGGTGATGGTCTGGTCGATCGTCGTCTGACGGCGCCGCTGGCCCAGGACAGCCGCCGACGCCTCTTCTCGGGAGGGCGAGGCTCCGCCCGAGCCCGGGTATACCGCGCGGGCCGAGGCGGCCGCCGCGTCCCGACGGACGGGCCCGAAACCCTGGCTCGGGCGGAGCCTCGCCCTCCCAGGGGAAAGCCGTCCGGCCGCTACGGGGCCGTCGCCGGCAGCATCGTCCGCCAGACGGCCCACCACCGGCCGTCGTGGCGGGCGAGGACGAAGAGGTCGTGGCCCAGCTCGCGGTGTGATCGGCCGTCCATCGTCCAGGCCATTTCCCAGCCGAAAGTCGCCACGGCCGTGTCGCCGCAGACGTCGATCGTCGGGTCCGCCTCGTGGTATTCGTCGACGACGGCCGCGCCCATGAAGTCGTCGTAGCTCTTGATGCACGCCTCGCGCCCCTCGACCCGGACCTGGCGGCCGGGGCCCGCGATGACCATCGCCGGATGGACGCAATCGGCCAGCTCGCCCGTGCGACGGGTCAGCCAGGCGCTGTTGATGCGACGGATCAGCCCGCGAATCGCCTCGCGATCGTCCATGTCATCTCTCCAAGAAGGCGTGAAAAGGTGGAGACGAGAATCGGCGTCCCGCGCGCCCGGTGCAAGCGAAGAATTGGCGTTATCGCGACCGGCGACATAGACTTGGCTATCAGAAGCTGACCGCGGAACCCCGAGACGGATCGCGGGTTCAATCCCGGTGTGTGGCGCGGCCGCCGAGGGGTCGCGACGGGAGAGAGCCAACGAGTCGAGAAAGGACGGGTCGGGCATGACGACCGTATTCGCCGATCGGCCCCGCTGGACGCGGTTGATCGCCTTGATCCTGGTCGCCGCCCCCCTGGTCGGCGCGGCGTTCGGCGCCGACGAGCCCCAGGGGAAGGCGGCCAAGAAGACGGCGAAGGCCGCAGCGAAGGCCGACGGCGGCGAGGCGGCCGATCGGGCGAAGGCCCGCCAGGCCGCCCAGGCGCTCCGCGACCTCCAGGCCGCCCTCAAGGACGACGACGCCAAGGGGAAGGGCAAGGGCAAGACCGCCGTCCTGCCCGACCGGCCCAAGAAGACGATCAGCCCGCCCTCGCTCGACCCCGCCGGCCTCGACTCGCTGGTCGAGCAGGCGCTGGCCAAGTCCAAGACGCCCGTCCCGCCCGTGACGACCGACGAGGAGTTCGTCCGCCGGGTCTATCTCGATGTCACGGGCCACCTTCCGACGATCCAAGAGATGCGGGCGTTCGTCTCGGCCAGGGACAAGCAGAAGCGGGCCAAGCTGATCGACAGCCTGCTCCAGACGCCCGCCTTCTCGGACAACTGGGCCCGCTACTGGCGCGACGTCATCTCCTTCCGCGCCCCGAACGAGAACGTCAACCAGACGAACTTCCCCGCCTTCGAGGCCTGGCTGGCCGAGCAGTTCGTCAAGAACCGCCCCTGGGACGAGATCGCGGCCGACATCATCATGGCCGAGGGCTCGAACCACGAGAACGGCGCCGTCTCGTTCGGGCTCGCCGAGAATGCCCAGGCGGTCGAGCTGGCCGGCGAGGTCTCGCGGGTCTTCATGGGCATCCAGATCCAGTGCGCCCAGTGCCACGACCACCCGACCGACCCCTGGAAGCGGCAGCAGTTCCACGAGTTCGCCGCCTTCTTCGCCGGCTTGCGGTCGAAGCGGGTCAACCCGATGGACAAGACGGGCCCGCCCGTCTTCGAGCTGGCCGCCGCCAACAAGGGCGTCCCCCGCTACACGATGCCCGACAAGGCCGACCCGACGAAGCAGATCGCGATCGACCCGAAGTTTTTCCTCGGGGAGGACGCGCCGAAGCTGACCGGGCTCACCTCCGAGCAGCGGCGGACCATCGCGGCCTCGTACATCACGGGGCAGGATAACCCGTGGTTCGCCAAGGCGTTCGTCAACCGGGTCTGGTGCGTGCTGATGGGCGAGGGGTTCTACAACCCCGTCGACGACCTCGGCCCCACGAAGGAGGGGCACGACCCCGAGGTGCTCGACGCCCTGGCCGCCGAGTGGCAGAAGGGCGGCTACGACATCCGCTGGCTCTTCCGGACGATCCTCAACACCAAGAGCTACCAGCGCGAGTCGCGGTCGACCAACACGCGCCTCGGGCCGGACGCCGTTCGCCGCCAACTGCCCCACGCCGGCTCCGCGCCGACCAGATCCTCGACGACCTGGCGCAGGTCTTCAACCTCTCGCCCCAGGAGCTCAACCGGGCGGGCCGAGGCGGCAAGGGCCCGAACGCGGCCAAGCAGGCGAACAAGCCGAACCCGGCCATGGAGGCCCAGCGCGAGGAGCTGAAGAAGCGGCTCGCCGACCTGCCCAAGCCGGTCCAGATGGCCCTGATCGCGGCGATCGAGCTTCGCAATAGCCCGCGCACCGGTTCAACCGCGTCTTCGGCGTCGATCCGTCGACGCCGGTCGACGACGTCCTCGGCACGATCCCCCAGGCGCTGTTCCTGATGAACAGCCCGATGGTCACGAACAACATCCGCGCCGGCAAGGACACGATGCTCGGCGAGCTGCTCCAGTCGACGCCCGACAACCGCGCCGTCCTCGAGGTCCTCTACCTCCGCGTCCTGGCCCGCCGCCCGAACGCGAAGGAGATCAGCGTCTGCGGGCGTTACCTCGAATCGGTCGGCAACCGCGTCGAGGCGCTTCGAGGACATCCTCTGGAGCCTGCTCAACTCGACCGAGTTCATCAGCCGGCGGTGAGACTCCTCCCCCCGTCTGGTCCCCTCCCCCCTCGTGGGGGAGGGTGAGGGTGAGGGGGTCTGCGGTGATAACCCCAGCCTCTTCCCCGACCCCTCACCACCCTACCCTCTCCCACAAGGGGAGAGGTGAAGAGAATCCCACCCGAACAAGCTCCCATCCCGCATAAGGACCCGGCGCGATGACCGACACGACGATCCTCGACGTCAACGTGGCGATGAACCGCCAGGGCGTGATCGGCCGCCGCGACTTCCTGCGGACGGTCGGCCTCGGCGCGGCGGGGCTCGCCACCGCGAGCTTCACCGACCTGATGGCCGTCCAGGCCGACGAGCTCCGCAAGCGGCAGATGGCCTGCATCCTCCTCTGGATGGGCGGCGGGCCGAGCCAGCTCGACACCTTCGACCCCAAGCCGGGCACCCCCAACGGCGGCGAGACCAAGGCAATCGACACGGCCGTCCCCGGCATCCAGATCGCCCACAACTGGCCGCAGACCGCGAAGATGATGAAGGAGATCGCGCTGATCCGCTCGATGTCCAACAAGGAGGGCAACCACGAGCGGGCGACCTATCAGCTCCACACCGGCTACGTCCCCTCGGGCACGGTGAAGCACCCGGCCTTCGGCTGCTGCGCCGCGGCCGAGCTGGGCGACCCCAAGTTCGACCTGCCGCACATCGTCAGCGTCGGCGGCGGCAACACCGTCGGCGCCGGGATGCTGGGTGCGGCGTATGAGCCGTTCCTGGTCCAGAACCCCGAGAAGCTTCCCGAGAACGTCGCCCCGGCCGTGCCGACCGGCCGGTTCGCCCGCCGCCTCGGCCTGCTCCAGACGCTCGAATCGTCCGGCTTCGCCCAGACCGGCGGCATGGACCGCGTCCGCGAGCACCACAGCACCTACAAGCAGACGGCCAACATGGTCCTCTCGCCCCGCATGAAGGCCTTCGACCTCGAGGGCGAGGACCCCAAGCTCCGCGCCCTCTACGGCCAGACCCCCTTCGGCAACGGCTGCCTCCTGGCCCGCCGCCTCGTCCAGGCCGGCGTGACCTTCGTCGAGGTCCGCCTCGGCGGCTGGGACATGCACGAGGGGATCGTCGACCGCATGGCCAAGCTCGCCGCCACGGCCGACGCCGGCTTCGCCGCGCTCGTCTCCGACCTCAAGGCCAAGGGCATGCTCGACCGGACCCTCGTGGTCTGGATGGGCGAGTTCGGCCGGACCCCGAAGATCAACCCCCGCGCCGGCCGCGACCACTTCCCGCGCGTCTTCAACGTCGCGATGGCCGGCGGCGGCATCAAGGGCGGCCAGGTCATCGGCTCGTCCAACCCCGACGGCACCGACGTCAAGGACCGCCCCGTCGCCGTCGCCGACCTGCTCCAGAGCTTCTGCCAGTCGCTGAAGATCGACCCCCAAAAGGAAAACATGAGCCCGCAGGGGCGGCCGATCAAGATCGTCGACGGGGGCAAGGCGGTGAAGGAGCTGTTTGCCTGAGATTGGGCATGACGAGACTGTTCTCTTCGATCGCCCCCGCGGGTTCTGGGCCCGCGGGGGTCGTTCGTTTGGGCGTTGACCATCGATAGCCCTTGGCGGGCTTGCTCGGGGCATGGATAATTGAGCAGTCGGTTTCGCCGCGGAGCGGGGTGAATCACCGTGAGCCAATTACTCGAAGATGCGATTTCCGCCGTGCGCAAGCTGCCCGACCCTGCGCAGGACGCGATCGCGGCGATGATCCTCGCGGAGATCGCTGACGACCGGGCCTGGGACGAGTCATTCGCCCGGTCGCAGGACCAACTGGCGCGAATGGCCCAGAAGGTGCGCGAGGATATCGCCGCGGGCCGCGTCCGCGAACTGTCGCGGCGCCGCCCGTGAATTCGCGGATTAACGACGATTTCCGCGACGGCTACGCCCGACTCCCCGCGGAAGTCCGGCGCAAGCAAGACGAGCCTACCGACTCTGGCGGACCAACCCGTCGCACCCAGGAATCCGTTTCAAGCCGATCCACGCGAGCGAGCCCATCTTCTCGGCTCGCATCGGCCGGAGTTGGCGGGCTCTGGGACTCGTGGAAGGCGATACGATCACGTGGTTCTGGATCGGATCGCACGCGGACTACGACGCCCTGGTCTCCCGGCTCTGATCCATGGAGTGTGCAGGGAAGAGGAGGCCCGGACGAAACGGGGGCAGGAACCTTAATGGATGGTTCCTGACCCCGTTTCGTCCGGGCCTCGTCGCGCCGTCTCGTGCTTTCGGAGAACGATCCGTGCCCCGGTCACGATCATACCTATACGAACTCCGCGCACGACGTCGCGCACCGCTCCAACCAACGAAGGGACATCACCCATGCGTTCCGAGAAGCAGCGGCAGGCCAGCAAGATCAACGGCTCCAAGTCCAAGGGCCCCACCTCCCCCGAGGGCAAGGCCGTCACCCGTTTCAACGGCCTCAAGCACGGCCTCCGCGCCGAGCACGTCATCCTCCCCGGCGAAGATCCCGCCGCCTTCGAGGCCGAGCGCCAGGCCTGGTTCAACGACTGGAACCCGCCCAGCCACACGCGGGCCGTGCTGGTCGAAAGGGCCGCGGTCGCCTCGTGGCGGCTGCGGAGGGCCGTCAAGGCCGAGTCCGCGTTCCTCTCCGAGCGGGCCGACACCGCCGCTTACGCCTTCGATTCCGAACGCTTCAACCGCGTCGAGAGAGCCCTCGCCCGCGCCGACGCCGACCCGGTCGCCGCCGTCGTCCTGCTCGAGCTCGACGCCCACGGCCTCGACCGGCTCATCTCCTCGTGCGGCGAGCTCGAGCGCGCCCTCGAGGCCGGGGCCTCGGGCTGGGATCAGCCGCATTATCACATGAGACTGATGCTCCTGACCGGCCACCGGCTCGAGGAGAACCCGCAATATCTCGCCGGCCTGCCGCGGGCCTCGGCGCGGCTGCTGGCGGCGAACAACGCCGAGTTCGCGGAGAAGCCGTGCTTCGATTACGGCCATCGCGTGGTCGTCCACCCGCTGCCCAAGGCGGAGCGCGCGCCGGCGCTGGAGATGCTCCGCCGCGCGGTGGCCGAGCAGCTGGCGCGACTCCGCGCGGCGCGGAGTCGGGTGCCGGACCCGGACGACCTGCGTCGCCGGGCGGTCGCGGCGGCGTACGCCGATGGGACGGAGGAGGGGAAGCTGCGGCATCGGTACGAGATGGCGATCGACCGGTCGCTGCGGGCGACGATCGGGCAGTTGATGATGCTGGAGAAGTCGGGGGCGGACCTGGCGGGGACCGATGCGCAACACATTGATACTAAAGATGATGCGCCGTCAGAGCCCGTCCAGCCCGAGGTCGTGACGGCGGCCGCGCCGGGTTCGCTCGGCGCGGGCGAGGCGCGGGCCGTCCCGGCGCTGCGCCGGCCCCGATGCGGGGCCCGGAGGCGCCGTCCCGGGCCGTCGCGAGGGCCGGCGGGGGCGGGTCGACGCGCTGAGATCCATATCCGCGAATATTAACGGGTGGTCCCGGTACCGGGCCGCGCCGGCGGTGCGCGCGGGGGCGGGCAGCGATCCGGGAGGGCGAGGGACCGTCCGAGCCCGAGTATCGGGCCGGTCCGTCGGGATGAGGCAACGCCCCGCGGTCCAGGTGTCATGCCCGGGCTCGGACGGAGCCTCGCCCTCCCGGGAAAGGCCCGTGCGGGGCGTCCTCCGAGACCCATGCCTCAAAGCCCATACGACCGCGGCTCGTCGGCCCTGGGACGAGCTGGTAAAATGGACCGATGACGACCCCTGTTCTCCCGATCGAGCCCCTCGTGCCACCCATCGCATCGACCATCGACCAGGCGACCGGATCGGCCGGGCCTCGTCCTGCGCTCGGGCGTCCCGAGTTGCTCGCCCCGGCCGGCGACCGCACCTGCCTGGTCGCGGCGATCGAGAACGGCGCCGATGCCGTCTACTTCGGCCTCCAGGGCCACAACGCCCGCGCCGCGCCGCCAACTTCGACGCGAGGGAACTGGGCGAGACGATGGCCACGCTCCATCGTCGCGGCGTGAAGGGATATGTAACCCTTAACACGCTGGTGTTTCCTGATGAGCTGGACGACGTCGAGGCGCTGGTCCGCCAGGTCGCGGAGTGCGGGGTCGATGCGGCGATCGTGCAGGACCTGGGGCTTGCCAGGTTGATCCGCGCCGTCTGTCCCGACCTGGAGATTCACGCATCGACACAGATGTCAATCACCAGCGGCGAGTCGATGCGACTGGCCGAGGAGCTGGGGTGCTCGCGGGTCATCCTGGCGCGGGAGCTGTCGCTGGATGAGATCGCCAGGGTCCGCGCCGAGTCGACGCTGCCCGTCGAGGTCTTCGTCCACGGGGCCCTCTGCGTCGCCTACTCGGGCCAGTGCCTCACGAGCGAGGCCCTCGGCGGCCGCTCGGCCAACCGCGGCGAGTGTGCCCAGGCGTGCCGGATGCCGTACCGGATCGTCTCCGACGGCGTGTTGCAGGACCTGGATTCGGTCCAGTACCTCCTGAGCCCGCAGGACCTCGCGGCGTTCGACCTCGTGCCGCGGCTGATCGAGCTGGGCGTCGCCAGCCTCAAGATCGAAGGACGGCTGAAGTCTCCCGAATATGTGGCGAACATCACGCGACACTATCGCCAGGCCATCGACGAGGCCCTCGCGGGCCGGCCGGTCGCGTTCTCGGCCGACGAGGTCCGCGAGATGGAGCTGTCGTTCTCGCGGGGGTTCAGCCACGGCTTCCTCGACGGCAACAACCACAAGGTCCTCGTCCGCGGCGACTACGCCAAGAAGCGCGGGGTGTTCCTCGGCCGGGTCGAGTCGATCGCCGGCGGCAAGGTCCGCCTCAACCTGGCCGCGCCCGTGAAGCGGGGCGACGGCCTCGTCTTCGACGGCGACGAGTACTCCGGCATCCCCGAGCAAGGCGGCCGCGTCTACGAGGTCGAGCGTCCCCGCGGCGGCCCGGCCCCCGACGGCGGCTTCTCCGCCGGTCCCGCCGTGCTCTCGTTCGGCCGGCGAGACCTCGATCCGGCGAAGCTCCTCGTCGGCCAGCGGATCTGGAAGACCGACGACCCCGAGCTGACGAAGCGGCTCCGGAAGACGTTTGCAGGGATGCCCCATCGTCGGGTCCGACTCGATGTTGACGTGCGGGCCGTCGCGGGCGAGTCCATATCCCTGGTCGGTCGGACGGAGACGGGACTGGTCGCGACCGTCGAGGCCGACGGGCCCTTGGCCGTCGCGGAGCGGCAGGTAGCGACGCCCGAGGAGCTGCGAGCCGGGCTCGACCGATTCGGCGACTCTGTCTACAGGCTCGGCGACGTGGACGTGACGCTTGAAGGCGGCCCGATGGTCCCCAGGAGCCTGCTCAACGGCCTGCGCCGGTACCTCGTGGCGAAGCTCGACGCCCTGGCCGCGTCCCCGAGGCCCCGGCAGATTGCGGCCGATCCGGTCGTCCCCGCGTTCCGCGCGGCGATCCGTGCGGAGGCTCCGCCTCGATCGGACGGAGAGCCGCAGCTCTCGGTGCTCTGCCGGACGACGGCGCAGGTCGAGGCGGCCGTCGCCGCGGGCATCCGGACGATCTACGCCGAATATCAGGATATCAAGCTGTATGGCGAGGCCGTCGCCGCAGCCCGCGCGGCGGAAGGCGTGTCGCTCCTCCTGGCCACGCCCCGGATCCAGAAGCCGGGCGAGGCGAACCTGTTCAAGTTCCTCGCGAAACAGGGCGCCGACGGCCTGCTCGTCCGCAACGCGGGCGGCCTCTACTTCTGCGCCGACGCGGGCGTGCCGTTCGTGGCCGACTTCTCCCTGAACGCGGCGAACGAGCTGGCCGTCGCGTTCCTCAAGGCCGGGGGGGCCCTCCGCGTCGCCGCATCTTACGACCTGAGCGCCGACCAGCTCGGCAGCCTGATCACGGCCGTGCCGCCGGGCTGGCTCGAGGTGGTCGTCCATCAGCAAATCCCCATGTTCCACATGGAGCACTGTGTCTTCTGCGCCTTCCTCTCGCCCGGGACCGACGCCACGAACTGCGGCCGGCCGTGCGACGTGCACGACGTGAAGCTTCGCGACCGGGTCGGGATGGACCACCCGCTCAAGGCCGACGTGGGCTGCAGGAACACCCTCTACAACGCCGTGCCCCAGACCGCGGCGCAGTTCTTGCCCCGGCTCATCGCGTGCGGTGCGACGAACCTGCGGGTCGAATTCCTCGACGACGACCCGGCCTCGGTGACGCGGCTCATCGGCCTCTACCGAGACGCGATCGCGGGCCGCCGCGACGTGAGAAACCTCTGGCGCGAACTCAAGGCGACGGGCCAGTATGGCGTCACGCGCGGGTCGCTGGCGATCGTGCAGTGACGACGTCACGCGACCGAGCGTCTCTCGCCCGTCGGCCCCTGAGGTCGCCAGATCGCGCGGCCATCGCCCGACCTTTCGGCGCGATCAGCGAGTTGCCGTCCGTGTGGTAGCAGTCCGTCAACGGGCCTCGAGAGACTCTGGAACAGATGCCCAGTCGTCGGAGGATTGGGACGGATGCCGAGGTGAAGACCTGGGGAAACGACGCGACCCCGGCCGATGATCGGCGCGAGGTCGCGGGGGGATCGTCGTCGATGGGGCGGGGAGATCCCTCACATCGGCGGGGGGACGGTTCCGGGCGCGGGGGCTGCCCCGGCCGGGCCGGGGGCGGCGCCTGGTGCGGGGCCGGGCGGGACGGCCGGGCCGGGCGCGGGGGCACCGGGCGGGACGACCGGGTTCGGGTTCGGCACGGCCGCCGGCGGGTTGAGCGGGGTCGCACCCGCCGGGGCACCGCCCGTTCCGGCACCGGTCGGGATGGCCGGGATCGGGGCGCCCAGGGCATTCGGGCTGAATCCGCCCGTGCCGGGGCCGATCCCGATCGGGGCCATCGGCGCGGTCATCCCCATGGCCGACATCTGAGCCCGCTGGGTCGCGGCCTGGGTGTTCGCCCAGGGGAAGTCGGGGCCGGGCGCGAAGTACTGGACGTCGTCGCGCATATATTTGCCCGAAGGCAGCGTCATGCCCGCGTATTCGACCTGGCAGCCCGTGGCCGGCAGCAGCCCGAGCACGGCCGCGCCCGCCAGGAGCGAGAGGCGCCGGCGGTTCGGCCGCAACGGCGACCCCGTGCGAGGGGACAACATCGGTTCCACCCTCCGTGGTTGAGCGCGGCGGCCGGCCAAATCGACCACCGTCGGCGAATTCCATCCTGGATCGATACCCCCGCCCTCGGCCCGCCTGGCGCGATGGTCGGGGATTCATCACACGGAGGGAATCGGCACGATCGGCCGGTCAAGGCCAATGATTCCGGCAATTCGGGCGGAACGGTGCGGTCCGCCCGGCCTCGGTCCGCTCAGGGCCCGGCCTGCCAGTCCTCGACCGCCAGCCCCGGGACCCAGCCGAACTCGCGGACGTTGTGCGTCACCAGGATCAGGCCATGGGCGAGCGCGATCGACGCGATCATTAGGTCGTTCGGGCCGATCATCGCCCCCGAGGCCGCGAGGTGCGCGCGGAGCTTGCCGTACTCGTCGGCCGCCCTGTCGTCGAACGGCAGGGAGACGAATTCCTCCCGGAGTTTGGCGAGCAACGCGAGGTTGTGCGCCTGGAAGGCTGCGGGGCTATGGTATGCCCCATAGGAGAGTTCCGCCATGACGATCGAGCACAGTGCGACGTTGGACGCCCGTTCGGACTGGAATCTACGGATCAGGGCGGCGTGCTTGCGGCGGAGGTAGCCGATCCACCCATTCGTGTCAGGCAGGTAGATCAATTCAACGGCTCCCGCTCCTCGAACTCGCCCTGCTCCGGACGCTCGAGGTCGCCCAGCCACGATCCCGCCGTGTCGGCGATGAACCTCTGCCACTGCTCCTCTGTCATCGCCGGCCTGGCCGGCTCGACCGTGACGTCGACCTCATGATTCGCCTCGTCGGCCCCCACCGGCACGCTCAGGTTGAGCACGCCGTCGGGACCGACCTTCGCCTTGAGATGAATGGGGCTCATGGCGCCTGATCCTCGAGTCTCACCCGTGCCCGTACCCCCGATCGAACGCATCCAGGTCGCGCAGGTGGGCCGAGAGGGTGGTGCGGAAGGTGTCCGGGTCGATGGTCCAGCGCGGGGCGTCCTCGGTGTGGCGGTGGCAGTGCTCTTCGAACAGGCGGTGGAGGAACTTGAAGAGCTGCCGGGGGGTGCGCAGGTGGCCGAGGGCATCCTTCAAGGCGTCGTCGCCGATGCCGTCGTCGATCATCTGCCGCAGCCGCGGGCCGCGCGGTCGCCGTTGCTCGGACGGCGTCGGGATCGAGCAGGCCTGGAGGCGGTCGGTGGCCAGGTCGTAGAGGGACGGGCCGGTCCAGCGGAGGGGCTTGATCAGGTTCAGCTTGTCGGGGCGGGCGCGGTCGTAGAACTCCTTGTCTTCCTTCTCGAGATAGTACGCCAGCTCGATCGGCAGCAGGAGCTTGGCGCCGATGCCGGGGTGCCGCAAGAACTTGTGGTCGAGCAGCGGCCAGACCAGGGCCCGCATCTTCCGCGGGTCGCCCTCGATGAGCTGGGGCTCGTCGACCCGGTCGACCAGGACGACGATCCCGGCGTAGCCGAGCGTCTTGAGCACCGCCTGGAACTTGCGGAGCAGCTCGTACCGCTCCTCGGCCCCGGCGCGGCCGGCCGACGGTAGCGGCTGGCCGCCCAGCTCGCTCGGCTTGAACCAGAGCAGCTCCCACCGCAGCGCGGCCGGGTCGCGGCTCAGGACGCGGAGCCCGCTGCGGATGCCCCGCGCCCGCCACTCGGCCCGGGCCAGCCGCCAGCCCCAGTACACCCAGCCCGCGACGATCGGGATCAGGAGATAGGGCAGCAGGCTCCAAGTGCCGCAGGCTCGGGAAGATGGCGAGCAAGCGCGATGACGAACAGGGTGGTCCCGATGCCGATCTGCAGGTCGCGGCGGCTCCACAGCGGGCGGAAGCCCGAGCGCCGGCGGAGCCGGTTCCAGCGCCGCTCGATCGGCTCGCCGGTCGATGAGTCGTAGAGCGCCGCGAGCAGCAGCAGGTCGCGGCGGCGGTCCTCGCTCAGGGCCGAGAGGTCGACGCGGTCGGACGTCAGGCCGTCGACGAGCTTCGTCACGCCCAGCGCCAGGATCGCGTCCATGTGGTCCTGAAGCCGCCACGATTCGAGCGCCTTGCCCAGGCCCTGCGCCTCGCGGCGTCGCGGAAGTGGTCGAGGAACGGGTTGAAGTCGTCGTACGAGACCACGAACACCCGGGCGTCGGGGTGCTCGCGGTTGTAGGCCTCGAACTCCTCTGTCGCCTGGAGCCGCAGGGCCGTCTTGCCGCTGCCTTTTTCCCCGAAGACGAGGGCCGTCGACGGCTCGGCCGGGCTGCCGAAGAACTTGTCCCACGCCGGGTGGTGGATCGTCTCCAGGCAGGCCCGCTTGAAGACGGCGTCGGTCTGCGCGTCCTCCTCGCTGAACGGGTTGGACCCGATGCCGTGATGCCGCAAGAACTGGTCGATCTTCATCGGCCGAAACGCCCTCTCGCCCGCGGGGAACCATGTCTCGTGTGACCTTACGTATACCCGATCGCCGCGGCCGGTCGCAATCGTCGGAGCGGTGTCCGCCCCTCTCGGGAGGGCGAGGCTCCGCCCGAGCCCGGGCATGATGCCACGATGTCGACGAGGCCGCATTCCCCCGGGGCCGGGGCCGATGCCCGGGCTCGGGCGGAGCCTCGCGCTCCCGGGATCCACCGGATTGACCAAGCACGTTGTCGCTAGTATCCTGTCTCCCTGTGACAGGATCGTATCCTCACAGGGGCTTGCCGGCATGACTCCTCCGGGCCGGAGTCGGGACGGATTCACTCTGATTGAGCTTCTGGTCGTCATCGCGATCATCGCCGTGCTCATCGCCCTCTTACTGCCTGCCGTGCAGGCGGCTCGCGAGGCGGCCCGGCGGATCCAGTGCACGAGCAACCTCAAGCAGATCGGCCTCGGTCTGCACAACTACATCAGCGCTCAGAACGTCCTCCCGCCGGGCCGAATCAATGCCCACATCAAGGGGGCCGGCGACTGCTGGGGCCTCTACGCCCAGATGCTCCCGCAGCTCGAGCAGCAGCAGGTCTTCAACGCCTGTAACTTCGGCCTCGCCCCCGACACGCCCGACCCGGCGAACACGACGGTCAACATGACGTTCCTGAACGTCCTGATCTGCCCGAGCGACTCGCCGCCCGCGCTCATCACCCTGAGCGGCTTCCCGCACGCCTCGCACAACTACAACATGAACGTCGGGTCGCAATACCCGGTCGTGGCCAACATTGCGGCGGCGAACATGCCGTCGCCGGCGTTCACGGGCATGCCCGACGGGCCGTTCTACGAGAATTCCCGGACGAGTCCGGCCGAGTTCACCGACGGGATGTCGAACACGGCCGCCGTCTGCGAGACGGTCCGGTCGCAGCAGACGTCGACCTATGCCAACGACCCGCTCAACGTCTTCCTGATCACGGGCAATAACAGCACGAGTGGCCCGGCGCTCACCTCCGACGCGGATTATGCCTCGCTCTGCCTGAGCCTGCCGTCGACCACGACGCAGTTCCAGGCGACCAAGGGGGTCCGCTGGTACTACGGGGCGCCGGGCCACTCGATGTACAATCACCGGCGGCCGCCCGACGACAAGCAGGCCGACTGCCGCGGCGGCCTGCCGCACAGCGTCCGCTCGGACCCGCTCTGGAGCTGGCTCTCGCTCAATGTCGCCGCCAGGAGCAAGCATCCGGGCGGCGTCAACACCCTGATGGCCGACGGCAGCGTGAAGTTCATGAAGGACACGATCAACGCGATGACCTGGCAGGCCCTCGGCAGCCGCAACGGCGGCGAGGTCGTCTCGGCCGACGGATATTAGAGCGGTTTCTCTTGAGTGGAGGCGCTCGACTCCGGGTGGGGCGGGCCTCCGTGCCCGCCGGACGATGGCCCCCGACGGCGGGCACGGAGGCCCGCCCCACCCGGAGTCCCCCAGGCGCTGTGGCCCGAGGAAAACCGTACGGGAGGACTGGAAACCATGGCCCGGCCCGTCTCGCTTTTCTCCCTCGTCCTCGTCGCTGGCTGCGGATCGAAGCCGGCCCCGGCCCCCCTGCGCGTCGCCGCGGCGAGCGACCTGCAATCGGTCATGCCGATCCTCGCCTCGCGATTCAAGGCCGACACCGGCATCGACGTCGAGGCGAGCTTCGGCGCCTCGGGCCGGTTTGCGGCGCAGATCAAGCAAGGGGCGCCGTTCGACCTCTTCCTCTCGGCGAATCGATCGTTCGTGGACGACCTGGCAAAGTCCGGCGCGATCCGGCCCGACTCGGTCCGGCCCTACGCCCGCGGGACGCTCGTGCTGGTCGTGAACAAGCTCTTCGACCCCGGCGTGAAGGGCGTCGACGACGTCGCGGGCGCGAAGATCACGACGGTCGCCATCGCCAATCCCGAGACCGCCCCCTACGGTGCCGCCGCCAAGCAGATGCTCGAACGAGCCAAGCTCTGGGAGAAGGTTAAGCCGAAGATCGTCCAGGGCGAGTCGGTCCGCCAGGCGCTGGAGTTCGTCGAGTCGGGGAACGCCGAGGTCGGATTTGTCGGCAAGGCGATTGCCGAAGTGAAGACCGTCCGGTCGATCTCCCTGCCGCCGGACGGTTATGACCCGATCGTCCAGGCGCTGGGGATCGTGGCGGATTCGAAGCGCGGCGAGGACGCCGAGCGGTTCGCCGGGTTCTTGCTCGGCGAGGTCGGGCAGGGGATCTTGAGGGACTTCGGCTTCCTGTCCGTCGGGGCCTCGCCCTGAACCTCCCGGCCGAGATTATGCCCGACCTGTCCCCGTTCCTGCTCTCGGTCCAGTTCGCGGCATCGGCCACGCTCGGGATCGTCGCCATCGGCGTTCCGACGGCGCTCTTGCTGGCCCGCGGGCAATTCCGGGGGAAGAGCCTGGTCGCGGGCCTCCTCCTGCTCCCCCTCGTCCTGCCGCCGACGGTCCTCGGCTATGCCCTGCTCCAGGTCCTCGGACGCGCCGGGCCGCTGGGCGGCTTTCTTGAGAGGTCCCTGGGAATCCGCCTGGTCTTCAACGGCGTCGGGGCCGTGATCGCCTCGGGCGTGGCGGCATTCCCGATGTTCCTCGTGCCGGCCCGGTCGGCGATCGAGGCGGTCGACCCGGCGTTCGAGGACGCGGCGCGGTTGCTCGGGCGCGGGGAGTGGTCGGTGTTCGCGAGCGTCACGCTCCCGCTCGCCTGGCGGGGGCTGGTCGCCGGGGCGGTGCTCGCGTTCGCGAGGGCCCTGGGCGACTTCGGCGCGACGTTGATGGTCGCCGGAGACATCCCGGGGCGGACGCGAACGGCCTCGCTGGCGATTTACAATGCCGTCTATGTCGGCGACACGGCCCGCGCGGGGTTCTATGCAGGGCTCGTGGCGGTCGTCTCGGTCGCGGCGCTGATGCTCGCCCAGCGGACGACGCGGGGGGCGCGGCCTTGAGCGGCGCGTTCGAGGCCGAGCTGGAATGGCACCCACGCGGGGCGTCGCCATTCCGACTAAAGGTCGCGTTTGCACTCGATGCCGAGTGTGGCGTGCTCTTCGGAGCCTCGGGCGCGGGCAAGTCGAGCGTGCTGCGGCTCATTGCGGGACTGGAGCGGCCGGTCCGCGGGCGGGTCCGGCTCGGCGACGACGTGCTGTTCGACTCGGCCGCCGGCATCGACCGCCCGCTCCGATCGCGCCGGGTCGGCCTGATCTTCCAGGACGACCTGCTGTTCCCCCATCTGAGCGTCCTCGGCAACGTCCGGTTCGGCCTGAAGGGTTGGAGCCGGGCCGACGCCGATCGTCGGATCGAGGACGTCGCCGCGAAGTGCGGCGTGGGCCACCTGCTCGATCGCGATCCCGCGACGCTATCGGGCGGCGAGCGCCAGCGCGTTGGCCTGGCGCGGGCGCTGGCGCCGAGGCCGAGGATGCTCCTGTGCGACGAGCCCGTCTCGGCCCTCGACCTGGCGGCGCGGCACGTGCTGGTCGACCGGCTGAAGGCCGTCCAGAGGGCCGAGTCGATCCCCGTCCTCTACGTCACCCACAGCCCGCCCGAGGCGATCGCGCTGGGCTCGCGACTCTTCCTGCTCGACTCGGGCCGGATCGTCGACGAGGGGCCGCCTCTCGACGTGCTGGCGCGGGCGTCGGGCGTGGGGCTGGAAGGGGTCGAGAACCGGTTCGCGGCGACGGTCGAGCACTGCGACGACGGCGCGGGCGAGTCGGTCCTCCGCCTCGAAGGCGGCCCATTCCTGATCGTCCCGAGGCTCGACGATCCGGTTGGGACGACCGTGACCGTGCGCGTCCGCGCCGACGACATCCTGCTCGCCCGCGGGCCGATCGCGGGGCTCAGCGCCCGCAACGTGCTGGCGGCGACGGTCATCCGCCTCGTCGAGCACGGCGCCGAGGCCGAGGTGCTCGCGCAGACGGGCGAGGTCATGTGGATCGTCAGCGTCGTCGCCCCGGCCGTCGCGGCCCTGGGGTTGTGCCCGGGTGCGGACGTGCACATGATCGTCAAGGCGCGGAGCTGCCACGTCGCGGCTGGTTCAGAGTAGAAGAATCATCCGCAGATGACGCAGATGGCCGCAGATGAAGAAGATGGAATGCTAGAATCTTTTTCTTCATCTGCGGCCATCTGCGTTATCTGCGGATGAATTCCCCATCCGGGTTTTCGAAACCATGGAAACCCTCGACGCCAAGATCCACCTGGCCTTCGCCTTCGACGTCGGCTACGAGATCGACCTCGAGCGGGCCCGTCCGTTACTGGCGGCCGAGACAGGGGGCCTGGCCAGGAGGAGGAGGACTCCGGAGTCTCTCCAGTATCGCCCCGCGCCGCTACGGGCCAATCTCGATGCCTCGGGCCTGGCCCTGCCCGGTGGCGTGGCGACGGCAGGGCCGCCGAGGGCGGAGCTGAGCGTCTTCGACTTCGGGGCGGTCTCGCTCATGGTGACGTTCCCCGTCCGGCTCGACGAGGCCCCGCTGCTCGCCCTGGCCGAGGAGCTGGCCGACCTCGCTCCCCTGGTCGCGGCGGCGAGGCTGGTCGTGATGCCCTGGCTCGAGCGGATCAAGCCGATCGTCGTCGAGTACGAGCTGAGCGCGTTCAGCGAGGAGTACGTCGTCTTTGAGCTCGGCGAGCAGTCGCCCGAGTGGTTCGACCGGCACACCGACTGGATCGCGGGTCTGGTGCGGCTTGAATCGGGGCCTTTGAGCGAGGAGGAGGTCCGCGAGGCGACGCGGCTGAGCCTTTCGTACACGCCGACCGACCGCGTGACGCTCGACTGGGCCGCCGGGTTCATCGCCGATAGCGTCTGCGCCGACACGCTCCAGGTGATCGAGTTCGCCAACGTCCAGCTACTCGAGTTCCGCCACATCGACGACCGGCTCGACGACCGCCTGGAGGCCGCCTACCGGCTGATCCGCCCTCCGCGGAAGCGTCGCTGGGGCATCTCCTGGCGAGGCCACTCCGACGCCGTGCGGAGCGTCCGCGAGCTGGAGATCGAGGCGACGAGCCTCTTCGAGCGCGCCGACAATGCCCTGAAGCTGATCGGCGACCAGTACCTCTCGCGGGTCTACGACCTGGCCCAGGACCGCTTCCACCTTCCCGAGTGGCAGCAGTCGATCCGCCGCAAGCTCGAGACCGTGGGCGACGTCTACGACCTGCTCGTCCAGCAGGCGGGCGGGACGAGGATGGAGGTGCTCGAGTTCGTCGTGATCGCTCTGATCGCGCTGGAGATCGTCCTGGCGGTTGTGCGGCACTGACCGGGCCGGCGATAAACTCGAATTTATCAACTGCTCACGCGCGGTTTAGGAAGGATGGCTAGGATACCGAGCACCCCGCGGACCTCCCGATCGCGTTGACCGATGAGGGTTGGGGCACACTCTCCGAGGGAGACACGCGATGACGCTCGGTACCCTGGTGACGGCGGCCGCCCTGGTCACGCTCGGCGCCCTAGGCGTGGCCCGGGCCGACGAAGAGAAGCTCTCGCTCGAGAAGCTGCCGGCTCCGGTCAAGGCCGCGATCAAGGCGAAGTTCCCCGGGGCGGAGCTGAAGGCGGCCGCGAAGGAGTCCGAGGAGGGTGAGACGATCTTCGAGGTCGTGCTGACATACAAGGGGGACCTGTACGACGTCGCCCTGGAGGCCAATGGCGAGATCGAGGAGATCGAGCGCGCGATCTTCGTCGAGGCGCTGCCCTCGGCCGTCGTCAAGGCGATCAAGGCGAAGCACCCCAAGGCGAAGATCGAGAAGGCCGAGGAGGTGACCGACGAGGACGGCGAGGTCTTCTACGAAGTCGCGATCGAGGACGGCGACAAGGACATCGAGGTCGCCGTGACGCCCAAGGGCAAGATCAAGAAGGCCGGCGAAGAGGACGAGGACGACGAGAAGGGTGAGAAGAAGGTCGAGAAGGGCGAGAAGAAGGAGAAGAAAGCCGACAAGGATGATGACGACGACGAGAAGGGCGAGAAGAAGGAGAAGCCGAAGAAGGACAAGGACTGAGGGTTTGTGGGGCCGCGGGACCATGAGCCTCCGCATCCTGGTCGTCGAGGACGAGCCCGAGATCGCCGACTTCGTCGTGCGCGGGCTCCGCGAGGAGGGGTTCGCCGTCGAGCACGCGGCCGACGGCGACGATGCCTTGCATGCGCTCCGCGGGTCGGACTGGGACCTCGTCGTGCTCGACTGGTGGCTCCCCGGCCGGGACGGGCTCGAGGTGCTTCGCGAGTTCCGCGCGGCGGGCCGCGAGACGCCCGTGCTCTTCCTGACAGCGCGCGACGCGGTGGCCGACCGGGTCCGCGGGCTCGACGCCGGTGCTGATGATTACCTGTGCAAGCCCTTCGCTTTTGATGAGCTGCTGGCGCGGGTCCGCGCACTCGGCCGTCGCCGCGAACGGCCCGCCGCGTCGCCCATCCTGGAGCAGGGCGACATCCGCGTGGACCTCGCCTCACAGCGCGTGACCCGCGCAGGCCGGCCGGTCGAGCTTACGGCCAAGGAGCAGGCGCTGCTCGTCTTCTTCCTCCGCCATCCCGGCCAGGTCCTCTCGCGGACTCGGATCTACGAGCACGTCTGGGACGAGCAGTACGACGGCCTCTCGAACACGCTGGAGGTCCACGTGATGGAGCTCCGCCGCAAGCTCGAGGCGCATGGGCCCCGCGTGATCCAGACGCTGCGCGGCCGCGGCTACGTGCTCGAGGACGCCTCGAAGGACGGGGGCTGACGCATGCGGCTCTCGACGCGACTCTCGGCCTTCTTCCTGGCGGCCCTCGCGGCGGTGCTCGTCGGCTTCTCGGTCGCGCTGTACGTCTCGGCTCATCATTATCTGTATCGTCAGGTCGACGAGCGCGTCGCCGCGGGCCTCGCCGTGCTGGCCGCCGCGGCCGAGATCCACCCCGACGGCGTCGAGTGGGAGCCCGACCAGCGCGAGCTTCCCCCGGGTCTCGACGCCGGCCCCGTGCCGCTCCTCTGGCTCGTTACCGACGAGACGGGCCACCGCGTCGACCGCTCGCCCTACCTCGACGAGTCCGGCCCGGCCCTCGACGCGACGCCCCCATCGCGGAGGCTCGTCGACGGCCGAGGCCGCGCCTGGCGGATCGGCCAGCTCCGCGTCGGCCCCGGCGCGAGGACGGCCTGGCAGGCCCGCGAGCGGCCGGAACGACCGTGGCCCCGCACGTTGATCCTGACGGTCGCCGCGCCGGTCGGGCCGGTCGACGCGATGCTCGCGCCGCTGGGATGGTCGCTCGCCGGCCTCTCGCTCGCAGTCTGGCTTGCGGCCGCCGCGCTCGGACGCGGGCTGGTGCGCCGGGCGCTCGCGCCGCTCGGTCAGATGGTCGAGTCGGCCCGGACGATCGACGCGGCCGACCCGGGCTGGACGATCCCACAGGCCGGCACCGGCGACGAGCTCGACGAGCTCGCCCGCGCGTTCAACGACCTGCTCGGGCGGCTCCGCGTCGCGTACGAGCGGCAGCGGCGGTTCTCCGGCGATGCCTCGCACCAGCTCCGCACGCCCCTGACGGCCCTGGTCGGCCAGATCGACGTGGCGCTCCGCCGCGATCGGCCGCCCGAGGAGTATCGCCGCGTGCTCGGCCTGGTCCGCGGCCAGGCCGGCAACCTCGCGAGGATCGTCGAGGCCCTGCTGTTCCTCGGCCGCGCCGACGCCGAGGCGGGCCTGCCCGACGCCGAGACGCTGGATCTCGCGGCCTGGGTCGCTGCGCACGTCGCCGAGCACGTTCACGCGGGTTCAATCCAGCTCGACCTCACGGATGGCCCGCTGACGGTCCTCGCCCACCCGGCGCTGCTCGGCGAGCTCGTTGACAACCTGCTCGACAATGCGGCCAAGTACGGCGATCCCGGGGCCCCGATCGTCGTCCGGCTCCGGGATCGCGGAGAATCTGCGGCGCTCTCCGTCGAGGATCGCGGGCCCGGGATCGACCCTGCCGATCTGCCGCGCGTCTTCGAGCCATTCTTTCGCTCCGCCCACGCGCGGCGGCTCGGCCGGCCGGGGGTCGGGCTGGGCCTGGCGGTCGTGCGGCGGGTCGCCACGGCGCTCGGGGGCACGATCGGCGTCGAGAGCGAGCCGGGGCGGGGGTGTCGGTTCACTCTCACTTTGCCCAAGGCGCGCGGGGCGACGCCTATTTCTGAAGTCGAATTGGTGTCTCCTCCCGACCACCCCCCACCCTACCCTCCCCCGCAAGGGGGGAGGGTTTCAGAAGTTCCCTCCCCCCTTGCGGGGGAGGGTAGGGTGGAGGGTTCCTCTGGCCTCACCCCGGCACCACCCGCGACGCCGGCGGGGTCTGGGCAGGCCGTCCCCGATCGTCGATGATACTGATCCCCCGATCGACCCCACCCCGAAGAGAAGGTCCAGGCCGATGCGACGCGAACCGATCCTCGCCGCCGCCCTGCTCGCGCTCGCGGTGTCCCAGTCCGGCTGCTCGCCGACGAAGGCCAAGGACACGGCCGCCGCCAAGCCGGCCGCGCCGGCCAAGGTCGAAAAGATGCCGGGCGAGGCCGACCTGACGACCATAACCCTCACGCCCGAGGCCGAGTCACGGCTGCGGATCAAGACCGTCCCCGTCGAGGCAAGGGACGTGGTCCGGACGCGGAGCGTTGGCGGCGAAGTCGTCGTGCCGCCCGGGCGGACGATCCTCGTCTCGGCCCCGATCGCCGGAACGCTCTTCGCCTCGAAGGAGGGCCTGCCCTCGCCAGGGACGCCCGTCAAGAAGGGGCAGGTGATCTTGAACCTCGTCCCCCTGCTCACGGCCGAGGCCCGCGCGACGATGACCACGACGCGGGTCGAGGCTCAGGGCCTGGTCGAGCAGGGCGAGAAGCAGCTCGCCCAGGCCAAGATCACCCTCGACCGCGCCGAGCGTCTCCGCCAGCAGAACCTCGGCGGCGCCGGGCAGGTCGAGGATGCCCGGTCGGCGTACGACCTGGCCGAGGCCACCCTCCGCGCCGCCACCGCCAGGCGCGACGCGATCGACTCGGCGATCAAGGGCGCCGAGGGCGGCGCGCTCGACCCGGTGCCGATCGCCGCCGAGGGCGGCGGCCTGCTCCGCAACCTGTTCGTCGCGCCCGGCCAGAAGGTCGCGGCGGGGGCGACGCTCTTCGACGTCGTCAACCTTGATCCCGTCCACGTCCGCGTCCCGGTGTACGTCGGCGACTTCGCCAAGATCGACGACTCTCGCCCGGCGGAGGTCGGTGACGTCGCCAACACCCCCGGCGCCCCCGTCAGGCCGGCGCGGCGAGTGGCCGACCCGCCCGCGGGCGACCCGCTCGCTGCGACGGTTGACCTCTTCTTCGAGGTCGAGAACAAGGACGGCGGCCTGCGGCCCGGCCAGCGCGTCGGGGTCACGCTGCCGCTCAAGGGCACGAAGTCGGGCCTGGCCGTCCCCCGCGCGTCGCTGCTCCGCGACATCGACGGCGGGACGTGGGTCTATGAATCGCTCGACAAGCACAAGTACGCTCGCCGCCGTGTTCGGGTCGAGGCCGTCGTCGGCGACGTCGCGAGCCTCTCCGCCGGGCCCAAGCCGGGGGCGAAGGTCGTGACCGACGGGGCGGCGGAGCTGTTCGGCGTGGAATTCGGCGGCGGGAAATAGGCACACAGAGATTTATCCGCAGATGACGCAGATGGCCGCAGATAAGAAGAATTGAGAGGATTTCTCTTCATCGGCGGCCATCGGCGTCATCTGCGGATGATTCGTCTTCTCCGGTTGGATCACAACCCATGATGAACTGGCTCGTCGCTACGTCGCTCCGGCTCCGGGTGCTGGTGCTGGCCCTGTCGGTCGTGCTGATCGTCGTCGGCATCGAGAAGGCCAAGAACGCGCCCCTGGACGTGTTCCCCGAGTTCGCGCCGCCCCTGGTCGAGATCCAGACCGAGGCGCCGGGGCTGTCGACCGATGAGGTCGAGGCGCTCATCAGCGTGCCGCTCGAAAACGCGCTGAACGGCACGCAAGGGTTGAAAACCTTACGGTCGAAATCGGTGCTTGGCCTGTCGTCGGTCGTGATGATCTTCGCCGAGGGGGCCGACCTGATGCGGGCCCGCCAGCTCGTGCAGGAGCGGCTGGCGATCGAGGCGACGCGGCTGCCGGTGGTCGCCAAGCCGCCGGTGATCCTCTCGCCCCTGTCGTCGACGAGCCGACTGCTCAAGATCGGCGTCTCGTCGAAGGTCCTCTCGCAGATGGACCTGACGACTCTCGCCCGCTGGACGATTAGGCCCAAGCTAATGGCGATCCCGGGCGTGGCGAATGTCGCCATCTGGGGCCAGCGCGACAAGCAGTTCCAGGTACTCGTCGACCCCGACCGGCTCAAGGCGAACGGCGTCACCGTCGATGCGGTGACCAAGGCCGTGGCCGACGCCTCGGCCGTCGCCGCGGGCGGGTTCATCGACGGGCCGAACCAGCGGATCGCCGTCCGCCACCGCTCGCCGATCAACCGGCCCGAGGACCTGGAGGCGATGCCGGTCGCCATCAGGAATGGAGCGCCGATCCGCGTGGGGGACGTCGCCGAGGTGAAGATCGGCTTCCCCGCGCCGATTGGCGACGCCGTCATCACCACGGCGTCGTCCGGCGACAAGGCGGCGAAGGCCGACGCGACCGACGACGGCATGGGGCTGCTCCTGATCGTCGAGAAGCAGCCGACCGGGAACACGCTGGAGGTCACGCGTAACGTCGAGAAGGCCCTGGAAGAGCTCAAGCCCGGCATGAAGGACGTCGAGATCGACCCGACGATCTTCCGGCCCGCGACGTTCATCGAGCGGTCGCTGGAGAACCTCTCGGAGGCGATGTGGATCGGCCTCGGGCTGGTCGTGGCGATCCTCGTGCTGTTCCTGTTCGACTGGCGGACGGCCATCATCAGCCTGATCGCGATCCCGCTCTCCCTGATCTCGGCCGTGCTGATCCTGCTGGCGATGGGCGTGACGATCAACACGATGGTCCTGGCCGGCCTGGTGATCGCGATGGGCGAGGTCGTCGACGACGCGATCATCGACGTCGAGAACATCGTTCGGCGCGCTGCGACTGAACCGCGCGGCGGGCTCGCCCGAGTCGGCGATGACGGTCGTCTTCAAGGCGTCGATCGAGGTCCGCTCGGCCGTTGTCTTCGCCAGCCTGATCGTGATCCTCGTCTTCCTGCCGATCTTCTTCCTCGAAGGGCTCTCGGGCTCATTCTTCCGGCCGCTGGCGCTGACGTACGTGCTCGCGATCCTCGCGTCGCTGCTCGTGGCGCTGACGGTCACGCCGGCGCTCTCGCTCATGCTCTTGCCGGGCGCGGCCGACCGTCATGCGGAGTCGCCGATCGTCCGCTTGTTGAAGAAGCCCTATCGCGCGATCCTCCCCGCCCTGACGCGGAGTCCGATCTGGGCGATCCTCATCCTCGTCGGCGCGTTCGCGTGGACGGGGTATGCGGTCACGGGTCTCGGTCAGGAGTTCCTTCCCGACTTCCAGGAGAACGACTTCCTGATGCACTGGGTCGAGAAGCCGGGGACGTCGCTCGAGGCGATGCGCCGGCTCACGGTCCGGGCCGCCCAGGACCTGAAGGCCCTCGAGGGCGTCCGCAACTTCGGCTCGCACATCGGCCGCGCCGAGGTGGCCGACGAGGTCTACGGGCCGAACTTCACCGAGCTCTGGATCAGCGTCGACCCGACGTTCGACCACAAGGCAACGATGGCCCGGATCCAGCACGTCATCGACGAATATCCCGGGCTCGTGCAGAAGGATGTGCTGACGTACCTGAAAGAGCGAATCAAGGAAGTTCTCACAGGCGCCGGCGCGACGATCGTCGTGAGGATTTTCGGACCCGAGCTGGATGCGCTGCGGACGAAGGCGGCCGAGGTCGCCGGGGTCATGGGCAAGGTCGAGGGCGTGACGGCCCTCAAGGTTGACCCGAACATCACGGTCCCCCAGCTCGACATCGAGGTCCGCCCCGAGGCCGCCGCGAGGCTCGGACTCACGCCCGGCGATGTCCGCCGCGCCGCTTCGACGCTTCTCAAGGGGACGAAGGTCGGCGAGCTTTATCAGGGACAGAAGGTCTTCGACGTCGTCGTTTGGGGCGCGGAGAAGGTTCGAGACGACGTGTCGAAGGTTCGCAGCCTCCTGATCGAGACCCCCTCGGGCGCCCAGGTGCCGCTGGGAGATGTCGCCGACGTGACGATCGTGCCTGCACCAAACGATATCAAGCGCGAGAAGGTTTCGCGAAAGCTGGATGTCGTCTGCAACGTCTCGGGCCGCGACCTGGCGAGCGTCGCCAAGGAGATCGAGCAGAAGGTGAAGAGCGAGGTCAGCTTCGACCTCGGCTATCACCCCGAGTTCCTCGGCGAGTACGCCGCGCTCCAGCAATCGCGCCAGCGGCTGGCGATCCTCTCGGCGTTCTCGCTCGTCGGCATCCTGCTGATCATCTACCTCGACTTCCAGTCGGTCCGGCTCACGGCGTTGGTGTTCCTGACCTTGCCGTTCGCGCTGATCGGAGGGGTCATGGGGTCGATCCTGACCGGCGGCGTCCTGTCGCTGGGGAGCCTCGTCGGATTTGTGACGGTCCTCGGGATTGCGGCGAGGAATGGGATCATGCTGGTCAGCCACTACCGGCACCTGGAGGAAGAGGAGGGCATGCCCTTCGGTCAGGAGCTGGTCGTCCGCGGCTCGGAGGAGCGGCTGGCGCCGATCTTGATGACGGCTCTGGCCACGGGCCTGGCGCTGGTGCCGCTGGTCGTCGCCGGGAACAAGCCGGGGCATGAGATCGAGCACCCGCTGGCGGTGGTGATCCTGGGCGGGCTGGTGACGTCGACGCTGCTGAACCTGTTCCTCCTGCCCCCGCTTTATGCCGCGTTCGGGCGGCGGAGCGGATCGATGGGGCAGGGCGGGTCGGTGCCGGCACGGCGGAAGTCTGAGCCGACGGCTTGCTGGCCCGACGATTCCTTCAAGAGGGTGGCCCAGGTCGCTCGCAACCGTGGCCGCCCATTCGCCGTGTGCCCGCGCGTCGGGACGACGTCGCACGCGTCGAAGATGCGCCTGGTTCGCTACGACCGGACGAATCGGTGCGGGCCTCGCAAGAGGCCGATGGGCCGCGATTTCGGGCGAGCGGCTGTGGGCCGCGCGAAATGGCCGGGACGATATAACGGTCGGTCAAGCCTGCCTCGGGGCCTCGGTAGGAACCGGTGGGTCGGGGTGGGGTCTGTCCGAGGGATGCGTCGTGGCCGCGTCGGGCCGCGACGGCGGACCGGCCGGGAGTGACCGAGGCCCGTCAAGAGGCGGGTCGAGGGAGCGATCGACCGGGATCGCCGTGTGCGGGCCGAGTCACGCGCCGGGACCCGGCAGCAACTGCCGGGCCGTCCCGACGCTACGGAGGTAACAGGAAGTGAACATCATCACGACCCGCTTCGGCCCGATCCAGGCGTCCGAGTCGGAGATCATCCGGATCCCGGACGGCCTGGTCGGGTTCCGGGCCTTCACGCAGTTCGTCCTGCTCCCCGACCCCGAGGTGGCCGGCCTGGTGTGGTTGCAGAGCGTGACCGCCCCGGAGCTGGCCTTCGGCCTGATCGCGCCGCCCCTGGCGATCTCCGACTATCGGGTGGAGCTCCGGCCGGGCGACCGGACGGCGCTCGAGCTGGACGAGGAGCGCCAGGCGCTCACCTACGTGATCCTCAACCGCGGCGAGGGGGGCCTGACGGTCAACCTCCAGGGGCCGCTGGTCTTCAACCCGGCGCGCCGGCTCGGCCGGCAGCTCGTGCTGACGTCCAGCCGCTACGCGGTCCGGTACCCGCTCTCCGGCCAGTCCGCACCCACGCTGCTGCCCGTCCCGTCTCCGCTCCGCGCGACGGCGTGACGGCCATGCAGCCGACGCACCGTCGACCATCCCCAAGCCCCGTCGTGGTTTCCGAGCGCCCGGGCAGCGTGACCACGGACGGTCACGGTCCTCGTTGGCAGGAGGAAGGAGCCCTACGATGCTAGTCCTGTCGAGACACCGCGACGAAAGTATCATCATCGGCGATGACATCGTCATCACGGTGGTGGACATCCGGGGCGATAAGGTCCGGTTGGGGATCGCGGCCCCCATCGAGATCTCCGTGCACCGTCAGGAGGTGTACGAGGCCATTCAGCGCGAGAACCGGCAGGCGAGCCGCCTGGAGCCCCAGGAAGCCCGCCAGGTCGAGAACCTCACCCCGCCGATTCGGCGCGACGTCCGTCGCCCCCGGACCGACGGGTTCTGAATCGGCCGCGCGGGGCTTTCCACCCGAGGCCCCATCGCCCCCGATGACACCCTTGAGACCTCCCGATCGAGACGCCCCGCCCCGGCTCACCCCCGGGGTTGGGGCGTCTCGGCATGCGCGGGGCTCGGTCGAGAGAGCGCAAAGTGAAGAGTGCGGAGGGCAGAGCGCCGAGGGCAGAGCGCGAAGGGCAAAGCGCGAAGCAATCCGCCGCGCGAGGCTCGGCCTTAACGCCGTCCTCCAGCACTCCGTACTCCGCACTCTGTACTCCGCACTGCCGGACGTCAGGGAAGCTCGATGACGTCGTCGTCCTCCACCTCGACGATCTCGTCGTCCTCGATCAGTAGCTCATGATCATTGAGCTTCACCGGGATCGAAGTCGCGGCCGCGGGCTTCATCGCCAGCCGCCAGTCGTCCGAATCGGTCCCGTCCGCGACCGGCACGGGCGCCGGCTTGACCACCGGCGTCCCTAGCGGCGAAGGCGCCGCAAACGCAACGGGCTTCGGGCCAGAGCCGTTGACCGAACGCTTCCGTGGCCGCTCCGAGGGGGCCGGGGCGTCATCCGGGCCGAGGTAGACGCGGAACTTCTGCGACCCGAACGCGATCCGGTCGTCCGGCAAGAGCGCGGCCCAGCGGATCCGCTGGCCCTTCACCTTCGTCCCGTTGGTGCTCGCCAGGTCGCGGAGGATCAGCAGGCCGTCAGTCTTCACCAGCACCGCGTGCCGCTTCGAAAGGCTCGGGTGATCGATCTGCACGTCGCAATACTCGCGACGGCCGACGACCGTCACGTCGCGGACGATCTGGATCGGCGGGCCGCCGTCGAGCGGCACCAGCTCGGCTTTCATGGTCGGATCGGACCCCTTCGCACGAACCGACTTCCACCCCCTGTGCACTCTATCCCACCGCTCGCAGACCGGCAAGCCGGCCCCGGTGATTGCATGCATTATCTCGGCCGCGGCTTGGTTTCGTCAATATGAGGGACAGCCCGGGCATGCCCCCTATATCCTGGACGTTGGCGCGGGAGGGACTGTGACATGAACCGGACCGAAATGATCCATCGCGTACGGGGCCGATGTGAGGCGTGGCATTTCGTCGTCATCGGCGGCGGCGCGACCGGCGTGGGCGTCGCGGTCGACGCCGCGTCGCGCGGGTACGACGTCCTGCTGCTCGGAGGGGAACGACTTCGGCAAGGGCACGTCGAGCCGGAGCACCAAGCTGGTCCACGGCGGCGTCCGCTATCTGGGGCAGGGGAACATCTCGCTCGTGATGGAGGCGCTCAAGGAGCGCGGCCTGCTCCGCCAGAATGCGCCGCACCTGGTGCGCGACCTGGCGTTCGTCGTGCCGAGCTACGACTGGTGGGAGTCGCCGTTCTACGGGCTCGGGCTGAAGGTCTACAACGTCGCTCTCGGGGAAGTACGGGTTCGGCCCGTCGCGCGTCCTTTCTCGCGAGGAGACGATCGAGCGTCTGCCGACGATCCGCACCGAGGGCCTCCGCGGCGGCGTGATCTACTACGACGGCCAGTTCGACGACGCCCGGCTGCTCATCAACCTCGCCCAGACCGCCGCGGAGCAGGGCGCGACGCTGCTCAACTACGCCCGCGTCACCGGCCTGACGCGCGACGGCGAGGGCTTCGTCGACGGCGTCGACGCCCTCGACGTCGAGATCGGGCGAGCCGCTTCCACGCCCGGGCGAAGGTCGTCATCAACGCCACGGGCGCGTTCTGCGACGCCGTGCGCAAGCTGGCCGACCCGGCCGCGACGCCGATGATCGCGCCGAGCCAGGGGATTCACCTCGTCTTCGACCGCTCGTTCCTGCCCGGCGACAGCGCGATCATGGTGCCGCACACCAGCGACGGCCGCGTCATGTTCGCGATCCCCTGGCACGGCCACACGCTCGTCGGCACGACCGACTCGCCGCTCTCGAGGTCCCGAGCCTCGAGCCCCGCGCGATCGAGGCCGAGATCGACTTCATCCTCGACACGGCGCGCCTCTATCTGACCCGCCCGCCGAGCTCGCGCCGACATCCTGAGCGTCTTCGCCGGCATTCGCCCGCTCGTCCGCGCGGGCGACGCGAAGAACACCGCCGCGCTCTCGCGCGACCACACCATCCACATCGACGGCTCGGGCCTGCTGACCATCGCCGGCGGCAAGTGGACGACCTACCGCAACATGGCCGAGGACTGCGTCGACCAGGCCGTCGTCCTCGTCGCCGAGCTGCCCGAGGCTGGCCGTGCCTGACCCGGCAGATCCCTGAACATCCACGGCCACGACGAGCGACGCCGAGCGCTTCGGCGAGCTGGCCGTCTATGGCTCCGATGCTGCCGTCAGATCCTCGAACTCAGCCCGCTCCGACCCGTCGCTCGCCGATCGGCTGGACCCGGCGTTGCCGACGATCGGCGCCGAGGTCGTCGTGGGCAGCGCGGCACGAGATGGCGCGGACCGTCGAGGACGCCCTGGCCAGGCGCTCCCGCGCGCTCTTCCTTGACGCTCGCGCGGCCGATTCGGATGGCGCCGCGGGTTGCGGAGCTGATGGCGCGGAACTGGGCGGATGAGCGTGGCGAACGAGCAGGTGGACTTAGCCGTGACCAGGTTACTCCGGGTCAATCGGTCCGAGGTCTTGGGAGGGCGAGGCTTCGCGGAGCCTGGCAAGCCAGGTCCTACTTGCCGGCTTGACCTCGCATCCCGCGTCAGTCGCAGGTCATCCCGGCCGCCGATAAAGCGTCGCCGTCTCGACCCGCACAAAGCCGAGCGACTCGTACAGCCCCAGCGCTGGCAAGTTCGACGGCGCGGCGTCTGGACGTCGATCGACCTCGTTCCACTGGCTCCGGGCCTTGCGCATGACTTCGCCGACGAGGTGACGGCCATAGCCCTGGCGGCGGGCGTCGGCGGCGACTTCGACGCCATGGAGGCCCAGGTGGACGCGGCCGTCGACCCGGCCGAACCCAGCCATCTCCCAGGTGCTGGCCCGGGCCAGCTCGCGGTCGCCGTCGCGGACGAGCAGGCGATACAGGGTCGGGCGGAACGGACCGAGCGCCGGCCGACTCCCACCAGCCCTCGGTGATCGTGTCGTCCAGCGACCTCCAGCCGCGTCTGACGGCGAAGCACTACGCCCTTCGGGTCGCGCGGCTCGGGCTGCGCGAGGTCGGCCTGGAGCAGCACCGTGTTCGCCACCGGCTCGAAGCCCGACCGCTGCGCCGCGCGTGGAAGGCGACGTGCGACGAGAGGATCCCCGCGCACTCGCTCCCGCCGTAGATCCCCCAGTAGAACGGGTTGACCGGCGCCTGGCCGCCGGCGTAGATCACGCTGGCGCCCCGCTCGCGAAGATACGCCTCGGCCGTCTCGATCAGCCCGCGCTCGAGCGCCTCGTCATCGCGATCGGGGTCGACGACGAGCATGGCGATCGACCCCAGCTCGCGGTCCTCGGCGCGGGGCGTCCGCCCGAATCGGCGGGGCCGAATCCGGCGTGGGCAAAGCCGACGGCGCGGCCTCCTTCATCCTCGGCGACGACCAGGCCGGCCGGATCGAACGTCGGCTTGTCGACGATCATCGCGTCGAATTCGTGCGCCCCCAGCGGCACCGCGACCCCCAGGGACGGCAGCCCCCGATTCCAGAGCCCCGCCAGGGCGGGGGGGTCGGCGTTGCGGAACGGGCGGTAGCGGATCACCAGGTTCTGGGGGCTCGGACTCGGGTGCGGCTCGTCATTATGGTCTCGGCCTTCGTCGAGGGCCGGGAGTTCTTACAAGCTCTGAGAATCAAGGTGGAAGGCACGACGCACAAGGCAGATGGGAAGGACGCATTTCGCTTCGTGCTTTGCGCCTTCTGCCTTGACTTGTCGCCCTTGGTCCGCGAGGCAGACCATACGAAGGCAATGTTAGCCCACGCGGACCAGCACGTCGTCCCCCTCGACTTTCACCTCGAAGACAGGCTGCGTGATCCGGCCATTGAGGGGCGTCTTGCCGGTGCGGACGTCGAACTGCCAGCCGTGCCAGGGGCAGGTGACGGTCGTCCCCTCGACTGGCCCCTCGGCGAGCGGACCGCCCTGGTGCGGGCAGATGCCGTCGAGGACCGAGATCAAGCCGTCGACGTTGAACAGGGCGTAGATCCGCCCGTCGTGCTCGACCTCCTTGGCCGAGCCCGGGGGCAGTTCGCTCAGCGACGCCATCTTGACGAAACCCGCCATCCCGCCAACCTCCGCGCTCCCGCGTTCACCTTCGATCCGTCGAACTCCGCCCCGCGCCGGGCGCGGCCGGGTGCCGTAGCCGCTCCGACCGAGACCGTCAGTCTAGCACGCCGGGTGCGGCTTCGGGAACGCTCAGGATCGCCGGATGTCTACACTATCCAGGGATTGGAGACCGGCGATGCGAGCGACGGCAACGGCCGAGCAATACGACCTCGTGGTGATTGGCGGCGGCATGGGCGACCTCGCCACGGCGGCGCTGGCGCAGCGGCGAGGCCTGCGGGTCGCGCTGCTCGAGGCCCACACGAAGCTCGGCGGGTGCGCCGGCTATTTTTGCCGCGGTCCGTTCACCTTCGACGTCGGCGCCACGGCCCTGATGGGCGTCGCCCCAGGCGAGCCGATCGGCGATCTGCTCGCGACACTCGGCGTCGACTTCGAGGCCGTCCGCACGCCGAGCTATCGCGTCCACCTGCCCGACCGCACGCTCGACATCACGCCCGAGGAGATGCCGACGTTTCCAAAGCGTGCCGATGCCCAGCGGCTCTTCTGGCGGCTGCAGGGGGCCGTCGGGATGAGATTATTCAAAGCGGCCGGCGACATTCCTCGGCTCCCTTTACGGTCGCTGGACGACCTTACTCACGACCTCCGTATCCTCGGGCTCTCGGGCATCCTCGCCGCCTCGACGTGGGCCTTGACGACCCTCGACATCCTTCGCCTGTTCGGCCTCGACGGCGACGTGCCGTTCCGCTCGCTGGTCGCGATGCTCCTCCAGGACACCGCTCAGGCCGGCCCCGAGACGGTCCCGTTCGCCAACGCCGCGGCCTGCCTACAGGCCTATCGCCTGGGTATGAGCCGCCCGCGCGGGGGGATGGCGGCGCTGGCCGACGGCATCGGCCACCGCTTCGCCGTGATGGGCGGCGACCTCCGCACGGCCTCGCTCGTCGATCGCGTCGAATCCGACGGGGCCGGGGGATTCGTCGTCCAGACCCGTCGGCGGGAGCGCCTGCTCGCGAGACAGGTCGCGTTTGATCTCCCTCTCGACCGCGCCGCGGCCCTGCTGGGGCGGTCGCTTGAGGGGACTCTCGGCCGTGGCGAGGCCAAGTCACGCGCCGCGTGGAGCGCCGTGACGGGTTATCTCGCGGTCGACCGCGCGGCCGTCCCCGACGACGCTCCGCTCTTCCACCAGGTCCTTCAGGGCTACGACCGGCCGATCCATGACGGCAACAACGTCCTGATCTCACTCTCGAGCCCCGACGACCCCGGCTACGGTCCCCCCGACGTCCGCGTCGCGACCCTCTCGACCCACACGCGGCCCTCCGAATGGTCGGGCGTGGATCTCGACGACTACGCCGCGAAGAAGGCGGCCCATCGAGACCGACTCCTCTCGGCCCTCCGCCGCGCCCTGCCGGACGCCCCCTTGGCCCTGCGTCACGCCGAGTTCGCCACGCCCCGGAGTTTCCGGCGCTACACCCGCCGCACCGACGGCCTCGTCGGCGGCCCGCCGGTCTCGCGGTGCAACAGCACCTTCCTCGCCGTCGGCTCGGATGTGCTGGGGCCCGGCCTCTGGGTCGTCGGCGACTCGGTATTCCCGGGGCAGGGGACGATGGCCGTCGTCCTCTCGGCCATCCGCGTCGTCGAGCGGATCACCGGCGAGCTGTGGGCGACGATGAAGAGCGACCCACCGCCCAATGTCCCAGCTCCAAAGAGCGGGGCGCGGCTCGGCTCAGTTCGTTCCGGGAGGTGAGGCGCCCGGCTCATCCGCGCGCTCGGACCCAGCGGCGACGGGCCGCGAATAGCCCCAGGGCAACCGCCGAGAGCGCCAGCGAGGACGGCTCGGGGGCCGTCACAAGACGATCGTAGCTGACGCCCACAGGGCCCGAGCCGAGATCGCCCTTGATATAGAGGCTGACCGCGTCGTTGGGCGACGCCGGGTCCGAGAAATACGTGGGGTAGGGGAATGGGAAAGTCGTGACGCCCGTGGCCTGGAACGTCGCGTTATCCAGCGTGACGAAGCTCAGGCCGGCCGCGGGCCCGCTCGTGACGTCCAGCTCGAACAGGACGGGGAAGGTGATCGTATAGCCGGACGGCCCGCCCGTCACGGTGCCGACCGTCGTCGTGTTGTAGAGGTTGTACGTGTCGAACGTGCCGGGGGCGAAGGGGTCGGGGAAATCGCTGCCCTGGAACATCGAGGTCACCGACGCGGTGCCGGCTGTGTCGATCACGAAGTGCTGCGGCCCGACCGAGTGGAGGGCGAACGGTGCGCCGAAAAGCGGCGAGTTGATCATCTGATCCGCAGTCGAGTAGGTGTCGAAGATATACACGTCGGCGCGGGCCGCGGTCCCGTGACAGCACGCCGCGAGGAGGACGACTATGGGGATGATGCGTCGCATGGGGGGGGTTCCGGTCTTGGAGGGCTCGAGGGGCGTTTCGGGGAGGACCATCCTCCCGTACGTGATCGGAGATCGGGCCGGGATCGCATCCTTGGCGAGGAGTCCCTGAGCCGATCCGAGCGATTGCGAACGATCACCGTACGGCGTGACCGCGCGGATAGGGCGATCCGGCACATTTCGACGCCCCATCCGGTCGAAGGCGGAGTATCTTGTACGGAGAACGCCGGCCTCGTGCAAGGAGATTCCGAATTCCTTTCAATTGATTTAATTGGATTATGCGCTTCTTAAGAAGCCGCACGTTTTCATAACACACGAGCGCGGATCGTCGCGATCTCTCGCGATTCCGTGTCGCATCGCGGGGGAAGTGTTGCCATGCTCGACTCCCTCATCGTCGCTCCCCATCCCGACGACGCCGAGCTGGGGCTAGGCGGGACGATCGCCAAGCTGATCGCCTCGGGCTGGAAGGTCGGTATCCTCGACCTGACGTCGGGCGAGCCGACGCCCTTGGGTTCGGTCGAGGCGCGGCGTGCCGAAACGGCCGCGGCGAATGCGGCGCTCGGCAACCCGTGGCGGGAGAACCTCGGGCTGCCGAACCGGAGCCTCGAACCAACCTTGATCCATCGCCGGGCCGTCGCGGAGGTCTTCCGCAAGGTCCGGCCGAGGTTGCTGTTCGCACCCTTCTGGGAGGATGCCCATCCCGACCACGCGGCGGCGACCAAGCTCGTCGAGGACGCGCGGTTCTGGAGCAAGCTGTCGAAGTCCGACCTCGCGGGCGAGCCGTTCCACCCGGCGCGGGTGCTCTACTACTTCAGCGTCCACCTCAAGATCGTCGAGCGGCCGAGTTTCGTCGTCGACATCTCGGACTTCGCCGAGGCGAAGCGCGCCGCCTTGAACTGCTACAGGACGCAGCTCGTCGACAACCAGCCGGCCGGCCGGCCCGGGGTGATCGATGCCGTGTTCGACCGGACGCGGTTCTGGGGCCACGTCGCGGGCGTGATGCATGCCGAGCCGATCGCCAGCCGCGAGCCGATTGGGCTGGCGAATCTGGACGGGCTCTTGCTCTGACTTGGTCATCCTTGGGAGGGCGAGGCTCCGTCCGAGCCCGGGAAGTGGCTCCGGGGTCCGCGGGTGCCTGGCCTTCGCGCGATCAGGGGTGATACCCGGGCTCGGACGGAGCCTCGCCCTCCCGGGAGACGACCTACGGCTTCGGCTCGCCCTTGAACCGCGAATCGCGGAGTCGCGAGGAGCGGGCCGGGGCCGCGTCCGGGGGCTTGGGCGCGTCAGCCGCCTTGGCCTCGCCCGCGGCCGCATCGGGCCGGCCGGGACCGCCGAATCCGCCGGGCCCGGCCAGCTTCGACGGATCGAACGGCTCGCCGAGGAGCTTCTCGAACCGCGCCCGCTGCTTCTTGTCGAGCACGCGGAGGATCTTCGCCGTCGTCGCGTCGTGGATCTGGTCCGAGCTGTCGCGGAGCTTGGTGAACTCGGTCCGCATTCGCTCGCGCTCGGCGTGGCGACGCTTCGCCTGGGCTTCCGGGTCCTCGGGCTCGGCCTCTCCGGATCGCGGCTTCGCGGCCTCGACATTGGCGCCGCGGCGGCCGCGCATCGCGAAGCCCTGGCGGACGAAAAGGCCGATCTGCTGGGCCTTCGCCCCATTGAGGATCTCCTGGATGTCCCCGACCTGCTCGGGGCTCAGGTAGATCGCCTCGGCGACCTCCGGCCGCGCCAGCGCGGCGATACCCTCCATCTGGAGCGCGATCTGGTTCAGCCGGGCGTACTGCCGCTTGTCGAGGATCTTCGCCAGGCCCGACTCCCCCTCGCGCGTGAGCGTCGAGATCAGCTCGATCATCGCCATCGGGTTCGGCGGAGGCCCGGGCGCAGGGCCGCCCTCGGGGGGCGGGCCGGGCAATCCTGGGGGTGGGCCGTCCGGGGTGTTCGGCTCGCCCGCGTTGCCGCCCTGCGCCTGCCTGCGGAACATCGACTCGCCGCGCTTCCTCAGGCCTTCGCCCCACTCGCGGAGGTCCTTGAGCTGGCCCTCCGTGAGCTTGAGCTCCTTCTGGACGGGCGGCATCATCAGGAGCATCGTCTTGGCCATGCCGAACTGGGCCATCCCCGAACCCATGCCGCCCCAGCCGCCCATCCGCGTGAAGCGGGCGGTGTCGCCCAGCGGGTTGAAGCCGCCCTCGGGCCGCGGCGGGGCGTCCGGGCTGGTCTTCGTCTCGGCCGCCTCGGGTCGCGACTGCGCCAGCGCCGGGGCGGTCGAGACGGCCAGTGCCAGGGCCAACACGAGCCGGTGCAGGGGAGGGGTCATGGGGGAGTCCTGTCGAGTCGGTGTGGGTTCGCCTTCGAACGCGGGGACCGGTGGGACCCGATACCCCGGCCGGCTCCTCCGGGTTTCATCGCGACCGGGAGGCGCGTCCTTGCACCGCAATCTCCATCCGGATGCGGCAGGCCCCCTGTATCAATCGTTAGCCGCTTTCTCTAATATTCTTATTCCTGGGGGATGGGAAGCCATGGTCAACGAGGAGCTGCGTCGCGAGCTCCTCGCCCTTCGCGCCGAAGACATGCGGTTGAGGGACGAGTTGGTGGCCGCGAACGAGCTCGGCGGCCCCTACGTCCCTCGCATGGAGGCGATCCACGTCAGGAATGCCGCCCGCCTGAGGGAGCTCGTCGATCGATACGGCTGGCCCGCCGAAGACATCGCCGGCACCGACGGCGCCGAGGCGGCCTGGCTGATCGCCCAGCACGCGATCGGCGAACCGGAATTCCAGCGTCGCGCCCTGGTCTGGATGACTGAGTGTGTCGTCGAAGGGCGAATCCCGGCGTGGCACGTGGCCCATCTCGAGGATCGCATCGCGATGTACGAGGGCCGTCCCCAGCGTTTCGGCACGCAATGGATCGACGACCCCCGCGACGGCCGGTCCCGCCCCTGGAGGCTCGCCGATCCCGAGCACGTCAACGAACTCCGTGCCGCGGTGGGCCTGCCGGACCTGCATCCTGTCCCGGAACCGGCCGCCGAACTGCCCGTTGAACGTCGGGACGCGATCCGGGAGAACGAGCGCTGGTGGAGGGAATGGTTAGCGAGCAAGGGGTGGCCGATCGGCCCGGCTACCTCGTAGGCGATCGTTGAGAGCGACAGCCGGTCGGGCCGGCGATTGACTCCCCAGCGCGGGCATCGTACGATCGTCCCATCGCTGCCCGCCGGGCCCTCCCTCCGCGAATCCGTCCCTACAATCAGGAGCTGAACATGTCGGGCGTCAATCGTCGGACGTTCCTGGCGAGCGCGGGCTCGGGCGCCGCGGCCCTGGCGTTGGGGTCGCCCGCACGGGCACTCGGGCCCAACGACCAGATCCGGATCGCGGTCATCGGCTTCCACGGCCGTGGCAAGTCGCACATCGCCGCGTTCGCCAAGGACAAGCGGACGACCGTCGCCACGCTCTGCGACGTCGACAGCCGCCTGTTCAAGGCCACGTCGGCCCTCGTCGGCGTGGCCGAGGGCAAGTCGCCCGAGTGCGTCCAGGACCTGCGCCGGGTGCTCGACGACAAGGACATCGACGCCGTCTCGATCGCCACGCCCAACCACTGGCACTCGCTGGCCACCGTCTGGGCCTGCCAGGCGGGCAAGGACGTCTACGTCGAGAAGCCGGTGAGCCACAACTTCTTCGAGGGCCGGAAGATGGTCGAGGCCGCCCGCAAGTACGGGCGGGTCGTCCAGACGGGCACGCAGAGCCGGTCTTCGAAGGGCGTGGCCGGGGCCGTCGAGTTCCTCCGCTCGGGCGGGATCGGCGACGTCTACCTGGCCAAGGGCCTCTGCTACAAGCCCCGCGGATCGATCGGCCACAAGGCCGACGGCACCGTGCCGGCCGGCGTCGACTACAGCCTCTGGCTCGGCCCCGCGCCGAGCGGCCGTTCAACCCGAACCGGTTCCACTACGAGTGGCACTGGAACTGGGACTACGGCGGTGGCGATATCGCGAACCAGGGCATCCACCAGATGGACGTCGCCCGTTGGGGCCTCGGCAAGGCGACCTGGCCCACGAAGATCGTCAGCTCCGGCGGCCGGTTCGGCTACAAGGACGACGGCGAGACCCCCAACACCCTCGTGAGCACCTACCGCTGGGACGACTGCGAGCTGATCTTCGAGGTCCGCGGCCTGGCGACCAACGCCGAGCAGGGCGTGAAGGTCGGCAACCTCTTCTACGGCACGAAGGGCTTCCTCGCCGTCGACGGCGACAAGTGGCAGACCTTCCTCGGCGCCCCCGACGCCAAGACCTTCGAGCCCGGCCCCAAGGGGAGCGGCGGCGGCGACCACTTCACCAACTTCATCGAGGCCGTCCTCGCCCGCGACCCGAAGAAGCTCCACGCCGAGATCGAGGAGGGCCACCGCTCCAGCGCCCTCTGCCACCTCGGCAACATCGCCTACCGGACCGGGCGGGCCCTGAACTTCGACAACGACTCCGAGACCTTCGCGGGCGACGCCCAGGCCAATGCCCTGCTCACGCGGGAGTATCGGTCGCCGTTCACGATGCCTGAGAAGGTCTGAGACCTGGTCCGTCGGAAGATTTCCTCCGGGAGCCGGTCGGCTGCGGTGCCGGGCCGTTGCACCGACCGAACCCGAGCCGCTGCGCCGACCGGACCCGGACGCCGCGCCGAGCGAACCCGAGAGCTGCATTCCGTCCACGTTCGTGCGACGTCGTACGGGACGGCGCCGGGGTGCCGGGCCACGGACCCCACGACCGGGGCGTGCGGACCAGGCGGTCTCAGCCCCCCGCCTTTGGCCCCGCCGCCGCGGTATACGGGCTCTTGGGATACTCGGCCTTGAGCCGATCCAGCACCTCGTCGGCCCGGTCGTCGCGCTTCAGTTGCCGCCAGACCTGGACGATCTTGGCCAGGGCCTTGGGGTGCTCTTCCTTGTCCTTGAAGAAGAGCAGGTCGGTGTGCAAGTACGCGTACAGGGCGTCCTTGGGCCGGTTGGCCGCGAGCAGGCAGTCGCCCAGGGTGTTGTAGGCGAGGGCCTCGGTCGTGGCGTCCTCGGCCGGGGCGCCGGCGATGACACCGCGGACGAGGGCCTCGGCCTCGGGGAACTTCTTGAGCGCGACCAGGCTCTCAGCCTTGGCGAGCTGGGCGTCCCGCCGCTTGGTCGAGCCCTCGGGGGCCGAGCCGATCATCTGGTCGAGCTCGGCGATCGACGCGGCGTGGTCGCCCTTCTTGCTCGCGACCCGGGCGCGGAGCACTGCCGCGCGGTCGGCCGTGCCGGGGATCTTCGCGAGCTGGTCGATCGTCGGCCCCACGGCATCGAAGCTGCCCTTCTGCATCTGGAGCTTGGCCAGCGCCTCGAGCGCGGGGACGGCGTGGCGGCCGTTGGCGTTGGACTTGAGGAAGGTCGTCAACAGCGCGATCGCGGCGTCGGTCTTCGCCGGGTCGGTCAGGCCGAGGTCGGCGGTCACGCGGGCCTGATTGAACAGGGCATCGGCGGCGATCATCGGCTTCGTGTCCGACTCGGCGGCGGCCTTCTTGTACAGCTCGGCCGCGTCGACGAGGTTCCCGGCCGACTCCCGCGCCGCGGCGAGGTCGAACGTGCCCGGCCGGCCGTCGTAGCGGATCGAGGCGATCTGGTTGACGGGCACCGCCTGCGTCCCGGTCCCCACGCGGACCGTGACCTCAGTCGGCGTCTCGGCCGTGATCGTCCCGCGGATCGCGCCGCCGGGGACCTTGAGCGTCGAGTTGGGGATCAGGTTGATCAGGTCGGCCCGGGCCGAGGAGGCGAGGGCGAGGGCGATCGTCAGGGCGAGGATGCGTCGCGGCATGGGTTGGTCCTGGCTCTCAATGGCTCGACGGCGGCTCTTGACCCGTGGGAGCGAAGGCAGAAAGCACAACGCAGAGAAAGAGAAGAGTTTCTTCGTTTGTGCTTTCTGCTTTCTGCTTTCTGTCTTCTGTTGTGCTTTCGTGATCGCAGAGCGCCGGGCCTTGCAGCCCGACTGAACTTCATTTCAACTGCCCGAGCAACTCCTGATACCTGGCCTTCATCGCCGGGTCGCCGACCTGGGGCGAGAGCCGCATGACGCCGGCGAGGGCCTGCTTGGCGCGGGTCGAGTCGCCACTGGCCTTGAGGGCCTTCGCGGCCTCGAGCCAGGCCTCGTAATACTCGACGGGCTTGGGCCTGCGTCTGGCCGAGCCGCAGGGCGAGGTTCTCCCAGTACTTGATCGCCGCGGCCCACGTCCCGCGCTTGGCGGTGGCCTTGGCCGAGAGGATGTAGCCCTGCTCCATCTTGCCCTCGAGGAGCCGGGGTCCTTGCTCGATGACCTGCTTGAGCAGGGCATCGGCCTCGGGAAGTCAGCCCTTCATGCGCGGAGCGCCGAGACCAGCCGGATCTTCACGAGCAAGATCCGCTGCGGGCCCTGCGGCTTGGCGAGGAACTGTGTGTCCTCGCCGTAGACCTTGAGCATCTGCGTCGAAGATCGCCCGCCGCCTCGTCGGCGGCGCCGAGCTTCAGGAGGTTCGTGCCGGCCCACTTCAGCGACTCGTAAGTCTGGCCCGACTTGCTCTCGGCAGAGCGCCAAGAGGAACTTGCGATAGGCCGCCTGCGTCCGCTCCATCGCCGCGGTGTTGTTCTTCTTGCGGAGACTCTCCATCTCGCGCTCGAGCAGCCTTCCCAGCTCGAAGATAGAGCTGGGCCCGGTCGTTCCCGGCGCCGCCGGATTGCTCCAGGGCGTTCATGTCGGCCAGCGCCTTGTCGACCTGGCCGACCGCGACATTGGCCGCGGAGCCGGATCGCCAGGATGCGGGCGAGGGCCGCGGCGATCGTCGGCGACTTGCCGGCCATGCCCAGGGCCTTGATGCTCGGCTCGATCAGCTTCAGGGCGTCGTCGGGCTTGCCGACATCGACGTCGATCGTCGCCAGGTCGCAGGCGTTCTCAACGAGGCGAGGTCGGCGTCGCCTGCGCCGGCGCCCTTGCGGGTCTTGATCGCGGTCTGGTACGGCGCCGATCGCCTTCTGGGCCTCGGCGTCGGCCTCCTTCGAGTTCGCGTCCTTGTCGCGGAGGACCTGCGACTGCTTCCAGTGCGCGTCCGCCAGCGAAGCCCTGGGCGTCGGCCCACCTGGACGAGGCGGAGCGGACGGCCTCGAACCACTTCATGGCCTCGGCGTACCGGCCCATCCCCAGCGCGATTTGGCCGGCGGTCATCCGGCCGATGTCGCCCTGGTCGGTGTCGGGCCAGGTCTCCGCCGCATATTTGCCGATGTCTTCCAGGCGACGGAGATCGCCGGGCCAGTGGCTGGGCCGGCCGTTGGGACCGTCCTCGTTGTAGGCGTCGACGTAGCGCCGCGTTGACGATGTCCGTCGCCTTCGCCGCCCACTCGGCCCCCGGGTAGCGGCGGGCGATGTGCTCGGCCAGCACGGCGGCCTCGTAATAACGCTTCGTCATGTAGCAGCAGAACGCCAGCGTGTACCGGGCCTTGTTCAACTTGTCGATCGGCTCGACGCCCGTGCCCTTCTTGAGCGCGACGCGGAGGATCGCGATGGCCTTGTCGTACTCCGAGGTCGAGATCGCCCCGTCGGCCTGGCCGACCGCGTCGTCGAACTTCAGCCCGGCGATCGACGCGGCGTTGACGGCCACCTTCGGGGCGTACTTCTGCAGGAGCGCCAGCGCCTCGGCCTTGAACGGCGAGTAGACGCGGACGACGTCGGCGAGGACGTCGGTGGACTTCTTGATGGCCCGCTCCGAGTCGGCCGGGTTCAGGTCGGGGAGCTGCGCGAGGATGTCCTTGGCCAGCTCCAGCCGGACGCCCAGCCCCTCGTAGCTCCCGGTCGTTCGGAAAGATCCGCAGCCAGTTGGCGGCCTCGTCGGCGGCCAGCGCGTACTGCTTCCGCTTGCCCAGGACGATGATCCGGAAGTAGTCGACCTGCTTCTGGAGCCGGCGGAGCCTCGGGTCGCCGTGCTGGAGGAGCTGGTCGTAGATCCCCATCGCCGCGTTCAGGTCCCCGCGCTCCTCGAAGCACTTCGCCTGCCACATCTGCGCCGTGATCCCGGCCATCTGGGTCCGGTAGCGCTTGTAGATGTCCTCGAACGTCTTGCCCGTCTTGTCGAGGATCTCGGTGCGCTGGGGCGAGCCGGGGGGATACGTCTGGGCCTCCTCATAGTCGACGACGGCGCGCTGCAATTCGGCGTTCATCCGCGCCGTGTGGACCCGCTCCTTCTCGGCCTTGAGTGGGTCGTTTTCTTCGAGGAAGTTCGGGAAATTTTTGAACTTGGAGTCGAGCCGCTCGTACGCCTGGTTGTACGAGTCGCGTGCGCTGCCGAAGAGGCCGCGGGCCGAGACGAGCTTGGTCTCCTTCTCGGCCGGCGTCTTGGCCTCGTCGGCCTCGATCGTGGCGTTCCTGCCGCGTTCGTAAAGCAGATGGGCCAGGTCGACGAGCGCCTCGACCGTCTCGGACTTGCCCGGATTGGCCTTGATGAACGCCTCGAGCCGGTCCCGCGCCTGGTCGAGCTGCCGCTTGGCGACCTCGGGGTCCGACCCGTGCGTCGCCGCCTCGGTCAGCGTGCGGCCTTCCTCGTAGTCGAGCTTCGCCTTGACGTCGGCCGGCAGGTTCTTGTCGCCGCGAAGCTCCGTCAGGTAGTCGAGCGCCAGGTCGTAATACCCGCGCTCTCGCAGCCCCTGGACGAATCCGATCGCAAATCGCGGGTCATCGGCGGCGCGTGCGGCCACGGGCGCGATCGCCCCCAGCGCCGCGAGGGCCAGGGCCATCGACAGGGCACGCCTCGTCATCTGCGGCGGCTCCATTCCGAATTCAATGAGAATCGACGGCCGCCCCGCAACCCCGGGACCGGCGCCGTCCGATTGTCCGCGAGCGTGGATGGGCTCGATGTCTTCAATCTACGGCCGCGGTTCGGGGGGCGTCAAGCGCGGGGCCCGCACCGTTCAGAGGGCGCGGCCGTCGATCGACATTCCTGGTAAAGTGTGCGGGGCATCGTCATCGCGGGGGCGGAGTCGATGGGTCTCGACCGCTGCGACGCCCAGGTCGCGTGGGACCACGAAGACGACTCCCGCGGTAACGTCCGCCACATCGAAGAACACGACCTGACACCCGATGAGGTGGAGTCGGTCTTGCTCGACCCGGACGCCTCGGAGGGCGTTAGCCGTTCCTCGGGCCGCCCGATTGCGCGGGGCTATACTTATACCGGGCGTTACATCATCGTCGTCTACGATATCGAGTCCGAGAACCCTCCGGTGATCCGGCCGGTCACGGCCTATGAGCCCGGGGACTGAACTGGCCGCGAGGGACTGTGACATGGAAGACCTCCCGCATCGCATCCCGTCCGGCGCGACGCCCGAACAGCGCGCCGAAGACGAGGCGATCCATGCCCGATTCCGGCCGGGGATCGGGCTGGACGAACTCGTCGCGATCGGCGAGATGACCGCGGACGAGGCTCAGGAGATCCGCCGGCAGAAGGCCGCCGGCCCGCCCGACCGGCCGGCGCGGGCCATCGTCGCGGCGTTGCGGGCCGAGCGCGAGCGACAGGGCCTCAGCCTGGCCGACGTCGCCGGGCGGACAGGCCTCGATCCGGCCGCCCTCCACAGGCTGGAGATCGGCCTGGACAAGAACCCGACAGTCGCGGCCCTGGAACGCTATGCCGCGGCGCTCGGCAAGCGGATCACGATGGCGGTCGAGGACCTGGCCGGGCGGCGCCGAGCCGCTCAGGGTGATTCCTTCCCCTTTCCCTCCGCCCCGTCCGGCCCGCCCTCTCCGGCCAGGGTCATGACGGTCGTGGTCCGCTCCGTGCGGGTCTCGCCCTGGGGCGTGACCGCGTCGATCTCCTTCACGATGGTCAGCTTGCCGGCCACCCACTCCCCGAGGCTCGGGTCGAAGGTCTGGACTCCCGTGACGTCTTCATGGCCCTTCTTGATCTCGTCCGGGCCGTACTTGCCCGTGATGGTGAGCTTGCCGGAGACGTCGACGTCGATCAGGTCCGCCGCGATTCGTCGCGGGCCGTTTGACGTAGTGGAGTGTGCCCTCCGTCTTCCGGTCGGGCATCGAGAGGAAGCTGGGCTTGATGTCCCACTCGGCTTTGTCCATGGGGAATCGCGGGGAGAAGGTCCGGAGGATATCCACATACCCGGCGTAACCCGGCTCCGCCTTCATCTCACGGCCGACCTCGCCCCCTTCGGCGTCGAGCGTGAGGACGACCAGCGGGGCTTCCATCTGGTCGAAGTAAGCGACCTCGTCCGGCTTCGCCCTCGCGCGGTCGGTCACCGTGACCTCCCCGCGGTTCTGCTTGACGGTCCCTGCGCGGGTCGTCTCGTGCGCCAAGCGAACTGGCCGTTCGGCGACGACTCGCGGGTAATCCGGTCAATCGCCAGCTCGACGCGATCACCCCGGCGGGCCGACCGAAAGTCGTAGGCGACGGAGTGCAACGACATCGACGGGCCCCTGCGAGGGTCGCTGTTCTTCGAGTCGTGTGCGATTTTGAGGCGGTAGCGCCTGCCGCCGACCATCGGCTCGGCGCCAGGGGCTACCGCGGCGAAGGTGAAGAGCCCGAGAGCCACGAGTCCGGCCGAGCATCGCCGCATGGTCCGCACTCCGGGTCAGAGGGTCCACATCACGACGCCTTCTTCTTCCCCTTCGTCGCCTTCCCCACAGCATCGCGCCGGGTCAACGTGTACGTGACCGGACCGTCCGCCGTGAACGTGACCCCGTTGGGCGTGACGGCCTCGAAACCCGCGGTCACGACCAGGCGGCCCGCGACCCAGTCCTTCGCGGCCGGGTCGTACGTCTGGCGGCCGGCGACCTTGTACGCCCCGCGCTTGATCTCGGCGAGGTCGTGCTTGCCCTCGACCTTGAGGAAGCCAGTCACGTCGACCTGCACGAGGCCGTCCTTCGACTTCTCGTCGGCCGCCCGTTTGGCGTAGCGGAGGGCCCCGGTCGCGGTCTGGTTGCGGCCGAAGGCCATGACGACGGGGGCCTCCCACTTCGACTCGCCCTCGGGGAACTTCGGGTGGAAGAGCCGGGCGAGGTCGAGGGCGTGGGCCTCGACGACCAGGCCGTCCTGCTCCTTCTCCTTGCGGGAGACCTCGCCGCCGTCGGCCGCGAGCTCGATCCGGGCCAGGGGCGGGTCGAACTGCTCGAAGACGCGGAGCATGGCCGCCGGCGACTGCTCGCGCTGGAGGTCGACGTCGCGGTCGGCCCGCCGCAGGATGAACCGCGAGCGGCTCATGTCGAGGAAGTCCATCTCCTGCCCGTTGGCGAGCACCCGCAGCGCGAAGCGGTCGAGCGCCACGTCGACCCCGCCCTCGCGGCGGAGGACCCGGTAGTCGAACTCGGCCGTCGTCCGCCGGACCAGCGTCGGCCCGAGCGAGGACGTGATCTTCATGTTGCCGTCGACGGTCACGCGGTAGGCCGTCGGCCGCTTCGGCTCGTCGGCCGCCGTGATCGCGATCAGGCTCCCCGCCGCGAACAGGGTCGCCAGGCGTCGTCGCATGGGCGCGTCTCAGTTGAAGTTGACGAACTGGAGCGGGTACTCGGGCCCGTTCTCCTTGAGGTAGGCGATCACCGCCTGCAGCTCGTCGATCTTCTTGCCCGTGACGCGGACCTTCTCGTCCATGATCTGCGACTGGACCTTCAGGCCGAGCCCCTTGATCTGCTTGACGATCTTCCGCGCGTCGTCGCCCTCGATGCCCGAGTGGAACGTGAGCGTCTCGCGGACGGAGTCGTGCGTCGCCTCCTCGATCTTCCCGCGCTTCAGGCGCATTCACGGCGACGCCGCGCTTGGCCATCTTCTCCTTGAGGATCTGGATGACCGTCTCGAGCTGGCCCTTGTGGTCGGCCAGCAGGGTCAGCGTATTCTCCTTCTTGTTGTACTCGATCGAGGCGCGCGTCCCCTTGAAGTCGTAGCGCACCGCGATCTCGTGCTGCGCCTGGGTGACGGCGTTGTGCACCTCGACCTGGTTGATCTCGCTCACGACGTCGAACGCATGATTGTCGGCCACGGCTCGGGCTCCCGCTGCGGATTCGGATTCGGTCGGTCTTCGGATATGGCTTCGGCCCGACGATCGGTCATTATAGCGGGATCGGACGCGAGGGGGAGAACCGAGGGGCATGACGCACGAGCCGCAAATCCGCCCCGCCCCGAGATGGCCCCACGCGATCGCCACGCTTGCCTTCGCCGGCCTCGCCGCGGCGACGGCCCTGACGCGATCGACCGCGCCGGTCGTCCTGGGTCGCTATTCGGCGAGCCTGTTCGTCTATCAGATCCTGAACGTCGTGACGCTGGGCCTGTTGCTCGCCCCCGCGCGATGGGAGCGGGCCCGATGGGCCGGCTATGCCCTGGCCGTCGCCTCGACCTTCCTCGCGCCGATCAACGAGGCCGTCGGCCAGATCCCCGGCATCACCGCGATCCTGCCGGCCGTTCGCCTGGTGATCGCGTGGTCCTTGATCGTGGGCGAGTTCGACCGGTTCCGGCGGGGGATCATGGCTCGCGGCGCGATCCTCGCCGCCGGCTTCGCGCTGGCCGCCCTGTCGTTGCTCGACCTCGCCCTCTGGGCCTGGGTCGCGTCGACATCGGGATTCGACGAGGACTACGAGGGCTATCGCGATCGCTACTCTCTGGAACAGGTCAGGCCGGACGACATCGTGCTCGTGGGCGACTCGTTCGTCTGGGGCCACGGCGTCAAGAAGTCGGAGCGGTTCGGCAACGTGCTGGAGGACCTTTACCGAAGCGAAGGCCGGAGCGTCCATGTCTACAGCCTCGGCGTCCGCGGCGCGGGGCCGGAGCGCGACCTCGAATCGCTCGCCCGCGTGCCCGCGGATCGTCGGGCCGGCACGGTGATCCTCTCGTTCTATCCGAACGATCTCGAATCACGCCCCAAGGCCGCGGTCGAGGCTCCTCGGCGTGTTCGAGCGCGCCACCTGGACCCTCGGCCGATCGAGCCTGGCCTTCCGCGGGCTCCACGACATCCTCGGCCGGATCGAGTCGCCTAACCTGGAGGCTATCACCAGTCAGTCATCGACGACTACCGCCGCGACGACCCCACGTTCGCGGCTCGCTGGGCCGACCTGACCGCCGCGCTCGATCGGTTCGCGAAGCTGGCTCGACCACGAAGCTCCTCCCGCCCGCTGCTCCTGATCATCCCGCTGATGGTGAACTTCCGTCCCTATCCGCTGGAAAGTGACCACGAGGCACTTCGGAAGACGGCCGAGGGGCTCGGCTACGACGTGCTCGATTTGCTCCCCGCGTTCCGGGCCGAGCTGGGCGACGGCAGCAAGTATCGCGTCCATCCCGGCGACAACCACTTCGATGCGCGGGTCCACGCCCTGGTGGCCGCGCTGATCAAGGGGCACCTGGACGCCCGAACGAGAACGCAAGAGGATTAACCGCAGATGACGCAGATGGCCGCAGATGAAGGAAACCGTGATCTTTATGATCTGCGACCATCTGCGTCATCTGCGGTTAATCATTCTTTCTCCTACCCCAACCACTTCGCCGCCAGCGCCTGGAAGAGCGGGTCGAGATCGACGTTGCCGCCGGAGATGATCGACCCCGACCTTCAGCCCGCGGACCGGCAGCGAACCGCGTAAGAATCGGGGCCACGACGACGGCCGACGACGGCTCGATGATGACCTTGAACCGCTCCCAGACGAACCGCATGGCGTCGAGGATCTCGGCCTCGGTCGCCGTGACGATCGCGTCGACGCGGCCGCGGATGATCGAGAACGGCCGCTCGCCGAGCGAGGTCCGCAGGCCATCGGCGATCGTTCTTCGGGTCGTGCGACGGCTCGATCCGGCCCGATTCGAGCGAGCGCTTCGCATCGTCGGCCCGCGCGGGCTCGGCGCCGACGACGCGGGTCGAGGGCGAGCGGCCCTTGACCGTCAGCGCCGTCCCCGCGAGCAGGCCGCCGCCGCCGACGGGCGAGATCGACGACATCGAGCGGGCCGGCCTGGTCGAGCAGCTCCCACGCGGCCGTGGCCTGGCCCTCGATGACGTGCCAGTTGTCGAACGGGTGGATCAGCGTGTAGCCGTGCTCGGCGATCAGCCGGTCGACCGTGGCCTCGCGGTCGGCGAGGGTCGGCTCGCAGGGGACGACGGTCGCGCCGTAGCCTTCGGTGGCGGCCCGCTTGATCGCCGGGGCGGTCCTCGGCATGACGACGCACACCGGCACGCCGAGGATTTGCCCCGCGCGGGCCAGCGCCTGGGCGTGGTTGCCCGAGGAGTGGGTGACGACGCCGCGCTCCTTCGCGGCGCCGTCGAGTTGCAACATCGCGTTCAGCGCCCCGCGGATCTTGAACGCGCCGACCTTCTGCAGGTTCTCGGCCTTGAGCACGACCGATCCGCCGCAGAGCCCGTCGAGCGTCCGCGACGAGAGCAGGGGCGTCCGGTGGATGTAGGGGGCGAGCCGCTCGGAGGCGCGGCGGATCGAGTCGAGGGTCGGGGCTCGGCGGCGTCGAGCGCTGCCTCGCATGGGCTCACTTGATCGGGCTGTAGTCGGTCGGGTCGAGGAAGACCGACTCGACCTTGTCGACGATCTTCCCGTCCTTCTCGCTCGCCTCGCGGGCCGCCTTCCAGTCGGGGTCGGCCTGGAACGCCTTCCACGACGCCTCGCGCGCCTCGCGGCTCGGGTAGGCGAGGATGTAGACGAGCGTGTCCGGCTTGTCCTGGGGCGTCCAGTAGCCGACGAGCTCCATGCCGTGCTTCACGAACAGCTTGTTCGTGTGATCGCGGAACCGCGCGTTCAGGGCGTCGAGCCGGCCGGGGTGCGTGTGGTACGTCCGCATCTCGAACAGGCGAGGGCCCGCGGCGGATGTCTTCGGCGTCCGCGGCGCGGATCAAGCGAGAGACCGGCGAGCGGGGCGAGCAGGGCCAGCGGGAGCAGGCGGATCATGGCAGGAGAGTCCTCGGGGACGGGTGGGTTGTCGGGGGAAGGGCCTTTATAAGAGGCGGGCACGGCCGGCTCAAGGGACCCGGGACGGTCTCCTGGGTAGATGCGAAGGGTCTCTTGCGATTTTCGGCCGCGGACCACGCGATGCGCGGGGTCTGTTACAGTATTCTCGATGCTATGCATCCCACTCGGATGTGGACTCCGCCCCTGGCCTCACGGACGCCGTCCTCCTCCCCTCGGAGTCGCCCGCCATGCGTCCCAGCCTCGCCGGACTCGTCGCTCGTATTGCTCGCTCGCGCTGGGCCTCGCCGCCCCCGCGTGGGGCCAGGCCACCACAACAACGCAAACCACGAAGACAAAGTCGCAGACGCCCAAGGCGAAGGCCGCGAAGGTCGACCTCAACACCGCCACCGCCGAGGAGCTCCAGGAACTCCCCGGCATCGGACCTGCCCGCGCCGCCGCGATCATCAAGGCCCGCCCGTTCAAGACCGTGGCCGACCTCAAGAACGTCGACGGGATCTCGCCCGCGTCTACAACGACCTTGCCCCGCTCGTCACCGCCTCGGCGCCGGCCTCGGCGAAGAAGTCGATCGCCAAGGACACGATGAAGAAGGCCGAGTCCAAGGCCAAGGCGGCCGCCAAGGAGGTCGCTGACGCCGCGGCGGCAAGGTCGATCTGAACACCGCCACGGCCGACGAGCTCGAAGAGCTGCCCGGCATCGGCCCGGCCCGAGCGGCGGCGATCATCAAGGCCCGGCCGTTCAAGACCGTGGCCGACCTGAAGAACGTCGATGAGGTGCCCGCGTCGCGTTTACAGCGAGATCGAGCCCCGGCTCACGGCCAGCCCGCCCGCCGTCGTCGAGACGAAGACGGCCGCCAAGAAGGCGATGGCCAAGGCGGAGTCGCCCCGCGCCAAGGCTGCGGCCAAGGAGGCCGAGAAGGAGGAGGAGCCGGCCCAGCAGTCCCGCAAGAAGGCCGCCCTCGCGCCAGGCCGGAAGATCAACATCAACACCGCGAGCGCCGAGGAGCTGCAGGAGCTGCCCGGCATCGGCCCCGTCCGCTCCGAGGCGATCATGAAGGGCCGGCCGTACGAGACGATCGAGGACGTGATGAAGGTCGACGGGATCAAGGAGGGGATATTCGGCTGGATCAAGGACCACATCAGCGTGAAGTGAGCCGCCGCGTCGGCCAAAGGAACCCATTCGACCCGCGCATGCCTTGCCCAGCCGTCACGATCCCCGGGCCCGGCGGCGCCGGCCGATCCGGGCCTGGCGAGCCCTCGAAACGTCGAGCCGGGCCTGGCGGCTCGCCGATCCCATAGCGGTCCGAAGGCGGGGCCGGCCGGCACCGGCCCCTCGCCCCGGGCCGCGGGCCTCGACGGATCAGCGGATCACGGAGGGCGAGACAATGGGCTTTCTGGCCGGTCGCGTGACGTACGTGCGGTATCGGGTCGGCGGCGAGAGCCCCCTGCCGTTCGGCGAGGAGATCGCTCGAAAAGGCCCGCGCCCACGCCATCGGCAAGCACGGCGGCGGGGCAGCCGGCCGACGGCGTCGCGGTCGGCTGGGCCGGCGGCGACCACGTCCTCGACACGACCATCGACCTCGGCAAGAACGTCATCAACGACGCCCTCCACCTGGCGATCCGCGTCGACACCGACAAGATCCCCGCCTCGCTCCTCCGCGCGTACACGAAAATCGAGACCGACGCCCGCGCCGCGTATGAACCCGAGCGGCTACCCGACCAAGGCCCAGCGCCAGGAGGCCAAGGAGGCCGCCCGCATCCGCGCCGAGGCCGAGGCCGCCGACGGCCGGTTCCGCAAGAGCGCCTATTACCCCGTGCTCTGGGACGGCCAGCAGAACGTCCTGTACGCGGGTGCGACGTCCGCGAGCGTACTGGAACGTCTCGCAGACGCTCTTCCGCGAGACGTTCGACCGGACGCTCGACCCGATCACCTCGGGCAGCCTCGCGCACTTCATGGCCGAACGCGCGGCGAAGGAGCGGGCCGTCGAGGACAACGGCCCCGTCGCGTTCGCCGGCGAGGGCTCGGTCGGTCCGACGGTCGCCTGGACCGATTCGGACGCCTCGAGCCGCGACTTCTGGGGCAACGAGTTCCTGCTCTGGCTCTGGCACCGGCTCCAGAACGACGGCGACACGATCGCCCTGCCGGACGACTCCGAGGCGACCGTGATGCTCGCCAAGACGCTCGTCCTCGACTGCCCCCGCGGCGAGAACGGCCGCGACCAGCTCACCGACGCCGGCCCGACCCGCCTGCCCGAGGCCTTCCGCGCTCTCCAGTCGGGCAAGCTCCCGCGCAAGGCCGGCCTGATCGTCGTCCGCCACGGCCTCCAGTACGAGCTGACCCTCCAGGCCGAGACCCTCGCCGTCACCGGCGCCGCCCTGCCGAAGGCCGAGGGCAAGGGCCACCACGAGATCCACTGGGCGCGCATGGACAGCCTGCGGCATCTCGTCGAGACGCTTGACCTCCTCTACGACGCCTACGGCCGCCGGCGGATCGGGCCCGAGTGGAGCGACAACCTGGGGCGGATCCGGAGCTGGCTGACGGCGGCGTGAAGCCGTCTGGACCGGATCACACCGCTTCAGCCCGAAGACCTTCGCATAGACATCCAGCTTCTCGCCGAGCGACGGCGATCGCGGCCCGCCGCGCGTTGTGGACGAGCGTGAGCAGCGTCACGTCGTCCCCGGCCGGCCGGCCGCCGCGGTGGTGCTCGACCTCGGCCAGCGAGCGAAGGGCCGATCCGGTCGGGTGCGGCCGGGTCGAGGCGCTGGACCGATCGCGATCAGGCCGTCCTCGCCGAGCAGCGTGCCCGAATCATCCGCCGCCTCCGTCAGCGCATCGGTATAGAACACCACGACGTCGCCCGGGCCGAGGTCGACGGCGAACTGGCGATAGGGCGAGTCGTCGTCGATGCCGAGCGGGAAGTTGCCGGTCGACGTCGGGGGCGTGGTCGAGCCAGTCCCATCGTCCCGTCCCGGCGCGATACCAGAGCGGGCGGGGGTGGCCGGCGTTGCAGACGGTCAGGCGGCGGAGGTTGGCCAGGTAGGTCGCCACCACGGCCGTCGCGAACCGCAGCGATTGGGCCGACTCGCCGAACTCGCGATTGAGCGCCTTGACCAGCCGGGTCTGGCTCTTGGTGTTGATGTTCCTCCGCATCTGTTCGCGGAGCGCGGCGGAGAAGTCGGCCACCTGGCGCCGTGGCCCGAGACGTCGGCGACGACGATCCGCGTGATCAGCCCGCCGCCGCAGAGCGAGACGTAATAGACATCGCCGCCGCGCTCGTCACCCTCGTAGGGCCGGCTATAGACCCAGCCATCGAGCCCGGGCGTGCTCAGTGACTCCTCGACGGCCCGGCTGCCCCCGCGGATCTCCATGCACCGCATTGCGAGGCCGGGCGGTATCTGGTGATCCTGGCTCATCGGCGGCTCCTCGGCGCGACGTCGTCGCGTCGTGCCCCCCAACTCTACGCGGCCTGGCGGGGTTTCTCCAGGATGCCATCGGGCAGGAGCACGCACGTCGTGCGCCGATGGCGCGGGAAGTGCATCAAGGTTCACCGATCGCACCGAGCACACCGAGCGGGCGCGGCCCGATGAGGATCTCCATGAATCTACCCGACGTTGCCCCGGACCTTCGTCGATCCCCGGCCGCCGCCCGAGGTCCCTCCGCCCGGCGTGATCGGCGGCGACATGAATCAGCGCGGGGGGCTGGTCGACATCCTCGACACCGAGCCGCTGAGCAAGGTCGACGAGGCTCTGGAGGAGACGTTCCCCGCGAGCGACGCCCCGGCCTATCACCCAGCCTGGGCGTGTCGCCTGGGACCGCCGCCGAGGAGATGACAGGGGCGGCGTGTCGCCCCGGGGGCCCCGATCTCGACGGGTGGGAAAGGGACTCTGCGCACGTCCGTCCCGCCCCCACGCCCGGCGCCGTCGATGGGCAACTACCGCCAACACGTGGCCTTCGCCTCGAGCCTGGGATGCGGCTACGCGGCGGCGGCCTATTTCCTGGCCGGGCTGCACTGGCTCTACGGCTCGGTCGCGGCCCTGCTGGCGACGCTCGGCGGCCTCCTGCCCGATCTCGACTCCCCGTCGGGCGTCGAGATGAAGGGGTTCACGGGCATCCTCGGCGTGCTCGGGGCGCTCGCGGTCTGGCAGGAGGTGGGGAAGGTCCACCCGCCGCCGGCCTTCGAGCTGCACCTCTGGATGATGGTCGCCACGTTCGCGATCATCCGCCACGGCCTGAGCCGGACGGTCTCGCACCTCGCCGTCCACCGCGGGATCAGCCATAGCTTCCCGACGCTCGTCGTCTGGTCCGAGCTGACCTATCTCCACTATCCGTCCGAGAGCCATCCCGTCCGCCTGATGATGGGGGCGGCCGTCGGGCTCGGGTTCTTCTCGCACCTGCTGCTGGATGAGATCTGCAGCGTCGACCTCAAGGGCGCCCGGCTGAACAAGGCGTTCGGCACGGCGATGAAGCTCTGGGCCCCGTCGGTCTGGTCGACGCTGGCGATGTACGGCATCCTGAGCTACCTGACCTACCAGGCGATCCAGCAGTGGCCCGACGACCCGCTCGGCACGAAGGTCGAGTTCCGGATGCCCGAGTGGCCCGCGAGCTGGCCGCGGCCGAGCTGGCTGGGAGGGTCGCCGGGAAGGCCATCGCCGACCCGAAGCCGCGCCGCGAGTCGGCGCATCTCCTGACCGCAGCAGGAGTATCGGCCGGGACCCGACGATTCCGATGGGCTGTCCGACTTCTCGACTCTGCCCTGCCAGGGTCGATTCGGGCGGGGCCGGCACCGCGGCGGGGTGGCCGGGGACGATAGCCGGGACGGGCCTCTCTCCCGGGCATCTCTGACCGCCCCCCGAGCCGGGCGTTGGCGCCCGGCTCGGCGGGACCCCCCAGCCCTCCCCAACGGGATCGAGGCCAGCCCGGAGTACGCCTGCACGGATTGGCGCGGCGGGAATCGTCGCGATCCGTATAATCCATCGAATCCAGCACGGCCGGCCGGGGCGGCCGAAGGAGCATGTCCCCGGAATCGATTCACACCCATTCGTCCGTCAGGGAGAAGCGTTCGATGCGACAGCGCCTCCGCACCGGCCTCCTGGCCGTCCTGGCCCTGGCCTCGACCCGCGCGGCGCTGCGCAGCAGCCCGCCGGCCGCCGGCCCGGCGGCCCCGGCCGCGAAGGCGCGCCACGCCGCCCGGGCCCGAGGTCCTCAACGAGACCCTCGCCACCGTCAACGGCCAGCCGATCACGCGGGGCGAGGTCATCGAGTTCCTCAGCCGGTATCCCGTTCCCCGCGGCAGCCGAGAACGAGGCCTATCAGCACGCCGTCGAGCTTCATCGCCAACATCAAGCTGCTCGAGCAGTTCCTCACCAGGCATGCGCGTCCACCGTGACGCCCAAGGAGCTCGACGACGAGATCGCCTCGTACGAGCGGCGGATGAAGGCCGAGCCCGAGGACCGCGACCTCAAGACCGTGCTGGCCGAGAGCGGCCACGACGTCGAGTGGCTCAAGAAGCAGATGGTCCCCGTACTCGCCTGGAACAAGTACGTCAACGCCGTCGCCACCGACCCCGACCTCCAGAAGTTCGCCGAGCAGAACAAGGACCTCTTCACCCGTGCCGCAGGTGAAGGCCAGCCACATCTTCCTCGGCGTCCCGCCCGACGCCACGTCGGACGCGAAGGAGGCGGCGAAGAAGAAGCTCGCCGCGATCAAGGCCGAGATCGATTCGGGCAAGATCAGCTTCGCCGACGCCGCGAACAAGTACTCGGAGGACGACGCCAACAAGGGCTCGCCCAATGGCGGCGACCTCGGCTACTTCACTCCGCAAGGGGCAGTACCTCGACTCGTTCGCCGCCAAGGCGTTCTCGATGCCGGTGAACACAGATCTCCGAGCCGTTCGAGACCGAGTACGGCGTGCACCTGATCCAGGTCACCGACCGCAAGCCGGGCGAGCCGTTCGACTTCGACCAGCAGAAGACTGCCGTGCTCAACCAGTACCGCGCCGACCTCCAGGAGCGGGCGATCACCTCCGAGCAGAAGACGGCGAAGATCGACGTCAAGCCGATGCCCGCCGACCTCTTCCCGCCCGCCCCGGCCCAGCCGCCGGCCCCGGCGACCGGCGAGGCCCCGGCCACCAAGCCCGCGGCCCCGGCTAACCCGGCGACCCCGCGCAGCGATCGGGCACGCGCGTTGATCTTTGTAGGGAGGGCTCCGCCCACCGTCCCGGGATGATCCCCCCGAACGGTGGGCGGAGCCCTGCCTACAGAATTTGACGCCGATGTCTCCGACCCGCGACGCACGCCGCGCTCCCGTGTAGATTGCGCGATCTTTCGCACGTATTTTGATGAATCCCCTTGCGGGGCCTCGGTCGCGTTGTAGACTGCCGGCTCGTTTTCCCGCCCAACCTCTCTAGGGGAGATACGAGTCGATGCACACCCCGCGACCGCACCGTCTCTCGAGGGGCCTGATCGCCCCCGCCGCCTGCGTTGCCGCGGCGCTCTTGGCCTCGCCCGCCCGCGGCCAGCAGATTGGCGACGTGTTCTACATCGACATGGAGAACCACAACCTCACCCAGCCGTCGAGCGTGACCTCGCCGGCGCAGCTCCTGAACAACCCGGCCGCGCCGTTCCTCAACAGCCTGATGACGCCCGGCAACCCGAACGCGGCCCAGACCTCGTGGGCGAGCAACTACACCAACGTCGCGGCGGGCGTGCACCCGTCCGAGCCGAACTACGTCTGGCAGGAGGCCGGCCTCCACGGCCCGCTCAACGACGCCGATCCCTTCCCGAACAACATCGTTAACCGCGCCGCACACTTGACGGGCCTGCTCCAGACCTCGGGTATCTCCTGGAAGGCCTACCAGGAGGACGCGCAGTACTCCGCCGGTTACCAGGCCAACGGCGTCCCGACAGACCAGCGCCTCCGGGAACCGACAACACCTTCACCAACCCCTACAACGGCAGCCACCAGTACAACTTCGCGCCCAAACACGACGGGACACTCTTCTTCACCGACACCAACGGCGAAAACCGACGACTCGAACATCAAGGCCCGCCACTACGCGCCGTTGTCGCAGCTCTCCACCGACCTTGCCAACAACACGGTCTCGCGCTACAACCTGATCACGCCCGACCAGTACAACGACATGCATTCCGCCCTCACCGGCGGTTTCACCTACAACGGCGTCGCACTACACGGGCGATCAGTCCGCGATCGCGGCGGGCGATAATTTCCTTTCGATAATCATCCCGCAGATCATGGCCTCGCAGGCCTACAAGAACAACGGCGCGATCGTGATCTGGTTTGACGAGACCGAGAACGGCGACAGCTCGCAGTTCACCGTTCCCGAGATCGTGATCTCGCCGCTGGCCATGGGGAACGGCTTCCAGGGCACGACACCGCTGACCCACTCGTCCGACCTCAAGACGCTGGAAGAGCTCTTCGGCGTCTACGCCCCCGGCGGCGGGTTCCTCGGCGACGCGAACACGCCGGGCACCAACGACCTGTCGGGGTTCTTCCAGGCCAACGCCGTCGCCCGAGCCGTCGTCGCTGGCGCTGACTCGGCCTCGGCGGATGCTTCGGCCTGTTCAAGTTGGCCCGCGGCCGTCGCCGGGCCTGAGCGACGCTGACCGTGGCGACTCGGGGCCTCCGCGCGATCGCTCGGAGGCCCCGACGTTTCGCAAGCTGCTCCGTGCGGCCCCCGATAGGCCGTCTTGGCGTAGGGAAATCGATCCTTGAGGCCGAGCAATGGCCGCTCGACCAGCCTCCATGAGATTTCGGCGAGACCGACGCATGCGCCGACCTTCGCCACGTCCATGATCCACGGGGCGACCTTCAGTCCGATCGCCTTCTGGACCATCGTCTCGAAGATCAGCACGAACGGGTGATAGAGGTAGATCCCGTAACTAATGGT
>CAVSDG010000009.1:0-29010 GCA_963726685.1 uncultured Planctomycetota bacterium
CCTTCCAGCGGATCTCACCATTGAACGTGTTGTGGAGGAGCTTCTCCGCCTTCTCGTCCCCTTCGATGACCCGGTCGCCGGTGATCGGGTTGATCTCCCATACGGCGCTGCCGTCGGACCCCTCCTTGATCTTGCCGACGCCCTCGATCTCGATCTCGGCCACCAGTCTTGTTCAGGCTCGGCCTGGGCGACGTTGATCTTGCCCCTGGAGAATTTAGCCGCTGATCTCCATCGTTCCCTTGCTGACGCGGTTCTTGATCTTCTCGTAGGCGGCCTTGCCGCCGGTGGCCTCGACGAACTGGTCGAGCACGTCGTCGGCCTTGGGCAGAGGGTCGTCGGCCAGGGCCGCACGCGAGGGGGAGACCGGGAGGACGGCGGAGAGGACCAGGTGCGGGGCGGAGCGATCGGCGGAGCATGGTCGGGAGGATCCTCGGGGGAAGGTCCGCGATTTCGATCCCCTCCCGCCAGCGGGGAGGGGTTGCGAGCGCTTCGAACGGGAGTGAAAAGTGAAAAGTGAAAAAATAAAAGGCCGGGGGATCACGGCTTCCTCGCCTGCGAGCGGATCCACTGCACGGCCGCCTCGACGGCTGGGTCGTGGTTTTCGAGCAGTGCGGCGCAGGCTCAGGGGGGTCTCGACGTCGGGCTCGACGCCGTATCCCTCCAGGGGCTTGCCGCCGGTCGAGATGTAGTTGGCGAAGGCGTCCTGGAGGCCGTCGCCGTTGGGACCACGTCGACGCCGCGACGGCAGGGCCGGCACTGCGGTTCGGACGCCGAAGGGCCCCGCGCGGCCGAGGTTCTTCGGCCGGCAGCGAGGATCTCCGAGGTCGACATCGACAGGGCGTCGACGATCCGCGCGACCGGCTCGTGAACGGTTCAGGCCGAGGATTAAGGTGAAGTCCGGCGACCACGCAGGTCGTCGTCGTGCCGGCTTGCGGTCGCCGTCGGTGACGGCCAGCCCGCCCATGCCCATGGCCATCGCGCCGATGCCGCCCGGGTTGCCGCGGAGGTCGAGGATCAGCCCTCGGCGTCGCGGTTCTCCTTTAAGGCCAAGGCGAACTGGCCGATGCACCGGGTCGGGTCGAAGAACGCGTTCAGCACGACGTAGGCGATCGAGCCGTCGACCCGCTTCGAGGCCAGGTGGACGTAGTAGGTCGGCAGGTTGCCGAAGTGCGCGGGCATGCCCTTGGGCTTGTCGAGTGTCAGGTCGAGGTGGACGGCTGGTCGTGGTTGTCGAGGAAGTCGACGCCAACGGTCGAGCCGGCGGCCTCGAGACGGCGGATCAGCGCAGCATTGCCTGACCGGCACGAGCCCCGATTTCGCATAGGCCTTCGCCGCCGCGGCGACAGGTCGCCCACGGGCTTGCCGCGGATCTTCTCGACGATCCAGCCCGGCTTCACCGCCGCCTTCTCCGCCGGCGACCCGGGTCGACGGCCGTGACGAGGACTCTGCCCTCGACCAGCCGGACGTCGAACCCGGCCTGGCCGTCGCCGCCCGGCCCGTCGTCGGCCTGGTGGAGGGCCTCCCCGGCGAGGATGCCGAAGTGCGTCTGCTTGAGCCGCCCGAGCATCTCGGTCATCGCCGCCGGCCTCGGCCATCGTCGCGGCCTTCTCGACCTTGGGCTTCAACTCGTCATGCACCGCCTTCCAGTCGAGCCCGCCGACTTGGGGTCGAAGTGCGTGTCGCGGATCGTCTTCCAGACGACCTCGAACGAGTCGAGGTTCTTCTCCTTCTGCTCGTCCGTCAGGGCCGGGGCTTCGCGGGCCCATCGGCCCGGGCGATCGGGACCCGAGGACGGCCAGGACGATGAGCAGGGGACCGAGGCGCGGCTCATGGTCGGTCGGGGCTCCAGGTCAGGGCGTCGGGCCTTGACTATGACCGATGTCGTCGCCTAGGACAACAGGCGGGCGTGCTTCCCGTCGGGTCGGCCTCGCGGAGCCACGAACACTTGCCCGGCCGGACAAAGTCGGACAATCCGACGACCTTGCCCAGATCCGCATGATAGGGTTGCCTCGACACCCGTTGAGGAACTACCATGAGCGCCGCGACGTCGAATGCGATCGAGCCGTCGACCGATCAGATTCCGCCGGAGCTGGGCCGGCTCCGGGAGCGGATCGGGGCGCTGCCGCCGCGTTACCGCAAGGCACTTGGGCCGATCGCGGACGAGGCGGTCGAGCAGCCCTGTTCCGGGGCCGCGTCCTGGCCTGGCCCGGGAGGGCCTGGAGCGGTATCGGCTCGACCTGGCGATCGCCCGGTTCGACCTCGAGGCCACGAAGCGCGAGCAGGAAACGCTGCGTCGCAGCTCGAGTCGCTCGGCGGGGCCTGATCCGAAAGCCCGCTCACCGCCTCGGCTTGGGCTTGTTGAGCCAGGCCGTCACGACCTTGCCCACGGCCTCGAGGCTCGCCGCCGAGCAGTTCTCGGGGACGTCCTTCGTCGTGTGCCAGTAGGGGTAGTCGAAGTCGATGATGTCGATCGAGGGGATGCCCGCGTTGTTGAGCGGCAGGTGGTCGTCGGTGACGGGCACGCGGCCGATCCGGTCGCGGAACTGGGTCACCTTCAGGGCCTTGGCAACGGACCAGACGTCGCGCACGAGCTTCGGGGCGAACTCGAGCGAGTATGGCTCCTGGTCGATGGTCAGGTCCTTGTCGCCGACCATGTCGAGGACGATCCCGAACGAGTAGTGGGGCGTGCCCCGCTTCCGGGTCCGCTGCGCTCTGGGCGTACTCGCGGGCGAAGGCCTTCGAGCCGAGGAAGAACTCGCCGACGTAGTCCTTGCCGGGCCCGTAGACGAGCTCCTCGCCGTCGAAGAGGACGAGGTCGACGCCCCAGGGGGTGTTCGAGTCCTGGAGGTGGTTGGCGATCTCCATCAGGAGCGCGACGCCCGAGGCGCCGTCGTTGGCCCCGATGAACGGCTCCTTGCGCTTGGCGGGGTCGGGTCCTCGTCGGGGTAGGGCCGCGTGTCGTAGTGGGCGCCGAGGACGACGCGGTCGAGCCGCTCGGGGAACCAGGAGCCGATCAGGTTGACCATCTGGACCGGCTTGCCCGAGACCGGGTCGACGCCTCGAACGGCTGCTCGCGGACGGTCGCGCCCATCTCCGTGAAATGCTTGGCGACATACTTCCGCTGGCGGGTATTGGCGGCCGACCGGCGGGCCTGGGGCCGAACTTGCAGATGGCCTGGAGGTAGCCGTACGCCCGGGCCCCGTCGACCTTGGCGGCGATGAGCGACGAGGCGGACTGGGCCATCGAGGTCCTCAAGGCGGGCCAGACGGCGAGGCCACCCCCGCCAGCATGACCGCGGCGGCGAGGGCGATCCAGAGCCCGACCTCGGGCGTCGGCCGCGGTCTGGTTGCTTCGGCCATGGGGGCGTCTCCGGCGATCTTCCGAGCGGCAATCCCGGCATCATACGGCCTCAGAGGCCGGTTGTCAGGGTCGGATGCGACCGGAGAAGCTGCGCGAGCCGCTCCATCGGCAGGCCGACGACGTTCGACCAGCTCCCCGACGGGATCTCGATCCACGGGTCGTCGTCCTGGACGCCGTACGCCCCGGCCTTCCCTTCCCAGCGCCCGAATCGAGATAGCCGTCGCGCTCCTCGTCGGTCAGCGGCCGGAACCGGACGATGCTCGACTCGACCGCGCCAACCCACTCGCCCCGGTCGGCCCGGTAAAGGCAGAGCCCGGTGACGACCTCCGTATCGCGCCCTTCCTGGAGCCGGATCATCCGCTCGGCGTCGGCGCGGTCGGCGGGCTTGTTGAGGATCTCATCCCCGACGGCACAGGCGGTATCGGCCGCGAGGATCAGCCCCTGCTTTCGCCGGACCGCGACTGCATTCGCCTTCTTCCAGGCGAGCAGGGCCACGTAATCGGCGACGGGCGTGCCGGGGGCCGGTGGAGGCTCGTCGATGTCGGAGGGGTCGACGTCGAAGCGGTAGCCGGCCTCCGCCAGAAGGAGGCGGCGGCGGGGGGAGGCGCTGGCGAGGATGAGGGGCGCGAGGTCGGCCAAGTCACGGGTCCATCGAGGGAACGGGCGAAGCGAGGACGGCTCCTGCAACGGCTTGCCGACCTTTCGCGGGCATTATAGCCTGGTGGGGACGACCGAACTGCGTTCCCGGAATGCCCCATGCGCGACCTCCTCCGCCGACTCGACGAAGCCCTCTCCTCCGGCGCCGAGCGGCTCGTCTGCCAGGTGGTCGAGACGAAGGGCTCGACCCCCCAGAAGGCCGGGGCCCTGATGGTCGTCGACCCCGACGGCGGCCAGGTCGGCACGCTCGGCGGCGGGTGCGTCGAGAACGAGGTCAAGATGCGGGCCGTCCGGCGGGTCGGGCAGGAGGGGGCCGACGTCCATTCCTTCGTCCTCGACCACGACTACGCCTGGGCCGACGGGCTGATCTGCGGCGGGAAGATGACGGTCGTCGTCGAGTCGGCCCGCGGAGCGGAGGCCCGCACCTATTATCGGGCCTATCGCCGGCTGCTCGAGGAGGGGCGAGGGTTCACCGAGGCCGTCGTGGTCGACTCCGATCGCAGCGGATTCGACATCGGCGGCCGATGCCTGTTCGGCGCCGACGGCAAGCTCGTGATCGAGCGGAATGGCCACGGGCTCGGCGAGCACGTTGCGGGATCGATCTGCCCGTTGGACGAGAGGCCGAGGCCGGGCCTGCGGGCCGGCGTCGCGCTCCTTCCGACCCTGCCGCGAATCCGGCTGGTCGTGGTCGGTGCCGGGCATGTCGGCCAGTCCGTCGCGGAGCTGGCGGCGAAGGCCGACTTCGACGTCTGGGTCGTCGACGACCGCCAGCAATACGCCAACCGCGAGCGGTTCCCGGCCGCCGAGCGGATCGTCGTCGGGCCGATCGAGGAGACCCTGTCCGGCCTGGAAGTCGACGAGCGGACGTATGCGGTCATCGTCACCCGCGGGCACGGGCACGACCAGGAGGCGCTTCATCACCTCGCGCCGACCCGGGCGCCCTATGTCGGGCTGATCGGCAGCCGGCGGAAGATCCGGCTCATCTTCGAGGGCCTCCGCGGGATGGGGATCTCCGAGGCCGACCTGGGCCGGGTCGCGGCGCCGGTAGGGATCGACATCGGCTCGGAGTCGGTCGTCGAGATCGCCGTGAGCATCGTCGCCGAGCTGATCGCCCGGCGCAACCTCGGCGCGATCCCCAAGCCGCCCTCCGTCGCCGAGCCGGAATCCGAGCCGGAGCCAGCCGGGACATGATCGTCGCGATCGTCCCGGCCGCGGGCCTGAGCCGACGGATGGGCTGGCCCAAGCCGCTTCTGGAGATCGGCGGGACGACGCTCATCGCCCACGTCGTCCGTGCGCTCCGCAACGGCGGCGCCGACTGCGTTGTCGTGGTCGCCCCACCAGGCGAACGGGCCGAATCCGCGGGAATTGTGCAGCGCGCGGAGGAGGCCGGGGCCGAGGTCGTCGTCCTCGGCCGTGAGACCGCCGACATGCGCGGCTCGATCGAGGCGGGGCTCGATCGAGCCGAAACTCTTGAGCCAATCGAAGCGATCCTGCTCGCTCCCGCCGACATGCCGGGCATCAGCTCAGACCTGGTCGCGCGCGTGATCCGGGCAGGGCGTGAGTCCGCCGGATGCCTCGCCAGGCCGAAGGCCGGGGCGAAGCGCGGACATCCGGTCTACCTGCCCTGGGCCGTGGCCCGGCAGATCCGCGAATTGCCCGAAGGCGTCGGCGTCAATGCGCTGGTCGACGATCCAGGCCAAACGGTCATTGCCGTCGAGCTCGACGCCGGAGACGCACTGGTTGACATCGACACACCCGATGACTTCGAGCGATGGACAATCCGTCGCTCGCCCAATTCTTTCGGATAATCGCCCCGCGGCCCTTCCGGCGGGTTGCGTCGCGGTATAGACTGACACCAACACGTCGGACGAGCGTCGGAGCCCGCGGCAAATCGGAGGGGAGATCGTGGCACGGACACCAGCCGGCATCGTTCGCGGCGCGGCCTGGCTCGCGCTCGTCGTCCTCGCCGCCGCAGGATCGGCCCGGGCGCAGGACGAGGAGTCGACCAAGAGCACCGTCACCAAGCAGCTGGAGAAGGCGCTCACCGACCCGTCCGAGATGGAGAAAGGCAAGAAGGAAGAGCAGCGCGACGCCTTCGAGTTCTTCAAGACGACCGTGCTGCCCAACGACGTCATCCCCTTCGTCAAGGCGAACCACTGGAGCACGCTGGCGCTCGAGCTGAGGGCGAACCGGTTCAGCTATGACGGCTGGCTCGAGACCGACCCGCCCGTACCGCTGCTGGACATGCCGCACGAGGTCGTCTTCCGCCGCGACGCCCGGCTCGTCAAGGGCCAGCGCTCGCGCATCCTCTTCCAGGTGATGACGCCGACGATCCCGCGCGAGCTGCCGCTCCAACTCATTCGGCCTGAGTCACTCCGGTACGACGATCGCCACTCCGCCGCGCTCCGGCCGCTGCTGCCGCACCAAATGCTCGTGCCGATCCTGACGAAGGGGCCGAACGAGGGATACGGCCGCTGGTCACACCTGCGCTCCATGTTCCCACTCTCGGGGACGAAGAGCGACCAGGTCGTTTACGACAACCAGCGCGATTACCGAACCATCCCCACGACCGAGCCCGACCGCTGCTACCTGCCGACCCACCCGCTGACCTGGACGACGATCAGCCACGTCATCTGGGACGGCATGCCGCCCGACACGCTGAACGTCAGCCAGCAGGACGCGATGAAGGACTGGCTCCACTGGGGCGGGCAGTTGATCATCGTCGGCGGCGCCGGTCCCAATCTGGCCCCGTTCCGCGAGAGCTTCCTGGCGCCGTATCTGCCCGCGGACATCTCCGGCGCCGGCAAGCAGCTCTCGGCCGACGACCTGCGCTCGTTCGCCGCGGCCTACCCGCCGCCGGCCCCGATTGCCGAGCCCGAGGATGCGATCGAGGCCACACAGCCGATCCAGCAGGCCTTCGAGGAGGCGGGGCGGAGGTACAAGCCGCCTGAGCCGATCCTCGTCCCGAAGGACAAGCCGCTCTACGTCGCCGTGCTCGACCCCAAGCCGGGTGCCCGCGTCATCGGCTTCGGCAAGAAGGCGGGATTGCCGCCACTGGGCGTCGAGTGGCGTGTGGGCCGCGGGCGGATCCTCATGCTCGGCATCGCCCTGACCGACCCAACCTTGCTCGGCTGGAACGGCTACGACACGTTCGTCCGCCGCGTGATCTTCCGCCGGCCCGAGGAGCGATGCGTCGCCGAGCTCCGCTACGCCGACCCGAGCACCGGCCAGAGCGGCTTCATGCCGCCGCTTTACGCGCCCTTGAACGCGCCCGACCTGACGTGGTCCCGCTTGCTCGGACGCGACCTTGGCGCGGGGACGCGGCGAATCCAGGTCGAGGAGGGGGACGACGGCTCGACGACCCTGTCCTCGACGGGCAGGAACACGCTGCCGACGGCCACGCCGTCGGTCGGGGCGAGCACCCTGGGCCAGGCCGCCCGGCTGAACCCGTTCCACGTCCCGGTCGGCGAGTGGCTCGACGACGCGGCGCTGCCGAGCATGAGCCGCTCGGCGCTGGAGCGCGCGTCGGGCATCGAGATCCCGGGACGGCGGTTCGTGCTGATGGTCATCCTCGCCTACATCATCGCCCTGGTGCCGATCAACTGGATCATCTGCCGGTTCGGCCTGGGCCGCCGAGAGTGGGCGTGGGCGCTCGTGCCGATCCTGGCGCTCGGCTTCGCCGTGGTCGTCGAGCGGGCCGCGGCGTACGACGTCGGCTACGACTCGGCATGCAACGAGGTCGACGTCCTCGAGACCTTCGGTGATTACTCCCGCGGCCATCTGAGCCGGTTTGCCTCGCTCTACACCACGGGCCGCGTGAAGTACGCGATCTCGTACCCCGGCGACCCCTCGGCCCTGGCACTCCCCATGAACACGGGCCGGGCGATCCGCGGCGAGGACGTCCAGCAGTCCGTCTTCCAGACGACGCCCATCGCCATGCTCGACAGGTTCCAGGTCCAGCCGCGGAGCCTCGCCATGTTCCGCGCCGAGCAGTACGCCAACCTGCCCGGCGGCTTCACGCTGAAGGAGGAAGACGGCACGCGGAAGGTGGTCAACGGGACCGAGGCCGAGCTCCGCGACGCCGTGGTGGTCGAGATTGGCGAAAAGGCGAGCAAGGCGGTGTACCTCGGGACGATCGCCCCGAATGCGACCGTCGAGGTGAAGGGCGAAGCCGCGAGGTGGCGAAGTACGACATCGCCAGCCCCGAGGGCCTGAAGAAGAACGAGGTCGACCCCGCGCCCTTCCTCGAGATGCTCATCCGGTCGTCGATCGCATCGCGCCCCGAGGAGGTCGGCGAGGTCCGGCTGCTGGCGTGGATGGCCAGGCCGAGGGAGGGCCAGGTGATCGAGCCGGCGGTCGACCTGCACCAGGGGTTCACGCTGGTGGTCGCCCACATGAAGCTCGGCGAGACGCCCGACCCGGCCTCCCTCGCTTACAACATCCTCGCGAACGGGCCCGAGAAACCCTCGGAGCAGATGCTCAAGACGCCGGCCCCGGCCCCTCCCATCAATCAGATGTTCCAGGGCATGTTGCGACGGCGGGGAGCGGTCGCGCCCGTCTCGCCCGTCGCTCCGGGCGTGGGGGGCCTTCCCAAGGGAATGATCGCCGCGCCCAAGGCGGCGATGCCCGTGGCTCCGGTCCCCGGCTTGAGGCGAAATCCGAGGACCAAGTCCGCGCCCGCGACTCCCGGCATGCCCGGTCCCGAATCCCAACCCGACGACCCCGATCCGGCCGACGACCCCGGAGCCCCGCGACGATGATCGAGGTCCAGCATTTCACCAAGCGCTACGGCGACTTCGTGGCCGTCGACGACCTGAGCTTCGCGATCGGCCAGGGCGAGGTCTTCGGCTTCATCGGCCCCAACGGCGCCGGCAAGAGCACGACGATCCGCTTCCTCGCGACCCTGCTCCGCCCGACCGCGGGCGAGGGGATCGTCGCCGGCAAGTCCGTCACGCAGGACCCGATGGGCGTCCGGCGGATCATCGGCTACATGCCCGACGACTTCGGCGTCTACGACGGCATGAAGGTCTGGGAGTTCCTCGACTTCTTCGCCGTTGCCTACGAGATCCCCCGGTCGTACCGCAAGAAGATTATCGGGCAGGTGTTGGAGCTTCTCGATTTAACCCACAAGCGCGACGACTACGTCAACGGCCTCTCGAAGGGCATGAAGCAGCGGCTCTGCCTGGCGAAGACGCTCGTCCACGACCCGCCCGTGCTGATCCTCGACGAGCCCGCCAGCGGCCTCGACCCGCGGGCCCGGCTGGAAATGAAGGCGCTGCTCAATGAATTGCGCGGGATGGGGAAGACCATCCTCGTATCCAGCCACATCCTCTCGGAACTGGCGGATTTCTGCACCTCGATCGGCGTCATCGAGCGGGGCAAGCTGCTCGCGGCCGGGAGCATTGCCGAGATCACGCGGCAATTGCGGCAACACCGGGTCCTGCGGGTGCGCGTCCTCGACGACTCGGCCGAGCGCGCGGCGTCGATCCTTCGCGACGAGTCGAATGTCAAGACGGTCGAGTCGTTCGACCACACCGTCACCGCCGAATTCCACGGGCAGGACGAGGACCTGGCGCGATTGCTGGGGCGGCTGATCTCGTCGGGCGTCGGCGTCCATTCGTTCGCGGAGGAGGAGCTGTCGCTCGAGGAGGTTTTCATGATGATTACGAAGGGGATCGTCAACTAGCGGGTTAGCTGCACCGCTCCTCGTTCCCACGCTCTGCGTGGGAACGGGTCCGCCGACGCTCCGCGTCGTCCGGAATGGCCGCGGAGCGGCCGAAGACGCGTTACGACGCAGAGCGTCGTAACGAGGCGACTCACGACCAGCGGGGTAGGGCGATGGGGCGGATGCGGGTCACGATCGCCAGGTCGATGGGGCTCGTCGCCTTGGCGGCGGTCGGGATCGCGGCGATGCGGTATCCATCCCAACTTGCGTCCAGCGTTCTTTACACCGTCGTCGTGGTCGCGTTCGTCGCCGCGGCAGTGGCCGCGTTAAGTCTTCCTCGCCGTCGGCGTGCGATCTGGTTCGGTTTCTCGATCTCGGGGCTTTCATACCTCCTGCTCAGCCGTTATTCGTCCTATGGACCTTTCTTATTAACCGACGCATTAGTCGATTATGTTCGCGAGAGAATCAATGGCGCCGAGGCGCTAGACATGCTTGGGCAGCCGTCGTTCGTGTGGCAGTGGCTGAATATCGAAAGGAATCCCTCCCCAACGACTCATCAGATCGTCCATTCGCTGTTCGCTCTCGTCGTCGCGACCGCAGGCGCCCTCACCGCCCTCGTCCTCACGAGGGACACGAACTCCGAGCCCCCCGACCACCCATGATCCTCCGCGACAACCCCGTCCTCACCCGCGAGCTGCTCGTGAACCTCCGGTCGCCCCGGGCGTTCGCGCTGCAATTCCTCTACGTCGCGTTCCTCGGCGTGATGGTCTACTACGCGTGGCCGCTCGACGAGACCCAGGTCAGCTCGGGGGCGGCGCAGCGGCTGTTCGACCTGTTCTTCCTGGGCCAGTTCTTCCTCGTCGCGCTGGTCGCGCCCACGTTCGCGGCGGGCAGCATCACCGGCGAGAAGGAGCGGAAGACGTACGAGATGCTCCTCGCCAGCCCGCTCCAGCCCGTGAACATCCTCGTCGGCAAGCTGCTCAGCTCGCTGACGTACGTCGTCCTGCTCATCCTCTCGAGCCTGCCGCTGATCATCCTCTGCTTCCTGCTCGGTGGCATCCTGATGTCGGAGATCGTCCGGGCCTACCTGATCCTGATCCTCGCCGCGGGGACGTTCGGCCTCCTGAGCCTCGCCTGTTCGAGCTACTTCGGCCGGACGAGCTCGGCCCTGGTGGTGAGCTATCTGGTCATCCTGCCGCTGGCGATCGTCTGCATCGTCCTGACGCGGACCCAGGACACGAACCTCCGGGACTTTGTCTCGATCGCCGTCCTGCCGCCTTGGTGCCTCACGATCTGGGCCGTCGTGGTCGTGGCGCTCAACGGGCGGCTCCTGCGCCCGCCGGACGTCGGAAGCGAGGGGAAAGAGGTCGTCGATGAGGAGCAGGAGATGAAGTACGCCATCGGCGTCGTCATCGACCGCGACCTCTTCCCCGACAAGCTCTTCGCACCCGCCAAGCGGACCGACCTGATGCCCGACGGCACCAACCCGGTCCTCGACAAGGAGCTCCGCTCGGAGATCTTCAGCCAGGGCACGTTGATGCTCCGTGTGGTGATCCAGGTCAGCATGCTCCTGTCGATCCCGCTGATGGCCGTGCTGCTCTTCCTGAGGCCCGAGAACGCGGGGTATTACGTCTCCTATGTACTGACTTTTAATCTTCTGGTCGGCCCCGTCTTCTCCGCGGGCAGCATCACCCAGGAGCGCGAGCGGCAGACGCTGAACCTCCTGCTCACGACCCTCCTGCGGCCCGGCAAGATCGTCTGGGCCAAGCTGCTGGCGGCCCTGCGGGTCTCGACGGTGCTGACGTTCCTGCTGACGGAGCAGTTGCTTCTTGCTTACATTCTGATCCCCGAGCTGCGCGACCGGCCCTGGACGCTGGTTGTCTACCTGCTGATCATCGCGACGACCTGCCTTGCGACGTCGACGGTCGGCCTGCTCTGCTCGGCGCTCTCGCGGCGGACGTCGGTGGCGATGATTCTGACCTACCTGACGCTCCTGATCCTCTTCGTCGGCCCGATCGGCCTGCGGTGGTACTTGCAGGGGTTCGCCGGCGGGATCTCGGAGGAGCGGATCGCGGCGTTTACGGTGTCGAGCCCGTTCTCGGCCGCGTTCAGCATCCCGATGCGCGGGAGCCAGCTCAGCGGCGCCGGCGCGGTCGACATGACGATGCGGATCATCCCCGGCCTCGGCCTGCCGGTCTGGGCGGCGTTCCTCTTCCTCTATCCGCCGCTGTGCCTGATCCTCTTCGGCGCGACGTATCTCGCCTTCCGCTACCGGTGGTGGCGGGCGGGGGGGACGTGACGGGGATGAAGCGGCCGACGATGCGGCTGGGTTACGTGCTGGAACTGGTCGCGACGGCAGCCATTTGCCTCGCCGTTGTCCGGTCGCAGATGACGGCGTCGATGGTCAATTCCGCCACCCCCGCGCCGGGGAGCAGCGGGTGGATTCGCCTCGGCGGCGGCTCACTGCTGACCGGGCTCGCCCTCGCGGGCGGGGGCGGGCTCGTCGTCGAGACGATCCGGGGCAGACGCCCCGCGACGTGGGGCCTCGGCCGATGGATCTGGTCGATCGCGGGCGTCTTCGCGGCCCTCTCCGTCGCGTCGCAGCTCGCCGCATTGGCCCTCAACCGCGCGGTCCGCAAGGACCGGCTACCGCCGCTCGGCGGCGCGGTCCAGGGCGTGCTGGAGCGGACCGCAATCTACCAGTTCTTCGGCGGCTTTGGCTGGGCCATCGCGGCAGTTTGCGCGACGGCGATGCTCGCGCGGATCCCACGCGACCCCGAGCCGGACGCCCGCGAGTGGGCGGGGCGACTGTTCGCCAGCTTGGCCATCGCGCTGAATATCGCCGAGCCGTTACTGCGAGCGGCGGGGCGTTGATCGAGCGGGCAAGGTCGCGAGGCCTCCGCCGGGACCACCCCCCACCCTGCCCTCCCCCGGAAGGGGGGAGGGTGTTTTTATCTTTGATCATGCAAGAAATCTTCGCCCTCCCCCCTTGCGGGGGAGGGTAGGGTGGGGGGGTTTTCGGGACGCGGTGAAGACCGAAGTCCGCGGCTCAATCCAGCGTCCCCGACTCGAGATACCACATCTTGTCCGCCCCACGGACGAGCCGGGCCGAGACACGATACGACGCCACGGGCTCCGATGAACCTGGCACCAGGACTCGCGCCGTGTACTCGCCATCGATCTCGGTCTGCCCGGCGCTCTTCTCGGACTTGAAGTCGGCGACCTCGACCGTCACCGGGTTGAGCACGCCTTGTGACCTCGCGTCGGCCTTCCACCTGGCGAGCCGGCCCGTCCAGTACGCCTTGAAGGCGGGGAACGAACCGAACTCGGGCGCATCGCGCCCGTCGGTCGAGAGCAGGAGCCACATCCGCCGGTAGTGCGGGACGCGGTGCGAAAGGGCCCCGAAGTAATCCTTCACGGCCTGCTCGGGCGTCACGCGAACGGGTCTTTCGAGAGTGATGAAGATCGGATAGGTGAGGATCGCCAGGCCGACGACCGCGAAGGCGAGCAGCACGACCCAGGCGCCGAGGGCGTCGACGCGGAACGTCGAATAGAGAAGGAATCCGGCGACCAGGAAGGCCACGCCGAGCCGCATGAGGTCCTCGCCCCATTCGGCGCCGCGACTCCAGAGCTGGTCCACGCCCGACGACGGCGCGCGTTTCGGTCGTCGAGGAGCCGGCTCGGGTCTCGCGGCCGGGCGGGGGCGTTCGGTCCGGGGAATCGGGGGGATTGGCGGCGCAGCAGCGGAGTCGACCTCGGGCTCGGGGCCCTCGACCGCGTAGCCGGGCCCCGCGTCGGCCGGCGACACGGGCGAGGTCCCGGCCTTCGGCGCCTCCGGGCCGCCGAAGAGGAGCGAGGCATCGGCGATCTCGGGGTCGGAGTCGGGTCGCGGGTCGGGCATCGGTCGGACTCGGGGCCGTTTGCGACGGGAAAGCTCGCCTGTGCGGGCCGTTCCGAGCGACTTATTGTATCGGCGTCATGGATCGTGTGCATCGGTTCGAGAAGGGCGGCGGGGGCGAATGGCGCCCTTCGGGATGTCGGTGTCCGACCATCCCGGACGGCCCGGGAGCACCGGCCGGGAGCACAATTCCCGCACCAGGCCGCACAGGAGTGAACGAATCTTGGTCGCTTGGGTTCGCTCGGCGGCGTCCGGGCTTCGCTCGGGACCCCGGCCGACGGACTTATCCTCTCCACCCCCCATCCACCTCCAGCACGTGCCCCGAGATGTAACCTGCGAGCGGTGAGGCCAGGAAGAGGACGGCATCGGCGACCTCGGCTGCCGTGCCGAACCGTGCCATGGGAATCTGTCGGAGCATCCCGGCGCACACCTCGGGGGCGATCTTGGACGCCATGTCGGTCTCGATCACGCCCGGCGCGACGGCGTTGACGCGGATCTGCCTGCGGGCGCACTCGCGGCTCAGGACGCGGGTCAGGGACTGAACGCCCGCCTTCGCCGCCGCGTAGTTCGCCTGGCCGTGGAACCCGGCACGGGCCGAGAGGCTGCCGATGTTCACGATCGAGCCGCCGTCACGAAGGATCTCCAGCCCATATTTGCAGCCGTGGAAGACGCCGGTGAGATTCACGTCGATCACCGCCCGCCACTCCTCCAGGCTCATCTTGGCGATCGTCCGGTCGCGGAGGATGCCCGCGTTGTTGACCAGCACGTCGAGCCCGCCGCGATCGGCGGCGATCGACTGCATCATCGCATGGACGGCCTCGGCGTCGGACACGTCGGCGGCGCGGGCCTCGGCGCTGCCGGGTCGGACGGCATTCAGGGCCGCGGCGACCGCCCGGGCGTCGCGGGCGGTCTTGCCGTCGGCCGAATCGGGGTGATTGAGGATGACCGCCGCCCCCGCCTCGTGGAGCCGGCCGGCGATCGCGGCGCCGATGCCCTGCGAGGCGCCCGTGATGAGGGCAACGCGGCCCGAAAGGTCGATCGCGACGCTCATGACCGGCGCTCCGGCGTGTCAAATCCCATCCGCGCAGTCTACCGCTCGCGGGCCAGGACGGTCATCGATCCGCGGGGAGCCGGTCCCCAATTCCCGACCCTGGCGAAGCCTTCCCGCTTTTTTTCTCATCGCGCGGCCCAATCCGGCCGATCCGACAGGAGGGGGCGTTGCGACCGCTGCGGGCCTCCCGTCCCGCCCGACCGGCAGGGTAGGCGGGCCCGATCGTCACGCGAGAAGGGATTCTCCTGGTGTCCTCAGCCAATCTTCCCAGGGACGAGCGGCCGAGGAGGTCGCGGCTGTCTGTCGTCCGGTCCGCGATGATCGCCCTGGTCGCCGTCTCGGCGGCGTCGGCACAGGACCGAGCGGGCGGGATGCCGTCGATGACGCCGTCGCCGCTCAATACGCCGCCCCCGGCCGGCCCGCGGCAGATCGAGGGCATCCCCGCCCCGCGGGCTCCGGGGCCGCCGACCTCGCCGCCGCTGCTCGTCCCCTTCGACACGGGGTCGTCGCCGACGGCGAGGCCGACGCCCCGGGTGATCGACGTGCGGCGCGACTCGACCGGCTTCATCCCCGAACGTCCACCCGGCCCGCCCCCGATCGAGGCGCCCGGTGCGCCAACTCCCGCCGAGAAGGTGCGTGACCTGATCGAGGTCGTCGGCGACGCCCAGGCCGAGATCAACGTCGTCGTCGGCCGCTCGCGGCTGATCCAGACCCGCGAGCCCCTGACGCGGATCGCCGTCTCCAACCCGGCCGTGGCCGACGTCGAGCTGATCAACGACCAGCCGAACACGCGACTCATGAACCTGTACGGCCGCTCGTACGGCATGACCGACATGACGATCTGGGACGCGACCGGCCGGCCCACGACCTTCCTCGTCCGAGTGACGATCGACACGCGCGACATGGAGGCGCGGCTCAAGCAGGTCTTCCCCGGCGCCGAGGTCCACATCCGCCAGGCCAGCTCGCAGATCATCCTCGAAGGGCAGGTCCCCGACGTCAAGACGATGGCCGAGGTGCTCCAGCTCATCGCGGCCGAGCTGCGCGGCAACCAGGCGGCCGGAGGAGGCGGAGGCGGAGGAGGCATGCTCGCCGGCGCGGGCGGTGGCGGTGGCGGTGGGGGGGGCGGAGGGACAGGGGGCGGGGGCGGCCTGGGTGCCGGGACGACCTCGTTCATCATCAATCGGGTGCGCGTCCCCGGCCCCCGGCAGGTCATGCTCCACGTCAAGATCGCCGAGCTGAACCGGACTGCGATCCGCCAGATCGGCGTCAACTGGCTCGACACGAGGAATCGCAACATCATCGGCTCGACCATCGGCGGGGTCGGCAGCATCGCCGCGTCGACCGGCGTCGGCCAGTCGTCTGTCTTCACGCCGGGGATACGCGGCACCGGCGTGCCGCTGCCGAACCTGATCCAGCCGGTCCGGACGGGGTTCAACGCCGCGGGAGCGGCCGCCGCCACGGCGAATTCGCAGCTCTTCGGCATCTTCAACGCCGGCGAGTTCTCGCTCTTCCTCAACGCGCTCCGCCAGAACAGCCTGGCCAAGGTCATCGCCGAGCCGAACCTCATGACGCTCGACGGCCAGCCGGCCAAGTTCCTCGCGGGCGGCCAGTTTCCCTATCCCGTCCCGCAGATCTCCGCGAGCGGCGGCGGCAACGTTGTGACGATCCAGTTCGCCCCGTTCGGCGCCCTGCTGAGCTTCCTGCCCAACATCCTCGCGGGCGACGTGATCCGCCTCGACGTCGAGCCGGCGTTCAGCGAGCTGACGGCCGCCGGGACGTCGGTCAACGGCACGTCCGTCCCCGGCCTGAGCCAGCGGAGCGCGCGGACCGTTGTCGAGCTCCGCGAGGGCCAGACGCTCGCCATCGCCGGCCTGCTGCAGACCACGACCAACGCGACCGTCGGGCGCGTCCCCGGGCTCGGTGACCTGCCGATCGTGGGCTTGCTCTTCAGCTCGTCGACGATCAACACGGTCGAGACGGAGCTGGTCGTCCTCGTCACGCCCGAGCTCGTCAACCCGGCGGAGCCGCATGACGTCCCCCCGACCGCGGCCGACGCGCGTCGGCGAGCCGAATGACTGGGAGTTCTACTTCCTCGGCCGGATCGAGGGGAAGACCGGGAAGGACGTCCGTGCGACGGTCCTCGAGCTCGACCCGCTCCATGTGATGAGGCACTTCCAGAGCGAGGCCCACTACGTCGTGGGGCCGAGCGGATATATGGACTAACCGAAGGGGACGAGGATGCCCGCAGATCGCGAAAGACGACCCTGGTGGGCTGCCCTGCTGGGGTTCCTCCTGGCGGCCGACGCCGCCGAGGCCCAGCAGCCGGCGAGCGTGGCCGCGCCCTGCGCCGCCGGTGCAGGGCCAGCCGCGGAGGGTCGGGCCGATCCGCCGCGCGATCCGCCACGCGGGGCGCACGGCCCACGAGGACTTCATCGGCGACCCCGACCTCTTCGCCGAGGCGCCTTTGGGGGCGTCGCTCTACGGAACAATCGGCGTAATGCGGGCCAAGGCCGCGCCCCACGTCTACACGCTCTATCGATCCGACTTCCTCGTCGACACCCCGTCGCTCACCCCGGTCGGCATCGGCCGCATGGACCGGATCAACCGGACCCTGCGCGGCTGGTGCGGGCCGGTGATCATCGAGCCGACGCCGGACAAGCCGGGCCTCGCCGAGGCACGACGCGACGCGGTGCTCGCCGTGCTCCAGCAGGGGGGCAATCCCGTCGGCCCCGAGCGCGTGGTGATCGGCCCGCCCGTTGCGCCCGGGCTGCTCGGGACCGACGCCGGCAACAACTACGCGACGCTCATGACCCGCGACCAGCAGGCCCCGGCGCAGTTCCCTCTCACGCCGACGGCGAGCACCTCGGTCGGCGGCGGTGGGGGGTCGAGATAAGATGACGCGACCCGTGCACCACGCCGGCCGGAGGGCCGCGGCGGGGCTGACCGCCACGGCCGTGGCGCTCGCCGCGGTCGGCCTCGGCTGCCGCACCGCGACCCCCCGGGGCGACGCGACGCCGCCCTCGGCGACCGCGCCCGCGACGCTCTCCGTGGCCGACGGCATCAAGGGCGACCCGGCGCTCTCCCGGACCGGCTTCGAGGCCAAGGCCAAGCCCGAGCAGGAGCTTGGCGTCCACATGGAGATGGGCCGCGGCCACGAGGCCCAGGGCCAGCTCGAGGCCGCCGCGGTCGACTACCAGAGGGCGATCGAATCCCTGGAGAAGCCCGGCCGCCGGCACGAGTCATCCCGCCAGCTGGCCGGTCAGAAGGCGACCGCACACCGCAAACTGGCGGTCGTGCTCGACAGGCTCGGCCGGTTCGCCCAGTCCGACGTCCATTTCAAGGCCGCTCTGAGGCTCGCGCCCGACGACCCGAAGGTCTGGAACAACGCCGGCTATAGCCTGTACATCCAGCGCCGCTGGGAAGAGGTCGGAGCGGGCCCTGCGCACCGCCGCGCGGCTCGCGCCGGACGACCGGACGGTCGCCACGAACCTCGGCCTCTCACTGGCGGCGCAGCAGAAGGTCGACGAGGCGATGACGGTCATGGCCAGGGCCGTCGGTCCGGCCGCGGCACGTGCCAACATCGGGTTCGTGCTCGCCTCCACCGGCCGCCGCGCCGAGGCGGTGGTCCAGTATCGCCTGGCCCTCGACCTGCAGCCTGGCCTGGCCGAGGCCGAAGCCGCGCTGGCGCGGCTTGCCAATGACGGCGAGCCCCCGGCCACGGCCACGGCCGGCGCGGTGCCGCCGCTGCCGGCGGACCGCGCGATCAAGCCGGCCTCGGCCGAGGCCCCGGCGAGTCGGCGATGAGTAACCCGACGGCGCTCAGCGGCGCCCCTTCGGGTCAAGGTTCTTCGTCAGGTCCTCGGGCGTGACGCTGCTCGGCGTGCCCTCGGAGGGGACGTCGAGCTTGGCCGTCCAGAGGATCGCGTTGAGGACGAGCTTCCGGAAGTCGTCGTTGCCCCAGTTCTTGTGCGTGTGAGCGCCCGTGAATCCGAAGCCGCGCCCGCCGTCGGGCCGCTCCACCGCCCACGCCAGGACCTCGTCACGCCCCCTGGCGCCGACGATGTGCGGATACGGCCGATTGGGCGAGGAGGTCTTGCCGCTCCGCGCCTCGTCGTCGGGGTTGGCGACGAGGATCGGCGTCACGCCCTTCATCTCGGGCCGGAAGCGGATGTTGTAGTACCACTCGTCGCGGACAGCGAACGGCTTGACGCCGCGGGTGATCGGGTGGTCGGGCAGGCTCTTGATGTCGCGCGACCCAGTGGGGATTCGTCGAGAAGCCCGACTCGTAGTACCCGCCGAGCCAGTCGAGGAATTCGGGCCCTCCCTTGTCCTTCGGCACCTCGACCGCATAGTGAAGGCAGACGAGGCCGACGCCCTTGTCCATCAGCTTCTGGATCGTCTTGAGATGATCGCCCTGGATGATCGGGTGGCCGCCGCCGCCGTCCATGAAGAAGACGACGGACCTTGCGCCGTCGAACACGGACTCGTCCTGCGGCCAACCCCCGGCGACGAACACCGGGTCGACGCCCGGGACCTTCTTGAGGGACTCGACGAGCAGCTTGCACCCGGCGTTGAACTCGTGGTCGCCCGGGCCGTGGCTGGGACGGCCGGCGATGACGACGATCTTGGCATCCTCGGCCCGCGCGGGAACGGTCAGGCCGGCGACGAGGGCGAGGGCGGCGAGGGCGATTCGCATGGAAAGTTTCCCCTTGAATCCGGGACTTCGTAGGGTCCGCCGCGCGGACGTCTGCGGCGAATCCGCTCGGACGTCCGCACAGCGGACCCTACGGGAAGACCATCCGGTTGCGATCAGACCAGCGGCGTCGAGCCCGGCTTCGGCAGCCTCGGGCCGGGGAGCTTGCTGTCCCACGTCAGGTGATGCGGGAAGGTATCGAGCTCCGAGTTCATCGCCTGCTCCCACGTGACGGCCTTGCCGGTGAACGCCGACATCCGGCCCATGATCGCCGTCAGCGTGCTCTCGGCGACCTGCCGCAGCTCGTTGAGCGGCTTGCCGGAGGTGATGCTCTCCAGCAGGTCGACGTGCTCCTGGACGTACGGGTTGAGCCCCTCGGCGCGGACCCGGCCGCCCTTGCCGGCGACGTTGAACCGCTGGCCGTTGCTCGACCACGTGCCCTTGGTGCCGACGAGGAACTCCGAGACGTCGCTGTCGCAGCCGTTGATCTGCCGGGCCTGGCTCGAGACGATGACGCCATCGGGGAACTCGTACGTCACAGCGAAGTGGTCCCAGCTCTCGCCGAACTCGGGGCCGGTGTTCACCTCGCGTCCGCCCATGCCGACGCACCGGGTCGGGGTCTTGCCGATCGCCCAGAGCGCCACGTCGAGGTTGTGGACGTGCTGCTCGACGATGCAGCCGCCGCAGAGCCAGGTGAAGTGGTACCAGTTGCGGAGCTGGTACTCGACGTCGTTCCACTCGGACTTTCGGGCGTTCGCCCAGATGTTCCCCTGGTTCCACGCGACCTTGGCCGCGCGGATCTCACCGATCTCTCCGCCGTGGATCCGCTTCATCGACTCGATGTAGGGCGGCCTGGTGCCGCCGCTGGGTGCCGGCGACGACGGCGAGCTTCTTCTCGTTCGCCATGTCGGCCGCGGCCAGGACCTTGCGGATGCCCGTCGAGTCGACGGCCACCGGCTTCTCGGTGAACAGGTTCTTGCCCGCCTTGACGACGGCCTCGATGTGCTGGGGCCGGAAGCCTGGCGGCGTCGCCAGCATCACGAGGTCGCAGCACTCGATCACCTTCTGGTAGGCGTCGAAGCCGACGAACTGCCGCTCCTTGGGGGCGTCGAACTTGTCCTTGGACAGGTCGTTGCCCTTGAGGTAGTCGACGGTGTTGTTGAGGTGATCGGCGAAGACGTCGGCGAAGGCGTGGAGCTTGACGTTGTAGCTCGTGCCGGCGGCCTGGCAGATGTTCTCGGCCGCGCCCCGGCCCCGGCCGCCGCAGCCCACGAGGCCGACCTTGATCGTGTCGTTGCCCGCGGCGTGCAGCGAAGGGGACGCGAGCAGGGCCGCCGTGCCGGCGGCTGTGGTCGTCAGGAACGTTCGACGCGAGGTCATGGCGGCGCTTCTCCTGGCTCGAGTTGGAAGTCGACGGTCCCGTAGGGTCCGCCATGCGGACCGTCCGGCACATCGGCACGACGGAAGATGGTCCGCATGGCGGACCCTACGAGGATGGCCTAAGACTAACGCGTGCCCTTGCCCTTCACCACGGGGGACTTGAATCCCTTGAGATTTTCCTGCTCCTCGACCGGACGGACCACGCGGAAGCCGACGAAGGTCGCGTCGGTGTGCCACCAGATGCTCTGGGGCCGCTGGGGGTCCTGCACGCTCCACTCGGGGTTCGAGAAGTTCCGCGCGGCCGAGCGGAGCTTCTCCGCGTCGTCGTCCCACGAGCCGCCGCGGGCGACATGCGGATATTCCTTGGCTGTCGGCATCACGACCGGCCGGTCCGCGGCGTGCCTGGCGTAGGCGTCGGGCTCGTAGCGGTCGAAGCACCACTCGGCGACGTTGCCGTGAATGTCGTAGAGGCCCCAGGGATTCGGCTTCTTCTTGCCGATGGGCTGGGGCTTCTCGGCGTTGTCGACGAACCAGGCGTAGTCGCCGAGCTGCTCCTTGTCGTCGCCGAACGAGTAGGCCGTCGTCGTCCCCGCGCGGCGCCGCATATTCCCACTCGGCCTCTGTCGGCAGCCGATAGGTCTTGCCGGTCTTCGCCGAGAGCCAGCGGCAATATTCCATGGCGGCGTGGTGCGTGATGCAGATCGCCGGCTGCCCCTTGCGGCCGAAGCCGAAGGTCTCATCCGCGTAGGGCGGGGTCGGCCGCGTGATGGCGTCGGCGCTCTTCTCCGTGTCGGGCTCGGCATTCAGGTCGACCTTCTCGCGCTGCTTCCGCTTGAAGTCAATGGAGAGGCCGAACTGCTCGTACTCGTCCCAGGTGACCTCGTGCGTGCCCATCCAGAACGGGGCGATCTTGACCTCGTGGACCGGTCCCTCGTCGTCGCCGCGCTTGGCCTCGCCGTCCGGGCTGCCCATCTTGTAGGTGCCGCCGGGAATCGGCACGAGGCCGAACTTGAGCCCCGTGCCGGGGATCGTCTCGGTGTACGGCTTGAAGTCGGCCGGCGCCGGGCGCGGGCCGAGGCGGCGACGAGAATGCAGGCGAGACCGAGGCCGGCCGTGCGGCGGATCGAGGCATGCGGCACGTTGGGGATGCTCCGAGGAGGTGGGATCATGGTGGTGGGGATCGCTCTGGCGATCGCGGCGCTGGCCTGGGGGCCACCAGGCGAGGGGCCTGAGCTTCGGCGGTTCGAGGCCGTCGAGACGCACATGGGTAGCCCGTTCCAGGTTACGTTTTACACTTCCGACGACGCCACCGCCAGTCGCGCCTTCCGCGCCGCCTTCGACCGGATCGCCGCTCTCGACAAATCGTTCAGCGACTACGACCCCGAGAGCGAGCTGATGCGGCTCTGCGACCGCGCCGGCGGTCCGCCTGTGAAGGTCTCGGACGACCTGTTCGACATCCTTTCGCGCTCGAAGACCATGGCCGAGCGAACCGGGCGGCGCCTTCGACCCGACGATCGCCCCGGTCGTCCGGTTGTGGCGAAGGGCGCGGCGGGAGAAGAAGCTTCCCGAGCCCGAAGCGATCCGGGAGGCCCTGGCCCGCGTCGGCTTTCACAAGATCACGCTCGATCCGACGACCAGGACCGTGCGTCTCGAATCGGGCGTGAAGCTCGACCTCGGGGCGATCGCCAAGGGCTACGCCTCGCACGAGGCCGTGAAGACCCTGAAGTCGCTGGGGATCACCCGCTCGCTCGTCGCCGGCGCCGGCGACATCGCCGCGGGCGACCCGCCGCCAGGGCAAGAGGGGTGGCGGGTCGGCATCGCGCCGCTCGAAAAGCCGGGAGCGGGAAGGTTGAGCGGTTCCTCTCTCTGAAGAACGCCTCCGTCTCGACCTCCGGCGACGCCGAGCGGTTCGTCGAGATCGGCGGCGTCCGCTACTCACACGTCGTCGATCCGAAGACCGGCATCGGCAAGACGGGGCGGAGCAGCGTGAGCGTGATCCACCCCGACGGGGCGACGGCCGATGCGCTCGATACGGCCATTTCCGTCCTCGGGCCCGAGCGGGGGTTGAGGCTGATCGCCGGGTTCCCCGGGGCCGAGATGACGATGACTGGAAAGATGGGGAGGGCGAGAGGCAGGTGGAGTCGCCGGGGTTCAAGGCATGGCTGTCGCCGGCTCGGCGAGGCCGGCCGGGGGCCCGCGTGAGTAAGAGGTCCGGACAAAACGGGGTCAGGAACCCTCCAATTCAAGGTTCCTGACCCCGTTTTGTCCGGGCGATCAGGGCCGCTAGGTTCGTCGAGCCAGGTCCGCTGGGATCGGGGCGCGGCGAGGCCGGGAGAGCCGCACCGCCTTGAAAGGTTAACGAAGCGGCCCCGAGCCGCTCATAACTTGCACGCTCGGGTTCGGTCGGCGCCGGGACCCGGGGGCGAAACCCCGACGAAACGAACCCAATCGGCCTCGGGGCCCTGCGATGTCGTAGGGTTGCAAGGATCGCGCGGAAGACTACAATGGCGCGGTTGGCCGTGGGACGTCCGTGAGACACAACGAGTTAGGCTCCGCAGGCGAGTCGGGAGACGAACGACCATGCGACGGAGTGTGCCGGTCGCCGCGGCGGCCCTGGGTCTGATGTTCTGGGGCGTCGGATCGCGTGCGGCCGGTGCGGTCGACGTCATCGAGCTCAAGGACGGGCATCAGGTCGTCGGCGACGTCCTCTCCGAGAAGCCGAACGCCATCTACGTCGACCTCGGCTTCGAGGTGATCCGCATCCCCCGCGACCAGGTCGTCGTCCGGCGGAAGGCGGGCCAGGCCGCCGCGGCCGCGGCCGCGCCCCTCGGCCCACGACACCGACCCGACGGGCTTCTACAAGACGGCCCCGCTCAAGCCGCTGCCGGTCAAGGAGCTCGTCCACCGCTTCGGCGAGGCCGTCATCTCGATCGAGACCCCCTCGGGCAAGGGCTCGGGGTTCATCCTCAACGAGGACGGCTACGCGGTGACGAACTATCACGTCATCGAGGGCGAGACGCGGATCGCGGCCATCTTCTATCAGAACACGCCCGGCGGCCTGGTCCGGCGGCGGATCGACAACGTCGAGATCGTCGCGCTGAACCCGTTCCTCGACCTGGCCCTGATCAAGCTGCCGCCGCAGAAAGACCTGAAACTCGGCCACGTCTTCCTGGGTAGCCTCGACGACATCAACGCGGGGGACGGTGTCTTCGCGGTCGGCAACCCGCTGGGCCTGGAGCGGAGCGTCTCGCAGGGGATCGTCAGCACGCGGAACCGGAACTTCGAGGGCCTGGTCTACCTGCAGACCGACGCGGCGATCAACCCGGGCAACTCGGGCGGGCCGCTGTTCAACCTGAGGGGCGAGGTCGTCGGCGTGACGAACATGAAGTCGGCCTTCGGCGACAACCTCGGGTTCGCGATCCCGATCAACTACGTCAAGGATTTCCTCCGCAACCGCGAGGCGTTCTCGTTCGACAAGGACAACCCGAACACCGGCCACCGCTACCTCGACCCGCCGCGGCGGCTGAACCCGGGGCTGCCCCCGGGGCGGTCGCCGCGGCTCGACGACGGGGCCACCGAGCCTTCGGCGCAGGGCTCCGGGGATCGTTGATCGGCGGGAGGCCGGGGGCTAACATCCGTGGACCATCGGGCACCGGGGCCGTCCCGGGCCGAGATTCGTGCCGGGTCGCGAGGCCCGGCGGGGCGAGTTCCTGACCCGTTCGACCTCCCGGCGGGACCGGGGGGGCGGAGACCCCCGCCCGAGGGCGGGGGCGGTAGCTACACGAGGGAGTGAATGTCGATGCGTACCCCGTTGCGGGCGGTCGTCCGCCTCACGCTGGCCGCCTGCCTGGGCCTGGCCGGCATCTCGATCGCGGCGGCCACCGGCCGCGCGGCCGGCCCCGAGGACTCGCTGCCGAACTCGACCCTGTTCTTCGCCAAGATCAACGACGCCGCGGCCATGCGCGACTCGTTCGAGAAGACCTCCTTCGGCCAGCTCCTGGCCGACCCGGCCATGAAGGACTTCGAGGCCGACTTCGTCGAGAAGCTCGACGAGGCGAGCAAGGTCCTCAAGGACAAGGTCGGCGTCACGCTCAAGGAGCTGCTCACCCTGCCCACGGGCACGGTCTCGCTGGCGATCCTCGCCAAGGCCGAGGGCAAGACCCCGGTCGCCGTCGTGATCCACGCCGACGCCGGCAAGAACGCCGAGCAGATGGACGAGGTGATGACCAAGGCGACCAAGATCGCCCAGGAGGAGGCCAAGGACGCCGCCAAGGTCAGCACCGAGACCTTCAAGGGCCTGACCCTGCACGTCATCGCAGCGGCAAGGACGAAAACGAGCCGCCGATGATCTGGACCAAGAGCGGCAACCGTCTTCCACATCGCCAGCGACATCGACGCGCTCAAGGACGTGCTCTCGCACGCCGACGGCCGCGACGACTCGCTCGCCAAGAGCGAGAACTACGCCAAGGTCGCCAAGAAGCTCGGCGACGGCGGCCAGGCGAGCTGGTACCTCGACGTCTCCGCGGTGATCAAGCTGGCCGTCAAGGCCGCGGCCAATAACCCGAACGCCGGCAACCCCGAGGCGATGCTCCAGATCCTCGGCATCAACGGCCTGAAGGCCGCCGGCGGCAACTTCGCCTTCAACGCCGGCCAGTTCGACAGCCTGACCAAGACCTTCATCCTCGCCCCCAGCCCCGTGCAGGGCGTGCTCAAGCTCTTCTCGATGCCCAAGGCCAACCTCCGGCCCGAGGCCTGGGTCCCCGCCAGCGTCTCGACCTACTCGAGCTCTCGTGGGACCTCGACGCCGCCTACACCGCGATCAACGACCTGGCCAACACCTTCCAGCCCGGCGCTCTGAACATGGTCGAGCAGCAGCTCGCCGGCCCCAACGGCGGCGAGCCGTTCAGCTTCCAGAAGGACTTCTTCGGCCCGCTCGGCGACCGCATCACCTTCATCACCGACTTCAAGAAGCCCATCAAGGAGGACAGCCAGCGGCTCCTCCTGGCCGTCGCCCTCGAGGACGCCAAGAAGTTCCAGGCCACCCTCAACAAGCTGATCGCGCTGACCGGCGCCGCGCCCGAAGAAGCGCGAGTTCCAGGGCACGACGATCTACGACTTCAAGATCCCCGAGATGCCCAACCAGCCCCCGAACAACCCGTTCAAGGGCACGATCAGCCTGGCGATCGCCAAGGACACCCTGTTCGTCTCCAACGAGCCCGGCCTGCTCGAGCTGGTGCTCCGCGGCGGCGGGCCGTCGCTGGCCGACAACGCCGAGTTTCAGAAGGTCGTCAAGGACATCCCCGCGCAGACCAGCACCCTGACCTTCGCCAAGGGCGAGGAGCAGGCCCGCGCCTCCTACGACATGATCAAGAGCGGCTCGTTCGAGAAGGCCCTCCAGGCGGGCAACGCCAATAACCCGGCCGTCAAGAATCGCCAAGCTGTTCAACAAGGACAAGCTGCCCGAATTCTCCGTCTTCACCAAGTACCTGACCCAGGGCGGCAGCTACGGCGTGCAGGACGAGGAGGGCTTCGTCCAGACGAGCTTCACGCTCCGGAAGTCGAACCCCTGATCGGCCGGCGAGATCGAGTCGAGGAGACGGCGGGCCCGCGCGATGCCGGCCCGCCGTCTCCGTGCGCCCTGGCGAGGCCGGCATTGCGTGCCGCTTCGCTTCAAGCCGGGCGATCGTCACGACCGATACACCCGAGGAGGAATCGACGCCGCGCCGGGCAACCTGGCGTCGGCCGGGGCCGTCCGTGGGAGGGTGTGACGGATGCTGGAGCGCACAGGATGGGCGCGTCGCGCCGCGGCCGGGTGGCTTCGAAGATCAGGCGGAATGAGGCGCGGTTCGACCCTCTCGAGGGCCGAACCCTGCTGGCCGCGTCGCTGGCACCGATCCCGAACATCACCGTCCCGGCGGCACTCGGATTCCAGGTGCCGCTCGACGGCAGCGGGACCATCTCGAACTCGCAGACGTTCACGGTCACGTCGAGCAACCCCGACATCAAGGCCACGGTCGCCCAGGGCGACTACCTCACCCTGAACATCACGCACGCCTCGAGCGGACCGACCGACCCGCCTTCAGCGGCTCGCTGACATTCCAGCTCTTCAACGACCTGACGCCGACGGCCGCCACGCAGATCGAGAACCTGGTCAACACCGGCTTCTATAACGGCAAGAGCTTCTTCCGCGTCGCCTCGGGCTTCCCGACCGCCAGCGGCCACATCGCCCAGGGCGGCGCCGTGAACGTCACCAACGGCGAGGGCACCGACACCCCGCCGGCCCCGGGCCAGCCCGGCGGGCTGCCGATCGACCGGCTATCCGTTCCAGAACGAACTGGTCCAGTCGGTCGCCTTTACCAACCCCGGCGAGCTCGCGCTGGCGAACGCCGGATTCACGCAGTCCTCCGTCAATCCGAGCGACTACTTCACCAACTCGTCGCAGTTCTTCATCACCGACTCCGACCCCCGCTTCCTCGACTTCGGCTACACGGTCTTCGGCCAGCTCGTCGCGCAGTCGAGCCCGAACATCTTGAGCGACCTGATGAACGTCGCCGTCACGGCGAACGGCTCGGGCGAGAACTCGCTGCCCCTGGGCGCGACGACGATCACATCGGCCACGCTCACCACCGCCAACCCCAACGGCGTCGTGCACATCGACGCCACCAGCGCGACCGCGGGCGAGACATCCACGGTCAACGTCACGGCGTTCGACCCGACGACGAACACGAGCACATCGCGATCGTTCGTCGTGACCGTCGGCCCCACCAACGCCAGCCCCGGCCCCGACGAGAAGCCGTTCCTCGACCAGTTCCCGCCGGTGAACACGCCGATCGCGACGGCCGTGAACACGCCGACGACCTTCCAGGTCCAGGGCATTTCCCCCGGCTCGCCGAGTGACCCGCTGACCTACACCGTCGCCGGGTCGACGACCTCGACCTCCTCAGGAACCACCTTCGTCGCGATCCCGGCAAACGAGGGGACGGCCACCGTCAGCGCGAGCGGGACGGTCACCGTCACCCCCGCCACCGGGTTCACGGGCAACGTCACCGTACTCGTCGGTGTCCGCGACCAGACCGACCGGACGGGCAAGGGCCTGAGCGACACGTCGAACTACGACGTCAAGCAGTTCACCGTCATCGTCGGCGGCCCGGTCCACACGACGCCGGTCGCCAAGCCGGTCTCGGCAACGACCACCCCGGGCGTCGCCACGCCGATCCAGCTTCTGGGCACCTCGACCAGCACCGGCGCGACCCTCACCTACACGATCACGAGCCAGCCCGCCAACGGCATGCTCACGAACTTCAACCCCGCCACCGGCGCCGTCACGTACACGTCCACGGGCACCTTCATGGGCACTGATACCTTCACCTACACGACGACCGACACGAGCGTCACGCCCAACCTCACCAGCCCCGGGCACGATCGCGACCAAGGGCTCAAGGCACGCTCTCGAGCCTCAACGCCTCGACCGGCACGGTCCTCTACACGCCGGCCGCCAACTACATCGGCTCCGGACAGCTTCACGTACACGACGACCGATGTCGGGATCACCCCCAACCTGACGAGCGCCCCCGGGACCGTCTCCATCACCGTCTCCTCGGGCGTCACCGGGGCCGTCCGGCTGATCACCGAACGGCGACGGCGACTCCGTCCTCGTCATCACCCCGCCGCCGAACAAGAAGCGGCAGCACGACCAGGTGGCCGTCAGCGAGACGGCGTCCGGCAACATCCAGGTCGAGGTCAACGGCGTGCTCGACGCGACCCAACCGGCGCGTCGTCGCTGACCGAGATCGTCATCTACGGCAGCAAGACCGGCACGACGACGGTCGTCGCCCCAACGTCGCCATTCCCGTCGCGCTCGACACGGGCCACGGCGGCACGAACTTCATCAACGACGCGGCTCGGCCAACGCCGGGATCAACTCCTGGTTCGGCCACAGTGCGGTTCAGGGCGGATCGGGCACGAACACGATCGTCGGCCGCAAGAACCACCTGGTCAAGGTTGCCAAGAGCCCCGGCACTGATACGGTCTTCCTCAGCAACATCGACCCCTACAACCGCGTGCCGCACTGGAAGGTGGCCGGGTTCCACCTCAAGGCGCAGACCGTGGGGGCGTACTACAAGTTCGTCGGCACCAAGCTGGTGAAGACGAACCAGCCGATCAGCACCCGGCTGTTCCAGAACGAGAGCTGGCCGCCCGCTGCGGGCCGGACGGCTCCGCAACGAAAAAACCCCGGTCAAGGCCGGGGTTTATTTCGTCGAGAGAGCGCCGCCCGGATTCGAACCGGGGGTGGAGGTTTTGCAGAC
>CAVSDG010000010.1:0-1131271 GCA_963726685.1 uncultured Planctomycetota bacterium
TCTACTCTAATGAAATCAATGACTTAACATTTAAGTCCGACAGGCTGCTAGGGCAAAAACCCAAATCAGCGGCTTCGACACAGCGCAGACACACGCCGCGACCGATTGAACGTCGCGAATTTGCGCAAAAAGGTCGGCCGGAATCGACGTTAACCGGTCATTGCGGATCGCGGCGGTGGGCATCGCAGACGGGGGATTCCGGCTTTTGGAGGGGCGCCGTGTTCTTGCTCTCGTCAGGATCTCTCGCTGACCAAGTGACTGCTGCGAAGTCTATTGCCTCCCCAATCTCCGGAAACTCCCGCGTCGGCACGAAGCCCTCAAGCGCCGGCCCGAGTACCGCATGCGCGTCGCGCCTCCCGTCCAGTCGCGCGGTAGAGCTTCGCGACCGAAAGCGCAGCGCGCAGTTCGAAGCTGCGAGAATTCTGGGCATGCGCGATTGCGATGGCAGTGAGGAAGGCCTCCTCGGCGGGAGCGGGGTTGGACGGGTCCCGTTTGACAAGGATTTCACCACGGATGCGGTGGGTCTCTGCATCGAACCAGCGCTGCCCTGTGCGACTGGACTCCTCAAGCGCCTGCTCGATCGTGGCCAGAGCCGCCTCCGTCTCGCCGGTCCGCGCTTCCGCTTCCGCCAGAGATGTCTTGATGAGCGGCTGAAAAGCCCCGACGCCATCCTGATGAAGCAAGGCCGCGGCTCGGCGCATATTCAAGAGACCGATTTCCGGGAAGCCGGATCGTAACTCCACCCAGGCCTCCAGGAAGGCCCCGAAACCGATCCACAGGGCGATCCCGTGCTCGTGCGCGACGCGGGAAAGCGCTTTGGCGAGAGGGGCCGCGCGGTCGACATTCCGGCCGACAATCTCGAACATTGCATTGTGCATCAATCCGTATGTCGAGGTCGCGACGTGTCCCAATTTCGCAATTCTCGCGGCCGTTGCGTCGACAAGCTCTCGCGCGCGATCGACCTCACCGAGCGGCCAAAGCACGATCGCCAAATACACCATCGCGGAAACGCCGACGTCCTGGCCGAAGCGGAAGGCGAGATCGCGATCTCGCTCCGGATCGAAAATCGCCACGGCCTGTTTGAGGTGCGAGCGAGCCTCGATGAAATCTCCCGCAAACCATTGCGTCACGCCATTGACCCGATGCGCGACGCCCGCCTCCGGCGAAGTGGGTTGCGATTCGACATCGCGCAGAAAGGCCTGCGCAGGCACGCGCATCGCCGTCAGGTCGCCGCGCACGTAGCTTCCCGCCCATTGCCCGTAATTGATCGAGGAGCGCGCGTACATGTCGGCGGCTCGTGCGCCCAGTTCGTGCGCACGCGCAAAGGCTGCGACGGTTTCGGGCGCGCCATGACCGTGCGCGGCGATCCTCGCGTTTCCATAGGAAACCTGCAGCCGCAGCAGTTGCTCGCCCATCTTCGCCTTCTCCCCCGCGCCCGCCAAGGCCTCCGCCATCTCGATCGCCTTGCCAAGATGCGCGATCGCCTCCTTGAACGCCGAGCGATGAAGCGCGAGATCGCCCGCCTTGCCCCAGTATTCGATCGCGGGCTCGGCGAGGCCCGCTTGCGTGAAGTGATGAGCGACCAGTTCCGGTTCAGCCTCGACGACGCCAGCGAATTTTTCGCACAGGGTTTCGGCGATGCGCTGATGCAGGATTTGCCGCCGGCTCCTCAGCAGGCTTTCGTAAGCCGTGTTCTGCACGAGCGCGTGCTTGAAGCTGTAGCGTGCTTCGGGCGGGGCTCCGTCGCGAAACACCAGCTCGGCTTCCTCCAATTGCGCCAGCGCGCTTCTTAAAGAGGCCTCGTCGCTCCCGACCACGGCGTGCAGCAGCGAGTAAGAGAATTCGCGCGCGATCGCGGCGCCGATCTGCGCGATCTCTTTCACCGCCACGAGGCGATCGAGGCGCGCCATCAACGAATCCTGCAGCGTCGAGGGGATCGCGAGCGGAGGCAGCGGGCCGTCGAGGCGGAAGCGGTCGGCCTCCTCGACCAGCAGGCCCGACTCCAGCACGTTCTTGGTCAACTCCTCGACGAAGAGCGGCACGCCGTCGGTCTTGGCGACGATCTGCGCGAGCACCTCGGCGGGCAGCTTGCGCCCGCCCGCCACACGCTCGACCAGCGTCTCGGCCTCCGCGCGGTCAAGGCGGCCAAGGGCGATCGTCGCGACGCTGGGCAGGTCCTTCCAGGGCACCTCGAATTCCGGGCGGAAGGTGATCAGCAACAGCGCGGGTAGCCGCCGCACGCTTCCGATCACGAGATCCAGCAATTCGAGCGAGGTCGCGTCGGCCCAATGCGCGTCCTCGAACAGGATCAGCAACGGTTTGTGTTTGGCCAAGCTTTCGATCTGATCGAGCAGCGCCAAAAATGTCTGCCGGCGCTGCTGCGCAGACGAAAGGTTCAGCGGGGGATAGGCGCCCAGCGGGATTGACAGCAGCGAGGCGATCAGCGGTGCGATGTCATTCATCCGATCGGTGGCGAGGCCCAGAGATTCTCCAATTTTTCGAATTTGACCTCGGGTTTTTCGTGTGGCGCGATGCCCGCCGCGCGCCCGAACTGCTGCACGAAGGGGTAGAGCGCGCTGTCGCGGTGATAGGGCGAGCACTGGTAACGCAACAGCGTGTGGGGCGTGTCCGCGACCTGCTCCGCCAGCCAGGCGGACAGGCGCGACTTGCCGATGCCCGCTTCGCCCGAGATCAGAATGGTATGGCCTTCGCCGCGCCATGCTCGGCGTTGGCGTACGATCAAATCGGCGCACTCGGCCTCGCGTCCGACAATGCGCGTCAGCCGCGCCGGATGAGCTGCCTCGAACCGGCTCTCGCTTTCGGACACGCCAAGCGCCGCCCATGCTTCGACTGGCTCGGCGAGGCCCTTGACGGCGTGCTTGCCGAGGTCGCGCAGCCGGAAATGGTCGCCGAGCAGCCGCCGCGTCGGCGCGCCCACAACGACGCCGCCCGCCTCAGCGAGGCTCTGCAGCCGCGCGGCCAGATTGGGCGTGTCGCCGACGACCGCCTGCTCCTGCGCCGAGCCCTGGCCCACGAGGTCGCCGACGACCACGAGGCCAGTCGCGATGCCGACACGGACGGCGAGCTTTTCGCTCGCGCGGGTCTGCAAACCGGCGACGACCTCAGTGATTTCCAGGGCCGCGTGGACCGCCCGCGCCGCATCGTCCTCATGCGCATGGGGAAAGCCGAAGTAAGCGAGGACCCCGTCGCCAAAGAATTTGGCGACGAAGCCGTCGTAGCGCGCGATCGCTCCCGAGCAGGAATCCTGGTAGGCCCGGATGACCTCGCGCATGTCCTCCGGATCGAGCCGCTTCGAAAGAGCGGTCGAGCCGACGAGATCGCAAAACATCACAGTCAACTGTCGGCGCTCGGCGGCGTCGGTTGATGAGGGCCTAGAGGAGGGACTCGGCGGCTTCGGCGCCGTCTCCCTCGCACAGACACTTGCGATAGCCTTGAGCAGGCGCTTGCGATCTCCCAGGGTGACGCCAAGTTTTTCGAGGTCGTCGCCCGTCAGATCGGGCAGAATGTCCGGGCCGATCGAGTTATCGCGGAACGCGGCCTCATATCGACTGAGACCTAGGCCACGCAGCCAAACTCCGATGTCCATGGTTGCATTCAAAATACCCACCTCGGACGGTCGACGAGCAAAACTCGACGACGTGACGACGCCACCCCCATCGCGCGATTATCGCGTAGGAACAAAACCGGCCGCGGCCCACTTAGCCTTCGCCGAATCCCGGGCAGACGATCGAGAGTGCGAGACCCTAGATCACCGACCGATGAACGGCACGGCTGAAGGCACTTAGCGTGCCAAAAGCCCTTCTGCGCGTTCGACCTTAGAGTCTTGTGGCCGAGCAATTATACGATCGACCAAACCGCGGTAGTTGTTCTGAGCCCGATAAACAGTGCTTCAAATCGCGAATAAAATTCCACATTTGACCTTCGGCGACGATTGCTCCTTTTTCAAGGCGGAACTACTGAGAGAGCTAATTAAATTGACTGGACCATGCGGGTCCCGCCTGCTTCCACGCGGGAGGGGAATGACCGCTATTTGCGTGCGCCGTGAGAAGGCGGCGCTTTCCAGTGGGTGCAAGCCCCACCCGGCGAACCGCTCCAGCCGGAAGCAACCGGAGCAGTCATGGAGGTGACGAAATGGCTGAAGCCTTCGGTGTAGCTGGTCACATATAGGTGACGGCGCGAGTGTGCGGGCCGCAACGCGAGTGAACGCCGAGCAAGCCTCGAAAAGGTCGATGTGCAGGCCGACCCGACTGCAATTTCGGGGAAGGCTGATACGGCTGGGTGAGATGAGCGAAGACGACACCCAGCCGCTGCACCGGGGTACTGGCGGCAGCACGTACACAAGGAAAGCGCGCGCAACACGGGAAGCCCCAGAGCGTGGTCAGGGATGACCAACCGGACGCCCGTGAGGGAGAGGCTGGGCGCTCATGGGGTGGCGGAGAGGCTTGTAGTACCGCTGAAGCCGGGTAACGCCGGGGGAGGGAAGGGGCCTCAGTTCAAGACAGACGCAAGACGCAGTGAGGGACCTGGAGATTGGGCAACCTATCAACTCCGAACAGCGTTCAGAAACTGCAGACGGCGTTGCACGCGAAAGCGAAGGCAGAACCCGGCTATCGCTTCTACGCCCTCTACGACAAGATCAGCCGCGAAGACATTCTGGCGCATGCCTATGCCCAGTGCCGCTCCAACAAGGGCGCGCCGGGCGTGGACCGTCAGGACTTCGAGGCCGTCGAGGCGTACGGGGTCGAGCGATGGCTGGGCGAACTGGCGCTTGCGCTCAGGCAGGAGACTTACCGACCGGATCCAATCAGACGCGTGTACATACCGAAGGCCAACGGCAAACTCAGGCCGCTGGGCATCTCAACCTTGCGGGATCGGGTCTGCATGACAGCAGCGATGCTGGTGCTGGAGCCGATCTTCGAAGCCGACCTTCCACCGGAACTCTACGCCTACCGTCCCGGGCGAAACGCCCAACAGGCGGTGGTCGAGGTGGAAGAGCTGCTGTTTCGCGGCCATCCGGAAGTCGTGGACGCCGACCTCGCGGACTACTTCGGGAGCATTCCCCATGCCGAGCTTTTGAAGTCGGTATCGCGCCGGATCGTTGATCGGCGCGTGCTGCATCTGATCAGGATGTGGCTGGATTGCCCCGTGGAAGAAACCGACGATCGAGGACGGAGGACACGCACGACCGAGGCGCGGGACAAGCGGCGCGGCATTCCGCAGGGCTCGCCCATCTCACCCTTGCTGGCGAATATTTACATGCGCCGGTTCGTGCTGGGATGGAAGATGTTCGGGCTTGAGCGAACCCTCGGCACGCGGCTCGTGACCTACGCCGACGATCTCGTGATCCTGTGCAGAAGGGGCAAGGCCGAAGCGGCCTTGCAAAGCCTGCGGGAGATCATGGGCAAGCTGAAGCTCACGGTGAGCGAGGAAAAGACGCGCATCTGCAGAGTGCCGGAAGGAGAGTTCGACTTCCTGGGATACACGTTCGGGCGAATGTTTTCGGCGAGGACCGGCCAAGCCCGTCTCGGCTACCGGCCGTCAAAGAAAAGCATTCAGCGCGTGGTCGAGAAGGTCCACGCGCTGACCGACCGATCGGGAACATGGCAAGAGACCACAACGCTGGTGCGTAAGGTGAACCGCACGCTGCGCGGATGGGCGAACTACTTTCGGGTAGGAACCGTCAACAAGGCGTATCGGGCGCTCGACGCTTACACAGCGGTGCGGTTGCGCCGGTGGTTGCGCTTCAAGCACAAAGTCAGGCGACGAAGGGGCGGGAGCTATCCACTCTCGCACCTCTACGGGCACTTCGGGCTCGTACGTCTGAGCCGGCTTGGGCACGACGTGTCGTGGACGAAGGCGTGAGGTCTTGTCCGAGAGCCGGATGCGGGCGATCCGCATGTCCGGTTCGATGAGGGGGGTGTGGAAACGGAGCTACGGCTAAGCCACTAAGGCACCGCCAGACGAAAGGGGCGGCAACAGACATGCTCAACCTAAAGCCACCGCGCCACACTCCTACTCTACGCATAGCCGTCGTCTACTGCGTTGTCGAGGTCTAGCAGCGAAATCCCCGCCAGAGCTGCCGAATGGAGCCAACTTCTCGGTGACTTTCGTCGCCATACCGTATGCCCTCTTGAAAGAAGGAGCAGGCATGATGGACACGATTGGGATCCCGGGCGATCGCATTTGTTCTTTTATCGAACGCATCGAGCACATCGACGAAGAGATCAAGGCGATGAATGAGGGGAAGAAGGAAGTCTTGGCGGAGGCCAAGGGCGAAGGCTTCGATGTGAAAGTGTTGAAGGAAATCCTTCGTCTGCGCAAGCTGGACAAGGACGAGCGCGACGAACACGAATTGCTGCTCGACCTCTATCTGAAAGCTATGGAGAGCGCGGGCGCTTCGGAAGTGAAAGCGGCATAAGCAGCTCAAAAGAGGATGGCGGCATCGCCGCCTCCTCGGTTTCCGCATTCCAGCGTCGGCGGCCCCGGCTTCTGTTTGTGACGAAAAGCGCGCTCGACACCGTCCCCACGTCTACGCTCGGCGGTAATCCCGCAGAAGCAGTCACCGGCGTAAGCACACCGATTGGGTCTTGATCCCGAGGGTTTCGCCGCTCAATGCAGCGCCGCCTGCGCGAGCGCGTCCGGCAGTATCGATTGGCTCCAGCCGCCGCCGAGCGCTACGACGAGATTGACGGCGGCCGACTGAAGGTTGGCGCGCGTCGCGAGTTCCGACTCTTCCGCCAACAATTGCTGGGTCTCGTTGGTGACGACGGTGGTGAAGGCGGTGGTCCCGGCGCGATATTCGTTGAGCGCGATCTGCGTCGCCTGCCGCGAGATGCGCACGTCCTCGGCCTGCACCTTGGCCTCCTGCGAGAGGATGCGGATCGTGGACAGCGCGTCCTCGACCTGCTGGATCGCGGTCAGCACGGTCTGGCGATAGACCGCAACCTCCGACTGATAGGTTTCGCGCGCCGCTTCGACCTGCGCGCCGGTGAGGCCGCCGTTGAAGATCGGCTGGGCGAGCGAGGCGCCGAACGACCAGACGGGATTGGCCGAGCTGAGCCCCCCGCCGGCGAACGGATTGCCGGAATAGCCGAACAGGCCGCTCAGCGAAACGGCCGGGAAGTATCCGGCGAAGGCAACGCCGATCTGAGCGTTGGCCTGCCGCATCGATTCCTCCGCCGCCGCCACGTCCGGCCGCCGTTCCAGAAGCGAGGAGGGCAGGCCGACCGGAATCGCCGGAATGCGGGTCGCCAACTGTCCGTGCGGGATCGACAGTCCGGCCGGCGGGCGGCCCATCAGCACCGCGACCGCGTGCTCGCTCTCGGCGCGCGGCGCGCCGGCCGCGATCAGAGAGGCTTGAGCGTTCAGGAGCTGCGCCTGAGCGGTGAGGACGTCGGATCTGGCGGCCACGCCGGCGTTGTACTGGTTCTGCGTGATTTCGACCGAGCGCTTGTAGTCCGCGACTGTCCGCCTCAGCAGGTCTTCGAGCGAATCCGCCTGTCTCAGCGTCACATAGGCGAGCGCCAGCGACGCTTGCTCGGAGAGCGTGGCGTTGGCGAGAAGGGCGGCGCTCATTTCCGCGCCCGCGCCCTGCGCCTCGATCTCGCGCCGGACCTGCCCCCAAACGTCGAGCGTCCAGCTTCCGGCGCCCTCGGCCGTCAGCGTGGTGCGCATGGGGGAGCTTCGCGTCGCGGAGCCGGTTCCGTTGATCGTCGGAAAGAGGCCGGCGCGCGCCTCGTTGATGAGCGCCAGCGCCTCGCGATAGTTGGCTTCGTCCGCTTTCACCGTCTGGTTGGAGATGACGACGGCGGGTTCGAGCCGGTCGAGTTCCGGATCGTGGAACGTGACCCACCAAGCCCCCTTCGGTTCGCCTGCGCGTGGGGTCGCGACCTTCCAGCCCTTGATTTCCTTATATTGCGGCGAGACAACCGCCGCGGGCCGCACGAAGTCGGGGCCGACCGGCGCGCAGGCCGCGAGCGCAACCGCGGCCGCCGGCCACGACACGGGAAGCGCGCGAAAGAACAGTGTTACACCCCCGGTCCGAGCCGCCTATCGCCGAGTTCGATTTCGCCCGACCGTCGCGTTTTGTCAAAGAACGGCTCGTCCCGGACGGCGAGGCGGATCAGGGCGTTTCAGGTTTTGTGCGGGAATGCCTGCGCCGCGTTTGTCTTCAACACTTCGTCATTGCGACCCCGAGCGCAGCGAGGGAAAGCAATTCATTGCGCAATTGGCGGCAGACGGCCTCGACCGGCGCACGCTTCAGGGGATAAGCTCGCGGGCGGCTTCGGGGGGAGAGATGGCGTGGATTGAGCTTTTGGCGGCAAGTCTCGTCGTTTGGGGCTTATGCGGCGCGGTCATCGGCGGTGGCCGCCGGATCTGGTCGATGAAGACCACCTTGGCCGTTCATCTCGTCGCGGCGCCGATCTTCGCGTTCTGCCTGTCAGCCCTTCACAGGCTCGCAGCCCCTGAGTTCGATCCCCTGCTGCGGGCCATCGTGATGACCGGGGTCATCATGGCATTGGACGGACTTGTTGTTGCGCCGTTGTTCGAACGCAGCTTCGCGATGTTTCGCTCCGTCGTCGGGACTTGGCTGCCGTTTGGGCTGATCTTCCTCGCGAGCTGGACGGCCGGCGTCTAGCTTGGACGCTGCGCGCTCACGCGCGCGCCGATCGGCGATCGCCGCTCAACGACCCCAAGGCGGTGCGTTGGCCGAAGGCCGGCGGCGTTGCCGCATGTCAACAATATCTTCTCAAAAGTCGAATTTCATGCTAGGGTGGATGATCAAATTTTCTCCCCGTTCCACCTTACGCGCTGCGCGGGGGAGAGAAGGCGGGCCGGGGGGAGGGGTCATTCGGATACCGCGTAAGGCATTGAAAAAGATCAATACCGGAAAGAAAATGCAAGAAAATAAAAGCAGTTTTCCCGTTCCACGCGACGTTTCACGGGGTCCTGACGTGTCCAAATGCTGTCAGCTGGAGGTCTTACAAATTCGGATTATCAACCAATTTGCCCGCTTTCCCCGTCGGCGGCGGCCGCGGCCCTCAGGCGAACGCTTTCGCCGCCGCTTTGTGGCTCGCGATCAGCGCCTCGAGGTCGATTCCCTCCGGCGCGCCGTCGATGACGCGCCAGCGGCCGGCGACCATGACGCGGTCGGCGCGATGGGCGCCGCAGAGCGCGAGTGCGGCGATCGGGTCCTGCGCGCCGCTGAAGCGCGGCTCGTCCAGCCGGTAGAGCGCGAGGTCCGCCTGCATTCCCGGCGCGATGCGCCGATGTCGTCGCGCCCGAGGCAGCGGGCCGAGCCTTCGGTCGCCCAGCGGAGGGCGTCGAGCGGGGTGATCGCGGCCGGGCCATAGCGCAGCCGCGCCAGCATCAGCGAATGGCGCACCGCCTCCATCATGTTCGAGGAATCGTTGGAGGCCGAGCCGTCGACGCCGAGGCCGACCGGCATTCCCGCGGCCTCGAGATCGAGGGTCGGGCAGACGCCGATGCCGAACGCCATGTCGGCAGGCGGCGCAGTGGGCACACGCCGACGCCGGCGTGGCCGAGTCGGACGATTTCCTCGTCGTTGAAATGAATGCCATGCGCGACCCAGGTCTGCGGGCCAATCCAGCCCGCGTCTTCGAGGAGGTCGACCGAGCGCTTGCCGAACGCCTGCTCGGCGTAGGCGTCCTCGTCGAGCGACTGGCAGAGGTGGCAGTGAAGCCGGGCGTCGTAGCGTTCGGCGAGCCTCAGCCGATTCGGTCATCACCCGCTGCGGCACGGCGAGCGGCGAACAGGGCGCGAGCGCGACCCGGATCATCGCGCCGGGGCGCGGGTCGTGGAACAGCTTCAGGACCCGCTCGCTGTCCTGAAGGATCGCGTCCGAATCCTGCACGATCGAATCCGGCTGCAGGCCGCCGTCCTTCTCGGAAATGCCCATCGAGCCGCGCGTGACCGTCATGCGCAGGCCGAGCGCCTTCGCCTCCTCGACCTCGATGTCGATCGCGTTCTCGAGGCCGGGCGGGAACAGGTTGTGATGATCGGCCGCCGTCGTGCAGCCCGACAGGAGGAGTTCGACGAGCGCCATTCTCGCCGCGATGCGGAGCGCCTCGGGCGTCATCCGGTCCCAGACGCGCTCCATCGCCACCAGCCACGGGATGAGCTCCTTGCCGAATCCGGCGGGGTGGGCGCGGGTCAGCGTCTGGTAGAAATGATGGTGCGTGTTGACAAGGCCCGGCAACACGACATGGCGCGAAGCGTCGAACGTCGCGCCGAAGGGCGCGGCCGGCGTTTCGCCGCGTCCGACGCATTCGACGATCTCGGCGCCCTCGACGACGACGCCGCGCTCCGCCTCGGGCGCGAGGATCGCGAGCGGGTCCTTGATCCAGAGGCGCATGGTGCTTACTCCAATCGGGCGGCTTCAGGCGCAAAGGGGCCCCTGAGGGCGAACATGCCCCTCGTTCCGACCGCCGTTATTAAATTTGGATTCGACGCTTGCGAATCCGGCGCCTATGGTAATCGTTCGCGGGGGGCGGCTCAAACGGCCTTCCCTTGAAGGCCGGCGGGAGGACTTTGCCGGGGGAAGGGGAGGCGACGCATGCAGTTCGGCGCGCTCCGGTACGACAATGTTGGAGGAACTCTAAAATGCGCGCTGCGATCATTGCCGCCGTGGCCGGGCTCGTGGGCCTTGCCGAGCCGGCCTTCGCTCTCGACAAGGTGACGTTCGGCACCAACTGGCTCGCCGATCCGGAGGCCGGCGGCTACTATCAGGCCGTGGTCGACGGAACTTACGAAAAATACGGGCTCGACGTCACGATTTTGCAGGGCGGACCGACCTCGAACGGGGGCATGCTGCTCATCGCCGGCAAGATCGAATTCTTCATGGGCGGCGACATGATCGGCGACTTCCTCGCGGTCCAGAACAACATCCCGACCCTCACCGTCGCGGCCGACTTCCAGAAAAACCCTCAGTGCTTCATGTCCCACCCGGGCGTCGGCCTCGACAAGTGGCAGGATCTGCCGAAAGCCAACCCCGCCTTCGTCAGCGCCGGCGCAGTCAACACCTTCTGGGCCTGGATGCGCCTCGCCTATGGCTTCACGGACGAGACACATCAAGCCCTACAATTTCAACTCGGCGCCGTTCATCGTCGATACGCACTCGATCCAGCAAGGCTACATCACCTCCGAGCCCTTACGAGGTCGAGAAGCAAGGCCACTTCAAGCCGAACGTCTTCCTGCTGGCCGATTACGGCTATTCGACCTATTCGACCCAGATCATCACCCGCCGTGAGGTCGTCGAGAAGAACCCCGACATGGTGCAGCGCTTCGTCAGCGCGTCGGCGATCGGCTGGTACCATTATCTTTACGGCGACAACGCCAAGGCGAACGCGACGATCAAGAGAGAGAATCCGGAGATGACGGATGATCAGATCGCGTTCTCGATCGCCAAGTTAAAGGAATACGGCATCGTCAATTCGGGCGACACGCTGACCAAGGGCATCGGCGCCATGACCGACGAACGATGGAAGGACTTCTACGACAAGATGGTCAAGGCCGGCGTCGTCAAGGCGGGCATCGACTACAAGAAGGCCTACACCCTGCAGTTCGTCAACAAGGGCGTCGGCGTGGACCTGCGGCCCAAGAACTGAGCTTAGGAGGCGACAGGCGGCGCTGGCGCGCCGCCGGTTGGCCGGTCACTTCTGCGAGGGAGGCAGAGCGTTGTAGATCTCCGGCGGCAGCACCGCCGAGACCGCAATCGGAATGTGGTCGGATCGACTTGATACGACACGACCTTGTTGCTGACCGGCGGAAGGCTCTTGAGAAAGGCGGCGATCGCCATCGCGTCGTCGTCGGTCAGATGCGAGAACGATCCCCAGGGCATGACGCCGCTGAGTTCGCTGCCGTCCGGCCGCTTGCCCTTGCGGATCGCTGTGACGATCTGCTCGGCCGTCCAGTCGCCGAGCCCGGTTTCCTTGTCCGGCGTGAGGTTCTGCCCGACGAAGACGCCCTGGGTCGGGATCGAGAAGCCGACGTCGGATCCGCCGAGGTAGCGCTTCATGTCGGCTGCGCCGAGCATTCCGCCAGGCGTGTGGCAGTCGGAACAGCCGGCAATGGTGACGAGATAGCGTCCGCGCGCGATCTGCGCATCGTCGGCCATCGCCGGCGCGGAAAATTCGCAAAGCGCGAGCGCGAGCGCGCCGAGACCTCTTGCGTAGACGTTGGCCATGTTTGCCTCCCTTCCGATTGGACGGCTCAAGTCGCCGTGACGCCCGATATGACGATTCCTTCCAGGTGCCCGGGAACGCGCCATTGCTGCGACGGGTCGGGTTTGTGCGCGACCGGGACGACCTCGCCCCGCCATGCGACCCCCAGCATCTGGGCCGTCTGATAGGCCATGACGTTCCAGCCCGCCGATTGGAGGGCGCGCAGTCCTTTCGCCACATAAGGCGAAACGAGATCGTGGAAGAGGACCATGGCGGTCGACTCGAGATAGGGTGCGCAGGCAAGCGCGTCCTGCGCCGGCGCCTCACCGTCATGGTCGCCGTCGATGAAGGCGAACGACCACCTCACGCCGGATGCGCCCAGGCGCAACACCGCCTCGGGACTTTTCTCCGGCACGAGGATCGTGTTCGCGCCGCCGCCGGCTTTGCGGGTCACCTCGACGAATTCGGACCGCCAATCGGGATCCTCGAGCAGGGGCTCGACAACATGGAGCGCTCGCCAGGCCCGCCGCGATGAGATGTGCGGTCGACCAGCCGCGCCATGCCCCGATCTCGAGGCCGCCGCGCCCGACGAACAGGCGCGCATTCGAATAGAGGAGCGACGCCTCGTCGCGATTGATGAAACCGACGATCGGATTGCGACGATCCACCCGAAACGGATGATCGACGTCGCGGCGCAGCCAGGGCCAAGTCGACACGCTCTTGTCGACCTCGATCATGTTGGGGAACAGATGATCAAGGCTTGGGGCGTCGAGATGGTCGGCGACATAGTCCTTTGTCATCGATCCAGAACCTCCTGACGCGCCGCCCGAAACGCGGGTAGGCGAATTGCACGCCTCCGAACTCCCCGTCAAGCACGACGCGGCTTATCCCGCGTCCGCCGGGTGCGTGGCGGTTCCTTGTCGCAATCGGGCCAGTCGTTTGACCCGGAAACGAGAGGTCTATAAGGTCGGTAGTTTAATTCCTATATGACGTCCGATGAGGCGCTTCTTTGGGAGAGGGGCGGAATGTTGGCGGCGAAGGCGTGTCCGCCGAGGGGGATAGGGACGAATAGGATACGGTCCTCTGGCCTTGTAACGTCTGGGGCGGTCTGCCGGCGGGAACCGGCGCAGCGGCAGGCCGGTTGGTTCGTCAAATGACAAAGATTGTCGACATTGCCGTCCGGCGAAGGAGCGGCCTCTTCGAAAGCGAACGCGACGCCGTTGGCGACGTTCAAAGGGGTCGACAAGGTTTTCGGCAATCAGGTGACAGCGCTGTCAGGTCTCGACCTCGAGATACGCTCCGGCGAATTCCTTGCGTTGCTCGGGCCGTCCGGTTGCGGAAAATCCACGGTTCTGACGGCTTCTGACGGGATTGGCCGCGCCCACGCGCGGCGAAATTCACTGGAGCTGCGAGCGGCCTGAATTCGGCTTCGTATTTCAGGAGCCGACGCTGATGCCTTGGTCCAACGTCTTCTCCAACGTCTGGCTGCCGCTGCGGCTGGCCGGCGTTCCGAAGGACAAGGCGAGGCCGCGCATCGAAGAAGCGTTGGCGCAGGTCGGACTGTCCGGTTTCGCCAAGGCTTATCCGCGTCAGTTGTCCGGCGGGATGAAGATGCGCGTATCGATCGCCCGGGCGCTGGTGACAAGGCCGTCGGTGCTGCTGATGGACGAGCCCTTCGCCGCGCTCGACGAAATCACCCGCCTCAAGCTCAACGATGACCTGGCCGAATTACAGGCGTCGCTCGGCGCGACGGTCGTCTTCGTCACGCACTCGGTCTTCGAGAGCGTCTATCTCGCTGACCGCATCATCGTGATGGCGGCGCGTCCGGGGCGGGCGGTCGCGGAGATCGGGGTAGACGCCCCGGCGCCGCGCCGGGAGGGGTTTCGCTTGTCCGCGGCTTACGCCGACACATGCCGCCGGACGTCGGCCGCGCTGCATCTGGCGATGGGCGAGGCGCCGCCAAGCGAGCTCACCGAATGACCCGCGACGACATTGTCGGCTATGCCGTTCCGGCCCTGACCCTCGGGCTCGGGCTGGTCGTCTGGGAGGGCGTCGTTCGGTATTTCGCCATCCCGCCTTATCTTTTGCCGGCGCCGAGCGTCATCATCGCCACCCTTTTCACTGATTGGCCGACCTTTTCGAGCTCTCTTTGGGTGACGCTCTCAATAACCTTGAAGGCGCTCATCGCCGCAGTCATCGGAAGCGTGACGCTGGCGGTGATCTTCGCCCAGTCGCGGCTTGTCGAACGCGCGTTCTACCCATTCGCGGTCGCCCTGCAGGTGACGCCGATCGTGGCCATCGCTCCTTTGCTGCTGATCTACCTGACGCCGACGGTCGCGGTTCTGGTCTGCGCTTTCCTGGTGGCGTTCTTTCCGCTGCTCGCCAACACCACGCTCGGGCTCTCATCCGCCGACCACAATCTCGTCGATCTCTTTCAGATGTATCGCGCCACGCGCTTCCAGCAATTCATGCTGTTGCGGCTGCCGTCCGCGCTGCCGTATTTTCTCGCGGGGCTGCGGATCAGCGGCGGGCTGGCGCTTATCGGCGCGATCGTGGCGGAGATCGCGGCCGGGTCGGCGGGTCAGGGGTCGGGGCTCGCGTATCGCATCGTCGAATCCGGGTTTCGGCTGAACATTCCAAGAATGTTTGCAGCGCTGCTCTTGATCTCGGTGGCGGGCATCACAATTCATGTGTTTCTGACCGCGCTGTCGCATTGGCTGTTGCATGAGTGGCATGAAAGCGAGCGGGCAAGCGAGGCTTGAAACTTATAGGAACGACGACTCGTATAACTAACGTCGGATCCGTCGGACGCGAGGTCCGCGGCAATTGAAGCCGGTGGGGCGGGGACCGCGCCAAGTACAACAAAGGCGAATGCCGATGAATGTTGAATACCGGGTCGGGGCGCGGCTGTCCGTTCTTCGCAAGCTTGGTCTTGCCAATCTTGTGAATTCGGCGACTTTCGACATCGCCGCAGCGCATGCGGCGCTCGTTCGTCGCCAGGCGGTTCCCGAGCGAATCCACACCGACGGACTGGTCGTCGACGTGCCTGCGGGTGTCTATCATCCGCTGCCCGATTCCAGTTCCGAGTTTTTCATCCGCAACATCAAGGCGATGGATCCAAATGTCATCAGTAAGACGCTGGAGATCGGCGCGGGTTGCGGCATCATCTCGCTCTTCATCGCCGCCAATTGGACGTCAAGGACAGTCGCGACCGACATTTCCCCGGTCGCCGTTCGGGCTACGCTCGACAACGCGCGGCTGAACAATCTGACGCTGACGGCATTCCAGTCCGATTTGTTCGAAAGGATTCGGGAAACGAATTTCGATCTGATCGTTTTCAACACGCCGATGGTCGACAAAAATCCGGAAAACGACATCGAGAAATACAGTTTGTGCGACCCGCATGGGCACATCACGGAGTCCTATCTGCGCCAGGCGCGGCATCACGTGTCGAAAGACGGGTTGATCATTTTCTCGATCTGCAACAATTCCGCCTACGAAGTGCTGGATGGGATCGATCTCGACTATTCGATCGTCGGCTTCGAACTGGGCTACAGCGGCTTCTGGCGGGCCATCGTCGGCGCGCGGAACTGAGGGCGAAAGTGAAAACATCCCTAGCCAACTAGATGTCACTCTTATTCCAAAGAGAGAGTGGCGCTGACGACGGAAGTTGCGCGGCCGGACCTGCTGACGATCGCGGGCGGCTGGTCCAACAACTGGTTGTGGAGCTTGCCGCTGATCGTCTTGACCGTGCTCGCGCATGGTTTTGGCCTCATCGAAATCCGCGAACATGTCGTCGTACGGCTGACGAGCCTCTTGGGAGTCGGCCGGTCCCGAGGCTTGCTCGCCCTGGTCGTTGCGTCGACGGTGTTGCTGCTGACCGGGCTTCACGCCCTCGAAGGCGGCGCTTGGGCCTTCGCCTATATCGTGCTCGGCGCGTCATCGGACCCAAGACTCGCGATGCTGTATTCGCTCAGCGCGATGACGAGCTACGGGCACGCCAACATCTATCTGGAGCCTGAATGGCAGATGATGGGCGCGCTCGAAGCGCTCAATGGGATGATGCTGTTCGGCCTGACCACCGCGTTCCTCTTCTCGGTGCCTGCAGGGCCCTGCCCCCTCACGCGCGGAGAAGAGCCTCAAACGTTAGAGGTGATGACCTATGGCGGAATTGGCGACGGACGCGCCTCTCGGCTCGCGCCCCCCTGGCTGGGCGCGGGAACGCGTCCGAGCCCATGTTGGTCGTGAAATCGCTGCTGCGCTTGGTCGGGCTGGTATGGACGATGAGTTGGCGCGTGACGTGATCGAGCGACCCCAGCATCGCGACCTTCTTGGCCTGCCCCGGCGCCGGCACACGCAAGTACGCCCCCGATTTCGCCCAGGCGCGGGCGAGAGAGGGATGCGTCAGCGCCTCGCTCTCATCGCCGTAGAGAAGAACGATGTCGCCCGCTTCGGCCTGCCGTTTGCGCAGCTGCAGGCGCAGGCCCACCCGTTCCACCTCGCTTTCCGTCTGGCGTCCCTTCAGCGTGTGCCGAGGCCGCCGCCAGCGGAACTTTTTTTTCGCAAGGCCTTGGACAGTTGCGAACGGCTGATGCACACGCCCTCGCGCGCTTCGATCTCGGCGCGAAGGCGGGGGATCGTCCAGTTGCGCCGGTCGGCCACAGGTTCTTCCAGCAAGGGGGTGGCCACGCGCAAGGCGGCTTCACTCTTCATCGGAGGCGGGCCGGGCGCGATGCTCGCCTTCACCGCTGCGACCCCGCCGGCGGTGAAGTCGCTGCGCCAGAGGCGAACGGTATCCTCGCGCACGCCGAACGCCTCCGCGATCTTGGGGCTGGTCCAACCAGCCAGCGTCAGCAGCACGGCGCGCGCCCGGTCCGCCTCGCCCCGATCACGTGAACCGGCAAGACCCAAAAGGGCGGCGCGTTGTTCATCGCTCGCCGTAACCGGAGACTTTCCCGCCATGCCACACACCTCGCGAATTGGTGCCGGCAGCGAATTGCAAAGAACCTATCCGTTGGTTAACCAAACGGAATTCTGCTTAGACCCCGAATTCGTGGAATTGGATGACCCGGCACGGGTCTCCTGCTTTTGCAGGCTCGGCTCGCGGCGTCCTGACGATCAGCCCGTCGGCTCGCGCCATGACTTTCACCAGCGAGGAATCCTGCAATTCTGCGGGAGTGGCGAAGAGGATTCCTTCTGCATCGTGGCTGAAGGCGGCGCGCATGTAGTCCTGGCGAGGGCCGTTGCCAGGAAGGTCGACAGCGAGGCGGGCTGGCTGAGCCGGATCAACGCCGGCACCGGGTTCGCCGTGCAAAGCGCGCAGAAGGGGGCGCAGATAACAGAATGGCGCAGACCGTGGACGAACTCGGGATTTCCCGGCAGGCCGAGCACCCGCATGCCGCCGAGCCTGCCGTGCATGAGCGGCTTGCCGGGTCTCATGGCGATCCGCCAGAAACCGAGATCCATTCCGGCGCCGACGAGCGCCGTCTGCACGAGGTCGTAGTCGCCGACCGATGCGCCGCCCAAGGTCACCAGAACGTCTGCCTTCTCCTCGATCGCGCGCTGAATCGCCTTATCGAGCGCGTCCATCCTGTCGACCGCGATGCCGAGGTCGATCGCGATACCTCCTGCGGCTTCGACCACTCCTGCGACGGCGAAATTGTTCGAGGCGACGATTTGAGAGGGCCCAGAGTTCCCGCCAGGAGGCGAGGAGTTCGTCGCCAGTCGCCAGAATCGCGACCCGTGCGCACCGGCGCACCGGCAAGTCGGCATGGTTGGCCGCAGCAGCCAGCGCCACATCGCGCGGCGTCAGCCGCCGTCCCGCCGGGATCAGGACTTCGCCAATGGAGAAGTCCAGTCCCGCGGGGCGCAGGTTGTCGCCGACAGGCAAAGCGCTGTCGAGGACAATGCGATCGCCCGTCGCGGCGCACGTTCTCCTGAACGATGATGGCGTCGGCGCCGTCGGGAACGGGAGCGCCGGTGAAGATGCGCGCCGTTTCGCCGGGTCCGACAATGCCGCTGAAATGCGCGGCCCGCTGCCGATTCGCCGACCACGATCAAGGTCGCAGGGGCGTTGGACGTGTCGGCGGCGCGCACAGCATAGCCGTCCATCGCCGAATTGGCGAAAGGAGGCTGGGTGCGCAACGCCGCGAGATCGCGCGAAAGCGTGCGGCCGTAGCGCCGCCTCGAGTGCGACCTGCTCTTCGCCAAGCGGCGGCGCGGCCGACGCGAGCACGCGGCTCAGCGCTTCTTCAACCGTTATCATCCCGTTCATTCGCGGCCTTGGCCGCCATTCTCCCGACTTGCCGCCCCGCTTCTCCAGAAGGCGGAAGCCTTCGACGCTCATGTTACGGTCGATCGCCTTGGCCATGTCATAGATCGTGAGGCAGGCGACGGCGACCGCCGTCAATGCCTCCATTTCCACCCCGGTTGGCCCAAGACACGACGCCTCCGCGCGAACGGCGAGGCCAGGCAACTGCCTCGTCGGGCGTGATGTCGACGACAACCTTGCTCAGCTGCAGCGAATGGCAGAGCGGAATGAGGTCGGGTGTCTTCTTCGCCGCCATGATCCCAGCAATCCGCGCCGCGCCGACCACGTCCCCTTTCTTCGCGTCGCCCGCCTTGATGGCTTTCAGCGTGCTCGGGACATACGCACGCGCCCCTCTGCGACGGCGATGCGGCGTGTGGCGAGCCTTCTCCGAAACGTCGACCATGCGCGCTTCGCCGTCTGCGCCGATATGCGTAAGTCGGGTCGCGCCGCTGCTACGATCGTCATTCGCCGATGTAGTCATTGGCGCGTCTCCGTCCCTTGGGCGGCAGACTGCCGACCATCAAGCAAAAATCACCGTCCGCCGCAATTGCGCCCGCTTCGATTGTCGCTGCGCGGGGCCGCCGTTGTAAGGACCCGGTGCGCGGCAGCCTGCCCCTCAAGGAATTGCAGGGACCCGCGGAAACGAGTTCGGACATTGGCGCGCGAACCGACCATCGCATACGTCTTGCTGCGCAATGCGCACTTCGGGCCGCGGCTGGCTTCGTCGGTCGAACTTTGCGTTCGCGATCTCATACGCCACAGCCGCTACGCGATCTCAACCCTGGTCATCTGCCCGAAGGTGGACGACCCCTTCGAGGGGATAAGAACCGAGCCGATCCCGGATGTTTCGATTGGGGGCAATCTGGGCAAGGCGTGGGCCATCGGGCGGCTCATGCGGAGTCGAAACGTCGCAGTCGCGCTCGTCGAGAACCATCTGCCCGCCGCCGCATTCATTGCGAAGGCCTCGGGCCTGCCGGTGATTTTGCACAGCCACGCCTATGAGAATGCGCCGTCGGGGAGCGCTCAAGCGAAAAATCCGAAGCGCCGAACTGCGCGCTCATCTCTGGCCTTGCTTTCGTCAGCGAGGACTGCGCCAACCGATTCCGCGCGAACTTTCCCGCGGCGCAAGCGCCCATGCGGGCCGTGCCGAACGGGCTCGACATGGCCGATTGGTCCGACGCGTGCGCCCAAAGAAAAGACAATCCTCTGCGTCGGCCGCGCGCTCGACGACAAGGGTCATCTTGAGGCGATGGCGGCGATTGCTCGCGCGCTCGAGTCTCGGCCCGATTGGAGCGCTCGAATGATTCTGTCCGCCACGGACCGGGAGCCAGAGACATCGGGCGCTGCGCGAAGCCGCAGAGCCGTTCGGCGGCCGGGTTCGCATCGAAGCCAATCGCCCTACGCCCAAGTCAAGATGGCGTGGGAAAGGGCGGCGGTCGGTATGGTGCTGACGAAGACGCCGGAGCCGTTCGGCCGCACGGCGCTCGAGGCACTGGCGAGCGGGACGGCGCTCATCACGTCCGGGCTCGGCGGCCTGGCCGAAGTCTGCGGACCCGACGCGCTGACAGTCGATCCCAGGAACGCGCGACGGGGTCGTGGCGGCCCTCGCTTCCTTGCTGGATTCGCCCGGGCGTCGTGCGGCGCTTGCGCGCGCCGGGCGCGCGCGCGCCGAGGCCCTCTTCGACATTCGCATCGTCGCAATCGAATGGACAATTTCATCGACGAGGTCATTGCGCAGAAGGTTGATGACGCAGCTCAGAGCATCGCTTCGTAAACGCGAAGCAGCACAGGCGTTACGTCCGGGTCACAACGCCTTGTCTGACCATCTGAATAGGATGCTTGCGGGCTTTGGAGGTCGTCGCGCGGCAAATGACGTGCGAAAGATTTTCTTGCCAAACGGGCAAGGATGTTCTATCTTTGTTCAGATCGTCGAACGGGACCGTCGCCTGGTTCAGCCGCCGCATCCGCGCGGCCGCCGCCTCGCCGCCAGCGAGCTGTGGCGCGCCGGCATGCGCCGATGGTTGGGCCAGAGGGCCGCGGCGAGTCGCTCCAATCTACAGGATTGCGCGGCGCCCCGGGGGGCGAGCGCAGCTCTGGCGACGATCGATGCAGCCGAGGCCCTCATGCCCGCGGACCGGGCGGATCCAGAGCTTGTTGCGGACAAGCTTTGGCGCGGCAGGACAACGGTGGAAGTCGGTTGGTAATGATCCTGCCGATGGGCTTGAAAAGAGAGGATTCGCGAGCTGGAGATGTTAGGGCTTCGGAACGGCATCGGCCCGCAATATCGACGGCGACCGGGCTTTCGTTGGCCGTGCGAGATGCGCGCATCGAACGGTTCCCCGGCAGACGGCGAGCAGCTCGCCGAGGTGACATCGCGGGCCGAATTCCACGCCCCTCGTCCGGCGCTCAGGGCGCGAAGGATTGTTCAAATGGCGGGCTACGAGGTAGAAACTTCGCTGGCTGCCGGTCAGGCGCGCTCAACCGGGCTTGACGCGGTAACACTTGGGGCTCATGCTGAGGCCATGAGGCCGAGCGCGCTGTCGGGCGAGCTTGGACGCCCCGCCGGTCATCCCGGCATGATCGACGACGAGGGCTGCGACGATTGGCGGCAAGGTCAGGAAGGCATCGAACGGCGCTTCAAATGACGATGAGCCAAGTCGTTGTCAGAGTAAACGAAAAGATGCACCTCGCTTCGAGTCCGCGCTTAGGGGCGCAGAGCGGCCTTCGAACTCGTTGAAGCATTGCGGCCGGTCAGCCCGCCGCGCCTGGCCCCTCCGCGTCGCGCCATTCCAAGGTGACGACCTTGCCGTTCTCGACCGTCAGCGCCAGCCGGCCGTGCTTCAGCTCCAGCGCGCGTTCTCCAAACAATTTCCGCCGCCAGCCAGAGAGCGCTGGCACTTCGGCCTTGTCGTTGTACGCGATCGCCTCGAGGTCATCCACGGTCGCGATCATTTTGCCTGCGACGCCGCTCTCCTCGCTCACCTGCCGCAGGAGCACTTTCAGAAGTTCCACGGTCGCCGACAGGTTTGCGCCATTGCGCCTTTCGCGCTCGATCTTCGGCAGGGTCTTTGGATCGCGAGCGAGGCCACGCTCGATCGCCTCGAGGATCTCGCCCCCGGCTCGCGAGCGCTCCATCCCGCGAGGGAAACGCGCGCAAATTGCCGAGCGCCTCGACGGTGCGCGGGGCGGCGATGGGACAGTTCGATCAGGACGTCGTCCTTTAGAACCCGTGAGCGCGGCACGTCCCGCGCCTGCGCCTCGCTTTCGCGCCACGCCGCCAGCTCCATCAACACCGCAAGATCGCGCGGCTTTCTCGCTCGGCACTTGTAGCGCTCCCAGGCCCGTTCGGGATGCTGCTCGTATGTCGCGGGCGACCTCAGGACCTTCATTTCGTCCTCTAGCCAGGACTGACGGCCAGTCGCCGCGAGACGCTTGGTCAGCGCTTTATAGACGTCACGCAAGTGGGTGACATCGCCGATTGCGTATTCGATTTGCGCCTCGGCGAGCGGCCTCCGCGCCCAGTCGGTGAAGCGCGACGATTTATCGATCGCGACTCGGCAAACCGACTGCACGAGTTCGCTGTAGGAGACCTGGTCGCCGTACCCGCAAACCATTGCTGCGACCTGCGTGTCGAACAAGGGAGTCGGCAGCACGCCCGCGAGCTTCCAGAAGATTTCGAGATCCTGGCGGGCCGCGTGGAACACCTTGACAACGTCTTCGTCAGCCATAAGCCGCAATAGCGGCTGGAGATCGAGCCCATCGGAAAGCGCGTCGATCGCAATCGCCTCTTCGTCTGAAGCGAGCTGGACGACGCAAAGCACCGGCCAGAACGTAGTCTCGCGCAGGAACTCGGTGTCGACCGTCGACGAATGGATGCCGCGCCATTCTGAGACAGGCCGCCTCGAGTTCTTCCGTCGTCGTGATCAGCGACACTGTTCCAGCCTCAGACGTTGTCGCTGCGCGGCGGGGCTGATTTCGAACGCTCCTTGCGAATGGGAGGAGGCGCATGACGGGGCATGCCGAGGCGTTTGTCGAGGTAGGTGCCGACGACGGCCTGCAGGTCGTCGATACAGTCCTCGAAGAAGTGGTTCGCCTGCGGGAATCACCGCATGCTCGATGACGATGCCCTTCTGCGTCTTCAGCTTCTCAATGAGCGCGAGGACTTCCTTCAGCGGCGCGACGCGATCCTTATCGCCGTGGACGAACAGCCCGGACGACGGGCACGGGGCGAGGAAGCTGAAGTCAAAGCGATTAGCCGGCGGCGCAATGGAGATAAAGCCCTCGATCTCGGGCCGTCGCATCAGGAGCTGCATCCCGATCCAGGAGCCGAACGATACGCCGGCGATCCAGCAGGCGCGCGCCTCGGGGCTGATGGACTGCGCCCAGTCGAGCGCGGAGGCGGCGTCCGAAAGTTCGCCCTGGCCGTGGTCGAATGAGCCCTGGGAACGTCCGACGCCGCGAAAATTGAACCGGAGCACGGAAAATCCGCGATCGGCGAAATTGTAGTAGGTATTATAGACGATCTGGTTGTTCATCGTACCGCCGAACTGCGGATGCGGGTGTAGCACGACTGCAATCGGAGCGCCCCGCTGCTTGGCCGGATGAAAACGGCCCTCCAGCCGACCAGCCGGACCATTGAAAAAGACTTCAGGCATGGAAACTCCAAATGAACCAGCCGGTGGGCGCGCAGCGACCTCCGTCGCGACGGCGGCAGGCGGCGCCGCTTGCGGTACGTAGCCGGCGCGCGTATGTCTCGGCTGAGTCGACGGGGGCTCGCCTCGGAGGCAGCCTCATAGCACGCAGGGCGCCCGAGATTGCAAGGAAAAACCGCTGCGTGAGCCTGTTGCGGCGCCGTTCGCCATACGATCGTTTCCGCCGGAGCCCCCATGGCCGCTGCGAAGCCGGTGTCAAGGACCTACCTCGACTATAACGCGACGACGCCATTGCGGCCGGTGGCGCGGGATGCGGTCCGCCTCGCGCATGGAGTTCGACCAGGCAACCCCTCGTCGGTCCATGCAGAGGGGCGGGCGGCGCGACGCATCGTTGAGGATGCGCGAAGCGAAGTCGCGGTCCTCGCAGGCGCTGCTCCGCGCGCGGTTACTTTTGTCTCTGGCGGGACCGAGGCGGCTAACGCCGCTCTCAATCTGCGCTTCGGCGCCGGACAAAAGGAGGCGCCGCTCGATCGGCTGATCGTTGGCGCGGGCGAGCATCCATGCGTGATGCTTGGGCACCGATTTCCGGCTTCTGCGCTCGAAATCGCGCCATTGGGCGCCGATGGACGGATCGATCTCGATTGGCTCGAGGCCGCCTGTCGCCGGTCGGGACGGATCCTGCTGGCGCTGCAGGGTGCAAACAACGAAACTGGCGTCATTCAGCCGGTCGCCGCAGCCGGCGCGCTCGTCCATGCAGCGGGCGGGCGCGTCTTCTGTGACGCGGTGCAACTTGCCGGACGAGTGGACTTCGACATCGATTCGCTCGGCGCCGACGCGCTGGCTCTCTCCGCCCACAAGATCGGCGGACCAAAGGGGGCGGGCGCGCTGGCGGCAAAGAGCGTTGGTTTCAACCTCGGCGAGCCGCTGATCCGCGGCGGCGGCCAGGAGCGCGGGGCCCGCGCAGGCACCGAAAATGTGGCCGCAATCGCGGGGTTCGGCGCCGCCGCGCGCGCCTGCTTGACCGAGGCCGCAAGAGAGGCCGAGCGCCTTGCCGGGCTGCGCGACCGCCTCGCCGATACGATCCGCGACGCGGCGCCGGACGCCGTAATGTTTGGCGAAGCGTCGCCGCGATTGCCGAATACCCTGTGCTTCGCCGTGCCCGGCGTCGAGGCGGCGACACTGATGATCGCGCTCGACCTCGCAGGTGTGGCCCTGAGCTCGGGATCCGCCTGTTCATCGGGCAAGGTGACGCCGTCGCATGTGCTGGCCGCCATGGGCGTTCGGCCGGAGCTGGCGCGCTGCGCACTTCGGTTAAGCCTCGGATGGTCGTCGACGGAGGATGACGTCGAAAGCTTCACCGAGGTTTTCCGCACAACAATCGGGCGGTTGCGGGCGCGGCGAGCGCATGTAGCGCTCTGAACGGGGGATGGCCAAAGCTTGCATCCGGCGCGTATGAGGTGTACACGGCGCGTTCGCTTCCCCCTTGTTTCCCGCTCACTTGAAGGAGTCCCCATGGCTCGCGTCACCGTCGAGGATTGCATCGACAAGGTCGACAATCGGTTCGACCTCGTTCTGATGGCCAGCCATCGCGCCCGCGCCATTTCGTCGGGCGCGCCGATCAACGTGCTTCGCGACAACGACAAGAACCCGGTCGTCGCGCTGCGCGAGATCGGCGACGCCAAGCTTTCGCCCGAGGATCTGCGCGAGGATCTCATCCACGCCTTGCAGAAGCACGTCGAAATCGACGAGCCCGAGGCCGAGGCTGCGCCGCCGATGGTGAATCCCGAATGTGCAGGGACAAATCGAGCTTGGCGCCGACGCTCAATTCGACCGCATGACGGAAGAGGACCTGCTGCGCGGCCTCGAGGGCTTGGCGCCTCCGCCGGAGCCGGAAGAAGAGACCGAGTAAATCGACGTTGCGTCACGCGTCCCCCGCCGGCGCGTGTCGCTCTTTGTGAGGTTCCCGCCGACCCTTGTTGGATCGGCGGTTTTTTTTCGCGTATCCACAGCTACGCTCAAGTTTCGCGTGGTGTCTATGTTCAGCGCGTGAAGATTTGCTATCCTCGCGGGAGAGAATCACTGGGTTGCTGGCCCCCGCACCTAGGGTGGCTTCGACGAGTGGTTCTGACCGCGAGGCGCAGAGGGTTTCGGGGCGGCGAAGGCGTGCCGCCGACGCGTTGAGTAGGGGGCGGAAGTGGGCGAGGAATTCATCAAGCCGGCGGAGAAATGAAAGCGCAGCGGACTGCGGCGAATGCGTTTCGGGCCTCATCGAGGTCGCCGGCCGCGTCAAATGGTTCGACGCCGTCAAAGGTTACGGGTTTGTCGTGCCCGACAATGGCGGGGCGGACGTTCTCATCCATGTGACGATTCTGCGTCGCGACGGATTCTCCGCTATTCGCGAGGGGGCGAGGATCGTCGCCGAGGCGCAGCGCGAGAACGCGGACTTCAGGTGCTTAAAGTGATCTCCGTTGCGGAACCCGAAGCCGGCTATGCTTCGGCGCTCCCTGCCGTCGCGCACCCGCGCTCAAGCGACGTCAGTCGGCGGTTTTGAGATCGTCATCGTCAAATGGTTCAACCGCGCGCGCGGCTTCGGCTTCCTCACTCGCGGCGAGGGCACCGAAGATATCTTCATCCATATGGAGACGTTGCGCCGCTACGGCTTCGTCGATCCCAAGCCAGGCGACAGCATGCTGGCGCGTTTTGGTCCCGGGCCGAAAGGGCTGATGGCCGCCGAGGTGCGCCCGCTCGATGGCTCGCGGATACTTGGGCCGCATTGAGGCTTGCGCGCGCTCGCTCCGCTTGACGCGGCGTTTGCGTTCCTCTTGAAGCTTGCGCCGGCGGCACCGGCTGAACGGGTCAGTTCCAGGAGCCACGCAATGAGCTTGGTCGGAGCTCGGCGTTTGGACCGTATTCGCCCTTGTTCTTCTGGCCGCCTGTTTCGCCGCGTCGGGTTCCGCCGACGGCCTTGCCCGCTTTACAGATCGTCACCGCTGGCGGGACGCATGAGTTTCAGGTCGAAATCGCCGCCGACGACGCAAGCCGCGAGCGGGGATTGATGAACCGTCGCTACATGGCGGCTGATCACGGCATGCTGTTCGAGTTCGACCGCGACGCTCCAGTGTCCTTCTGGATGAAGAACACCTACATCCCGCTCGACATGATCTTCATTTCCCGCGCCGGGTGTGGTGACGAACATCGTCGCCAACGCCGAGCCGCTTTCCGAGCGCGTCATTCCCTCCGGCCCGCCTTGCGCTGCGGTTCTTGAGCTCAACGGCGGCGACGGCGGCCGCGATCGGCCTCAAAGTCGGCGACAAAGTTCGCCATCCATTTTTCAAGCCGTGACGAAGCGGGAAGGCCGGTATGCGGCCCGCGTTGCAAAGCCCGTGGGTCTTGCTTACATTCGGCAATCGAATATGACCCGTAGATGAATATTCGTTCGTCCGGGCCGGGCGGGGTTTTGGTTTTGTCTGAAGCATTCCCGTCGGGTTCTCAGCCAGGGGACCGACGCGTCGTTTGCGGGGGCTCGAGCCCCGCCCTTTGAGCGCGCGCGTGCCTTCGGGACATACGCGGCTCTGGACCTCGGCACCAACAATTGCCGGCTGCTGATCGCGCGGCCGACCTACGACGGATTCCGGGTCGTCGACGCGTTCTCGCGCATCGTGCGACTGGGCGAGGGCCTGTCGTTGACCGGGCGGCTCGGCGAAGCGGCGGTGTCGCGGACGCTCGACGCCCTGCGCATCTGCCGCGACAAGATGGCCGCCCGGGGCGTCACCCGCGCGCGCACCATCGCGACCGAGGCCTGCCGTTCGGCCGTCAACGGCGCGGACTTCGTCAACGAGGTGCGCGATCAGCTCGGCATCGAACTCGAAATCGTCGACCGCGAGACCGAGGCTCACCTGGCCGCGGCGGGAGCCGGCGATCTCGCCGACCGCGAGGCGCGATCGATCGTCATGTTCGATATCGGCGGAGGATCGTCGGAGATCATCTGGCTCGGCGCCGAACAAGCGCTCGCGCCGGGGAAGGGTGAGGGCGTGGGAGTCGATGCGCCTCGGCGTCGTTTCGCTCGCCGAAAAATTCGGCGGCGTGGACGTGACCGACAAGACCTTTGCGTCGATGACGGCCTATGTGTCCGACTCGCTGGAGCCGTTCGTCGCCAAGGTCGCGGACGAGACGCCGCTGCGGCCGGTTTCATCTGCTCGGCACCTCGGGCACCGTGACGACCATCGCGGGCGTGCACCTCAATTTGCCCCGATATGACCGGCGGGCGGTCGACGGCTTGTGGCTCGGCCGGAGGGAGGTCGACGAGGCGGTCGAGCGGCTGCGCTCGATGAGCTACGCCGAGCGCGCCGCCAACGCCTGCATCGGCAAAGAGCGAGCCGACCTGGTGCTGGCGGGCTGCGCCATTCTCGAGGCGATCCGGTCCCGGTTCCCCGCCGAGCGCCTGCGCATCGCCGACCGGGGCCTGCGCGAGGGAATCCTCAGCCAGATGATGCGCGCGGACGGAGTCGGTCCGCGTCGGCCGGGATCGCTGGCGATGAGCGGCGGCTCCGGCCGGGAGGGCGGCCGGGCTCTGAAGACCCGCGTGAAAACCGCCCGCAAGCGCTCGCTATCCTCGACGCTGTGGCTCGAGCGTCAGCTCAACGACCCGTATGTCGCGCAGGCCAGGCGCGAGGGCTACCGCTCCCGCGCCGCCTACAAGCTCCTGGAGATCGCGGAGAAATACAAGCTGTTCAGGCCGGGCCAGCGCATCGTCGATCTCGGCGCGGCGCCCGGGCGGCTGGAGCCAGGTCGCCGCGGCTCAGACCGGCGCGCGACGAAGGCAGGGGCCGGGTGGTCGCCATCGATCTTCTGGAGATGGATCCGATCCAGGGCGTCGAATTCAGGGCGATGGATTTCCACGCCCCCGAGGCGCCGGAGCGGCTGCGGGAATGGCTCGGCGGCCTGGCCGACGGTGTCATCTCCGACATGGCCGCCAACGCCACCGGCCACCGGAAGACCGACCACCTGCGCATCGTGGGGCTGGTCGAGCTCGCCGCCGAGTTCGCCGCGCGAAGTTCTCGCGCCCGGCGGTTTCTTCCTCGCCAAGGTGCTCCAGGGCGGGGCCGAGGGAGAACTGCTCGCCGCGCTGAAGCGCGAATTCGCCGCCGTCCGGCACGTCAAGCCCAAGGCGAGCCGGGCCGACAGCGCCGAGCTCTACCTGCTCGCGACAGGGTTCAGGGGTAGGCTCGCCCGGCAGGGCTGACCGCCACCAGCAGTATCGCCGCCTTAGCGCCAGTTTAGCGTCGGCCCCCAACAATTTCAGAGTCTTGCGACCCCGTTTAGCGTGGCCGCGTTGCCACGAAAATTCAACCGTCGGGTTCGACGGCCGCCCGCCGGGCGGAGCTTTTGACCGGAGACAGGCTCGACCTCCGCTATGTTGCATGGTTAAACAAAGATTTATTGCAATAATCTAATCTGATACATGATGACATGATGTGCGCCACGGACGCTCCGCGAGGCTCCGGCCGAAGGCGCAGGCTCCTGTCCCCGGCTCCGCTCGGTTGCAACCCCACGGCTCCAGATTCAACCTCTGCGTGAAACCTGACGGGAATCATCTCCACAAATATGTCTATTGTCATTTTTCCCTTTGGTCGCTTACTTAACAGTGTTAGCGGCTTACGGAGCAGAACAGATGTCCGTCCCTCAGGCGCCTTTTCACTTGCCGAAGCGCGACCGGGCAGCGTCTGAAAACGGAGAGCCGGAAGTCGCGGCGCGCACTCGGCTCACGAACGCGCGGCTTCATCGGTTGCTCGAATATTGCGCCGGCGTTGTCGGGGAAAGCGTTCGGGCGACGGAGGAACTTTCGCAGCGTGTGTCGTCTCTGCGGAAAGTGCTTGAACAACAGGGGAACGGCGAAAACCGCCGCAACAATGGGGAGAGCGGGTCATGAAATTTCGACGCGTGACGTGCGATTGCTGCAAAACCACGGTCGCGACAGGGCGGTGCAAGTCGCCCACTTACGTGCTGAGCGAAGTCGTCGACCAATCCAACGTGATCTTTTTGCTGATATCGAAGGCCGGGCGCGCGACCTGTGGCGGTATGGCGGCGGAGCCGGCGAAGGATGAGCCGCGGACGATCCCGCGGGCGAAGAGCCTCGCCGAGCCGGTAAGTCTGTCGCCCGCCGGTCGCGCTGGGGCGATCATCGACAGTTGCAGCCATCCAATCTACCGCCCGGCGTTGGACGACGATTTCGACTGGGAGATGCGGAAGTCGCCATTCCTGCGTAACCAGCAACTGCTCGGGGAGACGTCGGGTTTCTGGCCGAAGCGGACGGCCAATCGCAACGGCGAGTTGGGCGCGCGCGAGGGGGAGTGAACGCCAGGCATTCGCCTTCGGCGCCGGCGAGGCTGCGCAAAAGGCGCCCAGCGACTTGAGCAGCGTATTTTGATTACGGCGCTTTTCGCGTCGTGCGGCGCGGGCTTGGCGGCCCTCCCCACGCCAGGCCCGCGCCCAAAGTTTTATCGTGCGGATTAGCCTGCTTTCCAGCGATTGCCTTCGGGCGCGCGCTCAAGCAAAGAGCGCCGCGGCCGCATGAAATGAAAAGTTTCTATCTGATCTGACGGACGGCGCTTACAGCGGCTAAGCGCGGCCTACATCATCGCGAACGAAAATACCCGAGGCAGCATTGCCAGCTCGGTATAGGCGAGGTCTCCCAAGCGCGGTGAAACTGGCCCTTTGTAATATTTTGGAGCAATGCCATCAAAGTACTTGCCCGGAAGTCCAGGAATCGGGCCCTTGGAGTCGATGAGGACGAACGGTCTCCCACGCCACCCTAGGTAGGACCCGATCTGAGGCGCAAACCGGACGAAGTCCTCAATCTGTCGGCAGTAAAGAAGCTGCACGCAGGGGATCACCCGTCTGATGGCACGCGGAACAAATACAAAGGGATAAGCTCTCCCGGAACTCACGCACCATAGGCTTATGCATCCCCATTCCGAATGCGTCGAAAGCAAGTCTCGCTCGTAAGGTTCAAAGTGTGCATCGGGGTCAACCGGGTGCTCGATAACACGGGCCGGCTGCGCGCCGCGGCGGACGGAAGGGAATATGGAGGCGACAAATTGGCCGTTGGAAAATCGCGAGTATCCCTGGGCTTCCAGGATCGGCAGCGTGTGCACGGCAGGCGTCAAATTGTAATACGTGACGTTCTTTTTCCTGATTGCTTGACTGCTTAGCATCGGCGCATAGGTCCTGAAGCGCGGTTCCAGGAACCAGCTCGAAGGGTTGCATCGTGTTGTAGATGCGTTGCCGTCTGGCATCATTGTCGATATGAGAAGGATGGCTCCAACCGGCGCGCCCGCGCGTTCGACAAGGTATCCGTATTTTGGCATATCCGCCGGAGCAGAATGTTTCTTAAGGCGATCCAAGGCGCCCAGCCAATACGCGCGAGATCGGGTTGGAAATCCGTTGTTGAGAAGCTCAGCGATACTGCCGAGATCGGCGTCAGAAATTTCCCGGCAGCGTGTTGTGACTGGTGAATGCGCTGTCATTATGAGCCTCGACTACGGACGCACGCCGCGCAAGCGGCACGGCACTCACAAGGGTGCTCGACCGTCTCGCGATCGAGCACCGTGAACTCTTACTCCGCCGCGGCTCGAGTGACGGCTGGCGTCGACCGCGCCCAAGGCCTGATCCAGATCTTCGACGATGTCCCGCGGGTGTTCGATCCCCACGCTGAGCCGGATCGTTTCGGCGCGCACGCCCGCGAGACGCTGCTCTTCAGGGGTCATCTGCCGATGCGTGGTGGAGGCCGGATGGCAGCACAGCGTGCGGGTGTCGCCGATGTTGACCAGCCGTTTGATTAGCTTGAGCTCGTCGTAGAACGCCTTGGCGGCGTCCAGGCCGCCGACGACGCCGAAGGTGAGAAGCGAAGGCGCTCGCCCGCCCAGAAATTTGTGCGCGAGCGCATGATAGGGGCTGTCGGGAAAGCCGACGTAGTCGACCCAGGCAACGCGCGGATCGGCGCGCAAGAAATGCGCGACCTCACGCGCGTTGTCGGCATGACGCTCCATGCGCAGGGCGAGCGTCTCAATGCCTTGCAACAACAAGAATGCGCTCATCGGCGCGAGCACCGCGCCCGTGGTGCGTTGATAGACGCTGCGCGCACGCGCGATATAGGCTTCACGACCGAACCGATCGACGTAGATGAGCCCGTGGTACGAATTCGTCCGGCTCGCAGAACATCGGAAACCGCGATGCCTGGGACTTCCAGTCAAAACGGCCCGAATCGACAATCGCGCCGCCCATCGCGGCGCCGTGACCGCCCATGAACTTGGTCAGCGAGTGCACGACGATATCGGCGCCATAGTCGATCGGCCGCAAAAAGATCGGCGTCGCCACGGTATTGTCAACGATCAAAGGCAGCCCATGCGCATGGGCGAGGCTGGCCAGCGCCTCGATGTCGCACACGTTGCCGGCCGGATTGCCGACGGATTCGCAAAAGATCGCGCGGGTGGTTTCGTCGATCAGCGGCGCGATGTCGGCGACCCGTTCGCTCCGCGCGAACCGCGACTGAATGCCGTTGTGGCGAAGCGTGTGGGCGAGAAGCGTGTGCGTTGTGCCATAGAGTTGCGATGGGAGAAGGCTCTTGCCTGCTTCGCGCCGCGGGCCTGCGAGGTCAACCGGCGCGCGGGAACTGCCCCAGGACGGCAGCGACGTGCGCAGGACGGCTCGTGATCCAGCGACAGCATGGATGCCTCCCGCTTATTAGGAGGCCACGCGCGGTCCACGCCCGTAAAACCGCCTTGCGTCAGGCTTTCAAGGGAGGAACGGGTGGCCGGGCGTGACCAGGCTGTGCGCGTGATGTGACGGCCCGATCCCCGCCAGGGCCCGGTGTGATGCGGTGTGCTGCCCGGTCCGGTGCCGTCAGGCCCGGCACCGGTTCCTGCGAACCGCCTGCCTTCGCTGGCTGGGCCGCAAGACGTTGGCTGGCTGTCAGGAACAAGGCCCTTCCCTCAGCGGCCATCTGGCCCTGGTGCGGTCATCGGGGTCCGTCGAGCCTGAGATTGTGGAGTGATCGCCACCATGGAGGATCAATCTCCATGGACGCCTGGTGCGTCTCCGCGCCGGGAGGTGGACCCCGCAGGCTGACCAGCTGGCCAAGGCGGTGGCCGGGGCGGGCGGCAGCGCGGTCTGCGGCGACAACGGGACGCTGATCGTATCCGGGCTGCTCGCCGGCCAGGTCGGCGGCCTCGCGTTCGAGCACGGCGTGCGGCTGAACGAGCTGACCGTGGTCGGGGCCTCGCTCGAGGCGGCCTTCATGGAGCTCACCGCGGACAGCGTGGAGTACCGGGCCGGGGCCGAAGGGGCCCGCGGCCAGCCCGCGGGTCCGGGGCAGCCGGGGGAGCCGCCCCAGGAACTGGCCGCGCACGGGCGGCCAGGCGACGACGGGAGGGCTGACCATGGCCACCATCACCCCGCGGCGCCGGTCCTGCCCGCGCCGTCGGCCGGGCGGGGTTCGGCGGGACCCTGCGCTCGGAGTTCACCAAGATCCGCTCGGTCCGCTCGACCTACTGGACGCTGCTCGTGCTGCTCGCGGTCAGCGTCGGGATCGGCGCGGGGATCAGCGCGGCCGTCGCGGGCAGCTGGTCGCAGCCCCCGCCCCCGCCCCCCGCGCCACCGGACATTTACGACGCCACCCAGGTCAGCATCGCCGCGCTGTTGATCCTCGGCCAGCTCGTCATCGTGGTGCCCGGCGCGCTGGTGCTCACCTCCGAGTACTCCACCGGGATGATCCGGACCTCGCTGATCGCGATGCCCCGGCGGATCGTCCTCTACGTCGCCAAGGCGGTGGCCTTCGCCGCCGTCGCCCTGGCGGTCTCGCTGGCGACGGCGTTCATCGCGTTCTTCCTCGGCCAGTCGCTGCTGGCCCGCTCGCACCATAGCGCCACCCTGGCCGGGCACGACGTGCTGCGCGCCGTGATCGGCATCGCGCTGTACATCACCCTGTGCGGCCTGTTCGCCTTCGCCGCCGCAGCGATCATCAGGAACACCGCGGCCACCATCACCGCGATGATCGGCCTGCTGTTCGTGATCCCGGTCCTGGTGAACCTGCTGCCGCACAGCTGGGGCAACGACCTGGTGCGGTGGCTGCCGAGCTCGGCGGGCCGGGCCATCTCGGCCACGGTCGGCGGGCAGGACCCGCACCTGTTCTCCCCGTGGGGCCAGTTCGCCGTGTTCGCCGTCTACACCGCGGTCCTGCTTATCGTGGGCGCCGTCCTGTTCCGCAAGCGCGACGCCTGATAACAGACCGCGCGGACAGGTACGTCATTATGGTCGCCTTGGCGGGCGGCCGTCCCACCGGTAAAGGGTCCATGCCTCGCGGATGAGCCTGCGGACAAGCATGCCGACTGGTGATGAACTGCCGCCGGGCCTGCGGGATCTGGCTCGTCGGCAGGCGGTGCCATAGCCGAGGCGGTAGCGGCGGCTGATCCGGAGCGCGCCGTAGCCATCACCCGCTCGATCGAAGATACGTTCTCGCGGTCGGGTGCGCTGGTGAGGATCGCCCAGGTGGTGGCGGCGACTTGATGATGCGTCATTTGGGTGGCAGGCGGGGCCGAACTGGAACATCTGCGCACAGATGCGGCCTATGGTGGCCCAAGCGCCACCGTAAATATTCGGCAGGGATCTAACGTTCGCCCGGCCTGTCTGTTATCACGCTCTGTTACGAAGTCGGGTCGGTAGCTGGTTCACGCCGGGGCGGGCGCCGGTGAGTCCGAAGACCTGCTCGGCGTTGCCGTGCAGGAAGAGATCCGTAGTCTGGTCGTCGAGCTGGAGTCCGGCCAGGTTGGCTAGGCAGTCGGCGGCGGGCCAGGCGGGGTGGTTGGAGCCGAACAGGACCTTATGCCGGCCGTGGCCGCGCAGGTAGTCAACCAGGTCGCGGGGATAGCGGCTGGCCTTGTAGGCGGAGGTGTCGATGTAGACGTTGGGGTATTTGGTGGCCAGCGAGATCATCTCCGCCGTCCACGGGTAGCCGATATGACCGCCCACGATGACCAGCTCAGGGAACTCCAGCGCAACGGTGTCCAGGTAGGGGATCGGCAGGCCCGGCTCGGACGGGCACAGCGGCCCGGTGTGCCCGACCTGCAGGCAGAACGGGATGCCCAGCTCGATGCATTCGGCGTACAGCGGGTAGTAGCGGCGGTCGCTGGGCGGCAGGTTCCACAGCCACGGCACCACCCGCAGCGCCCGGAAGCCAAGATCACCCACGCAGCGCCGCAACTCCCGCACCGCGTCCATGGGGCGGGCCAGGTCGACCGCGGCGACCCCGGCGAACCGGCCCGGGTACCGGCTGACGGCCGCGGCTACGGCATCGTTGGGAATCAGCGGCCCGCGCGGCCCCCACCAGGCGCACAGCATCCCGATCCGCACGCCCGCCGCGTCCATCGCCGCCACCGTCGCCTCGAGGGGAACCTCGTCCCCGCCGAGCTGCCCGGGGGCCCAGCGTCGCAGCGAATCGAACATCGGGTTGGCCAGCAGTTCTGCCGACGGATGCTGCATCCAGGCATCGATGATCACCATGCCAGCCCTCCGGTAGCCGTTCCGATACACAACACACCTAGGGAATCACGGCCAGGACCGGCCGCAGAAGACACCGTCTGCCCCAGCACACGGCTGCTCCTAACCCACAGTCACGAGCCCCTGTCCGACGTGACGTACCCGAGCCGCCGATATGGTCGGCAGTTTGGCCCGGTACCGTTTGCTGTCCACGGCGCACCGAAGAATTGATATGGGGCACAGGCGCGCGCTTCTCATTCATCTCGCCCCGCCTGCTGCTATCCGGGTCGCCATACCCGAGCCCGGTCAATGCCCCTAATCCGCCACCGGTCATCTGCTCGCAACCGCGGTTGAAGTATCCGGCCCGGGGATATCGGTACGGGCACACGATCAGCCGCGTACCAGTGTCCGGGAGGGCCGGTGCGTATCAGCGACGTACTTCGCGTCAAGGGCACCCAGGTCATCACCGTCACCCCGTGGTGCACCAAGGTGCGGCACCTTCTGGCGGTCCTGGCCGAGCACCGGATCGGCGCTGTCGTCGTCTCGCGCGACGGCACCGCGGTCGACGGGATCGCCAGCGAGCGGGACATCGTTCCGGGCACTGGCCCTGCGGGACGCTGCGGTGATGTCTGAGCCGGTCACGGCCATCTACACAGCCGAGGTGCACACGGTCACGCCGCAGACCCTGATCGAGGAGGTCATGCGCATGATGACCGAGCGCCGGGTGCGGCATGCGCCAGTCGTGGCTGATGGCAGCTTGCAGGGGATCGTGAGCATCGGCGACGTGGTGAAGATCCGTCTCGGCGAACTCGAAACCGAGCGAACCGCATTGACGGACTACATCACCGGTACTCGCTAACGCGCCTGCTTAGCCTGCAGGCGCCTGCTTAACGACGAGACCTGCCTGCGGCCAGTGCAGATGCGCCGCGAATGCGGCTTGGCCCGGTCGCGGCTAGGCTGCCAGAGGCGGCCTGCCGTGCCGCTGAAGGTCAGGACCAGGGTTGCCGTTCACTTCATTCCCCGGATCGGGGGGCGGGATCGTCATCTGGCCAGCCGGGCCTGCCGGGGGCTCGCGTGTTTACCGCCAGCGTCCCGGGGGGCGTGATCACGGCGTCGCAGACCGGGTCCGGGGCACCGGTGCTCCTTCTTCACGGCGGGCCCGGCCTGTCCGATTACACCGCGCCGTTGACCGCCGGGCTGGAGGACGCGTTCACCGTCATCCGGTTCCAGCAGCGCGGCCTGGACCCGTCCACCACGTCGGGGCCGTTCGACATCGGCCGGCACGTGGCGGATGCCGTCGCGGTCCTCGACACGGCCCGCGCCTGCCAGGGCCTGCGTGATCGGGCACTCGTGGGGCGGGCACCTGGCCACGGCCTATTGAATGGCGGCGTCCCTCGGATTCCCGATTCATGGCGACGTCCGGTCGAACCGGGCGATCCCGGATAGATGGTTGAAGCGTCACGATCACGTCGGCCCCAGCTCGTGGCATGTGAGGGAGGCGGGGGCGAGCCCCCGGCCTCGGGCTCAGGGGATGAGGCGAAATCCCCTGCACCGGCCCGCTTGACTTCCCCCTTCCCATAGATGGCTTCGGTCGGCGCGGCGGGCCCGGGGCCGGCCCCCGTTTGGGGTTTGTTCGGCGCCGGGGCGGTTGGCTTCGCTCGGCGCGATCTTCGGTCGGGTCGCGACGGCCCGACCTGGCCCGAAGGCTCATCTTCCCCTCATTCGCGATGTCAAAGAGCCGTGAGACATCATCGCAATTCGGACGGCTCGCGTTCTCCGAATCCGGCGGCCTCCCTGCCGGCGAGTCAGGACGATCCCGATCGTCGGTGGCGCTCTCAGTGGGGCTGGCTCCGCCCCCGTTTTCTGATATCGCGGAACAGCCCTAGCCTGCCTGGCGGGTGCGGATGGCCGGCTCCGGTGGTTGCGCCCGACTCCATTCTAGCGAGTCGCGACCGCTCATGCGGAGGATTGCTCGACCCGTCCATCATCCGTCCCGTCGAAGGAATCTAGGGCTTGGCGGCGCCGTCGCCGGCGTCCTTCGCGGCGGCCCTGGACGCGGCGTATCTCGCCATGTCGGACCGATACCTCTGCAGCGCCGCGAGGGGATAATTGGGGAATTTCGGCCAGGTGGTAAGACGGTCGCCGAGCCTCTCGAACTCGACGTGAGCCTCGTCGTAGCGGCGACAGAGGTAGCAGAGCGTCGCGTACTTGCTCCGCTCGACATCATCGTCGGGGTAATGCTTGAGATACTCGGTATAGACCTCGTGCACCACATTCCAGACCTCGGGTGCTGACATGTAGTTCACCAGCTCCGCCGGAGGGCGCTTGCCCCCGGCGCGGAAATGGGCGTCGGCGGCCAGCAGGGTGATCTTGGCCCGCCAGTTTCCGGTGGCCTGGCAGGCCTTGCCGAAGGCGAGCATCTCCTCGATCGTGCCGTACCACTTCGGATCGAGCCAGTCGAGCTTCTCCCAGCACGCGACGTAGTCGTCCGGATCGGCTCTCATCGCGCGATCGAACCACAGCTCCATCGCGTCACGGTCGCCGCCGCCGATGGCCTTCTCGATGCCGAATCGCAGGTTCGCCGTCCGTGGGTCATCGGGGCGGAGCTTCCAGGCCTCATCGAGCGCCTCCTTGGTGACCTTCACGTGCTTCTCAAAGGTCTCGAAGCCGCCCGCGGGGACGTTGGGGGCGAACGCCGTCGTGCGGGCTTCCCAGCCGAAGCCGTACCAGAAGAAGCCGCGAACCTGGAGCCGGAGGACCTTGAGCTCGAGGATGTCCGCCAGTCCCTTGTCGACTCGCTCGTACGCCGACGGCCCGTCCATGCCGATCTTGCGGTAGCCGCGAAGGAGGTCGAGAAAGTTCTCGTACCACCGGTCCTCCCAGAACTGGCTTCGCTCGTCGCTCGATACGCTGTCGCGCAGGAGGGCAAGCGAGGCGTCGAAATCGCGCTGGGCGTCAGCCCGCGCCGCCTCGTTTGGGCTGTCGTTCCAGACTGTGTAGGTGCCGGCTTTTTCGATGACGCCGGCGCGGCGGAATGCCGGATAGCGGCTGTCCGCGATGGCCTTGGCCGCGGCCTTCATCCGCCGGATCGCCTCGTCGGCGCCAGGATAATCCGGGCCGACCGCGGACCGGTGATAGAGATAGACCACGTACGGGTCATCGCATCCGGCATCGACGGCGGCCTTGGCCGCGACATGGACCTCTGCGAACGTGACCGGGGGGTCGATTTGAAGGCAGAACGAGCGGGCCCCCAGTTCCAGGGCCTCGCGGGCCGCCTTGTCCCACTTCGGGTCCTTCTTGCCAACCTTGTCGTACGCACCGACCATCGACCGCCGGTTCCACTCCAGCAGTTCCCTGCGCCACCTCTCGGACTTCACGGGGTCCTGCGGGATCGGCTTCTCGGCACCGAGCGCCCCGGAGACGCCAAGCAACGCCACGACGACAACCAGCGTGTCTCGCATCGGCGAACACTCCGGAAATTATGGGCGAACGTTGATCAATGGAATCTGCGAGAGCACCTTATCATGCGCACATGGACGGAGCAAGGACGTCAAGTGCGCAGCCGGTCATCAAGCTGGATGGAAAAGCTGTCGGGATGGAAAAGTGTCAGGAACCGAACCCCGTCCCACGAGTCGTGCGCGCCGATTAAAGGTTACCCCCGTGGAACCTTCCGAAGTGGGAGGCCAGCCTGAGGGCCATGAGCGATGCCCCGACCCCGAGGACAACCGCGTGCCTCGTCCGGCGCAGGTCGAACTGGCCGACGCGGGCGAGCAGGAGGTAGGCCACGATCAGGTTGACCATCCCCCAGACGACGTTGACCATCGCCGAGGACAGCCCCTGACCGGGCGGCGTCGCGAACGGGCTCTGGAAGGGGCGGCCCGAGATGCCGTTAACCAGATGCGGGATCGCGTTCGCCAGGAAGGCGCCGCCGAAGACGTAAGCGATGTCGTGATACCAGCGCGTTTCTGTCGGCATGTCTCCTCCGGTGGTTCGGGCTTTGCAGCGCATAATCCTTACTGGCGGCGGTTACTGATTGTTTGTCCCCTAGAGCCGTCCGTGCGCTGGACCCGGCGCGGTGACGATTTTCGCCGAATGCTCAAGATCATGTCCAGATCGTCCGAGGCGATAGAGACGGGTGCCGGCGGCGCGGAAATCGCCTTCTGGCTTTCCCTTACCGGGTCGAGCCGGGGGGCTCGGAGTTGCGGCCCGTCGGCTTCCGCCGGGCCGGCTGCGATCATCCGCCCGGTGAGATAAAGCACCGAGAATTCAAGGCTCTGGGGGCCGGCAGGGCACCGGTTGACCATCGTTCACGGGATGATCTATCCTGGTTAAGTCCATGTCCGCAGGCCGCGGCGAGCTCGGGCGGCCCTGACCGACTGCCCTGGCGGCGTTGACGAATCGACGCCCCGGGCGCGCACGATGCGTTCGTCGACGACATCACAATTCGCTCCGGAGGTCATCGATCCATGCCTGCACTCCAAGAGCCGGCCGTCCAGGGGATCGATTCCGCGGCCATGTTGGCGGCGCTGACGGCCCTGAAGAAGGGCGACTTCTCGGTCCGCCTGCCCCTCGACTGGACGGGCGTGGCGGGCAAGATCGCCGACACGTTCAACGAGGTGACCGACCGTAACGAGCGGATGGCCAAGGAGCTGGAGCGGCTGAGCCGGGTCGTGGGCAAGGAGGGCCGGATCAGCCAGCGCGCCACGCTGGGCGACGTGAGCGGGTCGTGGGAGGAGTCGATCGCGTCCGTTAATGCGCTGATCGACGACCTCGTCCACCCGACGAGCGAGACCGCCCGCGTCATCGGCGCGGTCGCGCAGGGCGACCTCTCGCAGACCATGGCGCTGGAGATCGACGACCGGCCGCTCCAGGGCGAGTTCCTCCGGACGGCCAAGACCATCAACAAGATGGTGGACCAGCTCTCGTCGTTCGCCTCGGAAGTGACCCGCGTCGCGCGCGAGGTGGGCACGGAGGGCAAGCTGGGCGGCCAGGCGCAGGTCAAGGGCGTGGCCGGCACGTGGAAGGATCTCACCGACTCCGTGAACTCGATGGCCGGCAACCTCACCGGGCAGGTGCGGAATATTGCTGATGTGACGACGGCGGTGGCCAACGGCGACCTCTCCAAGAAGATCACGGTGGACGTGAAGGGGGAGATCCTCGAGCTGAAGAACACGATCAACACGATGGTCGACCAGCTCCGCTCGTTCGCCGCCGAGGTCACCCGCGTCGCTCGCGAGGTCGGCACCGAGGGCAAGCTCGGCGGCCAGGCGCAGGTCGAGGGCGTCTCGGGCACGTGGAAGGACCTGACGGACAACGTGAACTCGATGGCCGGCAACCTGACGAGCCAGGTGCGGAACATCGCGGCGGTGACGACGGCCGTGGCCAACGGCGACCTGTCGAAGAAGATCACGGTGGACGTGAAGGGGGAGATCCTCGAGCTGAAGGACACCGTCAACACGATGGTGGATCAGCTTAGCTCGTTCGCGTCGGAAGTGACCCGCGTCGCTCGCGAGGTCGGCACCGAAGGGCGGCTGGGCGGCCAGGCTGACGTGAAGGGCGTGGCCGGCACGTGGAAGGACCTCACCGACTCGGTCAACTTCATGGCCGGAAACCTGACCGCGCAGGTGCGGAATATCGCGGAAGTGACCACGGCCGTCGCGAATGGCGATCTCTCCAAGAAGATCACCGTCGACGTGAAGGGCGAGATTCTGGAGCTGAAGAACACCGTCAACACGATGGTAGACCAGCTCTCCTCGTTCGCGTCGGAAGTGACCCGCGTCGCCCGCGAGGTCGGCACCGAGGGCAAGCTCGGCGGCCAGGCTGACGTGAAGGGCGTGGCGGGCACGTGGAAGGACCTCACCGACTCGGTCAACTCGATGGCCGGCAATCTCACCGGGCAGGTGAGGAATATCGCCGACGTGACGACGGCGGTTGCCAACGGCGACCTGTCGAAGAAGATCACGGTGGACGTGAAGGGGGAGATCCTCGAGCTGAAGAACACCATCAACACGATGGTCGACCAGCTCCGCTCGTTCGCGGCTGAGGTTACCCGCGTCGCTCGCGAGGTCGGAACGGAAGGGAAGCTCGGCGGACAGGCCGACGTCCGCGACGTCGCCGGCACGTGGAAGGACCTGACCGACTCGGTGAACTTCATGGCCGGCAACCTCACCGGGCAGGTGAGGAATATCGCCGACGTGACGAAGGCCGTCGCGAATGGCGACCTCTCCAAGAAGATCACCGTGGACGTGAAGGGGGAGATCCTCGAGCTGAAGAACACGATCAACACGATGGTCGACCAGCTCTCGTCGTTCGCCTCGGAGGTGACTCGCGTGGCGCGCGAGGTCGGCACCGAGGGCCGGCTGGGCGGGCAGGCCGACGTGAAGGGCGTCGCCGGCACGTGGAAGGACCTCACCGACTCCGTGAACTTCATGGCCGGCAACCTGACGAGCCAGGTGCGCAACATCGCGGACGTCACGAAGGCTGTGGCCAACGGCGACCTGTCGAAGAAGATCACCGTCGACGTGAAGGGCGAAATTCTGGAGCTGAAGAACACCATCAACACGATGGTCGACCAGCTCCGCTCCTTCGCGGCCGAGGTCACCCGCGTGGCGCGCGAGGTCGGCACCGAGGGCAAGCTCGGCGGGCAGGCCGACGTCCGCGACGTCGCCGGCACGTGGAAGGACCTGACGGACAACGTGAACTCGATGGCCGGCAACCTGACGAGCCAGGTGCGGAACATCGCGGCGGTGACGACGGCTGTGGCCAACGGCGACCTGTCGAAGAAGATCACGGTGGACGTGAAGGGGGAGATCCTCGAGCTGAAGGACACCGTCAACACGATGGTGGACCAGCTCTCGTCGTTCGCCTCCGAGGTGACCCGCGTCGCGCGCGAAGTTGGTACGGAAGGGAAGCTGGGCGGGCAGGCCCAGGTGAAAGGCGTGTCGGGCACGTGGAAGGACCTGACGGACAACGTGAACTTCATGGCCGGCAACCTGACGAGCCAGGTGCGCGGGATCGCGAAGGTCGTGACGGCGGTGGCCAACGGCGACCTGAAGCAGAAGCTCACGGTCGAGGCTAAGGGCGAGATCGCCGCGCTGGCCGACACGATCAACAGCATGATCGACACGCTGGCGACCTTCGCCGACCAGGTGACGTCGGTGGCCCGCGAGGTCGGCGTCGAGGGCAAGCTCGGCGGTCAGGCCAGCGTGCCGGGCGCGGCCGGGACCTGGAAGGACCTGACGGACAACGTCAATCAGCTGGCCGCGAACCTGACGACCCAGGTCCGCGCGATTGCCGAGGTGGCCACCGCGGTCACGAAGGGCGACCTCACGCGGTCGATCGCGCTGGAGGCCCAGGGCGAGATGGCCGCGCTGAAGGACAACATCAATGAGATGATCCGCAACCTCAAGGACACGACGCTCAAGAACAGCGAGCAGGACTGGCTGAAGACGAACCTGGCGAAGTTCAGCCGGATGCTCCAGGGCCAGAAGGAGCTGCTCACGGTCGGCCGGCTAATCCTCTCCGAGCTGGCGCCGGTCGTCACGGCCCAGCACGCGGTCTTCTACACGCTCGACTCCTCCGGCGAGACGCCCCGCCTCTCGCTCCTGGCCAGTTACGCCTACAAGGAGCAGGGGGCGGTTGGCCGCTCGTACGGCCTGGGCGAGGGGCTCGTCGGCCAGTGCGCGCTTGAGAAGCAGAAGATCCTGCTCACAAACGTCCCGCCCGACTACATCCGGATCTCCTCCGGCCTGGGCGACGCCGCGCCGCAGAACATCATCGTGCTGCCGGTCGTCTTCGAGGGCCAGGTGAAGGGCGTGCTCGAACTCGCCTCGTTCGAGCGGTTCAACCCGACGCACCAGGCGTTCCTTGACCAGCTCACGGAGTCGATCGGGATCGTGATCAACACGATCGAGGCGAACATGCGGACGGAGGACCTCCTGAAACAGTCCCAGTCGCTGGCCCACGAGCTCCAGAGCCGCCAGGAGGAGCTGCAGAACACGAACCAGGAGCTCCAGGAGAAGGCGGGTCTGCTCGCGCACCAGAACGTCGAGGTCGAGCGGAAGAACGCGGAGGTCGAGCAGGCGCGGCAGGCTCTCGAGGAGAAGGCGAAGCAGCTGGCGCTCGACGTCGAAGTACAAGTCGGAGTTCCTCGCGAACATGTCGCACGAGCTGCGGACGCCGCTCAACAGCCTGCTGATTCTCTCGGACCAGCTCTCGAAGAACCCCGAGGGGAACCTCTCGCCGAAGCAGACGGAGTTCGCCAAGACGATCCACTCGTCGGGCAACGACCTGCTGATGCTCATCAACGACATCCTCGACCTGTCGAAGATCGAGTCGGGGACAGTCGTGGTCGACGCGGGCGAGCTGCGGCTCTCGGACCTGCACGGGTACGTCGAGCGGACCTTCCGCCACGTGGCCGAGGCGAAGGGGGTCGACTTCACGATCGAGCTGAGCCCCGACCTGCCGCGGGCGATCTTCACCGACTCGAAGCGGCTCCAGCAGGTCATCAAGAACCTGCTGTCGAACTCGTTCAAGTTCACGCACCAGGGGCGGGTGTCGCTGTCGGTGGAGACGGCCCGCGATGGCTGGAGCGCCGAGAACGAGGACCTGGACCGGGCGCCGACGGTGCTGGCGTTCTCGGTTTCCGACACGGGCATCGGCATTTCGCAGGACAAGCAGCAGATCATCTTCGAGGCGTTCCAGCAGGCCGACGGCAGCACGAGCCGCAAGTACGGCGGCACTGGCCTGGGGCTGGCGATCAGCCGCGAGATCTCGCGGCTGCTGGGCGGCGAGATCCGGCTCTACAGCTCGCCCGGCAAGGGGAGCACGTTCACGCTCTACCTGCCGCAAACCTACGTGCCGCAAAAGTCGGCCCGCAAGCCGGCGGGCGCGGGGAGAACGGCCACGTCGCCGCGGCGCCCCGGCCCGAGTTCCCGGCCGTCTCGCCCGAGATCGAGTCGCCGAAGCTCGTCAACGAGGTGGGCGACGACCGCGACTCGAGCCAGCCGGGCGACCCGCTCCTCTTGATCGTCGAGAACGACCTGGCGTTCGCCAAGGTCCTGCTCGACGCGGCGCGTGAGAAGGGGTTCAAGGGCCTGGTCACGTCGCTCGGGGCGGCGGCCCTGGCGATGACGCACGACTACATGCCTGTCGCGATGACCCTGGACATCTGCCTGCCCGACATCGACGGCTGGCGGGTCCTGGAGCGGCTCAAGAGCGACCTGGCCACGCGGCACATCCCCGTTTGCGTCGTCTCGACCGAGGAGGACCACGACCGCGCCATGGGGCTCGGCGCGCTGAGCGTTGCTTCCAAGCCGTTCAAGACGAAAGAGTCGCTCGAACAGTTCCTCGACACGATCCGCGAGTTCGTCGACCGGCCGGTGAAAGATTTGCTGCTCGTGGGCCTGGCGCGCCGAGAAGCGCGAGCGCATCCTCGACTCGATGGGCAGCGAGGACATCCGCGTCACCTCGATCGCAGGCGGGCGAGACGCGCTGGAGGTCCTCGGGCAGAGGCGGATCGACTGCATGGTCATCGACGGCGACCTCGGCGACATCTCGGCCCACGGCCTTGTCGAGGGCATCCAGCGCGGGCCGGGGTCGGTGGCCCTGCCGGTGATCCTCTACTCCGATGGCCGGCCGGCCGAGGCAGCCCTGCCGCGGCGGCACGGCCCGCTCGTGACGGTCCGCCATGCCGACTCGCCGGAGCAGCTCCTCGACCAGACCGCCTTCTTCCTCCACACGCCGGTCAGGACGCTGCCCGAGGCGAAGCGGCAGATGCTCGAGGAGCTGTACCAGACCGACCGCGTGCTCGCGGGCAAGAAGGTGCTGATCGTCGACGACGACATCCGGAACATCTTCGCGTTGACGAGCATCCTCGAGTGGCGGAACATGAAGATCGTCTCGGCGGAGACGGGACGCGACGCCATCAGCCTGCTCCAGACGGAGGCGGACGTCGACATCGTGCTCATGGACATCATGATGCCCGAGATGGACGGGATCGACACGATGCGGGCCATCCGCAAGATCCCACGGTTCAAGTCGCTGCCGATCGTCGCGGTGACGGCCAAGGCGATGAAGGGCGACCGCGAGAAATGCATCGAGGCCGGTGCCTGGGACTACCTCTCGAAGCCGGTGAACACCGAGCAATTGCTCTCCGTCCTCCGGGCGTGGCTGCACCGCTGAGCCGCGACCCGCCCGACGTCAGCAACCGGACCGGGAGTCCCTCGCCCGACATGCAAAACGACGAGAAGGTCAACATTCTCGTGGTGGACGACCTGCCCGAGAAGCTCCTCGTGATCGAGACGATCCTCGAGGGGCTGGGCGAGAACGTCGTCAAGGCCCGCTCCGGCCGCGAGGCGCTGCGGCACCTGCTCGACTGCGAGTTCGCCGTGATCCTTCTCGACGTCAACATGCCCGACATGGACGGGCTGGAGACCGCGGCGATGATCCGGCATCGTCGGCAGACCGCCGACACGCCCATCATCTTCATCACGGCCTTCACCGACGAGGCGCACACGGCTCAGGGCTACTCGCTCGGCGCGGTCGACTACATCTTCTCGCCGGTCGTCCCCGAGATCCTCCGGACCAAGGTCGGCGTCTTTGTCGACCTCTACAAGAAGACGCAGCTCGTCAAGCGCCAGGCCGAGGAGCGCGTGACGCTGGCCCGCGAGCAGGCGGCTGCGCGGTGGCCGAGGAGGCCACGCGGCGGTCGAGCTTCCTCGCCGAGGCGAGCCGCGCTCTGACTCGCTCGCTCGACTTCGACGAGACGCTGCTGGGCCTGGTCCAGGTCGTGGTGCCTTCCCTCGGCGACTTCGCCGCCGTGGCCGTGGTCGACGACCGCACGGGCGCAGAGGACTCTCGCCGCGTGGCACGCGCCGGGCGACGGCGACCGGTCGCGGGCGTCGCACGGGTGGGCCGACCTCGACGCGGGCTCGAGCGAGCTGATCAACCGGGTCCTCGAGTCGGGCCGCCCGCTGCTCGTCGCCGACCGCGCCGGCCCGGCGATCGCCGTCAGCCTCGCCGGGGCAGAGTCGATCTCGATCCCGGCGATCAGCATCCTGGCGATTCCCTTGGAGGCGGGCGGGCGGGCCCTGGCGCTCTGCTCGTGGCGACGGGCTCGTCGGGCCGCGGGCTCGGCGCTGCGGACTTCAGCCTCGCCGAGGACCTCGCCGGCCGCGCCGCGATCGCGCTCGATAACGCTCGGCTCTACCGCGAGATCCGCGAGGACGACCGCCGCAAGAACGAATTCCTGGCGATGCTGGCCCACGAGCTCCGGAACCCGCTGGCCCCCATCCGCAACTCGGTCAAGATCCTCCAGCAGCTCGGCCTCGATCAGGGCGACCTCGCGTGGGCCAGCGACGTGATCTCGCCGCCAGGTCGAGCAGATGGTCCGGCTGGTCGACGACCTGCTCGACATCTCGCGGATCACGGGCGGGAAAATCGAGCTCCGCATGGAGCCGGTCGACGTCGCCCAGATCGTCGCGCACGCCGTGGAGACGAGCCGCCCGCTGATCGACTCGCGGAGCCAGGTCCTGACCGTCGAGATGCCGGAGGCGCCCTCTGGCTCGAGGCCGACCGGGCCCGGCTCTCGCAGATCCTCTCCAACGTCCTGAACAACGCCTCGAAGTACACGGGCGAGGGCGGGCAGATCGGGCTGGCCGTCGAAGTGGACGGCCAGAGCGCCGTGTTCCGGGTGCGGGACAGCGGCATCGGCATCCCCCCCGAGATGCTCAGCAAGGTCTTCGACCTCTTCACGCAGGTCGATCGCTCGCTCGACCGATCGCAGGGTGGGCTGGGCATCGGCCTGACCGTGGTCCGCCGCCTGGTCGAGCTCCACGGCGGCACAGTCCAAGCGCGGAGCGACGGCCCCGGACTTGGCAGCGAGTTCATCCTGCAACTGCCGATCAGCGCGCTGCGCCAGCACCGGAGCCGCGGCCCCGGCCCCCAGCGAGGAGGGCGCACGGCCCGCGTCGCGCCGCGTGCTCATCGTCGATGACAATGCCGACTCCGCACGAAGCCTGGGGCGGCTCCTGCGGCTCTCGGGCCACGAGGTCGACATCGCCCACGACGGCCCGGACGCCCTGCAGCGATATGAGGTGATGGATCCAGAATTCGTGCTCCTCGATATCGGCCTGCCCGGCATGGACGGCTACGAGGTCGCCCGGAGGATGCGCGAGCGGCCCGATGCGAGCCGCGCGGTCCTCGTCGCGCTCACCGGCTACGGTCGCGAGGAGGACCGCCTGCGATCGCAGGAGGCGGGCTTCGATCACCACTTCGTCAAGCCCGTGGAGCTCGAGGCAGTGCTGGCGGTCCTACATTCCGCCGCCGACTCGGCGAAGGACGAGCCCGCCCTCGGGCTGTCGCGACCCTGGGGAGAGCCGGCCGTCCCGTGGTCGGCGCAGCGGTGAGATCGGGCCGTTCGCGGACAGTTCAGTTCCGATCCGGGACGAGGCGCCGCCGGTCCACCTTGAGATAGATCTCCTCGCGGTAGATCCCGACCGAGTCGGGCGCCTCGATGCCGAGGCGGACGGTGTTGCCCTGGATGGCGACGACCTTGATGCGGATGTCATCGCCGATGTGGATCGACTCGTTCGTCTTGCGGCTCAGGACCAGCATCGCTCCGACCTCCTGTTGGAGAATTCCTGTTGGATCAGGCCCGGGTCATGCGGCTTTCGCGGTGCGGGTCGGCCCGCTTTGCTTCGACGGCGACGAGGAGCGTCGCCGACCGCCCGGAGCGGGGGTTGACCTCGATCTGATCGAGGACCGTTCGCACGCCCTCGACACGGTCCACGATCGCGTGTGCCACCTGCCTGAGGTAGTGCGACGGGAGGCGGCCGCCGAGGCGGGCCACGCCGCCGGCGATCTCGCAGGTGACGTCGCGCAGCGACAGGTAGCCGGCGGCTCCGAGACGCTCTCGGACCTCGCGCTCGATGGTCGATCGCGGGCCCGTTCGGTCATCCGGCGCGGGCGTTCGTGCTCGTTCGCGATCATTGGCGGCGGCTCCCGGGTGCGGGTGGTGAGGTGCACCACCGTCGACTCGAGTGCGGCAGCCATTACCGCGGAGATAGGACCGGGCAGGTCAGATTGCCCGGTCGTCCGATCGCAGGACCGGCCGGCCAGCGCAAAAAACAAGCCCCGGCCGAGCGACGATTCGCAGGGCGGGGCCATCTTAGCCGGCGCCGGTGCCCGTCATGAGCAGCGACGCCGACATCCTAGCGGGTGATCCATTCCTGTCAAGCGAGAAAGTGTCAAGGATTTCGATCCGACCGCGATGGAGTTCCTCGGTGCCTGGTAACGCGGGAATGGTCGTGCTAGGATCACCTGCGTTGCGGCGGCTCACGACCGGGCCGCCCGCCAGGGTTATGAGAGCCCATGCGTCCGCTCCTGGCGGCGCGTGGGCTTTTTTCACGCCTCGGGCGATGGCCGCCCGGGGCCTCGACGGGGGGCCGGCGCGTGTTCCGCCGCTACCGCGAGCTGCAAGACTACGTGGGATGGACCGAGGAGGACGCTCGCCGGATCGCGGCGGTCGCGCCGGCGCTGGAGCCCGTCCTGCCGGCCTTGATCGACGACTTCTACGCCGAGATCGAGCGCCACCCCGCCGCCCGGCGGGTGATCACCGGCGGCGAGGCGCAGATCGAGCGGCTCAAGGGGACGCTCCTGCAGTGGGTCCGCGAGCTGCTCGCCGGCCGATACGACGCGGCCTACGTCGAGCGCCGCTGGCGGGTCGGCTGGCGGCACGTCGAGATCGGGCTGGACCAGGTCTACACGAACGTCGCGCTGTCGCGGCTCCGCGCCGGCCTGGCCCGCGCCCTCGGCGAGTCGTGGTCGGGGGCGGCCGCCGGCCTCATCGAGACGGCCGCGTCGCTGCACAAGCTGCTCGACCTCGACCTGGCCATCATCGAGGACGCCTACCAGGCCGAGTACGCCGCCCGCCTCCAGCGCAGCGAGCGGCTCGCGACGCTCGGGCAGGTGGCCGGCGGGATCGCGCACGAGCTGCGCAACCCGCTCAACGTGGTGAAGACCTCGGTCTACTACCTGCTCAACGCCCGCAACCCCGCGCCCGAGAAGCGGGACGAGCACCTGAGGCGGATCGAGCGGCACGTCGGCCTGGCCGACGGCGTGATCACGACCCTCTCGAACTTCGCCAGGATGCCGCTGCCGAGGCTCGTCCCGGTCCCGCTCGAGCCATGCGTCCGCGAGTCGCTCGAGGACAACCCGCCGGGGGACGGGGTCGGCGTCGAGCTGGCCTTCCCGCCGGCGCTGCCCCCGGCGCTCGCCGACGGCGACCAGCTCCGGATCGTCTTCGGCAACCTGATCCGCAACGCGCGCGACGCCATGCCGTCCGGCGGCCGGCTCTCGGTCGTCGCGCGCCGCGACGGCGAGGGGGTCGAGGTGGGCATCTCGGACACCGGCGGCGGCATCGCGCCCGCCGACCTCGCGCGGATCATGGAGCCCCTCTACTCGACCAAGGCGCGCGGCCTGGGGCTCGGGCTGGCGATCTCCCGGACAGTCCTCGAGAAGATGGACGGCCGCCTCCGCGTCGAGAGCGAACCCGGCCGGGGCAGCACGTTCACGGTCACCCTGAGGATGAGTCCCGACGGGTCGGAAGGAGCGACGGAACATGAACCGTGACCGGCCCTTGATCCTGGTCGTCGACGACGACATCGACAATTGCCGGAACCTCGCCGACATCCTCGGCGACCTCGGCTACCGCGTCGACACGGCGACGGACGGCCCCTCGGCGCTCGAGCTGGTCCGGGCGAACCGCTACGACGTGGCACTGCTCGACCTGCGGATGCCGGGCATGGACGGTCTGGAGCTCTACCGCGAGATCAAGCGGCTCCGCGCCGGGACCGTCGCGCTGCTGATCACCGCCTACGCCGGCGGCGGCAAGGCCGAGGAGGCGGCCGGCGCGGGCGTTGGAAGGTCCTCGCCAAGCCGATCGACTTCGGAGCCCTGCTGCCGCTGGTCGACGAGGCGCTGGGCCAGCCGCTGGTCCTGGTCGTCGACGACGACCAGGCCCTCTGCGCAACCTCTGGGACCTGCTCCGCGAGCGCGGCTTCCGCGTCGGCGCTGGCGCACGACCCCGACGAGGCCGAGGCCCGGGTCCGCGAGGACGGCATCCGGGTCGTGCTGATCGACCTGATGCTGCCCGAGGGCCGACGGCGGCGCCGTCTTCCGCATGGTCCGCGACGCCAGCCCCGCGGCGCGGACGGTCCTGATCACCGGCGAGCGCGAGCGACGTTCGTCGACCTGATCGAGCGCGTCCTGGCCGAGGGGGCCGACGCGGTCTGCTACAAGCCGTTCGACATTCCCCACCTGCTGGGCACGCTCGATCGCCTCGCGGGCGGGGCTGAGGCGCGCTGATATGATGGACCGTGGCGAGCACGCTCGACATCCTGGTGGTCGAGGACGACGAGGACGCCCGGGACAACCTGCGCGACATCCTCGAGCTGGAGGGCCACCGCGTCGCCGTGGCCGGCTCGGCCGCCGAGGTGCTCCACCGCGGCGACCTCGACCGCTTCTCGGCGATCGTCCTCGACCGCCGCCTGCCCGACGCGGCGTCCGACGAGCTGCTGCCGATCCTCCGCGCCGCGGCACCGGAGGCGGCGGTCATCGTCGTGACGGGCTACTCCGACCTCCAGGGCGCCGTCGCCGCGCTGCGGCAGGGGGCGTCGGACTACATCGTCAAGCCGCTCGACGTCGACGAGCTGCGCGCGCGGATCGGCCGGATCGCCGAGCGGCGGCGGGCGGACGAGGAGCGGCGTGCGGCCGAGCGGGCTCTGCGCGTGAGCGAGGAGCGGTTCCGGCTGCTCGTCGAGGCCGCCGAGTGCCTGATCGTGATCCTCCGCCCCGATCACACGGTCGCCTACTTCAGCCCATTCGCCGAGCACCTGACCGGCTACACAGCAGCGGAGGTCCGCGGCCGCGACTACCTCGCGATCCTCCTGCCGGAGTCGTCATCGCGGCCCCGTCGCCGAGGAGCTGGCACGGGCACTCGAGGGACGGCCCACGGCGGGCTACGAGAACCCGATCGTCTGCCGGGACGGCACGCAGCGGTGGATCGCCTGGAACGCACGGCCGCTGGCCGACTTCGAGGGCGGGCCGGCCCTGATGAAGGTCGGCCAGGACATCACCCACCTGAAGCGGGCCCAGGAGCGGGCCCTCCAGGCGGAGCGGCTCGCCGCCATCGGCCAGATGATCGCCGGCCTGGCCCACGAGAGCCGCAACGCCCTGCAGCGGAGCCAGGCGTGCCTGGAGATGCTCGCCCGGCTCGCCCGCGGCCGGCCCGAGGCGCTCGACCTGATCGATCGGCTCCAGAAGGCGCAGGACCACCTTCACCGCCTCTACGAGGACGTCCGGTCGTACGCGGCCCCGATCCGCCTGGACCGCCGGCCGTGCGACCTGGCCGAGGTCTGGCGCGAGGCCTGGGCCGACCTGGCGCCGGCAGCGCCGGGGCCGCCACGCCTCGATCCGCGAGGAGTCGTCCGCCCGCGACGCACGATGCCCTGTCGACCCGTTCCGCCTGGGCCAGGTCTTCCGCAACCTCTTCGAGAACGCGCTGGCCGCCTGCCCCGACCCGGTCGAGGTCGCGCTCCGGGCACCGCCGAAGCCGAGCTCGACGGGAGGCCCGCCGTCCGCGTGACGGTCCGCGACAACGGCCCCGGCCTCGCCCCGGAGCAGCGGCCGAGCATCTTCGAGCCGTTCTACACGACCAAGACCAAGGGGACCGGGCTTGGCCTGGCCATCGCCCGGCGGATCGTCGAGGCCCACGGCGGCCGGATCACCGTCGGCGACGGCGACGGTCCGGGCGCGGAGTTCGTCATCATCTTGCCGAAGGAGCAGCCATGAGCCGACCGCTGCGCATCGCCGTCGCCGACGACGAGCCCGACATGCAGGACTATTTCCGCACGATCCTCCCCGACCTCGGCCACGAGGTCGTCGCCGTCGCCAAGGACGGCAGGGAGCTCGTCGCGGCCTGCCGCGCCCACAAGCCCGACCTGGTCATCACCGACATCAAGATGCCCGACATGGACGGCATCGACGCGGCCACTCAGATCTATCGCGACGGCCCGATCCCGGTGATCCTCGTCTCGGCCTACCACGACCCGGAGTTCATCCGCCGCGCCGAGGCCGACCACATCCTGGCCTACCTGGTCAAGCCGATCAAGCAGGCCGACCTCGAGCCCGCCATCGCGATCGCCATGCGGCGGTTCGAGCAGTTCCAGGCCCTCCGCAAGGAGGCGGCCGACCTGAAGCAGGCCCTGGAGGACCGCAAGACGATCGAGAAGGCCAAGGGCATCCTCATGAAGAAGGCCGGGCTCGACGAGGGCGACGCCTTCCGGCGGCTCCAGAGGCTCGCCAGCGACAAGAACAAGAAGCTCATCGAGATCGCCCAGACGATCCTGACGGCCGAGGAGGCCTACGGCGGCACGACCTGAGCATCGGAACTTCCGGCAGGCGCGGGGGAAGGTCCCGACGAGAAATGACGGCCGCGAGATAGCAGGCGGGATAGGGATCAAGAGCGATGCGCGCGATGCTGTTGAAGGCACTGGGCCCCGTGCGAGAGGGCCGGCCGCCGCTGATCCCGGAGCAATGGCCCGACCCGGAGCCGGGGCCGGGCGAGGTCCTGATCCGCGTCGGCGCCTGCGGCGTCTGCCACACCGAGCTCGACGAGATCGAGGGCCGGACGCCGCCGCCCCGTTTGCCGGTCATCCTCGGCCATCAGGCCGTCGGCCGAGTCGAGGCGCTCGGCGAGGGGGCGGCCGGCGTCGCGGTCGGAGACCGTGTCGGCGTCGCGTGGATCTTCTCCGCGTGCGGCGTCTGTCCCTATTGCCGGCGGGGCGAGGAGAACCTCTGCCGCTTCTTCCGCGCCACCGGCCGCGACGTCCACGGCGGCTACGCGGAGAGGATGACCGCGCCGGCCGACTTCGCGCATCCGATCCCCGACGCCTTCACCGACGCCGAGGCCGCGCCGCTCCTCTGCGCGGGCGCCATCGGCTTGCGGTCGCTCCGCCTGACCGGCTTGGAGGACGGCCGAAGTCTGGGGCTGACCGGGTTCGGCGCGTCGGGGCACCTGGTCCTGAAGCTCGTCCGGCACCGGTTTCCCAACACCCGCGTGTTCGTCTTCGCCCGCTCGGAGGCGGAGAGGGCGTTCGCGCTCGAGCTCGGGGCGGCGTGGGCCGGCGACACGGCCGACCGCTCACCCGAGCCACTCGCCGCGATCATCGACACGACTCCCGCGTGGACGCCGATCGTCGAGGCCCTCGCCAACCTCGAGCCAGGCGGGCGGCTCGTCGTCAATGCGATCCGAAAAGCGGACACCGACAAGCAGGCCCTCCTGCGCCTCGACTACCCGTCCCACCTCTGGCTCGAGAAGGAGATCAAGAGCGTGGCAAACGTCACCCGCGACGACGTCCGCGAGTTCCTCCGGTTCGCGGCCGAGATCCCGATCAAGCCGGAGGTCCGTGATTACCCGCTTCAAGATGCCAACCAGGCGATCCTCGACCTCAAGGCCGGGCGTGGCCGCGGGGCGAAGGTCCTGCGCATGGATTGAACGCGAGTGTTTCAGGGTGACCGGGGTTGCAGGTCGTATTCGCGGATCTTGTCGAAGAGCTGGCGGCGGCTGATGCCGAGGCGCTCGGCAGTCTGCGTTCGGTTGCCGTTGCAGGCGAGCAGAGCTCGACGGATCGCCCGCCGCTCGACGTCCGCGAGAAGGGCGCGCAGGGGCAGCGATTCGCCGGTGTCGCCGGACGGGGGGGCCAATGGGTAGATCTCCGCGTCGACGTTGAGATGCTCGGGGAGGATGGCACGCCCCCGCGCGGCAATCGCCGCCCTCGCCAGGGCGTTCTCGAGCTGACGGACGTTGCCCGGCCACGGCCGCTCACGGATGGCCGCGAGCGCCTCGGGGGACATCGAGAGCTCGCCCCAGCCGTGCCGCCGTTCGACACGCTTGAGGATGTGCTCGGCGAGGAGCGGGATGTCCTCGGGGCGGTCGCGGAGCGGCGGGATCACGATCCGGGCGACGTTGAGCCGAAAGTACAGGTCCTCGCGAAAGCGGCCGGCGGCGACCTCCCTGGGCAAGTCGCGGTGCGTCGCCGAGATCACGCGCGCGTCGGAGCGGAGCGTCTCGGTCCCGCCCACGCGCTCGAACTCGCGCTGCTGGAGCACGCGGAGGATCTTGGCCTGGGCCGAGAGGGGCAGCTCGCCGACCTCGTCGAGGAAGATCGTCCCGCCCGCGGCGCGCTCGAACCGGCCGGGCTTCTGGCGATCGGCTCCGGTAAAGGCCCCACGCTCGTGGCCGAACAGCTCGCTCTCGATCAGGCCCTCGGGCAGGGCCCCGCAATTGACGCGGATGAACGGACCGGCTGAGCGGTCGGAGTGGCGGTGCAGGGCGGTGGCGACGAGTTCCTTGCCGGTGCCGCTCTCGCCGACGATCAGCACCGGCGCGTCGGTCGCGCTGGCGAGTCCGATCGCCTTGAAGACCTCGCGCATCGCGATGCTCCGGCCGATCAGCTCGGGCTCGTCGCCGGGAGGGTCGGCGAGATCCTCGGCGGTCCCGGCGCGAAGCGCCTTCACCTCAAAGGCGAGGGCACGCTGGCGCAGTGCACGCTTGAGGGTCAGGACGACCTCGTCGAGGTCGAAGGGCTTGGTCAGGTAGTCGTACGCCCCACGGCGCATCGCTTCGATCGCCGGGGCCGAGCCGCCGAAGGCGGTGACGACGATCACGGGCAGATCGGCGAGGGCGGGGCCGAGCTCGCCGAGCACGTCCAAACCGTCGCGACCTGGCATCTTCAGGTCCAGCAGGACTGCGTCGGGCGACTCGGAGCGGATGCGAGCCAGGGCCTCCGCCGCCGTCGGCCGCCTCCAGCGGCCGGTAGCCCTCCGCCTCGAGCAGGCGGACGAGGTTGCGGCGGATCGTCCGATCGTCGTCGGCCACGAGGACCGTGGCGCGCTGGTGCTGTCATCGGGCCTCCCCGTTGACCGTGGTCGGGAGCGTGAGCGTGAAGACGGCACCTGCGCCGTCGGTCCGGTTGGCGGCGCGGAGGTCGCCGCGGTGGGCCAGGGCGATCTCGCGGGCGATCGCCAGGCCCAGGCCCGTGCCGCCTCGCCTTGGTCGTGTAGAACGGCTCGAACACGTGAGAGAGCGTATCCTGATCGAGGCCCGGCCCGGTGTCGGCGACGCTCACCTCGACATACTGATGACTCGGGTCGAGCCGGGTGGCGATGCGAAGGGCCCCGCCCCGGGGCATGGCGTGCAGCGCGTTGGTCGTGAGGTTGCGAAGGACCTGCACCAGGGCGGGCGGGGCCATCGCGACCGGCGGCAGCGCGGGGTCCAGCGCGAGGTCGATGCGCACGCCCTGCGAATCGGCCGGGCCGCGGGCGAGGCGGGCGGCTCTCGGAGACGACGGCGTTCAGGTCGCCGGGGGCGAGGTCCTGGGCGTCGGCCCGCGAGAAATGGAGTAACCGGCCGACGATCCCGTCGAGCCGCTCGACCTCCGCGAAGACGTTGTCGAACGACTCGGCGTCGGGCCCGATCCCGCGCTGCCAGAGCTGCACGGTCGACCGGATGCCGGCCAGGGGATTCCGAACCTCGTGCGCGACGCCCGCGAGCAGCTTGCCCAGCGCCGCCAGCCGCTCCGAGCGGCGAAGCTCGACCTGGAGCCGACCGCGCTCGGCGGCCTGGCGCCGGACGGTGCGCGACAGGCCGATCGTCAGCGCCAGCGCCAGGGCGATCCCGCCCAGGGCGAGACCGGCCGAGAGCCGATAGCCCCGCAGCGAGCGGTCGAGGAACAGCGGGTCGACCAGCCGCGTCATGGTCCACGTCGCGCCGACGGTCCGGCCGCCGACCACGACGGGGGCGGTGCGGATCGCCACGGTGCTCGGCGGCACGACCTCGACGACGAAGCAGGTCGCGGTTCAGGCGGATCGCGGCGTCGGCCTGGATCTCGATCAGGTCGGCCTCGCGTGGCGGCGGGCCGTTCGGCCCGCTCCGGTCGCGCGTTACTTTGCCCTCGGGCCGGGCCGGCTCGGTCGGGAACGAGGCACCGAGGAACCTCCGGTGATCGCGGAGGAAATAGCCGCCCTCGACTCCGTCGAACGGTCGGAGCGCCGAGGTCGCCTCCGCGCTGAGCCGGCGGTCGAGGGCGTCCCACTCGGACCGGTTCAGCTCGTCGAACTCGTGGGGGGCGGTCGCGAGCAGGGCCTCGCCCCGATCGGCCAGCGCGACGCCGGCGCGTGCGAGCACGTCGCCCGCCGTGAGTCCGCCGCCGCTCGCGGGCCACGACCGACGCGCTGGTCGCCCACAAGCGTCCCGAGCGAGGCGACGAACAGCGCGACGATCGCCCCGACCTGCACCTTCAGCGGCACTCTCATCGGCTCCCGCCCCCATCCTTGTTCAACTCGTCCCATCTACTCAAGCAACCGTCGGGCCGGTTCGGCGCACGTCCCACGCCTTTCGCCGCACTGGGTGGCCCCGCGATCGCGCCTCGTCGGCGATTCGGGCAGGAATGCCCCGGCGTGGTCGGGAGGATTCCGCCCAATCTCGAAACGGACGTCTACCCCCGGCGGGCGAAACTCCCGGCGTTTTCCGGTGTTTTCGCGTCGGCACGACCTGTGCATTGGGCCACCCCGACGCGGCGAGACCCGCCGCATCGAACGGACATTCAGCCCCTGACGGGAGGACCGAAGATGATGCTCCGAAGATCCTCGCACTCGGGACGACGAGCCTGCTCGGCATGGCCCTGGCCGCCGCGATGCCACCCGAAGCCTCCGACGGCCCGCCCCCGCCGAAGGCCAAGGAAGAAGGAAGGCCGCGGACCGGGCGGCGACCTGAGGAAGACCTACGACCTGCTCCGGCGGCTCCGGGCCGACGGCCGCTCGGGCGGCCGGCCCGAGGAGCGGCTCAAGGACTGGACCGATCGGGCGATCAAGCTCTATCGCGACGCCGTCAAGGCCTCGGAGAAGGGCGAGGAGCGGGAGGCCCGCGAGTCGGCACCGCCGCGCACGACCTGGCCCGCGCCGTCGACCACGCCCGAAACGCCGCGTCGTTCGACATCGACGACGACCTGCCGCCGCCCCCCGATCGCGACGGGCCCGACGGCGAGGCCGAGCGGACCCGCCGCGACCTCAGGCACGCCTATGACCGGATCGTGGACTTGCCGCGACGCCGAAGGGCCGCGATGCGAAGTTCTATCTCGACGCGTCCCGCGACCTCTACAACGCCGCCCGCCGCGACGCTGTCGCCGGCCGGGCCGAGCGGGCCGGCGAGCTGGCCCGGGCCGCCGAGGCGCTGACCCACGTCCCCGAGCACCTCGCCCGGGCCCTCGACGATCGCCCCGAGCCGAAGGAAGAAGCGCCGGCAAGGCCGAGCCGAAGGAGAAGGCGACCGCCCGAGCCCAAGGAAAGCGCGACCGCCCGAGCCGCCCAAGGCGAAGCGCGACCGCCCCGAGGCCGGCGACGCGATTCCTGCCGCCGATCGACTGACCGCTCCGAACGACCGAGCCCCCGTCCCGGTGGCTCGGGCCCGGGCGACCCACCGGCACAGGATCGATGGATCATGGACCTGCGGAATCGAATCGGCCTCTACGGCTCCTACTTCCTGGGGATGGCGGGGATCGGCTTCACGCTGCCGTACCTGCCGCTCTACCTCGGGCAGGAAGGTCTCACGGACCGGGCGATCGGCATCGTCTCGACGCTCGCCGCGCTGGCGGGGCTGGCCCAGTTCCCGGTCGGGCTCTGGTCCGACCGGCTCGGCTGGCGGAAGCCGTTCCTGGTCGTCGCTCTGGCGGCCGTGGCCGCATCGACGTGGCTCCTCCGCGGGGCACATGGCATCGTCTGGATCGGCGCTGCTCGTCGTCGTCTTCGCCGAGAACGGCATCGGCCGCGCCGTGGTCGAGAGCCTGGCCGGTGCCGAGGCCGCGGCCCTGGCCCCCGGGGCGAGTCGGCGCGGCCCTCGGCGCCCTCCGGTTCTGGAAGCCGATCGGCATCGTCCTCATGACCCTGTTCGGCGGCTGGATGGCGGAGAAGGAGGGCGTCGAGCTCGATCCTGCTGCCCGCTCTTCGTCGTGCAATGCCTGGCCGTCGTCGCTGCGCTGCTGATCCACGAGACCGACGGCCACACGCGAAGCGGTCGACCCGAGTCGCCGAAGCCCGATGGCCGGCTTCCGAAGGACGCCGGGCTCTGGGCGTTCGCGGCGGCGATGGTGCTCTACCACGCGGCCAACGCCCCCGGCGGCGTCTACTGGGCCTCTATCTCAAGCGCGACCTGCACGCTCCCGAGCGGATGCTGGCCTATGCGTTCGCGGTGAGCATGGTGGCCTGGATGCTCGTCGTCTGGCCGGCGGGCTGGCTCGCCGACCGCTGGGGACGCAAGCCGCTGCTGGTCGCCGGCTGGACGATCATGGCCATGCGGCTCGCGCTCGTGGCCGACGCTCCGCGAGCCCGAGTTGATCGTGGCCAACCAGGTGCTCGACGGCCTGGGCAACGGGCTCTTCGCGGTGCTGGCCGCGGCGTGGGTCACTGATCGCCTGGCCGACCCGAGGCGGTCGGGCGAGGCGCAGGTGATCGTCGGCTCGTGCCTGGTCGTGCGGCTCGGCGATCGGCCCGGCGGTCGCCGGCTTCGCTGGTCGGGCCGCTCGGCTATCGCGGGCTGTTCTGGGCCCTGGCCGGCGTCGGCGCATTGCGACGGCCATCGTGGTCGTCGCTCGTCCCCGAGACGTTGAAGACGCACGACGAGATCCTCGAAGGCGGGATCGCCGACCCGATGCCCATGACCTCCGACCTCTCGACCGACCCCCTGATCAGGGCCTACAACCCGGCCAGCTTTTCCGGACCTGTAGACGAGACGAACGTGACGACCCACCCCGCCTCGATTCCCCTGGTCTCGACGATCTTCGGCCTGACGTACCTGGCCCTGGCGGTCGGCAAGGTCCCCGGCCTGCGGATCGACCGCTCCGGGATCGCCCTGGTCGGCGCCGCGGCGATGCTCGGCTTCGGCGTGCTCGACCTCCGCGAGGCGGCGAAGGCGGTGGACTACGAGACCTTGATCCTCCTGTTCGGGATGATGGTCGTCGTGGCCTACCTCCGGCTCTCCGGCTTCTTCGCGCTGGCGACCGAGACGGATCGCCGAGCGGTTCTCGCTCGCCCCGGCCGCTCCTGGCGGTGACGATCGGGCTGTCGGGCGTGCTCTCGGCGTTCCTCGTCAACGACGTCGTCTGCGTCGCGCTGACGCCGCTGGTGCTCGACCTGACCCGGCGGCTGAAGCGGCCGCCGATCCCCTACCTCGTCGGCCTGGCGACGGCCTCGAACGTCGGCTCGGTCGCGACGATCACGGGCAATCCGCAGAACATCATCATCGGCTCGCTCTCGCACATCTCCTACCTCCGGTTCGCCGCGAGGCTGGCGCCCGGTCGCGGCGATCGGGCTGGTGCTCGACCTTCGCGGTCGTCTCGCTGGTCTACCGAGGATCGCTTGCGAGCCGGCCGGAGGACAGGCGCCCGACGAGCTCGCCGAGCCCGCGGGTCCATCGCGGCCTGCTGGCCAAGAGCGTCGCGCGTGACGCTGGCGACGGTCGGCCTGTTCTTCGCCGGGTCGCCGATCGCGCTGGTGGCGCTGGGGGCGGCGGCGGTCTGCTGCTGCTCGGCCGGGTCCGGCCCGAGAAGGTCTACCGGCTCGGTCGACTGGCCGCTGCTGGTGATGTTCGCGGGACTGTTCGTCGTGGTCCACGCGTTCGAGGCGACGGTGGTCCGCACCTGGGGCATCGAGCGCTGGCACGTCGCTGCTGGACTCGCCCGTGGTGATGGTCAGCGGGCTGTCGGTGGTGCTCTCGAACCTCGTCTCGAACGTGCCGGCGGTCCTGCTGTTCAAGCCGCTGATGGAGGCGATGGCCGGGCGAATCGCGAGCAGGCGTGGCTGGCCCTGGCGATGTCGAGCACGCTGGCCGGGAACCTGACGGTGCTCGGCTCGGTGGCCAACCTGATCGTCGTCGAGAACGCCCGCCGGGCGGGGACCGAGCTGGGGTTCGTCGAGTACCTCAAGGTCGGCGTCCCCCTGACGATCCTGACGACGCTCGTCGGCGTCGGCTGGCTGGCCTTGACCCATTATTGAGATGCCGGAGGCCGCCGATGGATGAAACGAAGCCGCGACACCGAGCCGGCAGAGCCTCCGGCGCCCTCGACGCCCTGAACGTCGTGCTGGCCGACGTCCGCGACGGCCTGGGGCCTTACCTGGCGATCTTACCTGGCGACGAAGCACTGGGACCCGTCGAGGATCGGCATGGCGATGTCGGCGATGGGGGTCGCCTCGGTGATCGCGCAGACGCCCGCCGGGGCGTTGATCGACCGGACCAGGCGGAAGCGGGCGTGGATGGTCGCGGCCGTCGCGCATCATCGCGCTGGCGGCCGATCGCGATGGTCCGAGCTGCCGACGCTTGCCGGTGATCCTCGGCTCGCAGGCGACCATCGGCGTCGCCTCGGCGATCTTCGCCCCGGCGATCGCGGCGGTCAGCCTGGGGCTCGTGGGCCACGCGCGGATGTCGCGGCGGACCGGGCGGAACGAGGCGTTCAACCACGCGGGCAACGTCGTCGCGGCGGTCCTCGCGGGTCTGATCGGCGACCACGTCGCGTACGAGGGGATCTTCTACCTGCTCGCGGCCATGTGCGGGGCGTCGATCGTCGCGACCTTGATGATCCGCCGCGGCGAGATCGACGACGACCTCGCACGCGGGGCCGATGGCCTGCGCGACCGGGAGCACGAGTCGGGCTCGGCGCCGCCGCGGATCGCCCCGGTCGGCGAACTGTTCCAGGACCGCCGCATCCTGATCTTCTCCGCGTCGGTCGTGCTGTTCCACTTCGCCAACGCGGCGATGCTCCCTCTGGTCGGCCAGAAGTTGACGGCCGGGAGAGACGAGGGCGTGGCCGGTTACATGTCGGCCTGCATCATCGCCGCGCAGCTCGTGATGGTGCCGGTCGCCCTGCTCGTCGAGCCGGCTGGCCGAGTCGTGGGGGCGGCGTGCCGACCTTCCTCGTCGGCTTCGCCGTCCTGCCGATCCGCGGCGTGCTCTACACGCTGACGGACGACCCGACGCTCCTCGTCGCGGTCCAGCTCCTCGACGGCATCGGCGCGGGGATCTTCGGCGTCGTGGGCGTCCTGGTCATCGCCGACCTGACGCGCGGCACCGGGCGGTTCAACCTGATGCACGGGGCCCTGGCCACTGCGACCGGGCTCGGGGCTTCGGCCAGCCACATGCTGACCGGGATGATCGTGTCCCGCGGCCGGCTTCGATGCCGGCTTCCTCGACCCTCTCCGCCATCGCCGCCGCCGCCCTGGTGTTCTTCGGACTGGCGATGCCCGAGACGCGGCCCGCAGGCGAAGGCCCGCGCGTTCACGATCCGGTGGCGCGATGTCCCCGCCCGGGCGACCTTTACGCGGCGGGCGGCGCCCCCCTCGCTCATGGCGTCGCGATGACACAGCATTCGCGCCAGCCGGCTCCGTTCGGCACTGGCCCCGGCCGCGATCATCGGTTCTAATCCTCCGTCGGGCGAGATGGTGCCCCCGGAGTGATCCTCGATGGATCGGCACAACCTCTCGATTTTCTCACCCGCCTCGCCGCCGGCGGAATCGATCCGCACGCTGTCCGTGCTGGTCTTCGTGATCACCGGTCTCATCTTCGTCGTGGTCGAGGGGATCCTGATCGTCCTGATCATCCGCTCCCGGCGCCGGGTGGTCGACGACACGACGGAGCCGCCGCAAGTCTACGGCAGCACGCCGATCGAAATCGCGTGGACGGCGGCGCCCGCGCTGATCGTCTTCATACTCACCCTGGTCGTGACCCGCTCGCTCTGGGAGGTCAACGTCGACCCTCCGACGCCGCGTACCGGGTCGCCCGCGCTGTTCGTCACCGCGATCGGCCATCAATGGTGGTGGGAGTATCGGTACGAGAGCTACGACGGCAAGAACCTCGGCTTCACTACAGCCAACGAGCTGCACGTCCCCGTCAGCGGATCCGGCGTCGACCGCCCCGTCTACCTGACGCTGAAGTCGGCCGACGTGTGTCACAGCTTCTGGGTTCCCCGTCTCGCCGGGAAGACCGACCTGATCCCCGGGCGCGTCAACACGATGTGGTTCCAGACCGAGGAAGCGGGCCTCTTTCTGGGCCAATGCGCCGAGTATTGCGGCTCTCAGCATGCGAATATGCTCCTTCGCGTGGTCGTGGAATCGCCCGAGGACTTCGCCCGATGGGCCGAGGGGCAGGGGAGGCCCGCCGCGGAGGAGCCGGCCGCCCGTGATGGGAAGGCGGTCTTCCTGGCGGAGTCGTGCGTGAACTGCCACCGGATCCGGGGCACGCCCGCGAAGGGCACCTACGCACCCGACCTGACCCATCTGATGAGCCGCGACACGCTCGCCGCCGGGATGGTGCCGAACACCGCCGAGGAGCTGAGGCGGTGGGTCGAGAACCCGCAAGTGATCAAGCCAAGCTGCCTGATGCCAGGCTTCGGGCTCGCGGCCCGCGAACGGGACCTCCTGCTCGTCTATCTCCGGACGCTCCGCTGAGGGCCGCATCGCATGAGCCTCGCCGAGCCAGATGTCGAGACCGCGAAGCCGCCCTGGACGGCAGCGCTCAACGATTGGGCCTCGACCGTCGACCACAAGAAGATCGGCGTGATGTACGTCGTGATGAGCGTGGTCTTCCTCGTCATCGGGGGGATCGAAGCGATCCTGATGCGCTGGCAGCTCATCGTCCCGCGCAATCACTTCATCGGGCCGGACGCGTTCAACGGGCTGTTCACGATGCACGGGACCACGATGGTCTTCTTCGTGGGGATGCCGATCCTGATCGGCATCGGCAATTATCTGGTTCCGCTGATGATCGGCGCACGGGACATGGCCTTCCCGCGGATGAACGCCCTGGGGTTCTGGTCGACGCTCTTCGGCGGGCTGCTCGTCTACTCGAGCTTCGCCACGGGAGGGGCACCGGCGCTGGGGTGGTTCGCCTACGCCCCGCTGACGGAGAGGACGTTCGCGCGGGGGCCGGCCACCGACCTCTGGGCGCTGGGCCTGATCGTCAGCGGCGTGGGGACGCTCGTGGCAGCGGTGAACTTCATCGCGACGATCCTCGGGATGCGGGCCCCGGGGATGGCCCTGAACAAGGTCCCCTTCTTCTGCTGGACCTTGCTCTGGACCTCGGTGCAGATCCTCCTGGCCATCCCGCCGCTCACCGCCGCGCTCGTGATGATCATCCTCGACCGCCAGCTCGGGGCGCACTTCTTCGACGTGCAGAACGGCGGGTCGGCGTACCTCTGGCAGCACCTGTTCTGGTTCTTCGGCCATCCCGAGGTCTACATCCTGATCCTCCCGGTCTTCGGCATGGTCTCGGAGGTGATCCCCGTCTTCTCGCGCAAGGTTCTGTTCGGCTACGAGTTCATGGCCTTGGCGACGATGGCCATCGCGTTCATCAGCCTGGGCGTGTGGGCGCACCACATGTTTACGGTCGGGATGAGCCGGAGCCTGGACCTGTTCTTCGTCGCGTCGAGCCTGATGGTGTCGATCCCGACGGGGATCAAATTCTTCAACTGGCTGGCGACGATGTACGGCGGGCGGATCTCCTTCGCGTCGCCCATGCTGTTCGCCTGCGGGTTCCTCTCGCTCTTCCTGATCGGCGGTCTGACGGGGATCATGCTGGCGGCGGCGCCGTTCGACTTCCAGCTCCATGACAGCTACTTCGTCGTCGGCCACTTCCACTGGGTCCTGATCGGCGGGACACTGTTCGGCACGTTCGCTGGCATCCACTACTGGTATCCCAAGGTCACGGGGCGCATGCTCTCGGAGCGGCTCGCGCGGTGGCAATTCTGGCTCCTGTACATCGGATTCATCCTCACCTTCGGGCCGATGCACATCGCGGGCATGCTGGGAATGCCGCGGCGGATCTACACCTATGAACCCGACCGCGGCTGGGCGATCTGGAACCAGATCGCCACAGTCGGGGCAATCCTCCAGGTGCCGAGCTTCGCCATCTTCGTCGTCAACCTGCTGACGTCGATCCGCCACGGCAAGCCCGCGGGCGACGACCCGTGGGACGCGTGGACGCTGGAGTGGATGACGACCTCGCCGCCTCCTTCGTACAACTTCGAGGCGATCCCGACCGTCGCCAGCCGGCGGCCCCTCTGGGACCTGAAACATCCGGACGACCCGGACTGGCGGTACGAGTGATGGACCAAACCCTGTCACGCCCGCGGCCCGCGGCCGGGCCCGAGATCGCCCTGAGCCCCGGGCAGTGGGGCATGGTCGCGTTTCTCGTGTCGGAGGCAGCGCTCTTCAGCACGCTGATCGTGGTCTATCTGACCTTCCTCGGGAAGGACGCCGTCGGCCCGTCGCCGCGCGAGGCGTTGTCGCTGCCGCTGGTGATCGGCACCACGATCTGCCTCCTGTCCAGCAGCGCGACGGTCCACCGGGCGGAGGGGCGACTGCGGCTCGGCGACGCGGGGGGATTCCGCATCTGGTGGGCCGCCACGATCGCGCTGGGCGCGCTCTTCCTGTTGGGCACGGGCTACGAGTGGTTCGACCTCATCACGAAGCACGGGCTGACGATCTCGCGCAACCTGTTCGGCACAACGTTCTACACCCTGGTCGGCTTCCACGGCCTGCACGTGACGATGGGCCTGGTCGCCATGCTCGCCGTGCTCACCCTGGTCGGGCGTGATCCCGAGCGGGGCAGGGGGGCCGTCGAGTTCGTTGCGTGGTACTGGCATTTCGTCGACGGCGTGTGGGTGGTCGTCTTCTCGGTCGTGTATCTCTACGGCCGCTGACCCGCATCGAGCGAACGAGGATAGACGCGAATGTCCCGCGATCCGGCGACCATCCCCCGAGACGGACCCGCGGATTCGGTCGAGCTGCCCCGCCCGACGGCCGCGCCGATGGTCCTCGCGCTGGGCCTGGCCCTGATGGCCGCCGGCGTGGCCACGAGCCTCGCGTTCGTCGCCGTGGGCGCGGCCGTGCTCGTCTGCGGCCTGGGGATCTGGGTGGCCCAGCTCGCCCCTGGGCGGGGGCACGTCCGCGAGCCGCTGCTCGGACCGCGCGCATGCCCGGCCGGTGACGGCCGGGCGCGGGGGCGTGGCGCACCTGCACGAGGGGATGCCCGGCTATCGGCTCCGGCTTCCGACCGAGGTGCATCCGATTTCCGCCGGTATCAGGGGTGGGATCGTCGGCGGATTGCTCATGCCGATCCCGGCGCTGATCTGGGGGCTCGTCAGCGGGCACGGCATCTGGTACCCGGCGAACCTGCTCGCGGGGATGGTCCTGCCCGGCGTCGACCGGATGACGGTGGCCGAGCTCGAGCAGTTCCGCCCGGCGCTCCTTGTGCTCGGCCTCGTGATCCACGCCGTCAACTCGGTGGTCTTCGGCATGATCTACGGCGTGCTGCTGCCGACGCTGCCCGCCCTCCCGCGGGCCGTGTCCTGGGGCGGCCTGTTGATGCCGATGCTCTGGACGGCGGTGAGCTACGGCCTGATGGGCCTGGTCAATCCTCTGCTCGCCAGGGGCGTGGATTGGCCCTGGTTCATCGCCTCGCAATTCCTTTTCGGCGTCGTGGCCGCCGCCGCGATCGCGCGGGCCGGGCCGCGCTCACCGCTCGAAACGGGGCTGGTCGGCGGCTTCGCCGGCGGCCTGTTCATGCCGATCCCGGCGCTGATCTGGGGGCTCGCGACCGGGCATGGTCCCTGGTATCCGGCGAACCTGCTCGCGGGGACGGTCGTGCCCGGGCTGGGCGCCCTGCCGACGGCGGAACTGGAGGCGTTCCACGCGCGGTGGCTGGCCGTCGCGGCGGCGATCCACATCGCGATGTCGCTGGGGATCGGCGCGATCTTCGGGCTGCTGCTGCCGCGGCTCCGCCCGATCCCCGCGACCTTGACGTGGGGCGCGCTGGTCTTGCCGTTGCTGTGGACGGCGGTGAGCTATGCCCTGATGGGCGTCGTGAACCCGCTGATGCAGGAGCGCGTCGACTGGCCCTGGTTCATCGCGTCGCAATTCGTCTTCGGCGTCGCGACGGCGATCGTCGTCGACCGGTCGGAGAAGGTCTTCATCCCGCCCGCGGGCCGGGGGCCGGAGCCGATGGAGGACTACGTCGCCGGGACGGGCGAGGAGGGGGCGTGATCGGACTTCGTGTCGGAATCTGGCCGGCCATCCTCATGCTCGCGGCGGGGTGCGCCAAGCCGGGCGACTCGCGATCCGAGGGCCGACCGGTCCGCTCGGATCGCGTGCTCGACTTCGCCGCGCTTTACGGCCAGAACTGCGCCGGCTGCCACGGGGCGGACGGCCAGTTCGGCCCGGCCCCGCCGCTGAATGATCCGACGTTCCTGGCCATCGTCCCCGACACCGTGCTTTCGATGATCGTCGCCGAGGGCCGGCCCGGGACGCCCATGCCGGCGTTCTCCCGCGGGAGCGGCGGTCCGCTGACCGACGAGCAGGTCAACGCGCTCGCCGGCGGCATCAAGTCGCGCTGGAAGGCGGAGGCTCCGAAGGACCCGACGCCCGCCTATTCCGTCTCGGGAGGTGGGGACAAAGGCGATCCCGGCCGGGGCGGTCGGGTCTTCGCCAGGGCGTGTACCCCGTGCCACGGCGAGGAAGGACGGGGTGGCGAGGGGAAGGTCGGGCCGATCAACGACCCGGCGTTCCTGGCCCTGATCAGCGACCAGGCGGCCCGCCGTTATATCATCACGGGACGTCAGGACCTGGGGATGCCCAGCTTCGCGGGAAAATGGGGCCGGCCGCCGGACTTCCGGCCACTGACGTCGACAGATATCGCCGACCTGGTCGAGCTGCTGGCGGACTGGAGACGAGGTTCAGAGGCCCGGGGTGCGAAATGATGGAACCCGCGACGGACGCCACGCCCACGCCCACGCCCGCCGAGCCGCCGCCGCGACGTCGTGGCTTCTTCCGGTGGATGACCTATGCGCTGGGGGGCCTCGCCTCGGCCGTCGTGGGCCTGCCGCTCGTGGGCTACATCGTCCGCGAGAAGAAGACGCCCGACGAGTGGGTCGACCTCGGCCCCGTCGACGACTTCGCGGAGGGCGAGACCCGCATGGTGACCTTCGACAACCCCCTCCGGCAGCCGTGGGACGGCATGGTCGCCCACACGGGCGTGTATGTCCGCCGCGAGGCCGAGGAGGGACGATTCCGGGTCTTCGCCCTGAACTGCGCCCACCTGGGCTGCCCCGTCGAATGGTTCCCGCAATCGGGCCTGTTCATGTGCCCGTGCCACGGGGGCGTCTATCATGCGAACGGCGAGCGCGCGTCGGGCCCGCCGCCCCGGGGGCTGTTCGCCTGCGTCTGGCGGGTCCGCGACGGCAAGCTCGAGGTCCGTGCGCCCCACTACCCGACCTTGCAGGACACCGAGAGCCACCCGGCGTGAAGGGGAAGACTCGATGGTGAGGCGGCTCCTGAACTCGGTCGGTCGATGGCTCGACGCGAGGCTGGGGTTCCGGTCGAGCATCCTGCCGATGCTCACCCATCCCATCCCCCGCGGCGCGGCCGGGCCGATGGGCTGGTGGTACGTTTTCGGCAGCGCCTCGCTCACGCTGCTCATCATCCAGGTGGTGACGGGCATCGGCCTGGCGCTCGTGTACGCCCCGACGGCCGACGACGCCTATGAGAGCCTGCTCTACCTGAACGATCAGCATCCGGTCGGCCGCCTGATCCGCGCGATGCACTACTACGCCGGGTCGGGCATGGTCGTCATGGTCCTGGCCCACATGACGCAGGTCTTCCTCCACGGGGCGTACAAGTACCCGAGGGAGCTGACGTGGGTCATGGGCGTGTTCCTGCTGCTCTGCACGCTGGGGATGTTCTTCTCGGGACAGATCCTCCGCTGGGACCCGGACGCCTACTGGGGGCTGGCCGTCGCCGGCTCGATGGCCGGGCGCGTGCCGGTGATTGGGCCGCAGGTCGTCCGCCTCGTCCTGGGTGGGCCGGTGATCGGTAGCGACTCGCTGAGCCGGTTCTTCGCGCTGCACGTCTTCGTCTTCCCGGGCGGCCTCGGCCTCTTCGTGGCGCTCCACCTCTGGCTCGTGCTGAAGCGTGGGATCAGCGAGCCGCCCAGGCCGGGGCGCGTGGTCGATCCGGCGACCTACGACGAGCAATACGAGGCGGAGCTGAAGCGCGGCGTGCCCTTCCTGGGCGAGGCCATGCTCAAGGATGTCTTCTTCTCGGCCGTGACCGTGATCATCGTGGTCGCGATCGCCGCCGCGCTCGGCCCCAAGGGCCCGAGCGGCCCGCCCGACCCGACGCTCGGCGGCGCGAATCCTCGGCCGGAGTGGCCGTTCCTCTGGCTCTTCGCGCTGCTCTCGCTCAGCCCGCCGTCGGCCGAGACATTCCTCATCCTGGTCTTTCCGGTCTTGCTCATCGTCGGCCTGCTGCTCGTCCCCTTCGTGAGCAATCGCGGGGAGCGCGCCCCCAGCCGGCGGCCGGTCGCCGTGCTGCTGGTCGTCGTCGGCTACACGTTGCTGGGCATCCTGACGTACCAGGGGGCGACCTCGCCCTGGTCGCCGAAGATGACCGCCTGGAGCGGAGACCCGATCCCCGAGGCGATCGTCAAGAGGTCGACGCCCTTGCAACTGCAAGGCGCGATCATGCTCCAGAACAAGAACTGCCGGAACTGCCACGCCCTGGAAGGCATCGGCGGCCGTCGCGGCCCCGACCTGACGGCCGTCGGCGCCCGGCTGACGCGCGACCAGCTCATCGACCAGATCAGCAACGGCACGCCCGGCGGCGGCAACATGCCGGCCTACGGCGCGCAGGTCAAGCCGGCCGAGATGACCGCTCTGGTCGACTTCCTCGTCAGCCTGCGGCCCGACGGCCGTCCGCCGGCCCGCCCGGCCGACGCGTCGCCGACGGGCGGTACACCTCGATGACCGGCGCGGCGGACGCCTTCCTCCGCTCCTGGCCGGTCGACCCCTGGCTCGACCTCGCCCTGCTGTTGCCCGCGGCGATCTACCTGCGGGGCTGGCTGGCGCTGCGTCGCCGCGACCCGCGAGTCTGGCACGGCGGCAAGCTCGCGGCCTTCCTCGTCGGCCTGACCGCGCTCTTCCTCGCGCTGGGCTCTCCGATCGAGCCGTTCGGGTCGTTCCTGCTCCAGGTCCACATGATCCAGCACATGCTGCTCATGATGGTCGCCCCGCCGCTGCTCTGGCTGGGAGCGCCGCTGTTCCCGATGATCCGCGGCGTCCCGCGACCGATCCGCACGTACTGGCTGCGGCCGGTGCTTCGGTCTCGATCGGTCCGTCGTTTCTTCGGCCAGTTGTCCCATCCTGCGCCGGCGCTGGCCCTCTATGTCGTCACGACCTGGGTCTGGCACGTTCCCGGAATCTACGAGGTCGCATTGCGGTCGCCAGGCTGGCACAGGCTGCAACATCTCTGCTTCCTCGGCTCGTCGCTGCTCTTCTGGCATGCCGTCGTCCGTCCTTATCCGAGTCGACCGCGATGGTCCGTGTGGCTGCTTCTCCCTTACCTGCTCGCGGCCGACCTCTCGAATACCGTTCTCGCGGCCCTGCTGACGTTCTCCGAGACGATCCTCTACCCGCACTACGGCCAGATCCCCCGCCTCTTCGGCATCTCCGCGCTCGATGATCAGTCGACGGCCGGCGTGATCATGTGGGTGCCCGGGTCGGTCGCGTTCCTGTTCCCGCTGTTTGGTATCGGGACGCGGCTCCTCTTCGGCGAGGGCAGGACATCATCACGTCCCGTCCGGCAGGGCGAGGCTCCGCCCGAGCCGGGCATCGCGCCTGTGTCTTGGATGGCCGCTGGTTCCCGACAGGCGCGCTCCGTCCCCGGCTCGGCCGGGGCCTCGCCCTCGCGGGGGACGGTGGACCTGCTTCCGGTGATCGACCTCGGCCGATCGCGCCCGCGCTTCGACGCCCTGCGACTGCCGATCCTCGGCCCGTTCCTGCGCTGGAGGCACGCCCGGCTCTCGCTCCAGCTCGTCACGACGTGCCTCGCCGGGGTCGTGATCGCCGACGGCCTGTTCGGGACGCAGGTCGCCGCGATGAACCTCGCGGGCGTCCTCCCGTGGATCCACTGGCGAGGATTCCTGATCCTGTCGCTGCTCGCGGTGGGCAACGTGTCGTGCATGGCGTGCCCGTTTCTGGTCCCGCGGACCCTCGCCCGCCGCTGGCTGCCCGCGCGGCTCCGCTGGCCGCGAGGGCTCCGGGGCAAGTGGCCGGCCGTGATCCTGATTGCGATCTTCTTCTGGGCGTACGAGGCGTTCTCTCTCTGGGACAGCCCGCGGTGGACGGCGTGGATCGTGATCGGATACTTCGCCGCGGCCTTCGCCATCGACGGCCTCTTCCGCGGCGCGTCGTTCTGCAAGCACCTCTGCCCGATCGGCCAGTTCAACTTCGTCCAGTCGCTCGTCTCGCCCCTCGAGGTGAAGGTCCGTGATGCGGACGTCTGCGCGTCGTGCCGCACGAAGGACTGCCTTCGCGGCTGTGAGCTCGGCCTCGACCTTCCGCGGAAATCCGGCAACCTCGACTGCACCTTCTGCCTCGATTGCATTCACGTTTGCCCGCGCGACAACATCGGCATCGTCGCCGTCACGCCCGGCCGTCAGCTCTGGAGCGACTCGAGCCGTGGCGGTCGTCCGGATCTCGCCGCGCTGATCGTCGTCCTGGTCTTCGCCGCGTTCGCCAACGCCGGGGGGATGGTCGCCCCGGTCCTGGCCTGGCGGGACGGACTGGCGCGAGGGCTTGGCCTGCGGTCCCCGCTGGCGATCACCACGGCCTGCTATCTCGTCGCCCTGATCGCACTGGCCCTGCTGAGCGTCGGCCTTGCGGCAATTGTGAGTGGCCGATGCGGCGGGATGGATCGATGGGAGTCGGCCACGAGATTCTCCCGCGCGCTCGTCCCGATCGGCTTTTCGATGTGGCTGGCGCACTACGGCTATCACCTGCTGACGAGCTACCGGACCGCGATCCCCGCCGCGCAGCGGTTCGCCGCGGGGCTCGGCTTGCCCGTGTTCGGAGAGCCCGCGTGGGGCGACTCGTGCTGCCTGCCCGCGCCGGGCTGGCTGCCGCGATTCGAGATCGTCTGCCTCGATCTCGGCCTGCTCCTCTCGCTCTACGCGGGCTATCGGATCGCGCTCAATCATGCGACGAGGCCCGGGCGGGCGTTCGCGCCGTGGGCCCTCCTGATCGCCCTCCTTTTCGCGACCGGTGTCTGGATCGTGCTCCAGCCGATGCAGATGCGCGGGACGATGATGGGGGCGGGATGACCCAGCGCAGGGCCGTGCGCCCCGTCGCCATCATCGTTGCCTTGCTCTCGGCCGGCTGGCCCGCGGCGGCCCGCGGCGATGGCGGCACGCTTCGCGAGTGGAGGCGGCTGGACAACTACGAGATCGCGGTCTTCACCGACCCCACGCCCTGCGTCACCGGGCCGGTCGACATCAGCGTCCTTCTGCTCGACCCCGCCACGGGCGAGCCCATCCCCGAGGCCCGCGTCGCCGTCGAGGTCATCCCCGTCGGCCAGAGCGACATCGGCGCGAATGGTCTCGCTACCGCGGAGGCCGCGACCAACAAGCTGCTCCGCGCAGCCGTCCTTGACCTCCACGCCCCGGGCCGTTGCGAGGTGACGGTCGCGGTCGACGGTCCGCGCGGTCGGGCCCGCGTGCAGTTTGGGCTTGATGTCGCGGACCGTTCTACATCGCGTCCCGGCATCCTGGGGTGGATCCTCTGGCCGTTGCCGATCATCGCACTGTACGCGGTCCATCGTCGGCTAGTCGGGAGGAAGGAGCGGTCCGCGCGGGGATCGGGGTGACGGCGCGGGGCCGCTCTGCGTCATTGCAGAGCCTGCCTCGGCTCGGTACACCCGTGTAAGGGCCGCGATCCATTGCCGCCCATGGCCGGTGCGAGTCATCACCGACCGGACTCTCTCGAACATCGGATGAGTATCCTTGCCATGCGTCGAAGCGTGATCGCCTTCACCGTCCCGATGTTGTTCGGCGTCTCAGCCCTCGCGCAGACGCCCCGGCCCGCCGACTGGCCGCGCGTGGGGAATGACCCCGGCTGCGCCCGGTACTCGGAGCTATCTCAGATCAACCGCGGGAACGTGGGGCGGCTCAAGCCGGCCTGGACCTATCACACGAGCGAGCTCAAGGGTCGGAAGGGGAAGACGATCGAATGCACGCCGATCGTCGTCGACGGCGTCATGTACGTCACAACGGCCTATCTCCGCGTCGTCGCCCTCGACGCGGCGAGCGGCAAGGAGCTCTGGCAGTTCGACCCCCTGAAGACACACCCCTTCGCGCACGAGCCGACGTCTGGCGGAGTCAACCGGGGCTGTGCGTACTGGTCCGACGGCAAGCCGGACGGCGAGCGGCGGATCATCCACGGCATCTCGGACGGACGGCTCTTCTCGCTCGACGCGAAGGACGGCAAGCTCGACCCGAACTTCGGTGCGGGCGGCGTGCGCAACCTCCGCGACGAGCTGCCGCCGGAGGCCACGAAGCTCGGCTACGGGCCGACCTCGGCGCCGGCGATCTGGAAGGACACGATCATCGTCGGCTTCGCGTGCGGCGAGGGGCCGGAGTTCGCGGCGCCGGGGGATATCCGCGCGTTCGACGTCCGGACGGGCAAGGAGGTCTGGACGTTCCGGACCGTGCCCCGGCCGGGGGAGTTCGGCAGCGAGACGTGGCAGGGGGATTCGTGGAAGGGCCGGGGCGGCGCCAACGCCTGGGGCGGGATCAGCGTCGACGCGGAGCGCGGCCTCGTCTTCGCCGGCCTGGGCTCGGCCGCGTTCGACTTCTACGGCGGCGACCGGAAGGGCGACAACCTGTTCGCCAACTGCACCATCGCGCTCGACGCGAGGACCGGCAAGCGCGTCTGGCACTTCCAGACGCTGCATCATGACCTCTGGGACCACGACCTGCCGGTGTATCCGAATCTCGTCACCGTCATGCACGAGGGTCGTCGGGTCGACGCCGTCGCGCAGGTGACGAAGACGGGCTATGTGTTCCTCTTCGATCGCGAGACGGGCAAGCCGCTCTTCGAGGTGCGCGAGACCCCCGTCCCGCCCTCCGACCTGCCGGGCGAGCAGGCGGCGGCGACCCAGCCGATCCCCATCAGGCCGCCGCCGTTCTCGGTCCAGTTCTTCGACGAGTCGAACGTCACGGACATCGGCGAGGCCAACCGCGCGTCGGTGCTCGCCGGGCTCAAGGGCGTCCGCCGCGGGCCCGCCTTCAATCCGCCGAGCCTCAAGGGGACGGTGGTCGTGCCTGGTTACCACGGCGGCGCGACCTGGTCCGGCGCATCGTTTGATCCGACCACGGGCCTGCTCTATGTGAACTCGAACAACGTGCCGAACCTCATCACGCTGGTGGGCGCCAAGGAGTCTCCGACGCGACACGGCGTGTACGGGCACCTGGGCTACGTCCAGTTCCTCGACCACGAGGGCTACCCGGCGATCAAGCCGCCGTGGGGACAGTTGAACGCGATTGACCTCAACACGGGCGAATTCGCCTGGCGCGTGCCGCTCGGCGAGCACCCCGAGCTGACGGCGCACGGCGTCCCCCGCACGGGCACCGAGACGTTCGGCGGCTCGATCGTGACGGCGGGAGGACTGGTGTTCATCGCCGGCACCAAGGATGAACGGATTCATGCCTTTGACAAGCGGACGGGTGAACTCCTGTGGGAACACGCGCTCCCGGCCGGCGGCTACGCGACCCCGGCGACCTATGAGGCGGACGGGCGACAATACGTCGTCATCGCCGCGGGCGGCGCGGGCAAGCTGCGGACCAGGGCGGGCGATGCCTTCGTGGCCTTCGCGCTTCCGGAGGGGGAATGATGCGGAATCCGACCGAGCATTGACCTTTAGGTGCCGCGGCCCGGCCGCCGGGCCCCGTCCTGACCTTCCCCGGGAGGGCGAGGCTCCGTCCGAGCCCGGGCATGACACCTGGACCGCGGGGTGTCGCCTCATCCCGACGGACCGGCCCGATACCCGGGCTCGGACGGAGCCTCGCCCTCCCGGATCGATGCCCGCCCCCGCGCGCACCGCGGGCGCGGCCCGGTACCGGGACCACCCGTTAATATTCGCGGATAAGGATATCAGCGCGACGATCCACCCCCGCCGGCCTTCGCGGCGGCCCGGGACGGCACCTCCGGGCCCCGCATCGGGGACGGCTCAGGCGCCGGGACGGCCCGCACCTCACCCGCGCCGAGCGAACCCGGCGCGGCCGCCGTCACGACCTCGGACGGGGCAGGCTCAGGCGACGCATCGACTGTGGTATCATCGAGTTGCGCCTCGGGCCCCGCCAGGTCCGCCCCCGACTTCTCCAGCATCATCAACTGCCCAATCGTCGCCCGCAACGACCGGTCGATGGCCATCTCGTAGCGATGGCGGAGCTTCCCCTCCTCCGTCCCATCGGCATAGGCCGCCGCGACCGCCCGGCGGCGGAGGTCGTCCGGGTCGGGCACCTGACTCCGCGCCGCGCGGAGCCGCGCCAGCTGCTCGGCCACCGCGCGGCGGAGCAACTCCAGCGCTGGCTCGCGCTCGGCCCGGGGCAGCGGGTGGACGACCACGCGATGGCCGTAATCGAAGCACGGCTTCTCCGCGAACTCGGCGTTGTTCGCCGCCAGCAGCCGCGCCGAGGCCCGCGGCAGGCCGGCGAGATATTGCGGATTCTCCTCGAGCCGGTGGCCGGTCAGGAGCATCAGTCTCATGTGATAATGCGGCTGATCCCATCCCGAGGCCCCGGCCTCGAGGGCGCGCTCGAGCTCGCCGCACGAGGAGATGAGCCGGTCGAGGCCGTGGGCGTCGAGCTCGAGCAGGACGACGGCGGCGACCGGGTCGGAGTCGGCGCGGGCGAGGGCGCGCTCGACGCGGTTGAAGCGTTCGGAATCGAAGGCGTAGGCGGCGTTGTCGGCCCGCTCGGCGAGGAAGGCCGCCTCGGCCTTGACGGCCCTCCGCAGCCGCCACGAGGCGACCGCGGCCCTTTCGACGAGCACGGCGCGGGTGTGGGTGGGCGGCTTCCAGTCGTTGAACCAGGCGTGTCGCTCGGCCTCGAAGGCGGCGGGATCTTCGCCGGGGAGGATGACGTGCTCGGCGCGGAGGCCGTGCTTGAGGCCGTTGAATTTCGAGATGTTCTTGCCGGTCGGAGTGATGGGGCCCTTCGATTTCGACCCGTTGATTCGGCTCGCTTCGCGCTGCTTGTCGGAACGCATGGGTGATGACCCCCGGTGGATTCGGGGCGTCGCCGCCCCCTCTTCGCCGCGCAAGACGATGCGCGGCTCGCATACAGGTATCATCGCAATCGGGGGCCGGATCGTTCTCCGGGAGGGCGAGGCTCCGCCCGAGCCCGGGTCTCGGGCCGTTACGTCGGGACGGTGCGACACCCCGCGGGCCGGGCGTCAGACCCGGGCTCGGACGGAGCCTCGCCCTCCCGGGGCGCGGTCGAAAGCGGCGGGCGGGGAGTCCGTGTGAATTCATTTGGACTTTCGGTCCTGGACCGACTACAAATGTGATACCCCGGCTCGATCGGGGAGGCCGGACCGATCAAACGTGTCCGTGAGCAGCAGCGACGAAGGGAGCCCGGCGGCCGGTGGTCGCCTCCCTTGGAGTCATGCGATCGTGATCCGCCCGGCGACCCTGGCGCTGCTGCTCGTCCCGACGCTCGCCCTGGCCCAGGCGGGCGAGGACGACCCGAACAAGGTGTCGAACGACCAGCCCGACCGCCCGCTCCAGATGCCGCCGGCGTCGAGCGAGGCGAAGGAGGCGTTCGACGACGTCGAGCGGTTCGCCCGCCGCGGGGCATGGGAGCGGGCGACCAAGGCCCTTTACGCCATCCCCGAGGCTCAGGCGGGCCGATTCGTCGACGGACAGGACGGCTTCATCATCCCCGTCGGCCGCAAGCGCCGGGCGGTCCTGGCCGGCCTGCCCCCGGAGGGGCTGGCGGCCTATCGCCTCTTCTACGACGACCAGGCGAAGAAGCTGCTCGACGAGGCCGAGGGGCCGGCCGAGCAGGCGAACCTGGAGCGGATTTTCTCGGCCTACTTCCCGACGACGGTCGGCGACAACGCGGCCGATCGCCTGGGCGACCTCTACTTCGAGCAGGGCCGATTCGACCGGGCGGCCGACTGCTGGCTGGCCGTGCTCCGCGAGCGGACGGACAGCGAGCTCTCCCCCGCGCTGATGGCCGTGAAGGCGGCACTGGCCCTGGCGAGGGCGGGGCGGCGGACGGAGATCGACGCGATCCGTCGCGAGCTGTCGGACCGTTTCGCCGACGAGGTCGTGACGATCGGCGGGCGGAAGGCGAAGGCCGCCGAGCATCTCCGGGTGGCCCTGGCCGACGCGGAGCCGCCGAAGGGCCGGGTCGCCGCCGCGGCGGAGGGGACGCCGCCCGACCTGGCCGACTCGGTCGCCGCCGCCTGGCAGGTCAAGTTCGGCGACGTCGGTGACGGCGGGCATGACGCCCGTCGAGGCGACCCAGTGGGACTCGAACCCGCTCAGCGGCGCCGTGCCGCCCGCGGCGATCGAGGGGACGACGCTGTTCGCGAACTACCTGGGCCACGTGTTCGCACTCGACCTGGCGAGCGGCAAGATGCTCTGGCGCTCGGCGTCGTTCCACAACGTCGAGGTCTCGGCGCGGCAGGACCACGCGCGGATGATCGACTCGTCGCGGTTCGCGATCCTCGCGGGGCCGGGCTATGTCTGGAGCCTGGGCCGGGACCTCCGGGAGATGAACTTCCAGGCCCCGTTCCGCCTGACCTGCCGGCGGGCCGAGGCGGGCGAGGTCGTCTGGCAGTCGGCCGACATCCCCGACTACGCGGCCGTGGACTTCGTGGGCCCGCCGATCCTCGCCGCGGGCACGCTCTTCGTCGCGGCCAAGTCGGCGATGAACCCGAATCAGAGGCAGGCGCAGCAGTTCGTGCTGGCGATCCGGCCGCACGACGGCAAGCTCCTCTGGAAGACCGAGGTCGGCGTCTTCCGGCAGGGGCAGCACTATTATTATTATATGATGGCTGATAATACCCCTCAGCCGCGGCTGGCCTATCGCGCGGGCGCGGTCTACATCGACACGCACGCCGGGGTCCTGGCGCGGCTCGACGCCGAGTCGGGGGAGATCGACTGGGGATTCGCGTATCCGACCGAGCCGGTGCAGGGGATGGGCCGGTTCATCTTCTTCGGGTCGCGGATGAACAACGACCCGACGCCGGCGGCCGGTGTGCCGCTGGACGCGGGCGATGCGCTGCTGATCAAGGGGGCCAAGGGCGGGAAGATCTGCGCGATCGACCCGGACCGGATGAAGGCGGTGTGGGACCGGCCGATCGCGAAGTCGGCGCGGCTTCTGGGGGCCGACGAACGGGCCGTGTACCTCGGCGGGCCCGAGTTCGGCGCGCTGGACCGGAAGACGCGGGAGCTGCGGTGGTCGACCCCGCTGCCCGGCGGCAGCGATGGCGGGCGGGTGATCGTGCGTCCCGACGGGCTCTGGCAGCTCACGCCGCGGGGGATCTTCGAGGTCGACCCGGCGACGGGCCACGTCCGGCGGATCTTCCGCGGCGAGGACGCCGGCTCGTCGGGCGGCGACCTGCTCCTGACCGACCGCTGGCTGCTGGCGGTCAGCAACCGGACCATCTCGGCCTACCCGCGCGGGTCGGCCGGCACCGAGCGGGCCGCCGGCGCCGCCGCGGCCCCCAAGACGGGGGGATCGGATGACTAGGTGGATTCTCGCGATGGTCGTCCTGGTCCTCGCCGGGGCCGCCCGCCCGGCCCTGGGGCAGCTCCTCGGCGCGGAGGGCGCGCCGGCGGGAAACATCCAGGGGTTCACGGTCATCGGCAAGGGGGCCGCCGCGGCGCGGCCCAACCGGCTGGAGATCGACCTGGAGGTCTCGGCCGCCTCGGAGCTGTCGTCCGACGCGATCGTGAAGTATCGCGACGCCAAGAAGCGGCTCCGCGAGGCGTTCGCCGGGCTGAAGCTCAAGAACGTCGCGGTCGAGGAGCGGGGACTGAACGTCGACCAGAAGGGCCAGGCGTTCAACCCCTACTACATGGACTCGCCGCCCTCGCGCAAGGGGAAGATCGAGGTCCAGCTCTCGCGGAAGCTGGTCGTCACCTGCGACGACATCCGCGGGATGGACGAGGAGGCGGTGCTCCAGCTCGTCGCCCGGCTCATCGACGCGGCGCAGGACGCGGGGGGCAAGGTCGGGCCGCAGAATGATAATATGTCATTCTATTACTATCGCTACGGCCAGCAGAACTCGGGGCTCGTCCGCTTCATCCTCGACGACTTCTCGGCGCTCCAGGAGAAGGCGTACGGCGAGGCGATCGCGGACGCGCGGGCGAAGGCCGTGCGGCTGTCGAAGCTAAGCGGCGTTGAGCTGGGCCGGGTCGCGGGCATCCGCGAGGTCAGCGTGCCGGGCGAGCGGGGCCTCTCGCTCTCCCTCTACGGCGAGCCGAAGCCCGTCGACGACGAGATGCCGCGGAAGCGGCTGGAGTCGGCGAAGTTCCAGGAGATTCCCGTCAAGGTCGAGCTCCTGGTGCGGTTCGAGACCGAGCCCCCCAAGGACAAGGGGCGGGAGGCCGGGCAATGAGCGATCGTGGCATCGGCCGGCGTAGGTTCTTGCTGGGCTGCGGCGCCGGGCTCGGACTGGGCGGGCGCGTGCTGGGGCAAACGAAAGAGGTCCTGCCCAAGCACGTGACGCCCGAGACGCTCCGGGCCGTGATCAAGGGCCTCGACTACCTGGCCGGCAGCCAGTCGGACGACGGCTCGTGGATCAGCGGCGGGGGCCAGGCGTATCCCGTCGCGATGACGGGCCTGGCGGGCACGGCGTGCCTGGCGCACGGCAACTCGCCGACGCGGGGCAAGTATGCGAAGAACGTCCAGGGGACGGTCGAGTATCTCGTCCGCTGCACGACGGCGTCGGGCCTCATCACCGGCTCGGGCCAGGACAGCGGGATGCCGATGCACGGGCACGGCTTCGCGCTGCTGTTCCTGGCGTCGGTCTACGGGATGATCACGAAAGAATCGCTCCGCCGCCAGGTGGGCGAGGCCGTCCGCAAGGCCGTGGCGCTGACCAGCCAGGGCCAGAGCTCGGCGGGCGGCTGGACCTACACGCCGGGGACGGGCGATGAGGGGTCGGTGACCGTCACGCAGGTCCAGGCGCTTCGGGCCGCGCAGAACGCCGGGTTCCTCGTGCCCAAGGCGGTGATCGAGGAGGCGGCGAACTACCTCGAGAAGTGCCGGACCAGCGAGGGGGGCATCCGCTACTCGCTGTCGTCCGGCGGGCAATCGCGGCTGCCGATCTCGGCGGCGGCCGTGGCCACGCTCTACAACGCGGGCCAGTTCGACAGCCCGATCGCGGTCGATTGCCTGAAGTACGTCTGGGGCCAATTCCAGGCCAGCGACGACTTCGCCAAGGGGGGCGGCCACGCCTTCTACACCCACCTCTACGCGTCGCAGGGGTTCTACATGGCCGGCGACGCGTACTGGGATGTTTACTTCCCCAAGACCCGTGACCAGCTCATCCGCATGCAGGCCGGCGACGGGTCGTGGGCGGGAGACGGCATCGGCCAGGTGTTCGGCACCGCGGTCGCCGTCATCATCCTGCAACTGCCATACAAGTATCTCCCCGTCTTCCAGCGTTAATCGACAAGGGGCCGCCGTTGAGCACCGCCACCGCCGAAGAACTCGACCTCGCCGAGCTGGACGAGCTCCGCGATGCGCACCGGCAGATCCGCGAGCAGGTCGCGCGACAGATCGTCGGCCAGGATGACGTCGTCGACCAGCTCCTGATCGCCGTCTTCGCGCGGGGGCATTGCATCCTCGAGGGCGTGCCCGGCCTGGCCAAGACGCTGATGGTCCACTCGCTGGCGCAGTCGCTCTCGCTCGAGTTCAACCGGATCCAGTTCACGCCCGACCTGATGCCGAGCGATATCACGGGGACCGAGGTCCTCTACGAGGACCGGACGTCGGCGCGCGCGAGCTGCGGTTCGTCCGCGGGCCGCTGTTCGCGAACCTGATCCTGGCCGACGAGATCAACCGGACGCCGCCCAAGACGCAGGCGGCTCTGCTGGAGGCGATGCAGGAGCGGCAGGTGACGGTCGGCGGCCATCGCCACCCGCTGCCCGACCCGTTCTTCGTGCTGGCGACGCAGAATCCGATCGAGCAGGAGGGGACGTACCCGCTGCCCGAGGCGCAGCTCGACCGGTTCCTGTTCAAGATCTTCATCAGCTACCCGACCCGCGACGAGGAGCGGCGGATCTACCGCGTCACGACCGGCGCGGACCAGCAGGAGATTACGCCGCTGATCTCGGGCGAGCGGATCGCGACGCTGCAGCGGATGGTCCGCCGCGTGCCCGTCTCGGACTACTGCATCGACTACGCGATGGACCTCGTCCGCGCGACCCGCAAGGCCGAGCCCGACGCGCCGAGGTACATCGGGGAGTGGGTCGCCTGGGGGGCCGGCCCGCGCCGGTCAGTCGCTGATCCTCGCGGCCAAGGCCAAGGCCGCGCTGGCGGGGCGGCCGAGCGTGTCGGTGGATGATATCCGGGCGGTGGCGCGGCCCGTGCTCCGGCACCGGATCGTCATCAACTACAACGCCCAGGCCGTGGGCGAGTCGAGCGACTCGATCGTCCAGCGGCTCCTCGATGACATCCCGGTCCGGAAGGGAGCCGCCGATGCCGCCGTCGCGGGCGTATTCCGACCCTGACGCGATCGCCCAGATCGCCGATCTGACGCTGCGGTCGCGCCGGCTCGCCGAGGGGGCGATCAGCGGCCTGCACCGGAGCCCGTTCCACGGGTTCAACATCGAGTTCGCCGCCTATCGCGAGTACACGCCGGGCGATGACCTCCGCCGGCTCGACTGGCGCGTCTTCGCCCGGTCCGACCGGCACTACATCAAGCAATATGAGGAGGAGAGCAACGTCCGCGTCACGTTCGTCGTCGACGCCAGCGCCTCGATGAACTACCGAGGCGCCCGCGCCGCCCTGAGCAAGTTCGACTACGCCGCGACGCTGGTCGTCTCGCTCGCGATGCTCCTCGCCCGCCAGCAGGACCCGGTGGGCCTGTGCCTCTTCGCCGAGCAGGCCGGCACGCTCCTTCCGCCGAGCGCCACGCAGGCGCAGGTCGCGGTGATGACGGGCCTGCTCGAAGCTTGCACGCCGGCCCGCAAGACCGATTTGGGCGGCCTGCTCCGCTCGCTCACCGACCGGATCCGCCGCCGGGGGCTGATGGTGATCGTCTCCGACCTCTTCACCGACCTCGACGCCGTCTACGACGGCCTGAACCGGCTCCAGTTCCTCGGCCACGAGGTGCTCGTGCTCCAGGTGCTCGACCGCGACGAGCTGGAGTTGCCCTTCGACGGGCCGACCGTCTTCCACGACATCGAGGGGGACGAGGAGCTCTACGCCGAGCCCGGCGCCTTCCGGCGGGCCTATCAGCGGGCGATGCGGGACTTCCTCGCCGAGGTCCGCCGCGAGTGCGGCAACCGGGGCTACGACCACGTCTGCTTCCACACCGACGAGCCGCTGGGCGCGTCGCTCGGCCTCTTCCTCCGCTCCCGCGAGGAGTCGGGCCACGCGGGCGTATGAGCAGCAAACGATGTTGAATTTCCTGAGCCCACTGCTGATCTGGGGAACCCTCCTGGGCCTGATCCCCCTGATCATCCACCTGCTGAACCGCCGCCGGTTCCGCCGCGTGGCGTGGGCGCCGATGCGCTACCTCAAGCTGACCATCCAGCGCAATCGCCGCCGGATCCAGATCGAGCAGCTCCTCCTGCTACTCCTGCGGATCGCGCTGCCGGTGCTGCTGTTCTTCTTCCTCGCGAGGCCCGTGCTCAACCCGACGGGCCTGGAGCGCTGGGCGTTCGGCGGCGGGCGGTCGAGCCAGATCGTGCTCGTCGACGACTCGCTGAGCATGGGCTACGCCTCGGCCGGCCCGCCGGCGTTTCACCGGGCCCGCGAGGTGGCCGGGCGCTCCTCGCGGCGGCCCGGCCGCAGGACCGCTGCACGCTGGTCGTCACCTCCGCCCCGAAGGCGCCGATCTTCCACGAGGTCGAGGGCTCGCGCCGCGAGCAGTTCGCCGGCGACGCGCTGGCCGTGCCGATGGGCGACACGCACGCCGTCTGGCCGACCGTGCTCGCGGGGGTCGACGAGGTCGTGCAGTCCTGCACGTATCCCACGCGGCACCTGACGATTGTCACCGACCTGCGGAAGGCCGGCTGGGACCCGGGCGTCGCCGACGTCGCCCGCCGCTGGAAGGAGCAGGGGGTGCGGGTCCGCGTGGTCGACGTCGGCGCGGACGAGGTGGCCAACGTCGCCCTGGAGTCGCTCACGCCGCTCGACCGGACGATCCTCGCCGGGGCCGAGAGCCGCTGGGAGGCGGTGGTCCGCAACGACTCGCCCCGCGTGCTCAACCGCGCCAAGGCGGTCCTCCGGGTCGACGACCGGCCGACCGAGATCACCCTGCCCGAGATTCCTCCCCGCACCTCCGCACGAGTGCCGCTGTCGGTCCGTTTCCCGAATCCCGGGATGCACGACCTCTCGCTGCAACTGCCCGAGGACGAGCTCCCCGGCGACAACCAGCACTGGGCTGCGGTGCCGGTCAAGGACACGCTCCTGATCCGCCTGGTGGACGGCGAGCCGTCGAACGAGCCGTTCGGCTCGGAGGTCGACTACCTGGCCGCGCCGCTGTCGATCGGCGTCGGCGACGCCGAGGCGTGGCGGCTCGAGGTCGTCCAGGAGGAGGACTTCCTCGCGCCCCGTCTCGAGCCGGCCGACGTGCTCGTCCTGGCCAACGTCGCATCGCCGACGCCCGAGCAGGCCGCCGGCCTGGCCCGCCTCGTCCGCGGGGGGATGGGCCTGCTGATCTTCACCGGCGGGAAGGTCGACACCGGCCTCTACAACGAGCGGCTCTTCCGCTCGGGAGAGCCGCTGCTGCCGAGCCCGCTCAAGGCCCAGGTCGACGAGGTGATCCGCGGCCTCGTGATCGAGCCGGTGCGGCCGTCGCCGATCGAGAAGCTCCTGGAATTGAAGGCGTCCGCGCTGGAGCGCGTGCCGGTCCGCCAGATCATGACGGTCGACGAGCCGGGCGGCCCGTCGGGCGCGGCGCGTGTGCTGGCCCGTTGGAACGACCCCGCGCGGTCCCCGGCCGTCCTGGAGCGCATCGTCGGCGAGGGCCGTGTCCTCGTTTGGACGACCACTGCCGACCGCGCGGGGAATGACTGGCCGATCGAGCCGAGCTTCGTGATGGCGATCCGCGAGGCCGTCCGGGGCACGTCGCGGCCGACGTCGTGGTCGCACACCGTCACGGCCGGCGAACGGGCGAGGCGCGTCGTCCATTCGAGCCATCAGCTCGCCAACGTTCGCCTCACCCCGCCGACGGGCGGCGAGCCCGTGGCGCTGGCGGCGGTCGCGGTCGACGACAAGGCGTCGGGCGATCCGGAGCCGGCCTCGGCGATCGACCTGCCCGACACCCGCAAGGCCGGCCTCTATCGAGTCGCCTGGGACGAGGGCCCGCTCGGCACCCAGCAGGACCTCTTCGCGAGCAACCCCGACCCCCGCGAGAGCAAGCTCGACCGGCTCTCCGCGGGCGACCTGAAGGCGATGATGGCCCCGCTGGATGTCGAGGTCGCCGTGGCGCGGGGCGACGACACGGATGCGGCGTCGCCGACCGGCCGTGAGATCTGGCACGAGCTGGCGTGGGTGCTGCTCGGCCTGGTGATCCTGGAACCGATCGTGGCCTGCTGGGTGGGTCGCTCACGATGATCGAATCGCTTTCCACACTCTGGGCTTATCGGTCTTCGCAGAGGACGTCGGCCGATCCGGGAGGGCGAGGCTCTCGCCGAGCCGGGTATGTGGCGGGTCGATCGGGTGGTCGCGCGTACCCGAACAGTCCGCGCCCGAGGCCCGGCTCGGCGGGAGCCTCGCCCTCCCGGCGGACGCCCTCGCGGCTGGTGAAACACGCGATGCTCCATCTCCGGGACGAGGGTCCATGAAGCGGATCTGGCAGACACTCCTCGGCATCGACCACTCGCCGGGCATCGCGCCGGCCGACGGGGGAACGCGCCTCGAGCTGACCGCACTGCCAGGCGCCGGCGCGGCCGTCGTGCTCGGACTGGCCGCGGTCGGGGCCGTCGTCCTGCTCTGGTGGCTCTATCGCCGCGAGCGGAAGGAGCTCTCACGGCCGAGGCGGGCGCTGCTCGTCGGCGCTGCGGATGGTCGTGCTCGCGGCGGTCGTCGTCATGCTCGTCGAGCCGGTGCTCGTCTCGTCGCATCGCGAGACGGTCCGGTCGCACCTGCCGATCGTCGTCGACGACTCCGAGAGCATGCGGTTCGCCGACCCGTACACTGACGACACGAAGGCCACCGAGTTCGCCGCCGCCTTGCAATTGAAATCCGAGAACGGCCGATCGCCCGTGGAGCGGCTCCGCGGGTCGCCGCGGATGGACCTGGTCAAGGCGGCACTCAACCCGCATCTCGAGGAGCTGGGGCGGGGCCGGGACGTGTTCCTGTACGACCTGGAATCGGCCGCGAGGACCGGTCTGGCGGGGCCGGCGAAGGCGCGAAAGCTCGATGACATGACGCCCAACCGCTCGGTCTCGCCGCTCGGCGACGCCCTCCGCGGCGCGCTGGCCGCCCATCGGGGCCGGCCGGTCGCCGGGATCGTGCTCGTGACCGACGGCCGGTCCAACGCGGGCGAGGACCCGATGCGGGTCGCGGAGGCGGCCGTCCGGCTGGGCGTGCCGATCTATCCGATCGCTGCGGGCGCGGAGGAGGGGCCGAGGAACGTCCGGCTCGCCGGGGTCGAGGCCAGCCCGGTCGTCTTCGCCCGCGACCCGATGACGCTGGCCGTCGTCGTCGAGGCCCGCGGCCTCCGCGACGCGGAGGCAAGCCTGATTTTGGAGCAGCGCGTCAACGCGGGCGAGTGGGAGCCGATGGCCAACCAGCGGATCGCGCTGGGCGAGGACGGCTCCCTGACGCGGTCGACGTTTCGGATCGTCCCCAAGGTCGTGGGTCAGTACGAGTATCGCGCCCGGATCGAGGACGCCGGACCTGAATTAACCCAGGACGACAACTCGGCCACGGCCGAGGTCCGCGTCGTCCGCCAGCAGATCCGCCGCTGATGATCGCCGGGGGCGCGTCGCCCGAGGTTCAGTTCCTCCGCAACGCCCTCCAGCGCGACCAGCACGTCGAGTTCGCGGCCTGGCTCCAGCACGCCGACCCCGGCTATCGCCAGGCCGGCGACCGCCCGATCACCCGCCTGCCCAACGACGCCGAGGAGCTCGGCCGCTACGACGCCCTGATCCTGATCGACCCCGACATGCGCTCCCTCGGACCGCAGTGGCCCGAAATGATCGCCAACTTCGTGGGCAAGGACGGCGGCGGCCTGATCTTCATACCCGGCGAGCTCTACTCGCAGCAGCTCTTCGACGCCGACGACGCCGCCGACTCGGCCGCCGGCCGGTGGACGCGGATCTTGCCCGTCGTCCGCGAGCCGGGGCTATTCCGCACCGAGGCCGAGGTCCGGCTGAGCACGCAGTCGACCTACGTGCTCGACCTGACACCCGAGGGCCGCGGCGACCCGATCTTCGAGTTCAATGCCGACCCGATCCGCAACCGCGCAATCCTGGCGAGCCTGCCCGGGATGTACTGGAGCTTCCCGGTGACGCGGGCCCGCCCCGGCGCCACGGTGCTCGCGAGGCACGGCGACCCGCGGATGCAGAACCAGTACGGCCGGCACGTCCTGCTCGCCTCGCAGCTTTATGGGCCGGGCCGGACGGTGTTCATCGGCTTCGACAGCACCTATCGCTGGCGCTACCTGGCCGAGGACTACTTCGACGGCTTCTGGGCCCGGCTCGTCGACCGCGTCGGCCGTAACAAGGCGCTCGGCGGCCGGTTCCCGTTCCAGGTCCACCTGGGCAAGTCGGTGTACCGGGTGGGCGACCAGGTCTCGGTCGGCGTCCGCTACACCGAGGCCGCCGCGGTGGCCGAGGCGTCGGGCCTCGCGGCCGAGCTGGAAGTCGAGGGACAGCCGCCCGAGCCGCTCCGGTTCGAGCGCGCGGCCGACGATCCTGCGCTGCTCACCGCGAACTTCCCCGCCGAGCGCGCGGGCGGCTACACGCTGCGGATTACGCCCGCGACCGGCGTCGACGCGGGGGCCTCGACCCGGGTCTCGACCACGACCTTCCGCGTCGAGCCACCGCGGCGCGAGGTCGACGAGCCGTCGCTGAATCGGCCCTTGCTTTCCGACCTCGCCCGCATGACCGGCGGCCGCGTCTTCGACGTCCCCGAGGTCGCCCGGCTCGACGAGGCGATCCCGATGCGCGAGGTGACGCGGACCCTGGAAACCCGCGACGAGCTCTGGGACGCACCGCTTCTCTATGCGACAATCGTCCTCGGTCTGACGGCCGAGTGGATCTTGCGCAAGCTGTTCCGGATGGTTTGAGGATCCGCCGTGTCCACCGCGACCGACATCCCCGGCCTCGGCTCGCTTCGCGAGGAGCAGGTGAGGTTGCGCGCCCGGCTCGCGCGGCGCGGCGGTCACTGCGGCTCGAGATGGCGCTGGAGTTCGCGCTGGACGTCGCGGCCATGACCGTGGCCGCGGGGATCGTGTTCGTCGCGCTGGACGCATGGCTCCGTCTCGGACTCTCGGCGCGGCGACTTCTGCTGGTCGTCAGCCTGGCGGGGATGGTCACGGCGCTCGCGATCCGCACCCGACCGCGGCTGAAGGCAGCGTGGCTCGACGACCTGGCGCTGGCGATGACGCTCGACCGCTTCCGGCCGGGGACGGGCCAGCAGGTGGCCGACGTCCTCCAGCTCCCCGGGCAACTGGGGGAGCCGCAGAGTTCGGCGTCGCCGGCCCTGGTCCGACTGGCCGTCCGCCGCGCGAGCGAGCGCGCTGGCCGCGGCCGACTGGGGCGAGCACTGGAACCGCGGGCGGTCGACGACGCGGGTCATGGCGCTCGGTCTCGCCCTGCGTCGTGCCGACCGCATTCGCCCTGCTCGCGCCGGACGTCGCCCGGCTGAGCGCCGCGCGGTGGCTCGGCGGGTCGAACGAGCGCTGGCCGCAGCGGACGTATCTCACGGTGACCGGCCTCGGCGAAGGCGATCGGCTGCTGGCGCCGCGCGACGAGCCGTTCGCCTTGGAGGTTCGGGCGGACTTACCCGACGATCGAGCACCGGGGCGGCGCCTGGGTCGATCCCCGGCCGCGGCGAGCCGTTCACGCTCCGACGCCGGCCCGGCTGGACAACGGCACCGGCCGAGGTCCGGGTCCGCGAGCGGACGGCCGAGGGGACGATCCACGACGCCCTGATGACGGCCGTCGGCCCGCGCCGCTTCCGCCACGAGCTGCCGCCGTCGTCCGCCTCGTCGACGTTCACGCTGACCGGCGGCGACGACTGGCTCGGGCCGATCCGTGTCGATCGGGTCGACCGGCCGGCGCTGGAGGCGATCAAGCTCCGTGTCCGCGAGCCGGGCTCGCCGGGGAATGGCTTCCGGTCGATCGAGGACACGCGCCAGCACCTGATCTTCCTGCGCGACACCGAGGTCGACCTCACGCTCGTCGGCACCGAGCCGATCGCCCAGGCGCGCGTCGACATCCACCCTGGCGCGCCGCCGGCCGTGGACCGGGTCGATTCGAAGTCGTTCGTCGCCCGCTGGACCCTCCGCGAAGCGATGACGCTGGAGATCCAGCTCACGTCCGAGGCGACCGGCCTGGCGTCCAAGCCGACGTTCCTCTCGCTCGGGCTGCTCAAGGATCGCGAGCCGCGCGTCGCGCTCCGCGCCCAGGGCGTCGGCGCCCACGTGACGCCCGTCGCCACAATCCCGCTGGCCATCTCCGCGACCGATGACCTCGGGCTCGCGGCGCTTCGCATCCGGGTCGAGCGGTCGACGCACGCCGACGACAGGGCTGAGCCCACGACAACGAAGCGGACGATTCCCCTGCCGCTGACCGTCGACGCGGGCAAGGCGGTGCTCGATCACCAGGCGCGGCACGACGTCGACCTGCAGACCTCGCCGCCGGCGATCGGCACGGTGCTGCGGTTCCAGGTCGAGGCCGACGACCGTGCGGCGAGGGGGCGCAGGTCGGGCGGTCGGGCGTGCTCCACATGCAGGTGGTCTCGCCGGACGAGCTGTTTTATGAGATCCTGATCCGTCAGCGCCGAGCGGGCCAAGTTCGTAGCGGCGCTCGACGCGGCCGAGAAGCAGACGCCGGCCCTGGCCGGCACGCCGTCGGCCGACGACTACATCGCCGTCGCCCGGGCCCTGCACGCAGGGACCCGCCAGCTCGACCAGATCGCCGCCCGGATCGCCGACTCGCTCCAGGAGATGAAGCTCAACCAGGTCGGCTCCCCCAAGTCGCATCGGCTCTTGCAGCAAGGTGTCATCGACCCGATCCGCGCCCTCGACTCCGGACCAGCGAACGAGCTTCGCACGCTCCTCCAGTCGCTCGCCGGCGCGGGCCCCAAGACGGGGGCCGACGCGGAGAAGGCCCGCAGGCTGCACGCCGAGCTCGTGGCGCGGATGAGGGCGATCCTCGAGCAGATGTCGCAGTGGGAGAGCTTCGTCGACGTGGTCAACCAGGTCGCCGAGGTGATCAAGATGCAGCAGAAGGTCCTCAAGGCCACCGAGAAGGCCCGGGAATCGCGGACGCAGGAGGTTTTCGATGAGAAGCCTTAGGGCGGTCCTCTCGCGGCGCCTGGCCGTTTTGGCCTTGATGCTGATCGCTGCCGGTCCGGCCTCGGCGCAGAAACCGGCCGCCACCAAGGCCGCCGCGAAGGCCGCAGGCGTCTTCGACGACGAGGCCGCGAAGCCCGACACCAAGCCCACCGCAGCCGCGATCGACCGCGACACGATCGGCTTCACCCAGGAAAACGCCGCGGCGCAGATGACCGAGCTGGAGGAGCGGATGTTCCGGCTCTCCGAGGCCCTCCGCGGCCTCGAGCCCGAAAATGCGTCGCGGCTCCGCCTGGCGCTGAAGTTCTCCCGCGAGGAACTGATCCTCGAGCAGATGCGCGAGACGCACAAGATGCTCAAGGATGCTCAACTGAACAAGGCCGAGACCGAGGTCCGCGAGCTGCTGGCGAAGCTCGAGCACCTCCGCGACGTCCTGCTCGCTGAGGACCTCGACTTCCAGCTCAAGCTGGCGAGGCTCCGCCAGATCCGCGAGTCGCTCGGCCAGCTCGAGCGGATCGTCAAGGAGGAGCGGCGCGAGCTGGGCTGGTCCCGGTTCGCCATCGAACAGCGCAAGGCGCGCGAGCGGCTCGCCGCGCGGCGGCCCGACCTCGAGACCCTCATCCGTGATCAGGCGGCCGTCCTCGCCGACACAAAGGCCGTCGCCAAGGATGATGGCGGGCGCAAGAAGACACTCGCCGCCGTCCGCGACCGCGAGATCGCTGTCGGCAAGGCCGCCGCGGCGCTCGCCGCCGACCCGCTGTTCGCCGACTTCCAACCCTCTCAGCTCCGCAAGGCCGACGCCCACTTCACCGACGCCGCGAGCCGGCTCGACGGCGGCGACGTCGCCGAGGCCGTCGCTGCCGAGGAGCAGGCCGCCGCGGTGCTCAAGGACGAGCTGGCCCGGCTCGACGGGCGGATCGCCGAGGCCGACCGCGACGTCGCCCAGGCCGAGTTCCGCCGCCACGAGGCCGACCAGCTCAAGAACCGCCGCGCGACCGACGCCCTCTCGTCGAGCTCGGGCCGGCTGGGCGATTCGGGCGTGGCGCTTCAGAAGGACCTGATCCGCGCCTCCGGCTCGATGCAGGCCGCCGAGAAGGACCTGGCCCGGACCGCGGCCGACCCCGCGGCCGTCGACCAGTCCGCAGCGCTCGACGTCCTGACCAGATCCCGCGACGAGCTGGCCCAGGCCGCCGAGCGCCTGCTCGTGGAGCTACGGACCGAGCTCCAGCGCCGGCTTATCGCGGAGCTGACCGAGATGCACGAGGCGCAGGCCTCGATCCGCGAGACGACGCAGGCCCAGGCCCCGCGGCTGGCGCAGAAGTCGCGCACAGCGGCCATCATGGTCGCCGGCCTGTCGAAAAAGCAGGCCGCCCTGGCCGAGCAGACGGAGAGGCTGCTGGGCCTCGTCGAGGAGACCGAGTTCGGCATCGCCCTGCCGACGACGCTCCGCGTCCTCTCGCGCGAGATGCGGGTGATCGAGGGCTGGCTCAAGGACGGCGACGCCTCGCCGCGGACCGTCGCGATGGAGCAGCGCGTGGAGGACGACTTGCTCGGCCTGATCCAGGCGATCCGCCGGCTGCCGCCCACCACGCCGCCGCCCGCCCGCTCGCCGCTCCCCTCCGACCTCCGCGACCGCGAGCGCGAGCTGAACCGGCTAATCGCCGAGCTGAAGATGATTCGCATGCTCCAGTCCCGCCTCAACGATGATACGGTCGGGATCGACAAGTCCCGGCCCGGGACTGCGGCCCTTCCGCCCGCCCTCCGCCGCGAGGTCGAGGCCCTGGAGGCCAGCCAGGACGAGATCCGCGACTCGCTCTCGAAGATCGCCGAACGCGCCGACCAACCCTGAACGAACCGAAGCGTACCGAACCACCCTTTTCGCCGAGCCCAGGAGGCCATCATGATCCGAGATCGACTGACCTTCGGCGTCGCGTCCCTGCTCGCGGGCCTGCTCGCCGCGCCCGCCGTCAGCGCCGATGACGAGGTCAAGGCCGCCGACATCGCGGCCAAGATGACGACCGTCGTCGACGAGCTCGGGCGCAAGCAGACCGGCACGCCCGTGCAGGGGGAGCAGAAGGCGATCGTCCGCGACCTCGATGCGCTGATCGCCTTCCTCGAGAAGGAGTGCGAGAAATGCCGCGGCGGCATCAAGAGCAACAACCCCCGGACCGGCCTGCCGGACTCGGTGATCCGCCGCGGCACCGGCGACATGGGCCCGCTCTCGAACGTCGGCGACGGCGGCAAGGACTGGGGCAAGCTCTCGGAGCGCGAGCGCGACCGCATCCTCCAGTCGATGACCGAGGGCTTCCCGCCGGAGTACCGCACGGTTCTCGAGCGCTACTATCGCCGCCTGGCCGAGGAGAAGTCGGCCAAGGCCGGCGCCGAGAAGAAGGCGAGCGAGCCGTCCGCCGCGGTCCCGGCGAAGCCCTGACCGGGCGAGCGTCCCGGGAGGGCGAGGCTCCGGCCGAGCCGGGCAACCACCCCGGGCCCGTGCGGGCCTCTGCCCCAGGGGCAGCCGGGTCACATACCCGGCTCGGCGGGAGCCTCGCCCTCCCGGGGGACAGCCGTCTCTTCGCATGCGCTCAGAGGACACCCAATGCTCGGCGCAGCCATCCTCTCGTTCAGCCTCGCCGCCGTCGCCGCGGGGGATTATGCCCGGCCGCTCGGCGCCAAGGCGCTCGACCAGGCCACGTTCGATGCCGAGAGCTTCGGCGACAAGAAGGCGCTGAAGCGCGAGGACGAGGGCGTGCACGTCACGCTCGGCCCCGGCGAGTCGGAGGCGGGGTGGAAGACTCCGCAGGCGCTGCGGATCGGCGGCGACTTCGTGATCACGGCCACGCTGGCGATCCGCAAGCTCCCCAAGCCCGGCCAGGAGGACGGCGCCGCGGTCGGCCTGGCGATCGCCACCCAGAATGTCGACCAGCCCGAGGCGACGCTCGTCCGCGAGATCGAGCCGAGCGGCTCCGACATTTACCGGCCACTTCAGAAGGCGGGGAACCAGGGAGCAGAGCCGGCCCAGCCGATGATCTTCGACCCGTTCGGGTTCCAGCCGATGGGCAACAAGCCCGCCAAGCCGGTGCGGCACACCTTCCCGGCGCGGGGGTCGACGATCCGCCTCGAATTCCGCCGCCAGGGCCAGACCGTCCGCTATCAAGTCTATGACGACATGGACAAGCAGCCCCGCGAGGTCGGCCAGTTTGCCTTCGGTCCCGGTGACGTCGCGGGGGTCAAGCTGTTCGCGTCGAATCGCAGCGGGGCCGAGCCGGTCGACGTCGTCTTCCGCGACCTGACGGTCCACGCCGAGCGGATCACGGGGCTGGGCACGGCCAACCGCACCGTCTTCGGGACGGTCGTCCACGGCGACCCGACCGCGATTGAGGACGGGAAGCTGGTCGTCGGCGGTCCGCCCCCGACGCCCGCTCCCGGGTCGTCGCCCAGTGCCCCGAACGCGGCGGCGGGCACTGCGGCCAGGCCGGAATCGAAGCCGGCCGCTCCCGAATCCACGAAGGCCGGCGTCGCGCCCGCGCCGGCAGCGAAACCGGCCGACGAGCCGAAGGCGGTCGCCAAGGCCGACGCGCCGGCGCCCGCGGCCAAGGGCGAGAAACCGGCCCAGCCCGCGGCGCCGCCGAAGCCCCCGGAGCCCAAGGCCCGCATCCCGCTCGACGAGGTGGAGAGCGTCGCGTTCGAGCGGGCGTCGGCGCTCGCGGCCAGCTTCCTCGGCCAGCCCAACGTCGATACGACCATGCCCGGCGGCGCACCGGCCGAGGCTCCGAAGAAGCCCGCAGCGAACCCCAGTGCCAATGACCTGACGGCCCCGCCGCCGGGGACCGTCGTCCCGCCCAAGGTCCCCAAGCTCGAGCCCAAGCCCAATGGCATCCGCGACCTGCACCTAGGGCTCTCCGGGCTTAACCCCGCGGCGATCCGCCAGGTTACGGTCAACGTCCAGACCGACAAGGGCCCGACCGCCTGGCGCCTCGACACCTCGGGCTCGCCGGACTGGCCCCTGACCCTGGCTCGGGCCGGCGTCGAGTCGTGGGCCGACGTGTTCCTCGAGCCGCCCGCGGGCGACTGCCGCGACAAGGAATTCACCGTCATGGTGAACTACGCCGACGGGCAGCAGGCCCAAGCGAAGTTCAAGGCGACCTCGGCCACCGACCCCAAGCTCGCCTTCGACCCCAACGCCCCGGCCCCCGCGCTCGACGCACGGGTCTACCTGACGGGCGACGAGCAACTCTTCGGCAAGCTCGAGACGATCGGTGAGGAGTCACTCGGCCTGACCCTGCCCTGGGGCGACCGCGTCGACATCCCGCTCGCCCGGGTCGTCGCCGTTTACATGGGGATGGCCGACCACAAGGAATCGCCGGATTCGTTTGCCAAGCGACTCAAGGCGCAGTGGGAACGAGGATTTGCTGCTGGCCCGCGCGAAGGACGGCGAGGTCGTGGCGATCGCGGGCGTTGTTGAAGGGGTGGACGCCAATCGGCTCAAGTTCCGGTATCAGGACAAGTCCCGGAGCCTGCCCCTGAAAGGTGTAGAGGGCTTCGTCCTGGCCAACCGCCCCGACCCGAAGCCCCCCGCCGAGTTGCGGCCCACGTTCACGCTGGCCGGCGGCATCGTCGTCTCGGGGCGCTGGACGGCGCTCGAGGCCGCGGCGTGGAAGGTCGAGACCCCGTGGGGCCAGGCCTTGAAGCTCCCCGCCGCCGACGTCCGCCACGTCCGATTCCGCGGCGGCCAGATGACGTACCTGTCGGACCTCGTCCCGAGCCGCGTCGAGGAGACGCCCTACTTCGGCCGGCGGACACCGTATCGCAAGGACGTCAACCTCGCCGGCCAGCCGCTCAAGCTCGACGGCCAGACTTATCGAGCGCGGGCTCGCCGTCCACTCGAGGTCGGATCTGACGTACGACCTCGATCGGCGGTACTCGACGTTCGAAGCGGTGGTCGGCTTCGACGACGCGGCGAAGAAGAAGGGGCGGGTTGATTGCCGGGTCTTCGCCGACGGCAAGGAGCTGTACGCCAACCCTGACCTCCGCGGCGATGCCCCGCCGGTCCGGCTCACGCTCCCGGTCGCTGGGGCCGAGCAACTGCGGCTCGTCGTCGACTTCGGCCCCGACGAGGACACCGGCGACCGAGTGATCTGGGCCGACGCCCGCCTCTACCGACGACCCCCACCCGCGAGCCGTCCATGAGTCCCTCACCCACTCGCCCGACGCTGGTGCTCGCCTTGCTCCTCGCCTCCGCCGCACGCGGCGCCGACGAGCGGAATCAGTCGCCGATCGAGGTCTACGAGTGGTCGGTCTGGGTCGGCAGCCCGGGCGGGTCGACGCTGAACGCCCCGCGAGTTTACCGCAACGCGATGCCCGCCGCCGTCGGCACGAGCCGGCCGAAGTTCGAGGAGGCGGACCTGGCGAAAAAGTTCGCCGTCGCGCCGATTTCCGTGGTGCAGGTCTTCGGCGAGCCCGCCCAGGACGTCGACGTCGACCTCCGCATCAAGAAGGGGACGATCCTCGCCCACTGGCCGCAAGGCAAGGAGCGAAGCGGGGGGATCCAGTGGTTCAAGTCGAGCCTCGTCGACGGCCCCCCCCTCGGGGATCGCGCCGGGCAACCTGGCCGAGAATCACTGGTTTCAGACGCTCCGGCATAACGAGCCCTCGCTCTACCTCAAGCACGAGACGCGAGTCGAGCGATTCCTGGCCTACGACACCGAGCTGACGATGCCGATCCCGGTCAAGCTCCGGGGCGGGCCGGACGAGTACACGCTCCAGAACCTGACCGCACAGCGGCTCCTGGACGTCGCCGTCATCGCCCCGGCCGACGGCGGCTACCGGATTGGTTGGCTTGATGCGCTGCCCACCGCCGTCCCGCCCGAGAAGCCCGTCGACGAGTCGGAGAAGGCCAGAGAGGCGGAGAAGAAGCAGAAGGAGAAAGAGAAGCCCGAGGCCAAGGCAAAGGCGGCGGCCGAGGTCTTCGAGGCCGCCGAGGCGGAATCGAAGAAGAGCAAGGATAAAGACAAGGAGAAGGACAAGCCGAAACCCCTGCCCTCCGAGGGGGACGCCGACATCCGGGCACGCGTCGATCAGGTGCTGAACAGGCCGGTGACCGTGAACGTCGAGGGGGCCCCGCGCAAGGACGTGCTCTCGCTGGTGGCGGGCCAGGCGCGGTTCCGGTTTGAAGTCGACGACCCGACGCTGGCCAAGGCCGATGTCGACCTCGCCAAGCCGATGAGCCTGAAGGCCGGCCAGCTCGCCGCGCGCGACGCCCTGGCCGAGATCCTGGGGGCGGTCGGCCTCAGCTACCGAGTCACCGACGACGGCGCGCTCTTCATCACCACGGCCGCGCGGCTCGCCGAGGAGTCGGGCAAGAAAGGCGCCGTGATCGAGGGGCCACCGGTCAAGCTGACCCTGGCCAAGGCCGTGCGCCCTACGGATTCCTCCTACCGCGAGCTGACCCGCGACGCCTACGCCCGCCGCCTCGCTGCGCAGGGGATGCGGAAGGAAGCGGTGCAGACGTACCTGGATCAGTATGCGAAGACTCTGTTCGAGCCCGACGCCTTGATCGTGATCGCCCACCTCTCTCGCGACGCGATCGATGAGGCCGTCCTCCTCGACGTCTTCCCGGCGCCGAAGAAGCTGGTGCGCACCGCGGTCATCGTCGCCCACGGCGTCGACCCGCGGCTCCAGGACCGGGCGCGGACGCTGGTCAAGCAACTCGGCGACCTCGCCCCCAAGGCGCGTGAGACGGCCGAGACCCAGCTCTTTGAAATGGGGCCGGTCGCCGTGCCGGCGCTCGAGGACGCGTTACGGGAGAAGGACATCGAAGTCGTGTTCCGCGCCGAACGGATCCTGATGCGGCTTAACCGCCCGGTCCCTTAGCCGGCTGCGCCACATCGGCCTCGGCCGGGGCGATCAGGCCGTCGCGGTCGCGGTCAAGCCGCTCGAACTGCTCGCGCGAGCCCAGGAACTCGCGGCGTGACACGTCGCCATCGCGGTTGCGGTCCATCCGCCGGAACCACGCGGGCCCGGCCGTCGACCGCGGGCGCGGCGGCACAACGATGGTCTGCGCGGCCCCAGCGCTGGCGGGGTTCGACGCGATCAATCGGGAGAGCTCGCCGCGCGCGAGCGTGATCTGGATGTGGTGCGGGATCTCCTCGGGCGCGATCCGGCCGTCGCCGTCGCGGTCGCACGCGGAGATCCGGGCGGAGGTGTCGAGCACCTCGCGGGCGCCGAGTTGGCGGTCGCGGTCGATGTCGAGCATGCCGAAGACGGCGCGGCCCTCGTCAGAGACCGTCAGCGTCAGCCGCCCGCGCGCCGAGACGCCCTGGTGCGTTACGTAGTCGTCGAGCTCGCGTGGATAGAGCTTGCCGTCGCCGTCGCGGTCGAGCGTGGCGAAGAGGCCGGAGAGGGGCGAGGCCGCGCCGTTATCCCCAGTCAATTCCGATTGATCAACGTAGCCGTTGCCGTCTCCGTCGGCCGCGTCGAACTGGTCGCGGAGGACCTTGCGGGCCGCGTCGGCTGCATCCGCGCCGTCGTCGAGGTGGACGTCGAGCCGGATCAGGCCGGCATCGATCTCGACCATACCTTCGGAGAGCTGGCGGACCTTCACGCCCGCGGGCGGGCCGCCGTCTGCGCCTCGAACCCGGGCCACGGCGCGGCCTGTTGCGTCTGGCGTGAGCGCCACGTCAAGGATCGCGTCGCGCGGGACCTTCTCGAGATATCGCCGCAGCTCCTCGGCGTTGAGCGCGCCGTCGCCGTTCGCGTCGGCCGCTACGAACGCTTCGGGCGCGATGGCAAATTCCTGGGGCGAGAGCTTTGAATCGGGCTTGCCTGGCCGCGAGGCCGACCCCGTGTCGTACTTTCGGAGCACGAGCCGGACCAGCCGCAATGGCGACTCGCCGGCCTCCAGTTCGAAGACAGCCGGCACGCCGGGGGAGCGGGCGGCGCGATTCGTCATCATGGCATTTTCGGTTATGTCGGCGTCCGAGGGCGCGACCTCGTCGGCGCCGATCAGCTCGTTGTCGTCGCGATCGAGCCGGCGGAGCGTGCCGGCGATCGACGCCAGCTCGGGCCGGGTGAGCTGGCCGTCCTTGTCGCGGTCGAGGCAGTCGAAAAGGGCGTCGGTCCGCCGCTCGGCGAGCCCGTCGACCTGGACGTGCAGCGGTCCGGCCGCGCCACGGAGCGCATCGGCCAGCTCGTCGACCGTGACGACGCCATCCTTGGGATTGACGTCGAGCTCAACCCGCCGGGGCGTTACGGGGGCCGCACCGGCCGCAGCCGGGATGGGTAATGGAAGGGGCAGCGCACCTGCCTCAGCCTCCTTGACGGTCAGCTTGCCGTCGCCGTCGCGATCGAGTCGCGCGTGCAGGGCGCGGACCGACTCGGCCCAGGCCGCGCGGAACGGGCGGTCGCCGATCATCACGCGTATGCGAAGAACGATGGGCCGGGTCTCTCCCAGGATCACGAGGTCCTGGACCGCCTCGTCCCCCAGGGCGGCGAAGGCCGCGGCCGGAGGCGCGTCGGCCAGGGCGAGCATGGAGGCCAGGAGGCAGGCGAGCGTCATCCGAGGACCTCGGCAATCGGCTTCGCCTTCGTGTCGACCACGCGGATCGGCCGGCCGTTGTCGGCGACGTTCTGCGCCGACGGGTCAAGGCCGAGCCCCTTGACGACCGTCGCAAGCAGGTCGGGCACCGAGACCGGGCGGTCCTTCACCTCCATCCCGTCGGCCCCCGTGTTGCCGACCGCCTGACCGCCCTTCAATCCGCCGCCGGCCAGCACGGTCGTCCACGCGTTGGGGAAGTGGTCGCGCCCAGCCGACTCATTGATCTTCGGCGTCCTGCCGAACTCGCCCATCCAGACGATGAGCGTGGTGTCGAGCAGGCCCCGCGACGGAGGTCGGTCATCAGGTTGGCCCAGCCCGAGTCGAGCACCTTGCTCAGGGCCGCCACGGTGTCGAAGTTCTGCGCGTGGGTGTCCCATCCCAGCATGTTCCGCCCGTCGACGCTCGACAGCGTGACCTCGACGAACGGCACCCCGCGTTCGACAAGGCGGCGGGCGAGCAGACAGCCCTGACCGAACGGGTTCCGACCGTAGGCGTCGCGCACGGCGGCCGGCTCCTCGTCGAGCTCGAATGCCTTGGCGGCCGGCGACCGCATCATCCGCACGGCCCGCTGGTAGGCGTCGTGATGGCTCAGGGGCGAGGCCCCCGGACGGGTGGCCTCGAACTCGCTCGCGAGCGAGCGCATCAGGCCAAGCCGATCGTCCGCCCGCGCGCGGCCGATGCCTGCGGGCAGTTCCAGGTCGTCGACCTTCAGGGATTGACGCCCGCGGCCCTGGCGTTCGCCGACGACGAGCGGGGCATACCTCGGCCCCAGGAAGCCCGGGCCGAATGCCGTGGGATTGATCGCGCGGCTCGGGGCGATGCTGACGAAGCCGGGCAGCTCGGCCGACGTGTCCTCAAGTTCCTTCGCGACGAGAGACCCGAGCGTCGGGTAGCGGATCGGCACCTGGGGCTGATAGCCGGTTCGGAGGTTGTACGTGGCGCGGCCGTGGTCGCCCTCCTTCGTGCTCATCCCGCGGATGATCGCCAGGTCCTTCACCTCGCGGGCGAGCTTCGGCAGATGCTCGCCGAGCAAGAGGCCCGGGACGGCCGTCTGGATCGGCTTGTACGGCCCGCCGTTCTCGTGGCCGGGCTTGGGGTCAAACGTATCGATCTGGCTCGGACCGCCCGACATCCAGAGCAGGATGCACGACTTCCGCCGCCGCGGGTCGGTTGCGGCGGCATCCGCCAGCGTCTGGATCCAGCCCGATGCCGAGGCGCCGATCGCGCCGGCGGAGGCCAGGCGGAACATCTGCCGGCGAGTCAGCCGCGGCAACGGCGAGGGCGAGCGGTCCATCGGCAGCTCCTTGGGTCGCGGGCTTCCTGGAGGGGTCGGGAGGGCGAGGCTCCCGCCGAGCCTCTTGCCCGGCTCGGCGGGAGCCTCGCCCTCCCGGGATCAATGATTGAGGCGGAACTCGGGCCCGTTCAGGAGGGCCCAGAAGGCGTCGGACAGGGCCCTGGCGCGGTCGGCACCGTCGTTGTGACAATCGATGTATTTGACGACGACGGCCAGCTCCTCGGGCCGCGGCCGTCGGGTCAGCGCGGCGAGGTAGAGGGCCTCGACCCGGCCGGCGGTGTCGAGGTACGGCGCCTCGGCGATCGCGCCGAGGACGTCGCCCGTCTCGGGACTGGTCGCCCCCGCGACGATCGACCCGTTCATCAGCGTCAGGGCCTGGAGGATCGACGTCTGCGCCTCGATCGGCCGCTCGTCGCGGTCGGCGAAGAGTTCGGAGAAGCGGGCGCGGATCTCGCCCGCGTCGGCGCCGGTGGCCTGGGCCAGGCTGTCGATGAACTGACCGGGAGAGAGGCCGCGCACGGGCATCCGGGCGAACAGCGGCGGGGCCGCCGACTCGGACGGGTCGGCCGCGCTGGTCAGGTTGTAGGCCCGCGTCGCCGTCAGGGCGCAGGATCAGGTACTTCATGTCGTAGCCGTGGCCGCGGAAGTCGGCCGCCAGCTCGTCGAGCAGGCCGGCCAGCTCGGGCAACTCCTCGGCGTCGAGTTCATCGACCGGGTCGATCAGCCCGACGCCGAAAAAGCGGGCCCAGATGCGGTTGACGGCAGCTCGCGCGAAGTAGGGGTTATCGGGCCGCGTGATCCATTCGGCCAGGATCTCGCGGGTCTCGGCCCGCGGTCGCCACGCGGGAGCAGAGTGGTCGAGGTGCGAGGCCTTGACGACCGTCGCGGTCCCCGGGATCGTGAGCTCGCGACGATTGGCGTTCTCGCGGGCCATGCGTACCGTCCCGTCGTCCTGCTGCTGGGGGACGCCGGCGAAGAAGGCGGCGTAGCCCCAAAACTCCTCGCGCCGCCACTTCGCGAACGGGTGGTTGTGGCACTGAGCGCACTCGAGGCGAATGCCCAGGAAGGCCCGGGCCGAGTCGGCGGCGAGGGTCTCGGGCTTGCCGCCCTTGCTCGTGAAGAAGGCGGCAGGGGACGGCTCGGTTTGCGGCACCTGCATCGCGTCGTTGCGGGTGGCGAGCCGGGCGGTGAGGATCTCGCGCACGATCCGGTCGTAGCCGGCCTCGGCCTCGACCTTTTTCCGCAACCAGGCGTCGAGTCCGCCCTCGGCGAGCCGAGCCTGATCGTCGGATTCGGGCAGAAGGAGTTGCCGCCAGAGCAGGGTTGCCCGCGCGGCGTAGGCAGGGCTATCCAGTAGTCGGTCGACCAGCGCGACCCGCTTTTCGGGGCTCGGGTCGTCGAGGAAGTCGCGGGCCTCGGCGGCCGTGGGGATCCGTCCGACCAGGTCGAGACAGGCGCGGCGAAGGAACTCCCCGTCGTCGGCCCTCGCCGCCGGGCGGACCTTCGCCTCGGCCCAGCGGGCGGCGAGCTTCGCGTCGATCCGGGCCGCGAGCGCCCGGGCATCGCGGGCGTCGGCTGCGCGGCCGGGCCGGCCGCGGCCCGCGTCGCCCGCGAGGGCCTCGCCGATCAGGAGGATGGCGACGATCCAGGCTCCCAGGACGCGCATGGCCGCACTCCCATTCGCACCAGGCACCGCGGACCCGAGCGACGTGATTCCCATGCTAAGCCATTCGGAGTCGCGAGTCCACGACAAACGTCGCGCTTCGTTTTCTTGCCTGTTCTAGGGGATCGTTGGCCATTCACATCTTGGGCGTACCCGCTTGCTCTGCATCGAGGCGCCCCGTAGGCTCTCGGGTCTGCATGTGGCGTGGACGCGGGACGTTCATGTGTCGGGACGATCCCCGCGAGGCGATCGTGGCACCCTGAGGGTCTCATGCCCTACTCGGTCTTCTACCGCCACCGGCCGTGCCGGATGATCTCCTACGGCGTGAGCCCTTACGCCGAGCTGGCCCGGTGGGTCATGGACCGTCGCGGGGCCGAGTACCGCGAGGAGTCGCACGTCCCGCTCCTCCACTTTCTGCTCGTCCGCCACACCGATGAGCTGCCGGGGCTGGTCGTGCCCGAAGGGCTCCTGCCCAATTCCCGCGCGATCCTCGATTACTGGGAGGCCCGCAGCACCTGCGGCGAGCGGCTCGTCCCCGACGGCGAGCCCGACGTCGGCCCGCTCTTCGACCGGTTCTACGCGAAGACCGGTCTGGCCGTGCGACGGTGGGCCTACTCGTACATGCTCCCGGAGCGCGGGCCGATGCTCCGCACCTGGAAGCGGGGTGCGCCGGCCTGGGAGCGGGCGGTCGCGACGGTCTTCTACCCGCTCATGAAGTGGATCATGACGAAGGGGATTGGGGTCACGCCGACCTCGGCCCAGGAGTCGATGGTCGAGATCGACGACGCTTTCGCGATGGTCGCCGACCGCCTGAAGGACGGCCGGCGCTACCTCACGGGCGACCGGCTGACGGCCGCCGACGTCGCCTTCGCGTCCCTGACGGGCCCCGCGCTCTTCCCCGACGGCTACGCCGGCGCCCTGCCGACGCTCGACGAGGCGCCGGCCGCGATGCGTGCGGATGTCCTAAGACTCCGCGCGACGCCCGCCGGCCAGTTCGCGCTGCGGCTCTATCGCGAGGACCGGGGCCACGCCTGGACCGACGGCGTGAAGCCGGCGACGGGCATTGCGGCCTTCTTCTCGCAGCTTTTCAGCGCGATCGCCTTCAATCCGGACGTGCTCCGGTTCGCGTTCGGGCTCCTGCGGCGGTTCAGGCCTGTGCTGGTCTTCGGCCAGACCGCCCTCGTGGCGCGGCATGCCGACGTCGTCGATGCGTTCGACCGCGATACCGAGTTCACGATCGCCGAGATCAACGGCGCGCGGATGGACCGGATGCACGCGCCGTTCATCCTCGGGTGGGACCGCGGGCCGCAGTACGACCGCGAGGCCGGCATCCTCCGCCGGGCGATGGGGCCGCCGGACCTCGCGACGATCCGCGCGATCGTGGCGCGCGAGTCCAAGGCGCTCGTCGACGGGGCGGGGAAGGGCGGCCGGCTCGACGTCGTGACCGGCCTGTGCCGGGTCGTGCCGACACGCGTCGTCGCCCAGTTCTTCGGCACGCCGGGGCCTAACGAGCAGGCGATGATGCGCTGGCTCCGGGTGCTCTTCTATGAGGTCTTCCTCAACCAGTCCGACATCCCCGAGATCAGCCAGGCCGCCGCGGGCTATGCGGACCAGTTGCGCGACTATCTCAACGCTCTGATCGCCCGACGAAAGGCCGAGCTGGCCTCGGGCTCGCCCGGCCCCGACGACTTCCTGACCCGCCTGCTGCGGATGCAGTCCGGCCCCGGCGACTCGCTCGACGACGACGGCGTCCGCCGCAACGTCACGGGCCTGATCGTCGGCGCCGTCGACACGACCTCGGCCGCGCTCGCGCAGGCGATGGACGTCCTGCTGAGCCGCCCGAAGGAACTGGCGGCGGCCCAGGCCGCGGCGAAGGCCGGCGACGAGGCGACCGTGCTGCAATACGTGCTCGAGGCCCTGCGTTACAACCCTCAGGCGCCGCCCTGCTGCGGTTCTGCCGCGGTGGCGCGACGGTCGGCGGGACGGCGATCCCGGCCGGGACGAAGGTGCTGCTCGGCACGCTCTCGAGCATGTTCGACCCCGCGGCGTTCGTCGACCCGGGCACGTTCCGCGTCGACCGGCCTGTCGCTTCGTACCTCCACTTCGGCCACGGCATGCACTCCTGCTACGGGCGGCCGATCAACCTGGTCCAGCTGCCGGAGCTCGCGATGGCCCTGCTGCGGAAGGACGGCCTTCGCCGGGCCTGGGGCTCGGCCGGGCGGATCGTCTACGACGGGCCGTTCCCCGATCGACTGGTCGTGGAGTTCGACGCATGAATCCCGCGCCGTCACCGCTCGACGAAGCAACCAACCAGTCCGGCGCGACGATCCGCAAGCTGATCGACACCGCGCGGCTCGAGGACCTGCGGACTCTCCTCACGACGATCGGCGATGACGTCACGGGCAACCCGCACGTCCCGTTCACCCAGTTCGCCGCGGTCCACTTCATGACCTGGTTCGTCGTCGACGCCGACGACGTGACCGGCCCGCTCCTCTTCTTCGAGCTCAACGTCGACGGGCCGGTCGAGTCGGCCCTGGGCGAGATCGTCGCCAAGGCGCGGCCGGGCATCGACCTGATCTACGGCCACTGCACGGGCTACCCCGCGGGGGCGTCCGATCGACAGGTCGTCGATTGGCTACTCAAGGATAATATCGGCTACGATTGCTACTACATCGGCTGGCGCGGGCTGAGCGTCGACCGCATCCTCGCCGAGCGCAAGCTCCGCATGACGCTCGAGGGCGTCCTCGACGCGAAGGGCGACGCCGCCCTGGCCGCGATGACGCCCGGCGGCGTCCGCAAGATGATCCAGGACTACGTCAGGTCCGCGCCCGACCTCGCCTGGGCGCGGACTTTTCCGCCGCGCCCGTTCCTGGTCCGGCACGGCGACGCGATCCTCACGGCGATCGAGATCGTGGCGGTCGTTCTCCTGCTCGCCCTGCTCTACTTTGGCTGGCCGTGGTGGGACCTCGGGGCCCTCGTCGTCATCGGCGCGCTGGTCGCGCTGCTCCGGTGGACTGAGTCGACCGACTCCGTCGCGGACGCCCAGCCTGACCACTCGCAGGTCCAGGACGTGGCGAGCCTGGAGAACCGCGTGGTGCAGAACCACTTCGCGAGCGTCGAGCCCGTGAAGCCGGGGCTCCTTCGCATGGTGATCCTCAAGGCCGTCCTCTGGCTCATCCATTTCCTGGCGGCCGTCTCGCTGAACAAGGGGAACCTGTCGGGAATCGCGTCAATCCACTTCGCGCGCTGGGTCGTCATCGACGGCGGGCGGCGGCTGCTCTTCCTGAGCAACTACGACGGGAGCTGGGAGAACTACCTCGACGACTTCATCGACCGCGCCAGCACCGGCCTAACGGCGATCTGGAGCAATACCGTCGGCTTCCCGCGCAGTTATTTCCTGATCTTCGGCGGCGCGACCGATGAGCTGCGGTTCAAGACGATCACCCGCAAGAGCCAGGTGCCGTCGCTCGCCTGGTACAGCGCGTATCCCGACCTGAGCGTGCAGAACATCCAGGCCAACGCCGCGATCCGCGAGGGCCTGTTCGGCCCGATGGACGCGAAGGCCGAAGGGGCGTGGCTGGCGCTCTTCTGAGCGGGCCCGCGGGAGTGACTCGACATGGCCGCCGCGACCGCGCCGACGATCGACTGGGACGACGTCCAGGGGATGGTCCTCAAGGGCTTCGGCAAGCACCCGTACTCGGCGAACCTGCTCCTCCGCGTCGACGATGCGGCCCAGGCCCGCGCGTGGCTCGCCTCGGCAGCGGGGCGCGTGACGACGGCCCAGAAGGCCGTGGCGCGGGGCGACGAGCCGTACCTGAACGTGGCCCTGAGCCGGACCGGCCTGGCGAAGCTCGGCTTCAGCGAGACGACGCTCGCCACGTTCCCCACGGCGTTCCTCGAAGGCATGGCGTCCCCGAACCGCCAGAACATCCTCGGCGACGACAACGCCAGCGCGCCGAGCTACTGGACCTGGGGCGGGCCCGGCAAGGAGGTCGACGCGATCGCGCTGGTCTTCTCCAAGACCCAGGCCGGCCTCGACGCGGCCGTGGCCGCCGAGCGCGCCGCGCTGGCGGGGCTGTCGCTCGTCGTCGACCCGATCCCCGCGCAGCTCTGGCCCGACGAGAAGGAGCACTTCGGCTTCCACGACGGCATCTCGCAGCCGGTCATCGAGGGTAGCCCTCCGCCTGCGCATGTCCCCGCGCCGGCCCCGGTCGACGCCGCCTATGGGGACACGAACGTCATCAAGGCCGGCGAGTTCCTGCTCGGGTACAACAACGAGTACGACGTGCTGCCCGACGCCATCGATTTGCCGGCGGGAGCGGACCCGGGCGGTATCCTCCCGACGGTCGCCGGCGCCGGGCCCGACCTCGGCCACAATGGCACGTACCTGGTCGTCCGCCAGGTGGCGCAGGACGTACCGAAGCTCTGGAACTACCTCGACGCCGCGACGAAGGACGCCTCGGGGCAGAGCCAGCCCGGCGAGCGCGAGAAGCTCGGTGCGAAGCTCATCGGCCGCTGGCCGAGCGGCGCCCCGATGGCGGTCACGCCCGAGAAGGACGACCCGTCGCGGGCCGAGGAGAACCAGTTCCTGTACAAGGCCGTCGACCCCGCCGGCCTCGGCTGCCCGTTCGGCGCCCACACGCGCCGCGCGAACCCGCGCGACACGCTGGGCGACGACCCGACCGAGGCGCTGACTCTCACCAAGCGGCACCGCCTGATCCGCCGCGCCCGGTCGTACGGGCCCAAGGCGGCGGACCCGCTCGACGCGGCCGACACGCAGGAACGCGGGCTGATGTTCATGGCCATCAACGCCAACATCGAGCGCCAGTTCGAGTTCGTCCAGCAGACGTGGATCGGCGGCCCGTCATTCAACGGCCTCTACGACGAGCGCGACCCAATCTTCGGCCAGCCGGGCGGCCCGCCCTCGGGCTCGATGACGATCCCGCGCACGCCTGTGCGCCGGTCGCTCCACGGGCTCGGCGGCTTTGTCACGATCCGCGGCGGCGCGTACTTCTTCCTGCCGTGCCTTAAGGCCCTCAAGTACCTGGCATCGACGCCCGGCATGTGAGAGGCCCGGACAAAGCGGGGTCAGGAACCTTGAATTGAGGGTTCCTGACCCCGTTTTGTCCGGCCCTCTAAGCCGATGCGGCGTCAGAGCTCCGGCAAGGCCCCGCGTTTGACCGCGCGAGCGACGGCGACGGCGCCGGCCGAGAGCAGGCTGAAGGGCGTGCCAATCATGAAGAGGATCGACCAAAAGTAGCCGTTGCGCACCCCCGCGGCGTCCATCCCCTGCTGGTCGGCCATCGCTTCCTTGCACCCCGGGCAGGCCAGGGCGTCGGAGGCGAACAGCAGCACCAGGGCGACGGCGAGCACCGGCAGCAGCGATTTGACGGTCCGCATGGTCAGGTCCCCTTCCAAACGCATTCTAGAGCGCCCGCGATCGGTGAGGGAATGGGAAGCTGGTAGAGCATCACATAGATCACGACGCCCGTGATCGAGACATACATCCAGATCGGAAACGTGACCCGAGCGATCCGTGCGTGCGCATCGAACCGCCGCCGCAGGGCGCGGGCGAGGGTCATCGCCGCGAGCGGGACGACGCCAAGCGCGGCCAGCGCGGTGTGCGAGATCAGGATCGTGAAGTACGCGAACCGCGCCCCGCCCGTTCCGCGGAACGGGACGCTGCCGACGTGGTAATGATAGACGAGGTAGCAGCCCAGGAAGACGGCGCCGACGATCGTGCCCGAGATCATGCAGACGGCGTGAGCCCGCCAGCGGCCGACGAGGATCATCGACAGGCCGACCGCCAGCAGCAGGCCGCACGTCGCGTTCAGCGTGGCGTTCACCGCCGGCAGGGCGCGGACCCACGGCTTGGCGAGCCCTCCACGTCGCTTGGCCTGGTCGACGAGGGCATCGATCGCCTCGGCATCGCCGCTCGAGTAGACGCCGACGACCCTGTTGCCCCGGTCGACGAGCGCAAGCCGGTCGGAATGCGCCACCGCCTCGGGCCCGCCGTCGCCGGGCGCGACGGGGAGGTGGAACTCCTGGAGGATCAGGTCGTAGATCCGCGTCTTGTCGCCGGTCAGGAACCACCAGTTCAGGCCGTCGAGGCCGCGTGATCTGGCGAACTCGGCGAGGACCGCGGGCGTGTCGTGCTCGGGGTCGACCGAGATGCTGACGAACCGCACCGGCGCGCCCTTCAGCCGCCCCGAGCGGAGGCCGCGGAGGGTCTCGACGATCCTCGGGCACGACGACGGGCAGCGCGTGAAGATGAAGGAGGCGACCCATACCTCGTCGGCGAGGTCGGCATCTGTGACCGTCCGCCCCGACCGCTCCGTCAGCGTGAAATGCCCGAGCGGGAACGCGCCGTCGCCCAGGTCATACCCTGCGCGGGAGAATCGCGGGGTCGACGGGACCAAGCCGAGCGTCAGTCCAGCCGCGAGAAGGATCGTGGCGGCAACAATGGCCAGGCCGAGCCGATAGGAGGCGAGCACGGGAGGGGTCTCACGAACGCAGGGCGGAAACCAACGATCAGTGCGGCGCACCCTGAGGATGCGTCTCCTCGGCCTTGGCCCCCGGCACCATCTCCGAGATCGTCGGCCGCGGGGCCACCTGCTGACGCGGCGGCGCCCTCGTCGTCGGGCTCGTTGATCTCGGTCACCGGTTGCATCGCCACGTCGGGGATCAGGGCGCAGACGAAGATCGTCGCCAGGATGCCCGCCGGGACGAGCATCCCGTAGACCCACGTCCCCTCGTACTTCAGGTGCATGAAGTAGAGGCCGACCAGCGTCGCCTTGATCACGGCCCAGGTCATCAGCCCGAGCACCAGGACGATGAACCACTCCTTGTACCAGTGGGCGTAGAAGTATTCGATGAGCGTGAAGACCAGCAGCGAGAGGAAGACCTTGATGTAGGTCCTCACGTGCCCGCTGTGGTCGTCGCCGTGGGCGTGGTCGATCTCGGCCAGGGTCGGGTTGTGAGGGGACGTTTCCACGGCTCTACTCCTCGCGTTCCGACTCGGGTCAGATCAGGTAGACGACGGTGAAGAGGATGATCCAGACGAGGTCGACGAAGTGCCAGTAGAGCCCGATCAGCTCCACCGGGCTGTGGTGCGCCTGGGTATAGGCGCCGCGGAGCGACTGGATCAGGAGGCAGGTCAGCATGACCACGCCGCCCGCGACGTGCGCCCCGTGGAACCCGGTCATCGTGAAGAAGCACGACGCGAACAGGCTCACGCTCGGCCGGAAGTGCCCGGTCGCGCTGATGCCGACGGGGAAGATGTGGCCCATCATCAGCATGTAGTATTCGTAGATCTGCACGCTGAGGAACGTCGAGCCGATCAGCACGGTGAAGAGCAGGTAGAGGGTGAGCTTCGCCTTGTCGCCCCGCTCGATCGCCGCCAGCGCCAGGACCATCGTCACCGACGAGCAGATCAGGATGAACGTGTTGACGGCCGTCAGGTCGATCGAGAGCGGGTTAGTGGCGGCGTCGTAGGGCAGGGGCCAGTTGTAGACCTTGACGTCGGGGTCGCTGGCGAAGCCGACGGGCACCTGGTTTGGCGGGTACTTGTTGCTGTAGGCCGTCGCCGGGCTGCCCGCGCGAAGGACGATGTAGGTGCCGATCAGGCCGGTGAAGAACATCACCTCGGTGGCCAGGAAGAGCCACATCGCGACCTTGCCCGGCGAGACCGGAGGGCCCTGCACGTGCGGGACGGCGGGGGCCAGTCGTCCCTCGCTCGACCGGGATTGCGGCGGCGTGTGCCATCGTCGGGGTCCACCTTCCTTACGAGGAGTCAGCGATCCGGTCAGGCCGGCATCGGGTTGAGCAGGAGCAGGAGCAGGACGGCCGGCAGATAGAAGATCGACGCCCGCAACAGCCGCCGGGCTGACGCGTCGGAGACGTCGCGCCAGAACCGGACCGCGGCGATCAGGTAGAACAATCCCAGGCCCAGCGCCACCGGCGAAGTAGAGCGAGCCGGCGATACCCACCGCGGCGGGCAGCAGGCCGACCGGGATCAAGGCCAGGGCGTGGGTCGCGGCCTGGCGCCCGGTGAGCACGCCCGAGGGGTCGGCCGACGGGAGCATCTTGTGGCCGCCACGGGCGTAGTCCTCGCGGTGGATCCAGGCGATCGCCAGGAAGTGGGGGAACTGCCAGAGGAAGATGATCAGGAAGAGCGACCATGCCTCGATCCCCAGCCCGCCCGTCGCCGCGGCCCAGCCGATGACCGGCGGGAGCGCCCCCGGGATCGCGCCGACGGCCGTGTTCAGGGTCGTCCGCGGCTTGAGCGGCGTGTAGACGCAGACGTAGAGGAAGAACGTCGCGGCGGCGACAAGGGCCGCCGTCAGGTTCGCGCCGACGGCGAGCATCGCCACGCCGACGGCCCCGAGGATCGTGGCCGAACGCCGCCGACTCGCCGGCCGAGACCAGGCCCAGGGGCAGGGGCCGGCGGGCGGTCCGCCGCATCCGGGCGTCGCGCGACCGCTCGAGCACCTGGTTCCACGCGCTGGCCGCGCCGGCGACCAGGCCCGTGCCGAGCAGCGCCAGCGAGGAACGTCGCGATCGACGACGTGCCGAGCCAGGTCGGCGGATACACGGTCGTCCGCGCCGAGCAGAAAGCCGGTGGCGACGGTCACGAGGACCATCACGGTGATCCGCGGCTTGGTCAGGACGAGATACGCGGAACCGCGGCGGGCGAGCGAATCCAGGATGGCCTCGGGCAGGGCGTCGGTTAGTCGTCGAGGAGATCGGGATGGCAGTCTTCATGAGGCCACCGCCCCCAGCCCCGCGGGCCACGTCTCGGTCGCCGGCTCGGTGGCCGGCTTCGCCACGGGGACGCCCGCCCCATGCCCGAAGGCCCGCACGACGAGCACCACGGCCGCGCCGAGCAACAATGCGGCGTTGGCCTGGTGCCCCGTCCGGACGAGGGCCTGGGTCGTCGTGACGGCCCGGGCGATCCCATCGAATGGACGGAGCATCAACCACGCGGCGATCCCGAGGACGATCTGAATGCCGAGCGTCATCTCGATCGCCCGCACCGGCCCGAGCAGCCCGGGCACCTCATCCTTGCGTCGGCGGACCGCCCAGATGGTCGGCGCGATGACGCCAACCACGAGCACGGCCGACCCCGCGTGGCTCATCAAGGGGGCCGGGGCCGGGTAGTGCCGGAGCCAGGCGCCCGAGGGCGATCTGGAAAGAGGCGACGACCAGCGTCGCCGCGGCGAGGAGCTTCAGCCGCCCGTCCCCCTCGACTGGCCGCCGAGCGGCGAACCACGACCGGGCCGTGATCGCCGCGAGGCCGACCATGAAGGCGAAGAAAGCCTGGCCCGTGCAGCCGTGGATCATGGCAAGCGTCGTCGAATTGTTCCGGACCCGCATCCCGCCCAGGATCCCCTGCGCGACGACCGCGATCAGGGCCAGGACGCCGAGGGCCTTGACTGACTTGCGGCGGTCGAAGGCGAGGAAGTCAAGCATCAGGGCGATCGTGCAGAGGCCGACCGCCGCGCCGGCGAGCCGGTGGATGTGCTCGACGCGGACGCCGAAGGCGGCCTCGGCAAGGTCGTAGGTGAACATGTTCTGGCCGAAGGTCGTCGGCCAGTCGGGCACGGCCATGCCGACGCGATAGGTCGTCACCAGCCCGCCCGCGAACACGAGCGGCCAGGTGAGGACGGCCGCGAGCACGGCCGCCCAGTGCGGGCCAGCCCGGGGCCGCGGCGTCGGGGTGTTCGGCCGGAGGTCCGTCGGACTTCGCCGCTGTATCGCGCTGGACTGTTCATCATTCTGGAGTGAGTGCGCATGCGTCGAGCTCAGGCCATGACCGGGTCGAGCGGCCCGGCCTCGGCCGGGCGGGGCTCGGTCTGCGGCAGGTAGTCGTCGGCCACGCCCGGCACGCTGTACTCGTACGGCGGCGTGGTAGACCGTCGGGGATCGTGCTCGAAGTTGAAGTACGGCGGCGGCGACGGTCGTCGTCCACTCGAGCGTGTTCGAGTGCCACGGGTTGTCGCCCGCCTTCGGGCCGGCGAACAGGCTGTAGAAGAAGTTGTACGCGAAGATCAATTGCGTCAGCCCCAGGCAGAACGCCGAGATCGTCATGAACTGGTTCATCCCGACGATCCCTGCGCCCTTCAAGTACTCGTAGACCGTCGGGTCGGCGATCCGCCGCGGGTGGCCGTGCATGCCCGACGATGTGCATCAGGAAGAACGTGCCGTTGAAGAAGAGGAACGTCAGGAAGAAGTGGATCTTCCCCAGCCGCTCGTCCATCATCCGGCCGAACATCTTGGGGAACCAGAAGGTGATCGCCGCGAAGATCCCGAACGTGCTGCCGCCGAAGAGGACGTAGTGGATGTGGCCGACGATGAAATAGGTGTCGTGGATGTGCATGTCGACCGGCGTGGCCGCCATGAAGATGCCCGACAGGCCGCCGATGATGAACATCGCCACGAACGCCAAGGCGTTGAGCATGGCCGTCGTGAATGGAGCCGGCCGCCCCAGATCGTGCCCAGCCAGTTGAAGACCTTGATGGCCGACGGCAGGGCGATCATCATCGTCGAGAGCATGAACGTCGCGCCGAGCGCGGGGTTCATGCCCGACTGGAACATGTGGTGCCCCCAGACGATGAAGCCCAGGCCCGCGATGCCCGCGATGGCGAAGACCATCGGCTTGTAGCCGAAGAGCGGCTTGCGCGATGAACGTGGAGATGATGTCCGAGACGAACCCCATCGCCGGCAGGATCATGATGTAGACGGCCGGGTGCGAGTAGAACCAGAACAGGTGCTGCCAGAGCAGGGGCAGTCCGCCGCCGACGACCGCCGGCCCGTTGGCCACGACCCAGCCGGCCGGGCTGAAGAAGTTCGTGCCCGCTACGCGGTCGAGCAGTTGCATGACCAGCGCCGAGGTCAGGACCGGCAGCGCGAACGCCTGCAGGAGCGCCGTGATGAACAGCGCCCAGACCGTCATCGGCATGCCGGAACATCTTCATGCCCGGGGCGCGGAGCATGATGATCGTCGTGATGTAGTTGATCGACCCCATCAGCGACGAGATCCCGACGAACAGGAGCGCGATCAGCCACCACGTCTGTGCCGTCGAGGAGCCGGGCGTCGACAGTCGTGGCCGTCGAGAGCGTCGGGTAGCCCGTCCAGCCCGCCTCGGGCGCGCCGCCGTCGGACGAGGAAGAGCTGGGCGATCGCGATGAAGGCGAACGGCATCGCCCAGTAGCTGAACATGTTCAGCTTCGGGAACGCCATGTCGCGGGCGCCGATCATCAGCGGGATCAGGAAGTTGCCGAACGCGCCGGTCAGGAGCGGGATGATCACGAAGAAGATCATCACCGTGCCGTGCATCGTGAACAGCTTGTTGTACCACTCCGGCGGCATCCGCGTAGCCGTGCTCGGAGAACGACGGGATCAGCCGCGACAGGATCGGGATCGGCTTCCACGGCCACGCGAGTTGCCAGCGCACGGCCATCGCCAGCAGGCCGCCGAGCACGAAGAAAATCAGCCCCGAGAACAGGAACTGGATGCCGATGACCTTGTGGTCGTGCGAGAAGACATACTTGAACAGCGGGTTGGTCGGCGCGGGGTGGATGTGGTCGTCGTGCCCGTGATCGTGGCCGTGCGCATGCCGCCGGCCGCCGCGCTGGAGTGACCGTGCCCGCTAGCCGCGTGCTCGGTGTTCATGGCTGGCTCGTCATCTCCCCTGCGACCCGTTGGCGACCGCGGCGACCTGGTCGCGGGACTGTTCCTTCAGGGCGGATTCCATCCACTCGTCGAACTCGCGCCTGGGTCTCGTGGACCGTCACGTTCCCGCGCATCTTGTAGTGGCCCCACCCGCAGAGCTCGGCGCAGACCAGCTCGTAGTGCCCCGCCTGGTCGGTGTCGAACCAGACGGGGATCGTCAGCCCCGGCACGGCGTCCTGCTTGATCCGCAGGGCCGGCAGGAAGAACGAGTGGAGCACGTCGGACGACTTCAGGTAGATCAGGGCCATCTTGTCCTTCACGAAGTGGAGGTCGTTGACCATGTGCAGGTCGTCGGTCGTCTCGAGCCGGCCGTCGGGCCCGGGGTAGCGCATGACCCACTGGAACTGCCGCCCGGTGACCTCGGCCAGGGGCGGCACCTTGGGCTGCTCGGAGCGGAACTTGACGCTCGCCCACGTCCCCATCTGGTAGAGCGCGATGAAGACGAGGATCGCCGCCGGGATGATCGTCCAGATCACCTCGAGCCGCTGGCTGCCGTGGAAGTAGCTCGCCTTGCGGTCCGGGCTCGGGTCGTCGGCGAACCGGTGCATCGCCCAGACCAGCGCGACCTGGGTGCCGATGAAGACGATGCCCGTGATCCAGAGGATGATCACGAACAGGCTGTCGATCTGCTTGCCGGCCGTCGAGGCCGGGTGGAGGAACGACCGTGACGTGTCCGGGCCCGGCCGGGCAGCCACCACTCGGCGGCGAACGGGGCGTAGAGGTAGACGCCGACGCTGAAGATCGCGGCCGCGGCGAACAGGAAGCTCCAATAACGCACGGGTCGGCTCCGGGTCTCGGGCACTTGCGGAGGGCGTCTCGGTCGGGGGCGGTTCGCGGTCGATCGATCAGTGCGGGGCCGAGGCGACGGTCGGCGAGCCGGTGGTTGACGCCGCAGCGGCCGGCGCCGGCATGGGCGGCCCGGCCTTCTTCTTGCAGGGCCTCGGCGTCGGCGAGCAGCGTGGGGTCGTACGGCAGGGCCAGGATGAAGTTCACCACGTCCCAGACCTGCACGTCGGTCATCAAGTTCGAGTGCGCCGGCATCTTGGCGCCGTTGATCCCCTTGGTGATCCGCCAGTAGAGGTCGATCGGCCGCCGGCCGCCCTTGTAGACGCCCAGGTTCAGATTGGCCGGGCGGAGCGGGTTGCCCCAGTCGTCGAGCGACCCGGGGTTCCACGCCGTCTTCATCCGGGCCTTGAACTCCTTGAACTTCTCCGAGTCGAGCCCTGCGCGGTGGTCCTCGTGGTGCTCTGCGCCGGCTTGAGCGCCAGCGAGGCCTCCTCGTCCTCGACCTCGAGGAATCGCTCCTCGATCGCCTTGTCGAGCAGCGCTCTCGGTGATCGGCACGCCGCCGTAGAAACCCTTCTGGAAGACGATCTTGTCGAAGAGCTTCTTCTCGATGAAGCTCGACCCGTTGCCCATGGCGTAGATGCCGTGGCAGTCGGTGCAGGCCGTCTTGTTCTTCTGATTGTTCGGCCCGGTGAACTCGAAGCCGAGGAACATGTCCCGCCCGCGGAGCACGCTCTCGCGGGACGGCGGCGTCCGGCGGGCGGTCGGGGCGACGACCAGCGTCTCGGTCGTCTTCCAGTTATTCATCACGTTCGCGGCCAGCTCCTTGACCGTGTCGGCGGGGAGCAGCGACGGGTCGTCCTTGTCGGCGATCTTGGCCTCGTCGATCAGCGCCAGCTCGGTCTCGCCCCGCATGCTCAGGAAGATCACGTAGTCGACGACCTGCTCGATCTCGACGCCCGAAATCAGCGCCTCGAACGCCGGCATCGACGTGCCGTGCAGGCCGTACTTGATCGTCTTCTTGAGGTCGTCGCGCGTCGGCTTCGGGTTGCTCGGCGCGACGGACGTGAACTTGAACTTGCCTGGCCGGTAATCCCGCGGGCGGGGATACAAAAACGCCGCCGTCGGCCCGTCGCCGCCGCCGTCGACCCCGTGGCAATGGAGGCAGTAGCGGCGATAGAGCCCGTACCCGCCGCCGATCTGCACCTTCTCGCCGGTCTGCGAGGAGACGTAGGTGAGCGGCTTGAGGTTGCCGTCGACGTCCTCGTAATTCGCCAGGTATCGGCCGCCCTCGCGGAGGCCGGAGCCGGCGGGGACCTTGATCACGGCCGGCGACGGCCCGTAGAGGTCGGCCAGCGCCTTGGTGATCGCCCCCTGGAGCTGGTCCTTGTCCTTCAGGTCGGTCGCCACCCGGGGGTTCGCCCGGTACTCCACGGTGCCGGCAGTGAAGGAGTCGCAGCCCACCACGGCCAGCGAACACCCGACAACGAATGCGAGGCGAAACCGCGACGTCACGCGTCCATCCTCCCCACGCGGGCTCTGAACCGACCGACGGGGCGACCCTGGGCGTGCCCGGCGCGGGCCGGGTCCGAAATCGGGATCGCGATGGTCCGACGGATGCTGGGCGAACGGGCCACCCCGAGGGCGTGCAGCGGGGGCCACGCCACCAGCGACGGGGGGCCATTCTGCGGCCTGAATTCGACCCCGTCAAGCCTCCCCGACCCCGCAGGGGTATGGTAGCCACCCCCTTGGGGCGTCACAAGGGACCCCACCATTTCGTTCTTTTCGCCCTTTTCGTAAATTTCAACGCGATTGAAAGAAGCCCGTCCCGGCGGGACCGGAGCGACTGTACTTCCCGGGCCGATCCGGCCGATGGCTAGGGGGTGAAGACAACCCGCCGAATGCGCAGTCCGACCCCGGCCGGAGCCGATGGGCCGGCCCCGGTCGCGGTACGGCTACGACCATCGCTGGTGGGGCGAGGCTGCCGCCGGCCGCGTTCGAGGCGCAGGCCGAGGCGTCATACTGGTCGGCGACGCGCCGGCCGTTGCCCTGTCTGATCTTCATCCTGCCGATGCTGGCGGCCTACGAGATCGGCGTCGCCTGGCTCGGCGGGCCCGCCGCCGACACCTGGCGCGCCGGGGCCGACGCCTGGATCCGCCGCGGGCTGACCTCGCTCGGCCTGACCGACCGACTCTTCCTTCCGCTGGCGCTGACGACCGTCCTGCTAGGCTGGCAGGCGTTCAACCCCAGGCGGTGGCGATTCCACCCGGGCGTCCTCCTCGGCATGGCGGCGGAGAGCCTCCTGCTTGGGATCGCGCTGATCGGCCTGAGCAAGCTGGTCGACCTCGGCTTCGCCCGGCTCGACGGCCCCGGCCTGCTCCAGGCGAGCCCCGGCCATCCCGCGGCCCCGCTGATCGGCTTCCTCGGCGCCGGCCTCTATGAAGAGGCCCTCTTCCGCCTGACCCTGATGCCGACGTTCTTCTACGGCCTCCGGCTGCTCCAGACCCCGGTCGTGGCCGCAAACACGCTGGCCGTGACCGGCTCGGCGCTCCTGTTCTCCCTCGCGCATCACGCTGGCTCGCCGGGCGAGGCCTTCACCTGGTACGCCTTCATCTTCCGCTGGCTGGCTGGGGTCTTCTTCGCCTGGGTCTTCGCCGCGCGGGGATTCGGCGTCGCGGTCGGCACGCATTCTGCCTACGATATCCTCGTCGGATGGCTCGACTTGCGGTTCTGATCGGTGTCCTCCCCCGTAGGGTCCGCCATGCGGACCATCCGGGCACGATGGCGTTCAATGGGGACGGTCCGCATGGCGGACCCTACGAGGAAGCCGGCCGGGGAATCCTCGCGTGCGGATCATCCAACTGTCCGACATCCACGTCTGGCGCTATAGCTGGAACCCGCTCCGGCTGATGAGCAAGCGGACGGTCGGCATCGTGAGCCTGCTCGCCGGCCGCGCGAAGAAGTTCCGGCTGGAGAGGCTCGCCGAGGTCGTCGAGCGGGCCAGGGCGCTCGAGCCCGACCACGTGCTGATCACCGGCGACCTGACCACAACGGCCCTCCCCGCCGAGTTCGCCGACGCCCGCAGCCGCTCGCCCCCCTCCTGGCCGACCCGTCCCGCGCGACCGTCGTCCCCGGCAATCACGACCGCTACACGACCGGCTCGGTCCGCAACAAGCACTTCGAGCACGCGTTCGGCGAGTTCACGCCGAAGTCGACCTTCCCCTGGCTCCGCCCGATCGACGACAGGACGGCGATCCTGGGCCTCGACGCGACCCGCTCGCACCTCTCGCCGACGGGCCGGCTGCCCGTCCACCAACTCGACGAGGCCCGCTCGCTCGTCTCCGACCCGGCGACCCGCCCGCCTCGCCTGATCGTCGCCTGCCACTACCCGGTCGTCGCCCCGCCGGTCTACGCGGCCGAGCTGGCGGCGAAGCGGATGAAGAATGCCGACGAGGTCCGCGCCTGGCTCGCGACCGTTGGCCGCCACGTCTACTGCTGCGGCCACGTCCACGCCGCCTGGGCCTACGAACCTCCGGACTGGCGCGACCACCTCAGCCTGAACTCCGGGGCCCCGCTCCTGCGCGACCCCACGGGCCTGCGCCCACCCGGCTTCCTGGAGATCACCCTCCACGACTCGGCCCTGTCGGCCGTCCACCACGCGTGGCTCGGCGAGGTGTGGGTCGTCCAGCCCCTGTTCCAGGACCCGAGCTTCTTCCCGGCCGAGGCGGTGGTGGGCTGACGGGTCTCGCCATCTCGATCGAAAGTTGGTCGTGGGTCCGTTGGAGGGCCGCCGCCCTGCCCAGCACCGCCCGTACACGCACGAAGGCGGACGAAAGGCGTACGTTGGCTTTGTTCGGCGCCGGGCGCGGGTTCGCTCGGCGCGGGGGCGTCGTCGGGCCGCTGGAGCGCCGGCGTCGCCATTCCGCGCGGAGCCGCACCGACGCGAACGAAGGGCGTACGCTCGGGTTCGCTCGGCGCAGGCGCTCGGGTCCGCTCGGCGTGGGGCGCCGACGGCCTCAACTCTTGTGCGTGCCCACCCGCACCAGCGCCCGGCGCGGGAGACTGCCCGGGACTTCTCGACCTGCTCGGCCTCGCCGGCAGCCTTGCGGCCCTGGGCCTGCTCCAGCTCGCGGGCGGCGGCCGTGGTGTCGATCGCCTCGGCCGCCGTGGCGCGGTTGGTGAGGACGGTCACGACGTCGTCGCGGACCTGGGCGAAGCCGCCGTCGACGAAGTAGCGCTGCGTGGTCCCGTGCTGCTTCGTCCGCAGCTCGCCGTAGCCGAGCCGGCCGATCAGCGGCGACCGGCCCGGCAGGACGCCCAGCTCGCCGTCGTAGAGCGGCAGCGCGACGAACTCGACGAGCTGGTCGAACAGCGTCCGCTCGGGCGTGACGACCACGCAGCGGACGAGGTCGCCCGGGCTTTCTGCCCTCGGCGTGCGAATCGTGGTCGGCGGTGGCCATCGGGCCTGGCTCCGATCGTTGGGTTCCGAGGACGGGATCAGCGCGCCATCTTCTTGGCCTGCTCCTCGGCCTGCTCGATCGCGCCGACGTAGAGGAACGCGCTCTCGGGCAGGTGGTCCCACTTGCCGTCGCAGATCTCCTTGAAGCTCCGGATCGTCTCGGCCAGCGGCGTGTACTGCCCGGCCTTGCCGGTGAAGACCTCGGCCACGAAGAACGGCTGCGACATGAACCGCTCGATCCGCCGGGCGCGGTGGACGACCATCTTGTCGTCTTCCGACAGCTCGTCGACGCCGAGGATCGCGATGATGTCCTGCAGCTCCTTGTACCGCTGGAGGATGCCCTGGACGCGGCGGGCGACGTCGTAATGCTCCTGCGCCGACGTACTGCGGGTCGAGGATTCGCGAGGTCGAGCCGAGCGGGTCGACGGCCGGGTAGATCCCCTTCTCGGCGATCGAGCGCGGCGAGCACGATGAAGGCGTCGAGGAAGCCGAACGTCGTGGCCGGGGCCGGGTCGGTCAGGTCGTCGGCGGGGACGTAGACGGCCTGCACCGACGTGATGGCGCCGCTGGTCGGTCGAGGTGATCCGCTCCTGGAGCGCGCCCATCTCGGTGGCCAGCGTCGGCTGGTAGCCGACGTTCGACGGCATCCGGCCCAGCAGCGCCGAGACCTCGGAGCCGGCCTGGCTGAACCGGAAGATGTTGTCGATGAACAGCAGGGTGTCGGCCCCGGTCGAGTCGCGGAACCACTCGGCGTTGGTCAGGGCCGAGAGGGCCACGCGGAGCCGGGCGCCGGGGGGCTCGTTCATCTGGCCGAAGAACATCACGGTCGAGTCGATGACCGACTTGCCCGTGTCGCCGATCTTCGTCTCCTGCATTTCGAGCCAGAGGTCGTTCCCCTCGCGGGTCCGCTCGCCGACGCCGGCGAAGACGGAGAAGCCGCTGTGGACCTTGGCGATGCGGGCGATCAGCTCGGTGAGGATGACCGTCTTGCCCAGCCCGGCGCCGCCGAAGAGGCCGATCTTGCCGCCGCGGACGAACGGGGTGAGCAGGTCGACGACCTTGATGCCGGTCTCGAAGACCTCGGTCTTGGGCGAGAGGCTCTCGAACGCGGGCGGGTCGCGGTGGATCGGCCAGTGCTCCGCGGCGTGCGACCGCGCCCGCGGCCGTCGATCGGGTCGCCCAGCAGGTTGAAGACGCGGCCCAGGGTCTCCTTGCCGACGGGCACGTTCACGGGCGCGCCGGTGTCGGTGACCTCCATCCCGCGGACCAGGCCGATCGGTCGAGCCCAGCGCCACGCAGCGGACGCGGTTGCCGCCGAGGTGCTGCTGGACCTCGCCGTCAGGTTGATCTTGACGCCCTTCTCCTCGGCCTCGATCTTCAGGGCGTTATAGATCTCGGGCAGGTGCCCCTCGTCGAACTCGACGTCGAACGTCGAGCCGATCACCTGGGCGATCGTGTCCGGTCGCGGTCGCGGTGGCCATGGGAGGAATCCTCGGAGAAGAAGTAATGAACCGCAGATGACGCAGATGTCCGCAGATACGAATTCAAATCAATTTTGTCTCTTCATCTGCGGCCATCTGCGTCCTCTGTGGTTGATCTCTTTCGAGTCATTCGAGCGCCGCGGCGCCGCCGATGATCTCGGCGAGCTCGCGGGTGATCTGGGCCTGGCGGGCGCGGTTGTAGAGCATGGTGAGCGACTTGACCATGTCGTCGGCGTTCTCGGTCGCGCCCCGCATGGCGACCATCCGCGCGATCTGCTCGCTCACGGCCGCGTCGAGGAAGCACTTGAAGAGCCGGACCTTGAACGAGACCGGGACGATCTCCTCGAGGATGCTCTTCGGCGTCGGGGACGAATTCGTAGGGCGCCGGCTCGCACTTCGAGTCGGCCGGCCGCGGCCGAGGCCGCCGGGGGCTTCGCCTGGCGGACCGACTGCGACGGCCTCGCCGACGTGCTCGGCGGTCATCGGCAGGAGCGTCTGCGACCATCGCCTCCTGCCGCGCCGCGGTGATGAACCGCGTGTAGACGACGTCGAGCCGGTCGATCTCGCCGCTGATGAACATCCCGATGTAGTTGTCGGGCCAGGACGTCGACCTCGTCGAACTGCGGCCGGTCCTCGAAGTGGGTGTAGGTGGCGTCGGCCGCGATGCCGCGGAACCGGAAGAAGTTGATCCCGCGCTTGCCGGCGACCTCGAGGCCGTCACGGGGATCGCCTCGGTCTCGTAGCTCCTGCAGGTCCGGGTCGCGACCCGGAGCACGTTGCCGTTATAGCCGCCGGCCAGCCCGCGGTTGCTCGTCAGGACGAGCAGGAGCGACCGCTTGACCGGCTCGGGCGGGCCTCGAGCAGCGGGTGCGATGACCTCCAGGTCGGTCGTGCCCAGGTCGGCGACGAGCTCGGCGATCTTCCGCGTGTACGCCTCGGCCTCGGTCGCCCGGTCGAGCGCCTTCTTGAACCGCGCGGTGGCGATCAGCTCCATCGTCCGCGTGATCTTGCGGATGTTCTGCACCGCCTTGCGGCGCTTGACGATCGCTCGGGCCTTGGCCATGACGGGTCTCGCGGCGTCAGGTCGGATCTGTGATCACCGATGACGACTCGGTCGCTGGCCGTCGGGCTCAGGCTCGTCCGCGATCGACCGGGGCCGGCCTTCGGCACCCGCGGCCAGGGCGGGCGGTCGCGGCGGGAACGGGCGGTAGGCGCTTGAACTCGGCTGAGGGCCGCCTTCAGGTCGGCGATGATCGCGTCGGTGAGCTTCTTCTCCTTGAGCAGCCGGTTCGCGGAGCGTCGGCCTTCGCGGTCCGCATGAAGTCGAGGAACTGCGTCCTCCCAGCGCCGGACCTCCTTGACCGGGACGTCGTCGAGGTAGCCCTCGCGAGCCGGCGTAGATGCTCATCGACCTGGTCGATCACGTGCATCGGCTGGTACTGCGGCTGCTTGAGCAGCTCGACCATCCGGTAGCCGCGGTCGAGCTGGAGCTGGGTGGCCTTGTCGAGCTCGGTGCCGAGCTGGGCGAACGCCTCGAGCTCGCGGAAGGCCGCCAGGTCGAGCCGCAGGCCGCCGGCCACCTTCTTCATCGCCGGGATCTGGGCCTTGCCGCCGACCCGGGAGACGCAGATGCCGACGTCGACCGCCGGCCGGACGCCCGCGAAGAACAGGTCGGGCTGGAGGTAGATCTGGCCGTCGGTGATCGAGATCACGTTCGTCGGGATGTAGGCCGACACCTCGCCTTCGAGCGTCTCGATCAGCGGCAGGGCCGTCAGCGAGCCGCCCGAGGTGGTCGTCTTGACGACCTTGTGCCCCTGGGCGTAGTGCTCCTTGAGCTCGTGCTTGGCCTCCTCCAGGCCCGGCACGCCGACGTAGACCTTCTTGTTGACGCCCGAGTCGTCCGTGATGACCGCGTCGGTCGGGGGTCGAGTCGGGGACGATCACGTACTTGTTGGCGAGCTTGGCCGACCGCTCGAGCAGGCGGGAGTGGGCGTAGAAGACGTCGCCCGGGTACGCCTCGCGGCCCGGCGGGCGGCGGAGCAGGAGCGACAGCTCGCGGTAGGCGACGGCCTGCTTCGAGAGGTCGTCGTAGACGCAGAGCGTCGCCTCGCCCTTCTCGTACATGAAGTACTCGGCCATCGCGCAGCCGGCGTAGGGGGCGAGGTACTGGAGCGGGGCCGGGTCGCTGGCGCCGGCGACGACGACGATCGTGTAGTCCATCGCGCCGTGCTTGCGGAGGACCTCGACCAGCCCGGCGGTCGTCGACTCCTTCTGCGCGATCGCGACGTAGACGCAGATGACGCCGGTGCCCTTCTGGTTGAGGATCGCGTCGATGGCGATGGCGGTCTTGCCCGTCTTGCGGTCGCCGATGATCAGCTCGCGCTGGCCGCGGCCGATCGGGGTCATGGCGTCGATCGCCTTGATGCCCGGTCTGCATCGGCTCGTCGACCGGCTGCCGCTCGGCGATCCCGGGCGCGGTCGACTCGACCAGCCGCGTCTCGGTCGGTGACGATCGGCCCCTTGTTGTCGATCGGCTCGCCCAGCGGGTTGACCACGCGGCCGACCATCGCCTCGCCGACCGGCACGCGGAGCAGCTCGCCGGTCGCGGTGACGGTCTCGCCCTCGTGGATCTTGGTGAAGTCGCCCAGGATGATGACGCCGACCGACGACTCCTCGAGGTTGAACGCCAGGCCCTTGACGCCCGTTCTCGAACGGCGACCATCTCGCCGGTCATCACGCCCGAGAGGCCGTGGACCCGCGCGATGCCGTCGCCGACCTCGAGCACCCGGCCGACCTCCGGTCGGCGACCTCGGACTGGAACTGCTCGATCTCGCGCTGGATGACTGAAGTGATCTCGTCGGCTCTGAATTTGGCATGGCGTCTTTCTCTCGATGAGGCGGTCGCGGATCCGCTTCGAGCTGGGTCCGGACCGAGGCGTCGTAGACGTCGTCGCCGACCTGGACGACCAGGCCCCGCGATCAGCGACGGGATCGACCTCGACGGTGAGCACCGGGGTGGCGCCGATGAGCGATGGCGAGGCGTCGCTTCGAGCGGCCGCGTCTGGCCCTCGTCGAGCGGGACGGCCGAGCGGACCGTCACCGGCCGGCGGTTCTGCCGGCGGTCCCAGCTCGGCCCGGGCCTGCGCGACGATCGCCGGCCAGCAGGCCGAGCCGGCCGTGGCGGTTGAGCACGCGGAGGAAGTTGACGACCGTCGGCAGCGCCCGGCCCTCGAACAGCTCGACGAGGACGCGGTCGCTTGTCGGCCGCCGGCACGTGCGGGCCAGGTCATCAGCTCGGCGAACCGGGGATGGCCGTGGACGACCTCGGCGAGGATCGCGTCCAGCTCGTCGAGCACGGCCTCGGCCTGTCGTCGCTCGACGGCCGTTGAGCAGCGCCTCGGCGTACGTCCGCGCCAGGTCGGCCTTGGCCTCGTCGAAGACCGTGCCGGCGATGAGGTCGGGGTCGGGTCGGACCTGCCGGTCATCGACGGCCCCCCCGCTGGCCGTTGGCCGGTCGCGGGCAGCTCGGCCATCGCCGACGTCGACGAGCCGGCGGTGGTCGTCGGGGCCGAGGCTCTTCGCGAGCACCTTGCCGGCGACCGAGACGGCCAGGTCGGCCGTCTTGGCCAGATCTCGTCGAGGGCCTGGTCGCGGGCCGTGGCGATGTCGCGCTCGGCCCGCTCGCTGGGACGCCTCGGCCTCGGCCTGGGCCTTCTGGACGATCTCGCGGCGATCGCCTCGGCCTCCTGCTGCGCCTCCTCGATCATGGCGCGGACCTGCTCGGCGGCCTTGGCCATGTTCTTCTGGTGCTCGGCCATGAGCCGCTCGGCCTCGTTCCGGGCCCGCTCGGCCTCGAGCAGGCAGTGCTCGAGGTGCTCCTCGCGCTCGTGGAGCGCCTTCAGCAGGGGCTTCCAGGCGAACCGGCCGAGGACCAGCAGCAGGATGCCGAAGACGACGACCGTCCAGATCGCCAGCGGCGGCTGCGGCTCGAGGATGTTCGGCTGCTCGTGACTGCCTTGGCCCGGCGTGGCCGTGCCCGGTGATCGGCTCTGGCGTGGCCGTGACGTCGTCGACGCCCGCGGGGCCGTGCGCGGCCGGCGGCGTGCCCGGCGTTGGCCGCGGGCTCGTCCGCCGCCGCCCGCGACGTCGCCGCGAGCGCCAGGGCCACGGCGAGAGCCCGAGGGCCGGGAGCGATTGCCTGGTCATGGGTCGAAGACCTCGCGATCCGATCGGGTCATCTGGATGGGGGACGCCGACGCACGCCGGGCGGCACCGGCGACTCGGCCACGGTCGCCGGCCCGAGCCGCGCCGGTCAGCTTCGGGAAGCCGATGACGATCAGCGCGAAGAACGTCGCACCCTCGATCAGCGCCGCCGCGATGATCATCGCGAGCTGGATGTTCGCCGGCGATCTCCGGCTGGCGGGCCATGCTCTCGACCGCGCCCTTGGCCAGGTTGCCGATGCCCATCGCGGCGCCGATGATCACCAGGCCGACGGCGATCTCGCGGAGGTTCGAGAACGGGGCGGCGACCGGGGCGCCGGCCGCGGCGGCAGCGGCCGTGGCCGCGGCCGCTCTGGGCCGAAACCGTGGCCTGCGCGACGAGCATGACGGCGAAGGCCAGCATCGAGCGGACTTGACGAGTTTCATCGGTCTAACGGCTCCCTGGGGGAAGGTGCCGAAAGACGCGGTCTCGGTTCGGCGACTCGGAACGACCCGCGCCTGGCGATCAGTGCGGGTGGGCCGCCGACCCGATGAACAGGGCCGACAGCAAGGTGAAGATGTACGCCTGGAGGAACGCCACGAGCATCTCGAGGAAGCTCAGCAAGACGACGCCGAAGATGCTCGCCGGCGTCACGATGTACGAGAGCGTCCCCTCGGCCACGAGGATGAATCCGAGGATCACGCCAGCACGACGTGCCCGGCCAGCATGTTGGCGAAGAGCCGCACGGCCAGCACGAAGTGGCGGATCAGCAGGCCCGCCAGCTCGATCACGAACATCAGCGGCCAGAGGAAGACCTTGAGCCAGATCGGCACGTCCATCGGCGGCACGAGCTTGATCCAGAAGCCGACGACGCCGCTCTCGCGCATCCCCGCGTAGAAGACCGGCGCAGAGCGTCGCGATCGCCAGCACGGCCGTGACGTTGATGTTCCCCGTCGCCGAGGCGCCCGCCGGGCATCAGGCCGAGCAGGTTGTTGAACAGGATGAAGAAGAACACCGTCAGCAGGAACGGCACGAAGTCGTCGGCCCCGTGGCCGCCGATCGACGGCCGGGCGACCTTGTCGCGGATGAACAGGACCAGCGCCTCGAACGCGTTCATGAACGCGCCCGCGGCTCACCGGCCGCTTGGCGACGTGCCGGGCCAGCGGGATCATGATCAGCATGATCAGGGCCGCCGCGACCAGCTCCATCACCATGAACCGGGTGATCTGGAAGTGATAACCCCCGGGCAGAATCGAGGTCCGGCAGCGCGACGACCTTGCCCCACGCCAGTTCGATGGTGGGGTGGTCCATCGCGTGTTCGAGGGGATTGTGTCCTTCAGCCATGGTCAGCCGGCCCCGATTCCGATGCGTTGGACTCGTCGGACGTCGACTTCGACCGCCCGCCGCGGGGCCTTGGCTTCCTCTCGGGCGATCGGCCAGGAGGTGGACCATGCCGGCGACGAACCCGAAGACGGCGCCGAGGATCGTCAGCAGCGGACCCCGTGCCGAGCCGCCGGTCGAGGTACCCGCCGAGCAGGGCCGGCAGCGCGAACTCGAGGCCGATGGAGGTGACCCGCGTCGCCCAGCGGACGCCAAGCGAGACGAGCGACTGCGGCACGGGCCGTCCCAAGGTGACGATCCCCCCACGCCGACGGCCCGGTCGACCCGACCCGGCCGCGGTGGTCTGGGAGTTCTCGGACGACCCTCGCCCTCGCGGAAGACCAGTTATACCCGCGCAAAGTCCGTGTCAACAACCTGCTCGGTGAATTCGAGAAATTTTTCACAAAGTCGGCCGGACGACTGTAAAGCCCCGCGATTCCGGCCATTTCGCACTCGTTCCGCCGCTCCCGCGGCGGAGTGCGTCTTCGGCCGCTCCGCGGCCGCGGGCATGACCCGAACATCCGATTGAGCGACATTCACGAGCGGCCGATTCCCAGCTCATTGGGTTCCGTGTGTTTTTGAAGCACGCACGTCCCGTTACAGCCGGGATTTATCGTCACGCGCCGGACACCGCCGTGCGATTTTGTCGTTGACAAGTGTCGCCGTGTCTGTTACCTAGTACGAAGCTGCAAGCTCCGCCACGATACAGACTGACATCGCGCCGGTGCGGGGACTGTATGACAAACCCTTGTGCTCCGAGCCCCTGAGACTGAAGGCGGCGTCCCACCGTGTCATGCGGGAGGACGGCCGCCTTTTTCGTTTCGCGGGCGCGGGCGGGGGATGGTCCCGTGTCGTCCCTGTTGAAGGTCCGGGTCGTGACCCCAGTCCGGCCGGCAGGGAGCCGACCGGATCGGACCACTCACGGAGGAATCCCCGCGATCCTTTAGTCCCGCCCGCGCGGGCCGAGCCCGGCCCGCAGCCCCGCGAGCGGAGACGGAGTGGCCCCGCATGACCGTCGACTCGCTCAAGGACTGCAATAAGAAGATCCTGGCGCGGATGGCGAAGGAGCAGGGGTCGTCGGCTGGCACGCGATGCGTAAGGATCAGTTGATCCGCGCGCTCGACGCCCTCGCCGTCGAAGAAGGGCCAGTCCAAGGCGGCCGCCAAGCCGCCCGCCCCGGCCCCGAGCGCCCGCCGCCACGCCCCGGCCCAGGCGGCCCAGACGCCCCGGCCGCTGACGGTCGTCCCGCCCCGGCCGCTCGAGCACGCCTGCGTCAAGGACCGGATCATCGTCATGGTCCGCGACCCGTTCTGGCTCCACGCCTACTGGGAGCTGAGCCGCACGACCCTCGCCCGCGCCCAGGCCGCCCTCGGCCAGGAGTGGCACGCCGCCCGGCCGATCCTGCGGCTGATGGACGTCACCAGCGAGGACACGACCTCGGCTAGCGAGCGGCATATCCGCGACATCCCGATCCACGGCGGCGTGAATAACTGGTACATCGACGTCGTGACGCCCCCCCGGTCGTTCCGCGTCGACATCGGCTACCTCGGCCGCAATGGCAAGTTCTTCGTCCTCGCCCGCTCGAACGTCGTCACCACCCCCAAGGCCGGCGTCTCCGACGTGCTGGACGAGAACTGGTCGAGCGTCCAGGAGCAGTTCGAGAAGATCTACCACCAGTCGGGCGGCTCGAAGGACTCGGGCGTCTCGCAGCGACCTCCGCGAGCTCTTCGAGGAGCGGCTCCGCCGCCCCATGCAGAACCTCTCGCTGCAGAGCCTCGGCGCCGGCACGCTCGGCACGGTCGCCCGCGGCTTCCACTTCGAGATCGACGCCGAGCTGATCGTCTACGGCGCGACCGAGCCCAACGCCCGCGTCACGCTCCAGGGCGAGCCCGTCCAGCTCCGCCCCGACGGCACCTTCACCGTCCGCTTCGCCTGCCCGACAGCCGCCAGATCATCCCCGCCGTCTCCGCCAGCCCCGACGGCATCGAGGAGCGGACGATCGTCCTGGCGGTCGAGCGGAACACCAAGGAGCTCGAGCCAATGATCCACGACGGCAACGAGCTTTGAGCAGCCGGATTCAACTTCCCGGATTCTCCATCCTGCCCTCCCCCACCCTGGGGGAGGGTTTTCTTTTGCCTCCCGGACGGGATCTTCGCCCGCCCGACCCATGACTTAGGGTACGGTAGGGCCGACTGAGTGGGCCGAACGCTCCCTGGCCGTCGATCGTAGGATAGGAGCGAGTTCAACGCAGGATCGTGGACAGTGGGCCACTCCTCCAGAGGAGAGTTTCTTGAGCAAGGACATCACACCCATCCTGGACGGCTGGGATTATGACACCGGATGAGTTGCAAGTCCGGATCATCCAGGGACTTGACGGCACGGACAAGATCCAGATGCGGCGTCGACCTCGGCCTGATCCAGATGGAGCTGACGGGCCGGCCCGACGGCGTCCGACCGTTCGGCTTCGATTCGCTGCTCGACTACCACAAGGCGAAGGCCGCCAAGGCGAAGGGCGAGTACCCGCTCGACACCGAGGCCTGCGCCGCCTTGATGCGCGAGGGCGTGCAGTATTACCACCGCTACCTCGCGCGTCGTTCCACCTCGACCGGTACGACATCGTCGCCCGCGACACATCACGGAATCTCGAGCTCTTCGCCTTCGTCCGCGAGCACGCGGCGCCGGCAGAAGGACCGGGTCCAGTTCGACCAGTATCGACCTTACGTGACCATGATGCACGCCCGCGCCGTCGGCCTCGCGGCCCTGGCGACGGAAGACCACAAGGCCGCGCTCGAGGCGATCGACGAGGGCATCGAGGCCATCCGCGGCTTCCTTCGCGAGTACGACGTCGAGAGCGAGGCCGAGTGCATGGAGGTCGCCTTCCTGCTGAAGTGGCGCAAGGAGGTCGATGGCGAGCGTCCCATCGGGCCGGCCGAGCGGCTGGAGCAGCAGCTCGCGCGGGCCGTGGCCCTCGAGGAGTACGAGGAGGCTGCCCGGATCCGCGACCAGCTCCGCCGCCTTGGCGGCGAACAGGTCGCCGACCGCGGCAGCTCGCGAGGTGCCTGATCACCATCGGACCGCCCCAAGGTTGTCCCTCGGAATCGCTTCGGCGAATTCCGATCGGACGCCCTTGCGGCGGGCCCGCGCGGGGTCTATAGTTGGTCCTGTCCGGCCCCGGTCGGACGTGCCTCTGCCATGCTCGTTAGGGGTGATCACTTTTGGCGAACCAATGAGCACCCGATGGGAGCCGATTCACGGCCACTCGGCTTGTCCGTCTAGGCCTTAGGCGCCCACTTGAACTGCGGGTTCTCAAAAGCACGCCGACGGCATTGCGGTGGAGGCAATATCCCGGCCCGCCCGCTCCTCTGAACCCTCGGAGGCGCGGGCGGGCCGGACCTTTTTCATCGCGATCTCTAAGATCGTCCACCCCCGGCCGTCCTCATGGAAGAAGGACCAGTCCCGGGAGGATCGAGCCGTGACGAGGCGGAACGTCATCATGGCGGTCGTGGGCCTGGGGGCGCTCATTGCGTCCGCGGCCTTCTCGACGGCGGAGCGCAGCAAGATGACTCCGGAGCGTCTGGTGCCCGGCGCGGCGGGTTCGATTGAGCCGCTCGACTACTGCATCCAGCGACGGCTCCACGACCTCGAAGGCTTCGGCATCTCCCGACTCATGGATGTTCCGCAGCACATGTACCGCTTCAGGCCCGAGACGTCCGACGAGTCCTCGGCGGTGGCCAAGCTCCGCTGGTCCGGCCGGGCCGTGGCGATTTACCTCGGCGGCTTGGGCCTGCTCGATCCGGGCCCCAACCCGGATAAGGAGCCGCTCGGGCGCCGGACGTTCAGCCCGGCCATCGAGGTCACCGGGACCGGAACCATCGCCGCCCCGCCCGCCAGCATCCTCCGCGCCCTGGGTCGCAAGGCGCTGGCCGCGTCATCCGCAGGCGAGCCGGTCGCGGGCACCGTCGGCCGCTGGCGGATCGACGTCCGTCCCGTCCGTGCCGACCGCCAGGCCTGCATCGACTGCCATGCGTCCAGAGACCCCCAACTCCCGCCGCTGCCCGCCGTCCCCGGAGGCCGCGTCCTCGGGATCGGAGACGCACTCGGCGTCGTGGTCTATGCCTCGACCGACCGCTGAACGGGCCGCCCCACGATGGCCGACGCCCGCACCGTCAAACGCGCCCTCCGCGACACCCTCCGGGCCCGCATCCTCGCGATGCCGCCCGAGGACCGTGCCCGCGAGGGGCTGACCCTGCTCGACCGCCTGCCGACACTGCCCGGCTTCCGCGAGGCCGAGACGGTCCTCCTCTACGCCTCGGCCTTCCCCGAGGAGTTTGACACCGCCCCGATGCTCCGTCTGGCGTTGGACCTCGGCAAGCGGCTCCTCTGCCCCCGCGTGATTCGGCCCGAGCGCCGGCTGGCGCTCTTCCGGATCCGCGACCTGCCCGACGACTTCGTGCGGGGCACTCTGGGCATCCCCGAGCCGCGAGCAGACCTCGTCGAGGTCGATCCCACCGAGGTCGACTGGGCCCTCGTCCCCGGCCTGGGCTACGACCCGCAGTGCTATCGGATCGGCCGTGGCGCTGGGCATTACGACCGCCTCTTGACGAAGCTCCGCCCCGACGCTCCCCGCTGGTCGCTCTGCCTCTCGATCCAATGGGTCGACGCACTCCCCGTCGAACCCCATGACCAGCCCCTCGACGGCGTCGCCGACCCCGTGCGGACCGTCACTCGGGCCTGATCTCGACCGTCGGCGGCTTCGCATACGCCGCATACGCCGCAGGCACGTTGGCCGAAGTCGTGTCCCCCGTGTGGAGGATCAGCCGGTAGCCGAAATGAATCGAGTCGCCGGCCGGGATCGTATCGTCGCCGGACGTCTTCATGCCGAAGTCGTGCCAGCCGAAGGGATTCGCCGCGAACAGGCCGTACGTCCGAACATGCCACGTCGTGGGGTGCCGAAAACTGGCCGGGTGGTTGAGGATCGCGATGCCGACGGTCTGCCCGTCGACGGGCCCCGTGTAGTCGACCCACGGCGACGGCTTGCCCCAGGCCGCGGCGTCGGTGAGGCCCTCGGCGTTGGTGATCTTGCCGCCCTTCTTCGCATCGACGTCCATGCTCGACGCGACCCGGACGCCGAACATCCCCTCCTTGGTGTCGCCGAACGTGACGGGGCCGTCGGTGGCCTTGATCGTGATGTCGAAGTCGAGGATGCGGGACTTGTGCGTGTCGTAGAACGTGACCTCGCGCATCCTTGCAGACGAGCTTGCCGTCCGGGCCGAGCCAGTCGTCGGTCGTCCTTAGGATGCCGACGGCGGGAGCGCCATTGATGATCTGCCGCGACCTGTCGACGATCGACCCGTGGCCCTTCGCCTCGGACCAGAAGTCGATGCCGTTGACCTTACCGTGCGTGAACCACATCGACCGCTGGTGCGGATGGTCGCGCTTCTCGCCAGGGACGTCGGGCACCATCGGATAGGAGCGGGTGAGCCGCTTGCCGGTCGGACCGATCAGGGGGAAATAGAAGGGTTTGGGGCCGGTCTTGAAGTCGTAGCTGGTGAAGGGCTGGCCGTCGAGACTCACCTCGATAACGCCGGAGTCCGCGTTGATCTCGATCCCGCGCGGGGGCGGCTCGGCGTTGGGCGGGGGAATGATGAGCTTGTAGACGGCCGCGCCCGAGGCGGGGACTGAGTCGAGGACCGCGGCCAGGCGTGCGGTCTTGCCTCCGTAAAACACGGAGGCGGGGATCGTCCGCGACCCGTCGTCGGACCGGAGCAGGTAGACGCCCTGCGGCGGCCTCTCAGGCATCGCTACGACGATCGGCGTCTCGCCGAGGGCCGTCCCCTGGCCCCGGACCGTGACCGTCGCGACCACGATCACGGCCGGCTCCGGCGGGCCTGCGAACGCTCGCGGCAGCAGGGTCGAGGCCAGCCCGATCAGGCCGAGGCGGATGGTCGCGTTCATCGTCGAGGGGCTCCGCGGGCGAGGGTTTGGCGTGCCTCGTTCCTAATCCCGGCCGCGGGGCGATGCAAGGGGGAAACGCCTCGGCCGATTTCGCCAATTTCTCGCTCGACTTTCCCCGCCGCGCGATTACGCTCTTATGCCGTCAGCGGCATGATTTGCTGGTTGCGTGGAGGCCGGGTCGATGGCGATCGCGTTCACGTGCGCGTGCGGCAAGGCGTTGCGGGCCCGCGACGAGGTGGCGGGCAAGAAGACCAAGTGCCCGCAGTGCGGCGCCATCCTCCTGATCCCCGAGCCCGAGGGCACGGGCTACGAGCTCGAGGAGCCGGTCGCCCCGCCGGCGCCCGTGCGCCAGCGGTTCGAGGACGACTCGGCCTTCCGCCCGCCGCCGCGCGCCGGCTCGCGGCCCCGGGAGACGGCCGAGCGGCCCGAGGACGCGGGGTCGAACACGCTCCTCGAGTATGCCTATCTCCTGCTCGTCTTCTCGCTGATTCCGCTGATCGTCTCGCTCCTGGGCCAGGACAAGATGGACCTGCCCGAGCGTATCGAGCAGACCATGGAGCACGCCACGCCCGAGGAACAGGCCCGGGCCATGCCCGTGCTCGCCCGTCTCGCCGCGGGCCAGGACGTGACGAAGCAGGAGCTCCTCGCCGCCATGCCCGGCGGAAAGCTCGCCGGCGCCCACCTCGCGCACGACTCGACGACCCACTGGGTCTACGCCGGCATCGCCACGGCCGGCTTCCTGATGCTGATCTCGCTCTTCTTCTCCGTCGAGCGGGTCAACCCGGTCTCGCTCTTCCTCGTCGGCCTCTTCACCGGCACGGTCGGGATCGTCTTCCTGCTGGCCGTGCAGCTCTGCTCGCAGCTGCGCATCGGCCGGATTCACGGCCGGGGCATCTTCATGCTGATCGTCCTGCTGCTCGTGTTCATCGGCTGGTCTTACCGCTCGGCGCTCGACCCGGACAGCAACTTCCTGCTGAGCGCCTTCGGCTTCACGTTCGGTGTGGGCCTGTGCGAGGAGTTCACCAAGGCGATCCCGCTCTTCTTCTACTTCAAGCGGCACGCCGAGATGGGCTGGCGCGGGGCGTGCCTCTGGGGGCTGGCCTCGGGGATCGGCTTCGGCGTCTCCGAAGGGATCATGTACGCCTCCGACCACTACAACGGCCTGAGCGGGCCGGGCATCTACCTCGTCCGGTTCATCTCGTGCGTCGGCCTGCACGCGATGTGGTCGGCCTCGGTCGGCATCGCCATCGCGCGGAACGTCGACGCGTACGAGCAGGTCCACGACTTCTGGACCTTTCTTTTGTTCATGCTCCGGATCATCGCCGTGCCGATGGTCCTGCACGGCTTCTACGACACCCTGCTCAAGCAGGACATGAACGGCTGGGCCCTGGTCGTGGCCCTGCTCTCGTTCGGCTGGCTCGTCATGCACATCGAGATGGCCCGCGCCAGTCAGCCCCACGCGGGGACGGGGCGGAGGAAGTACGCGTACTGATCCGCCCTCGTCTCCTAACGGGAGGGCGAGGGTCCCGCCGAGCCGGGTATGACGCGGCTCTTGGGGGATAAGGCCGACACGCGATCGACACTGAAGCCCCGGCTCGGCGGGAGCCTCGCCCCACTGCAGTAAACGTGCTTATTCTGCTATAAGTCAGGGCATCGACCCCATTTGGAGGATGGCGGATGCCCGACACGATGTCGTTGCCGTTCGACCGCGAGGTCCTGGGCCGCTTGCCCCTGGCCGAGGCCGTGCTGACGCTCGCGTCCTACCTCTGGCCCGACGAGACGTTGGGGGACTTCTTCCGCGACCATCGCGCCGGCTCCTACTGCCGGCTGATCGACTTCCCGACCTTCGTGGGTACGATCCGTGACGCCCTGCTCAACCACGGCGGCAGCCTCGCCGCCGCCCTGGACCGGCGGGCCGAGACGGACGCGCTCCCGGCCAGCCGTCAGGCCTTCTACGCCAAGCTCCGCCGGGTGCCGATCGCCCTCAGCCTCGCCTGGCTCGCCGAGTCGACGCGCCGCCTGGCGCCGATCCGGCCCCGGACGCCGGCCGTGGCGCTGCCCCGCTCGCTGGACGGCCTGGCCATCCACGTCGTCGACGGCAAGGCGCTGAAGCGGGTGCCCAAGCGGCTGCTCCCGACCCGCGGCGCCGCCGGCAAGCTGCTCGGCTGCTGGGACCCCCGCACCGAGCTGGTCGTCGCGCTGGCCGCCGCCCCCGACGGCGAGGCCAACGAATGCACGCTGGTGCCCGAGTTGCTCGGCCAGGTCCGCGCCCGACTCGCCACCGGGGCGAGGCTCTGGGTCGCCGACCGCCAGTTCGGCGACCTGGTCCAGACCGGCCGGTTCGCCGAGGGCGGCGACGCCTTCCTGGTGCGCCGCAACGCCAAGACGAGCTTCACGCCCGACCCCGGGCCCCCCGAGCGACTCGGTCGCGACGCGGCCGGCCGCGTTATCCGCGAGGCCCGGGGGACTTGCGGCACCGGTCCCAAGGCGCGGCGCGTCCGCCAGATCACCCTGGAGCGGCCCGGCGACCCGGTCGTCCTGGTCACCGACCTGCTCGACGAGGCGGCCTACCCGGCCGAGGACCTGCTGGCGTTGTACCTGCATCGCTGGGGCATCGAGCGGGTCTACCAGCGGGTGACCGAGGTCTTCGGCCTGATCCGGTTCATCGGCAGCACGCCCGAGGCGACGGTCTTCCAGGCGGCGTACTGCCTGATGCTGTCGAACCTCGTCGAGGTGGTGCGGGCGATGATGGCCGAAGCCGCCGTGGAGGCGGCCGACGTCGGCTCGGTCTCGGCCACGAAGCTCTTCGAGGGCATCCGCGAGGAGTTGGTGGCGTTGCACCGGCTGGTCGCCGCGGAGCACGTGGCGGGGTTGGTGGGGCGGCCGACGGACGCCGCGGCGACGCGGCGACGGCTCGAGGAGCTCTTGAGCCGGGCGTGGCGGGAGCGGTACCGCAAGTCCGCCCGGCCGCGGCACCGGCCGCATCCGGACCGACCGAAACAGTCGGGAGCCCACACCTCGGTCTTCCGGCTCGAGAAGTTGCATCAGCAACGGCAAGCCTCAAGAGAATAGGCACGTTTACTGCAGTGGCCTCGCCCTCCCGACGACCCTGATACCGTCACCGCCCCCGCTCCGCCTCCCGCCGCGCCAGCCTCGCCGCCTGCCTCGCCTTCGCGGCGAGGTCGCGGATGTGGTCGTCCTCCGTCTCGGAGAGGAGCGGAGGCACCGGACGCGGATGCCCCTGCGCATCGAGCGCGACGTAGACCCCGAACCCCGCGCCGACCTTTCGCGGCCGCGGAAGCGACATCGACTCGGCATACACGTCGATCCGGGCTTCCATCGACGTCCGGCCGACGTACGTGATCTCCGAGATCAATTCCACCCGCTCGCCGACGTGGACCGGGCTGAGGAACGTGAACCCGTCGATCGCCGCCGTCGTGACGACTGGCCCCCCCGAGTGGCGGAACGCGGCGAGGGCCCCGCACTCGTCGGCCAGGCGGAGGATCACCCCGCCGTGGACCGACCCGAACGGGTTCGCCTCGGCCGGGCCCGTGATGACCGCCAGCGACGAGCGCGAGGCCGACGCAGGCCTCGGCGACTGGTGCGGGTCGTGTGGTTCCATGCGGGACGGCTCCACGGCTCCGACGATGGCCGACGACTCGGGCCGCGGTTATCCTACGGGCGAAGTCCAACCCGGAGCAGGGGCCACCGTCCGCGATGATTGAAGACGACCTGTTCGCGATCGTCGACGCCGCCCTCGAGCCGCTCGGCGCGACGCCCGAGGACGGCGACGAGTTCCGCACGCCGCCGCTCGACATCCTCCGCTATCACCGGCGACCGGTCCGGCTCCACACGGTCCCGTGGCTAGGCCGGGCGTGGAGCGTGGTCGCGATCGCCCGCCAGCCGATGGACGTCGGCCTGAAGATCGGCGCGGGGTACGTGACGCTCATGGACCGACTCGCCCGCGCCGCGGCTTCGCGGTTCCCGCCCGGCCGCGACGGTCGCTGGGGCTGCGCTCGGCCTCACCGCGCTCGTCCTGACACCCGAGCCGATCGGCCCCGACGAGGACGCGGCGCTGCAGAAGGTGCTCGCACCCATCCCGCGAACGCGGGTCGTCCCGCTCGGCCTGATCCGGGTCAACCTCGGCCAGGAGGCGATGTCGCTCGCCCTCACCCGCCCCCCCGGCGGCCTCTTCCCCGAGCCCGAGGCCGTGGCCGACGCGCTGACGACCAGGCTCCGCCGGTTCGTGCCGCTGATGGAGCTGTGATCCCGATCACCCGAGCATCCACAGCAGATGCGGCAGCGCCCGGCGGAACGGCGGGTCGTGCCGCGACGATTCCAGGGCCGCCGCGATCCGCCGCGGCGCGTCGAGGTCGGGCACCTGGACCACGCGGGGCAGGGCACACGCGCGGTCCGAGCAGACCTCGACGCGGAGCTTGTCCCCGCACCCTGCCGGCCTGGCGAGCCGGAGCGACGACGGGCCGTCGCCATCGGCCAGCCCCAGCGTGGCCGCGCAGAGCGAGACCGCAGAATCCGCCTTCGCCAGGATGTTCACTTCAATCTCATGATCGCCGGACCGGAACGTGGCCCGGAGCTGCCCCGGGCCCGACGACCGCCGCACGCCCTCCCACCCGAGTTGGCCGGCGAGCCACGCGGCGAGCCAAACGGGCAGGCGGGGCAGCTCGCCGGCTTTGGGCGTCGTCGCCTCGATCGTGACGGCGCGGATCCGCGCGATCGCGCCCGGCCCGTCGGGCCCGTCGAAGAACTGCGCGATCAGCTCGCGCCAGCCGGTGAGCGCGAACCAGGCCGAGTCGCGGGAATACGGGTGGATCTTCGGGTCGAGCCCGAGCGCGAGCGCCCCGGCGTCGGCCCCCGGGTCGGTCAGGTCCAGCACGACGCGCGTGGCGTCGCGCGCGAGCTCGCGGAAGAGGGCCTCGTCGGGCCTCGGGTCACCGGTCCACCAGAGCACGACGGGCAGGTCCGCCTCCAGGAGCGGCCGGACGGCGCCGGGCAGCAGGTCGGTCGCCGCGGGCCCGGCGGTGAGGACGATCCGTTCGGAGCAGACCTGCGGCATACCGGGGGCCGGCAGGTGGCAGAGTGCCGCGACTTCGGCCGCCACCCTGCGCTCCCCCGACTCGACGCGCCCGAGCACGATCGCCCGGCTCGGGAACCGCGCCACGACCTCGTCGAGCGCCACGCAGATCCGCCCCGCGCAGGCCTCATCGGTCTCGACCACGAGGTTCGCCAGCACGACCCGCGTGACGTTGGGATGGTCGAGCTCCGGCCCGCCCGCCCGCTCGGCGGCGGGGCCCCAGAGCCTCGTCAATTCCTCCTCGATCCGCGCCGGCTCGACGGGTATGCCCTGGCCGGACAGGAAGGTGTCGGTGGCGGCTTCGGGCATGGATTCAGCCTCCGGTCGACTCAAAGCCTCCGCCACTCGAACCCGTCGCGCTCGATCAACTTGTCGGCCTCGGGTGGCCCCCACGTCCCCGCCGGATACGCGACCGGCGGCGAGACGCCCCGCGACCACGCCGAGAGGATCTGATCGACGAACCGCCACGAATTGTCCACTTCATCGGTCCGCGTAAACAGCGACGGGTCGCCAAGCATCACATCCAGTAACAATCGTTCATAAGCCTCGGGCGGCGGGACGGCGAAGGCGGTGCCGTAGCGGAAGTCCATGCGGACCTCCTGGAGCCGCCGCCTCGAGCCGGGCACCTTGGCCTGGAAGGCGAGGCTCGCGCCCTCGTTCGGCTGGATGCGGAGGATGAGCAGGTTCGCGCCGCCGGCTCCCTCGGTGTCGGCCTCGAAGAGGGCCGTCGGCGGGGCCTTGAACTGGATGGCGATCTCCGTCGCCCGCTTCGGCAGCCGCTTGCCGGTGCGGAAATAGAAGGGCACGTCGGCCCACCGCCAGGTGTTCAGGGTCAGCCGCAACGCGACGAACGTGTCGGTCTGCGAGCCCGGCGGGATGCCCTTCTCCTGGAGGAAGCCGGGCACCTCCTTGCCCTGGATCGACCCGCTCGTGTACTGGGCGCGGACGACGTTCTGCGCGACGTCGTCGTCGGTCCAGTGCGGCAGGGCGCGGAGGACCTTGACCTTCTCGTCGCGGACGGCGTCGGCCGAGAGGTCGACGGGGGGCTCCATCGCCACGAGGCAGAGGAGCTGCATCATGTGGTTCTGGACCATGTCGCGGATCGCGCCCGCGGTGTCGTAATAGGCCCCGCGGCCCTCCATGCCGACCTCCTCGGCCACCGTGATCTGCACGTGCGCCACGTGCCGCCGGTTCCAGACCGGCTCGAACATCGAGTTGCCGAATCGTAATGCCAGGATATTCTGGACCGTCTCCTTGCCCAGATAGTGATCGATGCGATACGTCTGAGTCTCGTCGAGCACCCGCGAGATCTCGCGGTTCAGCGCCCGGGCCGACTGGAGGTCGCGGCCGAACGGCTTCTCGATGACGACGCGGGTCCAGGGGCCGTCGCCGTGCGCGTCGGCGATCAGGCCGGCCTCGCCGAGATGCCCGACGATCGTCGCGAAATACTCGGCGCGACGGCCAGGTAATAGAGCCGGTTCCCCTTCGTGCCGTGAGTCGCGTCGATCTCTTCAAGCTTGGATTTCAGCGTCGCGTAGGCCGCGGCGTCGTCGAACGTCCCGCCGGCGAAGAAGAGCCGGGGGCGAACTGGGGCCAGACGTCGGCGAAGCCGTCGCCGACGGCCTTCTCCAGCGTCTTCTTCACTTCTTCGCGGAACGTGGCGTCGTCCCAGTCGCGCCGGGCGTAGCCGACGATCGCCGACTCGGCCGGCAGGTGCCCGGCGCGGGCGAGCTTGTACAGGGCCGGCATCAGCTTGCGATGCGTCAGGTCGCCCGTCGCGCCGAAGAGGACGATCGCGCAGGGCTCGGGCGCCCGGGTGCGCGGCAGGCCCTCGCGGAGGGGGTTGGCGTCGGCCGTCGGCTCGCTCATGGATGCGGCTCCGTCGCGGGCGGCGTCGCGGCCCGGGGGGAGGGGCCGACCGAAGTGTAGGGGCGGGGCGGGGGCCGATCAAGGGGACCGGTCGCCTCCCGCCCCCGCCGTGCGCACCCCGGACGCGGCCCCCTCAGGGCAGATGCTTTAATTATCCACGAATCGTGATCTCAGGACGCCCTTCGGCCCCCGCCGGGCCGCCTCGGCGACCGCGACCGCCGCCGCCGGCCCCGTCGCGCCCCTCCCGGACGCCCCGCAACGCCCACAGGCTCGGGTTCGCTCGGCGCCGCGGGGGAGCCCGGCTCGGACCCGGCTTCGGGCTCGGCATCTCTCTCTTTAATCTCTTTGATATCAACGACTTCCGGCTCAATCTCCTTCACCGGTCCCCCGCCCATCCCCGCCTTCCGGAGGGCCACCAGGTCCTTGATCGCCGCCCGCATCGACCGCTCGTGGGCCATCTCGTAGCGGTGCATGAGCATCAGTCCGGGCGTGACGCCGGCGAAGTTCGCCTCGGGCGCGGGGGAGGGCTTGTCGTCGAGGTCGGGCCGGGCGGCCGCTAGCTCGCGGCGGAGGGCCCGCAGCGCGGCCCGTTCGTCGGCGACCCCTCGGCCGAGCCGCGCGGTCGCCTGCCGCTCCTCGTCGTCGGTCAGCAGGTCGTCGCCCGTCCGCGTGTACCGGCAGTGGCGGTCGAGGACCAGGCGGTGCGAGTCCTCGGCCAGCGGCCCGGCCGCGACGGCGTCGGGCCGGTGGCCCAGCAGCGGCATCAGCGCCTCGTGGGCCTCGTCGTCCCATTCGCGCTGGAGGGCCTCGGCGATGTGGTCCCAGAGCCGGAGCAGCCGGTCGACCCCCTCGGGCGTCGACCTCAGCTCCGCGAGGGCCCCGGCGGGGTCGGTGTCGAACGCATCCTCGGCCCCGTCGAGCTTCTCACGCAACTCGTCGTCGACGCCGTCGTTGTCGTCATCGGGCCGCTCGTCGTCGCGGCGCGCGGCGGCGAGCTCGAGCAGTATGCCGGCCTCGGCGCGGACGCATCTCCGCAATCGCCACGAGGCGACGGCGGCGCGTTCGACGAGGACGGCGGCCGTGTGGCCGGTCGGCTTCCAGTCGTCGGCCCAGCCCTTCAATTCGGCGTTGAACTCGGCCCGCGCTCTCGCCCGGCAGGACGACCTGATTCGAGCGCAGGCCGTGCTTGAGGCCGTTGAATTTGGATGTGTTCTTGCCATCGGGCGTGATCGGGCCCTTCGACTTCTTGCCGTTGTTTCGGTTGGCCTGCCGCTGTGCTTCGGAACGCATCGGTGTCGACCCCCTGGTGATCGCGGACCCTCGCCGCGCGCGACGTTGGCGCGGACTTCATACAGGTAGGATCGTAAGTAGGGGGGCGGGCGTTCTCGGAAAATGGACGACGGCCCCGCCGGCGGTCGGGAGGGCGAGGCTCCGCCCGAGCCCGGGGATCGGTCCCGCCCGGGGAATTCCGGCCGCGCCGACGGGCCCTGCGTCATACCCGGGCTCGGACGGAGCCTCGCCCTCCCGGGGGGACCGGCGGCGCGGGCGAGCGCGGGGAGGGCGAGCCAGACGATCGCGGTGATGTGTCGCTTCTTCAGGTGCCTCGTAGGGTGGGCGCCGACGGACGTCCGGGGCCGACGACGGTGGGCGGTGCCCACCCTACGGGATCTCGGATTCAATCCAGGGCGACCGTCACCGTCTTCAGCTCCGTGTAATTGTCCAGCGCCTTCTCCCCCAGCTCGCGGCCGAGGCCGCTCTGCTTGAAGCCGCCGAAGGGGGCGGCGGCGTCGAAGACGTCGTAGCAGTTGATCCAGACCGTGCCGGCGCGGACCTCGTTGGCGATCCGGTGCGCCTTGCCGATGTCCCGCGTCCACACGGCCGCGGCCAGGCCGTAGTCGGTCCGGTTGGCGCGGAGGACGACCTCCTCGAGGTCCTTGAACTTCAGCACCGTCAGCACCGGGCCGAAGATCTCCTCGACGGCGATCTTCATGTCGTCCTTCACGTCGGCGAAGATCGTCGGCTTGATGTAGAAGCCCTTCTCGCCGAACCGCTCGCCGCCCGTCACGCACCGGCGCCCTGCGAGCGGCCGTGCTCGATGAAGCCCATGATCCGGTCGTACTGGACCTTGTCGACCTGCGGGCCCTGCTCGGTCTTGGGGTCGAACGGGTCTCCGAGCTTCCGCGCCGCGACCTTCTTCGCCAGCTTGTCGATGAACTGGTCGTAGACCGAATCCTGCACGAACTGCCGGCTGCCCGCGCAGCAGCACTGGCCCTGGTTCAGGTACATCGCCGTGAGCGCGCCCTCGACGGCCTTGTCGATGTCGGCATCGGCGAAGACGATGTTCGGGCTCTTGCCGCCGAGCTCAAGGGTGACACGCTTGAGCGTCTCGGCGGCGTTCCGCATGATGATCTGGCCGACCTCGGTCGAGCCCGTGAAGGCGATCTTGTCGACGGCGGGATGCTTCACCAGCGCATCGCCGGCCGTCTCGCCGTAGCCGGGGACGATGTTGATCACGCCCGCGGGGAAGCCCGCCTCCATCGCCAGCTCGCCCAGGCGGAGGCACGAGAGCGGCGTCTGCTCGGCGGGCTTCATCACGATGGTGCAGCCGGCGGCGAGCGCGGGGCCCCACTTCCAGGCGACCATGAGCATCGGGAAGTTCCACGGGATGATCTGCCCCGCGACCCCGACCGGCTCCTTGCGGGTGTAGCAGAAGTGGTTGCCGCGGATCGGGATCGTCTGGCCGTGGATCTTGTCGGCCCAGCCCGCGTAGTAGCGCAGGCAGTCGATCACCAGCGGCAGGTCGGCCGCGCGGCTCTCGCTGATCGGCTTGCCGTTGTCGAGCGTCTCGAGCTCGGCCAGCTCGTCGAAGTTCTGCTCGACCAGGTCGGCGAGCCGGCTCAGCAGGCGGCCGCGGTCGCGGGCGTCGGTCTTGCGCCAGGGGCCGCTGTCGAACGCCTTGCGCGCGGCCTTGACGGCGAGGTCGATGTCGGCGGCGTCCCCCTCGGCGACCTCGGCGATGACTTCCTCGGTCGCGGGGTTGATGGTCGGGAACGTCTTGCGGCTGACGCTGTCGACCCACTTGCCGTCGATGAGCATCTTCGTCTGGAACGTCTTGCGCGCGGGCGCCTCGGCTCGGTGGCGGTGGCCATGATGGGGTGCTCCTTTTCGGTCTGGGGAGAGTCGCCCGACCCTTGGCGACGGATTCCCTCCCGATGCGCGTCATCTTACGGGCCGCCCACGGCGTGGGACAAGCATCGGCTCTCTTCACCCCGCGCGATCGGGGAGGTCTCGTAATGCGCCAGCAGATCGGCCGGGTCGCGATAGATCGCGATGCAACCGGCCGCCCGGAGGTCCGCTTCCGGGAAGCCGCCGCAGAGGACGCCGATTGTCCTCAGCCCGGCCTTGCCCGCGGCCTCGGCGTCATACGGCGTGTCGCCGACGGCGATGACCTCGTTGGCCGGAATCTTCCCGAGCTTCCCCAGCGCGGCCTGGAAGATGTCCGGGTCGGGCTTCGAGTGCTCGGCGTCGTCCGAAGACGTCTTGTCTTCATCATCGATGAGGTCGTCGATCCCCGCGATCTTCTCGTAGACCTCGACCTCGTCCTTCTTCCCCGAAGACGCCAGCGCGATCCGCTTGCCGTCGGCGAGGATTCGCTGGAACAGCTCGCGGACCTTCGGGAACGGGCGGACCTGGGGCAAGTATTTCTGCTTGAAGAGCTCCGACCGCTCCTTCTCGATCTTCTCCTGGAGCCGGTCGAGCTCGCGCCTTCGAGAGGAAGACGGGCAGCAGGTGATCGCCGCCCTTGCCGATCTGGCGGCGTACGTCCTCGAACGCGATGTTGTGACCGTACTTCGCGAGGATTTCCTGCCAGGCCTGCGCGTGGAGGTCGACGCTGTCCAGCAGCGTCCCGTCGATATCGAAAATCACGGCCTTTATCATCAGCGGCTGGCTCCGAGGTTTGAGAGATACAGCCGCGATGGTTATTCAAATCGTGTGCCGGCCGCGGTGAAACGGGCGGAGGAGGCCGCGCTCAGAATGTCGAGAGGGAGATGATGAAGGGAAAAGTCGGTTGAAGTGCGCGCACGAGCCGCTCGTCGGCGGTGATCAGATCGCAACCCTCGCGCTCGGCCAGCGCAGACGTACAGGCAGTCGTAAACGCCGATCCGGAACGCCGACGAGAGGTCGTAGGCCCTCGGCAGGAGTGGCAAGGAAGGGTGCAGGATCGGTAGCGCGGCGAGGATGTCCGAGAACTTCTCGGAGCCCTCCTGTCGCGTGAGTAGGCCCCGCCTCTCCGCGCGAGTCAGCGCGTGGGCTACCTCGACGGGAAAGACGTCCGGCGCCACGAGTTCGCGGACGCCATTCTGCAAGTCATCCAGGATTTGTAGGGCCTTCGCCGAATCCGGCTCGGCGAGCACCCACTTGAGGGCTGCACAAGAGTCTAGGGCCGACCTCACGAGTCGTCGCGGACTTCGCGGACCAGCTCAACCGCCACCTCGACCTCGCCGTGGCGCCGCCGGAATTCTTCACGCATCCGATCGATGCGGATGCGTGCCCTGCGCGTCACCTCGGGGTCTCTGATGCCCTGAGCTGCGCGGTCGGCCCGCTCCTGCATCTCGGCCATCAGGCTCGGCTCGATGGCGTTCGACTTGAGGGTTTCCATGGATCTATTGTCCCACGGCGCGCCGGGGAGTCAATGACACCTTCGCCGCGTCGAGGCGCCTACGGCACCTGTGTCACAAGCGGCCGGCCGATCTCCCAGTGATGCCCGAACGGATCGACCACGCGGCCCAGCCGCCAGCCGTACGCCTCGCCCACCGCGTGGACCTGCCGTGCCCCGGCCGCGACGGCCCTCGCGAAGACCGCGTCCGGCTCCGGCACGGTCAGGATCATCCGGACGGTGCCGCCGTTAAGGGACTCGGGGCTGAAGTTCTCGTGCTCGGGCGACTCGTCGGCGACCCAGAACTCCGCGCCTTCGATGGACAGCCGGCATACCACCGCGCCGTCGGGAGCCTCGATGCGGTACACCTCGACGGCGCCGAGGGCCGCCTTGTAGAACTCGACGGCCTCCGCACCCCGCCGCACCGACAGCAATGGCGCGACCGAAGTCGTCCCGACCGAGTCCGTACTCATGGGAATCTCCGCAGATTCTGCCATTCACCACTTGTCAATCGGCCCCGACGGCACCGGCACCCTCGGCTCGAAATGTCCGGGCAGAGGGGACGCGGGACCGTGGGAGCGGATCAGTTCGACCGTCTCGTCAAAGACCCGCACGCTCGCGAGGTTGATCAGTCGGTGAGACAGCTCCTTGGGCGGGCGGATCGCGTGGGTGTACCACTTCACGAGCTTGCGGAACTGGAGGCAGGCGTGCCAGTCGCCCCGGCGGCAGACCAGGCCGTGGAAGTGGTCGACCATGACGTCGATCCGCTCGTCAAACGTCGGCTCGGGCCCGGGATGGCCGGTCGCGGCCCAGCGGGCGAGCTGGCGGAAGAGGAAGGGATTGGAGAGGGCGCCGCGGCCGATCGAGATCGCCGCGCATCCGGTCTCGGCGAACATTCCCGCGGCGTCGGCCAGCGTGCGGATGTCGCCGTTGCCGACGATCGGGATCGAGTCGACGGCTTGAACAACGGCGCGAATCCCGGCACGATCGACGCCGCCCTTGAACCCCTGAGCGCGGGTCCGGCCGTGGACGATCACGCCCGCGGCACCGACTTTTTCGAACGAGCGTGCCAGAGCGGGTGCGGTCAGGTTGTCCTCGTCCCATCCCAGCCGCATCTTGACCGTCACGGGGACGCCCGCGGCCTCGACCACTCCGGCCACGAGCCGGGTGGCGGCGTCGGCCTCGCACATCAGGGCCGACCCGCCACCGGTCTTCACGACCTTCTTGACCGGGCAGCCCATGTTGATGTCGACGGAGGACGCGCCATTTTCAACGGCCCAACGCGCCCGCGCGTTGCATCTCGTCGACGACGTGGCCGTAGATCTGGATCGACATCGGCCGGTCGTCGGGGCAGGTCTCGGCGAGTTCGAACGAGCGCGGGCGCCGCTCAATAATGGCGCGGGCGTTGACCAGATCCGTCGTGACCAGGCCCAGACCGCCCAATTTGCGCAGAGCGAGGCGGTAAGCGAGGCTCGTGTAACCCGCCATCGGTGACAGGAAGAAACGGGAAGGGAGCGGCAAACCGCCCAGTTCCATCGATTCCCTAGCGATCAAGGGAGGCGGCGGGATAGGCGGGGCGGTCGTGTCCGTCAATGTCATCATCCGTGCAGAGTCGAATCGGGGGAAAAACAGGACACCGCTGTCCCGACGGGCGGCCTTGGGAGTAATCTGTCGGAGCGAGCGGGGCATCGATCGGCCGTCGCTCGCCGTCGCGGACTCCGTCCGTCATTTCCGACGGGACCCGGACCAACCCCATCGGCCCGAAGTTCATCGCGCCACGACTCGGGGACGGGTCGGGAGGTTCGTGCCTTGATTTCGATCTTAACCGACGGCGCACGCCGTCACGAGGGGAACTGGCACGCCGTGCGGCCCGACTCCGAAGCCGATGCGGAATACCGCGTCCTGACGACGTCCGCCGGCCGTGACCTGCTGGCCGAGGTCGGCCACGCGCGGCGGCCGTCGCCGGGCGACATCGCACGGTGGCGGAAGTCGTACGCCATCGACGAGGTCGCCGCGGCAATCCGCCTGGTCGAGTCCCGCCGTCGGGCGCGGCCAAGTTCGAGCGGGCCGACAGGATGTGGCTCGACCCCGTCGGTCTGGAGCAGTCGACCGCCGAGCCCGTGGCCCGGCACAAGGCTGAGCGGTTCGCCGGGTCGGTCGCCTTCGACCTCTGCTCCGGCGTCGGCGGCGACGCCGTGGCCCTGGCCGAGGTGGCACGAGGCGTGATCGCCGTCGACCTCGACGAGGGAATGGCCTACCGTGCCCGCTGGAACGCCGAGGTCTACGGCGTCGGCCATCAGCTCGCCCCGATCCTCGCCAGAGCCGAGGCCGTGGCGATTCCTCCCAAGGCCCTCGTCCACATCGACCCCGACCGGCGGGTCAGGGCGAATGGACGGGCGAGGTCGGTCGATGACTACGTCCCGGGCCTGGACTTCTTGCGGACGCTCCCCTCGCGCTGCCGCGGCGGCGCGATCAAGCTCGGCCCGGCGAGCGACTTTGCCCGCGCCTTCGGCGACCTGCCGGTCGAGATCGAGCTGACCAGCCACGCCGGCGAGTGCAAGGAGGCGACCGTCTGGTTCGGCGACCTGGCGACGCCGGGAGTTCGCCGCCGCGCCTCGCGTCCCTCGGAAGGCGCGACGTGGACCGATCGCGACGCTCCCTCGGTTCACCTCGCCCCGACGGCCGATCATCCCGGTTCCTGGGTCTTCGACCCCGGTCCCGCGCTGGTGCGCGCCGGCCTGCTGGACGGCTTCGCCGTGGCCCACGGCCTCGCGCGGATCGGCGGCAGCGACTTCCTCACCGGCCCCGCCCGCGTCGCGTCGCCGTTCCTCGCGCCCTTTGTGGTCGACGAGACGCTGCCCCTCGACCTCAAGCGGCTCCGCCGCGCCGTCGCGGACCGCCGGCTCGGCCCGCTCGAGATCAAGACGAAGGGCCTGGATTTGTTGCCGGAAGACTTACGGAAGACCTTGCGTCCGGACGGGACGAACCCGGCGACGCTGCTGCTCGTGGGTGGACGCGGGCCGTCCTTTGCGATCGTGGCACGGCGGGGGTAAGGACGCTTCCGTTACATCGTCCGATCCACCGCCTCCGCCACCCTCCGGCATTGCCCCATCATCTGCGAGAACATCGCCGGCGTGATCGTCTGGGCCCCGTCGCTCATCGCGTGCTCGGGGTCCTCATGGACCTCGACGATCAGGCCGTCCGCGCCCGCGGCGACGGAGGCCTTGGCCATCGGTACGACCAACCGCGACTTGCCCGTGCCGTGCGAGGGGTCGACGACCACGGGCAGGTGGCTCTTGTCGTGCAGGTAGGGGACCGTGGCCAGGGGCAGGGTGAACCGCGTGTGCTCCTCGTACGTGCGGATTCCCCGCTCGCAGAGCATCACGTGCGGGTTGCCGCGGTCGAGGATGTACTCGGCGGCCAGGAGGAACTCGTCGATCGTCGCGCTCATCCCTCGCTTCAAGAGCGCCGGCTTGCCCGAGTCGCCGACGGCCTGGAGCAGGTGGTAGTTCTGCATGTTCCGCGCGCCGATCTGAAGGACGTCGGCATATTTGGACACGAGCGGGACATGCTCGGGGGCCATGACCTCGGTGACGATCGCCAGGCCCGAGGCCTCGCGGGCCGCGGCGAGCATCTTGAGGCCATCTTCCTTGTGGCCCTGGAAGCTGTACGGGCTCGTGCGCGGCTTGAACGCGCCGCCCCGCAGCGCGGTAGCGCCCAGGCCCTTGAGCGTCCTGGCGATCCCGACGATCTGCGCCTCGTCCTCGACGGAGCACGGTCCCGCGATGACGGCAACCTTGACGCCGCCGACGACCAGGCTGCCGGCCTTGACGACGGTCCGCTCGCTGGTCAATTCCGACGAGGCCCGCTTGTAGGGAGCCATGATGGGGAGGACCTTGTCGACGCCCTCGCCCGGCTCGAGCGTCTCGACAAGGCCTTCGCGCTCCTCGCCGATGGCTGCGATCACGGTGCGCTGGGTGCCGCGGATCACCTGGGGCGAGAGGCCCAGGGACTGGATGTGGCCGACCACGTGGTCGATCTGGTCGGCGGTCGCGTCGGTCTTCATCACGACGATCACGGTGTCCCGTCCTCCAACATGGGTCTGATGGCGGGGCCTGGCCGGGAGACGCTCCCGCCATCCGACCCCCTGGCTGTACAAGGCAAGAACCGCAGGAACTCCGACCGATTCACTCGACGAAAAAAGCCCCGAGACTTGCCGGCGGGCAGGTCTCGGGGCTTGGGTGGATTCTCTGGGAGATCCAGCGGGGAGAGTCTTAGGAAGAACCGCCCCCGGCCCGACGACCTGCGGTGAGCCCGGTAAAGTACCAGGCCCGCCACCAGCGGCGGGTGCTAAACGAGCCGGAATAGGCCGCGTTCGCGAGGGGCAAGGGTCTCGACTCCAGGGATCGATCCAAACCGACGCTTGTATGGTGGAGACGGACCAGGCCGAGCTTTGGGGGCCCGGCCTGGCCCGAACTAGCCTGAAACCAGCTAGGGATGCGGCTGCCCGACGGGCAACCCGTCGGCTGCCGTTAGGCGAGCCGCCTCTGGTTGTCACTACACACGCGATCACCTCCTTTGCGACGAGACACCCCGGGCCCGCGGGAGTCCAGCCTCGAGCGGGAGCGGGCTCTAGTCCGTCGTGCCACGATCGCACGACCCGAAGTCGACCCCGCGTGTGTGCGCGGCCGACATTCTCACTATACGGATCCGGGTCGGCCGTTCAACTGGGAAGCGGAGGTCCCGGGGGATTTTCCTGATCGCGTCGCGACAGACGCTCGGTCGCGTCGAGCATCGTAATCGCTTGCCTGGCAAGATCTTCCAGACGAGAATCGCCCCTCCGACAGGTGGCGATCATCGCGCGGTAGTAGGCCAGGACATCGTCCCTGGGCGCGTTGAACGTGGGCCACACGTCGCGGCCCTCGTCAAGGTCCATGGCGATCGCCGTGAGATTATTGACCTTGTCGGCCAGCGTCACGGCCTTCGCGGCCAGACTGGCGGTCTCGAGGGCCTGTAAGTGGTCGCGCTTGCGGTCAGCCCAGGGACGTTTTTGGCCCGTGGAGTCGAGCTTGATCTCCGAGCAGGCCGCGACAGTCTCGGCCACGGCGTCGCCGAATGAGACCCGGATCTCGTCAAGCGTCACGTCCGTGTCCTCGACGAGGTCGTGAAGCAGCCCGGCGATGACGACGTCCTCGTCGAAGCCGGCGCACTCGAGGATCAGCGCCAGGGCGAACGGGTGCGCCAGATAGGGGATGTTCGACCCCTTGGCGCACCTGTCCCTCATGGCCGCGCACGGCCAGACGCGAGGCGCGTTCCAGGACCATGGGGGTGATCATGCTGGGCATGGCAGGCTCCCGGACGACTCGTTGGCCTCAGTCCGACTCCTCCGGCACCGGCAGCCACGGCCGCCAGGTCGCCCGACGGCACTCCGCTTCGAGCGAAGCGGCCCGCCCGGCGGCCTCGGTCTCGCGGATGGCTTCCTCTTCGGACGTGGCGGCACTCTGATCGAAGCGTAGGGCGGCTCTCAGGATGCCTTCGCGATCCTCGTCCTCGGCGGAGGTCGCCCGGTCTCGGCGATCCCGAGCATCCTCGCGGGACATCGCGGCCACCTTGCGCGCGAGGTTCGCCCTTGCCGAGTGCCTCAGCGTCGCCTCGGAATAGACCTCGGCTCGACCCCGGCAATACTCTAGCCAGCGATGGGCGAGCGTCGCGAAGAGCGCGGAGGCGACGATCGCCACGACGGCGAACAGCCTTCCCCACTGGGGCGGGGTGCGGGTCTGAGGCATCATTCCGGACTCCGGAGCCGAGCGAACCGATCATAAACGGTCCGGCTCGACGTGGCGAAGACCCGCCGCCATCCGCGTGAAGTACCGTCCCGGAAGTATGCCGGGCCGGCCGCGCTCCGGAAACTCTCCCCCTTAATGGCAAAAGGGGAAGAAGCGTCTCCGATCCGATAACGAAACGGCCCCGACAGCGCGCCGTTCGAGGTTGACGACATCGCTCCAAACCATTACCAGAAGGCATGGCCCGATCGCCCGAGGCGGTCGGCGGGGAGGACGCCTGCGCCCCGACGCGCCCCGAGACGAGCTTCGAGCCCCGAACGGAGTCGGACCGATGCCGAAGGCCCCGCCCCTCCTGATCGCGACCCTGGCCATCGCCGGTTCGTTCCTCCAATCAACCCCGGCCCGCGCCGCCGATGAGGCGGCCGTGCTCGCCGACGCGACGCGGATGCTCAACCAGATGGCCCGCGACCCCAACACGGGCGTGCCGCTGGAGTTGCTTCGCCGCTCCGAGGGCGTGATCCTCGTCCCGAACATGCTGAATGCCAGCTTCGTCGTCGGGGCAAAGTTCGGCCGGGGCGTGTTCCTGGTGCGCGACAGCAAGGGCCGCTGGGGCAACCCCGTGCTGATCGACGTCGCCGGCGGCAGCTTCGGCCTCCAGGCCGGCGCCCAGGCGACCGAGCTGCTGATGGTCATCCGCAAGCAGGACTCGGTCACGCGCCTGCTCGCGGGCAAGGGGAAGATCACGCTCGGCGTCGACGCGGGCGTGGCCGCCGGCCCCTCCGGCACGGCGCTCGGGGCCGACACCGACATCGAGCTGCGGGCCGAGATCCTCAGCTACGCCCGCAGCCGCGGCCTCTTCGCCGGGGCGTCGCTCGGGGGTGCTCGCGTTTGGGTCAATCGCTCGTCGAACGGCCTCTATTACGAGAACTTCGCCGCGACGACCTACCAGATTATTGAGGGCGACAGCGTCTCCGTCCCGCTCGACGCCGCCAAGCTCAAGGCCACCCTCGCCGCCCTCATCGACCCGCCGGCCGAGGAGGACGAGGACGCCCCGGTCGATCGCAAGGTCTCGCGCTCCTCTCGCACGAAGCGGAGCACGGACGACGACGCGATGCCGAGCAACCGCACCGCGGCCCGCAAGCGCCGTCCCGCGGACGATCCCGACGACGACCCGCCGCCGCGAGTCGCCCGGCGCAAGTCGACGTCCCCGCCCGACGATTCTGACACCGCCGCCCCCCGCTCCTCGACTCGCCGAAGCCGCCCGGCCAATGACGACGGCCAGCCCGTCGACGACGACCCGCCGCCGCGCCCGAGGCGGAGGACGCCGCCGCCGTCGTCGAAGCCGACGAATCCGGACGATGCGCCGGACTCGCCGGGCGGCGCGTAAGCCCGCGTCATCGCCGCAGGATTTCGGGCGCCTCGCCCGCCCGGGCGTTCTTCCTCGCCCGTTGTGGACCGTCCACGCGCCGGCTATCCTGACCGGCGTCCCAGTTGTTCCACACCAAGAAATAAGTGATACTCACATGATCTCTCGCGGCGAGCTCCGGCGCCTTCAGGCGCACAGCGACTTCCCCTCGATCTCCCTGCTCGCCCCCACCCACCGGACGTCGCCTGCGAACAAACGGGACCGGATCGTCGTCAAGAACCTCGTGACCGAGGCCGTCAAGCGGCTCGACGGCGAGTTCAAGAAGCGCGAGGTCGCCAAGGTCGTCCAGAACCTGACGAAGCTCGTCGACCGTCTCGACTGGGAGCAGTCGCTCGATGGCCTGGCGATCTTCGCCAGCAAGGACGGCGCCACGGCCGTCGACCTCCCGTTCACTGTCAAGCCCCGCGTCGTGATCGACGCCACGTTCGCGACCCGCGACCTCGTGTTCACGTTGAATCGCGCCGTGCGGTACCGGGTGCTCGTCCTGACCGAGAAGCCGACGCGGCTCTACGACGCGACGACGAATGTCCTGACGGAATACACGGCCAAGCCCTTCCCGATGACCCACAAGGGCCCCGGCGGCGCGTCGAGGCTGCCGGGGGGGCAGGGGATCAACCGCTCAGCCGTGCGCGACGAGTCGCACCGGCAGTTCTTCCGCCAGGTCGACGACGCGCTTGCCGAGATCCAGAAAGACGACCGGCTGCCGCTCGTCGTCGTGGGCGTCGATCGGTATCTGGCCTTCTTCCACGAGGTCACGCAGGACCCGGACGCGATCATCGGCGTCGTCGAGGGGAGCTACGACAACCCCAACGCCGCTGCGCTCGGCAAGCTCGTCTGGCCGGTCTTCAAGTCGGGCTCGACGCTGCGGCGGACGAAGGCCCTCGTGCGGCTCAAGGAGGCGGTCAGCATCAACCGCCATGCCTCGGGCATCATCCAGGTCTGGCGTGCCGCCTTCGAGAAGCGGGTGCAGATCCTCCTGGTCGAGACCGACTACTCCTACCCGGCCAACCTATCGCCCGACGGCAGCCTCCTGATCCCCTATGACGGCAAGGGACCGAAGGCGTTCGACGACGCCGTGGACGAGGTGATCGAGAAGGTCCTCGCGGACGGCGGCGAGGTCTTCTTCTACGAGCCCGGGGTCCTCGACCTGCACCAGAAGATCGGGGCGGTCCTCCGGTACTGAGCCCGCGGGGGCAAGGCCACGGGCCGGAAGGCCCGCGCGATCGCCATTTCGTCAGGGCGCGGTGCGCTCGCCGGCCTTGCCGAGGACGCTGTTGAGGAGTTTCTGCCAGCGCCCCTGCCTCTCATCGCCGATCTCTGTCAGCCTTTGCATGAGCCAGAGGTCGGAATCAGGCGCTGGTGGCCCGACGGCGGGGGCCGGGCGGGCGCTCGCCGCGACGTCGGGGGACGCGGGCGGCGGTGACGAGACGGTGAGAGGCGAGGGGGCGACGAGCGTCAGTGTGGGTCGATCCCGGCCGGGCATTGGCCCCTGGACCCGCGCCTGGAGGGATTTCTGCTCCTCGGTCAACTCGTGGAGCCGCGCGAGCTCCTCGCGGATCAGGGCCATCTGGTCCCCGTGCATGCCGCTGAACATGCGGAACATCGTCATGAGGGCCTGCTGGAACTGGCCGGCCATCTGCTCCTGCATCCGACCGAATTCCTCGAAGACGCTCGCCAGGACGGGGTCGGCGACCTGGGAGCGATTCGCGATCTGATCCATTGGCGTCCGTCTCACCAACTCGGACGTCGCGTCTTCCGGGGCGATCGGGCCGCATCGCACGCCGATCCGTTCCGGGCCGACGAGCACCTCGTCGCCGGTCGCAAGTCGTGCGGACCGCACTCGCGTGCCGTTGACCGTCACGCCCCCCGGCGCGAGCAGGTCGACGATCCAGGCCCCGCCCGGTGTCCGGACGATCGCGGCATGGACGGCGGCGATACCCGGCCCCGTCAATCGGACCCGACAGGAGACCGATTGTCCGAGCAGGACGAGCACGCGGCTGGCCCGCCACGCCCGGCGGCCCGGCTCGGCGTCGTTCCCGGGGATGTCGAGAGTCAGTTCGGCAGCACCTTCGATCTGGAATTTCCGCGACGTCGGTAGCGTCGCCTGGGTGCCGGAAGCCTCGACCTCCGGCCGAAGCGCGAAGGCACCTACGCGGAGCCCCTCGCCCCCTCCGACCCACCCTGACTGCCGGGGCTCGCCGCCCCACGACAGCCCGGCCCGGCTGCCGAGATCGAGCGCGAAGACCCGCCCGTCGATTACCTGCAGGTAGGCGTGGCGGCGGCTCACGTCGGGATGGTCGAGCATCACGTCGGAGGCGGGATCGCGACCGACCACCGCGAACGGCGCGCGGAGCTCCCGAAGTCCTTCCGGGTGGCCGTCGGGTCCCTCGACGACCAGCCGGAGCGGCGACGAGAGGCCGCACGACTCGGGGAACTGGTCGGACATCGCGCCAACTCCTCCGCGCTGACCTTGCGCCACGACGCGCCGGGGTCACAGGCACGGCCCCGGCGTTGCGGGGCCTTCGGAGGTCATTGTGACACGGTGCGCCTCCGTTTGAGAAGCGCGTGTGGCCGGCCGGTATGGCTCATCGCCCGATCCCCCGCTGGTTAAGTCGCCGACATCTCCGCGATAATCGACGAACCGATCGAGACAGGGTTCACGGGGTTCGCTTGATGCGCATCGGCAAGCGGAGCGTCGGCGGGATCGTCCTGGGCGGGCTCGGCGTGGCGCTAGGGCTGTTGATGGTCTACACGCTCGCCTTCGAAGGGGGGGACGGCGCGGGTCTCGGATGTCGGCGGCCGGGCGGGTCGAGGTGCCGGTGTTCTTCCTCGAGCGCTCCGAGTGGCGGATCTTCGCGCGGGGCGTTGCCGCCTGCACGGAGCCGGCCCGGGGCCTCGGGCGGATGGTCGACGAGGATGACGACGTGCTCATCGTCGAGACGCCCAGGAACCAGCGGCGCGTGCGGTTCACCTGGCACGGTTTACGAGGCGAGCGGCAGGCGCGCGAGGAGCTCCGCAAGGCCGTGGAGGCCGACAGGCCGGTCGCCGTGATCGGGGCGTCGAACACGGTGACGACCCTGGCCCTGGCGCGAGGCCTGCGCGACCTGAACTCCGCGGAGAAGCCGCTGTTATTCGTCCCTTGGGCGACGTCGGTCGAGCTGCTGGGCGAGTATCCTGGGCGGACCTTTCGGTTCTGCTCGAACAACCGGCGGCTGGCCGCGCTATTGGTGGATTGTCTCAAGGCCCGGCCCGGTCGCGAGGCGCCGAGGCGCGTCGAGATGGTCGTCGACCGGCTCGACCCGTACTCGGTCGACCTGGCCCTGTGCTTCCGCCGGGAGATCTCCCGAGCCTTTCCCCGGGCCGAGGTGGCGCCGGAGCTCGACGAGACCGAGACGCCGCCCGGGCCACGGTTCTCGGGCCGCGGGCCGCTGCCGACCGAGGCGGACCTGCGGCACGCCCGGGCCGTCTGGCGCGAGGTCTCCGAGGACCCAGCGCGAGACCTGGGTCGTCCTGCCGCTCCAGAACGACCCCGCGCGGCGAATGCTCCTGGCGCTCAACGCCGCGGGCCCAGGCCGGCACGAGGCCGAGCACCGGCCGCTGACGGCCGTCTGCGGCGACGCCGTCGGGCCCACGACCCTCGCGTGGTTCGCCAACCAGCTCGACTTCCCCGTCTGGGGCGCCTCGGCGGCGAGCGACCACGCGGCCGAGCACGGTCTACCCGAGGACGTCATGGAGCAGGCCGAGACCGTCGCCGCGTTGCTCATCGCACTGGACCGCCCCGGCACAAGCCCCACGGCCGACGGCCTTCGCGAAGCCCTCCTCCACCCCGAGGGCGGAACGCCCCCAGCTCCCTTCGGCCGGCCGCTGGGATTCTCGCCCTCGGGCGAGCGATCGGGATTCGAGCCCGGCGAGGTCTTCCAGATCCGCCCCGATGCGCCCGAGGTCTTCGCCTACGCCGACGGCCGCTGGGGCGACCCGCGGCCTGTCGGACCAGGAGGCTCACCATGAATATCACGCGTAAGGCCTGGTCGTACGTCCAGGGCCTGGTGGCGATTGTCGGCTGGCAGGGCCTGATGAGCGGCTTGATCGCATTGGCCGCGTTCGGGTACGGGCTGGGGATGCTCTATCGCGAGTACGACCGGCCCGGGCAGATCGAACACGAGGTCTTGCACAACGTGCTGGCCAATTGGGCTCGCGCCCGACTACCTGGGCAAGAACCTCGTCGACTATGCCAATGACTGGCGCGAGGCCCCCGAGGCCGGCCGGCCGGTGCTGCTCAATCGGGTCCGCGGCTCGCTCCGGCAGCTCGGTGAGGCCCTCGAGCGGCACGACAACCAGTTCCCGCTGATCAATGTCGTCGGCCTGAGCCTGCGGCGCGGGGACGAGACCGTGGCACGCTGGAGCCCCCGATATACGCCGGCGGCCTCGGCCGTGGAGCTCGACACCATCCCCGTCGCACCCGCCTCGGTCGGGTCGCCGCCGCTCGACCTCGTCGTGCGCTACCAGGTCGCGGCCGAGGTCGACTCGGTCGTCCAGGCCAACGAGCGCTATTACGATCGGATGATCGGCGCCCTCATCGGGCTCTCGGGCGCGTCGCTACTCTGCTTCGGCACGATGGTCTTGCACGTCTTCGACCTCCGGGACCGCGTGGCCCGCGAGGCGGCGCAGGAGGCGACGCTCGACCTGGCCGACCGCACGTGCCACGAACTCGGGAACGTCGCATTCGTCGTCTCGAACGAGCGGCGGAACCTCGCGGGCCACATCGAGCTACTGGAGCGATTCCTCGCCGAGGAGTCCGCCGCCCGAGCCGCGGCAGCCCAGAGTGCCGGCCTGGACCCCTACCAGGCGGCCCGGTTCGACCAGGCCGTGCGGCGCGAGTACGCCGAGCGCGGAATCGCGCCCGACTTCGAGCTCCGGCAGAGCGCTGCGATGGCCCGGGACGTCTGCCGCCAGATCGCGGCGTGTTCGGATTACATCTCGCTCACGGTCCGCGAGCTCGACGGCTTCCTCAAGCGGACCGAGCTACCGGTCGTGCTGGGACCGATCTCCGTGGAGGGCGTGCTCGACGAGGCCGTGACCCTGCTCGCGCCCCGGCTCGAGTCGGCCGGCGCGAGGGTCGAGCGGCCGACGTCCGCGGATGGGCCGATCAGGGTCGTGGGTGATCGGCGACTGCTGACCCACACGCTAGTGAATCTGCTCAAGAACGCCGTCGAGGCCGCCGCCGGCGCGGGGATTGAGCCGGTCGTGACCCTTTCGGCCCGCCGCGACGGTACAACCGTCTGGCTCGACGTCGTCGACAACGGTCCGGGCATCACCGAGGCCGATCGACGTCTCATCTTCGAGGACGGTTTCTCGACCAAGGGAGCCGGACGCGGGCAAGGCCTCGCGATCGTGCGCGACTCGGCGCGGTTGCAGGGGGGACGGATCGAGGTGGCGTCGCGGCCGGGGGGAGGGACTGTGTTTTCGGTGGGGCTACCCGTGGTGGGGCATGGGTCATGAGCGCGGAGTGAACAGTGCGAAGTGAAGAGGGCGGGTCACGTGGAAAGCGGAAGACGGAAGGGTCGTGTTCGCTCACGTCAGAACCCTCGGCGGGACTGTTCCTCCCATCGCCTTTCTACCTTCTGCCCTTCGCTTTCGGACAGCTGAACTCTTCATCCCACACTTGAATCGTTCCCGAGAATCTTCCCAATCCTCCCGCTGCACTCCTCCACGGCCCGATGGAGGCCCCTGGAGATCGGCACAAATCCGCGCCCAAACGGCGACAAGGCCTGGACGATTCCCTACGATGTACCGTAGAAAGAACGGTCGACGAGCAGCGCCGTCCCCCGGCCGTCGTCACGGATCAACGTAAGTCCAGGCTGCGCCAGGGTCCCCGCCGAAAAGATCCGGCCCTGGGCGATTTCTGCCGACCCGCCGGTCCGATCCAGAGGACGGCAGAGCGGTCGACGAGCCCGCAGGAAGGTATCGTCCGAGATGGAAGAGCCCGTCCCCATCGTGCGAGCGATCGAGCCGCCCAAGCCGGGCCGGAAGCGGCTGGCCGGCACGACCATGGCCCTGGTTGTCGGCCTCGCCGCGCTGACCGCCTCGGCCAGCGAATCCGACCTCGTCCACAACATTCAGCGCGACTGCGCCGTCTGCTGGCGGAACGCCCGCCTCGACCCGGGCCTCTGGGACGACTGCACCCAGGAAGTCTGCTGCCGATTGCTGACAAAGGCGCGCGACGGCCAGCTCGACCTGAATCTCGTGCTGGCCGACGACACCGATGAGCGCCGCGAGCTCGTCCGGGCGATCGACATGGTCCGCAAGCGGGTTCAGCGGGCCCGCCGTCACGCCATCCTCGACGACCAGGGCACCCCGGGCCCCGACCTCGACCGCCGGCATCGCGAGCGTCAGGAACTAGGCGAGATCCTCGAGGCCGCCCGCCGCGCCGTGCTCTCGCCCCGGCAGGACCAGATCGTCGAGCTGTGGACCCGCGGCTGGAACGTCCCGGATATCGCCGAGGAACTGGGCCTGCCTGTGGCGCGGGTCAGCGACGAGAAGTACAAGGCTCTCCGCAAGCTCGAGCGCCAGCTCGCCTCGCAGCGCGACGCGCTGGAGCTCGAGGTCGTGGCCTGAGGACCAGCGCCGGATGAATTCCGGGAGGGCGAGGCCCTCGCCGTCCATTCGCGACGCCAGTCAGAGGCGCCTTGATCGCGTCGAGGACCGCCCCCGCGTGCCCGTCGACCTTCACCTTCGGAAAGATCTTCCGGACGACTCCTCTTCGATCGATGACGAACGTCGTACGCTCGACGCCCATGTAGGTCCGGCCGTACATGCTCTTCTCCTTCCAGACGCCGTAGTCGGCACACACCTTCGCGCCGACGTCGGCCAGCAGCGTGAAGTTCAGGCCGAACTTCTTCACGAAATTCGCGTGCGACTTGGCGTCGTCGGGGCTCACCCCGAGCACGGTGGCGCCGGCTTCTTCATAATCGGCGCGGGCGTCGCGAAAGGCGCAGGCCTCCGTCGTGCAGCCCGGCGTGTCGTCCCTGGGATAGAAATAGAGCACGACGGGCTTGCCTTTCTGCTTCGACAGGGTGATGTCCTTCCCGTCCTGGTCGGGCAGGGTGAAGTCGGGGGCTTTCTGACCTTCGGCGATCATGGCAGACGGTCCTCCGGGCCGGATTCCGGGAGAGCAACGGTGCGGTTGTAGATCGTCCCGGGGACGCCGGCAAGTCCGCCCCGAGTGGTCGCGCTTCTCGAACCGTGGCGACTCGTCGTCGTAACAAGGGGAGATCACGGGAGAAGCCCGCGGCCGGGTGGTCGGGGCACCGCTGCGCTCTTCGCCGGCCACCGGGCTTGGATTGGAGTGCCGAGGGCGACACCGAGCCCCAGCCTTTCGCCGGCGCGTGGTATATCATTCGCGTCGAGTCGACCGACCGGCGCGGACCCCCAGGCACGACGATCGAGGCGGCGACGATGGGCTGGATCCCCCACCTGATGATCCTCGACGACGACCCGCGCGTCCTGGAGTCGCTCGTCCCGAGCGTCGTCGACGATCTGGCCCGCGGGCTCGCGAAGAGCAAGGAGGTCGGTCAGGCCCTTCGGCGCGGCGATCCGGGCGGAGGGTCGGCCGTGCACATCAAGGTCTCCGCGCACGGATACGAGTCGAAGCGGCTCGCCGACTATCGCTACCGGTCGCCCCATCACGCCCATCTCCACCTCGTCCGCGAGCGCGGCGGCCGGTTCGACCTGGCGCGTCGGCTGCTCAATGAACAGCTCTTCGCCGCCGTCGTGTCCGACCTGAGGTTCTCCGACGACGCGGGCGGCCAGCGCACGGGCAATTGCTCATCGACGAGGCCATGCGCGTCCACCCCGAGCTCGAAGGATTGCTCTATTCGGCGTACCCCCGGCCCCAGGAGTTCCCGGCCGAGCGGTTCGTCCGCAAGGTAGACGACGGCGCCTCGACGTCGGGCCTGCCGCAGGCGATGGTCGCGGCCGTCGAGCGGCACCTGGCGCACCCGGCAGTCTCGACCTTCGCGAGGGCCCTCGCCGACCTGGGAATCGTCTATCAATCCGAATCGTTCGGCACCACGCTCGCCCAGGTCTTCGACCTCGCCCGTCTCTTCGGGCCCGAGCCCGCCAACGGCGCGGCGAGGCTGCCGGGCCGCGGCCGGCGGCCGCTGCAATGCCTCCTGCTCGACGGCGAGAGCGGCACCGGCAAGCGGGGACTGGCCGAGTTGTTCCACCTGGCGTCCGACCGACGCAAGGCGCCGATGGTCGTCGCCTCCTGCAACGAATTGACCAACGAGACCCTGCTCCGCTCGACCCTCTTCGGCCACCGACGCGGCGCCTTTACCGACGCGCGAGACGACCGCCCCGGCCTGGTCGTCTCGGCCGGAAAGGGCATCGTCCTGCTCGACGACTTCCACCGCCTGCCCACCGCCGGCACGGCGATCCTCCACTCGTTTCTCGAAGACGGCGAGTATTCGCGTCTGGGTGAGGAAGAGGTTCGCAGGCACGCCGACGCGGCCGTCGTCCTCACCGTCGAGACCGAGCCCTGGGCCGAGCGGCGTCGGTCGGGCGAATTGCCGCTCTCGTTCCTCGCCCGGGTCGAGCGGCTCCCGCTCTCGGTCCCGCCGCTCCGCGAGCGGCCCGAGGACATCGAGGCCCAGGCGCGGTGGATCGTCCGCTCGGCGTCGATGGAGGTGGGCGCGGCGATCGAGCTGGCCGACGACGCGATCGAGGGGCTTAGGTCGTACCCGTTCGCCGACAGCAACAGCCGCGAGTTGCGTAACGTGATCGAGCGCGCGGTCGTCCGGCACAAGAGCGAGGTCGACGTCTTGACCTGGGCGCACGTCCAGACCTACCTGACGCCGGCCGAGGTCCCGTCGCGCAAGGCGAGCGTGCCGGCCTTGGCCCGGTCACCGGCGTATGCGCCGCCGCTGAACGACTGGCAGCGGCGGGTCCGCGCCCTGGCCGCGAAGCTCCTGGCGAAAGGTGCGAAGCTGGAGGAGGCCGAGGCCCAAGAGCTTACCGCGCGGCTGTTCGACACGTCCCTGCCCCCGCTCTGGGCCGGAGGCGAGCACGCCCGAGTCCGCCCCGACGGCTCCCCGCCGATCCCCTGGCCGCTCTGGGAAGACCTCTGGCGCTGCTTCGCCATCGCCCACCTCGGCGGACCCACCCCCGCCGAGCGCGTCCTGGGCATCCCGGCGAACACGCTCCGGCAGTGGATCAGCGACCACGAGTCAAGATAAAGTGACACGTGTTGAGGCGCGGGCCTCACACCGCCTCGGTCAACGCCGGCTCGGCGTTGTAGGCCTTGATCTTGCTGTTTCGGGCACCATACAGGAAGTAGATCACCAACCCGATCGCCATCCAGACGATTAGCCGGATCCACGTGTCCCGCGGCAGGCCGGACATCAGGAAGATGGCCGATGCCGCGCCCAGCGGTGCGGTGATCCACACGGCGGGCGTCTTGAACGGCCGGTCGACTTCCGGCTGCGTGATCCGCAGAACGAGCACGCCGGCGCACACCACGGCGAACGCCGCGAGCGTGCCGATCGAGACCAGCTCGCCGACCACCTTGAGCGGAAGGGTGCCCGCGAGGAGCATCACCACGACGCCCGTGATGATCGTCGTGATCCACGGCGTGCGGAACTTCGGGTGGACCTTCGCCACGATCGGCGGGAGCAGGCCGTCCTTGGACATCGAGAAGAAGATTCGCGGCTGGCTCATGAGCATCACCAGAATGACCGAGCTTAGGCCGGCGATTGCCCCGAGCTTGATGAACGGCGAGAGCCACTTCATGTGGATCGCGTCGATGCCGACGGCGATCGGGTCGGGCACGCCGAGCAGCTTGTAGTTGACGATCCCCGTCAGCACGAACGCGACGAGGATGTAGAGGATCGTGCAGATGACCAGCGATCCGAGGATCCCCCGCGGCATGTCGCGCTGTGGGTCGCGAGCCTCCTGGGCGGCGGTCGAGACGGCGTCGAAGCCGATGTACGCGAAGAAAACCACGCCCGCCCCGCGGACGATCCCGCTCCAGCCGTATTCGCCGAACTTGCCGGTGTTATCGGGGATGAACTTCCCGCCCCAGTTCGACGTCGAGACGTGCCCGATGCCGGCGACGATGAAGATCAGGACGATCGCGACCTTGATGACGACGATCACGTTATTGACGTTGGCCGATTCCTGCACGCCGATGACGAGCAGGGCCGTGATGGCGGCGACGATCAGCATTGCCGGGAGGTTGAAGACGCCCGTCGCGTGGGCCAGCGACGAGACGTCGACCCCGCCTGCCGCGAACGCGTTCGCAACCTTGTCGCTGAGCACGGTCCAGCCGACCGTCGGCATGTGGAGCTTGTCGGCGATCTCGAGCGGGACGTTCACCAGCGTCGACCCGGGCGAGGCGATCCACTGCGGCGGTATCACGATCCCGAGGTTGCGACTCAGGAAGCTGTTTACATAGCCCGACCAGCTAATGGCGACCGTCGTGGCCCCGAGCGAGTATTCGAGGATCAGGTCCCAACCGATGAGCCAGGCGACGAACTCGCCCATCGTGGCATACGCGTAGGTGTAGGCCGAGCCGGCGACGGGGACGGTCGAGGCCATTTCGGCGTAGCAGAGCCCGGCGAAGGCGCAGGCGATACCGCCCAGGACGAACGAGAGCATGACGGCCGGCCCGGCGTTCTCGGCCGCGGCCTCGCCGGAGAGGCTGAAGATCCCGGCGCCGATGATGGCGCCGATGCCGAGGGTCATCAGGTTCGTGGCCGAGAGCGTCCGCTTCAGCTCCTTCGTGTCAGCCTCGGCCCTCAGCGCTGCGATCGATTTGCGGGCCCAGAGATTCGTCATGCCGGCTCCTCTCATCGGAATCGTCGGGAACGGTTCAATCGGCGGGGACGTGGCGGCGTCGGACGTCCGGAGAGGAGGTTAACGTCGGCGCGGAGAGGTGTCTCGGTCGTGGAGACGAGGCCCCCCATCCTACCCCCGGACCCACCCTACTTCGCAAGAGGGCAGGGCGGGCGCGAAGCTCCCGCGCTCAGGGCAGCTCCATCACCTCGATCTTGCGGATCTCCACCTTGCTCCCGGGGTCGTGCTGCTGGAACGCGAAGTGGCCCTCTTTGTAGGTGTTCTTCGGGTCCACGTAATCGACCGTGGTCTTGCCGTTGACCTTGATGACGATGTGGTCGCCGACCGCCTCGACCTCCTGGGTAAAGAACGTATCGGGCGGGACGAGCATCTCGAGCACTTTCACATGATTATACAGTGAGCCCGTCTTCACCGGGTCGCGGTGGGTGCTATTGACCTGGGCCTCATATCCGCGGGAACCCCGGGCCTTTGGCGGTCCGGAAGTACATCCCGGAGTTCCCCTTGTCGTTGATCTTCACCTCGGCGCGATACCTGAAGTTCTTGTAGTCGCCCCGCGGGCTGAACAGGTGCGACGCCGGGCCCGAGCCCTTGATCACGCCGTCCTCGACCTTCCACTCGCCCTCCGTCCCGTCGGCCGTGGTCCAGCCGCCGAGCGTCTTGCCGTCGAAGAGCGAGACCCACTTCCCCTCGTCCGCCGGCTCGTCGCGCGGCGGCGCGGCCGCGACGAAAACGCCCGCCATCAGGAAGCCCGTCACGATCCCGTGTCGCCTCATCGTCGTCCTCCCGCGTTGACCTGGCCCTCCGCACTCTTCACGTCTTACCCTTCCATCCCCCAGGGATGACCGAGCAAGAGTGAAGAGTGCGAAGTGAAGAGTGAAGAACCCGAGACGCCGGCTCACGGCAATTCCATGACCTCAACCTTCCGGATCGACACCTTGCTGCCCGGGTCATGCTGCTGGAACGCGAAATGGCCCGAGGTGAACGTCCGGTCGAAGTCGTGGAACTCGAACAGCAGCTTGTTGTTCACCCGCACGCGGATCGTCGTGACCATCTTGCCCCGGTAATCCTCGTCCTTGGCCTCGACCTCCTGCGTGAACCACTCGTCGGGCGGCGGCGGGTTGGAGGTGTCGAAGAGGTGGACGAAGGTGTAAATCGAGCCGGTCCGGATCGGGTCGGAGTGCGTGGAGTTGATCTGGCACTCGTAGCCGTTGGTGAACGACGCGCCTTTCTTCGTGCGGAAATACATGCCCGAGTTGCCGTGGTCGTTGATCTTGATCTCGGCGCGGAACTTGAAGTTCTTGTACTCGCCCTTGGGGCTGAAGAGCATCGACGGGTAGCCCGACCCGACGATCGCGCCGTCGACGACCTCCCACTTGCTCTCCTTGTTCGGGTCGAGCTGGATCGCTTCCCAGCCGCTGAGCGTGGTGCCGTCGAAGAGCGAGACCCACTCGCCGGGCGAGTCGGTGGTCTTCTTCTTCTCGGCCGCGCAGGCGGAGGTCAGTAAGGCGGCGGCCACCAGGCCGCAGGCCAGCAGGGCGGCCGGTCGGGCATGTCGTTTCATCGTCGTTCGTCCTCGGTTGGTTTCGTTCGCCGTGGCGGGATCGCGGCGCATCCCGCCAGCTTGGCGAATCGTAATGGAGCGGCCATCATAATGCCAGGACTCGGGAGCCCACGCTTCCGAGACGTGCACCCTCGCGATCCTGGGAGCCCTGGGCCGTGCCCGAACCGATGACCGTCCCCGAGGCCATCCTCTCCCGCCGCGCCACGCGCAAGTTCGACCCGGGCCGCCCGGTGCCCGACGACCTGCTCGTCCGCATCCTCGGCCTGGCGACGCGCGCGCCGTCTGGCTACAACCTCCAGCCCTGGCGGTTCCTCGTCGTCCGATCCGAGCGGAACCGCCAGCGGCTCCGCGCCTGTGCCTTCAACCAGCCGAAGGTCGGCGAGGCGCCCGTCGTCGTGATCGTGCTGGGCTATTTGCGCGGGTATGAAACCGACCTCGGCCCGATGCTCGACCGCCGCGTCGCGCTGGGCGGGATGCGGCCCGAGGCGGCGGCCGAGGTCCGCGGGCACGTCGCGAGCTCGCTCGGCAATCACCCCGACCTCGCCTCGTGGGCGCTCCGCTCGGCCATGCTCGCCGCGGGCACGATGATGATCGCCGCGCAGGGCCTCGGCGTCGACTCGGCGCCGATGGAGGGCTTCGACGCCGCGAAGATCAAGCAGGAGTTTGGCGTCCCGGACGACCACGTCGTCTGCTGCCTTGTCTGCCTTGGCTACGCCCTCGAGCGCGACCCCTTCCCCGGCAGGTTTGATCTGGAGCACGTCTGTTACGAAGAGCACTTCGGCCAGCCGTGGACGTTGGGGGAGTCGCCGCCGGAGGCGTGAGTACGAGGACGATTCCTACCCCGGGAGGGCGAGGCTCCCGCCGAGCCGGGGTTGGCGCCCGGCTCGGCGGGAGCCTCGCCCTCCCGAGGGCGCCGAAGGCCGACAGGGCCCTCCTTTCCCCGTCGCCCCCACCGCATTACGATAGCCTTCGAAACCCCTCCCCGAATTTCCACCGAGGCCCACCCCGATGCGCCGGCCGATCCTCCCCCTCGCTCTCTGTATGCTCGCCTCGCTCGCGACGGCCCAGGAACCCAAGAAGGACTCGCCGCCCCCGAGCGCCACCGACCCCGCCCCGCGCGGTCAGGACGGGTGGTGGATGAAGGCGCACGAGGGCTTCCTCGAGGCGCTCAAGCCGGGCACGGCCGAGCTGATCTTCATCGGCGACTCGATCACCCAGGGCTGGGGCGGGCCCGGCAAGGCCGTCTGGGACCGGTATTACGCCCCGCGCAAGGCCGTGGGCCTCGGCATCGGCGGCGACCGCACCCAGCATGTGCTCTGGCGCCTCGATCACGGCGAGCTCGACGGGATCAGCCCGAAAGCCGCCGTCGTGATGATTGGCACGAACAACATCACGTCGAACTCACCCGACGACATCGCCGCAGGTATCAAGCTCATCGTCGCCCGCCTCCGCGACAGGCTCCCGAAGACCAAGGTCCTCCTCCTCGGCGTCTTCCCCCGCAGCCCCAAGCCCGACGCGATCCGCGATCGGGTTCGTGCCGTCAACGACGCGATCAAGTCGTATGACGACGGCAAGTCCGTCAAGTATCTGGATATCAGCCCCGTCTTCGTCAACCCCGACGGCACGATCTCGAAGGAGATCATGCCGGACTATCTCCACCTCACTCCCAAGGGCTACCGCCTCTGGGCCGAGGCGATCGAGCCGACGCTGTGGCAGTTGATGGAGGGGAAATGATCCCATCGTAAGGTGGGCTCCGCCCACCAGCTCTCGAAGGCCGGTACGGTGGGCGGAGCCCACCCTACGAGAACAAATCCCCTGGCCTCTTCCTCGGCAATTCCCCCCACATCTCCCGCTCGTCCGCGAACGGATGCGCCGGCGCGTCGGGCTGCGGTTTGGGCAACGCTTGCAAGATCGCGGCGGCGAGCCGCAGGTCAGCGGCCGTGGTGATCTTGAGGTTCATCGGCGACCCCGCCACGACGTGGACCGGATGGCCCAGCGCCTCGACGAGCAGGGCATCGTCGGTGGGCGATCCGGGTAATTGCGTGCGATTCGCATAGGCCTTCATCAATAAATCACGCCGGAAGACTTGCGGCGTCTGGGCGCCATGCAATCCCCTCCGCGAGACCGTCTCGACGATCACCCCGTCCGCGTCGGCCCGCTTGAGGGTGTCGGCCACGGGGACGGCCAATATTGCCGCGCCGTGGGCCACGGCCGCCGAGAAGACCGCGTCGACCAGTTCCCCCGTCAAGCAGGGTCGGGCCGCGTCGTGGACCGCGACGAAATCGCAGGAAGGGTCCGCCGCTTCGAGAGCATTTGCGATCGAATCCGCGCGCTCCGCGCTGCCTTCGAGGACCTTGATGTTGAGGAACGCGACGTTGGGACGGTAGCGGCGTTCGAACAGCTCGCGGTCCTCGGGGGCGATCGCGAGGAGGATCTGCCCGACGTCGTCGCGGTTCACGAACGGCTCGACGGCGCGGAGCCAGACGGCGCGGCCGTCGAGGTCGGCGTAGATCTTTTTCTGCTTCGGGTCGCCGAACCGCGTCGAGCGCCCGGCGGCCGGCAGTATCACGGCGAAGCGGGGCATCGGCGGACGGTCTCCTGGGAGGCCAATCGGGCTGGGACGGATCGCCTGATTGTCGGCCGCCGCGTCGTCCCGGTCAACGCGGCGGCCAAGACGTCCTGGTCTTGCCTCCGCCGCCCCCTGGCTTAGACTGGTCGATGGCATGAACTCACAGTCTTCAGGAGCGACTTCGGCGATGGATTGTCTCGGCCCACAGTGCGCGGCGATGGTGCTCGACTGGCTCAAGAATCGGGCAGCGGGATCGGACGCCGGCGCCGCCGCGCCGGTCAGTTTGTCCGCGACACAGGCGACACTCTGGACCTCGGCCCCCTACCAGGACGACGCCCCCGGCCTCCGCTCGGCCGCCGAGTGGGCCGGGGCGGTCGAGCACCTTGAATACGCGATCTTCCGCCGTTATCAAAACACGTTGACCCGCGCCGAGCGGATCCGGCTCGACAACACGATCGAGAACGCCCTGTTCAAGATGGACCGCTATCTTGCGAGCCTCGACGAGGTAGAACGCGCAGCGTTCGACCACGAGCTGACCGCCCTCCGCGAGGCCGTCGTCCGCGGCAAGGAGCAGGCCGACCGGCTCCGCCATCAGGCGAGGAGGGCCGACGCGAAGCTGGCACAGCTCGATACGTTGACGCCCGAGGGATTCGAGGAATTCGTCGGCGAATTGTTCGAGGCGCTGGGCTTCGAGGTCCAGGTCGTGGGCGGCGCCGGAGACGAGGGCGCCGACCTCCGCGTCCGGCGAAAGGACTTACGCGCGATCGTCCAGTGCAAGTACAGCAAGGGCAAGGCCGTCGTCGGCTCGCCCGAGCTGCAGAAGTTCCTCGGCACGATCCACCACACCGGCAGCCACAAGGGCTTTTTCGTGACGACGCGGACCTTCTCGCTCGCCGCCGAGCGGTTCGTCGCCGAGCACCCGATCGAGCTGATCGACGGCCCGAGGTTGGTGGAGCTCGTCCGCGAGGCCGTCGGCCCCGGCGCCGACCGCGAGCCGGCGCCGGCGTGGTTCTGATACGCATTTTGCAGATTCCCGCCGTCTCCGTGCGACCGCCGAATTCGCTCCCGAACGCGATGCAGACCGTGGCTTCGGTTTCAGCGATCCACGAATCCTCGCCCCTCGACCGTATCCGCGCACTAAGAAGCTGTTTCAAAACCCCGGGATTTCTGTAAACTACCGCCATCGCCGACCGCAAGGAGGCTCAGGCATGGCGGAACTCGTCACGGACAAGCTCTGGTCGATCATCGAGCCGTTGTTACCCAAGTCGCCGCCCGGTCCGAAGGGGGGACGGCCTCGGATCTCGGACCGCCAGGCGCTCGCGGGCGTCATCTTCGTCCTCAAGACCGGCATCCCCTGGCAGGCCCTACCCGGGGAGATGAATTGCGGCAGCGGCAGCACCTGCTGGCGGCGATTCGCCCTCTGGACGACGCTCGATGTGTGGCCGCGACTGCATGCGGCGCTGCTTACCGCCCTGGGCAAGGCGGGGGCGATCAATCTCGAACGCGCGGTGATCGACAGCGCGAGCGTCCGCGCGGTTTTTGGGGGCGCACACCGGTCCGAATCCGACGGATCGAGCCAAGGCGGGCTGCAAGCGCCACATCTTGACCGATGCTCGAGGGGTGCCCCTGGTGGTGAAGACCACCCCGGCGAACATTCGCGATGACGCGATGACAGAGGCGATGGTGCTGAGCATGCGCCCGGTCCAAGGGGCCCTGGGTCGGCCTCGGACGAGGCCCAAAGTGCTCCAAGGGGACGCCGGCTACGGCTCGGCCGCGAACAAGGCCCGAGTTCGATGTTTGGGGGTCGAACCCCTGCTCGCGTCGCTGGGGAAGGCTCGGGAGCATGGCAGCGGCCTGGGCAAGACACGGTACGTCGTCGAGCGCACCTTGAGCTGGTTCGGGAACGCCCGGAGGCTCAAGATGTGCTACGAGAAGAAGGGGGCTCACTTCCAGGCCTTTCACGAATTGGCGGCCTCGCTGATCTGCCTCAAGCGCATCGCATGAGGGTTTTGAAACAGCTTCTAAGATCCTGACGGGTTGCGGCGCAACAGTTGCAGACGTCAGTCGACCGACTGAACGCCCCGGCCGGCCTCGTGCCGGCCTTGCCGGAAACCGCGATCGATTTTGCTGCTTGACCGGGCCTGCGCGGCGGATTAGCCTGGCGACGACTCGCGGCGGGGATGCCGCGGGGGCACGTCGCCCGATCAAGTCCACGCCCGTTCAAGGAGGGACCGGAATGGCACGCTGCCACACGGACGAGATGCTGCAGGAGCTCGAGCTTCCTGACGAGTTCGAAGACCTCGCCGGCCTGCTCGACATCGACCTCAAGGCGATCGTCTCGGCGATCTCCCGCCGCGCCAACGAGCGCCTCCTCCTGACCCGCCGCGAGCACCGCGCGCTGCAGGTCGAGCTCTGGAACAGACTGACGGCGGCCATCAACGATGCCGTTGCGCCCCTCTCGGCCGATCTCCGCTGATCGCTTTATCCGCCGCTCGTCCGTTATCCTGGGGGACAGGGAATCCTCCCCGCGTGACGGACGACCCCAGCCATGCCCCGCATCCTTCTCGGCGTCACCGGCTCCGTCGCCGCGATCCGGACCCCGGCGCTCTACCGGGCGTTCCGCGAGGGCGGGCACGACGTCCGCGTCGTTGCGACCGAGGCGGCGCTCTATTTCTTCGACCCGGCGGAACTGGGCGAGCCCGCGCTCGATGATCCGTCGCTCCCGGCCGGCCCACTCCACCGCGATGCCGACGAGTGGCCGAAAGGCGGATACCATCGCGGCGACTCCGTCCTCCACATAGAGCTGCGGAAGTGGGCCGACGTCCTGATCGTCGCGCCCCTCGATGCGAACACCCTGACGAAGTTCGCGCTGGGCTTTTCGGATAATTGCCTGACGTGCGTCTTCCGCGCCTGGGACTTCACAAGACCCGTCGTGCTGGCGCCGGCGATGAACACTCTGATGTGGAAAAGCCCGGTCACGCGCCGGCATTTGAGACAGATCCTCATCGACCGCGGCGATGGCCGCGCCGCCGACGACTGGACCCTGGACGACGCGGACGCCGTCTTCGCTCGGCATGTTCCAGGGATCGTGCTCGTCCCCCCGCAGGCGAAACGGCTCGCCTGCGGCGACGTGGGCCTGGGCGCGATGGCCGAGGTGGCGGCGATCGCTGAGGTTGTCCGGGGCGTGCTGGATACCGCCTGAACCGTCAAATAGGGTCGGCCGTGACCTTGATTCCCGCCTTCAGTACCCGTCCCCGTACGTCTCCGCCGCCGCGCGGGCCTCGCGACGGAGCTCGACCACGGTCCGCGCGAGCAGGATGAACAGGTACGGCACGGCGACCATGATCACCAGCCCGGCCGCCGAGATCATGGCCTGTCCGCCACCGGAGTTCATTGCCAGCGCCGCGACGATCGTGGCGAAAACCAGGGACGCTGACCCGACCTGGATCCGCCGCGCTCGAGCGACGAGCCCCGGCGAACCAAAGTACTCGGACAGCCGCCGGAGGAACCGCAGGAACGCGAAATAGCCGAAAAGCGTGGCCATGACCCACACCGGCGCAAGTTCGGCGCCGGCCGCGTCGGCGAGGCGGCTGACGATCATCGTGACGAGGCCAATCACGTCGCACGCCAGGGCCATGGCGATGAACGGCGTTGCCCCCGATGCCGTCGGGACGCCCAGGCAGAACGCCTTGCCGGCGATGCCCAGCACGATCGCCAGCACCTCGAGACCGAGCAGGCCGATCACGAGCTCGGGATGGTCCCGGTTCAGCGCCTGGACGATGGCGGGCGCGTCCTTGCCCGGCTCGACGACGGTCGCAAAGACCACGATGAACGCGACGGCGAGCACCGCCGCCGCCGCCAGCCCGAAGCCCACCAGGCGCAACCCCTCGGCCACTCGCCCCAGGCCCTCGCGCGAGTCCTCGCCACCCTCGTCCATCGGCCGCTCCTCGTCGCACCCGCCCCGTCGCCCAGGGCCCCATCATAGTCCGCCCCCCGGGGCCCCGCCATGCCGACGCCGGCCCGCGCAGTCTGGCAGATCGATTTCCCGATCGCACACGTTGATAAGTCCAGAGAGTTCGCGACGTCCGCACGCAGCGACACGATGATACCGAGAGTGGCTCACGGGCCGGGCTGCCAACCGGCAGAAGTCCCCGACGCCCCGGTTCCCTCGAGGAGAACGGAGCAGGATCAGCCGTGCTGTCGAGTCTCCGCCGACTGGCCTTTGCGCATCCGTCCGACTCGGCTAGACTCCGCGCGACTCTCACCGCGGAGGGGAGCTGCGCATGCGACGGATCGCCGTGTTGAACCAGAAGGGCGGGGTCGGCAAGACGACCACGACCGTGAACCTTGCCGCGGCGCTTGCGAGCGAGGGGAAGAAGACGCTCGTCCTCGACCTCGACCCGCAGGCGCACGCGACGCTGCACCTGGGCCTGCTGCCTGGCCGCTCGGGGCCGTCGCTGTATGAGGTCTTGACGCAGGGGATGCCCCTCGCCGAGGTCCGCCGTGAGGTCGCGCCGGGACTCTGGATCGCCGGCGGGCACATCGACCTGGCCGCGGCCGACTTCGAGCTGAGCGGCACCGTCGGTCGAGAGGTGATCCTCCGCGACGCGCTCGAAGCCGAGGCGGGCAATTATGAGTACATCCTCATGGATTGTCCGCCCTCGCTCGGAGTGCTCACGCTCAATGCCCTTTGCGCGGCGCGAGAGGTCATCATCCCGCTCCAGGCGCACTTTCTGGCCCTGCACGGGCTGTCGAAGCTCCTGGAGACGATCAACCTGGTCTCGAAGCGGATCAACCGCGACCTGAAGGTCTCGGGCGTGGTCCTCTGCCTGTACGACTCGGGGACGCGGCTCGGCGGCGAGGTCATCGACGACCTGGATAACTACTTCGACGGCCGCCGAAACGCCTCCTCGCCCTGGGCCGACGCCCGGGTCTTCCGCACGCGGATCCGGCGGAATATCCGCCTGGCGGAGTGCCCGAGCTTCGGCCAGTCCATCTTCCAGTACGCCGCCACGAGCCGAGGCGCGGAGGATTATGCCTCGCTCGCCGCCGAGGTCCAGGGCCATGCCCCGGCCGCGCTCTGGGCCGCGGGCGAGAAGGCGGGGGCGGAGTCCGGCGGTGCGGCCGCGCTCGAGGCCGGCGACGCTTCGGCCGCCTGATCCGGTCCCGAGAACAGAAAGCCGATTTGACGGCCCGTCGCGACGTAGACGGAGCCGTCGATCTCGGCGAGGAAGGCCGTCGATTTGAGCCGGTCGGCGGGGCGGCCGACGCGGATCGAGCGGGTCGTGCTGCCCTCGAATTCGAGGGTCATCGGCAGCGTGGCCGGCTCGAGATAGAGCGTGGCGAACTGGCCGATCCGCGAGGCGTCGCGGAGCGCCTCGGCAAGTGGCCCGACCTCGGCCTCCTCTTCGAACCGCCGAGGCCCCGAGCGGACCGTGGCCGCGACGAGCCGGCGCTCGCGGAGCAGCTCGCGGGTCGAGGCGTGCTTGGGGATCACCGAGCGCATTGCCGTCGCGATGCGGGTGCGAAAGCGCATGGCGAAAGCCTCCCGGAGAGGATGGGCTTGCGACGATGCAAGGAGAGGCGAGCGTCCGCCAATGGGCCAGAATAACCCGCCCCGCGTCCGCCGATCCAGTGAAAAATCGGCTAATGTCAGAATTCCTCAGATTCCTTGTGGATGGGCACGCGACCCTGCCCCCTTCGCCGCCGGCGACCGTTTCGCGTAGAATGCGGCCATGAAGGACGGGTGCGACGCGGCCGGGCCCGCGGGCCTGTGGGTCGGGATCGACGAGGCGGGCTACGGGCCCAACCTGGGGCCGCTGGTGATGACCGCGGTCGTCGCCGAGGGCGGCCGGGCGCCCGACGTCTGGGCCGACCTCGCCGCAAGCGTCTCCCGCGCGGGCGGGCCGGTCGATCGCCTCTGGATCGACGACTCCAAGCTCGTCTACGCCGGCCGGAAGGGCCGCGACCGGCTCGACGCCGCATGCCTCGCGGCCGTCGCCTCCTCGGGCCGCGGTCGGCCGGAGACCCTGAGCCGATTGCTCGAGGCCGTCAGCGCCGGCACACTCGCCGAGGTCGAGCTGACGCACTGGATCGAGGCCGACCCGGCGGTCGCGAATGACGGTCCGTCGCCTTGCTTGCACTGCGAGCACTGGCGGATCGTCGAGGTCCGCTCCGTCGTCGTCGGCCCGGCCCGGTTCAATGCCGAACTGGACGCGACGGGCTCGAAGGCCACGGTCCACTTTCGGGCGTTCGCGACGCTGCTCGGTCACGTTTGGGGCCTCGTGCACGCGGAGGCCCCGGCGTCGGTCCTCTCCGACAAGCACGGCGGCCGCCACTACTACGCCGCGGCCCTGTCTGACGCCATCCCCGACGCCTGGCTCGACCGCGGCGAGGAGGGTCCCGAGATGAGCCGGTATACGCTCCGCGCCGGGCCGCGACGGCTGGACCTGAACCTGTGCCCTCGGGCGGATTCCGGAGATGGGCTGGTGGCATTGGCGTCGTTGGTAAGCAAGGCAATTCGCGAGTTCTGGATGGACGCCTTCAACGCCCACTGGACGGCGCGGATGCCCGACTTGAAGCCCACGGCCGGCTACCCCGGCGACTCCGCGCGGTTCAGGGCCGCAATCGAGGCCGCATGCCTGGAGCGGGGGCTGGAGCCATCGGTGTGGTGGCGGGCCCGGTAGAATGTCCAGACACGCGTAACCATTGACCGGAGCCTCCCTCATGCCCGAGCCCGTCCCCTATCCCGAGGGCGATGGCCCCGCGGGGCTGCTTCTGAGCCGCGACCTGATCTTCACGTCGAAGGTCACGGGCACCGCGCGGATGCTCGGCCGCCAGGTCCTTACGGCCGGCAACGCCGCGCTGGCGCTGGCGATGATCGAGCAATGGAAGCCCCGTGCCGTGTTCGTCGACCTCGCCGCGGGCGACCTCGTCAAGCCCGAGGCGATCGTCGCCTACCGCCTGGCCGCCGGCCCCGACGCGGCCTTCGTCGCCTTCGGCTCGCACGTCGACACGGCCGGGCTGGCCGCGGCGGCGGATGCGGGTTGTGATCCGGTCATGCCGCGGAGCAAATTCTCGGCCGAGCTGCCGGAGCTGATCCGCCGGTTCCTCGCCGCCCCGTAGGGTCCGCTGTGCGGACCGTGCTGCTTCCATCGGCTTGCGTCGAAAACGTCCGGTGTGGCCGGGGCAGAGCGCCAGCGGTGCCCCGGAAGGGGACGGCCTGGGCTCTCTCCCTTCCGGGGCACCGCTGGCGCTCTGCCCCGGCCACCCGGGCCTCATGCGGGAGCCGGGAAAGGCCACCGCGACCCATCGGGCCCTAGGCGCCCGCTCCTTGCGGAGGGCCTCTAGCTCCTGCAGGACGCGGTCGAGCTTGTGCTCGAGGGCGTCGATCCGCTCGCTGGCCGAGTAACGATGTGTGGGCGAGTTGGAACCGGGCATGGTCGGCACACCGACTGTCCTCGCGACGGGCGGCGCAGCCTCGGGTGTCTCGGGCAGCCCACGACCAGTGAAGGTCGGGGATTCGTCGACGAAGACGGCATTACTCCACGCCGGATGGACCCAGTGATACTTCTGGTCGCGCTCGTCTATATCGTACCAGTTCGAGGGTCTGGTCCCTGAGGAAGTCGCGGAGGTGCTCGACAACCTTGACTTTCACTTCGCGACGCGTCAGGCCGGCGACCTTCAGGTCGCCGTAGAAGCCGAGGCTGATAGTCCCATCAGGGCGGACGAGCCGTTCTCCGCTGATGGGGCGGCCAGGAAGGGCCTCAAGAACTTCGACGATGAGCATGTCGCCCACCGCGATCCGCCGGGCCTCGGCCGGCTCGGCCTCGGGCGGCTTGACGAGGTCATCAAGGGAACGAAGGGGCGGAAGAAGACCGGGGGGTGGTTCGACGGGCACCTCTAGCCCTTGGTTATCGAGAGGCTCCGGTGGTTTGAGGAGCTTCGCAACGTCGCTCGCCTCGGGCTGGGCAGTCTCGTTCAGGGCCGATGCCAAGGTGCCCTCGGGAGGGATGGCATCGGCAGACGGCGCCTCGCCTGCGGGGCTTCGGCCGGTCCCGCCTCCCCGGCGGGTTTGCCGCGTGTTTTGAGCAGTAACGCCCCGCCCACGCCCGCCCCCGTGATGGCCGCGCCCGCGACGAAGGCCATCACGCCGACGACCAGCAGCTTCTGCTTCATGATAATCCCCAGGACGTCCCGAGCCAGGTCCATGGCATTAGCCGTGACCCCCGCACCACTGGCCGCCATGTCTCCCGCGGCGGTCAATGTCATCGTCCTCACGAACGCCTCACCCAGCCTCGCCGCCGTGGCCGCGTCGGTCGCGGCCAGTCCTCCGATCGCGCCGGCCGGGGCGACGAGCCCGCGACGTCGCAAGCGGGATTGAAGCATCTCCCGGCCCCGGGCCAGCCGCCCGCGGACCGAGCCCTCAGTCCAGCCGAGCCGGCCGGCGGCCTCGGGCTGGGTGCAGCCTTCGAGGTCGCAGAGGACGATCGCACGCCGGTATCGCTCGGGCAGTCGGTCGATCTCCTCGTCGACCATCGCCACGACCTCGGTCCGGTCCGGGTCGTTCGCCGCCGCGGCCGGCTCGATCACGAGGCCCGAACCCTCGCGCTACCGCCGCCGCGCGGCCCGCGCCGCGCCCGCACCGCGACCCGTCGGGCGACGCCGTGGAGCCAGCCTCCGAGCGCCTCGCCGTCGCGGATCGAGCCGGCCCTGCGGACGAAGACGAGGAACGTGGCCTGGAAGGCGTCGTCGACGTCGTGGGGGTCGCGGAGCGCCCTGCGGCAGACGGAGAGGACCATCGGCCCGTGCCGCGCGACGATCGCGGCGAACGCCGCCTCGTCGCCCGTCGGCCGCGAACCGCCTCAGCACGGAGTCCGGCCCGCTCGCCGCGGCCGTCCCGCCCTCGAAGATCCGCCGGACCCCGTCCAGCACCGCAGCCAGCTGTCCGATCGCCATCCGCCTGGGCTCCTCATGCCGTGCTCACCCTATGTTCTGCACGGGAGGGGCCCGACCCGCACGCTTTTTCCGGGCGATTTCTCCAGGGGCTCCGGACGATCCGCCGGCCAGGCCCGTTCCCTCCCACGGTGTCGCCCGGCTCGGTCCGCGGAAGGTCTGTTAAAAGCCGCGGGGACGCGATTCGGGGCCGCCGACGAAGGTGCTCGTCCCGGGGCGCGCGCGCCCGGGAGGGTCGAGCACGACGGCGACGAGCTCGCGCTCATTCCCTCGGCCGGGCCCGGATCGGCCGGCCGTTCTTGCGAAACGAAGCCAATTCCGCCGGCAGCTTCTACGAAACGAAGCCAATTCCCCCAACGAAACGAAGCCAATCGCCGGCCGGCGAAGCGAGGCAGATCCCGTTTTGTCCCTACCCGTTCGGCTTCGTGCACCCACGGGCCGCGCCGAGCCGCACGGGGGCGAACGAAAGGTGTACGCTCGGGTTCGGTCGGCGCGGGGCGTCGGGTCGACCCGAGGGCCGGAGGTCGCGGGGCGCCGCCGGGACGAGGTACGTCGATCAGGACGCGACCGACCCTCGGCCCGCGACGGCCCCGAGCCAGACCGCCACGGCCACGGCCCCCGGGTCGGGATGGCCGAGGGCGCGGTCGCCGAGGTAGCTCGATCGGCCGCGGCGGGGCGCGAGGGCGGCGGTCGCCTCGGCGCCGCGTGCGGCGGCCTCGGCGGCCGCGGCGAGGGCCGCCGGCCAGGGCACGCCCGAGCGGAGATCGCCGCAGAGAACGTCTCGGAGGCCGGCACGAGCGGCGTCGAGCATCGTCCGGTCGCCGACGCTCGCGCCGCCGACCTCGCCGACTCTCGCACAACCGGCGGCGAAGGCGTCGGCCCAGGCGAGCGGGTCGATCGCTGGAGAAGAGGCCAGCCGCTCGGCCGCGGCCAGGACGAACACTGCGTAGAGCGGGCCGGAGGTCCCGCCGAGGGAGGATTGGAGGATCGCGCCCAGCCTGCGGAGGGCAGCGGGCGGGTCGTCGAGTGGGAGGGTCGGCAGGGCGTCGAGCACGGCGCGCGAGCCGCGGGCGAGACTCGATGCCGAGGTCGCCGTCGCCGACGGCCTGGTCGAGCGTCGTCAGACGATCCGTCGCTGCGATCAGGGCGTCGGCCGCGGCGCGGAGGGCCGTCGCGAAGGCCCGGCCGGCGGGCGTCTGAGGGGGCGTCGGCCGGGCGGACTGGCCGGTCATCGCGGTCGGGTCGGGCAGGGGAGCGGCATCGCGAGCACGCGGGGGCGTGAGCGGCGTTGGGCCAGGCGGGGGCGTCGGTCGGGGCGTCGAGCCGGGCGAGGCGGGCGTCGTCGACGAGCAGGACCGAGAGCGAGACGCCGGCCATCTCCAGGGCCGAGAGGAACGTCCCCGCGTAGGCCCGCTCGACGTGGAATCCGAGCGACTCCAGCACGCCGATCGCGGCCCGGGCGACGATCGCCAGCTCCATCGTCGGCGTGCGCGCCGAGGTTGTTCACGAGCAGCGCGACGCGCGAACCGGGTCCCGCACGCGAGCCGGTTGAGGATCTTGGCGAGCATCTCGTCGACGATCGCGTCGGCCGGCCCGATCGCGGCCTTGCGGACGCCCGGCTCGCCGTGGATGCCCAGGCCCAGCTCGATCTCTCCCTCGCCGAGCGAGAAGCCCCGGCTTTCCCGCCGCGGGCACGGTGCAGGGCGAGAGAGCGACGCCCATCGTGGCGACGGCCTCGGCCGCCGCGCGGGCCTCGGCGGCGACCTCGGCCAGGCTCGCGCCGGACTCGGCTCGCGGCGCCGGCGACCTTGTGGACGAGGATCGTCCCGGCCAGCCCTCGGGCGCCGGCCAGGCGCCGACGAGGCGGCGAGCGCCGCGTCGTCGGCCACGACGACCGTCTCGACCGGAATCCCCTCGGCCTTCGCCAGGTCGGCGGCGAGGCCGAAGTTGAGCCGGTCGCCCGTGTAGTTCTTCACGATGAGCAAGGCCCCGGACCGGCCGGTGACGGCCTTGATCGCGGCGAGCACGGCGTCGGGCGCGGGCGAGGTGAAGACGTCGCCGGCGACCGCCGCGCTGAGCATCCCGCGGCCGATGTATCCCGCATGCGCAGGCTCGTGGCCGCTGCCCCCGCCGGAGATCAGGGCGACCCGGTTGCTCGCGTCGGCCCGGACGAGGACCGTGCGGCCTTGAATCCGCCGCAGTCCGGGATACAGGGCGACGACGCCCTCGACCATCTCCTCGACGACGGCCTCGGGGCGGTTGATGAGCTTCTTCATGGCGGATGGACGTCTCGTGGGGTCCGCCATGCGGACCGTCTTGGCCGTCGAACTTCGCATCGTCCGCGCGGAGGACCCGACCCGGATGCGGGCCGGATCTGGGACCGGACTAATGGAACAGCGTGAACCCCCCGTCCGGCCTGGCGACCACGCTCGGCAGGCTCCAGACGGGGATTCCGCCCTTCGTGCGCCCGGCAACCTCCGTAGGCCGGCCTTCTGGCGTGAACAGCCGCCAGGCGAGGTCCCCGCCCTTTTGCCATCCGGTGCCCTCAGTCCAGGCGAGGAGGACCGAGCCGTCGGGGGCGACGGCGAGCGACGGGATGCTTGCGGTTGCCGGGCCGGCCGGGGGGAGAAATGGGCTTCGTCGTGTCGGAGACCCTGGCGAAGTAGACCTGCCCGGCCGTCTCCCACGCGGCGACGGGGCCGTCGACCGATTCGGCCAGCGCGGCGCTCGACATCGGGCAGGCGGCGACTCGCCACGGGTGGACGCGCCGGGCGTCGAAGCGGCCACTCTCACCGTGCGAGGTGACGAGCGTCAGGTCGCGCTCGATGCCGTTCTCGGCCGACCGGAAGAGGATCGAGAGCCTCCCGTTGTTGTCGACGATCGCCCTCGTCGCACAGCAGGCGCAGGCGCCCGTGGCTCGGTCGAGGGCGGGCTGTTCGGCGTTGAAAGTGGCGCCGTCGTCCTCGGATCGGGCGACCCAGAGCTTGCGGTTCGACTCGCCGGGTGGGTCGTTCACGCCACGAGCGTGCCAGGCGACGAAGACCCGGCCCATGCCGTCGGCCGCGACCGTGCCGCCGCCGTCGAGGGCAGCGGTGATGCGCATCAGAGCTGCGCTGGGGTTCGAAGCCGTCCTCGGTGGCCTTGAGCCGGGCGTAGAGCATCGGCGCGGGCGCGGTCATCGTCGGCGTCGACCCGTTCCAGGCGACGTGGACCTTGCCCTGCTTGCCGATCGCGACCTGGCCGCCGCGGATCGTCCCAGTCGCGATGGCGCTGCCCATCTCGCTGTTGACGCGGATCGGCAGGACGAAGCCGGTCGTGCCGGGGTTGCGCTTGACGTAGTAGAGGTCGCCGTGGGACGGATCGCCGCGATAGAAGACCAGGTGGATCGTGCCGCGGCCGTCGATGGCGGCCTGGGGCTGGAGGCCGCCGTCCGGGGCGCGGAGGATCTCGACGCGGCCGAGACCCTCGTCGTCGGCCAACGCGGATGCGGCAGTTCCGACGAGGAACGACGCGGCGAGGGCCGCAACGCGAAACACGGCCGTCGCCATCGTCGATTTCTCCCGAAAGGGATCAGACCGACACGAGGTCCTGCGCATTCTCGTCCACGAGCGACAGCAGCAGCGACCGCGACTTGTCCCGCGTCTCGCCGATGGCGGTGACGTAGACGGCCGGGTCGTCCTTGACAGGGCACTCGTGCTCGCAGATCCCGCAGCCGATGCATCGCTCGGGGTCGATGAAGGGCCGCTTGAGCTGGAGGGTCGAGCCCCAGCGGTCGGTGACCTCGACGTTCCGCGTGAAAATCGCCTTCGGGCTGACGGGGCAGACCTCCTCGCAGACGACGCACGAGGTGTCCATCGCCCAGGGCAGGCAGCGGCCCTGGTTGTAGAAGGCGGTGCCGGTCTTGATCGGGCCCTTGGCCTCGAACGGGCCGACGCCGAGCTTCTCGGCGATCGAGATCTCGCGAATCGCGCCGGTCGGGCAGACCTGCGAGCAGAGCGTGCAGTTGAGCTCGCACCAGCCCATCTTCGAGATCATGATCGGGGTCCAGAGCCCCTCCAGGCCCGCCTCGAACATCGCCGGCTGGAGGACGTTCGTCGGGCAGACCCGGATGCACTGGTCGCACTTGATGCACCGGCGGAGGAACTCGTCCTCGGCCACCGACCCCGGCGGCCGGATCACCGCGCGGCTGAAGTTCTTCCGGACGCCGCCCGAGAGCCGGGCCATCGGGAAGAAGAACAGGCCGAACATCCCCGCGAGGACCATCTGCCGCCGGCCGACCTCGGGGTACGTGACCTCGCTCGCCTTGCGCGGCAGGAAGCGGAAGGTCAGCGCGTCGTGCGGGCAGTCCTCGATGCAGTTGAGGCAGACGAAGCACTCGCTCTTGCGGAGGTCCTTGTGCGGGTCGGAGGCGCCCTCGCAGTTCTTGATGCAGAGGTCGCAGTCCGTGCAGCGCACCGGGTCGCGGTCGATCCGCCAGAGCGAGAACCGGCTGAAGATCCCCGAGCAGCGCCCCGAGCGGGCAGATCGCCCGGCAGAAGAAGCGGGGGATCCACCAGTTGGCCACGAGGAAGCCGATGAAGATCAGCCCGACAACCCACGCCTGCCAGTACTCGCGCGGCTCCGTATAAATGCTCTCGGAGGCCATGTGCACGGTCGGCAGGACGCTCGTCGTCATCGAGCGGACGGTCAGCGCGATCGGGTCGAGGAGGCCGATTTGCAGGGAGCTCTTCCTGGCCTTGTTCTCCTCGGCGGCCTGGGCGAAGCCGGTGGCGACAGAGTCGGCGACCCGCGCCGGCCCCGCCTTGACGAGGGCGAGTACGAGCGCAAGCAGCAGTACCGTGCCGATGGCCCTGGTCCGCCCGGGTGTGAAGAACCGCGCCTTCGACCCGAACAGCGTGCCGGAAACCTTGAAACGGACCAGCCCGACGACCAGGACCGCCAGCGACCCGAAGAAGGTCCCGAGGGCGACGGACCCTGCCGCGGTCGAACCAGGCGCCTCGTGATAAGCCTTCATGATCCGCGACGGCGCATACCAGATCGTCGGGATGATCCAGAGCGCCGCCATCGCGAGCATGGCGGCGAGGATGTAGTACTTGATCGCGTAGATCTTCTTGTACCGGTTGACCTCGATGAGCTGCTTGGTGTTCCGCCGGTTGCCGATCCAGCCGAAGAAGTGGTGGAGGATGCCGAACGGGCACATCCAGTTGCACCAGACCCGGCCCAGCATCATCGTGATCGCGATGACGATCAGCCCCCAGACGAGGTTTCTGTAGATCGTGTGCGTCGTCAGCGCCGTCGACACGGCGACCAAGGGCGTCGCCTCGAGGAAGAGCGACACCGGCCACCCTTTCAGGTAGCGGAGGTCGGTGATCACCAGGAAGAAGAGGAACAGGCCGAGGGCGAGGACCTCGTAGGCCCGGCGGATTTTGACCATATCGGAAAACCTCAGGCTCGGGGTCGACCCTTGCGTTTCCGCGTCTCAGGGCGCCAGAGATCGGCGTGGGCGAGCAGACGGGAGAGCGGGAGAACGAAGCCGGGGAGGAGGGATGACTCGTACGATTCGTCGTCGCGGACGACACGCTCGACGGGACCGGCGGGAGAAACCGCGAAGACCATCATTTTACGCTCGAAGCGGTCGATAACCCAATACTCGGCGACCCCGATCTCTCGATATTCGGCCCGCTTCTCCTCGTAGTCGCGGAGCCTGTCGCGCTTCCCCGGGGAGACGAACTCGATAACGATCGTCGGAACGTCCTGCTCCGGGTTCGGCCTGCGTCCCAGCCCGGTCCAGATCGCGCGGTCGCAACGGCGTCGCTCGATCGCCGTCGGGATGGTCTGCTCGGGCAGCGTCACGTCGATGACCGAGCCCCGCGGGTGGTGCTCCTGATGGCTCACGAGGAGATAACCGAGATACTGGTTGGGGTCGACCTCCGCGTTGCCCGGGGGCGGCGTCACAACGAGCACTCCTCGGATCAACTCGTAGCGGTAACGACCGACGAAGTGGGCGGCGTCGAACTCCGGGGGCGTCATCAGCAGTCCGGCGGAGCGGGGGCCGAGCCGCAGCGGACGCGAGACGACCGCCTTGCCGCCGCCGGCTTTCCCGGAATCCAGATCGGGCGCCATCGGCTGGTTCATCGGAGGCTCGCGGCTTGGCCGTCGGGTCGGAGGCCCAGGTGATCCAGGGCCCAGGGGTAGATGTCGTGCCAGATGTGGACGACGTAGGGGCCGTCCTCCCCCTTGTGAGCCACCATCAGGACGACGTTCGGCTCATCCTCGAAATAGCCATGCTCCGTCTCGTAGGAGCCGATCAGGGTGAGGTGCTTCTCCGAGGCGAGGACCATCCGAATCTCCAGCCGTTCGGGGTGGTCCAGCCGGACGGGCAGCGAGACGCTGAGGGTCGTCCCTTCGTGGTCCAGGTCGATCGTCCGATACGGCGAGAGGGCCGGCCCGCACTCGTGTTTGTGCGTGAGGATGTCGAGCCAGGGCCGATCGTTCCGTCCCGCGCTCACACCCCGATCTCCCTCGTCCACTGCGGACGCCAGTCCGACGCCGCGAAGCCGCGCTCGGTCATCTTGGCCATCGCCTTGTCGAGGTAGAGAATGTCGGAGCGCTGCTTCTCCAGGAGCTTCGTCACGCACCAGCTGTCGACGGCGATGCCGTTCGTGCCGACGACGATCGCGTCCGACTTCTTCACGTCGTTGAGGCTGCCGCCGGTCGGGCCGTTGCGCATCAGGAGCTTGCGGCCGTCGGCGATCACCAGGGTCGGCCGCATCATCAGGGCGAAATCCGAGATGATCCCGTGGATGTTCTGGTGGAACTGGTTCCGCGGGTTGCCGAGCAGGCCGTACCAGTTCTTGAGGGTGACCGTGGCCTTGCAGAGGTTGTGGTCCTTGACCGGCGAGATGCCGATGACCTTCGTCGCCTCGCGGAACGGGCGGTAGAACATCCGCCAGGTGTTGGTGATGACGTCGCCGCCGACGTAGAGGGGCTCGAAGTAGCTGTCCTGGGGCATCATCAGCTCGGCGCCGGCCTTCTGGGCGGCCTCGCCGACTTTGGTCTTGAAGAAGCAGCTCTCGGGGTTGTTGATCGGGTTGTCGGCGACGATCACCTTGCGGGCCCCCGCGCCGAGGCAGAGCTTGACGACGGCGGCCACGGTGTCGGGCTGGGTCGTGGCCGCGAGGTCGGGGTTCTTGTCGAAGGCGACGTTCGGCTTGATGACGACGACGTCGCCCCGGGTGATGAACTGCTTGACGCCCCGCTCGCCGCCCATCTCGTCGAGGGCGGCCTTGATCATCTTGAGGGCCTGCTCCTCCTTGGCGCGGAACTCGTCGTCCTTCGAGGCGAACGCGGCCGGGTCGAGCGGCGAGGAGCGGACGACGACGACGGTCGGCTTGCTCGGGTTGAGCTCGACGCCGTAGTCCTTCAACCTGACCGGGGGAGGCGGCTTGACGCCCTCCATGCCCCAGCGGTCGCGGAGCAGATATCCGGCCCCGACGGCCCCACCGGCCACGGCCGCGTAGCCGCCGACCTGGCCGAGGAACTGACGACGGCTGAACGGGTCGTCGGCCGGGTTGTGGCCGCCGAGGCGTTCGAGGTTCTTCTGCTGGGTCCGGGTCAGTTTCTCGCTCATCGCGGACCTCGCGGGTCAGGTGCCGGCGGCCGGGGCTCGCGTGTCGGGCCGGGTCGCCGGGTGCGTGCGGAGCGGGGCGGGGTAAGGGGCGTGGTCGCTCGTCTTATTGATCGGAAGCTTCTTCGGCCGACTTCGCCGGCTTGTCGCCGGACTCGGGGGCCTTGCCGTCCTTGCCCGACTCGGACTCGAGCGGCGGCAGGCTGGCGGGAAGGGCCTTCAGGAGAGACTTTGCGAACGCCTCGGTCTTCGCCGGGTCGGTACCGCCGTTGGCGCCGCCGATGATGTTGCCCTTGCGGAAGACCGTGTCCGCCAGGCCGATATTAGAGCTGACGGCGAACTGGTCGGCCCCCTCGACGGTCGGTGTCTTGACCTGGGCGCCGTCCTGCTTCGCGTTGGCCAGGTACTTCTCGAAGACGGCCTTCGCCGCCTCGGGCGTCGGATAGGGCCGGAGGAAGCCCTGCCAGGTCGCGTCGCCTTCCTTGTAGTCGGCCATGAAGACGTCGGTCAGGAAGCTGTAGCCGAAGACGTCCTGGGCGACATATTTCGGCTCGCCGCGGCCCTGGCCCTTGGGCAGGAGGGCGAAAAGCGTCTCGGGGCTGGACACGGGCTTGCCGCCCGCCGCGACCGAGGCGTCCGGCTTCTGCTTCGCGGCGACCCGCTGGGCCATCTCCAGCGAGAAGCCCGCGAACTTGGCGTCATCCTTGGTCGAGACGATCTGCGTGTAATAGGGCCCGGCGTGGAAGAGGAGCGATCCGGCCGACGTGTAACCCTCGGTACCGACGGGCGCCAGCTTGATCTCATCGGGCTTCTCCGAGCCGTACTTGCCCATCGCCTTGAGCGGGTTGGCCATCTCGAAGATGTAGAGCTGGACCTCGTTCGACTCGTCGCCCGCGGGGTGGTAATAGGCGTAGGCCATCCCCTTCACGTCGTACTGGATGAAGCTCTCGGCGCGGCCGTCGATCTTCTCGAACAGGTTCTCGGCGTTGAACGTCTCGAGGTGCTTCGGCCCTGACTTGCCGACGACCCACCCCGCCGGCAGGTCGATCAGCGGGAGCATCGCCGCGATCCCCTTCTGCGGCCCCGGAACGCTCGCCAGCTCGGCCTCGACCTCGGGCTTCGTCATCCCGCCGCCCGCTGCCGCCGCTGTGGTCGGGACGTTGCCGATCGGCGAGGAGCCCGTCGGGATGTTGACGGCCGCCGCGGGCACCGGCGCGGTCGACGCGGCATTGACCCCGGGCACCACGTTGGCCAGCACGGCCGGCCCGCGGATGTCGGCCGGAGGGGCCGTGAAATCCATGAGCTGCTGCGGCCCGTCGAGCCCGACCGACCGGCGGACACCCGCCAGCCGCTGAAGAACATCCGGAACCGTCTGCGCCACGGCCGGCGACGTGCCCGCGACGGCCCGCAGGGCCAGCATCGCCTCGTCGAGCTTCTTGACGTTGTCGACGAGGTTCTTGCGGACGAGAGCGAGGCGCTCCTCCTCGGCCTTCACGCCCGCGTCGGCCTCCTTGAGCGAGGCGTAGCCGCGGCCCTGCTCCAGCGGTGACCACGTCTTGTTGGGGTCGAACTCGTAGCGGTTCTTATCGAAATCGGCGCTCTTGATCACCAGCGCGGCGAAGATCGCGGGGATCGCCATCACGAGGGCCATGCCGCAGCAGATCGACCAGAAGGCCGGCCTGAGCATCACGCGGCCGCGGCGGGCCTCGAACCACTGCATCCGCCCGAGCACGGCGAAGGCGATCGGCGTGCTCGCCAGCGCGATCAGCGCCGCGAAGAGGGCCGCGGCCTTAATCGGGTCGTTCTGGAAGATCTCGCCCAGGCGGCTCAGCACGCAAACGCCTCCGATCCAGCGCGGTCCGTCCGCACAACCGTCGACAACCGTCGGCGGGGTTGAACAACGGTTGCACCGGCATCGCCGCATTATAGCGGGACCGGGAAGGCCCGGGCAATCGGCTCATGCGCAGCGCCGGCCATTCGAAAGAGGCGACGAACCTCCGCGAAAGGGCACCCGCGGCGTGCCGATTCGCGGCGGCACGCTCGATCGCCGATACCGGTTCCAGGTTAGGACTTGGTCGCGGCCGAGTCGGACGACTTGCCCTTCAGCTCTTCCTCGACCTTGTCGAGCAGCACGAGCGCCGCCGCCTCGTCGGTCTGGGGCGTACCACGGACGATGGCGGTGCATCCCACGGCCTCAGGCCGGATCTCGACCAGGACCCAGTGACCGCCCGGCCCCTTGCCGCGGAGCGAGCGGACCCGGCTTTCCACCGAGCCTTCCTTCTGGAAGAACCAGCGGCCCTTGTCCTGGTCGATCGCGAAGTCACCGTCGCCCACGCCCGAGCTCAGGTTGCGGAACAGGGCCTTGGCGACGGCCGCCCGGTCGGCCGCGAACTTCCGCGAGACGTCCCCCGGCCCCGGAGGCGCAACCGGCGGCCCGCCCTTGGGATCGACCTCGACCGCGGCATATTTCAGCGGGTCAACCTTCGTCGACTTGCACCCGGCGGCCAGGGCGACCGCGAGCACTCCCACAGTCAGTGCGATCCTTCGCATGGCCTGGCCCCCGCAATCGTCCCGATCCGGTCACGGACCCGATGGCCGGGGAGGATAGCGGGAGTCGGCCCTCCTGTCGATGTCAGCGCAGGGCCGACCCCGGGTCGTCCTGGGTCCCCTCCCCGGGCCGACCGAACCCGAGCGTGCAAGTGACGGGCGGTTCTGTGCCGCTCCGTTCGGTTCGAAGGCACAGGTCCGGCGGTCCCATCGTGCCGACCGAACCCGAGAACCGAAGTGCATAATAGCATCCACGACCGCTTGCATTGAGCGCCAGTGCCTCGGCAAGCGACTGCTCCAAGTTCATTCAGGCGAACAGGGATTCGACGAACAGCTCGGCGTCGAACGGCTGGAGGTCGTCGATCGCCTCACCCACCCCGATGAACTTGACCGGCAGGTCGAGCGCCTGGCGGATTGCGACCACCACGCCCCCCTTGGCCGTGCCGTCGAGCTTAGTCAGGATCACGCCCGTACAGCCGATCGACTTCGTAAACGCCTCGGCCTGGCGGATCGCGTTCTGGCCGTTCGTGGCGTCGAGGACGAGCAGGGCCTCGTGCGGCGCCCCGGGGATCTTCCGGGCGACGACGCCGCGGACCTTCTCCAGCTCGCGCATCAGGTGGGCCTGCGTGTGCAGCCGCCCGGCCGTGTCGACGATCAGGACGTCGACGCCGCGGGCGAGGGCCCGGTCGCACGCGTCGTGGGCGACGCTCGCGGGGTCGGCGCCGGGTGCCCCCTTCACGATGTCGGAGCCCGACCGCTCGGCCCAGATCGTGAGCTGGTCGGCCGCCGCGGCGCGGAAGGTGTCGCAGGCGGCCAGGAGGATCGACTTCCCCTCGTTCTTGAGCCGCTGGGCGAGCTTCGCGATGGACGTCGTTTTGCCCGCCCCGTTGACCCCGGCGATCAGGTAGACCGTGGGTTTGGTCGGCGCGACGGCCAGCGCCCCGCTCTTGGGGTCGGCGAGCAGCGACTTGAACTCGTCCTTGACGAACGCAATCAGATCGTCGCCCGCTGTCTGGTCGGCGAATGCCTCGCGGACGCGGTCGACGACCTGCCCGGTCGCCTTCACGCCCACGTCGGCCTGGATCAGTTTGGCTTCCAGCTCATCGAGGAAGTCCTGGTCGACCTTGCGGCCGAACCAGGAGCGGACATCAAACAGCCGGGCCGTCTTGGCGAGGCCCTTCTTGAAGCGGGAGAGGAGGTCTTTGAGGGCCATGATTCGGTTCGTTGGTTTCGTAGGGTCCGCGGTGCGGACCATCTTTCGTTGGAGCCTTCGGATCACGGATGGTCCGCATGGCGGACCCTACGGGAGGAGAGGTCGTAGTCGATTCAGGTCTCCGGCGGGCGTCGAAATCGCCCCGACCCACCGCCCCGGCCGATCCGCAGCGTGAAAGTCCGATCCGGCGATCGGCACCAGCCCCATCGCCTCCGCCCAGCCCCGCCAGCGGAGACCGCACCGGCGGTCGATCCCTGGGCCGGCGACCTCGATCGAGCCGAGACCGCCCTCCGCCAGTTCAGCCAAAGCCGATTGTCGCAAATCGAACGGCGGATGGGCCAGACCGGCGACGCCGCCGGCCTCGCGGACCAGGGCGACCGCCTCGCGCCAGTCGAGCCGGGGCTTGGGGACGTGCCCGGGCCCGCCGTCGCCGAGGTAGCGGGCGAAGGCGTCGCGGGGGGTGACGGCCTGGCCGGTCCGGACGAGCCAGTCGGCCAGGTGCTTGCGGCCGATCGTGGCCCGGGGGTACGCGTCGCGGATCGCCGCCAGGTCGATGAGCAGGCCGAGGCCGCGGAGCCGGTCGGCCATCGCCTCGATCCTCGCGGAGCGGCGGGCGCGGAGGGCGGCCGAGGGGGAGAGCAGGGCAGGGTCGTCGTCGCGGACGAAGTGGCCGAGCAGGTGGATTTCCTTGCCGTCGCGCTCGGCCGTCAATTCGATCCCGGCGATCAATTCGATGCCCAGCCGCTCGGCCTCGGGGCGGGCGACGGGGATGGCGGAGAGCGTGTCGTGATCGGTGATCGCCAGCGCGGCCAGGCCGACCGAGGCGGCCGCGCGGACAACCTCGCCGGGCGAGCAGGCGCCGTCGGAGTGGGTCGTGTGGACGTGCAGGTCGGCGAAGCCGGCGAGCGGCGAGGCGTGGGCCTTCACGAGACAGGCCCCTGCCCGGAACCCCCCACCCTAACCCTCCCCCGCAAGGGGTGAGGGGACTTTCTTTCTCGCAGTCTCAAATCAGACACCCTCCCCCCTTGCGGCGAAGGGCAGAGTGGTGGGTCGGGATGGGCCACGGCTCAACCCTCAGCGGGCGCTTCGGGAGTCGGCTCCGCGGGCTCCGTCCCGCCCGCCTTGCGGGCCACGTCGGTCGTGAGCACGCGGTCGAGGATGCCGTTGACGAACCGGCTCGACTGGGCCGTGCTGTACCGCTTGGCCAGCTCCAGGGCCTCGTTGATCGCGACCTTGGCGGGGACGCCGTCTTCGAAGAGTATCTCGAAGGCGCCGAGGCGGAGGATGTTGCGGTCGATCGCGGCCATCCGATCGAGCCGCCAGTTCTCGGCGGCCTCGGTGATCATCGCGTCGATCGCCTCGCGGTGCGCCTTCACGCCGGCGACGAGGCCGCGGGCGAAGTCGCAGAGCTTCGCGTCCTGGAGCCGCCGGTGGAGGAAGCGGTCGATGTCGGCCTGGGCCAGTCCCGGGTTCTGCTCGGCCTGATAGAGCACCTGGAGCGCCACCTCGCGCCCGCGGGTCCGACGCTGGTGCCGGGCCTGGGGCGGGCGGGCCTCGGTCGCCGGGGCCGGCTTCGGGGCGACGGGCCTCGCGGCGGCATCGGAAGGACGCACCGTCTCGGGCTCGACGGGAGGCACCGCCGCGGCCGGCCGCGAGCTCGCCAGGCGGAGACCGACGAGCTTGTCGACAGTCTCGGCCTCGACGGCGCCGCCCACCTTGATCCCGTAGACGTTCAGGAGGATCTGCGCCCCCTCGGGACGAAGGTCATAGACGACCGTATGATCGTCGTCGGCCTCACGCAGCGAGTATCCCGAACCGTCTTCGTTCTGGTGCAGGACCGGCATCGCGTCCACCTTCCGCCAGCGCACGTCGGGCCCGCGTATCCGCCCACCAAATCATACGCCACCGCAACGCGCCGGGGAAAGGTCAGCCGACGCGGACGCGGTCACGAGAGCTCGCTCGCGACCACGAGCCGGCCCGTGCCGGCGCGGCCGAAATGGGAGTCGACGGCCCGCTTGAGAAAGTCGTCGAACCCCTTCGTGGCGACCTCGTCGAACGCGTGGCAGGTGATCGTCACCTCCTGCGCCGGGCCCTCGTCGCGGACCTCGATCCGCGGCGCGTTGCTCAGGACGGGCGTCGGCAGTTCGTGGAACGGCTTCAGACCCAGCGATCGCTCCAGCGATGCCAGCTTGAACGCGTTGCGCCGGACCGTGAAGTCCAGCCGCAGGGTCCACTCGTTGCAGGTATGCGCCCTGAGGAACGGCCGGCCCTTGTCGGACTTCGCGGCGACCTTGACGACGCAGCGCTGGCCCCAGTCGGTGCTGGCGAAGTCGCCCAGAGCCTGGACGCGGTCGACGACACGCTCGACGATCCGCCCGTCCCACCGCACGGGCCGCTCGGACCGCTGGTTCTGCCCGACGGTGTGCCAGGCCCGGCCGTCGACCTCCCAGGCGGGCTTCGTCGGCGCTTCGTCGACCTCGGGGATCGTGGGCTTGGCCTTTGCCGCCTCGATGATCCTGGCCGCGGCCTGCTTCGGGTCGAATTTCGGCCGCTCCTCGCGCGGGCCGGCATCGAGCACGCCCTTGAGGATCTGGCCGGTGAGGCTGTTTTTGGCCTTCGCGACCGCCTCGGGCGGCCCAGCGACGACGACCTTACCGCCGTTCGCACCCGCCTCGGGACCGAGGTCGATGAGCCAGTCGGCCGTCTTGATGACCTCCAGGTTGTGCTCGATGATCACGACCGTGTTCCCCAGGTCGGCCAGGCGGTGGACGACGGCGAGCAGCTTCTTCGTGTCGTCGAGGTGCAGGCCGGTCGTGGGCTCGTCGAGGATGTAGAGCGTCCGGCCCGTGTCGGGTCTGGCCAGTTCAGCCGCGAGCTTCACGCGCTGGGCCTCGCCGCCGGAGAGCGTCGGGGCCGACTGGCCGAGCGGCAGGTAGCCGAGGCCGACGTCGTGCAGAGTCTGGAGGACGCGGCGGATCTTGGGGACGCTCGCGAACAGCTCGAGCGCCGCGTCGACTTTCATGTCCAAAACATCGGCGATCGTCTTGCCGCGGAAGGTGACGGCGAGAGTCTCGGGCGTGAAGCGGCGGCCGTGGCAGGCTTCGCACGTGACCCAGACGTCGGGCAGGAAGTGCATCTCGATCCGCCGCTGGCCGGCGCCCTCGCACGCCTCGCAGCGGCCGCCCTTCTGGTTGAAGCTGAACCGGCGCGGTGAGTAGCCGCGGACCTTCGATTCGGGCATCCTCGCGAACAGCTCGCGGATCAGGTCGAAGACGCCGGAGTACGTGGCCGGCGTCGACGTCGGCGTCCCGCCCAGCGGCGTCTGATCGACGCTGATGACCTTGTCGATCTGGTTCAGGCCCTCGACCTCGTCGTGCGCCCCCGGCGTGGCCTGGGCCCGGTGGAGCTTCTTCGCGGCGGCCTTCCAGAGGATGTCCTCGACGAGCGACGACTTGCCCGATCCCGAGACGCCGGTGACGACCGTCACGACGCCGAGCGGGAACGCGACGTCGATGTCCTGCAAGTTATGGTGCCGCGCATTGCGGACGACCAGCGCCAGGCCCTTCTTCGGGTCGACCTTGCGGCGGTTCGTCGGCACGGGGATCGCAGCCTTTCCGGCGAGGTAGCGGCCGGTCAGCGACGCGGCATTCTGCTTGACCTTCGCCGGGGCGGCGGCTGCGGTGATCTCGCCGCCGAGGTCGCCCGCGCCGGGGCCGAAGTCGACGAGGTGGTCGGCCGACTCGATCACCTCGCGGTCGTGCTCGACGAGGACCAGCGTGTTGCCCAGGTCGCGCAGCCGCTTGAGGGCGCCGAGCAGTCGCGCATTATCCCGCGGATGGAGCCCGATCGTCGGCTCGTCGAGCACGTAGAGCACGCCCGTCAGGCCGCTGCCGATCTGGCTGGCCAGGCGGATGCGCTGGCTCTCGCCACCGGAAAGCGTCGGCGTCCCGCGGGCCAGGCTCAGGTAATTCAATCCGACGTCGACGAGGAACCGGAGGCGCTCGCGGATCTCGCGGACGAGGTCGCCGGCGATGTGCTGCTCGTCCTCGTTCAGGTCGAGCGTCTCGACGAATTCGAGGGTGCGCCCGAGGCTCCATTTGTTGATCTGCTCGAGCGTAAAGCCGCGGAACGTGACCGCGGCGGCGTCGTCGCGGAGCCGGGCGCCCATGCACGTCGCGCACGGGACGTCGTCGACCATCCCCTGGAGCTTGTAGCGATAGAGGAACGAGACGCGCGACGCCTCCTCGATGGCCGGGAACAGGCCCTTGAACTGGAACGAGAAGCCGGGCTCGCTTTTCGAAGACGGGACCGTGAACCAGCGGTCTCCGGCCCCATGCAGGATGACGCGGCGGAGGCGGGCGTCGAGGTCGTCGAACGGCACGTCGAGGTCGAGACCCAGGGCGTCGGCCATCGCCCCGATCGCGCGGGCGAAGCCGGGCGTCGATCGGAAGTCGGGCCAGGCGACCACGGCCCCGCCGCGGAGCGACTTGCGGCCATCCGGGATGCAGCGCCGCGGGGTTGGCGCCTTGCTGGACACCAAGCCCCTCGCAGCCCGGGCACCAGCCGATCGGGCTGTTGAACGAGAAGTGGTGCGGCGACAGCTCCTCGAAGCTCCGCCCGCAGGTGTCGCACGAGCGATGCTGGCTGTAGCGGTCGACCGGCCAGTCGGCCTCGTTCGCCTCGTCGCCGAAGTGGGCGACATTCAGGACGCCCTTGCCGAGATCCAAAGCCGCCTCGACCGAATCGGCCAGTCGCGACCTCGTCGCCCGGCGGACGATCGCGCGGTCGATCACGACCTCGACCCGGTGCTTGCGGCGGCGGCTCAGCTTGGGCGGGGAATCGAGGTTCGTCGAGACGCCGTCGACGCGGACGCGGGTGAAGCCGGAGGCTCGCAGCTCGTCCCAGAGCGCCGCGTAGTCCTCGCCGTCGCGGCGCTCGACGGGGGCCATAACGTAGACCCGCGAACCTTCGGGCAGGTGCAGGATCTTCTCGACGATCTCGTCGGCCGACTGGGTGCCGATCGTCGTGCCGCATTTCGGGCAATGGGGCTGGCCGAGGCGCGCGAAGAGGATCCGCCAGTAGTCGTGGATCTCGGTCACGGTGCCGACCGTCGACCGCGGGCTCTTGCTCGTCGTCTTCTGCTCGATGCAGACGGCTGGCGACAGGCCGGTGATCTGTTCGACCTTCGGCTTCTGAAGCGGGGCCAGGAATTGACGGGCGTAGCTGGAGAGGCTTTCGACGTAGCGTCTCTGGCCTTCCGCATAGAGGGTGTCGATCGCCAGCGAGCTCTTCCCCGACCCCGACGGGCCACTGCATACGGTCATCTTGTGCCGCGGGATGTCGAGGTCGACTCCCTTCAAGTTATGCTGCCGCGCCCCGCGGACCGAGATCGCCGCCAGGCCCGACTCGGACGATGTCTTTCTTGCGTTCTTTGCTTTCTGCTTTCCTCGCTTTTTGCCTTCCGTCCGCGGCCCGAGCACGCGCTGCAACGCCTGCCCCGTCGGGCTCTCGGGAACGGCCGCGATCGCCTCGGGCGTCCCCTCGGCAATGACCCGCCCGCCCGCCGCGCCGCCCTCCGGACCGAGCTCGATCACCCAGTCGGCCGTCTTCACGACGTCGAGGTTGTGCTCGATCACGACCACCGTATTGCCCAGCGCGGCGAAGCCGTGGAGCACGCCGAGGAGCTTGCGGACGTCGTCGAAGTGCAGGCCCGTCGTCGGCTCGTCGAGGATGTAGAGCGTCCGGCCCGTCCCGCGCTTCACCAGTTCCCGCGCCAGCTTGATCCGCTGGGCCTCGCCGCCGGAGAGTGTGGGCGAGGCTTGGCCCAGTTTCAGGTAGTCCAGGCCGACGTCGTGGAGAGTCTGGAGCATCCCGGCGATCTTGGGGACATTGGCGAAGTGCTCGAGCGCCTCCTGGACGTCCATCTCCAGCACGTCCGCAATACTCTTCCCCTTGAACCGGACGTGGAGGGTCTCGCGGTTGAACCGCTTCCCCTCGCAGACGGGGCACGTCACCCAGACGTCGGCGAGGAAGTCCATCTCCAGTCGGTTCGAGCCGTTCCCCTGGCACGCCTCGCACCGGCCGCCGGGGACGTTGAAGGAAAACCGGCCGGGGGCGTAGCCGCGGGCCTTGGAGTCGGGCAGGCGGGTGTAGAGGTCGCGGATCAGGTCGAAGAGCTTGATGTAGGTCGCGGGGTTGGATCGGGGCGTCCGGCCGATCGGCGACTGGTCGATGTCGATGACCTTGTCGAGCTGGTCAACTCCGTCGATCCGGTCGTGCGGGCCCGGCTCGGTGAGGGCGCCATTCAGGTCGCGGGCGAGAACCTCGCGGAGCACGTCATTGACCAGCGAGCTCTTGCCCGAGCCCGAGACGCCCGTCACGCAGACGAACAGGCCGAGCGGGATGCGGACGTCGATCCCCTTGAGGTTGTTCTGCCGGGCGCCGACGACGGTGATCGCCCGATCGGTCGGCGGCCTTCGTTCGGTCGGGACTGCGATCGACTGCTTGCCGACGAGGTACTGGCCGGTCAGGCTCGTCGGCGACGTCGCGAGGTCGGCGATCGTGCCCTCGGCGACGACTTCGCCCCCCTTCACACCGGGTCCTGGGCCGAAGTCGACGAGGTGATCGGCCGCGCGCATCGTGTCCTCGTCGTGCTCGACGACGATGACCGTGTTGCCGACGTCGCGGAGCCGCTGCAGGGTCTGGATCAGCCGGTCATTATCCCGCGGGTGGAGGCCGATCGAGGGCTCGTCGAGGATGTAGAGCACGCCGACGAGCCCCGCGCCGACCTGGCTGGCCAGGCGGATCCGCTGGGCCTCGCCGCCGGAGAGCGTCGGGGCCGAGCGGTCGAGCGTGAGGTAGTGCAGGCCGACGTTGGTGAGGAAGCCGAGCCGGCCGCGGATCTCCTTGAGCAGCTCGTCGGCGATCATCCGCGAGAGCGCGTCGAGGGGGGCGTCGGCCGAGCCGTCGGCCAGGCCGTCGAAGAACCGCGCCGCGTCGCCGATCGGCAGCGTCCCGACCTCGACGAGCGTCCTGCCCCCGACCCGGACGGCCCGGGCCCGCGGGTTCAGCCGGGCGCCGCCGCAATCGGGGCAGGTCATGCTCTTCAGATAGGGCTCGAGCGCCGCCTTGGTCGGGCCGCCGGCCCCGCCCTTGTACTTGTCCATCAGCTCGTTTGCGACGCCCGGCCACGTCTGCTTGTGGGCCCAGGTCCGGCCCTTGCCGGGGAAGTGGGCGACGATGACCCGGTCGCCCAGGCCATTGAGCCAGACGTCGCGCCACTTCGGGTCGAGGTCCTGCCAGGCCCCCTTGAGCATCGCCCCCCTGGGCGGGCCGCCCTTGTCGGCCTCGAGGTTCTTGGCGACGCTCTCGAACACGTGCCGCCGCCACTTGCCCATCGACTTCACCGGTCCGAGCGGCTCGATCGCGCCGGTCCAGACCGACAGCGACGGGTCGGGCACGAGCAGGTCCGGGTCGAAGGCGTGGCGCACGCCCAGCCCGTCACACGCTGGGCACATGCCCTGCGGGCTGTTGAAGCTGAAGAGTTGTGGGCTGGGCGGCTCGAAGCTGATCCCGCAGTGGGAGCACGCGTATTGCGACGAGAGCAGCAAATCGGGCTGCCCGTCGATCGCGACGATGACGCTGCCCTCGCCCAGCCGCAAGGCCGCTTCGACGGCCTCGGCCAGCCTCGGCCGGACCGCCGGGCCCATCTTGAGCCGGTCGATCACGACCTCGATATGGTGCTTGATCTGCCGGTCGAGCGAGAGCTTATCCGTCAGCGAGGCGACCTGGCCGTTGACCCGCGCCCGGACGTATCCGGCGCAGACAATTCCTCGAACAGGTCCTTGTATTCGCCCTTCTGCCCGCGGATCACGGGCGCCAGGACGAGGAAGGCCGTCCCATCGGGCAAACTCGCGATCCGCGCGACGATCTGCTCGCGGGTCTGGGCGGCGACGGGCCGGTCGCAGTTCGGGCAATGGCCCTGGCCGACGCGGGCGTAGAGGACGCGGAGGTAGTCGTTGATCTCGGTGATCGTCCCGACCGTGCTCCGCGGGTTCCGCCCGCCGGTCTTCTGCTGGATCGAGATCGAGGGGGACAGCCCCTCGATCTTGTCGACGTCCGGCTTGGGCATCTGCCCGAGGAACTGCCGCGCGTAGCTCGAGAGGCTCTCGACGTACCGCCGCTGGCCCTCGGCATAGAGGGTGTCGAACGCCAGCGAGCTCTTGCCCGACCCGCTGACCCCCGTGAAGCAGATCAAGGAGCCGCGCGGGAGGTCTAGGGCGACGTCGCGGAGGTTGTGCTCGCGCGCGCCGCGGATGCGGATATCCGTCGTCGCCACCTTGCGTGATCCTCGCCTCGCTCGGGCGTCCAGGGGGTCGATATCGGTGCGCAGGGCGCGAGGGCACTAGTATACGCGTGTCCGTGCCCGGATGTCGAGGGAAGCCGACGGGGCTCGTCGCGAGGCGGTCGGATCGTGAGGGGAAGGCCCGGCTCGGGTCAGGGCGCCGCGGGATCGGTGCCGGCGTCGCCGTGGGTGGCGGAGAAGTGGAGGGCCAGTTTTGCGAACGATGGGAGCGTCCGCTCCGAGATCTCGGGCCTGCCGCAGACGCCGAACTCCACGCCAGCCTCGATCAGGAGCCGGAGGATCTCGGCGTTGCCGAACGGCCCCTCGAGCGTGGGGAAGATCAGCCGGGCCTTCGCCTTGAGCGCGTGGGAGATCGCGCGGGCCAGCTCGGGGCGATGCCTCCAGCGGACGCCCCGGACATCGCGATAGGCGCCGACCACTTCGGCGTCGTACGCGTGGGCGTAGATCCGGACGGCCGCGGCCTGCTCGTCGAGGCCCAGGCCATATCGGGAGTCCGGGTCGTCGCGGTAATACGCGACCAGCTTGCCGCTCATCGCTCGGCTGCCCTCCCGAAGGCCCGACGCCGAGCGGTGCGTCAGGCCATCCGTTCCTGGTGAGGCACCTCCGGATTATCGCCGAGCAGTCCCCGCGCGGCAACACTCAGGCGGGCCCGGCCCCCCGGCGTTGTCCGGACCCGCGCTGCCGGCTAAGCTGGGGTTCGTGATCCCCGGCCCGCCCCTCCGAAGGATCGAACCGCGATGGTGACGTCCGCCCGCCGATGGCTCGTCCTGGCCACGCTCTGGGCCGCATTGGTCGCGGCGTGGCCGGCCGCGGCGAGGGCGCAGGACGTCCCGCCGGGGCCGGGGGCCGAGCGGGTCGAGGCCAACGAGTCGTTCCTCCACTGGATGGCGCGGGCCTCGGGCAAGCTCGGGCTGCTCCTGCTGGCGATGTCGTTCTACCTGATCGCCCTGATCGCGTGGATGGCGTTCGAGTATCGCAAGGTCGGTCGCCGCGCCGCCGAAGCTGGTGGGCGAGGTCTCCGACCTGCTCGCGGCCAAGCAGTACACCGAGGCGTACCAGAAGGTCGCCGCCGACCCGTCGTTCCTCGCCCGGGTCCTCGCCGCGGGCGTCCGCAAGCTCCCCTCCGGCCTGCCCGCGGCGCAGCGGGCGATGGAGCTGACGCCAACGAGGACGCCACGATGGCGATGGAGCACCGGACGACCTACCTCGCCACCGTCGGCACGCTCGGCCCGATGATCGGCCTGGTCGGGACGGTCTACGGGATGATCGAGAGCTTCCGCGTGATCGCCACGGCCGGGGCCTCGCCCCAGGCGAGCCAGCTCGCCGGCGGGATCAGCACCGCGCTGTTCGCGACGCTCGAGGGGATCGCGCTGTCGATCCCCGCGATCTACTTCCACGCCGTCTTCCGCAACCGGATCGCCCGGCTCTCGCTCGAGGTGGCGCTGGCCGCCGAAACGTTGCTCGAGCAGTTCGCGCCCGGCGTCCGGACGCCCCACCCGTTCGCGACGGCGGCCGTCAGCCAGCGGTCGATCCCGGGGCCGAATTCCTGGGGCCCGACAAGACGGGGTCAGGAGCCTTAAGTTCTACGGCTGCTGACCCCGTTTGTCCCACGTCTACTTGAAGCAAGGCATCGGCGATGACGTATCGACGACGAGGCAGGGAGAGTCGGACGGCGTCCGTCGCGCCCAACCTCACGCCCCTGCTCGACGTCGTACTTCAGCTCATCACCTTCTTCATGATGCTGATCCACTTCGGCTCGAAGATCGAGGGCGAGTCGGCGTCGATCCGCCTGCCGACGGCCCCGGCGGCGCTGCCGGGCGGCGACCTCGGGCTCGACCGGCTGGTCGTCTCCGTCGATGCCTCCGGGCAAGCTGCTGGCCGAGGGCGGCTCCTACGACGAGGCGTCCGCGCAGGCCTGGTGGGCGGAGCAGGCGAAGCGCGCGGCGGGCGGCCGGGCGGCGCTCGGCGGCGGGCGGCGAGGAGGAGCTGCCGACGCTGGTCGTCGTCCGGGCCGACAAGGCCGCCTCGTACGGAACGGTGCGGCGGCTCCTGGCTGCGGCTCAGGACAAGGGGTTCGCCCGCTTCACGCTGGTCGTGCTGCGGGGGCCGAACCCATGACCTCCGGCGCCGGGTTCTGGTCGGGCACCTCGCGGCGGGCCGGGCGACAGCGGGCGGCGCCGATCGAGGTGCAGTTCCCGGTCACGCCGATGCTCGACATGGCGTTCCAGCTCCTGGCGTTCTTCGTCCTGACCTTCCAGGCGCCGACGGCCGAGTCGCGGCTCGACCTCTACCTGCCGGCGACGCCCGCGGCGCTGCCGGGCTCGGCCCAGGGCCGCGCGACCGAGTCGCCCGGGCGGCGGTTCGACCTCGACCTGGAGAACGACCTCGTCATCCGCGCCCGCACCGACGACCTGGGCGACCTGAAATCCGCTTGTCCTGAACGACACGCCCGTCCCCGACCTCGCCGCCCTGTCCGACCGGCTCGCCCGCTACGCCAAGGTCCTCGGCGCCCGGCCGTTCGGGTGCGGCTCCTCGCCGACGACCGGCTCCGCTACGAGGAGGCCGCCCGGATCGTCGCCGCCTGCACGACGGCCGGCGTGGCCTCGATCCGCCTGGGCGACCCGGGGGTCCCAGCCGAGGCGGTCCGCCCCTGATGCCGCGGCCGGACCGTCTCGAAACGGAGCGGTGCCGTGTTTCCCCGAGGCAACATCTTGACGGGTCGGCGGTAACTTTCGAATGGACATCCGAGCGGCGGTCCGTTCCAATCGGGCTGTCTCGGCGGGATGACACCCGGGGTCGGCGGCGACGGCCTTCCCGGATCCTCTCACCATTCGGCGTCGAGGACGACGCCATGGCGATCAAATACCGATGCCCGGGATGCGGAAGGGAAGACGTCGCCGCCGAGGAAATGGCGCGGCACAGGCATCCCCTGCGCCGGTCTGCGGGGCGGTGATCCGCCTGCCGAGCGTCTCGACCGAGACCCTGCCGGGCCAGGCGATCCGATTCCGCTGCGACGGCTGCGGCAAGACACTCACCGCGCCGGCCCATCTGGCGGGCAAGAAGATCACGTGCAAGGCATGCGGGCGGACGGGGATCAAGATCCCGGGCGGAGCGGCGGCCGGCTTCGTCTTCCTCCGGCCCGACCAAGCCTCGGCCCGCTCCTGCGCCGGAGCCGGCGATCGCCGGGCCGGCCGCGGTCGACCTTTACGGCCTCGACGAGGCACCCGCCTCGCCTCAACCGACGCGGGCCGGGAACGACGACCTGTTCGCCGACTCCGGGGCGAGCCCGGCGGTCGCACAGGCCGCGTCGGAGGAGGCCCTGCCGCCGCGGAACAAGATGTTCGAGCCCATGTCGGCCGAGAAGAAGAAGAAGGTCAACAAGCGGGCCGACAAGATCAACAAGGAGAAGCCCTCGTTTGCCGGCGCGGGGATCGGGCGTCTCGTTCGGGACGATCATCGCCATCACGCTGTTTGGCTGGCGGCTCTACCGGATCGGCCACCGGGTGACGCGTGGGCTGGAGGATCCCCCCGTGGCCGCGGCCGGGTTCGAGCCGGACATCAAGTTCGACCCGAAGGCCGCGGCGGCAGAGGCTGACCGGGACGTCGAGCGGATGCTCAAGGAGCCCGGCGCGGCCGAGGCCCGCGAATGGCTCGACCCGGCCAAATTCCCCAACCACGGCGTCTCCGAAATGGACAACGCGCGGGCCCGTGCCATGGTCGCCGGCTTCTACGAACGCGGGGCGAAGCGGGTCTACGTCCTCGACGCAAGCCCCCTGGGCAACGCGGTCATCACCAGCACGATGGCCGTCGAGTTGCCCGCGGAAGCCGACCAGCGGAAGCAATGCATCGCGTGGGAGGCCCAGTACCTCGCAGGGGAGGACCCGACCATGGACGTCGGGCAGAAATACCTCCACATCATGACCGATTAGGTCCGAGACGTTGTGAGAAGCAAGACCCGCGGCGAATCGGCCCGGCATACCATGATGGCCCGGGCCGCCCTCGCAGTCGTCCTGCTCGCGGGCTGGACTCTCGCAGGTCGGGCCAGGGACGATGGACCGCTGAGCCTGGCTGACCTCTCGGCCTATCGCGCGGCGATCGACCCCGTCAAGCCCGGCGCGCCCGACGCGAAGCCGGCCGGCTTTCGCGACCTCTGGGACCGACCGGCCGAGTTCCAGGGGCGTCGTGTCGCGATCCGGGGGCGGGTCGAGCGTGTCTTCCATCAAGGGGCCGTCGGCGAGTTCCCCGCGCTGGCCGAGGTCTGGCTCATCGACCCGGCGACGGACCCAATGTGCCTGGTTTTCCCGGAATCGCCTGACCAGCCGGCACCAAAGCCGGGCGACCGGGTGCAGTTCGAGGGGATGTTCCTGCGCCGGATCCGTTACCGAGGGGGCGATGTCGACCGGCTGGCGCCGCTGGTCGTCGGCCCCGGCCCTCCGTCGGTCGAGTCTCCGGCCGCACCGGAGCGGCCGGGGTCGACGCCGCCCTTTGAGGAGGTGATCGCCGCGGTGCTCGCCGGGATGGTTGTCCTCGCGCTCCTCAGGGCCCACTTGCGCCGGCCGGTCCGTCGACCGATCGTGGACGCCCCGCTGCCCGAGTTCCAGGATGGACCTCCTCATGGCTACGATGGGCACGGTGGCACGGACCAACCCGGACGAGACTAGCGCATGTCCGTCGGCAAGACCGAGCTCGGCCATTCGCCGATGACCGACCCGCGAGCGCTGGCGATCTCGCTCGCCGTCAACGGATCACTCTTGATCGGCGCGTCCCTCATGGCGCTGGGGGTCGTGCTGCCGTCGCAGGAGAAGCCCGAGCCGCGCGTGCTCCGCGGGGAGCTCGAGCCGACGGACAACCGGGCCCCGTACGAGCCCGGAGGCGGCGTCGCCCGGCGAGCTGGGCGGGGAAGGCGTGGAGCTCTCGGCCGAGCGTCGGCAGCCGGTGGCCCCGACGCGGGACCCGGCGGCCGACGCGATTCTGGCCGAGGTCCTGCCGACGCGTCCCACGGCCGAGCTGTCGCGGACGCTGCCGGGCCCGTCGACGAGCGGGCTGGGGCTGATCCGCGGCCTGGGCGGCGGCGGCGGGGGCGGGGAGGGGACGGGATCGGGCGGCGGGGTCGGACGGGGACTCGGACCGGGGACGGAGTTCTTCGGCCTCCGCGACCGCGCCGGGTCGTACGCCTACGTGATCGACTGCTCCGGCAGCATGGACCTGCACCTCGGCTCCTCGCGGGGCCACAACGTCCTGGACGTCGCCAAGCGCGAGCTGCTGGCGAGCCTCGACCCGCTGCCGGCCGACGCCAAGGTCGGCGTGATCTTCTACAACCAAAACCCCACGGTCTTCACCGACCCGGCGGGCCGCAAGGAGCTGATGACCGCCTCGGCCTCGAACAAGGCGCGGATCCGCGCGCGGCTGGCCGAGATCCCGCCCGTCGGCGGCACCGACCACATGGCGGCGCTCCGCGCGGCCCTGGCGATGCGTCCCGAGGTGATCTTTTTCCTCACGGACGCCGACTTCCTCGATCGCGCCGGCGCCGAGGCGATCCGCCGCGAGGCCGGCAAGACCCGAGTCCTCGCCGTCGAGTTCGGCGTCGGCTCATCCCTGCGGGGCTCCGACCCGCTTCGACGCCTCGCCGAGACGACGGGCGGTTCCTACAAGTACATCAACGTCTGGTCGCTCCGCGGCGATGCCCTGAGCCCGGCCCGCCCCTGAGCCGAGAGTTGCGTGGATGGGCGATGTCGCCTTGTTCGCCCGTTAGTAGACCCTTCCCGACCGCTCCGCCGTCGTGTTTAATCGGCGTAATTCCGCCGGCCGAAGGCTCACGTCACACACGTCGGCCGGTCCCTCGAGGAACGAGCATAGTTCGCCCCCGGAGGCGCGGGCGGCCCGGCGAGTGCCGGCGCCGGCGTCCGACGGGATTCTCTCCCCGTCCAGGCACCCACGAAGTCGGAGGCGTTCTCCCATGAGATGGATGCGATCGCTGGCGGCCCTCACGATCGTCGCCGCGGGCGTGGCGCTGGCCGTCCCCTTTGCCTGCTCGGCCGGCGTCGCCGCGGCCCCCGGCGGACAGAGCCCGCCGACGGCCGGGGCCAAGTCCTTCGAGTACTTCAGCTTCCTGAAGGACCCCCAGTATCGGACCGAGGAGCGGATCGCGCTTTGGATCGTCCTGGCCATCGCCGTCGCCGGGCTCGGCTATGCCGGCGCCCTCGTCGGCCAGGTCATCGGCGCCGATCAGGGCACGCCCAAGATGCAGGCCGTCGCCAAGGCGATCCGCCAGGGCGCGAACGCCTACCTCGGCGCGCCAGTTCCGCGCGATCATCCTCCTGGTAATGGTCCTCACGGCGATCGTCTACTTCGCCACGAGCGGCGAGAAGGGGCAGGAATACGTCCAGCTCGGCCGCGCTCTGGCGTTCCTGATGGGCGCGACGTTCTCGTGGATCGTCGGCTACGTCGGCATGAGCCTGGCCGTCCGCGGTAACCTCCGCGTCGCCGCCGCCGCCCGGACGAGCTACGGCGGCGCCCTCCAGCTCGGCTACCGCACGGGCACGATCACCGGCATGCTCACTGACGGCCTCGGCCTGCTCGGTGGCACCCTGATCTTCATGGCCTACGGCGAGCACGCGTATGAGGTGCTGCTCGGCTTCGGCTTCGGCGGCACGCTGCTCGCGCTCTTCATGCGGGTCGGCGGCGGCATCTACACGAAGGCCGCCGACGTCGGCGCCGACCTCGTCGGCAAGGTCGAGGCCGGCATCCCGGAGGACGACCCGCGGAACGCCGCGACGATCGCGGACAACGTGGGCGACAACGTCGGCGACTGCGCGGGGATGGCCGCGGACATCTTCGAGAGCTACGAGGTGACGATCGTCGCGGCAATGATCCTCGGCTACGCCAGCTTCGGCCACAAGGGCGTGATCTTTCCCCTGCTGGTCCGGGCCATCGGCGTCATCGGGTCGATCATCAGCACTTACACCGTCAAGGCCGGGCCCAATAGCACGAGCGACGAAGCGCTCCATTCGGTCCACCGCGGGTTCATCCTCGGGTCGATCATCAGCGTCGCCGGGTTTTTCATCCTCGGGCTCGGCTACCTGCACTTCGACGACGACTACATCCGCGACTATCCGCAAGCGATCGACGGCTACCGGCTCGACGAGGCATTCCAGAAGCAGAAGGCGGCGTTCGACAAGGGCTCGGAGCAGTTCGAGGACAAATCGACCGTCGCGGATCGCGAAAGGACCTTCGAGCGGCTGCCCGCCGATCTCAGCAGCGGCGACCCTGCCGAGCTTGCGGCCTACAAGGCGGGCGTCTCGGGCATGAGCTATCGCGACTGGGTCCGTGCCTATCCGAAGGACAAGCCGATCCTCTCCCCGGACCAGCCGATCTGGGCGAACTTCGTCGTCTTCAAGGGATGGGGCCTCGACATGAGGCCGGCCTGGACGTGCCTGATCGGCATCATCCTGGCCGTGGCCCTCAACAAGTGCACGAGCTACTACACGCACACCCAGTATTCGCCCGTGAAGAGCCTGGCCAAGGCCTGCACGACCGGGCACGCGACGAACATCATCCAGGGGTTCGCCGTGGGGTACGAGTCGGCGGTGGTGGCCACCGTCGTGATCGCGATCGCGATCCTGCTCTCGGTCCTCATCTACGCCGGGGCCGGCCCGATCTTCGTGGCGTACGGTGTGGCGATGTGCGGCATCGGCATGCTCACGCTGACGGGCAACACGATTAGCATGGACGTCTTCGGCCCGGTGGCCGATAACTCCAACGGCATCGGCGAGATGGGCTACGACCGCGAGGAGATGGGCGAGGAGAATTACAAGCGAGCCCGGCAGATCCTCGCCGACCTCGACGCCGTCGGCAACACCACCAAGGCCGAGACGAAGGGCATCGCCATCGGCTCGGCGGTGATCGCCGCGGTGAGCCTCTTCGCCAGCTTCATCGCCGTGATCGCCGTCGGCAGCGAGTCGAAGATCGGCGAGATGACCCGCGGCCAGTACGAGGGCGTCGCCGCGTCGCTCTCGGTCGCCAAGCCCCAGGTGTTCGTCGGCATGCTGATCGGCGGCGTCGTGCCGTTCCTGTTCAGCTCGATGCTCATCCGCGCCGTCGGCCGCGCGGCGTTCCTGATCGTCAAGGAGTGCCGCGCCCAGTTCCGCGATAAGGAGATCTGGGCCGGCACGAAGGTGCCCGACTACGGCCGCGTCGTCAACATCTGCACCGCCGCGGCCCAGCGCGAGCTGATCGGACCCGGCATGCTGGCGATCGTCATGCCGATCCTGGTGGCGATCTATCTCGGCCCCTACGCCCTGGGCGGCTACCTGGCGGGAATGATCGTCGTCGGCCAGCTCCTGGCCGTCTTCATGGCCAACGCCGGCGGCGCGTGGGACAACGCCAAGAAGACGATTGAGGACGGCATCTACGGCGGCAAGGGGTCGGAGGCCCACAAGGCGGCCGTCACCGGCGACACCGTCGGCGACCCGCTGAAGGACACCGCCGGTCCGGCCCTGAACCCGCTGATCAAGGTCATGAACATGGTCGCCCTGCTCGCCATCGGCCCGGTGCTGGCCGCGGGGCGGACGGGCCACAACTGGATCCTCTACCTCGTCGGTCTGTTCGGCGTCGCCGCGGTCGGCTGGGCGATCTGGCGGTCGAAGACCGAGAGCAAGGAGATGCAGGAGATGGAGGCCGAGCTCGGCGGCTCGCCGCTGGCCGAGTCGAGCCTGGAGCCGGTTGGGCATTGATCGACGGTTTGCCCGGGGGCGCGATCGTCGATCGCGCCCCCGCGTTTTGCGCCGTCACGGGATCGTGGAGTGATCTTCGGGCGCGGCGCTTCGTCGGGGTCGAAGTAACGATCGAAGTGGATGAAAAGCACACGCGAGAGTCGAAAGACGACCGGCACCAGCGGCAGGAACGCGACCCAGACGACCAGCACGGCCCAGTGCAAAGGCCATTTCGCGATCAGCCAGACGATCAGCGTGCCGAGCGCGATGATCGGGATGCCCATCGCGTAGCTGAAGTACATCGCCCCGGTGAAGTAGCCCGGCCCGCGCTCGAACTTCGTGCCGCAGACGGGGCAGGTCGGGTTCATCCGCCATCGCGAGGCGAAGATGCGGCCTTCGCCGCACTCGGGGCAGAGGCCGCGGAGCATCGTGCCGAGGCGGAGGTGGTGGGGCATCGCGACCGCGTGAAGAAAGACCCCCTCACCCTAACCCTCCCCCACAAGGGGGGAGGGGACCAGACGTCCGGATGACGGATCTGAACCCTCTCCCCTTGTGGGAGAGGGTAGGGTGAGGGGTTGGGTCAGCCGGGGATATTCAGAGCTCCCACCCCTTGCGATACGCCGGCCGGATGTACTCCTCGGCCGCCGAGCAGTTCAGGGCCTTCATGTTCGGCCCGTCCCACTCGATCTTCTGGCCGGTCCGGAACGCGAGGACGCCGAGCAGGACCATCTCGGTGAGCGGGCCCGAGTAGCTGAAGTTCGAGCACGCCGGCTTCGACGGGTCCTTGCAGGCCCGGGTCCAGTCCTTGTAGGAGTTGCCGCCGGGCACGCGGACGATCGTCTCGGGCGGATTCTTGAAGCCGGCGAACTTCGCCTTGGGCAGGAGCGTGTGCTTCCCGCCGTAGTCGTCTGGGATGTAGACCTTGCCCTTCTCGCCGACGATCAGCGAGCCGCCCTGCTCGACCTTCTCGCCCTCGAACAGCTCGGCTGGGGGCTTCTTGCCGCCGTCGTACCACGTGAGCTGCAGCGCCGGCAGCTCGCCGCGCTCGGGGAAGGTGTAGCGGAGGATCTCCCACTGCGGGCCGTTCTCGGGCTTGTGAGGCTCGCCCCCGACGACCTCGACGGCCGTGGGGTACTTGAGGTCGAGGGCCCAGAACGAGGCGTCGAGGATGTGGCAGGCCATGTCGCCGAGGGCGCCGGTGCCGAAGTCCCACCAGCCTCGCCAGGCGAACGGGTGGTAGATCTGCTCCTCACTGTCCTTCTTGCCGTTCACGCCCTTGATGACCTTGTTGGCGACGAACGGCCGCTCGGGCGCCGGGCCGAGCCAGAGGTCCCACTTCAGGTAATCGGGCACGGGGTCGGAGCCGGTCGGCCGGTCCTTGCCCTGGGGCCAGATCGGGCGGTTGGTCCAGGCGTGGACCTCCTTGACCGGCCCGATCGCGCCCGAGCGGACGATCTCGACGATCCGCCGCGTGTTGTCGTTGCAGTGCCCCTGGTTGCCCATCTGGGTGGCGACCTTCATCCGGGCCGCCGCCTCGGTCAGCGTGCGGGCCTCGAAGATCGAGTGCGTCAGCGGCTTCTGGCAATAGACGTGCTTGCCCAGGCGGATCGCGCCCATGGCCGCGGGGGCGTGCGAGTGGTCGGGCGTCGAGACGGTGACGGCGTCGATCGACTTGCCGAGCTCGTCGTAGAGCCGGCGGTAGTCGTTGAACCGCTTGGCCTTGGGAAACTCCTTCGCGGCCTCGTCGAGCCGGCGGTCGTCGACGTCGCAGATCGCGAAGATGTTCTCGCCGTCATAGGTGACCGGCACCTTGCTGTTCCTCCCGCCGCCCCTGCGGCCCGCGGCGCCCTGCATGTCGGACTGGCCCTTGCCGCCGACGCCGATGCAGGCGACGTTGAGCTTCTCGTTGGCCTCGTACGCCAGCGCCTTCGCCCCGCACCGCGCGAGCCAGAGGCCCCCGGCGGCGAACGTGCCGGTCTGCTTGAGGAAGTCGCGACGATTCGATCCCTGGCTCATGGGCTGGTCCTCGCGTCGGTGGGGTGGGAAGGCGGGACGGACGGTGCCGTATGCCGGAGCGTATCGGGGCGGCGGGTGCCATTCCAGGGGCAAGCCACGCTTTCCGGACAATTGTTGAACATCGCTCCGGCGCCGGTTAGCCTTGGGGCGGGGTCGGCCCGCTGGGCCGTCGGGTCACCGTCGAGGGAGGCCGGGGTCATGACCGAGCACGTCGAGTCGCGCCGGGCGTTCACGAGGCATGCGGCTCCAGTCCTTGACGGCCGTGGCCCTCCTCGAAGGCCTGGCGTCGCACCGGCTCTTCGGGGCCGACGTCCGGCCGATCATCGGCGCCTGGCTCGACGAGCTGAACACGATCAGCCGCGACGTCCGGGACCACAAGATCAAGGACGTCGAGTTCACCCGCTCGCTCGAGGGACTGTATCGGCGGGTCGACCTTGACGCCCTCCTGAAGACGCTCGACTTCGACCGGATCGCCCGCGAGGTGAACTACCCGGCGATCGGCGCCAGGAGTCTTCCCGGCGACTTCAACAAGGTCTCGGGCCTGCCGACGAGCCTGGTCTTCGGCCGGCAGATCTTCGCGATGAAGCAGGGCCGCTCGGTCGTCCCCCACGGCCACGACAACATGGCGACCGGGTTCCTGGTCATCAAGGGCAACCTCCGCGGGCGGCATTACGACCGCGTCGAGGACCACAAGGACCATTACATCGTCCGGCCCACGATCGACCGGAGCTTCGCGCCCGGCGAGTTCTCGACCGTCTGCGACCATCGCGATAATGTTCACTGGTTTACTGCCGAAACTGAGACGGCGTTCATCTTCAACGTCCATGTGCTCGAGACGAATCCCGAGAACCCCAAGCCGCCGGGGCGGGTTTACGTCGACCCGGTCGGAGAGAAGCTCGCGGGCGGGCTGGTCAAGGCGCCGAAGGTGACGTACGGGCAGGTCAACCGGATGTATGGCTGATCGACCGCGCCGCCTCGGAGCGTCTCCGGGTGGCAGGGGTTGGCTTGCCAACCCCGGTGGAGAGCGCCCGGACCGGGGTTGGCAAGCCAACCCCTGCCACCCGGATCGGGCACCTGACTTCGGCAACGAGAGCCCATGCACGTCCCAACCTCCCGCCGCACGTTCCTCGCCACGTCCGCCGCCCTCCTCGCCGCGCCGATCCCACGTCGGGAATCGACCAAGGTCGTCGTCTGGGACGAGCGCCAGCCCAAACAAAAGGAGGCCTACGACGACTTCCTCGGCAACGCCATCGCCGCCCACCTGCGGACGCAGCCGGGACTGGACGTGAAGTCGGTCGGCCTTGACGACCCGGGGCAGGGGATCACCGACGAGATCCTTGACCAGGCCCGCGTCCTGATCTGGTGGGGCCACGTCCGCCAGGGCGAGGTGAAGCCCGAGGTCGGCCGCGAGATCGTCGAGCGGATCAAGGCGGGGACGCTCTCGCTCGTCGCTCTCCACTCGGCGCACTGGTCGACGCCGTTCATCGAGGCGATGAACGAACGGTCGCGCCTGCATCTGGCGAATTCCGCCCCAGCGGGCGCTCGAAATCCATGACGTACCGCCGCCCCAGCGGCAAACCCTCCCAAAGCGCGATAGCCGCGTGACCCCGTACGTCGAGCCCCGCAAGTATCCCGACGGGACGATCCGGCTCGACCTCCACCTCCCCTTCTGCTGCTTCCCGGCCTACCGGACCGACGGCAAGCCGAGCCAGGTCCGCGTGCTCAGGCCCGACCATCCGCTCGCCGAGGGACTGGCGTCGACCTTCGTGATCCCCCAGGAAGAGATGTACGACGAGCCGTTCCACGTCCCCGAGCCCGACCTCGTGGTCTTCGAGGAGCGCTGGCCGACCGGCGAGTGGTTCCGGAGCGGGATGGTCTGGACGATCGGCGAGGGGCGGGTCGTCTACTTCCGGCCCGGGCACGAGACGTTCCCCGTTTACAAGCAGGCCGAGCCGCTGAAGGTCATCGCGAACGCCGTCCGCTGGCTGGCGTCGAGCCCGGCCTGAACCTTCGAGGAACCGACCGATGCCGAACCGCCCGATCACGCGACGCACCCTCCTCCGCGGCCTCGCCGCCGGCATCGCGGCCCCGGCCGCGTTCCGGGCCTTCGGCGGGCCGCCGAGCGAGACGGTCCTTCATGCGAGCTTCGGCGCCTCGGGGATGGGGATGTCCGACATTCAGTCGCTCACGGCGAGCAAGCACCTCAAGCTCGTCGCCGTGGCCGACGTCGACCTCCGGCGGACGGCCGAGGTCAAGCGGATGTTCCCCGAGATCCGCGTCTACCAGGACTGGCGCGAGCTGCTCGACAAGGAGAAGGCCCTCGACTCAGTCAACATCTCCACCCCCGACCACATGCACGCCCCGATCACCATGCGCGCCATGCAGCGCGGGCTGAACGTTTACACTCAGAAACCGCTGGCCCAGTCGATCTACGAGGTCCGCCGGCTCACCCAGGTGGCGAAGGAAAAGGGCGTCGTCTCGCAGATGGGCATCCAGATCCACTCGCATCCGGTCCACAAGCAGGTCGTCGCGACGATCCAGTCCGGGGCAATCGGCAAGGTGAAGGCCGTCCATAGCTGGAGCGGCAAGGGATGGGGCGACCGCGGCCGCCGGCCCGAGCGGCATGATCCGGTCCCCGAGGGCCTGAACTGGGACGCCTGGCTCGGCGTCGCGCCGACCGGCCATTCCTCGCCCATTACTACCACCCCGGCGAGTGGCGGAAGCGGCTCGACTTCGGCACGGGCACCTTCGGCGACATGGGCTGCCACATCCTCGACCCCGTCTTCGGCGCGTGTGCCCTCACGTCGCCCCGGTCGGTCCAGTCCGTCGGCGGGTCGGCGAACGAGGACAACTGGGGCCTCGATTCCGAGGTCCATTACTCGTTCCCCGGCACGAAGTTCACGACCGATTCCCCGACACTCGCCTGGTACGACGGGTCGAAGCGTCCGCCCGACGCGGTCAGATCGCTGATCGGCGACCGCACCCTCTCGGACCAGGGCTCGATCTACATCGGCACCGACGGCGTCCTCTACTCGCCCTACATCGACACGCCGATCCTGCTCCCGGCCGAGAAGTTCGCCGGCCACAAGCTGCCCGAGCCGGGCGGGGACGACCATTACCTCCAGTTCGTCGAGGCCTGCCGCGGCAACGGCAAGACCTCGGCCCCGTTCGATTACTCGGGCCCGCTGACGGAGTCGGTGCTGCTCGGCTGTCTGGCGACGCGGTTCCCATCGCGGACGCTGGCATGGGACGCGCCGGCGATGAAGGTCAGGAACGTTGAGGAGGCGAACCGGCTCGTTCGCAAGCGGTATCGCAAGGGGTGGGAAGTGGAGGGGCTCTGAGGTCTCCCCGCAGGCTGGATTCCGACGGAACTCGCGAAACTGCGGTTGATCGATCGGGCCCGGCAGGGTCCAATCGCCCGGCGCGGCCGTCACGGACGGGGGTCGCGCGAGCCCGAGCCGTCCGCCGGCCACCGGCGCGGCGGGTCCGAGGGGAAGGATTCCCGCCTCATGCCCGAGGGTTCGCGGGCCGGCCGGAGGCTGGCCTTCGGCATCACTTGCTGGTGCTCCCTGCTCGCCCCGGGCTGCGCGACGATGCGCCACCACGCGCCGCTGGTGGACCTGCGGCCATGCACCGACGGCTACGCGACGACCGCCGACGGCTGGAAGCTGGGCGTCCGCATGTACGAGCCCAGGCAGGCCGACCCGGGCAAGCTCCCCGTCGTCCTCTGCCACGGGCTGGGCCTGAATGGCACCTTCTGGACGATCACCAAGGACCACCTCGCCCAGCAACTCAACGACCGGGGCTATCGCGTCTATGTGGTCGACGTCCGCGGCTCGGGGGCGAGCCACCGGATCGGCACGCTCGGGCGGGTGAACCAGATGCTCCGCCAGACCCCGTTCAACGAGATGCGAGAATCGCGCTGGACCGTCGATGACCAGGTGAAGTACGACATCCCGGCGATCCTCGACTTCGTCCAGAACGAGACCGGCGCCGATCGCGTGAACTGGGTCGGCCACAGCCTGGGCGGGATGATCATGCTCGGCTACCTTGAAACGACCGACCGCCCCGAGCGGGTCGCCAACTTCGTCGACATGGGCGGGGTGACGACCGTCGCTCCGTCGCAGTCGCGGGAGGAGATGCTCAAGGCCAACCGGGGGCTCCGAGTCCTGCTCTCGTTCTTCAGCACCGGCCGGATCGCCCGGCCGATGATGTGGGGCCGGCTGCCGGGGCTCGAGCGGATCGACCAGTTCTACTACACGACCAAGAACGTCGATGACGAGACCATCAGCCGGTTCTACGGCTACACGCTGGAGAACCCGGGCTGGGGGGCCCTGAAGCAGCTCGACAGCTACCTCGCCACCGGCCACATGCTCTCGGCCGACGGCCGGTTCGACTACGCGGCCAACCTGAACCGGGTGACGGCGCCGACGCTGATGATCGCCGGCGAGGGGGACCTCATGGCCGACATCCCGTCGTCGCTGCTGACCTTCGACGGCCTGAGCAGCGCCGACAAGACCCTGCTCCGCTTCGGTAAGCGCGACGGCCACGTGGACGACTACGGCCACTGCGACCTCGTCTGGAGCCGGCACGCCCCCCGGGAGATCTTCCCGCCGCTGATCGACTGGCTTGACCGCCGCCAGCCTGACTCATCCCCCGCCTTCGGCTGGTACGACCGGCCGCTCCCGAGCCGCCAGCGCTGAGGGGGCTCGTACCCAACGCCGGAATTGGCTTCGTTTGGCGCCGTTGGTCGTCGTCATGGCTGTGACCGAAGTCTTTATTTTTTAATATATTAAGTAGAAAATCCCGCCGCATTCTCTGGGGCGAAATTGGGTTCGTTTGGTCACGGCGAACCCAATCCTTGGGTTCGGTCGGCGCCCGTCGACCCCGGCGCCGGTTCGGGATCGGCCCATTCCGGCGACCCGCTTCCCCGCGGCGTCAAAGCCGTTCTCGCGCGGGTCTGGCGGTCCTCGTAGGGTCCGCTGTGCGGACGGTCTTCGGGCCGCGGCCCCCCATCGAAGACGTCCGCACAGCGGACCCTACGATAGAATCCGGACGACGACGGCGGGCGCGGTGGTCCGGCCCGCCCGGAGACCTCCCGGGCGCGCGAAGACGCCACGCCCGGCTCGCCGAGCGTGGCGTCTGGGGAGGTCTCCGGGGCCTCCTTTCACGGCTTGACGAAGTTCAGCCCGGGGAACTGCGAGTTGTCGCCGACCGCCCGGAACGTCATGTGATTCGGGTCGGCCCAGCTCACCCTGCCCACGATCGGCGGGATGTTCTCGGGGACGAGCGTGAGGATGCCGTTCGCGAAGGTCGAGGTCCCCGCGAACTGCTTCGCCTGGCCCTTGAGGTTCAGGTCCCAGCGGAACGCGCCGCCGGGCTGGATGGTCAGGGAGACCGAGGTGTCGGCATTCGGCTTGGCCGTCCAGGTGCCGGCGATCGTCGCCCCCTCGGGGACGGTGGTGTTGACGTTGATCGGCGGGTTGTTCGCCGGCGCGGCCGTGGTGGTGGGCAGGGCGATCGGCTGCGGTGACGTCGGAGACAGGTTCTCCTGCGCCCCGCCGGGCCGGCCGCGGGGCCGGCGCCGGCCGCCGCGCTCATCTCCTGGAGGAGCTTCGCGGCGACTGCGTCGGTCGGCTTGAGGGCGATGACCTGCTTGAGTTGGGCCGCGGCCGCGTCGTTGAAGCCCGCCGTCAGGTAGTGATACGCCAGCACGAACCGGCTCGTGGACGACTGGGGATTGGCCTGGGTGTAGGCCTCCAGCCTCCGAAGCTGAGTGGTGTAGACCTCGGCGTTGGGGTAGAGGCCGATCAGGGTCGGCCAGTCCCACCCGGGTCCGACGGCCAGGACCGCGTACAGCGGCACGGCCGCGTCGTCATACCGCCCCAGCGCGAAGAGGCAGAGGGCCCGGAACTCGTGCAGTGACGTATCGTTGGGGTTCAGCGCCAGGGCGGAGTCGGCCTGCTGCAGGGCGAGGCTCACGTCCCCGCTCTTGAACGAGTCGCGTGCCTGGGCGAACAGGGCCGATGACTGGTCTGTCGCCGACTGCGCCGGCGCCACGGCGACGGTGCTGATCGGCTGCGTGTAGTCGTACGGCACCGTCGCGTACCCGGCGGAGAGATAGGGGTTCACGTAGGTCGTGGTCCCGTAAGCCGACCCGTAGCCGTAGGCGGGATAGCCCCAGTCCGAATACATCCCATAGCCGCCGCCGTAGCCGCCGTAACCACCGTACCCGCCATAGCCACCGTACCCGCCATAGCCACCGTACCCGCCATAGCCACCGTATCCACCATAGCCCCATCCGCCGTAGCCGAAGCCGCCGAGGCCGTACCCGAGAAGCAGACCGAGGCCGAATCCGCCGAGCCCGTAGCCTCCATAGCCGAGCCCGCCGTACCCGAAGCCGTATCCGCCGTAACCGAGCCCGCCATAACCGAGCCCGTATCCGCCGTACCCGCCATATCCACCGTATCCACCATAGCCGCGGCCGCCGTATCCGCCGTATCCGCCGTAGCCGCGGCCGTATCCATAGCCGCCGTAGCCGCGACCGCCGGCGTATCCGCCGAAGCTCCGGTATCCGCCGTACCCGCCGCCATTGAACGCGGTGTTGTTCGAGACGAAGTTGGTCCGGTTGATGCTGTTGAAGCGGTTGCCGTTGAAGCTCCCCTGGTTGCCGAAGCTGCGGTTGCTGGCCAGGCCCGCGCCGCCGAGGCCCCGGTTGGCGCCTGCGAGGCCCGCACCGCCGAAGCTCCGATTGGCGCCCGCGAGCCCCGCGACGCCGAAGCCCCGATTGGCACCCGCGAGCCCCGCTCCGGCGAAGCCGCGATTGGCCCCCGCCAGCCCTGCGTTGCCGAAGCTACGGCCCGCGCCGCCGAACGCGTTCGTGCCCGCGAAGTTCATCGGGGCCCGTGCGGGGAATCCGCCCCGCCCCGCGACCGCGCCGCCCATGCCGCCCCGGCCCGCCTGGAACCCGCCGGCACCGACTCCGCCGAAGCCGCGGGCCCCGCCCATCGCGGCGCCCGACCGCATGGCCGGGGCGCGCATGGCCATCGAGGGGGCTCGCATGCCGCCCATCGACGGGGCCCGCATCATCCCTCCGCCGCCGCGGAATCCACCGCCGCCGCCGCGGAATCCGCCTCCGCCGCCGCCGCGGAATCCGCCGCCGCCTCCGACATGGCCGCCGCCGCCGTGCCCGCCCCCGCCGCCGTGGCCGGCCTTGGCGAACGTGGAGTCTCCGCCGACGGTCAGGGTCAAGAGAGGCGCTGGCTGTCAGGATCAGGACGGTGTGCCGACGCATGGCTGCCTCTTTCTGGATTCGTTCGAACCCGCCGACTACCCCACCGCAAACGTCGGACCACGCCGGGTCGGGCCTATCGGGCCGGATCAATCCTCCCTCATGACTTGTTCTTCGAGGGTCGTCCCGGAATTGTGCGTGACATGGCGCGGACGCGGGGGATTTGCATCCCTGTGCGCGCTCGACATCTCTTATTGTATCAGAAGTTGCAGACTTTTTTGCCAGGGATTCCGTCCGCTACACCAGGAAATGGCGAGGGGGCATTCCTGGCGGACACGGGACATTCCTGGACTCGTCGGGTGAACTCGGCCCTGTCCGCGCGCTGAAGACGGGGGGCCGAGCCCGCCCTGCGAGAGGCAGGGGGACCGATCCGGACCTTCGTCAGCCCACCGTCGCCGCGGCGCGCTGGACGAAGGGTGGGGAGGCGGCGAAGAGTGCGGCCATGCCGGTGTTGGTGGCGTAGAAGCCCAGGGCCTGGACGACGTTCGCCTCGCCCGTCGCGTCGGCCGGCGCGCCCCAGAACGCAGCATAGAGGCCCTGGGCCACCAGCTGATAGGTCGGGGCCGAGTGGAGGAACTCGCTGATCACGATGACTCGCTGCGATGTCGGGCTGGCCAGCAACGCCTCCCAGGCGGTCAGCTCCGCCGCGGTCGGGTTGCGGCCGTAGAGGCCAGTATACAGCGACGTGATGAACGACGCGTTGTCGGGGTGGAGGGCGTTGTAGCCGTCGGAGCTGAGCATCAGCAGCAGGACCTGCTGGTCGGTGTACGCGCCGCTCTCGATCAGCTTCACCCAGCCGGCGACCTCCGCCGGGCTGGCCGAGCGGCCGAGGAACGACGGGTAATACGAGGCGACGAGCCGCGACTGGTACTCGGGCGAATTCAGCAGGATCGTCGCGAGCGTCTGCACCGAGCCGCCGGACTTGAGGTAGGCCACCGAGTTCGCCAGGCCCGAGGGGTCGGGGGCGCGGCCGAGGATGATGTTGTACAGGCCGTTGACCTCGGCCGTCGGCAGGTCGGGGTTGTGCGTGCCGAACGGGTTGGCCGGGATCGACAGCGGCAACTGGGCGCTGGCCGGCTGGATCGTCAGGTTCACCCCCGGCGTAATGTTCCCTCCGACCAGCGTCACCACGACCGGCGGCGCGACGAAGCCGGGGAAGGTCACGACGCGCACGGTGAACGTGCCGGCGACGATGCCGGTGATCTCGTAATTGCCGCTGGCGTCGGTCACGGCGGAAGGGTCGCCGGGCGAGAGCGTCCCGTTGCCGTAGAGGTCGATGAAGACCGTCTGCCCGGCCAGCGGCGTCCCGGTCAGGGCCTGCGTGACCTGCCCGGTCAGCGCCGACTGGTTCGTCGGCAGGATCGTTGCCTGCCCGATCGCGCCGGTGTCGCCGAACCAGAGGTCGCCGAGCGGCCCGGAGACGATCGAGTAAACATGCGAGCCGGTGCCGGGAGGCTTGGTCGGGTAGAACGTCAGGAGGTGCGTCGTCGTGGTGAACTCGCCGATCGACGCCGTATTCGACGAGCCGTTGTTGCCGAAGTAGATGTCGCCGTTGGGTCCGGTGGCGAAGCCCGTCTGCGAGCCGCCCGTCGTCACACCGGTCGGGAAGAAGCTGAGCGCGTGGGTCGACGTGCTAACCTCGGCGACGTAGAGCGAGCCCTGCGACTGGAAGCTGAACCAGATCTGGTTATCAGGCCCGACGGTCAGCCCGGTGGACGTGGTGCCGTTGACCGGGGTGAACGTGATGGCGTCGGTGGCCGGGTTGATCGAGCCGATGCCGCCGGACTCGGTGAACCAGAGATTGCCGTCCGGGCCGAGGATGATGCCGGCCGGGGCGCTCGTCTTGCTGGCGAGGGGGAACTCGGCGATCGCGCCGGTGCCTGGGTTCAGCACGCCGATCTGGCCGACGGCCGTCTCGGTGAACCAGATGAAGCCGTTCGATGCCGTGGCCACCCCCGTCGGACCGCTCAACGGAGTCGGCGTGGGAAATTCGATCTGATTGAGCGTGAACGGGTTGAAGGCGCCGACGGAGCTCGTGCCGGTGTCCCCGAAGAAGAGGTTGCCGTTGGGACCTTCGGTAATACCCGACGGGGAGCTGCCCACGATGTGGAGCTGGAACTCCTGGCTCTGATTCGATGCCGGGTTGAAGACGCCGAGCTCCGCGGGGCCCGTGGCGGTGAACCAGAGGTTTCCGCCCGGCCCATTCGTGATCCCCGTCACCTGCGTGCCCGTCGAGGCGAGCGGGAACTCGGTGATCGTCACGGCCATCAGCCGCCTCGACTCGAGCCCCTCCACCGCCGGCCGCCATCGTCCCCGCTTCACCTTGCCGTTCGGCCGTGCCATGCTCGCCTCCGGGTGCGTCGCTTCGCGGATCGCCATCAATCACACATCCTAGCAAGCGGGCGTGGATCGTCCAGCGTGTTAATTTGGGTGAAATGCAAGGACCGAGGTGATGGGCACGAAAATACGGGAAAGCGCTACTCGGTTTCAAGTCGCCCGGGACCGCCAATCCGTAAGGAGGTCCGTCGAGGAAGGATATCCGATGGAACGCGGGAGCGACGAGGAAACGCGCGAGGCGAGCCTCGCGCGTTTTCCCCGGGTTTGCAAACGGTAGGCCCGTCGGCGGCAGCGCGATAGTTCGGCCGGGACGCTCACTTCGCGGTCGAATCCCTGTCCTTGACCCGCGTCTCCTTGACGGTGTGGAGCGTGACCCACTCGTCGCCCTTCTTGCCGAGGACGGTCCAGACGACGTGGTCGTCGTCGAGGAATTCGATCGTCTGGCGGAACGGGGTGACCTTGTCGCCGTCGTACGAGGTGAAGACCGAGGTGTAGACGTTGTCCTTGGCGGTCATGACGCCCTCGAAGAGGCCGCCCTTGGCGGAGACGCTCTGGAAGACGACCTGCTTCTTCTCGGGATGCCAGTAGACGCCGCTCTCGTAGACGAGCTGAAACCCGTCCTTGCCTGGGAGGTACGACCTGATCTTGAGCAGCTTCTTGTTCAGGCCCCAGTCGTAGACGACGCGGACCTTGAGGTCCCCTTCCGACTCCCACGCCCCGCCCACGAAGCGGGCGAACGGCTCCAACGGTTCCGCGGGCTTCGACTCATCGGCGGCTCGGGCGGGAAGGACGACGCCGGTCAGTGCGACGAGAGTCAACAGGCGGCGGTTCATGTGAATTCTCCACTCTGGTTGGATGTGGCAGGATCAAGGGCGGAGGCGACCGGGGCGACATCACCCCGGCAATCAAAGAGGCGGCGCGAGAGGAAGCGGCGCTCGGGGCCGGTGCAGGTCGAGTCCAGGGCCGCGAGATACGCGGCCTCGGCGTCCTCGCCTCGGCCCAGCTTGTGTAAGAGATCAGCACGCGTCGCGGGCAGGAGGAAGTAGCCCTCCAGGTCTTCGGGGTCGATCTCATCGAGTGCGGCCAGGCCCGCGGCGGGTCCCTCGACCTTGGCGATCGCGACCGCCCGGTTGAGCGCGACGATCGGCGAGGGAGCGAAGGACTGCAGCATGTCGTAGAGGGCGAGCAGTCGGGGCCAATTGGTCGAGGCGTCGTCTGGCGCGACGACGTGCACCGCGGCGATACCGGCCTGGAGATGGTAGACGCTCAGCTCCTCGCCCTCCGCGGCGCGGTCGAGGTGGCGGAGTCCGCGATGGATCAGGCCCCGATCCCAACGGGAGCGGTCCTGGTCGGCGAGCAGGACGAGCTCGCCGGCCTCGTCCTGCCGAGCGGGCAGGCGCGAAGCCTGGAGGAGCATCAGGGAGAGCAGGGCGTGGCATTTCGGCGACGCCGTGGCGTCATGGCACGCCAGGCGGTCGGCGAGCCAGATGGCCTCGCCGCAGAGGTCGTGGCGGATCAGGGCGTCGCCCGCGTGGGCCGAGTAGCCCTCATTGAACAGCAGGTAGATGACCTGGAGAACCGAGTCGAGTCGGCGAGGAATTTCCTGGGCCGGAGGCATTTCGAGCGCGATCTCGCGGTGGCGGATCAGCCGCTTGGCCCGCACGAGCCGCTGGGCGATCGTCGGCTCGGGCGTGAGGAAGGCGCGGGAGATCTCGGCGACGCTGAAGCCGCAGGCCGCCTTGAGGGTGAGGGCGACCTGAGACTCCGGAGAGAGTGCGGGGTGGTTGCAAGCGAAGATCATGGCGAGTTGCTCGTCGCCAAGCGAATCGCCATCGCTCTCGCTCTGGCCGAGGTGGACCAGGTCTGCCTCGTCGACGGCGAACTCGTGCTGCTTTCGGCGGAAGAGGCCTCGTCGGCGGACGACATCGAGCGCCTTGTGCCGGGCGACCTGCACGAGCCAGGCGCCGGGTTGTCGGGGATGCCGTGATAGGGCCAGAGCCGGAGCGCCTGGAGCATGGAGTCCTGGACGACCTCCTCGGCAAGGTCGAGGTTCTCCAGTCCCAGGCGCCGGCTCAGCGCCGACAGCATCGCCGCCGCGTGGTGCCGGAACAGGTGATCCACCAGGGCGTGGACCTCGGGCGCCGTTTCGGGTGTCACGTCTCGGGCCGGCCCATGAAGTCGACCTGACGGATCGAGATCGGACCCATGGGCAGGTGGGGGCAGTCGGACGCGAGCCGGACGGCCTCGTCGTAGTCGGCGGCCTTGAGCACGAAGTAGCCGCCGACGATCTCCTTCGTCTCGCTGTACGGCCCGTCGACGGCCGTCAGGCGGTCGCCCTTGAGCGTGAGCAACTTGCCCCCGTCGTCGGTCAGCTTGTTGCCGCCCGCCAGCTTGCCCGCCGCGGCGAGCTTGCCGGTCCACGCGTTGTACTTCTCGAGGATCGCCTGGATCTCCGTCGGGGAATACTCGGCCATGTCGTTCGGGGCACCGCTCAGGATCAGCATGAACTGGGGCATCGGCTCTTCCTCTCTTGTGCGGGAAGGGTTTCCGTCCGTTCGCGCCGCGGCCGCCCGGGGCATCGGCTGCCCCGTCGCGTCCGGGTCACCCCCAAGACGAATCGGCCGGCCGGGAATCGACACACTTCCCGGAGAAATCCTCGATCTCTTGGCGATCGACGCCACTTCCATCTTCGGGCGGGCGATGGGGACTTTCCAGAAGCTATCGGAGGAGGGCCTCGCGGGGGATCGGCGGGCAGAACTCGCCGACCTCCTCGCGACTCCACCAGGCCCTCGAACCCGGGCCGGTGAACCGATAACGGAAGAGCCGGGCGCGCAGGTAGCGGGGAGGGGCGTCGGGGAAGGGATTCGAGGCGAGCAGTCGGACGACGTCGGGCGAACCCTCGAAGAGCCGGCGCTCGAACGCGAGGAACCAGGGCGTCCTCCGGCAATCTCCGGCGAGGGCCGCGAACCACATCTGCCAGTCGAGACGGGGCAGGTGAGGGATGCAGAATCGAGGCGGCTCGGTTGACGTCGCCGGGCTTCCAGCGGAACGGATACTCCGACCACGTATCGCCGTCGTCACTGCCCTCGAGGATGATCTCGGGCCGCTCCGTCGTCATCACGGCGAAGAGGCCGTACGAATTCATGCTCCGGAGCGGTGCAACCCAGCGGCGGACCGTCTCCAGCGACTCGGGGAAGATGATCGTCACGCGTGATGCGTCGACGGCCTCCATGGTCGTCACCGTCACGATCACCGCGGCGATCAGGCCGAGCGAGGCCCGGCCCCACCACGGGCGTTGGGACGACTCGACGGCCGTGGTGTCGCGGCGCCGCCAGTCGCCGTCCTCGACCAGCGAGAGGCAGAGGACGATCGCGAGGAGATTGAAGAAGCCGTAGTTGCCCGTCGCCATGATGGCGAATTGCAGCAGGACCATGCTCCCGAAGCCGACCATCCGGAGTCGTCGCGGGCCGAAGACGAATAACGGGGCGATCAGCTCGGCCCAGAACATGAACCCGATGGATAGCTTGTGAAACGACGGCGGCAGCTGGTGCATGTACCAGCTCGTCCAGGCGGGGAGCGGCTGGGTCTCGTAGTGGTATTTCATCGCCTCCCACGCCGCCAGGCCGGGTCGCCGCTGACGAGCTTCGCCAGGCCCGACAGGAACATCAGCCGGAAGACCAGCCAGCGGATCAGCCAGACGATCACGTGCGACGGCTCGCGCCGGGCGTGGCCGAGCCAGAAAACCCACGGCGCGAACAGAAATCCGAGCAGGCCCGACTCCAGGAGCAAGCTGTCCCACTGGTAAGCGAGGAACGGAGCGCCGACGGACGTCAGCGACAGATAGGCGATCCAGAGGTAGGCCAGGCATGCCGCAGGTACGATGCCGGCGACCAGAGCGAGGCTCGCCGCGATGCCGCCCCAGCAGAGCGCGCGCAACACCGCGTCTGAGCAGCCGAGCCACAGAATCGAAGGGACTTGCCAGTATCGATCGCGGCCGAGCGCCGAGCCGACCTGGTCGAGGAATTCCCGGGCCGGAAGGATGCCCCGGCTGCCCATCAGGCCGTCGAGTTGCACCGCCAGCGAACCGAAAGCGGCGAGATAGACCAGGCCCAGGCACCGGAGGAAGATCGCACGCATCCGCGCATAAGTCGGGCGGCGGTCGATCGAACCCCAGAAGATTCGGACGATCCGGTCGGACATCTCGCGGTGACGCGCGATGAATCCGTAAGCGGCCTCGGCCAGCGCGGCGAATGCCGGCATTCGCTCGTGTAGCCACAGGAGGCCGCGCTTCTCGCCCGCGAGCGAATAGAGGCGCAGCACGGCGTGCATTCCGCCGCTCGCGCGTCCGTCGGGCTCGATGAGCCAGACCTTCGCATCGAAGCCCTCGGTGCCGATCTCCGGGAAGCGCGCGGATTCCTCGCTCGCGGGCCGATAGTCGACCCTTTCCCCGGTCATCCGGCACCAACGACGGACCCACTGGCGACAGAAGCCGCAGCGACCGTCGAAGAGCACAAGCGGCCTGGACGGATGGTCCGCGACTCGGATCTCGTTCGCCCCCGGCAAGGTCGGACCTCCTCGGACTGTTCCGCCGTTGGGCCGTGGCAATTCCCGCGCCGCGGGGCGATTGCCAAGCCATGCGGGCCGGAGACATAGTAGATCCACCCCCACGCGTCGTGCCGCCTACGAACCCATTCGGACTCTCCAATCGATGTCTCCTCTCCACGCGATGCCGGTGATGCTCGGCGTGCTGGCGGTCCTGGCGGTTGCCTATCGCTATTACAGCGCGTTCCTCGCGGCGCGGGTCGCCGTCCTCGATGACTCGCGGGTCACGCCGGCCCACGCGCATTACGACGGGCAGAACTTCCACCCGACGAACCGCTGGGTCCTCTTTGGCCATCACTTCGCCGCGATCTCGGGCGCGGGGCCGTTGATCGGCCCCGTGCTGGCCATCCAGTTCGGCTACGTGCCGGGGCTCTGCTGGCTGGTGATCGGCGTGTGCCTGGCGGGGGCCGTGCAGGACATGATGGTGCTCGCCGCGTCGGTCCGCCGGGGCGGGCGGAGCCTGGCGGGGATCGCGCGCGACGAGGTCGGACCGGCCGCGGGCACCGCGACCGGCATCGCGATCCTCTACATCATCGTCATCGCGCTGGCGGGATTGGGGATCGTCGTCGTCAAGGCCCTCGGCGGCGAGCGGGTCGCGATGAAGGCGGGGACGACGCTCGTCTTCCCGGAAGGGAAGCACGTGACGCAGGCCGTCGACGCGTCAGGGCACGCGACCTACGACGTCCCGCCCGGGACGAGCTACGTCTACGGTGAGACCGCCGACCAGTCGATGACCTTCCACGAAGGCTTTCGGCTTTCGGTCCCGCGCGACAGCGTGATCGAGGCGGACCCGCGCGGCGTGACGTCCCTGGGCCTGCCCGAGAAGGCCGAGCGACTCGTGCCGGGCAGCTCGTGGGGGACGTTCACCATCGCCTGCACCGTGCCGATCGCGCTGGGCGTCGGCTGGTACATGTACCGGTTCCGCAAGGGCAAGGTCGTCGAGGCGTCGATCTTCGGCGCCGTTGCGGTCCTCGGGGCAACCGTCGCCGGGGCTTTTATCCCCGGATCTCCGCTCGAGACGTACTTTTCATTGACGCGGGAGCAGACCATCTATGCGATGGCCGCCTACGGCTTCATCGCGTCGATCCTCCCGGTCTGGCTCCTGCTCTGCCCGCGGGATTACCTGTCGAGCTTCCTCAAGATCGGCACGATCGCGCTCCTGGTCGTCGGCGTGATCGTGGCGAACCCGAAGTTTGAGGCGCCGCCGATCAACCCCGTGTTTGCCTCGGGCGGCGGGCCGTACTTCAGCGGCCCGATCTTCCCCTACGTCTTCATCTGCATCATGTGCGGCGCGATCTCGGGGTTCCACGCGCTGGTCTCCTCGGGCACGACGCCGAAGATGATCGACCGCGAGCGCGACATCCGGATGATCGGCTACGGCGCGATGCTGATCGAGGGCCTGGTCGGCGTCGTCGCGCTGATCGCCGCGGCGTCCTTACCCAACACGATGTATTACGACATCAACATCGACCTGGCCAAGCGGCCCGCGTTCCAGCAGCAGTTGAAGGCCCTCGACGCCGACCACGACGGGGGCGAGCTCGTGCAGATGGAGAAGGACGTGCAGGAGTCGCTCCACGGCCGGACCGGCGGAGCGGTGACCCTGGCCGTCGGCATGGCGCGGATCTTCTCGCACGCGATGCCGGGGATTCAAGGTGTCGTCAAGTACTGGTATCACTTCGCCATCATGTTCGAGGCCCTGTTCATCCTGACGACGATTGACACCGGCACGCGGATTGGCCGGTTCATGGTGCAGGAGTTCCTCGGGCGCGTCTGGAAGCCGCTGGGCGACCTCGACTGGCTCCCCGCGTCAATCCTGGCGACGGGCCTGGTGACGTTCGGCTGGGCCTATTTCATCTACACCGGCTCGGTCGAGACGATCTGGCCGATGTTCGGGATGGCGAATCAGCTCCTGGCGGTGATCGCGCTGGCGGTCGTCACGGCGGTGCTCGTCAACTCGGGCCGGGCCCGGTACGCGGCGGTGACACTCGTGCCGATGGCGTTCGTGCTGACGACGACGGCGACGACGGGCTACTTGGAGATCACCGGCAAGTTCTTCGCGATGACGAAGGTGCCGGCGACCGCCCTGCGCGGTTGGCTGAATATCGGCCTCACCGCGATGCTCCTGGTCTGCGCCGGGGTGATCCTGGCGGGCGTGGCGCGGAGGTGGGTCGCGGCGATGGCGGGGCGGAAGCCGGAGCCGGTCGAAGTCTGATCGCCTCGTGGGCGGCCTACGCGCGACGATCCCGCGGGGGCCGGCGCGGGTCGACGATCGTCCAGCCGCGGCGGAGCGCCAGCTTTTTGAGCATCCGGTGAGGGTGGACGGCCACGGCGCGCCCGACGCGCTCCAGGAGCGCCCGGTCGCTCCAGTTGTCGGCGTAGGCCGCGGCCTCGGCCAGGTCGATGCCGTTGGCCTCGGCCCAGCGCGTCGCCCAGTAGAGCTTCCCCTCGCCGTAGCACGGCGGACCCTCGGCCAGGCCGATGAGCCGGCCCCGCTCGTACCGCACCGGCGTCGTGAGCGTGTCCGTGCAGCCTAGGAAGATCGCCAGGGGCTTGATCACGATCTCCGGCGACGACGTGACGAGCACGACGGCCGTCCCCCTCTTCCGGAGGTCGTTGAAGTGATCGACCACCCCCTCAAAGAGCCGCGGCTTCACGTTGTCCTTGAAGTTCTCGTAGGCGATCCGCTCGAGGTCGACGACGGGGATCTTCGCGATGTTCCGCAGGCCGAAGGCGACGAGCTGGCCGTAGTCGAGCCGGCCGAGCTTGTGCTGGAGCCCGTGGTAAGCCGCGCGGAGGACGAACGACCGCTTGATCAGGCCCATCCGCCGCATGATCCGGGCGAAGAGATACGTCGTGGTCTCGGCCAGCAGGGTGCCGTCGACGTCGACGAAGGCGGCGGCCGGGGCCGTCTCATACGCGGGCCAGGTCGTCACGGCTCCCTCCCGCCGGCGGCGACCCGGCGGCCGAGCCCGTCGGCCAGCGCCGGGCCCGCGACGGGTCGCGCGCCTCGGCGATGACCCGGACGATCGGCTCGGTATTGCTGGCCCGGACGTGCGCCCAGGCGTCGGGCCAGTCCAGGCGGAGCCCATCGTGTCGGTCGGCCTCGGCCTCGGGATGGCCCGCCGCGAGCGCGTCGAAGATTGGGCCGGGGTCGCCGTCGCCTCGCGGGTACGAGTCCTTGACCATCGCATAGCGCGGCAGAGCGTCGACGAGCGCCGAGAGCGGCTCGCCCGTCGCCGCCAGCAGGTCGAGAATCAGCGCCATGCCGACGAAGCTGTCGCGGGCGAACCCGACCCGCGGGTCGATGACGCCGCCGTTCCCCTCGCCTCCGATCACGGCGGCGAGGGCGAGCATCCGCTCGACGACGTGAATCTCGCCGACGGGCGTCCTTGCGACCGGGCAGCCGAGGCGGACGGCCACGTCCTCCGTCGTCCGCGACGTCGAGAGGTTGAGAACGACCGGCCCCTTCTCCTGGGCCAGCCGGTGCGACGCGGCCAGCGCGAGGGTCAGTTCCTCGCCGATGTAACGTCCCGTCTCATCGACGATCGCCAGACGGTCGGCGTCGGGGTCCTGGGCGAACCCGACCGCGGCCCCTGCGGCGGGCACGATCGCCGCGAAGCTCTTCAGGTTGGCGGCCGTCGGCTCGGGCGGGTGGTCGTAGCGGCCGTCAGGGATGGAGCCGAGGACGATCGGCGTGCAGCCCAGGTCGCGGAGCAGGGCCTCTCCCATCCGGCCCCCCGCGCCGTGGCAGGCGTCGAGGGCGACCGTGAAGTTGCGGCGGCGGATCGCGAGGAGATCCACCGTCATCAGGACGCGCGTGAGGTGCGCGGCGTCGGGGTCGTCGAGCGGGTGGACCTTGCCGAGCCGGTCCCATGGCGCCCACCCGTATTCCTCCCCTTCGAACCGGGCGAGGACGGCCCTGCCTTCCGCCGGGCCGAGGACCATGCCGGCGGGCTGGAAGAACTTCAGGCCGTTGTACGCGGGCGGGTTGTGCGAGGCGGAGATCTGGATGCCGCCGACCGCCCCGCGGTCGGCGACGAGCCGGCCGAGCGTGGGCGTGGCGACGGGCCCGGCGAGCAGGACGTCGTGCCCCGTGGCCGTCACACCGGCGAGGACGGCCGACAGGAACGTCGGCGCCGTGGGCCGGCCGTCGTGGCCGACGACGATCGGGCCGGGCTCGCGCCCGGAGGCATAGGCCGCGGCGAACCGGACGACATCGGCCGGGTCGAGCCCGTCGCCGACGACCCCGCGGAGGCCCGAGATGCTCGCGATCCGCGTCGGCATGCCTCGCGAGCCCCGGCCGGGAAAGAGAAAGGCCACCCGGCTCGGGGTGGCCTCGTCCGGGATGGGAGAATACACCCGATAGGATTCGAACCTATAACCTTCGGTTCCGTAGACCGATGCTCTATCCAATTGAGCTACGGGTGCGACGACGTCCTGATAGTAACCGACCGGGCGGCCCGGTGGAAGTCCCCTCGGGCCCGGTTCGAGCGCGACGAGATCGGCCTAGCTACGCCCGACGAAAGACTCGCCCGACCCGAGGATGAATGCCGCCAGCGCCGCGTCGGAGGAGCCGGCCTGGGCCGCGTGGAGGAAGGCGCCGGCCTCGGCGGGCGTCGGGCAGCCGGCCGAGGTAGGCCAGAAAGTCGTCGGCGATCACGTCCGCCGATGTAGGCCGGGATGGAGAAGAAGAGATTGGTCATCGTGGCTCTCGTCGTGCCCGAAGCCAGGGCCTGGTCCCAACCGGCGACCTCATCCGGCTCGGCCGCGCGGTCGAAGACGGTCTGGTAGAGGGCCTCGACGAAGCCGTCCTGAGTCTGGTAGTCCATGAGGAATTCGTTGGAGTTGATAAAGATCGCGGCGGCCTGCTCCGGGGTGTGTCCCGAGCCGAGGTAGGAGGCGACGTTCGTGACCTCCGAGGGCGATGCGGCCCGGTCGAGGTACCGCCGGATGAGCAGCATGGCCTGCCGGCCGAGATACTCGGGCGACCCTTCCAGAAGCTGGACGAGGGACACGGGCGAGTTCCCGTGATTCAGGTAGCTGATGTCCGCGGCGAGTCCGCCGGGGTCGGCGCGGCGGTTCAGGAGGACTTCGTAGAGGTTCTCGACGAAGACCTGGTTGGGCGTGGCGTTCGAGGCGTATTGCGGCTCGTAGCGATCCGATGGACGGCGTGGCCGGCCTGGCGAACCCGCGCTCGTCGTTCCCCGGGACGCCGGCCCCGCCGACGCCCTTTCCGGTGGCGGGGCTGCCTGGCAACAGGGCCTGGGTCGGGACGATCTCGCTGTCGGAAGGGGCGCCGGCCTGCAGGCCGCCGTTGTCGACGAGCGGGCCGAGCTTGGGGTTGGCGACGATCGTCGCCGGGCTGAACTTGCCGCCGGTGCCGACGTCCGTGCCCAGGAGGTTTCCGCCGCCGTCGGTGAACGTCCCGCCCGCGTAGAGGAAGTCGGAGGGGGACGTCGACGGCGGTGTTGCCGGCGATGATCGTGTCCTTGACGGCGAGCCCGCCGGTTGTCTCGTCGACACCGCCGGCGTCTGCCATGGCCGCCGTATTGCCGTCGATCGTGTCGCTGCGTGAGCGTCACCATCGAGCCATTTCCGCCCGCAACCGTGATCGCGCCGTCGAGGTCGCCCGAGACGTCGTTGGCGATCGTGTCGTTGAAGACCGTGTTGTTCGCGGTCGTCGCCTGGAGGTCGAGGGCGCCGCCGGAGATGGCGGCGCGATTGGCATCCACGTGTCGTCCGCGAGCGAGAAGGTCGAAGCCAGCCAGGCTGCCCCGCCGTAGGACGCCGCGTTGCCGGTGACCCGCGAGAAATCGACAACGACGATGCCGCCGTCCGCGTAGAAGCCGCCCCCCATGGAGACGGCAGTGTTGTCGCGGATCAGGGTATTGGCGATCGTCAGATCGGCCGTCGTGGCACCGACCAGCGCCACACCGCCCCCGAGGCTGAAGGCGACGTTATCGGCGACGGTGCTGCCCTTCAGCGACAGCTCGGCTGTGTCCGTCTGGTAGAGGCCGCCTCCGTCGATGAAGGCCGAGTTGTCGACGACCTCGGAGTCGGTCAAATCCATCGACCCCGTGTTTCCGACCAATGTCCCGCCGCCGTTCTGGTGGGCCGAGTTGCCGCTGATCGTCGTGTCGACGATCGTGGCGTCGCCGACGTTCTCATTCACGCCCCCTCCAGAGAGACCGGCGCCGTTATCGAGGACGAAGCAATGGGAGAGCGACAGCCCTCCGACATCGATGGAAGACACGCCCCCGCCGTTGCCCGCGGCGAAGTTCTGCTCGAAGATGTCGCCGTTCAGGGTGAGATTGCCCGGGCCGGCGTTCTCGATCCCCCCGCCTGATCCGGAGCCGGCCCGGTTGTTTCGGAACGTGGTCGCTTCCACGTTCGAGTTGCCGGACGCGAGGTAGATCCCGCCACCGCTGAAGCTCGCGCTGTTGTCGGCGATGACCGTCCCCGCGGAGAGTGTGATCCCGTCGGTGCTGGAGTTGGCGATCCCCCCGCCGCTCGCCAGGCTCCGATTCGAGGCGATCTTGCCCCCGATGATGCTCATGGCACCGACGCTGCCCGCCTCGGTGTTGATCCCGCCGCCGTTCCCCGTCGCGGCGTTGCCGATGAGAGAGGTGCCTTCGAGGAGTAGTCCGCCGCCGCCGTGGGCGTCGATGCCACCGCCGTTCGGCGAGGCACCCGAGGCAAAGCCGCCGGTGATCGTCAGGCCGAACAGATCGACGTCAAATATCGTGGGCGAATTCCCCGGGTCGACGTCGAAGACGCGGTTCAGACCGCCGCCGCTGATCGTGACCGTGCCGCCGCTCGTGTTCTGGATCGTCAGGTTGCCGGCATCGGCGATCGCCAGCTCGCCGGCGGAGTTGTTGCTTGGGGACCCGACGGTGGTGAGCTTGTAGGTGCCCGCGAGGGGCATGTTGATCGTGTCATCGCCCGCGGACGCATTCGCGGCCTGGATGGCCGAGCGGAGCGTGACGACGCCGGCCGGGGGCGACAGGATGTCGGCCGTGCTGTTGACCGTGAACACGGCCGGGACGACTGCGCGATTCCAGGGCCTCGACCGTGCAAGGGGCACGGCGGCGAGAGGGTGCGGCTCATGGCGGCTCCGGGGGGGAAGGGCATGCAGGGGCCGGCTGCGGGGCGGTTAAGCCGGCGATCACTCCGCGTGAACATGGAGAAGATGTAAACCGATCATGGACGCGACGGAGTCGGCCCGCAAGAAGGGAGTTCGCGCGAGTCGCGGGGCGATCGCTCGGCCGGGCGCGAGGCTGGCCGGCACGGCGTACGAGCCGGCCAGGGCGATGGCGGCGAGTGTGGGGCTGGGTGCGCCGGACCGGGCCTCGCCGAGGAACGCGGACAGGTCCGAGGGCATGGGCTCGCGGCCGAGGTAGGCCTCGAAGTCGACCGTGACGATGTCGGTCAGGTATTCCGTGGTCGTGAGCAGCAGGGACTCGACGGTCGCCCGCGAGGCGCCATTGAGGAGGGCCTGGTCCCAGGCGGTGAATTCTGCGGGCGTGGCGGTCGAGCGTCCGAGGGTGGCCTGGAATGCGGCCTCGACGAAGACGTCGGTGTTGCCCCCGTAGTCCTGGAAGAACTCGCCCGAGCCGACGAGGACCGCGGCGATCTGCTCGGGAGTGACACCCGACTTGAGGAGGCCCGTGATCGTACCCATCTCGGAGGAGGACGGAGCGCGGTCGAGGTAGCCCTGGTAGAGGGCCGCCGTCTCGTCGTTGAGATATTCCGTGGTCGACTGGAACATCTGGATGAGGCCGAGTGGTGTCCCGGGGCCGTTGAGGTACGAAGTCCATGCGTTCAGTCCGCCAGGGTCGGCGACCCGATTGAACAGGGTCTCATAGACGTTCTCGACAAATACCTGGTTCAGGCTGGCGGCCGAGACGTATTGCGGCTCGTAGGCGCCGATGGACAGCTTGGCCGGCCGGGCGAAGCCTCGCTCGTCGAGATTGGGAGGCAAGGGCATGTTGGAGCCCTTGCCGATCGCGGGGCTGCCGGGCAGGAGGGCCTGGGTCGGTATGATCTGGCTGTCCGTGCCCGCGCCGGCGTACCGGCCGCCGTTGTCGAGGAGCGGGCCGAGCTTGGGGGCGGCGATGAGGATGTTCGGGCTGAGCGTGCCCCCCTGTGCCGGCGGTCGTGCCGAGGAGATTGCCGTTATCATCCTCGAAGGTGCCGCCCGCGTTATTGTCGAGGTCGTTCGGCGTGCCGGCCCCGGTATCCCCGGCGATGATGGTGTTCTCGACGTGCACGACCGAGTCGGTCATCGACAGGCCGCCGCCCGTCCCCCGGATGGCCGTGTTGCCGTCGATCGTGGCGTTGAGCAGATCCAGACTGGGAGCCGGGGTACTGTCGATGTCGATGCCCCCGCCCTTCCCGCCGGCCGCGTTGTACGCGATCGTGCAATTGTCCAAACCCGCCGAGCCCTCCGTGCTCGCGAGGAGGAAGAACGCCCCGCCGAAGGAGAGTGCCCGGTTATTGTCGAGGGTGCAGTTACCTAGGGACAGGCTGTCGCCGAGGTCCGCCACTGCGCCGCCGTCCTGGGCGCCATTCCCCGTGAGCCGCGAATCGTTGATCGTCAGCTGGCCCCCGATGTACTGGACCGCACCCCCGAAATTCGCTGCGTTGTCGTCGCGGAACAGGGTACCCACAATCCCGCCGGTCCCCGAGTAGAAGCGGAGGCCGCCCCCGTCGAGCGTCGCGCGGTCGTTGGCGAACGTGCAGCCCGAGACCGTGAGCGCGACGGTGCCGGTCTCAATTCCGCCGCCTTCGCCGCTCGAGTCGTCGGAGAACGTGCTCCCGCTGATGTTGGCCGTCACGGCGCTCGAGGCGCAGGAGTTCGAGCCCGCCGCCTCCGAGCGCTGCGAAGTCGGACGAGGCGGAGCTGCCGGTGATGGTCGTGCCCGTGCCCTGGGTATAGATCCCGCCCCCCTCGGCCCCGGCGAGGTTGCCGAGGAAGAAGCTGTCGACGACCGCGATGGCGGCCGACCCCGTCGGGTCGGCGTAGCCGCCGCCGGAGCCGTAGGCCGAGTTGTTCTGGACGAGGCATCCGGAGAAGTCAGCGAGGCCGGCTCCGCGGTTGTCGACGCCGCCTCCGTGACCCGCCGTGGCGGAGTTGCCGGAGATGACGACCCCGGTCGCGGCCAGGGGGCGCCCGAGAGGTCGATGCCGCCGCCGTTGAATTGCGCGGCGTTGCCCGAGATCAGCGATTGCGACCCGATCGTGAGCAGGCCCGAGCCGGCGTCGGCGATGCCTCCCCCGTAACCGATCGCGCGGTTGGAGCAGACCTGGCTGGCCGTCAGCGTGACAGGGCCGGTCGACCCGGCCAGGACCGCGATGCCGCCGCCGTCGCCGGAGCTGACGTTGCCGCGGACGGTCGTGTGGTCGAGGGTGAGACTCGTCCCGCCCTGCACCCGAATACCGCCGCCGCCACTGGCCGACCCGCCGGTGATTGCGAGGCCGCGGAGGGTGACGGTGAATGCCTTCGACGCGGCGGCCGGGTTGACGTCCAGGACGCGGTTCAGGCCGTTGCCGTTGATTGTGACGGTCCCGCCGCTGGCGTTGGCGATCGTCAGGTCGCCCGTGCCGGTGTCGGCCAGCTCGCCCGCGGAGTTGTCGGTGGCCACGCCCAGCGTGGTGATCTTGTACGTACCCGCGACGGTCAGGTTGATCGTGTTCGGTCCCGACGAGGTGTTGGCGGCTTGCAGCGCCGACCGTAGCGTCACGGTGCCTGCGGGCGGGCTGAGGATATCGGCAAGGCTGGTGACGTTGTAGATGGCCGGGACGACGCGGGGCTCGAGCCGCTCGGCCAAGGGACGCGGGGCACAGCGGTGGCGGGCGAGGGCGGTGCGGCTCATCGCGGTTCCTCGGTGGGGGGACGGGGGAGTTGCCGGTGAGTGGAGCGATGGTTCGCTCGGGCGGCTCAGCCTCGGTGTCGCTGGCTTCGCGACCGGGCCCTCCCGACAAGCGTGGGGGAAGGGCTCGACCATGATGGATGGGCGGTCGCACCACCGCAATAGCGAGACGTGAGATTCGTCCGGCCGGCGCGGGGACGTGGCAGCTGGGCGTCCGGGGTCTCGTCCGCGAAATGCCGGAGCATGGCCCGTCGCCGCCGGGGTGTCGCGGAGGAGACCGGCGTCGGGCGAGCCTCCGAGACAACTGGGTCCGACCGCTCAGGTCCGCGCGGCGTACGAGCCGGCCAGGGTGATCGAGGCGAGCATCGGGCTCGTCACCCCGGCCTTGGCCGCGCCCAGGAAGGCCGACAGGTCGGACGGTGATGGGTCGCGGCCGAGGTAGGCCTCGAAGTCGTCGACGATCAGGTCGGTGAGGTACTCCTGCGACGAGAGGAACAGGCCGGCGACGTTGCTGCGGGGCATCCCGCCGGCGAGGACCTGGTCCCAGCCGGCGACCTCGCTCGGCGCGGCGGCCCGGCCGAGGGTCGTCTGGTAGGCCGCGAGGACGAAGCCGTCGTTGTTGCCGCCGTAGTCCTGGAAGAACTCGTTCGAACCGACCAGCACCGCAGCGACCTGCTCGGGGGTGGCGCCCGACTTGAGCGCCGCGGAGAACGAGCTGAATTCGGGGGAGGTGGGTGCGCGGTCGAGGTAGCGGTGGAAGAGCTGCGCGACCTCGTCGTCGAGGTACTCGTTGCTCGACTGGAGGATCTGGATCAGCGCGGTTGGCGAGCCGCCGTTGTTGAGGAAGTTGGTGCAGGCGACGAGGCCGGCGGGGTCGACGGGATGGTTGAACAGGATCTCGTAGAGGACGTCGACGAAGAGGGGGTTGGCCGGCGCGGTGTTGGAGTACTGCGATTCGTAGGCGCCGATGGAGGGCGAGGCGTGTCGGGCGAAGCCGCGCTCGTCATTCGTGGGGGCGCCCGCGGCGACTCCCTTACCGTAGGCCGGGCTGCCGGGCAGGAGGGCCATGGTCGGGATGATCTGGCCGTCGGCCGGGGCACCGGCGACCTGGCCGCCATTGGCCGCGAGCGGGCCGAGCTTGGGGTCGCCGACGATCGTGCCCGGGCCGAACTTGCCGCTGGAGCCGGCCGTCGAGCCGAGGAGATTGCCGCCTTTGTCGGTGAGCGTCCCGATCGTGTAGGTGAAGTCGGAGGGGGCGCCAGCAGCCGTGTTACCGGCGAGGATCGTCCCCTGGACGACGAGGGCGCCGCCGAAGTCCTCCATCCCACCGGCCGTCCCTGTCGTCGTGTTGCCGGCGATGGTGTCGTCGATCATCGTCAAAATCGTGGCCGTGGTACCCTGGATCCGGAGCGCCCCGTCATCCTTGGCCGAGTTGCCGGAGAATGTGTCGTTGGACAGCACGTTTGCCGTACCGGAGGGGGCGAGGACCAGGCCGCCGGCGACGAAGGCGCGGTTGGCGTCGAACGTGCTGTTGACGATCGAGAAGGATGTCGGCGCCAGGTTACCCGCGCCGCCCGACTGGGACGCGTTGCCGGTGAACCGGGAGGCCGCGACCTCGAGCGTCCCCGCGATGAAAAAGAGTGCGCCGCCGCTGATGTACGTCTGGTTGTCGCGGAAGAGGCTATTGCTGATCGACACGTCACCCACGGTGTTGAAGCCGCCGATGGCACCGCCGCTGCCGAGGGCACGGTTGGTTGCGAAAGTGGTCCCGGTCACGATGAGCATGGTGGCCTCGTCCGCGATCCCGCCGGACCCGTCGGCCCCGTTGCCGGCGATCGAGCAGTCGGCGATCCGCGTCGTGCCCGTTCCGCTGATGTGCATGCCTCCGCCGAGCACCGCGGCGTTGCCGGAGACCGTCGTATTTGTGAGCGTGCTCATCGGGCCGCTCGCGTCAAGGCCCCCGCCGTTCGAGCCGGCCGCGTTGTCGAGGATGAAGCTATTGACAATCGTCAGCGGTGCGGCGCCGCTATCGGCGTAGCCGCCGCCGGTCTTGGCGGAATTCTCCGCGACGATGCTGCCGGTGATGACGACGGCCCCCGCACCGCTGTTGTCGATGCCGCCGCCGTTGCCGTTAATGGCCCGATTGTCGTGGATGTTCGCCCCGGTCACGGTCAGCGACGACCCAGCGAGCCATACGCCGCCGCCGTCGCTGTCGAAGACGTAGTTCTCGGCGACCTCGGACTGCGGGCCGATCATGATCGGCCCCGTGCCTCTGGCGGCGATCCCGCCCCCGGAGGTCAGGGCGCGGTTGCCCAGGACGTGGGACGCGAGCAAGGTGAGAGACCCGGTACTACTCGGCTCCATGGCGATGCCCGCGCCGTACGTGAGCGAGAGATTGTTCAGGACGTTGTCGCGATCCAGCGTCACACTCGCCGCGCCCGAGGCCCTGATCCCGGCGCCGTCGACGTTCGTCACCCCGCCCTGGATGATGAGGCCGCGGAACGTGGCGGTGAACGGCATGGCGGCGGCGGTCGGATCGATGTCGAAGACGCGATTCAGGCCACCCCCGTCAACGGTCACGGTCCCGCCGCTCGTGTTCTGGATCGTCAGGTCGCCCGCGTCGGCGATCGCAAACTCACCGGCCGAGTTGTCCGCGCCCGTACCGACTGTCGTGACCTTGTAGGTGCCGGAGAGTGAGAGATTGATGATGTCGGCGGCGGGCGTCGCGTTCGCGGCCTGGATTGCCGAGCGGAGGGTGACGGTGCCCGAGGGCGGGCTGAGGATGTCGGCGAAGCTGTTGACGGTGAAGACGGCCGGGACGATTCGCGATTCCAGCGCCTCGACGGTCCGAGGGCGCAGCGGCGGGGGATGCAGCTCATGGCGGCTCCGGGGGGGAGGGGCAAGCCGGGCCGGTGAGTCGACTCGCCCGGCGAATTTTTGCGCGCCCATTGCAGAGATGTAACTTGATCATGGACGCGACCGGGCCGACCCGCAAGGAGGTCCTCGGCTATCGAGTGGGGAGCGCGGTCGTAGCGATCGCTAGGTGCGCGCGGCGTAGGATCCGGCCAGGGCGATCGAGGCAAGCGTTGGGCTGGCGACCCCGGCCTTGGCCGCGCCAGGAAGGCCGACAGGTCGGACGGTGATGGGTCGCGGCCGAGGTAGGCCTCGAAGTCGTCGACGATCAGGTCGGTGAGGTACTCCTGCGACGAGAGGAACAGGCCGGCGACGTTGCTCCGGGGCATGCCGCCGGCGAGCACCTGGTCCCAGCCGGCGACCTCGCTCGGTGCTGCGGCGCGGCCGAGGGTCGTCTGGTAGGCCGCGAGGACGAAGCCGTCGTTGTTGCCGCCGTAGTCCTGGAAGAACTCGTTCGAACCGACCAGCACCGCGGCGACCTGCTCGGGGGTGGCGCCCGACTTGAGCGCCGTGGAGAACGAGCTGAACTCGGGGGAGGTGGGAGCGCGGTCGAGGTAGCGGTGGAAGAGCTGGGCGACCTCGTCGTCGAGGTACTCGTTGCTCGACTGGAGGATCTGGATCAGCGCGGTTGGCGAGCCGCCGTTGTTGAGGAAGTTGGTGCAGGCGATGAGGCCGGCGGGGTCGACGGGATGGTTGAACAGGACCTCGTAGAGGACGTCGACGAAGAGGGGGTTGGCGGGTGCGGTGTTCGAGTAGAGCGGCTCGTAGGCGCCGATCGAGGGGGAGGGCCTGCGGGCGAAGCCGCGCTCGTCGGTTGTCGGGATGCCCGTGCCGGCGATGCCCTTGCCGTAGGCGGGGCTGCCGGGGAGGAGGGCCTGGGTGGGGATGATCTGGCTGTCCGCCGGGGCGCCGGCGAGGTGGCCGCCGTTATCGACGAGCGGCGCGAGCTTGGGGTCGGCGACGATCGTGCCGGTCCCGAACCCGCCGCCGTCGCCCGAGGTCGAGCCGAGCAGGTTGCCGCCCGCGTCCGTGACCGTCCCGCTCTGGAGCTCGTAATCGGGGCCGGTGGCCGCGGTGTTGCGGGCGATGATGGTGTCCTCGGCGCGGACCGTGATCATGAGGTGATACACGCCGCCGCCCGACCCGGCCGTGTTGCCGTCGATCGTGTCGTCGAGGAGCGTCAGGGTCTGTGCCGTGGCGTCGCCGTCCACCTCGATGCCTCCGCCGGCGACCGCGGTATTGAAGGCGATCGTGTCGTTGGCCAGCGTCCCACCGCGATAGACGGAGATCGCGCCTCCGTACTCCGCCCGATTCCCCTCGAATGTGCTGTCCGTCGCCGTGACGCCCCCGTTCGTGGTGCAGAGTCCGCCGCCGAACTCGGCGGAATTGCCGGTGAACTGCGAGCCCTCGACATTCAAGTTCAAGGCCCCTCCGCCCCGGAAGATCCCGCCCCCGTTCTCAGTCGGGCCCACGGCGTTGTCCTGGAAGAGGCAGGACGTGACCGTGGCCGTCCCGGCCGCCACGGCGATCCCGCCGCCATTTCCGAGGGCGACGTTTGCCCGGATCGTGCTGCCGGTTATGACGAATGTCGCTGCGCCGTCCTCGATGCCCCCTCCGTCGCCGGAGCTGACGTTCTCGGTGATCGCGCAGTCGGTGAGCTGGGCCGTGATCCCGGCGCCGAGGTCGAGGCCGCCGCCGCTGCCCTGGGCGACGTTGCCGCCCACCGTCGAATCGGTGAGGTTGATCGCGACGCCCGCCTCGATGCCGCCGCCCGTCCCCGCGGCGGTGTTGTCGAGGACGAAGCAGCGGGAGACGGTCGTCAGCCCGGCGCCGGCCGCGATGGCGATCCCGCCGCCCGTGACGCCGGTGTGGTTCTGCTCGATAACGTCCCCGGCGAGCGACACAGCGGCCATCCCGCCGTTGTACAGGCCCCCGCCGTCGTGGCTGATCGCCGTGTTGTCGCGGACGACGACGCCCGCCGCGGACAGCGAGGGCCCGGCCAGGTAGATGCCGCCGCCCCAGTCGCCGGCGGTGTTGTCGGAGATGACCGTCCCGCTAATCGTCACCGGCCCCGACCCGGCCGCCGCGATGCCCGCGCCCGATGCGAGGGCGGTGTTGCCGGTGATCTGGCTGCCCAGGACCGTCAGCGACCCGGTGCTCCCGGCCTCCATGGAGATCCCGCCACCGCTGTAACGGCTGTAGTTCCTCACGACGGACGAGCCGCTGAGGACGACCGAGGCACCCCCCTGGGCGTCGATCGCGGCCCCGCCCCGGACGCCCACGGCGACGACGGACCCGTGGGTGATCACCAGGTTCTGGAAGGTGACGGTGAACGTCTTCGCCGAGGCCGCGGGGTTGACGTCGAAGACGCGGTTGCCCCCCCCGCCGTCGATCGTCACGGGGCCGCCGCTGGTGTTGGCGATGGTCAGGTTCGACGTCCCCGTGAAGGCGAACTCGCCCGCGGCGTTGTCCGCGGCCGCGCCGAGCGTCGTGATCTTGTACGTCCCCGCGAACGGCAGGTTGATCGTGTTCGGCCCCGGCGTTGTGTTCGCCGCCTGGATCGCCGAGCGGAGCGTGACGGTGCCGGCGGGCGGGCTGAGGAGGTCGGCGAAGCTGTTGACGGTGAAGACGGCCGGGACGATTCGCGATTCCAGCGCCTCGACGATCCGAGGGCGCGGCGGCGGCGGATGCGGTTCATGGCGGCTCCGGGGGGGAGGGGCAAGCCGGGCCGGTGAGTCGACTCGCCCGGCGAATTTTTGCGCGCCCATTGCAGAGATGTAACTTGATCATGGACGCGACCGGGCCGACCCGCAAGGAGGTCCTCGGCTATCGAGTGGGGAGCGCGGTCGTAGCGATCGCTAGGTGCGCGCGGCGTAGGATCCGGCCAGGGCGATCGAGGCAAGCGTTGGGCTGGCGACCCCGGCCTTGGCCGCGCCCAGGAAGGCCGACAGGTCGGACGGTGATGGGTCGCGGCCGAGGTAGGCCTCGAAGTCGTCGACGATCAGGTCGGTGAGGTACTCCTGCGACGAGAGGAACAGGCCGGCGACGTTGCTCCGGGGCATGCCGCCGGCGAGCACCTGGTCCCAGCCGGCGACCTCGCTCGGTGCTGCGGCGCGGCCGAGGGTCGTCTGGTAGGCCGCGAGGACGAAGCCGTCGTTGTTGCCGCCGTAGTCCTGGAAGAACTCGTTGCGAACCGACCAGCACCGCGGCGACCTGCTCGGGGGTGGCGCCCGACTTCGAGCGCCGTGGAGAACGAGCTGAACTCGGGGGAGGTGGGAGCGCGGTCGAGGTAGCGGTGGAAGAGCTGGGCGACCTCGTCGTCGAGGTACTCGTTGCTCGACTGGAGGATCTGGATCAGCGCGGTTGGCGAGCCGCCGTTGTTGAGGAAGTTGGTGCAGGCGACGAGGCCGGCGGGGTCGACGGGATGGTTGAACAGGACCTCGTAGAGGACGTCGACGAAGAGGGGGTTGGCGGGTGCGGTGTTGGAGTACTGCGGCTCGTAGGCGCCGATCGAGGGATTGGTGTGTCGGGCGAAGCCCCGCTCGTCGGTGTTCGGAGCGCCCGCGGCGACGCCCTTGGCGAAGGCGGGGCTGCCGGGCAGGAGGGCCTGGGTCGGGATGACCTGGCTCGAGGAGGGGGCGCCGGCCCGGAAGCCGCCGTTGTCCAGGAGCGGCCCGAGCTTGGGGTCTCCGACGATCGTGCCGGAGCCGAACTCGCCGCCGTCGCCCGAGGTCGAGCCGAGCAGATTGCCGCCGCCGTCGGTGACCGTGCCAGCCACGTAGGCGAAGTCGGAGGCGGCGCCGGCGGCGGTGTCCTCGGCGATGATGGTGCCCTGGACGTTCAGGACGCCGCCGGTCATGTCGACGCCGCCCGCGGTCGCGGCGGCGGTGTTGCCGTCGATCGTGTCGTAGGACATCCCCAGGGCCGCGGGCCCGTCGTTCTCGATCACGATCGCGCCGCCGTGAGTGCCGGCCGCGTTGGCGTCGAAGGTGTCGTCGCCGATCGAGCAGGGGAGGGCCCCCAGGTCGATGGTGAGCGCGCCGGCGGTGTAGAACGCCCGGTTGTCGTCGAGGTCGCTGTCGACGAGCGAGAAGGCGGAGTCGTGGGCATCCAGCGCGCCGCTGAAGCTGGCGGTGTTGCCGGTGAACCGCGAGCGCCCGACCTCGGAGGTGCCGCCCGTGATGGAGGCGCCGCCGCCGATCCCCGCGACGTTTCCGCCCACGAGGCTGGAATTGATCGCCACGTTGCCGGCGAGGACCGTCGAGTAGACGCCGCCGCCGCTGGCCTCCGCGAAGTTATCCTCGACGGTGCTGCCGGCGACGTCGAGCTCGACGGCGCTCGGCGAGTTGCTGTCGAAGGCGATCCCGCCGCCGTCGAACTCGGACGAGTTGCCGACGACCTCGCTGTCGGTCACGAGCGCCGTCTTGGTGGCGGCGAATTCGGCGCCGCCGCCATTTTCGACGGCGGAGTTGCCGGCGAGGGTCGAGCCGGTGATCGCGACGAGCGAGCCGGACGACTCGATCCCGCCGCCGCGCTCCGCGGAGTTGTCGAGGAAGAAGCTATCGGCGACGGTGAGCGAGTCGCCGGCGCCGGCCGTGTTGTAGCCGCCGCCGGCCCCGGAGGCGGAGTTGCGCTCGATGAGACTGCCGGAGATCGCGACGCTGGAGCCGCCCGCGGTGTCGATGCCGCCGCCGGTCCCGGCCGACCTGTTGTCTTCGAGGGTAGACCCCGCGATGATGAGCCCGGCGCCGGCCGCGATGGCGACGCCCCCTCCCGTCGACGCCGAGTCGGCGCGGATGACGGACCCGGAGCCGATCGCGACCACCCCCGAGCCGAGACCCGCGACGCCGCCCCCGAGGCCCTCGGCGACGTCGTGGGCGACCTGGGTGCCGGCGACGACGAGCGTGCCGGTACTGCCGACGTCCATCGCGATCCCGCCCCCGGAGGCGGCGATGTCGCCGGTGACGATGCACTGGGCCAGGGCCACGCCGGCCCCGCCGTGGGCGTCGATCCCGCCCCCGTTTTTGTCGGCGAAGCTGGAGACCCCGCCGGTGATGGTCAGGCCACGGAAAATGACGTTGAACGGCACCGCGGACCCGGCCGGGTCGACGTCGAAGACGCGGTTCAGGCCGCCGCCGTCGATCGTGACCGCGCCGTTGCTAGTGTTCTGGATCGTCAGGTTGCCGGAGTCGGCGATGGCGAGCTCGCCCGCGGAGTTGTCGATTGCGGAGCCGATCATCGTGATCTTGTAGGTGCCCGCGAATGGCAGGTTGATCGTGTCGGTGCCGGCCGTCGTGTTCGCCGCCTGGATTGCCGAGCGGAGCGTGACGGTGCCCGCGGGCGGGCTGAGTATGTCGGCGAAGCTGTTGACGGTGAACACGGCCATCAGCCGGCGCGATTCGAGCGATTCCGGGCCGCGGAGAGCGTGTCCGCCGTGCGCGCGCCAACCTCGAAGCGGTCTACGGGGGGGGATCATGGCGTTGCCTCGTCGAAGAGGAGTGGCCGCGCGACGCGTTCGGATCGACAGGATTGCGCGGAGGTCAGCACCCATCTTATTGTCCCGTGAGGGACTTTCCAGCCATTCACATCTTTTTCCGACACTTCTCCGTCCGCGTGGTCGTGGGTCAGTTTGAGGCCCGGCCTCCCCGACCGAGGGGCGGTGAGGCGGCTCCGCGCCTTTGACAAACGGTCGCTGGCGGTCCGAGGCCTGGCGCGCCGGCCCGTCCTGCACCGGGCGCCCACGGCGAACGGGAGGTCGCTTGGGTTCGGTCGGCGCCCGGGCTCGGGTTCGGTCGGGCCGGGGCGCCGGGTTCGCTCGGCGAGGACTGGCGGCGGGCGGCCCGGCCGCCGGTCGCCCCTCATTGTGCACGGGGTCGCACTAAGGCGAACGTAAGGCGGACGCTCGGGTTCGCTCGGCGCGGCGCCGGGTCCGGCCGGCGCGGGCCGCCGGGTTCGCCCGGAGCGGGGGCTCGGGTTCGCTCGACGCCTGGGCCCGCCGACCCGCACCCGGTCCGAATGTCCAAACGGACCCGCGGCCCCGGCGCGCGACCGTTGCGTGCCGCGGGGCGGGTCTGCATAATGACGTTTTTCGGAAATGGCCCCCGCCGGCCCGAGAGCGACGGGGGTCGGTTCGTCGACGGCGCGAGGCGAGGTAGCGAAGAAATGTCGACACCCGCGATGATCGAGGCCCACGGCCTCCGCAAGCAGTTCGGGAACTTCCTGGCGGTGCGCGACGTCAGCTTCTCGGTGCCGCAGGGGCAGGTCGTGGCGTTCCTGGGCCCCAACGGTGCGGGGAAGACGACCACCATGCGGCTCCTGACCGGCTTCGTCGCCCCCACGAAGGGATGGGCCGCCATCGCTGGGATGGACGTGCAGCACAACCGGATCGAGGTTGCGCGGCGGCTCGGATACCTGCCCGAGAACGGGCCGCTCTATCCCGACATGACGCCCGTTGGCCTGCTCAAGTTCTTCGGCGCGGCGCGGGGGATGAGCCCGGCCGAGCTCCGGCGCCGGATCGACACGGTCGTCGAGCAGTGCTCGCTCGATTCCGTGGCGCAGAAGCCGATCGGGAAGCTCTCGAAGGGCTACAAGCAGCGGGTCTCGATGGCGCAGGCCCTCCTGCATGATCCCGACGTCCTCATCATGGACGAGCCGACCGGCGGGCTCGACCCGAACCAGATCCGCGGCGTGCGGAGCCTGATCCGGGAGCTGGGGAAGTCAAAGACGATCCTGGTCTCGACGCACATCCTCCAGGAGGTCGAGCCGATCGCCTCGCGCGTCCTGTTCATCCACGACGGCCGGATCGTCTTCGACGGCCCGCCGTCGGGGATGCATGCCGACGGGAAGACGCTCGAAGAAACGTTCTACAAGTTGACGGTGCAGCCGGTCTGAAGCCGAACCCGACGGCTCCCGCTCGCGAAGTAACATGAGGAACCGAACGGGCCACCTCTCCGGCCCGTCTCCGCATCAGAGAGCGATCTCCATGGGAAAGAAAACCGGCAACCGGAAGCCCGGCGCGGCGACCAACGCAACGGTGACGGACAATCCAAGCTCGTCCACGCTGACGATCGAACCCCCCTCGCGGCCGACGGCCGGCGCATCGAAGGGCGGCCCGGCGTTCCACCCGCATGCCGTCTGGGCGGTCTTCGCGAGGAACTACCACGCCTATTTCAGCAATCCCGCCGGCTACGTCTTCATCGTGCTGTTCGTCGTTGTCAGCGCGATCGTGGCGTTCTGGCGGCCGGTCTTCTTCGCCAATAACCTGGCCAGCCTGGGCACGCTGAACGAGTGGATGCCCTACATCCTGATGATCTTCATCCCGGCGATCACCATGAACGCCTGGGCCGAGGAACGAAGGCTCGGCACCGATGAATTGCTGCTCACCCTGCCGGCGCGCGACGCCGAGGTGGCGCTCGGCAAGTTCCTGGCGGCGCTGGGCATTTACACGACGGCCCTGCTGTTCTCGCTGAGCCTCGTGGCGATCCTCTACTGGCTCGGCTCGCCCGACTTCGGGGTGATCGTCTCGACCTACATCGGCTACTGGTTGATGGGGATGATGCTGATTGCGATCGGCCTGGTCGCGTCGGTGCTGTCTTCGAACGTGACCGTGGCGTTCATCCTCGGCGTGGTCTTCTCGGCGGTGCCGGTCTTCGCGGGCCTCTTCGGGCTGCCGTTCCACCAGAACGAGTTCCGCCGCGCGATCGAGGACCTGTCGGTCCCGAGCCAGTTCCGCGACTTCGGCACCGGCGTCGTCCCGCTGGTCGGCGTGGTCTATTTCGTCGGGCTTGCGGCGGCGATGCTGTATCTGAACATGGTGCTGCTCGGCCGTCGCCACTGGGCGGGCGGCGAGCGGAGCAGGGGCCTCTGGCTCCACATGCTGACGCGGGTCGTCTGCGTCGTCGTCGCGCTGGCGGCGGCGGAGGTGCTCGTGAGCTGGTATGCGAACGCCCGGCCCGACCTCAGCTCCGAGGGACTGCACCGGCTCTCGCCGGAGTCGCTCAAGTTGATCGGCGACATCCCCGCCGACAAGCCCGTCTACGTCGAGGCGTACTACAGCGAGGACGTCCCGCGCGAGCTCGTCCAGACGAAGATGGACCTCTTGAACAAGCTCCGCGAGTTTGCCGCGGCGAGCCGGGGACGGATCCTGCTGAACCTGGTTCCGACCGAGCTGTATTCGGAAGAAGCCCGGCAGGCCGAGAAGCAGTACGGCATCACGCCCAAGCAGGTCCGCAACGCCGACGAGGCGAAGATGAGCACGGCCGAGGTCTTCCTCGGCGTCGCGTTCACGTCCGGTCCTGAAGAGGTCGTCGTACCGTTCTTCGACCCGGGCCTGCCGGTCGAGTACGAGCTGGCGCGGTCGATCCGCGTAGTGGCGAGGGCACAGCGCAAGAAGGTCGGCGTCCTGCAGACCGACGCGAAGCTCCTCGGCGGTTTTGACTTCCGCTCGATGGGCCAGAACCAGGAGTGGCCGATCGTCTCGGAGCTGAAGAAGCAGTACGAGGTCAGCTCCGTGTCGGCCGACGCGCCGATCCCGGCCGACCTCGACGTTCTGCTCGTCGCCCAGCCGTCGAGCCTGACGCAGCGGCAGATCGACAACCTGACCGCGCACGTCAAGGCCGGCAAGGCGACGCTGCTCTTCGTCGACCCGTTCCCGGCCGTCGACCCGCAGCTCTCGCCCGCGCTTCCCAGGCCGCAGCCCGGCGGGATGTTCGGCGGACAGCCGACCGAACCCAAGGGGAGCCTCGACCCGCTGCTCGACCTGCTCGGCGTCGACTGGCCTCAGACGGACATCGTCTGGAACCGGTACAACCCGCACCCGCAGTTCGCCGAAATCGCGCCCGAGATCGTCTTCATCGGCAAGGGCGGCGCCGGCTCGCGGGCGTTCAACCCCGACCAGCCCGAGACGTCGGGCCTGCAGGACCTGGTCATGCCGTATCCGGGCCGGATCCAATCGAAGTCGGGCGGCGGCGACTTTACCCCGCTGCTCCAGACGGGCGACGACGGCGGCACGGTGAGCTGGAACGACCTGGTCGAGCAGGGCCCGTTCGGGATCTCGAACTTCAACCGCAGGCCCCGCCGCCGGCTTTCGGGCATCGGCTACACGCTCGCGGCCAAGATTAAGGGGAAGCCCACGGCCCCGCCGAAGCCGGCCGACCCGGCCAAGAAGGACGAGAAGCCCGCCGAGGCCTCGGCCCTCAACGCGATCGTCGTCGCCGACCTCGACCTGATCTCCGACACCTTCTTCCGGCTCCGCGCCGAAAAGGTCGAGGGGCTGGACTTCGACAACGTGACGTTCGTCCTGAACTGCGTCGACTCGCTGGCGGGCGACCTCTCGTACGTCGACCTCCGCAAGCGGCGGATCATGCACCGGACGCTGACGCGGCTCGAGGAGCAGACGAAGGACTACGTCGCCCGCGCCGACAAGGACACGAGGGACGCCGAGGACGAGGCCGCCGAGAAGCTCAAGGAGGCGCAGAAGCGGCTCGACGACTCGATCGACGCGCTCCGCAAGCGGACCGACCTCGACCCGCAGACGAAGGAGATCCGGCTCCAGACGCAGCAGGCGAAGGAGACGCTCCGGCTCAACGTCGAGCGGTCGAACATCGAGGACGCCAAGCGGCGGAAGATCGCCGACAGCAAGGCCGAGATGGAGACCCAGGTCCGGCGGATCCAGACCGGCGTCCGCGCGACGGCCGTCCTGCTGCCGCCGCTGCCGGCGCTCCTTCTCGGGGCGGTCGTCCTCGTCGTCCGGCTCGGGCGTGAGAACCGCGGCGCGAATCCGAATCGGCTGGCGTGATCCGAACCACACGAAAGGCAAACGTCGCGATAGGACCGACCGCACCATGAGCCACGAACTTAAGAAAACGCTGATCTTCGTCGCCGTCGCCGTCCTGCTGATGGGCGCGGCTCTGGTCGAATATCCCCGACCGCCGGAAGGACGAGGTCTTCAGCGACGAGGGCCAGAAGTTCTTCCCCGACTTCGTCGACCCCGACGCCTGCACGAGCCTGGAGGTCGTCGACGTCGACAACGACACCGGCGTCGTCACGCCGTTCAAGGTCCAGTTCAAGGACGGCAAGTGGACTATCCCCTCGCACAACGACTACCCGGCCGACGGCAAGGACCGGCTCGCGAAGACCGCGACCGGCGTGATGGGCCTGACGAAGGACACGCTCCGCTCGACTCGGGTCGAGGACCACGAGGCGCTCGGCGTCATCGACCCGCTGGACCCGAAGGCCTCGGTCAAGGGCCGCGGCGAGCGGGTGACGCTCAAGGACGCCTCGGACAAGGTCCTGGCCGACTTCATCCTCGGCAAAGAGGTGAAGGGCCGCAGCGATCAGCGCTACGTCCGCGTGCCCGACCAGAAGCGGACCTACGCCGTGAACGTCAAGGCCGACATCTCCGCGCGGTTCGCCGACTGGATCGAGACGAACCTGCTGAAGCTCGACGCGGGCAAGGTCCGCAAGGTCACCTTCGATCCCACCAAGGTCGAGGTCGTCGACAATCGCGGGGTGCTCGTCGCGGGCGAGCCCGTCACGATCGAGCGCAAGGACGCCGCCGCGCCGTGGAATCTCGTCGGAGCGCCGATTCCCGAGGGCAAGGAGCTCGACAGCGAGAAGTTGTTCTCGCTCACCAGCGCCCTGGGCGACGTGAAGATCGTCGACGTCCAGCTCAAGCCCGCGGGGCTGACCCGCGACCTGAAGGCGACCGGCGACCTCAATGCGCTGGCCAGCCGCGAGGCGTATCAGTCGCTGCTGAGGCGCGGTTTCTACCCTGACCCCAAGCGGGAGGGTCGAGTCTATTCGAGCCAGGGGGCGATCGCCGTCTCGACCGACGAGGGGGCCGTCTACACGCTCCGGTTCGGCGAGGCCGCGATCGCCGGCGGCGAGTTCATCCCCGAGCCGGCCAAGAAGGACCAGGCCAAGCCCGAGCCGAACAAGCCGGGCGGCGTCGAGAGCCGGTATCTGATGGTGACGATCGCCTTCGACCCGAAGCTGCTCCCGCCGCTGCCCGACCCCGACGCCGGAAAGCCGCTGTCGATCCCCGGCGACGTCTTCAAGCGGGGCCCGGGCGAACCCCAGTACGAGGCCCAGCAGAAGGCCGCCAAGGAGAAGGCCGACAAGCGGAAGGCTGAGGAGGACAAGCGGATCGCCGAGCTCGAGGCGAAGGTCAAGGAGCTCTCAGACCGCTTCGCGGGCTGGTACTACCTGACCCCCGACAGCGCCTACAAGAGCCTGGCCCTCGACCGGACCTCGCTGATCCGCGACAAGCAGGCCAAGCCCGCGCCCGGCGGGCCTCCGGGCGGCTTCCCCGGTGGATTCCCCGGCGGGGGTGGCCTCCCCGGCGGGCTCGGCGGGATGCCGAACCCGCACGGTCCGAACTGATTGCCAGAGCCGCGAACGAACCCGGAATCTAAAGCCCCGGCGGCGCGTCCGTCGGGGCCTTTGTCACGTCCGTCGTCCTTAGAGTTTCATGTGATTCTCATCGCGATCAATGCTTTAGGAGTAGGCGTTGTTGCCGCTAAGGCGCGCTCGAAATGAGCGGGCGAGCCATGTGACTTCCGACCCCGCACTATGTGAATGTGACTCTTAAATCGGCATCCGGGCGATCTTTAGGTCCGGTCCCCTCCGGCAGACGTCGTCCCCCTGGGCCTCGGCACGGAGAATGAATCCCGGGTCGGCGAACCGAACTCCGGCACAGATCGCCGCGCCCCCGGTCCCGCCGGCACCGTCGAAGGACGGCGGTTCGTGGTGCGTGCCGAAGCGATCTCCGATGGCTCGCCGAGATCCGTGACGAACTGACGCACCGGATTCCGACAACTCGATCGAACCCCCACCGCGGTTGGACCAACCCGGGATTCTCCGAAACCGAGGACCGCTCGCGATGGATTTCAGCAAGGTCGTGCACTCGCTCGGCGAGAACCTGCTCACGCCGATCCCCATGTGTTTCATGCTCGGCATCGTCTGCAAGCTGATCCATGGAGGGATCAAGATCCCCAAGGACCTGTACTACTCGATCGCCATCTTCCTGCTCATGTCGATCGGCTTCATCGGCGGGCACGAGCTGGCCAAGGAGGTCGGCGAGCACGGCGTCTCGACGATCTGGAAGCCGGCCCTGGTGACGCTCTTCCTCGGGTGCCTCACGCCGATCACGGCCTATCTGGTCCTGCGCCACCTGGGGAGGATGTCGGTGGCCGACTCGGCGGGGATCGCCGCGCATTACGGCTCGACGTCGGCCGTAACTTACGCCGTGGCCGACGTCTTCGCCAACCAGGCCGGGTCACCGCCCAACTCGTACCTGCCGACCCTGGTGACGATCCTCGAGTGCCCGGGCATCGCCATCGCCCTGGCGATCGGCGCCGTGTTCTCCAAGGTCAAGGCGGACGCGCAGACACTCGACGAGGTCGAGGGTGAAAAGAAGGAAGGAAAGCTCGGCGAGGCACTCTATGAAGTCCTCACCGGGCAGTCGATCATGCTGATGGCCGGGCTGCTCGTCATCGGCTTCATCTCGACGACCTTCATGCCCGCCAAGGCCTTCGTCCCGTTCCACGACTTCTTCTACAGCAAGGGCATGATCTTCCGCGGCGCCCTCTGCATCTTCCTGCTGGAGATGGGACTGGTGGCCGGCGAGCGGCTGGGCGACCTGAAGAAGGTCGGGCCGTTCCTGATCGCCTTCGGCATCCTGGTGCCGCTCGTCCACGGCTTCCTCGGCGCGTGGCTCGGCAAGATGGCGGGGATGAGCCTCGGCGGGTGCACCGTGCTGGCCGCGATCGTCTCGAGCGCTTCGTACATCGCCGCGCCGCCGGCGGTCCGCCTGACGCTTCCGGAGGCCAACCCGACGCTATCGATCACGGCCTCGCTCGCGATCACCTTCCCGTTCAACATTGCATTCGGCATCCCGATCTACTACCAGATGGCCAAGCAGCTCGGGGCCTACTGACGCGGTCCGAAAGCGGTCGTCTTCCCGGACTCATTTCATCCGCTCAGGGGTCAGGCGATGAATCTCCATCTGCTGAAGCTGCTGGTGATCGTCACGGAGTCGGTGCTGACCGAGCAGATCCTGCCCAAGCTGCTCGCGCTGGGGGCGACGGGGTACACCTACGGCATCGTCGACGGCTACGGCTCGCGCGGGCGCGCGGGGACGTCGAGGGCGACAATGTGCGGATCGAGGTGATCTGCACGCCCGAGACGGCCGAGGCGATCCTGACCTACGTCTCGCACCACTACTTCGAGAACTACGCCTGCATCGCGTGGGTGGCGGACGTGTCGGCGGTCCGCGGGGCGCACTACGCCAAGTCGGGCCCGTCCTGATCGACGCTCCGGGGGCGACGAGTTTGATCTGGGCGGCCCTGGTCGCCTCGTTCGTGCTGCGCCGTGGCGCAGCGGGGACCACGCCGTCCGAACCCGGGCCGGTCGGACGGTGTCGTCGCGGTCGGAGCGGGTTTCCCGTTGTGGGCGGGGGCGCCCGTTCCGTACACTAGATCCACGACCCGAAGCAACGTCCGTCCGCGCAATCGATTGGAGCGATCGTCCTCATGGCCTCGCCGGCAGCCTCGACCTCGGAGACCGCGACGCGCGGCTCGGGCCGCATCCGTCACGTGCTTTCGGCCCTGGTCCAGAACCAACCGGGGGTCCTGGCGCACGTCTCGGGCATGTTCGCCTCGCGCGGGTTCAACATCGACAGCCTCGCCGTCGGTGAGACCGACGACCCGCACCTGTCGCGGATCACCGTGGTCGTCGTCGGCGACGACCGGATGCTCGAGCAGATCCGCAAGCAGCTCGAGAAGATCGTCACCGTGGTCAAGGTGGACGACATCTCCCGCCGCGACTACGTCGAGCGCGACCTAATGCTCCTGAAGGTCAAGGCGACCCGCGAGCAGCGGGGCGAGATCCAGGCCCTCGTCGAGATCTTCCGCGGCCGGGTCGTGGACGTCGGGCCCGAGCAGATGATGATCGAGGTCTCGGGCAAGGAGTCGAAGCTCGAGGCCTTCATCGAGGCGGTCCGCCCCTACGGCATCGGCGAGCTCGCCCGGACCGGCCGGATCGCGCTGGTCCGCGACAGCCACGTCTCCCGCGACGACCTCGACGAGGCCGAGGAGGAGGGGGCGGTCGTCGGGCATTCGAGCCTCTGATTTTCCTGGTCGGGACGCTGCGGACTGGCCCGGACTTCCCCCTTCCTACCCTCCCCCGCAAGGCGGGAGGGTTTCTTCGTCCTCCGCCCGAGATCCAAGATCCCTCCCCCCTTGCGGGGGAGGGTAGGGTGGGGGGTATATAGGTTAGGACGAGGGGTCGCGACCCCGCCATAACTCCAAGCGACGCAATCTCCACCACAACCGTTCGTCGAAGCCCTCCAGCCAGCCAGGAACCCGCGATGCCCGCCACGATCTACTACGACCAGGACGCCGACCTCGGACTGCTCAAGGGCAAGACGATCGCCATCATCGGCTACGGCAGCCAGGGGCACGCCCAGGCCCAGAATCTTCGCGACTCGGGCTGCACCGTCCTCGTCGGCCAGCGTCCCGGCGGGCCGAACTACGACCAGGCCGTCAAGGACGGCTTCAAGCCCGTCAGCGCGGCCGAGGCGGCCGAGGCGGGCGACCTCGTGAATATCCTCCTGCCCGACGAGGTCACGGCCGACATCTACAACCGCGACATCAAGCCCAAGCTCCGACCCGGCAACCTGCTGCTCTGCTCGCACGGGTTCAACATCCACTTCAACCAGGTCGTCCCCCCCGAGGGCGTCGACTCGGCATTGGCGGCGCCGAAAGGCCCGGGACATCTCGTGCGGAGCGAGTTCGTCAAGGGCGGCGGCGTCCCCTGCCTGATCGCCACGTCGGACACCTGCACGCCGGGCGGGAAGGCCCTCGCCTTGGCTTATGCGAAGGGGATCGGCGGCACGAGGGGCGGCGTCCTGCAGACGACGTTCGCCGAGGAGACGGAGACGGACCTCTTCGGCGAGCAGGTCGTGCTCTGCGGCGGCGTCAGCGCGCTGGTGAAGATGGGCTTCGAGACGCTGATCGAGGCGGGATATCAGCCCGAGAGCGCGTACTTCGAGTGCCTGCACGAGCTGAAGCTGATCGTCGACCTGATGTACCAGGGCGGCCTCAACTACATGCGGTACAGCATCTCGAACACGGCCGAGTACGGCGACTACACCCGTGGCCCGCGGATCGTCAACGAGCAGACCCGGGCCGAGATGAAGAAGATCCTCGGCGAGATCCAGTCGGGCCAGTTCGCCCGCGAGTGGATCCTCGAGAACAAGGCGGGCCGGCCCGGCTTCCTCGCCACCAAGCGCCGCGAGCGGCAGCACCCGGTCGAGCAGGTCGGGGCCAAGCTGCGGAAGCTGATGACGTGGATCGACTCGAAGGAGGTCTGAACCGGGAGCACTGGCTGGCCTCGGTGGCCGGCGAGAATGCAGAATGGGGAAGTGAAGAGTGCGGTGTGAAGAGTGCGCAGTCAGTGAGCGGGCGACGTCCCCGGCTCGCGGAATTCCGACGCTCAGTCCGTCTTTTCACTCCGCACTCCGCACTCCGCACTCTTCACTCCGCCTTTCGGCTCTCGTCTCCCTCCCTATCCTTGGACCGAGCCCCACGCGATGGCCGACCGCTCGCGGAGAGTCGCCGAGAACGTCGCCGGGCGGTTCTACGTCGACGTGACGTGCATCGACTGCGACCTCTGCCGCGAGACCGCGCCGGCGAACTTCGTCCGCGAGGATAAGCGGAAATACAGCTTCGTCACCCGCCAGCCCGACGGGCCCGCCGAGCTCGCCGCGTGCCGGGCCGCGATGGAAGAATGCCCCGTCGAGGCGATCGGAGACGACGGGGGATAAGAGGCCCCTCGGCCGGGAGCCCGCGATGGAATCGACCAGCGAGGTGTTCACGCTGCCGGCGCGATACTACGTCGATCCCGACCACTACCGCCGCGAGATCGACCGCGTCTTCGGCCGGATGTGGTTCTGCGCCGGGCGGACCGATGAGGTCCCGAATGTCGGCGACTACGTGCTCCGAACTCTCGGCGACGAAAGCGTGATCGTCGTTCGTTCAGCCGAGGATCGGATCAGCGCCTTCTACAACGTCTGCCGCCACCGAGGGACGCGTGTCTGCGAGGGCCCCGGACACACCCGGCGGCTCCAGTGCCCCTATCACGCCTGGACGTACGACCTCGACGGCCGTCTCGTCGCCGCGCCCCATTTCGAGGAGGGCGAGCAGTTCCGCAGGGACGATTTCGGCCTTGTCCCGCTGGGGTGCGACGTCTGGGACGGACTCATCTTCCTCAACCTCTCCGGCGCCCACGTGCCCCTGGCCGATCAGCTCGGCGACTTACCGAGCAAGTTCGCGTCCTGGCGGATGGGGGAACTGAGGCGCGGGGCCCGGGTCGTCTACGACGTCGCGGCGAACTGGAAGCTGATCATCCAGAACTATTCCGAGTGCCTGCACTGCCCGGTGATCCACCCGGCCTTGCAGAAGGTCTCGCACTACCTCAGCGGCACCAACGAACCGGCCGGCCCCGGCTCGACCTATCTGGGCGGCCGGATGGACCTTCGCGACGGGATCGCCACCATGTCGTTCACCGGCGAGGCCCGCCGCGCGAACCTCCGGGGCCTGGGCGCCGAGGCCTGCCGGCACGTGTCGTACTACGCGGTCTTGCCCAACGTCCTCCTGAGTCTCCACCCTGACTACGTGATGACCCACGTCCTCTGGCCCCGCGGCGAGGGCCGGACCGAGGTCGTCTGCGAGTGGCACTTCCACCCCGACGAGCTCGCGAAGCCCGGGTTCGACCCGTCCGACGCGGTCGAGTTCTGGGACGTCACCAACCGCCAGGACTGGCACGTCTCGGAGCTGACCCAGCTCGGACTCAAATCCCGCGCGTATTCGCCGGGCCCGTACTCCCAGCGCGAAGAACTGCTCCCTGCCTTCGACCGCTGGATCGTGGCGAGGGTCCGCGAGGACTGAGGCGACCTAACAATAGGACTGCCGGACCTTGCCGACGAGTTCGGCAACCCCCTCCGCGACCTCGGCCCGGTGGGTGAGGAAGCCGACGTGCCCGGCGCCTTCGACCGGGACGAAGCTCGCGCCGGCGATCGACTCGGCCAGGGCACGCTGGCGCGACGGCGGGATCACGACGTCGCGCGAGCCGGCCAGAACGAGCGTCGGGGCATCGATCCGCCAGAGACGCTCGGCGACGTCGAAATCCTCGAGCATCCTCAGGCGGTGGGCGACGACGGATTGATCGGTCGTCCAGCACCGGTCGACGATGAAATCGGTCATCGCGCCCGGCTCGGGCTTGCCGCCGTGCAGCAGGTTGAAGAACTGGTTGAGGAACGGGCTGTCGGCGGGCAGCGGATAGCGCTCGCAGACGTGACGGGTCACGTTCGTGCCGAGCGTGGGCCGGAACCGGGCCTCGGCCCCCCAGATCGCCAGGCCGCCGATCCGGTGGGGATGCTCGACGGCGTACTCCAGAGCCAACGCCCCGCCGAAGGAGACGCCCATCAGGATCGGTCGTTCGAGCCGGAGCCCGTCGAGCGTCCGCGCCAGGTCGTCAACATGCTCGGCGACGTCTCGCGCCGGCATCGTCCCCAGAAGGCCGCGGTCGCCCCGGAGGCTGGGCAAGATCACCTCGTTATGCCTGGCCAGCCGGCGGGCCAGGGGCATGAGCAGATCGCGGCCGCCGGCCAGTCCGGGAAGCAAGACGATCGGCTCGCCCCGGCCGAGGCGAACAACGTCCACGCCCGAAATGCGGGGGGCCAGCGGGAACGATCGGTCGGGAAGGAGAGAAAGACGCGACCAGGACTCACTCCGTCGCTTCGCTGCGATCCGCATGAAGCCTCCCAAGCCGATGTCGCCCAAGGTGCGGAAGCCGAGGTGTGCCTCCAGAGTAAGGCAGGATCCGTGCCCGATCCCTACCGTGTCGATCGGATGGCGGTTCGTTAACGAAATGGGTGTGAAGACCGCAAGAAAAACGGCGCTCTTCGTCGTTTCGTTCGCTAACGATATCGCTAACCGGGCCCCGTTGACATACAAGATGGGTGATCCAGGGTGACCATGCGGTTGCTCCATCGATCTGTGTGGAAAGATAAGTAGGATGGCGACTGTGATGAAACCTTTGATTGGCGCCTCTTCTTGCCCATATAGCCCGTCTCGCGGATTCGTTGTTCGTCGTCGTCACGGAGTTCGCTCGATCTGACGAAATCGTTGCTGACAAAGTTCGTCTCGCCTTTCGTCAACGATGGGGTTGCGTTTCGCTAACGATCCGCTAACCTGGATCAGAGTCGGACGCGTCGCTGATCCCGACGGGGATCGCGCCGGCTGACGCGTGGGACGCACCTTCGAGCCGCCATCATGAACTCCCTGCCCACGTCTCGGTCGGGCGAAGTCGGCCGGGCTTCGGCGAACACGCCTCGATCAGGCGGTTCCGCACGGCGTCGCTGGGTGATCCTCGCTGTGCTCGCGGCGATTCCCCTGATCTATTCGGCCGGCGTCCTCTACGCCGTCGGGTGGTCGGGCGACATCGGGCTCAGGTGCATCTTCGGGACGCTGGTGAAGGACCCGATCCCCGATGGTTACCTGTGGCAGCCCAGGCGGCCTGAACAGGGGGACCGGGTCGTCCGGATCGGCTCGCGGCCGATTCGCCACTACACCGACTATGTCCATGCGGTCCGAGACTTTCGTTCGAAGGTCGGCCAGACCGTCGAGGTCGCCTGGCTACGCGGGGGAGATGGCCCGGAGGAGACGGCGACCGCGGTGGTCCGACATCGGCCGCCGCAGACCTATCTGACGTCGGTCGCCTGGTTCGTCCAGGAGATGATCATCTTCGCCCTCGGGGCGTGGGTGTACCTGAGGCGGCCTCGCGACGACTCGCGCGGATCTTCTTCTGGATCTGCGTCGTCACGGTCGGGGCTTACATCGGCGGCTACCACTGGACGGAGATCGTCGCCGAGCCGGCGCTGATCTATCCGTTCGTGCTCTTCGCGGTGCTCGTGCCGGTCGTGAGCCTCCACTTCGCCCTGGTCTTTCCCAGGCCGAATCCGACGTATCTGCTCCATCGCAGGCTCGTGATCGGGACCGTCTATGGCGTTGCCCTGGCCGACGTCGCCGCGCTCTGGGCAGTGATGTTCTGGTCCAAGTGGCTCGGCGATCATGCGCCCGAGGGGGTCGACGCGGTCCTGGCGATCCTCAAGACGCTCGCCTATGCGTCGATCGGCCTGGCGTTCGTGTTCTTCACGCTCTTCTTCGCCTGCCTGCTCGACAACTTCTTCCGGAGGACCCGGACCAGGGCCGAGCGGAACCAGGTGCGCTGGGTCCTGATGGCGACGATCGGGTCGGCTCCGCTCATCATCTACCTGCTCTGGATGGCGTGGCTCGACCCAGCGCGGCTCGGCAGGACGAGCACGGCCTGGCCGATGTTCATCGCTTCGCTCTTCTACACGGTCGCCTATGCCCTCTCGATCACGCGGTACAAGCTGATGCAGGTCGAGGAGGTTCAGCGGGGGATGGTCTACCTGCTGGTGAGCGTCGCCGCCGGGGTGCTCTACTCGGGGTTCCTCGTGCTGGGCGCGCTGCTGATCGGCAAGCGGCTGCTCGACCACCAGGTCTCGACCGGCGGCCTCGCGGCCGGTGTCACGGCGATCGCGTTCCTGATCCTGACCGGCGCCATGCGTGGGCCGTTCCAGAAGGCGATCGACCGCCGGTTCTACCGCGAGAAGTACAAGTTCGACCAGGCAATGCGGAAGATGAACCTAGCCGTGGGCAGCCTGGTCGACCGCGCGACGCTGAGTCGTCGGCTGCTGGAGGCGGCCTCCGAGGTGCTCCACATCGACTGGGGCGCGATCTACCTGGCCGACCCCGAGGGGCCGGACTACGAGTTGGTCGCGTGCCTCGGGCCGTCGCCGGACGAGCCCCGGCTCGGTTCCGAGAACCCGCTGGTCGAGCGGCTCGAACGCTCGTCGTCGATCCGCGTCCCGCACGCGATGGCCCTCGCCGGCGCGTCGGACCCGGCCACCGACGCCATGATCGCCCTGGGCGGCGAGGCGGCGCATGCGCTCGAGTCGGACGGGTCGCTCGCCGGGCTGCTCGTCCTCGGGCCGAAGCGGAGCGGGCTGCCGTACGAGGACGAGGAGCTCGCCTTCCTGGGCGCGCTCAGCTCGGTGGCGACGCTGGCCCTGCACTCGGCGACGATCCAGCAGACGCTCGAGTCGCTCAACGGCGAGCTCCGGTCGAAGGTCGAGAAGATCGCCGAACAGCAGCGGCGGATCCTGATCCTCCAGGACCAGCTCACCGGCCGGGTCGAGGCGTCGGGCAGGGCCGAAGCTGCCGACGCCGCGGGGGTCGGGCCGACGTCGTTGTCCGCCTTTGACGCGATCAAGGGCACGGGGCCGGCCGTGCGGCGGATGATCGAGGTGGCGCGGAAGGTCGCCGCGAGCCCGTCGGCCGTCCTGATCCGCGGCGAGAGCGGTACCGGCAAGGAACTCCTCGCCGAGGCCATCCACGCCGCGAGCCCCCGCGCGGGCCGTTCGTTCGTCAAGGTCCACTGCGCGGCGCTGTCGCAGAGCCTGCTCGAGTCGGAGCTGTTCGGCCATGTGAAGGGCTCGTTCACCGGCGCCGACCGCGACCGGATGGGCCGGTTCGAGCAGGCCGACGGCGGCACGCTCTTCCTCGACGAGATCGGCGACATCAACCTGGAGGTCCAGACGAAGCTCCTCCGCGTCCTCCAGGAGATGTCGTTCGAGCGGGTCGGCAGCTCGACGCCGATCTCGGTCGACGTGCGGATCATCGCGGCGACGCACCAGGACCTCGAATCACTGATCCGCCAGGGCCGGTTCCGCGAGGACCTGTTCTATCGCCTGAACGTCATCCCGCTGCGGACGCCCTCGCTCCGCGAGCGACGGGAGGACATCTTCGAGCTGGCGGTCCATTTCCTCGGCCTGCACGCGGCGAGGGCGGGGCGGCCCGCGACGCACCTCGACCCGGACGCCGTCGAGGCCCTGGTGGCGCACGACTGGCCGGGGAACGTCCGCGAGCTGGAGAATGTGATCGAGCACGCCGTGGTCCTCTCCGATGGGCCGGCCGTGACTCTCGCCGACCTGCCGCCGGAAGTCCGCCATCCCTCGGGATCGCGGCGACGTTCGCGGGTGAGGCCGAGCCTGCCCGTGGCGGCGCCCGCGGGCATCGCCGGCCCGAGGCGGGCCCGCGCCCTGCCCGCCCCCGAGGACTCCGGCGACCTCGACGGCGAGCCCGACGCCTTCGAGCGCGCCCAGCTCGTCGATGCCCTCGACGAGGCCCACGGCAACAAGAGCGAGGCCGCGCGGCTGATGGGGCTGGCCCGCAGCACGTTCTGCAGCAAGCTCAAGAAGCACGGATTGATCTGAGTTGTGCGGGCACGCGGTGGTATATTGGTGCCGGCCTCTCCCATCCCGGCGGCCTCTCGCCGAGCCCCAGATATGTCGATCCGAAAGCCGACCGTTTTCCGGTCGCTTGCATTGAGGATGGAACGTTCCCGCACCGCGAGGCTGGGGGGCGTGTCGGCGGCCGTGTTTATCGTGTGGGCGATCGTCGTGGCGAGCACATTCGGACTAGAGCGGGCGTCGCTCCGCCGCGACGAGAACAAGGCGGTGGCCGTCGCGGGCGTGCCGGGACGGCTGACGCGACGGTTCGAGGTACCGGGCCTGGCGAGGCCGCCTGCCGTGACGGCCGAGACCTCGGGGCTGGCCGAAGGCGAGGAGGTGATCGGCGTGGTCGTCGGGGGCCGGCCTCGGGCGTACCGGCTCGGGGCGCTGGCGTATCCGCCCTGGCATGTCGTCAACGACGTCGTGGGCGGCGTGCCTGTGACGATCGCGCACTGCGACCTGAGCGGCTGCACGCAGGCCTTCGCGGGCGAGCCGGGATCGCGCCCGCTCGACGTGAGCCAGGCGGGCGTAGTCGACGGAGAGATGGTCGTGAGGGTCGACGGGGTCGCCTACTGGCAGCGGACAGGCATGCCGGTCGACTCCAGCGAGGGCCCGTCGAACCTGCCTTATCCCCATCAGGAGTGGACCCGGACCACCTGGCGCGAGTGGAAGCAGAGGCACCCGGCGACCGACGTCTTCGTCGGTGTCCCTGGGAGCCGGGCCGATTGAAGGTCAGGGGCGGCGCCTGCCGCCCGGATTCCCCGAGGATTTATTCCAACGAGGGGAGGGTCTCATGGGTCGAGCGAAACGTCCTGCCTGGGAGATCGCCCTGGCGGCGGCCGCGTGGGTCGTCCCCCTGGGCTGCGATGGCGGTGGCGCGCCGGCCGTCGAGTCGTCGCGCGCCGAGGCCAAGGTGCACGGGTCGGTCAAGGCCCGGGGCAAGCCGCTGACGAGCGGCGAGGTCGTGTTCAGCGCCGCCAATCAGCGCGCGGCCCGAAGTGCCAGGGCGAACGGCGGCGATCAACAAGGACGGGACGTACGAGATCACGACCCTCGTGGGGTACAACTCGGTGCGTGTCGCCGGGCCTCCGCTCGAGAAGGACCCGCAGCTTGGCTACGCGGCACTGCGCTACGAGGTCAGGTCGGGCGACAACAGCTTTAACATCGAGCTGCCGCCGCCAAAGTGAACCGATCGGGCGCGGGCTGGGTCGTCCGATCCCCGCCGCGGCGGGGATCGGACGCCATCCCTTCCGCCGGTTCAATACTGGTCCGACGAGATCACCTCGTTGCCGGCGCGGGTGCCGAGGCCCCACCAGACCTGGACGGCCACGGTCCCCTTGATGAACCGGACGGAGCCGTCGGCGAAGAGGACGTTGACACCGCCGGAGTGTCGGCTGCTGGCCGTCGCGGCGGCCGCGTCGTTGACCCAGGAGTTGTTCGAGTCGTCACAGCTCCACAGGTTGGGCGGCATGACGTGGTTGTAGAGGCCGGTCTCGGGGTGGCCGTCCCACCACCACTCGCCCTGGGAGATCGCGCCGTTGGTGGCGAGCTGGGCGTTGGGCCCGCTGGGGGTGCTTGCGCGGCAGCGCGTGTAGTAGTCGGTCGGGTCGACGTCCTGCCACGTGCCGTTGGCATTCTTGCCCGTGTTGACCGGGACGCTGACGATCGCCGAGGTCGGGTTGAGCGGGTCAACGACGGCGATCTGGTCGCCGATCCCCTTGACCTTCTCGGAATAGCACGCCGTGCCGCTCAGACCATCGGTGATGTCGCGGAATCCGACCGGGTAGTTGTTGTTGTTGACGGTGAAGAACAGCCCGTTGCAGGCGCCGTGGCCATTGTTGTCGAAGAACGCCTCGGGGGCGGTGCCCGCGTTGCCGCAGTAGTTCTGATGCCCATAGCCGTTCATGAGCCGGTCGATGTCGGAGGGGCAGTTGAGCAGATTGACGTTGATCCGCATCGCCGTCGTGTTCGGGGCGAACCCGGCGCGCCGCGGCCGCGCCGCTGTTGACGAAGTTGATCGAGTTGTAGAGCTGCGTCTGCTCGACGTAGGGCAGCAGCATCACGCTGCACGACCAGTCGTTCCATCCGACGCCGAAATGGCCGTCCGGCAGGCGGCCGACGACGTCGTGGTAGTTGTGGCAGGCGATGCCGATCTGCTTCAGGTTGTTGACGCACTGGCTCCGCCGGGCCGCCTCGCGGGCGGCCTGGACCGCGGGCAGGAGCAGGGCGATCAGGACCGCGATGATCGCGATGACGACGAGCAGCTCGATCAGGGTGAAACCGCGTGAGCGTCGGGCATGCCGCATGGTCCGCACCTTTCGTGAGAGGTAGGAGCCCCACCCGGATCGCCGTCGGCGCCGGCGCAAGACCGCCCCGGCCGCAACGACGACGAGCAACTCATGACTCGATAAATGACCGTTACAACCGACCGCGCCGTTATCGGCTCGGGGCCGCGGAGAGGCCGGTCCCCGCGAGGAGGGAGGCGCAGCCTGCCGTCGGGCACGGGATCGGTCCCCGGATGAGAAGTGCCCCGTCAGCAGACCAAAGCCTAATCAGGAAATCAAGAGGGATGTGATTCGACTGATGCGAGTCTTAAACCCTTCGTATGTCAGAGGCAAGGGCATGATGCCATGGGCGGACCGTCCGCGGCCACGGTCCAGGCCGCGTGTCGCGGATCGGCCCCGAGTCAGGGCCGTTTCCTGATCCAGTGGTCGGTCATCATCATTCCCCGAGCGACGTCGCGGCGGGGCATATGGCAGCCGATGCAGCCGGTCTGCGGCGAGGTCGGGCAGGGGGTGTTCGGCGGGCCTGAGTGGCACCTGAGGCAGACAGCCTCGTAGCCTCCCATCTCTGCGGACGTCCGGTCATGCGGGTCGTGGCACGTCGTGCAGCCGATCGCCCCGCCGCTCTTGACGAAGCAGGCCGACTGCATCAGGCCGACCGGCTGGTGGCGGACCAGCGCGGGATTCTCGACCCGGATGTTGCCGGCGGCGACCATCTCGGGGACCCGGTGGCACTCACCGCACGTGACGACCTCCTCGGCGGGCGACGACCGCCCAGGTCCCATCGCCATCGCCAGGGCCGCGCGGCCGGCGCCCGGCCGGCCGCTTCGACGTGGGCTCGGCCCGGGCCGTGGCACCGCTCGCACGAGACGTCCGGGATCATCGTCGCCGTGTCGAGCCGGAACGGGCCGCGGTCGGATGTGGCGGTCGAGTGGCAAGCGAAGCACTTCCGCGTGTTCTCGGCCGAATGCTCGCGGCCGTGGGGAGTGTTCCCATCGGCGTGGCCGGCGAGAGAGTGTCCCGGCGTCAGCCCCGGCCGCTCGGCGTGGGCGAAGGCGGTCAGCCGGTGCTCCAGCAGGCGCGGATGCGCCGGGTCGCGGTCGACGAGCGTGCCGAAAGTGACGGCGTGCCGGCCCGATCCGAAGGCGTACTCGACGGCCATCCGCCGGACGTCGTCCGCCTCGCGACGGGTCATCGTGAATCCGTCGGCTCCGAGCGAAAAGCTCCAGGAGACGCCCGGTCTCTCGGGGTCCGCAACGGTGGTCCCGTCGAGCTTCCGAGCCGCGTCGGTCTCGGCGGCGGGGCGGAGCGTGTGGGCGTGCCCGGAACGGGCGTGGAGCGATGACTCGCCCGGGTGGCACTCGCGGCACGAACGGTCGCCGACGTAGGGCGAGGCCGGCCCGGACGCCCGCCGTGACGTCATCCACCAGGCCGCTCCGGCCAGAACGGCGAGAATCAATGTGCCGGCGACCACGACCTCGCCGACCGGCGGCCGGCCACGCCGCGGCTCGTCCTGATTCTTCGAGTTATCCAAGGCGCGATCCCCTCGACCTCGACGACCGGCTCCAGCCTACCACGCGGTGACGGCGCCCGGCCTCAGCGGCGTCGGCGGATCGCGTGCAAGGTTTCGTCGAGCTTCGCGAGGAACCGCGAGCGGTCGGCCTTCGCGAACGGCGCGGGGCCCCCGCCGAACTCGCCCGACTGGCGAAGCATGTCGAGCAGTGCGCGGGTCGCCAGGGCCTCGCCGATCGCATCCTCGGTGAAGACGTTCCCCTTCGGCCCGAGCACCTTCGCCCCCTTCTCGAGACATCGCCCGGCCAGGGGGATGTCGGTCGTGATCGCAACGTCGCCCTCGCCGATCCGCTCGACGATCCAGTCGTCGGCCGCGTCGAAGCCGCCCTTGACGAGGACGCCTTCGATCAGCTCCTCGGCCGGGACGCGGATCGAGGCGTTCGCGACGACGCACACCTTCACGTTGTGGCGCCGCGCGACCCGGTAGACCTCTTCCTTGACCGGGCAGGCGTCGGCGTCGACGTAGATCGGCATCGCCCCGGCCCCGGATCAATGCCGGAAGAGGAATTCCTTCGAATTGATCAGCACCCACCCCAGGTCCTCGATCGCCTGCCGCCGGTCCTTGGCGCCGGTCAGGTGCTTGACGGCGGCGGCCATCTCGGTGGAGTTGGGGTCGCGGGCGAGGGCGACGAGGTAGAGCTCGCGGGTGATCTCCTCGGGCGACTTGCCGCCCTTGGCGAGCGCGGCCATCCGGCCGTTGTCGTCGCGGAGCTTGCCGTTGACCGTCGCGCCGCCGATCAGTTGCAGGGCCTGCGAGAGGTTCGAGTCGCTCTCGCGCTCGCACTCGCAGGCCAGCTCGCGGGCCGGGCGGCCGAAGGTCTTGAGGAACGGGTTCTCCATCTTGCCGTCGGGGATCTGCGTCGCGTGCATGCCGGTCGGCAGGCCCTCGAAGGCCGTCGTCGTGCCGGTGACGGCCGAGATCGCGTCGAGCAGGACCTCGGCCGGCAGCAGCTTCGTCGCGGCGTGGGAGAAGTAGAGCGAGTCGTCGGCGTTCAGCTCGTTCGTCCGGGCGCTCAGGGCATAGGTCCGGCTCGTGAGGATCGACCGGACCAGCGCCTTCAGGTCGAAGCCGGACTTGACGAACTGGTCCGTCGAGGCCGTCGAGCAGCTCGTCGTTCGAGGCGGGGTTCGAGTCGCGGAAGTCGTCGACCGGCTCGACGATGCCGCGGCCGACGAGGTGATACCAGACCCGATTGACCAGGCTCCTGGCGAAGAACGGGTTGTCGGGGCCGGTGAGCCATGTGGCGAGCTGGGCGCGGTGGTCGCGGACCTTGGGGTCGTCGAGGACCGGGCCGCCCAGCGCCTTGGGCTTCATCGGCCTTGCCCGAGCGGGGCTGCGTGACCGCGCCGCCGCCCGAGGCGAAGATGATCTCGTCGTCGGGCAGCGCGCCCTGGCCTTGCGCTTGACGCCCGAGAAGAAGGCGGCGAAGCCGTAGTAATCGTCCTGCGTCCACCGCTCGAACGGGTGGTTGTGGCACTTGGCGCACTGGATCCGGACGCCCAGGAAGAGCTGCGCCGTGGTCTCGACGGCGTTCTCGGGGTCGCGGCTGACCCGGTAATAGTTCGCCGCCGGGTTGGCGAAGGCCGAGCCCTCGGCGGTCAGCAGCTCGCGGACGAACCGGTCCATCGGCGTGTTCCGCTCGATGTTCGCCTTGATCCAGCGGGTGTAGACGTTCGCCCCCTTCGCCTGGATCAGCCGCCCGTTGGCGCGGAGGACGTCGGCGAACTTCAGCGTCCAGAAGTCGGCGAACTCGGGCCGCGCGAGCAGCCGGTCGACGAGCTTCGCGCGGCGGTCCTTCGACTCATCGGCGAGGAACGCCTTGACCTCGTCGGGCGGCGGGCAGGACGCCGATCGTGTCGAGGTAGACGCGGCGGACGAACTCGGCGTCGGTGCACGGCTCGGACGGGCTGATCCGCATCCGGTTCAGCTTGGCGAACACCGCCTTGTCGATCGACGTTGTCCTGCGGGACCGTCGGCGACCTTGAAGCCGGGGACCTCGACCAGGTGCGTCAGGCGGACGTTCGCCACGAGGTCGAGGTAGTGGGCGATGACGGCGACCTCGCCGCGGTTCTTGAACGTGACGATAGCCGTCGGCGTCGACCTCGGCGATGTCCGGGTTGGACGAGTCGTAGTAGCAGATCGGCGTGACGTCGCGGCTCGACGCCGTCGGCGTAGTGGACGATCGCGACGACCTGCTGCGTCCTCGCCGGGGCGTTCAGCACGCGCGAGCCGGGCAGGATCTCGAGCCGGATGGCCTTCGGCGGGGCGCCGGGTCGTCGCTTCGCGCCCTCGGCGATCCAGTCGCGGAGGTATTCGTGGGTCTTCGACCCGCGGACGAGCCGCAGGCCGCCCTCGTGGGCGATCAGCGCCCAGCGGCTTCTGGAGGACGACGCTCGCGTCGGGGTCGAGCGGGTTGATCCGCCGGCCGGCGGCTTCGCGGCTCAGGGTCGATGTAGTCCTGGTCGGGCAGGTACCCGCGGAGGCTGAGGCGGAAGCCGCCCTTGCCCGTCGGCGTCCCGTGGCAGGCGCCCATGTTGCAGCCGGCCTGGCTGAACGAGGGGATCACGTCGTTGCGGAAGCTCACCGGCGCGGGGACGTCCATCTTCGAGACGACGACCGTCGTCTTCGCCTCGACGCTCCCCTTCCGCGCCACGATCGTCGCCGTGCCGTTGGCCTTCGGGGTCGACCTGCCCCTTGGCGGAGACGGCGGCGATCGCCGGGTCGAGGCTGACCCAGTCGACGAGCCGCGTCAGGTCGCGGATCGTTCCGTCGGCGTCGCGGGCCGTAAGGATCAACTGCCGCGTCGCCCGGCGGCCGACGAGCGTCGCATCCCTGGGCGCGATCTCGACCGACGCGGGTGAGCCGATCGAGTCCGACGGCCGGTCGGCTGCGCTGGCCTCGGATGTCGCCGCGAGGGCCGCGACGCCGAGTGCGATGGCGATCGCCCCGGCGGCTCGACGGTGGTTCGCCATGGATCGCTCCTTCGCGTGGTCGACTCGGCGGCCGGGGGGATCGTGCGCGGGCCCGCCGGCGCTCGCGCCGACGGGCGATGAGGCGGGCTGTGGGGAACGACCCGGCGGCCGACGTGCAGGTCGGGCCAGTTCGATCCCAACACTCAACAGTGGCAGAGGACTCAATAAAAGTCAAACAATTTCGTACACCCAGACGCCATCCCAACTTGCGTTGCCCGGCGCGTGCGGCGGCGGTCGCGATCGCGCGGGGCTCACGCGTTCGTGGGCACGACCACGGCCGTGTTGGCCGAGCCGCCGTCGTCGGCGTCCTCGGAGGCGACGTTGACGATGTATTGCCGCCCGCCGGTGCCCGCGTGCTTTCGCGCCTGGAGGTGGATCGTGAAGTTATAGCTGTAGGTGCGGCTGATGCCGTAACCCGTGGGGACGGCGATCTGCTGGGTGTACTTGATCCCCGTGCTGGGGCTGGCGAAGACGAAAACGGGCGCCCCGAACGGCGCGATCGACGGGGCGGCCAGGAGCGTGAGCGGGGAGACGACGTTCGGCTCGTCCTGGCGATACTGGTCGGTGGTCTGCGAGACGACGTCGGCGGGGCCGCGGCGGTTGTTCAGCCTGGCGGCGATGATCAGCTTCTCGTAGTCCGGGACGGGCAGGTCCTTCGCGCCGACCTGGTACAGGCCCTGCGAAGAGATCACGTACTGGCCGTTCTGCATGACATAGCCGCCGGCCGCGTTCTTCTCGGCGGAGCCCTGCCAGATGAAGCCGTAGGCCTCGGGGTATTTGAATCCGGGCAAGGTGACCGAATAAATGCCCTCGCCGCCGTTGACCACGGGCGTGCCGTTGACCACCGAGATCGAGGGCGGCGCGTAGGTGATGAACGAGTACGAGACGGTGGCGGACGTCCGCGTGGTCGGGTCGAACGCCGTGTAGGTGTGCACGACCCCGGTCTGCACCGGCGCGGTCGACGTCGGGTCGGGCAATGGCAGCTGGGCGAGCACCCGCGCCGTGTACGCCGGCTTCGGGAAGACGGCGTACTGGCCCTCGAGGCTCATCCCGTAGGTGCTGGTCACCCCGCCCGAAACCGCGATCGGCACATAGCGGCCGTCGGAGGGGAACAGGACCTTCGGCGCCACCTGGACCGGGGGCAAGACGAGATTCTTCGTGAGCGTCGTCCCGTCAAGCAGCGTCGTCCCCTGGACGACGGTCGCCCCCATCGAGACCGCCATCAGCTTCCGGCCTTCGAGGGCCGAGACCTCGGGGCGGAGCCCGGTGCTCGGCCTCGGCGCGCGGCGCGGCCGCGACGGATCGGTCCCCCTGAGCAGGCGCCATAACGCGCTCATCCGGCCTTCCTTCCCTGGACTGCCGAGGCGCACGACCTCATGCCGCGCGGTCGCCGACGATAGTTCGCCGCGCCGGTTCGGTCAACCCGACTTCGCCCGGCGAACCGGGCCGTTTCGTCCTCCGGCGTCATGCGATTCCTGCCCCTCCGCCGGTTGTGTCTCATTTTGACCTGGGCTCGATGCGATCCGGTCGGCCCGGACAACGTGTTGTCCGGGTCGCGAAGCGACAGGAGGTGTGCAAGGCTTGGCCCGACGACTTCTTGCGGCTGCGCCGCCCGGGACCGCCCAGGCTTCCGCTGCACGCGCGGACCGCGCGCCGGTCGCCGCGGGCCCGTACCCCGGGCCTGACGCCCGGCGCCGGGGGCGCCGCCGGTCGCCGCCGGCCCGTACCCCGGGAGGGCGAGGCTCCGTCCGAGCCCGGGCCTGACGCCCGGCCCGGGGGCGCCGCCGGTCGCCTCCGGCCCGTACCCCGGGAGGGCGAGGCTCCGTCCGAGCCCGGGCATGACGCATCGCCCGGCGGCGGCCGCCGGCAACCCCGGGCCGGGCGTGATGCCCGGGCTCGGGCGGAGCCTCGCCCTCCCGGATGCCGCCCTCCCGGATACCGCCGTCGCGCCGTTTCCGAGAACGATCCCCGCCCCCATCACGATGATATGCGATAGAACGCGCGCGACGTCGCGCGCCGACAGCGTCCGCGAACACCCAGAGGCGAACACCCATGCGTTCCGAAAAGCAGCGCGAAGCGAGCCGCGAGAACGGCAAGAAGTCCAAGGGCCCCACCTCGCCCGAGGGCAAATCCGTCTCCAAGTTCAACGGCCTCAAGCACGGCCTTCGCGCCGAGCACGTCATCCTCCCCGGCGAGGACCCCGCCGCCTTCGAGGCCGAGCCAGGCCTGGTTCAACGACTGGAAGCCGCCCAGCCACACCCGGGCCGTGCTGGTCGAGCGGGCCGCGGTCGCCTCGTGGCGGCTGCGGAGGGCCGTCAAGGCCGAGGCGGCCTTCCTCGCCGAGCGGGCCGACACCGCCGCTTACGCCTTCGATTCCGAACGCTTCAACCGCGTCGAGAGAGCCCTCGCCCGCGCCGACGCCGACCCGGTCGCCGCCGTCGTCCTGCTCGAGCTCGACGCCCACGGCCTCGACCGGCTCATCTCCTCGTGCGGCGAGCTCGAGCGCGCCCTCGAGGCCGGGGCCTCGGGCTGGGATCAGCCGCATTATCACATGAGACTGATGCTCCTGACCGGCCACCGGCTCGAGGAGAACCCGCAATATGTCGCCGGGCTGCCGCGGGCCTCGGCGCGGCTGCTGGCCGCGAACAACGCCGAGTTCGCGGAGAAGCCGTGCTTCGATTACGGCCATCGCGTGGTCGTCCACCCGCTGCCCAAGGCGGAGCGCGAGCCGGCGCTGGAGATGCTCCGCCGCGCGGTGGCCGAGCAGCTGGCGCGACTCCGCGAGGCGCGGAGTCGGGTGCCCGAGCCGGACGACCTCCGTCGCCGGGCGGTCGCGGCGGCCTATGCCGATGGGACGGAGGAGGGGAAGCTCCGGCATCGCTACGAGATGGCGATTGACCGGTCGCTGCGGGCGACGATTCAGCAATTGATGATGCTGGAGAAGTCGGGGGCGGACCTGGCGCGGGCCGCGGAGGAGGCGGGGGGCTCGGACGATGGTCGCGAGTCGGAAGTCATTATAAATCAAGATATTACGTCGAACAGCGTGACCGCCCCGACGTCCGTCGAGGCGACCGCGCCGGGTTCGCTCGGCGCGGGCGAGGCGCGGGCCGTCCCGGCGCCTGAGCCGGCCCCGGTGCGGGGCCCGGAGGCGCCGTCCCGGACCGCGGCGAGGGCCGGCGGGGGCGATTCGTCGCGCTCGAGATCCATATCCGTCAATATCCACGAGCGCTCGCCAGGTCGGGCCGCGCCGCGGTGCGCCCGGGGGCGGAGCCAGGCCGTCCCCGGAAGGGCCGGGAATCCCTCGCCGATTCTTCGCGCCGGGCACACGGGGTATTCAAGGGGCGACGCTATAACGGTCGGGCCCTCGACGAGACCCACACCCCCAATCCCCGAGGTGCACCTTGAGGCGACGCCCGCCCGCCACCGCACGACGTACCGGCTTCACGCTGATCGAGCTGCTCGTCGTCATCGCCATCATCGCCGTCCTGATCGCGCTGCTGCTGCCCGCCGTCCAGGCCGCCCGCGAGGCCGCGCGGAGGGCCTCGTGCATCAACAACATGAAGCAGATCGGCCTGGCCTATCACAACTTCGAGAGCTCCCGGGGGTACTTCGCGCCCGCCTTCGTCATCAGCAATTCGCTGGCGGCCCTGTCGGGAGTCAGCTTCGGCACCCCGCCGACCTACGACCAGCCTTGCCCCTCGGCGCAATTTCCGGACATCTGCAACAACGGCCCGTCGGGTGCCCCCTTCGGCGTCCCTGGCACGGTCAACACGCAGGGCTGGGTCCAGTTGGTCCTGCCGTATCTCGAGCAGGGGACGATGTTTAACAGCTACAACATGCTGCTGGCATTCGCCTCGGCGCCCAACTCGACGGTCGTCGGGACTCAGATGAACGTGATGATATGCCCCTCGACGCAAGGCGTCCGCTATTCGCAGTTCGACAATGTTCTTGTCGCCGCGACTTACCCGAGCTTCGCCGCGACCGGATTCAACCTGGCCGCGGGCGATTACGCGGTCGACGACCAGGTGGCGAGCGGGTGGATGCTGGCGAACAACCTCCCGGTCGACGGCACGCCGGCCCTGCCCAAGGACGTCATCGGGATGCTCCGGTTCAATCAGATCCGGCGGATCGCCGACGTGACCGACGGCCTCTCGAACACGGTCCTGATGACCGAGGACGGCGGGCGGCCTGCCTACTACAAGTCCGGCAAGCTGATCAAGGCGATGAACACGGGCGTCACGCCGCCGAATTCCTCCGACGCCGTCTCGGGCGCCGGCTGGGCGGACGTCGACAGCGAGTACGAGACCGACGGGGACGGCAGCAACCAATCCATGAACTTCAGCAACAATAATGAAATCTACTCGTTCCATCCCAGCGGTTGCAACTTTCTCTTCGGCGACGGCTCGGTCCGCTTCCTCAAGCAGACCATCAACCCGAGCGTCTTCGTCTCGGTGATCAGCTACAACCGGGGCGAGGTCATCTCTTCCGACTCTTACTGACCTTGTCCTGACCCAACCGGTTCCATACTCGGACCAGGACCGCCCACGCGTGACCCCGCCAAGCTCTCCAAGACCGGCCCGGGCCGCCGTCCTGATTGCGTCGGCCCTCCTGGCCTTGGCCCCCGTGTTGCTTGCGGGGTGCGGGCCCGGCGACGGTCGACCTGCCAGGCATCCGACCACCGGCAAGGTCTCGTACCGGGGCAAGCCACTCGCGGGGGCCTTCGTCCTGCTCGTCAGGACACAGCCTACCGCCGACGTCCCCAAGCCCAACGCCATCACCGACGAGGACGGATCGTTCGTCCTCACCACCTATGAAGACAAGGACGGCGCACCGGAGGGCGATTACGTCGTCACGATCTCGACGGCGCCCAGGCCGACCGAGAGGCAAGTGTCCTTGAAGAAGGCCGAGCCGCATGTCGATCTCCTCAAAGGCAGATATGCCGACCCCAAGAACTCGGGCCTCAAGGCGGAGGTGAAGGAGGGCAAAAACGAGCTGGCGCCTTTCGACTTGAAGTGACGCGATGTCCGGCCGCCGAGGGCACCCAGCGCGGCGTCCAGGGTCTGGCATTGCGTTTTTTTCAGGTTCGATAGACAATGCTCCGGGCCGCGCGAGGGACAATGTGCGGCCCCCCCATCGATGCGATAGACGCCCGGAGAGCGTGCGGCAAGGAGGCAATCATTATGACGCGCTGGTCCATCGACCGTCCGTCGGGCCCGGGGATTCCGTCGGCCCGCCTCAGGCAGGTCCTCAAGGAAGCAACGTTCGTCGGCGACAGCGACTGGCAGGTCTCGGGCCTGTCGACCGACGCGGGGACCATCGTGCCCGGCCAGGTCTACGTCGCCCTGCACGGGCCGGACGGGGACGGGCATGAGTCCGTCGGCCAGGCCATCAAGCGTGGCGCGGCGGGGCTCGTGGTCGAGAGGTCGTGCCCCGATGCGGGCCGGCCGCAGGCGATCGTCCCCGACGCGGGCGTCGCTCACGCGAAGCTATGCCACGCCCTGGCCGGCGACCCGGCCGACCGGCTCGACGTCGTCGGCCTCGCCGGCACGCGCGAGGCCGGCGAGATCGCCGCGCGGCTCCGCGCGATCTTCGAGCGAGCGGGTGAGAAGTTCGGCGCGATCGGCTCGGCCGGCTGGTTCGACGGGGCGGAAGAGCGGCCGGTCGGGCAGGCCCCGCTCGACGCGCAGGCCCTCGCCGGCAGGCTCGGGGCGATCGCCGCCCGCGACTGCGTGGGGGCCTTCGTCGAGTTCTCGCCCGAGTCGCTGCGAGGCCCGGCCGTCGAAGGGCCGGCGTTCGCCGCGGCGATCGTCACGGGCGTCCGCGACGCCTCCGAAGGCGACCTCGACGCCCGCGAGGCCTGCCGCCGCACGTTCGCGCGGCTGGTCCGGCGCGTCCGGCCGGGCGGGTTCATCTTGATCGATGCGGACGACCCCGATTCCGAGATCCTCGGCGCCGTCAACCTCGACGCCGAACGCGTCTCGATCGGCATCAACCGCCCGGCGGACCTCCGGGCCGAGGTGATGCTGGTCGGGCCGCTCGGCGTCCGGTTCCGCCTGGTCGGGCTGGGGATCGACGCGACGGTGTCGCTGCGATCGGGCGATTTCGACACCGTCCGCCACTGCCTCGCGGCTGCGGCGGCGGCCCGGCACGGCGGGGTCGACGAGGCGACGATCGTCGCGGGTCTCGAGTCGGTCGACGGCAGTCCGGGCCGGCCCGAGCGGGTCGAGGAGGGGCAGCCGTTCGCCGTCCTCGTCGACGGCTCGCGGACGCCCGACGAACTCTCCTGGGCCCTCGACGCCGCCCGCCCCGCCCGCCCCGGCCGGGTAATCTGCGTCGTCGGCTCCGAGGGCCATTCCGACCGCGTCGAGCGCTGCCGGCTCGCCGAGGCGGCGGAGGCCGGCGCCGACGTCGTGATCTTCACCTCGGACAACCCGCGCGGCGAGGACCCCGGCCGGATCCTCGACGAACTGCTCGCCGGGACTCGCCGCCCCGGCCGTGCGCGCGCCATCGCCGACCGCCGCGAGGCCATCGAGGCCGCTCTGGCGCTGGCCGCGCCGGGGGACGCCGTCGTGATCGCCGGCAAGGGCGGCCATTCGTTCGAGATCACGGCCGAGAGCGTCGTCCCGTTCGATGACCGCGACGTCGCTGCTCGCCGCCTTCGCGCGTCGCGACCCGTCGCGCGGCGGACCTCGGCCTGAGGTCACGCACGCGATCGACCGCCCACCGAACCCTCCCGGGCAAAGGGAGGGTTCTTTCTTTATGGGATGAGGTCCTGTCGAAGACCTTCGACCCACGGACGGCCACCGCGTCGGGAGGGCGAGGCTCCGGCCGAGCCCGGGTCTCGCGCTTGTCCGTCGGGATGATGCCGCAACCCCGCGGCCGTGCGACAGGCCCGGGCTCGGGCGGAGCCTCGCCCTCCCGGGGAACGGGCTCGCGGCCGGCATCAGGAAGCGGCGGGGCCATCGCCGCGAGGAGCCGGGGCGTGTCGTCACCCGTCTGGCCCGACGCCAGGAAATCTTTACAAACCCGGCTTTGAGCCCCCGGTAAGTTCTGCTAGAGTCCGCCGGCCGATCCGGACCCCGTTCGGGTCGGCGGCGGCCGGGAGGGTCGCCGGGCGCGACGCACGGAGGTTGTCGGCGATGCCCAAATGGCCGGTCCGGGTCAAGCTGATCGCCGGGCTCAGCCTGGTCGTCGGTATGATGCTCACGCTCCTCGGCGGCTCGATGTTCGGGCTCGGGGCGTTCCACGACGGCATCACGACGCTCACCGACCAGATCCGCGAGCTGGGCGGGGCGAAGGACCTCTCCGACCGCGCCGTGGTGCTGGAGGTCCCGCAGGTCGGTGACCTGCGATCGGAGGCGGCGCTCAGGCAGGCGGTGCGCGACGCCCGCGCGGCCCTGGGGTCGTACTTCGACGAGTTGAAGAAGAACGCCAGCCGCGGCAATCGCCTCGACGACGGCCACGAGGCGGCCGAGCTCGCGTTCAAGGTCGACGCCGACCTGACGGCGATCCTCGCCGAGCTCGACCCGGGCGCGGCGGTCGTCCCCAGGCTTCCCGGGACGGCCGGATACTTCCGCGACAATCCGAAGGTCGCGGCGGCCCACGCGCCGCTGGCCGACCGGGCGGCCGACCTCCGCATGCGGATCGATCGCGTCAACCACCGGGTCATGCAGCTCCCGACGATGCTGCATCGCGACTTCTACGAGATCCTCGTCGCCTCGCGCAAGCAGTACGACGCGGCGCGGGTAATCGTCTGGACCGCGGCCGGGCTCGTCCTGGCGATGCTCTTCGGCCTGACCTGGCTCCTGCACCGCTGGATCGTCTACCCGATCCGCCTGCTCGAGCGCGGGGTCCGCAGGCTCGCGAGCGGCGACTTCGGCAGTCGGATCGCCCTGGCGACCGGCGACGAGATGCAGGCGCTCGCCGAGGCGTTCAACGACATGACCGAGCGCCTGCGCGTCATGTATGAAGACCTCGAGCACCAGGTCGAGGAGCGGAGCCGCCAGCTCGTCCGGTCGGAGCGGCTGGCCGGCGTCGGCTTCCTCGCCGCGGGCGTCGCCCACGAGATCAACAACCCGCTTGCCTCGATCGCCTTCTGCTCCGAGGCCCTCGAGAACCGCCTCCGCAACTTCGTCGACGAGTCCGACGGCGGCGACGCCAAGATCGTCCGCCAGTACGTCCGGATGATCCAGGAGGAGGCGTTCCGCTGCAAAGCCATCACCGAGCGCCTGCTCGACTTCTCTCGCGTCTGCGACATTCAGCGCGTCCGGACCGATCTCGCCGGCCTGATTCAGGCCGTGGTCGAAATGGTCCGGCACATCGGCAAGTATCGCAACAAGGCGATCGTCTTCCAGCCCCGAACGGCCGTCCTCGCCGACGTCGACCCGCAGGAGATCAAGCAGGTCGTGCTGAACCTGGTGGTCAACGCGCTGGAGTCGATGGAGCCCGGCGGGACGCTCCGGGTCGATCTTCGCCACGCCGGCGGCATGGCCGAGATGACGTTCGCGGACGACGGCTGTGGGATGGCGCCGGAGATCCTCGAGAACATCTTCGAGCCCTTCTTCACCAAGCGCAAGGGCGGCAAGGGGACCGGCCTGGGCCTGTCGATCACCAACCGGATCGTCAGCCAGCACCACGGCGAGATCGACGCGGCCAGCCCCGGCGAAGGCCAGGGGGCCACGTTCACCGTCCGGCTGCCGGTCCACCAGGCCGTCGAACCCGTCAAGGCTGCCTAGAAGGTTTAACCCAACACATACGCGTAGAGGCCGAGCACGGAAGCGCCAGGCCGATTCCAGGAGAGCCGACCGATGGAGAAGACGCCACAAGGTGGACTCCGCATCTTGTTCGCCGACGACGAGGCCCACCTCCGCGAGCTGATGCAGATCGAGCTGCCGAGGCTCGGGCACGAGGTCACCGTCTGCCCCGACGGCGTCGCGGCGATCCGCGCCCTGGAGAAGGGCTCGTACGACGCCGCGCTGCTCGACCTCCGCATGCCGGGCCTGACCGGCATCGAGGTCCTCGGCAAGATCCGCCAGCTCAGCCCCGAGACGCAGGTCATCATCCTCACGGGTCAGGCCACGGTGGATACGGCCGTGCAGGCGCTCCGGCTCGGGGCGTTCGACTACCTGACGAAGCCGTGCAAGTGGGCCGAGCTGGAGGTGATCCTCAACCGCGTGGCCGAGCGCCGCGACCTCGCGAACAAGGCGTCGGCGTTCGAGGCGCGGCTCAAGGCCGTCGAGGGCACGCCGCTGATCGTCGGCGAGTCGCCCTCGATGCAGGGCGTCCGCCGGCTCATCGACACGATCGCGCCGACCGACGCCGCGGTGATGATCCTCGGCGAGACCGGCACCGGCAAGGAGCTGGTCGCGCGGAACCTCCACGACAAGAGCAAGCGGGCCGCCCACGCCTTCATCCCCGTGAACTGCGGCGCCCTGCCCGAGAACCTCGTCGAGAGCGAGCTCTTCGGCCACCGCAAGGGGGCGTTCACCGGGGCCGACGTCCACCGCAAGGGGTTGTTCGAGGTCGCCAACGGCGGGACGCTCTTCCTCGACGAGGTCGGCGAGCTCGACAAGAGCGTGCAGGTGAAATTGCTCCGGTTCCTGGAGTCGGGCGAGATCCGCCGCGTGGGCGAGAACGACCCGTTCCGCGTCGACGTCCGCATCCTCTGCGCGACGAACCGGAATCTCCGCGACATGATCGAGGCCGACACGTTCCGCGAGGACCTGTTCTTCCGGCTCAACACGTTCGAGATCCACCTGCCGTCGTTGCGCGAGCGGAAGTCGGACCTGCCGGTTCTGGCCCAGCACATGCTCATGCGCTACGCAGCCCGCCGCGGCGGCCACGCGCCGACGCTTACGCCCGAGGCGATCGAGCACCTCGCTGCTCACGACTGGCCGGGCAACATCCGCGAGCTGGCCAACGCCATCGAGCGGGCCGTGATCCTCTCGGGCGGCGAGCCGATCCGCCCCGAGCACCTGCCGACGCAGATCCCGATCCGCCGCTCGACCGCCTCGTCGGGCTCGCCGGCCGTCGCCGGCCCCCATTTCTCGATCCCCGACGGCAGCCCGACGCTCCGCGACATCGAGATGAAGTACATCCAGGTCGTCCTCGAGAAGCACAACGGCAACAAGCCCGCGGCCTCGAAGGAGCTGGGGATCAGCCTCAAGACGCTCTACAACAAGATCAACCAGTTGCAGCAAGGTTGACGTAGGGTCCGCTGTGCGGACCATCTTCGGGGGTGGGCTCGAATCGAAGACGGTCCGCATGGCGGACCCTACGGGAGCTCATACCCCAGCACCCCGGCCCAGAGTCGTTCGTAGGCCTCGACGACCTGCGCCGGCGTGAACAGCGATTCCACCCGCCTGCGGCCCGCCTCGCCGAACCGGTGGAGGCGATCGCGGTCGGATGCGGACTCGATGAGCGCCGCGGCGAGCGCATCCGCTTCGCCTGGCGGGACGAGCCAGCCGGTTTCAGCGGGGACGACGAGGTCCTCGGTCCCCTCGACGGCCGTCGCTACGACCGCCCGCCGCGCGGCCATCGCTTCGAGGACGACGTTCGGCATACCCTCCCAGAGCGACGGCAGGACGAGCAGATCGGCCGCCTTGAGCAGCGAGGGCACGTCGTCACGACGGCCGAGCCAGCGGACCCGGCCGGCAAGTTCGGGGGACGCGACGGCCATCGCCACGGCGTCCCGGTCGGGGCCGTCGCCGATGAGATGCAGATGCCATCGGGCGTTGCCCAGGATGACCTTCGCGGCGGCCTCCAGAAGGACCGGGATGCCTTTCTGCCCGTCAAGCCGACCGACGAAGAGGGCGAGCGTCGAGCCTTCGGGAACCCCGAGCGCGGCGCGTTCGGCGGGCTCGGCGAGGTCGAATGGTGTAGGGTCGACGCCGTTCGGGATCACGATGAGCCGCTCAGGACTGATCCGGCCGGAATCCCGGGCATGTCGCATGACGCCCTTTGAGACGCACACCGATCCGAGCGCGAGCCGGGACGTGAGCCGGTCGAGCCCGAGGTGCCAGCGATTCCGACGCTCGGCCACGCGGAGCCCGCCGACGACCCACGGCCGCCCGGCCAACGGGGCGGCAAGCCGGCTCGCGACGTTGGCATGAAAGAGGAAGCTCTGGACCAACTCGGGCCGAAGTCGGCGGAAGGCGTGCGCGAGTTGCCATACCGCGCGGATCGGTCGGCGACGGTCGACACCGAGACACACGGTCTCGATGCCTGCCTCGCGCAACGGTTCGACGAGCGCCCCCTCCTTGTCGAGGCAGACGACCGAAGGACTCCATCGCCGACGATCGAGCCCGGTCACCAGCGCGACGAGGGCCCGCTCCGCGCCGCCGGCGTCCAGGACGGTGATGACCAGCGTGATCGGGACGGGATGATCGGGCCAGGGTCGCCGCGGGGCGGTGGCCAGGCGGCGGGCCAGGGGTTGCATCGGGCGGCGACGCCGGGGTCAGATGGTGGGAGAAAGGGCACGTCGCCCCGGTGTCTCTCATTCTCCCCGCCAGGCCCGCCCGGTGCAAACCGACGCCTTCGATTTCGACCTGCCCGACGACCTCATCGCCCAGCATCCCATCGAGCCCCGCGACGCCTCGCGGCTGATGGTCGTCCGGCGATCGGCCGGCACATGGGAGCATCGCACGTTCCGCGACCTGCCCGACCTGCTCGCGCCCGGCGACGTGCTCGTGAGGAACAACACCAAGGTTGTCCCCGCACGGCTCGTCGGCCATCGCGAGGCGACGGGAGGCGCGTGGGAGGGTCTGTTCCTTCGAGTCCTTCCCGGCGGGATGTGGGAAGTCCTCGGCAAGACGCGTGGGCGGCCGGTGCCGGGCGAACGGGTCACCGTGGGGCAGGGGCTCCGCCTCGAGCTCGTGAGCAAGGATGAGGCGGGGCGATGGGTCGTCCGTCCCGAGTCGGATGAAGAGGCCGGGGCGCTGCTCGAGCGTCACGGGATCGTCCCGCTGCCGCCTTACATCCGCAAGGGCGTGGAGGGGCCGGGCGACCGGGCGCGGTATCAGACGGTCTTCGCCGCGGTCGACGGCTCGGTCGCCGCGCCGACGGCCGGGCTCCACTTCACCGACGAGGTCTTCCGACGGCTCGATGCGAGCGGGATCGACCGGGTCGATGTGACGCTCCACGTCGGCCTCGGCACGTTCCGGCCGATCGAGACCGAGCGGGTCGAGGACCACACGCTCCATGCGGAATGGGCCAGTCTCGACGCGCACGCGGCCGCGCGGCTCGAGCGGGCGCGAGCGGAGGGCGGGCGGATCGTCGCCGTCGGCACGACGTCGGCACGAACCGTCGAGACGGCAGCGCGAGCACGGTACGATCGAGCCCTTCGAGGGCGAAACGGCCCTCTATATCAAACCAGGCCACACGTTCCGGGCCGTCGATGCGCTCGTGACGAACTTCCACCTGCCCCGCACCAGCCTGCTCGTGCTCGTCGCGGCGCTGGCGGGGTACGACCTGGTACGGGCCGCTTACGAGGAAGCGATCCGCGAGCGGTATCGGTTCTACAGCTACGGCGACGCGATGCTGGTCCTGTCCTGATCCGCCGGCCGCGGAGGGCTCACTCGGGCGGCTTCGGCGAGTCCGCCGGCCTGGCCGGCGCGGGCTTCTTCGCCTCGGCCTTGGGCGTTTCCTCCATCGGAGGTTCGGGAGCCTTGGCGGCCTCCTTCGGCTCCGCGCCCGCGGGTTCGGGTTTGCCCGGCGGCTTGGGCGTGAAGATGAGCTTGCCGTCCTTGACCTCGATCGACTTGAGCCGGCCGACGGCCTCCGCGGTGTCCTCGTCGATGTCCTGCGCGTAGTTCTGGCCGCGGACCGAGGCGAGGAAGGCGTCGGGGACTCGCTTGCCCTTGGTCTCGAGCCCGACCAACATCACGACCGGATGCCCGTCAACGATGCGGGCGTCGATCGTCGCCGTGCCGTTGAGATACTTGCCCTTGAAGAGGGCGCCGAACGGCATCCGCTCGATCGGGAAGCTTACCTTGCCGCGGATGTTGCCGTCGACGAGCTCGACCGCGGCGATCCCGCGGAACTCGGGGACCGAGGCGATCAGGGCGTTGATCTCGTCGGCGGTCAGCTCGAGGGGCTCGCTGGCCGTGCCGTCGCCGAGCGACTCGGAGAACTTCTTGATCCGGGCCTTGATCGCGTCGACCTCCGCGGGGGGCTTCTCGACCACCGGGATCGGCGCCGGCGCAGTCCTCGGCGAACTTCGTGACGAACTGGTTGGCCTCCCGGTAAATCGCCCAGCCCCCGAGGCCGATGACGAGCAGGATCAACCCGAGCAGCACGGCCGCGAAGATGCAGCCATAGAACAGGCAACCGCGCTGCCTCGGCTGGGGCTCGTAGGGGAAAGGCGATCCGCCGTCGGGGAACTGGTAGGACATGGGGGCGCTCGGGGTGCTTGGTCTGTGTCTCGGGGGCGGTGCAGGAGGAAAGGCGGAAGGCACAAGGCACATCGAGCGGGCGGGTGCGTGGGGGAGTGCGCATCGGCGAGTATTGGGTCCGCTCTCGATCCTGCCTTCTATGCCTTGTGCCTTGTGCCTTGTGCCTTGTGCCAGCGTCAAACCGGATTCCGCGGCCGGAATCGCTTCGTGAGCGCCGCGTCGAGCCCGTCGGGGACCTCGAGGCCGCGGCTGAAAAGGGCGTGATTCAGGTCGCCGGGGTCGTCGAACGTGTCCTGGTGGCCGGTCGGCGCATGCCAGGAGATGTAGCGGACGACGTTCTGGAAGTCGACGTAGGCGATGGCCAGGCTGTCGTCGGTGTAGACCCACGCGGCGACGATCGGCTTGCTCGCCGAGCCGGCAACCCGGAGCGAGGGGGTGAGCATCTCGATCTGCTTGTTCCCCCGCATCCCCTGGATCGCGACCTGACCGGCCGACCGGCCCCGGATCGAGGCAATGACCGCAAGCCGATAGGGGCCGAGCGGCAAGTGCTTGTGCCCGGCCTTGCCGGGCGTGCGCATGGCGGCGATGGCCTCTTGCCAGAGGCCATGGAGCTCGCCCTGCGTCAGGCGGATCGGGTCAGGGTTCGCGAGGCGGACGAGGCCTCGCGACGGCGCCTGGTCGATCGACATCTCGTACAGGCTCGACGCGGCCATGCCGGCCGCGATCCGTTCGGCCGGGTCGGCCGGCGCGGCGGGCTCGGCGAAGGCGTCGACGTCGGGCTCCTCGGCGAGGAAGCCCGCGACATCGGCGTCGATCTCCTCGACGACCCGCCGGGGCACGACCGTCGTGACCGCGCGATCGAACTGGTTGCCCGCCTCCGGCACGTGAAGTGTCTTGAGGACCTGGTCCCATACGACCTCAGCCCCGGAGCGGAGCCGACGTTGCCAGAGCGCCGCTCGATCAGCGGGTAGACGACCTCGGGCCAGAGCAGGGCGCTGGCCGGGTCCTTGCCCGGCGCTGGTCGTGGCGTAAGACAGGACGGCCTGGCGGAAGTCGGGCCGGTCGCGCCAGACGTCGGCCACGCGGTTCCACCGCTCGACGAGCTGGTCGTCGACCTCGGTCCGCCCCGGGGCGATCTTGCGGAGGTCGTCGAGGACCTGCGGCATCAGGCCGGGGTTCAGGACGCCCTTGTCGTCGGTCAGGTGCTCGCGGGCGTAGGCGCTCGACTCCTGGAGCTTGCGGCGGACGGCCCGAAGCGCCTTTCGCTTGGGCGTCGAGTCGCGCGCCGCCAGATACTTGGCCACGACCACGGGCGAGAGCCTGGGCCGGATGTCGGGCCGCGACTCGAGCAGCTCGGCGGCCGTGGCGAACGCCTCGTCGGTCGAACCTCGGACCGTCAGCCACGTGAGCGCGAGCAGGAGCCGGGCACGGTCGGCGTTGAGCGGGTCGAGCGGCCTCCGGCGGAAGAAGCCCCGGCGCCGCGACCCGCCGAGGAGGTAGGCCAGGTAGTGGCCGGCGAGGTAGCGCTCGTCGGGAGTGAGCGTGACCGGATCGGCGAGCACGTCGGCGATCATCCGGTCGGCCAGCGCCTTCTGGACCTCTGGGACCGAGCCCGACGGGGGCGTCGCCGCGGCCACCCCCGCTGGCGTCGCCGCGAGGCTGTCCGACGGATTGGCGATCATCGTCGCCGCCGTCAGGTCCCCCTCGACGCGAGGGATCGATGCCATCTGAGGCTGTTCGCCCCGCGGGACCGCCGCCGCGACGCCGAGGGACGGCTGAGTCGCCAGGACATCGCGGATCAGGGCCGCCACCGCCGCGCCCGAAGTCGGCCGCGCGTCGGGCGACTTCGCCATCAGCCGGAGGATCAGCGCCTCGACGGCGGGTGGGATCTCGGGGTTCCGCGACCGCGGCGGGTCGGGCGTGGCGTTGGCGTGGCTGGCGATCACCGCGTACGGCGGGCCCGAGAACGGCGTCGAGCCCGTCGCGCACTCGTAGAGCATCACGCCGAGCGAGTAGATGTCAGAGCGGTGGTCGAGCCGCTTGCCCTTGGCCTGCTCGGGGCTCATGTAGGTCGGCGTGCCGCGGATGATGCCCGAGTCCTGCGAGTCGGCCTCCATCAGCACCGACAGGCCGAAGTCGGAAAGCCGCGCCGAGTCGGACTTCGTCAGCAGCACGTTCGCCGGCTTGACGTCGCGGTGGATCACGCCCTGGTGGTGAGCATAATCCAGCGCGTCGGCCACCTGGGCCAGGATGCGGAGGTTGCCCGCCAGGTCGAGCACCTTCGACCGCCGGAAGAAGCTCGACCCGTCGACCTCCTCCATGACGAAGTAGTAGAGCCCGTCGGCCTCGCCGAAGTCGTAGATCCGCACGATGTGCTCGTGGACGAGCCGCGCGAGGATCTGCGCTTCGAGCCTAATTTTGCGGCCGACCTCCTCGCCCGTGCGGTCCTTGAGCACCTTGATCGCCACCGGCCGACCCAGCACGAGGTCGGTCGCCCGGTAGACGGCCCCCATGCCTCCCCGGCCCAGCTCCTTGTCGAGGGAGAACCGCTGGTTGAGCGTGGTCCCGATCACGACGCGCTCCGATACCCCGCATCACCGCGGGCCTTGGGACGAAAGGACGGCCCTTCATCCTAAAGCCCGAGTCGCACGTTAACAACGTGCCTGCCGTCGAATCAACGCAGTCCTCGCTTGCCCTGCGGTCGGCCGCAGCCGATCATGGTTTGGATCGACGTCTGAGCGGCTCGATCGGGGAGCACGGACATGGCGAACGCCGACCGCCAGAGGATCACGATCGGCCAGTGGATGGTGACCATTGCCGTGGTCGGCCTGATCATCGCCCTCCTCTCCAACCAAAGCACGGCGCGGGGGGTCTCGATCACCGCCGGGTTCCTTGGTATGGCGTTCATCGTCCTGGTCGGCTGCATGGCGGCGGTCGATTTCTTGCTGGGCATCCGCTGCCCGCGGTGCGGGAAGTGGACGATGGGCCGGACCTCGATCGCCTCGTTCCGCGACCGCTTCTTCCGCTGTTCGACCTGCGGCGTCCGTGCCCGGCGGGGACTCTTCCGCGGCTGGGAGGACGCCTCGGGCCGGGAATTCGACCAGTTCTACGCTCGCAAGCGCCCCGAGAACCCCTGGACCGCCCCGCCAGGCGTCGAGGACGAGGATCTGGTCTACTCCAAGACCCACGTCAACCTCCTCCTCAACAAGAAGCGGCGCAACCCCGACGCCCCCGACCAGTGGACCGCCCGCCCCGGCGACACCGACGGCGGATGACGGTGTTCCGTAGGATGGGCTCCGCCCGCCGTCGGGGAACAGGAAGATCGGCCAGCGAGACCAGGACCCATGCGAGCCAGAACCTGCATCGCCGCCGCCGCTGTGCTGCTCCTCGCCGCCGACGGCCCCCAGCCCGGCCGCCGCGCCGACCAGGCCGCGTTGAAGCCCTTTGCGAGCCTCGTCGGCGAGTGGCGCGGCACCGGCCAGCCCCAGCGCGGCAGCTCGCGCGGCGCGTGGACCGAGACCGGCGGATGGGCCTGGAAGCTCACGCCCGACTCCGCCGCCCTCGAGCTGACCGTCGCCAAGGGTAAGCTCCTCAAGTCAGCGGTGCTCCGACCGGGGAAGGGGCCGCACGAGTTCGTCCTCGACGCCGTCCTGGCCGACGGCTCGAAGCGGTCCTTCGCCGGCACCTATGCGGAGAAGAAGCCCCTCGCCCTGGCCGCCGAGGGCCCGGAGGACGAAGGCCCCCGCCGGCTCGTCCTCACGCCCCTCCACGACACCCGCTTCCTGCTGCTCTTCGAAGGCAAGAGCCAGGAAGGCTCCGGCTTCCGCCGGCTGGCCGAGGTCGGCTACACCCGCCAGGGCGTCGCCTTCGCCGCCTCGGGCGATTCGGGCCCTGTCTGCATCGTCACGGAAGGGCGGGGGACGACCCAGGTAAGCTACAAGGGGAAGACCTACTGGGTCTGCTGCTCGGGCTGCAAGGACCTGTTCAACGAGGACCCCGAGGCCGTCCTTGCCGAGGCCGCCGCACGGCAGAAGGCCAGGGCGAAGTGAGCCGGCGTTGACAGCCACGGCGTCGCTCCGCGACAATCCGCCGTCCCGCCCAACTCACCCGCCACACCCGCCGATACCGCCTCATGCCCGACCCGACGCCGTCCCGGCCCCTGGACCCCGCGGGGGTGGCGGTCGCCGTCTTCTGCTGCCTGCTCTGGGGCGGGAACTCGGTCGCGACCAAGTTCGCCATTGCCGACCACGCCCTGCCCCCGCTCGGCGGGGCGGCGCTGCGGTTCATGGCCGCGCTGCCGGTCGTGGCCTGGGTCTGCTACCGGGGCGGGACGGGGTTCGGAGTCCCCCGGCAGCTCTGGCCGCTCCTGGTCCTGAATGCCGCCATGACGGCCGTGCAGATCGCCACCTTCAACTGGGGGACCAGCCAGAGCGAGGCCGGCCGATCGTCCGTGTTCATCAATGTGCATCCGCTGATCACCGCGCCCCTGGCCTGGCTCGTCCTGGGCGAGCACCTCGGCCCGCGGGGATGGCTCGGGCTGCTGACGGCCGCGTCGGGCGTAACGGTCATCCTCGCCAGGCAGTTGCAGCTCGGCGGCGGGCTCGAGGGCGACCTCGTCGTGCTGGTCTCGGCGGTCATCTTCGGGGTCCAGACGATCGTCCAGAAGCTCACCTTCCCGCGGATCCCGGCCCGGACGCTCGTCTTTGCCCAGTCCTGGATCGCGCTGGGGATGGTGACGGTGATGAGCGTGGTGTTCGAGGGGTTTTCGGGCTATCACTTCACGGCGGCGTCGGTCGGGGGCGTTCTGTATCAAGGGCTTGCGTCGTCGGGCCTGTGCTTCAGCCTCTGGCTGATCCTCCTGACCCGCTATTCCGCTGGTCGGCTGGCGACGATCGCCTTCCTGACCCCGATCTTCGGCATCGCCCTGGGCAACCTCCTCCGCGGCGACCGCCTGACGCCCCCCCTGATCCTCGGCGGCGGCCTGGTCGGCCTGGGCATCTACCTCGTCGCCTCGGGCAAGCCGACCGAGGTCGTTTAGAGCCGTTTCCTTTATGGGTCTGTCGTTCTTCGTAGGGTCCGCTGTGCGGACGTCCGGGGCTCGCCCGGGATCGAAGACGTCCGCACAGCGGACCCTACGATGAGCCGCCGGGATCAAAGAGAGATCGGTCCAGGCCGGGGTCTCGGGTTCGCCTCGGCCCACCTCCTCCCGCCGACCGAACCCGAGCGTGCAGGCTACGAACGACTTCGTTCGCTTATGTTCATCGAATCCCATGGGATTCCCGACATAAACCCCCCAGCCCGACATTCGGTCGAGGCCCCGGGACGAGGCAAATTGGGTTCGTTTCGCACGCGGGACGCCCCCGAATTGGCTTCGTTTAGAGCGGTTTCACTTTGCCTGTGGCGGACGGTGGAGAGTTCCGGGTGGGGCGGGCCTCCGTGCCCGCCCAGCAGGCCGAGACGGGCGGGCACGGAGGCCCGCCCCACCCGGAGCAGACCGCTCGACTCAAGAGGAAACCGCTCTCGCACGGCGACGAGGCGCCGATCCCTGACCCTCCTCCACCGGTCGCTCTCAAAATCCGCGGGGTCCGCCATCGCGGACCATCCTCGGCCACGGCGCTCCGCCGCCGCTGGTCCGCGATAGCGGACCCTCCACAGATTGTCTATCATGTGCCGAAACGCCGCCGTTTCCCCTCATCGCCGAGCCCGATGACCTCTCCCAGCCTCAAGCCGACCCACAAGGCGATCCAGGCGTATCACGCCAAGATCCGCGAGTACGACGCCGGGCAGGTCGGCCACGAGACGGGCCGGAGCCCGGCGTTCCACAACCTGCTGGAGGAGACGGCCAGGCCCCACGGGTGGCTGCTCGTCGACCAGTTGAGCCTCAGGGTCCGCGGCAAGACCATCCGCCCCGACGGCACGCTCCGCGACGCCGAATGGCTCTTCCCCCGCGGCTACTGGGAGGCCAAGGACACCGGCGACGACCTCGACGCCGAGATCCGCAAGAAGGTCGCGCGGGGGTATCCGCTCGTCAACACCATCTTCGAGGACACCCGCACCGGCGTCCTCTTCCAGAACGGCACCGAGGTCGCCCGCGCCGACCTCCGCAGCCCCGCCGAGGTCGCCGACTTCCTCAGCCGGTTCTACGGCTACACCGAGCGGGACACCGAGGGCTTCGAGCAGGCCGTCGTCGAGTTCAAGGACCGCATCCCTCACCTGGCCGAGGCCATCGCGAAGAAGATCGAGACGGCGCACGAAGAGGTCCCGCGGTTCCAGACCGCCTTCGAGGGGTTGATGGAGCTCTGCCGCTCGGCGCTGAACCCGAACATCCGGGTCGCGGCGGTCGACGAGATGCTCGTGCAGCACCTCCTGACCGAGCGGCTGTTCCGGACCGTCTTCGACAACGCCGACTTCGTCAAGCGGAACGTGATCGCCGCCGAGATCGAGACGGTGATCGAGGCCCTGGTGAGCAGGAGCTTCAACCGCGCCGAGTTCCTCAGGGCGCTCGACCCGTTCTACAAGGCGATCGAGAACAAGGCCCGGGCGATCGACGACTTCGCCCAGAAGCAGCACTTCCTCAACACGGTCTACGAGCGGTTCTTCCAGGGCTACTCGGTCAAGACGGCCGACACGCACGGGATCGTCTACACGCCGCAGCCGATCGTAGACTTCATGTGCGCCAGCGTCCAGGAGGTGCTGAAGTCGGAGTTCGGCCGCGACCTCGGATCGGAGGGGGTCCACATCCTCGACCCCTGCACCGGCACCGGCAACTTCATCGTGAACCTGCTCCGCCGGATCGGCCCCCGCGACCTCAAGCGGGCCTACAAGGAGGGCCTGTTTGCCAACGAGGTGATGCTGCTGCCGTACTACATTGCCGCCCAGAACATCGAGCACGAATACTTCGATTTGACGGGGCAGTACGAGCCGTTCGAGGGGCTTTGCTTCGTCGACACGCTCGAGCTGGCCGAGGCCGAGCAGGCGTCGCTCTCGTTCATGACCGAGGAGAACACGGCGAGGGTCGCACGGGAGAAGAAGGCGCCGATCAATGTCATCATCGGGAATCCGCCGTATAACGTGGGGCAACTTAACGAGAACGACAACAACAAGAATCGAAGTTATCCTGTGATCGACAGACGAATCAAAGATAGTTATGGCAAGGATTCTCGCGCATCGAGCGTCAGCAAGATAACCGACTCTTACGTTAGATTCTTCCGCTGGGCCGTGGACAGACTTCAAGGCCGTGATGGGATTGTCTGTTTTGTGAGCAACAATCAGTTTCTGAGGGGAATCGCCTTTGACGGAATGCGAAAGCATTTCTCATCAGAATTTAATTTGATTTATCATTTTGATCTGCGCAGGGAACGGTAGGCTGATCGGAGAGCGCCGAACCAGAGACGGCCGAAATGTCTTCAGCGACCAGATTCGTGTCGGCGTGGGCGTGTCGCTTTTCATTCGTTCACACAGTAGGACTCGGCGTGAGGTCTCTCACCACGCTGTCCCCGATTTCCTGAAGGCGGAGGAGAAGAAGCAGTACATCGACTCCTTTGGCAGTATATCCAGAGTTCCCTGGATGGAACTCGTCCCTGATAAAGATCATAACTGGTTTTCTATTGAGGGCAATGAAGAGTATTCAGATAATATCTCAATTGGCAGCCGTGATGCCAAGCGAGACCAATCAAACGAGGGATGCACGATCTTCAAGATTTACTCGCTCGGAGTCGGGACGAATCGAGACGATGTCGTGTTCTCCTTCGACAAGGCGGATCTGATCAGAAAATCAAGAAATTCTCGGACAGTTATAACGCCGAAGTTGATAGATATTCCTTAGCCTGAGGTCTTCTCTGGACACCCCTCTGGACCATAATGGTCCTTGGAAGGAGTTCCCGAGATGCCCAAGAACCGCACGAAGACCGACAGCCAGGATCGGGGCCGCTTCTCGGCGAGGCGCAAGACCGAGGCGGTCCTCCGCCTCCTCCGGGGCGAGGACCTCGACACGCTCTCCAGGGAGTTGGGCGTCACCGCCGCCACGCTCTCGGCCTGGCGGGAGGGCTTCCTCGACGGCGGCACCGCCGCCATGAAGAGCCGACCGGCCGATGACCGAGACGAGGAGATCGCCCGCCTGCGATCGAAGGTCGGCCAGCTCACGATGGACAACGAGTTGCTGGGGCAGAAGTGCCAGCAGATGGAGAGCGGCCGCCCTTTTGCGCCGAGGAGGCGGGGCACCTGAGCCGCTCCGCCTCCCCCTCGACCGGCAGGCCCTACGGCCTGCAGCGGGTCTGCCGCATCTTCGGCCTGGCCCGCTCGACCGCCTACTACCTCAGGGCCCGGGAGGCCGTCCCGCCCGAGCAGCGGCCCGTGCCGAAGAAGCGGGGGCCGGTCGGGGCGGGCACCGACGAGGAGCTGGTCGGCCACATCCGCCGGGCCCTGGCCGAGAGCCCGTTCCACGGCGAGGGCTACCGCAAGGTCTGGGCACGGCTGCGGCACCGAGGCATCCGCACCGCCTCGGAGCGGGTCCGGCGGCTGATGCGGGAGCACCACCTCCAGGCCCCCCGCAAAGGCGGCCACGCCCACGGCCCGAAGGCCCACGACGGCACGATCACGACCGAGAAGCCGGATGAGATGTGGGGGACCGACATGACGACCACCGTCACCACCGGCCAGGGCACCGCCCACGTCTTCGTGGCCGTCGATCACTGCACCTGCGAGTGCGTCGGGCTGCACGCCGCCAAGGGCGGCAACCGCTTCGAGGCGCTGGAGCCGCTGCGGCAGGGCGTCAGGGAGCACTTCGGCCGGTTCGAGGCCAGGGCCGCCGAGGGCCTGGCCATCCGCCACGACCACGGGAGCAACTACCTCAGCGACGACTTCCAGCGGGAGCTGGAGTTCCTCGGGATGGTCAGCTCGCCGAGCTTCGTGCGGGAGCCGGAGGGGAATGGATGCGCCGAGCGGTTCATCCGCACCCTCAAGGAGCAGCTCCTATGGGTGCGGCCGTTCGCCACCGTGGCCGAGCTGGTCAAGGCGTTGGGCGAGTTCAAGCGGACGTACAACGAGCGGTGGCTGATCCGGCGTCACGGCCACAGGACGCCCGGCCAGGTGCGACGAGCCCTCGTCGGTGGCGTTCAGGCAGCGGCGTGAGTACCATCAAGTCCCCGTCCAGAGAACCTCAAGGCCATACAGGTGCGGAGATCGTGGACGGTTTTGTGCCGGAATGAAGAAATTAAGTCGAAGCAGCAGCCTCAAGCTCAGTTTGCATCGTGGGGTCTATTCAAGATTCGATATTTCTTAGGGTTCGAGATGCCGTCTATCGCCCATATTCCAGAGCAATTCCTGTACTTCGACCGTGTCTCTGAATCAGCGGGTCTTTGTATTCCAAGATTCTTCCCGACACCCGAAACGCAAAAAAAAACAGGGTTATTGTCTTAAGCGATATTGGATTTAGGGCTCAGTCCTTTAGTGTCCTAATGTCCAACTGCATTCCAGACTTGCATCTCTGCGCTTCGAGCGATGGTCACCAGTGCTTCCCCTTCTACGTCTACGACGAAGACGGCACCAACCGCCGCGAGAACATCACCGACTGGTCCCTGGCCCGGTTCCGCGAGCACTACGTCGACCCGTCGATCACGAAGTGGAACATCTTCCACAACGTCTACGGCGTCCTGCACGACCCGGCGTACCGGACGAAGTTCGCCGACAACCTGAAGCGCGAATTGCCCCGCATCCCGTTCCGATCCGACTTCCGCGCGTTCGCCGACGCCGGGCGGCGGCTGGCCGAGCTGCACGTCGGGTACGAGTCGGTCGAGCGCTGGCCGCTGGAGTGGGTCGTGGCCGAGGGGGTCAAGACGCCCTCGTTCCGCGTCGAGGCGATGAAGCTGACCAAGGATAAGTCGGCCCTGGTCGTCAACGAGACGCTCACCCTGGCCGGCCTCCCGCCCGAGGCCTTCGCCTATCGCCTGGGCAACCGCTCGGCCCTGGAGTGGGTGATCGACCAGTACCGCGTCACGACCGACAAGCGGAGCGGCATCGTCTCCGACCCGAACCGCAAGGACGACCCCGAGTTCATCGTCCACCTCGTCGAGCGCGTCGTGCGGGTGAGCGTCGAGACGGCGAAGATCGTGGCGGGGCTGCCGGGGGAGGGGTGAGGGTGGCGCCGCGGGCGGGCCCCTCTGGAAACCCTCCCCCTTGAGGCTGAACGACCGTCACTTTTCGGGTCGGCCCGTCTGGTCCCCTCTCCCCCTGTGGGAGAGGGTTAGCGTGAGGGGTCGAAGGCCCCGGCTCACTCGAAGGCCCAGGCCACCGTCGAAGACCCCCCTCACCCTAACCCTCCCCCACGAGGGGGGAGGGGACCAGAGGCCGGCCGCCCCTCCCGAAAAGTGTCGGTCGGTCAGCCCCTTGAGGGGGACGGGACGAGAAGGGCTTCCGCGATCGGGAAGCCGTCACTCACCGGCGGGCGAAACCCGCCCAGGGGACGCCTATAGATCCGCCCCGGCCCACAAATCCGCCAGGGGGACGACGAATCCCGGAAGGATTGTGCTCGCGGCCGAACCGTCGCCCGTCACCACCCGCTCGATCCAGGCGTCGCCGTCGCGGACGAGGATCGTCACGCGGTGGTGGCGGGGGTCGATGATCCAGTACTCGCGAAGGCCGTAGGCGAGGTACTCTTCGCGCTTGGTCACATAGTCGCGGGTCTCGCCGCCGCGGGAGACGACCTCGACGGCGAGCGATGCGGGGTGGCGACCCCGGTCGTCCCTCGGTGCGCCGCGGAGGGTCACGGCGAAATCCGGGTTCCGGCCCGAGATCATCGTCGGCAAGAGAAACTGATATTCGCTCCCGCCCCCAAAATAGAAGACGACGTCGGGATGGGCCATTTCATAGCGGACGAGGGCGCGGTTGAAGTTGCACAGGATGATGGCGTGCGACTCGCCCGGCACGTTCGTCACTTCGAGGACTCCACGGGCAAGCTCGTAGCGATACCCCGGCTCGGCCTCGGCATCGAGGAATTCGTCGAGCGTCATGGTCCGACCATGGTCGGCCGGCCCGAGTCGGAGGGTTGCGGTGGCCATCGAAGGCTCCACGGCGGGGAGGACGATCTCCCTTCTCATGATAAATCATCGACGAGGGCGAGGAAAGGCGAACGACTGGCAGGGCCACCCGCCGTGCGCCATAATCGGCCTGGGGTCGGTTCATCACGACAGCTCGCGCCCGGAACGGGTTCGCGAAGGAGGCCCGCCATGCGAGGGACGCTCCGCCGTCGGCAGTTCTTGCAGTCCAGCACCGTTCTCGGGCTCGCCGGGCTGGGGGCGATGGAAGGGCTGGCCCGCGTGACGCCCACGAGGGCCGACATGGCCGTCGGGCCCGACGCCGTGCGATTCCGGCCCGAGATCGAGCCGGTCGTCCGATGGATTGAGGAGACCCCGCGCGACCGTGTGTTCGAGGTCGCGCTGGCGGAGCTGAAGAAGGGGCTGTCGTACCGCGACCTGCTCTCGGGGCTGTTCCTCGCGGGGATCAGGAACATCAAGCCGAGGCCGGTCGGGTTCAAGTTCCACGCGGTGATGGTCATCAACTCGGCCCACCTGCTGGGCCAGGCCTCGGCCGTCGACGAGCGGCTGCTGCCGCTCTTCTGGGCTCGATAACTTCAAGAACTCCCAGGCCCAGGACCTCAAGGAAGGCGACTGGACGCTGAACAAGGTTGATGAAGGGCGCGTGCCCAAGCCCCACGCGGCGCACGAGGCGTTCGTGAAGGCGATGGACGCGTGGGACTCGGACGCCGCCGACGCGGCGGTCTCGGGGCTGGCGCGGGACCGGCGCGGCGGAGACGATGGAGGCGTTCTGGCGCTACGCCGTCCGCGACCAGCGCGACATCGGCCACAAGGCCATCTTCGCCATGCAGTGCTGGCGGACCCTCCAGGCCATCGGCTGGCAGCACGCCGAGCCCGTGCTCCGCTCGCTCGCCTATGGATTGCTCGATTTGCAGGGCGACAAGCGGCCCGTGGCGGTTGGCCCGTACGAGGCCAACCTCGCGAACATCAAGAAGGTCCGCGACGACTGGCAACTCGGCCGTGCGGATGCCGGCGCGACCCGATCGCTGCTCGCCACGCTCCGCCAGGCCGAACCGGAGGCGGCGTCGGCCGAGGCCCTCCGCCTGCTCAACGACGGCGTCGCACCTGGCTCGCTCTGGGATGCCGTCGTCCTCGCCGGCAACGAGTGGCTCGTGAAGGACCCCGGCATCGTCTCGCTCCACGCCGTCACCGCGGCCAATGCCCTCCATTATATTTTCAACAACAGCGGCGACGATGCGAATCGCCGGCTGGCGCTCTTGCAGGCCGTCGGATGGATTCCCGCGTATCGCGATCGGATCAAGGTCGCCAAGGGCGCGGGTCTCGACGCGATGGAGGCGGAGTCGGTCGCGGCGAAGGGGGACGAGGGGGTCGTCGAGGTCTTCGACGCCGTGACGAGCGACCGCGGCCTGGCCGCGCGGAAGGCGTTGGGCTATCTCCAGGCCGGCGGCACGCCCGACCGGCTCTTCGCCGAGGCGCGGCGGCTGATCTTCCACAAGAGCCGGGATGCTCACGAATACAAGTATGGCGCGGCGGTGTGGGAGGAATGCCTGCTGGCGAATGATTCCAAGTGGCAGGCGCCGCTCGCCGCGGCGTCGCTGTCGTACGTCCCCGGGACAAAGAGCGCCGACAGCCCGCTCATGAAGCGGGCGAGGGCGGCGGTGGCGCAGGTGCTCGGTTGAAGGGGTTTTCGTGGCCGCGGAGCGCCCGTGGTCAGAAGCCCTTCTTGAGCTCCTTGTAGGCGGCGACGGCCATGCGGTCGCACGCCTCGTTCTCGGGGTGGCCGTTGTGGCCGAGGACGACGGTCACGTCGACCTTGTGGCGGCCGAGGAGCTCATCGATCTTCTGCCAGAGGTCGAGGTTGACGACGGGCTTGAACTGCCCCTTCTCCTTCCGGCGCCAGCCCTGGGCCTTCCACTTGGGCATCCACTCGGCGATCCCCTTGCCCACGTACTGGCTGTCCGTCACCAGCTCGACCCGGCACGGCCGCTTGAGGCTGCCGAGCCCCTCGATGACGCCCATCAGCTCCATCCGGTTATTCGTCGTCGCCGGTTCGGCCCCCGACGCATCGCGGACCTGGCCGCTCGACGGATGGGCGAGGATGTAAGCCCAGCCCCCCGGGCCGGGATTGCCGCTGCAGGCGCCGTCGGTGAAGAGGCGGACGAAGTCCATTTCGGCAGAATCTGCGGGCATCGGCGATCCATCTCCGGGCGCGAGCGAAGGGGATTTGCGGCGGACGATGCCGCGGTGATTTCCCCAACCTAGCGGCCTCGGCCGGAGTTCGTCCAGCCCGGATCGGCCGATGCAACGCGGCCTCCCGCGCCTCGGCACGTTCCGGGGCGCCGCTCGGACACCGAGTCCGGTTCCTTTACGCGATCAATACTTGCGGACGACGCCCACCAGCACCCCCAGGATGTCGATCTTGTCCCGATAGATCGGCTTCATCGTCTTGTTGGCGGGCTGGAGGCGGACTCGGCCTTTTTCGCGGTAGAAGCGCTTGAGCGTGGCCTCGCCGTCGTCGTCGCGGACGGCGACGATCTGGCCGTCGCGGGCCTGGGACTGGCGCTGGATGACGACGAAATCGCCGTCGGCGATGTGCTCGTCGATCATCGACTCGCCGCTGACCTGGAGGGCGAACTTGTCCTCGGCACCCTCCCAGTCGGAGAAGCTCAGCTCCTCGTCCGACTGCTCAATCGCCTCGATCGGCGAGCCGGCGGCGATCCGGCCGACGAGCTTTACGCCCTGCTGCGGGGCCGAGGTCGGGTCGTCGAGGAGCTGGATCGCCCGCGACATGTTCGGCTCGCGGTGGATCAGGCCCTTCTTCTGGAGCGCCTTCAGGTGGCACATGACGCCGTTGGGGCTCTTGATCTTGAACTCGGTCCCGATCTCGCGGACCGTCGGGCCGTAGCCACGGCCCTGGATCTTGTCGCGGATGAACCGGTAGATCTCGCGCTGCCGCTGGGTGAGTGCGTCGAGGTCGGCCATGGGCGTTCTCTCCAAAAAACGGGATGGGGCCGATCCATCGACCCTGGGCCGTGCGTCGCGATCGCTCGCGGCCGTCCGCATGGACACCACGACACGGACGATCACCAACTGGCCCTTTGGCGGCTACTGTACACAGGTCGCTTGCGCACGCTAGAACATTTTTTGAGAAAACTTCCACACAGCGTTGACGTTGCGGATTCTCGACAGCTCGCCAGTTTGCGATAAAGGGCCAACTGGGACCCTCATCGACCCTCGATATGAGGCATCCGACCATGTCCGACCCCGTGCGCGTGCTGGCCATCCACGCCCATCCCGACGACGTCGAGTTCCTATGCGCGGGCACGCTCGCGCTGCTCGCCCAGGGCGGATGTCACGTCACGATCGCCACGATGACCCCCGGCGACTGCGGCAGCGCCGAGCACGACGCCGAGTCGATCGCGCGGATCCGTCGCGCCGAGGCGAAGGCGTCGGCCGACCTGATCGGGGCCGAGTACCAATGCCTCGAATTCCGCGATCTGGCGATCTTTGACGACGATGAGTCGAGGCGGAGGGTGGTCGAGTTCCTGCGGCGCTCGCGTCCCGACATCCTCCTGACGGCCCCGCCGGTCGACTACATGGCCGACCACGAGGCGACGCACCGCCTCGTCTGCGACGCCTGCTTCGCCGCGCCAATCCCGAACTATGTGACTCGCCAGTGGGAGCCCGCGCCCCCGTTGGCCCGAATCCCCCACCTGTACCTGATTGATCCGATCGAGGGGCACGACCGCGACCGCCGGCCGGTGGCCGTCCACTTCCACGTTGACGTCACGTCGGTCTTCCCGACGAAGCGGGCGATGCTCGCCTGCCACGCCAGTCAGCGGAACTGGCTGCTCAGGCACCACGGGATTGACGAGTACCTCGACAGCCAGGCGAGCTGGGGCAAGGCCCGAGGGGCCGAGGTCGGGGTGGACTATGCGGAAGGGTTCCGGCAGTACCTCGGGCATGCGTTCCCGCAGGACAACTACCTGCTGCAGCTCCTCGGTCAGGACGGGCGCGGGGCGTCACTGGGCGGGGTGGTGGTGTGATCGGTCCGATGGACTTGACGGTGCCGGCCTCGCGGACGGAGACTGAAACGGCGTCGTGAGGTGTCCGTGCCACTCGGGACGAAGAGCCGCGGAGGGTCGCCATGCCGCCGATCTGGGTCGTGACGGCCTCGCTCCTGTTTCTGGGGATCCCCCGGGACGGGCAGGAGATCAAGCTCGCCGACTGCCCCCCCGCCGTGCGCAAGGCCCTCCAGGTCGAGGCGAAGGGGGCGAAGATCGACGTCGTGAGCAAGGAGGACGAGGACGAAGGCACGGTCTACTGGGCCGACGCCGCCATCGGCGGCAAGATGTACGCGATCGGCGTGCTCGAGGACGGCACGCTTACCGAGATGAACCTGGCCGTCGACGACTCCGATATCCCGATCGAGCGGTGCCCCGGGGCCGTCCAGGCGACGTTCCGCGGCGAGGCGTATGGTCAAAAGATCGACTCGGTCGGCCAGGACATGAAGTATGGCGTGACGGTCTACGCGGCCGTCGTCCACAACAAGGACAAGGCCTACGAGATCGTCGTCGCCGACGACGGGACGCTCGTGGAGAAGGTCCTCGTCATCGACGACGAGGAGGTCGAGCTCTCCGCCTGCCCGGCCGCCGTGAAGGCCACGCTTCAGGAGCATGCCAAGGGGGGTGCAATCCGCGACATCACCCGATCGAGCGGGATCAACCATCCCACCTACGAGGCCGAGATCGAGGTCAAGGGGAAGGTCTACGCGATCGAGGTGGCCGAGAACGGCCTGCTGATCTCGATCTCGCTCGAGGCTGCCGCGGAATGAGCGGGCAGCGTCGGCGACGACACCGCCGCCTCAGCGGATCGCCAGGGCGGTGTTCAGCTCGCGGATCGCGCCGATGACGTGCCCGCGGGCGCGGGCGTGTCCCGTGGTGTTTGTCCCCTGGTTGCTGAGCTGCATGTTGATCCCCTGCAAGGCCCGCAGCGACTGGCCCATCCGCGCGTCGGACTGGGCCTGGCTCATCGGCTGTCCGCGCCGGCCGTTCGCGCCGAGGTTGTTGTTGGCCTGGCGCATCCCTAGGTTATTCCGCCCGTTGCCCATCCCCGACGCGAAGCCCGTCCCCTGGTAGATCATCGACCGGTGGGAGAGCTGGCGGATCGCCATCGAGATCGAGTGCATGGCGCGGACGCGGTGCCCCTGGTAGTCGTGATCGATCCGCGCCAGGCTCGCGTGGACTGCCCGGAGCCGGGAGACGACCGCCCGGTTGTTTCCCTGCGACCGGCCGTAGCCGGATCGCCGGCCGTTGTAGCGATTGCGGTACCCGTGGCCGTAGCCGTACGCCCGGTAGTTCCGGGCCCAGGAGCCTGAGCCGTAGGTGTAGGAATTGGTGGGCTGGATGCCGGCGGCGCCGCGGCGCCGAGTGCGCCGGCCGAGCTGGCGAGCGCCGGCGTGTTGCGCGAGGCATTCACACCCGCGGCCACACTGGCGGCTCCCGTCGTGCCATGAGCGGCATTGATGCCGGTGCCGGTGCTTATGGCCGCTGCATTGCGAGACGCATGGACGGCCGCGTTCGGGCTGACGGTCCCGGGTCTGCTGTGGGACGTGTTGACCGCGCCAATCCCGTTGGCGGACGTCGCGTTGTGATGCGCCGTCGACGCCGCAACGTGATTCACGCCGTTGTTGCCATGGGCTTGCGTCGAGTTCGCCCCGTTCTTGTGCGACGGGGCGGACGCATGCGGCATCTTGGGCGCCTTGAAGGCCTGCGGCTTGGCCCCACCCCCGTGACGGCCCGACGAGATGTGCGGGGCCCTGGGCGCATGCCCGCCGCCGTGACCGCCCCGGCCGCCCTTGGCGTCAGCCCGGGGCACGGCCATTAGACCGACCGCGAGCGCCACGATCCACGATCCGCGAAGCCCGTCCCGTCGCGTGTTCATGGCGATAGTCCCACCGCGTGCAAGCCCGAGCCGCCCCAGAAGACCCAATCGCCTGCGGGGATTCCGCCCGCGGGCACCGCGCGACTCTCGGCGGAGAGGTCCACCTACGGGGTATTAACCGCGGTGCGACGGGGAAGTCTCGCGGTTTCCGGCCCTCGATCACGTCGAGCTCCTCGACGCGAGGTTAATATCGATCAATGGCAGAGTGTGTTTACCGCAGAAGTGCCACGCGCCGGTTGGAATCCGACGGCCCTCGTTCATTTCAGCTCGAGCGTCACCTTGGCGATCTTCCCGGTGAATCGGTTCTCGGGCCCGGAGTAATCCTCAGTCACCGGAGTTCCCTCGTCCGAGCCCACGTCGGCGCCCTCGTCGGCAGAGAAGGCATAACCCTGAGTGCGGGCGATGCGGCCCTCGGCGACCTTCGCGCCGTTGACGAGGATCGTGCCCGTGCCGCCTGCACCCGGCGTGCCGCCATCGTAGGCGAATTCGAAGCGGATGGTCGCCTTACCGGCCGGGACCACGGCCAGGGACGTCACGGTGTGCCGCTCCAGGCCCAGAAAGTTGTAGGTGTAGGTCGGCTTGCCGTCCTTGAGGTAGAGGCTCCAGCCGCCGAACCGGCCGGCCTGGCAGACGATCACGCCGTTCGCGCCGTTGTTGGGGATTTCGACTTCGGCCTCGATCGCATGCGAACGGTTCTTGAGGTTGAGGAAGACGTTTTCCGTCATTCCGATCATGCCCTGAAAGACCGTCAGGGTCGTGCGGCCCGCCATCAGGTCGGGTCGGCCGACGAGCGCGGCGTTGAGGCGCTCGAGGCTGCGGTCGTCGATGGGCAAGGCGTGGTTCCTGGCCGCTTCCTTCATGAAGAGGGCCTGCAGCTCCTCGAGCTTGCTCGGGTTCCTCGCGGCCAGGTCGTTCACCAGGCTGAAGTCCGCCCGGGTGTCGTACAGCTCCCACTTATCGTCCTTCAGAGCGGCGCGCGGCTGCGGCTCCCAGGGGGCTCGGTGGACGGTCCCGGCCAGCCAGCCGTCGTGGTAGATGGCGCGATTGCCGAAGATCTCGAAGTACTGGGTCAGGTGTCGGTCCTTCGCCCCGGCATCGTCGAAGGTGTAGACCATGCTGACGCCTTCGATCGGCGTCTGCGGCGTCCCGTTCACCGACTTGGGCTCGGGCAGGCCGGCGGCCTCGAGGATCGTGGGGGCGACGTCGATCACGTGATGCCACTGCGAGCGAACCTCGCCGCGGGCCTTGATGCGTCGAGGCCAGTGGACGGCCATCCCGTTGCGTGTCCCGCCGTAGTTCGCGGCGACCTGCTTCGTCCAGGTGAAGGGGGTGTCTCCCGGCCACGGCCCAGCCCGCCGCGTAATGGCCGTACGACATGGGCCCGCCCAGGTCGTCGTAGTGCTTGAGGACGTCCTGGACGGTCTCGCGCACGCCGTTGAAGTAGGTCATCTCGTTGAACAGACCGTTCATACCACCTTCGGCGCTGGCCCCGTTGTCGCCGACGATGTAGAAGACCAGCGTGTTGTCCATCTGGCCCATGTCCTCGATCGACTGGACCAGGCGGCCCACCTCGTGGTCGGCGTACTCGCCGTAGCCGGCGAAGACTTCCATCTGGTGGGCGAAGAGCTTCTTCTCGTCGGCCGTGAGTTTATCCCAGTCCTTGATCGCCGCCGGCTTCGGCGCGAGCTTGGTGTCGGCGGGGACGCCGCCGAGCGTCTTCTGACGGGCGAGCGTCTTCTCCCGGACCGCATCCCAGCCCTGGTCGAACTTGCCCTTGTACCTCGCGATCCACTCCTTCGGCACGTGGTGCGGGGCGTGTGTGGCGCCGGGGGCGAAGTAGACGAAGAACGGCTTGTCGGGCGTGAGGGCCTTCACCCCCTTGGCCCAGCCGATCGCCTGGTTCGTCATGTCGGTCATGAGGTGGTAGTCGGCGGTCTTCGGCGTCTCGACGGGGTTCAGCCCTTCGTAGAGCGACGGCGCCCACTGGTTGGCCTCGCCGCCGATGAAGCCGTAGAACTTGTCGAAGCCCGATCTCGTCGGCCAGCGATTGGTCGGCCCCGCGACGCTGACCTCCCACGCGGCCGTCTCGTGGGACTTACCGAAGGCGGCCGTGGCGAAGCCGTTGAGGCGGAGCATCTCCGCCAGCGGGGCCACGCTGTTGGGCCGCTGCCCGGTCTGGCCCGGAAAGGAGGTCGCGGTCTCGGTGATCGAGCCCATGTTGCACATGTGGTGGTTGCGGCCCGAGAGCAGCGCCGCGCGGGTCGGCGAGCAGAGTGCCGTGGTGTGGAAATGGTTGTACCGGAGACCGCCTCTGGCCAGACGTTCGACCGTGGGCATGTGGATCGGCCCGCCGAAGGCGCTCGACTGGCCGAAGCCCATGTCGTCGATCAGCACAATCAGGACGTTGGGCGCCCCGGCCGGAGGCTTCACCTCGAATCGCGGTGGGGCCTTCGCGTCGCGGACGTCGAGCACCGTGATCGGGGGAGACTGGGGCTCGGGGATCGGAAGCGTCGTCCGATCGACGGCGCCCGTCTGTTGCGTCGCGGACACGGCACGCCACGGCGGGGAGAATCCGCCGGCGGCCAGCCAGCCGACCAGCATTCCGAGCGCGACGATAGCCCACCCCAGGCGAACCGGTGCGTGCCGCATGGCAACCTCCCGTCGTCGAGTTCGAAGCAATGAGCTGTGATCTATCTGGTTTTAGATCAACTGAGGAATATTAATTTGGTTCAATTTTGCGTGCCGGGTCAAGCGATTTATTTGTGAGATCGGTGTCAAAGAAACTCTTGATGTCGCGCTCCGGGGATGGCGTCACGGTGACACATAATCGATGAGCTGTGCCAGCAGGCTCCGCAGGTCCTTGCGGTGGACGATCCGGTCGACGAAGCCGTGCTCCAGCAGGAACTCGCTGGTCTGGAAGCCCTCGGGGAGCTGGACGCGGACGGTCTGGGCGATGACCTTCGGGCCGGCGAAGCCGATCAGGGCCTTGGGCTCGGCCAGGATGATGTCGCCGAGCGAGGCGAAGCTGGCGGCGACGCCGCCCATCGTCGGGTGGGTCAGGACGCTGATGTAGAGGCCGCCGGCCGCGTGGTGGCGGCCAGAGCGGCCGGAGACCTTGGCCATCTGCATCAGCGAGAAGATCCCCTCGTGCATCCGGGCCCCGCCGCCCGAGCCCGAGACGATCACCAGCGGGCAGCTTCTGGCGGGTCGCCTCCTCGATGGCCCGGGTCAGCTTCTCGCCGACGACCGAGCCCATGCTCCCCATGATGAAGCCGCTGTCGGTCAGGCCGAAGACGATCCGGATGCCCTTGATGAACCCCTGGCCGACGACCGCGGCCTCGTTCAGGCCGGTGCGTTCCTGCTCGGCCTTGACGCGCTCGGGGTAGGGGCGGCGGTCGTTGAATCCGAGCGGGTCGCCGGGGCGGAGGTCGGCGAACCACTCCTCGAAGGTGTCGGCGTCGAGGAGCTGGCGCGATCCGATCGACGGCCGAGACGGTGAAGTGGTGGTTGCACTCGGGGCAGACGTTGAGGTTCTGATCGACCTGCTTGCGGAAGAGCGTGGCCTGGCAGCCGTCGCACCGCATCCAGACGCCTTCGGGCACGCGCTTGGGCTCGAAGTGGCCGTGCCAGGCGTTCGATCCGCCGCTCTTCCGCGCCATGGTCGTGGAGACTCCCTCGGCCCGCGCGGCGCGAGCTCGGCATCGGCGACCGATGGGCGGTCGGCCGGCTCGGGCACGGTCCGGGTGCCCCTGGTTCCTTCCATCTGACTCACCCCGCGTCGCCGTTGCGGCCCCACTCCGGGGCCACGGTGATCGTCTCGAAGCCGCCGGTGGGGACGTGGTCGTCGAGCTGGACGCGGGGGTCGCGGCGGAGGTAGCAGGCGATGAGCTGGGCGATCGGCTCGCACGACGACCAGGCCGATCGCCTCGTCGCTGGTGGCGCTTGATCAGGGGCTTGAGCGCCGCCTTGATCCGGTCGAGGGCCTCCTCGACGGTCTCGCCCTGCGGCGGGCTAGACGGTGAAGGGGTCGTCGAGCCACTGGCGGAAGACCTTGATGTGCCGCCGCTTGATCTCGTCGACCTGCAGGCCCTGCCAGAGCCCCTGGTCGAGGTTGCGGAGGTCGTCGATCCGCCTGGGCCGGAGGCCGAGCGGCCTTGCCGACGGCCTCGGCGGTCCGGAGGACGCTCTCGCCGGGCCGCAGTAGAGGGCGGCCAGCTCGATGCCGGCCGAGGCTCGGCGAGCGTCTCGGCGAGCTGCGGCGACCTCGGCGCGGCCGCGGTCGCTCAGCGGGAGGTCGAGGACGCCCTGGACGCGGTTCTGCTCGTCGTAGACGGTCGCGCCGGGGCGGATCAGGACGACCTGGGTCATTCGGGGTGACGGCGGCCCGGCCGGGGGGGCCGGGCCGCCGCCTCGCTCGCTCCCGCGGCGGGCGCCCTCGGCCAACTCGGCCAGGGCCGCCGCGTAGTTGCCATCGTTGCGGAACACGGCCGAGCCGGCCACCAGCTGCGTCGCCCCGGCCGCCACGGCGTCGGCCGCGGTCGTCGGGTTGATCCCGCCGTCGATCGAGATCCGCAGAGCCCGGCCGGCGCCGCGCGCAGGGCGCGGACCTTCTCGAGCACCGAGGCGTCGAACTTCTGGCCGCCGAAGCCGGGCATCACGCTCATCACCAGCACGGCGTCGACCTCGTCGAGGTACGGCTCGATCGCCGAGAGCGGCGTCGGCGGGTTCAGGGCCAGCGAGGCCCGGCAGCCCGCCGCGCGGATCCGCCGGAGCAGCGGCGACCGGGTCGGGCACCGACCTCGATGTGGAAGATGATGATGTCGCAGCCGGCCTCGACGAAGTCGTCGAGGTAGCGGCCGGGGTCGGAGATCATCAGGTGGGTGTCGAACGGGAAGTCGGTGACCTTCCGCCAGTCGGCGATCACCGGGGCGCCGTAGGAGAGGTTGGGGACGAAGTGGCCGTCCATCACGTCGAGATGGACGCGCGACGACCCCGGCCTCGCTTGAGGGCGTCGAGCTCCTCGGCGATCCGGGCGAAGTCGCAGTTCAGGAGCGACGGCGTGACGAACGGCCGGGGGGCCGCGTCCCAGGCGTCGAGCCGGGCGGCGCGCGCCGCCGGAGTCCGAGATCGCTCCGCCATCGCTGTCGATTCGCTTTCTCCGGGTCGCGAGGCGACCGAGCCTCGGGCAGGCTGCGCCGACCGCCTCGAGACGATCGAAGCCAGCCGATCTCGCTTAACGATCGGGAATCACCTTCAGGGAGTTGAACGATTTCCCTTCGAGGATTCGAGGAACGCCCCGCCGCCGGTGGAGACGTGGCTGACCTTGTCGGCGAAGCCGAACTGCTCGACCGCCTCGGCCGTCTCGCCGCCGCCGACGACCGTGACGGCCGGCGACGCGGCCAGCGCCTCGGCGACGCCCAGCGTCCCCTGGCGGAACGGCTCGTCCTCGAACTTGCCCATCGGGCCGTTCCAGACGACCGTGCCGGCCGCCTTGGATCAGGTCGCCGTAGAGCTTCGATCGTCGTCGGGCCGATGTCGATGCCGATACCAGCCGTCGGGGATGTCCGAGCCCGTCGACGACCTTGCGTCTCGGCCGTCGCGCTCGAGCGCCGTCGGCGACCAGGTGGTCGACCGGCAGGACCAGCTTCGGCCCGGCCAGCTCGAGCAGGCTCGCGGGCCTCGTCGAGCTTGTCGGCCTCGACCCGGCTCTTGCCGGTCGAGTGGCCCTGGGCCTTGAGGAACGTGTAGGTCATCGCCCCGCCGATCGAGCAGCTTGTCGATCTTCGGCAGCAGGTTCTCGATGACCAGGATCTTGTCGGAGACCTTCGCCCCGCCCATCACCGCGATCATCGGCGGCTTGGGCTGGCCGAGCAGGGTGTCGAGGATCTGCAGCTCCTTCTCGACGAGGAAGCCGATCGCCGCGGTCGCTCGGGCGGGAACTGCTCGGGGACGGCGACCATCGAGGCCTCGTCGCGGTGGCAGGTGCCGAAGGCGTCGTTGACGTAGGCGTCGGCCAGCCCGGCCAGCTCGGCGGCGAAGGCGGGGTCGCCCTTCTTCTCGCCCTTGTTGAACCGGACGTTCTCCAGGACGAGGACCTCGCCCGGCTTCAGGGCCGCGGCGGCGGCCTTGCGCCTCGGGGCCGACCGTGTCGTCGGCCTTCTTGACCGGCCTTGCCGAGGAGCTCGCTGGAGCCGGGCGGCGACCTTGTCGAGCTTGAACGGGGCGTCGTCGGCCGGGTCGCCGGTCGGGCGGCCGAGGTGGCTGACCAGGATCAGGCGACGCCCCGTGCTCGAGGGCGTAGTTCAGGGTCGGCAGGGCGGCCTGGATCCGGCGGTCGTCGGAGACCTCGCCGTCCTTGGTCTGGGGGACGTTGAAGTCGACCCGGACGAGCACCTTGCGCCCGTTCAGGGCCAGGTCGCGGATCGTCTGCTTGGGCAAGGGGGTGGTCCTTGGATATCGGTAGGGTCCGGCCGATGCGGACCATCCGGCGATCGGGCGGCCATCGTCGAAGACGGTCCGCATGGCGGACCGCTACGGAAGATCGGTCGGGCTCGCTCAGCCCAGCTTGGCGAGCATCGATGATCAGCTCGGCGGTCCGGCACGAGTAGCCCCACTCGTTGTCGTACCAGGAGATCGTCTTGACCATGTTGCCGCCGATGACGGTGGTCCAGTCGGCCATGAAGATGCTGACGAGTGCGGGTTGCCGACGATGTCGCTGGAGACGAGCGGGTCGGTCGCGTACTCGAGGATCCCCTTGAGCGGGCCCTCGGCGGCGGCCTTCATCGCGGCGTTGACCTCGTCCTTGGTCACGTCCTTGCTTGAGGAGCGAGGTCAGGTCGGTGATCGAGCCGTCGGGCACCGGGACGCGGAGGGCGTAGCCGGTGAGCTTGCCGTTGAGCTCGGGGATCACCTCGCCGACGGCCTTGGCGGCGCCGGTGGTCGAGGGGATGATGTTGATCGCCGCGGCGCGGGCGCGGTAGGGGTCGGAGTGGATCTGGTCGGCCACGCGCTGGTCGTTGGTGTAGGCGTGGCAGGTCGTCATCAGGCCCTTCTCGATGCCGAACGACTCGTGGAGCACCTTGGCCATCGGGGCCAGGCAGTTGGTCGTGCACGAGGCGTTGGAGATGATCCGGTGCTCGGGCTTGAGCGTGTGGTCGTTGACGCCGAGGACGATCGTCGCGTCGAGCTTGTCCTTGGCCGGGGCGCTGAGGATCGACCCGCTCGGCGCCGGCGTCGATGTGCTTCTGGAGCGACGCCTTGTTGGTGAAGAAGCCGGTCGACTCCAGCGCGACCTGGCACGCCCAGGGCCTTCCAGGGCAGGTTGGCCGGGTCCTTCTCCTGGGTGATCTTGATCTCCTTGCCGTTGACGATCAGGCGACTTCTCGCCGGCCTCGACCGTGCCCTTGAACCGGCCGTGGACGCTGTCGTACTTCAGGAGGAGGGCCAGGTGCTTGGCGTCCGACAGGTCGTTGATCGCGACGACCTCGAAGTCGTCGGGCTTGGCCGCCATGACGCGGAAGACCAGCCGGCCGATCCGACCGAACCCATTGATCCCGACGCGAACCGCCATGCGTGCCACTCCCGGCTGTTGGAGAAGATCGGCTTGGTCGGCCCGCGGCCGAAGGCCCATCGGGCCTGGGGGTTACGTCCCGCAGGGCGGGACGACCCCCATCCTCGGTCCGGCGTCTTGCCGTTTTGTGCGCAAATCCCGTCACGGCGCGACCGAAGGGGGCATTATAGGACCCCGCGGAATCCGGTGTCAACGCGGGCGAGGAGCGCGGGAGCATCCCGACGGATCATGGGGGCCCCGCCGCGCCGACCGGCCGTCCGTGACCTAACGTTGAGCAGGACGACACGCGTCGCTGCGCCCGTCCAACGCCGCCGATCCCCGCGACTTGGCCCCGTGCGGACGGGTGTCCGCGGGAGCCGAATCGAGATCGCGACCCTCCGTGACCGGGGCCGGACGACGATGGTGAGCCAAGCGGCGGAAGGCCGGCTCGATCTCACGGAACGCGGAATCCGCCAAGAAGGCCTGGGAGAGCGCGATGCGTCCGCCGCGCGATAGCGTGGCCAGGGACGACCACCCACGCGCAGCGGGGCCCGACGACGAGCCCCCGCTGGCCGACGCGCAGAGCGTGGATCACGTGATGAGATCGATCGCCCACCGCCTCGACCGGCTCGAGCAGCGGCTCGCCTGCCAGGAGGCCGCCGAGCGTTCCCGGAGCGGCCGCCGGGCCCGATTCCTCCGGATGGCCGCCGTGCTCGTCGCCGCCGCCTTCGCGGCCGTCGTCGTATGGCGATTCATCGCGTCTGCCCGGCCCGACCCGTTCCTGGTCCCCGGTCATAGCGCCATCGGGGAGCCGGCGTGACGACGACGTGGCACGGATAACGCCAGCGGCCCCCGCTCCCGGCAGATGCCGCGAGTGGGGCCGCGTCGGATCTCGAAGGCCGATCGGGGTTTACTGCGGGCTGCCGGGCGGCGGCGCGGTCGGGGTGGCGTGGAGGTGCTTGTCGTCGATGCCCTGGAAGATCTGCCCGGGCGGCACCGCGTTCGGGTCGCCCTGCGGCGCGGGCCACCGGCTCTTCGCCGGGCCTGCCGAGGAGCTTGTCGCGGGTCGACTTCAGGACCTGGTAGAGCTGGCCGTAGACATCGCGCTGCTCCGGGGGTGCTCGACGGGCCGAACCGCAGGTTGTAGGTGTGCATGAAGGCGAGCAGGTGGCCGGCCGTGGTGTTCTCGACCTTGGCGAGGTCGGCGAGGATCAGCATCGACATTGGCCTTCTCGAGCATCTTCGAGAAGCCGGCGAGGCCCTGGACGTAGTTGGTCGCCACGAGATGGTCGGGCTGCCGGTCCGCTGGGGATGACCTCGGCCACCCGCTTGGCGAGCGCGGCCACGGCCCCGCGGACCTTGGCGATGGTGTCGGACGTGAGGTCGCCCTCCTGGTCCTGCGCCAGGGCGTCGTCGACGGCCTTGATGTAGGCCTTGCGCTCGGCGTCGAACTCGTGGCCGCGGAGCACCAGGGGCCACGCCTTCTCGTCGGTGAGCTGGTCGAGCGCGATCGTCACCGCGTCGGTGTTGTCGCGGAACGGGATCTTGCGGATGAGCTTGGCGTCGATCTTGGCGTTGGCCATCCGCAGCGACGAGCCGTCGAGGATGCTCGGGTGCGAGAGCTGGTCGAGCAGCGCGTTCGAGCGCCGCGCCGTCGTCGATGTCGGCCTGGGTCGGGTTGGTGCGGATCTGCTCGGCGATCTGCGCGATCGCCTCCTGGTTCTTGTCCGTCAGGAGCTTGCGCTTGGCGTAGTGCAGCCTCTCGATCCGGCCGGCCTCCATCGAGGAGAGGTACATATACTGGTTGATGCTGGCGAGCGTGTTGGCGTTGATCGAGTTGGCCTGGGCCGTATCGAGGTTGTACATCCGGCGCCGGCGGCGAAGGCGCCCATGCCGCGGGCGACGCTGCCCTGGATCGTGTCGCCGCCCCCCCAGCCGCCGAAGCCGCCGCCGCCCCAGCCCGCGCCGTAGGGATAGAACTGCGATCTTCGCCTCGAGGGCCGGCAGGGCCAGGAAGGCCGCCGCGCCCAGGATCAGCAACCGATGAGCTCGGAGCATGGGGGTTCTCCTCTCGCTGGATCGTTCGCGCCGGGGGATGTCCGCGGGCGTCGTCCCTCCATTATATAGGGCAACTGCGCGCGCGTGGGCCACGGGTCGGCGGAGTTTCGCCGCGGGGCATCCCGTTCAATCGTCGATCGGGATCAGGTCGTCGAGCGGGTCGCGGCGCGCGGCCGGGCGGGCGGGCGGGGGAGGCGGCAGGACCCGGGCCTGGTCCTCCAGACGGAAGAGGAACTGCGCGATCGCCACCTCGTCGCCGGGCCGGAGGACCGACTCCTCGACCACCCGGCCGTTGACCCGGACGCCGTTGCGGCTGCCCAGGTCGCGAATCAGCACGCGGTCGGAGGCCGTCGCCAGGCAGCAGTGCCTCCGCGAGACCTGCGGGGCGTCGATGCGGACGTCGCATTCGACGTGGCGTCCGACGAGCAGGACGGGCCGCTGGAGCGAGATGACCGGTGCCGCCGCGGGGCCGAGGCTCAGAGGGACGAGTCGGGCCGACATGCGGCGGAGGCCTCCGGCGGCGGGACGATGTCCCGGTCGCTCTCCATCTTCAGGATGACCTGCACCTGGAACTTGTCGGCGAGGGCCGCCGGGCAGCATCCCGCGCACGGCCGCGGCGCAGCGGCTTCTCCAAGTCGGCCATCGGCGCGAACGGCGACGGCGACTGGGGCCCGCTCACCTCGTCGCGGTCGCGGAGCACCCGCGGCGTGCCGTCGGCCAGACGTCATGTCGTGGCCGACGCCGGTCTCGAGCCGGTAGCGGATGTGCGCGATCGACAACTCGTCGCCCGGGCGGAGCCGGCCGACCTCGACCCGCTGGCCATTGATCCGCACGCCGTTCGGTGCTGCCCAGGTCGCGCACGACGACCTCGCCGTTGTCCTGGGTCATGCAACAGTGATGGCGCGAGACGCGGAGCGAGTCGAGCCGGGCATCGCACTGGGGGTGACGGCCGACCACGACCATCGTGCGATCCAGGGGGATGTCGGGCCCTTCATCCAAGGCTACCAGGCGAGTGGGCATGGAGCCGTGTCCCCGAAGTAGGCCATTGACCCGTCCCGACCCGTGCCGATCCCCGGCGATTGCCCATGCGATGTGACCCGCCGGAAGGTCGGTTAATCTTAGCAATTATAGCCCGACGGACGCCGAGGTGGCTACTGACATCCCCGAGAATCGTGCCCGCACCGGCCGGAATGACCGGCCGACTTTCGCCGCCCGGAGCGGCGTGGACCGCATGCGCCCCCCTGGACGTGCGAGGCTGATGTTAGTCGCGCCAGGTGTGAAAGTCGATCGAATTTCTTGATCCGACTGAAATCCATCACCTCGGGACCGGACCGTTCCGACCGGGAATCGGCTTGCGCGACGGGTGATGCTGGCCTCTCACTACGCCTCCGGCCTGTAGTCGGGACACCGGTCGCAGGCCATGACTGGCCCGGATGCCCAGCCGGCCGAGGGCCTCGCGGAGGACGGGGCCTTGGGGTCGTCGGGACCGACGGTGGATATGGTGCAGAGTCCGTGCCGTTCGCAGCCGCGGACCCAGCGACGCGGGCAGGCGCAGTCGAGCCGGTCCTTCACCGGGCCGAGATGGATACAGTCGACGTGCTGCCTTGGGTCGGGCGATTCCAGGAGGATGAAGCCGAAGTTGGCGAGATCGGACCATCTGGCCCGCCGTGCGTCCGGCGTCCTCCGGCCCAGCGGGCGAGGCGAGGGCGGCCTCGATCTCGGCGATCGTCCGTCGGCCGTCGACGAGCCGCAGGGCCTGGTCGGAGCCGGCCGTCGAGCTCGCCGAGCGCCGCCGGAGGCCGTCGCGGTGAGTGACGCGGCCCCGCGCGGCGGCCGGGTCCGGGTCTGAAGCCAGCCGGGACGTCGAGAGCCCGGTCGCGTGCGGGACCAGCCGCAGCAGCGCGGCCGGATCCGGGTCGTCGGGCCAGGCCGGGAGGTGCGGCTCGAAGTCGGCCGGGCAGGCGTGGACGGTGTAGCCGCGGGGTGGAGCGAGGCGTCGAGCGCATCCTTCAGCACGGCGAGGTCGGCCTCGGCCAGGCCGGCGACCCGGTCGCGGAGGCCTGCGGGGATCTCGGGGCCGAAGATCCGGTCGGGTCGCCAGGGGGTCGCGGTCGGCGACGTAGAGCGCACGAAGCCCCGCGCGCTTCGACCGACCGCCCGCGACCCTTCGAGGGTCCACTCGTCCGGTCCGTCGCCAAGGTACGTGGCGGCGAACCTTTCGAGCGTCGGCAAATTCGGTCCGTGGGCGGCCGCGTCATACTTGCGGATCGGGTGATCAGGCCGGAGGGCCCGGAGCAGGTCGACGCCCGCCTCGGCCCGCTCGACCGGTGACGAACCCGCAGGCGCCAGCGCGCGTCGACCGCGCTGCGGAGCCTCCTGGCCTGCTCGCGGCCCTCCTCGCCCGGGCAGCGTCGCCATGAGCAGGCCCCTGCCGTCGAGCGCACGGGCCAGGGTCGCGAGGATCGCCGTCGGCGTCGTCGAACCCGCCCAGGACCCTTCGCGCGACGACGAAGTCGAACTCGCCCCACTCCGCGGGCAAAGGTGTCGTCAGGTCATGCTCGCGGAACTCGACGCCTTCGAGGCCGCTCGCGGCCGCCCGCTCGCGGGCGATCGCCAGAGATCTCGGCGAGACGTCGACGCCGACGACGGTCGAGCCCGGGTTGAGCTTCGCGAGCATCAGCGTGCTCAGGCCCGTCCCGCAGCCCGCGTCGAGGATCCGCAGGCCCTCGGCGCGGCGGAAGACGAACTTGTGCGGTGCCAGGCCCAGGCGTAATGCGAGGGCGTCATCGAGCACGGTCGAGCTGCGCCGGGCCGATCGGCACGAGGGCCGGGGAGGGGTCGGGGAAGGCGTCGTAATGCTCGCGGGTCGAAGGGGCCATGCGGGTTCCTTTACTTCTGCGTCACGCTCTTCGTAGCGTCTGCCACGCGGTCCGTCCGCTTCGGATGCCCCGACGGAACGACGGTCCGCACGGCGGATCCTACGAAGAATGGACACCGCGGCCGGAATCTGCCCCGTCTCGCGGAGCCAGGCGACGGCGTCGGCCAGCGACTCGGCGGACGGGCCGGGGCGTCAGCCTCAGCTCGGCGAGGCTCCGCGAGGCGTCGAAGTGCATGGTCCGCCGCGTCAGGCGGACGCCGGTGACGGTCGCCTTGGGGGTCTTGCCGGTGACGTGATCGCGGCCCAGACTCGCTGAGCGTACGCCACGGCCAGCCCGACCGGGTACGGGACGCTCCACCGCGGCACGGGGACGCCGGTCAGCTCGGAGAGGATGCCGAGCAGGCCGACGAGCGTGAGGTTCTCGCCGCCGAGCAGGTAGCGGCGGCCGGGCTGGCCCCGATCCATCGTCCGGATCAGGCCCTCGGCCACGTCGCGGACGTCGATCAGGTTGAGCGTGCAGTCCATCCGCGCGGGGAGCTTGCCCCGGCAGAAGTCGCGGATCAGCCGCGAGGGCGGCGACATGCCCCGGTCGCCCGGCCCGACCGGCATCGTCGGGTTGGCGACGACGACCGGCCAGCCCGCGCGGGCGCGGGCCATCGCCTCGTTCTCGGCCTGGAGCTTCGACCGGCAATAGGGGCCGACCGCGTCCTCGAGCCCGACCTCGACGTCCTCGGCGATCGGCCCGGTCGCTCCGAGCACAGGTGAGGATGCTCTCGGTGCTCGTGTGCAAGATCCGCTCGGCGCCGGCGGCGAGGGCGGCGTCGAGGACGTGGACGGTCCCCCGATGGTTGACTGCGTCGAACTCGCCGGCGGTCGCGGACCCAGAGGTTCGGATTGGCCGCGAGGTGGTAGACGAACCGGCGCCCGCTCATGGCCTCCGCGACGGCCGCGCCGGTCGCGGATGTCGGCGCGGACGACCTCGACTCGCGGCGGCAGATGCGCGACGTCGGCCCCGGGCCGCTCGACCACGCGGACCCGCTCGCCGCCGATCCACCAGCGATCGACGAGGTGGCTGCCGATGAAACCCGCGCCGCCGGTGACGATCGTCCTCGCGTCCATGCGTCCTCCTCGATCCTCGTCGCAAAAACCGCCTCAGCGCGTGCAGGCACGACGGAGTAAAGCTCCTGCGCCGGTGCCCATCGGCCGGGGCGTCGAGAGCACGCCCGCCGCTCGACCAGCCGGGCGAAGCGGGCGGGGGTCACGTAGTCGGTGAATCCGTAGTTGCCCGGCGAGCGATAGCGGGCGATCTCGGACCAGTCGACGTAGACGTGGGTGATGCCCGCGGCGGGCCAGCTCGTCGCGGACGGCCGCGGGCGATCGGTCGCGGTCGATCGACTCGAACGTGTCGCGGTCGAATACGGTGTTATAGACGACCGGGTGGTTCATGTGGAAGGCCTGCGCCTGGCCCGACGAGCAGGACCTTCGCGCTCGGTCGGCAGTTCGGTATCGAGGCGGGCCAGTGGCGGGTTGAGCATGCGCGGGGACGCCCGTCCGCAGGGCGCGGAGGTCCTCGGTCCATCGGTGAAGGCCGACGGCGTCCGTCGAGATCTGCGCCGTGCTCGTCGCGATCGAGACGGCCAGGATCAACCCGACGCAGCAGCGGTCCAGGCGCGCCCGCGCGTCCAGTCGGCCCCGAGGCCCGCGAGCACGGCCAGGCCCGGCAGCAGCGGCAGCCAGAAGCGGTCGAGCCGGTGGGTGAGCAGCCACCAGGTCAGGAAGAGATAGAGCACGTAGCCGCCGATCGCCCGCACGGCCCGGCGCGAGCCGGGCCGCAGGAAGGCCAGCGGGGCCAGGGCGCAACAGGCCGGCGACTGCCAGTCGGACCGGCCGGCGACGTCGAGCGCCGACGCGACGAAAGCCCGGCGTCTCGATCGGCTTCGGTCCGTGGGCGTGCGACCCACTTCGCCTCGCGGGCTGCGTCCCAGTCGCGCCCGCCGAAGACGCGGTAGCCGAGCGGATAGACGGGGTTGCCGGTGTCGACGACGTTCTTGGCGAGCCAGGGGGCCATGACGACCGCCCACGCCGAGGCCGAAGGCGCAGGACGCGACCCGCCAGCGACCGCGCGTCCGGAACGCCTCGCCAGCGCGACGCTGCCGAACGGGACGACCGCCGAGACCAGCGCGGGATACTTGCTCGCCATCGCCCCGCCCGCGAGCAGGCCGACGACGAGCCACCCGCTGCCGCGCGACTCAGCCGAGCGCGCTCCACGCCATCCCCGCGGCCCAGACGAGCGCGGCGTGGTAGAAGCAGAGCGGACCCTCGACGTAAGGGATCGCCGCCAGCCGGTAGACCCAGGGGGTCGTCAGGTAGACGACGGCCGCGACCCACGCCGCGCCTGGCGAGCCCGAGCGTCGGGCCGTCAGCCAGACCATCAGCCCGGCCATCGGCGCGAAGGAGGCGACCACGAGCTGGCCGGCCAGCGCCCCGCTCCACCAGTCGCCCAGGACGTCCATCCCGAGCAGGTGGAGCATCTCCACGCCGAACGGCATGCTCGTGTAGACGTTATGCGGCAGGAACGCGATCCGCCCGGCGAGGAAGTATTCCTTCGGCCCTTCCAGGTGGTACTCGATCGCGTCGAAGTCGATCGTCGGCAGCATCGCGCCGAGAGCCATGAGGACGAGGAACGGGCCGAGCGATCAGGCCCAGGCCGGCGGCCGAGACCAGGTCCGGACGCGAGCCGTCGGTCCGCCGGCCTCTGCTGGCCGAAGGTCGAAAGACAGCCGCAGCGACGATCGGCACGACGAGCCCGAATCGCGCCGTCCAGGGTGTAAGCAATCCGGCACGGCCCATCATCAGCGCGAACAGACCGAGCCCCGTCATCCCGATCCCGAATCCAACGGCAATCCGCTCAAGGCGCGACCATCGACGATGGAACCCGAGGGCCCGCAGGATCAGCAACCCGAGCGCAACGCCCGACGCCACGATCAGCCCGGCGGCCAGGACGATCGGCAGCCGCTGCGGCAGGTTCTCGACGTGACTCAGGTCCTCGACGGCCGCGCCGAGGAACGAGTCGCGCCAGCTCAGACCGGGCAGGACCGCCGGGAAGAAGTGCCAGAGGAAGAACGACCGCGCGATCAGGGGGTCGCCCGGCTTCGCCGCCGAGTTGGCGTTGATCAAGGGGACATTCAACGCCCAGGCGAGCCACGCCACCTCGACGACGGCGAGGACGGCCACGATGGCGGGCCGGGCACCCGGAGCGCCGGCTCAAAGCTGCGGCCCGACGAACCAGGGCGCGAACTCGTCCTCGCCGATCCCGTCGCGTTCGCTCTTCGTCCGCTCGCCGCCGGCGACGGACGAGGATCGTCTCGAACATCCGCCGGCCGGCGTGCTCGACCGACTCGCCCTCGAGGACGGTGCCGGCGTTGAAGTCCATGTCGTCGGTCATCCGCTCGTACATCGGCGTGTTGGTGGCGACCTTGATGCACGGCGTCGGCTTCAGGCCCAGGACGCTTCCGCGGCCCGTCGTGAAGACGAGCACGTTCGCCCCCGACGCCACCAGCCCGGTCGTGCAGACGGGGTCGAAGCCGGGCGTGTCCATGAAGTGCAGGCCCGGCTTGTCGACCTTCTCGGCGTAGCCGACGACGTCGACCAGCGCCGCCGTGCCGGCCTTGGCCAGCGCGCCGAGCGATTTCTCGTAGATCGTCGTCAGCCCGCCCTCCTTGTTGCCGGGCGACGGGTTGTTGTTGATCTCGGCGCCGAAGACCTTGGCGTACCACTCCCACCACTTGATCCGCTCGACGAGCTTCTCGCCGACCACTCGTGAGACGGCCCGGCGGGTCAGCAGGTGCTCGGCGCCGTAGATCTCGGTCGTCTCGCCGAGCACGGTTGCGCCGCCGTGGGCGACGAGCAGGTCGGACGCGACGCCCAGGGCCGGGTTGGCCGTGACGCCCGAGTTGCCGTCAGACCCGCCGCACTCCATCGCCAGGACGAGCTTCGACGCCGGCTGCTCGGTCCGCCGGAAATCATTCGCCGCGGGCAGCAGCCGGTGAACGGCGGCCACGGCCGCCTCGACGGTCTTCGAGATCCCGCCCTGCTCCTGGATGTTCAGGAAAGTCGGCCGGGCTTTCTCGGCCTTGCCGTTCGGCTTGCTGCCGACCATCACCAGGTCGTGCGAGTCGATCAGGTGCTGCGCGAACGTCACCTCGCAGCCGAGGCCGACGATCACGTAGGCCGCGACGTTCGGGATGGTTCGCGAACCCGGCGAGCACGCGGTCGATCACCTGGTGATCGGGCCCGTTGAACGGAATGCCGCAGCCGACCTTGTGGGTGACGGCGAAGACGCCGTCGACGTTGGGATAATCCCGCTTCCACTCGCCGTCGCGGAACCGGTCTGCGACGAACCGCGAGGTGCCGGCCGAGCAATTCACGGTGCTGATGACGGCGATATAATTCCGCGTGCCGACGCGGCCATCAGGGCGGAGGTAACCCGGGAAGGTGCGGGGGTCGGCCGCCCTCTCGGTCGGCGGGACGGCCGTGCTGTAGGCGTAGTCGCGATCGAACAGGTCGGCCCTGGTGTTCTGGACGTGGACCCAGCTTCCCGCCTTGATCGGCTCGCGAGGCGAAGCCGATGATCTGGCCGTACTTGACGACCGGCTCGCCCTCGGCGATATCGGCGAGCGCGACCTTGTGGCCAAGCTTGATCGGCTCGCGGACCTCGACGTGCTGCTCGTCGAGGTCGAGGAGAAATCCCGCCGGGATCGGCCGGGCGGCGACCGCCACGTTGTCATCGCCGCGGAGCAGGACCGCGAGCCGATCGTCGGCCGCCGTTGGCATGGAGAGACAGCCCTTCTTTTCCGACGGGAACTCGTTCGTCACTCGTAGTTTAGCCCGTCCGGCGAGGCTTGGGAAGGCGACGGGCCGATCGCGTACGACCCCGGAGATGACCGATGCTCAAGTGGCTGATCCGCCGCCGCCTTGACGCCTTCGACCGGGCGTACGGCTATGACTCGTCCTACGCCCGCGCGATCCTCGACGCGGACGAGGGGGCCTTCTTCAGGTTCGCCCGGCTCATGGGCGTCGCGTCCTATCGCAAGGACGTCCCCGCCGACGCGTGGTACGCCGCGAAGATCGTCGCGGCCGCGTCCGAGGACTGCGGGCCGTGCACGCAGCTCGTGACGACCATGGCCGAGCGCGAGGGGGTCAAGCCCGAGGTGCTCCGCGCCATCCTCGAACGGGACGAGCCGGCGATGCCGCCCGGCGTTTCCCTGGCGTATCGATTCGCGAGGGCGACCCTGGCCCGCGACCCCGAGGCCGACGGCCCGCGCGAGGAGGTCGTCCGTCAGTGGGGCGAGCGCGGGCTCGTGTCGCTCGCGTTCGGGATAACCGCGTCCCGGCTCTTCCCGACGCTCAAGTACGCCCTCGGACACGGCCGGGCGTGCGCCGGGTGAAGGTGGCGGGCTCGGCCGTCGACGTGGCGAGGCCGCAGGTGGCCTGAGGGCGGCCAACCCGACCGCCGGGCTCCGGTCCGATGGCGTCGGTTCTATCAACTGCCCGCGCGTCCGTACCGCACGGGGCCGCACGGAGGCGAACGAAAGGCGTACGCTCGGGTTCGCTCGGCGCGGGGTCTCGGGCTCGGCGGACCCAAGGGACCGCCGTGAGAACCTCTCGGGGTCCAGCAGGACCTGAGACCCGATCGCCCGGGCCCTGGACCGGTCCCGCGCGCCGATTATGCTGTCCGCCGGTCGTGAAGAGCCCTCCCGCCCGCCGGCCGAGGACCGCATGCCGTCCCACATCCTGACCGACGTCGCAAACGACCTCTGGGTCGATCATTTCGCCTTCTCGGCCGGCCTCTGCTCGGTGACGAAGCGAACGCTCCGCGGCGGACGTCGCGAGGGTGTGGACCTCGTCCGGCTCGACAACGGGGCCCTTGCCGTCGACATCGTCCCCACCCGGGGGATGGGTCTCCGGCAAGGGGATTACAAGGGGACGCGGATCGGCTGGACCTCCGCCGTGACCGACGGACCGGTGAATCCCAAGTTCGTCAACCTGATGGCCTGGGGCGGCCTCGGCTGGCTCGAGGGCTACGACGAGATGCTCGTTCGGTGCGGGCTGGAGAATATCGGCTCGCCCTATCAGGAGACGGTGTCGAGCCCCGACGGCACGAGGCGGGACGTCCTCTACGGGCTCCACGGCAAGATTGGCAACATCCCCGCGCATTACGTCGCGGTGCATCACGACGAGGCGTCCGGCTCGATCACCGTCGAGGGGCACGTCGACGAGTCGAAGCCATTCGCGCCGCAGGTCCGGCTGGCGACCAGGATCACGACGAACCCCGGGTCGAACAAGCTCGTCGTACGGGACGAGTACATCAACCTCCGCGAGTCGGCGAGCGAGATGCAGGTCCTTTACCACTGGAACTTCGGCACACCGATCCTCGAAGGGGGGGCGCGAGTCGTAGTCCCGATCAAGACCGTGCTCCCGCGCGACAAGCGGGCGCAGGAGGGGATGGACCACTTCGACACGTACATCGCCCCCGAGGCGGGTTACGCGGAGCAGGTCTACTTCTTCGAGCTGCACGGCGACGGGAAGGACGGCCGGACGATCGCCATGCTCCGCAACCGCGCGGGGGACAAGGGCGTGGCGCTGCGGTATGCGCTCGCGGCTCTGCCGGCGTTCACCGTCTGGAAGAACACGGCGGGGCTGAAGGAGGGATACGTCACCGGGCTCGAGCCGGCGACGAGCTATCCCAACGCCAGACCCTTCGAAAGGCGCGGAACCGCCTCGTCACGATCCCGCCGGGCGGGTCGCATGTCGTCGAGACGACGCTGGAAGTCCTCGATGATGCAGGCGGCGTGAAGGCGGTCGAGGCCGAGATCCAGGCCCTCCAGGCGAAGGGGGCGCCACCGTCCACGCGCGGCCTGTTGAGCCGTTCGCGCCGGAGGGTTGAGGGTGCGATGGCGACGGAGGGCGACCGGGGTGGTTGTCGCGGTCGTCGCCGCCCTGTCGGTCGGGTTGAATGCCGACCTTCATTCGCCGCCGCGATATGACGGTGCCGGTTATTCCGTGCTCGCCCTGTCGTTGATCCAGGGCCGCGGTTATCGCGAGATCGACCGGCCCGACGCGCCGCGACACGCCCATTTTCCGCCGGGCTATCCGCTGGCCCTGGCGGGCCTCTGGAAAGCCTTCGGACGGTCGGTCGTCGCCGCGCACGTGTTCTCGATGGTCTGCACCGTCGCGGCGAGCTGGCTGGCCTGGCGGTGGTTCCGTCGGATCGAGCCGCGGCGCGTGGCGGATGCGCTCGGGATAGCGCTGGCGGTCAACTGGATGTGGGGGGTGGTGGGGGGGGCAATTCAATCGGAGGGTTTGTATTTATTCTTGAGCATGCTCGCGATCAACCTGGCAAGACGCCGGGGCTGGCGGGCGAGCCTGGCGCTGGGGGTGTTGCTCGGGTTGTGTGTGCTGACGAGGCATGTAGGGATGGGCTTGCTGGTGGCTGTTCTGATCGATCGGCTTTCTACCGTGGCCATGTCCACCCCCCGCCCTAACCCTCCCCCGCAAGGGGGGAGGGGACTTCTGAAACCCTCCCCCCTTGCGGGGGAGGGTAGGGTGGGGGGTCGCCGGGTGAGCCTGCTAGACGTCGCGGTCATCGTCCTCTCCGCCGCGATCATTACGAGCCCCTGGATCTACTGGCTCGCGACGGTCCGCCGCAACACGCAGGTCGGCCTTCTGGAATCGAGAGGACTGACCGCGCGAATCGCTGCCCAGGCCCTTTTCTACGCACGGCGCATCCCGGACGCACTCAGCGGCCCGTTCGTCGAGGTGGCGACGGTCTTCTCGCGATCGAAGATGGCTGGACTCACGGCGACGTCCGTCGCGGTGGTCTTCTCGGTGGTCGTGCTGGTCGGTCTCATCCGATGCATCGTTCGCCCGCGACAGCGGCTGGCGGGTCTCGTACCTCTGGTCACGCTGCCGCTCTTGCTCGCCTGGCCGTTCACTGAGGCGGGACGATTCCTGGTCCCGCTCGTGCCATTTCTTCTGGTGGGAACGGTGGAGGGGCTGGCCTGGATTGTTTGGCTGGGTCAGCTGTCGGGGCAGAGGCTAAATCCCCGCCACATCGCAGCCGGCTTCCTCCTCGTACTCGCAGTCCCCTATCCCGCCTATGCCGTCCTGTCCCGACGCGCCGAGGCTCAGCGCCGATCCCACGCCGACTTCGACGCCGCCTGCGCGTGGATCGCCCGAGAGGCCGATCGGCCCGGCCCGATCCTGACGCGCCACCCGGGCGAGGTTTTCTGGCAGACAGGCCGCCTGGTGATCTCACCCGTTTCGGACGATCCCGCATCCCTCGCGAAGCAGATCCGCGACGCCGAGATCGCCTACATCCTGGTCGATTCCGACCGCTTCGCGAACGCCCCGTCGACGCCGCTGGCCAGGCTCATTGCCCAGCGACCAGATCGGGCAAGACGAGTCTTCGGGGACAAGATCGCGGTGTACGAGGTCAGTGCGCGATAGTGGCCCCTGACCGTCGCGACCGCCTTCCGCCAGCGGGCCAGGTGACGACTCGCGCCAGGCGCGGTCGCGGCCCGGTTCGAACGCGGGCCGCCGGCCTCGAGCAGAGCGGCGGCCGAGGCGGGGTCGGAGAGCAGGCCGACGCCCAGGCCCGCGAGCAGGGCCGCACCGAGGGCGGTCGACTCGACCTGCGGGCTCCGCCGGAGGGGCAGATCACAGGACATCGGCCTGGAACTGGAGGAACGGGTCGGAGCGGGCCATGCCGCCGTCGACGCGGATCTCAGATAACGGGCTCCGGGCAGGTCGGCGTTGATGGCGTCGATCAGGTCGGCGACCTGGAAGGCGACGCCTTCGAGCGTGGCCCGGGCCAGGTCGGCGACGGTCGTGGCGCGGGTCAGGCCGAAGATCGTCCCGCGCGCGTCGGGCTCCCAGTGCGGGGCGCCGAGGCCGGTCAGGGCGGGGACGAAGAGGACGTCGGACTGGGGGTCGGCCTTCGTCGCCATCACGTCGATCTCGGGCGCGGCGCCGACGGCTTTCAGCCCGTCGCGGAACCACTGCACGGCCGCGCCGGCGACGAAGACGCTCCCTTCCAGGGCGTACTGCGGGGGGCCGTCGCCGAGCGTGGCGGCGAGCGTCGTGATCAGGCCCCGCGTCGAGGGGACGACCCGGTCGCCCGTGTGCGCCAGCAGAAAGGCCCCCGTGCCGTACGTGCACTTGGCCTGGCCGGCCGCCAGGACATCCCTGGCCGACCAGCGATGCCTGCTGGTCGCCAGCGACTCCCGCAATCGGGAGTCCGTCGGGGAGATACGTCAGACCCTCGGTCCGGCCGAACTCGCCGGCGCTCGGGAGGATTTCGGGCAATATCCGCTCGGGGGACGGCGAAGAAGTCGCAGAGGTCGTCGGCCCAGGCGAGCGTGCGGAGGTCCATCAGCAGGGTCCGCGAGGCGTTCGTCGCGTCGGTGACGTGCCGCTTGCCCGCCGGTCAGGTGCCAGATGCAGCAGGCTGTCGACCGTCCCGGCGGCCAGCTCGCCGGCCTCGGCCCGATGGCGAGCCCCGGAACATGATCGAGCAGCCACGCGATCTTGGTCGCCGAGAAGTACGGGTCGAGCACCAGCCCGGTCCGTGCCGGCGATCCAGTCGCGGCGGTCGCGGTGCGGCTCGCAGAACGGGGCCGTGCGGCGGTCCTGCCAGACCAGGGCCGGGCCGATCGCCCGGCCGGTCGCGCGGTCCCAGACGATCGTCGTCTCGCGCTGGTTGGTCAGGCCGATCGCCGCGATCTGGTTCGGGGCTGATCGTCCGCCTCGGCCATCGCGGCGACGACCATCGGGCCGGCCGAGTCGACCAGGTGCCTTCGGGTCGTGCTCGACCCAGCCCGGGTTCGGGTAGGTCGGCGGGACCTCGACCTGCCCCTGGCCGACGGGCTGGAGCCGGGGTCGTAGACAACGGCCCGGGTGCTGGTGGTGCCCTGGTCGATCGCCAGCAGGTGGTCGCGCGCCATGGTCGGGCCTCCGCTCGCTCGGGGTTCGTTCGTCGAAAAGACGTTTGCCTCGCCGGGACGTGACGGCGGCATCCTATCACAGTGACGGATGCGCCGCGCGGACCTGATCTCGATCGACAAGCGCAGCTCCGCGATCCGGAGGAATCTCGCCGATGATTGACCCGCTCGATCATCCCCATCGCGCCCTGGCGATCCCGATCATCGTCGTCCCGGCCGAGCTGGCGTTCAAACACGCGGCGAAGCTCCGCGACCTGGAGCACGCCGAGCGGATGCGGGCCCTGGAGCTGGGCCGGTTCAACCCGGGCGACGAAGACGTGGACAGACGCCACGCAAGGCTCGGCGCGGAGGGATCGGCGCGGGCGTGCCGATCGTCGTCGATGATCGCGGCGATGGTTGCGACGCTGGAGACCGGGTTTCATCGAGGAGATCTGGATGACCTCCGCCATGGTCGGCGTCGGCGGGCGTGATCTGCGGGACCGTGCCTGGCGGCGAAGAGCCGTTCCGACGAAGACCGCGCGACTCGCCGAAAAGCCCGCCTACGACCCCGACGCCTTCGACGTCGTCGGCACCGGGGCTGAGCGACTCGATCTCGTCACCCCGAGGAACCGACGCCATAGGAGACCCGGAACGTACCGCCTAGCAGTTCGCCACTGGTCGGCTTCTGGCGATCCTCGGCGCGATCGTGATCGCGACCCTCGTGTTCCTCGGGATGATCGCCGGATTTATGCGGCATCCGCGGTCGGAAGCCGAGCGCGCGCGGCTCTTCGAGATGGGTTACTACCTGCCGAGGCGGCCCTCGCGCTGGCCGCAGGCGACTCTTCTGCACGGCGATCGGCCTGGGCGTGCCGATCGTGGCGCCTTACGTTCGCCGCCGCCACGGCGAGTCGAGCCCATGGCGTCAACGTCTGGGTCGTCGCCTGCATCGTCTCGGTTGCCTCGCCATCGTGGGCGTCGACGATCGTCGCGGCGATCGTCTTCTTCCGGCCGGAGCCGTCAGGCCAGCCCGAGCCGCTCGTCGCCGCGACGTGGCCAAGCCGGCGGCTCGACCCCGACGCCCTCGACTTCGCCGGCCGGCTCGGCCCCGGCTGAGAATCGCGCGAGGCCCGACGCTCGCCCAGAGGGCCAGCAGCGGCTCGATCGGCAGGTGGAACCGCGCCGAGACGATCGTCAGCGCGTGGAACGCGGCGATCAGGCCGACCGTCAGCAGCGTCGGCCCGAGCCGGCGGCGGACGTCGCGCGGGGCGAGGATCAGGCCGAGCACGGCCAGGGCCGTCAGCCCGAGGTGGCCGAGCCGGTAGAGCCGGTTCCGCGTCTTCGGGTTCGTCTCGTCGAAGAGGACGAAGTAGCGGAGCCGCCGCAGGCAGAGCGAGAGGTAACGTCCGGGCCGTGGCCCTTCAGCTCGATGCAGGGCGCGGCGGAAGAGGATGCGCGACCGCTCGGGCTCGGAGACGGCACCGAGGATCCGGTAATCGGCCTCGGGTCAGCGCGATGTCGTCGATGTATCCCGCCTCGTGCCGCGCGGCCCAGAGGGCTTCGCATTCGAGGTCGCGCAGGCTCGGCGGAGTCGCGGTTCAGGGCCGTCTCGACCGAGGCGCGGACGACCTTGTCGGTCCCCTGGCTCTGGCGGCAGTTCCCCTGCCAGAACGCGTAGCCGAACGTGCTCTTGATCGGGACGAACTCGCCGTGGACGACCGCGTTCCGGACGACCCAGGGGGAGATGCCGAGGATCGCCGCGAGGGCCATCGACCGCGAGCAGCCGGCTGTGCGGACGAAGGTGGCGAGTCGTCCGCGACCGATCGCGCCATCGCCCAGCCAAGCCGCGGGCGCGACCAGTCCCAGGATCGGGTCGGTTAGCTCAGGGCGGCCAGCCAGAGACCGACAACGAAGGCGTCGCGCACGGGTCCGAGCCTCATAGGCCCTCGCCAGGGTCGCGACGAGCAGGTCGCGGCGAGCCCGGCGACCTGGACGTGGGTCGCGGCGTAGACGAGCGTCGGATGGACGGCCACGATCAGGCCGCCGGCGATCGCCGACCCAGGGCCGCCCGGGCGCGACCGATCGCGCCAGCCGGATCGTCTCGGCGACGAGCCAGCCGCCGAGCAGGGCCTGGCCCAGCTCGAGGAGCAGCAGGCCCCGCGGCGTCCCGACGCCCCCGATCGCGTACGCCACCGCGACGAGCAGCGGATACAGCGGCGCCTGCTGCGAGGTCGGCCCGTCGGCCCCGAGGAACTCGACCGAGAAGCCCCGGCCGGCGAGCAGGTTGGCGGCGATCTCGCCGTGCTCGAACGTGCTGTGCGGGACGAGATGACTCTGCAGCGCCAGCACGGCCGCGACCCGCGCCGCGACGGCCAGCGCGACCAGGCCCCAGAACCATCGGCGGTCGGGCATCCGTGCCGACTCCCCGCCCGTGGTCGGAGCCGGTCGCCCGGATCGGCCGGGGATTGTCGTCCGGCGACCGCGGTTCTTGGCAACCCGGGCTCGGCGCAAGGCGAGGCCCCCGCGACGGCGCCGTCGCGGGGGCCCGCTCGGGAGGACGACTGCGACCTCCCTGGTTCTCCTGGATTGTGCGGTGGATCAAGCGGTCGCCTGAAGGCGCGTCGGCCGCCGGCGCGGGCCCGGGCGCTGGGCCGAGGCCGAGCGACGCCGCTTGCGCGGCCGTCGGGGCCGGTGCGGGGGCGTCGGCCTCCTCGAGCCGGCGGACGGCCCGGATCTCGATCTTGCGGACCCACTCGCGGGTCACGCCCAGGCGGCGGCCGACCTCCTTGAGCGTCAGCGGGCGTCTGACCCTCCAGGCCGTATCGCAGGACGACGACCGTCCGCTCGCGCGGCTCGAGCCGGTCGAGGCGATGCTGGAGGAGCCGGCGCTCGTCGTCGGCCTCGAGCGCGGCGCCCGGGTCATGATGGGTCTCGTCGGCCGCGTCGTCGGGGGACCAGGCGTGCCCTTCGTCGGCGAAGTCGCTCTCGAGCTGGAGCCGGCCGGCGAGCTTCGCCTTTCGGACCAGCTCGAGCTGCGCGTCGGTCAGGCCGAGTGCGACGGCGACCTGCTCCTCGGTCGGGGCCTGGCCCAGCTCGCGGGCGAGCGACCGCTCGGCCCGGCGCCACTTCGTCAGCAGGTTGACCATGTGTGACGGCAGGCGGATCGTCGCCGTCGTGTTTGTCAGGGCGTGGCGGATCGCCTGCTTGATCCAGTAGCTCGCGTAGGTGCTGAACCGGGTGCCGAAGGCGGGGTCGAACTCCTCGGCCGCGCGGATCAGGCCGAGGTTGCCCTCGCCGATCAGGTCGTCGAGCGACAGGCCGCGGCCGAGGTAGTCGCGGGCGATCCGGACGACCAGTCGCGAGGTTTGCCTGGATCATCCGCGTCCGGGCGCTCGGAGTCGCCGCGGGCGATAGCCGCGGCGAGTGCCGGCTCCTCGGTCGCGGTCAGGAGGTCGTCATGCGGATCTCGCCCAGATACATGTCGAGGACGGACGAAGGCCGCGGGGCGGTCGCGCTGGGGTGTCTCATCGTCGAGGGTTCCTTGTCCGCGAGGTGTTCTCCAGGTCCCTGGAGGCGTCCCGAATGAGTTATAACATATGTGTCGCCACGGCACTCCTTTACCGACACTACGCAACATTGAGCAGGCCGGGCTTCGCGTTAGTAAACCTCATCGCTCGGATTCGACTGCGGCGTTGTCGGCGTGCCTGACGGTGCGTCGTCGCGGAGGCGTCGGCCGTCGTTCCGGACCCGTTGACGCCCCACTGGCATCCCTTAAGTTGCGCTGGACATTGGATTTCCGACCGACTTTTTCCAATTTTTTTTCGAATGCTCTAATTCGTACAGAATACTTCGCGCAAATCTCCGAATCTGCGTGTTTTACCGAAACGGAACTGATTTCGTTATCGGGACTGCCGAACGACCGAAAAGAGAAGAAGAGGTCGCTCCCTACTCGTGCCGGCGTTCCGGCACAGCTATAATAGGTCGCCATCTCAGGCAGAAGGTCGGGGGCGGCGGACGAGGCCGGCCCCGCGGGCGACGACGTGGTCGCACCCCCGGCGGGGGGTTGCCAAACCGGGGGAAGCGATGGACGACATCGAATTCGCCGGGCTGATCGCGCGGGTCAAGGAGGGCGACGAGGCGGCGATCGGCCGGCTGATCGAGCGGTTCGGACCCGAGGTCCGCATGATGGTCCGGCGACGGCTGCCGGCGCGGCTGCGGAGCCAGTTCGACACGGTCGACTTTACCCAGGTCGTCTGGCAGAGCGTGATCGCCGACTGCCGCGAGCGCGCCGAGCCGTTCGACGACTCGAAGCATCTGCTCGGCTTCCTCGCTGGCGTGGTCCACAACAAGGTGGCCCAGGAGTTTCGTCGGCGGACCCGGACGCGGAAGTACGACATCGGCCGCGAGGAGCCGCTCTACGTCCGCCGCGGCGACCGCGATGTCCCGCGCGACCTGCCGGCCGACGACCCGACGCCGAGCGAGGCGGTGCAGGCCGGCGATCGGCTCGATCAGCTCACGGCCGGGCGCTCGCCGACGGAGGTCCGGATCGTCGAGCTGAGACGGGAGGGCCTGACGATCGACGAGGTCGCCGCCCGGCTCGACCTGCACGAGAAGGCCGTCCGCCGCGTCATCGCCTCGCTCCGCTCGCGGATGGAGGCGCCGCCATGGCGATGACCATCCCCGCGCCCCGCGCCGGGCTTCGAGGACGAGGAGCCGTCGCGGCTCGAGGTCGTGCTGGCCGACTTCGAGGCCGACTGGCGCTCGGGCTCTTGCCCCGCCTGGAGGACTGGATCGAGCCGGCTCGATCCCGGGCCGGCCCGCCGACGCCACCGAGCTGATCTACGCCGCGCTTTTGCCTGGCCGAGGCGGACGGGCTCGGCACCCGACCCGGCCGACTACCTCGCGCGATTTCCCGGAGCATGGCCCGGCCCTCGGCCGCCTCTTCGAGCTGCACTCGCTCGCGACATCGGACGACTTCGCCGCCAGCGACCGGCCGAGCTGCCCGAGGCCGGTGACGAGGTCGGGCCGTACCGGCTCGTCCGCGAGCTGGGCCGGGGCGGCTTCGCGCGGGTCTTCCTCGCCGAGCAGGGTGACCTCGACGGCCGGCACGTCGTCGTGAAGGTGACGACCCGGCCCGTCGCCCGAGCCCCGATGCTGCTGGCGCGGTCCGCGCCACCCGCACATCGTCGAGGTCCTCTCGGCCGCGGCGGCCGAGTGGCGGATCGCTCCAGGTCGTCTGCATGCCGTTCCTCGGGGGTGGCGACGCTCGCGGCAGTCAACGCGGCCGGCGCCGCGGCCGCGGACGGGGCGCGACCTGCTCGCGCGGCTCGACCGGGCCTCGGCTCCCGAGTATCCCGCGGCGGCCTGCCCCGCCCGGCTCGGGAGCTGATCGGCCGGCTCTCCTACTCCCGCGCTGTGGCGCTGGGCCTTCGCCCGGCTGGCCGAGGCGCTGGACCACGCCCATCGCCGGGGCGTGGCGCACGGCGACGTCAAGCCGTCGAACATCCTGCTGACGGCCGACGGCGTGCCGATGCTCTTCGACTTCAACCTCGCCGTCGATCGCTCGGCCGAGGCCGAGGCGGACGCCCGGCGGCGGGACGCTCGCCTACATGCCGCCCGAGCGGCTTCGAGGGACCTGGCCGACGGGCGGCCGAGGCCGGCGGGGCCGTCGACCTGCACCGGGCCGACCTCTACGCGCTGGGGCTGGTCCTGGTCGAGACGCTGACGGGCATCGCCCCGGCCGTCCCCGCAGCCGGGACCGGGACGAAGGGGCCTCGCCTCGGCCCTGGCCGAGGCGCGCGCCGGAGGGGTCACGGCCTTCCCGGGCTGGAAGGCCCTGCCGATACCCGCCGGGACTGCGGCCGATCCTGGAGAAATGCCTGGCGGCCGACCCGTCGCGAGCGCTATGCCGAGGGCGTCGGCCCTCGCCGAGGACCTCGACCGCTGGCGGATCGACCTCGCGCCGGCCGTCGCCCCCGATGGCCCTGGCCCGAGCGGGCCGCGCGGTGGGGCCGTCGCCGCCGGCTGCCGATCGCGGCGGTCGCTGCTGACGCTCGTCGGCGCCGTCGCGGCGTCGGCCGGGGCCGCCGCGACGTTCCGGAGCACGCTCCGCGACAGTGGCGCAGGGAGAAATACGACCGCTTCGTCGACAAGGACGACCTCGGCCTCTTCGGCTTCCAGCCGTTTCGGCTCGTGGAGCCCCCGCGGCGGCGATCCGGCGGACGCGGCCGGGCGCAAGCTCAACCAGTACAGCGTGATCGAGGACGCCGCCTGGCGCCGCCGCGACGACGTCGCGACCCTCGACGGGTCCGACCGTGCTGACCTCGAGCTTGCTCATGGTCGAGCAGGTCTACCGCCTGGCCCGGGCCTGGGCCGACCGGCCGGCCTCGCGAGGTCGACTGGAGCCGTGCGCTCGCGCTGCTCGACCGCGAGTGGGCCGTCCGTACCGGCCTCGACGCCTTGTCGACATTCCGCGGCGAGCTGTGCGATCGGCTCGGCATCGCTCCAGGCCGGCGCGAGTGAAGCTCGCCGCACGCCGCCGGCCTGGGTCGAGGCGTATCTGCTCGGGGTCGCGGCCGAGCCGCTCCATGCCCGCCAGGCGCTCGGCCACTACGAGCGGCCGATCGCCGCATCGGCCCGAGCTGATATGGCCTCGCTACCGCGCGGCCGTCGCGGGCTGGCGGATCGCGCTGTACCAGGACGGCCGCCGGACACCTCGGCGCCGCGATCGCCCGCCGGCCGGCCAACCCGGCGCTTGCACACCCACCTCGTCCGCCATGCTGCTCCTCGTCCGGCCGGGCGGAGGAGGCCAGCGAGGCGTGCAACCGGGCGATCGACCTCGACCCGGACTTCGCCGAGGCGTACCGCAACCGGGCGATCATCGACGATCGGCTCGCCCGCAGCGAACTCCGCCGGGCGGACGGCCACCGCTTCGCGCTGTTGACCCGGTTCCTGGGACCGGCCCAGGCCGAGAAGCTCAGACTCCAGTCGTTCGCGCACACGATGCTCGGCCGGCGTCTCGGCGGGGATCCGCGCAGCGAGGACCTGATCCGTAAGATCGTCGCAGTCGACAGCGCCGACGCGGATGTCCGTCCGTCGAGGCGCAACGCGCCTCGGCCGCGACGCCGAGCCGGCGCGAGGAGGCCCTTGCCCTGCTCGACGCCGTGCTCCGCGACCAGCCCGACCACCTCGCCGCGCGGTACAACCGGGCCGTCATACTTCGCGACGCCGGGCGACCCGAGGCGCTGACCGAATATCAGGCAGTGGTCGACGACCCCCGCTTCGAAGAGATCTATCGCGAGCAGCCCGCGCGATCTGGGCGTTCGCGGTCATCGCGAACGACCTGATCGAGCCTCGGCCGGCTCGATGAGGCCCGGACCTTCGCCGAGCGCGGCGTGGCGGAGTCGGAGCGCACCGGGCTCTGTCGGGCCGAGGCCCACTATGCCCTGGCCCGGGTCCACTCCGCCGCAGGTCGGACCGATCCGGAGGGATTCGACCTGCGCAAGACCAGCTCCGCAAGGCGGTTGGCCTCAGGCCGGATCTGATCGCGAGCTATGCAAGGGATCGCCTCTTTGCGGGCCTTCGCGAGGCACGCCCGACGTTTCTGGAACCCGCGGCGTCCGGCGAAGGGCGACGGCCGGGGTCGGAGCGGACGCCCTGACCCCGGCCGCGGCCTTCAGTCGTTCAGCACGGGCCGACCGGGCCTCCCGGGCTCGGTCGGAGGGGTGGTCGGGGTCGTCGGGTCGCCCGGGTCGGTCGGGTCGGCGGGCGGATACGACGGGTCGTCGGTCGTCGTCATGCTCCCGACCAGGACGGCCTGGGGCGGCACGGCCATCGACGGGCTCAGCTTCCGCTCCAGGAACTCGGGCGCATAGCGGGGGTTGCGGATCTTGCGCATCGGAGGTCTCTCTGACAGGGTCCAAGTGCTCTGTTTTTCATCAGTCACACGCGCGGCCGGCACCAACAATGTCGCAAATTCGGGGGACTTTGTTCTGTATACGGGATTATTCCCCCACAAATGGGATGGTGCGCGCATGGACTCGCCTCCCCGTTGCGGATGCAACGATCGATCTCTCGAACGGTTTACGCCGGGCCACGCGTCCCGAGGCCGATGCGTCGTCGTCGACGGCAGTGCCCGCCGGCCGGACTTCGCGTGGCCGAAGGGCGCCGGGTGACACGGTCACCGTCGAGCGCCTGATGCTAGGAGTGTAGGTCGCCTTGCCGAGGGGGTGGAGAAAAGGCGATCAGAGCGAGCGAGTGCGAGCGGCGGCGGGTGTTGACCAGCGCGCTCACGGCGCAGCCCGAACAACCGCCGCCGTGGTCGTCGGAGCCGGACCCGCAGCCGCTCGAGCCGCAGCCGCCGCCCTCGGAGCCGCAACTGACCGCAGCCATGGCCGGCGTCCTCGCGTTCGGCCTCTGGTTCAGGATCGGGGATGTCGCGGCCGACGGGCTCGAAGACCAGGTCGAGCCCGCACGACGACACGGAGCGCGGCACGAAGGCCGGCGAGGTCGAGCTGGTGCGGGCCGAGGTAATGGAGGACGGCGCGGTCGTCGTCGAGCAGGGGCTCGACGTCGATCGGCTCGATCGGCCAGGTGCCCTCGCCGAAGACCCGGAGGCAGGCGTCGAAGCGGACGATGTCTCGCGGCCTCGGCCCGGCGGGCCCGCGCAAGGTCGTCGGGCCCGGCGGCGCGGAGGATCTCGGCGCCGTCCGCCGCTGGCTCGACGGTCCCCGCGTCCGCGACGACGACCCCCAACTCCGTGCCTCGGCGGGTCTCGAGGACGACGGACTGGCCGCGGTCGTAGCGGGAGGACCCTGCGAGGAACCGGCCAACCTGACGGGCCAGGCCGTACTGGACGTGATAGGCGCGAGCGTCATCGTGACGGGCCGTCTCCGCGGGCTAGAGGTTGGCCCTCACCGTAACCCGGACGGCATTGCCCTGGCAAGGTGGTCGATGGCTCCGACCTCGCCCGCGCTCTCACACGTGAGCCGTGGCGCTATAATTCGGTACGGGCGGTCGCCGAAGACGACCGGACATGGTCCGGAGCGACGACATGGGGCAATCGCGATGCACGATGAAGGTCGAGGGCCTCGATTGCCCGGTGGAGGCTGGTGTGCTTCAGGATGCTCTCGGGGGATCGGCCGGGGTCGAACGGCTCGACTTCGACTTGATCCACGGCACGATGACCGTCCATTACAACGACGAAGCCGCAGGTCCCGCCGAGCTACTCCGCCGCATTGTCGCCGGGGCCGGGATGAAGGCGTGCCTGCTCGAGTGGACGCGGCCCGGAGCATGGCCCGATCCGGCCGACTCCGTCGCTGGCTGCCGACGATCGGCGCCGGGTCGGCACTGCTGCTCGGAGTCTTTGGCTCAGTGGTGCTCGGGGTTGATTCCCGCGGTTGTCGACCCTGTTCTATCTCGCCGCGATCGTCGCCGGCGGGATCGACCTGTTCCCGAACGCGATCCGCTCGGCCGGTCGCCGCCAGCTCGACATCCACGTCCTGATGGCTCTGGCGGTCGTCGGGCGCGATCGCACTGGGCCAGTGGGACGAGGCGGCGACGGTCGCCTTCCTGTTCGGGCTCTCGGAGTCGCTCGAGGCGCTGAGCGTCGAACCGCGCGCGGTCGGCGATCCGGGCGCTGCTGGAGGTCGAGCCGGACCAGGCCGAGCGGATCGGGCCGGACGGGTCGGTCCGAGCGAGATCGCCGCGGCCGAGGTCCGGCCCGGCGACCGCGTCCGCGTCCGCGACGGGGTCGCGGGTCCCGGTCGACGGGACGGTTGCGAGCGGGCGGTCGAGCGTCGACCAGAAGGCGATCACGGGCGAGTCGAAGCCGGTGCGTCCGCGAGCCGGGCGACGAGGTCTTCGCCGGGACGGTCAACGGCGACGGGGCTCTGGAGGTCGTCGCGACCTGCCGCTCTGGGCGACGCTCTGATCTCGCGGATCATCGAGCACGTCCGCGCCGCGCAGGCCGAACCGGACGCCGATCGAGCGGTCGATCGGGCGGTTCGCCGCAGGTCTACACGCCGATCGTCGTCGGCCCTCGCCGTGGCGATCATGGTCGTGCCGCCGCTCGTCCAGCTGACGACGGGGATCTCGCCCGAGTGGGCGACGTGGCTCGGTCGCGGGCTGGTGGCCCTGGTGGTGGCGTGCCCGTGCGCGCTGGTGATCGCGACGCCCGTCGCCGTCGCGAGTGCCCTGGCCTCGGCGGCGCGGCGGGGGATTCTCATCAAGGGCGGGAGCTTCCTGGAGGAGTTCGGCCGGCTCCGGGTGCTGGCGTTCGACAAGACCGGGACGCTCACGCGGGGCGAGCCGGACGTCGTCGAGGTCGTTGCCTCTGGCGACCGGCGACGGCGACAAGCTGCTGCGGATCGCGGCGGCCCTGGGCGAGCAGGGGGGGCACGTCCTCGGCCGGGCGATCTCGCGGCATGCGCGGGGACTCCGGCTCGACGTGCCGACGGCCGAGGGCTACGCGGCCGTGCCGGGGCTGGGGGCGTCCGGGCGGGTCGACTCGGTCGAGTATCACATCGGCAGCCACCGCTTCCTCGACGAGGCCGGCCTCTGCCCGCCCGACTTCCACGCCCGGCTCGGGTCGGCCGAGGGTGAGCTCGGGACGTCGGTGGCCCTGACGGCCGCGAGCGGCCCGCTCGGCTGGATCCGCCTGGCCGACCGCCCGCGTCCCGAGGCCGCGGGCGTGCTGTCCGAGCTGAAACGGCTGGGCGTCCAGACCGTGATGCTCACCGGCGACAACCCGGCCGCGGCCGAGTCCGTGGGCGACCAGGTCGGCATCGCCGAGCGCCGCGCGGGGCTGCTGCCCGGCGACAAGGCCGACCTCATCACGTCGATGAACGCCGAGCGCGGCCCGACCGGCATGGTCGGCGACGGCGTCAACGACGCCCCGGCCCTGGCCGCCGCGCGGGTCAGCGTCGCCCTGGGCGGCATCTCCAGCCCCGCGGCGATCGAGACGGCCGACGTCGTCCTGATGGCCGACGACCTGACGAACCTGCCCTGGCTCGTCCGCCACAGCCGGGCCACGCTGCGGCTCATCAAGCAGAACATCACCCTGGCCCTGGCGGCTGAAGGCCATCGTCCTTGTGCTGGCCGTGTTCAACCTGGCGACGCTCTGGATGGCGATCCTGGCCGACGTGGGGACGACGGCGGTCGTGACGGCGAATGCCTTGAGGTTGCTCAGGCCGAGGGTATGAACACCGGCGCATGAAAAGAACGGGCGGGGCCGCCTGGCCCCGCCCGCGTCGAACCTCAACGGCTCCTCAAGTGGATCGTCTCACTTGATGAACAGCATCTCCTGATACGTCGGCAGCGGCCAGAGGTCGTCGGCGACGAGGGTCTCCAGCTTGTCGCCGGCGGCGCGGACGGCGGTCATCGCGGGGATGATCGCGTCGCGCGAGTGCTTGGCGTGGGCCAGGGTGTCGCCCTCGGCGTGGTGCGTCGACGGCCGCGTTGAGCTTCGAGACGCCGGACTGGAGCTCGTCGATCGTCTTCGTCAGCTCGTGAGAGCATCGCCTTCTGCGACGCCGGCGCCTCGGCGCCGGCCGCCTTCAGGGCGGCGATCGCCTGGGCGACCTCGCCCTGATACCGCAGCGCCGCCGGCAGGATCTGCCGGGTGGCGATCTGGACGGTCAGGCCGGCCTCGATGTTGATCGTCTTGATGTAGTTCTCGAGGAAGATCTCGTACCGCGAGTGCAGCTCGCGCTCGCTGAGGACGCCGTACTTGCCGAACAGCGCGATCGACTTCGGGCGAGATCAGGTCGGGCAGGCTGTCGACCGTGTTCTTGCGGTTGGGCAGGCCGCGCTTCTCGGCCTCGGCGTGCCAGGCGGCTCGGTGTAGTTGTCGCCGTTGAAGATCACCTTCTTGCTCTCGGCGATGATCTTGGGCAGGAGGGCCTGGATCTCGTCGTTGAGGTTCTTGCCGCCCTTGACGGCGGCCTCGAGGTGGGTGGCGATCTCGTCGAGCGACTCGGCGACGATCGTGTTCAGCACGACCTGCGGGCCGGCGATCGACTGGCTCGAGCCGACGGCGCGGAACTCGAACTTGTTGCCGGTGAAGGCGAACGGGCTCGTCCGGTTGCGGTCGCCCGCGTCGCGGGGCAGGGTCGGCAGCGTGTCGACGCCGACCTGCATCGTGCCGCCGGCCTTGGTGCTCTTGGCGCCGCCCTTCTCGATCTGGTCGACGATGTCCTGGAGCATGTCGCCCAGGAAGATCGAGATGATCGCCGGCGGGGCCTCGTTGGCGCCGAGGCGGTGGTCGTTGCCGGCGTGGCGATCGACGACGCGGAGCAGGTCGGCGTGGCGGGCGACGGCCTGGATCACCGCGGCGAGGAAGACGAGGAACTGGGCGTTGTCGTGCGGCGTGTCGCCCGGCTTGAGCAGGTTGTTGCCGAGGTCGTCGGCCATCGACCAGTTCACGTGCTTGCCCGAGCCGTTGACGCCGGCGAACGGCTTCTCGTGCAGCAGGAGCTTGAGGCCGTAGCGGTCGGCGATCCGCTTCATCGTCTCCATGACCAGCATGTTGTGGTCGGTGGCGACGTTGGCGTTCTCGAAGATCGGCGCGAGCTCGTACTGCGACGGGGCGACCTCGTTGTGCCGGGTCTTGACCGGCACGCCGAGCTTGTAGAGCTCCGTCTCGGTCTCGAGCATGCAGGCCAGGACGCGCTCGGGGATGGCGCCGAAGTAGTGGTCCTCCATCTCCTGGCCCTTCGGCGGCTTGGCGCCGAAGAGGGTCCGGCCGGCGTTGATCAGGTCGGGCCGGGCGTGATAGAAGTTCTTGTCGATCAGGAAGTATTCCTGCTCGGGGCCGGCGGTGGTGCTGACGTGGCTTGCCGTTGGAGCCGAAGAGCTTCAGGACGCGCACGGCCTGCTTCGAGAGCGCCTGCATCGAGCGGAGCAGCGGGGTCTTCTTGTCGAGCGCCTCGCCGGTCCAGGAGCAGAAGGCCGTCGGGATGCAGAGCGTGGTGCCGTTGGGGTTCTCGAGGATGAAGGCGGGGCTGGTCGGGTCCCAGGCGGTGTAGCCGCGGGCCTCGAAGGTGGCGCGGATGCCGCCGGAGGGGAAGCTCGACGCGTCGGGCTCGCCGCGGACCAGCTCCTTGCCGCTGAACTCGGCGATGGCCGTGCCCTCGTCGGTCGGCGACGAGGAACGAGTCGTGCTTCTCGGCCGTCAGGCCGGTCATCGGCTGGAACCAGTGCGTGTAGTGGGTCGCGCCCTTGTCGATCGCCCACTCCTTCATCGCATCGGCCACGGCGTCGGCGACGCTCGGGTCGAGCGGCGCGCCCTTCTTGATCGTCTCGCGGAGGGCCTTGTAGACCTTGTCCGGCAGCTTCTCCTGCATCACCTTGTCGGAGAAGACGTTGACGCCGAACTCCTCGCCGATCCCGTTCTCCCGGGCCGGGACGCGGCTCCCGTTCGACTTCCACGCGGTGACTGAGGCGACGGCCGATTGACGGGCATTGGCATGGCCCATGTGTGGTCTGACTCCCAAGCCATGAGATAGGTGATGTGAGGCGAGCGACGTCCCTGGGGACCGCGAGACGCCGGGTCGGGCCCGCCATCCGGCCAGTGCGGCGATGACGGACGTCGAACCGGCCGGGTCCGGTCGTGGCTCGTCGAGGCGGGCGACGTCGCCCGGGGGAGAGCCGGGAGGCAGGTGAGAAGGCGGCGCGGATCGATCGATGATCGATCACGCCTGGCCATCGTTCTGCGTCGCACCGCGACGGATAACGCCGGTCCGGGGAGGGTCGCGAACGCCAGCGACCGCCATGCGATCGACCGGCCCCGTCCCCCTCCTCCCGTCCGGGTCCGAATTATACCCGGCACGCGCCGTCACAGGCTAGTAGGCATGCGCCGGCCCAGTTCTCTCACTTGCCGAGCTTCGCCAGTGCTTCGGCGGGCTTCGCCTCGGCGTCTTTCTTGCATCCGCCGCAGCAGACGAAGACGGCCTGATCCTTGAGCATCACCTTCACGGGCTTGTCCATCGACCCCAAATGCTCGCCGCTGACCGGGCAGAGCTTCTGCTCGAGCGCGATCTTCCGGTCGGCCTCCGGCTCGATCTTGCTGATCTCCTTGATCTCGTCGTCGGAGAGCTTCGTGCCGGTGACGTCGAGCGGCTTGGCCGGCTTCGCGTCGGCCGCCTTCTTGTCGGCGGGCTTCGCTTCGCCCGGCTTGCCGGAGGGGTAGGGGGGCAGCTTCTGCGAGTCGGCGGGCGCGGTCGTCGGGGCGGTCGAGCTGTCGCAGCCGACGAGAGCGGCGGCCAGCATCAGGGCGGCCAGTCGGTACTTGCGGGTCGGACGCATCGGGGCCTCTCCGGGTGCCAGGTCGCGACTCGGCGGAAGGTCCGGCCAACGTCGCCTTGGCGGATTGTAGCGGGCGGAGTAGGAGCTCGCCAGGGGCCCCAACTCTCTCACCTGCCTGGGCCGCCGCCTCAGCCGTCCAGGCCCGTCCCGTCGAGCGTCGCGCCGTCGGCGGCGGGGCCCTCGAGCGGGATGCCCTTGTAGATCATCCGGTTGTCCATGGCCCAGAGCTTGTCGGTGAATGGCTCGCTCGTCTTCGAGGTCATCCGGGCCCGCGCCGCCAGATTGACCTTGCTGTCGAGGTCGTCGGCGAACGAGACGATCAGCGCCTCGACCGTCTGGGGCAGCACCGGTGAGCCGAAATCGAGACGGCCGTGGTGCGCGAGGATCGCGTGCTCCAGCAGCAGGAGCGTCTCCTCCGGGAAGCCCTCGATCTGCCTCGCGGCGTCGCGGACCATGTCGCGACCGAGCACGATGTGGCCGAGCAGCCTACCGCGGGTCGTATACTTCGCCTCGAAGCCTTCCTGCGCGAGCTCGACGAGCTTGCCGATGTCGTGCACGATTGCCGCGGCAAGGATCAGGTCCTTGTTCAGGGGCGGGTTGAGCTGATGGTAGTAATCAACGTAGTGGTCGGCCAGGAAGGTGCAGATCCGCGTCAGGCTCCAGACGTGCTCCAGCAGGCCGTGCTCGTAGGCGTGGTGGAGGTTCTGCGCGGCGGGGAGCTTCGTGAAGAGCTCACGATTGTCGTTCAGCAGCGCGCGGATCAAAGCACACAGGTGCCTGTCGCTGAACCCCTCGATCGTGCGGCGGATGTAGTCGCGATACGCGTCGACCGGGACCTCACTCGTCGGCATGAGGTCTTCGACGCGGAACCCCTCCGCCTCGTGCTCGGGGCCGATCGGCTCGATCTTGCTCAGGACGACGTTGTCCGGATACTTCGCGTCGCCGGTCCCGGTCAGCCGGTACGGCTTGCCGACGGTGCAAGCCTTGATCGTCTCGTACAGCTCGAGGTTGCACCAGATCTTCGCCGAGCGGACCGTGTCCTTCGCTCGGAAATGGCAGTCGAAATAGGGGTCGTTCTTCTTGGTCAGTCGAGTCTCGCGCTTGGCGAGGATCGCGAAGCAGACCCCGGACCGGCCGACCGTCAGGTCGGACAGGTGCAGAACGTCCTCGGCCACCGTCGCCATGATTCGCCCCCAATCGCCGGGGCCCCCCCGCCCGCCGGGCCCTTCGGCAACCATAGCACGCGATCGTCTCGGGGCATCGTCAACGGGTGCTAGTCATCTGACGACTACGATGCAAATCTATACGAGCCCCCGCACTTCCGAGCAATAGTGTTCAGGGGTATACAATTGCGGCGGCGGGCGCCGCGAACAGCCCGTCCGTCTAACTTTGCGGATCGTGTAAGATGCGCCGGGCGTGTGATTCGGAAGTCGCGCGATCCTCGACATCGTTGGAGAGTCGATGCCCTTGCCACCTTCGATCGTGACGCTGACGACGGATTTCGGCGGCGGCGGCGCCTTACGTCGCGGCGATGAAGGGGGTGATCCTGCGGGATGCGCCCGGCGTTCAGCTGGTCGACGTCAGCCACGTGATCGCCCCGCAGGACGTGCGACGAGGGGGCGTTCGTCCTGGGTAGCGCGTGGCCGTGGTTTCCGGTCGGGACGGTCCACCTGGCCGTGGTCGACCCGGGGGTGGGGACGCGAGCGGCGGCTGATCGCGGCGAGCGTGGCGGGGCACTGGTTCGTCCTGCCGGATAACGGCCTCATCGGGCTCGTCGCCCGGGGGCGGACGATCGACGGACTCTGGTCGCTGGCCTGGCCCGACGACCGGCCGGTTTCGCGCACCTTCCACGGCCGCGACCTCCTCGCGCCGGCCGCTGCCCACCTGGCCAGGGGCGACGACCCGGCCGACCTCGGACCGCCATGCGACCCCAGGAGCCTCGTCTCGCTCGACTGGCCCGAGCCCGTGGCGATGGGCGACGACGAGATCGGCGGCGAGGTCATCTTCCGCGACCATTACGGCAACCTCGTGACCAACGTCCCCGCGGCGCAGTTGATCGGCCCGGGGTGGGGCCTCGAGATCGCCAGGCCGAGCGATCCCGAGCCTCGTCGGCACCTACGGCGACCGGCCCGCCGGGACGATCGTCGCCCTTGAGGGCAGTTCGGGCCTGGTCGAGGTGGCCGAGGTCAACGGCGACGCCGGCCGCCGCCTCGGCGCGGGCGCGGGCACGGCCGTCACGTTCCGCCGCGAGCCCGCCCGATGAGCCGGCCCGATCTCGGACGACTCTCCGCGCCTGGGACATCGCCCACGTCTGGCACCCGTTCACGCCGCTGGCCGACTGGGCCGACTCCGAGCCGACGGTGATCGAGCGGGCCGAGGGCTGTTACCTGTTCGACACGGAGGGCAACCGCTACCTCGACGGCGTCAGCTCGCTCTGGTGCAACGTCCACGGCCATCGCCACCCCACGCTCGACGCGGCGATCCGCGACCAGCTCGACCGGGTGGCGCACGCCACGCTGCTCGGCCTGACCCACGCGCCGGCGATCGAGCTGGCCCGCAGGCTGGTCGAGCTGGCCCCGGAGGGCCTGACCCGCGTCTTCTTCTCCGACGACGGGGCGACGGCCGTCGAGGTCGCGCTGAAGATGGCCTTCCAGTACTGGAGGCAGAAGCCCGATCCCGAGCCGAAGCGGACGCGTTTCATCGCCCTGGACGACGCCTACCACGGCGACACGCTGGGCGACGTCAGCGTCGGCGGCGTCGAGCCGGTTCCACGCGATGTTCGGGCCGCTGCTCTTCCCGTCGCTCCGAGCCCCGGCACCGCATTGCTATCGCTGCCCGCTGGGGACGACGCGCGAGCAGTGCCGGATCGACTGCCTGGGCGAGGTCGAGAAGCTTCTGATCGCCCATCCCGGCGAGGTCGCCGCGGTGGTCGTCGAGCCGCTGGTGCAGGGGGCGGCGGGGATGATCGTCCATCCCGAGGGCTACCTGCAGGGCCTCCGCGACCTGACGCGCAGCTACGGGACGCTCCTGATCGCCGACGAGGTCGCCGTCGGGTTCGGCCGGACGGGGACGCTGTTCGCCTGCGAGCAGGAGGGCGTCAGCCCCGACTTCCTCTGCCTGGCCAAGGGGATCACCGGCGGCTACCTGCCCCTGGCCGCGACGCTTGACGACCGACGCGGTCTACTCCGCCTTCTACGGCCGGCGTGGCCGACGGGAAGACGTTCTATCACGGCCATACCTACGGCGGGAACCCGCTCGGCGCGGCCGTCGCGCTGGCGACCCTGCAGGTCTTCGACGAGGAGGACACGCTTGCCGCGATGCGGCCCAAGGTCGACCGGCTCGCCGCGCTGGCTGGCGGAGCTGGCCGACCATCCGCACGTCGGCGACGTCCGCCAGCGCGGCCTGATCGCGGGCGTCGAGCTGGTGGCCGACAAGGCGACGAAGGAGTCGTTCCCCTGGGAGCGTCAGCTCGGCGCCGAGGTCTGCCGCCGGGCGCGAGGCCACGGCCTGTTCATCCGACCGCTCGGCGACGTCCTCGTCGTCATGCCGCCGCTGGCGATCACGATGGAGCAGCTCGACGAGATGCTCGACGCATCATCCGCCGCTCGCTCGACGAGGTGACGCCGTGAGCGAGCTGATCCCGGGGCTGTTCGTCGTGGGGACCGACACGGGCGTGGGCAAGACGCGCGTCGCGGCCGGCGATCGCGCGGGCGATGGCGCGCGAAGGCCGACGCGTCGGCGTGCTCAAGCCGGTGGCGACGGGGGCGACCCGCGATGGAGACGCGTGGAGGGTCGACGATGCGGACGCGCTGATCGACGCGGTCGGAGGAGGCATTACGACCGCCGACGTGTGCCCGATCGCCTTTCGAGGAGCCGCTGGCGCCCGCCAGTCGCGGCCCGCCGGCTCGGGCGCGCTCTTGAAGGCCGACGATCGTCTTCGACGCGACGGCCGCCGCGATCCGGCATTGGCAGTCCCAGGGACGTGCCGAGGTGATGGTCGTCGAGGGGGTCGGCGGCCTGCTCTGCCCGCTCGCCGAGGGGATCACCGTGGCCGACCTCGCCGTCCGTCTCGACTATCCGCTCGTCGTCGTCGCGCGACGGGGGCTGGGCACGCTGAACCACACGCTCCTGACGGTCGAGGCCGCGGTGTCGCGGTCTTTGCGGGTCGCGGGGGTCGTCCTGAACGGGGCCGAGCCGACGACCGACCCGATCGCCGAGGCGACGAATCCCTCCGAGCTGGCCCGGAGGCTCGGGCCGGTGCCGATCCTGGCGGAGTTGCCCCACGATCCGGGCGGCGAGGCCGCGGCGGTCGTGCTGCGTGGCCTAGACTGGTATAATCGCGCGAGCCGACCCCGGCTCCCGTTCCCGTCGATGTGATCGAGGCCGCGCCATGGCCACGTCTTCGAGCGACACGATCCGACCCCTCAGCGCGAGCGACCCGGATGCGGTGGCCGTGCCGCCGGTTCCGGGCGGCCCGAGGCGCCGCTCCGAGCATGACGGTCCCTCGGCCCTCGACGACGCGGTGGCCGAGCCGCCGCCTCTCGCCGAGAGCACGAGCGGCGAGCTCGCGACTCGGCTCGGGCTCGGCGACGTTCGACGTGCCCGCCGGCCTGATCCACGCCGACCCGATCGTCCGGGCGCTGTCCGAGTCGTCGCCGGAGGCCTCGCCGCCCGTCCCGGCCGAGCCGGCGCCGCCGGCCGATGGCGTCGAAGGGGGTGCTCTCGTCCTCGACGGTCTCGCCCGACCCGCTCGCCGCCTTCCGGCTCGACGACGCCGCGACCTCGCGGCCGACGACGGCCGGCAGGCCGAGCGGCGACGACGTGGAGATCGAGTACGTCAACGGCCCGAATTGGCCGATGGTCGTGCTGGCCAGCTATGCCAGCGCCGTAACGCTCGCGCTGATCTGGTGGGTGGTCGTCCCGCGGCTCGGCGGTCGGAGCGACGTCGACAATTTCTCGGCACCACCGCCTGCGGCCGTCGGCACCCGTCGGGCCGACCGGTCGCGGAAGGTCGAGGCCGCGGCCCCGATCCCCGCCGACCGCGTGACCACGCTCGGTAAGCCGGTCATGATCGGCTCGCTCGAGGTCACGCCGCTCGACGTCGCGCGGACGGACGTCAGGCTCCGCCGCTCCGCCCTCTCTGGCGAGGGCGAGGTGAAGGACGGCGGCTCGGGCGCGATGGCCCTGCGGCTCCGGCTCCGGAACACGTCGAGCGACGCCGTCTTCGCGCCGCTCGACGAGGCATTCATCCGCGACCGCGACGACGGCCTGTCCGACAGCTTCGTCGAGCTCGACGGCGGAGGTCGCGTGTATCTGTACCCGCTCCCGGTCGACAGCGAGTGGTCGATCGCCGGGCAGGACTTCCCCGACCTGAAGCCTGGCGAGTCCAAGGAGACGCGTGTCGTCACCGCGGCCGACTTCCCCCCGACCTCCTCGGGGATGACCTGGCGGCTCAAGCTCCGCACAGGGCTGGAGGATTCGGCCGTCGTCGGCGTCAAGGTGCCAGGGACGGATTAGAACGCCCGGCGATCGGTCAGCTCGCAGGATGCATGGCCTCTCATGGATGATTCACGTCCCATCGCCGCGGACGGCCCTGGTCGATGGACGCGACGAGGGGCGACGGTCCTCGGCGTCGCGGCTCTGGTCCATCCCGCGGGTCGCGTCCTGGCCCGGCTCGACTGGCGGCTCGATCTGATCACGCATTTCTATGCCGCGGCCTGGATCGTCACGCTCGCGGCGGTCGCGGCGCTCGCGTGCGTGAGGCGCCGGCGGATCGCCCTGGCCTTGTCGGCCCTGGCCGTGGTGCAGGCCGTGCCGATCCTCCGGTACGAGTGGCCGAACCCGGTCCGCCCGACTTCATCGGCCCCGACGCTCCGGCTGCTCGTCGCCAACGTCTTCAAGAACAATCGCGACTACGAGGCCATCGCCGGCCTGATCCGTCGCGAGCGGCCCGACGTCGTCGGCTTCGTCGAGGTCTTGCCCCACCTGGTCGCTGGGCTCGAGAAGACAGAGGTCCATCGGGACTTTCCGTATCGCTACTATCACCCGGTCGGCGTCCAGGGGCTTGCGCTCTGGTTCCGCGAGCGGCCGGCGGCGATCGAGGAGCCGGCGATCTTTGCTCCTAAGGGGAACCCGGTCTACCGGGCGACGATCCGGCTCGGCGGGCGCGACGTCCGGCTCTGGCTCGTCCACCCGCCAAATCCGATCGGCGACGGCCGCGAGCGGGCGAACCCCGACCTGGAGGCGCTCGGTGTGGCCGTCGGCAAGGAGCGGGGGCCGCGGATCCTCGTCGGCGACATGAACCGGACCGAGGCATCGCCCTACTTCGGCGATTTCCTCCGGCATAGCCGCCTTCGCGATAGCCGCCTCGGCTTCGGATCGCAGCCGAGCTGGCCGGCGTGGTCGTTCTACCGGATCCCGATCGACCACGCCTTCGTCTCGGACGACCTCGCCGTCGTCGGCCGCCGCCTCGGCCCGTCGATCGGCTCGGATCACTTGCCGTTGATTCTGGACGTGACCTTCGGCGACGCCATCCGTCGGGCGTCGATTCGACTTCCTCGGCGAACCGCGCGGCCCACCAGCCGAGCTCCTCGGACGGGCCCGCGGGATCGGCCGAGAACTTGGACGCGATCGACAGCCCGCAGATAATCGACAACGCGGCCGGCGACCTCCCCGCCGAAGCGATCTTCCAGCTCAGGCGACGCCGCCACCTCCTCGGTCGTCCGCGCTCGCCAGGTCGAGCCGAACGCCCGCACCAGCGCCGACCGAACGAGGTCGGTCGGCTCGGCCGTTGTCGGAGCGACGCCGTTCGATCTCGATCGGGAGAGGAAACCGTCTCGCCCTTCGCGCGGACCCGCTTGCGTCGCCTCACCAGGAGGATCACGCCCAGCGCAACGACCAGTCCCAGCAACCCCGCGACCCACGGCCAGAGCGGTGCCGAGGGCCACGGCTCCGGGCCGAGATTGGGGCGGGGCAGGACGATCGGCGTGGTGGGTTTCATGGGTCGAGACGACTCACAGCTTTCCCCGCGCCCGGGCCCGCTCGGCGAAGAAGCGGATCAGGGGGCCGATCGGGTCGTCGGCCGTCACCAGCTCGAACGGTGTCAACCCGGCCGAGGCGCAGAAGCGGCGGAAGGCGACTCGCCGGGCCTCGGCGGCGCGGGCGTAGGCGTCGCGGACCTTCGGGGCACTTGTGTCGACGAGCCGACGCGAGCCCTCCTCGGCGTCGACGAGCCGGGCGAGTCGGGCATCCGGCAACGTCTCCTCGCGCGGGTCGATGATCCGGCAGGCGATGACGTCGTTGCGCCTGGCGACCCGGTTCCAGGCCGGGATCGGCTCGGCGCCGGCGTCGAGGAAGTCGCTCAGAACCACCACGAGGGCCCGCCGCGCACGGCGGCGGAGCCGGGCGATCCCGACGGCCAGCGCGGTCCGGCGCGAGGCGGCCGGCGTGACGATCAGCGTGCGGACGAGCCTCGCCAGGTGCCTCGGCCCGCCCGCGGGAGCTAGCTCGGCCTCGACGCGGTCGCTGACGAGGATCACGCCCGGCGCGGTCGCCGTTCTGGATCGCCGCCGTCGCCAGCAGGGCCGCCGCCTGCATGGCCCGGTCGGCCTTCGATCGCCCCTCGGGGCCGAAGCGGAGGCTCGCCGAGACGTCGACGATGAGCTGGAGCGTCAGCGCCCGCTCCTCGACGAACCGGCGGACGTAGGGCCGCCCTTGCCGGGCGGTGACGTTCCAGTCGATGTGCCGGACGTCGTCCCCGGGCTCGTAAGCCCGCAGCTCCGAGAAGGCCAGCCCCGTGCCGGGCCGGGCCCCGAGGTAGGCCCCGGCGAGGTCGGTGACGGCCCCGCGACGGACCCGGAACCGGAGCCGCCGCGCCTGGCGGACGATGGCCGCGGCATCGGCGGGCGTGGGTCGATCGGCGGGATTGCGAGCGGCTCGGCTCTCTTCATGCGTGTGCGCGGACCGGCTCGGGTTCGACCACCGCCCCGGGCCGCCTAGCCCGGTCGAGCGTCCAGCGGATCGTCACCTCCCACCGCCGCGAGGCATCGGCCGTGACGATCCAGTGCGGCGTCACGCTCGACGACTGGTAGACGCCCTCGTACTGCGCGACGTTCAGGCTGACCGTCTCGACCGGGAAGCACCAGACGCCGCCGGGGACCGACCACGACAGGTCGACGCCGAGGTCGAGCCACTCGTCGGTCAGGCTCAGGCCGGTCGAGTCCGCGAGGTCGAGCCGCGAGTCGAGCATCCCCAGGCGATGCCCTTCCGCGTCGGAATAGTAGCGGTCGTCGGCGTGGCCGGCCATGCCGGCGAGGTTGAACTCGACGGCGAAATGGATGCGGCACTCCCTCGGGCAGCTCTTCGAGCACGTAATGGACCTCCAGCGTCGGCGACCCTTCGTCGAGCCGGATCGTCTTGCGGGCCTGGATCGCGTGGCCGTCGGCCCAGCCGGGGCGCTCCATGACGAGCTCGACGCTGTCGTCGTGGCGGATCGCCCTGCGAGAGGTAGGCCCCGGTGGCGAAGTCGCCCCGCTCGACGTCGCGGCAGGCGATCAGGTCTTCGAGCCGGACGTCGAGCGGATAGATGTGGTCGACAAGCGCCTTGCGGGGATGGCGGTCGTAGACGAGCCGCTCGTTGAGCCCCTCGACCCGCTTCGACGACTCGTACGGCCCGCCCGCGCCGGAGGCAACGCCCGCGTGATAGGCCTCGGGCCGGCGGTCGAGCGTGGCGAGGACGTTCGCCTTGCAGTGGCGGACGTCGAGCTCGTAAACGTGCCCGCCCTGGGCGGGCCGGACCAGCGCGATGAGCCGGTCGTTCTCGAGCTTGACCTCCTGGCGGGCGTCGAGGTTGTAGTCGGCCACGTCGAGCGACACGCGTGGGCCTTCGATCCCCTCGGCCTCGTCGAGCAGGTCGTGCGAGGCGATCAGGTGGTGATAGATCGCGTTGCGGAGGTGCGGCAGGTAGAGGCCGCCGAAGGCGCCGTGCCAGTAGGGGCAGTTGCACTGGCCGCGGTAGAGCTCGTCGCGGGCCGCGTCGAGGAGGTCGGGGTCGGCCTTGCCGGCCACGGTGAGCGCGGCCAGTCGGTCGGAGATCGCGAGCATCCGCGCGTACATCTCGTCGGTCTCGGCGTACCGCGCCTTGAAGTTCCGCCAGGCCCCGCCGCCTCGGACGAACGGCCGCAACTGATCGCCCGACCGGGTGGTGGTCGAGCCGGCCATAGGCGTCCTTGAACGCGACGAGCTTCGGCGTCGGCAGGGCCCACTCGGTCATCTCGCGGTACGACGAGTCGGGCAGGTAGACCTTGCCCAGCGGCAGGGTCGCGTCGACCGTGTTGGCGAAGGTCGTCACGTGGAGCCACTCGCGGTTCGCCGAGAGCATGTCGCAGAACCGCCGGAGCCAGCCGTGGACGAAGACGTGGTTGTGCGACTCGGGCCAGACGCCGAACTTCTCGCCGTCGTCGGCGAACACGACGGTCGATCCGGGCCGCTGCTCGGCGATCTGCCGGAGGTAGAGATAGCTCTCGTGCGGCTCGCTGGTACGGCATCAGGTAGCGGAGCCGCTCGACGCCCGGGAAGACCTTGAGCAGCCGGCCGTGGTCCTCGGTCAGGTAGTAGCCGAGCAGGTCGTCGTCCGAGAGGCCGGCGCGGTGGAAGTGGAAGTCGTCGAGGAAGACGTATTCGACGCCGGCCTCGGCCAGGTCGGCGGCGAGCGGCTGCTCCCAGACCCGCTCGGCGAGCCAGGCGCCGCGGACGTCGGCACCGAGGTTTTCCTTGAGATACTCGGCATACGCGCGGATCTGCCCGATCCGGTCGCGGCGGGGGATCATCGTCAGGATCGGCTCATAGAACCCGCCGCCGAGGATCTCGACCCGACCGGCTTCGACCATCGCCCGCAATCGCCGCACGTACCCCGGCTCATGCTCGACGAGCCACTCCAGGAGCGGCCCCGAGGTGTGGAGGACGAAGGGGATCTCCGGGTAGTCCTCCATCACGTCGAGGAACGGCCCGTAGCTGAGGCGATATGCCTCGTCGAACACGCCGTCGAAGTTGCCGACGGGCTGGTGGTTGTGGAGGGCGAGGATGAGGCGGACTGCGGGCATGGTTGGCGTTCCTGAAGAGCGCGTGCGGTCTAGGGCAAGATCACAGCAGAGTTGAGACACGATGTACATGGCGATCCCGCATGCTCCGATGGCCGACCCCGGTCGATCGCACCCGGCTCGAATCGGAACAGGCCCGCCGCCGTGAGAGCGATCCACCGCCCCTGCGATCGCAGGGCCCTCCGGATGCACAGCCTGCCCGAAGATATCCCTGCGAGCTTCGATATTGAAGGAACGCAACTCTCGAGGGCACGATGGCCCCGGATTTCCATAACCAGCATGCGCGCAGAATTCGGTCGACCAGGCGAGCACGGACGCCACTGCGATCAGGAACAGGGCAGGCGTCCCCGGCCTCTGTCAGGACTTGGCGAAGCGGGGGCCGTGGTCGTCGGAGCCGAATCGCCAGCGCAGCCCAGCCCAGCCCAGGATCGCGATCCAGGGGTTGACCCAATAGAAGACTGTCTCCGAAACCGGCGTGGATACGCGACGGGTTATGCCCGAACTGCGGTCCGAACGTTTGTCGTTGGACCAGCAGGCCAATCGCCGTGGCGACCACCAGGATCATCCCGTCCCCCAGATTCGGCCGGCGGCATGAACTCGCCTGCATGTGGGCCTCGATCGCGGGGAACTGTCCTCGTAGGGCGCTGTCTGTGCGGACCATCTTCGGTCCAGAGCCGGTCAGAGAAGATGGTCCGCACAGCTGGACACTACAGGGACCTCAAACCGCCGCCCGCCCGACTCGCCTCCGCCGCACCTCATCATAAAGCCCCAGATAATCCCGCCCCACCCGGTCCCAACTCCAATCCGCCTGCATCGCCCGTGCGGATCAGCCGCGCCCAGGCCGTCCGGTCGGGCCAGAGGTCGAGGGCCCGGCCGATCGCCCCGCGCAGCGCTCCCGCCGTCGCGTCCGTGAAGGCAAATCCGGTCGCCGTCCCCTTCGCCAGCGCCTCCGGCGTCCCGTCGATCACCGTATCCGCCAGCCCGCCCGTCGCCCGCACGATGGGGACGGTTCCATAGGCCAGGCTATAAAGCTGGTTCAGCCCACAAGGCTCGTAAAGGCTGGGCATCAAGAAGACATCAGCCCCGGCCTCGATCTGGTGGGCCAGGGGCCCCGAGAACTCGAGGAAGACGCGGAGCTTGTCGGGATGACGGGCCGCTAGCCCTTCCAGGAGCCCGTGATACCGCGGCATCCCGACGCCGAGGACGACCATCTGCACGTCCTTCGCCAGCAGGTCGTCGGCGACGTCGATCAGCAGGTCCCACCCCTTCTGCGGGTCGAGCCGGCCGATCTGGGCGAAGAGGGGGACGTCGGGACGGACGGGCAGGCCGGCGCCGCAGTTGGAGCGCGGCCTTGCAGGCGGGCTTGCCGACGGGGAAGGTGTCGGCGTCGTAGTTCGCGGCGAGGTGCCGGTCGACCGCGCGGGTTCCAGGCGGTCGCGTCGATGCCGTTGACGATGCCGTAGAGGTCGTGCCGCCGGGCGCGGAGCAGGCCGTCGAAGCCGCAGCCGAAGTCGGGGGTCTGGATCTCGTGGGCGTAGGTCGGGCTGACGGTGCTCAGGAGGTCGGAGAAGACCAGGCCCGACTTGAGGAAGTTGACCCGGTTGTGGAACTCGAGCTGCCGCCAGTTGAACAGCCGCCAGTCGAGGCCGGTCAGCGGCATGTCCCAGTGCCAGAACGAGCCCTGGTAGGCCATGTTGTGGATGGTGTACAGCGTGCCGGTATGTGCGAACTGGGGCGTGTCCGCGGTAGAACTCGTCGAGGTAGACGGGGATCAGGCCGGTCTGCCAGTCGTTGCCGTGGATCACGTCGGGGCGGAGGCCCAGGGCGCGGATCGTCTCGAGGGCAGCACGCTGGAAGAAGATGAACCGCTCGCAGTTGTCGACGTAGTCGGCCCCGTCGCGCTGGTAGAGGCCGGGGCGGTCGTAATAGGCGGGGCGGTCGATCGAGGTAGACCGGGACGTCCGAGCCGGGGAGCTTGCTGACCTGGACCCGGCCCTCGACGACGTTGGGTCCGATCGGGATCTTGAGGACGAGGCCGCTGTCGGCGAGCGGCAGGCCGGCGTCGCGGGCCTGGCGGTAGCAGGGGATGACGAGGCTCGCGTCAACGCCCAGGCGTGAGAGGGCCCGGGGCAGGGCGCCGGCGACGTCGGCGAGGCCGCCGGTCTTGGCGAACGGGACGGCCTCCGACGCGACCAGGACGACCTTCATCCGCCGACCCCTCTCGACCGGGACGGGCTGAGACTCATGAAAGTCTCGGTTCGAGCGTTTCCGGGTGGCTGGGGTTCGATTGCGAACCCCGGTCCGGGGTCGGGAGACCGGGGTTCGCAAGCGAGGCCCTGCCACCCAGACAGCCCGTATTCCCCGCACGGACGGATGGGTCCAAGCTAACCGGTTTCGCGGCGACGGACAACGGTCGCCTCGCCGCCTCGGGCCGCCGCCTCCCCGTCGGGTCGGGGCCGGATGTCCGATCCGGAAGCCTCCCCGCGCTGGGCCCGGGATTGGCTTCGTTTCCGCCGGGGACCCTCGACCGCCCGCCGGACGCCGCACCAAAGCACGCGAAGCCGGACTTTTCTTGCATTCTCGGGTTCGGTCGGCACCGTCGGCCGGGTCCCGGGCGAGCCCGAGGGACCGGGTGCCGAGCGGTCTCCATCTCGGCCGGGGGACGACGCCCCGCCGGCCGCCCGCCTGCTTGACAGCCCTCGCGGCGATGCCCTAGGATGCGCCGCGCGGACCCTAACGCATGCGAACGTCACGACCTGGGGATCGGCGTCCCGTCGCCGGTCCTCGTGCTATCTTCGGGAGTCGACCCCCATGCGGATTGCCCTGGACGCGATGGGCGGCGACTACGCGCCCGGCCCCATCGTGGCCGGCGCCGTCGAGGCCGTTCGCGACCGCGAGGACCTGACCGTCCTGCTCGTCGGCGACAAGTCCCGGGTCGAGGCCGAGCTCGGCAAGTTCCCCGACGCCCACCTCGACCGCCTGCCCGTCATCCACGCCAGCCAGGTCGTCGGCATGGAGGAGAAGCCGGTCGAGGCCCTGCGGAAGAAGCGGGACAACTCGATCTCCAAGTCGTGGGCGCTGCTGGCCTCGGGCGAGGCGAACGCGGTCGTCTCGGCCGGGAACACCGGCGCGATGGTCGCCTCGGCCCTGATGAACGCCAAGATGTTCCTCCCGGGCGTCCGCCGGCCGGGCATCGCCGCGATCTACCCCTCGCACCGCGGGCCGGTGGCGATCCTCGACGTCGGCGCGAACCTGAACGCCAAGCCCGAGGACCTGCACCAGTACGGGATCATGGGCGCGATCTACGCCGAGCACATCCTCGGCGTCCACGAGCCGCGAGTCGGCCTCTTGAACGTCGGCTCCGAGGAAGAGAAGGGGACCGACCTGATCAAGGCGGCCCGCGAGCTCTTCGCCAAGGGGCCGCTGGCCGAACGGTTCGTGGGCTACGTCGAGGGCCGGGACATCTACGAGGGGAATGCCCGCGTCGTCGTCTGCGACGGGTTCGTCGGCAACGTGCTGCTGAAGTCAGGCGAGGGGGCGGTCGACTACCTCTTCTCGGTGCTCAAGCAGGAGATGGCCAAGCTCCTGCCGACCCTGCCGCCCGAGGCGGGCCTGGGGATCGGGGCGGGGCTGAAGGACATCAAGGCTCGGTTCGAGTACCAGGAGTTCGGCGGCGGCCCGCTGCTCGGCCTGAAGGGGGCGTGCCTGATCTGCCACGGGTCGAGCCGCGAGCGGGCGATCAAGAACGCCCTGCGCGTCGCCGGCACGATGGCCGAGGAGCGTGTCAACGCCGAGTTCGTCGCCCAGCTCACCGCCGCGCTGGCGGCCAGCGAGGGCGAGTCGACGGAATCGAAGTGACGGGGGCCAAGCGAGTCCGATGGCGAAGGTCGCGTTCCTGTTCCCGGGCCAGGGGGCCCAGGCCGTCGGCATGGGCAAGGGGCTCTACGAGGAGCTACCTGCTGCGCCGTGCGCTGTTCGATCGCGCGAATGACCTGCTCGGCTTCGATCTGAAAGCGGTCTGTTTCGACGGGCCCGCGGAAGCGCTAGAGGCCACCGACGTTAGCCAGCCCGCCATCTTCGTCGCCAGCCTCGCGGCCCTCGAATCGCTAAAGGCGACCGATCCCGACCTCGTCGCCAGCGCCGCGGGCGCGGCGGGGCTGAGCCTGGGCGAGTACACGGCCCTCGTCTTCGCCGGCTCGATCGACTTCGAGACCGGACTGAAGATCGTCCGCCGCCGCGGCCAGGCGATGCAGGCCGCCGCCGTTGCCGTGCCCAGCGGCATGACCAGCGTGCTCGGGCTGGATGAGGCCGCGATCGACGAGCTCTGTGCGCGGGTCGCCCCCGCGGGGCGGCTCTGGAAGGCGAACCTGCTCGGGCCCGGCAATATCGTCGTCTCGGGCGAGCGGCCGGCGCTCGAACTTGTCGAGGAGGTCGCGACGGAGTTGGGCGCGTCGCGAGTCATCCCGCTTGCCGTCGCCGGTGCCTTCCACTCGCCGATCATGCAGTCCGGGGCCGAGAGCCTCGGCGAAGTCCTCGCGGGCGTGACGTTCCGCCCCCCGCGGATCCCCGTCTACTCGAACGTCAACGCCTCGCCCCACGACAACCTCTCGGTGATCGGCGCCAGGCTAATCGCGCAGGTCGTCGAGCCGGTCCGCTGGGAGCAGTCGATGCGGCGGATGCTCGCCGACGGATTCGATACCTTCTATGAGATCGGCCCCGGGCGCGTCCTGACCGGCCTGCTCAAGCGGATCGACCGCAAGACCCCCTGCACGAGCGTCCCTGCCCGGTAACGTCTTCACCCTTCGTAGGGTCCGCCATGCGGACCGTCTTCGTCGAAAGCCCTCGTCCGCCGGATAGTCCGCATGGCGGACCCTCCGAAGATTAACCCCGCAAGAAAGGATGGAGCCATCATGGCCGATGCGACACCGAAGCCCGGCGTGACCGTCGACCTCAACGGCCAGGTGGCCCTCGTCACGGGCGCCTCGCGCGGGATCGGTCGGGCGATCGCCCTGCAGCTCGCCCGGTGCGGGGCCAGCGTGGCGTGCGTGGCCCGGACGAAGGAGGGCCTCGCGACCACCCTCGCCGCGATCCGCGAGGCCGGCGGCACGGCCGAGGGGTTCGCCGCCGACGTCGCGAAGACGGAGGACGTCAACAGGGTCGTCGAGGAGGTCGAGGCGGCCTTCGGCGGCAAGATCCAGGTCCTTGTCAACAACGCGGGCATCACCAAGGACGGCCTCTTCCTCCGCATGGAAGACGACGCGTGGGACGCCGTCGTCGACACCAACCTGAAGGGGACGTTCCTCTTCTGCCGGGCCGTCGGCGCCTCGATGATGCGCCAGCGTTATGGGCGGATCATTAACATAACGAGCGTCTCTGCCCTGCGGGGCAATCCCGGCCAGGCAAATTACTCGGCGAGCAAGGCCGGCGTGATCGGGCTCACGCAGACGATCGCCAAGGAGCTGGCCTCGCGCGGGGTGACCGCGAACGCCGTGGCGCCCGGTTTCATCACGACGGACATGACCGACGTCCTGCCCGAGAAGGTCAAGGCCGAGGTCAAGGAGCGGGTCCCGGTGAGGCGGCTCGGGGCGCCCGAGGACATCGCTGATCTCGTCACCTATCTCGCGAGCCCGTCCGCCAGCTACGTCACGGGCCAGGTGATCGCCGTGGATGGTGGGATGACGTGCTGATCGTCGCGGGGAAATGGGAAATCTGGGCCGGAAGCGAGGCCGCAATCCTCGGCTGTCCTTATGGACAAGGGGGCGTGAGGCTGATAATTTGTGGAACTTCACGAAAGCCCCACGCGCTTCGGTTCATGCGCCGGGGATGATCGTCCGAACGTATTCCAGAGTATCGTGAGACACCCCCCCGGGCCGGAGGACGTCCGACCGGCGGGGTTCATTGCCCTGAGTTCAGTCGACGCGTCTCCAGTGGAACGGGGGCGCGTGGGGAGGTTCGCCCGTGTCCGTGGAAGAACGCGTGATCGAGATCGTCAGCGAGCAGATGGGCGTGGCCAAGGACCAGGTGACGCGCGAGACCGACTTCGTCAATGACCTCGGCGCCGACTCGCTCGACACGGTGGAACTCGTGATGGAGTTCGAGGAAGAGTTCGACATCACGATCCCCGACGAGGAGGCGGAGAAGATCCGCACGGTTGGCCAGGCGATCCAGTACATCGAGGAACACACGAAGTAATGCCGCGCCGCGTCGTCATCACGGGCCTGGGCGCCGTGACCGCGCTGGGCACGACGCCGGAGGCCCTCTGGTCGGGGCTCGTCGAGGGCAAGAGCGGCGTCGCGCCGCTGACGCTCTTCGACACGACCGATTTCAAGGTCCACTTCGGCGGCCAGGTCCACGGCTGGGACGGCCCCGCGCGCTTCGGCGTCAAGGAGGCCCGCCACCTCGACCGTTTCACCCAGTTCGCCCTGACGGCAGCCGAGAGCGCGGTCATCGACTCGGGGATCGACTTCGAAGCTTATCCGACCGAGCGGTCGGGCGTGATGATCGGCTCGGGCATCGGCGGTCTCACCGAGTTCGAGGTCCAGCACTCGATCTGCATCGAGCGGGGTCCGTCGCGGATCAGCCCGTTCACGATCCCCAAGCTGATGGTCAACGCCTGCAGCGGTCACGTCTCGATCCGCTGGGGCCTCCAGGGGCCGTGTTCGGCGGTCGCCACGGCGTGCGCATCGGCGGCCAACGCGATCGGCGACGCCTTGCAGCTTCATCCAGTCGGGCCTGGCCGACGTGATGATCGCCGGCGGCAGCGAGGCCGCGATCACCCGCATGGGGCTGGGCGGCTTCGCCGCCCTGCGGGCCCTGTCGACCCGGAACGACGATCCCCCGCGCGCCAGCCGGCCGTTCGACCGCGATCGCGACGGCTTCGTCCTGGCCGAGGGGGCGGGGATCCTGATCCTCGAGGAAGAGTCGATCGCCCGGGCCCGCGGCGCGAGGATCTACGCCGAGCTGCTCGGCTACGGCATGTCGGCCGACGGCTCACACATCACCGCCCCCGACGAGCAGGGCCGGGGTGCGGCCCGGGCCATGAGGCTCTGCGCTGTCCGACGCGAAGCTCGACCCGGCCGACGTCGGCTACATCAACGCCCACGGCACGAGCACCGAGCTGGGCGACCTCGCCGAGACGAAGGCGATGAAGACGGTCTTCGGCCCGCACGCCAGCAAGCGTGCAGATCTCCAGCACCAAGAGCCAGCTCGGCCACTTGCTCGGGGCCTCCGGCGGCGTCGAGCTGGTCGCCTGCGCGAAGGCCCTCGAGACCGACGTCCTGCCGCCGACGATCAACCTCGAGAATCCGGGCGAAGGGTGCGACCTCGACTACATCCCGAACGTCGCCCGCGAGTCGCGCGTCGATCATGTCATGTCGAACAGCTTCGGCTTCGGCGGGCACAACGCGAGCCTGGTGATCGGGCGGTATCGGCCCTGATGTCGCCCCAAGCCGCGTGATCCCTCGTTCCCACGCTCCGCGTGGGAACGCCTCCCCGGCCGCTCCGCGGCCATCCTCCGGATCGGACGACGGGGAGCGTCGGAGGAGCCATTCCCACGCGGAGCGTGGGAACGAGAGGGGCCAATCCCGCCCAACCAGCAGGCCTGTCCTCCCACGGACCCTCTCCCATGCCCCTCCCCTTCGACCTCCTCTCCGACCGCACCGCCGACCTCTCCCTCGAAGAGATCCGCCGCTATGCCCGCCACCTGATCATGCCTGAGGTGGCGATGGACGGGCAGAAGCGGCTCAAGGCGTCGCGCGTCCTCTGCATCGGCACGGGCGGGCTGGGCTCGCCGCTGACGCTTTATCTCGCCGCGGCGGGCGTCGGCACGATCGGGCTGGTCGACTTCGACGTGGTCGACCTCTCGAACCTCCAGCGGCAGATCATCCACACGACGCCTGACGTCGGCCGGCCCAAGATCGTGAGCGCCGAAGAGAAGCTGAAGGCGCTCAACCCCGGCCTCGTCGTCAACCGCCACGAGTTCGCCGTGGACAGCTCGAACGCCCTCGAGCTCTTCGCCGACTATGACGTCATCGCGGACGGCACCGACAACTTCCCCACGCGCTACCTCGTCAACGACGCGTGCGTCCTGACGGGCAAGCCGAACGTCTACGGCTCGATCTTCCGGTTCGACGGCCAGGCGACCGTCTTCTTCCCGCCGCACGGCCCGTGCTACCGCTGCCTCTATCCCGAGCCACCGCCGCCGGATCTCGTTCCCAATTGCGCCGAGGGAGGCGTTCTCGGCATCCTGCCGGGTTTCATCGGCGTGGTGCAGGCCACGGAGACGGTCAAGCTCCTGCTCGGCGTGGGGCGGCCCCTGATCGGGCGGCTGATGATCTACGACGCCCTGGACATGACCGTCCGCGAGATGAAGGTCCGCAAGAACCCGAAGTGCCCGATCTGCGGGCCCGACGCGACGATCAAGGAATTGATCGACTACGAGCAATTCTGCGGCGTCCGCGGCGAGGAGGCACCCGCGGAGGCGACCCCCGACGAGATCACCCCCCTCGACCTCAAGGCCCGGATCGATCGCGGCGATGCGCCCGTTCATCCTCGACGTCCGCAACCCCGAGGAGATCGCCATCTGCCGGATCGCCGGCTCGACCGTGATCCCCCTGCCCGCACTCGCCGAGCGATGGGACGAGCTCGATCCCTCGGTGCCGATGGTCGTCCACTGCAAGAGCGGAGCGCGGAGCGCCAAGGCGATCGCCCTCCTGAAGCAGCATGGCTTCACGCGGCTGACGAACCTGTCGGGCGGCATCCTCGGCTGGATCAGGGACGTCGATCCCAGCTTGCCCGCGTATTGAGCCCGGCCTCGATTGGCCTTGAGTGGAAATCGGGGGTCTGGTAAGAATCCCGCCCCGATAGGATGCGGGCGGCGGCCATGCGCCGCGCCGCGCATCTCGACTGGTCGCCAGCCCGGCATGGAGGCCCCTGGCATGAACCGCCGAACGCTCTTGCTCCTCTCGACGATGCTGGGCGGCCTGGCCCCGCTGAAGCTGCTGGCGCAGGAACCCGTCCCGCGGGCGCGGAGCCGCCGCGACCTGGAGGATGCCCCGCGCACTGCGCGGCGTTCGCGCGACGACGATCCGCGCGACGACCCGCCGCCGGCCGGGGCCGAGCGTGACGACCCCCCGCCGAACCTGCCGGCCGAGGCCGGGCAGCAGTGGCGGAACTTCGATATCGCCAAGTACACGGCCCTGCCGCACAAGGAAAATAACCCGCAGAACAGCATCGTCGACTGGATCTTCCGGCGGACGACCACCTCGCCGTGGCATGGCGAGAAGATCACCGTGCTCGCGGCCGGACGCTCGAAGATCCGGGCCTATCACAATGCCAAGGTGCTCGATCAGGTGGCCGAGGTCGTCGAGCGGTTCGTCGGATGCGCAGAGCGACTACCTCTCGCTGACCGTCCGGATCGTGGCCGCGTCCGACAGCCGCTGGCGGTTCTCAGTGTTCAAGCGGCTCAATCTCATGGGCAGCGGCCCGCAGGGACAGCAGGTCTGGACCCTCCGGCCCGAGGACGCGACGATGATCCTCAACCAGCTCCAGATCGCCCAGGGGTCGCGGGAGCTGGCCAAGGAAAAGTTCGAGATGATCAACGGCCAGACGGCCAACCTCTCGACCACCTCGAAGCGGACCTACACCGGCGGCCTCGAGCGCGACGGGGCGGAAGCCGGGTTCCAGCCCAAGGCCGACGAGCTCTCGGAGGGCGTGGTCCTCCGGATCAGCCCGCTCCTGGCGTACGACGGCGACTCGCTCGACGCGGCGCTCGAGCTGACGACGAACAATGTCCGGTCGTTCCACCAGACCCGCATCCTCGCCCCGCGGGAGGTGGGCCCGGGCGAGGCGCGGATCGACGTGCCAGAGGTCTCGGAGACCCGGCTCAATCACACGATCCGCGGCTGGCGGATCGGCCAGACGGTGCTCATCTCGGCCGGCATCCAGCCGGGCATCCTCCACAGCAAGGGCGGCCTGTTCAACATGCGGATCCCGGGCACCGTCCCCGGCGGGACCGAGGTACTGGTCTTCCTCGACATTGCCCTCGGTGACGACCCAGGCGGCAAGCGGGGCGACGCGGCCAAGCCCCGGCGATAGCCGGCATGCGGGAGGGGTCGCTTGCTGTCCGGCGGCTGGGTATAACTAGGAGGGTCGGACCTCGAGTTATCCTCTGCGCCGAGGCGGTCGCCCGCACATGTCGTCCCTGCCCTCCGACCCGGCCACGGAGGCGGTCACCCGCCGACGGCCTTCCCTCGCGATCCGAAGCCCGTTCTTCGCACTGGCGGTCCTGTTCAGCATGAACTTGCTGAACTACGTGGATCGCTATGTGTTCTTCTCCGCGGGCCCGCGGATCACCAAGGAACTCGACTTCGACGACGCCGAGTTCGGCGTGCTCAGCGTGTCGTTCATGGTCGTCTACACCCTGGTCTCGCCGATCGTGGGTTGGCTGGGCGATCGATACAACCGTAAGCGTCTGCTCGCCTTCGGCGTGGGACTCTGGAGCATCGCGACCGTCGGTACCGCCTTCGGGCGCGGGTTCTACGACATGTTCGCGTGGCGGGCCCTGCTCGGCGTGGGCGAGGCCAGCTACGGGATCATCGCGCCGACCCTGCTCGCCGACCTGTTCAGCCCGAAGCGTCGCGGCCGCGTCATGGGCGTTTATTACCTGGCGCTGCCGCTGGGCGGGGCGCTCGGCTACCTGATCGGCGGCCACTTCGCCGAGCACGGTGACTGGCGGCACGCCTTCTGGGTGGTCGGTCTGCCGGGGCTAGTCGCCGCGTGCGCGGGCCTGATGATCTCGGACCCCGGCCGAGGTGCTTCCGAGGGCCGGTCCCGGCTGGGCAAGGCGGACCGGCCCGGGCTCCAGGATTACCTGGAGATCCTCAAGACCCCGAGCTTCCTCTACAACACCGCGGGCCAGGCCGCCGTGACGTTCGCCATCGGTGCTTACGCCGTGTGGGGTCCGATGTTCTACAACCGGGTCCGCGGGATGGGGCTGGCCGACGCGGGCCAGCAGATCGGCAAGCTCTCGGCGGTCGCCGGCCTGCTGGGCATCGGGCTCGGGACCGTCGTGGCCGATGCGCTCCGTAAGCTCACGAGGAGGGCCTATCTCGTCTGGGCGTCCTTCGCGGTGGCGGTGGCCGTGCCGTGCGCCTCGATGGCCTTGCTCGAGCCCGATCGGGTCCGGTCGCTGATCTACCTTTTCATCGCGTCGGTCATGATGGCCTCGGTGCTCGGCCCGTGCAACGCGGTCACGGCGAACGTCGTCCCCGCCAATCGCAGGGCCGCCGGTTTCGCGCTTTCGATCTTCCTGGTCCACCTGTTCGGCGACATCAGCTCGCCGGTGCTCATCGGCAAGATCTCGACCCTCTTCGGTTCGCCGTCGGTCGCCGACTCGCCGGTCGGCCATTTCTTCGTGCTGATCGGCGCCGAGCCAGTGATCGTCGACAAGGTGCCGTCCAACCTCACGGCCGCGATGCTGTCGGTCGTGCCGATGATGGTCCTCGGCTGCGTGTTCTTCCTGCTGGGCGCGAAGCACTTGCCCGAGGACATGGAGCGGGCGCGGCTCGCGCGGGACGGCGATGAGTCGCTCGAGGACGGTTTCATCCCGCATTGAGGCCGAAGCGGGGCCGGTTCTCCGGCCCCGCGCAGGCGACCGTCAGTCAGTTCGCCTTCGGCGTCAGGCTCGGCGAGCCGGGCAGGGGGGGAAGTGCGACAGTCGGCTCTCCGCCGGCGAGCTGGTTCACGATGCGGCCGGCCGCGGTCCGCACAGCGGGCGAGCTGTCCTTGTCGGCCATCTCGCGGAGGCGAACTTGGAGCTCGGGCGAATCTTTCCCACTCATCGCCTCGACGGCCTTGGTGCGGACCGTCTCGTCGGGGTCGTGCGAGAGCCGCAGGAGCCAGACGACCGCGTCGAGCTCGGCGTGGTCCTTCACCAGGGGGATGACCGAGGCCCGCATCTCGGGCCGGGGGCTGGCGATCAAGCGGCCCAGCGCGATCTGGTCCCTCGAGAGGCCGCGGGTCTTGAGGATGATCTCGGCGATCTGCGGGATGCCCGGGTCGGGGTCGTGGAGCCGCTTGAGGATCATGTCGTCCGTCAGCAGGTCCTGCCGCGTCGCGAATGACACGAGCACCTGATGGCGGACGTCGCCGCTCTGCGGGTCGTCGAGGTAGGCGACCGCGGGCGCGGCGAGTGCGTCGATCGGCGACTGGGCGAGGCACGCCACGGCTGCGGCGCGGGCCCGGGGGTCGCGGTCGCCCAGGCGGAGCAGGACCGGCTCATGGAGATGGTCCTTCCACTCGCCGAGCTGCCGCTCCTCGACCGGCGTCATCGGCCGGCCGGGCGTCCACGACCAGAGCCGGCCGACGGCCATCAGGGCCGACGAGCGGACCTCGGCCGAGGGGTCCTTCAGGCCCGAACCGATCAGGTCGTACGAAGGCAGGAGTGCTCCGAGCCAGACCGGGGGCGCGGGCTCGACGGCGAACCGGGCGATGATCGGGGCCACGGCCCCCACCGCCGCCGCGCGGGCCCGGGCGTCGCGTACTTGAGATAACCGGCACGGAGGCCGACGACCACGCCGATCCAGTCGGCCCCCTCGGCGTCGGTCAGGCCCTTCGGCTGGCCTTCGGCCTTCGGCTCGAGCCGCTGGCAGAGCACCGAAAGCGACGCGATGTCGCTCCGTTTGATCCCTTCGGCAAGGGTCGCCAGGGGCGTGTCGGGCCCGACAGGAGCCGCTGCTGTCTCGCCCGTCGCAGGCTGGACCTTGGCCAGCCGTGCCCGTGACAACACGAATCCGCCGGCCAACGCCGCGAAGCCGATCAGGCCGGTGATCACCCACGTCGTCCGACGTTGTGCCGTCATGGTAAATTCTGCCTCCGTGCAGGCGAAGAGCTGTGAATCAGGAGGTCCCTGGGCGCGACATGATAGTCGGACGCCCGGCCGCGGCAAGGTCAGTTGGCCGGCGGCCGAGGTTTGTTTCCTTCTCTTCTTGTGCGTGTCTTGATCCTGTCCCTCCCCCCTTGAGGGGGAGGGTAGGGTGGGGGGTGTCCAGGGATCGGCGGCCGGCCTCGGCCTGGGTTTGTGCGCCGCTTCCCCGGACCCTACCCGCTCCCTCAAGCTGGGGGAGGGTTTCGGAGTCGAGCCCACTCCCGCCGTGAAGAATCGGCCCCATGGCCGGGCCCGAAATTTGGGTTCGTTTCGTAAGAAGGCGACCCTGCCGTCCCGCCTGGAATTGGCTTCGTTTCGCACCACGGGCGTCGATCCGGCCGCCTGGCACCGCACAAGGCCACCCGAAACCGATCCTTTCTTGCATTCTCGGGTTCGCTCGGCCGCTCCCGGTGGGCCCGACCGCCCGCCGCGCCGGGTTCGCTCGGCGCAAGGCGGGACGGGCTGGGGGAACCCGCGGCCGTCTCCTTGCCCCCGAGGGCAGGTTCGATTCCGACACCTTCATCACTCAAGAAGGAACGCCGGAATGACCATACGGTGGGAGGAGGGAGGCAGCCCCGGCCGGCGGCCGGCACGTTCGCGTATTCCGCCCAGATCGCCCAGAGCGGAGAGGCCTCGGCGGCGAGAGAATCTCCGCGGTCGGCCGTCAGGAATCGGCCCACGAAGGCCGATCTTTATGAGGCGGGTGCGCGGGTGCCGAGGAAGACCCGTCGCGCCGGGCCGCGACGCCATCGGAAGGAGTCCTCATGACGTCACGCGTCACTCGCCGACGAATGGCGACCACGCTCCTGGGCCTCTGGGCCGCGTCCGCGATCCCCGGCGGTCGCCGGGTCCTTGCCGCTGGGCCGTGGCGGGTCGACCCGGCACAGGTGGTCCCGCTTGACCGCATGGCGCCGGAGCACCGCGCCGAGGTCTCCGAGGTCATCCGCGACCACACGATCCACCGCAAGGGCAACCCCGATACGTTCCCCTGCCAGTCGTCGATCTACCTCAACCTTCTCAATCAGCCGGCCATCACCCTGGCACTCTGGCAGGACCTGGCCGACTCCCCCGTCCGCCTCCGCCAGCTCGCCCCCGGCCGCTACGAAGGCAGCGACGGCAACGGCGCCAGCGCGACGTGGGAGTTCGTCCACCGATCGTCGACCCTGCACGTCCTGCTCTGCCACCTCGACTACATGAGCCCGCGGGGCAACGCCCACCTCGAGGGGCGGATCGTCCTGGTCGTCCGCTCGGGCTTCTTCCGCGAGTCGAGCGGCGAGCCGTTCGTGCGCCACGACGTCGAGGCGTTCGTCAAGGTCGACTCGAAGGGGTGGAAGACCCTCGCCCGGACCGTCCGCCCGATTCTGGAGAAGGTGCTCGAGGATCAGGTCCAGGAGGCGGGCCTGTTCGTCTCGCTGATGGGCCGGCTCGTCGAGACGTATCCGAACTGGGCCTGCCAGGTCGCGACGTCGAAGTCCGTGGCCAGTCCCGAGGCCAAGCAGGCCTTCCGCGAGGCTGTCATCACCCACAAGCGCAAGGACGCCGACCCGGGCCGGCCCCGCGTCATGAACGAGACGGCCCAGGCCTCGACGCCGCGGCGCCGGTCTTGAGGATCACTTGACGAACCCGAGCGGCAGCCGCAGCACCCCCGCGAAGAACCCCACCGCCGCATCGCCGACCACGACCCCGCGATCGGGCGTGACGCTCGGATTCGCGACCGTCCCGCCGACGCGAAACTTGAGCAGCCGGTTCGAGAGGTAGTTCGCCACGCGGAGCCGTGCCTCAGGGTCGCGTCCGGCCGCCTCGCGAAGGCCTGGGATGAGGCCGATCAGCGCCTCGCCCGTCTCGGGGATGATCTGGTTCGTGTTGACCAGGACGACCAGGTCGACGGCCCCGCCGAACGTGACGATCCCCGTCCCGTGGATCTGGAGGACGCGGCCCTCCAACCGCAGGTCGTCGACGACGATCCGCCCGTCAGCGACCGTCAGCGCGGATCCAGCCCTTCTCGAACACCCCGCCCTGCGCGGCGCCGAGGAACCGGTCGAGGGCACCGATCACCGGGATGTCGCCGATCGAGGCGTCGTGAACCCCGACCGCAATCCGCCCACGATAACTCTTCGGCACGGCTGGATCGGCACCGTTGAGCGCCACCTGGCCGTTGACCTTTCCCGAACCCGGCCGGGCATCGGCCGCCCCGAGTCGCATGAGCGATTCGACGTCGACGTCAGTCAGCGTCATGTCCAGCGCGAACGACCTGTCGAGCCCGGACCGGAGCCACCCCGAGCCCCGCACGCGACCCCCCGCGAGCGTAGCCGACCAGCGATTCAGCCGGATCGTGCCGCGAGCCTCGGCCGGATAATAGACGAACTCGGCCGGCAGTCGGAGATCGGCGATCGCGACCCCTCCGAGCCTTGCCTGCGTGACCGAAAGCTCCGCGCTCCCCGCTCCCCGCGAACGTCTCCTCCATCTGCCCGGAGAGCCGAAGTGTGCCGAACCCCTCGGCTCGCTGCGCCAGCCACGGGGCGGAGGCCAGCAGTCGCGCCAGCACAGCGCGGTCGATGTCGAGCCGGAAGCCGACCGTCCGTGGTCCCCGAGCCGGCGTCACGCCCCGCGCCACGCCGCTGGCCACGCCGCCGAGCAGGTCGCCCCGCAGGTCGTCGATCCGCCACCAGTCGGCCGTCCGCTCGACGATCCCCCGGAGGTCGCCGAGCGGCAAGCGATCGCCCCAGCGGAGGTCGCGAATCTCCACGAACCCGTGTGCGGCGACGGTGGTCGGGTCGGGTCGCAAGGCTCTCAGGTTGGCATCGATCGCCGCCCGCCCCTTCAACTCGGCCGGGAACCCGTCGATGCCCAGCAGCCGCGCGATCTCTGCCGGGCCGAAGTCTGCCACTCGGATCTCGGCGTTCGCCGGCTTCTCCGGCGCCGGCCCGCCGAGCGGGACGCTCCCCTGGAACCGCACCTTCCCCGTCGCACCGTCGGCCGTGAGCTCGTATTCGATGACCTCCCCCTTGCCGCGGATCATGGCCGAGACGGTTCCGACCGGCACGCCCTGGACGGTGAGATCCGGCGCACGGAGCGTCAGGTCGACCGCGAGCGCCTTTGGATCGGCCGGGATCGTCGCGTCGAGCTTGCCGCCGGCCGAGCCCGTGACCTTGAGCTGGCGATGGGTCAGAACGTCGGCAAGCTGATCGGACTGGATGTCGGCAAACGTCGCGTCGACTCGCGTCGGCCGGCCCGGAGAACCCGGAATCGTCGCGCGGCCGACGAACCGTCCCGACAACGGCCGGGCGGTGACGGGGTCGATCACGACGTCGCCACCTTGCGTCTGCCAGTTCGCCGCGACCTCACCCAGGGGGATCGACTCGACCGTCGCGTCGCGGATGCTGACCCTGCCGTCGCTCGTGAGCGTCCTCGGGTGGAGCGTCCCTCGGAACGCAGCGCGGCCGTCGACGATCCCCGTCGCGGGCACCGGCCGGGGCACCCGAGGGATGAGGGCGAGCACCCGCTCGATGGCCCATCCCTCGACCTCGAGCTCACCCGTGAACGCCCGCGCCGGCCAGGTCGAGAGCGAGCTTTGCGCTCAGCGGGTTGCCGCCGAGCTTCGCTGCGACGTCGGGAAGGTTCAGCCGTCCCTGACCGAGCGTGAAATCGGAGTCGATCTCGTCGAGCACCGCGTCGCGATAGCGGGCGCGATTGCTCTCGACTCGCCCGTGGGCGGACCACCCGTTCGGGTCTGCCAGGCGGGCGATATTCGCCTGGGCGTCGAAGGTCGTCGAGATCCGGCCACCAACCGGCGTCGGCACGGGGAAAAACGGCGCTGTCAGCTCGCTCAACGGTAGCTCGCGGGCCTCAAATCGCGCGGTCAGCTTGCCCGGAGGAGAGAGTTCCGCGTGGAGCTTACCGCGGAAGGCACCGGCCGCGAGCCGCGCGTCGGGCCTGGGCGCTGGCGTCGCCGGTGGTGGGGACTCGGCCGTCCCGCCGGGCCGTTCGACCAGCTGTCCGCTCAGCTCCTCGAGGTCGAGGACGCCCGTCTCGAGCGCGAACCGCGGCGTCGAGCCGGCCGAGATCGACGGCGGCGATCGACGCCGCCTTCAGAGTCGCCCGCCCGCGGATCGTGTAGTCCTTCAGGTCAGCGACGTGTCCGAGCGGGATCGTCGCGACGGCCTTCAGGCTGAGCTTGCCGGCCATCGGCACCGGGGGCCTGATCCGCGTTGCCAGCTCGAGCCGGGCGAGGATTGTCGAGAGGTCGACGTCCTCGAGCTCGATGTGGGTCGTGATCGACTCCGGCAGGTGGAATCGAGGCTTCGGGTCCTGGAGGGCGACGAGTGTGGGCACCGCCCACAGCCGGGGGTCGCGGGCGCGGGGCGGAGCCCACCCCAAGGGCGACTTGGTGTCGTACCGCAAGCCCCCGCCCTGACCCCGCATCACCAGCAGGAGCGACTTGATGGGGATCCCCTGGAGCACGGCCCCGTCGACGACGGCCTCGCCGGTGGTCCCCGTGAGATCCGCGCCGTCGGGCTTCATCGCGACGATCAGGTGGGCCTTCCCGGTGAGCCGCCCCGACGCGCCGAGCTCGCCGAGCTGCCACGAGGCCGGGGCCCGGGCAACGTCGATCTTGTCGAGCGTCAGTTGCAGGTCGAACCGCGGGGAGGGGCCGCGGAAGTCGAGCGCACCGGTGGCGGAGATCGAGCCGGAGAGCGACCGGCCCGCGAGTCCCTCGAGGCGGACGAGTCCGTCGTCGACGGTGATCCGCCCGGTGGTGTCCTTGGCCTCGATCCCCAGGGTCGGTAGCCCGGCCGTGGCGCCGCGGAACGTCACCTCCGTCCGGACATGGAGCGGCTTCGGCGCTCCTTCGGTCAGGCTGATCGTCACGGCGACATCGACCGGCCCCGCGGGCACGATGTGCTTCCAGACGTCCGGCGGCACGAACGGAACGCTGGCGGCGCGCTCGGGATTCGCGACGAACCCCGGACCGGACGCGAGCCGCGCCGAGCCATTTTTGAAATCCCGGTCGAACCGGCCGCGGACGGTCCACGTGCCCCAGTCGGGATCGCGGCCGTCGAGCTCGAGGTCCTCGACGTCCTCCTCGCGCTGGAGCCCACCCGAAATGCCGCGAATCGTCAGCGACGGCCGACCCTTCTGGTCGATCGAGAGCTCGCCGCTTTCGATGACGACGTCAGGCAGGGCGGTCGCCGCGCCGCCCGCCTCGAATGGCCCCTTGGTGAGCAGGTCGCCCTTCTCGTCGAACTTCAACGCGATCCTGGGCCTGCGGAGCTCGATCCGCCCCGGCGCGCGCCGGCCGCGGAGCAGGCCGGCGATCGAGAGATCCGTCTCGACGGCGTCGGCCGTCAGCCACGCCGCGGAATCGGCGCCCGGCCCCTCGCGAACGGTCAGGCCCGTCACGCCGGCCGAGCTCCATGCGAGCCACCACCCGTCGAACTTGGCCGGCCCGTGGAGCCTGGCCGTGAGCTCGCGGGCGATCACCGCCGGCACGACCCACGCGCGCACGACCAGGGCGACCACCAGCGCGATCGCCAGGCCGATCGCGACTCGCAGCGCCCGGCGGGCGGGCGGTTTCATGCGGGGGTTCTCCTCGGCCAGGGAGCGTGGCGACCTCATCACTCACCAGCACTCACCGTGCCACAGGCTTGGCCTCCGCGTCGATCACCCGGACCTCCAGCCCCAGGCCCTTCAGGGCGGGCTCGAGCGCCTTGCGATCGCCGACGACCAGGATCGTCCGGTCGGCCGGCCTGGCCAGGTCGGCCAGCACCTTACGCACCTGTTCGGCCGGCGTGTCGCGGACGTGGGCGAGGTAGCCCGACAGGTAATCGTCGGGCAGCCCGAAGAGCACGATCGGCGTGATCGCGCCCGCGATCGAGTCGGGGTCCTCGAACGACTCGGGGAACGACCGCATCGAGCGCGTCGCGGCCCAGCTCGATCTCCTCGGGCGCGAGCGGATGCGGGCCCGCCACGCCGTCGAGCTCGGCGAGCATCTCCTTGAGCGCCGGGGCCGTGACGTCGGCGTTGACCGCCGAGTTCGCCAGCCAGACCGAGCCGGTCTTACGGTACGAGAAGCTCGACCCGGCTCCGTACGTGTAGCCGTTCTTCTCGCGCAAATTGCGATTGAGCCGGCTCAGGAAGTCGACGCCGAAGACGTGGTTGCCAATCTGCGCGGGGTAGTACCGCGGGTCCTTTCGCCCGACCCACGTCCGACCGATCCGCAAGACGCTCTGCACGGCGCCGGGCTTGTCGACGAGGTGGGCGACCGGCTTAGTCCCGAGAAGCTTCAGGTTATCGACGAGATATTCGCCCTTCGGCAGCCCGACGTCCGGACCCCGACGATCCCACCGGCCGACGGTCCGCTCGAGCGTCGCGACGAGCGCATCGGGGTCGACGTCGCCGACGATCACGAGCGTCGAGTCGTTCGCGTAGAAGTGCTGATCGTGGAATAACTTGACGTCACCGAGCGAGATCGACTTGACCGTCTCGACGGTGCCGTCGGCGGGCCGGCCGTAAGGATGAGACGTGCCGTAGAGCAGGGCCCGGAAGGCGCGACCGGCGAGCCAGTTGACGCTGTCGGGGCCCTGGATCAGCCCGGCGACCTGGAGGCCGTGCTCGCGCTCGAAGTCGGCCGGCTCGAACCGCGGCGCGGCATATATTGGGGCGAGCAGGGCCAGCGCAGGCTCGAGGTTACGGGCCAGGACGTCGAACGAGAGCGTCGTCTCGTCGAGGCCGGCCGAGCACTCGTAGCTCACGCCGAGCACCTCGAGAGCCTCGGCCAGCTCGTTCGCGGTCTTGTCCTTCGTGCCCTTGGTCAGCAGGGTCGACGTCAGGTCGGCGAGGCCCGACTTGCTCGCCGGATCGTCGGCCGTGCCGGCCGGCATCAGCCAGCGGCCCGTGACGATCGGCAAGGTCCGCCACGGCACGATCAGGACCTTCACGCCGTTCTTGAGCGACTTGCGGATGACGGTCGGCGGCTTGAACTCGCCCGGTGCCGCGGCGCCGGGCATCTTCGACCAGTCCGGCCCCTGCGCGGGGGAGCGTTCCGCGATCTCCGTCTCCGGCGCGCGCCCGAGGCCGCCGGGCCGACCTGGATGGCCTTCGCCTTGGCCTCGCCCGGCTTCATCGGCACGACGTCGAGCACGACGTTTTCCGGGACCAGATACTTCGCCGCCACGCGGGCCACATCGGCTGGGGTAACAGCGAAGTAGCGGGCGATGTCGCGGCGGTAGTACGCCGGGTCGTCCTTCTCCGCGAAGCCGATCGCCAGGACGAACGCCCGGCTCTGGGGGGACGTGAGGCGGCTATACGCCCGCTTCTCGAACTTGGCCAGCGCCCTCGTCAGCTCGGCCTGCGTCGGCGGGCTGGACTTGAGCCGGTCGATTTCCGTCGAAAGGGCCGATTCCACCTCCTTCAGCGTCTTTCCCTCAGCGGCCGTGGCCTCGATCGTGAACAGCCCGCCGATCTCCTTCGTGTCGCTGCTGGCCGTGACGTCCTTGGCCACCTTCTGCTCGCGGACCAGAACCCGTTCGAGGCGCGAGGCATCGCCGTCGGTCAGGATGTGCGCGAGCAGGTCGAGCGCGGGGGAATCGGGGTGGTCGTCGGGGATGGTCGGCCAGGCCCAGTAGACGCGCGGTAGCGACACGCGGTCGGCCTGAACGACCTTCGCAGCATGCGACGGAGCCTGCTCGGGCTTGGGACGGCCCGGCGTCTTGCCCGGCGCGAGCGGGCCGAAGTAGGCCGCGATCCACCGCTTTGCCTCGGCCGGGTCGAAGTCTCCCGAGAGGCAGAGGGCCGCGTTGCCCGGGTGATAGTATTCGAGGAAGAATCTCTTCAGGTCCTTGAGCGACGCCGCGCCCAGGTCGGCCATCGACCCGATGACCGACCACGAGTAGGGGTGGCCCTTCGGGAATACGCTCGCGAGGATCGCCTCCTCGGCAAGCCCGTACGGCTTGTTTTCGTAAGACTGCCGGCGCTCGTTCTTGACGACCTCGCGCTCAGTGTCGAACTTCTCCTGGTCGAGCGCCGAGGGGAGGAAGGCGAGCCGCTCGGCCTCGAGGTACGAGCGCCCGCTCGAGGTAGGCCGTGGGGACGGTCTCGAAATAGACCGTCATGTCCTCCGTCGTGAAGGCGTTCGACTGCCCGCCCGTCTCCTGGAGCGGGATGTCGTAGTTCGGGACGTTCTTGGTGCCGCGGAACATCATGTGCTCGAAGAAGTGCGCGAAGCCGGTCCGCCCGGCCCGCTCGTCCTTGGCGCCGACGTGATAGGCGACGCAGACCGTGACGCGGGGGACGGACGGGTCGCGATGGAGGACGACCTTGAGGCCGTTGGGCAGGCGATAGGAGTCGATCGCGAGGTCGGGGACCGTGGGCTCGGCCGCGACGGCGAGCGCGGGGACGAGCGAGAGGAGCAAGGCGAGTCGGTGCGGCATCGTGGGGCGATCCTGGGGCGAGGGTGACACGGGGCCGTCCCGTCGGCCGCATTGTGCCACGGGGAGCGCACCCGGGCAACTCGTCCCGGGGTCGACGCCGGCTCGAGCTGGACCTCAGCCCTTCGCCTGGGCCTTGGTATAGGCCTCGTGCCGCCGGGCCATCTCCTCGGGCGGGACATCCTCGACGTGCGTGGCGATATACCACACGTTGCCGGCCGGGTCCTTAACGGCCGCCGTGGCGGTCGCCGTAGAACTGGTCGGCCAGGGGAGCGACCAACGTCGCGCCGGCCTCGAGTGCGCGGGCGTGCGTGGCGTCGGCGTCCTCCGTGTAGTGGTAGATCATGCAGGACATGGGCTGCCACTCGCCCCGCGCCTGGCCGATCATGACGACGGAGTCGCCGATCCTCAGCTCGCCGTGGCCGATCGAGCCGTCCGGGCCGCGCATCAGGAACATCTCGACGGCGCCGAAGGCCCGCTTGAGGAACTCGACCTCCGCGGCCGCGTCGGGCACGGTCAGGTAGGGAATCACCCGCGGATAACCGTCGGGGATCGGCTGAACGGCCATGATGTGTTCTCCAGGGAAGTTCCAGGGTCAGAGCCTCAGACTTCGATCCGGACGCGGGCGAGGACAATCGTCACGTTATCCGGCCCCCCGCGACGGAGGGCTTCGGCGACGAGCTCCTCGACGGCCGAGCCGGGATCCGGATCGCGTCCCAGGACGGCCGCGATCGCGTCGTCGTCGACCGGCTCGGTCAGGCCGTCGGAGCAGAGCAGGAGGACGTCTCCGTCCTCCAGGTCGATGCGGATGATGTCGGGGTCGGCGCCTTCCGCGGGCCCGCCGAGGACGTTGGTGACGACGTTGCGATGCGGGTGCGTCCGCGCGTCCTCGGCCGAAATCGTCCCCTGGTCGACGAGGGCCTGGACGAGCGTGTGGTCGCGGGTCCGCCTGGACAGGCGCCCGCTCCGGTAGAGATAGGCCCGCGAGTCGCCGGCATGGACAAGGTGGGCACTCGGGCCCACGAGATAGGCCATTGTCAGCGTGGTCCCCATCCCCTCGAAGCGCGGCGTCGGCCGCCGCCCGGTGGAGGATGGAGCGGTCGGCGAACTCGAAGGCCGAACGGAGCTCGCGATGGACGGCCTTCTCGTCGATCCGGGAGCTGTGGAGGTACGAGCGGAAGGCCTCCTCGAAGAACCCGCGGATCGTCTCGACGGCGAGCGTGCTGGCACGCTCTCCGCCGTCGACTCCGCCCATGCCGTCGGCGACGAGGAGCAGGTGGCCCGTACTTCCGCGACGGCCGTCGTCCGTGTCGGACAGGCTGGTCGCCTCGACCGAAACGGCCCGGCGGAGGTGGGCGACGAGGAACTGATCCTCGTTATTCTGCCGCTCGAGTCCAGGATGTGTCTGCGCCGCGACGTCGAGCCTGACCCTCGGCCGATGGGGGTTCGGGCCGAGGGCCGTGAAGTCGCCGGTCGTTTCGCTGCTCGGGTGGTCCATCGTCGAGGCCCCCGGGGGGATCGGGCGGGCGTTCGGCCGAGGTTATCCCAGCCGGCGCCGCCGTCACATGAATTCCCCGGGAGACCGCGATCAGCCGACCGGCTCGACCGGCTTGGCAACGCCGAGGCCCGCCCCGTGCGGCCCGCGCGGGGGCGTGGGCGCGACCGAGAACCGGATGCCGATCCGCCGGGTGAAGTTCACCCAGGCGTCGAGCAGGGCGTAGAAGACCGGCGTCACCAGGAGCGCCAGGACCAGCGAGAGCGACTGGCCGCCGATGATCACCTTCGCCATGCTCGCCCGCGCCGCCGCCCCGGGCCCCGGCCCAGGGCGATCGGGATCATCGCGGCGACGAGCATCACGGTCGTCATCAGGATCGGCCGGAGCCGCGTGTGGTTCGCCTCGACGATCGCCTCGTGCACGAGTCATGCCCTTGGCGCGGAGCTGGTTCGTGGCGTCGACCTGGAGGATGCCGTTCTTCTTCACGATCCCGATGAGCATGAACAGCCCGAACATCGCGTAGATGTCCATCGGCGAATGCGAGCATGACCAGCGAGAGCAGGCCGAAGGGGATCGTCACGGGCAGGGACATCAGGATCGCGATCGGCTGCGTCCAGCTCTCGAACTGGGCGGCGAGGATCAGGTACATGAAGATGAACGACAGGGCCAGCGCGACCATCGCGTAGTAGCCCGTCTCGGCCAGCGTCTTCGCCTGGCCGGAGAAGACGGGGGCGTAGCCCGGCGGCAGGTTCATCTCCTTGAGGATCTCCTGCGTCTGCTGCATGGCCGTGGCGAGCGGGACGTTCTCGGGGTTGCCGAGCACGGTGACGACCCGCTGGCGGCCGAGCCGCTCGATCTCGGTCGGCCCGCGCCGCTCGTCGACGTGCGGCGACGCTGCGGAGCTTGACCAGGCCGGCGTTGGGGGAGGGGAAGGTCATGTCGTAGATGTCGCCGGGCGAGTCGCGGTCGGAGGGCCGGGCGCGGAGCCAGACGTCGTACTGCTCGTCCCCTTCCTTGAACTTCGAGATCGCCGAGCCGCCGACGAGGATGCGGAGGGTGCTCGAGATCGTGCCGACCGGGATGCCCAGGTCGCTCGCGGCCTCGCGGTCGATGGCGACCTGGACCTCGGGCTTGCGGAGCGAGAGCGTCGTGTCGAGGTCGCGGATGCCGCCGAGCTTCGCGAGCCGGGCCTTGAGCTCGTTGGCGTACTCCTCGAGCTTCCTGAGGTCCGGGCCCGGCCATGTTGACCTGGAACGTCTGCGACCGTCGCCCGCTCTGGAACGACGAGACGTCGTTGACGCTCGTGCGGAGGTCGGGGTAGTCGAGGAGGATGTCGCGCGCCTGCTGCTGGACGTCGAACTGGCTGTAGTCGCGCTTCGTCAGGTCGACCATCTGGACGTAGATCGTCCCGCGGGTGACGTCGCCCTCGCCCTTGGTGTTGCGGCCGGCGAACGACCTCGCCGACGGTCGTGAAGACGTGCTCGCTGCCCTTGAGGCCGCGGAGCCGGCTCTCAATCTCCTTCATCACCCTGTCCGTCCGGTCGAGCGTGTAGCCCTCGGGCGCGATGATCGAGACCTCGTACTCGCTCTGGTCGTCGCGGGGGATCAGGGCGACGCCCATGACCTTGGCGATCGGCCCGGTGGAGAGGATCACGCCGATCGTCAGCAGCACGACCAGCGGCTTGAGCCGGAGCGACCAGCGGAGGAACCAGCCGTACGAGCCGTCGATGATCCGGTAGAAGAAGCCCGACTTCGACTTCGCGTGCCCGTGCTCGCCTGGCTCGAGCTTGAGGAAGCGGCTGCAAAGCATCGGCGTGAGCGTGAACGAGACGAACAGGCTCATCGCCACGGCGAATGCGACCGTCAGGCCGAAGCTCATGAAGAACCGCCCGACGATCCCGCCCATGAAGGCGATCGGCACGAAGATGACGATCAGCGACAGGCTCGTCGCCAGCACCGGCAGCGCGATCTCGCGGGTGCCGACCCGCGACGCCTCCATGCCGTCCATCCCGTCCTCTTCCATGTGCCGGAAGATGTTCTCGTGGACGACCACCGCGTCGTCGATGACGATGCCGATCGCCAGGATCAGTCCGAGCATCGTGATGTTATTGAGCGTGAACCCCATCGCCTGCATGAACAGGAACGTGGGGACGATCGAGGTCGGGATCGCCAGCGTGGCGATGACCGTCGTCCGCCAGTCGCGGATGAACAGGAGGATCGTCGCCGAGACGAGCACCGCGGCGAGCAGGAGGTGGAACTTCACCTCCTCGATCGACTTCTCGATGAACCGGGACTGGTCCTTGATGACGACGATCTCGATGTCGGGCGGCAGCGCCGGGCGGATCTCCTCGAGCCGCGCCTTGATCGCCTCGGCGACCTTGACGGTGTTCGTGCCCGACTGCTTCTGGACCACCGAGGCTGACGGCGCCGACGTCGTCGAGCCGGGCGGTCGAGCGGGGCTCCTCGTAACGAGTCCTCGGCCTTGCCGATGTCGCGGATGCGGACAGGATAGCCGCCGCGGTTGGCGACGATCAGGCCGTCGAACTCCGCGGCCGTGTTCAGCCGGCCGAGCGTCCGGACGACCAGCTCGCGCGGGCCCTGGTCGATCCGGCCGCCGGGCTCCTCGATGTTCTCACGCTCGATGGCGCGGCGGACGTCGTCGACCGAGAGGTTGAAGGCGACGAGCTTGTTCGTATCGAGCGTGATGCTCATCGCCCGCGTCCGCCCGCCGGCGAGCGTGACGGCGCCGACGCCGTTGACCGTCTCGATCCGCTCCTTGATCCCCTTCCGCGCGATCTCGGTGACCTCGCGCAAGTCGCGACGGCCCGAGACGGCGATCGTCATCACGGGCAAGGCGCCGGTCTCGAACCGGTTGACGATCGGCGTCTGCGGTGCCGTTGGGCAGCGTCGAGAGGATCGACTGGACCTTGTCGCGGACCTCCTGCGCCGCCGACGTCGCCGTTCTTCGAGAGCTGGAACTGGACGGTGACGGTGCTGATGCCCTCCTGGGTCGTCGACCGCAGTCTCGTCGATGCCGGAGACGGTGTTGATGATGTCCTCGATCGGCTTCGTGACGGTCGTCTCCATCTCCTCGACGCCCGCGCCAGGGAGGACGGTCACGACGGTGCAGACGGGGAAGTCGACGTCGGGGAACTGGTCGACGCCGAGCTGGCTGTAGGCGAACGACCCCGAGCACGACGGGGATCGCCACGAGCACCCAGGTGAAGACCGGGCGGTTGATGCAGACGTCGGAGATGGTCATGGACGGCCTGCGATTAGAGGGATGAGGATTGTCTTTCCTCGTTCCCACGCTCCGCGTGGGAATGGGTCTTCCGACGCTCTGCGTCGATCCGGGAATGGCCGCGGAGCGGCCGAAGAGCCGTTCCCACGCAGAGCGTGGGAACGAGGGTTCAGCCGTGCGGGCCGACATGCGGCGAGGCTTCCGCCGTCTTGGTGGGCGTCGCGGCATTCGGGTCGCGGACGACGACGGGCACGTCATCCGCGAGCTGTGACTGCCCGGTCGTGACCACCGTCGCCTGCGACGGGCAGGGCGCCGATGACCTCGACCCAGCCCTTGCCTTCCAGGCCCGTCTCGACGGGGACGGCGCGGGCCTTCGTCGCCGTCGTTGACGAGGAATATCTTGGTGATTCCGACGGAGCGGACGACCGACTCGATCGGGACCGTCGCGGCCTTGTCCTCGCGCTTGACGACGATCGACGCCTTGGCGAAGCCGCCGGGGCGGAGCTGGCCCTCGGGGTTGGGGACGGTCGTCTCGACCTGGAACGTCCGGCTCGTCGTGTCGACCGAGGGGTTGATCCGCGCCACCTTGCCGAGGAAGGTCCGCGTCGCGGTGCGCGGCGACCGAGATCCGCACGTCCTGGCCGACCTTGACCTCGTCGGCGAACTGCTCTGGGACGTTCGTCCAGAGCCGTAGTGGGTCCTCGATGACGAGGTCGGCGACTGCCTCGCCATCCTTGAGCATCTGGCCCTGCGAGGCCTGATCGCTTCGAGACGGCGTAGGTGATCGGGGCCGTCGAATTGGGGATCGGACGCCTCGGGAACGGGACGCGGATCGTCATGTCGTCGCGCTGGACCTTCCGCATCTCCAGGGCGATTCGGCTGACGATGGCGTTGGCGAAGATCGCCGCGGGCGTTGAGCTCGGCGTTGGCCAGCGAGGCCTCGGCGGCGTGCTCGTCGAGCTCGGCGTTCTGGTAGTCCTGCTGAGTCCCGGCCCCTCGCTGGCGGAGCGAACGCTCCCGCGCGAAGTTCTGCTGGGCCTTTTCCAGGGCGAAACGGGCCTGGACGACGGCGGGCACCTTCGAGACGTCGAAGCCCTGCGCGCGCCTTCTCGATCGCCGTCCTCGCCTGCTCGACGACGGGCACGCCCGGACGGTCGAGCTTCGCCTCGGGCAGGGCGTGGAGGCCGACCTGCTCGAGCTGGGCGATCAGGCTCTGCTCGGCGTGGAGAACGGCCGCGTCGTCGTCCGTCCGGTCGAGCTCGACGAGGACCTCGCCGGGCTTGACGCGGTCGCCGAGGTCGTGGAGGACCCGGAGCACGCGGCCAGTCCGCTTGGCGCCGACGGTGACTTCTTCCCAGCCCTTTAGCGATCCGACGACGTCGACCGACCGCTCGACCGTCCGCCGCTCGATCGGCGCGACGGTCACGGAGACCGGCCGCGGCGCCGTGGATTTCGGACCCTCGTCCGCCGCCTTCCTGCCGTTGCAGCCGAGCGCGGCCGAGGCCGAGAGGGCGGCCAGGGCCATGCGCCACCGCATGGTCATCGCTTCGACTCCTTCTGACGCGCGCCGAGGCGCGAACCCTTCGAGGAGGTCGGAGAGCATCGCCCGCGCATGCCCCGGACCGTATTCCGCCGCCGCCGAAGGCCGGCACTCCGGCTTCGGGTAGAGGAACTCCATCATCCGGACCAGGATCATCCCCCAGACCGCCGTCGCGAACCGCTCGGCCCGCGCGGGGTCGATCTTGCATCGGAGTCGACCACTCGGTCGACACCGTCCTGCATGGTCTGGCTCAGCTCGCGGCCGAATCCCGCCAGCTCCTCAGCGAGGCTCGACCGTGCGGGCCGAACTTGAGCGCGTAGTAGAACCGGCCGCGATCGGGGTCCTCGCGGATGAACTCGAAGTGCGCCTCGAACTGCGCCGCCAGGTTCGCCACGGCGTCGGGCGTCGCGTCGAGGCAGGCCTTGAGCCGGGCCGAGAACGCGGTCATCGGCACCGTGAGCAGGGCCTGCGCCAGGCCCTCCTTCGAGCCGAAATGGTAATAGAGCGTCGGCTTCGTGACCCCGGCCGCCTCGACGATCTCGCGGACCGACGTCGCGTCGTACCCCCGCTCCGCAAACAGCCGCGCGGCCACCCTCGCGATCTGGCCCGCCACTTCCCCCTCGGTCCTCTCCGCCGCGACCGTGCTGCCCATGGACGATCCTCTCCTTGTATACCGAACGGTAGGTATTATGAACTTGCGGGTCATTTCGTCAATGGCAGTCGTCGAAAAAGCCCCAGCGTTGCTAAGCTGAACGAGTTACCTCCGATCCTCAGTCCCTCGCGAGCCCCGACATGAATTTCCAGCGCGAGATCACCCCGGCGATCGTGATCGCGGACCAGCCGACCGAGGCCGACCTGGCCGCGCTGAAGGCGGCGAGCTTCGTGGGGATCGTGAACCTCCGGAACGACGGCGAGCCCGAGCAGCCGATCTCGACGGAGCAGGAGGGCGAGAAGGCCCGCGCGCTGGGACTGGATTACATCCACATGGGCATCGGCTCGGCGCCGCTGATGGAGATGGACGTCGACGCGGTCTGCCGGTTCCTCGACGACCACACGAAGCAGGGAAAGGTGCTCGTCCACTGCCGCAAGGGCGGGCGGGCCGCGGCGATGGTGCTACTCTACGAGGCCCTCTCGCACGGCTGGAAGCCGGCCGAGGCCGCGGCGAAGGGCGCGGCGATGGGGCTCGAGGTCGGCGGTGGGCTGCGGACGATGGTCGAGACGTATCTCGACGACCACCGGAAGCACGAGTGATTGCGGGAGGCTCGGACGAAGATCCCGTAGGGTCCGCTGTGCGGACGTCTTCTCCGGGCGGCCGAGGTCCGAAGACGTCCGCACAGCGAACGCTACGAAACTCGCCGCGGGCAGCATCTTGTCAAAGCTGAGCGTCCGCCGGTAGTCTGAGGCCCGTGTCGGAGACACGCCCCATCCTGAGACGGGCACCCCGAGGTATGGAGGCCGCGCCATGGCATCGACCGGCGAGGCGGTGCAGGTCCGTGACGGCGAGGGGGAGGAGGTCCGCGACTTCCTCCGCCGGATCCACGACGGAGACGAGGACGCGGCCCGCGAGCTGCTGACTCGCTACGAGGCGGAGGTCAGGCTGGTGGTCCGGCGGCAGTTGCCCCGGCTGCTCCGGTCGCGGTTCGACTCGCTGGACTTCCTCCAGAGCGTGTGGGGGAGCTTCTTCCACCGGGTCCGGACGACGCCCACCGAGTTCGACGACGGCCGGCACCTCGTGGCCTTCCTGGCCCGCGCGGCCAAGAACAAGGTCATCGACGAGTACCGCCGCGCCGGCAGCCAGAAGGGCGACATGCGGCGCGAGGAGCCGCTGTGGGCCGAGGGCGGCCGGCCCAAGGAGGTGGCCGCCCAGATCGAGACGGCCAGCCAGGTCGCCGAGGCGCACGAGGCGTTCGTCAAGCTCCGCGACCTCGTCCCCGAGGACCGCAGGGCCCTGCTCGAGCTGAAGGCCGCGGGACTCTCGAGCCGCGAGATCGGCCAGCGGCTCGGGATCAGCGAGAGGACCGTCCAGCGGGTCCTGGAGGACCTGCGTCGCCGCGTCGCCACGGAAGGCTGAACCATGACCGAGACCGAGGGAGCCTCCTCGACCCGGACCTGGGACGGGGCCGCGTCGCCCCGCGCTGGTGGGTGGGTCCGACCGTTTGAATCGGCGTGGAAGTCGTCGCGACGGGGCGCGCGGCCCGAGCCCCGCGACTTCTTGCCGAACGAACCCGACGAGCGCCCGGCCGCGCTGCTGGCGATCCTCCGCGCCGAGATCGGCCTGCGGTGGGATGCGGGCGAGCGCGCGACCGTCGAGCGGTATCGCGAGCGCTATCCCGAGCTGGGCCCCGACGACCTCGTCGCGCTCGCTTATGAGGAGTTCTGCCTCCGCGAAGAGGCCGGCGACGCTCCGGTGCCGGCCGAGTACGACGAGCGGTTCCCCGACCTTGCCCCGCAGCTCCGACGCGTCTTCGACATCCACGAACTCGTCGGCTCCGGCGGCTCGGCGGCCTTTCGCGCCACCGCGACGCCCGAGGTCGCGTTCCCGGAATCGGGCCAGACGATCGCCGGCTTCCACCTCCGCGAGGAACTCGGTCGCGGATCGTTCGCCCGGGTCTTCCTGGCGGAGGAGCGGCAGCTCGCCGATCGCCCGGTGGCGCTGAAGGTCTCGCGGAACGGGTCGCGCGAGCCGCAGACGCTGGCGAGGCTCCAGCACACCCACATCGTCCCCGTGCATTCGACGCGGGTCGACCCGGCGACGGGATTGCACCTGCTCTGCATGCCGTATTTCGGCCGGGTGACGCTCGACCGCCTGCTTGCTGAGCCCGGGGCGAAGACGGCAGCGACGGGGGCCGACGTGCTCGCGGCGCTCGATCGACTCGAGCCGGCGGGCTCCGATGCTCCGACGTCCCGGTCGACCTTCGCGCGGCTCCCCTACGCGCGGGCCCTGGCGTGGTGGGGTGCCCGAATGGCCGAGGCGCTGGCCCATGCCCATGAGCGGGGCGTGCTCCACCGCGACATCAAGCCGTCGAACGTGCTCGTCACCGCCGACGGCCTGCCGATGCTCCTTGACTTCAACCTGGCGCGCGACCCTCGATCCGAAGCCGCCGGCCCGTCGCTCGGCGGAACGGTCGCCTACATGGCCCCCGAACACCTCGACGCACTGGCCGACGGCGACGACGCCCGTGTCGACGGTCGTGCCGACGTTTTCGCGCTGGGGGTGCTGCTGTTCGAGGCGCTGACGGGCCGGCGGCCGTTTCCCACGCCCATCGGGGCGTCGTCTGTGGCGCAAGCCCTCCGCCACGCCGCCGATGCGAGGCGGGGCGCGTCGCCGTCGATCCGCGAGACGCATCCCGAGGTGCCCGGGGCCATGGAGGCCGTGGTGCTCAAGTGCCTGGCGGTCGATGCCGGCCGGCGCTACCAGTCCGCGGCTTCGCTCGCAGCCGACCTGCAGGCGGTCGCTGAGGACGACCCGCTCAGCCACGCCCGCGAGCCGTTCGCGAGCCGGGCCTTGCGATGGACGAGGCGCGCGCCGCTGGCCGATTCTTCTGGCCGTGCTCGTCGGGCTCGCCTGGGCCCTGCTCGCGCACGCTGTGCTCCGCGTCCGGGAGGACCAGCGGGCGACGATCGACGTGCTGGGGCTGCGGATCGAGGGGGCGAGGAAGCTCGCCGCGTCGGGCCGGCTCGAGCGGGCGATGGCGCAATACGAGGACGTCGCCGACCGCATCCGGACCATCGCCGGGGCCGGGTCGCAACCGCCGCTGGTCGCGCTCCTCCGCGCGGCCGAGGCGGGGTCCAAGGATGCGGCGGCGCGAGTCGAGGCCTCCCGGCTGGCCGTTGCGCTGGGCGAGTCCGTCGACAGGGCCCTGGCGCGTCCGCCCGACGCGAAGGGGATCGATCGGGAGGACATCCGCGCCTTCGGCTACACGGTCGCCCCGTTCTTTGCCCTCGGATCGTCGCCCGCCGCGATCGTCGAGACCGAATCGATGGCGCGGCTCGATCCCGCTCGGAAGGCGCGAGTCCGCGGCGACGCCGAGACGCTCCTGTTCGCCCGGGCCCTGGTCGAGGCGCGATCCGGCCGCCGCGCCACGCCGGCGATCGTCGGCCTCGGCCTGGCCATGGGCGGCGACCGCTCGCCGTGGGAGGCTCTGCACGCCTGGATCGGCGATCCGTCGCTCGCCGTCGAGGCTCCCGGGGCGGGCGAGGGCCGCTCGTCGCGGGCCAGCCTCCTCATGGGGCTCCTCGCGGAGGCCCAGGGCCGTCCGGCCGAGGCGCTGGCGTGGCTCCGCCGCGCCGATCGGCTCGGCCCCGGCCGGCCCGGGCTCGCGGCCGCGATCGCCCGGCTCTGCATCGCCACGGGCAAGCTCGACGACGCCCGGGCCTTCACACAGAAGGCCGTCGAATCGTCGCGACCGCTAAAGGCGCCTGAGGCGCAGGCGCCTTCCCGCAGGGCCGCCTCTCCTCACTCAGCAGGGACGGAACGGCCCCGGGTCCACCCCGCGCTTGCGTCGAGCGAACCCGTCGCCGGCGGCCGGCCGGGCATGGCTGGGAGACGGGCGATGGCGCCGACTGAACCCAAGAATGCAAGAAATGTTCGGCTTAGGGTGGTTATGTGCGGCGTCAGGCGGGCGGACCGACGCCCGCGCCGCGAAACGAGCCAATTCCTGACGGGATCGCAGGACCGCGGCGTGACGGAACGAAGCCAATTCCGGGCCGAGGTTGCGGGGCCGGCTTTGCACCCTGGAGCCGTTTTCCCCCGGGTCTGGTGGTCCTCGTAGGGTCCGCTGTGCGGACCATCTCCGGGTCACGGCCCCCCATCGAAGAGGTCCGCACAGCGGACCCTACGACAGACCGCCGGGGTCGAACGCAAACCGCTCTGATCCGCCCGCGAAGCCCAATATTCGGCTTCAAAGCCAAACCCCAACTTCGGCGGCCTCGCCCCGCCGGAACGGGCGTGCCATCCGTCACTCAATCGCGGATCGGCACGATGGACTTCAGCCCGGTTCGGCTATGCTCGGGGATGGAGGCCGAGCATGAAACTTCCACGTCTTCGGCTCTGGATGCTTCTGATCTTCGTGGCCTTGGCCGGTCCGTACGGTCTCTGGATCCGGAAACAGGAGTCCGCCCACCGGCGTACCGCCTATGGCTGGGGGACACCGGAAGGGCTCTGTGAGAGAATCCGCGATGCCGACGCGATTGCAGTTCGCGACTGGAAGGCTCTCCGCGCCGCGAGCGGACCCATTTCGGGAGACCAAGAATGGACGACGACTCTGACTCAATGGGCCGAGAAGTCTCGGCTCAGGTGGGAGTATGCTCGGGATATGAAGCGGAAATACCAGCGTGCGGCCCGCTATCCCTATTTGCCTGTCCGGCCCGATCCTCCCCCGCCCCCACCCCCCTTGAGTCGTGCGGTGGCGAAGCCCCGGGCGTGACGGGGCCTTTCCGCGAAGGAGAGGGGCCGGCAGTCGTATACCTGAGTCAGGCACGGCCGTCCGCACTCTGGGGGCTCTGCGTCGGCAGCTCGCCGCCACAATCGGCCCTTCATGAAGAAATTCGGTGGGGAGGGTCATCCGCCGGGCGAGGCGGCCTGTATACAATGAAGAAGTACCCCCGCGGCAGATGTCTGGTCGCACGCGGAGTCCTACCTCGATGAAATCGTCACGCGTCCGATGGATCGGCGTCGCCACCGCCGCCGTGGCCACGGGCCTGGCCGGCTGGTCGGCGAACGCGAGGGCGCAGCTCGCGGCCGACCCGAATGCGGCCCCCCCCGTCAATCTCGACCCCCCGCCCGCCTACACGCCGCTCGCCCGGGCCGACGCGCAGGTCAAGCCCCTGACCCAGGGGCCGCTCCACGAGGCGTTCCTCTCCAAGGCGAAGGACCGCGAGCCGGTCCACGTGCCCAAGGGCCCGCCCGCACCACTCGTCGAACGGCCCGCGGTCGACCCGCCCAGCGAGAAGGCCCAGTGGATCGAGGGCTACTGGGATTGGGACCCCGGCCGCAACGACTACGTCTGGGTGACCGGCACCTGGCGCGTGCCGCCGCCGGGCCGGCTCTGGGTCAACGGATACTGGAAGCGCGACGACCAGGGCTGGTACCGCGTCCCTGGCTTCTGGAGCGACCGGCAGACCGACCGGATCGACTACCGCAAGAACGGCCCGCCAGCCGACCGGCCCGCCGAGGACATCGGCGAGTCGCCGGGCGCCGACCACTTCTACGTCCCCGGCGTGTACGCCCCGGACGGCGACGGCGTGGCCTGGCGCAAGGGCTTCTGGGCCAAGGCCCAGCCCGGATGGTCCTGGGTGCCCGCCCAGTGGGTCCGCCAGCCCGAGGGATGGGCTTTCCAGGAAGGCTACTGGGACCGGACGCTCGAGGACCGCGGCACGCTCTTCACGCCCGCCCAGGTGACCGGGAACGCCGCGAACAACCAGGGCAACGGCGCGCTGGTCTACCAGCCGATCTCGCAGGTCTCTCCCCAGGACTACGGCCTGCTCTACGGCGCCTTCGGCCGGCCGAACAGCTACTACGACGGCTACCCGGGCGTCTACTACGACCAGTACGGCAACTACTACGGCTATGCCTCCTACGGCAACCTCGGGGGCTACAACGGCTATCTCGACTACCCCTACCTCGGCAGCTTCGGCTATCCGTACGTCACCTCCTACGGATACGGACTTGGATACGCCCAGCCCTGGTATGGCGGCTATGGCTATGGCCTCGGAGGGTACGGTGGCTTCGGCTACGGCGGATACGGCGGGTATGGCGGATACGGCGGCTCTTACGGGCCGTACTACGGGAGCTACGGCAACCTCGCCGGATACGGGTATGGCGGCTTCGGCGGACTTGGCTTCGGTTATGGGCTGCTGAGCGGGCTGTTCCTGGGCTCGTTCTTCGGGGGCTACGGCGGCTTCGGCTTCGGGGGCTACGGCCTCGGCTATGGTTTCGGCTATCCCTTCTATGGTGGTTTCGGCCGCGGTTTCGGCTTCGGCGGCCTGGGTTACGGACGGGGCCTGTGGGCGAATGGCGGCTGGGGCCGCGGCGGCTGGGGGAACGGCGGCTGGGGCCGCGGCGGTTGGGGCAATGGAAGCTGGGCCAACGGCGGCGTTGGGCGCGGCTCGCCGTTCTTCCCTGGGAATCGCGGCCTCGGGAGCGGGATCGGCAACAATTTCGCCTTGAACCGCGGCGGCAACATCGGCTCGTTCAACAACGCGGGCAATCGCGCGGCGGGCAATTTCGGCAACCGCTCCGTTCTGGCAGGCAACGGCAACCTCGGCCGCGGCGGCGCGATGGCGCCGCCGTCGTCGCACGCCTATGGCAACCCGTTCCACGGCGGAAACGCCGCGGGCGGCCTGTCGCACGGGGGGTCTGGCGCACTCGGGCTGGAACACCGGGTTCAACGGCGTCCACCAGGGGGCGATGACGCACACCGTCTCCCGCCCGACGTTCCACGGCGGTGGAATGGATGGCGCGGGGGCATGGCGCACAACGGCCTGATGGGCGGCAATGGCGCGGGCATGGCCCATAACGGCGCAGGTCTCGGCAACGGCGCGGGCATGGGCCACGTCGGCGGCTTGGGGGCCGGCGGACCTTCGCGGATTCGGCGGAGCGGCGCCGGCGGCCTGGGTGGCGTGGGCGGTGGCTTCGGCGGTGCGCCTCACATGGGCGGCCTCGGAGGAGGCTTCGGCGGCGCCGCCTCATCGTACGGCGGCATGAGCGGCTTCGGCGGCGCCCGCACGTGGGCGGCATGGGCGGCATGGGCGGCTACGGGGGTGGTTTCGCACCGCACATGGGCGGCATGGGCGGCTACGCCGGTGGTATGCACATGGGCGGCATGGGCGGCGGCATGGGCGGCATGCACATGGGCGGCATGGGTGGCGGCGGCATGGGTCACATGGGCGGCGGCGGCGGGCCACATGGGCGGTGGGGGCGGTGGTCACCGCTGACGATTCGTCGCTGACGCTCAGCGCATCAAGAACGGCCCGGCGGGTGCAGGGCCCGCCGGGCCGGTTCGCTGGCACCGCGAATCGTCCGCGCCATGAAGCTCAATGGCGGAAGTGGCGGTGGCCGGTGAGGACCATCGCCAGGCCGTGCTCGTCGCAGGCGGCGACCGTCTCGTCGTCGCGCCGCGAGCCGCCGGGCTGGATGATCGCCGTGACGCCCGCGGCGGCGGCGACGTCGGGGCCGTCGCGGAACGGGAAGAAGGCGTCGGAGGCGAGCACCGCGCCTCGCGGCTCGTTCGCCGGCCTTCTCGACGGCGATCTTGACCGAGTCGAGCCGGCTCATCTGCCCCGCGCCGACGCCGACGAGCTGCGTGCCCTTCGGCCAGGACGATCGCGTTCGACTTCACCGCCTGGCAGACCCGCCAGGCGAAGTCGAGCGACGCCTGTCTCCTCGGCCGTCGGAGCGCGCTTCGTCGCGACCGTGCCCGAGGCCGGGTCGGGCTCCAAGGCGTCCCAATCCTGGACGAGCAGGCCCCCTTCGATCCGGCGGAGGTCGAACCCGGCTGGCGGCGGCGCAGTCGGGCCCGATCGGTGCCACAAGGTCGACGAGGCGGACGCTGTTCTTCCAGGTCGGCTTCGTCGTGAGCAGGCCGATCGCGTCATCGTCGAAGCCGGGTGCGACGATCGCCTCGATGAATCGACCGGGCGACGCAAAGCCGCTCGGCCGTCGCGCGGTCGAGCGGGCGGTTCGTGCCGACGATCCCGCCGAACGCGCTGACGGGATCGCCCTCGTAGGCCAGCTCGAAGGCCGCGGCGCGGCTCTCGGCCGTCGCCGCGCCGCAGGGGTTGTTGTGCTTGAGGATGACGGCGGCCGGGGCCGAGAACGAGCGGACGAGCCGCAGGGCGCTGTCGAGGTCGAGCAGGTTGTTGTACGAGAGCTCCTTGCCGTGGCGGACGGTCGCCGTGGCGAGGTTGGGGCCGACCGGATTCGGCTCGACGTAGAACGCGGCCCGCTGGTGGGGATTCTCGCCGTAGCGGAGGGGCGTGCGCAGGGCGAATGACGGGGCGAAGGTCGCCGGGAAAGCCGAGTCGTCGAGCTGACGGCCCAGGTAGTCGGCGATCGTCCGGTCGTACCGCGCGGACCGCTCGAAAACGGCCCGGGCGAGGTCGCGGCGGAAGGCCAGGGTCGTCCCGCCGTGCGCAGCAAGCTGGTCGATCAGGGGAGCATGCTGGTCCGGGTCGGTGACGACGGCGACGAACGCGTGATTCTTGGCCGCGCCGCGGATCAGGCTCGGGCCGCCGATGTCGATGTTCTCGATCGCCTCGTCGAACGTCACGCCCGGCCTGGCGATCGTCGCCTCGAAGGGATACAGGTTCACGACGACCAGGTCGATCGGCTCGATGCCCTGGACCTCCAGGGCGACGAGGTCGGAGGGGACGTCGCGGCGGGCGAGGATGCCGCCGTGGAGCTTGGGGTGGAGGGTCTTGACCCGGCCGCCGAGGATCTCGGGCTGACCCGTGTAGGCGGAGACCTCGATCACGTCGAGTCCCGCACTCGGCCAGCGCCGTGCGGGTCCCGCCGCTGGCAAGCAGCTCGACACCGCGCGCGGCCAGCGCGCGGCCCAGGTCGATCAGGCCACGCTTGTCGGACACGCTCAGCAGGGCTCGTCGGATCGGTCGGACATCGTCCATCGCTGCGGGTCCCCGTCGGCTCGATGGAAAAAGAACGTCGGGCGGCACGGGCCCGCCTGACGAGGCTCGAGTTCGTTATTATGCCCGCAACGGACGAACGTCGTCACTCACTTGGGCATCGCATCGCCGACCGGAGCGGCCGTCGCGGGCTCGCCGGCGGCCGTGGACGGCGTGGGCGCGGCGGGATCTTCGGGGCGTCGTCATAGCCCTCGGGCGGGACGTACCCGAACGGCTTCGCGTCGGGGTCGCGGAGCTGGTACGGCTTGACGGCGCCGGCCTCGCGCATGCAGACGAGCATCCCGAACCGGTCGGCGATGTACATCCGGTCGTTCGACCGGTTGGTCGGGCCGAACTGGAACTCGCGGAGGTTCAGGCCCGCCCGCTCGTGCGTGGCGCGGGGGTCGTAGATCATCGCGCCGGTCGACCGGTCGACGATGAACATGTCGCCGTCGACCGACTCCAGATAGAGCCGCTTCGGCGTCACGCCCAGGAGCGGGCCGCCAAGCGTGGAGATCGTCCACTCCGACTCGCCCGTCTCGGCGTTCACGGCCGAGAGCATCCCCTCGACGTTCACGACGTAGATGTCCGTCCCCGCCACCAGCGGCTCCTGGCGGATCGGGGCGCCGGTGGGGAAATTCCACTTCGTCTCGCCGGTCCAGAGGTCGATCGCGTAGAGGCTCTTGTCCTCGGACGGGACCAGCAAGGTGCGAACGCCCAGCGAGTTGAGCGGCGCCGAGATCGGCCCGGCGGCCGACCAGCGGAGCAGGGGCCGCGAGACGTCCGCGCGCGATACGTAGACCTTGCCGTCGTTGCTGGCGAAGGCGACGACCCGGCCGGCAGGCTCGGGTCGGGACGAGATGTCGTGACGCGTCGAGAAGTTCCAGAGGGCGAGCGCCCGTCTTGGCGTCGTAGCAGAGTAGCTTGCCCTCGCGCAGGCCCACGTAGACGTGGTCCTCGTCGCACGACGTCGCGCTGGCCGGCAGGTGCTCCATCGTGGCCGACCACTTCACGCGGCCGTCGGCACGGTCGAGGGCGTAGATGATGTTCGAGTTGGTCACGAAGACGGTCGTCGCGTTCGACGAGGCCGGCTGCGCGTCGACGGAGAAATTGCCGAGGTTCGTCGTCCACATCCGCCGGCCCGACTCGCCGTCGAAGACGTGGAAGTTCGCCTGGTTCGTCTGGACGAAGACCAGGTCCTTGCTGATGCTCAGCTCGAGGACCTTCTCGCCCCTGTTCGAGAGCGGGACGACGTTATACCAGTGGCGCTCGAGGCCCAGGCGGGCCAGCGCCCGCTGGGGGGGCAGGTTGTCGTTCGAGAGCGGGACCTGCGCATGGGCGGCGCCGGCCGCGACGGACAAGCCAAGGCAGGCCAGGGCGAATCGACGGGTCATAGCCCGATCCTTTCCAGTGCCGGCGCGGACGATCTGACAGAAGGCATGGGATTGATTCATCCTTGCCGACGTACGATGCCGCGTCAAGTTGGGTCGTCCAGGAACACGGGGTAATCCAGCCCCTCGGTCGAGGGTTCGGATGGGGATTCGGAGTCCGGGGGCGGTTCCTCGGCCCAGGCCGCCGCGGCGACGCCGTTGTCGGTCGCCGTTGCTGCGGCGACGAGGCATTCGGGGCAAGCCTCGGCAATTCCCCGATACGGCTTGGCGCAACGCGGACAGAGGCCAGCGCTCCGGCGGAGCGTCGAGAGCGACGCGCGGAGGCTCGCCCCCTCGACACTCCTCGGGAAGCGCTCGGCGACCCGCGCCGCCAGCTCGGCCACGTCGGGACGCACCGTGCCGCCGCGAAGTCGGCGCATGATGAGGGCCAGGAACCACTTGACGACCTGGCCTTCGATCTCGGCCAGCGCCTCGGCCGTCAGGACGGCCGCCAGCCCGGCGTGGATCTCGAGCACGCGATCCGGGTCGTTGACCACCTGCGCCGCCTTCAGCTCCTCACGCATCGCCTCGCCCGCGGCCTGCTTCGCCGAGGCGACCTGGCCCGCGTAACGACCGGCGTCGGGATAGTCGGGATGCTCGGCGATCATCGCCTCGGCGTCCGCCCATCGTCCTTCGGCGATCGCAGCGGACATGGTCGCGAGCCCGTCCACGCGCTCAGCCTGAACCGCGGGCCGCGACTCGAGCGCCAGGGCGATCCGATCGAGACGATCGAGCAGCGCACTCCAGTCGGAGCGTTCAGTCGCCGGTGCCGACGATCGGCCAACGTTCCAGCACGTCAGGCCGTACGCGACGAGGACCGCGAGCGCGGCCACGCCGGCTGCGACCCGCCCATTCCACGGGACGACGAGGGCGATCGCGGCGACGGCCAGCAGAGCCGGGACGAGGAAGTTGCGACGGTCGGATGGGGCGGCCATGGCGCTCGAACGACGGGGGATCGTGCCTCATCCGATTCTACGCTCGGGCCGTCGCCGGGAAAACAAGAGGGCCGCCCCGCGGGGATAAGTCCCGCGGGGCGGCCCTCGATGGATCAAGCCGACTCGGCCCGGATCAGTTCTCAAGCGGGTTCGCCACCCGGTCGAGCGCGACCGGCTCTTCGACGAGCGACTCGTCGAGGAGATACTGCATGAGATAGGCGTCCTCGCCGGTGTCGCCGAAGTGCTCGCGGACCACCTCGGTCGCGCGGAAGCCCTGGGCCCGGTAGAAGAACTGCGACGCCAGTCCGGTCTCCCGGACGTGGAGCACGATCCTCGTGCGCCGATGGCTCGAGAGCTTGCCGACGAGCTTGGCCACCATTTGCTGCCCGACGCCCTGCCGGCGGAAGTCGGGGTGGGTGGCGAAGTCGAGGACGTGGAGCCTGTTCTTGTGCAGCTCGTAGATCATGAACCCCACGACCTGCTCGCCGACCTCGGCGACCATGCCGATGCAGTTCCGCTGGCGGAGGACGCGGAGGAACTCCTCCTCGCACCAGGGGAAGTCGAAGCTGGCGTGCTCGATGGCGAGGACCTCGGGCATGTCGCGGCGGATCATCCAGCGGATGTGCACGCGCACCTGCGTCTTCGGGGACGGGACCGTGCTCATCGAGCCTCCTTCCATGGATCGATCGGTACGGACGACGGCCGGGCCCCGCTCCGTGGGCGGCCGAATCGATCAGACTGTCCCGCGTCATTCGTCGTGCGGCGAGTGCGGCCTGGCGGAGTGGTCGCCCCGGGCCGTCGGTCGGTCCGGCGAGTCGGCTCCGATCCCCGAAACCCCCAAGGCGAGGCGGATTCTAGCGAAGCCCCCCCGGCCTGCCAAGATCGCTTCTCCTGCCCGACGATCGCGGCGGAAGGGCGGCTCGCGACGCCCTGTCCGGGCCGTCGCCGCCCCTCCCCGCAAATCTTATATCGGCCGCGCACGGTCCGATCGTGAGGATCGTATCGATCAGAACCGGCCGAACGCGTAATGCGGGTTGGCCGCGTCGAAGTCGGCGTCGCCCAGGCCGATGTCGGTCTTGAGGTCGGAGTACGTGTATTCCTCGACCAGCTTGGGCTCGGCGCCCGCCGACTTGGGCCAATCATACGCCTCGAAGCGGATCGGCAGACCGAGCTCGTGGTCGATGTAGACCTTCACCTTGTGGAAGGAATAGCTCCGGGAGACCCGGGGATGGGTCGCCTCGATCATCGTGCACGCGCGGTCGGCGACCCGGGCGTGCTCGTGGATCGTGAGGACCGACTCGACCGGCTCAAGCTCGGCCTCCCAGCGGTCGCGGACCATGTCGATCAGGTTGCCGATGCCGGCGTCCGAGATCGGGTGGCGATTCTCGTCCATCGCCAGCGACCCGTGCGGGTCGAGGAGCATCGTTCCCGCGATGAGCCGACCGAGGCCGATATCGTGATAGACGATCTTGCCGCCGTTCCTCGACGGCTGATAGATCGCCTCGCGACCCGGGTCGGGCGCGACGAACTTGATGTAGACGCTGTACGGCTCCGTCCGGACTCGCATGTTCATGACGTGAGGACGGATCAGCTTGCCGTCGATCCGCTCGCGCTTGTGGAACACCGCGGAGTAGTCGTGGAGCGCGCGATAGCGGGCGCCGGCATTCCGCAATGGCCGCCTTGGCCCGCGCGATGGACGCGGCCGCGTCGTCGTGCTTCGCGGGGATAGGCGGCGACAGCTCCTTCGCGGGCAGGGAGGCGAGGATGGCGGTCGGGCGCGGGAGGGGCGGCGCGACGGGCTCGTCGTCCACGGCGTCGGGCCCGTCGACCGAGACCACGCCCTCGGCCGAGGCCCCCGAGAGGAACCTCGGCGACGGCCCGCCGGCCCAGCGGACCACGATTGCCGAGGCCGCGACCAGCGCAACCCCGACCGACGCCGCGACGCCCCAGGCCGGCAGCCCCTGGCGCGGTCGCGATGGAGTTTCCATCTTCATCGGGGACGACCCTGTATTCGAAAGCGACCGGCTCTCGCGCGGTCGGCGATGGTGGGGGTGCATCCTGATTGGGCCGTCGCCTGACGGCTCGACCCACGTTCCTTCGCGGGCCGGGGGCACAGCGGGTCCTGACGCCCTTATCTGAGTCTGTCGGGACCGCACCCGAATTCCAAGACAAGCAAGTCGCGGGCCGCAAATTTCCAGGCCGGTGCTGCGGTATGCGTAAACTGGAGAGGCGTCCGCCTGACCTCGGGCCAGTTCGGTCGAGGCAGATTCCCTCATTTGATTCAAGGAATCAGGCAAAGATTACAAGAGAACGGCACGACCGCCCGCGCTTGCGGATCGGTCCGATCCCGGGCACGATGGGTGCAAGTCGAGACGCAGGTCCGGAGGTGAGCGATGGCCGAGTCCGAGCTCATGGTGCAGGCCGTCGAGGCGGCCCCGTTCGCCCAGAACGCATACGTCGTCTGGGCGCGTGGGGGTCGCGAGGCGCTGGTGGTCGACCCGGGGTTTGACGTCCCCGCGATCGTGCGCGTGCTCGACCGGCACGGCCTCACGCCCGCCGCAATCCTCAACACGCACGGGCACGTCGACCACATCGCCGGCAACGCAGAGATGAAGTCGCGATTCCCCGCCGCCCCGCTCGTCATCGGCCGGAACGACGCCCACCTCCTCGCCGACGCCTCGGCGAACATCGAGCGCCCCGTTCGGCTTCCCCGTGACCAGCCCCGCCGCCGACCGGCTCGTCGACGATGGCGAGCGGCTCGAGCTGGCCGGCCTCTCGTTCGAGGTCCGCGAGATCCCCGGCCACAGTCCCGGGTCGGTCGTCTTCGTCTTCGACGGAGTCCGCCCCGCGGTCGTCCTTGGCGGAGACGTCCTGTTCGCCGGCTCGATCGGACGGACCGACCTCGGCGGCGATTTTCCCAGACTTGCGTCGGGCATCCGATCCAAACTCTACTCTCTGCCCGACGACACGATCGTCTGGCCGGGCCACGGCCCGAGCACGACCGTCGGGGCCGAACGGCGGAGCAACCCGTTCGTCCCCGGTCTGCCCAGGCCATGACGATCTGGGGCATTGCCGACCTCCACCTTTCGTTCGCTCACCCCGAGCGCCGTGAGCGGTACGCCGCACGGTGGCTCGACCACGCGAACCGGCTCGAGGCCGAGTGGCGCGCGGCGGTCCGGCCCGGCGACCTGGTGCTGATCCCCGGCGACATCTCGATGGCTGTCAAACATCGTGACGTCCAGCCCGACGTCGCCTGGCTCGACCGCCTTCCCGGCACCAAGGTGATCTCGCCCGGCAATCACGACCGCTGGTGGAACTCGGCCCGGGCGATCCGTCCGATGCTCCGCTGCTCGACCCTGGCCGTCGAGGGCGACGCGGTCGAGACGCACGGCGTCGTCGTCTGCGGAGCCCGGGGCATGCCGCCGCGGGACCCCGACAGCCCTGACGCTCAGAGCCGGCAGGAGCGCGAGCTCGATAGCCTCGATCGCGCGCTCCATGCCGCGCAAGCGATCTCGGGGTCCGCACCAATCTACGTCCTCTGGCATTACCCGCCGTTCGACCAGAACCGAGTACCCGGCCCGAGCGTCGCCCGAATGGAAGCGGCGGGCGTGACGGCCTGCGTGTACGGGCATCTCCACAGCGAGGGTGATTGGGCCGGCGCCGTGCAGGGGATGGTCGGGACGGTCCGCTATCATTGCGTCGCCGCGGACGCCGTCGGCTTCCGACCCCTCCGGCTGGCGACGGTCGAGTGACGCCGAGATGTCACGATTGCAACGCCGTCTTCCCTTTTTTCAAAGACGGTGGAGAACTCGGCCGGAGCGGTCGCGCCAATTGCAGTCCGTTCCTACAATTCCGCGCGTCGGCATGCCCGAGAACTGGAATAATCGGCCGAATCCGCAGGCCCAACCCGCCTTTCCCATCATCGGCACGGCACGTGCAAACGACGATGGTCCGGATCGGCGACACGACCAGGAGTTCGACCTCGACGGAAGGGGAATGGCGATGTTGGTCCTGAGCCGGAAACTCGGCGAGAAGGTGGTCATAGGCGAGGGCATTGTGCTGACCGTGGTCAAGGTCGACCGCAACCAGGTCCGCCTGGGGATCGAGGCGCCGAAGGACGTCCAGGTCTATCGCGAGGAGATCGCGCCCTCGCGGCGGCCGGTGGCCGCGGCGGCGGCCGCCGTCTGATCGGCGGCTAGCGCGGCCAGACCGCCCTCAAGGCGCGGGCGACGACGTGGGCCGTCGTCCGCGCGTCAAGGCCGGCGAGCGAGCGGCTTCGAGCCAACGGTTCGGCGGTGACCGGGCCGTCATAACCGGCGTCGAACAGCGTGCGGAGGATGCCGAGGTTGTCGATCGCGCCATGCTCGCCGGGCAGTCCGCGCTCGTGGTCCTCGATGGCGGCCCGATCGCCCGAAGCTCCGGCCGGAAGGTCGCCGACGTGGACCCAAACGATCGAATCGACACGCCCCGCAACCGCGTCGTCGACGCTCTCGGCCGAGGCGTTGAGGTGGAAGGTGTCCACGAGGATCCCGAGGTTCCGGTGCTCTAACTCCAGGGGATCGATCACCGGGCCGAGGTCGCTCAGTCGCGTAACGAACGGCGGTGTCCGGCCCGACCGGAACCGCTCGACCCCTATCGCCTCCAGCCCGAGTCGCATGCCGAAGCGGCCCAGGGTCTCGGAGATCGGGCCGAGGCGTTCGAGGTGGAAGGCCACAGTCGCGTCGCGGGCCTTCGTTCCGCCCATCGGCGCGAGGTCGTCCGGGATCTCGGGAAGGACCCAGGTCGCCGTCCGGAGCAGCCCGAGGACGCAGGCGGCGTCGAGGAGGCGGGGTAACTCCGCGAGGTCGCGGCGGAAGGCAGCCTCGTCCCCCTTCCACGAGACCGGCATCGGGAATGCCCCGCCAACGAGTCCGACGTCGTCCATCCGGCGACGGAGAGCGGCCGGATTCTCGTCGGCGGCGAGCAGGTCGCGGACGAGCAGGTCCACCCCCCGGAACCCCGCGTCGGCGGCGATCTCGATCGTCTCGGCCGCGGTGAGGGTCAGCCCCACGGCACGGGCGTTGAAGCTCGGGAACATGGAGGCCTGCATCTCCGCGACGACCGCATTGCGACACGCTCTGCGCCCCTTGCGCGGCCCGGGGAACTCCGACAATCGGTCGTCCGGGGACAGTCTAGCGTCCCCGCCCGCCTCGGGTCATCCGGCGAGGGCCTCCATGCAGTCGACCTGGATCGAAGCGGCGGCCAAGGGCCGCAACGGAGGCCCTGTCCGCGCGGGGGTCTGGGCGGCTGTGGTCATCGGGACCCACCCGATCGAGGACGGCCAGGAGGTCTGGCTCGAGGTCATCGCCAACGACGAGTCCCTCGGCGCCCTGCCGGCCTACTGGACCGAGAACAAGGGCGTCAACAGCTACTGGCACGTCCCGATGCCGCCGCAGGGCGTCGGCGCCCGGCTCCAGTACCGCTCCGCGGCCCGCACGCGCGATTCGGGGACCGTCCACAGCCCCTACCAGAACGCGATCGTCCGGCCCAACCTGCCCGACCGGACCGAGTCGCCCGAGATCGTCGCGATCGGCCCAGAAGGGCTCGTGGGCAACCGGATGATGACCGTGCGCGTCGACGGCCGCGGCTCGACGCAGGACGTCTACTTCCCGACGGTCGGCCTCCACTCCGACGTCCGGCCCGCCGAGGGCGACCTGCCGCAGAGCCGCTCGCACTTCCGCGCGATCGTCGGCGGCCTGGCGATCAGCCGCCGGATCGACTGGTTCACCGAGCGGCTCGCCTGGCAGGTCTTCCAGCACTACCAGGGGGCGACCAACCTGCTCGTCACCGAGCTGACCTGGCGGCGCGGGCCGATCCGGGTCCTGATTACCGACCTGGTCGCGATGGGCGGCGTGCTCCCCCAGACGGCCGGCGGCACCGAGTCGCCGGGCCAGTACCTGAAGCGGTTTCGGATCATCAACGACGGGGCCGAGGACATCGACGCCCTCTTCGGCATGTTCGTGCAGACCGAGGTCAACGGCGGCGTCGGCGAGCCGGGCCTGAGCTGGCATGACGGCGTCTCGCGCGCTCCTGGCGACCAACCGCGGCCACGGCCACGCCAACCGCAAGCTCGCCCGCGACTCGACCGTCGAGTTCGCCATCGCGCTCGACCACCAGGGCCCCGTCGAGTGCGAGCCGACGGGCGACAAGGAGGCTCTGCTGCACCGCCCGGTCCACCTGCCCGCGGGCGAGTCGGTGACGGTCGACCTGCTCGTCAGCGGCGCGTTCACCGGCTGGCGGGGCGACCCGGGCACGTTCCAGCACTGGCTCGGCCCCGCTCTGGAGTGGTTCCGCTCGGTCGACCTCGACCATGTCGAGCAGGCAACGGCCCAGGAGTGGGACGCGTTTATCGAGCCCGTCCCGAACATCCATTTCCCCAGGCCGTCGTACGCCGTGAGCCTCCGGCGTTCGACGCTGGCCGCGGCGCTGCACGCCGACGCCCGCTGGGGCGCGGTCGCGGCCGGGTTCGACCGCGGGCTCAACGCCTACTGCCTGCCCCGCGTCGCCCTCTGGGCGGGCGGGGCCTTCGAGCGGCTCGGGCACGTGCCGATCGGCCGCAAGGTCTTCCAGTGGCTCGCGGCCACCAAGGGGCAGAAGGGGCCTTATTCCTACTGGTTCCAGAAGTACTCGATCGACGGCTATCCCGAGTGGGAAACTCCGGCCGTCGACCAGACGGCGCTGATCCCCTGGCGGCTCGAGCAGCACTACGAGCGCACCGGCGACGCCGACTTCGTCGCGGCCTGCTGGCCCATGGTCGAGCGCGCGGCGTCGGTCTGCGGCGGGAACTCGGGGCATCCTGGGCTCCGGATGCTCGACGACCTGTCGCTCGTCAGCTCGGCCGGAGTCTGGGACAGCCGCTTCGGCGCCTTCTTGTACTCCAACGCGTGCATCGTCGCCGGCCTCCGGGCTGCGTCGCGGCTGGCGAAGGTCGTCGACCGCGAGGAGTCGGCCGCGGGCTGGTCGTCACTGGCCGATCGGATCTGGCACGAGGGCATCCTCCGCGAACCGGTCGAGGACCGCCGCGGACCCGGGATGGTCGACCCGGACACGGGCCGGTTCTTCGATGCGCGCCGGCTCTCGACCCTCCGCGGCCTCTGGACCGACCGGCCCGAATACCTCGTCGAGCACTCGGCGGCGCTCGACATCAGCCTGCTCGGCCCGGCCGTGCCGTTCGGCCTGCTCGAGGCCGGCGACCCGCGGCTCCGCCGCTGCGCCGAGGGGATCTTCCGGCACAACCTCTTCGCCGGCGAATCGAATCTGCTCACGCTCTGGGCGGCCGACCCCGCACGGTCCGGCGCCGACGCGGTGCCGGGCGAGGGCCACAAGATCGACCTCTCGCCCCTGGCCTCGCTCTGGATGGCCCGCTACCTCCTCCAACTCGGCCGCGAGACGGGCGAGGGGCGGCACTGGAACCTCGCGGTCTCGATGCTCGACGGCATCCTCGGCCGGCTTAGCTCGCTCGGCCTGGCAGTTCGGCCCGCGCCGCGGACGACGGAGCCGCCCCGCCTGAGCCTCGGGGCCTCGGGCGTCTGGGAGCTGCACGCGATGCTGGTCGAGACGATGCTCGACCTCGCGGGGCTCGACTACAACGCCCCCGCGCGGAGAATCCGGCTCAGCCCCACGCTGCCGGGCTCGTGGCCGTCGATCGGCATGGGCCACCGATTCCCCTGCGGCGAGGTCGGCTACCGCCTCGACCGGCCGGTGGGCGGGACGGTGCATCGGCTGAGTCTGCGGGCGAAGCTCGACCACCCGGTCCTGCTCGACATCGACCTGACGTGCCCGGACCTGGACGACCTCGGCCCCTGGAACGCCGCGCCGTCGGCCCCGCGCCGAGCCTCGAGCGGAGGACCGGCCGGCTCCGCTGGTCCCTCGAGCTGCCCGCCGGCGAGACCGACCGCGAGTGGACCTGGGGCTGAGAAACGGCCCGGTCAGGTGCCCAGAGGCGGCGGCTCGCGGAGGAACTCCTCGCGCCGGCGCTCGATTTCGGCCCGGTCCGGGCGACTCCGCGTACCAGACGCCGCGGAGCCGGCCGCGAACGATGACGCCCCTCTCGAGGTCGTGGCCGAAGAGGGCGTGACGCACGGTGCTCGACGCAGGGTCGACTTCGCGGCGGATACCATCGTCGGGGTGGATCATCTCCAGGTAAAAGCGCGGGCCGTCGGCCGACTCGCCGAGATCGGCCAGCACCGTCGGGAACGACCGGTCGCCCGGCAGCAGGAGGGTCGATCGGTCGTCGCGAAGGCGTGCGACCGCCGCAGGGTCAAGGTCTGCCAGCTCCTCCAGAGCCGAGGTCCCGAGCCGGCTTGCCACATGGATCTCAACCGATTCCAGGTCGCCGACCGTGAAGGCCTGGACCTGGACCTCGAGGTCGATCAGGTCCTCGGCCCGCGGGGCCCAGGTCGCGCGGACGCGGAGCGAATACCAGTTCGCTGGCGTATACACGGCCTCGACACGGTCGAAGAGGACCTCATGACCGGCGAGGCTGGCGCCTCCGAAGGCGTCGGGATCGGCACGCCCGGGGGCGCTGATCCCGTCCAGGGCGAGGACCGGGCCCACGGAATGGCTGATGAGACCGGGCCGCGCGGCGTCGACCGTCAAGGTCCAGGACCGGCCCGCCCAGATCCGCTCGTATCGGCCGCCCTCGGCTCGCCAGCGGCTCGTCATGATGCGGCCCCGATGGGAGAGGGGGCGAGTATCAACGAAGAGCCCCGACGTCCCGAAATGAAGTGGGACGTCGGGGCCAGTACGGAAAGAGGGCGAATGATCGAAGCCGACGCTTCGGCCGTCCGGAGAGGCTTGGGAGTGAACGGCATCACGGACGACACAATGAGCATAGCCGGCCGAAGTCGGCTGTCAAGTATCGTCTCGTTTTTTTTCACGAAAGTGTGCGCTCTATTTCGAGACTACGTCGGACCGGACGATCCGGGACACGGAAAACTCGTGCGGGCCGGGAGAAACCGCGCGAGGGAACTGGTAATAGCGGGCCTGGGAAGAGCTTGGATCGATCAGGAAGCCGGGCTCCTCGCGGACGCGGACCCGGACGCGTCCCCCGCCGGCGTCCTCGACGGCCCGAATCGTCCAGCCGTGGACCGAGCCGTCGCCGTGCCCGATCAGCAGGGCCCGGCCCTCGACGCCGGTGAACTGATCGACCGACCCCTCGACCTCGAACCAGCCGCGGACATCCGGCGCCTGCGTGCGGCCGACGCCCAGGACGCGGCCCGAGAGCTTCTCCTGGCGAAGCTCGGCCCCGCCCACCGCGCCCGTCGTGCCGCCGGCCAGTTGCATCCCCGACGGTGAGAGCCGGAGCACGAGCCCCTCGGTCGTCGCCGCGTGGCCGTCGGGCAGGACCGCGGCCTGCGGCGTTCCGGGCTTGAGGTTGATGAGCAGATACTCGGGCCCGTCGGCCGTCTCGACGTAGAGGAGGACGCGGCCGTCGAGCGACCCGACGCGTCCGACGCGGCGGAGCGGGGCGACGCCCTCGCCAATCGGCTCGAAGACGGTGACGAACGTCGAGCGCAGGGTCGCCCCGGCGGGCGAGCGACGGCGGAGGATCAGCGACGACCGGCCCTCGCCAGCCTCGGCGTCGATCGAGGGCAGTTTCGACGCCAATCGTGACGGGTCGGGGCTCAGGGCGGTGAAGGTCGTCACCGGCATGTCGCCGAAGACATGGAGTCGCACGCCCGGGCGTCCCGGCTCGATCAAGGTCGCGGCCATGGGCGCGGTGGCCTTGCCTTGCGAGAGTCGCCGGAACTCACCGTATGCCTGGACGAACCACCGGCCGTCGTCGGCGTGGCCGCCAGCCAGGTACGGAATGCTAGGCGGCAGCAGCGACTCGGGTCCCGGCGTCAGCTCCGTCGTGATCGACCAGCGGGCCGCCGACCCGGGCGGCGGCGTGGAAAATCTGGTCGTGCTGGAGCCCGCCGAAGACCTGGAACACGGCGACCGCATAGCGCGATCGCCCGCTCGCCGCGGCGACGACGACCTGGCGATACCGCGTGGTCGAGCGCGGATAGGCGAGCGGGTCGTCCATTGCGACGACCTGGAAGTCGGGGTCGGCCGCGTAGAAGAGCAGCTTGCCCCCGGCGGCCGGCTCGCGGGCGGCGGCGGGCGTCTCGCGCTGGTTCAGACCGTCGACGACCACCGTGTTGTGGCTGGCCGTGGCGAGGTCCCAGCCGTCGCGGGTCGGGGGCAGCGCATCGAGGTCGTCGAGCACGGCCCGGCCGGCGACCGAGACCCGCAGCGCCTGGCGCTGGAAGTGGGGCGCGCCGAGGCTGCCGATGGCCCGGACCTCCAGGTCGAGCCCGTCGCGGTCGCCACCGACAGAGAGCCGGGCCAGTCCGACGCCGCCGAGCAGCGACGGCCGCCTGGCGATCGACGCCGTCTCGGGTGCGGGCCAGGATGCCAGCTCGATCTCCCTCGGCTTACTCTCGATCCGCGACGCCGCGCCGGCCTCGCGGGCCAGGTCGAGCATCGGCACGGCCGTATCACCGGCGAGCCGCTCGATCCAGCCGTCGAGCTGGCCGAGGACCCGGCGATGGGCGACGTCGCTGCCCTGCCGCCAGTAGCCGTCGTGGAAGAACCCACGCTCGGCGAAAGCCGCCAGACGCGAGGCGGCGTCGTCGAGCATCGCCTTGTCGTCGAGAAGGCGTCCGACGGCGAACAGTCCGCGATAGGCCTGGAGCGACTGCTCGTCGAACTCCTCGGTCTGCTTGCGGGCGAACTCGGCGGCTGCGCGGAAGAAGCCGTGCTCGATCGTCCGCCGCGGGTTCGGGTCGTCCAGCAGCCGGCCGACCTCGTCCCAGACCGGCTCGTCGCGGACGAGAGCGTGGGCGATCACCAGGTTGGTCGGCACCTCCAGGCTCCCCGTCCACTCCCACTTCCCCGTTCGATAGCCGCGGCGATAGGGCGGCTTCAGGTCGGCCGGCTGGAGGAACTTGGGCCGGCCGGGCTGGTCGAAGTGCGTCGCGTAGGCGGGATAGACCTGGGCGAACCGCAGGAGGATCACGGCCGCGAACCGGGCGAGCGTCTCGTCCTTCTTGCCGGCCGACTTCCCCTCGTGGAACCGGATGGCTGCATAAAGGGCGGCCTTCGCCAGGGCCTCGCGGGCCTCGTAGTCGCGCTTGGCGTGAAGGTAGAGCCGCTCGTCGGGGTACGTCTGCGAGTCAGCCGGGACGGCGTGGTATGGATAGTGATGCGTGACGCCGCGGAGGACCTCGATCGTCTCCTCGGGGACCTTCTTCGTCTTCTCGTCCTTCGCGGGCACGTCGTCGTTGGGGAACGACCGGCCGCACCGAGTGCAGGTGACGACCGTCGGCCGCGTGGCCGACCAGACGAGCGGGTCGGCCGCCTCGTCGGCGTCGCAGGTCGGGCAGCGGCAGAACCGGAAGCCGGACCGCGTCGGCACCAGCGCGGCGAGGTCCTTGAGGTCGAGGGCGAGCAGGGCCTTCGTGTCGGGGTCGTCCCAGAACTTCGCCTCCCACTCATCGGGAAGCGTGAATTTCGCGAACGGTCCCGGGCCGCGGTCGGCTGCGTGCGCGAGGGACGCGGCGAGGACGAACGCGAGCAGGCGCGGGCGCGGGTCATGGGCGGGCTCCATGCCATCCGAAAGGGGACCGGCTCAGGCGCCGTGCTCGGGCAGGCGGACGAGCTCGGCGTCGCGGGCGTTGGGCCGGAGCTCGAACAGGCCGACCTCGCCGATGACCTCACCGTCGGCCAGCACGAGGCCCTCGCGATGGAGCCGGGCCCGCGTCAGTTGCGAGGCCTTGTGCGCCTCGCACGCCAGGCCGTAGTTCTTCAGCTCCCAGCTCGTGCCGTCGCTCCACGACGCCGCGACCTTGTAGCTCGCGGGGCTGGTGCAGCCCTCGGCCGAGCACGTGGGCTGATAGTGGAAGGTCAGCGTTTCCACCAGCGTGTCCTCCCGTCGCGTGACACCCATCCTCGCGCCATCCTAGCGGAAGAGGCCCGGGTGGTGAAGCGATCCCGAGCGGGAGGCCGGCGGCCAGGGTCGATCATTGTTCCAAGGTGGGTGGGGATGGTAGCCTCGTCGCCGGAAGGATCAACCCCGCGATGGAGCGCACCATGCCGACCCTCCCCTCCTCGTCGCTTCTGAGCTCCCTCGCCCTCGTGCCCGACCCGCGCTCCGCCCACGGCCGGCGCCATCCCTTGACGGCGATGCTCGCGGCGGTCTGTAGTGCCATCCTCTGCGGGGCCCGCGGGTTCAAGCCCATCGCCCAGTGGGTCCACGACCAGGACCTCGCCCTCGTGCATGCCCTGGGATTCACGCGCCGCCCACCGAAGTGGGGGGCGTTCCGCAAGCTCCTGATTGCCCTCGACCCGGCGAGCTTCGAAGAGGCCATCGCCGGCTGGGCCGAGGCCGTCTCGCGGCGGCTCGCGACCGAGCCGCGGGCCGGCGGCCCGGAGCCGCTCGCCCTCGACGGCAAGGCCATCCGCGGCAGCATCGGCCGCCATGAGGGGGCCGTCCACCTGCTCTCGGTCCTGGCCCAGCGCAGCGGCCTGACGCTCCGGCAGGCCGAGGTCGGCGACAAGACCAATGAGCACAAGGCGGCCCTGGGGCTGCTCCGCGGCCTGGTCCTGGAGGGCCGCGTCGTTACCGGTGACGCGGCCTTCTGCCAGCGCGACCTCTGCCGCCAGGTCGTCGGCGACGGCGGCCACTATTTCGTCGTGGTCAAGGAGAACCAGCCCGAGTTGCTGCGGGACATCAGCGACGCCTTCACCCGGGCCGCGGCCGCGGCCTTTTCCCCCTCGCCAGCGGGCGCGGACCGAGCGGCAATTCACCGAGCACCGCACCACGGACAAGCACGGCGGCCGGGTCGAGTCCCGCCGGCTGCGGGCGACCGACCTGCTGAATGACTACCTCGACTGGCCGGGCGTCGCGCAGGTGTGTCAGGTCGAGCGGGAGGTCAAGCGGCGGGGCCGCGCACGAGCCGTGAGGTCGCCTACGCGATCACCAGCGTCCCGCGGGACCAGGCCGGCGCGGCGACCCTGCTGCGATGGTGGCGCGGGCACTGGGGGATCGAGAACCGGTCGCACTACGTGCGCGACGTGACGATGGGCGAGGACGCCAGCCGGATCCGGACGGGGTCGGCACCGCAGGTCCTCGCCGCGATCCGCAACGCCGCGATCGGCTGGCTCCGAGAGCGTGGTGTCGACAACATCGCCGCCGCCCTGCGGAGGAACGCGGCCCGAGTCCCTGACCTACTCAAGGAACTCGGTATCTTGAAACAGTGATCGACCCTGGGCCGGCGGCGATCCCGCTTGTCCGATCCGGGCAGATCGGCTAGTGTCCCGCGAATCGGCGGCCCTTCGGTCGCTGTCGCGCGGGGGCAAGGAGGCGGACCGCGATGGGGGGGCCCGATCGGCCGGCCTGGTTCGTCGGCGACCTTGGCGACCCCTGGATCGTCGCGATCGGCGACCGGCTGCCGAGTGCGTTCGTCCGCCGCGCCTGCACGGGTGAAGTGCCGGAATCGTGGATCGGCGAGGACCCGCCGCCGGGGCTGGTTGTCATCCATCGCCCGATCCTCACGGTGCTCGACGCCCAGCGCCTCGGCCGGCTACGGGCCAGAGGAGACTCCGCGTGTCGCACCATTTTGTGTGTCGGCCCGCACGCGCGGCACGACGACCTCGTGCGGACCGCCCGGCTCTTCGACGCCGTGCTTCCCGAGGCGACCGCCGCCGAGACAATCCGCCGGCATGTCGAGCCCGGACGGACGCGACCGGCGGGCCGGACGACAGTTCAGGTCATTAGCAGCATCCACGACGTCCGCGGCGTCCTCGTCGAGCTGTGCCGGGGCGTCGGCTACCGGGCCGAACCGACTGACGACCGCGACGAGATGCCGGCGCGGGGCGTGGTCGTCTGGGACGTGCCCGTGCTCGACCCGCGCTGGCCCGAGCGGATGGCCCACCGGCGCGGACGGCGAGCGTGGTGGCGCTGCTCGCCTTCGCCGACCGCGAGACAGTCGCGACGGCCCGCCGTGCAGGCGCGACGGCTTGCCTCGAATGGCCGTGCGACCTCGACGATCTGGCCTACGTCCTCGACCGGACCGCCGCGGGGCCGCGGGCCGATGCGGGCCATGCGATGCCGCCGGGCCCGCCGCGGGCCGTCGGGTCGAGGTGGTCGGGCCGGGGCGATCCTCCTAAGATTGGGAAGGCGCCTCGTGTCCGGGTGGCAGGGGTTGGCTTGCCAACCCCGGTCCGAGGCCCGACGAAGATCGGGGTTGGCAAGCCAACCCCTGCCACCCGGGGGGACGCGAGCCGCACATGAGCAGTGTCAAGACCCACGCCGCGACCGCCCCCGCGCGGGGTCTGAAAGACCTGACGCGGCAGGTCCAGCGCCACCGAGGGGTTTCCCGAGGTCCTCGCCGCGCTCAAGAACGGCCGTAGCGCCACCATCGACGGCGCCTGGGGCTCGGCCGGCCCGCTCGCCGCCGCCGCGCTCGGGCTCCACGCGACGTCGATCCTGCTCATCGTCCTGGCCCACGTCGGCGACGTCGACGACTTCCGCGACGACGTCGCCACCTTCTCCGGGATCAACCCCGAAGTCTTCCCGGCCTGGGACAAGCACCCGACCGAGGTCGCGCCAGGCGATGAAGTCTTCGGCCGCCGCCTTCGGCTGTTGCGGGCTTTGCGGTCCGACGTCCCGCCGAGGATCATCGTCGCCCCGATGCAGGCCCTGTTGCAGCCGGTGCCTCTTCCCGAGCTGCTTGACCGCGGGGCACGCAAGGTCCGCGTCGGCGACACGATCGCCGTCGAGGAGCTCGCCGGCTGGCTGGTCGACCGGGGGATGACGCGGGTCGAGGTCGTCGAGGTCGCCGGCGAGTTCAGCCTCCGCGGCGGCATCCTCGACGTCTTCCCCGTCGACGGGGACTCGCCCATCCGGATCGAGTTCTTCGGCGACGATGTCGAGTCGATCCGTCCGTTCGACCCCGAGTCGCAAAGGTCGCTCGGCCAGTGGACCGAGGCCGTGTTGAGCGGTGCTCCGGCGTGGTCGGCCGAGGGGCTAGGGCATCTGACCGACTACCTGCCCGAGCGATCGTGGGTCGCCCTGGTCGAGCCGAACGACCTCCGCGAGGAGGGCCGCCACTACCTGGGCCGGCTCGACGACAAGGCCGGCATCGACACGGTCGAGAAGGCCTTCGCCCGGCTGGTCAAGTTCCCCTCGATCACGCTCTCGACCATCGCCGCCAGCTCGCTTGAGGCGACGGCCCACCTCCGGGTCGAAAGCATCGAGCGGTTCTCGGGCGAGCTGCAGAAGGTGAAGGCGGAGCTGGATTCGGCCGCGGGCAAGGACCGCGTCCTGATCGCCTGCCACAACGAGGCCGAGGCCGAGCGACTCCGCGAGGTCTTCGCCGACTCGGAGATTGCGCGATCCGGAAGGCTGGAGCTGACAGTCGGCCGCGTCCGCGCCGGGTTCCACATGATCGACGCGCGGACGCTGGTCATCGGCGACCACGAGCTGTTCGCCCGGACCGACGTCCGCCGGCCGGTCACGCGGAGGCGCTATGAATCGCGGGCGATCGATAGCTTCCTGGACCTGAACGAGGGCGACCTCGTCGTCCACGTCAATCACGGGATCGCGCGCTACCGAGGCCTTACGCTGGTCAACCGCTCGGCCGATCACGACGAGGAGACGCTGCTCCTGGAGTTCGCCGAGGGGGCGAAGATCTACGTCCCCGTCGCCAAGATCGACCTCGTCCAGAAGTACGTCGGCGGCGGCAAGGCCGAGCCGTCGCTATCGAAGATCGGGTCATCGGCCTGGGAGAAGCGGAAGAAGCGGGTGGCCGAGGCCGTCGTCGACCTCGCGGCCGAGCTGATCGACATCCAGGCCGCCCGCGCCAGCCAGCCGGGCATCGCCTACCCGGCCGAGGACTCGCACTGGATGGCCGAGTTCGAGGCCGCATTTCCTTACGAGGAGACGCCCGACCAGCTCACGGCGATCGAGGCCCTCAAGCTCGACATGGCGAAGCCCCGGCCGATGGATCGGCTCGTCTGCGGCGACGTCGGCTACGGCAAGACCGAGGTCGCCATGCGGGCCGCGTTCAAGGCGGTCGACGCCGGCAAGCAGGTCGCCATCCTCGTGCCGACGACGATCCTCGCCGAGCAGCACCACCGGAGCTTCTCGGAGCGGATGGCCGAGTTCCCCTTCACCATCGAGGTCGTCAACCGGTTCCGGCCCAAGGCCGAGATCAAGGACGTGCTGAAGCGGACGGCCGCAGGCTCGGTCGACATCCTCATCGGCACCCACCGGCTCGTGCAGAAGGACGTCACGTTCAAGGACCTCGGCCTCGTGGTCATCGACGAGGAGCAGCGGTTCGGCGTCGAGGACAAGGAGTGGCTCAAGTCGCTCCGCGCGACCGTCGACATCCTCACCCTCTCCGCCACGCCGATCCCGCGCACCCTGCACATGAGCCTGCTCGGCATCCGCGACATCTCGAACCTGGAGACGCCCCCACCGGACCGCAAGGCGATCGAGACCCGTATCCTCCGCTGGGACGACGAGACGATCAAGCGGGCCATCCACCGCGAGCTAAACCGCGAGGGGCAGGTCTACTTCGTCCACAACCGGGTCTATGACATCCGGACGATCGCCGACCGCATCCAGGCGATCGTGCCGGAAGCCCGGATCGGCATCGCCCACGGCCAGATGCCCGGCGAGGCGCTCGAGCGGACGATGCTCGCCTTCCTGAAGCGGCAGTACGACATCCTGCTCGCGACGACGATCATCGAGTCGGGGCTCGACATCCCCAACGTCAACACGATCTTCATCAACGAGGCCGACAAGTACGGCCTGGCCGACCTGCATCAGCTTCGCGGCCGGGTCGGGCGGTACAAGCACCGGGCTTATGCCTATCTGCTCCTCGAATCGGACCGCGCCGCCACGCCGAATGCCGTGAAGCGGCTCAAGGCGATCGAGGAGTTCACCGAGCTGGGGGCAGGGTTCAAGATTGCCTTACGCGATCTGGAGATCCGGGGGGCGGGGAATATCCTGGGGGCCGAGCAATCGGGGCACATCGAGAGTGTCGGCTATGAGCTCTATTGCAGCCTGCTTGAGGCAGCCGTGCGGTCGCTGACGAGGCTGCCCGACAAGGGGGCGTACGACTGCTCGATCGAGCTGGCCTGGCGGGCGTACCTGCCGAGGGACTACGTGCCGGGGCACAAGGTCAAGGTCGAGCTCTACCGCCGGCTCGGGCGGGTCCGGTCGCTCGAGTTGCTGGCCGACTTCCGCCGCGAGCTGGTCGACCGGTTCGGGCCGATCCCCGCGGCTGGCGAGAACCTGCTAACGGAGGCCGAGCTGCGCATCCTGGCCGAACACTGGGGGATCTCGAGGATCCACATCGAGGACGAGTACGTTGTCCTCACGTACCGGAGCGCCCGGCGGATGGACCAGCTCGCGCGGCACAACCCGGGCTGGTTCCGCGTTGTCGACGAGCGGACGGCGTACATCCCGCTGGAGGAGCGGCGGCCGAAGGCGGCGGCCGTCGCGACGCTCGTCAAATCGCTCTTGCGGGTTGGATGAGTCGCGGATAGCTTGTCGCGGCCTCTCGGACAGGACCGGGTCAATCGTCCGCGCGACGACCGCCCCCGAACTGCACCTCGCCCCTCACCCGCCGGCCGGATCGACGCTCGACGGGTGTGGAGGGTGATGATGGATCGTCGGCTCATCGTGGGCCTGCTCGGCCTGTGTCTCGCCGGTTGTGCGATGTCGCGTTCGGGCATGCCGGCCGGACAGAAGGCCCAGCCCGTCGAGATGGGCGAGGTCGACACCCTGCCGCCCGTGGGCGAGGCACTGGCGCGGACGTATGCCGAGCGCGATGCCGCGACGCGCAGGGCCGGTCAGGCGCCCGAGACGGTCCCGGATGACGAGCCGATCTTGCCGCCCGCGGCGAACCTGCCGCCTGGCCGGCCCGCCCCGTTCGCGGGTCGCGCCCCGGCCTCGCCGCGCGTCCAGGCCGACGCCCCGTCCCGCACACCCGCCCCGCGCCCGCGCCCTATGCCGACCAGCGCCGGCCGGTCCCCGGCCGCAGTCGCCTTCGGCGGGACCTGCGCCCGCGACACAACCTTCCCCCGCACCCGCCGAACCCGCTCCTTCGACGACGGCCGCACCGGCACCGTTGACTCCGACCTCGGCGATCGCCGCGCCGGGGCCGGGGCCCGAGCCCATGCCGGGGGCGCCGCCGTCGCCCTTCGCCGACCCGCCGCCGAAGGAGGCGACCGACGCCCCGATCGATCCGCAGGTCCGGACAACCTCCGGCGATCTGCCCGCGGCCGCCCCCAAGGGCTCGTCGAAGGCCGACGTGGCGAAGGCCCCCGCGCCCTCCGCGGCGAACAAGACGGCGGCCACGGTCGGCACCGAGATCATCACGCTCCGCCAGGTCTACGCCGCCCTGATCGACAAGAAGGAACGGTACGCCGAGGTCTGGAAGAAGGGGACCGCCTCCGACAAGGAGAAGATTTTCCAGATCACCCTGAACGGCCTGATCGACCGCGCCCTGCTCGTCCAGGCGGCCAAGAAGAAGATCAAGGACATGAAGGCGTTCTACAACGATATCGACCGCGTCTGGACCGACACCGAGCTGCCGCCCTTGCTGCGGGAGTACGGCGTGACGAACATCCACGAGCTGAAGCGGAAGCTCGCCGGCATGGGCCGGTCGCTCGACCAGATGCGCGAGGACTACCGCCAGAGCACGCTGGCCCGCGAGTACATGGGCGTGCAGATCAAGGACAAGCTCCACGTCTCGCTGCCCGAGATGACCAAGTACTACGACGAGAACCGCGAGAAGTTCCGCCGCCCAGCCGAGGTCGTCTGGCGCGAGGTCGAGGTCGACATCCGAAAGTGCGCCAGCCGCGCCGAGGCCCGCGCGAGGGCCGATGAGATCCTGGCGCGGATCCAGAAGGGAGACGACTTCGCCCGGCTCGCGAAGGCCGTCAGCCACGGCCCCACGGCGAAGGACGGCGGCCACTGGAAGACCGCCCCCGGCAGCAGCTCCAACCCCGACATCAACGCCGCGCTCGCCAATCTGGCCGCGGGGCAGAACAGCGGCGTGATCGAGGCCCCCGGGTCGTTCCACATCGTCCACGTCGACTCGAAGCGCGAGGCCGGCATCGCGCCGTTCTACGAGGTCCAGGATCAGATCAAGGAAGACCTCACCGTCGAGAAGGGCAACAGGGCGGCCGAGGACCTGCTGAACACGCTGCGGTCCAAGACCGTCGTCAGCACGATCTTCGACAGCCCGGACTTCGACCCGAGCGCGGTCCGGACCGGTGCGAGGTCGGCCGCCCGCTAACTCAGCGCCTCTGCCGCCGCGCCCGCTGGGCGACGATCGCCTGGACGACGAACAGCACGAACAGCCCGCCCAGCGGGCTGATCCAGACCAAGGGCGCGTCCCAGATGCTCGCCCCGCGCCAGATCCACCAGGCCGGGACGCCGGCATAGACGACGAGCGCCAGGGACCCCCAGAGGAACGGGTTCAAGTCCTGGATCTGCGCATTTGGCGAAGATCACGGCGGCCGACACGGCCATCATCGCCACGCATTCCACCGTTGTCTCCGCCCCTCGCTTGCTGTGTTGAAGGCTCCGACCGAGCCATTCGGGGGTGGCAGGGGTTCGCTTGCGACCCCGGGTCTTCGCGAGCGAACCCCTGCCACCCGACGACTCGATTCTGGGCGCGACGACGGCCGATCGCCATGCCCGATCGGCTCCCGGCTGCGACCGACGTCGGGCCGGGCATAGCGGAGCGCGGATGCGGGCGGGGCGCCGGTCGAGATCAAGGTCTGATCAGGGCTTACTCTCGGCGCCGGCGCCTGCTTCTCCAGCTTCTCGAGGAAGTCGACGACCGACGGGTCGTCCCACCGCGCCGAGCCGATCTCGGAGGCGACGACCTTGCCGTCGGGGGCGATGACGAACGTGGCCGGGATGGCGTCGCTGGCGAAGACCTCGGGCACGTCGTCGGCGCGGAGGACGGTCCAGCCCTTCAGCTCGTCACTGGCGACCTTGCGCACCGAGTCCTTGGCCGGCTCGGCCGTGACGGCCACGAACGCAACGCCCTTGAGCCGGGCATTCTCCGCGAGCCGTTCGAGCCCGGGCATCTCCATCCGACAGGGGCCGCACCAGCTCGCCCAGAAGTTCAGGACGACCGGCTTGTGGGCGAACTCGCCGAACGAGACCGGCTTGCCGTCGAGGTCGTGGAGCGTCCATCCGTAGTCGGCGGGCTGGGGCTTGCCGGTGCCCTCCAGCCGCGGGATGCCCAGCGTGTCCGTGCCAGTCTTCGGCGTGAAGAACGTCAGATAGACGCCCCAGAACGCGAGGAACGCCAGGCCGACGTAGAGCCAGGTCCGGTCCTTCCTGGGTGATTCGTCCATGCTGTTGACCTCCGTCGGGAGGGACGTTTTCGTGGGGTCCGCTCTGCGGACGTCTTCGATTTGAGGCAATCGCCCGAAGAGGTCCGCACAGCGGACCCTACGGGACTCAATCTTCCTTGCCCCGGGTCTCGGCGACGGGCGCCAGCAGGTTCTCGACCGGGGCGTAGTCGTCGGTCAGGATGATCCCCCGCGCCAGCTTGGCGATCCGCTCGACGTGCTCGGGGGCGAACGGCTTGGGCTCGAAGAGCTTGTCGCTGGCGAAGAACCGCGGGTCGTCGTCGCGGCCGCCGAGGTCCTCGATATCGATCGGCGCGTTCGAGACGGCCACGACGAACGTCTCTCGCGAGCCGCTGCCGGGCACCTCATCCGTGCCGAAGATGTAGACGTGCTTGAAGGTCTTCCGCGCCGTCTCGACCCACGCCCCGAGGAAGCCCGTGTAGCGGTCGGCATGCCGCCGCTCGGCCTTCTCCAGCCGCTGGCGATCGGCGTCGGTCGGGCTGTCCAGCTTCTTCATGTCGCGGTCGACCCGCTCCTGGATCTTATCCTCCGACTCGTACACGTCGATGATGTTGATCATGTACACGCCGTCGTCGGCCAGCATGCCGGCGACCTTGTCGTTGAACTCCTTGGTCGTCAGGTGCCAGGGGACGGAGAAGTCGTTGAAGGCGTCGCCGAAGATCAGGTCGTACTTCCTGGTCTGGTTCCGGTTCACGAAGGCTCGGGCGTCGCCCAGGGTCGTCGTGACGTCCTTGTCGGCCGGGGCCGAGCCGAGGCCCAGCGCGTTCTCGTTGGCCCGCTTGATCGCCGGGTCGATCTCGGCGACGTCCGCGAGCGTCCCCGGGTAGAGGTTCTGCATGTACCGCGGGAAGGTGTAGGCCCCGCCGCCGAAGAAGAGGGTCTTGAGGTCGAGCTTGTCGAGGCCCTTCTGGCCGAACCGCTTGCCCTTCGCCTTGGCCGCGCGGTCGGCGACGAGGGCGTAGATGTGCTCGTACGGGTAGTCGAGCTGCTCGGGGTGGCCCAGGGTGAAGTAGCCGTGCTCGAGGTTGTCGAGCACGATCGTCCGCTTCTGGCCGAGGGCGACGGGCTTGTTCGTGACCTTGATGTAGTAGTAGTCGCTCTCGTCGACCCAGGCGAGGCCGTAGTCGTCGAGGTTGGGGTTCCCCTTCTCCTCGCGGATGCCCCACGAGAGGCCCATCGACGCCAGCTTCGGAAACGTCTTGCTGAAGCCCGGGATGTTGGGCACGAAGGCGATCACGCAGAGCCCCAGCGGGATGCCCGCCCAGGCCGCGTGCCAGATCGAGCCGATCAACGTCGCCGAGAGAGCCAGCACGCACGCGATCAGCAGGATCACGCCCTTCGTGCCGACGTAGTTGATCAGGAAGAACCCGGTCAGGAACGTGCCCAGGATCGAGCCGACCATGCCCCAGGCGTAGACCTGGCCGATCGCCGAGCCCGTCCGCTTGCTGGCGCCGGACCCGGTCGACGGCCAGCTTGGCGACGACCGGGCTGACCGTCCCCAGCGTCAGCGACGGGAGGAAGAACTCGACCGTCACCAGCACCAGGACCCGCCACCACCACGAGTGGCTCTTCATCTCGTAGATGGCGTTGCTCAGGGCGAAGTCGTGGGGGAAGATCAGCTCGGCCGGCTCGCCGCGCCCCCAGTGGGCGATCGGGTTGGTGATCCACCACGTCGGCGGGTTCTCGAAGAGGAGGACCGAGAGCACGGCCGCCGAGGCGATGGCGAACAGCCAGCTCGCCTGCGACTCGCGGCTGATCCGGTTGGCGATCTTGCCGCCGAGGTAGTTGCCCAGGCTCAGCCCGCCGAGCAGGACGCCGATGACGCTCGTCCAGCCGTAGATGCTCGACCCGAGGTGCCGCGTCACCAGCCGGCTCGCCGCCATCTCGAAGGCCATGAACGCCGCGCTGATGAGGAACGAGAGCAGGGCCAGGTCGCGCAGCTTCGGCTTCGGGGCCGCGGGCGCGTCGGCCATGGCCGGCGCCTCATCCGCGATCGAAAGCCGCCTCGCCTGGATCAGCCGGACGACCGCCACGCCGGCCAGGAGCAGCGTCGCGGCCTGCCCGGCGAGCATCAGGTAGTTGATCGGCACGCCGCCCACGTCGATCGCGGAGATGTTCAGCGATGCGGACGACCGGCGCGATCGACCCCAGCCCGAGCACCGCCGCCGCGGCCAGCCCGAACGCCAACCCGATCGCGTCGCCGATCAGCAGCCCGCCCAGCACCGCCAGCACCGCCGAGACGACCGTGACGACGACCGAGACCGGGGCGTAATAGAGCAGCAGGAACCCGGCCAGGAACGTGCCCGACGATCGAGCCGACGGCCCCGAGGAAGTAGACGTCGCCGATGGCGCTGCCGGTCTTCTGCGACTGCTCGACGGCCATCTTGGCGACGACCGGGCCGATCATCCCGAGCACGGTGCCGGGGATGAGGAAGTCGAGGACGACCAGGGCGATCGTCCTGAGCCAGGGGACGGCCGGCGTGTCGGGGATCATCGCCGCCGAGCGAGTTGACCCAGAGCGACGCCAGCATCAGGGCCGCCCCCAGCGCGTAGAGCGGCCCGACGGCCCGCCGCGGGTCGACGCGGTCGGCGAGCCGGCCGCCCAGGACGTTGCCCAGGCAGATGCCGCCGAGCATGATGCCGATCACGCTGTTCCAGACGATCAAGGACGACCCGACGTGACGCGCGACCAGGCGGCTCGCCACCAGCTCGAGGATCATGATGCAGAGGCTGCTGAAGAAGGCCAGGCTATAAGGAAGCAGCCGCGCGGCGAGGCCGTTCATGCGACGGGGACCCCGGGACCGATGAAGGAAATAGAGGACCGACCGAGTGGCCCTACCTTAACCCAGCGTCAGAGCGGCCACAACGACCCAGGCCCGCCCCCGATGTGGCGGGAAAGCCACGCGGTTCCTGGCCTCTTTTGACAGGTCTGCGAACGCGGCTTAGGGTTCCTTCGGCGGCCCTTCTCGCCCGGTCGCCCGACCCCACCTCGGAGCCCCGCCATGCCCCGCCCGACGCAAGCCCGCCCGAGCCTCGGTGACCTCGAGATCGCCTGCTGCGCCTGGGCCGTCGCGTCGGCCGGCATCGTCCTCGGCGGACCGCCGCTCTGGGTCGCGCTGGTCGTGCTGGCGATCCCGATGGTCGCCTTCATCGCCGTCGGCCACCTCGCCGGCCGCGGGGCCGTGATCGCCTGCGTGGCCTCGGCGCTGGGGGCGGGGATGGCATCGGGCTCCGCTGGTGCTTCGGCGTGGGGCGCCGTGGCTGTGGTCGGGTTCGTGGACATCGCGGCCATTGTCGGCGGCATCGCGGCCGAGCGAATGGCTCCGGCGGCCCATGCGGCCGTGCCGGTCCGCGAAGGGACGTGGATGACGGTGGTCGTCCACCACGAGGCCACGGCCAGCGACAACCCCCGGCTCGCCCCCGTCGTCACACCGCGGACCGTGCCGATGGACCGGACGCGGCGCCATGCCCGGCCCGGTCGGTCGCAGCGGGCGGGGCGGACGGCCTGAGCTTGGGCCGTGTCGAGTCGGGAATCGTCCCTTCTGGGGAGGGCGAGGCCACTGCAGTAAACGTGCCTATTCTCTTGAGGCTTGCCGTTGCTGATGCAACTTCTCGAGCCGGAAGACCGAGGTGTGGGCTCCCGACTGTTTCGGTCGGTCCGGATGCGGCCGGTGCCGCGGCCGGGCGGACTTGCGGTACCGCTCCCGCCACGCCCGGCTCAAGAGCTCCTCGAGCCGTCGCCGCGTCGCCGCGGCGTCCGTCGGCCGCCCCACCAACCCCGCCACGTGCTCCGCGGCGACCAGCCGGTGCAACGCCACCAACTCCTCGCGGATGCCCTCGAAGAGCTTCGTGGCCGAGACCGAGCCGACGTCGGCCGCCTCCACGGCGGCTTCGGCCATCATCGCCCGCACCACCTCGACGAGGTTCGACAGCATCAGGCAGTACGCCGCCTGGAAGACCGTCGCCTCGGGCGTGCTGCCGATGAACCGGATCAGGCCGAAGACCTCGGTCACCCGCTGGTAGACCCGCTCGATGCCCCAGCGATGCAGGTACAACGCCAGCAGGTCCTCGGCCGGGTAGGCCGCCTCGTCGAGCAGGTCGGTGACCAGGACGACCGGGTCGCCGGGCCGCTCCAGGGTGATCTGGCGGACGCGCCGCGCCTTGGGACCGGTGCCGCAAGTCCCCCGGGCCTCGCGGATAACGCGGCCGGCCGCGTCGCGACCGAGTCGCTCGGGGGGCCCGGGGTCGGGCGTGAAGCTCGTCTTGGCGTTGCGGCGCACCAGGAAGGCGTCGCCGCCCTCGGCGAACCGGCCGGTCTGGACCAGGTCGCCGAACTGGCGGTCGGCGACCCAGAGCCTCGCCCCGGTGGCGAGTCGGGCGCGGACCTGGCCGAGCAACTCGGGCACCAGCGTGCATTCGTTGGCCTCGCCGTCGGGGGCGGCGGCCAGCGCGACGACCAGCTCGGTGCGGGGGTCCCAGCAGCCGAGCAGCTTGCCGGCGGCGCCGCGGGTCGGGAGCAGCCGCTTGGGCACCCGCTTCAGCGCCTTGCCGTCGACGACGTGGATGGCCAGGCCGTCCAGCGAGCGGGGCAGCGCCACGGCCGGCGTCCGGGGCCGGATCGGCGCCAGGCGGCGCGTCGACTCGGCGAGCCAGGCGAGGCTGAGGGCGATCGGCACCCGGCGGAGCTTGGCGTAGAAGGCCTGACGGCTGGCCGGGAGCGCGTCCGTCTCGGCCCGCCGGTCCAGGGCGGCGGCGAGGCTGCCGCCGTGGTTGAGCAGGGCGTCACGGATCGTACCCACGAAGGTCGGGAAGTCGATCAGCCGGCAGTAGGAGCCGGCGCGATGGTCGCGGAAGAAGTCCCCCAACGTCTCGTCGGGCCAGAGGTAGGACGCGAGCGTCAGCACGGCCTCGGCCAGGGGCAAGCGGCCCAGGACCTCGCGGTCGAACGGCAACGACATCGTGTCGGGCATCCGCCATCCTCCAAATGGGGTCGATGCCCTGACTTATAGCAGAATAAGCACGTTTACTGCAGTGGGGCGAGGCTCCCGCCGAGCCGGGGTATACGCCCGGCGCGGCGGGAGCCTCGCCCTCCCCAGAGTTGCTTCCGGCGGACCTGGGCGGCCTTGCATTTGACGCCCCTCCCCCTTTCCGCTACAGTCCCCCCGCCCATCAGGACTGGCGGGGGAAGGAGCCCCCGCGCCGGGCAGCGCACCCCGAATCGAGGCGGGCGCCCGTCGCATGGAAGCCGCGTACGCCCAGCGCTATCGAGCCCTCTGGGACGGCCACTGGTGGTGGCGGTCCCGCGAGGCCCTGCTGCTCGGCGAGATCGGCCGGATCGGCCGCTCGACGCCGGTGCGCCGGATCCTCGACGTCGGCTGCGGCGATGGCCTCTTCTTCGACGCACTCGGCCGCTTCGGCGAGGTCGACGGCCTCGAGCCCGACGACTCGCTGCTCCACGACCCCCGCTGGCGCGACCGGATCACGGTCGGCGGCCTTGGCGCGGGGTTCCGTCCCGCCCGGGCGTATGACCTGCTGCTCATGCTCGACGTCCTGGAGCACATCGAGGACGACCGCTCGGCCCTGGATTCGGCCCGGGAATTGACGCGTCCCGGCGGCGTCCTGCTGCTGACAGTCCCCGCCTTGCCCTGGCTCTGGAGCCGCCACGACGAGGCCAACGCCCACTTCCGCCGCTACCGGCCGGGAGGGCTCCGGGAGGTCCTCGGAGCGGCCGGGTTCGAGGTCGAGTCGGTCCGGTTCTTCTTTGCCTGGACGGTCGTCCCGATGCTCCTCCGCCGATGGCTCGCCCCGGCCGGACGGGGCTCGGCCGACTACGACGTGAGCATCCCGCCCGGGCCGATCAATGGTCTGCTGGCCGCCTGGTCGAGGGCCGAGCACGCGCTGGGCCGGGTCGTGCCGTGGCCGATGGGCAGCTCGCTCCTGGCCGTGGCCCGGCGTCCCGGCGTCTCCCGGGAGACGCGCTTCGAGGCGCAGGGCAAGGGGGCTCGTCCCGATGCGACCTGACCCTCCCCACCCCGCGCTCGGCCCGCACCTCCGCCCGGCCTCCGGCCGCCCGGCCCTGTCGGTCGTGGTGCCCGTCTTCGATGAGGACGAGGTCCTCCCCGTCCTCGTCCAGCGTCTGGCCCGAACGCTCGACGGGATGGGCGTCGAGGCCGAGGTCCTGCTCGTCGACGACGGCTCGCGTGACCGGACCTGGGCCGAGGTCGTCAAGGCGCACGTGACCGACCGGCGGTTCCTCGGGCTCGCGCTGTCCCGGAACTTCGGCCACCAGGTCGCCATCTCGGCGGGCCTGGCCGAGGCCCGCGGCGAGGCCGTGCTCGTCATGGACGCCGACCTGCAAGACCCGCCCGAGGCGATCCCCGCGCTCTGGGCCCGCTACATCGAGGGCTACGAAGTCGTCTACGCGATCCGCGCCAGCCGGCCCGAGGGGCCGCTCAAGCGGGCGGCGTATGCGGCGTTCTATCGCCTGCTGGGGCGGTCGACCTCGATCCCGATGCCCAGGGACGCGGGCGATTTCGGACTCATGTCCCGCCGGGTCGTCGACCTCGTGAACGCCATGCCCGAGCGGCGGCGCTACGTCCGGGGGCTGCGGGCGTGGGTCGGATTTCGCCAGATCGGGGTGCCGATCGACCGCGGGACCCGGCACGCGGGGCGGCCCAAGTACACGCTCGGCAAGCTCCTGGGCCTGGCCGCCGACGGCCTCGTCGGCTTCGGCGACGGGCCGCTCCGGCCGGTGGGTGCCGTGGGGTGCTCGCGGTCGTCCTTGCGGCTTGCGGAGCCGCCGTCGGGGCGGCCCGTGCCGTCCGGGAAGGCTCTCCCGGGCCGGGGTGGACGTGGGTCGCGCTGGGGCTCTTGTTTTTCGGCGGCGTCCAGTTGCTCTCCACGGCGATCGTCGGCGAATATGTGGCGCGGATCCTCCAGGAGGTGAACGGGCGGCCCCTCTATCTCGCCCGCCATCGGCTCGGGCTCGGAGCACCCGGACCGGTCGCCCGGCCCCACGGAGTGCCGGCGTCCCGCACCCACGACCCCACGTGACCCCGCCGACACCCCCCGATGATCCTCTGCGTCACGCTCAACCCGTGCCTGGATAAGACCCTCGATACGCCCCCTTGGGCCCCCGGCGACAACGTCCGCGGCGCCGCCACCCGCGAGGTCGTCGGCGGCAAGGGGAACAACGTGGCCCGGGCCCTGAAGCGACTCGGCCGCGAGGCGAGGCCCGCGACCTTCCTCGGCGGATTCGTCGGGGCCCACTGCGACCGGCTCCTCCGCCGCGACGACGGCTTCGACCCGCTCGTCAGCCTGACCGAGGCCCCGACGCGGGAGATCCTCACCGTCCGCGGCGAGGACACGCCGGCGACCGCCTTCTTCGACCCCGACCCAGCCATCACCCCGGCCGAGGCCGCTGATCTGCTGCACCGGGTCGAGGGCGCCCTGACGGCCGGCGGCGTCGAGGCGATCACGCTCTCGGGATCGAGCCCGTCGAAGGCGACGGACGAGCTCTACAGCGAGATGATCGCCCTGGCCCTGGCCCGCCGGATCCCCGTGTTCCTTGACACGTACGGCCAGCCGCTTGACACCATCTGGGGCTTCTGGCCCAACGCGATGCAGCTCAACCGCCGCGAGGCGGGCCTGCACCTCCGCAAGCCCCGGCCGACCGACGCCGACGTCATGGGCCTGCTCCGCCGCTGGTCGGGACACGGGGTCAAGGTCGCGGTCGTCACCGACGGCGCCGACCCGGTGCTGGCCCTAGTCGAGGGCCGACCTTATCGGGCCATGCCCCCGGAACTGGTCCCGGTCAACCCGATCGGCTCGGGCGACTGCCTGCTCGCCGGCCTGGTCGACGCCCAGCTCCGCGGCCTCGGCCCCGAGGCCACGCTCCGCCACGCGATCGGCTGCGCCACGGCCAACGCCCGCGTCTGGGACGCCGGCGCCATCGATCCCGCCACCGCGGCCCGCGACGCCGAGGCCGTCGAGGTCGAGCCCCTCTGACCCCGGCGCGCACCGCGGCGCCAGCCGCCTCGCGACAACTTAAAACGAATTTTGACGTATCGATTCGACTACCCTGTCGCGGCCATTTCCAGGGCCTCAGCCGGCGTGCCGGGGCGTGCCGGACGGTTGTCGTGGCCGCGTTCGAGGCGGATGACGGCCCGATCGGCCTCTCGGGGCATGTCCGCGGCCGCTTTCGGAGCCGATTCGTCACTCGGCGAGTCCGGCTCAACTCCTGAATCTGCTTCGACTTCCGGATCAGAATTGGCTTCGGTCGGCGCGGCCAGGTCGTCGCCCGACTTCGTCAGCTTGACGAGCTCGGCCAGCGAGCGGTGGAACTGGCGCGCGAGCTGGCCTTCGTAGCGCAACAGCGGCGCGTCCTCGGGCTGCGGGGCGAAGGCGTCGAGCTCGGCCTGCTCGTCGCGGGCGGCGGAGCAGTCCGGGCGCGTCGGCATGACCTCGCGGAGGCGATCGATCTCGTGGAGCGCGAGCCGGCGGATCGTCGCAGCGGCCGCCTCGGCGGCCTCGGCGGTGTACGGCTCGAACGCCTCGTCCTCGCGGCGGTCCTCCGTGCGGTTGGCCAGCAGGAGCCGCCAGGAGATCTCGAAGCATGCCCCCATGTCGGCGTCGCCCGGCTGGCGGCCCTGGAGCTGGAACAGCCTGGCGTGGTGGAGCTCGGCGTGGGACCAGCCGCCGTCCTTCGACGCCGCCTCGGCCAGGCTGTTCCACATCGCGATCAGCCGCTCCACTCCGGCCCGGGTACCCATCAGCTCCCCGACGGCCGCGGACGGGTCGTGCTTGAGCCCGACGACCACCGCGTTGACCCCGGCCAACTCGTCGCGGTCCCACCTCGCGTGCGACTGCCGGACGCGCATCGAGATCCGCGCCGCCTCGACGCGGACACACGCGCTTCTTTCTCCAGGCGGCGACGGCGGCATCCTCGACGAGCTGGCGCGGGCCATCGTCGTCGGCTGCCAGTCGGACATCCAGGCGTCGACGAAGGACCGGAACTCGGCGGGGTCTTCCGTCGGCAGCACGACCTGCTCGGCGCGGAGGCCGTGCTTGAGGCCGTTGAGCTTGGTCGTGGCCTTGCCGGAGGGGGACTTGGGGCCGGTTGACTTCTTCGCGTTCTTTCGATTCGCGGCGATCTGCTCTGTCGTGGCCATGGTTCACCTTCGATGCGATCGGTGCGGCTTCGCTGATGGGGCGCGCCGACGTCGGCGCGCGTACCGTCGATATGATCGAAAGAAATGGCCGCGGCGTTCTCTGATTCCGTGCGGCGGACCTCGAGGTCGCCGGTTCTCTTCTTCGCCCTCCCCCCTTGCGGGGGAGGGTAGGGTGGGGGTTCGGAGGCCTCGGCCAGCGAGAAGAACCCCCACCCTACCCTCCCCCACAAGGGGGGAGGGTTTCAGAACCGGGCATCCGGCCCGAGGCAGACGATGGAGGCGACCATGTGGGCGCGGGATTGCCCGGCGGGATCGGGGCGTCTAACATCGCCCCTGGTCATCCGACGGCGGGCGTTCTGCCGCACGATCGCCCTCCGATTCATCCGGGAGCAAGGTCGGGACCGTCGCGGATCTGGTCCAGTTCTTCGTCCATCAGCCTTTGGTTCGGACGGCCTAGACAAGACCTCGGTTTTTCACCGTCTGGGCGCCGTGCGGCGCCTGCGATCAGGACGTGTCAATGTCCGGGTATTCCGGCACTCCGCTGGCGAAGAAGCTCGGTATCAAGCCGGCGGACGAGGTCCTCCTCGTCGGCGCGCCCGAGGGCTTCCTGCACCTGCTCGAGCCCTTGCCCAATGAGGTGCAATTCGTGTCGCGCCTCTCGGGATCCACCGACCTCATCCAGATTTTCTCCGCCCGCAGGACTGACCTGGAGAAGGCCCTCCAATCCTACCGAGGGGCCATCAAGCCGGCGGCCACGGTCTGGGTTTCCTGGCCCAAGAAGTCGTCGAAGGTGCCCACCGACATCACGGAAGACACGGTGCGCGAGCTCGCCCTCCCGCTGGGCTTCGTCGACGTCAAGGTCTGCGCCGTCGATGAGGTGTGGTCGGGGCTGAAGCTGGTGATTCGGAAGGGGCTGAGGGCGGGGTGCGTGTGATCGTCGGGCCTCGCGATCTCGGAGGACCGATGTTCCATGACGTCTGGGTCATCTTCCGCAGGCAGGTGCGTTGGACATTCCGGGCCACCGACCAGTGGGCGGCCGTGCTGGCGTGGCCGGCCATCGAGGGAGCGGTGTGGACGTACGTGGGGATCGGGGGCATCGGCTCGGACAACGCGGCCTTCCTGGGCCGGGTGGTCGGGGGTTTCCTGGTCTTCCAGTTCTTCTATCATTCGCAGGCGGGCCTGCTCGTGATGAATGACGTCAATAGCGGAATGATCGTGCACATTTTATCGACACCGATCAGTCTGTTCTCGTACCTGCTGGGCTGCCAGGCGGCGTCGCTGTTCCGGGCCGTCGTCGCGGTGCTGATCTCCGCGGCGATCGTGGCGGCCGTCGTGCTCACCAGCCCGGACCCGTGCGTCTCCGTGTCCGGGACGTCCGACGTCGTCCTGCGGGCCCTGGCCGCCTCGCTGTTCGTGCTCCCGTTCAGCTTCGCCGTCGGCACGATCGTGATGGGCCTCTCCCTCATCAAGGGCCGGACCGCCCAGGCGTGGGGTTGGCTCATCCCCTACCTCTTCTTCCCCTTCTCCTGCCTGATGTACCCGCTGACTGCGGTGCCGATAGGGATCAGGGTGATCTGCTTGCTACTGCCCATTACCTATGTGGCCGAAATCATGCGAGGCCCGGGCCCGGAGTTCTGGCCGCTGGCCGCGGGGTTCTGCCTCACCTCCGTCCTGTTCCTGCTTGCCAGCTACGCGTGGGTCGGCTACGCGGTGAGAAGGGCGAAGGACACGGGCGCGTTCGATCACATGAGCAAGTAAATATTCAGTGAATCACATGAGAGAGCGCCGGGGGAATGCCGATGGATGACGCGACAGACCCGACCGCCGGACCGAAGCCCCGCGAGCCAGGCTTCGGCCAGGCGACGGCGACGTTCGTCGTCGTGTCGAGCATGATCGGCACGGGCGTGCTGACGACCTCGGGGTTCACCGTCTACTTCGTCGGTAGCAATCAGCTCATGCTCTGGCTGTGGGTGATCGGAGGCGTCGTCGCGATCTGCGGGGCGCTTTCGCTGGCCGAGCTGTCGGCGATGATGCCGAGGACGGGCGGCGACTATGTCTTCCTGACCGAGGCCTACGGCCCGCTCGCGGGGTTCCTCTCGGGCTGGGTCTCGTTCCTGATCGGCTTCGGCGGGCCGATCGCGCTCTCGGCCCGGGCGGCGGCGAAGTATGTGATCGCGCCGATGGGTCTGACGACGAGCGCCGCCCTGGTCGAGTCGCTGCTGGCGACGGCCGCGATCCTGGCGTTCGCCGCGGTTCATGCATCGGGTCGGAGCCGGACGATCCGCGTGCAGGGGGGGATGACGGTCGTCAAGCTCGCGATCCTCGTCGCGCTGGCCGTCGCCGGGATCGCCGCCGGGTGGGGGCACTGGGCCAACCTCGACGACCGGCCGCCCTTGACGCGGGGCGTGCTGATCGCGATGGCGTCGTCGTTTGTTTATATTTCATACGCCTATACGGGATGGAACGGCGCGTCGTACCTGGCGGGCGAGGTTGAGGAGCCGCAGCGGCGGTTGCCGAGGGCGATTCTGCTCGGGACGGGGCTGGTGACGGCGCTCTACCTGGCGCTGAACCTGGCGTATGCGCTGGCGGTGCCGGCCGAGGAGATCCGGCGGATCGTCCACGACCCGGGCAACACGCAGGGCGAGGGCGCCGTCGCATCGATCGCGCAGATCGCGGCCGAGCACCTCGGCGGCCCGAGGATCGCAGCGCCGCTGTCGGTGGCGATCGGGCTGACGCTGCTGGCGTCGGTGAGTGCCTATGTGTTGACGGGGCCGCGCGTCGCCTATGCGATGGCCCGGGCCGGGCAGTTTCCGACCATCGCCGGCCGGCTCTCGCCGCGATGGGGGACGCCCGCGATCGCCACGGGACTGCAGACGGCGTGGGCGCTCGTCCTGCTCTGGGCCGCGCCGCTGGAGCGGATCTTGACGTACGCGGGAGTCGGGCTGGCGATCTTCTCGATGTTCACGGTGAGCGCGGTGTATGTGCTCCGGTGGCGGAGGCCCGATCTGCCGAGACCATTCCGCACGCCCGGGTATCCGGTCGTGCCGGCGATTTACCTCGTCATGACGGGGTGGCTCGTCTGGGCGGTCATCCGGGAGCGGCCGGAGGTGTCGGCGTATTCGGTGGGGAGCATCGTGGCAGGGGTGCCGGTTTATTACCTGTGGCGATGGCGGACGGCGAAACCGAAGCAGTCGGACTGGGCGGACGAGGTTTCGTAGCGTCCGCTATTGCGGACCGTCTTCCACCGGGTGGCCGGGGCAGAGCGCAGCGTTGCCCCGGAACGGGGTGGCACTGGCTTCTCCCGTTCCGGGGCAACGCTGCGCTCTGCCCCGGCCACCCGGCGCTCGGGGACCCCCGATGCAGAGTGTCAAGGCCTCCGACCGGCCTGGGCCTTGTAGGCCTGCGCCTGCTGCCAGTCGCCGAGGCCTTCGTAATACCCCGCGAGCAGCAGGCAGGTCTCGGGGTAGCCGGGGTGGTCGATGAGGACCTTGCGGGCCCACTGGACGCCCTCCTTCTCGAAGCCGTGGCCGAACATCCAGCGGGCGATCTCGGACTGGAGGTGGGCGTCCGTCGGCGCTTCGGCCAGGCGGGCCTGCAGGTCCTCGAGGGCCCGGCGATCGCTGGTGAGGCGGTTGAACTCGGCGCGTTCGCGGGCCGATTCGTCGTCGCGGCCGAGCCGCTTGAGGGCGAGCGAGCGCTGGTAGTGGACGGGCGGGTCGAACGGGGTTTTCGCGGCGGCGCGGTCGAGGTGGGCCAGGGCGGCGGCGGGATCGTTGCGGCGGAGGTCGATCTCGGCGCGGCCGAGGTGGGCCGGGGCGTTGTCGGGATCGAGCGCCAGGGACCGGTCGAGATGGCGGACGGCCGCGTCCTCGTCGCCGAGCGCGATCGCGCAGCGCCCTGCGCCGGCGTGGGCCGGGGCCGAGTCGGGGTGGTCGGCCAGGTATTCGGCGTACGCGTCGGCGGCCTCGCGGTCGCGATGGGCGCGGGCGAGCTCGTCGGCGAGGCCGAGCCGCGCCTCGGCGTGCTTCGGGTCGCGCTTGAGGGTCTCGCGATAGTCGGCGAGGATGACGTCGGGCTCGGCGTCGGCGCGACGGTTCGCCTCGGCCTTCCAGAAGGGCGGCCGCGGGTCGGTGGGGACGTCCTTCGCCCAGCGGGTGAGCACGGCGCGGGCGTGGGGGAAGTCGTACCGCTCGAGATAGACCCGGGCCAGCGCCTCGTCGACCATCGGGTCGGGCTCGCCCTCGGCGAAGGCCCGCGCGAGCACGGGCTGGGCCTGCGCGAGCCGGCCGAACTGGGCGTCGATCAGGGCCTGGAGGACGGCGAGCCTGTCCTCGGCGTCGAGGCCGAGCGCTCGGGCCTGCGTCAGGCCGTCGGCCACGTCGTCGCGGCGGCCCTGGGTGAGGGCGACCTTGGCGCGATAGTACTGGGCGTCGGCCGAGCCGGGCCGGAGCTTGAAGCCAGCGGACGACGGCCTTCCAGGCGTCGTCATAACGGCCCGCGGCCAGGGCGCGGCGGGCGTCGTCGCGCGGCGGACCAGGCGGGCCATTCCCGAGCCACCAATCCCGCCGCGACGCTCAAGATGAAGGCGGCGACCGAGGCGATGATCCACCGCCGTCGGCCCGTCGCGAGGAGACCCATCGGTCCTGGCTTCCCGAGCGATATCGATCCCGCGAGACGTCCGTGCCGATGACTTCGGCGGGTTACTTCCCTTTCTTTCTTGGCTGTGCCTGCATGTCCTTGTAGCCCGGGCATGTCGTCCACCGTCATGTCCTTCTTGACCTCGGGCGGCTTCTCCAGCTCGTTCGTCCGCTGCCGCAGCCGGGGCGAGGACGGCCGAGCGAGCCGTCGAGGAAGGCCGCCGCCAGGCAGGTCAAAGCGATCGCATCGTGAGACTTTCCCTGGATCGAGTGACGAAAGACGGGTCGCGCGGCGGAGACGTAGCGCGGCGACCGTCGGCTACCCGAGACGGCCGCGAGTCGGCCGGAGGTCCCAATCAGAGTCCGTTGGCGTCGACCACCTCGCCGAGGTTGCGGGTGCCGAGGGCCCACCAGGTCTGCAGTCGCGATGGTGTTCTTGATGAACTTGACCGAGCCGTCGGCGAAGCAGACGTTGACGCCGCCGGAGTGGTTGCTCGTCGGCGCGGCGCTGCACATTCCGCCGCACCAGTCGGTGGGGAACTCGGCACCGGTGTAGGTGCACCGCGGGGTGTTCGGGGCGTTGACGTGGCTGTAGGCGGTGTTCGGGATCGCCGGCGCCGATGCCGAGGTTCCAGTGGCAGCCGACGTTCCGGGTGCCCAGCGACACCGTCGAGCCGGGGATGTTGGCGCACTCGCTGGCGAACGACAGGCGCGTTGGCCGGCCCGTTGGCCGAGTCGTCGTACTTCAGGGTGATCCCGATCGCGAACATGGCGCGAGTCGCCTTGGGGTCGCTCCGCAGCACGCGGTTGCCCTGGCCGTCGCCCGGGTCGTTGATGCCGATCAGGTGCTCGCTCCACATCGCGGTGTTCGAGGTCCCGTCGGTGATCGACTGGGTCCCGACGGCGACCCGCTGTTGTTCGAGTTGTTGTACCAGGGATTGTAGGCCGGGAATGATCGTGCCCGACCACGCGCTGATCGTGCCGGGGCCGCCCACGTTTCCCGCGTAGTTCAGCGGGGCCCACGGGTTGGCCGGCCGGGCCATGACGCTCTCCGACGGGCAGAAGAAGCGTGGCGACATGGTGAGTATAGCCCACCGTCGTGTTCGCGCCGTTGGTCATCTCGAAGTTGAAGTTCAACGAGTTGTACATCGGCGTCTGCTCGATCTGGCTGAGGATCGAGTCGCCCCAGGAGACGGACCAGCAGCCGTTGCAGCTTGCATTGTTCTGGATCGCTGACTGCGGGAAGCAGTTCTGCGACGACAGGTAGTTGTGGGCCGCGAGCCCGAGTTGCTTGAGGTTGTTGACGCACTGGGCGCCGGCGGGCGGCCTCGCGCGCGGCCTGGACGGCCGGCAACAGCAGGGCGATGAGGACGGCGATGATCGCGATGACGACCAGAAGCTCGATCAGCGTGAACGCTTTTCGACGACGACGCATCGTGATTGTCCATGACGAGGAGCGGGAGAGGACGGAAGAGAAGGCCGCCTCGCAAGGCTCGCACATACCCCATCGGTTGATTCAATAGAAAATCAAATCGAAAAAACGGAAAGATGCCGGTCCCCGCGGGCTTGATTGGGTGATGGAGTGCGGGCGAGCCCGAGCCGATCCTCGTTCAGGCGTTGGGTGAGGAATCGTCGGTACCTTGACCTCGATCGGCCCACGATTCAGAGCTGCGTCTGCGCGATCTCGATCGCCCGGAGCAGCCCGCGGGCCTTGCTCACGGTCTCCTCGTACTCGGTCGCCGGGTCGCTGTCGTAGACGATCCCGGCACAGGGCAAGGAACCAGGTCGACCGGATCAGGGGCGGAGCGCCTCGAACTTCCAGCCCCGCTTCAACAGAAAGTCTTCGGAGAGCGTGACCGGCCGACTCTTCACGGGCTTGATGCTCCAACCATCCGGGTCCGGTCCAGAGCGTATCCGCGCCCGATCTTCAGCACGACGTCGCCCCGGGACCCGCCTTTCGGCCAGACCCGAATGCCGGCCGTCACGGTGATCCCGCTGAGGGAGTCGTCGTAGGCGTCGACGAACAGGCACCGCGAGAGGACGAACTGGGGGTGGACGAGCGGAAAGAGCGAATTGCGCAGCTTGCGGACGACGAGCTTCCGCCTCCGCGAGCGGGCCAGGCCCACCTCGCGCTTTCTGCCGATCCCGCGCTCCTGGAACACGATTGGATACAGGTGCATCAGCTCGGAGAGGAGCTGGTCGGCGGGCAGCTTCGCGATCGCCTCGATTTCGCCCGGATCGAATACACCCAGGCGGAGCCGGCGGATCAGCTCGCGCGCTTCGGCCGTGACCATCGCCGGTGACCTCCCGCTAACCCTTGACCTTCACGTCCCCGACTGAGCCGTCGGGGTGTCGGAAGTAGTGGACTTCAATCAGGTCACCCAATTCGTCCTCGTACAGCTCGTAGTGCTTCATCGTACCAGGTTCGGCATCGGGCGAGTGGGCAATCGTGGGGCTTCCGGGCTTCGGGCCGATCGGCTTCCATTTGGTGGGGTCGCCGTGGGCGAGCACGCTCCTGAGGTCGATGAAGTCGAGAGGGTCGTCCATCGCTCTCCCGACCCCCGGCGTTTCTTCGACTATCCTACCCGAGTGCGCCGCGAAGGACGATGGAAGGGTCGACACTCAGAGCTGCGTCTGCGCGATCTCGATCGCCCGCAGCAGCCCGCGGGCCTTGCTGACGGTCTCCTCGTACTCGGTCGCCGGGTCGCTGTCGTAGACGATCCCCGCGCCGGCCTGGACGTAGGCGGTCGTGCCCTTGAGGACGAGGGTCCGCAGCGCGATGCAGGTGTCCATGTTGCCCGTGTAGTCGATGTAGCCGACGGCCCCGGCATATGGCCCGCGGCGCTGGGGCTCGACCTCGTCGATGATCTCCATCGCCCGGACCTTCGGCGCGCCCGAGACCGTCCCCGCCGGCAGCCCGCGCGGAGGGCGTCGAAGGCGGTCTTCCCGCGCGAGAGCCTGCCGGTGACGTTCGACGTGATGTGCATGACGTGCGAGTACCGCTCGACCGTCATCAGGTCGGTCAGGCTGCACCGAGTCGTACTCGCAGACGCGGCCGACGTCGTTGCGGCCGAGGTCGACGAGCATGATGTGCTCGGCCCGCTCCTTGGGGTCGGCGAGCAGCTCGGCGGCCAGGGCGCGGTCCTCGGCCTCGTCCTTGCCGCGGCGGCGGGTGCCGGCGAGGGGGCGGACCGTGACCTCGCCGTCCTCGACCCGCACGAGGATCTCGGGCGAGCTGCCGATCAGGTGGAAGTCGTCGAACGTGAGGTAGAAGAGGAACGGGCTCGGGTTGACCACGCGGAGCGTCCGGTAGATGTCGAACGGCGCGGCGGTCGTCTCGAGCGTGAACCGCTGGCTGGGGACGACCTGGAAGATGTCGCCGGCCTTGATGTACTCCTGGCAGCGGCGGACGACGCCTCGAACTGGGCCTGCGTCATGTTCGATTCGGGCGTGAGCGTCGCCGGGGCCGCCGTGTCGATGTCGGGCAAGGTCGGCTCGGGACCGGGCGTGGCGAGGCGGTCGACCAGCTCGTCGATCCGCCGGCAGGCGTCGTCGTAGGCCGCGCGAGGGTCGACCCCGGGCCGAGGTGGGCGTGGGCGACGACCAGCGACGGTCTTGCGGATGTGGTCGAAGAGGACCATCCGGTCGTAGAAGGCGAACGAGAGGTCGGGCAAGCCGCGGTCGTCGGGCGGGGCGTTGGGCAGGCGCTCGATGTAGCGGACCGAGTCATAGGCCGCGAAGCCGACGGCGCCGCCGGTGAAGCGGGGGAGCTCGGGGAGGCGGACGGCCTTGTATTCGGACAGGAGCGTTTCCGAGGTCGCGGAACGGGTCGTCGCTCTGGAAGGTGGCGCGAGGCGGCGGGGTCGGCCGTCGGGGTGATCGCTGACCTGGTGGCCCCGCGCCTCGAACCGCAGGAAGGGCTCGGTGCCGAGGAAGCTGTACCGGCCGACCTTCTCGCCGCCGATGACGCTCTCGAAGAGGAACGAGGGGCCCGGCCGCTCGATCCGGCGGAAGGCCGAGACGGGCGTCAGGGCGTCGCCGACGAGCTGGCGGTAGACGGGGACGAAGCGGGCGTCGCCGGCCCGTCGGGCGAAGTCGTCGAAGGCGGGCCGGTGCGGGGGCATGGGGTCGGGGCCTCGATCACGCCGGGAAGGATGACCGGCCTTCGATCGCATCGAAGGCAACGGGTCCGCGGCGGACGCGGTGCTCGGGAGGGAGAAGCCGAGGCCACTCCCGCCGGCACCGCGGCCGCCTCGGCCACCCGGCTATCGCAGTGACGGGCAAGGCCGGTGCCCCGGAAATCGGCCGGCTACCCGTCCGATCTTACGGCGCGGGCGTGTCAGCCGGCGAGGGGCCGCCCGGCTCGTCACGCCGAACCCCGGCCATGTCAAGGAATAGCGACGCGGCCGGCCGTGACGGCGCCGGCGCGCGGCGGGCCCGCCGGTTGCTTGACAGCACCCCGGCTCATAACTACAATGAAACCTGGCCACGAGCACATCCCCCGGACGCCGACGCGACGCGGGAGGTTCGCCGGGATCAGCGTCCCGGGCGAGGGCGTCGTCCGACCGCCGTCGGGTGGAGGAGGATGGTGATGAAGTGTAACAAGTGCGCGAAAGTCGCCACTTTTCATATCACGGACATCGAGAAGGGCAAGCCGCACGAGTATCCACTTCTGCGACGAGCACGCCCGCCAGCACCTGGCCCCCGCGGCCGAGTCGCCCGACAAGCCGGCGATGAGCGAGCTGGCCAAGGCCCTGATCGGCGGCGAGGCCTCGGGCGAGCCCGCGGCGCTGGACCAGCAGACCTGCCCGGTCTGCCAGATCACCTTCGGCGAGTTCCGCAGCCACCGGCCGGCTCGGCTGCCCGCACGACTACGAGGTCTTCCGCGACGAGCTGATGCCGCTCCTGGAGAACATCCACGACGAGACCCGGCACACCGGCAAGGCCCCCCGCCGCGCCCCGCGCGACCCGAAGCAGCAGACGATGCTGATCCAGCTCCGCAACGACCTGAAGCGGCGCCGTCGCCGCCGAGGATTACGAGATGGCGGCGCGGGTCCGCGACAAGATCAAGGCGCTCGAACACGAGCTCGGCCGCTAGCCGGCGGCTCCTCCCCCTCCGGCTCGGGTGGCCCGCCCATGACCTGCCAGCGCTGTGCCGGAAGAGGCGACCGTCCACCTGACCGAGTCGGTCGACGGCCAGCGCCGCGAGGTCCACCTCTGCTCCCGCTGTGCCCGCAAGGCCGGCCTCGGCCCGCCCAAGGCCGCGCCGAACCTGGGGCTGGAGGGGGTGGTCCAGGCCCTGATCGTGGCGCACGTCGGCGAGCTGGTCGGCGAGCTGGCCGAGCTCGCCTGCCCCGAGTGCGGCACTGAAGTTCATGCAGGCCCGGTCCGACGGCCGGCTCGGCTGCCCGGCCGACTACGAGGTGTTCGCCAAGGGCCTGCTCCCCCTGATCTCGCGACCAGCACGGCGCGACCCGGCACGTGGGCAAGGCCCCCCGGCGCGGCCGACCCTGCGTCGCCGCCGACCGCGCTCGCCTCCGCGCCCGCGCCGAGCTCCGCGACGCCATCGCCCTGGAAGATTACGAGCAGCGCCGCGCGGATTCGCGACTCGCTCCGCCGGCCCGAGACGAACTACCTGAGCTTCGAAGGATCGACCGATGGACGCAAAGCAGATAAGGACCATGCTTCGACGCCGAAGAAATTCCATCCGTTCGAGGTCCGCACGGCGGCCGGCAATGGCTATCACGTCCGGAGCCCGGAGATGGCCTGGATGTCGCCCGAGGGCGGGCGTCATGCTGGTCTATGATCTGGACCAGGGAGTCTCGCTGATCGATATCGATCAGGTCGTGGAGTGCGTCCGCCCGATCATCAAGGGGCGGGCGAGCGATCGCGGACGCCAGAAGGATGCCGACCGATGAACCTCGACGACCTGACCCGCACCTCCGGCGAGTGGCTCCGAGGCACCGGCCCCGAGAGCGACATCGTCATGTGCTCGCGGATCCGCCTGGCGCGGAACCTCAACGACTTCCCGTTCATCAACCGCGCCAGCCGCGCCGAGAAGGCCGACATCGAGGCCCACGTCCGCATCGGCGATTTCGGCCAGTGCCGAGACCTCAGATTATTTCGACCTGAACAGCGCTCGCAAGCTCGACCTCCAGTTCCTGGTCGAGCGCCAGCTCATCTCGCGCGAGCTCGCCACCGCCGAATATCCCCGGGGCGTCGCCATCGGGCCGCACGAGAACATCTCGATCATGGTCAACGAGGAGGACCACCTCCGGATCCAGGTCATGCACTCGGGCCTCTCGCTCCACGACGTCTGGGAGCGGATCAACGCGCTCGACGACCAGCTCGAGGAGAAGCTCCCCTACGCCTTCAGCCCGCAGCTCGGCTACCTGACCGCGTGCCCGACCAACGTCGGCACCGGGATCAGGGTCGGCGTGATGCTCCACCTGCCGGCCCTGGTGCAGACGAAGCAGATCGACAAGGTCTTCCGCGCCCTCCAGAAGATCAACCTCGCCGTCCGCGGCCTCTACGGCGAGGGGACGCAGGCCTCGGGCGACTTCTACCAGATCTCGAACCAGCAGACCCTGGGCAAGAGCGAGCTGGAGCTGATCCGCAACCTCACCGAGGTCGTCCCGCAGATCATCGAGTACGAGCGCACGGCCCGCCAGAAGCTCGTCAGCGAGCGGCGGCAGCACCTGCACGACCAGGTCAGCCGCGCCTACGGCGTGCTCAAGACGGCGCACACGATCTCCAGCGAGGAGACGATGCTATCTGCTCTCGAGCGTCCGGCTGGGGATCAACCTGGGTCTGATCGACGACCTGGAGATCCCGACGGTCAACGAGCTGTTCATCCAGACCCAGCCGGCCCACCTCCAGAAGATCCAGGGCAAGCCGCTGGAGGTCGACGAGCGCACCGTGGCCCGCGCGGCGTATCTGCGGAGCCGGCTCTCGAACGGGCGGCACGACCGAGGCGAATTAGGGCGGCGATTCGCCGGGCGGGGCCGGCTCGCTGCCGACGCCCGGCTCAACTGGAGCAGGGAAGATCGGCCGGGACGAGCCGCGCGAAGATCAGGGCGTCCATCGACAGCCGGTTGATCGCCACGGGCGAGAGCAGCAGGAGGGCGGCGTAGGCCAGGGTCGATTGGCCGATCCCGAGCAGGAAGAACTCGACGCCGAAGCCGAACCGGTTCGGCGCGGTCGCGATCCCCGCGTTGACCATCAGGGACACGGTCATCATCAGCGGCGTGACGAGCGCGAGCACGCAGGCGGCAATGGCGCAGATCGTCGTGAAGATCCCGAAGATCAGGCCGACGCCCACGGCCAGCTCGGCGAAGGGTAACACATCGGCCAGCGCATCGACTCCCGGCATGCCCGGCGTGACCGCGCCGGTGAACGGATTGACGGGCCGGCCGATCCCGGGTCCGCCGAAGCCGTTCTGCTTCAGGACCGCGGCCAGTCCGCCGTTGATCAGTCCCGACCCGAGGCGAGCCGGAGGAACAGCGCGACGTAGGCGAGCAGCCTCGACCACGGCGCCTGGATGACGACGCCCTCCGCAACCGGCTCCGCGAGGGGACCGAGGCTCATCGGCGGATTCTCCGGGCTCCGGGGAGAAATGCGGCACGACCGCCAGGCTAATCCATCTCGCGCATCTTCGCCAGGATCGGCCCGACCAGCTCGGGCGGCACGAACCGGTCGAGCGCCTCCGCCCCGCCGAACCGGGCGACCTGCTTGATCAGGCTGCTGGAGACGTGCGAATATTCGCCGTCGGCCATCAGGAAGACGGTCTCGACGGCCGGGTCGAGCCGGTTGTTCGTCAGCGTCATGCTGAACTCGTATTCCATGTCCGAGAGCGTCCGGACGCCGCGGAGGATGACCCGCGCCCCGATCCGCCGGACGAACTGGACGGCCAGCTCGTCGAACGCCTCGACCTCGACGTTCTCGAACGGCGCCACGACCCGCCGGGCCAGCGCGACGCGCTCCTCGATGGTGAAGAGCGACCTGCTTGTTCGGGTTGACGCCGATGCCGACGACGAGCCGGTCGAAGAGCAGCCGGCCCCGGCGGATCACGTCGAGGTGGCCGAGCGTCAGCGGGTCGAACGTGCCGGTGAAGACGGCGCGTGCGGTCGGAGGTCGTCGGGCTCATCGGCGGATTCCCCGTGGTCAACGGGCCTCGAGCGCCTCGGCGAGCCGGCCCAGGTCGTCGTCATTATTGTAAACGATGCGGGCTGACCGGACCCGGCCGCGGCGGCAGGCGCCAGCACCACGCCGCGCTCGCGCGCCTTGCGGACGAGCGCGGCCGGGTCGACCCCCGGCCTCGAGCGCGACGATCCCCGAGAGGTCTTCCGGCCTCGGCGAGCCGACGACGTCCAGCCCGCCGTTGCGCGCGATCTCGCGGACGGCCTCGGCCCGCTCGAGGATCCGCGCCGAGACGCGATCCGGGCCGATCTCCGTAAGCAGTTCGAGGCTCGCGCCCAGGGCGTGGATGCCCGGCATGTTGAACGAGCCGCCCTCCCACCGCTGGGCGGAGGACTTGAGGTGGAGCGTGATCGTCGGCGAGTTGTACGAGCTGACGACGCTGTGCCAGCCGACGCCCAGCGGCCGGAGCCGGTCGATCCACTCGCGGCGGACGTAGAGAATCCCCGCCCCCTCCGGCCCGAGCAGCCACTTGTGGCCGTCGGCGGCGAGGAAGTCGATCGGCGTCTTGCTCACGTCGATGACGTGCGGCCCGAGCCCCTGGATCGCGTCGACGAAGAACGCGACGTTCGCGCTCGCGGCAGAGCTCGCCCAGGGCGTCGAGGTCGTTGCGGAACCCGGAGGCGAACTCGACGTGGCTGATCGTGAGCGAGCCGCGTCGATGCGTCGATCGCCGCGGCGATGTCGTCGACCCAGATCCGCCCCGCGCGGGTCGGCACGGTCCGCAGCGCGACGCCGCGGCCCGCGAGGTTCATCCAGGGATAGAGTTCGACGGATATTCCTCGGCCGCCGTGACGACGCTGTCGCCGACCTTCCACGGAAAGCCCTCGGCCACGAGGCCGATGCCGTGCGTCGTGTTGGCGACGAAGGCGATCTCGTCGGGCTCGGCGCCGATCAAGGTCGCGGCGGCGCCGGCGGACGTCCTCGACGCGCGTCTCCCACTTGGGCCAGCGGACGACGCCCTGCTCCTCCTGGTCGTCGGCCCACGCGACGAGGCGGTCGCGCGCCCGGCGGGGCAGGGGGGAGACGGCGGCGTGGTCGAAGTAGGCCCATCGCTCGGCGACGGGGAACTCGGCCCGGCGGATCGCGTCCCAGTCCATGCCGTGACCTCGAAGCTCGCACGCAACGGCGGATCGACCTATCCTACGGACCACCCTCGCGAAACGCCAGGATCAGCGCCTCGACCTGGTCGTCCGAGTGGGCCGGCCGTCGCGACCACGCGGAGCCGCGACGTGCCCTCGGGCACCGACGGCGGGCCGGATCGCCGGGACGAGGAAGCCGCGGCCGCGAGCCGGGAGGCGAGGTCGAGCGCGGCCGTTCGGGTCGCCCGAGCATGACCGGCACGATCGGCCCCGACGACGGCGGCGACGGCGTATCCCGCCTCCGCGATCCCCGCGCGGAGCCGCTCCCCGAGCGCTCGCGCCCGCTGCCGCCTCCACGGCTCCGCCATCGCGATCCGCAGCGCCTCGCGCGCGGCGGCGGCCGTGGCCGGCCGGCGCGGCGGTCGAGAAGATCAGCGGGCGGGCGTGATTGACCAGCCAGTCGATCAGCCGCCGCGATCCCGCCACGAACCCTCCCACCGAGCCGAGGGCCTTCGAGAGCGTGCCGACCTTGATCGTCACCCGCTCGGCCACGCCCAGCTCCGACGCCGCGCCCCGGCCATCGGGCCCGAAGACGCCCGTGCCGTGCGCCTCGTCGACCAGGAGCATCGCCCCGTGCTCTTCGGCCAGTTCGGCCAGCTGGTCGATCGCGGCCAGGTCGCCGTCCATGCTGAAGACGCCGTCGGTGACGATCAAGCGTGCGGCGGAATCGGCCGCGGTCGCGTTCGAGCAGGGCGGCGAGGGCCGCGGATGTCGTTGTGCGGATAGACGCGGATCGTCGCGCCGGAGAGCCGGGCGCCGTCGATCAGGCACGCGTGGTTCAGGCGATCGGAATAGATCACGTCCGGCTTGCCGACGAGCGCGGCGATCGTCCCGAGGTTCGCGGCGTAACCGGTCGGGAAGAGCACAGCCGCCTCGGTCCGCTCGAATGTGGCGATCTCGCGGGCGAGGGCCTCGTGCTCGTCGCTCCAGCCCGAGACGAGCGGCGAGGCGCCCGCCCCCCAGCCGTAGCGGCTCGCGGCCTCGATCGCACGCGGCGACGACGCGGTCGTCGCGCGCGAGGCCGAGGTAATCATTCGACGCGAAGTTGACGAGCTGCCGCCGGCCGGCCGGAGCGACCGTTTCAGCCCGCGATCGGCCCAGGCGGCGGATTCGTCGTCGATCCAGTCGAGGGGGTCGGCCATGGGCCGGTGCCTCGGGATCAGGCGACGCCTGACGCCTCGCCGGCCGGCAGCGGCGAGAGCCCCAGCGTCGCGAACAGGCGGCCGTCGGCGTCGACCTCGGGGTTGGGGGTGGTCAGCAGCTTGTCGCCGGCGAAGATCGAGTTGGCCCCGGCGAGGAAGCAGAGCGCCTGGTCGGCTTCGCTCATGCGCGATCCGGCCCGCGGAGAGCCGGACCATCGACCGGGGCATCAGGATCCGGGCCGTGGCGATCGTCCGGACCATGTCCCAGATCGCGACCCGGGGCCGGTCGGCCAGCGGCGTCCCCTCGACGGCGACCAGGGCGTTGATCGGCACCGACTCGGGCGGCTCGGGCAGGCTGGCCAGCGTGTGCAGCAGCGCGATCCGGTCGTCCTCGGTCTCGCCCATGCCGACGATCCCGCCGCAGCAGACCGTGATCCCGGCCTCGCGGACGTGCGCCAGGGTGTCGAGCCGGTCGCTGGTAGGTGCGGGTCGAGATGATCCGGTCGTAGAACTCCTCGGACGAGTCGAGGTTGTGGTTGTAGGCGTCGAGCCCGGCCTCCTTCATCCGGCGGGCCTGGTCCTCGGTGACCATGCCGAGGGTGCAGCAGGCTTCCAGGCCGAGCTCCTTGACGCCGCGGATCATCTCCAGGACGCGGTCGAACTGGGGCTTGTCCTTGACCTCGCGCCAGGCCGCGCCCATGCAGAACCGCGTGGCGCCGTCGTCCTTCGCCGGCGGGCGGCGGCGAGGACGTCGTCGACGTCCATCAGCGCCTCGGCCTCGACGCCCGTGTGATACCGCGCGGCCTGGGGGCAGTAGCCGCAGTCCTCGGGGCAGCCGCCGGTCTTGATCGAGAGCAGGACGCAGACCTGCACCTTCGACGGGTCGTGGTGCCGCGGTGCACCTCGGCGGCGCGGAAGATCAGGTCGAGCACGGGCGTGCGGTAGATGGCGGCGACGTCGTCGAAGCGTCGGCCGCGGAGTCGGTCTCGGTCATCGTCGCGCGATCCATCGGGAATGGAGGGATCAACCGCAGAGGACGCAGAGGCCGCAGATGAAGAAGCTCTTTCGATTGATCTCGATCTGCGGCCTCTGCGTCATCTGCGGTTGATCCTCCGAGCGATCGCGGTTCACCGCCGGGCCGACTTGCAGAGGACGAACAGCGCCGCGGCGAGCCGAGCAGGCCGTGGCGATGTAGCCGCGGGACGGGGTTGCCCTCCTCGGTGGTCGCGCCGGGGGCCGCGTTGGGGTCGGGCGCCTGGGCGCGGGCCGCGGCGGGCAGGGCCAGGGCGGCGAGCAGGGCCAGGGGGCGGAGGGCGCGGGCGAGTCGGGTCATCGGCGGCGGTCCTTGAGGGGTTCGGGCGCTCGGGGCGGTCGCGGTCATCGGCAGCCATTCGGGCAGCGGGCGGACCCGGCGGCGGAACTCGGCGCGGGCCATGGCGACGGCCTTCCAGGCCGGGCCCCGCGAGCGGAGGTGCTGCGATGTAGTCGTCCAGCCCGACCGCCCAGAACCGATAGTCCAGGCCGCGGAACTCGAACGCCCCGTCGCCGGGCGGCAGGGGGAACGGGGGCAACGGCTCGGCGTAGGCGAACGCCAGGATCGCGCGGAACCCCGGCCCGAACATCTCCTGCCACCGCGCCAGGCCGTCGAGGTCGTCGGTCGTCACCCAGTTCTCCCAGGGCCGACGGCCCTCGGCGTCCTTCGCCCGCTTCCCCTTCACCTCGACGACGAGATTCGGACCCAGCCGAGGATACAGCAGAAAGTCCGGGTTTTTGAGCCCCTCGTCCCCGAAAAACGCGCGCTTGGCCTCGTCGACGGCCACGCACGGCACCCGGAGCGACCGGATGAACGCCTCGAAGGCCGCCTCGTAGTGGTTGTGCCGGTTGGCCATCGGAGGTCTCGTACCCGATCGTGACGGCTTCAGGACGCGTCGCCGATCTGCGTCACGACCGGCCCGGCGACGGCCTTCTTCCGCTTGCGGGGCGGCAGGATGGCCTCGGCGTATTCCCAGATCTGCTCGGGCGTCTCGAAGACCTTCTCGAACAGCCAGTCGTCGTCGTACTCGCAGTTGTCGGTCGTGTACTCGGAGCAGATCTTGGGCGGCTCAGGTAGATGGCGCAGCGGTCGTCGCGGGTCAGGTACTTGCACTTGGTCATCACGACGAGATACCACGTCCCCTTCTCGACGTAGACGAGCGTCTGGCCGTGGGCGAGATACCAGCGGATGGCGTCGTAGTCGTCCCAGGTCTCGGGCGTGTCGATCGGCAGCGAGAAGTAGCGGCAGCACTTGCCGTAGCAGTGGTCGCAGAGGCATTCGCCGGCCTTGAGGTCCTCGCGGCGGGCCTTCTTGCGGCGCGGCTTCGGCGAGCGGAGGTCTCGGTCGTCGGACACGGGCAGAGGTCCTCGGGATGGTCGAGATCGATCCGAACCATCATAACCCGCGGGCGGCCTCGCGATCGAGGGCCGAGCGGAGGGCGGCGACGTGGGCCTCGGTCGTGCCGCAGCAGCCGCCGATCAGCCGGACGCCCCAGCCGAGCCAGGCGGGGACGCGCCGCGAACGCCTCGTCCGGATCGGGATCGGCGGCCGGCCGGGGAGCTGGCGCGGCCGGCTTGACCAGAGCAAGGGCACGGTACGCGACGCAGCGCGATGGAGTCGACGACGACCCGGGCCGGTTCGGCCGGACCGTGCAGTTGACCGCCGAGGACGTCGGCACCGGCCTCGAGCGAGGCGGCGGGCAGTCGGCGACCGGGTCGGTCGCCAGGACGAAGGCTGACGAGGACGGGCAAGCTGTCGACGCTGGCGAATCTCGGAGTAGGCGCGAGCGAGGGCCCGGTCGATCAGGATGGGTCTCCAGGATGAGGCCGTCGACGCCCGCTTCGACCAGGACCTCGGCCTGTTCGCGATAGGCTCCGGGCGGATTCCGCGGCCGTCGGGCCGATCGAGCCGAGGACGAACCGGTCGGGGCCGGCGGCCTCGCGGGCGAGCGCGACGGCGCGAGCGGTTGATCGCGGCCATCGCGTCGCGAACGGCCGAGCCGGGCGAGCCACGCGGGATTGGCGCCGAAGGTGTTGGTCAGCAGCGGCGTCGGAGCCGGCGGCAACGTCGCGGGCGTGGATGTCGCGGACGACCTCGGGACGGGAGAGGTTCCAGAGGGCCGGGTCGTCCGTCCTGAGGTCCAGCCCGCGGGCGATCAGCCGCGTGCCCATGCCGCCGTCGAGCAGCAAGGGCCGCGCGGCCAGGGCGTCGAGGAAGCGGCTACTCACGGTCCCGGGGCCGCTTCTTGATCTTGGCGCTGACGCGGACGAGGAACCGGTTCTCCTCGTCGGTCAGCGACGACTTGCCCTCGCGGTGGAGCTTGTCGAGGATCTCGTCGAGCCGGCGGTCCTCGGCGGCGTACTGGGCGGCGCGGCGCTGCCGGCGCTGCTCGGAGCGGCGGCGGCGCCAGCGCTTGAGGGCGCTCTCGCGGTGGGGGCGGACCTTGGCGGTGCTCGCCTCGAGGCTGGTGTATCCCTCGGAGAAGTCGTAGCCGAAGACGCCCTCGTCGAAGAAGCTGCCGTCCTCCATCATCCGCGCCTCGGCGCGGACGAGGGCCTCGATCAGCATGGCCAGGACGATCAGCGTGATCGAGTCGGCCCGCTGGTAGAAGACCAGACGGAGCACGCCGACCAGCCCGAGCAGCGCGGCCGACGAGTGGGCCAGCCACGGGGCGATCATGGTGTCGCGCGTCTCGCCCAGGCCCGGGCCGGGCGACCGTGGCGCGGACGATCCGGCCGCCGTCGAATGGCAGGGCGGGCAGGACAGTTGGCGCAGAAGACGACCCAGTTGAGCCAGCCGAACCAGCCGACGAACCAGACGAGCGACAGCGGCACCGCCGGCGGCGAGTCCTTCACGCCCAGCAGGGCCGGCGCGCCCGAATCGGGCCACTCGCCGAACGGCTTGAGGACCATCTGCGCGCCGAGCAGCCAGAGCGCGACGAACGTCACGACGGCGAGCGTGCCGCTCATGAACAGCCCGCCGGCCGCGACCCGCGGGTTCTCGTGCGATCGTCCGCGCGAGGGGCCGACGAGGTTGCCCAGCGGCCAGAGCATCACGTCCTCGGCGTCCGAGTCGGTCCACGAGGCGGCGATCAGCGTGCCCGGCCTCGTGGAGCACCAGGACGACGAGCCAGAGCGCCAGCCAGGCCAGGGTCGGCCAGAACCGCGGGGTGTCCGACGTGATCCCGACGAGCAGCGGCGAAGACCGCGAAGATCGACCAGGGTGCAGTGCACCCGGACGCGGGTCCCCGCCCAGCGGCCCAGGTCGAGCGACCAGGAGAACAGATCGGTCATGAGCGGCCACCCGTGGCGGGACGGATTCGGACGGAGGGTGGGAGAGACCATCCGTGCTAGGCTCGTTTCCTTCAGTTTATCCTGCGCGGGCCAGGGGCGACAATCCGTCGAGCCGGCGCCGGGCTCGGAATGCGGTCGTAGGGAAGCGGAGTGAAGGGCGCAGAGTCGGTCAACTCGCCTCGTCTGCGCGACCCGGCCTTCTGACCTCCGCCGCTCCGCACTCCACACGGTCTGCTTTCCCACTCACATGACGCTCCGCCGCCCGGGTGCTAGACTCGACAGGACGACCCGACCCCGGAGGCGAGCGCCGCTTGAATCCCGCGACCGACGACGTGACCGTCCCGCTCGGCCCGCGAACCTACACCGTCCGCGTCGTCAGCGGCGCACCGGCAGGGTTCGCGCCGTTCGCTGCGCGGCGCTCGACGCCTCCTGGGCCGGCCGGTGCGTGCCGGCGGGCACTGATCGTCACCGATGCGCAACGTCGAACCGACGGCCGGGGCCTACCGCGAGGGACTGGAGTCGATCGGGATCGCGTGCGAGCTCGCCGTGCTCCCCGCCGGGCGAGGCGACCAAGTCGTTCGCCTCGGCCCAGGCGCTCTGGGACCGGCTCGTCGCGATGAAGGCCGACCGCCACGCCTGCGTCGTCGCCGTGGGCGGCGGCGTGATCGGCGACCTCGCCGGGTTCGTCGCCGCGACCTATGCCCGCGGCGTCCCGCTGCTGATGGTCCCGACCACGCTGCTCGCGCAGGTCGACAGCTCGGTCGGCGGCAAGGTCGGGATCAACCACCCGGACGCCAAGAACATCATCGGCGCCTTCCACCAGCCCGTCGGCGTCTGGATCGACACGGCGACCCTGCGCGAGCCTGCCGATCCGCGAGCTGCGGTGCGGGCTGGCCGAGGTGGTCAAGTACGGCGTGATCCTCGACGCCGACTTCTTCGCCGAGGTCGAGGCGAACGCCGACGCGATCCTGGCCTCGGAGCCGGCGATCCTGCGGCGGATCATCGCGCGACAGTTGCCGGCTCAAGGCCGACGTCGTCGCCAAGGACGAGCGCGAGGAGACCGGCCTGCGGGCCGTTCTGAACTTCGGCCACACGGTCGGCCACGCCATCGAGGCCGTTGCCGGCTACGGCGGGGCATTCCGGCACGGCGAGGCCGTGGCCGTGGGGATGGTGGCCGAGGCCAGGGTCGCCGAGCGGCTCGGGTGGATCGATGAAGAAGTGACTTCGCGGCTCGTCGCCCTGCTCGAGCGCCTCGGCCTGCCGACCTCGGCCCCCGGACTCGACCCCGACGCCCTGATCGACGCCATGGGCCGCGACAAGAAGAACCGCGGCGGGCGCATCCGCTTCGTCCTGCCGAGGCGGCTCGGGTCACGTCGAACTGACCGACGAGCCGACCGAGGCGATCGTCCGCGACGCCCGCGTCGCGGCCATCTTATCGCGCAGAGCTCCGGCGTGACCGACGACGAGCTTCGCGACCTGCTCTGCCTGACGATGGTCCCCGGCGTCGGGCCGCAGACCTGCAGCGCGCTGCTCGACCGCTTCAAGACGGCCGGCCGCGCGCTCGACGCGTCGATGAAGGCGCTGAAGGAGGTCGACGGCGTCGGGCCCAAGCTGGCCGAGCGGATCGCCGGGCGCGACGCGAGTTCGACCCCGCGACCGAGCTGGCATTGTGCCGAAAGCACGACGTGAGGCCGGTCGCGCGGGGAATGGACGGCTTCCCCGAGATGCTCGCCGAGATCCCCGACCCGCCGGGCCTGCTCTATGTGAGAGGTGATTTCGTCGAGCGGGACGCGATGGCCGTGGCGATCGTCGGCGCGCGGCACTGCACGCCATACGGACTGAGGATCGCCGAGAAGCTCGGGGCGTCGCTCGCAAGGGTCGGGCTGACGGTCGTCTCGGGGCTGGCCCGGGGCATCGACGCGGCGGCCCATCGCGGGGCGCTCTGCGCGGGCGGGCGGACGATCGCCGTGCTCGCCAACGGCCTGGCGCAGATCTATCCGCCCGAGCATGAGGGGCTCGCCCGCGAGGTCGCCGCGGCGGGCGCGATCGTCACCGAGTCGGCGATGCTCCAGGAGCCCCTCGCGGGCCTGTTCCCGCAGAGGAATCGGATCATCTCGGGCCTCAGCCTGGGCGTGGTCATCGTCGAGGCGACCCCCAGAAGCGGCTCGCTGGCGACGGCCCGGCACGCGATGGAGCAGAACCGCGAGGTCTTCGCCGTCCCGGGACCGGTCGACAGCCTGGCGAGCGTCGGCTGCCACCGGCTGATCCGCGACGGCGCCCGGCTCGTCGAGACGGTGGACGACATCCTGGAAGAACTCGGTCCGCTCGTCCGCGAGGTCCGCACCGCGCCCGACGAGCCGGCCGTCCGCCGCCCGGCCGAGCTCACGCTGTCGGACCAGGAACGCGACGATCCTCGGCCGCCTGGGCGACACGCCCACGACGGTCGACGGCCTGATCGGCGAGACCCGGCTGACGGCCTCGCAGGTCATGGCGACGCTGAGCGTGCTGGAGATGCGCCGGCTGGTCCGGCGGCTGCCCGGGCAGATGTTCGTGCGGGTCTGATCGTTTATTCAATGCGATCGATCGGCGTCGTCCGGCGCGAATTTGGTAATCCGCATTGGCGTGGTAGAGTAACCACGTGGGTGCGTCCCGAGGCACCAACCGAGCAGGCCGCGTGCCGACTCTCCCCGCGCGCTGAAATAACGGCTTGCGGACCGTCCCGGCCGGTCATACAGGAACGACCGGCTCTCGCGCATAAGGAGTTGCGACGAAACGGTTCGGAGCGATCCGACGATGAAAGACGGTTCTTCCAGGCGTCCTCTCCGTCGAGGCGCCCACTTTGATAGTCTCGAAGCGCGTGCCATGTTGTCGCACGTGTCCGCGGCGGCCGTCGAGGCCCACCTCTTGCACATGCAGCAGGCGGCCTTGATCCAGACGGCCACGCCCGCCATTGCCAACCCTAAGACCGCCCCGGCCGTCACCGGCGAGAGCGGCGGGGGCGGGCTTCAGCCCGTCCAGAACACGTATAGCCAGTATGACATTTATTCCAATTACATCGGCGGCAGCATCGGCCTGCAGTCGTTCGTCGACGGGCTGTACATCAACGTCCTCCACACCACACCCGACCCCAAGGGCGAGGCGTTCTGGACGGCCCACCTCGAGACCGGCTCCGTCACGCCGTACACCGTGGTGAGCGAGTTCCTCATCGCCGCCGGGGGCCAGCAGCTCCGGCCGTCGCACCCGCCCACGAACATCTACACGAGCTACCTCGGCGGCGATGTCGGCGTCACGGCGTTTGTGGACGGCCTCTACTACGACGTCCTCCAGCGCGCACCCGGATCCCGCGGGCGAGGCCGACTGGGTCAACGCGATCGAGGGACCGGCCCAGCTCCTGCCGGCGAAGGTCACCTTCACGTTCCTCGCCTCGCCCGAGTACAAGGGCCATCTCAACGGCTGAGCCGGCTGCAGCGCCTTCGAAAACGACCGGGCCGCCGGGGCAAGTCTCGCCCCGGCGGCCCGCCGTCGTTCAGCTCTGGTAGGCGCCGATGGTCGGCTTGACGTTCGTCGGGCGGGTGATGCCCCGGGCGTCGGTCCCTGGGGCGCCGTTCGTGATCCCTGCCGCGATCAGCGGGCTGCCGGCGAGCGGGGCCTCGGTCGCGATCGTGAAGTGGACGGCCAGCGTGCCGACGGCGGGGCCGCCGTTGGCCTGGAAGGGCCCGAGCATCGGGTTTCCGGTCAGCGTGCCCGGGCCGAATCCCGCGTCGCCGTTCATCGGGCCGACCGAGCCGATGAAATTCCCGCCGAAGTCGGTCACCGTGCCGAAGACGTCCGGCCCAGAGTTGGCGTTAAGGGCGGTGTCCAGCGCGACGACATCGTTCTCGAATACGAGCGTGCCCGAATTGAATTTCGACACGCCGCCCCCTTCCATGGCCGCGTTGTTGTTGATCGTGTCATTGATCAGGAAGAGGTCGCCGGTGGTCTCGAAGTCGACGCCGCCTCCCACCAGGCCCGCCACGCCGCCGACGATCGTGTCATTGATGAGCCACGAGAACGTGTCGTTCGCCACGGTCCCGGTGCCCTGGAACTCGACCCCGCCGCCTCCCATGACGGCGCGATTCCCCGAGAAGGTCGAGCCGACGATGTGGAGCGACGTTCCGAAGAAGCTAACGCCGCCGCCCTGATGGCCGGCCGAGTCCAGCACGAACTCCGAGCTGTTGACGTCGAGCGTGCCGGCCGCGTCGTTGATCCCGCCGCCGTTGCCGATCCCGACATTGCCCGCGACGTCCTGGAAGAACAGCGTCCGGCTGACGTTCACCGCGCTCGCGACGTTCGTCCCAGTGCCGCCGTTGGCGACGTCGAGCCCGCCACCGTTGCCGTCGGTGCCGCCGTTGAGCCCCAGGGCCTTGTTGTTCTCGACGAGCGAGAGCGAGAGGTTCAGCGTCGTGTCCGTGTCCTCGATCCCGCCGCCGTTGACGCCGACGTTGCCGGCGATCGTCGCGTCGAAGATCGCGAGGGTCGTGTGCGGCACGACCTGGGCAGGGTCGTTGACATTGCCGGCGAGGATGCCGCCGCCGTTGCCCTGCGTCGCGTTGTTCAGGATCGAGCTGTCGGCGATGACCGTGAGCGGTCCGCCCTCCTGGATGCCGCCGCCCCCGGCCGTCGCATAGTTGTACTCGAAGTCGGACGACCCCTCGACGGTCAGGTTGCCGGTGTTTCCGGAGTCGCCGAAGCCGCCGCCGGCCGAGCCCGAGAAGTTGTACTCGACCACGTCCGTGTTGAAGACCACGTTGCCGGAGCCCGAGTTGCCGACACCGCCGCCGACGCCGGTGAAGGCGATGTTGTTCTTGATGACCGTGCCGCTGATCGTCGTGTTGGCCGTGACGCCGTCGATGGCGTCGAGCCACACCCCGCCGCCCTGGTTGACGGTCGTGTTGCCGCTGATAATCGTGCCGCCGTTGATGGTGATCGTCCCCTGGCCGTCCTCCTCGATGCCGCCACCCGCGTCGCCCGCGTGATTGTCCTTGATGACGCTCGAGTTGAGCGTGAGCTTCCACGGGACGTTGACGACGTTCTCCATGGAAATACCGCCGCCGTCGGCCGTGGCTAGGTTGTCGGCGACCGTGACGTAGTCGAGCTCGAGGCTGGCGTTGCCCTGGTCGCGGATGCCGCCGCCTGACCCGGCCGCGCCGTCGCCGGGCGATGCGAAGCCGTTCTCGATCGTGAAGCCAGCCAGCGTGACCTTGAACGGGGCGTTGGTGCCCGTGTCGAGCGGGTTGATGTCGAAGACGCGGTCAGTGCCGTCGCCCGAGACCGCGACCGGGGCGCCGCTTGTGTTCTGGATCGTCAGGTTCCCGCCGCTGGGCAGGATGTCGAAGTCACCGGTCTGGTTCCCGTCCTCGCCGGCACCGAGCAGGGTGATGTTGTATGTACCCGGGACGGTCAGGTTGATCGTGTTGCCGCCGGGCGTGGCGTTGGCCATCTGGATCGCCTGGCGGAGCGAGAGCAGGCCGGGGCCCACGTTGAAGCCGTCGGCCAGGGTGTTCACGTTAAAGACGGCCGGCGTCCAGCGCTCTTCGAGCAGTTCCATGCCCAGCTTGGTCCGGTGGCGGGGTGGCTCGGGCCGGCGGCGATTGAGCGAGGAGAACGCGTGGGTGAGGGCAGATCGGGGCGTCATGATGCGGGTCCTCGTTGGGGAGAGTGGGTTCGTCGGATACCTGGAAGAGGCCACACGCCCCCTCGGTTGATCGCGCGGCGCAGGCCGACCCAGACCCATCCGAAGTCGGGCGGGCTGACGCTTGTGTCGTGTCGCAGGTTCGTCCTGACGCCCATGCGGGGCGAAGGCTGGGCAGGCGCCGGGGCCGAGCGTACCACGGTCGGATGATCGTTGCGCGGACGTCCGGATCGTCCCGGGCGGCTCTCCGACCGGGCCTCGGAGGCCGACCCAGGCGGGTTCATGCAGGCCGGGGCGAACGGCCCCGGCCCTCGCGTCCGTCACCCCTTCATCGCCGTCCGCGGGTCGGCCGGACACAATCCGCGGCGATCCCGGTTTTTTTCGGGACTCGGCCGGACTCAGGGCCTCGGACATGTTGAACCGATATACCCGGCGGGTTAGTCTGTGAGCCGTAACCGTCGCCGGGCGCCGCTGCCGAGTCGTGTGGGTCGGCCGCGGGCCCGGAAACACCGGGAAACCTCCGATGTCCGACCATCCCGACCCCAACGACGCCTTGCCGCCCATCAACGCCGAGGCGGCCCCGCCCCCACCGGCGTGGAAACACGACACGAGACCGCCGTTCAAGCCCTCGCCGTTTCCGGGAATCCTGACCGGGCTGGTCCTCGGCGGCGTGCTCGTCGGCGTCGGAATCATGCTGGCGCAGACCCTGCCCAAACCCGAGCCCGCGCCCGCCGCGTCGACGACCACGCCGGCACCCGCTGAGGCGAAGTCCGAGGCCCCCGCCCCCGACCCGGTCGCCGCGCTGACGTCACGTGTCGACGAGCTCTCCAAGAAGGTCGACTCGCTGCCGAAGCCCGAGCCGGCACCCGACGTCAAAGCGATCGAGGCGAAGATCGACGCGCTTTCCAAGAGGCTCGACGCGGTGGTGCCCGACACGAAGACCGCCGAGGAGAAGGCCGCGCAGGCGGCCGCCAGCGCGTCGGCCGTCCAGGCAAAGCTCGATACCCTGGCCAAGGCCGTCGAGACAGAGAAGGCCGACATCGCCGCTCTGAAGGAAACCGTCAAGTCGCTTGCCGAGGCCAAGCCGACTCCGGTCCCCGCGGAGAGCCCGGCGCCCACGCCGGCCGCGAACGCCGCCGCCGATGCCGATTTTGCCACGGCCGTCGACCTGTTCAAGAAGAATCAGTTTGCACCGGCGCGTGACGCCTTCGTCAAGCTCCAGCAGTCGATGCCGAACGACCCCCGCGTCTGGTATTACGGGGCGCTCAGCAACGGCTACGCAACGAACGTCTGGAACGGCGACACCGAGCGGATGGTCCTGAAGGGCCGCGAGCTCGAGAAGGCCGGTGGCGAGGCCGCGAAGATCAACGCCGCCTTCGCCGACCTGCCCGCCGCCACCAAAAGCTGGCTTGACGCCTATCGAAACCGTTGACCCCGTTTGCCGACGGCCCCCGCCTCTCCCGGGGGATGTCGAAGGCAGAAGGCAGAAGCAAGCCACGAGGATGGCTTCGGCGGGCGATGGGGCCCGCGTCAGGCGAGGGGGAGCCTCGCATCGAGCCAGGCGGCAACGGCGTCGAGAGCGGCGGCGTGCTCGAGACCGTGGAGCGCGCCGGCGAACGCGGCCCGGGAGTTGTCGGGTGAGGCGAGCCGGTCGAAGGCGTCCGCCGTGAACGCCGAGTCGATCACCGGGTCGGCCTCGCCGAGGATGGGGAGGATCGGCGTCGCGATCTCACCCACGCGGCGGTGGATCGTCGCTCCCCCGTCGATCAGCCCGAAGAAGAGTGGGCCGTTGATCCGGCTGTGCCGGAGCGGATCGTCACGTCGCGACGGATCGGGCTCGTGTCAGGTGGCATCGCTCGGGCGCCGACAAGTCCAGGTCCAGTGCCGGTCGGACGATTTCGCCACCCCCTCCGCCCACAGACCACGTGCCGCGACGAATTCGCGCATCTCTTCCAGCGTCAGCGCGGCGCCTAGCGATGCGGCGAAGAGCTCGCGGGCCGAGTCGGACTCGTCGGCCGCGTAGGCCTCCACGAGCGCGGCGATCGATTCGGCATCCTCGGGCCGGCGGAGGTCGCGGACGAACAGCGTCCCCCGGCGCGACGAGCCGAACCATCTCGGCGAGGGCGAGCGTCGGGTCGGCGACATGGTGGACGATCGAGTTCGAGATCACGGCCTCGAACTGGCCGTCGGGGTATGGCACGCCCTTGGCGTCGACGTGCTCGAGCTTGATCCGGTCGGAGAGCCCGGCCTCCTCGACGTTGGATCGCGCCCGGTCGAGCATGTGGCGGGCGAGGTCGATCCCCAGGACGTTAGCCCGGGGGTCTGCGCGGCAGAGGGCGATCGGGATCCGTGCCGGACCGGTGCCGACGTCCAGGATCGCGCCGCCCCGGCAGGGGCCGTGGGCGGCGAGGAAGTCGGCGACGAAGAGGTCGTTGACCGCCGAATGGTCCATCGCGTCGTAGACACGGGCCTCGTCGGGCGTGTCCATCGCCTCGGGCTCGAGCACGCGCGGCAGCACGGCGGGCGGTCCCTCCGGTGTCGGGTCAGGTCTTGATCGTGGCGATGGCCTTGGCCGCGGCTTCGAGACAGGCGCGGATGTCGGCGATCGGGTCGGACGGGTTCTCCTCGTACTCCAGGGCCATGCAGTACGAGTAGCCGTTCTTGGCCAGAGCCTTGAACAGCGCGGGCATGTCGAGGTCGCCCTGGCCGAGGATGGTGAAGGTCTGCGCGCCCTTCACGTCCTTCAGGTGGACGCCGTAGATCCGCTTGCCGAAGACCTCGACGGCGCGGACGGGGTCCTCGCGCGAGCGAAGCAGGTGGCCCGTGTCGTTGCACAGGCCGATCTTCTCGTGGTGGTCCTTCACGGCGGCGTAGATCCGGTCGATCTTGTCCCAGCGCGAGCCAGGGCCGTGGGGATGGATGCCGATCGCGACGCCGTACTCCTCGCACAGCTTGTCCAGGCTGTCGAACGAGTCGGGGTCGGGGTCCGCCGAGAGGTAGTCGACGCCCGCGGCGTGGGCGAACTCGAAGAGCTTGCGGTTCTGGTCGGTGTCCTTGGTGAAGCGGCTCACGCCGAATCCCGCGAGGTCGACGCCCGCGCCTTCGCACACCTTCTTCATCTGCTCGGCCGTGGCGGGCTCGGGCGGGATGTGCTTGGAGTAGGCCTCCCAGTAGTGCAGGCCGAGCGCCTTGGTCTTCGCCAGGGCCTCGTCGCGCGAGAAATTGCGGAGCGAGTAGCTCTGGAGGCCCATCTTGAACGGGCCGTACGGCGAATCATCATCGGCCCGAGCCAGCCGGCCGAGGGCCAGTGCGCCGAACGTGGCCGCGCCGGCGGCGAGGGCTTCGCGACGGGTCAGACCGCGGGAGAGATCGCGCGACATGTCAGGGCTCCGGGCGGGTCGGCGGGTCGATCGGCGGCCGCTCGGGACGGCCCCGGGGACCACCGAACCTAGCCGAATCGCAGCGCCGACGCCAGACCCCGGCCTCCGTGCACCCTTGAGCCTCGCGTCGCCGCTCGGGTATCCTACACAACGGTCAATCGCCGTCGATCCATCCACATCCGTCATGGGAGCCGTCCCGATGCACATCCCCTCGGACAAGCCCCTCGGCATCCTCCGGCCGCTCGGCGGGGGCGACCCCGCGACGCTGACCAAGGAGGAGGTCGTCGTCGGCCGCCGCCCCACCTGCGACATCTGCCTCGACTTCGATAACGTCTCCGGCAAGCACTGCGTGCTCCGGTTCATGAACGGCTTCTGGCACGTCCGCGACCTCGGCAGCTCCAACGGCACGTTCGTCAACGGCACGAAGATGATGAGCGACCAGGTCCTGATGCCCGAGTTCGAGCTGAGCATCGCCGGCCATCTCTTCACGATCGACTACGAGCCCCACGGCCCCCAGAGCCTGACGGAAAGCCACGGCGTGCTCGACGAGGACCTGGTCGACGTCCGCAAGCGGACCTCGCTGATGGAGCTCGCCGGCCTCGACACCGACGACAAGCCCATCCGCCAGCGCCGGGCGACCAAGCCCCCCGCCGTCATCGAACGGCTCTCGGTCGACGAGGCCGACTTCGACGACTCCCTGCCCGAGACCTTCAAGAAGCCTGAGCCGAAGAAGAAAAAGGATGACGGCCCTTCCGACGACGACTTCTTCAAGCTCATCGAGGAAGAAGTCAAGTAGGGATCGGCGCACGCCGCCTGGCGTTTCGCCGCTCTCGCGGGGTCCGACCCGGAATGGCCGCAGAGCGGCCGAAGATGACTCCGCCGCCGAGCGGCGGAACAAGCAACGCGCGGTGCGGCTGGTTACTTGAGCAGCGTCTCGAGCGCCTTGTCCAGCGCAGCGCCCCTCACTTCGAGCCGGACGATCTTCCCCTCGGGGTCGACGAGGAACGTTGCCGGGATTGAGCCGACGCCGAAGTCCTTGACGAGGTCGCCCGCGCAGGTCCCGTTGTGGATCTGCGTCCAGGGCAGCTTGCGGACGCGGACGAAGTCGGCGACGGCGCCCTTCGTCTCGTCGAGGCTCACGCTCACCACGCGGAAGCCCTTGTCGCGATACTTCGCCTCCGCGGCCTGAACGCGGGGCAGCTCTGCGAGGCAGGGGCGCACCACGTGGCCCAGAAGTCGATGAGGACGTACTTCCCCTTGAGCTCGTCGAGCCGGAACGGCTTGCCGTCGAGGTCGGTCACCGACACCGATCGGCGCGGGCCGGCCGACGCGGTCGAGCCGGGCGAGGTCGTCGGCCACCTTCTGCCGAAGCGACGCGTTGTCGCCTCCGAACTTCTTGAGCACGGTCGTGTAGACCTCGCGCGCGGATTCGATCTCGCCGGCCGATGTCGCCGCGCCGGCGAGGTTGTCGGCGAAGTTCGCCGCGAACTCAACCTGCTCCGACCCGCCCAGGCCCTCCATCAGCGCCTTGAAGGTCGCGACGGCCTCGACGAACGCCCCGGCCTGAGCACGTCCCATCGTCGCGATGATCTGCGCGAGCGGCCGGACGGGGCCGTCGGGATATTCCTTCAGATAAGCACGCGCGATCGCCTCGTTATCGAGGAACCAGTCGTGCTCGATGACCTTGTTGAACAGGGTCAGATAGGCCTGGTCGATGTCGTCGGGCTTGGGCGTGTTGCCGAGGTAGGCGACGAGGTCGCGGATCAATGCGCGATCGTGCGTGGCCTGGATCTCCGAGACGCTCCTGGGCTCATCGGCCAGGCAGGACGAGGCCGAGGTCAAAAGTCCAGCGATGGCGAGGGAACTGGCGAAGGGGGTCATGCGCGGACCTTGTTCTTCGAAGGTTGATGGTTTGGCCGGGGACGGGGCATGGCTTACCGCGGCGCCGCCAAAGGCTCGGCAGCCTTCTCGCCCGTCCGCGAAGTGCGGGCGCCGGCTGGGTGACGACCCCGCCGATCATTTCCGCCCAGGCCGCGCAGCAGCCGTCCTTCTCGTGGCGGTCGAGAAACGCCGTGCGTCCGCGGCGGCCCATCTCGAGCGCACCCCAATGGTCGTTGGCGAAACCCTCGATGGCCGCCACGAGGCTATCGACGTCCCCCAGACGGATCGTCGCGCCGCAGTCGGCCCAGCGGATCGTGTCCGCGCTCTCGCAATGGTCCGGGCCGACGAACAGCGTCGGGACGGCCCGACGCCATCGCGCCGTAGAGCTTGCCCGGGACGACGATCCCGGTCATCTCCTCGCGCATCGAGATCAGGTGGACGTCGGCCGTCGTGAGCGAGGCATGGAGCATCTCGCGCGGGAAGTATTTGAGAAAGCGGATGTTCGCGAGACCCTCGGCCGATTGCACCGAGCGGACCTCAACGAGCCTCGGCCCGTCGCCGACGTAGAGGAAGACGATGTCGTCGCGGTGGCGGAGCCGGCGGGCCGCCTCGAGGAACTCGCCGAAGCAGTGGGCGAGGCCGAGGTTGCCCGAGTACATCGCGACGAACTTCCCCTCCAGGCCCAGTTCCTCGCGGAGCGGGTGGTCGTCGCGAGACATCGGGTAGATCTCGTCGCGGCGGCTCCAGACCGGGATCATCGCCAGCCGCTCAGGGCGGACCCGCTTGCTGGCGATCCGGTCCATCATGTACGGGCCGAGCACCACGACCTTGTCGGCCTGGCGGTAGACGAAGTCGCTAAGCCACGCGAGGAGCCGGACGACCGGCTGGCGCGGCGACATCCTCCCCAGCGCCAGGCTGGCGTCGGGATGGAGATCCATGCTCCAGTAAATATGTCGTGATCCCTTGAGATGACGGAGCAGCGTGCCGATCAGGCCGATGATCGGCGGCGTGGTGAGGGTCGTCACCACATCGAACCTCGGCAGGAACAGCCCGAGCCAGAAGGCGCGGACGTAGAAGCTGAGGTAGTCGCTCATCCGCGTCAGGGTGTTCTTGCGCCCGAGCGCCGTCGCGTCGACGCGGTGGATCGTGACGCCGTTGTGGACCTCGTTGCGCGGCGGCCTGGGCGCGCCCTCGCGGTAGCCACCGCGCGAGCAGACGACGTGGACGTCGTGCCCCTGCGCGGCCAGACTCTCGGCGAGGTCCGTGAGGTGCTGCGCCGTCGAGGCGTGGTCGGGCCGGTAATACTGGTTGATGAACAGCAGGCGGCGAGGAGGGGCGGAGGACCCGGCGTCGATCCGGACCTGGCCGCGTCGTGCGGCCTCATCCGGGGGACGGGGGGATTCCTGCGTGGCCACTCCTTCGGCCGCAGCGGACGCGCCCCGCACTGCTTCGAGCTGGTGCGGGCCGGTCCAGGTCCTCCGCCAGGTCTCTACCATTTCGCGTCGGCCTCCTCCTTGTTGGCCCTGTACCACGCGATCGTCTTCGCCAGTCCGTCCTTCAGCGAAGTCGGCGGCGTCCAGCCGTCGAGGACCCTCTTCATGCGGGTCACGTCGAGCACCTTCATCGCGGCCCCGTCGGGCTTGTCCGCGTTCCAGACGAGCTTGCCCTTGTAGCCGGTCACGGCGTTGATCGTCTCGGCCAGCTCCCTGATCGACGTGCCGATGCCCGTGCCCAGGTTCAGCGGTATGCTCGCGTCGTCGTACTGCTCGGCCGCCATCACGATCGCGTCGGCGCAGTCGTCGACGTAGATGAACTCGCGGACCGGCTTGCCCGTGCCCCAGACCTCGATCGACGGAGCCTTGGCCATGTCCGCCTCGACCCACTTCCGCACGAGGGCCGCGACGACGTGCGAGCGGTCGGGATTGTACGAGTCGCCGGGGCCGTAAAGATTCGTGAGGATGAGGTGGATCGAGTCCAGGCCGTACTGCTTCTTATAGGCCTGCGCCTGCACGGCCATCATCTTCTTGGTCAGGCCGTAGTTGATGACCGACGCATGGCACGGGCCGGCCCAGAGGTCGGACTCCTTCAGATGCCCCTCGAGGTAACCGGGATAACTGCAAGCCGTCCCGATGGCGACGAACTTGCCGACCTTCGCCAGCCGCGCGGCCTCCATGAGGTTCGCGCCCATGACGAGGTTCGAGTAGTACAGCTTCGCCGGCTCGGCGACATTGATCCCGATCCCGCCGTAGTACGCCGCGGCGTGGAACAGGACGTCGCAAGGGTGCTCCAGCAGGCAGCGCAGCGAGGCGTCGAGCGTCGTCAGGTTGTAGTCGCGCTGCCGCGGGACGAAGACCTCAGCCCCGTACGTCTCGAGCCGCTTGACCAGGTGCTGCCCGAGGAACCCGGCGCCGCCGGTGACGGTAACGCGCTTGCCGGACCAGAAGCTCTGCATGATGCTATTCCTCGCGTGCAATGGGGGCGCGGCGGTGCAATCTCCGTAGGGTCCGCGGTGCGGACGTCTTGGACAGCGTGCCCGGATCGAAGACGTCCGCACAGCGGACCCTACGGGCTCAGACGTTGGCGAACGGGTTCTGGAACTCGATGAGATTCGCCGCCCTCACCAGCTCGGCGACGCCCCGGTCGAGGTCGACGGTGGTCTCGAAGCCCTTGGCGCGGATCTTCTCGTATGAGACCTCGTAGTTCCGCTGGTCGGCGTCGGTGCCGACCTCGGCGAAGTGGAGGTAGTAGTTCACGTGCTTGAGGATCTGCCGGGCGACGTCTTCCTTAGTGAAGTTCATCGACTCGTGGCCGACGTTGTAGACGTCGTCCTTGATCGTGTCCCAACGCTCCAGGGCGAACATGATTGAGCGGGCCATGTCGCGGACGTGGACGAAGGTCCGCTTGAAGCCGCCCTCGTAGACGATCAGGTTGCGGTTCTTGACGGCCTGGTAGGTGAAGTCGTTCGGCATCAGGTCGAGCCGCATCCGGTTCGACACGCCGAAGGCCGTCGCATAGCGGTAGGCGACGGAGTTGCCGGCATTGAGGACCATCTCCTCGGCCATCGCCTTGGTCTCGCCGTAGAGCGTGATCGGGGCGCGGGGGGTGTCCTCGTTGCAGACGTAGTCGGGGATCGAGCCATAGATGCTGCCCGTCGAGGCGAAGACGAACTTCTGGTCGGCCTTCCGCGCGGCCAGGACGGTGCGGGTGCCGTCGACGTTCGTCGTCTGCGCGACCTGCGGCTCCTTCTTGCAGGCGGGGTAGCCGACGATCGCCGCGAGGTGCACGATCGCGTCCATGCCCTCGACAGCCTTCGTCACGCCCGCCTCGTCGCAGACGTCGCCCTTGATCAGCTCGAAGAACCGGTTCTGACAGCAGGGAAGCAGCCCGTGCCCGCCGAACTTCAGCGCGTCGTAGACGCGGACGCGGTGGCCCTGCTCGAGGAGCATCGGGACCAGGGTCGAGCCGACATAGCCGGCTCCGCCGGTGACCAGGATTCGCATGGCGTTCCCATCCTTGGTGAAGTCTGGACGTGCCCGGGAGGTCGCGAGTCGGACGGGATCATGAGTCGTCGGCGGTCGAGGCACGCGAGGATGGGACGCTCCCGGGCCCCCGTCCTGCGTTGTCGTCCTCGGCTCGCGGTGCGCGTCGCGAAAAGACCCCTCTCACGGCGACGGAATCGACCGGTTGCATGCACTCCGTAGCACGTCTCTGCGACCCGTCGTCGGCATTGCGGAGCGTCACTATCGGGAAGATGGCCCGACTTGTCAACGCCAGGTTCGAGAGGGGTTCGTCTTCGCGACGAGGCTCCCTCTTGCCGTCGGAATTGGCGGCAATTTGACGACGCTGCGGGCGCTCCTCAGGAGCCGTCGCCCGCCGCGAATTCGAGGTCGTCCTCGCGGATCTCGACCTCCGCCCACGCGGCGACTCGCCGGCCGGCGGCGTCGGTGCCGACGGCCTTGAAGACGAGCGGACCATCACCGGGTCGCACGCCTTCCAGCCGGATCGGGCCCGACGCAAGCTTTCCGCCGACGCCCAGAGCCGAGGTGCCGAAGCGGCGGGCGATGCCGAGCATGTCGAGCCCCGCGCGGCGGAAGGCCTGGTCTCGTGCGTCGGCCGGTGGCACCAGCGGCTCCCAGGCGATGGCCCCGAGCCGCACCGGAGTTGATCCCCTCGAGGCGACCCGGGCCCGGACCGCGACGGCCCCATCGCCTCCGGGCGTCGGGCGGATCTCCAGGTCGAGCCCGCCGAGGTCGTCCGGCAGTGGGACGACCGTGACCTGCAACTCAGCCGACGGCGGGCCGTCGACCTTCACGTGGACCGCGCCGCGGTCGGAGCCCTCGACGATCGCATAATGGGTCGAGGTGCCAGCCGCCGACCATTCCTCCCTCGGCCCATCGGGCTGCACCCGCGTCGCGCGGGGCCCGGCGAGGATCCAATCCTCGATCGTCCCGCGCGGGTCGAGCGACCGATACTGACCGGCTAGGGCCGCGTCGGCCGAGGGGTCGAGTCCGCTCAGGAACAAAGCGGTCGTCCACTCGCGATAGAGCGCGGCGAAGGAGCGGCCGGTCGCGGCCTCGAGGTTCGCGACGCCGCGGAGGTCGGAGCGGATGAGCCGGTCGAGCACGCCCTCGCCGTGGCGGTCGACGCACCAGCGGAGGAAGAGATACGCGCCGCCGCGGTTGCCGTGGCTGCGGAAGAGGTCGGCCGCGTAGTAGTCCTCGACGACGAGCCGGTATTTTTCGGGGCGGGACAGAAAGGCGCTGACGCGATAGTCGAGGTTCGTCCGCGAGAATCCGTGGGCGTCCTCGACCAGGTGAGCGAGGCCCTCGTCGAGCCAGCCCTCTTCCTCCGGCCGCGGACGCTCATGCAATCCATTCGGGAAGGCGCGGCGGCTGAAGACGACGGCGTGTGTGTATTCGTGAGCGAGCACGGTCTTCAGGTGAGGTCCCGGCCTGAGCGCCGCGCTCAGATACATCATGTCCGACCGGTTGCCGAACGGCGTCTCGACCGAACGGTCGAAGTCCGCCCCGCGGACGAAGCCGTCGACCTTGTACCGTCCGCCGGCGAGCCTCGTCAGCCAGCTCGAGACGAAGATCGTGAACCGCCCGTCGCCGTCGACGTCCGCGGCGGCGCCGAACCGCCGCTCGGACAGCGGAAAGACCCGCTCGTCGAAGGTCGAGACAACCTCCTCGACGAACCCCGGCGCGAGCGAGCCTTCGTCCTTCGCATCGACATAGACCTGCACCCTCACCCCGACGGCCGCGAGCCTCGCTTCGACGCCCAGGTAATTGCTCGCGCTGGCGACGTCGCCGTCGCGGACGAGAAGTGAGAACTTCCGTGAGGGCCACGGGGGCTTCGCCGAGACCGGCGGCGGCGGCGAGATCGGGCGCGGAGCTTTCGGAGCGCCCGGGCCAGCCGGGTCGGCGGTCGCGAGAAGCGGGCGTGCCTCGGTCGCGGACCTCGATGTCGCGTCCAGCGTGATCGCGAACGGGCCGGCCTTGCGGGCCAGGGCCGACGCGATCACGAGCGTTTTCGATCCCGCGCCGGGTGCGACGATGTCGAACTCGGCCCGCCCGGCCTGGACGGCGACCGGGGCTGGACCCCCGGCTGTCGCGGGGAGGGCGACCATCACGACGAAGGCGAGTGCCCGGAGGGATCGGCCGGACGGGCGCGCGGCGGGGTCGAGCATTCCGCCAGGTTCCCGAAGGCGACCCCGCCGACCCGGACCACACCCGGGTCACAAAACCGGCCGGCGATGTCCCTTCGATCGGCCGGGTTGACCCTCCGGCTTGAACCGTTCGGGATGCCGGGAGGACCCGGTTTCCGCGCCATGACGATTCAAGTGGTCGCCCCGATTGACCGACACGGCCCACGACCGCCCGTTTGACCGTCTTCCGACGGCTCGCGTACGATGAAATCGGACAAGGCCGCGGAGGCCTTCGTTGGGTCTGGGAGTGCGGACGATCTTCGGTGGACGGCCGCGGGTGGGGAATGGTCCGCAATAGCGGACCTTTCGAGTCGAGACACGAGGATGAGCCGGATGCGACGTCGGAGCGCGGGGGTGGTCGTCCTGGCGTTGGGCCTTGCAGGCTGCTTCGGAACCGAGACGCCGCCGACGGAGGCCCCCAAGCAGCCGTTTCGCGGGATGAAGGTCGTCGCGGGAATCCTCGGCGACAAGGGCATCCTCCCGGGCCTCGAATCGCAGCGCGGAGAGTGGGCCGCGTCGTCGGGCGCGGATCTGACATTCCGCGAGGTCGACGCCGATTCCGCTCAAGTCCGTCGACGTCCTCGTCTTCCCCGGCGAGCGGATGGGCGCGCTCGTCGACCGGGACGTCCTTCTCGCGCTTCCCGACGACGCCATCCGCCCGTCCCCACCACCGGCCGAGGCCGAGAGCACGAAGGACGGCGCCACGCCCGAGCCTGCGCCCGACCCGTTCGCCTTCAAGGAGATCGTCCCGGTCTATCGCGATGTGGTGACGAAGTATGGCGACAAGCGCTATGGCCTGCCGCTCGGGCGGCACGGGCTCGTGCTCGCCTTTCGCCGCGACGCCTTCGACCGGCCCGAGAACCAGGCCGCGGCCAGGGCCGCCGGGATCAAACTCGAACCGCCGAAGACGTGGGACGAGCTCGACGCGCCTGGCGAAGTTCCTCCACGGCCGCGACTGGGACGGCGACGGCAAGCCCGACTCGGGTATCGCCCTGGCCTGGGGGGCCGACCCGGAGGGCGTGGGCGACGCGACCTTCCTCGCCCGCGCCGACGAGCCTGGGTCAGCATCGCGACCAGTACTCGTTCCTGTTCCCGTCCGACCGGATGGAGCCACGGCTGACGTCGCCGCCGTTCGTCGAGGCGCTTCAGAAGCTCGTCGGCCTGACGAAGTTCGGCCCCGCCGGGCGCCGCGAAATTCGACGCCGACGCCGCGCGGAGCGCCTTCCGATCGGGCAAGGCCGCCCTGCTGATCGACCGGGCCGAGCGGGCGTCCGACTTGGAGCGAGGGGAAGGCCGTCGGTGTGACCGTGCTGCCGGGGTCGGAGCGGGTCTACAACCCCGACCGCAAGTTGTGGGAGACCTCGACGAGCCTCAATCGCCCCGCCTACTTGCCGCACGGCGGGGGCTGGCTGGTGGGCGTCGTCGCCTCGACGCAGCACCGCGACGCGGCGATCGACCTGGCGAAGTACCTGGCCGGGCCCGAGGTGACGAGCCGGCTCCGCGCCGAGAAGGCGTTCCCGATGCTCGCGACGCGGACGCCGCAGCTCGGTGCCGGCCTGCCCGACCCGAAGTCGGCTCCCGGGGTCGAGCCGAGGAGCTGGTCGGACGCCGTCGATCGGACGCTCCAGGCCGTGCGCGTCGTCGTCGGGCTCCGCATTCCGGGGACGGAGGGATATCTCGCCGACCTGACGAACGGGCCGCGTCGCCGCGGCGAACGGTAAGCCGGCCGAGGAGGCCCTCAAGGGCGTGGCCGACGCGTGGGACGCGCAGACAAAGGCGCTCGGCCCGAAGCGGCAGCTCTGGCACTATCGCCGGAGCCTCGTCCGGCTCGTCACGGCGCCCGAGCCGCCGCCGCGCGGGGAGTGAGGAGCGGCGCATGGACGAGAACGAGGACGAATCGCCCCTGGGCGACGTCGAAACCGAGCTGAAGGAGCTGCTCGGACTGTTCGACGCCCCCGCGTTCGCCCGCCGCGGCATGGATCTGGAACATGCCATGGCCCGGCTCGACGCCCGCTGCCGCCGCGAGCGGCAGGCGATGCTTGAGATGGTTCGCCTGCGGCTCAAGCAGTGGGCGGCCGCCGCCTCGGGCCCGGAGACGGCCGGCGAGGTCTTTGCCCGGCCGATCGACGGACTGTGGCCACTCGCCGACGCGCCGGCCCCGATCTGGTCGGATCGCGACGCGCCGCCTCGCAAGCTCCGGTCGACCGCGCGCGAGCTGGTCGCGAGCATCGAGCGATTCAACCGTCGCTGGAGGCGGTTCCTCGACGGTTTGAATTATGAGCCGGTCAATGGGCTGATCGAGCGGTACAATCGCTACTACTTGCTCGAAAAGGAGTGCACGCTCCGCTCGGCCCGCCTGGCGGCGCGGCACTTCGAGCCGAAGCCGCGGGTCTCGGGCGAGACGCTGCGGGAGCGGCATCCGACCTTGCCCATTCCCGAGCTGAAGCCCTGAACCGACGGAGATCCGCCGTGCGCCACGACCGATCGGGCCTCGCCCTGGTGCCCGTGCTCGCCGTGCTCTGGCTCGCCCCGGCACTCGCTCAGGACGGGAAGCCCGAGTCGCCGCTCGCCTTCGAGGTGACATACACTGACGCCATCGCCCCCGGCCCGATCTCGGCGCGGGTCTACGTCCTGCTCGGCCCGCCGCTCTCGCCGCGCGAGCCGAGGACCGGGCCCGACTGGTTCACGCCGTCGCCGTTTTTCGCGGTCGAGGCGAAGGACTGGAGGATAGGCGAGCCGCTGAAGGTCGACGCCTCGGCCGCCGGCTATCCCGCGAAGCTTGACGCGCTCAAGCCCGGTAAATACAAGGCCCAGGCCGTCGTCCGCCTCAATCCGGACACGCACGATCTCGACGGACGAGGGGAACGCCTTCGGCGGCGCCGATCGTCGTCGAGCTCGACCCGGCCGCGGGTGGCGTGACGAAGCTGACCGTCGAGCAGATCGCGCCGGCGAAGCCCTTCGAGGAGACGGATCGGATCAAGCTCGTCACGCTGCCGAGCCAGCTCCTGTCGGCGTTCCACAAACGGCCGATCAAGCACCGTGCGGCGGTGATCCTTCCGGACGCCGACCGGTCGATCAAGCGGCCCGTCCTCTACATCGTTCCGGGCTTTGGCGGCGACCACACGATGGCCCGGGTGGTCGACTCGAACCCGCGGTTCGGCTACGCGAAGGACATGATCCGCGTCGTCCTCGACCCCGACTGCGGCACGGGCCACCACGTCTTCGCCGACTCGGCCTACAACGGGCCGCGCGGCGAGGCCTTGATCAAGGAATTCATCCCCCATATCGAGAAGACGTTCAACGCCGCCGCCGAGCCCGGCGCCCGGCTCCTCAACGGCCACTCGTCGGGCGGCTGGAGCACGCTCTGTCTCCAGGTAACGTACCCCGACTTCTTCGGCGGCACCTGGTCGACCAGCCCCGACCCGGTCGACTTCCGCGACTTCCAGCAGCTCGATATCTACAAGGATGCGAACTTCTTCAAGCTGGCCGACGGCTCGTCCCGGCCGGTGGCGCGGATGGGGAAGCGAGCGATGGTCTTCAACGAGCCATTCTCGAAGATGGAAGAGGTCCTCGGCGACGGCGGCCAGCTCGCGTCGTTCGAGTTCGTCTTCTCGCCGCTCGACGACCGTGGGCGTCCGAAGCGGCTATGGGACCGGGTCACGGGCGCCGTCGACCACGAGACAGCCAGGGCGTGGGAGAAGTACGACATCCGCCTCGTCCTCGAGAAGAACTGGCCGGCTCTCGGGCCCAAGCTGAAGGGGAAGATCCACGTCGTCATGGGCGACATGGACACCTTCTATCTCGAAGGCGCGACGAAGCTCCTGAAGGCGTCGCTGGAGCGGCTGGGGAGCGACGCGTCGGTCGAGCTCGTGCCGGGCAAGGACCACGGCTCGGTCCTCACGCCCGAGCTGGCCGCGCGGATCGACCGCGAGATGCGATGCGGCCGTCCGCCGGTATCTGCCCGAGCCGGCGGCGGCGGCCGACCGGTAGGCGTCATTTCAGAGGTTCGGCATGCGGTCCGATGAGCTTGCGCATGCCCTCGGCCGTGACCTTGGTGTCGATGACGACGAGCGTGTCGAGCCAGGGCATGTCGAGGAGCATATCGGCCGACTCGTCGGTGATCTTCGTCTTGCCGAGGTTGAGGACGCGCAGCGCCTTCATCTTCTGGAGTGGGTCGAGGCCGCCGTCGGTGATGTCGTCGCCGTAGAGGTAGAGGCCCCGGAGCTCGGTGAGTCGGGAGAGGGCCGGCAGGCAGGCGTCGGTGACGCGGGTCCGGCTCAGGTTGAGCCACTGGAGGGACGTCAGGCGCTGCGAGCCGTGCGGCGCCGGCGTCGCCGACATCGGTCGACGTCAGGTCGAGCCGGCGGAGCCCGACGAGCGAGCGGAGCGGGTCGGTCCCCGCGTCGCCGACCCGCGTCCGGCACGAGCGAGAGCGACTCGAGCTTCGAGCAGGCCCCGCAGGCCGGTCAGCCCCGTCTGACGTGACCTTCGTGTCATTCAGGCTGAGCGTCCGCAGCGTGCCTAGGCCCGCCGATCGCGACGAGGCAGCGGTCGCCGGCCTCGGTCGACGAGAGGTCGAGCGAGACGAGGTGCCGCGCCCCCTTGAGCCGCTCAAGGCCGCGGTCGGTGACGCGCGTCCGCGACAGCCGGAGGGTCTCAAGCCTGGGCATGTCGGCGACGTAGTTCAGGCCGAGGTCGCTGATCGGCGTGCCGCGGAGGTCGAGCGTGCGGAGCTCGGGTAGGCCTTTGAGGTCGCGGAGCCCGGACTGGGTCACGTGCGTCCCGCCGAGGTCGAGCGACTCCAGGTGGACCAGGCCCCGGAGGTGGGTGATGCCAAGGTCGCCGACAAGCGTATCGACCAGCGACAGGTCGCGGAGGTTGGTCAACCGCTCGAAGACCGCCATGCCCTGATCGTTGAGCCGGGTGCCGGTCAGGTCGATCGCCTCGAGCCGCGCGAGGCCGGCGAGGTCGACCTCTTCGAACCGCGGGCTCAGGATGCGCAGGTAGGCGAGGTCCTCGGCGGTCGGGCCGGTCGGCGGCGGGACCAGGCCCTGGGCCGCGGCGGTGTGGCCGCGGCCAGCGACAGCGCGAGCGACAGGACGAGACGGCGGGCGAACGGCAAGGCAACCTCCCGGGCCGATCGATGCGGCGGCGGACCCCGGCCACCATCATCCGGCCGCAGGCGCCTATTGTCAAAGGAGGCTCCTTGGATGGACGGGCCGCGGCGGAGGGCACAAGGCGGAACGCGGAAAGCGAAGGGGAATTGAGCGAGGCCGGACGCGAGGGACGAACGCGGCCGAACCACCGGCTTCTGCCCAGTGCGTTTTCCCTTCCGCCTTCCGCTGCTTACCTCCCCAGTTCCGTCACACCCCCGCGTACCTCGCGGCCGCGGTCGGGTTAGAATGGGTGTCCGTCGCGGTGGCGGAACCCGGAGGATCGCCCGATGCCCGTGCTCGATCGCGAGGAGTACATCGAGCAGGTCTACTTCTTCCACGCCTTCCGCGAGCGGGTCCTCGACGGCATGCCGGCCCAGGAGGTCTTGGCCCGGGTCGGCGAGGAGATCCTCTCCACGACCAAGCTCCCGCTGGCCATCTCGTTCCTCGCCAGCGACATCAAGGGCCACGGCCTGATGGCCCCCGCCATGGCGCGGCTGGGGCATTACTTCACGCCGTTCCAGACCCACGTCATCGGCCGAGGCCGAGGGGGACGCGAGCCGGTTCTCGATGGACCAGGCCCTGCTCGTGCTCGAGCGCGAGGCGAAGTTCAAGGCCGACGGGCCGACCCGGGCCGGCCTGTTCGTCTACCAGTTCGAGGCCGTCGCGCGGAACCGGCTCGGCTACACGCACGGGCCTCCGCGCGATGGCCGACGACCCCTTCTTCGACGAGGACTGGCGCGACTACATCCTCGCCCTCGGCGCCCGGCTCGGCGACGTCGACTTCGCCGACCTGATCTACGTCCGCTCGGCCTACTTCGTCGCCGAGCGGCGGCGGAAGGCTCCCGAGTTCGTCCCCAAGTATCCCCACCCTCTTCGGCGAGAAGGAGGGGAAGATCGCCCGCGCCAACCGCGGCCGCGACCCGCTCTACCTCTTCTCGGCCCTGCAGCGCCAGCTCGGCTACCCCGAGGTCCCCCGCCCCAAGCGGCCCGACGAGGCCGAGGCGCGGATCGCCCTGCTCGAACAGCGGGTCGCGCAGCTCGAGAACCGCCTCAAGGCCGCCGAGGCCGACATCCACAACGACTACGACCTCTCCCAGTTCCAGGTCGAAGCCCGAGGACACCGCCGGCCCGCCCAGCGGCTGGGGCGTCCGCGATCCCGAGTTCGACTGACCATCCGCGAGATCCATCGATGCTCCGCCACGCCCCGCTGCCGTCCTGCTCGCCGCCTCCCCTTCGATCGCGGCCGAACCGCTGAAGTTCGATCGGATCGTGATCGACGACAACTTCCCGGGCGGCTATCAGGTCGAGGTGGCCGACGTCAACGGCGACAGGAAGCCCGACATCGTCGCCCTGGGCGGCTCGACGCTCGCGTGGTACGAGAACCCGTCGTGGAAGAAGCGGATCATCAGCGACAAGGCCCACACGCCCGACATCATCAGCAGCGCCACGGCCGACCTCGACGGCGACGGCAAGGCCGAGATCGCCGTGGCCTACGACTTCGCCATGAACGAGCCGAAGCGGGGCAAGCTGCTGCTGGCCGTCCAGGGCAAGACGCCCGACGAGCCGTGGACATTCCGACCGACTCGGGGACGCGCCGAGCATCCACCGGCTCCGCTTCGGCGACCTCGACGGCGACGGCAAGCTCGACCTGATCGTCGCCCCGATCTTCGGCCCGAAGGCGAAGCCGCCGGCGTTCGACCAGGACCCCGCGACGCTCGGCGTCCTCCTCGCCGCCCGGACCAGCCTGATGGGCGAGCTCCCCAAGGAGCCCTCCGCCTCTCTCCTCGCCATGGGCCTGGCCCGGGTCCGGGTGATCCACGCGATCGACTTCGTGCCGGCGGGCAAGGGGCTGGTGATGCCGTCGGTCGTCCTCGCCGGCAACGGCGGGGTCGAGCGGTGCTGGCTGAAGCCGCCCCGATTCCAACAGCTGATCGGACACGACTGGGTGATCCCGGGCGCTTCCGGGCTCGGCCCCGAAGGAGGGTCGAGCGAGGTCCACCTCGGCAAGCTCGCCGACGGCCGCCTCTTCGTCGCGACGATCGACCCCTGGCACGGCTCGGAGGTCGCCGTCTGCGTCGGCAAGGAGCCCGGCCGGCTCTCCGGCAATGGCGGCATACCCCGGACGGTCCTCGACGACACCCTCGACGACGGCCACGCCCTCTGGGTCGCCGACGTCGATGGCGACGGCAACGACGAGGTCTTCGCCGGCCACCGCGGCAAGGATGCCCGCGTCTCGGTCTATCGGTTTGATGGGACGAACTGGGCCCGGACCGTCCTCGATCCCGGCCTCACCGCGCAGGATCTCCGGGGCGGCGACATCGACGGCGACGGAACGCCGGACGTCGTGGCGATCGGAGGGCGGTCGCACAACGTCGTCTGGTTCCGGCCGATCGTTGCGAAATAGTGTGATTCGAGCGAGCTAGCTCATGCCACCCGTTCGCGCGTTCTGTGTGGGAATGACTCGCCCGATGTTCGCGTCGACCTCGATTTCAGGGCTCGGACCAAGAGCGTTCGCGGCGCTCATTTCCGCTCCGCCAGCCACCTCTTCGCGGTCCGGTACGACGACGACGCATAATACGCGTCAACGACCTCCTTCGCCTTCGCGTACCCCTCGTCGCGCCGCCCCTGCTGGAAGAGGCTACGGGCCTCGCCCATGAGCTTGCGAGCCGGCTCGTCGTGCCTGGCGCAGGGCGTCGTAGGCAGCCTTCACGTCGGACGCGGCGTCGGCGAACGCGTACTCGTCGCGGAAGGCGAGGAAATCATCGACCCAGGCGTTGTCCTTCGCGGCGCGGATCGATTCGAGATAGCCCTTCGCCTTCGCGGCGACCTCTGCGTCGATTGACTGCGTGAGCCGGTCGAGTCGTTCCTTCGAGCCGGGATCGCTCTTCATTCCTTTCAGCCGCGCGACGGCCGCAATCGCGTCGCGACGCCCCGACTCCTTCCAGCGACGTTCGACGAACTGGAGGAGCACCCCGGGATCGTCTGACGTCATGGCCTCGAGCCAGCGGATGGCCTGGCCGACGGGGAGCCTGGCGAACATGTGGGCGGCCTGGTCGTCGGAGAAGAGGCGCAGGGCAGGCCAACCGGCGTCGGCGAAGAGGCCATGCGCATATTCGCCCATCGAGAACGGCACCATCGGGTCGGTGCGTCCATGGACGATCGCCAGCGGCACACCGCGCTGGGCGAGCCTTCAGTTTCTCGTCCGCGTAGGCCGACGGCTCGCACTGGACGATCACGCCGGCTGAGATTGGGAACGCCCCGCGAATCAGCTCGGGCGAGTTCATCAGGAGGCTGTACGCCAGGAAGCCGCCCTGCGAGTGGCCGCCGACGAAGTAGTGCTTGATGGGGTAGACCTTGCGCAGCTCGGCCAGGGCCTCGGCCACGAGCGCAGGGCTCTCGCGGTCCGTCCCGGGGAAGCCGCCGAACGTGCTCCTGCCGACGTAATTGACGTAGGTGTAATTGAACGCCGGATCGTCGGTGATCCGCGACGGCGTTTCGCCGTTCATGCCGATCAGGATCGACTCGCGGGCGATATCGGGCCAGGCCGCGGCGAACGTGCGGACATAACTCTTGGCGTTCATGTTCGAGCCATGGAGCAGGACAATGCAAGGCCATCTCGCCGCGTCGCCGGACTTGCAGCCCTCGGGCGCGCGGACGGTGTACGTGAGCAGGCCCTTGGTCGAGCCGTCGACAAGGATCCCGGCGGCGAGCGGGACGTGCCGGACGAACTCGGGAGCCTTGCGCCCTTCCACCCGTTCCAGCCCGCGAAGCCGTCCGAGCCCGATGCGCCCGCGAGGGTCGTGCCCTTCGCGTCGAGGTCGAACCAGCCGGTGCCGCCGCGGAAGCCCTTGTAGCGAAAATCCAGGTGCCGTCCGGTGACGTCGCCGTCGAGGCTCGAGGTCCCCCGCAGCGCGTAGCGTCCCTCGACGTGCTTGCCGTCCTGCGTCAGCTCCATCAGGCCAAGGTCGGTGAGCCAGAGTCCGGCGAAGACGGCGGCCTTCCCCGCCGACGCCGCGGGGTCGGGCCGCCAGCCGTTCCAGGCGCCGCGACGGCCGCCGCGGATCTGAAACGTGCCGGCATAGGCGTTGCCTGACGGGTCGAGCGTGAAGACGGCGTCCCCCTTCACACGGCCCTCGTCGTACTCGAACTTCAGCTCGTTGCCCTTGACCGTTCCCTTGATCGGGAACTTGCCGGCGCCGAACCGGCCGGTCACGGCGTCGCCTTCCTGCTCGAGCGTGACGGCGCCAAAGGTCGATTTCCACTCGCCGGCGAACCGAGGGGGCTCTTCGGCCCCCGACAGCGTGGCCCAGGCCAGCAGCGCCGCAAGGCGCGCGATCGTCCGCATCGGGGAAGTCCCTTCTAGGAAACGTCGATGACAAGGACGTCCGACCTACGAGACGGGTAACCGGCCGGTTCGCCGGATTCGGCGGATTTCTCCGTTCTTGATTGACTGGGCCCGTCCGGCAGGCCTATCGTGACACATGCCGACGTGATCGGATCGTGCCGCGCCCAGGTCTGGACAGCGAGATCGTTCGTCGGGCGGCCCCGGGAGGAAGCACCATGCGTTCGACACGGTCGATGCGGGCCCCGATCCAGATTCAATCCGTCTCTGATGAGCCGATTGTTTTCCGTCGTCCGCCGCGCCTTGGCGACGGACCGGCCCCAGGATCCGGCGAGGCGCCGAAGGAGAGCTGGACCGGCGGACGCCTGGCGCAAGGACGCCCGCGGAGCCGCATCCGCAGTCCGCGGATGGGACCCTGAGATCTACGACCGCCCCCGCGCGTGCCAGGCCTCGCGGACCAGCGGGGCGTGCTGCTCCCACTCGCCGTGGCCGGGCCAGCCGGAGGCGAGGCGGTCGCTGATCTCCTCCCACGACTTGCCAAGGAAGTCGGGATTCTCGTAGCTCTCCCAACCGTAGCGATAGGCGTGGCTGACGTCCTCGTACGCGCGCCTGCCCCATTCGAGCCGACTCCCAGTGGTGGCGGAAATGGGGTTCGACCTCGCGGTACGTGAGCGACGGCGCTCCGTCGCCCATGGCGAATCCGGCCATCGTTCCGACGCCCACGCCTGGCGACGCCGCGGCCTCGGCGACGGCCCGCTCCGTCAGCCGGGGCGCCGCGGGAGGCGGGTCATTGCGCGTGGCCTCGACGGCGCGTGATTCGGGGGAGCGCCGCCGTTCTCCGCGAGAACCCGGCGGGCCAGAGGGGCGCGGTCCTCGGGCGTATGAACCGTGACCAGGATCGCGCCGCGCTCGAGGGCCTCGGCGTAGAAGTCGGCGTGTTCGCGGGGGACGCCTCCTGCGGTCATGGCCCCGATCATCCCCCCAGCCGCCGCCCCGACGGCCGCGCCCGCCAGCGCGGTGGCGATCGGGCCGGCGGCGAGGATCAGACCCATCCCGGGGATGGCCATCGCACCTAGCCCGGCGAGCAGGCCCGCGACCCCGCCGAGTACGCTGCCCCCGGCCACGGCCTCGAGCGCCCTCTTCGGCCCTCACGTCCGCGGCGAGCGCAGGCTCCCGCGCCACGACCCCGAGTTCATCCGGACGGAATCCCGCGGCCTTCAGCGCCTCGATCGCCCGATCGGCCGCGTCCTTCGTGTCGAACAGCCCGATGACGGTCGTCATGGGAACGTCCTCCCCAGCGAGGCCCGCGACTCATCCCGTCCGTCCGGCCAGCCCCGTCACACGCGAGCGCTGCAAAAGGGATACGCCCGACGGGCTCCAGACCCGGGCCCGCTGGCGGCATGGAGAGTGCTGGCTGACTTTGCGGCCGATGACCGCCGGATGACCCTCGTCGGGGCCCGGCGCGGCTCCGGAAGAGGACCCGGCGCGTGCGGGCGCGGGTTCCGATCTCTCCTCTCTCTCGAGGGCTACAACCGTGAGAACGCATCGACTGATCTGGATGACGCTGGGCGTGATGGCCGCAGGCCTTGCGCTCGACGCGACCCGCGCCGACGCCTGCCACGGCCGGCGCCGCGGCGGCGGCTGCGGGTGCGGGGGATACGCCTCGTATCCTTCCTGCGGCGGCTACGGCGGTATGGGTTACGCCGGCGGCGGGATGGGCTACGCCGGGGTGATGGGCTATGCGTCGCCCCAGGCCGGCTACTACGCGGCCTCGCAGATGGGCAGCTATCCCGGCACTCCAGGTTACATGGCGGGTGCGCCCGCCGGCTATCACACGACCGGCTACGCTCCCGTCTACGGGTCGTACACGCCGGCCGGCGCCATGCGCCCACCGGGGCCTACGCTCCGGCCGGGACCTACGCTCCGGTCGCGCCTTATTCCTATTCGGCGGGCTCGACGGGTGTGCACCCCGGGGCGGTCCCGCCGGCACCGTCGGTCGGCGCCCGGGTGTGATCACAACCACCCCGGCCACCGCCGCGCCGGCCCCTCCGGCCCCCCGGTGACCTCGCCACACCGCGAGAGACTCGAGACCGCGGAGATCGCCCCGGACGGAGCCGGGTCGATCCCCGTTGTCCGCGGCGCCCGGACCATCGATCGACAGGATCGCGACGATTCCCCATCAGCATGCCTTGCCGTCTCGCCGACCTGCTTGACAGGCCCCCGGACGCGACTATGATAGGACCTTCCGACCCTGATCGGTCGGGCACCGTCCTCACTTGCCGGAGTGGCGGAATTGGCAGACGCGCTAGCTTGAGGGGCTAGTGAGCTAACCATGCTCGTGCAGGTTCAAGTCCTGTCTCCGGCACTAGTCACCAGGACGCCCCGCGGTTCGCCCCGACGATCCGGAAGCCCAACGGTTCCCGTGCGATCAGCGGCCGGCGGCCGGGCCGTGGGAGCGGGTGATCGCTGACGCGGTCGTCGCGGCGATCCGTGCCGCGACGAGGAATCGCCGCCGTCCGCGTTGCGGCGCGCGGCGCCCTGTCTCGATCGGCGTCCTCGAGCTTCGCCGGGCCGGTGCCCGGGACTCGCGGGCGGGTCGGGCAGGACGTCCGGTTCGGAGAAGTCCCATGATGCGCCTCAGCGTCGGGCTCGGCATCGCGGCGTTCGCCATCGCCGGTACCGTGTCCTGTTGGTTCGCGTCCCACGCGCTGGAGGCCGCCGATTCCGGCCCGGGCCGGCTGCAAGCGGCGTCGATGCCCCTTCCTCTCAGGGTCGTCGGGACACGTGTCGTCGACAGCCACGGCGATCGAGTGCGGCTGAGGGGCGTCAACGCGGCCTGCCTCGAATGGACAAGCGACGGCGAGGGGCACATCCTCGACACGGTCCGGACGGCCATCGACGTCTGGCACGTCAACCACGTCCGCCTGCCGCTGGCTCAGGACCGCTGGTTCGGCAAGGCGCCCGAGCAGAAGGATGGCGGGACGGCCTATCGGGCGCTCGTGGGAAAGGTCGTCGACCTCTGCGCAGGGCGCGGCTGTTACGTCGTCCTCGACCTGCACTGGTCCGACGCCGGCGAGTGGGGCAAGCAGATTGCCCAGCACGTGATGCCCGACCGCAACAGCGAGGCCTTCTGGAGGGACGTCGCCGCGGCCTACAAGAACCATCCGGCCGTGATCTTCGACCTCTACAACGAGCCCCATGACGTGAGCTGGGACGTCTGGCTCAAGGGGGGCAAGGTCACCGAGAAGGACCGCAAGGCGAACAAGGAGACGAGCTACGAGGCCGTCGGCATGCAACGGCTGCTGGATGTCGTCCGCGAGGCCGGCGCGAAGAACGTCGTCATCGTCGGCGGCCTGAACTGGTCGTACGACCTCGCGGGCATCGTCGACGGCCGGCAGCTTTCCGACCCGCTCGGCAACGGCGCGATCTACGCCAACCACGTCTACCCGTTCAAGGGCGACACCGTGGAGAAATGGGTTGCCAGGCTGGAGAAGGCGACGGCGCGGCTGCCGGTGATCGTCAGCGAGTTCGGCAGCGACCCCAAGGGCGGCGCGGGCCTGACCGGCGACGCGTGGGTCCGGCGCGTCCTCGGGCGCTCGAAGACCACGGGTGGGCCTGGACCGCGTGGGACCTGCACCCCGCGGCAAGCCCTTGCCTGATCGCCGACTGGAAATACACGCCCACTCCGCATTTCGGCTCGCTCGTCCAGGCGACCTTGCTCGGCAAGCCGCTCCCCGAGTCCCGGCCCGCGTCCGCCAAGGTTGGAAGCGGCCTCGGGATGTTCGAGGATCACCGCGACGTCGGCACCGTGATCCATCCCGGATCCGTCGCGTTTGACGCGGCCAGGGGGGCGTACACGGTGTCCGGCAGCGGCGAGAACATGTGGCTGGCGCGCGACGCGTTCCACTTCGCCTGGAAGACAGCATCCGGCGACCTGACGCTGGCGGCCGACGTCTCCTTCGTCGGCGAGGGCAAGGACCCGCATCGCAAGGCGTGCCTGATGATCCGCCAGGACCTCGACGCCGACTCGGCCTATGTCGACGTTGCGGTGCATGGTAACGGACTGACCTCGCTGCAATTCCGCGAGTCCAAAGGGGCCGCGACGCACGAGGTCCAGTCGAACGTGAAGGCGCCGAGACGCGTCCGCATCGAGAAGCGGGGCAAGTATGTGACACTGTCTGTGGCGGACGGCGACACGCTTCGTTTCTCCGGCGCGGCCGAGCGGATCACCTTCCAGGAGCCGTTCTACATCGGCATCGGTGTCTGCGCGCACAACAAGGATGTGACCGAGACGGCGGTCTTCTCGAACGTGGAGCTGGCCGCCCCGCCCGCGTCGACCTCGTCGCGCCCGACGCTCTACAGCACGCTCGAGACCCAGGCGCTCGCGTCGACCGACCGGCGCGTCGTGCATGTCATGTCGGGCCGGATCGAGGCGCCGAACTGGCTCCGGGACGGCCAGACCCTGGTCGTCAACAGCGGCGGCCGGCTCCTCCGCATCCCTGCCGCGGGGGGGACGCTCGAGACGATCGACACGGGCTTCGCCGTGCGGTGCAACAACGACCATGGCGTTTCACCGGACGGCACGCAGCTCGTGATCAGCGACCAGTCGCAGGGCAATCGGCGGTCGCTGATTTACACGCTTCCAGTCGCCGGCGGAACTCCCAGGCTTGTCACGCCGACCGGCCCGTCCTACTGGCACGGTTGGTCGCCCGACGGCGCAACTCTGGCGTTCTGCGGAGAGCGAGGCAGCGAGTTCGACATCTACACGGTCCCGGCCGCCGGCGGCGCCGAGACCCGACTGACGACGGCCAAGGGGCTCGACGACGGCCCCGAATACAGCCCCGACGGCAAGTCGATCTACTTCAATTCCGACCGCACCGGCACGATGCAGATCTGGCGGATGAATTCCGACGGCAGCGATCAGGAGCAGGTCACCTCCGACGAGTTCAACAACTGGTTCCCCCACCCCTCGCCCGACGGCCGATGGCTCGTGTTCCTCTCGTATGAGAAGGGCGTCGCCGGCCACCCGGAGAACAAGGACGTCATGATACGCCGGATGGCGCTGGCCACGCGGTCGATTGACGTGCTGGGCCGGCTCTTCGGTGGCCAGGGGACGATCAACGTCCCATGCTGGTCGCCGGACGGGCGGAGGATCGCGTTCGTGTCTTACCAGTTGATGCCGTAGCTCAGGGCTCGACGCGCTGGAACGACGACAGCAGCGCGTTGAGCACGTCGGCTTTCGGCGGGTCGCACAGCCGCAGCGCCGCGTCGACGCGGACGCCCTGGCGCTCGTTCTCGGTCAGCGGGCTGCCGGGGTAGCGCGGGAGACCGAAGGGTTCCCGGGGCGAAAGCCGTCGGTCACCGCCAGGCGCTGGATCGGCTCGGTCATCAGGAAGGCGAGGAACTCGGCCGCGGCCTTCCGCTCGGCGGGGCCGCTCCAGGGGACGTCGAGGATGTAGTACGGGTGGTCGTTCCAGATGTTCGGGTCGGGATAGATGACGCGGAGGCCGCCGTCGTCGCCCCAGTGCTCGCGGGCGAGCTTCATGTACTCGATCGCGAGGTTCTCGTAGACGAGCAGGGCGTCATACTGCGACGGCCCGCGCTTGACCATCTCCTGCATGAGCGTGCCCGTGCTGTGGGTCAGCTTGCCTCCATGGCGGGACAGTGCGCGCTCGAAGCCGCGGAACCACGCCTGGAAGTCGGGCCGGGTGATGTCGTCGAGCGTCAGGTCGCGGTGCTTGCCGGCGAACTCATAGGCCATCAGCACGAGGGCGAGCATGCCACTGTTCGACTGGTTCGGATGCGCGTGGCCGAACTTGAACAGTCCCCACTCGGGCTTGCCGGCGATCGAACCCCACCCGCCGGGCTCCGCCATCGCCTCGCCAATCGTGCGAAACGTGACCGTCTTGTACCGCTTGACGAACTCGTCGTAGCGCCGCTCCCAGAGGACGAAGACCATCGGCGTCAGCGCTAGATCCTGGGCGCGGGCGATCGGCGGGCTGTTGTGGTGCATCGACCACTCGTGAACGAAGACCTCGCGGTAGGCGCTGCTCGCGGGCGACCAGACGTGGATCGGCGTCGGCTTCTCGCCCGCGAGGATGGCGAGGGCGCCCTCGACCGAGCCCATCCCGATCAGGTTGATGCGCGAACGCCCGCCGCTCGGCGTCTTCTCGAACTCGCGGAGCGCGGCCTGGAGCCACTTCGCCTTCTCGGTCCCGTAGGCGATGTTGATCTCGACCGGCGCCGGCGGGGCGAGGCCTGCGCCCGGCACCGGGTCCGGCCCGGGGTCGCGGATCAGGCCCGAGTTTTCCGCGGTGCGGCCCCGGCCCAAGACCCAAAGGCCAGCGCCGCTAGCAGCACGAGCAGGGCGACGGGCAGGACCATCACGAGGACCGGGCGACGGATTGCGGTCGCGGCCTTCGCCCGCGCCGACGGTCCGGCCCACGGGGTCTGCTGCGTCTCCGCGACCGCGGGCTCCGCCCGCCCGGGGTGCATGGCCATCGTCGCCGCGAGGCCGGCGTCGTTCGCGGTCGACCGCGGCGGCGCGCCTGCCGTGGCCGAACGAGCGGGCGTCGGCCCCGCCGGGCTCAGGATCGGGAACCGACCCGACAGGCGTAGGACGGCCGTCGCCTGGCAGCTCTCGCACTTCACCCGGTCTCCCTCGTTCATCCCGGCGAGCGGGATCGGCACGTAGCAAGTGGGGCAGAGCGAGACGCCCGGCAGCATGGCCGTCTCGGACTCCAGGGCCTCGACCGGGACGGACTTGGGGATCTCCGCGAGGATCTCGTGAGCCATCTCGGCGCACGACGGGAACCGGTCGACCGCCGACTTCGCCAGGCCGCGCCGTACCGCCTCGGCCGCGCCTCGCGGGACGCGGGGAAGCAGGTCGGAGAGCAGCGGGAGCTCGACCTTCGTCTGGTTGACGATCGTGGCCGACGGCGAGGGACCGGCCATCAGGTTGTGACCCGTCAGGACCTCATGGACCGTCAGCGCCAGCGCAGTACTGGTCGGACCGGCCGTCGGGGGGGTTGCCCATGACGATCTCGGGCGCGACGTAGCCCGGCGTGCCGAGGAGGAAGCCGGGGGCCGTCAGGGAGTTGTCGCGCCACGCGTCGTCGAGGTCGGAGGCGAGGGCCTTGATGATGCCGAAGTCGCCCAGGAAGGCGTTGCCATGGCCGTCGAAGAGGATGTTCGCCGGCTTGACGTCGCGGTGGATATGTCCCTGCGCATGGACGAAGTCGAGCGCGGGCGACGTCGGGCAGCCAGCGGTGCAGCGACTCCGGCGGCATCGGCCGCGGCCCGCCTTCCCCGGTGGGCGCGAGGCGGTCCTTCAGCGTACCCCCGGAGAGGTACTGCAGGACGACGTACGGGCTGCCGGCATCCTCGCCGACGTCGATCACCTTCACGACGTGCGGATGGCTCAGCTTCACGAGCGAGCGGATCTCCCGGTTGAACCGCTCGAGCAGGTCGGTCCGGTCCATCGACGGGTCGGCGGCGACGGGGAACTTGATCACCACGTCGGTGCCGAGGTTGCGGTCCTCGGCGCGGTAGACGAGGCCCATGCTCCCCGCGCCGATCCGCCCGACGATCCTGTATCGCCCGCCGGCGAGCTCCATCCCGAGGCGGTCTTTCTGGTTGTCGACCAAGCTCGGGCCCTCCGCTCGGGATGCGCGGCCATTCGCCCGCTCCCGGATTGACGCTAGCCGATCCCGCGTCCGCGTGCAAAGCAATCCATGATGCCTCTAGCTGTCTTGATGGGAGTGAAGATTCCGTGAAGTCCGCGAGGAAGTGGGCCGGCGACCCTCCGTTCAACAAATGAGCCCAGAGGCTCGACTTCAGGCCCCGTCGCTGGCACACTCGACGCATTCGGGGCGGACGGCGCGGCCTGCGCCGACTCCTCCTCAAGATTGCGAGCCGTGACGCGAATCCCCCTCCGAGCCGGTCGCCGCCTCGACCGAGTGACATCGCCCCGCCCGGACCCCTCTTCGGGAGTCGAACCGCCATGCCGATCGTCTTTGCCCTCGGTACCGCTGCCATGGCCCTGATCGGGGTCGGGGCGGTCGTCGTCTTGTTCCTGATGTTCGCGGTCGGGGTGTTCAACAACCTCGTGACCCTGCGCAACCGCTACAAGAACGCCTACAGCCAGATCGACGTCCAGCTCAAGCGGCGGTACGACCTGATCCCCAACCTCGTCGAGACCGCCAAGGGCTACATGAAGCACGAGCGCGAGACGCTCGAAGCCGTCATCGCCGCGCGGAACTCGGCGTACACCGCGAGCCAGCGACCGCCAGCAGCCCGGGCGATCCGGCGTCGATGGGCAGCCTGAGCGCCGCCGAGGGCCAGCTCACCGGCGCGCTGGGGCGGCTCATGGCCGTGGCCGAGTCGTACCCCGACCTCAAGGCCAACCAGAACATGATGATGCTCCAGGAGGAGCTGACTTCCACAGAGAACAAGGTCGCCTTCTCCCGCCAGGCGTTCAACGACTCGGTCACGGTCTACAACACGGCGCGTGAGACGTTCCCGAGCAACATCGTCGCCGGCATCGGCGGCTTCGTCCCGGCGCAGCTCTTCGAGACCGAGTCGCCCAAGGAGCGCAAGGCGCCCCGGGTGTCGTTCTGATGGACTTCTTCCAGCACCAGGAGACCGCCCGCCGCAACACCGGGCTGCTCGTCTTCTACTTCGCCGCGGCGGTCGTGCTGATCGTCCTGATGACGTACGCCGTCGTCGACCTGTTCGTGGTCGTCGCCAACGATTCCAAGGACCGCGCCCCGGCCGGAAACGTCCTGTGGAATCCCGGCCTGTTCGGCGTCGTGACGGCCGGGACGCTGCTGCTGATCGGCGGCGGCAGCCTGTACCGGATCGCCTCGCTGGCCGGGGGCGGTCACAACGTCGCCGAGATGCTCGGCGGACGCCCGCTGGCGCCGGGCACGGTCGACCCGGACGAGCGGAAGATCCTCAACGTCGTCGAGGAGATGGCGATCGCCTCGGGCACGCCCGTGCCGCCGGTGTACCTGATGGACCAGGAGGACGGCATCAACGCGTTCGCGGCCGGATACTCGCCGGGCGACGCCGTCATCGGCGTGACGCGCGGCTGCATCCGCGACCTGTCCCGCGACGAGCTCCAGGGCGTGATCGCCCACGAGTTCAGTCACATCCTCAACGGCGACATGCGGCTCGACACTCGGCTGATGGGCGTGCTCTACGGAATCCTGCTCATCAGCATGACCGGCTGGGTGATCTTCCGGAGCACGGCCAACTCCGGCGGCCGGAGCCGAAGCGACGACCGCAAGGGCGGCATTCCCTGGCCGCTGCTCGGGCTGGCCCTGTACGTGCTCGGCTACGTCGGCGTGTTCTTCGGCAACCTGATCAAGGCCGCCGTGAGCCGCCAGCGTGAGTACCTCGCCGACGCCTCGGCCGTGCAGTTCACCCGCAACCCCGAGGGCATCGCCGGCGCCCTCAAGAAGATCGGCGCCCTCTCCGAGGGCTCGAAGGTCAATGCCCCCGCCGCCGCGGAGGCGAGCCACCTCTTCTTCGGCGACGCCGTCGGCCATCTCTTCAGCGGCCTCGCCACGCACCCTCCGCTGGTCGAGCGGATCAGGCGGATCGATCCCAATTTCGATGGCGACTTTTCGACCGTGCGGATCAAGCCTCCGCCGGAAGCGACCGAGGCGACCGGAGCGCGCGTGACGCTCCGCCCGCGGGTGCGCACCCGGTTCGGGGATTTCGGGTTCGATCCGACCGAGATGGTCGCCTCCATCGGGACCGTCGACCCGCGTCAGCTCGCGTATGCGTCGGGGGTGCTCGCGGGGCTGCCGGGGTCGCTGAAGGAGATGGCCTACGAGTCGTTCGGCGCACGGGTGATCGTCTATGCCCTGCTGCTCGACGTCGAGCGCGAGTCGGTCCGGAGCGATCAGCTCCGGAGACTCGCCTCGTGCGCCGATCCCGCCGTTTATCAGAAGGTCGAATCGATCTTCGCCGACGTGGTCCGGCTCCCGGCCGAGTCGCGGCTGCCGCTGGTGTCGATGGCCGCCCCGGCGATCCGGCGGCTCTCGCGCGACCAGTTCGCCCGGTTCGCCGCGTGCGTCGACGCGCTCGTTCAGGCCGACAACCAGGTGAGCCTCTACGAGTATGCGCTCCGCCGGCTCGTCCTCCGCGCCGAGCCGGGCGGCGGCCGGCCTTCGCGCGCGGTTTACGACACGTCCGGCCCGCTCGCGGGGGCGGCACGGCAGGTCCTTGGCACGCTTGCGACCGTCGGCAGCGCGAATCCGGAGGACGCGGCGCGGGCGTACGCGGCCGGGGTCCGGTCGCTGGCATGGCCCGAGGTCGACGACACGCTCTACGCGAGCGACCTGGACCTCGACTCGCTCGACCGGGCGCTCGACGCTCTGGCCGCGGCCGCGCCGGGCCTGAAGAAGCAGATCCTCGCCGGTTCCGCCTCGTGCATCGGGGCCGACGGGCGGATCACTCCGGACGAAGGCGCACTGCTCCACGCCATCGCCGAGTCGCTGGGCTGTCCGCTGCCCCCGCTCCGGTCGCTGGCCGGGGCCGGTCGCGGGGGCGCGGACGTCACGGCATGAGATGGGCCGGCCTGCGTCACGTCGCCGCCGCCGTCGTCATCCGCCGGCCGGCGCCGATCGGGAAGCCATCCGGGCCGTTGTCCCACGATTGGGTCTGGAACGCCACATAGACGGCGCTCCAGGAGTCGGACGCCTCGTCGTGGAGCCAGAGGGCGCCGTCCTGGTGCCGGCCGTTCTCGTTGCCGTGATTGTTCGGGGCGTTGCCCTGGTTCATGTGGATGTTGTGCACGCCATCGTCGGGCGTGAAGCCCCAGGTCGGGTCGGGCTTCTTGCTCGGGTCGTAGCGATGGCCGAAGCAGTAGGCGGTGACGGCCGCGTTCCCGACGGCCTTCCCGACGAGATCCATGATCGCGTCCGACCCGCCGCCCTGACGTGCGTTGCCCGACTGGTAAAGCGGCAGCAACGCCATGTCGCGCGCGCGTCACGAGCCCGTCGGACACGTAATCGAGCCTGAGCGGCGAGCCTTGCGCGAGGCTGGAGACACCTTCGCCCAGGTTCTTCAGGGTCGCGGCGGTCCGGGGCGTGAAGCCCTGCTTGATCGCGTAGAGAACGCGGACGTCGGCGACGTGCGGGTCTTCCGAGACGATGTTCACCGCGACGTCGAACCGATCGCCGGAGGCTTCGATCAGCAGGTGATAATGCGGGCGCGTGTGGCCGCCGATCGGGAACGGCTTGGCCTGGAGCACGCGGCCCTTGATCAGCGCGTAGGGGATGGTCGCCATGGGATTCCTCACCTCTAGTTGTCGAGGATCAGCGCCCAGCATGTGATGGCGCTGGAGATCGTCGTCCAGTAGCCGAACTTCTCGTAGATCTGGCCGGCCTTGGTGCGGGACTGCGTCAGGGTCAGCCCGGTCGCGTCGATCTGTGGGTCGGACGCGTTCCGGACGGCCGTCCACTTCGGGGCCGACGAGCCGAGGCCGTCGATGACCATGCCGAGCACGGCGTCGCCCATCTCAACGGCCGCGCCCAGGCCCTGGAGGCCGAAGTGGTCCGTCGACTCGTCGAAGGCGAAGAAGTCGGTCGTGACCACGTCGGCACCGCAATGCCGGGCGCGGCCTTCGTAAAGATCATCGGCGGGCGCTTGGCCGGCGGCAGGTGCGAGAGGTTGGCGGCGAAGAGCGTCTGGGCGTCCGCGAACGAGGTCGTCTTAAGCTTCGAGCAGGCGTAGACGGCGTCGTGGAACGGCGAGGACTTGAACCGGCCCTGGCAGTCGAACCGGACGGAAGGCGCGACGGCAACGTCGCCCAGCTCGATCCCCGCGCCGATGCCGCCGGCGGTGCCGGTCGTGATGACGAGCTTCGGCTTGACCTCGGCGATCATCTGCGCCAGAGCTTGGCGATCGGCATCTTCGGCCCGTCCTGGCTGAAGTGCAGCTCGGACTTGACGCAGAGCACCCGCTTGCCGGCGATGGTCGTCGGGAAGTAGCTGGCGAGCCGATGGCTGTCCTGCACCGCCGGGGCGCCTCGGCGGATGATCGGGACATAGTCTTTGGTGAAGTTATGCGTGTAGGGATACCACGCGGTCTTGCACGGGTGTCCGGGCGTGAGGAGGTCGGCGAGGCACTTCGCCTCCTCGGTCGTCCAGGTGACGACCAGGAAGTCGGCCTCCGGCAGGGGACTGGTGGGGGCAGGCGTCTTGCTTAATGGGGCGGGCGTTGGGGCCTTGCCCGAAGGCCACGGGATCGGCGATCGCGCCTCCGCCAGCATGATCTCCGCCGCCGGCAGCGAGTGCGGCGAGCGGGTCCGCGGATCGGCGGCGTCGAACTCGATGATGTGCCGCGCGAACGCCTCGCCGCCGGCCAGCGAGGTCGGCGCGGCGCGCGCGACCTTGCGACGGTTCGCGATCTTCGTCCCGCGCGGGGCCGTCGCGCGGGTCGAGAGAGTCGGAGTGCCCTTGCTCATGATCGTCGACCTCCCCGGTGAGAGTGGCTCGGACGCGGACTGCTGGCGCGTGGCGGCGCGCCGCGGGCAATGGCATCGAGGGGCAAGGCGGAAGGCAGAAAGCACAAGCCAGAAAGCACAACGCACATGTGGAACAAGAGAGAATCGAGGTTCTTTGCCCTGTGCCTTGTGCTTTCTGCCCTCTGCCTTGCCCGTGTTGCTCGCCCTGGGGCCGGCCGGCGACTGGCCCCAGGGATCGTTCCCCCCGGCAGAGGGGGAACGTGAGAGAGAGGTGGTGCGGGGCTAGACCTTCGCCGCGACCGGGATCGGCGCGGCGGTCGGCGTCGTGTTTCCTCCGACCAGCGGCCGGAGTGCGGCAAGCAGCGCCGTGCCGTCGGGCGTGCCCAGGCCGGTGCAGGCGTCCCAGCCGGCGGCGGTCTTGTAGTCGCCGTTGTTGCCCAGCGTGATGTCGTGGTAGGCCTTCGCCGAGGCCTTGATCTGGTAGAGCATCGGATTGACGAACCCGACGTTCGTGCCGAGCGCCTGGTTGATCCGCGCGATCAGCGCCGCCCACAGCGGGGCCGAGGCGCTCGTGCCGCCGATGGGCGGGAAGGGCTCGGGCTTGGCCTTCGGGTCGGGGAACCACTGGCCGTCGACCAGCACGCGATAGCCGCTCTCCTGCGCCGCGTCGGCCGCGACGTCGGGCACGCCGCGGCCCGGGCCGCCGTTCGGGTTCACGGCGTCCTGCTTGACGACACCGTCCTGATAACCCGGCATCGGGAAGTAGCGGCTGATGCCGCCGCCTGTGCCCACGTTGGCCTCGGGGTGCCACGACTCTTCCTTCGGGCCCGACGAGTCGATGACGTGGGTGCCGCCGCAGGCGAGCGCGAACGGGCTCGACGCGGGGAAGCTAACGTGCGAGTGGCCGTCCCACGGGCGGCCGGGGTCGTCGGCGGGCAGGCAGGCCGAGGCGTTGTCGCCCGAGGCGACGCAGACGGTGATACCGAGGTGCGCGGCCGCCTGGAGCGCGTCGTTAAGGTTGTCCTGGAACTGCTTCTGCAGCCGCGCGGCCTGGCCGCCGACGGAGCCCGGCTCGAACTCCGGGCCGCCCCAGCTCAGCGAGAGGATCGTGTTCTTGGCGTTGGCGTCGTGGATGGCCGTGGTCACGCCGAGCAGGCACTGCTGGTCCGACCCATCCTTGATGAAGTACATGACCATCTTCGCGCCGGCGCGGCCGAGCCGACGACCTCCATGTCGAGCAGGACCTCGATGTCGGGCATGTCCGGGTCGTCGGGCGCCGGCGTGTTGGTGGCGCCGCCGGGGACCTTGGCCACCGAGATCGACGGCGGGTCGTCGACGCCGGCCTTCTGGAAGTAGGCGTCGAGGTCCTTCTGCACGAAGCCGCCGCCGAGCTCGACGATGCCCACGGTCTGACCCGTGCCGTCGGTGTTGGCGGGGAAGTTGTACATCGCGGCCAGCTCGTTCGGGAAGAACGCCGTGACCGCGCCCGGCGTCTGGAAGGTGGCGGCCGGGGCGGCGGCGGCGGCCTTCATCCCCGCTGCCGCGGCCGGGCGGCGGATCGCGCCGCAGCGGAACATCGGCCAGACGACCTGGCGGTTGTCGAGGCCGAACACGCCCACGACGATCCCCCGGAGCTCGTCGGGGATCATGATCGTGCCGTGCCGCCCGCGATACCACGTCTCGTCGGGCAGGCGGTGGGTCCGCAGCTCGACCCGGAACGCCTTCGAGAACGCCGCGGTCGTCCCCTCGAGAATGACCGTCCGCTCGGCGGGCAGGACCGACTTGACGGCCAGACCGAAGTGCTTGGCGAACTGCTCGACGACCTTGATATCGTCGGGGTTCGCGCCGTGCTTGGCGGCGAACTCCGCGTGCGTCATGTGCCGCCCCGGCCGGGGCGGGCCGGGCGGCAGCGGCGTCCGGCGGCGTACGCGGATCGAGACCTGGAACGTCTCCTCGGCGGGCGTGGGCTCGCCGACGCTCGCGCCGGGCGCGGGGGCCTTCTCGCTCCCCGGCAGCCCGACCCACTTCGAGAACGACTCGCTCGCCATGGTGGCCTCCCTGGGTTGCTCAACCACGAATCGAATCGAGATGCTCCTCGCAATAGCATCTTACTGAGTGAGATGGCCGAACGGCCTAAAAAACCGGACATTTATTGCAATGAAAGGCCAGGCAAGGCGGGCAGCCTGCGGGCTCCGCGTTGCGACGGCGGATGCCGATCGGACCTCGTCGGAACCGCGGCGCACGGAGCGGACGCGGCCCGAGCCCGGGCACCCACTTTCGTGTTGACGCCTATTTATCTCAACGCCGCGATCGACTCCCGACGGCCGGCGGCGGGGCCGTGACCAGGGCCTTTGGGTCCCCGACCGGGGCCTTGGACGGGGTCGGGATCAACCCGAACTCGGGTGCGCCGACCGAACCCGGCGCGGCGTCCGCCTGGGCCGCAGGAGACGCCGGGACTTCGGACGTATCTTCTTGATTATCATTGGGATACGACCCGGATCCCGCCACGTCCGCCCCCGACTTCTCCAGCGCGACCAATTGCCCAATCGTCGCCCGTAGCGATCGATCGATCGCCATCTCATCAGCGATGCCGCAGCTTCCCCTCCTCCGACCCGTCGCAATAGGCCGCCGCCACCGCGCGGGCCCGCAGCTCGGCCGGGTCGGGCTTCTGGCCCCGGAGCTCGCGGAGCCGCGCGACCTGCTCGGCCAACGTCTTGCGCAGGAGCTCCACCGCCGCCTGGCGCTCGCCCTCGGGCAGCGGGAAGATGACCACGCGGTGGCCGTAGTCGAAACACGGCCGATCGGCGAAGTCGGCGTTGTTCGCCGCCAGCAGCCGCGCGGAGGCCTTCGGGATCGGCCCGGCGTGGTGCGGGTACTCGTCGAGCCGGTGGCCCGTCACCATCATCAGCGTCTGGTGGTAGCGCGGCTGGTCCCAGCCGGAGGGCCCCGCCTCCAGGGCGCGCTCGAGCTCGCCGCAGGAGGCGATCACGCGGTCGATCCCGGTGGCGTCGAGCTCCAGGAGCGTCTGTGCGCCGCCTGGGTCGGTGTCGGCGCGGGCCACGGCGCGGTCGACGCGGTTGAACCGCTCGAAGTCGAAGGTATCGCCGGCCAACTCGGCGCGCCTCCCGAGCCAGGCGCACTCGGCCTTCACGGCCCTGGTCAGCCGCCACGAGGCGACCGCGGCCCGCTGGACGAGCACGGCGCGGGTGTGGCTGGCCGGTTTCCAGTCGTCGAACCAGGCCTGGTGCTCGGCCTCGAAGGCGGCGGGGTCCTCTCCCGGGAGGATGACGTGCTCGGCGCGGAGGCCGTGCTTGAGGCCGTTGAACTTGGAGGCGGCCTTGCCCTCGGGGGAGGTGGGGCCCTTGGATTTCTTGCCGTTCTCGCGGCTCGCTTCGCGCTGCTTCTCGGAACGCATTGGTGTTCGCCTCTGGGTGATCGCGGACGCTGTGGGCGCGCGACGTCGCGCGCGTTCTATCGCTTATCATCGTGATCGGGGCGGGGATCGTTCTCGGAAACGGCGCGACGGCGGTATCCGGGAGGGCGGTATCCGGGAGGGCGGTATCCGGGAGGGCGAGGCTCCGTCCGAGCCCGGGCATGACGCATCGCCCGGCGGCGGCCGCCGGCAACCCCGGGCCCGGGTGTCATGCCCGGGCTCGGACGGAGCCTCGCCCTCCCGGGGAGCCGGGCCGCCGATCCGGGCCGGGCGTCGGGCGGCGCGGGGAGTCGGGACTGGACGCTGGGCCGGGGAATGGACGATAGGAGGAGAACGGGCCGAGTCGCCTTGCCCGACTTGCCCCGGCGGGTTACGATCCCCGGGCCATCCGCGGGGGAGGGCCCGGAGTCGGGTCCAGCGTCCCGATCCTTTCATGGAAGAGAGGACATCGCGTGGTCGCCACGGTGGATCAGCTCGCGGCGCTGGTGCGCGGCCGCGTGGTCGGCGATGGGAGCGTCGCCATCCGCTCGGCACGCCCCGTCGACGAGGCCGGGCCGGGGGATATCACCTTCGTCGAGAGCGAGCGGTTCGCCCGCCAGCTCAAGGCGTCGCCCGCCTCGGCCGCCATCGTCGGCCCGCACTTCCGGCCGCCGGAGGGCATGTCCACGATCGAGGTCGACGACCCGATCACGGCCTTCCTGACGGTCCGCTCTCACCTGAGCGAGGCCGCCCGTCCGCGGTGGACCGGCGTCCACGACCGGGCCTACGTCGCCCCGGACGCGATCCTCGGGGCCGACGTGGCGATCTATCCGCTCGCTTACGTCGGCGACGCCGCCGAGATCGGCGAGGGGTCGACGATCCACCCCGGGGCCGTCGTGGGCGAGGGCTGCCGGCTGGGTCGGGACGTGATCCTCCATCCCAACGTCGTCCTTTACCCCGGCGTCGTGCTGGGCGACCGCGTCGAGGTCCACGCGGGGACGGTCCTGGGCGGGGACGGCTTCAAGTACCACACGGTCGACGGCCGCCACGTGAAGGTGCCCCATACCGGCCGGGTGGAGGTCGGGCCGGACGTCGAGATCGGGTCGAACTGCACGGTCGACCGGGCGGTATTCGAGGCGACGACGATCGGCGAGGGGACGAAGATCGACAACCTCGTGATGATCGGCCATAACAACCGGATCGGCCGCCACAACCTGCTCGTGAGCCAGGTGGGGATCGCGGGCAGTTGCAAGACGGGCGATTACGTCATTCTGGCGGGGCAGGCGGGGATCAAGGACCACACGGAGATCGGCGACCGGGCGATCGTCGGCGCGCAGGCCGGGGTGCACCGGAGCGTCCCGCCGGGCCAGCACGTGCTCGGCTCGCCTGCGATTCCGGTCCGCGAGCAGAGGCGGATCTTCCAGATGATCGCGCGGCTGCCCGACATGCACCGGCATTTGCGCGAGCTGGCCGCGCAGGTCGCCGTCCTCGCGGCGTCGCCGCATGCGATGGATGAGCATGGCGAGAATGACGATCCGACGGGGTTCTGAGGGCGACATGCTTCGTTGAGAGGCTCGTATCGAGGCCTCCGGGTGGCAGGGGTTGGCGTGCCAACGCCGGTCCGGAAGGCCTTGGAAGACCGGGGTTGGCAAGCCAACCCCTGCCACCCCAGACGGCTCGGCCAGAGGTTTTCGGCAGCGGAAGGACGGCCTGGAGGGGATCCGGAGTGCCATCGCTGACCATCAAGTCGAACCGGTCCCCATGGCCCACGGCCCGCGACGGCGGCGACACCATCGGCCTGCTCGCGGGCAGCGGCCGGTTCCCGATCCTCTTCGCCGAGGCGGCCAGGCGGCAGGGGCTGAGGGTCGCCTGCGTCGGCATCCGCTACGAGGCGCCCGAGGTGCTGGCCGACCTCTGCGACTCGTTCCAGGTCGTCGGCGTCTCGAAGCTCGGCGGGATGATCCGCGCGTTCAAGCGCCAGCATGCCCGCCGGATCGTCATGGCGGGCAAGGTGACGAAGAACGTGATGTACACGCCCATGCGGATCGTCCGGCTCTGGCCCGATGTCCGCATGCTCCACTTCTGGCTCAACACGCTCCTGCGCCGACAAGCGCGACGACTCGATCCTGCTCGGCGTGATCGCCGAGTTCGAAAAGGACGGGATGTCGTTCGCCTCGGCGCTCGACTATTGCCCGGAGCTGCTCGTGAACCACGGCATCCTGACGAAGCGGCGGCCGACCGAGGCCGAGTGGAACGACGTTCGGTTCGGCTGGGGCCTCGCCAAGGAGATGGGCCGACTTGATGTCGGCCAGTCAGTCGCCGTCAAGGAGAGCGCGGCCATCGCCGTCGAGGCGATCGAGGGGACCGACCGCTGCATCGAGCGCGCGGGCGTGCTCTGCCGCTCGGGCGGGTGGACGCTGGTCAAGGTCGCCAAGCCGCAGCAGGACATGCGGTTCGACGTCCCGACGATCGGCGTCTCGACGATCGAGAACCTCAAGAAGGCCGGCGCGAAGGTCCTGGCCATCGAGGCGGGCAAGACGATCGTCATCGACCAGCCCGACGTCGTCGCGCTGGCCGATCGGCTGGGGCTGGCGATCGTCGCGGTCGAGGCCGCCGAGGTGGCGGGCGCGGCCTGAGTGTCGGTGTTGCCGCGGGAGCACTTGGAGTGTCCTTGGGAGGCCCGGACAACTTGTTGTCCGGGCGGCGAAGCCGCAAGAGGTCCTTAGGCCGAGCCTCGCACACCTCTTGTCGCTTCGCGACCCGGACAACAAGTTGTCCGGGCCACCCGGGTCGAGGCCGCCGAGGTCGCGGGCGCGGCCTTAGTGTCGGCGTTGCCGCGGGGCCACGCGGGCGCCGGGGCCCTTGGACGGATCGGCGGTCTCGCGGCATAATAAGTCGTCCCCCCGCACGTGCGGGCGGGGACGTACCGACGAGCCGTGCGCGAGCCAACCTGATGATGATCACCCTGAAGGCGGAGGATGAGCTCCGCTCGTGCCGGGGCCAGCTCCGCGAGCGGGGCCTGGATTTCAGCGACCCGTCGCGCGTCGGCGTCTGGGGCCTGCTCTACAAGCTCCGATTCCGCCGGCGCTGCCCAGCGCCGACGTGATGAAGAGCTGGGACGTGGCTCACGCCGTCCGCCTGATCGAGGCGAACGTCGCCGACCGGTCGGCCGACATCCTCGACATGGGCTGCTTCAACTCCGAGATCCTTTACGCCCTCCACAAGCTCGGCTACGAGAAGCTGCACGGCTGCGACCTCAACCCGCTCTGCCGCTGGATGCCGTTCTGGCACAAGATCGATTATCGCGCCTCGGACATCACCAAGACGCCGTACCCCGATAAGAGCTTCGCGGCGATCACGTGCATGTCCGTGGTCGAGCACGGCGTGCCGCTCGAGCCCCTGGTCGACGAGGTGGTGCGGCTGCTCCGCCCGGGCGGCCTGTTCCTCTTCAGCACCGACTACGACGCCTCGGGGGCGCCTCACGAGATCGACCCGCAGTTCCGCGTCTTCGGCCAGAGCTGGACGATCTTCGACCCGGGGACGCTCGGCGCCCTGGTCGACCGCTTCCGCGCCCGCGGCATGACGCTGCTCGACCCGGAGTCGATGGACGGCCAGCACGCCGAGCGGCCGATCCACTGGAACGGGCAGGACTACACCTTCACCATGGTCGCCCTCCGCGCCCCGGGATGAGCCCGCCCCGGCCGGCGCTTGAACGCCAGGTCCGCAGCGCGGATAATTAGACGGATTTCAAAATATCCGTCCCCGGCCGGCGAAGACCCGACCGGAGGCGTGGGGCGTGGTGATGAACGAAGCCTTCAAGGCGCTCTCGGACGCGACGCGGCGGGAGATCCTCCGGCTGCTGTCGAGCGGCGAGAAGACGGCCGGCGAGATCGCCGACCGGTTCGACATGACCAAGCCGTCGGTCTCGCACCACTTTTCGGTCCTCAAGGAAGCCGGGCTGATCCGGAGCCGGCGCGAGGGGCAGCAGATCTACTACGCGCTGAACACGACCGTCGTCGAGGACGTCGCGGCGCGGGTTTTGGACCTCCTGGGAGGGCGGCACCAGACCGGGCGAAGGCGGATGAATCGGACCTACTGGACCTGTGCGTTCGTGCTGGTGGCGGCGGCATTCGCGGCGAGCCTGTGGTTCTATCCGCAGTTGCCGGATCGCGTCCCGATGCACTGGAACATCCGCGGCGAGATCGACGGCTGGGGCTCGCGCTCGTCGGTCTGGGTCATGCCGGGCGTGATGCTCGGCTTGCTCGGGTTCTTCGCGATCCTGCCGGCGCTCTCGCCGAAGCCGTTCGACCTGGGCAAGTCGCGTTCGGTCTACCTGTTCGTGATGGTCCTGACCATCGGCCTGTTGGGCTACTTCCACGCCCTGATGCTCTGGGCCGCCCTTAAGCCGAGGATGGACGTCTCGCGTGCCTTGATCGGCGGCGTGATGCTGATGCTCACCTTGGTGGGGAACGTCATGGGGAAGATCAAGCGCAACCTCTACATGGGCGTGCGGACCCCCTGGACGCTCGCGAGCGAGCGGGTCTGGTCAGACACGCACCGGATCGCGGCCTGGTGGTTAGTCGCTGGCGGGCTGATCGGCTTCCTCCTCTGCCTGGCCGGCCTGCCGGTCTGGGTGCCGCTGCTCCCGCTCATCCCCGCGGTGATCTGGCCGGTTGTCTTCTCGTACCTGCGTTACAAGCAGCTCGAACGCAGCGGCGAGCTGTCCGACGACACGGCCGCGGCGGCTTGAGGCTCATCCCAGCTCCGGCAGCGCCCACGGCGACCGGTAGGGCCGCGAAAGCATGGCGGCGGCCTCGGAGTCGCCCACGACCTGTTCCCTGGCCGGATCCCACTGGACCTTGCGGCCGAGCCGCACGGCGATGTTGCCGAGGTGACAGACCGTCGCCGAGCGGTGGCCGATGGCCACGTCGCAGATCGGCGGCTTGCGGGTCCTGATGCAGTCGAGCCAGTTCGCCGCGTGGTTCTTGCTGACGTAAAGATGCTCGGACGGCCGCGTCTTGAGGATCTCGGCGGGGTCCGCCTCGATCTTCTTGCGCGTCACGTGGAGCGAGCCCTTCTCGCCGACGAACGTCACCGCGTCCGGATACGCGTGGCCGCACCGGACGGGCGGGCCGCCGTCGTAGGTGTAGACCACGTCGAACGTCTCGGGGACCTCGTACCAGCCCTGGGACTGGTACTTCCCCGTTCCCTCGACGGCGACCGGCCCGGAGTCATCCTTGCCCAGCGCCCACTGGACGATGTCGAGGTGGTGGGCGCCGAAGTTGGTCATTTGCCCGCCGGAGTAGTCCCAGAAGAATCGGAAGTTGTAGTGAACATGCAAGGCGTTGTACGGCTTCTTGGGCGCGGGGCCGAGCCAGAAGTCGTAGTCGAGTTCCGCGGGCGGGGTGCTGTCGGGCACGGCCGGGCCCTTGAAGTTCACGCCCGGCAGGCCGACCTTGATCTCCTTGAGAGGCCCGAGCGCCCCCGAGCGGACCAGCTCGCACGCCAGGCGGAACCGGTCGTCCGAGCGCTGCTGGCTGCCCGTCTGGACGGCGCGGCCGTACTTCCTCGCGGCGGCGACCATGGCCTGGCCCTCGGCGACGGTCAGGCTCAGCGGCTTCTCGCAGTACACGTCCTTGCCCGCCTGGCACGCGAGGATCATCGGCAGGGCGTGCCAGTGGTCGGGCACGGTGACGACGACCGCGTCGATGTCCTTGCGGTCGAGCAGCCGGCGGAAGTCGCCCGCGGCGACGCAGGTCTTGCCGTTGGCCGTCTCGACCGTCTCCTTCGCCTTCGCCAGCCGCGCCGAGTCGACGTCGGAGACGGCGACGACGTCCTTGAGAAAGACCTTGAGGTTGTTCGTCCCCTGGTTCCCGACGCCGATCATTCCGATCCGGATCCGCTCGCTCGGCGGCGCGGCCTTGCCGGCGGAGCCCGCGACCATCAGCCCGGCGCCCGCGGCCCCGGCCTGGAAGAAGAAGTGGCGACGCGTCGATCGATGGGATGTCCCGGGCATCGGTAAGCCCCCTTTGGCTCGCGTGGACGGTTTGGACCGGGATGGAACCACGGATCGAGCGGAGGTCTCGCCGATTGTGGCAATTCGACGTTCCCGGGCAAGCCCCGGCCGGCCGGGGGCGAACGCCAGCCCGAATCCGAGCTATCCTTTGGGAAACGCGCCCGGACCGCCTCGACGATCGCCATGCCCCGCTATGCCGATTATCACCGGACCGTCGTCGGCTACCACGGCACGAGGCGGCAGACCGCCCTGGAGATCGTCCAGGGCGCCCGCGGCTTCGAGCCGAGCGACAACGACGACGACTGGCTGGGCCACGGGGTGTACTTCTGGGAATACGCGCCGCAGCAGGCCTGGCTCTGGGCTGCCCAGCGCGCCCGGCAGAGCAGTTGGGATGACGAGGTGGCGGTCGTCGCGTCGATGATTCGGCTGGGGAATTGCTTTGATTTGCTCGATCCGGTGAATGTCAGAGAGCTGGGGCAAGTTTACAAGACGTATCAGGCGATCGTGGCCGCCACCGAAAGGCCACCGGTCAACGTCCGGTCGAGGAAGCGTCTGAATTGCGCTGTGTTCGAATTCGCGTTCACGAACCTTGAGTCGGAAGGCTCGCCGGTCGATACGTGCCGGGCCGTCTTTGCCCCCGCCGCGAGGTCCGTTAGAATGTGGAGCGGCAGCGGGATCAATCCGCTGGCGCATATCCAAATCTGCGTGCGGAACCCGGCATGCATCCTCGGCACCTGGCTCGTCAGACCGCTTGAGGGCTGAGATCATGGCGACCACGAAGCCGATGGGACGAGACGAGCCGTTCGAGCTCCAGATCCGCCGGGCCGTCCGGAAGCTCCAGCGGATGTCCCTCGGCGAGGGCATCCAGCTGCTCGTCCGCTCGGGCGAGCTGACGCAGGAAGAGGCGGACGCGGCGATTGCCCGGCTCGGCGACAGGGCCAAGGCGCGGAGCCTCCGGGCCGAGTCCTGACATCCGGGCGGCTCAGCCGGCCGGCGAGCCCAGCCGGGCCGAGACGCCCGGCCACTCCTCTTCCAGGATGCTGAAGTAGACGCTGTCCCGCGCGCTCCCGTCGGGCATCACCATGTGCCTGCGCAGAATTCCTTCCTCGACGGCCCCCAGTCCCGCGAGCGCCGTGCGTGACTGGACGTTCGACGCGTGCGTCTTGAACTCGACGCGGCGGACTCGCCAGGTCTCGAAGGCGTGGCGGAGCATCAGCCACTTGGCCTCGCGGTTGATGCCGGATCGCTGCGCCGACGGGGCGAGCCACGTCGAGCCGATCTCGACCCGCAGGTGCGCGGGGACGATGTTCATGAACCGGGTCGAGCCCACCACGCCGCCCGTTGCGCGCGTCGATCGTCGCGAACGGCAGCGACAGGCCGCGAGCCAGCTCGTCCAGCGCCCTTTCAACCCAGGGACGAAACGCGTCGGCACGCGCCAGGTCGTCGGAGAACCAGCGGAAGATCGCCGGGTCGGACCCGGCCTCGGCGAGGGCCTCGACATGTTCAAGGACCAGGGGTTCGAGCCGGGTGAGGCGGCCTTCGAGGACGATCGGGCGGACGTCGAACGCGGCCATGCTCAGGTCCCCGTCGCGGGAGGTCCGTTGGATGACGGACGCTCCTCGGGCGGCTCGGGTTCGTCGGGAAGGCCGAGCTCCTTGATCCGCCGGTAGAGGCGCGGGCGGGAGATCCCGAGCAGCTCGGCGGCTCGGGACTTGTTCTGGCGGTGCGCGGGCGAGGGTCTGCTCGATCAGCCGGCGCTCGACGTCGACCAGGGTTGCGTCGAGCGACACCGGGGCCGGGGGCGGCGGCGGCAGGTAGGCGCCGCCGAAATGGCCGCGGATCGCCGCGGGAAGGTCGGCCGCGTTGATGCGGTCGTCGGGGCCGGTCCCGTGAGCGGAGTCGACCACTCGGGCCAGCTCCCGGAGATTCGCGGGCCAGTCGTACGCGACGAGCGCCTCGATCGCTTCGGGGGCGAAGCCCTCGCGCTGACGTCCGCCCCGCAGGTTGGCCCGCTCCAGGAAGTGCTGGGCGAGCACCGGCACGTCGTCGATCCGGTCGCGGAGCGGGCGGAGCCGCAGCACGAGCGAGGTCAGGGCGTAATAAAGGTCGGGGCGGAGCCGCTCGGCCTTCAGGGCGGCGTCCGGGTCGTCGGACGTCGTCGCCAGGACCCTCACCCGGCCGTCGAGCGCGGCGGCCAGCCGGCCCTGGAGGTCACGCGGCAGCTCCAGGACGTCGATCAGCAAGAGCGTCGCGCCGTCGACCAGGGCCAATCGGGAGACGGGATCCGACACCTCCTCATCGTCATCGGACCCGAAGAGGTGCCGACCGAGGGTCTCCGGCGGGAGGGCCGCGCAGTCGAGCGGGAGCAGGGGGGCCTCCCGGGTCGGGCTGAGGGCGTGGATCGTGCGGGCGACGGTGCGCTTGCCCGTCCCGACCTCGCCGACGATCAGGGCCGACGCGCCCGAGCGCCCGCCGCTCGGACCTGGTCGAGCAACCTCCGATGGGCGGGGCCGCGGCCGATCAGCGAGTCGACGCCGAATCGTCGTGCGAGCCGGGCACGCACCTCGAGCAGCTCGGCGCGGAGCCGCTGCGACTCGGCGTCGGGCGCGTGCCGCTCGTCGGCCGTCTTTCGGACCAGCCCGAACAGGCCGAGCAGCACGCCGTCCTCGCCGTGGAACGGCCAGAACTCGACCCGGCGCCAGCGGCGCTCGCCCCCGGCGTGGAGGAACAGTGTCATCGCCCCGGCGGGTCGCCCGGCGAGCGCCTCGGGCGGCGGGTACAGGCTGCCGCCGAGCCCTTCGAGATCCCCGGCGCGGGTCGGGCCGTGGGGGCGACAGACGAGCCCGACCATCGACTCGGCGGCGTGGCCCGTCAGGTCTTCCATGGCCGGGTTCACGCCGAGTACGCGGCGATCCGGGCCGAGCACGAAGGCCGGCTCGCGTGCGTTCATCACGAGCGCGTCCAGCCGGAGGCTCGCAGCGCGGGGCGAGGACATGACGGGGATCGCGATCCTGGTCGGATGGGAGCGGGAGAGGTGGCGACCTGCGCCGGGCACTCGGGCGAGGGGTCCGCTCGACGTTCGCCAGGATGACCGGGCCGGCGCGACGAGGCAAGGGAAAACCGGCGTCGGTGCGCGAGGGCGATGCGCTGTCGATTTAGTTGCCGCTCGAGCGCCGACGTCGGCGGGGGAAAAGCGAGAAGAGCGGAGAGCGGAGAGCGGAGAGCGGAGAGCGGAGAGCGGAGAGCGGAGAGCGGAGAGCGGAGAGCGGAGAGCGGAGAGCGGAGAGCGGAGAGCGGAGAGCGGAGAGCGGAGAGCGGAGAGCGGAGAGCGGAGAGCGGAGAGCGGAGAGCGGAGAGCGGAGAGCGGAGAGCGGAGAGCGGAGTGAAGATCCGATCCGCCCTCCGCCCTCCGCTCTCCCCACGACCCCCGCCGGCCCCGCTCAACCGCCGTTGAAGCAGCTCCACGACCACACGACCTGCCCGAGGATCAGCCCCTGGGCCTGGCCGCTGTCGACCTCGACGGGGATGAGCGGGTGTTCGCGGCTCGGCTGGTTCGGGCGGAGGATCAGGTGCCGGCCGCTAACGTCGAGCCAGCGGATCATCGGCACGCCCTCGGAGACCGCGGCGACCATGCGGCCCTGGAGCCGGTCGGGGTCGGTCACGGCGCGGTCGACGGCGACAACCGAACCCGAGGGCAAGATCGGCGCCATGGCCTCGTCGGTCAGGCGGACGCCCACCGTCTCGCGCGGGTGCGGCAGCCATTTGCGATAGGCGAGGATGTGCCCCTCGGCACGCGGTTCGGTGGTCTCGGACCGCCGCGCCAGCTCGGAGAGGCTCACGAGGCTGATCGCCACGAAGTCCGACATCATGTCGCCCGGCAAATTCTCGGGCGCCACGAAGACGACGTCATTCGGCTCCTGCTCGAGCTTTTCCAGCCCGCGGCGTATGAGCTGGATCGGCGAAAGGTCGGCGAGGACCGAGTCCTCCACACCGCTCCGATACTTCGGCCCCTCGCCAGTAAGCAGCCAGAGCGGATTGGCCCCGGTGTGGTCGATGAACGTGAGCAGGACCTCGGCCGGCACGGTTACCCCGGTCTCGTAGTTGTACCAGGTCCGCGCCGGCAGATTCAGTCGGCGGGCGAGCTCGGGGCCGCCGTGATCGCCGAAAAGCTCCTGGCGGATCTCTCGCAGCCGGCGCGAGAGCGAAGCCTTAACGTTGACCCGGACCTTCGACGTCTTTTTTCTGGCCACGGCGGTTCAATCCCAGTTCGGGACGCCCGGTGGGGAACCGGGCCGATGTCCAGGGAGGGTAGGTCTCGTGGGATCCCGAAGAGGAATCGGAATGTCTTAGACAAACCTGCGCGCGCGGTCAAGGAAAAAAGCACGCCTGCGTGCCTTTCCCCGCTCCATCGACCTCGCCTCTCCAGGGTCCGTCGCCGATCTAACGTCAGACGGGCGGCTTCGGTGACGACCGGTGGCCTAATTACGACAGGCAGAGTCAATTTCCCAACGGAATGTCGAGCCTACGCAACATGCCCAGAGCGCCCCGCTTCAGAAGATGCCCAGCTCGTCCCGCGCGGCGTCGCTCATGCGGTCTTGCGACCACGGGGGGTTCATCACGAGCTTCACATTCGCCTTCTCGACGCCCTCGACCTTTTCCAGCGCCGCGACGGCGTTGCGGAGGATCTCCGGACCTGCGGGGCACGCCGGCGTCGTCAGCGTCATCTCGACGTCGACCTCGGGCCCGCGCGACTGGACCGTGTAGACCAGCCCGAGGTCGACCACGTTGACGTTGAGCTCGGGGTCCTTGACCGTCCGTAGCGCCTCGAGGATTGCATCTTGCTCGGCCATGGCCGCCCCTCTCTCTTTGTTAAGGATTGTCCATTAAATCACTCAAATCAAGCCGCCGTCAAGTGTCCCGAGCCGTGTTGAAAACAGGCGAACATCGAGTCGGGCGTGATGCCTTCGGCTACTTGGCCGTCGCCCTTGGCCGCCGCCTTGCCGGCCGCCGCCGGCGCCGCGAGCATGCTCCTCAGCTTGCGGACCTTCGGCACGATGAAGGCCTGGCTGTAGTCCTCGTACGGGTGATTGCGGAAGTAGTCCTGGTGATACATCTCGGCCGGATAGAACGCAACGAAAGGGACGAGCTCGGTGACGACCGGGCTGCGGAATGTCCGCTTGGCCTTCATCTCCTGGTTGACCTTCAGCGCCGCCTTCCTCTGGTCCTCGCTGTGGAAGAGGATGATCGAGCGATACTGCGTGCCGAAGTCGGGCCCCTGGGCGTTCGGCGTGGTGGGGTCGTGGGTCTTGAAGAAGACGTGCAGCAGGTCCTCGAAGCTGACCTTGTCGGGGTCGAACTCGATCTGGACGACCTCGGCGTGCCCGGTCTCGCCCGAGCCGACCATCTGGTAGGTCGGGTTGGGCACGAGCCCGCCCGAGTAGCCGGAGACGACCGACTTCACCCCCGGCACTCGCTCGAAGACCGCCTCGGTGCACCAGAAGCAGCCGCCGCCGAAGGTCGCCGTCTCGGTCCGCGGCGGGCCCGCCTTCTTGGCGTCGGCTTTCTTCGGATCACCCTTGGAATCGTCGGTCTTTGAAGGGTCCGCCTTGGTCGCGTCGGACTTCTCCGGCGTCTGGGCCCTCGCGGCGCCCCCGAAGGCCAGCGCGGCCGCGCATCCGAGGGACATCGCCAGCAGGCGTGCGGTCATGACTCGGCTCCTCTGCCTCCACCGTGCGCGGACGGCCCGCGCGCACCTGTCGGGGAATCGATGTATTGTATCGATGTCGGACAGGGCTTCGAGACAAAAACGTCGGTGCCATCGCCTCGCACGGATGGAGGCGGAGACTCAGCCGGCCGAGGCCTCGGCCCGGGCGATCAGGGCCTTCGACACCTCGCCCTTGACCCGCGCCAGGACGCCCGAGAGCCCGCGGACGCGGAGCATGCCGAGGATCTCGGGCAGGCCGATCCGCTCGATCAGGTCGCGGGGGACCGACAGGATTTCCTCGGCCGTCGCGCCGTCGAGCCCCTGGACCAGGAGCGAGACGAAGCCCCGGACCGTCGGGGCCTCGATCGGGGCGTCGGCGTGGAGCCGGACCCTGTCGCCCTCCAGCTCGACGAACAGGTAGACGGGCGACTGGCACTCCTCGACGCGATGCGACGCGTCCTTGTGCGCGAGCAGCCGGTCGGGCAGGGGGGAGGGTCTTGGCGAAGTCGATCAGGATCTCGATCCGTTCCTGCCGGTCGGCATCGGCGAGGTCCTGCACGATCGAGTCGAGCGCGGCGGGCACGGGTCGGGTCCTCTATGGATGCGCGTAGGGTCCGCCATGCGGACCATCCGATGGCGACGGCCTCGAACAGCAGACGGTCCGCATGGCGGACCCTACGGATCACGCCCCCTTGGCGATCGGCGCGGACGAGGTTGCCCCACTCGCACCACGACCCGTCGTAATTCCGCACGCGGGGATAGCCGAGCAGGTACGTCAGGACGAACCAGGTCAGGCTCGACCGCTCGCCGATCCGGCAATAGGCCACGACGTCATCGCTCGGCTTCAGGCCGACCTCGCCCTCGTAGATCGCCTTCAATTCGTCGGCTGACTTGAACGTGCCGTCGTCATTGACCGCGCGGCCCCACGGCACGCTCTTCGCCCCCGGGATGTGGCCGCCGCGGAGCGAGCCCTCCTGCGGGTAGTCCTCCATGTGGGTCTTCTCGCCGGTGAACTCCTTCGGGCTCCGGACGTCGAGCAGGGGCTTGCCGGCCTTCGAGTGCGCCATGACCTCGTCGCGGAAGGCGCGGATCGCCTTCTCGTCGACCTTCGCGGCCTTGTAATTCGTCGGCGGGGTACCTGGGGACCTCGGTCGTCGTCGGCCGCTTCTCGTCGAGCCAGAGCTTCCGGCCGCCGTTCATGATCCGGCAGTCCTTGTGGCCGAAGAGCTTGAACGCCCAGAGGGCGTAGCACGCCCACCAGTTCGACTTGTCGCCGTAGAAGACGACGGTCGTGTCGTTGTCGATGCCCGACCGCGAGCAGATGGCGGCGAACTTGTCGGCGTCGATGTAGTCGCGGATGAGCTGGTCCTGGAGGTCCCCCTGCCAGTCGATCTTGACGGCGCCGGGGATGTGGCCCATGTCGTAGAGCAGCACGTCCTCGTCGCTCTCGACGATCCGGACCTTGCGGGTCCTTCAGGTGCTCCTGGACCCAGTCGGCGGAGACGAGGACCTCGGGGTGAACATACTCGGCCATGTCGGTCGGACTCCAATCGTGTCGTGTGGAGAGATCAATGGTTGTAAGGCTCAGTCCTCGAACGGCTCCGCGGTCGTTCCGGCGTGGCCGAGCTTCTCGGCGACGGCGTTGCGGAGGGTCTCGCGGACGGGGTCGAGCGTGATCCGGTCGTAGACGTTGGCGAAGAAGCCCTCGACGATCAGGCGGATCGCCGTCTCGCGGTCGACGCCGCGGGCCTGGGCGTAGAAGATCATGTCCTCGTCGACCCGCCCGGCCGTGGCGCCGTGGGTGCAGCGGACGTCGTTGGCCTCGATCTCCAGGCCCGGGATCGAGTCGGCGCGGGCGGCGTCGGAGAGGATGAGGTTGTCGTCCTTCTGATACGCGTCGGTCTTCTGCGCGTCCTTCTCGACGCGGATCATCCCCTTCCAGACGACGCGGGACTGGTCCTTGAGTCCGCCCTTGTAGAGCAGGTCGCTCCGCGTGTTCGGGGCGATGTGGTCCTGGCGGGTGAAGTAGGCGAGGTGCTGCTTGCCGGTGGTGAACATCACGCCGTTGACCTGCGCCGAGGCCCCCTGGCCGGTCAGCGCGACCTCCTGATTGACCTTGGCGAGCCGCGCCCCGAGGCCGCCGACGGTCCACTGGAGTGTCGCGTCGCGGCCGACCAGGGCACGCTCTCGGCTGAAGTGCCAGGCGGTCTCGTCCCAGTTCTGCACGTTGACGAATCGGAGCCGCGCGCCCTGTCCCACGAACAATTCAACGGCCCCGCAATGCAGGCTCGGCGAGCCGTCACGCCCCTTGGCCGCCGTCTCGCGGACGAGCGTCGCCTCGGCCCCTTCCTCGAGGATCACGAGCGTATGGTCGAAGTCGACCCGCCCGCTGCCGGCCAGTCCCACGAGGCTGAACAGCGGCGCCTCGACCGTCACGCCCTTGGGCACATAGAGCACCGTCCCGCCCGTCCAGAACGCGGCGTGGAGGGCCGAGAGTGCGTCGGTGGCGGGCTGGACGGCGTCGGTGAGCAGGTACTTCTTGAGGAGCTCCGGATGCTGCTTGACGGCCGTCGCCAGGTCGAGGAATACGGCCTTGCCGAGCTTGGCGGCGTCGGCCTTTCGCGTGACGGTCGCGTTGATCTGCTCGATGCCGGTCGGGTAGTGGCTGCTCAGGCCGTCCCAGACCGGCGCGAGAGCGGCCTTCTCCTCGGCTGATGGCTCGCCCGAGGGGCGGCGTGAACTGGCTGAGCTTCAGCGCCCGGATGTCGGTCCGCCTCCACTCCTCGTCGCGGAGCGTGGGCCAGGGGAGCGAGCGGTAGAGCTCGAAGGCCTCCTTGCGGCGTGTCGCGGAGCCATTCGGGTTCGTCGCGGGCCTTGAGGAAGGCGTCGAAGGCGGCCTCGGAGAAGCCGGTCGCGGGGGTGGAGGCGGTGGCGGTGCTCATCTCGAGGTGTGTCTCAGCGAGGACGGTTCAGGATTGCCCCGGGCCGGCATCTTCGGCCTCGCGGGCGTCATATTCGAGGAGCGATTCGTCGGCGATCCGGTCGATGGTTTCGTCGTTGAGCGGCTGGGCGTCGGGAGGGCACTCGATGGAGTCGGCCGATCCTTCATCCGCGCCATTGATTTGAGCAATCGCCCGACGAGCAGGCCCAGGGCGCTGCTCAATACGGCGGTCAGGACAATCTTCCCTATCTCCCATCGCTTCGTCCGGATCTCATCGAGATCCTCCTTCCACCGCTCGGACTTGTCGGCGAGGAGGGACAGGCGTTTGTCGAGCTCTTTGGAGAACAGTTCGATCTCGCGGGATCGATCCTCGATCTGGGCCGTCTTGAAGTTCAGGGCGTCAACGCGGGTCACGAGCTTGGCGACGTTCTGCTCCAGCCTGTTGATCCGATCGGTGTTCGTCTCCGAGGCCACGCTCAGTTCCCTCCCGAAGCCGCCGCCGCGGCCTGCATCTCCTCCAGGAGCTTATGCGACTGGACCTGGAGGAGGTCGCTCCAGGCGGATACGAGCCGCGAGAGGACGCGACGAGGATCATCGACCTCCTGCAGGTGGTAGACGCGATGCTCCGTGTCGCCCGAGTCGGAGAGGTCGAGCTCGACGAGGGGTCGGCCGCGGTCGTCGTGCCGCAGCGTCCAGGCCGCAGAGACTGTCTTCGAATCCCGACCGAATCGGGTTTCGAACAGCTCGTGGCCGCTCCGGATCGCGTCCAGCAGGCCCCGTTCGGCCTCGATGGCCGGATCGATCTTGGCGATCTTCATCGCGTCCCTCCGGACTCGCGAGCGGAAGCGCGGTACGTCCGAGGACGACGCACGCCATCGCCGCTCACCCCACCGACCCCTCCATCTGCAACTGGATCAGCTTGTTCATCTCGACCGCGTACTCCATCGGCAGCTCCTTGACGAGCGGCTCGATGAAGCCGCTGACGATCATCGTCGCGGCCTCGGCCTCGGAGAGGCCACGGCTCATCAGATAGAAGAGCTGCTCCTCGCCGATCTTCGACACGCTCGCCTCGTGGCCGACCTTGACGTCGTCCTCGTCGATCTCGATGTACGGGTACGTGTCCGACCGGCTCTTATCGTCGAGGATCAAGGCGTCGCAGACGACGTTCGACTTCGAGCCCTTCGCCCCGTCGGCGATCTTGAGCAGGCCGCGGTAGCTGGCGCGGCCGCCGTTCTTGCTGATGCTCTTGGAGATGATCCGCGAGCTCGTGTAGGGCGCCTCGTGGACGACCTTGCCGCCGGCGTCCTGGTGCTGGCCCTTGCCGGCGAAGGCGATCGAGAGGATCTCGCCGCGGGCACCCTTGCCTCGCATGTGCACGGCCGGGTACTTCATCGTCAGGCGGCTGCCGAGGTTGCCGTCGACCCACTCCATCAGGGCGTCCTCGTACGCGACGGCGCGCTTGGTGACGAGGTTGTAGATGTTATTCGCCCAGTTCTGGATCGTCGTGTAGCGGCACCGGCCGCCCTTCTTGACGATGACCTCGACGACGGCCGAGTGCAGGCTCTCGGTCGTGAAGATCGGCGCGGTGCAGCCCTCGACGTAATGGACCTGGGCCCCCTCCTCGACGATGATCAGCGTCCGCTCGAACTGGCCCATGTTCTCGGCGTTGATCCGGAAGTAGGCCTGGAGCGGGATGTCGACCTTCACGCCGGCGGGGACGTAGACGAACGAGCCGCCCGACCAGACCGCCGTGTTGAGCGCGGCGAACTTGTTGTCGGCGGTGGGGATGATCGTGCCGAAATATTCCTTGATGATGTCGGGATAGTCGCGGACGGCGGTGTCGGTGTCGGTGAAGATGACGCCCTTCTTCTCGAGGTCGTCGCGGAGGCTGTGGTAGACGACCTCGCGAGTCGTACTGGGCGCCGACGCCCGCGAGGAACTTCCGCTCGGCCTCGGGGATGCCGAGCTTCTCGAACGTGTTCTTGATCTCGGCCGGCACGTCGTCCCAGGTCTTGCCCTGGCGGTCGGACGCCTTCATGAAGTAGCGGATGTCGTCGTAGTTCAGCTGGCCGAGCTCGCCACCCCAGAGCGGAGTCGGCTTCGACCAGAAGACGTCGAGCGCCTTGAGGCGGATGTCGCGCATCCACTGGGGCTCGCTCTTCACCTCGGAGATCTGGTTGACGATCTCCTTGTTCAGCCCCTTGCCGCTCCGGAACGAGTAGTTCTCGACGGAGTCGTGGAATCCGTACTTGTACTCGTCCTTGATGCCCTGGACCTGGGCGTTGAGGTCGGTCGTGTCGGTGGCCATGGGAGGTTCATCCTTATCGAAGAGTGCGGTGATTCGTGATGTCGGCAGGGGCCGTCAACGCGAGCTGACACCGTGGTTTCGTGCGTCGAGCCACTGCCGGAATGATTGTTGCCCCTCGCCGGATCGCCGCCCGGCCAGCAGGCCTTCAACACTGATGTCCTCGTCCAGGTCGGGCCAGTGGAGGCCATAGCCGCTGCCGATCAATTGCCAGTTATTTCGCTCTCGCGAGTCGCCGTGACGGAGCCTCGGATACCAGTCGATCGGCGCCGCAATCGTTCGTCCGTCGTCCAGCTCGACCGACAGACGCTCGCCTTGGAAGGAGACTGAGACGGCCCGGGGTGAACGAACTTCAGGAATTGAAGAAGCCATCCCAGGCATCCCTCAGCAAGTCCAGGTGTTCCTCGATGATCCGTTCGATCCTGTTCAAGTCCTTCTGACTGAAGCCGCGGTTCCGTTCAAGGTTCGCGGGATCGAGCCAGTATTTCGCCTCGCTTCCCCCGCCTTCCACATGGACGTGTCGCGGTTCGCCGCCGTCACTCGAGTAGAAGAAGAACCGATAGGGCCCCTCGCGGAGAACGGTCGGCACGGCCCGTTCCCCTTCTCAGAAGCCCGAACCACCGCCGGCCTTCGCCTCCAGCTCATCCTCGACCTTCGCCGCCTCGGGATACTTCGCCCGCACCCAGTCGTACCCCTCGCGCTCGAGCGCCTCGACCAACTCCGGACCGCCGTTCTCGACGATCTTGCCACCGAAGAGGATGTGCACGAACTCGGGCTTGATGTACGTCAGGATCCGCTGGTAGTGCGTGATGACGAGCACACCGGTCCCGGCCCTGGCCGCGACCTTGTTCACACCCTCCGAGACGATCCGCACGGCGTCGATATCAAGGCCACTGTCGGTCTCATCCAGGATCGCGAACGCGGGGCGGAGCATGGCGAGCTGGAGAACCTCGGCCCGCTTCTTCTCGCCGCCGGAGAAGCCCTCGTTGAGGTAGCGGCGGGCGAACTCCTGGTCCATGCCCAGCTCAGTCATCTGGTCGCGGAGCTCCTTGCGGAACTCGCGCATCGGCATCAGGTCGTGGCCTTCGAGGCGGTCCGGGTTGCGGACGTTGGTCACGGCGTGGCGGAGGAAGTTCGCCACGGTGACGCCCGGGATCGACGTCGGGTACTGGAAGGCGAGGAAGAGGCCCGCCTTGGCCCGCTCGTCGGCCTCCATCTCGAGGATGTCGACGCCGTCGATCTTGGCCGAGCCCTCGGTGACCTCGTAATTCGGGTGGCCCATCAGGGCGTAGCTCAGGGTGCTCTTGCCCGAGCCGTTGGGGCCCATCAGGGCGTGGACCTCGCCCTGGCGGATCGTCAGGTCGACCCCCTTGAGGATCTCCTTGCCGTCGATGGCGACATGCAGGTTCTCGATCGTCAGCACTTTGCTCATCGGTGCGGGTTCCGCCCTCGGTTTGAGGCTCTCAGCGTGATCAATTCTCGGGCCGTTCACGCGGGCACGGCCGGCGGCAGGGGCTTGGCTTCGAAGTCGCACGACCGGTGGCCGTCGAGCCGGCACTGGCTCAGACGCAGGCCGTGGCCGACGACCTTCTCGAACATCTTCCGCTCCATGGCGCAGACCGCGCGGTCCAGCTCGGCCAGGGCGTAGTAGGGGCACGAGTGCTGCTTGAGCACGGGGAGCGCGGAGCTGTCGGTGCGGGTGACCTCGGCCTCGATCCCCCGGTCGTGGAGGATCGTCCCGAGCTGGACGAGCCGGCCCTCCCACTCGTCGCCCTGGAGCTGCGAGCGGTACATTTCGGCCATCCGCTCCGTCACCCGGCCGAAGAGGAAGCGGCGGAGCTTGCGGTCCGCCACCGTGCTCATCAGCTCGTCCCAGAGGACCACGGCCAGGTCGGCGTAGTTCTGCCCGAGCCGCCGCAGCGTCCGTTCGCTCGCCGAATAGGTATGCTTCGGCCGGCCCCGCCCGCCCGACTCGGCCCGGCGCTCGACCAGCCCGGCGTCGACCAGCCGCGTCAGCCGGTTCCGGATCGCCGTCGCCGTGACCCCGAGCCGGCTCGCCATCGCGGCCACGGTCAGCGGCCCGTCGCGGCGGATCAGGTCCAGGAGCGGACGGTCGGACGACTCGGACATCGACCGAACTCCCTGCGACAAAACAACCTCGGCCGAGCGCCTCGCCCGGCCTTGCCGTCACTTCCCATTGTAGAGCAAAATGCCCCGTGTCGTCTATCGCGCACGCCGATTTTTCGCAAAAAAAGGTGCGAAAAGTCGGAGTGATCTCGGGCCGGCTCGGCTCGGCTCAGCGGGCCTTCGTCTTGACGTCGATCCACGCCTGAGCGAACGCCACCTTGGACTCAAGTACGTCTTCGACGTGCTTCGCCGGGGGCCGGTCGCGATAGGGAGCCAAGGCCACGTGGCGGGAGGGCACCTCGGGCCTCGGGTTGAGCATCAGGTCGGCGACCTCGTTCGTGAGGGCCGCGGCGCCCTTGCCGTCGAGGTGGATCGTGTCCATGAACCGTCCGGGACCGTAGCCGGCGGTCCGGCGGCCGTCGAGGACGACCAGCTTGGGGAACCGCCGCTCGAACCGGCGGACCATCTCGCTGTACTGGGCATCGGCGCCCGAGGCGTCGGCGACGGCCTGCAGCTCGGGGCTGATCGGCATCACGAGCCAGTAGACGGCAATGTTATGCTCGGTCGCCAGCCGCAGGAACCGGTCCATGTAGACGAGGCGGGTCGGGTCGTAGACGAGCGAGGTGAAGTCGCCGTTGGCCGGCGAAGGATCCGGCGCGGGGCGTCCGCTCGTGGGCATGACGTAGGCGCCGCGGTTGGCCTTGAGGTTCCGGTAGGTGGCCGCCAGGCGGAGCACATCGTCGACCGGCCGGCTCTCGCCGCGGAAGCCCATGGCGATTGCGGCGCGGATGTCGGGACGAGCCTTGACGGACGCGAAGGTCTTGCCCAGCACGATCGCGCCGAAGAGGTCGCCGTCGTGCATCGTTCGCCAGAGGTCGAGCGCATTGCCGAGCGTCGCGAGCTCGGGCCAGGCCCGCCGCCGGACCAGCTCGTGGCCCGGGTTGAGCGTGACCTGATGCGGCATGAAGTCGACGACGACCGCTTTCGGCTTCGCCCCGGCGTCGAGTACCCGCTTCAGGAGGAAGTACGAGGCCGACGGCGTCCCCGCGTGGAGCGCCAGGTTATACGCCTTGCCGCCGAGCCTCTCCTCGAACACCTGAGGCACAAGGGCGAACTCGACGAGGCTATCGCCGAAGCACAGCACGTCAGCCCGAAGCGCGTCGCGCCGCGCGGCCGAGGCCTTGATCCGCCACGACTCGGACAGGTCGCTATCGAACCGGTGCGTCCGGCCGAGGCCCATTTCGACCACGATCAGGAGCGCGAGCATCCCGAGCAACCCCACGGGAAAGCTCGGGCCCTTCCCCAGTCGCGACGACGCATCCATGCGGCGCACTCCTCTTCGCTATCCCACCCAACTTCCCGGCGCAGGCCCTCCTGGCCCCCTTCCGGGGAGTCTTTCGCGGCACTCTATACTGTTTCGGTTTCCGGCGGGCCATCCTGAATTTCGGCACTATCTTCGCTCCACGGAGGTCCGGCCCGAACACCTGCGAGCCGTTGTCGGCAAACGCCGATGAAAAGCGATGGCCCAGAGCCGTTGCCCTCCACGCCCGGTTCTGTTCTGCTTAATATTCAACAAAAGGCCAACTGAAGGACGACCGAAGCGGATCATTACGCGACCGAAGCCGGGAGAAGACTCGATGCTGAGCCTGCATGGGGGGTCGTACCGCGGCTACTGCGACGGCGTGACTCGTCGCGACGTGCTCCGGATCGGCGGACTGGCGATGGGCGGGCTCGGCCTGCCGCAACTACTCCGGGCCGAGGACGACGTCGCTCGCAAGACCGGCGCGAAGCCGTCGCACAAGGCTGTCATCATGGTCTTCCTGGCCGGCGGTCCCAGCCAGTTCGAGACCTTCGACCCCAAGCCCGACGCCCCCAGCGAGATCCGCGGCGAGTTCCGCGCGATCCCGACGGCGCTGCCCGGCGTCTCATTCTGCGAGTATCTTCCGCGGCTCGCGCGGATCATGGACAAGGTCGCCCTTATCCGCTCGATCACCGACCTCCGCGACGAGCACGACGCCACGGTCTGCCTGACCGGCTACTCCCGCGACCAGAGCAAACAGGACGGCGGCCGGCCCAGCCTCGGGGCGGTCGTCTCGAAGATCAGCGGCCCGACCGAACCGGCGGTCCCGCCGTTCGTCGGTCTCACGCCGAAGACGATCCACGCCCCCTGGGGCAACCCGGGCGCGCCCGGCTATCTCGGCCTGGCCCACGCACCATTCACGCCGAACGGCCCCGAGCTGGCGAGCATGTCGCTACCCCGAGGGTTCCCCCGCGCCCGCCTCGCCGGCCGCAAGGCCCTGCTGGCCGCCTTCGACCACCTTCGCCGCGACGTCGACACCACGGGCACCCTTGAGGGCCTCGACGCCTTCACCCGCCGCTCGTTCGAGATCCTCACGTCGAGCCGGATGGTCGACGCGTTGGACCTCACCAAGGAAGACCCCAAACTCCGCGCCCGCTACGGCATCGGCGACATGGAGCCGTGCGACGACGGCCCACCGTGCTGCATGGACCATTTCCTCATGGCTCGTCGCCTCGTCGAGGCCGGTGTCCGCGTCGTAACGATCGGCTTCGGCCGCTGGGACTTCCACTCGCGCAACTTCCCCCAGTCCCGCGGCCGACTCCCGAAGCTCGACGTCGGATTGTCCGCCCTGATTGAAGACATCCACGATCGCGGAATGGAGAACGACGTTACCGTCATCGCCTGGGGCGAGTTCGGCCGGACGCCGCGGATCAACGCCCAGGGCGGCCGCGACCACTGGCCTTCGCTTTCGCTGCGCCCTGCTTTCCGGCGGCGGCCTTCGCACGGGGCAGGTGATCGGATCGAGCAACCGGCTGGGCGAGGTGCCCCGGGATCGGCCGGTGAAGATCCAGGAGGTGTTTGCGACGCTCTATCACGCTCTCGGGATCGACCCGGCGACGTCGTTCGTCAATTCGGTGGGGAGGCCGTTGCCGTTGCTGGATGTGACGAGGCCGATAGGGGAGCTGGTGTAATTGGAGCGGTGAACGCGCTTTCAGCAGAGTTGCCGCACTTCCTATCCCGCGTCCGAATTTAAGCTCGGTTTGCTCAGGAGCATCACTCCTTTGACTATATCCATTAAAGAAGGCGCGAAGATAGGTGGTTGGCGAATCATAGGGAACAAGCCGATTGGTGAAGGTGGGAACAGTGTTGTATGGAAGGCGGCGTCTGCCGACGGGACCGAGGTAGCCATCAAGTTTCTATTCGAACGACACTTGTCAACCTCCCGCTACAAACGCTTCATGGACGAGATTCGCTTTCTGGAGTCCCTTGGATCCAGGAAGGGAATAGTTCCATTGGTTGACTATCACTTGCCCGATACCCCTTCAAAGGCAGATCGACCATGGCTAGTAACACGCCTTGCTTCGCCCCTCGTCCTGACGTTGGCCCAGGGCGGAGGTGGCCTTTCCGAGGTTGTTAGGGCGATTGCCGGGCTGGCTGGCGTCCTTGCCGACATCCACACATTGGGTGCGGCGCACCGAGACATTAAACCTGATAATATGTTCTATTTGGATGATGCTGCTGCGATCGGCGATTTCGGTCTCGTCGACTATCCAGGAAAGGAGGCGGTTACCAGCAACTCGGAGAGAATGGGGCCTCTGTTCTTCGTGGCCCCAGAAATGATGATTGACGCGGAGGTAATCGACGCGAGGCCGGCCGACGTGTACTCTCTGGCAAAAACTCTATGGGTACTGGGTACAGGGCAGAAGTATCCTCTGCCTGGAGAGCTCCGAAATGATATACCACAAGCGCGCTTAAGCAGTTATGTAAAACATGACAGAGCATTTCGCCTAGACTCATTATTAGAACTGTCGACTCGGCACAACCCGGAAAATCGGCCATCAATGCGGGAATTCCTTGAAGAACTCTCGGCGTGGCTGACGCCAGCTCAATCCGTTCAACCAGCCGATCTGTCGCAGTTTACGGCCCGTTTTCGCCCGCTGATGGCGAAAGTCCAGGCATTCGAGAGCAGCTTCCAGGTTCGACATGCCAACATTCTGAAGATGAAAGAAAAGCTAGAGGAGTATCTAGAAGCCAAAAAGGAACAGGTGCAGAATGCCACCGGTATTAGATGTTCGATAGAGGGCAATACGGGTTCGATGCGGCGGTACTTCCCTCGGCCAGATGATATGGCCAGCTTCAGGGATCTCAGAGAGGAATGCTCATTACAATGTAGGATCCCCATGCGCCCCCCGGGATATCACCTCGGGTTGGGGATCGGGTTCATCATGGATATCAGTCCAACAGGCGAGATAGATCTGACAGGCGCCCAAGTCGTAACCGCAGAGCCAGAGCATCGCGTCTTAAAAAGTGTGGTGAAGCGATTCTCGGTCGGTACCGCCCACGGCGAGAGTGCCGTTACTGAGTTACTCAACGAGCTCACGAACGCGTTGCCCGCGGCGCTCGATATTCTCGCGACAGAAATTGCAAACATTTGATGCGCAGGCGGCAGGTGGCACACGTCGCTTACCCATCTGTGCGCTTATGATCTGATCAGCGCCCCGATTCCGACTGTCGAGCCAACGCTGGTCTCCTCGAAGCGACGCGGATGATGCTGTGAGCAAAGTCGCGAAGATCCTGGATCGCGTCCTCCGCGACACATCCGACGCGAGTATCCGCTTCGACGCCCTTCGGGCCCTGCTCACGCACCTGGGGTTCGCCGAGCGCGTCCGGGGCGACCACCAGATCTTCACGCGGGATGGCGTCCCGGACATCCTCAACTTCCAGCCGCGGGGCAGTCAGGCCAAGGCCTATCAGGTCAAACAAGTCAGCGGAATCATCGTCGCTCACGGGTTCGCGGGGGCCTCGGAGGATCAGCCATCTGCTGGCGGCCCGCAGCCAAGCAAACCCGACGAAGACGCACCGGAAGGGGGAGAAAATGGCCGGTAGCATCCAGTACGAAATCATCCTCTATTGGAGCAAGGAAGACGGCGCATACCTCGCCGAGGTGCCCGAGTTGCCCGGCTGCATGGCCGACGGGGCGACGTATCAGGAAGCGCTCGCCAACGCCGAGACGGTGATTAAGCAGTGGATCGAGACGGCACGCGAACTCGGCCGACCGGTTCCCGAGCCGCGTGGCCGGCTCATGTATGCCTGACGAGAGCCGGCTCAGTCCCCCAGCGCCTCATAAGCCGCCTTCACGAAATCCGGCTGGATCGTCGTCGCCGCCGGGAACACCTGAGTCATCAGGACCCCAATGAGCTTCTTCTCGGGGTCGACCCAGAAGATCGTGTGGAAGAACCCGCCCCAGCCGTACGAGCCGGGGGACATCGGCGTCTGCGACTTGCCCGCGGGCGTGACGACGCCGAAGCCGAGCCCGAAGCGGTCGCCGTGGATCGAGCCGAGCGTCAGGGGAAAGCCCGTGATCTGGTTCGAGGTCATCATCGCCACCGTCTCGGGCTTGAGGACGCGGGCGCCGTCGAGCTCGCCGCCGTTGAGGAGCATCTGGAGGAAGCGGGCGTAGTCGCTCGCGGTCGAGGTGAGGCCGGCACCGCCGGAGAAGTAAGTGCGTGGCCCCTTGTAGTGATAGGTCGACGAGTAGACGAGCGTGCCGGCCTTGATCGGAGCCTCGGGGGCGCGGGTCAGGGTGTGGTCCGGGCCGGACTGGTAAAGGACGGCAAGGCGATCGACCTTCGCGGCGTTAAGGAAGAACGCCGTGTCGTTCATCTTCAACGGCGTGAAGATCCGCTCGCGGAAGAACTCGTCGAGCAGCGTGCCCGAGGCGACCTCGACTACCCGGCCGAGGACGTCAGTCGCGAGGCTATAGTTCCACGACGTGCCCGGCTCGAACAGGAGCGGCTGCGCGGCGAGCAGGCGGGCGCCGTCGGCGATGACCCCCTCGGTCTGCGAGAGGCCGTCGCTCACGCCGGCTTTCGCGTAGACGTCCTTGAGCGGGCCGTCGAAGAAGCGGTAGCTCAGGCCCGCGGTGTGCGTCAACAGGTGGCGGACGGTCATCGGATGCGTCGCGGGCTTGCCGTCGAGGAGCTTCATATTCTGGAATTCAGGGATGTATTTCGCGACTGGGTCGTCGAGCGCCAGCTTGCCGTCCTCGACGAGGATCATCGCCGCGACGCTGGTGATCGGCTTGGTCATCGACGCGATCCGGAAGATGGCGTCGGTGCGCATCCGGTCGCCCGCCTCGCGGTCGCGCATCCCGACGGCCCGCGAGTATCCGACCTTGCCGTCGCGGATCAGCAGGGCGACGGCCCCGGCGTACTCGTTGTGGTCGACGCCGTGCTTCAATCGTTCGTCGAGCTTCTTGAGGCCGTCGGCGCTGAATCCGGCCGACGCCGGGGGGGCCTGCGCTGCCGCGTTCGAGGCGATCAGGAGCGGAACGACCCACGCGATCAACAGGCGGGCGCGATCATGATGAGGGAACTCCTCGGACAGGGGCGCGACTCCAGCATGAGGCGATCATATTGACGACCCCCGCCGGCCTTTGCCAGAGGGTCTTCAGACGGCCGATGCCACGGCTTCGGGCAACAATCCGACGGCCTCGGCCGCCGCGATGACGCGGCGCGCCGTTGCGTCATCGAGCGACCGCAAGGGCGGCGGCAGCATCCGGTCGAGCAGTCCTCGGTGGCGGCAGAGGACCTCGAGGCATGCGAGCATCGGGCCGAATCCGGTCGCTCGCGCCACGCGGCTAAACTGCGACTGGAGCCGGAAAGCTCGCTCGGCGTCGTCGGAACGGGCCGCGTCCCAGATGGCGACGGCCAACTCTGGCAGAGCGTTGGTCAGGCTCGACACGAAACCGTCGGCGCCGAGGTCGGCGGCGTTCGCCAGGAGGTCGGTTCCCTGGAGATAGCGGAATCCTTGCCGCTTTCGCTCGGCGGGGGTCCAGTCGAGGGTCCGCGTCAGGGCCGAGACGACGTCCTTGCAGCCGGCGATCCGCGGATGGTCGGCGAGCTCGCGGAGCTGGGAGAACGAGAGCTGGTTGCAGACCCAGGGGGCGTTGTAAATGACGAGGGGTTTGGCGAGGCGGTCGGCGAGGTCGGTGAAGTAGGCCATGAGCTCGGCGGGCGTCATCGGCTGATACCACGGGGGCAGCGCCGCGTAGTAGTCGTAGCGGAGGTCGTCGAACCGCTCGGCGCGTTCCAGGGTCCGGGCGGTGCCCATGTCGGAGACGTTCAGCACGAGCGGAGCGCGGCCGGACGCGACGGTGGCGACGGCCTCGGCGACGACGTCCCACTGCTCGTCGCGGAGCAGGTCGAATCGCGCGGTCGTGCCGAGGACCCAGAGCCCGTGAACGCCCGCGCGGAGGTGATGGTCGGTCAGCCGTTCCAGCGCGGCGACGTCGACGGCGTCGTCGGCCCTGAGCGGGGTGGGCAAGGGGGGGACGATCCCGAGCAGGGGGGGCGGTACCATCGCGGGCTCCGGGCGGGCAAGGGCGGTCGGGGCGAGGCTCCAGTATGGGCGATCGATCGGGCGTCGTCCAAGGGCTGAGTGAAGAGTGCGGAGTGAAGAGTGCGGAAGGCGGGAAACGGATCGAAGACACGGAGGACGAGTCGGCCGGGAGTCAGCGTCCCGGCTCCGCACCATTCGCTTCGCACTCGACTCCGCCGTGAGCTCTCCCCACCTCCAGTCCCATGCCCGGATTTTCCTGCCGGTCGCGCCCGCGGTGGCAATCCGCGCAATTCTTCCGGGTTTCCTGATGGTCGGGCCGAGGGCCTGCCGATGAATACCGAGCCGGGACGGAGGCCGCGGCGACGACGCGCCCCCCGCCGGCCGTCATGTCCATGCCCGGGGCCGGCCCAATGACGGGCCGCGCCGGGTTCGCACGGAGGAGGAAATCCGCATGGCCACCGCACGTCTCCGCGTGTTCCCCCACCCCGAGGACGAAGTCTACGAGGAAGACCACGCGCCGAGCGTCCCGATCCGGCTGGCGGACCTCTACCCGCTCCTGGCGCAGGCCTATCGCGATAACTTCGTCTGGCTCCGCGACTTCGAACACGATGAGCTGCTCGTCAGCCGCGACCTGCACGAGGTCATCCGCGCCTTCTCCGATTGCCGGCCGTCGGCCTGAGGCAACATCGGCCGGCCCGGGAATGTGTTGGCCCCTTGTCGCCAGCCGCCCGGGCGTCTAGTGTGGGGAGGTCTCTTCCCCTCCTCGCCCGCCGCCCCCCGCGGGCTCTCCCCCGGGCCGAGCGACGCCGATGAGCCGCACCATCGAGACGCAGGACGCCTTCACCATCGAGCGACGCGGGGAGATGACCATCGTCACCGCCACGCCCGCGCTCGAATCCGTCGGCATGGGCCTGGAAGACCTCTCCGCCCGGATGATCATCGAACCCCTCAAGGGCATGGACGAGCCGGTCGTCCTGTTCGACCTGTCCCAGGTCAACTACTTCGGCTCGGTCTTCCTCGCGGTGATGATCCGCTGCTGGAAGGTCGTCCTCGCCAAGAGCGGCACGATGGCCCTGGCCGGCGTGTCGCCGCACGCCCGTGAGCTGCTCCACGTCACCGCGCTCGACACGGCGTGGCCGATTTACGCCGATCGGCGCGAGGCCGTCGACGCGCTCCAGGACGATTGAGCCGATCCGCCGTGCGGAGCCTACGGGGAGGCCGCACCGACCCGCGCGCCGGACGTTGACAGTCGGCCCAGCGGGGCCGATGATGATCTAAGGTTGGATGCCGATCCCGCCCCGATCGCCCGCCGAGGGATGCCGTGCGCCGGAGCCGACATGGGTATCTACGACCGCGAGTACTATCGCGAACGGACACGCGGCTCCGGCTGGTTCACCGGCACGACGCCTGCCTGCAAATGGATCCTCATTGCCAACATCGCCTGCTTCCTCCTCCCCCGCTTCCTCCCCGACGAGCGCATCCTCTACGACTGGTTCGCCGCCTACAGCCGGCTGATCTTCGAGAAGGGCCAGGTCTGGCGGCTGATCAGCGCCACGTTCCTGCACAATCCCGACAACATCTGGCACATCGTCGGGAACATGCTGTTTTTGTGGTTCATCGGCCGCGAGATGGAGGCGTTCTACGGCACGAAGGAATTCCTTTGGCTGTACTTCTCCGCCGCCCTCGTCAGCACCCTCTGCTGGGCCATCGCCGACTACCCGACGACGCAGGACGTGCCGATGGTCGGCGCGTCGGGCGCGATCATGGCCGTCGTGTCCCTGTACACGTTCTACAACCCGCGGCGTGAGTTCATCTTCATCATCTTCCCGGTGGAGATGTGGCTCCTGCTGACGATCTACGTCGTCAGCGACCTCTGGGGCCTGCTGGCGACCCGCGGCGGTTCGCTGACGGCCTTCGCCGCGCACCTGGGAGGCTTCGGCTACGCGGTCGCCTTCTGGTCGCTGGACCTCAGGCTCAGCCGGCTCAAGGCCATGCTTCCCACCGGCCGGCCCCGGCTGCGGATCGTCCATCCCGAGCCCAAGCGCGAGGCCCCCGCGGCGCGGCCGACCGTGGCCGCCACGTGGTCGGCCGAGTCCGCCTCCTCGGCCCGCTCGGCGCCGACGGCCGTCGTCACCGAGGAGCAGCTCAACGCCCGGCTCGACGAGATCCTCGTCAAGATCGCCCGCGAAGGCCGCAACAGCCTGACCGACGACGAGAAGCGCGTTCTCGAGGAGGCCAGCCGCCGCGCCCGGAGCAAGCGGAGTGAGCGGTTCTGACACGCCCATCGTCGTCCGCGACGCCCGCCGCGATGACCACGCCGCGATCGTCGCCCAAAACGCCGCTCTTGCGCTCGAGACCGAGCGGAAGACGCTCGACCTCGATGTCCTCTCGCGCGGCGTGACGCGAGCCCTGGCCGATCCGCTCCGACTCCGCTACTGGGTCGCCGAGGATCGCGAGTCCGGCCGCGTCGTCGGCCAGGCCGCCATCACTCGCGAGTGGAGCGACTGGCGCGACGGGGACATCTGGTGGCTCCAGTCGGTGTTCGTGGATGAGAAGTATCGGGGCCGGGGCGTGTTCCGATCGCTGCTGGAAGCGATCCGCGCCGCGGCCCGCTCGACCCCGGGCGTCATCGGCCTCCGCCTTTACGTCGAGTCCGCGAATCACCGGGCGCAGGCGACCTATCGGGCGCTGGGGCTGGTGCCGGAAGGGTATGAGGTTTACGGGGATCTCTGGATCGGGCATGAGATGCCGCTGGATGGCCTCTCGTAGGGTGGACTCCGCCCATCTTGGGACGCGAAGCGCGAGGATTAATGGACTACGAATCGCTGGGGAAGAGCGGCCTCAAGTTCTCGCGGCTGACGCTCGGCTGCATGAGCTACGGCGTCCCCGACCGCGGTGCGCACGCCTGGACGCTCGACGAAGAGCGGAGCCGCCCCTTCATCGCGCGGGCGCTGGAGATGGGTATCAACGCCTTCGACACCGCGAACTCCTACTCCGATGGCACGAGCGAGGAGATCCTCGGACGAGCCATCCGCGACCTCGCCCGCCGCGACGAGGTCGTGATCGCGACCAAGGTCTTCCACCCGACCCGCAACGAACCCAACGGCAGGGGCCTCTCGCGGAAGGCCCTTCTGTCTGAGATTGACGCCAGCCTCCGACGATTGGGGACGGATTACGTCGACCTCTACCAGATCCATCGGTGGGACTACACCACGCCGATCGAGGAGACACTCGAGGCGCTGCACGACGTCGTGAAGGCCGGCAAGGTGCGGTATCTCGGCGCCTCGTCGATGTACGCATGGCAGTTCGCCAGGGCGCTCGGGCTGGCCGAGCAGCACGGCTGGACGCGGTTCATCTCGATGCAGGACCACTACAACCTGATCTACCGCGAGGAGGAGCGGGAGATGATCCCGCTCTGCCTCTCGGAGGGCATCGGCGTCATCCCCTGGAGCCCGCTGGCCCGCGGCCGACTGGCGCGACCGTGGGACGAGCGGGCGAGCACCGAGCGGGCCGGCACCGACGAGTTCGGCAAGACCCTCTACGCGCGGACCGAGGAGGCCGACCGCGCGGTCGTCGACGTCGTGGGTGAGGTCGCCGCGGCGCGGGGAGTGCCCCGCGCCCAGGTCGCGCTGGCCTGGCTGCTCCAGAAGCCCGGCGTCACCTCGCCGATCATCGGCGCGACCAGGCCGCAGCACCTGGACGACGCCGTGGCTGCGCTTTCGCTCAAGCTCACCCCCGAGGAGGTGGCGCGGCTCGAGGAGCCCTACGTGCCGCACCCGGTCCTCGGATTCTCCTGACGATCAGGCCCCATCGCCCTGGCTCAGCGCCGCCCACCGCTCGAGCAGGCTCAGCGCCTGGCCCGTGTCGACGGCCTCGCTCGCCAGGTCCACTCCCTCGCGGAGCGAATTCGCCCGGCCCGCGACGAGCAGCGCGGCCGCGGCGTTCGCCAGGACCGACCAGCACACCGGGCCGTCCTCACCCTCGAAGAACGAGCGCAGCAACTCCGCGCTCCGGCGTGGCCCATCCACGCGCAGCTCGGCGGCGGAGACGGAAGGCAGGCCGAATTCCTCGGGCGTCCACCTCCGGGTTGAAACATCGCCCGCCTCGATCCAGACAACCTCGGTGGCGCCGCCGAGAGTTACCTCATCGAGTCCGTCCTCGCCGCGGACGACCGCCGCGCGGGTCGTCGTGCCGAGGCGGACGATCGCCTCCGCGATGAGTGTCTGCTGACGCTCGCCGGAGACGCCAATGATCTGGAATTCCGGCCGCGCGGGGTTGGCCAGCGGGCCGACCAGGTTGAACAGCGTCCGGAATGGCAACTGGCGACGGACGCCGGCCGCGTTCTTCAGGCCGGGATGGAAGCTGGGGGCGAAGAGGAAGGTCAGCCCCAGCTCAGACAGGCAGCGTCGGGTTCGGTCGGACGGCGCGTCAACGACCACACCGAACTCGTTCAACACCTCGGCGCTGCCGGAGTTGCCCGAGGCCGACCGGTTGCCGTGCTTCGCAACCGCCTGGCCGGCCGCGGCCACCACGATCGCCGAGGCCGTCGAAATATTGACCGTGTTGGCCCCGTCCCCGCCGGTGCCGCAGGTGTCGATCCAGGGCCGGCGCGAAGCGGCGGTTCCGTCGTCCCACGGCTCCATCCGCTCGCGGACGGCGCGGACCGCCCCGGCCAGCTCGGCGGAGGTCTCGCCCTTGAAGTGCAGCCCGGTCAGGAACGCCGCGAGCGTCGCGTCGGGGACACCGCCCGCCATGATCTCGCCGACCGCGAGGAACGACTCCTCCTCGGTCAGCGAGTGCCCGGCGACCAGCCTGGCCAGTGCTGTACTCAAGGCCCCCGCCGCGCTCAAGGCAGGCGGACCTTCAGCGACTGCAGGACACCGTCGAGCGGCCGGTGCAGGCCGATCTCCAGGTGATCCTGCCGCCCGCCCGCGCCGAGGCCCTTGACGGCCTCGTCGGCCGAGCGGATCGGTCGGCCGGCGATCGTGTGGATCACGTCGAGCGGCTTGAAATACGCCGCCAGCGGGCTGTCGGGCTCGACCTTCGTCACGACGGCGCCGGCGAGGTTCGCGGGCAGGCCGAGCCGCGGTCCGGTCGCCGAGTCGAGCGTCACCAGCTCGAGGCCGAGCACGACCGAGGTCTCCGAGCCGCCCCCGCGGTTGGGCCGGCAAGAGGCCGTTGGGCGTCGGCAGCGGGCGCGAGGGCCGGGGCGGGAGCGCGGCGACCGCCTGGTCCTTGTCGCCGATCGTCACCTTGACGACGAATTCCTTTCGGTCGCGCCAGAGGACGATCTCGGCCGCACGGCCGATCGGGGCCATCGAGACCAGGTTGATCAGATGGTTCAGGTCGGCCACGTCAGAACCGTTGAACCGGAGGATCACGTCGCCCCCCCGCAGGCCGCTGAGCGCCGCGGGTGAGGCCTTGTCGACGGTGTCGACCATCGCCCCGCGCGGCCTGTCGAGGCCGAGGGCGACGGCTGTGTCGTGGTCGAACTCGAGGCCGAGCCGCACGCCCAGCGCCCCGCGGCTCACCCGGCCGCTGGCGATGAGGCTATTCATGATCCACCGCGCCAGGTTGATCGGAATCGTAAACCCAACGCCCTCGTTGCCGCCGCCGTTGGAGAGGATCGCGATGTTCAGCCCGATGACCTCGCCCTTCATGTTCACGAGCGGGCCGCCCGAGTTGCCCGGGTTGATGGCGGCGTCGGTCTGGAGGAAGTCCTGGTTCTCGACGCCTGCCTCGGCCAGGTCGGTGTCGTGCCGGCCCCGGCCGCTGATGATCCCCTGGCTCACCGAATACGACAGCCCGAACGGGCTGCCGATGGCCATCACCCAGCTACCGACGGCGACGCGGTCGCTGTCGCCGAGCCGCGCGGCGGGCAGATCTTCGCGGCCGAGCTTCATCACGGCGACGTCGGCCCGGCTGTCCGCCTTGAGCCACTCGGGCTTCAGCGCGCGGCCGTCGTGCAGGTAGATCTGCACGTCCTCGGCCGCGGCCGTCGCGACGACGTGGTTGTTCGTCAGCACGTACAGCCCCGGCTGGCCCTCGGCCCGGACGATCACGCCCGAGCCGGTCTCCTCGAACTCACGCGGGTGCCGGTCCTCGTTGGCCACCTTGTGGGCCACGATGTGCACGACCGACGGTGAGACCGCCTTCGCGACCAGCTCGAATGTCCGGTTGACGTGCTCGAACAGGGCAAACTGCCGGTCAAGCTCGGCATAGACGCCCGACTCGGTTCGGGCGGGAGCCTCGGACGCCGGGACCTGCGGAGCCGGCACCGCCGCGAGTGGACGGCCTCGGTAGGCGGTCAGATTGAGGCCGATGAGGAGCCCGACGAGCAGCGTCGCGGCGAGGAGCAGGGGGGAACTTTTGCGGGACATGGTCGTCCGTTCTCCGCGCCGAGGCGTTGGCGGGCGCGAGACGCATCGGGCGGACGCCCGACGCGCGGCGGGAGGGGAGGGCCGACCACGCGGTTTCTCCCTGGCGTCAGTATATTTTGCGGGGGAGGCGAAGTCAAAGTGGGGGCGGAGCCTGGGTCCTGGCCCGACCTGGTGCCTCTCGGGCTCGCCGGAAGCGAAAAGGGCCGCCGGTCATCCCGGCGGCCCTTTCGTGCGTATCACCTCAATCGGCTCGCGTCTCAGCGGCCGGTCTCGCTGAAGTCCAGCTCGATCTCCGAGAGATTCACGTCGGAGTCGTCGTCGGAGCTGTGGGACTTCTCGTAGATCTTGGCGTAGCGGGTGTCGTCGGCCGAGCGGCCGTAGGGGTTGCCGTTGCGCTCGTTGTTCCGCTGGCACTCGATGCAGCTATTCGTGTAGGGCAGGGCGTTGAGCCGAGCCTCGGCGATCTTGCCGTTGCAGAACTCGCACCGGCCGTACGCGCCCTGGACGATCCGCTCGAGGGCGTGCTCGATCTGACCGAGCTCGCGACTCTCGATCTCGACGAGCTGCGAGCTGATCTCGTCATTCGCGGTGTCGACGGCCGCGTCAACCGAGTCGCCGACGACGTTCGCGGCGTATTCGCGATAGGCGTCCATATCCCCGGCCAGGGCCTTCCGAAGCGCATCCCGGCGGGCGACCAGCCGCGCATGTAAGCGGAGGAGAGCGTCTTTCTTGGCCATTGTTACACCTCCTGGTGTCCATCCCGGCGATCGACGCGTGCCGATGGCGAGCCGATGGACCGTTCTGCGTGCCGAGCTGCGACCCCGATCGGATGAAGGTGGTCGGATGTCCGGCGATGAATGAAGGGATCGGGCGATAACACCTCGCTCGACGAACTGTGCCAGGGCGTCAGCCCGGCGGGTGCCTGGCGGGAACCGGGTGCAGGGCCGTCTCTCCGTGAAGCACATTATGCGCCGCCGTCGAGACCCCACCCCTCGGATTCCCCGGGTTCCCTGGTATACGTAGCACGAAGACAAGAGTTTGCCGAAATCCGCCGATTTTTCCGGCCGGGCCGCCGCGGCCCGCGTTCATCGGGGTGATCTTCCCCGAATTCCTTAGACGACCGCGGCTGAGGACGAGTTCCTACACGCCCGCCGCGAGGCTGGGCCTGGCGCCTTCGTAGACGGCCGGCTCGCCGATTACGTTCACCTGACGCCACCTTCCTCGTGGCGTCCCATCACGACGACTCTACGCGGTCCATGCCCGCATGTGTCGGGACAAAACCGCGAAATCCGCCGGTTTGACATCGCCGAATGCCGCCGGGCTCAGACGTTCGGATCTCCGGGCAATCGAAACATAGGCCGCGTTTGCGGCTGCGGCGTGAGGATCAAGGCTGTGAAAGTGAATACGACGCAATCACCTCCGCCCGCCCCGGCCCACGAGGCCGGGAGATGACGACGATCAGCCGGCGGCGGTTCTGCAGGTAGGTCCACTGCTCGACGGTCGCGTCCTGGGTGGCCTCGCGGGCGACCCTTGTCGGCTTGCCGAGGTTCGCGCGGACCTGTTCGGGAGACTGGCCGCGGAGCGACTCGCCCTTGCCGCGGGTCGGCGGGGGCGGGCTCGTCGGGAGCGGCCGAGGCGGCCTTGGCGGGCTCGGGGTCATACCATTCGCCCTTGTCGGATTTGCGGAAGCCCATCCGCCGGAGCGCGTCGAGCGTGCCCTTGGCCTGCGGGTCGGCCTTCAGCGCCTCGCGGAGCAGGTCGCCGGCCGTCCCGCGGTCGCCGAGTAGCCTGGCGTACTGGCCGGCGAGGATCACATGGCCGTCGGCGTCGCTTGGGTTGAGCCGCTTGCGCTGGTCGAGGAGCCAGGACTGGATGACCGCCTGCGCCCGGTCGGGCTGGCCTGCCTCCCGGAAGTCGCGAGCGAGCGCCTCGACCTCCGAGAGTCGCATCGTCGCGGCCTTCGCCTCGATGCTCGTCAGCGCGTGCTCGCGGAGCCGGATCGTCACCTGCGGCCGGTCGGGCAGCCGCTCGCGGGCGTCGTCGGCCAGGGTACGGGACTTCGCCGGTTCGTCGGCAAGCCGGCGATCGAAGAGCCGCTCCAGAGCGTCGGCGAGCAACGCTCGATCGAGCGCGGCGCGGGCGGCTTCGGGGCGCCGCGGTAGGTCGCCAGCGGCTTCGTCTTCATCCGCGCGGACCACTCCGCGAGCCCCTCGAACGGGTGCGGCGCGGTGGACCTGGGCAGGCCGGCGGAGATTTCCGCGGCGACCGCCTCGAGCTCGGCCGACGACTTCGCCGCGTCGAGCCTGGCCCGCAACGCGCGGTGCACCAGGGCCGCCGCGATGTCGTCGCGCAGGCCGTGCTCGCGGGCCCGCTTCGCCAGGGCCAGGTCGTCGGCTTTCGGATTGTCGGCGTCGATCAGGAGGGCCTCGGTCTCGATCTCGTGGGCCCGGGCGGCGAGGGCGTCGTCTCCAAAATCCTTGGCACGCCGAGCGGCCCACTCGGCCAGACGGGTCCGGTCCGCCGAGTCGCCCGGGGCGAGGCGCTTGGTCTCTCGGTTGAGCCGGTCGAGGTCGGGGGGCATCATTTCGAGCGTGGCGACGTCGAGGTATAGCTGGCGGCCGTCAACGCGGAGCATGCCGGTGGCGCGTGCCGCCGGGCCGCGCGGCGGGTGCTCGGTGCGAAGCTCGGGCGGCAGGCGGAGGACGACCGGGGTGCGCTTGAGGATCAGCTCATCGAACACCTGCTGCCCCTGCGGCGTCCGCCGTCCCGACGACGAGAAGAACCGGACGCGATCGTCGACGATCACCTCGCGGCCGATCAGATCGGCGTCCTTGGCAAGCCTCGCAGGCTCGACGGGCGTCGGCGCGGGGGGCATCGCCTGGGCGACCGTCGCGAAAGCAAGAACCAGGCCGATCATGGCATGGGCTCCGCGGCCTCGGCATCCTTGTCCCAGCCGGGCAGGTGCGACATCGCCTTGGCGTGGGTCATGAACGCGCCGCTGTCGGGGTCGAGGCGGACGACCCACTCGCTCTTGAGGGGGTCGAATCGGATCGAGTCGAGCCGTGCGCCGAAGGTGACGACGTCGCCGACGCGGGGCCGGGCCTGTTCGAAGAGCTTGAATCCCTTGAAATCGAGTCGGCCGGTCCCCTCGGGACGGGGTCCGGGGCCGTAGTAGATTGGCCAGTCGATGGCGTAGGCGGAGTCGGGTTTCGCGGGGTCGGGGACGTCGATGATGGTGGCCATGAAGACCTCGGAGCGGCCCTTGTAGATCGCTTCGAACTGTGCCGGCCATGCGTCGGGCGGGTTGAACTTGGCGGCCTCCTCGACGAGGTCGTCGAGGCCGCCGCCCTTGAAGTCGGCCAGGAGCGCGGCCTCGCGAGACCCTTGGAGGATCGCCTCGGCCCCCTCGACGTCGCCGCCGAGCCCCTCGACGGCACGCGCGGCCTCGGCTAGGACCTGCTTGGCCGTGGCGAAGTCGCCCGCGTCGAGCGCATCGAGTCCCTTGATCCGGCCGATCTCGACGACCTGCGGCAGGTTCTCGATCCGCCGCTGCCTGAGCCGCAATGTCACCGTGCCCGCGACGATGACTATGACCCCGACAAAGATCAGCGTGTTCTTGTGGCCCCGAGCCCACTCGGTAAGCCCGGGCCGCTCCTCGATCGCGATCATCCCGGGCGGGACCGGCTCGGGCTCGGGCCCGCCCTTCTTCTCCCGGGAGGTGCCCGCGGACCTTGCGCGGGCGTCGGCGGCTGGTGCGGGGCTCGGCTTCTTGCGGCGGCTCTTCAGCGGCTCCGGCGGAGCCTCGCCCTCCCGGGATGGGCCGGCCGGCTCGTCGTCCTCGTCGATCCACTCGATCTCGGCCTCGGGCTCGGCGTCGGCGGGTGCCGCCGGGGGATGCGGACGGGTCGCGGCGTGCCCGACCTTGGCCCATGCCACCTCGGCGGGGGACGGTGGATTCTCGAGGACCAACTCCTCCGGCACTTCCGGCCGCGCAGCTCGCCTCGCGGCCGCGGCCTGGGACCGAGGCGGGGCCGGCTCGGGCAGCGGGCTCCGGGGCAGGACGAAGATCCCCTGGTCGCATTCCGGGCACCGCAGGGCCTGGTATCCGTCGGTCCGGTGGCCGTGGAGCACGTGCCCCTCGGGGCAGGCCACTCGGTACACCTGGGTTCGGACCGGCCCCGACGCCGGCCGGCTACCCAGCACCCTTCTCGCCCGGTCGAGCAGACCCAACGGCGGTCCCCCTTTGGGTACGATCCACCCGCGTCGACGACGACTGTCCTAGCCCTGTACGATTATGGCGATCCAGGCCGATCGCGGTCAACCACGGCGGCTTGGCGGTTGTGGGTCAGCTTGGGCAACCGCAGGGGTGCGGGGCGGCGAGCGAACCCGACCCCTCGCGCCGAACGAACCCAGCACCCCGCCGACCGAACCCGAGCGGCCGTCTTTCGTTCGCGTCAGTGCCGCTTCGCGCGGGCCGGACCGGGAGTTCGTGCCCCACACGGAACCACAACCGGCTTGCTAGGTCCCTCCGTCGCGTCTGCCGCCGGCTTTACGAACTGACTGGTGGATGGGCGATCTCCGATCGACGGCGATGCGATCGTCCAGGGTCCGAACGGGGCTGTCTCGATACGCGACGGATCGATGCCGATGATGACCGAGTCCACGGCCGGACAGACGCCGCATGCCGCGGGAACGAGATGGCGGCTGCAACGCTCAGGCATGTTCCGAAGGCAGGGGCCCTCGGAATACGCCCCGCCACGGTCCCGGGAGCCGTGGCACCAGGAGTGGCTTGCGCTCGTCTATGGAATTGCGGTGCTGGTCGTCCGGGCGCCGCTGTGGTTCGTGGGCGCGGGCAGGAGATAGCCGCGCCCACGCCCCTACTGCGATTTCTTGACCCGCGTCTTCTTCGCCGGGGCGGTCTTGCTGTCGGCCGCGGTGTCGGCCTCGGCCGTGCCCGGCTTGTCGGCGGCGACGGGGACGACCGTGATGTCGCCGCTCTCGATGCCGACACGAACTTCGAAGTTCGCCCCTCGGCCGTTTTTCCCCTGGACGGCGAAGGCCGTGGTCCCGAGCTGCCTGAGCTCGAGCCGCTGGGTCTTCTGGGCCCGGAACCCGGCCAGCCGCTGGTCATCCTGAGTCTTCTGGAGGATCATCGCCAGCGCCTCGGGGGGCATCTGCTGCCCGCCCAGGTCGTAGCGGACGACCATCACGGCGCCGTTCTGGTTCGCCTCGGCCGTCACGGGATTGCCGCTGGCCTCGTCGCGACCGCTGACGACATAGGTCGTCAGCCCCGCGGCGCGCTCGGTCTTCGACCCCTGGATCCGCATCCCGGGCACGGCCATCTGCACCGCCTCGGCGATCTCGGGCGGCAGCGTGCCCGCCTTGCCGGGCGCGTCGGCCACCTTGCCGGAGTCGGGGTGGATCGCGATGACCTTCACCGACTGGACCTTGCCCTCGGGCGTCACGTCGACCTGGATGGGGTCGCCCTCGCCGTTCGACCCGCGGAACTGGAAGACATGGTCGAGCTTCCCCTTCGAGGCCAGGAACACGTCGGCCTCCTCGACCGACCCCGGCCGGAAGCCGCGAAGGGTCGCGTTCTTCTTCCGCTCGGCGTCGAGACCCTTGGTCACGACGCGAGGCACGGACTTGGCGGCCGCGGGCCTCCGCGTGACGAACGAGACGAGCGCGCCCTCCGCGGTCGTCTGGACGACGACGAGCGCGCCCTCCGCGCTCTTGCCGATGAGCCGGTAGTTCTTCGACTTATCCTGGTAGGCCCGCGAGAACCTCGCCCCCCGCGCTGCGTCGTCGGCCTTGGCCTTGACGGCGGCGGGGACCGTGTCGAGCGCGATCGACTCCTCATCGGCATCCTGCACGTAATCCTGCGCGAAGGCCGTCGCGACCATCCCGGCCGCCACCGCCACCGCCATGAATCCCCTGAACGCGAATGGGCGCATGTCGATCTCCTCGAGGCCAGCGGGCGAGCTGAGAGGGGAGTCCCGGCCGATCCTATACGATTCATTGTACGGACTCAGGCCCCGTTGGGACTCCATGTTCCGGCGATTTCGCGACCTCGGAGCCCGGCGGCGGAACCTCTTCCGCTTCGTTGCTCCGATTTCAGGACGGGGCTACGATGGCTGGCGCCCGTCGGGCGGGCAGGCTTCAGGACGGATGCACCATGTCCCTGTTCGTTCGACAGGTCCTGATACGCCGGCGAATCGACGACGAGCGGCCCTGGACGATCCCCGCGGCCATCGTCGTGATGTCTATGTTCGGTCTCTGGATGGTCCGGAAGCCGCTTTGGTGGTCGTTCGCGGCCATCCTCGGGGGCGCGTTCGCCTCCGCCGTGGCCCTGATCTTCGGTCTGATCTTGCTCTTGATGATCCTTTCGAGTGTTCCCATCGTCATCGCGGTGTTCTACGGCCTCTGGCTCGGCAAGAACTGGGTCTGGTGGCTGGTGACGGTCTCGGCGATCGGCCTGACGGGGATCGCCCTGATGTGCCACCTTCAGGTTTTCCCGGAGTTGCTCCCAACGGATGCCGGGGCCCTGAGCTACTTGGTCGACCCACCATTGGTCGTGGCACCCGGTTCACTGGCGGTGGTCGCACTGCTCTGCTCGCCCCCGACCCGGCGCTGGCTGTTATTCTGCTATCGGATCCGGTCGGAGATGCTGGGGTGATCGGCTGGGGCCGGGAGAGCAGGCAGGCGCTGAGAATCCGTCGGACTTGCGCCAGGGCGGCGGAGTGTGTTCGAAGGTGCCCGGGGTATCGACCACCCGCATCGGCGGTCTACCGACAGTGGCGAATCCGCCGTCCTCACCGGTCGAGGATCGTCGGGATCGGCAGTCGCCGATCCGGGTCTTCGCCGAGGATCTTGTTGAGCATCTTGTCGTAGAGCGACCCAGGTCCGAACGGGCCGTTCTGGTCGTCCGACTGCTCGGGGTAGAGTCCGCGGAGCAGGAGCACGCCCGACCGAAGGTCGCGGCGCGCAAGCTCGAACTCGGCCCGTTTTTCCGCGACCCGGTCGAAGAATCGCTTCACGTCGCCCTGGCCGGCCAGCCGTAGCCTCCCCTGCTGGGCGGCCGTCAGGCGATTGTATCCGGCAGCACGCCGGACCTTTTCAGCGAGCATCGTCTCGAGTCGCCGGTGTCGCGCGGCTTCGTCATCCGTTTCGCCAAAGATCATGCGGTCGAGGTTTTCTCTGGCGAGCACGTCTCGACCGGGCGCCGACGCCTCGCCCGCCGGTGCCTCCTCGTCCTCGTTGGGTTCTTCGAAGGTGATCACGCCCTGCGGCCGCGGCACCACGACGACCTGACGCTCGATGACCGGCTGGGCCGCGCCGATCTCCCGGAGAGCGTCGAACAGCTTCTCCCTCCTTGCCGCCTCGGCCCTCGCCCGTCGGCGGAACGCCTCCATCGGCTCGCCGGCCTGCTGGCCCCGGGCCGACGAGGGCCCGACCAGGGCGACGACCGTGAAGAGGGCCGGAATCCAGGGCCAGTGTTGTGGCATGGGCTGAGCCTCCGGCGGCGATCATAACCCCGACGGCGGCGAAATTCGCCGGGATTTCCGGCCTGATGCACCCATCCGATTCCGCGCAAGTCAACCCCGACTTCGAAAATCCGGGATCCGGCCTCGGCCTCGATCTCGGGTCCGTGGTATGTTTCGCGCGCCTGCGCCTCGAATCCCGGGTCCTCCACGTCGCGAGGTGTTCAAGGATGGATATCGAACGACAGATCGCCGGCCGGTCGCGCCGGTCGTCGCGGTCGCATCGGCCGGGCGTCGAGGCACTCGACACGCGTCAGCTCCTATCGGGCTTCGCGGCCGGTGCGGGAGGCCACGCCGCTTTCCTCCAGCACGCCGAGCAGCTCGCGCTCTCCGCCGGCGCGGCACGTGTCGGCCACCACGCGTTGCACGGCGGGATCGAGGCGGGCGGCGGTGCCAGGTCGATCTCAGGCATCACGTACACGACGCCTGGTATGGCACCCGAGCACCTCGACCTCTACCTGCCCGCGGGTACGCCGCCGCCGGGAGGATGGCCCGTCATCCTCGCCTTCCCCGGTGGCGGCTGGCGGTGGGCGAGCCGGCAGCAGTACGGCGAGCAGGTCGCGGTGCTGACCAAGGCGGGATTCGCCGTCGCGGGCGTCGACTACGTCTACGCCGGAAACACGCCCAACGGCAGCCACACCTGGCCCGTGCCCCTCGAGGACGCCCAGCAGGCCGTGCGCTGGACTCGCGAGCACGCCGGCGCGTTCCGTATCAACCCGAACGACATCGTCGCCATGGGCGACTCGGCCGGGGCGAACCTCGCGCTCTTGCTCGGCACGTATCCGAGCGGACCGGTGCAGACCGATTCGCCCCCGAGCGGGCCCACGGCCGACACGAACCCCGTCTCCGACAAGGTTCAGGCCATCGTCGATTTCTACGGCCCGACCGACCTCACCGCGCTCTACAACCAAAGCCGTTCGGCCGTCCTCCCTTACTTCGACACGTACCTCGGCGGAAACCCAAGCCAGTACCCCGGCCGCTATGCGGCTGCGTCGCCGATGACCTACGTCAACAGCAACACGCCGCCGACGCTGATCGTCCAGGGCCTCGCCGACGACACGAACCTGCCGAGCCAGTCGACCTCGCTCGACGCGGCACTGACCAAGGCGGGCGTGCCGCACCAGTTCATCACGATTTCGTGGGCGACTCACGGCTTCGGTCTGGATCTGGCTGGATTCAACCTCACGGGCGATGTCGCCAACTTCCTCGACGCGGCGCTCAAGGGCCAGCCGATCCCGGAGACGCCAGCGCATCCTTGACGAAGGCGAGAAGAACGGGCATTAAAGAGCGATGCAGGACGACTTCGCCTCGCTCTACGCTTACGACCGCTGGGCCAACGGCCTCGTCCTCGACGCGTGCCGCAAGCTGACGCCCGAGCAGTATAGCGCCGAGCCGGCCCCGGGATGGTCGTCCGTACGCTCGACATTGACGCATATCGCGATCGCCACCGACGGCTGGCTCCGCGGGCTCGGAGGCGAGGACGTCACGGAGTTCCCGACCGAGGCCGATCTGCCGACCGTCGACGACGCCGCGCGGCTGCTCGACCGGGCGTACGCGAATGTCGACGCCGCCCTGCCTTCGCTCACGCCGGAGGGGCTCGCGACGCCCCGGGTCTTCCGGGGCCGCGGTCAGAAGGCCACGCTGGCGCCGTGGGTCGTGCTCCGGCATCTCGTGAACCACGGGACGTATCATCGCGGGCAGATCGCGTCGAAGCTCGCGCGGCTCGGGGTCGAGCCGCCGGCCACCGACCTCGTCTTCTGGGCATTCCCGCAGTTCCCGCAGGGCGCGTGACCGCCTCGACGCCGGCTCGTCCCGGCCGTTACGATGGTCCGATCGGGCCGCCCCTCAGGCCAGGGGCGGGCGGGCCATCGACGGGTGCGTTCATGAAGCCAGAGGCGTTCGCGGCGCTCAGTGAAGACATCCACCTCCTCGGCGATCTGCTCGGTGGGGCCATACGACGATTCGCCGGCGAGGACGCGTTCGCGCTCGTCGAGGAGGTGCGCGCCTCGGCGAAGGACCTGCGCGGCGACCCGTCGCCCGAGGCCGCCCGGCGGCTCCGCGACCGGCTCGGCGAGCTGGGGCTGGACGATCTTCGCACCTTGATCCGTGCGTTCAGCATCTACTTCGACCTCATCAACCTCGCCGAGCAGCAGGCCCGTGTCCGCGCCTTGAGAGCGAGGCGCTGCGCGGATGGTGACGTGCCGATGCACGAGAGCCCCGAGGCCGCGTTGCAGGGGCTCAAGCAGGGGGCGACGACCGCCGAGGACGTCGCCGAGCACCTCGATCGTGCCCTGATCCGCCCGGTCTTCACCGCCCATCCGAGCGAGGCCCGGCGGCGGACGATCCTCGGCAAGCTCGCGGCGATCTCCCGCCAGCTTGACCGCAAGGAGACAACCCAGCTCACCCCTTCGAGCGCGGCGCGTCCTGGCCGAGATCGCCGAGGAGGTCGAGACGCTCTGGTTCTCGGAGACCATCCGCCAGTCGCGCCCGACCGTGCAGGATGAGGTCCGGCACGGCCTGAACATGGTCGAGGGCGGCCTGCTCGAAGTCGTCCCGCGGCTCTACCGGAACTTCGAGGCCGGACTCAGGTCGACTTACCCGGAACGCGACTGGCGCGTGCCCGCCTTCCTCCGCTTCGGCTCGTGGATCGGCGGCGACCGCGACGGCCACCCGGGTGTCTCGCCCGGCGCCACCGTCGAGGCGATTCGGCTCCAGCAGGAGAGCCTACTCGAACACTACATCACGCTCATGGATGACCTCTGGCGCCGACTGAGCCACTCCGACCGGTTCAGCCCGCCGAGCTCGGCGCTTCGGGAATCGATCGAGCGGGACCGGGCCGACTTCCCCGACCTGACGATCGCGCCCGAGCACGAGCCGTATCGCGCCAAGTGCCGTCTGATCGACGCGAAGCTCTGTCGGACGCTCGACCGCGTCCGCAACGTCCAGCCGAGCTGGGCCGAATCGGGCCGGCCGCCGGAGGAGGGCGTCTATCTCGGCCGCGAGGGCCTCCTCGACGACCTGCGGCTGATCGAGTCCGACCTCCTTGCTGCCGGCGCAGTCCGCCGCAAAGGGTGCGCTCCGCGATCTGATCCGCCTGGTCGAGGTATTCGGCCTGCACCTGTTCACGCTCGACCTCCGCCAGCACAGCGCCCGGCACGTCGCGGCGCTCGACGAGATCCTCCGCCGCGCCGGGATCGTCGAGGATTACTCCGCGCTCACGTCCGACGAGCGCTTCGACCTGCTCGCGCGAGCTTCCCCAGGCGCGACCGCTGATTCCGACGCACCTCGACTATTCGCCGGAGACGAACGAGGTCATCGAGACGTTCCGCAGGGTCGCGGCGATCCTCGAACAGCAGTCGCCCGAGGCCCTGCACACGTACATCATCAGCTCGACGACCGAGCCCGCGCACCTGCTCGAAGTGCTCCTCTTCGCCCGCGAGGCGCGGCTGTTCCGGCCGGCCGAAGCGGTGAGCCGGCTCGACATCGTGCCGCTCTTCGAGGCGCTGGAGCCGCTGCAAACCTCCTCGGCGATCATCGAGCGGCTGTTCAGCCTGGATATCTACCGGCGCCACCTCGAATTGCGCGGCGGTGTCCAGGAGGTGATGATCGGCTATTCCGACAGCAACAAGGAGAGCGGCTTCCTCCAGTCGGCGTGGCGCTCGTACCGGGCGCAGCAGGACCTGGTGGAGACCGGGCGCAAGGCCGGGATCACGATGCAGATGTTCCACGGCCGCGGCGGCGCAATTGGGCGCGGCGGCGGGCCGGCGAACCGGGCGATCCTGGCGCAGCCGCGCGGGACCATCGGCGGCCGGCTGCGGATGACCGAGCAGGGGGAAATGATCGCCGATCGCTACGGGCACCCCGGCATCGCCGAGCGGCATCTCGAACAGGTCGTACACGCTGTGCTCCAGACCAGCTTCGAAACACAGAGCGACCCGCCAGAGACCGCCTGGGCCGAGACCCTCGACCGCCTCGCGCCCGCGGCCTATCGCCACTATCGCTCGCTCGTCTACGAGACCCCCGAGTTCCTTACCTACTTCCGCCAGGCCACGCCAATCGAGGAGATGGCGCACTTCAAGATCGGCTCTCGTCCCGCCCGCCGTGGCAGCTCGACGGCCCTGGAGCAGCTTCGCGCCATCCCCTGGGTTTTCTCCTGGATGCAGTGCCGCCACGCCTTGCCCGGCTGGTACGGGCTCGGCAGCGCGGTCGAGGAGTTCCTGACCGAAAGCCCGGCGGCGCTCGCGACGCTCCAGGAGATGTACCGCCGCTGGCCGTTCTGGCAGACGCTGATCGACAACGCCCAGATGATCCTCGCGAAGGCCGACATGACGATCGCCCGGCTCTACGCCGACCTCGTCGACGACCGCGCCCTGGCCGACCGGATCTACGGCCGGATCGCCGCAGAGTACGCGAAGTCCGTCGACGTCGTCTGCAAGATCACCGGCCAGGCGACCCTGCTGGAGCGGATGCCGATTCTCGAGCATTCGATTCAGCGGCGCAACCCGTACGTCGACCCGCTCAGCTTCATCCAGCTCGTCCTGCTCAAGCGGCTTCGCTCGGGCGAGGGACCGCGCGAGGAGCTGCTGACCGGCGTGCTCGAGAGCATCAACGGGATCGCGTCCGGGTTGAAGAATACGGGATAATATCGGCGAGACGATCGAACGACGGAGATCCGCGCGGCCGCGCCCTACCTCTCAGGAGCCCGACGATGACCAGCATGCGGATCGTGACGACCGGCCCCGGCGGCATCCCCGGCGCCGAGGGCCTCGAGTTCGGCCGCGGCTCGGCGGTCGACGACGACGGCAACAGCTTCGACGTGTACAACCCGCTGGCCTGCCCCGTCGCGCCGTCGATCTCGATCGTGGCCGGCCGCGTCCACGTCTCGCGGTGGCTCGGCGAGGTCTGGTGCGTCCTCACGGTCGGCTGCAAGGTGGATCGGCCGGCCTCAGCCTGACGCGAACGGCCCGGCCGGGCCGGGTGGGGTTGACCGCCGACGAAAGATGGAGGGAAGATCGCGGGCTTGCCCACGCCGAATCGGGCGGGGGCGGGGTCGCCGCGGCGGAGGGCGTGGCCATGGCCGACATCGATCACGAACATCGCCTCGCGTTCCCGAGGCTCACCGAGTCGGAAGTCGAGACCCTCGCGCGCCTGGCGAAGCTCTGCACCTTCGCCGACGGCGAGGCTGTCTTCCAGGCGGGCGAGCGCGGCCTGCCTCTCTATGTCGTCGACTCGGGCGCGATCGCGATCATCGACGAGTCGCGCGACGAGCCGAAGACGGTCGTCGTCCACGGCCCGCGCGAGTTCACCGGCGACGTCTCGCTCCTGACCGATCGGCCGGCCGCGATCTCGGCCTACGCCCGCGGCGAGACGCGTGCCTTCTGCGTCGGCCAGGGCGAGCTGCGCCAGGTCATCCAGGAGATCCCCGAACTCAGCGACAAGCTGCTCGAGGCGTTCCAGGTCCGCCGGCTCATGCTAGAGCGCTCCGGATTTGTCGGCGTTCGCGTGTTCGGGCACCTGGGCGACCCGGACGTGACGGTCATCCGCGAATTCTTCGACAAGAACCGCGTGCCGCACACGTGGATCGACGCCGACGCGGCGGAAGGGCAGGCCGCCCTCACGCGGCTCGGTGTCGGCACGGATCAGCTTCCGTTCGTGGCCTGCAACCGGGGCACGCGCTCGCCGAGGCCCACAGTCACGCGGCTCGCCGAATGCCTCGGGCTAAAGCGTCAGATCCGCACCGAGCCATTCGACCTGGTGATCGTCGGAGCGGGCCCCGCCGGCCTCGCGGCGGCCGTGTACGGCGCGTCGGAGGGGCTGTCCACACTAGTGCTTGACCGCTTCGGCCCAGGTGGTCAGGCGGGGACGAGCTCGCGGATCGAGAACTACATGGGGTTCCCCGCCGGGTTGAGCGGCGCCGAGCTGGCCAACCGAGGGTATCTCCAGGCCCTGAAGTTCGGCGCGGAGCTGGTCGCGCCGGTCGAGGTCCGGTCGATGACGTGCGAGGATCGCATGCACCGGCTCGTCCTGGACGACGGCCAGGTCGTCCGCGGCCGCACGGTGCTCGTCGCGACCGGCGCCACGTACCAGCGGCTGCCCGTCGCAGGCTGCGAGCGCTGGGACGGCGCGGGGATCTTCTATTCCTGCACCTCGGTGCACGCGCGCTCGTGCCGGAGCGGCCGCGCCGCCGTGGTCGGTGGCGGCAACTCGGCCGGCCAGGCGGCGATGTTCCTCGCCGAGCACACGGCCGGGGCCGCGCTGTTGCTCCGCGGGAATGACCTCCGCAAGAGCATGTCCGATTACCTCGCCCGGCGGATCGAACGGCACGAGAAGATCGAGGTCATTCGCAACGTCGAGGTCGGCTCAGTCGAAGGCAACGGCACGCTCGCGGGCCTGACGCTCCGCAACGTCAGGGATGGAAGCTCCCGCCATCTCGATTGCCCGGCGGTGTTCGTGTTCATCGGCGCGCGGCCGCGCACCGACTGGCTGCCGCCGAGCATTGACGTCGACGCCAAGGGGTTCATCCTCACCGGCGCCGACGCAGCGCATTCGGGCCGCTGGCCCTTGACGGGACGCGAGCCCTGCATCGTCGAGACCACCTGCCCGGGCGTCTTCGCCGCGGGCGACGTCCGGAGCAACACGACCAAGCGCGTCGCCTTCGCCGTCGGCGATGGGGCACTGGCTGTTACCTGCGCCCACCGTGTGCTTGCGGAGCTGTAAGCGGTTTTCGCTCGCGTGTGGCGGTCTGGACAACCGCACAGTGCGGCGGGCCTCTGCGCCCGCCCTTCACACCTCGCCAAGCGTGACCATCGACGCGTGTCCCGCGTCGCGCGGGCGTCGAGTCGTTACCGTGGCGCCGAAGAGACTCGCCAGGGTCGGTCCAATCGGCTCAGTCACGTTGCGGAGCCGGAGCCAACGGGGAGGCGTCCCGGACGATCAGTGCGCCGTCGTCGCCGGCGGAGGCGATCTTGCGGGCATCGCCGCTGAACGCGACCGATCGGACCTGGCCGGAATGCCCTTTGAGCGCCAGCAGCTCCCGGCCGGTGGTCGGGTCCCAGAGCCGGATCGTCTGATCCTGGCCGCAGGAGACGAGCCGGCGGCCGTCGGGGCTAAACGCCACACTGTCGATCGAAGCCGTATGCCCCTGGAGCGTGCGCAGGTTCCGACCGGTCGCGGCGTCCCAGACCATTACAGTCTTGTCGTTGGAGCCCGAGGCGATGGACCGCCCGTCTGGGCTAAAGGCCAGGTCGCGCACCGTACCGGGATGGCCTGAGATCGTCGCTTTGAGCTGACCGGTCTCGGCACTCCAGATCCTGATGCGTCCATCGACACCGGCCGAGGCGATGTCGCGGCCATCGGGGCTGTATCCGGCGGCCAGGGCCGACTTGGTATGGGCCGGGATGGTCCGGAGGCCTTCGCCTGTTTCCACATCACTGACTTTGAGTGTCCCGTCGTCGCCGCACGACACGAGTCGGCGGCCATCCGGGCTGAATGCCACGCCGTTCATGCGCCCCTCGTGGTTCGCGAGGCGAGATCGAGCCTGGCCGGTGGCGAGGTCCCAAAGCCGCACCGTCCCGTCCCGGGCGCACGACGCCAGAGTGTGTCCATCGGGACTGAACGCCGCGTCCGACACCGGCTGCTCGTGCCCCGTCAGTGTCCACTGAACGAGGCCGGTGGCCGTGTTCCAGACCCGGACGGCGTGATCGGTGTAGCCGCCGGCGATCCATCGACCGTCGGCGCTGCAGGCCACGCAGTCGCTCGAGACGGCCTCCTTCGTGAACGATGAGCGCTCGAGGACGAGCGGCTGGGGAGGATGGGCGGCATCCCAGGTCTTCAACATCCGGTCGAACGCGGTCGAGGCGAGTGTCTTGCCGTCGGGGCTGAACTCATCCGAGCCGGCGGGGACCGCGTGTCCGTCGAAGCTGCTCAGCTGGCGGCCCGAGCCCATGTCCCAGAGTCGCACGACCGCATCAGAGCCGGCGGACAGGAGATGGTGGCCGTCGGGACGGAAGGCCAGGGTCGTCACCGTTGCCGTGTTTCCCGAGAGCTGCCCGCGCTCGAGGCCGGTGCCGACATCCCAGATGCGCACGACGTGGTCAGATCCTCCAGAAACGAGCGTGCGACCATCGGGGCTGAAGGCCAGTGCGAGGACCTGTACCTTCGGCGATGGCAGCGTTGCGTGCAGCTTGCCCGCCTCGACGTCCCAGAGCTTGATCGTCCCCGCGCCGGTAGAGGCAACGCGCCGGCCGTCGGGGCTGAACACGACCCGCTCCACCGTCCCGTCGTGGGCGGGGTCGAACAGTCGGAGCAGCGGTCCGTAGCCGTTCGCGTCGGGGATCGCCCCCGTGGCATCCCAGATCCGAACCTTCCGCGTCGCGGAGCCCGTGACGACCGTGCGCCCGTCCGGGCTGAACGCGACGGTCGGGGTCGCGCCGGCGCTTACCTTGAATTGGCGGAGCAGCGCTCCGGACTGGGCGTTCCAAATGCCGAGGTTTCCGTTCGGGCCTGGACCCACGAGGCGCTGGCTGTCGGGGCTGAACGCCACTGCGGACACGCCGGTCTGCGACTGGTCCCACGTCGCCGGATTCGGCGGGCTGAGCGTGAGCCGGAGACGCCCCGTGGCGAGGTCCCAAAGCCTGATCCGACCTCCCCGGTGCACCGAGGCGAGGCTCCGCCCGTCGGGGCTGAAGATGGCCTGCCTGGCCTCGCGGTCCAGACCGCGCAGCGTCGACCGATCGTCGTGGGCGAGCCGGTTCAGATAGTGCCACTCCCACCCACGGAGGTCGGACTCATCCTGGCGAGGCGTCATGAGGTCAAGCAGGAAGCGGAGCCGGCCGACGTCGTTGGATTCCCACGCGGCGAGGGCGAGCTTCGCGGCGGCCGCGTACAGGGCAGGGCCCATCCGTGCCTGGGCCTCCTCGCTATTGCTCTCACCCGCCGGCTCGTTGCCGGCGGTCGCGAGGGCGGCCTCGGGGGCGGCTTCCCAGAGCTTTAGGGTCCGGTCATAGCTGGCTGAGGCGAGAGTCCGGCCGTCGGGACTGAACCTGAGGCTCCGGATGCGCCCCGCGTGGCCCTTGAGGACGAGCAAGGTCTGCCTGCTCGCGGGGTCCCACAGTCGGATGGTCTTGTCGAAGGCGGAGGAGGCGAGGCGGCCGTCGGGGCTGAACGCGAGGCCGTCGACCTGGTCGATATGCCCTTGCAGCACGCCGCGGAGCGAGCCGTCGGCGACGTCCCAAAGCCGCACGTCATGGTCATCGGACGACGTCGCGAGGGTGCGGCCGTCGGGGCTGAAGGCGACCGTGTTGACCCGGTCGGTATGCCCGCGAAGCGTCGCGCGGGGCCGCCGCTCGGCGAGATCCCAGAGGATGCATGTCTTGTCGTAGCCGGCTGAGGCGAGGGTCCGGCCGTCGGGGCCGAGTGCCAGGTCGTGAACACCCGCGGAGTGACCCCTGAGGACGTACCGGACGGCGCCGATCGCGGGGTCCCAGGCCTGGATCGTGCGGTCCTCGCTGCCCGAGAGGATGGTCCGGCCGTCGGGCGTGAACACAAGGCCGTCGACCGTGTCGGTGTGACCCGCGAAGGTCCTCCGTGGCGCGCCGGTGGCGGCATCCCACAGCCGCACTGTGTGATCGACGCTGCCGGAGGCGATGGTGTCGCCGTCCGGGCTGAATGCGACGCAGGTGATGCGGCTGGTGTGGCCCTTGATGACGTGGAGCGGCCGCCCCGAGGTGAGTTCCCAGACCCGCAGGGCGCGGTCGTCGTGGCCCGAGACGAGCCGTCGGCCGTCGGGGCTGAAGGCCACGCATTCCACCGTCCCGCCGTACGTCAGCACGGAGGGGCTCCGGAGCGCACGTGGCCGGGGCGGGCCGACGGCGTCCCAGACCCGAAGCGTCGAGTCGGCCCCGGCCGAGGCAACCTCGTTACCGTCGGGGCTGAAGGCTACAGCGCGGACCTCGTCCGCGTGTCCCTTGAGGGTGCGAAGCTCCTGGCCCGAGGCGGCATCCCAGATGCGCACCGTCTCGTCGGCCGCGCCCGTAACGATCCGCGCCCGTCGGGTGCGTAGGCCAGCGACGTCACCGAACCTGGGTGCCCCCAGATCACATCGAGCGCCGTTCCCGTCCGGGCATCCCAGACCCGGACCGAACGGTCGAGGCCGGCGGAGACGACCCGCGTGCCGTCGGGGCTGAAGGCCACGGCCCTCACCTCGTCGGTGTGCCCCCGGAGGACGCGCGCGGCTGCAGCGGGTCATCGGGGTTCCAGAACTTGACCGTGCGGTCGTAGCTGGCGGAGGCGAGCGTGCGGCCGTCGGGGCTGAACGCGACGGCGGCGACCGGGCCGCCGTGTGCGCCGAAGGTCGTGCCGATGCGATGTCCGTCGCGAGCGTCCCAGAACATCATCACGTGGGCCGAAATCCCGGCCACGAGGGTGCGGCCGTCCGGACTCCACGCCAGGCTCTGGACCGCGCCCGGGGGACCCTCGAAGGTGAGGGTGGGCAAGCCCGTATCAAGGTCGTAGAGCATCAGGCTCGCGTCGGGGCCCGGCCCCGCGAGGCTGCGGCCGTCGGGGCTGAACGCGACGGCGCTGACGCCGCCGCCCAGGTCCGCTCGCCGGCCCCCGGTCCTGACCCCCACGATCCGCCGCAATCCCCCGGTGTGCCGGTCCCAGATCTGGATGCGACCTTTCGCCTCGAGGCCGGCGACGGTTTTCCCGTCGGGACTGAAAACCACGTCGGCGAAAGCGTCGTCGCGCGCCCGCAGTATGAACCGCTCCTGGTGGCTGAGTTGCCAGAGATATCGCCACTCCCAGCCGCGGAGGTCGGGCTGGCCCGGGGCCGGCCGCAACAAGTCCAGGAGACTGCGCAGCCGACGGACATCGGCGGCGTCCCAGGCGGCCAGGGCGAGGTTGGAACGGGTCGCGTAGACGGTTTGGCGCAACTCCGCCTGCGTCGTACGGAGGCTTGCGTTGGCCTGGTCGGTCATCCGGTGGGCCGCGGCCTCATTCAAGGCGAGCGTGCGCTCGGTCTCGGCCTGGACGCGGAACCGCTGTGCCGCCAGCAGCGACCCGATCGTCGCGAGCACCAGCACGCCGGCCAGCACGCCGCCCATCGCGGCAATGAGCGGGTTGCGGCGCGCCCACCGCCAGTATTGCTCGGCCGCCGATGCCCGCCGCGCGTGGATCGGCTCATCGGCCAGGAAGCGTGACAGGTCTTCGGCCATCGCTCTGGCGGTCGGATAACGCAGGCCGGGGTCCTTCTCAATCGACTTAAGGACGATCGTCTCCAGGTCGCGCGGGACACGCGAGTCGATCGAGCGGGGCCGGGGCGGCTCGTCGGACTTGATCTGCTCGATCAGCTTCATCCGATCCGACGAGTCGTACGCCGGGCGGAGCGTCAGTAGCTCGTAGAGGGTCAATCCCAGGGCGTAGATGTCGGCGCGGGCGTCCCCCTGGCCGCGGAACCGCTCCGGAGCCATGTAGCGGAGCGTGCCGAAGATGTCGCCGGTGGTCGTGAGGCCGTCGCCGTCGGCCTTGGCCAGGCCGAAGTCGGTGATCCAGACGATTCCGGCGGTGTCGAGCAGCAGGTTCGATGGCTTGATGTCGCGGTGGATGATGCCCCGAGCATGGGCGTGGGCCAGCCCCTGGGCCGCCTGACGTCCGATCTGCGCCACGCTCCGGAAGAAGGGCTGCCGACGACCCGTGGACTCGACGGCCGATACCGCGGTTCCCCCCGGCAAGACCGCCGAGCTCGACGCGTCGGCTGCCGGCGGCGCTTCGGGACGGTCCCGTGAGCCGAAGTTCGAGGTCCTTTCCGGCTCGCCGCGCTCGGTGACCGCCAGTCCGGTGGCGGCGCTGGTCTTCGCCGCGGGCGATCCCGGTCCGTCCGTTTCGAGCCGGCCCGTCAGGAGTGCTCCGGCCACCAGGCCGAGCTGCCGGCCGTTCGTGACGGCCGACGGCGCGCCGGCATGCCGGGACTCCTTCGCGATCCACGCGGCTTTACCGGCCTCGACGGGGCCATTCGCGTGGGGCTGCCGATCGGGTTCGCGAAAACGTCGCAGCTCGTCCACGACCTGGTCGAGGCCCTGCCCGTGGATGAACTGCATGGCGTAGAACGCGACATCGCCGTCGCGCCCGACCTCGAACACGGGGACAATGTTGGTGTGGTGCAGCCCGGCCGCGGCCTTCGCCTCGCGGCGAAACCGCATCAGGGCCTTGCGGTCGCCCGCCACGTGGCCGGGCAGGACCTTCAAGGCCACGCGGCGGCCGAGCGAGACCTGTTCCGCCTCGTAGACCACCCCCATACCGCCCCGGCCGACCTCGCGCACCACCCGGTAATCGCCGACCTGGCGGAGGCGGGGAACGGCGGACGTCGCCGTCGCGTGCGCATCGTCGCGCATCATCCTGCGCCCGCTCAACCTCGACCAGGGCCGGGAACATCTCCCGGATCTCGTCGGCCATTTCCGGAAGGCGGTCGACGTACTCCTGAAGGTCCGGCCGCTCACCACGGCGATAGCGCTCGGCGAACTCCTCGGCGAGCTCGTCGAAACGGCCGTAATCGAGCGAACCGGATGACACGATCATCGACACAGACCCTCACATCCACCGGGTAGCTTGGCCAGCACGTCCTTGAGCCGCTTCAGGGCGCGGAAATACCGCTTGGCACCGGCCTCTTGCGAGATCCCCAGCACCTGGGCCGCATCGGCGCGGCCGAGCTGCTCGAAGTGTCGCAGCGCGAGCACCTCGCGGTCGATGGCTTCGAGGCTGTTCAACGCCTCCTGAACGCGTAGCAACCGCTCGGCTCGCTGGGCCGCCTGCGTGGGGCTGGTATGCCGACCCAGAAGCATCGACGCCAGCGCGGCGGAGCTGGCCTCGGGAAGCGCCCCGTGGTACAGCGAGATCTCGAGCCTTGCGTCGCGCATCCGGGTGCCGAGGTGCTCACGATGCAACGCCGTCAATCGCCGGCCGACGTGCAGCCTGAGCCAGAGCAAGGGCGGAAGCTTCGGGTCGTCGAGATACGCGACCAGGTCGCGGTCGACGTCGAGGAACGCCTCCTGTACGACGTCCGACGGGTCGAGCCGGGCACGCAGCCGGGCATCCAGGCGAAGTTCGACCATGCGCCGGAGCCGCTCGCGGTGCTCGTCGAAGAGCTTCGCCAGGGCCCCGCGGTCGCCGCCGCGGAGCCGGTCGATCGGGTCGGACGAGTCGCCGGGCGTCTGGTCCGTTTGGGTACCCATACTCTTTATCTGCGTGCCGGCGCGAAACCGGGACCGAAAAAACGGAAAGACAGTCGCCTGAGGTTCCGAGGCTCGCGACCGCTCGACGACACCGGCCTTCGCCGCGCATCCGGCGACCTGAACTTCCGGAGCTCGAACGATCATCGTGCATGCGACGCGCAGCCGTCCGGACGCGAACGTTCGCGCATCGACCAGTCGCTCGAATCCTCAGTAACAGAACCGCGTCGATTCCGCTGGGGGGAAGTATTCCGCCGACGTTTGAGCCGAACGTTTTGTCGTAAGTCTTTTTAGAATGAAGATTTCGCAATGGAGACGACCGGGATCGAACCGGCAACCTACGGCTTGCAAAGCCGTCGCTCTCCCAATTGAGCTACGTCCCCGGGCCGACGGACGCATGATGCCCGCCGCACGATCATCGTATCCCGGCCGCGCGGCGATTCCAACGGCAATCGTCAGCCGTTTCGGACCCACTGCTCGGCTGTCATTAGGGCGCGGGCCCGGCTGGGGTGGGGGAATACCTGCCATCGCGGCTCGCCGCCCGCGGGGTTGGTCGAGCTGTCGATCCACTGGCGGATCATCGATGGCGACTGGCTCACCATCGCCGCGCGGCGGACCATGCCGTTGCCGAGGGCCTGCTCGAACATCACCGCGTAGTACGGCAGGGCGTCGATCTGCCGGAGCTTGCCGAGGTGGGCGCCGACGTCCTTGCCGAGCTTACCGAGGTTCGGGCCGAAGACCTTCTTGAAAACGCCGAGGTGCTCGGCGGGCGTCCTGCGCTCGAACGGACCCAGCTTGCTCATCTCGCGAACATAGTCGAGGAAGTCGTCGACCCGCTTCAGCGCCAGGTGGTACGCGAGCGCCCAGGAGAGCGCGTAGTCGGTCGGCGTCAGCTCGGTGCGGGTGACGAGGTACTCGACCAGCGGCTGCTTCGGGTCGCGGGCGATGACGTGCGACTTGGCGCCGGGCACGGCGGTCGAGAGCGGGTCCTCGAGGTCGCGCAGGGTCGCGATGTGGATGCAGGTTGACCTGGCCCAGGCCCGACCACGTCGGCGAGCCGTTCTTCGCGATCTTCGGCGAGGCGCAGTACTCGGCCAGGCCCTCGACGAGCCAGAGCGGCCAGCCCGACAGCCGCTGCTGCACGCCGATGTTCTGGAGGATCTGATGCGCCCCCTCGTGCGCCACGGTCTGCGGCTTCCGCAGCGCCGAGACCTCGGGGGCCGTCTGGTCGCGTCGCGACTTCTCGAAGAGGAAGATGCGGTTGCTCAGGATCTCGTAATAGGCCTGGACCTCGGGCGCGACCCGCTTATGGCGGCGGAAGTCGTCTTCGCTATTGAAGATCACCGCGACCAGCGGGAACTCGGCCTCGTGCACCGGCACGTCGCGGCGATTGAGGGCGCCGGCCAGGTTTGAGTACAGGCTCTCCAGCAGCGAGGCGCTGGCCTGTGCGAACGATTTCGTGCCCTGGTAGAGCACCACGTAGTGCGGGGTCGTGATCGCGTGGAACCCGGCGAACTCGCGGGCGAGCAGGCGGCCGCGGAGCGCCTCCTTTGTGGCGGGCACGAACGGGCTGTCGGTGTAGATCAGTCCGTCGGGCTCGGCGACCTGGCCGTCGGGCAGGAGCACGGCCGTGCGATCGCCGTCCTTGCCGAGAATCCGTGCGACGACCGGCTGGCCGTCCTCATCGCGGACCATCACGCGGCGAGCGTCGGACTTCGGCGCCGGCGGCAAGCCCGTCGTCAGCGCGGCGGGCTTGGGCGGCGGCGGCTTGGTCTGCCCCAATCCTTTGGGCGCCTCTACCGGCGGCGGGGGCGTCTGCGGCATCGGGTCAGGAGCAACCGCCGGAGGGGCGGGGCGGGCCGGCCCAGCCACGCCGACGACCGAGGGTCTGGGCGGCGCAGGCGTGATCGTCGCCACCGTCGACGGTGGCGACGGCTCGTCGCCCGCCGTGCCGGGCGCGTTCCTGGCAAGGAGGGGCGCGGCGGGCTTCTCGTCCGGCAACGGCCGCAAGGGCCTGGGCGGCTCGGCCGCGACGATCGTCGGCGTCTCGACGATCGACGACGCCACGACCCGAAGCGCCGACGCCGCCAGCAGCAACGTCGTGATCGTCAGCGCGGCGAGCGGAATGACCTCGCCGCCGCGCCGCCGGGCGGGCGAATGGCCCATTTGCGAACGAGGTGCCTGGCCCGCGGGGCCGTCCGGATGCGCTTCCATCGCCTCGCCTCCCCCACCGGCCGAGAGTCCGACGCTCCTTCCTACGATTCTTCCCGACCCGTCGGGACGCGACAAGCACGAATCTTTTCGTTCCCAAGGATCCCGGCGCCGTCTCAAGTCTAGGTCATCGCCGAGCGCCGCGCTCAGCGGCCACCCGCCTCCTTCTTGCGAGCACGCGGCGGGCGAACCGGCGAGCGTCGATGACCCGGCGCCGGTGCAGGCCACGGGCGATCGTTTCGACTGCCGTCATGCGCCTCGAGCTGGAATGTGATGACGGGGCCGCTCGCACCGATGACCCGCGCCTTGCAGACGACGGCGAATCCCTCGGGCGTCGGCGCCAGGTGTTCGATCTCGAGGAACGTGCCGACGCTTCGCTCGAAGTCCTCCAGGCACGGCTCGATCGCCCGGCGGGCCGCATATTCGAGGTGGGCGACCAGCCAGGGCGTCGCGAGCACGGCCGGCATCAGCTCATCGGCGAAGACGATCCGGTTGGCCGGGCCGACGACGATCCGCTCCTCGGCCGCCATGCCGATGCGGGGGTGTGATTTCATCGGGGGATTCCGGACGTGTTGCGGGAGAGGACGCCCTTGACGTACCAGATTTCCCGACGTCGGGACAAGGTGGCGGCCGGTCCCCTCGTTCTCAGGCTCACCGTCGGAAGATGCGTTCCGACGGTGAGCGCGGGGACGAGGGGAACATGCCGGATTGCCCTCCGCGACTGAGGTCCCTAAACTGAGAGCAGATCGAACACCGCCGCCCCGAGGCCCCCATGCCGCCGATCCAGCTCAACCGACGACGCTTCCTGGGCGGTGCCGCCGCGGCCGGCTGGGCACTCTCGCACGGCCGCGTCGAGGCCGGCATCCGGTCCGGACCGATCCGGGTCGGACTGATCGGCTTGGGCAATCGCGGCACCTCGCTCCTTCGGAGCTGCCTCGAGATTCCCACCGTCGAGGTCGTCGCGCTCGCCGACTCCGAACCGAAACACCTTGCTCGGGGGCAGGGGATCGTCGAAAAGGCCCGCGGCCGCCGGCCCGAGGCGACCGACTCGGCGGAGCGGATCCTGGAACGGGCCGACGTCGAGGCCGTCGTCGTCGCCCTGCCGTGCGACCTGCACGCGGGCGTCTACGAGAAGTCCCTGCTCGCCGACAAGCACCTCTACGCCGAAAAGCCGCTCGGCCTGACGGTGGCCGAGTGCGACCGCCTGATCGCCGAATCCGCCCGCCGGCCGGCGCCGGATCGTGCACGTCGGCTTCCAGCGGCGTTCGAACCCGCGGTACCGCGACGCGATCGCCGCGATCCGCCGGGGCGAGCTGGGCGAATTGCTCTCGGCCGCGCTCGGCATGGGTCAGCTCGAACGGCCCCGTGGCCGGCCACGGCGGCTGGCTGGGCCGGCGCGACCGCTCGGGCGACTGGATGGTCGAGCAGGCCGTGCACGTCTGGGACGTCCTCCATTGGGCTGCGGCCGAGGTCCCCTCGCACGCCTTCGGTGCAGGTCGGCGCGACGTCTTCCGCCGCGCCCAGCCCGGACCGCGACGTCACCGACGACTACTCGGCCCAGCTCGTCTGGCCCGACGGGTTCACTGCCGCGTTTTCGCAGAGCTGGGTCGCCCCGGCTGACGAGGCGTTCACGGGCGTCTCCCTCCGGACTCATCGGCCGCGACGCCGGCCTCGATTTCGCCACCGGCACGCTCACCTACCGCGACCGCAAGACACCCCGCCAGTCGATCCACCCCGGAGCCCAGCCCGATACGCCGAGATCGCTCCGGGCCTTCTTCGAAGCCGTCCGCTCGTCCGAACCCCCGCCGCCTCCCGTGAGCCTGGCCGACGCCCGCGAGGCGACGGTCACCGGGCTGATGGTCCGGAAAGCGGTGGATGAGGGGCGGGTGGTCACGAGGGCGGAGATCCTCGCCGGTCCGGCATAGTCTCGCCCTCCCGATGAAGCTGCTACGCTCCAAACGATCAAAAGACTCAACCACGGGTCCACGCCGGCCGATTCCCTTCGAAAACACCCCCGCCCCCAGTCCGCCTTGACCCGCCCCGCGGTCCGAGGCATCATCAACGAAGTCTTCTCCTTAGGGAGCGGGCCCCGCAGGTCAAGGAGGCCCGCGGACGCGCCACGATGCGCGAGTCATCATCATGGAGGCCTTGCGATGACGTTCGACCAGTGCCGTGACCACCTCACGACGATCCGCCACAAACAGGGGACCGACCAGCCCCTGATCCGCGTCGACTTCGCCGGCACGGCCTACCGCGGTCGGCTTGCCCGGACCGATAGCGACCAGACCTACCGCCAGTCGCCCTACGGCGTGCTCGTGCTCGAATCCCTCGGGCTCGCCCGCGCCCCGGAGACGATCCTCCAGATCGCCAGCATCCCGCCGGGCGGCATCCGCGACCTCAACGAGAACTGAGCCCAGCCCGACCCGAGGCACCCCGCTTGGCCGGTCTGCTCGTCAGCGTTCGATCGGCCGACGAGGCCCGCGCGGCCTCCAAGGGGGGGGCCGCGGTCATCGACGTCAAGGACCCCTCGCGCGGCCCGCTCGGCCGCGCCTCGGCCGACGTCTGGCGTCGGTCCGCGAGGCCGTCCCCGTTGCGACTCCCGTCTCGGTCGCGCTGGGAGAGCTGGCGGACTGGGACGGCCCGGGGGGATTCGACGGCCTCTGCCTGGCTTACCGCAAACTCGGCCTCGCTCACGCGGGCCGCGACTGGCCCACGCGTTGGGCTCAGGTCCGTGAATCGTCACCCGGTCCGGCCTGGATCGCGGTCGCCTATGCCGACTGGTGGGTCGCCGACGCCCCGCCGCCCGAGGCCGTGCTCGACGAAGCCCTGTCGGTTCCCGACTGCGTGGGCGTGCTCGTCGACACGTGGGACAAGTCGCGCCCGAGCGGGCTCGACCTTTCCTGGAGCGGGTTCGTCGAGCGGGTTCAATCGACCGGCCGAATCGTTGCGCTGGCGGGGCGGCTCGATCTGGAGATGATCCACCGGCTAAGGTCGTTGCGGCCCGATTTATTCGCTGTTCGAGGGGCCGCCTGTGCGGGTGGCAATCGCCTTGCTCCCATCGATCGGGCACGCGTGGCGGAGCTGGCGATGGCGCCTCGGGTAGGCTGGACTTCGCCCACATCGCGAAGACTGCGGCCGGTTCGGACCAGGGTGGCCTGGCTTGCCAGAAACTGCGGTCTCCTCTAAGGTGCGGCGCATTCCGAACGCGCGATTCGGCACGGAGGCCCGCCTCGATGACCGAGAGCCCATCCCACCGCCCCCTCGTCGCCTGGGCGTGGGTCGTCGGCCTGGCGTCGCTGATGACGCTGCTCAACGCCGCGAAGCCGGTCCACATGGACGACGCGGTCTACCACATGTACGCCGCCCAGATCGCCGCGCACCCGGGCGACCCGTACGGGGGCGAAGTGGTGGATTACTGGTTCCCGCCGAAGACGGCCATGGAAGTCCTGGCGCCGGTTTTTTTGCCGTATTATTGGTCGCGCGCGATTGCCGTTCACGGCGAGAGTGTCTTCCTGGCAAAGCTCTGGCTCGCGCCGTTCCCGCTGTTGCTCGTCGCGCGCGTCGTGGTCGCTGGGCCGGCGGTTCGCGAGGGGCCATGAGCCAATCCTGGCGTGCCTCGTGGCATTGTCGCCGGCGATCCTGCCCGGGCAGAACTTCATGCTCGATGTCCCGGCGCTGGCCCTCGGGCTGGCGGGACTCGCCGTCTTCGTCAAGGGCTGCGATCGGGGCTCGTTGGGGCTGGCCATCGGCGCGGGCTTGATCGCGGGGGTGGCGATCAACACGAAGTGGACCGGGCTGCTCGCGCCTGCGGCCATCGGCCTCTATGGCGTCACGCATCGTCGGGTGGGGCTGGGCGTGATCGCGGTCGCCGCCTCGGCGGCCGTCTTCGGCGGGTGGGAGGCGTGGCTAGCCCACGAGTACGGGCGGTCGCACTTCCTGTTCCACTCCGAAAGGAAGGGCTCGCCGCCCCTCATGGATCGGATCAACGGGGCGCGGGCGCTGGTGTCGATCCTTGGAGGAGTCGCCCCGGGGGTTCTGGTGACGGGGCTGGTCGGACTGGGACGTCCGCGATCGGCCGCGATCGTCGCGGGGATCGTTGTGGCGCGGGATCGTGGCGATCGCGGTGGGTCTCGGACCCCAGGCGGTGTTTCTGCCCCTCGGAGGGCTGGTGCTGCTCAACCTCGGAATGGTGGCGGCGCGGTTGCTCCATGTCGCAAGGCCACGACCTTCTGGCCGTGTCCTCGCCTCCGCACATGGTCTTGAAGCGTGAGCATGCCGCCCGGGTCAGATGACCTCTTCCTCGTCCTTTGGGTCATCCTCGAGGTCATCGGCTGCTTCGTCCTCTCGCCTTACTCGGCCGTGCGACGGGTTCTGGGGATCGTCGTGGCGCGTCGGTCCTGGTCGTCCGGCTCGCGTCGCGGACGCGCCCCGATCCCGCTCGCGCCGCCGCGATGGGCCGCAACATTCGGCGTCGGGCTGGGGCTGTTCTACTTCGCGATCGATTACGAGGAGGCCGTCGTCGATCGCCGCGCGGCAGGGGATGCGGCGGAACGGGTGAGGCTGCGGCCTTGCCCGAGCGAGCGGACCTGGTTCGCGGGCCGGTGGGGATTCCGCTATCACGCCGAGCAGGCCGGGCTCACAGCTCTTCGCCCGGCCGGGATACGTTCGCACCAGGCGACTGTGCTGGCCGTCGTCGAGAACAAGGTCGCCGAGGAGCCGCGCGTCGTCATCGAGCCGGCCGACGCTCGGAGAGGTCGCCACGCTCGTCTACGATGCCCCTCGCTTCTTCCCCCCCTTCGACACGGTCCCGACTTATTACGCGGGCAAGAATCCGCTCGAGCGCCTGGTCGGCCTCGGCAGGTGGTCCACGTCTACCAGGTGAATCGGCCGTTCACGCCCTCGGGCCTGATTCCGCCGTGGCTCGGCCCGAAGGACCGCGCCGTGGGCGCGAAAATGCAGATCGGCAAGGCCCGCCGGTAGGATGGCTCCGCCAACCTGCGGGAGGCCCTCACCTCGGCGGCACGGCCGGCTTCTGGTGGTCTTCGAGGACCTGCCCGTGCTCGGCGAATGAGATCCCTTGCGAGCCGACGGTGCCGATCATGACGGCCTCGACGATCGGCGGCGCGACCGGGTCGGTCGGCGGCCCACTCGACGAGGACGCTCGCGGCGGGTGCGCCAGCGTCGGTGTCCTTCAGGAGGACGTCGAGCGTTGCCTTGGGGGCGAGCCGGGCGGGGGCGCGGAGGTAGTCGCGCACGGTCTTGCCGTCGGCGTCGCGGTGGCGGAGCAGGGTGACGAGGATCGGCCGGGTCTCGTCGGTATTGCCGCACGGCGACGTTGACCGCCAGGCGGATCGACCTGCCCGTCTTCAGCCGAAACGCGGCCGTGGATCGGCAGGTAGATCTGCTGCCCCGCGGCCGTGGGCAAGGTCGCGCCCGGCTCGAGCTCCGAGATCCCCGCGCGGGGCGTGCTCGGCAGGGCCGACGAGGCCGGCGCGTCTGCCGGCTTGGCCGGGCCGGGCGGCGTCGGGAGGCGCATCTCGGGGCCGCGGTCGCACCCGGCCGAGCCGGCGACGGCCGCGAGCGGCCAGCCGCGCGGCCCACTGCGCGATCGGTCGTCGGACGGGGACGATCATGGGCGGCCAGAGACCTTCACGGCGCGGGCTCACGGGCATGCGCGCGGGGCCATCGACCCGGCCGGTGGGCCAGCGTAGCATAATCCTCGATCGGTCTTCGTAGGGTGCGCGACGCAGGCCGTCCCGCACGCCTGCGCATCAATCTATCCCCTCGGCGGCCACGCCGACTCGAGGAAGTCGGCGATCTCGGGCACGAGGTCGCGGCCCAGGACGTTCAGCCCGAAGGCGTGGCCTGCGCGGGGGACGACGATCACGCGCGAAGGCACGCCCGCCTCGTTCAGCCGTGCGGCCATCGCGTGCGACTGCGCCACCGGCACGAGCATGTCGGCCTCGCCGTGGATGATCAAGGTCGGCGCCGAGCGGCCCGAGGCGTGGGCGATCGGCGAGGCGTCGCGATAGCGATCGGGGACGTCCCTTGGGTCGTGGCCGAGGTACATCCGCAACGGCATCACCGCGCCGGGGCTGCGGAAAAGGCCGGCGAGGTCGGAGGGGCCGTACAGGTTCACCACGGCCTGAACGCGCGAGTCGGGCTCATCGCAGTGGGCCTGCGTGCCCAGCAATTCAGCGAGGTGGCCGCCGGCCGAGGAGCCGAGCGCGGCAATCCGACCCGGGTCGATCCCGTAGTCGCCGGCATGGCGGCGGAGCCAGCGCACGGCCTCGCGGACGTCGTCGAGGTTGTCGGGCCAGGTCGGGCGGCCGGGCTCGGAGAGGACGTATTCAACCGAGGCGACGGCATATCCGAGGCGGACGAGCCTGGCCACCTCGCGGCCGTACGTGTTCTTGGTCCCGCCCCGCCAGCCGCCGCCGTGGATGGCCACGACCGCCGGCCGGCCCGAGGCGCGGGATTTGCCCGCGGCCGGGCACGTAGAGGTCGAGCCGCGGGCGCCGGCCGTCGGGGGCGTGGCGATAGACGATGTCGGGATAGCGCCACCACGCCGGCCGGCGGCCCGAGCCGTGTCGTCTCCGCCTGGACGTACAGGCCCACGACGCCCGCCAGCGACGCCCACGCCATCCACCGCACCGGCCCAGCCAGCGGTCCATTTCGACCCGGCCCCCCGAAGCGGCCCGCGGCACTCGCATCGACGGCGCGGACCTGCCTATTTCTCTTCGGGTCGTCGAGCCTCCCGGCTTGATCGAAGGCCTCCGCGGCGCCGATTGGCCCGGCGTTTGCACCCGGGATAATTTAACGGATGCAACCTTCAAGATGAGACTTGCGGGGCCCATCCTTGATCGATACAACGGTGCCGGAGGGGAGGGCGCCCCGAGGTTCAGTCGGGGCGCAGCTCATCCCGTCCGGCCGAAACGACGGCCGGGCCCCGGCGGGGGACCTCGCCTCGGGGTCAGGAGGCGGATCGTGATGATGACGAACGAACGGATGCCCCGGGTCTTGCTGGTCGAGGATGCCCCCTTCCTTCGCTATGCCTTCGGTCGGCTGCTCCGGCTCCAGGGGTTCGACGTCCGAGAGGCCCACGACGGCCAGGACGCCCTGCAGTGCTTGGAGGAATTCCACCCCCAGCTCGTGCTAACCGACCTCATGATGCCTGTGATGAGCGGCCTGGAGCTGATCCACCGGCTCCGCGGTCGCCCCGACACGGCGGCCGTGCCGATCGTCGCGATTACCGCCGACGCCACGACCCAGGCGGAGGAGCAGGCCCGCCAGGCCGGAGCGGCCGACTTCATCACCAAGCCCGTCGACCTGCCCGAGCTCCTCCAGCGGCTCCGCAACCTCATGCCCACGGCCGCGGGGCAGGTGTCCTGACGCCCGTCGGCCTCTCGGCCTAGTTTTGCGACGCGATCTGGATCAGGTTGCCACACGTGTCGTCGAAGACCGCCGTCGTCATCGGCCCCATCGCCACGGGCGGCTGCGTGAATCGCACGCCCGCTGACAAGAGGCGATCATATTCGGCCTGAACGTCCGCCACGCTGAAGGACGTGTAGGGAATGCCATCCTCAACTAACGCCTGCTTGAACGGGCCCGCGGCCGGGTGCGCGTCCGGCTCGAGGACCAGCTCGGGACCGTCGGGAGCCTCGGGCGACACGACGGTCAGCCACCGATGCGCGCCCATCGGGATCTCCGTCTTCTTCACGAATCCGAGGACCGCGGTGTAAAAGGACAACGCCTTGTCCTGGTCGTCCACGAGGACGCTCGTCAGCACGATTTTCATCGCGCATCTCCTCGCTTGCCGGGATTAGACCATCGCTCGGCGACGGCCTTCAGCGGGCTCGTGTTAATGAAGTGGAACTTGCATCGCCCCCGCCGCTCGGTCGTGACGAGTCCGGCCGATTCCAGGACGGCGAGGTGCTGCGAGATCGCCTGGCGGGTCAGCCCGAGCCCGTGCTTCATCGTCAGCCGGCTGCAAAGCTCGAACAACGTCTGCCCGTCCCGCTCGCTCAGCTCATCCAGGATCGACCGCCTCGCCGGTGCACCGAGCGCATCGAACAGATCCGACATGCGGACACGATAGGCAAGCCGCGACTTGCCTGTCAAGCGGGGCCGGTCAGGGTGACGGGTCAAACCGATAGACTGCCCTTGCAAAGCCCTGTGCCGATTTGGATAATCACTCCCTTTCCGCATTCGAACCATCGAGACGGGCAGGGAGAGACGGGCGTGGCCGTACCAAAGAGACGCAAGTCAAAGTCAGCCAAGGGAATGCGCAGGAGCCACGACGCCCTGACGCCCCCCGCGCTCAATATTTGCCCGCAGTGCAAGCTCGCCGTTCCACCGCACAAGGTGTGCGACCTGGTCGAAGAATGCGGTAACGTCCAGCGGTCGAAACCACATAACCCGACGGCCAAGCAGAAGGTCTGACGACCGGATAAGACAGGAGCGGTCCGATGGGACGGCATTGCGAAGTCAGCGGCAAGCACACGACGTTCGGCAACCACATCACGACGCGCGGCAAGGCGAAGTACCTCGGCGGCGTCGGCACGAAATGCACCGGCATCTCCCGGCGCACCTTCAAGCCGAACTTGCAGCAGATCCACGTCTGGCTGCCCAACGGCACGACCCGCTACGTCCGCGTCGCGACCTCGGTGATCCGCACCGGCCAGCTCACGCTCGAGGTCGACGGCAAGATGCAGACCTTCCCGCTCATCAAGGCCTCGAAGGGCAGCGCCAAGGCTCGCGAAGAGCTGAAGAACCTGTTCCCGATCTGATGCGCTCTTCGTAGGGCGGGCGAGTCCCGCGCTACGAAGTCTTCGGGCGGAACCGGAAGTCGCAATGCGTTGCTCCTTCCATGAGCGTCTGCGTGCGATCGAGCTCGATGTCGGGATTGAACCCCTGGATCAGTGCGAAATCGCGGCAGCAGGACAGGCTGCCGCCGAGTTCCTCCAGGCCCAGGGCCCGGTACATCTCGGCGTAGCGGCAGCGGGTCACGTTGAACGAGAGCCGCTCGTCTGTCTGCTCGAGGACGTCGATTTCCAGCGCGCCCCCTTCGCGCCATAGCTCCAGGACCTGCGAGAAGGTCGCCAGCGAGGCGTTGCCCAGCCGCGCGGCGAGTTCGGCACCGCCTTCGCGGGCCAGGCCGGAGATCACACGCCGGACGACCTCGAGCGCGGCGTCGCGGCCCATGGCGTCGATGAACCCGCGGACGAGCGGGCCGACGATCCGCGCCTCGATCTCCCGGCGCTGGAGCAGGGTCAACGGCGGTTCGCTCGGCATCGGGCGCGACTCCAGTTCTTTCCGCCGGCATCTCGCGTCCAGTATGATCGGCACGCCCGAACAGGGCCAGCCTCGCCGGCCGGACGTCCCGCGGAGAATTATGATGGGTCGCTTGTGGGACCGCGTTACGTTCGGGGCCGACGGGCCCTCGGTGGGCCGCACCGGCGTCGCAGTCGCCGCCGTGATGGCGCGGCTCGAGGCGGGTGATCACGCCGACGCGTTGGCGACGGCCCTCGGCATTGAGCCGGCCGACGTCCTGGCGGCGGTCGCGGCCGACGCGCTCGGGGATGGCGGATCGCTCGGACCGCCGCTGGTGCGATCCAAACCTCGAAGGCCGAGGCTGCTGCGGGCGCTCTCGGAGTCTGCCCTGGAGTCCGCGACGCCGAAGGTAGACCGCGGGACGCGGCTCGCGCTGCTGGCGGGACTGCTTCAGGTAAACGACTTCTGGGACGAGTCGCACGAGGCCGCGCAGTCTGCCGACGACTTGGGCGAGCGCTTGACTTCGGCCTACTGGCACGAGATCGCCCACCGCCGCGAGCCCGACTTCGGCAACGCCGCCTACTGGTTCCACCGCGTCGGCCAGCACCCGGTCTTCGCCGCCGTCGCCGAGGCTGCGAGCGACCCGGCGTGGAGCCCGATGCGGATGATCGAGCTCTGCTCCGCCGCGAGGCCGGGCAGTCCCGAAGAGACGCTTGCCCGAAAGCTCCAGCGGATCGAGATGTTGCTCCTGCTGGAAACGAGCGCGAAGGCCGTGGGGCTCGTGTGACGTTTCCCGATCGGGGCGCTTCTCGAGCGAAACCGTGAATATTCGAGCGGAACCGAAGGCAGCCCCACGCCCAAAAAAGCCCAGCGCCCGGTTTTCGCTTGCATCGCGCGGGTTGGCCGCGCTATCATACCCGCGGCCTCGGTCGGACGTTTGACCGCGGGTTCTCATCCCAGCACTCACCTCTCCACGATTCCCCCGATCGCCTCTCCCCGGCGTCCTGTGGAAGCCCGAAAGAACCGATCGAGACGGCCGTAACCCACTCGACTCCATTCTCGAGGGAGCCTGGATGTCTCGCCGTCTGTCCGCCGTCCTAAGCCTCATCATTGTCTTGAGCACGCTCACCCTCGTTGGATGCGACTCCGCGCCGACGAGCGGGACGAGCACGGCCCCCGTGGGCCACACTGGGATGCCGCCTAGCGCCGGTGGCGCGAACGGCGGCGGCCCCGCCGGCGGCCCCGCGGCGCCCGGGTCGGCGGCCAAGAAGTAGCCCTCTCCATTCCGACCGCGTCATTCCGCGACGCCCCGTCATCCTCCGTCTCTCCGACGGTCCCGCGCCCGTCCGGTGCGGCACGTCCAATCGGCCAATCGAGCCCTCACTCTCCTCTCCCGACGCGACGCCGGGCGGTTCTTCGTCCGCGCGATCGTCCCTCCATCCCATCTCGCAGGAGAGCCACTCATGAAGAGCCGAATGTCCCGCGGTTTCACGCTCATCGAGCTACTGGTCGTCATCGCGATCATCGCCGTCCTGATCGCCCTGCTGTTGCCCGCCGTCCAGGCCGCCCGCGAGGCGGCTCGCCGCGCCCAGTGCACCAACAACCTCAAGCAGCTGGGGCTGGCGATGCACAACTACATCAGCTCCAACGACAGCCTCGTGCCGGGCGTCATGTACCCGTCGCCGGCCGACAACTGGGGCTGGGGTCCCAGTGGGTTCCTCAGCATGCTGCCGTTCATCGAGCAGTCGGCGCTCTGGAACGCTTACAACGTCGGTCCGGTCCAGTGCAATTCGGGCGGCTGCGGGCTCTATAACATGAACACCACGGTGTTCAACACCCAGGTCGCGTCGTGGGCCTGCCCGTCGGACGCGAAGATCCGCCAGGTCTCGATCTCGAACTACGTCGGCAACGTCGGCGGCCCGTACGCGATGACCGGCTACTCGGGCACTTTTACGCCATCAGACGTCTCGTGGCCGGAGGGAACCCCGCCGGGGACCAAGCCCACGGTCGTGAAGATCGCCTCGATCACCGACGGCACGAGCAACACCGCGCTGTTCAGTGAGGTCGTCACCGGCAACGGTAATGCCGGCGCCGTCTATTCGCAGGACCCCAATCCCAATAACTGGAAGCGGGTCCACTTCTACGGCGTCAGCAGCGCGCCGACCGGCAGCCCCTCGGCCGCGCCGGCGGCGCAGCAGACGACGGCGATGAACATGATCAACGCGTGCAAGAACATCCAGTCCGGCCTCGCCGGCTCGGGCGGCGTCCGCGGCGACTGGTTCTACGGCTACCCGGCATACGTCAACTACTCGCTGTACAACCACCTCGCCCCGCCGAACACCAAGTCCTGCTCTTCGGGCAACGCGGTCGACTCATGGGGCCTTGACCCGTGGGGCACCGCCCCGCCGACGAGCTTCCACCCCGGCGGCGTGAACATGTGCATGGCCGACGGCTCGGTCCGGTTCATCAAGGACACCGTCAACCTCCAGGCGTGGTGGGGCCTGGGCACCCGCAACGGCAACGAGGTCATCAGCGCCGACGCGTTCTAGGAGGGGGTGCCCCGCGTAGCAACCTGCGGACACACCTGTCACCCTGGGATGGCTTCACCTCGTGACGACGCCCCGGCCCCCCGCGCGAGGGGGGGACGGGGCGTTCGCATTTCGATAAGGGGGGCCGAGCGATCAGCGCTCGTTGAGCACCTTCTGGGTGATCTCGCGCTCGCAGGCCTTGCACCACTTCCAGCGGCCGTCGCCGATGGTGCCGTCGAGGTGCTCCTTGGCGATCTTCGCCGTGCGGAACCAGATCTTCGATTCGGTCTCCCCCGCGCGGTCGAGCTTCGAGCAGCGCGAGAAGTGCAGGAGGTTCGTCCCGGCGCGGACGGCGCCCTTCTTGCCGCCCTCGACGGGGATCACCCCGTGGAAGACGAAGCCGATGGCTTCGAGCCGCGTCTCATCAAGATCCTCTCCCGACTCCAGCGGACGAATCCCGGCCTGGTCTTGCGTCTGCATGACAGGGCATCCCCCCATAAACCCAACACCTTGCGGCGCGTGTGATTGCGGATTTGATCTTAACCCAGCCGCCGCTCCGACGCAAGGGAAAGGCTCGCTCCGCGGACCGTCCCGTAGCGTCAACGTCGCGTCACTCGCCGGCCCCGACTGTCGCTGCCGTCTTCGGCTCGCCGGGGCAGGGGGCGACCGGCGTCGAGGTCGAGGGTGAGTGCCCGAGCAGTTCGCTAAGTTTGAAGCCGTAGTAGGGCTGCGTCACCGCCGGCTCGCCCGTCTTCGAGGCGTTCGCGACCCAGAACCGCGTCGTGGTCGTTTCGAAGAGGACGCTGTGCAGGTTCGACTTCATCGCCACCGGCCGGTCCATCAGGTGCCGGGCCGACTCGGCGTCGAACGTCCCGTGACCCGCCTGGACGCGTCGGGCCAGCTCTGTGTACCGATCGCCCGCGGAGAGCACCACGGCGTCCTTGACGGCCACGGGCAGCCGCTCGTGCGCCTCGCCCATCGCGATCGTCTGGAAGGTATCCCACGAGCCGACCATGCCCACGCCCTTGCCCGTCTTGCCGTCGGCGATCACGTAATAATACTCGCACGTCCGTGGATGGTCGCGGAAGACGGCGACGGCCTTCTCGAGCGTCTCCCCCTCCTCGAGCACCAGCGAACCAGGAAGGCCATGGGCACGCCCTCCCAGTGCCCGAGGCCTCGTCCGCCCATCTCGCCGATCGAGACCTTCTTCGCGTTCATCCCCGTGACGCTGCCGATGAAGCCGGCATAAGTGACGTTCACGAACGGGATCTTCCCGTCGGGCTCGGCGACGATGAGGATCGCGTGGTCCTGGAGCCGCCAGTCGCAGCCGTAGTCGAGGATCCGGCCGTGGTAGAGCGTGCCGTCCTTCGTGGCCGAGCCCGAGAGGGCGAAGCCCGAGCAGTGGAACATCTCGGGGATGAAGTTGGCCACCGTCACGTCCTCGACCGTCATGCCCGCCCCGTCGGCCATGCCCCGGAGTTCGGAGTGGAACCGCTCGGGGATGAACTTGCGCTGGTTCCGCGCGATGCCGGCGATGACCTTCTTCGGGTCGAGCACCTTGATGCCCGCGACCTCGGCCTTCAATTCCTTGGCCTTGACGTCGAACAGAAAACGCACGCCCTCGCGGATGTCGTCCTTGAGCAGGGCGCCGTGCTGGTAGCCCATCTCGTAGGGCGTGCCTTTGAGGTGAAGCACGCGGTAGCCGTCGACCTCCTCGAGCCATCCCTTGCCGCAGCGCGGCGATGGTCCGCGACTCGGCGCGGGCCGATGCGGAGGCGATCAACAGGATGGCGAGGACGCGGAACGTCGCCGTTCGGGTCATGGTTCGGTCTCCATCGGCCGGTGGGGGAGGATCGGTTGAGGAGATCATAACACGGGCCGACCGGTCGGCGAAGGCGTGTGCCGGGGGCTACGCCCATTCTGCGGGCAAGATGAAGTCGCCAGGCGGAACGCTCGCGACGCGGCGATCATCATGGCTCCAACTTGGCGGACCCGAGTGGGTATCCCATTGAAATCCGCACCGATCATCGGGTGAAGTAGGGGTTTGCCTCCCCGCGGCCGTCGCGGGGCGGTCGCTTGCCCTCTCGCTCCCTAGTCATCCGGAAGGATGGAGACCGCACATGAAGCGCCGACTGATCGGAGTCGCGGGGGTGGCCCTGGCCCTGCTCGGCTGCAGCGAGGACCCGACCCGGCTCTCGGTCGTCGACGAATCGACGCCGGCGCCGCCGGGGCTTCCCTCGTCGTCGACGGCGTCCGCCCTGGCCAAGGGGCCCGGCCTGCTCGCCCTCCGCGACGAGCCGCAGAAGGATGGCAAGGACGACGCCAAGAAGGACGACAAGCCCCCCGCCACGGCCGAGGAGGCCGTGAAGAAAGGGCTGGAGGTGGCCCAGAAGAACCAGTTGGTCGAGGCCACCGGCCTGTTCGAGCAGGCGCACAAGCTCGACCCGAAGAACCGCCAGGCGCTGTTCTTCCTGGCGATGGCCCGGCAGATCCGCGCGGGGCAGACTCCCGAGGGTAAGGACCAGAACGCCCTGTTCCTCGGCTCGGCCGAGGCGGCACGCAAGCTCCGCGACCTGGCCGGCAAGTCACCGCAGCCGCAGGAGAAGGGGATCATCGCGCAGGCCCTCTACAACGAGGCGTGCGCCCTGGCCAAGGACAACCAGCCCGACAAGGCGATGGCCTCGCTCGTGGAGTCGGTCGACGCCGGCTTCGCCGACGCGAAGACGATGGCCGGCGACGACGACCTGAAGGCGCTCAAGGGCCGCCCCGAGTTCTCGTCGCTCGTCGAGAAGGTGAAAGAATCGGCCAAGAAGGCGGAGAAGGCGCACGACGACATGATGACCGCGCAGCTCCTGCCCGAGGTCAAGAAGGAGATGACGTCGTTCCACTCGTTCCCCTTCAAGTTCGAGCTGCCGGGCCTCGACGGCAAGTCGGTCAAGCTCGACGACTTCAAGGGCAAGGTCGTGATCGTCGACGTCTGGGGCACATGGTGCCCGCCCTGCCGGATGGAGATTCCCCACTTCATCGCCCTGCGCGACGCCTACACGCGACAAGGGCCTGGAGATCGTCGGCATCAACAAGGAACGCGTGCCGCCGGGCAAGGTGAAGCAGACCATCGAGACGTTCGCAAAGGAGATGGGCATCAACTACCCGCTCGTCATCGGCGATGACAAGGTCGAGGAGGGCATCCCCGACTTCTCGGGCTACCCGACGACCCTCTTCATCGACCGCGAGGGCAAGGTCCGATACAAGCACGTCGGCTACGCGCCGTATGAGGTGCTCGACTACATTATCAAGACGCTGGTCGACGAGAAGCCGAAGACGCCGTGACGGTCGGCCCGTCATTCGTCGTGGCATCCGGGGAGGGGCAAGGCTCCGCCGAGCCAGCCGGGTATCGACCTGCGGCTCGGTCTGGGCCCTGCCCTCCCGCCATCATGTACGCCCGGGCTCGGCGGCAGCCTCGCCGTGCCAAGGTGGGAAAAGGCCGCTTAACGACGACTGTCAGTCCCCCTCCCATCCCAACCCCGATCGGGGGAAATCCTTCGGACACGGCTTGCAATTCGCGGGTCCGCTTGGAAGGATACTAGGCAGAAACACCCGTCTCGCATCGTCCGTTTTCGATTCGCAGCGCAACCCGATCGCCCGACGCCGGCCCGATTTCGCCCCGGCCGGCCCCCTCCGTCGCGGCGACCTCGCCCGCTTCCGTCCGCGATGCCAAGGGAGTGGCCGTCAGCCGGCCACCCTCGGCCGAGCGGGGCCCGTCGGAGATCCCGCGATGGCGTCCGGCGAGTTCCACCTGGGCACGGTCCTGCCGACCTTCCCCGGCCGCGTCGACAGCGACTCGGGCGAGTGGAAGACGGCCTACCGCGAGGTCGTGACGAGCGACCGCGTGGCCGAGACGGCCGAGGACTTGCCGTCGACCGACAGCATGCCCGCGATGGCCGACCCCGCGGCCGACCACGAGGACGCCGCCCTCGCCGCCCGCCGCGCCGACGTCCAGGCCAAGCACGAGCGGCTCGTCGCCTACCTCGACGCCACGGGGCTCGACGCCATTCTGCTCCGCAGGGCCGATTCGCTGGCCTGGTTCACCTCCGGCGGCGACCTCTCGGTCGACAACGCGACCGAGGCGGCGACAGCCTGGCTGTTCGTGAATCGCAAGTGCCGCTCGCTCTTCTGCGACAACGTCCAGAGCGCCCGGCTCTTCGAGGAGGAGGTCGCCGGCCTCGGCTTTCAGCTCAAGGAGCGGCCCTGGACCGAGGACCCTGACCCGATCCTCGCCGACCTCTGCCGCTCAAAGCGGATCGCGACCGACTGCCCGCACGCCGGTCTGGTCGACGCCGCGGCCGAGCTGCGGGCCCTGCGTTCTCCGTTCAGCCCCGTCGAGCGGCAGCGGCTCCGCGAGCTGGGACGGACGCTCGCGCTGGCCGTCGAGGCGACCTGCCGGAACTTCCATCCCGGCGAGACAGAGGCCCACGTCGTCGGCCACCTGTCGCACCGGCTCTATCGCGAAGGCGTGACCCCGGTCAGCCTCCGCGCGGCGGGCGATGACCGGCTGGAGCGCTATCGCCAGCCGACCTTCAAGGCCGCCCCGATCCACAGGCGCGCCACCGTCTCGGCCGTCGGACGCCGCCACGGGCTCTGCGCCGCGGTCACTCGGACGGTTTCGTTCGGCAAGGTCGACGACGCCTTCCGCGCCGACCACACGCTGGCCACGATGGTCGACGCGACCTGCCTCTACTTCTCCCGCCCCGGCGAGCCGATCAGCGAGGTCTTCCGTCGCGCCAAGCGGATCTACGAGAAGTTCGAGCATCCGCACGAGTGGACCCTGGACTACCAGGGTGCCCAGATCGGCTACTCCCCGCGCGAGCTGGTCTTCCGCCCCGACCGGACGGAGCGGCTGGCCAACGGCACGGCCGTCTGCTGGAGCCCCTCGGTGAACTCGGCCAGGTGCGAGGACACGGTGGTCGTGGACGAACGCGGCTACGAGGTCGTCACCGAGGCCCAGCACTGGCCCAAGATCGAGGTGCAGGTCAAAGGCTATACGCTGCCCAGGCCGACGATCCTCGAGCGATAGCCATGCGGCGGCATGACCGCGTCTTCGCGGCCACCGTGCTCGGGTGACGACACGGCCGCGTCATCGCGTCCATGCTACTCATTATCATTGAACTGATAATATATGTTGCTCAAATAAAATTCGTGACACGACTTGATCGACGCCTCCGTGTGCTGTAGTTCTTGGGCCGAGTCCGCACCTCGGCCGCGGGCGACACCACAGGGGTCGCGACCATGTCCACGAATCCGACCGCGGAAGAAGAGCAGCAGGATGCCGAGGCCGACGCCCTGTTCCTCGCGGGCGTCGACTACGACGCCCGGCTCGCCCGGCTCCGCACGATCCTCGCCGCGGTCGCCGGCGCGGCCGGGGCAGCATGGATTGGCGCGGTCGCGCTGAGAGCCTGGGGGATGACCGTCGTCCCAGATCGTGTTCCGGCGATCGCGGCGCGATACATGCCGATCCCGCTGGCGCTCATTTTTTTCCTGCTGGCGGCCTTCGCCCACCGGCTCGACGGCCGCCCGGTGATCGAGCCCGCACCCGCCCCGGGCGGCGGTTCTCCGCCTTCCTCGGCTACCAGGGGACGAGCGGTCGGAGCTGCACGCTGCTGAGCATCGGGTCAGTATCGGAGTCGGCCATCTACTGGTACACCGGCGACCCAGTGCCCGCGGCGCTCGCCGTCGTGCTCCTGGCTGCACTGCCATGGCAGTTCCCGAATCGGGAACGGATGGAGACTGCCATCGAGACCGCGACGGCCTGATCAATCGAGGAGCGGGCGGTAGAGTTCCGTGCGCCAGTCGGCGGGCTCGGCGCTCGAGTCGGGGCCGGAGGCATAGACCTCCCAGAGGTCGGGCGCGGGTCTTAGGCCCTCGGCGGAGACCCAGTCGTTGAACTCGCCCCACGCGGCGGGCAACCCCTCGTAGCGCCCGCGATAGACCGCCCGCGCCACCTTCATGGCGGGCCACTCGCCGGGCCTGACGCGGCCCTTCGGAACGACCGGCGCCGCGACGGGGACGCAGATCTCGAAGTCAAAAACCACCGAGTCCATCCTCAGGTGGTGCGTGAACCAGGGCCCCTCGGCGGCGGCCCCCTGAGCGGTGACCTGGGCCTTCAGCTCGTCCAGGCCGGGGCCCATGGCCTTCTGAATCTCCTCGCGCGGGATGCAGAGGCGGACGAAGGCGAGAGGCTTCGGCTCGGTCTGGATGATCTCGGGTGTGTCGAGCATGGACGGGCTCCTCGATTTGGAAGTGAATGGATCGATCGGGTCTCAGCCCAGGGTGCGAAGGTATTCGTCAGCGCGGGCGAAGCTCATGTCCATCCCGCCCTTCATGCCCGTGGCGAGCGCGGCGTCGCGAGCCTCCTTCGAGGGGTAGGTGACCGTGATCGTGAGCGTCGTCTTGCCGCCAGTCTCGGAGAGGGCGACCGCGTTGATCGTCTCGGGCCAGCCGGGGCCCCAGCACTCGGTGCGGACGACCCGTTCGGGCGGGACGACTTCGCGATAAATGCCCTTCATCTCCATCTCGGTGCCGTCGGCCTGACGCCAGACCATGCGCCAGGCTCCGCCGGGCCGGAGGTCGACCTCGCAGATCGGCATTGTCCAGCCCTCCGGGCCGAGCAGCCAGTGCGGAAGGTGCTCGGGGCTGGTCCACACGTCCCAGACGAGCCGTCGCGGAGCATCGAACACGCGGATCGCGACGAACTCCGTGTCCGACGGCGTCGCGTAGGACGTGAAGCCGGCCCTATTCGCCTCGCTCATGATCCTTCTCCCGTTCTTTGAGGTGCCGAAGGTACTCGTCCAGACGCGCGAAGCTCGCGTCCCAGAACTTGCGATAACCCTCGGCCCACTCGGCGACCTCCTTGAGCGGAGCAGGCTCCAGGGTGCAAGGACGCCACTGCGCCTCGCGACCGCGCGCGATCAGCCCGGCGTTCTCGAGCACCCGGAGATGTTTGGAGACCGCCGGGCCGCTCATGGGCAGAGGCGACGCAAGCTCCTTCACCGTCGCCGGTCCCTCAGCCAGCCGGGCCAGGATCGCCCTCCGGGTCGGGTCGGCAAGCGCAGCGAAGGTGGCGCTCAGGGCGTCGGGTGGCATGTGCATCTAACCATCGGGTTAGCTAACCAGTTGGTTAGATACACGGAAGAAGGGAGGCCTGTCAAGCGGCAGCGGTGGAATTGTCACGGCTTCGTGAGGATGTTCAGGCCGACGCCTACATGGTCACGGAAGGTTGACCATGCCGCGCGGAACACCATCTTCGATGGGCGAGGATCGTTAGCCCAGCATCCCGCACGCCCGGAACTCGTCCCCGATCCGTGGGTCGTCGAGCACGCCGCGGTGTTCGAGGAGCCGCAAGGTCACTGCCGCGGCCTCGCGAGCGTTCGCGGTCACGGCCTCGCGCGGGTAGGTCTCGGCCAGGACGGTCTCGATCTCGTCGTGCTCGAGCGGCAGACGACGCAAGTTGCTGCGAATCGCGTCCTCGTCCGGGCGGAGGAACGCGAGGATGAAGTGGGGCAGCAGCGGGCCGACGACCAACTGCTGGGCCTGGCTGAGCTGGGGCCAGAGCAGGCCGAAGAACTGCGAGAAATAGGCACTGTGCCGGCCCTCGTCCTCCGCGTGGTCGGCGACGATGTCGCGGACGGCGGTGACGATCCGCCTGTCCCTGGGGATCTCGCAGAGGATGCTCGAGATCAACGTCTCGGAGACCACGGTGAAGAGCATCTCGCCCAGCGCCGAGGCCTCGGGCGGCAGGTCGCGCTGGATGGAACGGAGCGTCCTGAGGAAGGCGGGATTCGTCAGCGGGTCGGGCTCGACCTCGGTGGCCGCGGCGACCTGTCGCTTGACGTCGTCCGAGAAGTACGCGTGATGGGCCTCGTCGGTGCAGAGCTTGAACGCCTCCGCCCGGACGACCTCGGGCATCTCGAAGTCGATGCGGCCCAGCGCGATCTCTCGAGACACGGCGCCGATGACGTCGAGCTCCAACAGCGTCGTAAAGTCGAGATAACGATATAAATGTAAGACCTGCATCTCGCGCACGGCCGCCGGCCCGAACTGGACGACGAGCGGGTGGCTGGAGACGGGCACGAGCTCGGGCGAGAAGCAGAGCTTGCCGCGTTCCTCCTCCTCGCGCATCAGGATGCGCCGGGGCTTGACGCGGACGGAGGCCTTCTTGTCCCAATTCTGGAGCTTGCCGGCAGCGTGGGCGGCGGCGTGCAGGCTCATCGAGCTATATCTCCGATTCTGTGTTCCGGGTGACGGCAATCGGCTCACGAAGGGCGGGCTTTGCCCGCCGTCCGAGGCCAGGAACGCGGTGGGCGAAGCCCACCCTACGATGTCAAGGCGACCTCGGGCGCCGGCTCGCTGACGAGCGTGGGCGGTGACCAGGCGGGCAGCTCGCAAAGGCCGCCGCCGCAGTAGAGGTGATGCCAGAGCTGGGTGCTGATCACGCTCGTCAGGCCCGCGTCGTGGATCAGCCGCTTGAACGAGAGCCGACGCAGCTCAGGTAGTCGGGCGCGGGACCTCGCGACGCCCGAAGGGTCGAAGTAACCGGTCCGCGCAACGACTCGTCGCTGATCAGTTGGTCGACCCACGCGGGCCGGTCGGGGCCGAGGAACGTCTCCGACCAGTGGGCGCGGAACATGGTCTTCTTCCTGTCGGCGATCTCGGGCGGCAGGACCCTCTGCCGCGACCCGGCGAAGCAGCCACTTGTCGGTGAAGCCATGGAGCTTGTACTCCGGGGCGATCGACGCGCAGAAGGCGACCACGTCGTCATCGAGGAACGGATACCGCCCCTCGACGGCCGAGTGCCTTGCGGCGCGGTCGCCCTTGGCGATCATGAGCATGCCCGACAGCATCACCCGGTAGGCCACGTAGAGCGACTGGTTCAGCGGCGCCCACTTGGCGATCCGGTCGTTCGTGATGTCGACGTCGTCATAGGCGCTGTGGTCGCCCAGCGAATCCCACATGCCGGGGCTGTACATGATGCCGCGCGATCGGCCGATCAGCTCGTAGACCTCCTGCTGCCCGGCCCGGACGCCGCCGAAGCCGCGGAGCGGAGGGGCGTGCCGGAGGCCGCCGGACTTGGTCCCGGCCCACCGCTTTCGGATGAGCTTCATCGCGCCGTCGAGGCCGAGCTTGCGGGCGATGCCAATCGCCTTCTGCGTCTTGAACCAGACGTAACCGGCCAGCCCCTCGTCGGCCCCCTCGCCGGTGAGCACGACCTTGTACCCCTGGCGATGGACCTCCTGCGCCAGCCGGATCATGCAGGCCGCGCTCGTGTCCAGCACCGGCCCCTCGGCCGCCTCGACCGTCTCGGGGAACGCGCCCGCGATGTCCGCGTGGGTCATCCTCACCGTCGTCAGCTTCGACCCGAGCACGCCGCGGACTGCTCGGCCTTCGACCCTTCGTCGGGCCCCGAGCCGTCCAGCCGCGCGGTGAACGACGGCATCGCGTGGCCCTGGAGCCGCTTCGTCAGGCCGAGCACCGTCGTCGAGTCGAGTCCTCCCGAGATGTAGCTGACGACGGGCACGTCGCTGTGCAGCCGACGCTCGACGCCCTGCTGGAGCAAGTCGAGGAGCTCGTCCACGAGCGGCGTCGGGTCCTTCAGCCGCCGCTCCTGGCCGGCGTCGGGGAAGTCGAGGTCCCAGTACTTCCGCAGCTCGACGCGGCCGTCGCGGATGCGCAAGAAGTGGCCAGGCGGTATCGATTTCACGCCCTCAAAGAACGTCCGGGTCGTCCCGGCCGAGAAGAAGTTGAAGAAGTAATCGATGCCCTTGCGGTCGGGGATGTTCGCGACGAGCCCCGAGGCGAGCAGGGCCTTGACCTCGGACCCGAACAGGAGCCAGCCGTCGCGCTCGGCGTAATAGAGCGGGCAGACGCCGTTGCGGTCGCGGCCGAGCAGCAGCGTCCGCGACTTGCGGTCCCAGACGGCCACGGCGAAGTCGCCGCGGGCCCGCTCGAACATGCCCTCGCCGTGGTCCTCGAACAGATGGACCCACGCCTCGGTGTCGCACCGTGTCTTGAGCGTGTGGCCGCGGGCGAGCAGGTCCTTGCGGACCTCGGGATACTGGTAGAGCTCGCCGTTGTAGGCCACCCAGACCGTCCCGTCCTCGTTGTCGATCGGCTGCCGGCCGTTCTCCAGGTCGACCACCGAGAGGCGCCGGGCCCCGAGCGCGACGCCGGGCTCGATGTGCGTCCGCTCGTCATCCGGCCCCCGATGGGCGATCGACCCGGTCATCGCCAGCAGGCGACGGCCGGAGAATCCCCGCGTCCCGTTCAGGTCCACCGCGCCCGCGATTCCGCACATCGCCAGGTTCCCCTCAGGGCTGCGTCGCTCTCATCGTGCCGCTCGTGGCGACCGCCGATCGTCGCGATTTTAGTGCTCTGCGTAAGAAAGGCAATACAACGCCAGTGCGTCAACTGGGCAATGCGTGGTGGATATATCGGTCAGTGACATTGCCGCGTTCTCTTCCTGGCGGCTGTCTCTTGCCATGCCCGTCAAAGGACGTGCGTTCGCCGGATGCATCTTCCGCGCGAGTCGATTGGGCCTCGCGATCACGCTCCGCTGCGGGATGCTGCCGCGACGGCGGGAGCACCAGTCACTCCAACTCCTCCCGCGGCCTCGGCCATTTTGGCCGACGTGATACGCTCTGCCCCTTTATTCGACTTTGAATCGCCCACTTTACCGTCGCTGATATCCGTCGTAGGATCATCGCCCGAGGTTTCATCCATCCCTCGATGCAGCGGAGCAGGACGCGCCGCGAGTTCCCCCGGGAGGCTCGGCGATGTCGCGTGCGATGAGGTCCGTGAGGAGGAATAGGCGTCCGGCGGTCGAGGGGCTCGAGGATCGCCGGCTGCTGGCCGTGACGATCACCAATCACGCGCTCATCTCACCCACGACCCAGGTCAACGGCGTGGCGGCCTATCCCAATGGCAACATCTGGTTCGCCGCGACGGCTCCGGCGGAGATCGGCGTCCTCAACCCGTCGGACGACTTCTCGTTCGAGTTCCCCACGAACATCGCCGGCAGCGCCGCCTCAGGGCGTGGCCGTTGGCAAGGACGGCAAAATCTACATCACCGACCCGGGCACGAGCTCGATCGGCGTGCTCAACCCGTTCCCGGTCGGGTTCAATACGGTCGAGTTTCCGACCCCGACGCCGGGCGCTGATCCCACCTCGATCGCCGTGGCGAACGACGGCACGATCTGGTTCACCGAGACGGGCGTCGGCCAGGTCGGCGAGTTCGACCCAACGACGCATAAGATCACCGAGTTCCCGGTGGGGGTCTTCGGCTCGAGCCCGAATGACATCCAGCTCGGGCCGGACGGCAAGCTCTGGTTCAGCGAGAACGCCGGCTTCGCCTCGATCGATCCGACGACCCACGCGATCGCGACGATCAATGCCCCCGCCGGCCAGCAACGGGCCGGCGGCTTCTCGTTCACGCCGGCCGGCGACATCCAGTACATCGCGGTGATCAACCCGGTCGTGGGCGGTGGGGGCCAGTACGCCGCGGCCCAGCTCGACCCGGCAACCAGCACCTTCACCGTCGCGCCGCCCTCGGCGACCTTCGCGAAGGGCGGCCCCTTCCCGCAGCAGCTCGCGACCGGCGCAGACGGCAACGTGTACTTCGCCTCGACCCCGATCGGGCCGGGCACGGTCGTCGGCGAGGTCAACGTCGCGACGCAGACGCTCTCGAGCCACTCCGGCGGCACGCAGCCGGCGATCGAGCACTCGATCGTGGCCGGGAGCGACGGCAACCTCTACGTCGGCGGCTACGGCGTGATCGGCAAGGCGACGATCGTCCCGCCCGACGTGTCGGCCATCTCCGGTCAGGTCACTGTCGGGTCGTCCTTCATCACGACGACCACGCCCATCGCCAACCGGACCGTCTTCGTCGACGTGAACGGCGACGGCATCTTTGATGCTGGCGACCCATTCGGCGTGACCGACGCCAACGGCAATTACACGATTACCTTCGTGCCGACCGGCGTGTTCAACGTCCGCGTCGTGCCGTTTCCGGGCGACTTCACGACGCCGGTCCTGGTGACGACGACCGCCGGCCAAGCCCTGCAGAACGTTGCCCTGACCGTCCAGCCGAGCACCGCCGTGCTGCCGTTAACGCTCTCGGCCACCCCGTTCGGCGCGCACAATCCCGACCTGGCGACGGCCGAGGTCAGGGGCCTCTACAAAATCATCCTCAACCGCGCCCCGGACCCCGGCGGCCTGGCGTTCTACGTGAACCAGTTGAACGTCGGCGCCTCAGTCGCGGTCGTGGCGCAGCAGATGCTCCACTCGGCCGAGTACGAGACCGACCTCGTCTATTCGGACTACCAGAACTACTTCGGCCGCGTGGCGAGCCCCGCCGAGGTTCAGGGCTGGGTCAACCTGATGCAGAAGGGCTACACGGCCGAGGCTGTCACGACCCTGATGCTCGATTCCGACGGCTTCAGCGCCATGCACCCCGACAACGCTTCGTTCATTCAGGCACTCTACGGCGACCTTCTCGGCCGGCAGGCGAACGCCGCGGAGGTCGCGGGGTGGTCGTCCTATTTGGCGACATCGAACCGGGGCGTGCTGGTTTCGCTGATCGTCCACTCGCCCGAGGCCTACGCCCGAGCCGCGCAGGGCTTCTATGCCGAGTTCTGGGCCTCGCCGTCCGACCCGGTGGGTGTGGCCAATGTCGTCAAGTCGCTGCAGAGCGGCCTGACCCTGGCCGACATGGCGTCGCTCTTCGCCAATTCGCCGCCCTACATCGCCAGGGCGCAGGCGACGGTGGGTTGAACGGAACGTCGTCTCTCGGCAGTTCAGGCGGCGTCCCTTCACGCTCTCCCCACGTGGCGAAAACGCAACGGTTGGACAGGCTATTCGGGCAGGACCGGGGGCCCTGCGCCCCCCGGCCCTCGCCTCCGCGCGCATGCCTGCTATAATACCGTGTCTAGGACACATAAGTTTTGGTTTTCAATCCATCAGCGCAGGCGCGCCCCGACTCGAGGATCACGCGATGCTGCGACGGGCGAAGCCACGGCGGCCGAACGATCGGCGGCGTCCGCGGGTCGAAGGGCTCGAGCCGCGGAGGCTGATGGCCGTGACGGCCGTCGAATATCCGCTCGCCTCGCTCGAGACGCAGATCGAAGGCGTGACGGCCTACGCGAACGGGAACGTCTGGTTCACCGCGACGAACCCGGCCGAGGTCGGCGTCTTCAACCCCTCGAGCCATGTGAGCGAGGAGTTCCCGCTCAACATCACGAATAGCCGGCCCGAGGGCATCGTCGCAGGCGGCGACGGCAACCTGTACTTCGCCGACAGCGGCACCAGCTCGATCGGGGTCTTCAACCCATTCACGTTCAAGACGGTCGAGTACCCGACGACGACCCCCGGCAGCCGGCCGATGGGGATCACGCGGGCCGCCGACGGGACGATCTGGTTCACCGAGAACGCCGTCGGCAAGGTCGGCAAGCTCGACCCGACGACGCATCACGTCACCGAGTACCCGCTCGCCCTCTCGACCAGCGGGCCGATGGGCATCATCTCCGGTCCCGGCGGCGACCTCTGGTTCACTGAGGTCGCGGCCATCGGCCGGATCGACCCATCGACGGGCCATGTCACCGAGACGCCGGCCCCGGGGCTTCCGTCGGCCGGTCTCACCGTCGGGCCGGACCAGCAGATCTGGTTCAGCTATGCGGCCCCCGAGCCCCCCAACGTCAGGCTCGGCTTCGCCGCGATTGACCCGTCGACCCTTGCCTTCGCGACCTATCCGACGGACCAGGTCTACCCCAGCAATTCCCTGTCGCAGGGGGGCTTCACGACCGGCCCCGATGGCAAGCTCTATTTCACCGAGTCGAGCCAGGCGGGCTCGAACAGCAGCGTGATCGGCGAGTTCGACACGACGACCCACGGCCTCGGGTACGTCTATGCCCCGAACCCGCCCGGCGGGATCCACGGGTCGCAAGTGTTCTCCATCGCCGCTGGCACCGACGGCGGGCTCTATTACGGCGACACCGGCGCCCTTGGTGTGCTCTCGATCATCCCCACGAATCGGTCGGTCATCCAGGGGCAGGCGACGCTGGCCCTCCCGCCGAAGAACACCTCGGGGGCCCTCGCCGGACGGACGGTCTTCGTCGACCTCAATAACGACGGCAAGCTCGACCCGGGCGACCCGTCCGCCGTGACTAGCGCGATCGGCACGTACCAGATCGCGGGGTTGCCGGTGGGCTCGTACAAGGTCCGCGTGGTCGGCTACCCTGGCGACTTCACGACCGTCGCGTACGTCACGACGATCCCGGGCGGGATCTCGCAGGAAGTCGTCCCGACCGTCCAGCCGAGCACCGCCGTGCTTCCTCTCTTCCTCAACCCGTACGCCTTCGGTAGCACCAACCCCGACCTGGCGGTGGCCGAGACGACTGGCCTCTACGACATCATCCTCGGCCGTACGCCGGACCTGCAGGGCGAGGCGGCGTTCGTCAGCTATCTCAGGGGCGGCGGCTCGGTCGCGGTGGCGGCCGACGTGATGCTCCACTCGGTCGAGTACGAGACCAACCTCGTCAACCTGGACTACGCGAACGACTTCGGCCGGATCGCCACGCCCGAGGAGGTTGGCGGCTGGGTCGCGCGGATGCAGCACGGCGACTCGGCCGAGGAGATCACGACCCTGATGCTCTCCGCCGACGGGTTCAATGCCCTCCACCCGGACAGCGCCTCGTTCGTACAGGCCCTCTACGGCGACCTGCTGGGCCGGCAGGGCACGTCGGCCGAGGTCTCGGCGTGGGCGACGTACCTGGCGACGTCGAAGCGAAGCACCGTAATTTCGCTCTTCGTCCACTCGCCGGAGTCCTATGCCCGCGCCACGGAGGGATTCACGGCCGAGTTCTGGGCGGAGGCGTTTGCCCCGGGAGGCGAACCCCTCGGAGTCGCCGCGCTCGAGAGCGGCCAGACCCTCGCGGACGTGGCGTCGCTCTTCGCGGGCTCCTCGGTGTTCATCGCCCGTGCGCAGGCGGTGGCCTGACCGACAGGGCAGTGCGTCGGTCACGGGACGCCTTTTGGCGTCGGCCCCAGATCGGCTAGGCTGGAGGCGATGTCCGCACCGTCATCCAGCCCCGATCCCGCCGCCGCGCCGCGGGCCCACCGCATCCCGTGGGGACTGGGCGTCTTCGTGGTCGCGTGCGCGGTGTTCGGGTATCGACTGGGGGATGAGCCACATTTCGTCGACGAGTCGGCCTACGTCGCGCAGTCCTATTTCGCCGACCTGTTCCTCGACGGCCGCCGCGACGACCCCGAATGGCTCAGTTACGCGGCGTTCGACCTGCCGCCCGGGGCGAAGTATCTCGTGGGGATCGCCCTCCGCGCCGGTGGCTTCGCGCGGGCAGCCCGGCGGCCGCGAACGCCTGGTACGACGACACGAGCCGCCGCTTCGAGACCCGCGCGTCGCTCGTGACGGCCCGGATGCCGATGGTCGTCCTCGGCGCAGTCGGTTGTGTCGCGATCTACGCGATCGGCGCCCTGGCGTTCGGCCGCCCCGCGGGGCTGGTCGCCGCTGCCCTGCTGATGGCGAGCCCGCTCTATTTCATCCACTCGAGGCGGGCGATGTCGGACGTCCCGGCCGAGGCGATGGGGCTGGTGGCGCTGGCCCTGGGCCTGGCGGCGTGGTCGCGCTGGGCCGACCCGGCGCGGGGCCGGCGGCCGGCGGCGGCCGGCTTGACTCTGCTCGCGGGCGCGGTCGTCGGCCTCGCCGTCCTCTGCAAGCTGAACGGGACGCTCGCCGGGATGATCCTCGCCGCCTGGGCCTTGCTCGGGCTGGCGTCGAGGGGGGGGGCGGCGGTGTCGAAGGTCGGCCTGGTCGTCGCGACGGTCGCGGCGGGGGCGGTGGCCGTCGCGACGTTCACCGCGCTCGACCCGAACCTCACGGCCCGCCCGCCCGGCCCGCTGCCGCCGGCCCTGGAGCGGCTCGCGGGACGCTCGGCCTGGGAGCGGGCCAAACTCGTGAAGGACCACCGCGTCGACGTCTCGGCCAACGGGCAGAAAGGCTTCTCGAAGGACGCGCTGACGACCCCGGCCGACAAGGTCCTGGCCGTGCTCGTCCAGGGCTTCGGCCGATTCTCGCCGCTCGGCCCACGCCATTCCGACTCGACCAGGCGCTACGACTGGCGGCAGGACTGGTCGGCCCTGATCTGGGTCCCGCTAGTAGCCGCCGGGGCGTTCGCGTCCTATGTTCGAGGTCGGGATCAAGCCCGGGGCGGCGAGCCGGCGACGGCGTGGGCGGTGCTTCTGGCGAGCGTGGTGGCGACCGCGGTCGTGACGTCGTTCCTGCCGCTGGCGTGGGACCGTTACTATCTCTCGATCCAGCCGTGGGCCGTCCTGCTCGCCTCGGCCGCGGTGGTGGCGGCGGCGGGGTGGATCCGGGGTGGGGGTCGGATGGCCGCGTCCGTTGTCGCTCCGTCCGACCCACCGACCGCACGACCCGCCCCAGCCAGTGGGGAGGGCTTCTGAGCTCTCCTGTTCTCGAGCATATTTTCACCCTCCCCCCTCGCGGGGAGGGTCGTGCGGGGGGTGGGATGGGAGAGAGGCTGTCGGCCAGCACGCCCCGCCCCGCGCTCGGCGTCTTCCTGATCCTCTGGGCGAGCTACGGCTTCTTCTGGCACGCCCGCGACTGGAACACCGCCAGTCGGCTCATGCTCACCTATTCGCTCGTCGACCGAGGGACCGTGCGGATCGACGGCCTCGAGGAGCAGACGGGCGACCGTGCGGCGTTCGCGGGGCACTCCTACTCCGACAAGCTCCCCGGCTACTCGTTCGTCGCCGCCGCCCCTTACGCCGCGTTCAAGTGGGCGATGGGCTGGCCCGCGCATCCGCTGGATGTCCCCGGTATCGCCCGCTGGCCGGCCGATTACGCGGTCACGCTCTTCACCTCGGGACTGGCCACGGCCTTCTGCGGGGCCTTGTTGACGGTGCTTGCCATGGATCTCGGCTGCTGTCCGCGCCGCGCTGCGCTGATTGGTCTGGCTTATGGGCTGGCGACGCCCGCTTATGCCTATGCGACGCTGGCGCACGGGCATCAGCTCTCGGCGGCGTGCTTGCTGGGGGCCTTTGCGCTGCTCTGGCGAGGGGCGGCCCCGGATCGGTGCGAGGAGCCCGCCACGCGCCACGACATGAGCGCAACGGCGACGGCATCTTCACCCTCCCGCCCGCAGGTGCAGGGCAAGGCGGGGGCTGAGCCTGGCCATGCGGACACATCGGCATGCGTCTCCGTTCGCAACGCCTTCCTCGCGGGCTTCTTTGCGGCCTTCGCAAGCACCGTCGAGCTGCAAGTCGCCCCGGTCTCCGCGATCCTCGGGCTCTATGCGATCGCCCTCGCCTTCACTCGCCAACGACCCTGGCGGCGCGATCCTCGCGTTCGGAGTCGGCGCGGCGGTGCCGACGCTCTTCCTGCTCGGTTACAACACGACCGCCTTCGGATCGCCGTGGCGGATGGGCTACTTCTTCCACGCGACCGAGCAATTCGCCCGCGTCCACTCGGCCGCGAACCCGCTGGGACTCCGCCCGCCCGACTGGTCGCGGTTCGATGACCTCACCATCCGCCCGGCGCGGGGGCTGCTCTGGTACGCACCGATCCTTGCGCTGACGATCCCGGGGCTCATCGTCTTATTGCTTCGCCGATTGTTCGGGATGGCACTGGTCTGCACGGCGGCCATCGTCGCCGTCTTTCTGGTCAACTTGAGCTATCCCGAGTGGTCCGGCGGCTGGTCGACGGGCCCGCGGCTGCTGGTGCCGATGCTGCCGTTCGCGATGCTGCCCGTCGCCGGGCTGCTTGCGGTCGGGGGCCGCGCGGTGACCGTCCTGGCGGTGATTCTCGCGCTGGTCGGTGCCGTGGTGATCTTCCTGTTCCAGGGCGTCGGCGCCCGGGTGCCGAACCCCCTCGGCGAGGCCCCGCCCGGCGTCGTCGACCCGCTGACCGAGCCGCTGAGGAGGGCCGTGCTGCCGATCTGGCGCGGCGATCCGCTGCCGGCCTGGGAGTTCGGCAAGCGGTTCGCTTGGAACCTCACGGCGATGGCCCGTCCCGACGCGATCAAGACATTGCCGGCGGAGTGGCAGTGGCTTCAGTTCGCGCCACTAGTGATGTTCCAGGCCCTGGCGATCGCGCTGACTGGTTCGTGGCCTCCGCACGGGTCACGCGGCCGAGGTCTCTCCGTCCCGCGCCGCGAGCTGACGATCGACGGCCGGCCAGACGCGGTCGGGGGTCAGCTCGTCCATGCATATGAGCCGATCGCACCGCTTGACGAAGCTCGGCGCACACCAGACGCAGCTCCGCACCGTGACGGCGCGTGGACCATAAGGCCCCGTCCTCGCCGGGTCGGTACAGGTGTAGACGCCCACGACCCGCGCCCCCGTCGCCGCGGCGAGGTGGAGCGGGCCGGTGTCGTTCGACAGGAAGCAATCGGCCAGCGACGCCACCGCCGCCAGCCCCGGCAGCGTCGTCTTGCCGCAGAGGTCGAGACAGGGCAGGGGGCCCAGGGCCGCGATCAGCTCATCCACGAGCGACCGGTCCTCGGGCGCCCCGACCGCGACCAGGCCGGCCCCGCGCTCGACGACGGCCCGCCGCGCGACCTCGGCGAAATGGCCGGGCGGCCACCGCTTCGTGACCCACCGCGCGCCGACGTTGAGCATGAGGATGGGCCGCGGGACGTTCGCGAGCAACGACGATGCGGCACGTCGGTCGCCCTCCGACATCACGGCCGTGAGCCTCGGCACGCGAACGTTGGCCCCGAACGCCTCGGCGACCTTCAACAGCCGATCGACCGCATGCACACCCGTCCCGCCCGTGAGGATGGAATGCGTGTAGAAGTGCGTCGCCCCCTCTCGCGCCTCGGCCATGCCCACCCGCCACCGCGCCGCTGGCCGCGGCCATCAAGCCGGAACGCAAGAGGCCCTGCAGGTCGATCGCGAGGTCGAATCGCCTCCGCCGCAGCCCCGTCAGGAACGACGCGAACCGGACCATCCCGTGCGGCCCGATCCCCACGCCCGCGCGGTCGAACGGGAGGACCTCGTCGAGGTCGGGATGCCCCTCGACCAGTCCTCTCAGGCCCGCGTTGACCACCCAGGAGAACGAGGCGTTCGGCCAGCGCCCCTTCAAGGCCGCCAGCACGGGGAGCGCATGGACCACGTCCCCCAGCGAGCTGGGCTTGATGAGGCAAATGCGCCCGGTTCGATCTCGTCGAGCCGCGCGGTCATCACAGGCGAGGACTCCCTTCCCCGGGGCGGATGCGGGATCGTACGGGATTCTCGAGGGGGGGGCAACGACAAGTTCGGGGGCAGGAGCCCTTCATCGATGTCGGTCCGGGCGGTAATGTGGATGAAGGTTCCCGTCGAAACCCTGGCCGACCGCGGGCGGACCCATGAGCGACACGAGGATCCACGACGCGCCCGACTTATCCCGCGTCATGCCCGAAGACGACGCCTGGCGGCGCGATCAGCGTGCCTTCTCCGAACTACTGCCCTCGTTGCTCGCCATTCACCGCGACCAATACGTCGCCGTCCACGACGGCAAGGTGGTCGCCAGCGGTCCGGAGCTGGTCGAGCTCGCACGCGAGGCCTACCGCCTCGTCGGCTACGTGCCGGTCTACGTGGGACTCGTGAGCGAGATCGTGCAGCCGCCCTCGCGAATCCCGTCGCCTCGGTCCGACGTCTCCCCGAGCGACTCCGGCTGCGAGGACGATCGCGACGCCTGGCAGCAGTTCGGTCGGTCACAACTCGCCCGAGCTTATGGTACCGACGAGCCAGAATACACGTCGGACGATCTTAAGGGGGAATAGTGCATCACGACGCGTGGCCGCGGGCGGCCTCGGCCGGCGCGTCGAGGATCTGAAGTTCCGTCATGAGGAGCAGGTCGACGATATGTACTTCCTCTCCCTCGCCGGCGATGTAAGCCGTGCGGCCCCCGGTCGTGATCATGATCGTCTCGGGGTGGCGGATCTCGTAATTGTCGCCGTTGGCCATCTTGACCATGAAGGGTCGGAAGGGCTGGGCGTTGATGGAAAGTCTGAGTCGCTCTGTGGTCATGACGGCTCTCACTCGGCTCGTTCGGGCACATCTCTATCATGCGTTACGTCCCGGACAAATTCCAGTCAAGGCCAGCACAGGCCCTGTCCCACGTGGACTTATCGAGGCGCCAATGATGCTTTGGCTCGCCCTCGCCTTCGCCCTCCTGCCCACTATCACCACCGTCCAATCCACCTTCCACCCCACCCCCGCCGAGGCCGACGTCCCGGCCGCGTTCCGGATGGCCGAGGCGACGTTCATTTATGAAACGCAGCTCCTCCGCACGACGCCGACTTACACGGTCGAGTCGGTGCGGTTCCCCTCGCCCGTGACCACGGCCGACGCCGAGAACAACACGGTCCACGCCGAGTATTTCCGGCCCGAGCGCCGGGCAAGCGGCCGGCGGTCGTCGTGCTGCACATCCTCGGGGCGGACTTCGCGCTGTCGCGATATCTCGCGGCCCGGCTCGCCGACCGCGGCGTGGCGGCGATGTTCGTCAAGCTGCCCTACTACGGCGAGCGGAGGCCGGCGGGCGATAAGAGGTTCCTCTCGCCCGATATCGAGGCGCTCGCTCGCATCGATGCGCCAGGGCGTGCTTGACGTCCGCCGGGCCGCGGGGTTGCTCGCGGGCCGGCCCGAGGTGGACGCGGGCCGCGTGGGCGTGACGGGGATCAGCCTGGGCGGGATCGTCTCGGCGCTGGCGGCGTCGGTCGACCCGGGCATCCGCGAGGCGGCGATCCTCCTGGCCGGCGGCGAGCTCCACGAGATCCTCTGGGCAATGCCCGACGGGGCGAAGTACCGCAAGCTGTGGATCGAGTCGGGGCGGACGAAGGACGACCTGAAGGCCGTGACATCGCCGTATGATCCGATCACCTACGCCCACCGGCTCAGGGGCAAGCGGCTGATGATGATGGCCGGGAACGTCGACGAGGTCATCCCGCCCGCGTCGGCCCGCGCCCTCTGGCACGCGGCGGGCGAGCCGCCGATCACGTGGCTCGACTGTGGCCATTATTCGGCCGCGGGATTCCTGCTGCCGGCGATCCGCCGCACGGTCGATTTCTTCGCCGAGGGGCCTTGAGCCTTGGCCTCCGGTTTACGTTACACTCTGAGCCGGCGGAACCCACGTCTCCGATGAGGGTCCTCTCATGGCCACGAAGACCGAAGTCTCCAGGACGACCGGCCGCCTGAACGCCGGCCAGCGGCTGCACTGCGTCTCGTGCAACTCCGAGGTCGAGATCATCCAGCCCTGCACCTGCCACCCGCCCACCATGGTCCTCCGCTGCTGCGGGCAGGACATGAAGCCGACCGTCGGGCAGAACGTGCACGTCAGCGGCGAGTGATCGCAGCAAGCCCGTCCGTTTCGCCGATTCCCAGGCGCCGGCCCTTGGCGTTGCGGAGAATCCCCGCTTGCGAGTATCCTCCCGCCACGACGGTCCTGTCGATCGATCCGAACCGGAATCGGCCCGGCACGAGGTGGGGGATGGCGGCCCAGGTCACCAGCGCGTTCCTGTACGTCCACGACGTGGTGAAGTCGTACGAGTTCTACCACGAGATCGTCGGCGCCGAGATCGGGGCGATCCACAAGGCGGAGGAGAACGGGCCGATCACCCTGGCGCTCTTGCGGATCGGCGGCTTCACGCTGATGATCCACCCGCAGGACCAGCACGCCGCCGACTTCGTGAACAACAAGCCGGGCGTCGGTCTGCACCTCCAGCTCCGCGTCGACGACATCGACGCCTTCCACCAGCACTGCCTCGACCAGGGCGCGATGCTTAGCGTCTCGGGCGAGCCCGTCGACCAGCCGTGGGGCTGGCGTGAGTTCGCGCTCAAGGACCCCGACGGCTACGTCTGGTCGGTCTACCAGGACAAGTCGGGCGGGCGGTGGAACTGAGCCCGCAGCCGTGCCGCATTCACGGCCCGACCGGCCCGCCCTCGGCCGCCGGTGCGCCCTCGATGGGCTTCGCCGACCGCGGCTTGACCGCGCCGCCGAAGAGGAAGTAGACGCCGACGGCGACGAGGAAGACGCCGTAGAGCCGCTTCATGTCGGCCGGGCGGAGCAGGCCCGTCAGCCTGGCGCCGAGGAAGGTGCCGAAGAGCAGGCCCGCGGCGATCGCCAGACCCCAGCTCACGCGAAGCTCGCCGCGGCTCTTGTACTCGATGACGGCGAAGAGCGCCACCGGCAGCAACTGGGCCAGCAGCGACGTGCCCGTGGCCGTCTTCTGGTCGAGCCCGAAGGCGAGCATCAGCGCGGGGACGATGATCAGCCCGCCGCCGATGCCGAACATCCCGCCCACCACGCCCGCGCCCAGTCCCACGCCGATCATCGCCAGAATCGCGGAGATTCCCGTCACGGCCGCCCCTCCTTCCCGCCCGCCATCGCCACCACGGCCGCGCAGCCCGCCAGCGCGGCCGTCTCGACCCGGAGGATCGTCGGCCCGAGTGAGACGGGACGATACCCGGCCCGCACCGCGGCGTCGACCTCCTCGGGTGCGAATCCACCCTCGGGGCCGACCGCGATCGCCACCCCTCCCGCCGCGTCAAGCCCGGTGCCGATCGGGCCGCCGAGCGGGTCGGCGATCAGTTTTGTGGACAACTCTGAACTCGACGATCCGAGCCACGCGTCCCAGCGCGTCGGCTCGTCGAGGTCCATCAGCCGCGACCGGCCCGACTGCTTGCAGGCCTCGACGACCCGCCGGCGGAGCCGGTCGATCTTGGCACTCCTCGGGTCGACCGCCGAGCGTCGGGCGATGATCGGCACGAGCCGCGCGACGCCGAGCTCGGTCGCCTTCTCGACGAGCCAGTCGAACCGGTCTCCCTTCGGCACCGCCGCGGCGAGGACGAGGGGGAAATCGAGGTCACGCGTGCCGGGTCGGATATCGGTCACGACCAGCTCGACGCGGTCGCGATCGATGAGCGAGACCTCCCCGGTCGCGATGAGCCCCTTCCCGTCAAAGAGCTCGACGGTCTCGCCGAGCTCGATGCGCGAGACTCGCGCGAGGTGCTTCGCCTCGTCGCCGACGAGAGTTGCGCGGCCGTGGTGCCAGCCTTCGGGGCAGTAGAACCGCTCGGCCACGGCCGTCTTCTCTCCTCGGCGAGTCGGACCACCTCGTTCCCACGCTCCGCGTGGGAATGCCTCTTCCGACGCTCCGCGTCGTCCGGCCGTCTTCCCCGGTATGGCCGCGGAGCGGCCGAAGAGGCGTTACGACGCCGAGCGTCGTAACGAGAGGAGGCCGCCGGACGTATGATTCTTAGGCCGCTCCCGGCCCGTTCTTGGCCGCGGCCGCGCCGTCCGCCGACGCGGGCGACGCCACGGGCCCGGGGTCGGGAACCGGCCGCTGACGGAGGAGCTCGGCCATCTGAACGGCCAGGGTCCGGAAGTCGCGCGGGTTGGTCGGCGCATACTCCAGGTGGACGTTCTCGTCCGAGACCGTGCGCCGGGATCAACAGGCATGCATACCTGATGGTTCTTCAGATTAAACACGCCATAGAGGACCTCGATCTCCCACTTGCCGGCCGTCTCGACGCCCATGCGGAGGTCGAACGCCGCCTGGGCGGCGTTGAGGGAGACGGCGGTCTCGATCAGGGCCTCGCGATAGCCCGGCTGGTGCCGCGCGTCGTCGCCCCAGACTTCCTTGATGCCGTTGGCGGCCTCGCGGACGGCCACGAAGATCCGCTGGAGGATCGCACGGAGCATCGGCGGGGTCGCCTTCGACCAGAACTTCAGCGGCCGCAGATACGCGTCGACCGCCCCCGTCACTGCCCCGCAGCCGCTGTGGCCGAGGACGACGATCACCTTGACGCTCTCGCTCAGGGCACCGAGGGCGAAGTCGATCGAGCCCTGGCACTCATCGCCAAGCACGTTGCCGGCGACGCGGATCACGAAGAGGTCGTTGAACCCCTGGCCGAAGAGCATCTCGGTCGGCACGCGCGCGTCGGAGCACCCCACCACGACGGCGAACGGCGCCTGCTTGGGCATCGCGCCGACGGCCCGGTTCATGCCCACTTCCAGCCCGTTGCACTGGATGACGTACCGCGGCTCGCCCGCGGAGAACGTGCCCGTCCGGCAGCTCTCCATCCACTGAGAGAACATCCGGTTGCCGTCCTCGAGCACCTTCCGCGCGGCCTCGTGGTCGGGCGGGGGGGGCTTGACGGTCGGGTTTTTCGGGTCGAAGCGATAGACGTAGTCGATCGTCTTCATGACGCGGCCTCGGGTGGATGGACGCACGACACCGCGGGCCCTTCGAACGGGGCCGGAGATGGCTCCAGCATATCCAGGCCAGCCGATGCGGGGAACCCACAAGGGACGCGGGGGCCGGCACGCGAAGTCACGGGAACGCATCGTTCGAAGCGGTCGCCTTTCGCCCGGGAGACACGTTTCCTCCGACTCGGCCGCGGATTCCCGGCGAGGGGCGATTGGGTTCGTTTCGTCGCGGCGAGCTCGGAATTGGCTTCGTCTCGTCGCGGGCCGGCCGAGAAGGCCGTCGGGACGGTCTGAGCGGCCCCGATCGGTGGGGGGTCGCTTCTTGCGAGCGAGCGAATCGGAACATTTCCCCACGGATGCGGCGCGTCGCGCACCCCTTCGACGACGCCGGCGGCGTGCGCCGCAGGGGCCGCCATGCGGACCGCTTCGGATCCGGGTCTTCGCCGGGATGGTCTGCGTTGCGGACCCTACGAGAGCGCCGGCTCGGGCCGCCGCCGCGCCAGCGCCCGGCGCTGCTGGCGGCTCATCGGACGGGCCGGGGCGATGGGCTCGGCCGCGGCCGGGACGGTCGGCGCGGGTGGCTCGGCCCGCCTCGCGGCCGACCGGACAAAGAGCTTGGCCAGCATCACCTCGGCGGCCGCGCTCGCTGACCGGTCGCGGGCGGTCTTCGTGGCGAGTTGCCGCGCGCGGACCTCTGGCTCCCCCTTCGCGGCGGGGCGGAGGACCTTCGTCGCCGCGTCGAACCGCCTGCGGCAAGCCGACGCGTAGCGGCGGAGCCGGCCCAACGCGCGGTCGGGCTCGACCTCGACGCCCTCGGATGCGAGAGCGCGGTCGTCGCTGTCGAGCTTGCCGACGAACCCGTCGCGCCGGGCGCGAAGGCGGTCGATCTCGGCGCGGATCGTCGCGAGGCGATGCGCCTGGATGGACTCGGGCGTGGAGTCCTTCTCGGAAAGGTCGAGCGCCGACGGGCCGTCGCGGAGCTCGGTGGCGACGCCGAGGAGGTCGGCGGCGAGCGCCCGATGCTCGTCGTCCCACGACCGGCCCGAGTCGACCGCGAAGGCCAGGGCCGTCCATCGCTCGATCAGCCAGTCGCATCCCTGGGGCGTCATCTGGAGCTTCCGGCTGACCAGCGACGGCCGGCGCCGGATCGTCTGCCCGAGTTCCTCGGCCGCGATCCGCCGGTCGTCGTCCCAGGAGCTCTTGGCCCGGTCGACCGCGCGACCGCGGAGCGAGGCGTCGTCGGCGTTGCACCGCTCGATCCGGATCGATTCCCGGACCATCTCGCGAAGCGCGAACACCTCCTGCTCGGTGCAGAGGTCGTACGATCGGCGCCACTCCTTGAACCGCTCGTCGACGGCCTGCTCCTCGGCCTCGGGCAGGACGATGCCGCGGCCCGAAAGGCCGTGCTTGACCGAGTTGCGGCACGACATCGCCTTGCCCGGCGGCGTCCTCGGTCCGGTCGACTTCTGGGCGTTCACCTGGTTGGCGGCGATCTGGGCGGGCGTGGTCATCGCGGGGTCCTGGTGCATCGAGGTGTGGATCGGACGGTCGGGGCCGCGCGCCCCGCGATGAGTATCATCGTAATTACGGGGCCGATCGTTCTCCGATTCCGCGCGGACGGTCGAAGTGGGACCGGGCGCATCTCGCTCGCCGCTGTGTGGCCCGGACAACTCGTTGTCCGGGCCACCCGGACAGGGTCGGGCCAGGAAATCCTCCTTCAAGCTGACCCTCGACCCGCCTGCCGGGTCCGTTGACCCGCCGAAGGCCCCTCCCTAAGATCGGGGTCTCGCCCCGCCACCGATCGGGGCCCCGTCTTCCCACGGCGCACTCTCCCCAGGCGGAGCCCCGACCATGACGGCCGAGACCGGCGGCGGTTCGATCCAGAGCGTCCTCCAGGAATCCCGCGTCTTCCCGCCTCCGCCCGAGTTCGCCGACAGGGCCCACATCGGCAGCCTCGCCGAATATCAGCGCCTCTGGGACTGGGCCAGAGACAGCCCCGAGGACTTCTGGGCCGAGTGCGCCAAGGCGCTCGACTGGTCGAAGCCGTGGTCGAAGGTGCTCGAGTGGAATCCGCCCCACGCGAAGTGGTTCGTCGGCGCGACCTTGAACGCCGCCGCCAACTGCGTCGATCGCCACTGTTCGGGCGTGCGCAAGAACAAGGCCGCGCTGATCTGGGAGGGCGAGCCCGGCGACCGTCGCGTGCTCCGGTATGACGACCTGCGCCGCGAGGTCGCGAAGTTCGCCAACGGCCTGAAGTCGCTCGGCGTGAAGAAGGGCGACGTCGTGGCGATCTACATGCCGATGGTGCCGGAGCTGGTGATCGCCGTCCTCGCGTGCGCCCGGATCGGGGCGCCGCACACGGTCGTCTTCGGCGGATTCAGCTCCGAGGCGCTGGCGGGTCGGATCCAGGACTGCAGGGCCAGGGTGCTTGTCACGGCCGACGGCGGCTATCGCCGCGGCAAGGTGGTCCCGCTCAAGGAGAACGCCGACGGCTCGGTGGGCCAGTGCCCGACGATCGAGAAAGTCGTCGTGCTCAAGCGGACGGGCCACGAGGCCGAGATGCTCGCCGACCGCGACGTCTGGTGGCACGACCTCGTCGACGGAGCCTCGGCCGACTGCCCGCCCGAGCCCGTCGACAGCGAGCACCCGCTGTTCATCCTCTACACCTCCGGCTCGACCGGCAAGCCGAAGGGCATTCTCCACACCACGGGCGGATATCTGCTGGGCACGACCGCGACCACGCGCTGGGTGTTCGACATGAAGGAGGACGACGTCTACTTCTGCACGGCCGACGTCGGCTGGATCACGGGGCATTCCTACGTGATTTACGGGCCGCTCGCCAACGGCGCGACGATCGTCATGTACGAGGGCGCCCCGAACTGGCCCGACGAGGGTCGGCTCTGGAAGATCGTTCAGGATTATGGCGTGAACATTCTTTATACGGCTCCGACCGCGATCCGCGCGTGCATGAAGTGGGGCGAGCAGTGGCCGAAGCAGTATGACCTGAGCACGCTCCGATTGCTCGGCACGGTTGGCGAGCCGATCAATCCCGAGGCGTGGATTTGGTATCACCGCGTGATCGGCGGCGGGCGGTGTCCGATCGTCGACACCTGGTGGCAGACCGAGACCGGCGCCATCATGATCGCCCCGCTCCCGGGCGCCACGCCCACGGTGCCGGGCTCGGCCACTCGGCCCTTGCCTGGCGTGGTCCCCGATATCGTCACCAGGGACGGCAAGTCCGTCGGCCCGAACCAGGGCGGGTTCCTGATCATCCGCCAGCCCTGGCCCTCGATGCTCCGCACGCTCTACGGCGACGACGAGCGCTACAAGCAGACCTACTGGAGCGAGGTCCCCGGCGCCTATTTCACCGGCGACGGCGCGCGCCGCGACGAGCAGGGCAACTACTGGATCATGGGCCGCGTCGACGACGTGTTGAACGTGTCCGGCCACCGGCTCTCGACCATGGAAGTCGAAAGCGCCCTGGTCGGACACGACCACGTGGCCGAGGCCGCCGTGGTCGGCAAGCCCGACGAGCTGAAGGGCGAGTCGATCGTCGCGTTCGTGACGCTCGAGTCGGGGCGGATCGCGAGCGACGAGCTGAAGAAGGTTCTGCAATCGCACGTTGTCAGGGAGATCGGCGCACTGGCGCGGCCCGATGACATCCGATTCACCGACACTCTACCCAAGACCCGCAGTGGCAAGATCATGCGCCGACTCCTCCGCGAAATCGCCGCCGGGCGCGAGAGCACGGGGGATACCTCGACGGTCGAGGATTATGCGGTCCTCGCGAAGCTGCGCGAGGAGGACGAGGCCTGATCGGCGTCGGCGGCCGAGCGGATCGGAATTTTTATCGGTCGGACGCGTGTCCGGAGGGCTCGCGCTTCCGGGGTCCGCGCCGTGGCCGGGTGCGGGGAAGCCGCCGCCATCGGTGTCTGAGTATTTGCGTTGATTTCTCCATCTATTGGTTATGGGAGATTTGTAACGAATTGGTTGACTGGGGTAGTTGCCGTGGATACATTGTCTGGGCATTTGCGAGCACCGGCGATCCCCCTGCGAGTTGTCGCACGGTGAGATCCGACGTCGCCGGTCGATCATGCTTCCATCTGGAGGGCGCAATCATGAGGTCGAAGCGGCGTGTGGCGCGGGGACTCGCGATCGAGCGGCTCGAGGATCGCGTGGTCATGAGTTCAGGAGTGGCCGGGGGATACCTGGAGGGATATGTCTACTCGGCGCCGGGGAACGTGCTGACTGTCCCGGGCACGTATGACACCGCGGCGTCGCAGACGGTGGTCAAGTTCACGACGGCGTCCGGGCAGGGCTTCCAGCTTGGGGCGCTGTCGGTGACGCCCACGAGCGTTTCGGTGGTCGTCCCGCCGTACCTGAACCCGAGGACGCTCCAGCCGGCGAGCGTCGGCGTGCATGTCTCGGTGATCCAGACGTCTACGACCAATACCACGACGACGACCCCGGCGATCTACCACCTTCAGATCACTCCCAAGCCGATCCACACCGCCAACGCGGGCCTGGCCGCCGAGGGGGCGCTGGTGCAGGTGAACGCGACCCTGCTTGCGGCCGAGCAGTCCTACGCGTCGATCCTCGCTGCGGTGCCGACGGCCACCGAGGCGTACACGCTCGCGTTCCAGGCCGAGGCGATCCGCCAGCAGGACGTGTACCTCCTCGGCCTGATGGACCCGCTCGTCCGTTATCAGGTCAAGGAGCAGCCGCTGGGCGCGATCCAGGGCCTGCCGCTGACGCTGAACCGCACCGGCCTGGCGACGCTCGACCAGACGGTGACCCAGTCCCTGAACGCACCCGCCACGCCGATCAACGAACGGCCCGACCTCGTCTCGTATCTCACCCACCTCTCCATGCTGCAGGTCCAGGACTCCACGACCAACCTGACGAAGATCACGCCGGCTCAGGGCGTGGCGCGATCGCCGTCGGCGGCTACGCGGGATACGGGTCGACGATCGCGCAGCTTTACCTCTACGCGCAGTTCGCGTCTCAGACGTCGGCGGCGCTGGCCGCCTTCGTCGCGAACCCGTCCACGGAGACGGCTGACTTCCAGACGCTCAACGACGTGTTCCATGCGACCGCGACGTCGCACACCGTCGAGCTGCAGACCGAGCAACTCCAGGCCTACTCGCAGTCGGTGTTCGCCCCGCGGCTCCAGTCCGTCAGCCAGGCCGAGAGCACGGCCTACAACGACGTGAGCAACCTGATCCAGCAACTGCCCCCGCCCCCGGTCTGAGCGCGTCGTGCGGCCGCAGGGTGGGCGGAGCCCACCCTGCGAGAGCCGTCGACGTGTCTGTAGCGACCGGCGCCTACGCCCGTCCCCCGGCCGGATGGACCCACGGCGAGCGATACGGCCGCGCGAGCTGGGCCGCGGCCTCGGCGTCTCCGACGATGATCCGCTTCTCCGGGTCGAACGCCAGCGAGTGCCCGAGCTTCATCGACTGGTTCGCCAGGATGCAGCTCGCCGTCGAGATGTACCCCTCCTCGATGTCCGCCACCGGCCGGCCCCGGTCGGCGATGCATTTGAGGAAGTCGAGCATGTGATGCCGAATCGCCGGCGCGACGTGCTTCTCGAGCTCCTTCTCGGTCTTGTCCTCGGGGTACTGGTCGAGCTCGTACTTGACGTCGACCTTGACGGGCGAGCCGCCGTGGGGCGTGAAGACGTAGCCCATCACGCTCGCCTCGAGCGTCCCCTTGTCGCCGTAAAGCGTCGCGCCCCACGGGAACTTGGGCGAGGGCGCGTTGCCCCAGGTCCGGTGCTGCCAGACGACCTGCAGGTCGCCGTGGTCGAACGTGGCCGTCTGGGTGTCGGCGATGTTCGCCTTGGCCGCCTTGTCGACGAGAATGCCGCCCTCGGAGCTGATCCGCTTCGGCCAGCCGAGCCCGAGCATCCAGCGGACCATGTCGTACATGTGGATACACATGTCACCCATGATTCCGTTGCCGTACTCCATGAACGCCCGCCAGCCGCGGGGGTGGACGATCGCGTTGTAGGGACGCATCGGCGCCGGGCCGGTCCACAGCTCGTAGTCGAGGTTCTCGGGCGGGTTGGTGTCGGGCGGGTTCGAGGTGTTCCGCATGTGCCAGTAGCAGTAGACGTCGACGTGCCCGACCGTGCCGAGCTTGCCCTCGCGGACGATCTGGTCGCGGGCCTCCACGAGGTGGGGCGTGCTCCGGCGCTGGGTGCCGACCTGCACGACGCGCTTCGTGCGGCGGGCCGTGTCGAGCATGGCCGCGCCCTCGAGGACGTCGACCGAGATCGGCTTCTGCACATACACGTCCGCCCCGGCCTCGACGGCGGCGATCATTGGCAGCGCGTGCCAGTGGTCGGGCGTGCCGACGATGACGATGTCGAGGTCCTTCGGCGCGAGCAGCTCGCGGTAGTCGTGGAAGACGCGCGGGGCCTTCTTCGAGGCCTGGCGCGTGGCGATCAGCTCGGCCGCCTCGGCGGCCATCTTGCGGTCAACGTCGCAGATCGAGACGACGTCGACGGGGGCGACCTGGATCAGGCGGAGGATGTCCGACTTGCCGTACCAGCCCGAGCCGATCAGCCCGACCCGCTTGCCTTCGCCGACCTCGGCCGCGAATGACTCGGGATACGGCACGAGGGCCGACGCGGCGAGCCCCGCGCCGGCCTGGAGGAAGGTCCGACGATTCATGGCGATTTTCTCCTGGCTCTCTCTAGAGCGGCTTCCTTTTGAGTCGAGCGGTCCGCTCCGGGTGGGGCGGGCCTCCGTGCCCGCCCGTCTTGGCCTGCTGGGCGGGCACGGAGGCCCGCCCCACCCGGAACTTCCCACTGTCCGCCACGGGCAAAGAGAAACCGATCTAAGGGCACGACCCCGGGCCCGTTGACTCTATCGGGCCGGCCGCCCGGCCGCGAGGGGATAGGGGGCGCGGTCGCGGCTGTCTTGCGACGCGGGCGCGGGGGAAGCGGGAACGCCGGAGAGCAGATGGCACAAGGCACAGTCAGGAAACCGCGTTCGGCTTCGCTCCGATACCTTGTGCCTTGTGCTTCTTGCCTTCCTTCCCACGCTGTTTTCCTCTCGCGGACACCGAGCTGGCACGGCCTTGCAAGCCCATGCATTGGTGGAAACGGGAGCAAGTCCGAAAAAAATCGGAAGTTTTCCTGAGAACAATCTCCCGGTGCGAACACTCTTATAGGTGAACGGTCGCCCGAGGGGCGGCCGGAGCAGACGGCGACCGGCCGCGGCCGTGGCCTCGCCCGCGATCGGCGCGGGGCCGAAGGTCCTGCGTGTCGGTCGTCGGTGGGGAGGAGCGGGCGTTACTGGGCCTGTCCTCCCGCGGAGATGCCGCGAGGCGGCGGAGGCGGACGGCGACCGACCGGGCCGGCGGCCCGACGCGGGGCGTTCGGGCTGCGCCCACGACGCCGAGCCGGTCCCGTAGGGGAGCCCACGCCATGAGACGTGCCCTCTCGATCGCGACCCGCCCGCTGCTGGCGGCGGCGCTCGTCGCCTCGGCCTCGGCCGTGGGCCTGTCGCGGCTCAGCCCCGAGCCGCGGGGGCCACGGACGCGCACGGCGGCCCGGCAAGTCCTGGTCAGCCCGCTCGGGTCCGAGCCGCGCGCCTCGGGCTCGGTCTGGCTCGACGCCGACACGGGCCGCACGACCGAGGCCGCACCGCTCGAAGGGCAAATCCTCGGGCATGCGAGTGTGTCGCCCTGGCTCGACGAGTCGGGCCGGCCGCAGGTCGTCGGCCGCGCCGTGCGGCGGCCGGGCGACCCCGCGAGCGACCACCTCGCGCTGGTCCGCATGACGTTCCCCGAGGGCCGCGCGCTCGACCTGGTGGCGCTTGATATCGTGCCGGCAAGCCCGCCGTGCTGGGCCCCCGGGACATGCGCCCGCGTCCTCTTCGGCGGGGGCGACGGCCGGCTCTACCGCTTCGACTTCGAGCCCGCCGAGGGCTCATCGGGCGGCGGCGACGATCAGCCCCGGCCGCTCGCGTGGCGAGGCCCGGCGCCGGGCGGGAACGCGGTCCAGATCTGGTCCCCGCACTGGCCCGACGACCCGCGGTTCGCGCGAACGATCCTCGCGGCGGTCTCGACCGGCCCGGTGCCGACCGCGCGCGGTGTGATGAGACCGCGGCGGATCTGGTGGCTCCAGCTCGACGAGGACGGCGAGGCGGTCGTCGACGCCGGCCCCGTGTTCGATACCGACCCGTTCCCGAGCGGCTCCGAGGCCGCCACGCCGTCGGTCGGGATGACGCCCGATGGGGATCTGGTCCTTGCCTATTACCTGAGCTCGGACCGCCAGTCGTGGGACCTTCATGTCGCCCCGCTGACGATCGACGAGGCCGGCCGTCCCCGGGCCGCGGCCGGCGCGGGGGCGAGGCTCGCGGGCGAGTGCCGGCCATTCATCCCCGCCGCGTTCTCGGCCGACGCGCGGTGGATCTCCGCCGTCCAGCTCGAACCGAGCGGGCGAGGGACGATCCTCCGGCTCGACCTCGCCGCCACCGAGACGCCGGAGCCGCCGCTCATGCCCACGGCACGCGTCGCCACGCAGAAATGGACGCCGATGGCCACCCTGGTCCGGGCGCTCCTGGAAGGGTGTCTGGAGTTCGGCGTCGAGGATTCGTCGCCCGCGGCGCCGAAACAGGCCGACTGCGGGCGGCACTACGAGTGCGGCCGGTAACACCGCTTGACCGCCTGATAGAAGCCCTCGCTCGCGAGCTTCGACAGGTCGGCCTTCGTCACCGTGCGCCCTGTCGCCGTCAGCAGGTCGCGAAGCGAGTCGCCCTCTCGCAGCGCGAATTCGACCTTCGCGGCGATCGCGTGCGCGGGGTCGTAATCGAGGCCGTCGTCGCGCATGAGCCGGAACTCGGTGTACTCGTGGGCGAGCACGAACGGCAATTCCTTGGCGTCGACGCCGTGCTCGAGCCAGATCTCCCGCTTCGGCACCCACGGATAGACGTATCCATGCCCGCCCTCGACGTAATCGGTCCGGTAGACGCAGCGGACATAGCAGCCGTCGACCAGTCGCGCGGCGATTGGGCCCGTGGGATCGGGCAGGGTCAGATACTCGCCGACGTAGACGGCGTCCGGCGTCCGGCGGTGCGGCTTGCCTCCGCGGTACTTGAGTCCGGTCATCGTCTCGCGGAGCGCCCGCTCGGCCTCGACGCCGGCGGTGTAGGCTTTCGCCTCGGGCAGGCCCTCTTCGAGCTTCTTGAGGTGCACGAGCGCGTCGACGAGGCAGAAGATCCCTTCTGCCTCGAACGTCCGCTCGTCGACCCAGATCTCGCCGCGGGGGATGAGGTTGGGGAAGTCGCTGTGGATTGCGAAGTTGGTGAACTCCTCGTCGTGCCGCGAGCAGCTCCGGACCTCGAAGGCGTCGACGGTGAAGACGCGATGGCCCCGCAGCGTGGTGATCGGTTTCTTCGAATGGATCGGCCCGCGCTTCGGCTTGCTCACGAGCGCCCGACCTCCGGCTCGAACCGCTTGCGGAAGACGACCATGTCGTCGCCGTCGGCGTAGTAGTCGGCGAGGACGGCCGCGGTCTCGTAGCCGTGCTTGAGGTAGAATCGCCGCGTCGGCTCGTAGTGGGGCAGCGACGACGTCTCGATCAGCAGGAGACGCCCGTTCGCCTGCTTCACGTCGTGCTCGATGTGCCGCATCAAGCCTCCGCCGAGCCCCGCGGCCTGGCGCCGTTTGTCGACGGCGATCCAGTAGACGTACCATGTCCTGGCGGTCATGGCGGCCGGCGCGTAGTAGGCGAACGCGACGATGTGCCCGCCGCGCTCGTCGGCCACCGCGCGATGGCCCTCGACGGCCTCGGCCGCGTGGAAGTCGTCGAGCACCTCGCGGAGCGCGACGAGCTCGCCGGGCTTGAAGACGCCGGTGCCCTGGGCGATCTCGACGAGCGCGGGCGTGTCGGCGGGGGTGATGGGACGGATCATGGAGACGGTTCCGGACGGAGCTGTCTAACCGGCCCGGACAAAACGGGGTCAGGAACCCTAGAATTCAAGGTTCTTGACCCGGTTTCCTCCGGGCCTCTCAGGATACTCGGGGCGCGCGGTTGCGGTCGAGCGCAGTCATCCGCCGCGCCTCACCGCTTCTTCACCCGGTGCAGGCCGCTTCACCCTCCCGCTCAGGGTGGGAGCGTTTCAGAGTTGGACCGTCGTGAAAGAAAAAGGCGACTCAGCGGAAGGCCCCGCCCATGCCCAGCCCCCGCCTCATCATCGACGGCCGCCGCCTCGGCAAGGCCCGCACGGGCGTGGGGCGTTACCTTGAGACGCTGCTCCGCGACTGGTCCGCGACCGGCTGGCCGCTCGACGAGACCGTGGTCGCGCTCCAGGACCCCGAAGGAGTCGCGAGCCTGCCGCGCGACGATCGTCTCCGCGTCGACGTCGTCGGCTCGAAGCTGCCGGGGATGGCCTGGGAATGGCTCGGCCTCGGACGCCTTCTGAGGCCCGGGGATGTCCTCTTCGCCCCGACGAATCTGCTGCCGACGGGTTGGGGCGGCCGGTCGATCCTGGTCGTCTTCGACACGCTCCTCGAGTCGGTTCCCGACACCTTCCCCCGCACCGTCCGCTGGCGATTCCGGTCGCGCTATCGATCATCGGCGAGGCGCGCGACGCGTGTGATCGTCCCATCCCAGGCGACCGCCCGGGACGTCGTCCGCCATTACGGGATTGACCCGTCACGCGTCCGCGCGATCTACCCGGCGATCGGCCCCGACTTCCGCCCGAGGTCGCGCGAGGACGGGATGATCGTGGCCGCGCGGTGGGCCGTGGGCGTGGGCGATTCGCCGTATTTCCTCGTCGTGGGCAAGCGCTCGCGAAGGCGGAACGTCGGCGCGGTTGTCGAGGGATTCCTGCGGCATCACGTCCGCTTCCCGTCGCACCGGCTCGTCTTCGCCGGGCCCCCGGGCGGCATCGAGGTTCGCGCCCACCCCGCCATCCGGATCGCCGGCCACGTCGCCGACGACATCCTGCTCGGCCTGATGGCCGGCGCGTCGGCGTGCCTGTATCTGTCCGACTACGAGGGCTTCGGCCTGCCGCTCGTCGAGGCGATGGCGAGCGGGTGCCCGGTGGTTACGCTCAGGAATAGCGCCCTGGTCGAGTCGGGCGGCGATGCCGCGGTCTATCTCGATCGCGCGGAGGCGGGGGAGATCGCGGCCGTGCTCGGGCGACTCGCCGAGGACAGTCTTAAGCGGGAGACCCTCGTCCGCTCGGGCCTGGAACAGGCCGGTAAGTTTCGCGGGGCGGCCTTCGCAGAGGCGGTGCGCGACGAAATCCGAGGGGCCGCGGGACTGGTCCCGACCGCGCCCGGCGGATAGGCTAGCGCCGCGTGACTCGCAGCCGACATGGAGCCCTCTCCCGATGCCGACCCACCCCCTCTCCACCGACCTCCTCGACGAACTCCGCCGCTACAACACGCCGACGATCGCCAACGCGATCGAGGTCTTCAACCTCAGGCCGCGGCACGTCGGGTTCCTGCCCCATCAGATCCGCTGCCTCCTGCCCGAGGTGGGGCCGATCGTGGGGTACGCGGTGACGTCGCAGACCCGCGCGCTGCCTCACGACGGGAGCGAGCCGGTGCCCGACCTGAACGGCGATTATCTCCGCTACGTCGCCACGCAGCCTGGGCCGAAGATCGCGGTCGGGCAGGATCTCGACGAGCCGCCGGGCCTCGGGGCTCAGTTCGGCGAGGTCAACGCCACGATCCACAAGAAGCTTGGCTGCGTCGGCCACATCACTGACGGCTGTCCGCGCGACCTGGACGAGGTCGCGGCCTTGGGCTTCGGGCTGTTCGGCCTGAACCCGGCCGTGAGCCACGGCTACGTCCGGCTCGTCGGCTTCGGCAAGCCGGTGAAGCTCGCGGGCGTGGAGATCCAGCCCGGCGAGCTGATCCACGCCGACCGCCACGGCGTTTGCCTCATCCCGCTCGACGTCGCCCACCGCGTGGCCGAGGCCTGCCGCACGGTCGAGGAGATGGAGCGGCCGCTGCTCGAGCACTGCCGCTCGGACGCATTCGACATCGAGGAATACATCAAGCTCCGCGCGGCGGCGAAGGCGAAGATCCGGGAGTGAGGCCCGCGTCGTCCGATCACGCCCGCGGCTGCGGCGGCGTGACCTGCTCGTAGCGCCGGTTGCGGAGCAGGGCCTCTTCCGGCCGGAGCGAGTCGAGCCGCTGTCCGTCGGCGAGCCAGTGCCCTTTGCGATATTCGAAGAGGGCCGTCGCGTGGCGGGCGGCGGGCTCGTCGAACGGGACGGCGTCGAACTCGACGCCGATCAGTGCGAGGAGGCGATGCGTGCGGCGGTCGCGGGCCCAGCGGATGTCGTCCTGCCAGTGGGCGTCGTCCCACCGGGCGGCCTCGGGCGGGTCGATCCGGCCGAGGGCTCCCAGGAACCGGGCCTCGAGCCACTCACGCTGCTGGCGAAACTGGATGCGGGCCCGGTCGAACCGGACCGCGTCGACGGCATGCCTTACCGGGCCCCGGGCCACCAGCCAGGCCGTCAGGACCAGGCCGAGGGCGGTGCCGCACCAGAAGAGCCATCCCGTGGTCATGACCGGTCGAGCCCCCGCTCGGACGGACCGCGCGGCGGACTTCTTTTCCGCCCTGGCCCATCATAGGATCGGCAGGATCGCTCGGACAAGATCACAGCGAAAGTCCCGCGAGGATTGTGCGAAGGGGACGGGATGCCGCGAGCACGCAAGAAGGACGTGAAGAAATCGAAGCCGGCGGCCGACGGCAACCCGCGGTTCGGGGCCCACATGTCGATCGCCGGCGGCCACGACCGCGCGGTCCGCGCTGCGCAGGCGGTGGGGTTCGCCAGGCGCGTCCAGGTCTTCACCAAGAGCAACAACCAGTGGCGCGCCGCGGCCTTGACCGACGCCCATATCACGGCCTTCCGGGCGGCACTGGCGGAGGCGGAGTCTCGCGACGCCCGTCGCGCACAACTCGTACCTGATCAACCTCGCCAGCCCCGACGACGCGCTCTGGCGGAAGTCGATCGACGCGATGGTCGTCGAGCTCGAGCGGGCCGAGGCGCTGGGGATCGAGGACGTGGTCTCGCACCCCGGTGCGCACGTCGGATCGGGCGAGGACGCCGGCCTGGCGCGGATCGCCGCGGCGATCGACGAGGTCCACCGCCGGACCCGCGGCCTCCGCGTCCGGATCGCCCTGGAGACGACGGCCGGGCAGGGGAGCTGCCTCGGTTGCAGGTTCGAGCACCTGGGGCGGATCATCGACCTCGTTGCCGAGCCCGAGCGGACTCGGCGTGTGCGGAGACACCTGCCATATTTTCGCCGCGGGGTATCCCCTGGCGACCCCAACAGAGTACGATGAGACGATGGATGCCCTGGAACGGGCCGTCGGCGTCGGACGGGTCCGCGTCTGGCACCTGAACGACAGCGTCCGGGAGCAGGGCAGCCGGGTCGACCGCCACGCCGGGATCGGCCGGGGCAAGATGGGCCTCGAGCCGTTCCGCCTGCTCGTCAACGACCCGCGGTTGCGCGGCGTGCCGATGGTCCTCGAGACGCCCAAGGGACTCGAGGGCGGCGAGGAGCTCGACGCGATCCACCTCCGCACGCTGCGGTCGCTCGTCGTGGTTGGTCTCGCGATCGGGGGCGGTAGGAACATGGCGAAGCATCATCACAACGGCAACGGCGCCGCCGCGAACGCGCGTCGTGGGCGACGGACTCTCGCCGATCCCGCCCGACCCGAGCCTGTTCATCAACCGCGAGCTGAGCTGGCTCGACTTCAACGAGCGCGTGCTCGAGGAGGCGCGCGACCCGTCGGTCCCGCTGCTCGAGCGGCTCCGGTTCCTGGCGATCTCGGCGTCGAACCTCGACGAGTTCTTCGAGGTCCGCGTCGCCGGGCTCCAGGCCCAGCTCTACGACGACCTCGAGCCCCAGGACCCGCCGCCCGACGGCATGGGCCCGCTCGGCCCAGCTCAACGAGATCTCCAGGCGCGCCCACGACTTCGTCGCCCGCCAGTACGACACCTGGCACCAGGAGATCACGCCCGGCGCTGGCCGACCACGGCATCCTCCTCTGCGACAACGAGGACCTGACGCCCGACCAGCAGACGCCTATCTCGACGAGTACTTCGACAGCCAGGTCTACCCGGTCCTCACGCCGCTGGCGATCGACCCGGCGCACCCGTTCCCGCACCTGCACAACAAGAGCCTGAACCTGATCCTGCGGATCGAGGCCGAGAACGAGGACCCGCCGCGCCAGCTCTACGCCGTGCTCCAGGTGCCGTCGGTCCTGAGCCGGCTGGTGCCCCTGCCCGAGCTGGGCGACGGCAAGCGGCGGTTCGTCCTGCTCGAGAAGGTCATCGGCCCGCGGCTCGATGCGCTCTTCGGCGGCTTCCGCGTGGCGGCTCGGGCGTCGTTCCGCGTGACCAGGAACAGCGACCTCACGATCCAGGAGACCGAGGTCAAGAGCAGCCTGCTCTCGACCGTCCAGGAGACTCTCCGCCAGCGAAAGTGGGGCGCGGCGGTCCGGCTCGAGATCTCCGACAAGGCCGAGGAGGGGTTCCTCGCCCTCCTGCAGACGAGCTCGGCCCTCGACCTCGACGGACGCGACGTCTACAAGCGTCGGCGGGCCCGTCGACCTCACGGCCCTGACGTTGCTCTGCCGGATCGAGGGGTTCCGCGAGCTGAAGGAGGCCCCGTTCGAGCCCCAGATGCCCGCGCAGTTCGCCTCGTCCCGCCGCAGCGTCTTCGCGGCCATCCGCGAGGGGGACGTCCTCGTCCACCACCCCTACGAGTCGTTCAGCTCGGTCGTCCAGTTCATCGAGCAGGCGGCCGACGACCCGAACGTCCTGGCGATCAAGCAGACCCTCTACCGGACCGCCGACGACAACCCGATCATCAACGCCCTGGCCCGCGCGGCCGAGAACGGCAAGCAGGTGACGGCGCTCGTCGAGCTGCAGGCCCGGCTCGACGAGGAGAACAACATCGTCAAGGCCCGCGCCCTCCAGAAGGCCGGCGTCCACGTCGTCTACGGGATGGTCGGGCTCAAGACCCACTGCAAGGCCGCGCTGGTCGTCCGCAAGCGAGCACGACGGCATCCGCCGCTACGTCCACCTTGGCACCGGCAACTACAACCCGACGACCGCGCGGATCTACACCGACCTGAGCCTCTTCACCTGCCGCCCCGAGTTCGGCGAGGACGCCAGCGCCCTCTTCAACCTGCTGACCGGCTACTCGCAGGGCCACGCCTGGAAGAAGCTGATCGTCGCCCCGACCGAGCTGGCCGACCGCCTGATCACCCTGATCGACCGCGAACGGCGGCACGCCGAGGCCGGAGAGCCGGCGCGGATCATCGCCAAGATGAACGCGCTGGTGGATCCCACGGCGATCACGGCCCTCTGCTCGGCCTCGCGCGCCGGCGTGCAGATCGACCTGATCGTCCGCGGGATTTGCTGCCTCCGGCCGGGGCTGCCGGGCATCTCGGAGAACATCCGGGTCATCAGCATCGTCGACAAGTTCCTGGAGCACTCGCGGATCACCTATTTCCAGAACGGCGACGCGCCCGAGGTCTTCCTCGCCTCGGCCGACTGGATGCCGCGGAACTTCCGGCGGCGGGTCGAGATCATGTTCCCGATCGAGGACCCGCGGCTCCAGAACCGGATCGTCGACGGCATCCTCGGCGTCGCCCTGCTGGACAACGTCAAGGCCCGCGATGCCTTCAGCCCGACGGCACCTATCGCCGCTGCCTGCCGCCCAGGCCGGGCGAGCCCTCGATCCGCTCGCAGGTCGAGTTCCAGAACATGGCCCGCGAGCTCTCCGCCGCCGATTCGATGCGGCCGGCCAGTACGCCCTCGGTCGTCGGCACGCGGCACTCGTAGGGGCCGCTATTGCGGACCCCTTCCGTTGCCGAAGCCCGGACGGTCCGCAATAGCGGACCCTACGAGATTTCCTGCCAGGATGGCTTCGCGACGGACTGGCCGGTCGTCTTCCACGTCGAGACGGCCGCCAGCTTAACGACCGACGGCGCCGGCGGCGGCGGATTCGTCGGCGTCGTCACCGCGGCCGGGCCAGCGGGGACCGATGCGGTCGTCACGGCCGCCCTTGTGGGCGCATTTGGAGACGTCGCGATGAGCCCGACACCCGCGAGGCTGCCCGTCGGCGCCTCGAGCGGAACGTCGTGCAGGCCGGGTGCGCCCGCCGTGAAGCTGCGGAAGGCGTTCGTCAGCGAGTTCCAGACGTACCAGGTCGAGGAGCTGGGCAGGAAGATCGCCATCTCGCTGTGGCCGATGCCGTCGTAGTCGCCGGGCACCGGGAACGACCAGTAGTTCGTCCCGCCCCAGGTCACGCTCCGGATCGCGTTGGTTTGCGGGTTCCAGATGTACCAGGTCGCCGAGCTCGGGAGATAGATGGCCAGCTCCGTCTTGCCAACTCCGTCGTAGTCTCCGGGGATCGGAATCGACCAGTAGTTCGTCCCGCCCCACGTGACGCTGCGGGTCGTGTTCGTGACCGGGTTGAGGATCGTCCAGGTCGCCGTCGAGGGCGTGTAGTAGGCCAGCTCCGTCTTGCCGACGCCGTCGTAGTCGCCGGGGACCGGGATGGTTCGCAGGCCGGGCGAGCCGAAGACGGCCGTCCGCGAGGTGCCGGTGATCGGGTTGAGGATCGTCCAGGTCGCGGTCGAGGGCGTGTAATACGCCATCTCGGTCCGGCCGATCCCGTCGTAGTCGCCGGGTGCGGGGATCGACTGGCCGCCGGGCAGGCCGAGCGTCGCGTAGGCGACGGTCCACGTCGCCGGGTTGAGGATCGTCCACAGCGCGGTCTGCGGCGTGTAGACGGCGATTTCGGAGCGGCCGACGCCGTCGAAGTCGTTCGTCGCCTCGTCCTTCACAGTGAACTGAAGCGGGGCGCTCCATCCGCTCGGGTTGCCGGCGGCGTCGTAGGCGAGGACCTGCCATGTGTAGGTGTGACCCACGAGCAGCGGCGCGGTGACTACGTAAGACGTGCCCGCGACCTTGGCGAGCGGGACGACCGACGAGCCCGCGCCTGCCGTGTGGTCGACGATCGAAATCCCGTACGAGCTGGCGCCGGCAACGGCCGACCAGCGCAGCGCGGGCAGCGTCGTCGCGACCGTGCCACTCGGCGCGGCGGGATTCGGGGCCGTCACCGGCGGCGGGGGCAGGGCGATCTTGAACGTCTGGTTCGCCGACGACGTGCCCGCGTCGCCCCACGCGTCGACGGTCGCGACCGACCACTGGTACGTGTGTCCGTCGACTAGCGACGTCCCGGGCGTGTACGCCGTTCCCGCGATGTTCGGGATCGTCACGGGCGCCGAGCCCGCGGTGAGGTCCGTGAGCGTCAGCACGTACGCGACGGCGCCCGCGACCGAGGACCACTGGATCGTCGGCGTCGCCGTCGTGAGAGTCGCCCCCGACGCCGGGCCCGACGGACCCGGGGCTGCGAGCGGGGCGATCGTGAAGGCCGAGAAGGCACTCGACACGCCGTACGAGTTCGCGCCGAGCTGCACCTGCACCGACCAGAGGAAGGTGTGCCCGTAGGGCAGCGGCGAAGTCAGGGTGTACGAGGTGCCGGTGACGACGATCTGGTTGACGATCGGCGTCGCGGGGTTGGCCGCGTCGACGATGGTCACCGCGTACGCCGTGGCCCCGGACACGGCCGTCCACTGGAGCGTGGGCGTCGTCGGGCCGATGGTCGAGTTGTTCGCCGGCGCGGACGGATTGGGCACGCCGGCCGTCGGCATTGCGAACCCAAGCGAGGCCGACGCCGCGCCGAAGCCAGCGAGGGCGGTCCGGGCCGCGACCTTCCAGGAATAGGAATGGCCGGACCCGAGCAAGCCCGGGCCCGGCGTGTAGGTCGTCGCGCCGGTCACGATGACGTCGAGCACCTTGCCGCTCGTCGCCTGGTCGTAGACGACGAGGTCATAGGCCGTGGCCCCCGGCACGGACGACCACTGGAACGACGGGGCGGACGAGAGCACGCCCGTCGGGCCGATCGGCGTCGGCGCCGCGACGTTGCCGCTGAGTCCCGCGGCGATCGCCGCGGCCTGGGGCGTACCCAGGCCCGTCACCAGGTCGTAGCCGGGGCCGGCCGGCAGGCCGTTGGAGCCGGTGGTGATGTCGTGGAAACTGATCGAGCCCGCGTTCTGATCGAGGGCGTAGAGGCTCGTCATTGCCGCCTGATTGCCGAGTGGACCATGGCCCAGCGCCGCGAGGCCCTGGTCGGCGATCGCGATCAGCGCCCCCCAGCACGGGGTCGCCAGGCTCGTGCCGCCGACGCTGATCCAGCGGGACGCCGAGTCGAACGAGTCGCAGACGGCGACGCCCGTGCCCGCGTCCATCGAGACGTCGGGCGTCGTCCGGTTGGTCGTGCTCTGGGTCACGACGCCCTTCTGGTAGCCCGGTTGCAGCTCGTAGGGGCTGACGCCGCCGCCTCCCGAGTTCCAGCCGGTCTCGGTCGTGTAGTCGCCCCGGGAGTCGAGCGAGCTGGTGAATTGTGTCCCGCCGACGGCGAGGACATTGGGCGAGGCGGCGGGATAGGTCCCGGGCGAGCCGGAGTCGCCCGTGGCCGCCAGGAAGGTCACGCCGTTGTGGCCCGCGGGGGTCGTGTACATGTAGTCGTCGAGGTACTCGTCCGTGTACTCGGGCGAGCCCCAGCTCATCGAGACCACCGAGACGCCCGGCTGCGCGGCGGCCCATTCCACGGCCGTACTAAGGTCGTCGTTCGCCGAGGCCGCCTCCACGAGCAGGATGCTCGCCCCCGGCGCCAGGGCGTGGGCCCATTCGACGTCGAGCGAGATCTCGTAGCCCCAGTCGCCCTTCGTGGCATCGGCCGGCAGGTTCTGCGATCCGTCCTGCGCGACGACCCGGAACGACGGCGGATCGGCGAGGTTGAACTGCTTGTCGAAGGTTTGGAGGTCGGACTTGATGTTGGGCTGATTGAAGGCGTCGACGATGGCGATGGTCTGCCCCGTGCCGTCCCCGACAATCCCGCCGCCGAGGCGGATTGCGGTGAAGCCGTAAGCCTGCCGGACCTGCGCCGGTGAAAGCCCCGACGGAGCCGCGGAGCCGGCTGGCGACGCGCCGGGGATCACGGTCTCGATCGGGACGGTCGCCACGAAGGGAGTCGCTGTTCCCGCGGCCATCAGCGCGCGCCCTTCCAGCGCCTCGACGAACAGCGCGGCGACTGGTGTCCGTCGTCGGCGGCGGTATAGGGTTGATGCGGGACGCCAGGAGCCGATCATCGACGCTCAACCCTCAGCACGCAGGGATGTCATCTCGCGACGGGCTCGTGCCGCGGCATGCGCAGAACGATCGGAGATGCGACTTGCGCCGCATCTTCACGCATTCATCGATCGTCGCGCCCAGGCTGCAGAGCCTGCGCTCGTCAACGCGTCCCTACGCGATCAAGGTGGCACCCTCGCCGCCCGCGCCCGCCGGCGCGTCGACCAATGTGCCAGTCCCAGTCCGGGGCGCCAATCGGCAATCGTCAAATCGACACGATTGCGACGTGAACCACCGATCGAAGTCGCCCGCGCAACTCCGACGGCCGATGCAATTCAAGCCTAGGCCACGTCTTCGGGCGTGCGCAACATCGCGAAACACGTGTTGGATTTTGTCAACACGCGGCGCCCGGCCGTTTCGGGCACTTCGTCGATATGGTGCGGCGGGATGGGGTCGGCCGGTCAGGAGGCGGCGATCTCGAGGATGCGGAGCCGCCGGGTGCCGCGGGGGATGGGCACCTCGACCTCGTCGTTGACCTTCTTCCCCAGCAGGGCCCGGCCGATCGGCCCGGTCGTGAGGATCTTGTTCTGGTCGTAGTCCTCCTCGCCGAGCCCCACGAGGATGTAGTCCTCCTCATCGTCGAACGTGAGGTCGAGGACGCGGACCTTGGTGTAGATGACGACGCGGTCGGTGGGCAGGGTCGAGCGGTCGACGATGAAGGCGCGGGCGAGCTTGTCCTGGAGTTCGTTGATCCGGGCCTGGAGCATCCCCTGCTTCTCGCGCTGAGCGTCGTACTCGGCGTTCTCGGAGAGGTCTCCCTCGCCGCGGGCCTGGGCGATCGCCTCGGCGATCTCGGGCATCTCCTCGTTCACCATCTTGTCGAGCTTGGCCTTGAGGTTCTCGTAGCCATCCTTCGACATGGGGATTCGATCTGCGGTCATCCGTTGCGGCTCCCGAGGTCGGACAGGCGCTGGCGGGCCGGGTCGATGCGATTCGGTCGTATTGACCGGCCGGCCGTCTCGTGCACGTGGCGACGTGATGGTGTGGTGGGCGAGTTTCCTTCGAGACGTCGTTGTCAAAAGGACGCCGCGACGCCGGGGTCGCCCCCGGAGTCGCGGCTGCGATCCATCGAATAAGACTAGTCTCAACCGCCCCGGCATGCAAGCCCAACCCCCGTCCGCGGCCGGCCTTCGAACGTCACGGGCCGGCCGGCCGGGCCCCGCCGGCGCGGGCCGGGCCGGACAGTCCGAACGAGTCAAGATAGTTGTCGCCCGCCGCGCCGAGGACCTTGGCCTTGGGCCCCGCGATCAGGACCTGGTAGACCCGCGGACCGACCAAATAGGCGCGGCGCGGACGAACCGCGGGCGGCCGTCGAGGCCGACCGAGTCGAACTCGAACTCGCGCCCGGGCGCCTCGCCGAGCCGGATCGGCCGCTTGGAGACGAGTGTACCCTTGCCGCTGATGATCGAGCCCTTGACCAGCTCCTCGAGCCCAGCGTCGACCTCGTCCGCCGGCAGCGGCTTCGGGCGATCGATGTAGGAGACCAGCCGGCGGACGTCGTCGACCACGAGGACGAACAGGTGCGCCTCGACGACCCCGTCGGGCATCTGCTGGACGATCGTCCGCTCCTGGGGCTTGCCGGGCATCGCGACGCGGAAGCCGCCGGCCGCCGAGGTGAAGACCCGCGCCGCGGCGGCCTTCGCGGCCCCCGGCTTCGTCGTCAGCGGCGACTCGCGGCGGGCGGGGGGCGGCGCCGCCGGGGGCTTCGCCTCGGCCGGGAAGAGCGAGAACGACCGGAAATAGACCGGCGCCGACCCGCGCGACCTCGTTCGCCGGCCCGCGGACGATGATCGAGTAGAGCCGGAGCCCTGCCAGGTAGAAGCGGGCGCGGCAGACGTGCTCGTCGCCGTCCTTGGCCTGGTACGAGAAGTCGAACTCCTTGCCGGGGACGTCCCCCAGCACGACGTCCGACTTGGATTGGAGCACGGCGCCGGGGATGCCGCCCACGCCGCCCTGGACCGTACGTTCGAGGACCTTCTGGGGCGCGAAGTCGGGGACGTTGGGTGGATAGTCGCTGTAGGAGACCTGGAAGGCGAGCTTTCCGCGGCACCGAGGAGAAGGCGCGGCCCTCGATCGGGCCGAACGGCGTCTCCATCTGCTGCGGCCGATCTGTCGGCTTGCCGGGCATATCGACCCGGAAGCCGCCCTCCTTGGAGACCAGCGGGCCGCCGCCGGGTCCCTGGAAGGCGAGGACGGACGCGACGATCAGCGCGAGGGCGGCCATCCGTCAAACTCCCGGCCGTCGGGGCGACGCTCAGGGCGTGGTCAGGGCGAAGGAGTCGAAGAAGGCCGTTCCGGCCGGGCCGCCGATCCGGTCCTTCGAGCCCATGAGGAGCAATTGGTAGATCCGCCCGTTGGCGACGAATGCCCGCGACCGTGCCTGGGGCGGCGTCCCGGCCCCCGCCGGCAGAGAGAAGTCGAACTCCCGCCCCTGGGCCGAGCCGAGGCGGATGTCCTTCTGGCTGGCCAGCGTCCCCTTTGTGCTCGTGATCGTCCCGTTGACGACGCCGCCCAACGCGTTCTTGGGGTCCTCCTTGGCTGTCTCGCCCGGCAGCTTGGTCGCGGTCACGACGTACGTCAGGCCGTCTTGCTGCGGAGCGACGACCCAGGCGAAGACGTCGATCGGGCCGGCCGGTGACTGCTGCGTGACCTTCTGCTCCTGCGGCTTCGACGGCAGGGTGACGCGGAAGCCGTGCTCCTTCGACACGACGGCCCCGCCGCCCGCGGCGGCGGCCTTCCGGGCCGCGGGCATGTTGCCGGCCGCCCCCGGCCGATTGCCAGGGCCCGGGCGGGGCGGCGCCGCCCCTAGCGAGCGCGCGGGCCGGGGTCTTCATCAAGGGCGCCGCGCCCGCCTTCGTCAGCGTGAAGGACTGGAGGAAGGCTTCGCTCGACTTCGCCACATCGTCCTTCGGGCCGACGACCATGACCGAGTACATGCGGGTGCCCGCCAGGTAGAGCCGCAGGCGCCCGAGGCCAGCCTCGCCGCCGGGACCGGGAGGCGAAAACTCGATCTCCTTGCCCGGGGTCGGGCCGATCCTTCGACTCGTCTTCTTGAGGAGCTTCGACCCCTGGAAGCCGCGCAGCGCGCCGCTTGCGGCGCCCTCGAGAACCTTATCGGGATCCTCCACGGCGACTTTGGCCGGATAGTCGCTGTAGGTGACGAGGTAGGCGACGTCGCCCTTGGTCGCCTGGAAGGAGTGGAGGGTGATCGGGCCGTTCGCCGACGCGACCTCCTGCGTACTCTCCGCGGGCGCGGAGGGCATGTCGACGGAGAAGCCGCCCTCCTTCGACTGGAACGGGCCGCCCGGCGACTGGAAGGCCAGCGAGACGAGCAGCACGAGCGCGGTGAAGGGCATCGGTCGGGCTCCTGGGTGCTGGGGGAGGGGGTGATCCCGGCGTCGCCGATCACTCGTGCCGCAGGGCCTCGATCGGGTCCATGTCCGCCGCCCGCTTGGCCGGATAGAGGCCGAAGAGGATGCCGATGCCGACCGAGATGCAGAAGGCGAGGATGATCGAGAACGCCGTGACGGCCGTCTCCTGCTCGGGGACGAAGCCGGTGGATGATCCAGGGGATGCCGACGCCGATCGCCGACGCCCAGGATGCCGCCGATGCCCGAGAGCACGACCGTCTCGATGAGGAACTGCTGCGTGATGTCCCGCCGCTTCGCCCCCAGGGCTCGGCGGATGCCGATCTCGCGGGTCCGCTCGGTGACGGTCGCCAGCATGATGTTCATGATGCCGATGCCGCCGACCATCAGCGAGATCGACGCGATGGCGCCGAGCATGATCGTGAACTCGCGCGCCTTGGCCTCGGCGCGGAGGATCAGGTCATAAGGGACGGTCAGCTCGACGTCTTTCTTCGGGTGGTGCGGCGTCGACGGCCGCCTCGACGATCCTGGCCGTGGCGCGGACCTCGTCGGTCGAGCGGACGCGGAGGGTGATCTGCGAGAGCTGCGTCTCCTCGATCGATTGCGAGCCCGACCGGAAGTCGACCACGCCGCTCGCCGAACCGGAGCCGGCAGGTGTTGAGCGGGATATAGACGTCCTTGTTGAAGTCCTTCGCCGCGAGGCTGCCGCCGACGCCCGCGGTGCTGGCCCGCTGCTTCGTCACGCCGACGACGATGTAGTAGTCGGACCCGAGCTTCACCGACTGGCCGATCGGGTCCTCGATACGGGAAGAGCTCCTTGGCGACCAGCGCGGCCAGGACGCAGAAGTTCTCGTAAAGCGCGTTGTCGGACGGCGTGAGGAACCGGCCCTTGTCGACCATCAGGTGGTTGAATTCCATGTAGTCGCTGCCGTGGTGCCGACCACGCGTGCCGTCGATCGAGCGGTTGAGGTAGCGGATCGTCTTACGGAGCTCGCGGATCGGCAGGGCCTTCTCGATCGTCGGGATGGTCTGGATCAGCCGGTCGAAGTCGACGTACTTCAGGCCGTAGTTGAGCACGCGGACCGGCCGGCCGCTGGAGGCCTGGGTCTCCTCGGTCGGCTTGACCGAGCGGTAGATGATGTTCGTCGCCCCCAGCTCCTGGAACTCGCGCTGGGCCTTGCGACTGGCGCCCTCGCCGACGGCGAGCATCGCGATGACGGCGGCCACGCCGAAGACGATCCCGAGCACCGTCAAGCCCGAGCGGAGCTTGTGGAGCAGCAGGCTCTTCATGCCGAGGGTCAGGCTCTGCCAGACGCGTCCCATGGGGAGGGCTCCGATCGCGGCGATGCTTCGATTTGGGGGCGTTCTTTGATCGCGATGCAGAGCCCGCCGGCCGGAACTTACGGCGCGGCGAGGGCGGCCTGACCCTCGGCCAGCGCCTTCATGCGCTGGCTCGGGCTCGTCGGCGATAGATCACGCCGTCGCGCATCCGGATGATCCGCTTGGCGTGCTCGGCGATGTCGTCCTCGTGCGTGACCATGATGATCGTCTTGCCGGCGTCGTTGAGCCGGCCGAGCATCGCCATGATCTCGTGGCTGGTCTGGGTGTCGAGGTTGCCCGTCGCCTCGTCGGCGAGGATGATGTAGGGGTCGTTGACGAGCGACCGCGCGATCGCCACGCGCTGCTGCTGGCCGCCGGAGAGCTGCATGGGCCGGTGGTCGAGGCGGTCGCCCAGGCCGACGAGGCCGGCGAGCTCCTCGGTCCGTCGCTGCTGCTCGTCGGAGATCTCGCCCGAGCCCTGGTATGTCAGCGGGAGCTGGATGTTCTCGGTGACGGTGTACTGGGCGATCAGGTTGTACGACTGGAAGATGAAGCCGATGTAGCGGCTGCGGACCTCCGACAGCTCGTCGTCGCGAGAGCCGGGCCACGTCGTTGCCGCCGAGGAAGTACTCGCCGCTGGTCGGGCGGTCGAGGCAGCCGAGCAGGTTGAGCATCGTGCTCTTGCCCGAGCCCGGACGCGCCCATGATGGCGACGTACTCGCCCTCGTAGAAGTCGACCGAGACGCCCGCGGAGGGCGTGGACGATGACCTGCGCCTGGTTGCCCTTCCGGCGGCCGAAGAGGCCGCCGGAAGGGCCGTGGCCCATCACATAGGTCTTGCGGATGTCGCGGATCTTGACGATCGGCTCGCGGTGGTAGGCGTCGCCGTTGGTCGTGGGTTGGGTCACTGGGGCGGACCTCCGCCCGGGCGACCGCCGCCGAAGCCGCCGCCGCCCGGTCCACCGCCGCCGGGGCCGCCGAAGCCTCCGCCACCACCGCCGCCGCCCGGACCGCCGGGGCCGCCGCCACCGCCGCCGAAGCCGCCGCTGGCCCGCATCTGCTGCATCTGCTGGATCTCGTCGTCGGTCAGGCCGGCCTTCTTGAGGATCGCGGTCCGCTCCTCATCGCTGGCGGTCCTCATCTTGGTGCGCTCCTCCTGGGAGAGGGTCTGGAGCTTCTGGAAGAAGGCCGGTCGATTGCCGCCGCCGGCGCCCTTGGCGCCGAGCCTTCTTGGCGTCCGCGCCCTTGGCGTCAGCGCCGCGGCCGGCGCCGGCACGGCGGCGTTGGCGGCCTTGGCCGCGTCGGGGCCCCAGTCCTTCTTGGCCGACTCGCGGGCGGCGGCGAACGCCTCGTTGCGCTCGTCCTCGGTCAGCAGGAGGGTCGGAGAGAGCACGACCTGCTCGCCCTCGTTGAGGCCCTTCTTGACCTCGACGACCTTGTCGTCGGAGATCCCCAGCGCCACCTCGCGCCGCTCGAAGCCGTTCTCGGGCTTGCGGACGTAGAGGTAGTCCTTCCCGTGAGCTCCATGATCGCCGTCACGGGCACGCTCAGGACGTCGGGCTTCTGCTCGACGAGGATCTGGACCATCGCCGACATGCCGGGCCGCAGGCCGGGCGGGCCGTTCTCGATCGCGACCAGCGTGGTGTAGACCTTGATGTCCGAGCCGAAGAACGTGTTCGGGTCGGGCAGCGGGTTGACGCTCTGGACGCTGCCGTTGAGCTCCTGGCCGGCGAAGGCGTCGACGCGGATCTTGGACGGCTTGCCCTTGCCCACGCGGTCGACCATCGACTCGTGGACCTTGGTGTTCGCCCGCATCTGGGTGATGTCGGGCAGGCTGAAGATCTTCTGCCGCTCGCGGACCGTCGCGCCTTCCTCGATCTGCACCTGGTTGTTACCGCCGAAGCGGCCCGGGTCGTTCGCGTAGACGACCAGCCCGTCGCCCGGGGCCTTGAGGATGCAATTCTTGATCTGCCGCTCGAGCTTCGCCTCCTTGTCCCGCTCCAGCGACAGGGTCGGCCTGCTTGGCCAGCTCGTCGGAGCGGGCCTTCTCGACCTCGGCGCTCAGCTCCTTGATCGTCTTGTCCTTCGTGTACTTCAGGAGGACGTCCAGGCTCGTCTCGGACTGCTCGAGCGTGAACTTCGCCTTGTCGAGGTTGAACTTGTCCGAGGTCTGCTGGGCCGGCGAGGCGTACTTCTTCTCGACCATCTTGCAGGTCCACTCGTAGCGGTCCTCGGCCCGCTTGAGCTCGGCCTTGGCCATGGCGATGTTGCCCTGGATCGTCTCGAGATTCTGCTTGTAGGTGCCCTCGACGTACTCCTTGACGGCGACCTCGGCGACCTGCCGCGTAAGCTGGGCCTGCTGGAACGACGCCTCGGCTTGCGCCGTCGTGATCTTCTGGTTCTTGAGGTTGTCCTTGAGCGTGGCCGAGTCGAGCTCGCACACGACGTCGCCCTTGGTGACCTTCGTCCCTTCGGGCTTGATCATGATGATCGTCGTCGAGCCCTCGACCTCGCAGAGGACGTCTTCGTTCTTGGCGCTCTCGAGGTTGCCCTTCTCGTTGATGGTGACGACGAGCGTCCCCTTCTTGAGGGGGGGCGAGACGAGGATCTCCCTGGTCGAGGTGGCGAAGAGCTCGCGGATCGGCTTGTTCAGGCTGGGCACGCCCGCGACGACGCCGCCGCCGACGGCGAGCACCACGATCAGGCCGATCAGGAACTTACGGCCGGACCGGCGCCGCGCCGTATGCCCCACCTGAGGCAGCCCCGTCGAACCGTGGGATGTCGCTGGGGGTTGGGGCGTCAATGTCGCTGGCGTAGCCGCGTCCTCCGGCCCCGAGCCCGCGGTATTCGGAAGGGAATAATTCATAGAAGGCCTCCCATTCGTCGTAGGGCAAGGTGCCGAGGTCGCGATAGAGGGTCATACGGGCTCCCTGATAGCTGTACCACGTCGTCACGAGCGTGTTCTCGAGCTGGATCAGGGCGTTCTGGGCCTGGGTTAGGTTCTGGGTCTGGACGGCGGCCGACGCGTTGGTGCCCGCGTTCCCGGCCCCGCCGCCCGTCGTGCCGGCCGCTCCGCCGCCGCCTCCCTGGGGCGGGGCGACGATGTTCTCGAACGCCTGATCCTTCTGGCGGGCGTAGAGCACGAAGTTCCGCTTGGAGAGCTGGTAACTCAGGTAGGTGACCTGGAGGCTGCGGATGTCGTTGCGGAGCTGGAGCTTCTGGTAGTCCTCCTGGAACATGAGCTGGCGACGCTGCCGCTGATAGTTGATCAGCGCCGTTTTGAACTGGTTTCGCTCGTTGATCCGGATCAGCGGCAGCTCGGCGTTGAGCACCAGGGAGAACTGCTTGGCCTGATCGAGGAAGGCGAACGGGTTGTTCGTGGTGGGCGGGGTGAGGTACTGGTTAGTCACGGTGATGTTCAGCACGCCGTAAAGCGCGTTGGCCGTGACCCGCAGTTGCCTCCAAGCATCGTACAGTTGTGCGCGGAAGTTCATCAAGTCCAGGCGATTCTCCAGCGAGACGCGCTCGCCCGCAAGGAGCAGGTCCTCCAGGTTGTCGTCGCTGCCCGAGCGGAACGTCCTGACGCACGAGCGGCCGTCGATCTGAACGTCCTCGAGGTCGGGGATCTGCGCGGCGATCTGGTCGAGCTCGGCGAGCTGCCGGTCGGGCCGCCGGGCCCACCGCTCGATGTCCGAGAAGACCTTGCTGAAGGGCCGGGTGAGCCGGCGATCGATCATGAGCGGGGTGTCGGGCGGCATGCCGAGCTGGAGCTTGAAGGCGTCGAGGTCGCCCCGGAACGTATTCCGCGAAGTGATCAGGTTGCCGCGGGCGGTTTGGAGCTGCGCGTCGAGCTGGTCGACCTGGAGCTGCGTCAGGCCCGACGCCTCGCCCTTGATCAGCTCCTGGTAGACGCGGCCGAAATTCTCGTAGGCGGCGATGTTCCTGAGGTTGTTCTCGACGATCATGATGTCTTCGAGGACGTTGATGTAGCCGGTCGTCGGGTCGTTGTTCCCGCTGTTGGGGATGGAGAATCCGGGGCTGGCGAGGCCGGTCCCGAAGTTGGGGAAGTTGCCGCCCGCGAGCGTGGTGATGAGGAACTCCTGGCGGAACTTGGCGAAGTAGCGGACCTGGTACAGCAGGTTGCGCTCGGCCTGCGTCAGGCCCTCGAGCGTGACGGCCCGGCCGCCGCCCCGGAGCAGCGGCAGGAACGCCTGAATCGGCAGGTAGCTCTGCACGCCCGGCTGGCGCGGGTTTACCCCAGTGAAGTTGAAGACGATCTGGCTGGCGAACCCGGCGAGGATCTTCGCCCCGTTGTCGAACGACTTGCCGACGGCCGCGACCGTGCCCATGTTCAATAGCGACTGCTGCAGGCCCGTGGCGCGCGTCCGGTAGCTGAAGGAGTTGGCGGGGTTGACCGCCGGCGAGAGCCCCGAACCCACCGTCGTCGGGCTCGAGCTCGGGCCGATCGTCGGCGTCACCGGCGAGAGCCCGGCGATGAACTGGGGCGCGAAGCTGAACCGCTGGAGGGTCACGGGTAGGGCCTGGAGGTAGAGCGTCTCGAGCTGGTACTGGTACACGCGGGCGTTGATCAGCGCGAGCGTCACCGCCTGTGCCATGTTGACCCGGTAAGGCTTGGCCTCCTTCGGGAGCCCGATGGCCTCGGACTCGACCAGGTCGATCTGGCCTGTGCCGAGCAAACCCGAGACCTCAGAGCCCTTGCTCTCGGCCTCGGCATTACCCCGGGGCCCGAGGTCGGGCCGCGGTAGGACCGGGGCGTTGAGGTCCTGGATCTCGCGCGGGCCGGTGTCGCCGGGGATGCGGGGGGTGCGGAGCGGGTCGGCGTTGGGATCCTCCGGCGACGGCGGGGCGACCGGCGGCGCCGGCTGCTGGCCGGGGCGGTTCGCGGGCGGTTGTGCCGGGGGGACCTGGGCCGGGAGGGGGGCGGTGGCGGGGGCCTGCATCGCGGTGAGTCGGACGCCGTTATCCTTGGGGGGCATGGGCTTGGACCGGGCCTGCGGCCCTCCGGCGCCGGCCGCGCCGGGCGTCGTCGGCGAAGGGGTCGGGGGCGCGGTCGGGCGGGCCGGTACTGAATTGGGCGACAACGGCCGCGGCGGCGTCCCGAAATTCGGCGCCCCGGGGGTCGGTCCCGCGGGAGGCGCGGCGTTGCCGGGTATCGGAGGGGGCGCGCCGATCTGCGGCGGCATCGCGCCGGGCAGCGGGCCGGTCGGCGGCTTGCTCAGGTCCTGGATCTCGGCCGGGCCGGTGTCGCCCGGGATGCGGGGCGTGCGCAGGGGTCGCTCAGCGGCGATGTGGCGCCCGGCTCCGGCGGGGGGGCGATCGACCCGGGCGTCCGGCCGAACTCGGGCATGATTCGAGGGCGGACCGCGCCCTCGGGCGGCGGCGGCAGCTCGCCGTGCTCGGACTGGAACCGCTCGAGCATCGCGAGGTAGCCGGTGCCCTCCACCGGGACGATCAGGCGGTTGTACGACCACTGCGGCACCGGCGAGAGGGCCTGCGTGGCGTAGTCGTCGGGCGGGGCGGGCGGGAAATCCTGGTCGTACGGGTCGGCGTACCGCGCCATCCAGGGGGGGGCGTCCGAGAACGCGTCGATCCGCCAGCGCGGGTCGCGGCTCTTTTCGAAGATGGCCTCCGAGACGTCCTGATTCGCCCACTCGCGGAAGAACTCGCGGCCGCAGCCCGCCGGGAGGAGTGCGGTCAGGAGGGCGAGCGTCGCGGCGCGGCGTCGCGGGTTTGACGCCCTTCGCCTTTCGGTGGCTCGGGATTTCATCGGCACTTCCTCGGTCGCCCGCGGCGGGCCGCGGGCCTGGACGTCACGTGTCGCGTCGCGGGGCCGCCGGGCCGTCGCGAAGCCCCGCCGGAGAGGGCCGGAGGACTCGGCGCAGGCGAGAAGAGGGGCTCGCCGGCACCGCTGGTTGTGCTGGATATCGGCGATGCCGGTTGTGGGGGTTGAATCGAAATGTCCGCCCGCGGCGGCGCGGTTCTGACGGCCGTGACGGGCTTTGGGTGGAGCCGCCGGGCTGTCAAGGCCGAAATACGAGGTGAACGGGATTCCCTTGGCGGCGGAGTCGCGCCACGTCGGGTCGGGTGCGGGCTGGAGCGGCCCCACGATCGGCGGATAAAGGGGCCTGGCCGCGTCGGGACCTTCCGAACGGTAACGCGGTCGCTACGGTGGGCATCGCACGGAGAAGGGAGTCTCCCATGTTCCATAACAAGCTCGGAGTCCGCGCATCGCGCCGGCGTCGGGTCGCCTTCCGCGCCGGGGGCGAAGGGCTCGAAGACAGGGCCCTGATGGCGCAGGCGAACCCCATCGACCTGCTCAATGTCGCCAGCAAGCCCTATGGCGTCGCGGAGACCGGCGTCACGCCACTCGCTGGCGCCGGGTGGAAGGTCGCCGACGTCGGCGACGTCAACGGCACCGGATACGACTCCTTCGTCGTCTCCGCCCCAACCATCACGCCCAACACTCTGACGGGCAATCCCAGCCTGGCCCCCGGCGGCGCGGGCACCGGCCCGAACACCAGCCAGGTCTACCTGATCTTCGGCTCGCTCCAGGTCAATACCACGACCCTCCCCAGCATCGTCGATTACCTGAGCCTGACCGCCCAGCAAAGGGTCGGCGACCTCACCGGCACGACGATCAGCGGCGTCGTTGCGGGCGGCCTGGGTACGACGACCCAGCTCAATCCCACCAACCCCACGGTCACCGGCTCCTTCCAGTTCAGCGGCATCACCTTCACCGTCGGCGCCAACTCGAGCATCAACTACCAGCTCGGCGCCTCGGTCACCCCGCTCGGCGACCTCAACGGTGACGGCTTCGCCGACTTCATGATCGGCGCCCCCGGCGCGCACCGACTCGAACGGCCTCAACCCCGGGGCCGGTCGCGCGTACATCGTCTATGGTGGCGTGCAGTTCGCGACGGCGAACCCGGGCCTGACGACTGAGGCCCTCGACAGCCCCTCCACGTCACTGCCCCCGATCCTTACCCTGGAGACCACGACGGCCGGCGCCGCGCTCGGCTCCTCGGGTGCGGACGGCATCTTCTTCACCGACAGCACGCTGCCCGACCTCGCCGTCGGGGCCGCCCGGGGCCCTCAACAAGGCCGGCGAGGTCTTCGTGCTCAAGAACTCGGGGCTGCCCCAGGGCATCGCCTCTCCGACGCCCGCCTTCCCGTCGCAGACGATCATCGTGAATAACGTCGGCCAGACCGGGCTCAACCAGGCCGGCACCATCTTCACCGGCGTGACCGCGGGCGACGAGACGGGCTGGTCGCTCGCCATGGTCGGCGACGTCAGCCGTTCGACGACCAACGCCAACCAGAGCGACCTGGTGATCGGCGCACCGCAGAACGGATTCTTCACCGGCGTGGGCGCCCGAACGGCCTGGCCTACTTCATCAACGCCAACACCTCGACGGCGTTCATCAATCTGTCCTCGACGGTTGGCGGCTTCACCAGCATTAACCTTTCGCAGGTCGCCGCCGTGACCTCGACCGGGACCGCGACCACGAATCAGGTCCCGGGCGCCGTGTTCACGACGTCGTCCGCGGCCGGCAACCAGGGCTACCAGATCGGCTACTCGGTCGCGACGGCCGGGACGATCAACAGCGGCAACTCGTTCATGATCGGTGCCCCGATCTGGGACCAGCTCTTCCTTTTCACGAACCAGGGGACCACCGCGCCGAACGGCTTCATCAACCTGGACCAGCTCTCCGCGATCGGCACTGGCACCCAGCCGACGCTGCCCGTGCCGGTGATCCCGACTTACACCATCTTCACGGGCGGATCCAGCGGCATCTTCGGCGACCTGGTCGGATGGTCCGAGACGGCCGTCGGCAGCCACTCCGGGTCCGTCGGGGTCAACGACATCGCCATCGGCTCGCCGGGCTGGAACTTCGGACAGGGCCGCGTCTACTGGATCTCGGCGAGCAACACGTTCAGTCGGCAGGTGTATAACCTGCCCAACACGGTCGGAACGACGTCGACGTCGACGGCCCTGGGCCTGTTTGGCGTGATCGTTCAGCAGTCGGTGAGCAGCATCGCGAACGCCTCCAGCACGACCATCCCCCCGGCGGTCACCACGACGGCTCCGTTCCTTGGGGCCTCGGTCTCGGGCCTGCCGCTCTTCGCCAACCGGAACCACACGACCGACTCCGACGGGATCGGCGATCTGATCGTCGGCGCCCCCGGCTACTCCCTGGCCACCTACCCGCTCGTCTCGCCCTACACGGCCACGTCGCGCACCCTGGCGGGTGCCGCGTTCGTCCTCGAAGGCGCGTTCGTTCCCTTCGCGGGCGGCGGCGGCGGTAGCAGCGGCGGCGGCGGCGGCAACACCGGCACGGCCTTCGTCGGCGGCGTAGGCGCCACCCTGCTCGGTGTCCTCGGGCCGGCCCCGCTCGGCTCGTCGCTGATCCCGACGATCGCCTCGCTGTCGCAGTACGACAGCTACCAGCCGCTCGCCCAAAGCATCGCCTACGCCCAGTTCCGGCCGCAGTCCGGCTGGCTGATCCGCATGGAGGTCTTCTCGGGCAAGCTCAGCCAGAAGAGCCGTAACCTCCAGCGCCACGGGTTCACCCTGCCCGGCCACACCAACTCCGGTATCCACACGCTCAACGACCGGGTCTTCAGCCGCGACACTTACCACCCGGGCAAGGTCCTCAAGTTCACCCACAAGGTCCCGGTCATCCCCCGCGACCGCCAGCACAGCGTCTACGCCGGCTGACCCCCGGGAGACGAGGTCCAGGACCTTCGAGCCCGTCGGGCCGGTCCCTCAAAAAAGGGGGGCCGGCCCGATGGTTTTTTGTGGTCAACGAATCGTCCTAAATTCTTATGGCCATGCGAACCTGGGTCGACTCGACGTCGTAGAAAGACGGCCGGTGCGAACGGCCAGCATCACCCCTCGGTCGAGGAGTAAACGACCCGTGAGACGCCTCTCGTCCTACGTCGCCAAGTACGGCCCCGAGGCCGGGCCGAAGCTGTACCATGTGCTACAGAGCCAGGCCGCGCACGCGGGCGTGGCGGCGCGGAGGAAGCGGAAGATCGCCGCGATCCTCGAGCGTCGTTCGGCCCGCCTGCCGCTGTTCGACGGCCTGGCGACCCCCGCCGCGGCCGGGGCCTGACCGGCCCGGCGGGTCCCGGGATCGGGTTCGGGGCGCCGAGCGAACCCGAGCGTACGCCTTTGGTTCGCCTCCGTGCGGTTTCGTGCGCGACACGGCCGGGAGGCCGGGCCTCGGGCCGGCCCTCGACCGCCGTGCGGCGGTCTTGGCACGGCCCGCCGGGGCTTGCTACAGTACGAGTTGCTAGGGAGCCGGCCCCGCCGGGCGCGGCCCGACCGGATGCCGGGCGGTGCCCAACGCGGGGCATTGTCGCATGGCCCCGCAGGAGCTGCGCAGAACCATGGCCGGCCGATCCCACCTCGTCCCCCTGGCCCTGGCCCTCGCGCTGGGGGCCAGCCTTCGGCCCTCCCGGGCCGACGACCCCAAGCCCGCGCCGCGCCGAAGGCCGCCGACTACGCACTCCCGGGCGAGACCCCGCCGGCCGCCTTCGTCCCGAGGACGCCCCGGACCGTCGCCGAGCAGAAGAAGCTCGAAGCGACGCGGCTCTACGTCGAGGCCCGCGCCCTTGAGGACCAGCGCCAGTTCACCCGCGCGGTCCTCACGCTCGAGAAGGCGCTCGAGGAGGATCCCGAATCGGTTCCGATCCTCCGCCGCCTCAGCCTGCTCTGCGGCGCCACGGGCAAGATCGAGCGCTCGATCGAGTACGGCCGCCGCGCCGTGGCCGCTGATCCCGGCGATGCCGCGACCATCGCGCGGATCGTCGAACACTATCGCCACCACGAGCCCGCCAAGGCCGAGCCGTTCCTCAAGGAAGTGCTCGCCAACCCGAAGCTCAACAAGGGCTCGTCCGAGGCGCTGGTGCTCGAGTTCGAGCTGTCGCAGTTCTACGAGAAGACGGGCCAGTTCGACAAGGCGGCCGATGCCCTGGCGAAGGTCGTCGAGGCGCTCGACACAAAGGCCGGCAATCGGCTCTCTCCGGCCGACCAGAGGCGAATCCTCAACGATGAGGAGGCGGCGACGTATGTCAAATTCGGAGGCCTCTTCCTCAAGGCCAACCGCCGCGACATGGCCCTCCGCTGTTTCCGCCGGGCCGAGGTCTACGACGACGCCAGCCCCCAGATCCCGTTGATGATCTCCGTCGTCCTCCTCGAGGGCGACAAGCCGGCCGAGGCGCTCGAGCAGGTCGAGCGTGCCATCAAACGCCAGCACCAGGGGCGCGAGGCGTACGACGTCCTCGCCCAGATCCTCAAGAAGCTCGGTCGCCAGGCCGAGATCCTGCCGCGGATCGAGGCGTTGGCCAAGGCCGAGCCCAAAAACATCCCGCTCCAGTACGCCCTGGCCGACCGGTACCGCGAGGCCGGCCAGGTGGCCAAAGCCGACGACCTGATCAGGACGCTGATCGAGGTCCAGCCCGACCTCAAGGGCTTCGGCGCACTCTACGCCTCGCTCCTGAAGGACAAGAAGACCGAGGAGCTCCTCCAGCTCCTCACCAAGGTCGCCGAGCGGTTCCGCCGCGACGACGCCGTCGACCCGCAGCTCGCGGCGATCGTCGCCGACCCGGCCTACGCCGACAAGGTGATCGACACGGGCCTGGCGATGCTCTCGAGCGACCCGCCCCGGCTCGACCGGCCGGGCTGGGTTGTCCTGGTGAAGCTCGCCACCCGGGCGAAGAAGAACGACAAGCTCGTCAACCTCTACCGCTGGGCCGTCAAGGAGTTCCCCAGCCCGCAATACTCGCGGGAACTTATCGACGCCCTGACCAAGCAGAAGCAGTACGACGCGGCCGAGGCCGAGTTCGAGGCGATGATGCAGCGGTTCCCCGAGGAGCGGAACCCGCTGACCATGCTCTTCCTCGCTCAGGTCCGGATCAACGCCCACCGCGAGGACGCCGCGATCGCGACTTTGAAGGACATCCTCAAGCAGGTCCCCAATGATCCCGACGCGACCCGGCTGCTGTCGTTCGCCCTCAGCCAGAAGGGGAAGACCGATGAGGCCGTCGCCGTCCTCCGCGACGCGCTCAAGAACGACCCGGCGAACGTCGACCTGATGCGGATGGTCGCCGTCGTCTATCAGCAGGCGGGCAAGAACGACGAGCAGATCGCCTACCTTAAGTCGGCGCTCGAGAAGTTCCCCAACAACGACGACGTCGTGAAGTTCGCGCGGTCGTTCCTTTCCATCGCGTACACCAACGCGGGCGACTACGCCAAGGGCGAGGCCGAGCTCGAGGTCCTCTTCGCCAAGACCCCGGACGACCCGGGCGTGAACAACGACCTGGGCTACCTCTACGCCGAGCAGGGCAAAAAGCTCGAGCAGGCCGAGGCGATGATCCGAAAGGCCGTCGCCGACGAGCCCGAGAACGCCGCTTACCTCGACAGCCTAGGTTGGGTCCTCTTCAAGCGCGGCAAGGCCAAGGAGGCGGTCGAGCCGCTCCAGAAGGCGATTGAGCACCTCGAAGGCCGCGAGGACGCGACGATCCCCGAGCACCTGGGCGACGTCTACTTCGAGATCAAGGACCGCGGAAAGGCGAAGGAATTGTGGGAAAAGGCCGAGAAGGTCGCCGCAGCGATGACTCCGCCCGACAAGCGGCTGCCCGAGATCCGCAAGAAGCTCGAATCGCTCAAGAAGCTCGAGACGGGTCCGCAGCCCGCGTCGGGGGCCAATCCCTGAGCCTCCCCGTCGAATCGCAAGCCGGACCGGCGGGGCCACAGCCCGCCGGTTCGATCTGACGAATCCTCAATCTGAACAAACGGAGTCAGCCGTCCGATGGCAGGGCATTCTCATTCGGCGAATATCGCGCATCGCAAGGGGGTCGTCGACGCCAAGCGCGGGAAGCTCTTCAGCAAGCTCTGCCGGGCGATCTACGTCGCCGCCAAGAACGGCGGCGGCGACCCCGATATGAACCTGAGGCTCCGCTACGCGATCGACAAGGCCCGCTCCTATAGCTGCCCGAAGGACAACATCGAGCGTTCCGTGAAGAAGGGCATCGGCGAGATGGGCGCCGAGAATTTCGAAGAGGTCATGTACGAGGGCTACGGCCCCGGCGGCGTCGCCGTGCTCTGCGAGGTCCTCACCGACAACCGCAATCGGACCGCCGGCGACCTCCGCAAGGCCTTCGAGATCTGCGGCGGCAACCTCGGCGCCACGGGGTGCGTCAGCTACCTGTTCCAGTACAAGGGCCTGTTCCTGATCGACCCCAAGCACGTCACCGAAGACCGCCTGATGGAGGTTGCCCTCGACGCCGGCGCCGAGGACATCCAGCTCCTGGGTGACTACTACGAGGTGACCTGCGACCCGAAGCAGTTCGAACCGGTCCGCAAGGCCCTCGAGGCCGCCAAGATCGCCCCCGAGACCGCCGAGATCACCTACCTCGCCTCGACCGAGGTCGACCTGAGCGCCGACGACGGCCGGAAGATGCTCAAGCTCCGCGACATGCTCGATGAGAATGAGGATGTACAGAACGTTTATGCGAATGACAATATCCCGGAAGAGGTGATGCAGGCCTGACTGGCGCCGCCGATGAGCCCTTTCGCCAGGCGTCTCACTCGGCCAGGAGCCGCTTCTTCGCCTCTTCCAACGCTTGCCGCTGCGCCTCGCTGATCTCCGGATACTGCAGGTGCAGCCCCCGGATCGTCGTCGTCAGGATGTCGGCGACAATGGCCCGCGTGGCCCACTTCTGGTCCGCCGGGATGACGTACCAGGGAGAATGCTTCGTACTCGTCGCGGCAAGGGCATCCTCGTAGGCCCTCATGTAGTCGTCCCAGCAGGCCCGCTCGGCGACGTCGGCGGGCGAGAACTTCCAGTTCTTCTCGGGCCGTTCAAGCCGCTCGAGGAACCGGCGCTTCTGCTCGTCCTTCGAGACGTGGAGGAAGAACTTCACGATCGTCGTGCCATTCCGCTCGAGGTGACGTTCGAAGGCGCTGATGTCGTCGTACCGCCCGGCCCAGAACTTGTGGCCCCGCTTGCCGGACGGCAGGCCCGTCCCGTCGAGCAGCTCGGGATGGACCTTCACGACCAGCACGTCCTCGTAGTACGAGCGGTTGAAGACGCCGATCATGCCCCGCGCGGGCAGTCGGAGCATCGCCCGCCAGAGGAACGAGTGCTTCAGCTCGTCGCCGTCGGGCTGCTTGAAACTGTGGACCTGGCAGCCCTGCGGGTTCACGCCGGACATCACGTGCTTGATCGTGCTGTCCTTCCCCGCCGCGTCCATCGCCTGGAGGATGATCAGGATCGCGTGGCGCCCCTCGGCGTAGAGGACGTCCTGCGCCTCGGCCAGGTGGGCGCGGCTCTCCTCGAGGACCTCAGCCGCCCGCTCCTTGATCACGTCCTTGCTCAGCGACTTCAACTCCTTCGACTGCTCCCAGCCGGTGGGATAGTCCTTTAGCCGAATCTTCTCGCCGGGAGGGACGCGGAGGCGGTTGATCAGCTCGGGCTCGATCATGGGGTTCTGCGCGCCTCCGGGTTCGGAGTCCAGATCGCCAGCGTCACCGCGACGATCGCAATGTTGACGACCCACTGGACCGTGCTGGCGATCAGGTAGACGCGGTGCCGGTCGTAGAAGCCTTCGAGCCCGTAGCGGGCGAGCCGAGCGTCAAGGATCGCGTGATCAACGGCCAGGAAGGCGAGCAGCACCGTGGAGATCCCAAGCAGGACGATGCGAATCCGCCGAAACGACGCCGCCCCGACCCGCCGTTCCATCCACGCGAGGATCCACCAGATGAGCAGCGTCCCCAGCCCGATCAAGTTGAGCCAGTCGGTGACGCGCTGGGTGATATGGCCGGCGTGGAGCCGGTCGAGCTCGTCGTGGAGGATCGGGATCACGGCCGCGCCGTAGAACGTGAAGCCGCCGACCCACACGGCATAGACCACAATCGCCAAGCATCGGAGGGCCAGGAGGATCGTCGTCATCGGCCAAGCTCGCTTGCGGAAGGAGGCCGGGCCGCGGCGAGCGGCCACGTTGACATCATAACTCACGCCGGGCCGGCCATGCCGCGTGATCGGGCGGGTCCGCTGCTGGAAGTCGGCGACGCTTTGAGTTAGTCTCTGAAGACTCGATCTCGCGGCCACCGACGCATCGTCGAGCCGTTCGGGCCAACGACTTCCGCGACCATCCAGCCTCGCGCATCAGGACCCGCCATGGCGACCTCCCCGTTTGTCAAATCGGAACGGCTTCAGAAGCTTCCTCCCTACCTGTTCGCCGAGATCGACAAGAAGAAGAAGGCCGCCCTGGCCGCCGGCCGCGACGTGATCAACCTGGGCGTCGGCGACCCCGACCGGCCCACGCCCCCGGCGATCATCAAGAGCCTTCAGCATCACGTCGAGAACGCAGCCTTCCACCAGTATGCCCTCGACCAGGCGCGCGCCGAGCTTCGCCAGAGCATCGCCGCCTTCTGCAAGCGGCGCTATGGGATCGAGCTGGACCCGGGTAGCGAGATCCTGCCCCTGATCGGCTCGAAGGAGGGGATCGCGCATTTCCCCCTCGCCGTGCTCAACCCGGGCGACATCAGCCTCGTACCCGACCCGTGCTATCCCGTCTACCGCTCGAGCAGCATGTTCGCCGGGGCCGACGTCTACACGATGCCCCTGGAACGCCCCCTCGGCTTCCGTCCTGATCTGGATGCGATCCCCGCCGACGTCTTCAATCGTGCCCGGCTGATGTTCCTCAACTACCCGAACAACCCGACCGGCGGCGTGGCGGACTTGCCGTTCTTCGAGCGAGTTGTCGACCTGGCGAGGGCCCACAACCTCGTCGTCGCCCAGGACGCCGCCTACAACGAGATGTACTTCGACGAGCCCGCGCCGAGCATGCTCCAGGTGCCGGGCGCGAAGGATCACGTCGTGGAGTTCCACAGCCTCTCGAAGACGTTCAACATGACCGGCTGGCGCGTCGGCTTCGCCATCGGGGGCGCCCCGATGATCGCGGCCTTGGGGCAGGTCAAGGCGAATACCGACTCGGGCATCTTCACCGCCATCCAGTTCGCGGCAAAGACGGCCCTGGACGAGTACGAGACGCTGACGCCACCGATCCGATCCCTCTACAAGGAGCGCCGCGACGCCTTCGTCGGCGGGCTCAAGCGACTTGGCTGGGACGTGCCAACTCCCGGGGCGACGTTCTATGTCTGGATGCCCTGTCCCGCCGGTTACACCTCGACCGAGCTCTGCGGCCGACTGCTCGACGAGGCCGACGTCGTCACCACGCCGGGTCTTGGGTTCGGTCGGACGACTGACGGCTACATCCGCGCGGCGTTGACGGTTGAGACGCCCCGGCTGCTCGAGGCCGTCGAGCGGATCGGCAAGCTCAAGCTCTGATCGGGTCTGTCATGGGCACGCTGGCGCTGATCGGCCTGGGGAGCAACGTCGGCGACCGCAAGGCCCACCTCGACGGCGCGATCGCCGCGCTGGCCGCGACGCCCGGTGTGACGGTCCGCGCCGTCAGCTCGTACCACGAGACGGCTCCGGTCGGCGGCCCACCGGGTCAGGGGGCCTTCCTCAATGCGGCGGCGATGATCGAGACGGCTCTTGACCCCACAACCCTTCTAGACGTCATGCGGGCGATCGAGGCCGGCGCGGGCCGCGTGCGGGCGGTCCGCTGGGCGGAGCGGACACTTGACCTCGATCTCTTGCTCTTCGGCAACCTGATTCTCGACTCGGCCGAGCTGACCATCCCCCATCCGCGGATGCCCGTCCGTCACTTCGTCCTGGCCCCGCTGGCCGAGATCGCGCCGGCGGCCGTCGATCCGCGGACGGGGCGGACGGTCTCCGAGCTTCTGGCCGACCTCGACCCCTGATAAGGCATCGGCACGGGCCTTGTCCTAAGTCGAGCCCGGACCTATGATTCGCGGTCGAAAGCGACGGTGAAGTCATGTCCAAAAAAGAGACCGGCAAAAAGGGCAGAGCCGAAGACGGCTCATTCAAGGTGGTCGCGCGGAACCGCCGGGCCCGGTTCGAGTTCGACCTGCTCGACAAGATCGAGGCGGGGATCGTCCTCACCGGGACGGAGGTCAAGAGCCTCCGCACCGGCAAGGCGAGCCTCGAGGAAGCCTACGCGGGTATCGACCGCGGCGAGGTCTGGCTCTACGGGTGCGACATCCCAGAGTATCTCCAGGCCAACCGCATGAATCACAAGCCCAAGCGGACCAGGAAGTTGCTGCTCCATCGCGCCGAGATCGAGAAGTTCGCCGCCAAGGCGACCGACAAGGGCATGACGCTCGTCCCGCTTCAGATCTACTTCAAGGACGGGGTCGCCAAGGTCGAACTGTCGGTGGCGAAAGGACGTAAGACTTATGACAAGCGCGAGGCGATCAAGAAGCAGGACGCCAAGCGCGACATCGACCGGGCGTCGCGGTCGCGGGGATAGGCGGAGAACGCACTTGATCCGCGGCGGGGATGGCCGATAATGGATTTTGCGGCGGGTGCAAGCTCGTCGCCCTGATCCCCCGAAGGGGGCGAACCAGGATCGACCGGATTACTGAAGTGTCCGGCGGCGTGCCGAGGTTGGTCAGCAGGCCTCGTAAAAAGCCGACCACACATTAGTTGCCGAGGGTAACACCTCCTACCGTCTCGCTGCCTAAACAGTTGAACGGCATCGCGGCGTCCCTTCTCCCGCTAGGGCCGCCCGGTGACGACAATGCGGGATCGACCGAGTCTAACCGCCTGTTGCGACTCGGGCTAAACTCATGACGGGCTAAGCCGAAGGCGACCCTGCCGATCGGGGCGCCGAGGCCGACAATCAAAGGATCGGATACGCACGTAGATGCCCTCACCGATGAGTCTCGGGACGCGGGTGCAATTCCCGCCGCCTCCACTCCCAAGGCCGCCCCGGAGCAATCCGGGGCGGCCTTCTTCTTAGCCGAGCAGCCGCAGCGCGACCCACCCCGCCAGGAGAGCGACGATCGTCAGTCCCGCATAGCCGAGGCCCCGGACGACCCGCGAGGCCCGGTCGATCCGGGCGCGGAACTCGGCCGTGTCGTTCAGGTGCGGGAAGGTCTTGCCCTCGGGCACGGGGACGCCAAGGAAGTCGCAGAGCGGGCCCCATCCCTGCTTGACGTCGTAGACGAGCAGCCGGTCGGGCGGGATGGTCCGCTTGACCTGGTCATTGAAGCGGTTGAAGACGGCAATCGCATGCGCCTGGTCCTCGAACCGGCCGTCGAACATGCCGACCCAGACCAGCCGGTCGAGCATCTGCTTGAACCGCTTCATTCGCGGGAAGAACGGGTCCATCCAGCCCGGGAACGCGTTCCGGACCCGATAGATCGTCGCGCGGCGCTTTCGTACCAGCGTTCGGGGTCGCGCACGCTGAGGATGACCTTGGCGTCGGGATACCGGTCCAGCAGCTCGCGGTAGAACGAGCAGCCGGGCCAATCGACGGTGGCCCGGTAGCCATCGAAGAGCTCGTCCCAGTCGACGGGCTGGCCGCGCGCCGCGGCGTCCCAGACGGGGACGGACTCGGGATGCGCGAGCACCTCGGTCATGTGGTAGCACTTGCCGAGGCCCAGCTCCTCGAGCGCGGCCTTGAGCGAGAGCGTGCCCGTCCGGCCAAGCCCGGCACCGATGACATCAAGCGCCATCTATCCCCCCGTATTAACGGCCCGCGGAGCCGATGGCCTTCGCGACGGTCTCGGCGACGGCCTCGTGACCGGCCCGACTCAGATGAACGCGATCGTGGACGAAAAGCCGGTCATGATCGTCCCGGCCCGCCGCGTGGAAGGCCCTGTCCGTGTCGGCCAGGCCGGCGTTCCGGTCCTGCGCAGCGGCCCGGCAGGCTTCGGCCAGCTGGGCGAGCGCGTCCCACCTCGCTGCGGAGGGGTTCGCCGTCAGGATAAGAACGTCGGCCTTCCCTTGCGTTGCGTTGCGGATTCGCTCGATCGCATCCTTGCTGGTCGCGGTGAACTCCTCGCCGCGCATGCCAGCGTCCCAGTCGTTGCCCCCGAAGAAAACGGTCACGAGGTCGGGCTCCGGGGCCCTGGCCAGCCAGGTCGGCATAAGAATCAGGTTCTGCCGGAGCTGCGTCCCGCCGATCGCCGGGTTGACGATCGTGACGTCCGATCCGTACTCCTTCTTGAGCCGATCCTTCAACAGATCGACCCAGGCGACATCGCGATTGGCCCAGTGCCGTTTGTCGGTGAGGGAGTCGCCCATCGTGACGATCGTGATCGGCTTCCCGGCCGCGAGCCTGGCCCGTACTCGAGAAAGTGGCGGATCGGTCGGGCGGGGAACGTTCGGCGTACGCGAGACGCTTGGCTCCAGGCTGATGTCATCGAGAGCGAAGTCGAGCGCGGGATAGGTCCCCCAGTACCACCAGCGGCCGATCCAGAGCCCGGAGAGCTTCGACGGGCGGTTTCCATCGGGCGTTCCGAGCGGCTTGGCGCGGGTCCGGGAAGGACGGGGATCAGGTCGCTCCAGGCCACGGTGATCTTCTTCCACTCGCGACCCTCGATGGGAAAGCAGAAGTCATAACGCACGGCATAGTCTTCATCGTAAATGAACTCGATCCCGCAGAAGCCCGCGGCACCCTCGCCCTTGACCCAGAACGAGAAGCCCTCGGCGCGATCCCAGGCGTCGGTCCCGTGGATATTGCTTGTGAAGAAGACGCCCGGCGAGTCCTTATCGATGTGGAAGCGGATGCGCGTTGCCGAACTTGCCCGCGACCACGTCCATCCGTCCCTTCCCCTTCGGCGCCTGGAACCGGGCGTCGTCCATCGAGGCGATCACTGCGAGATCTTGACCAGAGCGCCACCGATTGTCATCGCGATCACGGCGCAGGCGAGAGGGAGGGAGTGGATCAAGGGATCGTCCTCAGCAGGGGTGCGTCGATCAGTTGCCTGACCCGCGGGAGTTTACAGCAAGACGCCCCCGGCATCATGACCCCGGTCCCCCGTGGACAGGTCCGGGGCGCGGGCTTCCAATGGTCTCTGGAACGTTTGTGTACGGAGGGGAGATCATGGGGCCGCGGCTTGGTGCATTGCGTCGTCCCGGGAGAGAAAGCGCTCGGCAGAGGCTGTTGCCCTTCCAGGCCCGCCGCGAGCGGCGCGACCGGGCCTTCCGCCGCGCCATCGTCGTCATCACGGTCGTCGCTCTCGTGGGGATGCTGGCGGCCATGGCGCCGGGGTTGACGGTCATGGCTGACAGAGCGCGCGCGACGAAATGGCAGGCGATGCGGCGACTCGGGCTCGAGCCGGACCGGGAGGAAATCGACGCCTCGCTGAAGGAACGGCGCTCGCGCCGCGAGGTCGCGACACGCGACCGTTATCGGGTGCTGTTCGCGAGGCTCACGCCTGAAAGACAGTTGTTCCTCCGCGTCGCGGGGATGGGGCCTGACGACGCGGTCGTCCGGTGGGGGAACTACGACATGACCTTCGTCCTCTCGTCGAAGGTCTTCGCCGCAGACCCCGATCGCCAGTACCGGCTCCTGCCGAAGGTCCGCTCGGTCTGCATCCGACAGATCAGCATGTTCGAGATGGATACGTGCCAGTTCATCGTCCCCCAGACGCCCGAGGTTCTGGCGGGGGCTCAGGCGGCTGGGGCCGTCTCCGTCGTCGGCACGGAACAGGCGACAAATTCCTGGGGCTGCCGGGGCCCGGAGCCCGACCTTGACGCCCCGGTCCGCGGCCTGGTCATCGGTGACTCGTTCATGCAGGGCTACTTCGTCGGCGACGACGACGCCCCGCCCATTCGCCTGCAGCGATCCCTCTCCGAGTTGCTCGGAGAGCGCGTCGCGATCCTCAACACCGGTGTCCTCGGCTACGAACCGGAGCACGAGTATCACGCGCTTCGCGCCTACGCCGAGCGTTTCCGCCCGCGGTTCGTCGTGGTCGCGACGTTCGTCAACGACTTCGGCGAGGAGGCCGCGGTTCTTCGCGGCGACGGGGACTGGGTCGAGCCGGCCTACTGGCTCGAGAAGATCCGGGCGTATTGCCGGTCCGAGGGCATCCTCTGCCTGTTCGCGCCCGTGCCGTGGGAGGGTCAGGTCCGTGGCCTGAGGAATTCGGGCGACTACCCGGGACGGATCGCGACCATCGCGCGGGCGGACGGGCCGTACTTCTGCGACGCGACCGAGGCCTTCGTGAGCGAGAACCTCGTCATCCGCGACGAGCTCCGGGCGCGGGGAGGCCGACGCCCGAGCGGACGCCGCTCTACAACGGGGCGCTCGGCGACGGCCATTTCTCGCCCCGTGGGTCGGCGCTCTGGGGGCGATTCGTCGCCGAACGGCTCGCGCTCCTGCTCGGCCCCAAGCGACCGGCGCCGGCGACCTCCGCGGCGGAGACCGTCGAAGGCCGCTCGCCATGACACGGCGTCGAGACGAGCTCGTCAAGTATGCGCGGCTGATCGCGTACGGTGTGGGCATCGCCCTGGCGGTCGTCGGGATCGCGCTGCTCGCGATCGGGTTCCCGATGCTCCCGCGCTCCAGTCGGCGTACGGCTGTGGAAGGAGCGCTGCGGATCATGCTCGGCGGCTATGCCCTGGCGATCGCGGGCTCCGCCGCGGGTGTGCTCGTTCTGTGGGCTCTGGTCTGGCGGGCGAGACGGCGGCGCGAGAGGGCGGGCTGGCTTGCGAAGGGCCTCTTGCTCTCCGCGACCGTTCTGCTGTCCCTGGCGACGGCCGAGATCGGCGCCTCGGTCTGGACGGCGTGGCTGCACAGGATGCCCGCGCTGCCGACCCGTTTCGACCCGCCCGAGGGCATCGAGCATCTGGTCGTGATCGGCGGCTCGGGGGCCCTGGGGCATCCATATAGCCCGAATGCCTCGATCGGCCAGGTCGTCGCTTGGGGGCTGGAACTGGCGCTCCCTGGCGCCGGTTCTGCGCCGAGATTCTGGCGGAGCTGGGGGCCTCGTTGACCGACCAGCATCAGAAGCTCTCCACGCTCCGGCAGCGGCCGGCGGCGGTGATAATTTACGCCGGGCACAACGAGTTCACCGGACGCTTCGAGGAAGAGCGGAGCGTCGACCTCGACGAAGCGCCCGCGAATGCCCTGCTCCATGGGCTCTACCGCCTGAGCCTTTCCTCGCCGCTCTGCCGACTCATCTACGAGGCGCTGAGCAAGAACCGGCTCGACGGCCCGCCCCCGCTGATGAGTCGCCACCGCCTGATCGACTCGCCGATGTTCACGCCCTCCGAGGCCGCCGACGTCCTTGACAACTTCCGGCGCCGGCTCGAGGCCGTCGTCTCCTGGTCGGAGCGAATCGGGGCCCTGCCGATCCTGATCATCGAGCCCGGGGACGAGTCGGGGTATCCGCCTAATCGGTCGCTCCTGCCCGCCTCGGCGACGGCCGATGATCGGAGCCTGGTCGAGGAGTTATATCGCGAGGCGCGGGCGGCCGAGACATCCTCGGTTTTGGGTCGGGCCGAGTCACTGTGTCGAGACCTAGTCGTCCGCCAGCCCGGCTTTGCCGAGGGGCAATTCCGGCTGGCGCGGTTGCTCGAACGATCCGGTCGGTTCGAGGAGGCCCTGGACCATTACGTGGCCGCCCGCGACCGCGACGGCATGCCGTTTCGCTGCACATCGGCATTCGGCAACGTCTATCGCGACGTCGCCGCGCGGCATCCGGACTGTCTCCTGATCGACGGCCCGGCCGTTCTCCGCCGGATCTGTCCCCACGGGATCGTTGACGGCTCGGCAATGCAGGACGGGCACCATGCGTCGTTGCGCGGGATGGTCGCCATCAGCCGTGAAGTCCTCGGGCGGCTCCGCGAGTGCGCCTGCTTCGGTTGGAGTGAAGGAGAGGTCCCGCTGCTCGAGCCGGCGGAGGTCTGTTGGCACTTCGGCCTCGATCGGTCGCGCTGGGTGGCGATCTGCGACTGGGGCCGCACGTTTTATCGCTGGGTGTCGGGATTCCGGTTCGACCCGAGCGAGCACGTCGCGAACGCGGAAAGGTTCGAGGAGAGCGGTCGGCGGATCGCCGCGGGAGAAGAGCCCGAGTCGTTGCGTTTCGATCGGCTGAGTCTCCGCCCGCTGCCCCGATGAGGGAAGACGCGGCGCGATGCTCGACGCCAGCGACGGTCGCTCGTTCGTTGCATCTGAGCCCCGTGAGGGATAGCCTGACCGCGTCGATCCGCCGTCATCGACCGTCGGCGGCACTGTCAAATCCCTCGAGACGACCATGATTCAGCCGGAACGGCGGATGCGCTGCGGGTTTCCCCTGTCGCGGCTCTGCTCGGTGGGGCTGCTGGCGTACGCGATGACCTCCGCGGCGCGTGGCGATGGGGGGCCGGCGTCGCCCGGCCGCCTCGTCCTGTCCCGGGCCGTCGTCGTCGCGCCCGGCGGGGCGTCAAAGGTCGAGGCCAACGCGGTGCGGATGCTCGTCGAGGACGTGGAGCGACGGAGCGGGGTGCGATGGGAGATTCGCGACCGCTGGCCGGAACGGGCGGATGCGATCGTGATCGCGGTCGGTCGGGGGTCCGTGCTGACGGAGAGAGATCCGCGCCTCAAGTCTTGGCTCGCACAGAATCCGGGGTCTCCGGGCGCGGAGGGTTATCGCATCGGGATCGAGGCGGCAGACCGATTCGTCCTCGTCGCAGGCAACGACGCACGCGGCGTCCTCTTCGGGGTGGGGCGGCTGCTTCGCGAGCTGACGACGGCTCGAGGTCGCGTCGAGCTCCCGCCCAGTTTCCGGGTCGCGACCGCGCCGCGACTGCCGGTCCGCGGCCATCAGCTCGGATATCGGCCCAAGACGAACTCGTACGACGGCTGGGATCTCGACCAGTGGGAACGCTACATCCGCGACCTTGCCACGTTCGGCACCAACGCGATCGAGCTGATCCCACCGCGTTCCGACGACAACGCCGACAGCCCCCATTTCCCGCGACCGCCGCTGGACATGATGGTCGGGATGTCGCGGCTCGCAGACGACTATGGGCTCGACGTCTGGGTCTGGTATCCCGCGATTGACCGGGACTACAGCGACCCGAAGAGCGTCGAGACGGCCGTCAAGGAATGGAGCGACGTCCTCTCCAGGTTGCCGCGGCTCGACGCCGTGTTCGTGCCGGGCGGTGATCCCGGCCACACGCGGCCCAGGATCTTGATGCCGTTGCTCGAGAAGCAGGCGGAAGCCCTCGGCGCCACCATCCGAAGGCGCAGATGTGGGTGTCGCCGCAGGGCTTCAACCGCGAGTGGCTCGACGAATTCCTGGCGCATCCTCCGCGACGAGCCCGCGTGGCTCGCCGGGGTCGTCTTCGGGCCGCAGATCCGCGTCAGTCTGGCGGAACTCCGCTCGGCCGTACCACAGCGCTATCCGATCCGCGGCTATCCCGACATCACCCACACGATCAACTGCCAGCACCCCGTGCCCGACTGGGACCTCGCCTATGCCCTCACGCTCGACCGCGAGCCGATCAACCCCCGCCCTCTCGACCAGGCGGCGATCTTCCGGATGTACCGCGACCGCACGGTTGGATTCATCAGTTATTCGGAGGGGTGCAACGACGACGTGAACAAGTTCGTCTGGAGCGGCCTGGGCTGGGACCCCGAGACGCCGGTCGTCGAATTGCTTCGCCAGTATGCGCGGGCGTTTCTCCCGGATGGCGACGTGGAGGGCTTCACGCAGGGCTTGTCTGCGCTGGAGCGGAACTGGCGTGGGCCCCTGCTGACGAACGCCTCGGTCGAGACGACGCTGGGGCAATTCCGGGCGATGGATCGGGCAGCGACCCCGCGCTTGCGGCAGAACTGGCGGTTCCAGCAGGCACTCTACCGGGCCTATTACGATGCCTACGTGCGCGACCGGCTCATCGCCGAGACGGCGCCAGCAGGCGAAGGCAATGGATGATCTCCGTCGCGCTTCGGAGATCGGATCATTGCCCGCGATCGATCGGGCGGAGGCAATCCTTCGCCGGTCGGCACATGCCGTCTCGGCCGATCGCCGGACCCGCGTTCATGAGCTGGGCGAGGCCCTCTTCCAAAGCATCAAGATGCAGTTGAGCGTCGAGCGGCATGCGGCGATCGAGGTCGGGCGCGGGACGACGCTCGACACGATCGACGTCCCGCTCAACGACCGGGACTGGCTCGCGGAGCAATTCGCGACGATCCGGCGGATTCCCGGCGAGCCCGATCGCCTCGCGACAATCCGCATCGTGCTCGACCGGGAGAATCCCGGACCGGGCGGGTTCTATGACAGTTTGGGCGATCCCGGACAGAACTCCCATCTGGTGCGAGGCGCGGGGTTCGCGGACGACCCCGACTTCCGCCGGTCGTCCTACCTCGGATTCGACAGCCGCCCGGGATGGCCGTTGGCCTGGTGCCGCGATGCGCAGACCCTGTACGACGCCCCGCTCACGATGCGGTATACCGATCTCAACCCGTCGGCCAGCTATCGGCTGCGCGTCGTGTACGGAGGCGATAACTTCCGCGTGCGGGTCCGGCTGGAGGCAGACGGCGACGAAATCCACCCTCTAATCGCCAAGCCGAACCCGCCTCGCCCCGTCGAGTTCGAGATTCCCCGCGTGCGACGGCCGACGGCTCACTGACCCTCTCCTGGACTCGCGAGGCCGGCCTCGGCGGGAACGGCCGCGGATGCCAGGTGGCCGAGGTCTGGCTCATTCGTTCGCAGGAATGACCGAAGGGTTCACCTCGACGCCGATCGGTCCGGAATGCTGGAGACCGCCGAACGCGGTGCCGACGATTAGGATTGGCCCCGCCCCGATCCGCGATTCAAGGAGGGAGCGATGAGCGACGGAAAGGACGCCGCGATCGATATGATCCGCATCACCTTCATGCCCAGCGCAGAACACCGTACCGAGATCGAGGAATACCTCTCCGACATGGGCCTCGACGTCCATTCGTGGACCGACGGGCACGTCACGGCGTTCTGGGAGGAGCCCCAGGGGGAACTCGACGAGGTGGTCGAGCACCTCTGGGCGATCAACGGCGCCCCGTTCGAGGTGACGCAAGAGGAATTCCGCCGGCTCAGCCTGCTCGTCTTTCATCACGAGGACGACCCGGCCGAAGGCGACGAGAAGGCCGTCGCCTGAGGCTCTTCGACGCGTCTGGACCGTCACGCGGGCCGGGCTCGGGCCGAGTCGCAAAGCTGGAACACGGGCGCGAGTTCGATCGGCTTCCAGAGCATCAGCTCGGGGTTGAGCCCGCGGACGGTCGCCAGGCGTGCAGGGTCGTCGGAGCCTGAACATACGGCGACCCTCGTTCGGAGCGAACGCGCGCGGACCTCGCGTCGGACCGTTTCGCCGCGGCCGTCCGGCAGGTTGAGATCGAGGATGACGCACGCAGGCTCCGGGTCGAGCATCGCGAGCGCCTCGGCGACCGTCGACGCTGTGGCGACCAGCCAGCCCTCGCAAGAGAACAGCGTGCCGAGCGCGGTCCGCGTGTAGGAATCGTCGTCGACGATCAGAATCCGGGGCCGTTCCATCGGTTGGTCCTCCGGCGCCAGGTTGCGGTCGGCCGACTTGTACCAACTGAAAGTCGCATGCCTGAACAGGCGACGATTTCTCCATAACAAGGGTCAACCATTACCAACCGCCCGGCAGCCCCCAGATGCCCGGCGTGATCAGCTCGGCGGCGTTCCCGGCCGGGTCGCGGAAGTAGAGCAGAATGTCCCCCGCGCGGCCAGTCGACTTCCTGCTCGATGGCGACGCCGTGCTCAGCAAGTCGCTGCGCGCCAGTACTCGAGCGCCTCGCGGCGGATGCCGAGCGCGAAGTGGCCCGGACCGGTCGCGCCATGGGCGAGCAGCATGTCGCCTTTGAGCGTGGCCTTGGGCCGGAAGATGAGCAGGACGCGGTCGCCGGCGCGGAAGAAGACGTGGCGGCCCGGCTCGTCTCCGATGACCTCCAGCCCGAGCACGTCGCGGTAGAACGTCCGGGCCGGCTCGAGGTCGTCGGCGTAGATCGCCGTCTCGACGACGGTCACGACTGCGTTCGGGTCGCTCGTCTCGGCGGGGGACATGATGCGTCTCCTGCGAGAAGCCTGGGCGTCTCGGGTCACTTCGGCGTCGATCCGGACGAGCGGACCCAATTCTCGTCGAACACCGCGTGATTGACGACGGTTCGCCCGTGCGACGTGAAGACGAGACGGATGGACCCGTCGCGGGCCTGGAAGGCGCTCGGATAGGCGAAGTCGCCGGGGCCCTCGACGACGTTTCGCCGGTACGGCCAGGTCTTACCCTCGTCCTCCGAGAGGGCGACGGTCAAGGGCGTGCGGGCGTTCATGCTCGGGTTACAGACGAGCAGAAGCGACCCCGACCTGAGCCGGATCAGGTCGACGGCCGCGTTGGGATTGGGGAACGGGGAATCGACGCCCGTCGCCCAGGTACGGCCGCCGTCGCGGGAGGTCGAGCGGACCACGAAGCCGACCTCATCGCGGCCATAGCCGCCGCCGCGGCGACAGTACGCGAGCAGGGACCTGTCCGACAATTGCACGATGGCGGGCTGGATGTTCCCGCGCGGCGACTTGATCCGGCCGCCCTCAGTCCATGTGCTCGACCTCGGATCGAAGCGGAAGACCATCGACGTGCTCTCGGGTCCGACGAGCTCGGGGTCGGCGCCCGGTCTCCTTGTAGGCTGGGAGAAGATAGGTGCCGTCGTCGAGGACGATCGGGCGGTTCCGCACCATCGTCCCCGGTTCGAGCGAGAGCACCGAGGCGTCCGACCAGCTCCGGGCGTCGTCTGTGGAGGTCTTGAACTGGATGCGAGAGCTCGACCAGGTCGCCCCGTCGCGGACGACGTAGAAGAGCCAGACGAGGCCGTCGGGCGCCCGCCAGATGACGCCGTTCCCGAGCGAACGAATCGGGTCTCGCGCGATCGCCCGGGGCGTCGACCAGGCCGATTTGCCCCGCTCGCGCCGTGACCCGAAGACGGCCGTCCCGGCGGCATATTCGCCCTCGCCGCCGTAATAGACGACGTACAAGTCGCCGTTCGCGAGCTCTTCCATGCAGGCCGGGTGCTTGTACGGACCCGTGGCGACCTCGGGCCCGAAGACGCGCTCGATGACGATCTCGCCGCCGCCGACGGCCGAGCCGAAGAGCAGGACGAGCAAGGGGACGAGACATCGGTGCATCGTTCGGCCCTCGGGTTGCGGGATTCCAGCGGATCGTAACCGAAGCCGCGAAGCGAGGCGATCGCCGGCCTCGGATCTGCCGCGGAAATCGGCGTCGATCCAATCCCGACGGCTCGCGCCCGTTCTGGCTCCCGTGGCCGTCCGAGGAGGGTGTCTCCTGGGAAGGGGAGAACGATCCTGGCCGGAATTGCGATGATATCTCACGGGGAAGCGAGGCATGCGCGTGCCCCGCCGCGGGGAGGAACCAGGTTCGACCGGCCCATCGGCCGGCCTTCTCTTCGCGAAAGGGTGTGTGCCCGTGACCTGGTTGCTCCGGCAGATCCTGCCCGTCAGTCCGCTGGCGTGGGCGACGATGCTCGTGCAGTCGCTCGCATGGCCGGCCGCGTCGGTGATCATCGCGGCCATGCTCCGGTCCGAGGTCCGGCTCATCGTTGAGCGGCTGGTCCGGCTCAAGTACCGCGACTTCGAGGCCCAGTTCCTCCACGAGCTGGGCGAGGCGGAGGGACTGGCCGAGTCCGCCGGGCCCGAGGCGGTTGATCGACCTGCCTAGCGAGTCCAAGCGGGTCCTGCATGAGCTGGAGACCGGGATCGCCGCTCACTGGTGATCAAGCCCGGGCCTCGGCGCCATGATCGAAGTGGCCTGGGCCGAGCTGTCCTCCGCGGCGGACCGGGCGGCGGGTACATCGGGGACGAGGTCGTGCGCACGCCCTGGCGCAGCCGCGGCGTGCTGCCGGGCATGGGCCTCCTCGTCTTCGACCGTCTCCGTCGGCTCCATGGCGGTTCGCGGGCGAGTCCGGACTGGCAGCCATCTGCCGCGACCGCCAGCGCTTCGCCGCGGTGGCGCGGCCCGCTCGCCGCCCGGCTCGTCCGGTCGTCCCGCGGCGGGGCGAGCGGAGGGACCCTTCGTCGTCCGATGACTCGTGGAGGGCGCGGCTCGCTCCGTTGCCGAACCCCCTCGGTTGCCGTACATTACGGTCCGAGCGAGCCCGTCCGGGGTCGGGCGGCCTTGCCGATGTGACCCTCGCTCGTGAGCCCATCATGAGCGTCTCTACCTATCCGGTCGCCGCCGACCCGGTCGACCTCTCCACGCCCGATCGCCCGCTGCCGCCCCTGCCCACGTCCTGGCGGTCGCTGCCCGCCGCTCCTGATTGCCGGCGCGGGCCCACTGGGGTAAGCTGGCGATGGTCGACAGCCTAGGGACGAGACGTACCTACGGCGAGGTCCTGATCGGCTCGTTGATCCTGGGGCGACTCTTCCGCGAGAGGCTCGGCGATGAGCCTTACGTGGGTCTGCTCGTGCCTCCCGGTGTCGCCGGTGCGGTCGCGAACATCGCGATTGCGACGCTCGGCAAGGTGGCCGTCAATCTGAACTACTCCGCGAGCAAGTCGGTCGTCGACTCCTCGATCGCCCAGTGCGGCATCAAGCACATCATCACGACGCCCAAGATCCTCGATAAGATCGGATACAGGCCCGAAGGCGAGCTGATCTTTATGGAGGATCTGGCGAAGTCGGTCACCACGATTGCCAAGATTCGGTCTGCGGTATTAGCCAAATTTGCCCCGTTGTCGCTCCTGACGGCAATCCGGCCCGGGTTCGGGCCGATGCTCGACAAGCCGGCGACGGTGATCTTCACGTCGGGCTCGACGGGCGATCCGAAGGGCGTCGTGCTCTCGCATGAAAACGTCCTGAGCAACGTGCACCAGATCGACCATCAGCTCAACCTGGCCCCCGACGAGGTCCTGGTCGGCATATTGCCCTTCTTCCACAGCTTCGGCTACACGATCGCGATCTGGACGGCCCTTCTGCTCGGGAAGCGGGTCGTCTACCACTTCTCGCCCCTCGACGCGCGGGTCATCGTCGACCTGATCGAGAAGAACTCCGCGACCCTGATCGCCGCGTCGCCGACGTTCATGAGGACCTACGCCGAGCGGTCCAAGCCCGGCCAGCTCGCGTCGCTCGTCCACACGATCCTCGGCTCGGAGCGGCTCAAGCCCGAGCTGGCCGCGATCATCGCCGCCAAGGTCGGCCGAGAGCCGCTCGAAGGCTATGGTTGCACCGAGCTCTCTCCGGTCGTCTCGGTCAACGTCCCCGAGGAAATCACGACCCCGGACGGGCGGACGATCCCGGGCAACCGTCCGGGGACCACGGGCCGGCCGCTGCCCGGCACGGCCGTCAAGACGACCGACCCCGAGTCCGGTGTCGACCTCCCGAGGGGGACCGGAGGGGCTGGTCTGGGTCAAGGGCCCCCAGGTGATGGTGGGCTATCTGAACAAGCCCGAGGCAACGGCGAAGGTGCTCAAGGACGGCTGGTACTGCACCGGCGACCTCGGCTATCAGGATGCCGACGGGTTCCTCAAGCTCACCGGGCGGCAGAGTCGCTTCGCCAAGATCGGCGGTGAGATGGTGCCGCTCGAGGCCGTGGAGGCCGCGATCCAGGAAGCGTCGGACGCGGCCGACGGGGCGGTGGCCGTCACGACCGTCCCCGACCTGAAGCGCGGCGAGCGGCTGGCCGTCCTCTACACCGAGATCGGCGCGACCCCCGAGCAGGTCTGTCAGAAGCTCGGGGCGGGGTCGATGGCCAAGCTCTGGATTCCCACGCCGCGCGACTTCGCGAAGGTCGACGAGATCCCCACGCTGGGCGTCGGCAAGCGGGACCTCCGCAGGCTCAAGGAGCTGGCCGCTGAGAAGCTGCCGGGGTGAGCAGTGGGCCGCGGAAAAATCGACGGGGGCGCTCCGGGCGGGGTAAGATAGAAGAATCAGTGCCAGGTGACGTCCCCCGGAGCCTCGGATCGGATGAAGGTCGACCTCGAAGTCACCACAGGGCCGCACGTCGGGAAGGTCTATCGCTTCGACCGGCACGACACGTTCGTCGTCGGGCGGTCGTCGCAGGTCCAGTTCTCGGTGCCGGACGACGGCTTCCTGTCGAGGAACCACTTCCTGATCGAGTTCAACCCGCCTGCCTGCCTGCTCCGCGACCTGGGGAGCACGAACGGGACGAAGGTCAACGGCCTGCGCGTCGAGACGGTCCGGCTCCGCAACGGCGACGAGATCGTCGCCGGCGGCAGCTCGTTCGTGATCCACGTCGAGGAGTCGTCGGAGGAGGCGCTCCGCGTCCACTGCCTCGGCTGCGGCACGCCCGCGCCGCTCGAGCTGATGCTCGCCGGTGAGCCGGGCGAAACGCCCGCCTCGTGGCTTTGCGAGGCGTGCAAGGAGAACCGCCGCAAGTACCCGCGCACCCACGCCGACTACCTGATCGACCGCAAGCTCGGCGGCGGGGGGATGGGCGAGGTCTACCTTGCCCGCCAGCTCGCCACGAACCGGCCTGTCGCGATCAAGATGATGACCCCGGCCGTCGCCGCGAGCCAGCGCGCCAAGCTCCGGTTCGAGCGCGAGCTCGACGTGCTCAAGCACCTCAAACATCCGAAGATCGTCGAGTTCTACGACGTCTTCGACCTCGTCGGGCCAGTATCAGCTCGTGATGGAGTACGTCGACGGCAAGAACGCCCTGGCCTGGGTCGGCGCGCTGGCCGAGCCGCTGCCGCTGACCTCCGCCGCGAGCCTGGGCGTGCAGCTTCTCTCGGCGCTCGATCATGCCCACCAGAAGGGGTACGTCCACCGCGACATCAAGCCGTCGAACCTGCTCGTCCAGGGCCAGGCGCACCACCCGAAGATGAAGCTCTCCGACTTCGGCCTGGCCAAGAGCTTCCGCGACAACGCGGGCTTCGCCGGCCTGACCCACCAGGGCGACATCGGCGGCTCGAGCGGGTTCATCTCCCCCGACCACATCCGCGACTTCCGCGAGGCCAAGGAGCCCGCCGACCTTTACAGCGCCGGCGCGACCCTCTACTACCTGATGACGGGCCAGTACCCCTTCTTCGGCTTCAACCCGAACCGGGCCGACGCCTACACGATGATCCTGGAGCACCCGCCCGTTCCCCTGCGAGCCCACCGGCCTGACGTTCCCGGAGGCCTTCGATCGGGTGATCCGCAAGGCGCTCGAGAAGCAGCCCGCCGCGCGGTGGAAGTCGGCCGCCGAGATGGCGGCGGCGCTCGTGCCGTTCGTCGGCGGGGCCTGACGGCCGGCGAGATCGCGTCCCCGCTCGCAATCGCGGAGCGCGATTGCTACACTGGTCGACCCGTCGCCAGCGGGCGGTTCTGATGGCATCGGGAGACGTACGTTGGAGCGATTCGGGACGGTCGCCATCGTCGGTGTCGGTCTGATCGGCGGCTCGATCGGCCTGGCGCTCCGCGCCCGAGGATCGGCGGATCGCGTCGTCGGCGTCGGCCGCAACTCGACCCGGCTCGACGAGGCGCCCGGCTCGGTGCGATCGACGCGGCGACGACCGAGCTCGAGGACGGCGTGTCCCGGGCGGATGTCGTGGTCGTCTGCACGCCCGTCGATCGGGTCAGGACGGATGTCGTCCGCGGCCGCCCGCTTCGCGCCGGCCGGAGCGCTGGTCACCGACGCAGGGAGCACCAAGCGGACGATCGTCGAGGCGGTCGAGGCCGATCCATGTCCCGGGCGAAGTTCGTCGCCGCCCATCCGATCGCCGGCTCGGAGCGATCCGGCGTCGCGCACGCCCGCGCCGACCTGTTCGAGGGCCGCGTCTGCGTCTTGACTCCGACGCGAGCAAACACCTCCCGACCGCCTCGAGCGGGCACGAGGCTTCTGGTCAGCTCTCGGATGCCGTGTCGTCGAGCTCGATCCGACGACGCATGACGCCCATTTCGCGCGGACGAGCCACCTGCCCCACGCCGTGGCCGCGGCCCTGGCGTCGCTCGTCGGCCCGGACCTGGTGCCGCTCGCCGCCGGTGCTTATCGCGACGCGACCCGCGTGGCCGGTGCCGAAGCCGCCCTCTGGGCCCCGATCTTCCTCGAGAACCGTCGCCCGTGCCTCGAGGCGCTCGACGAGTTCGCCGACGCGCTCGCAAGGCTTCCGCGCTGCGCTCGAGGCCGGGGACGAGGCGGCCCTGCGTGCCTGGTGGGACAAGGGCCGGCGGAATCGGATGGCTTTCGATGGCCAAAACCGGCCATGAGGCGTCGCATCCGTGAAGATCTGCCGTTAGAATAGGGCCACAAAGGTCGGGGACACACGCCCTCTGAATCGTCTGCCGCACTTGTCCCAAGCTAAAAGGCCTGCCCCACGCCCACGAACCGGGGTACGCGTTAATTTTCGAGTGAACGTCCCTCATGCTCTGGCATCTCCAGATCGACCCCGCCCGCGGTCGTGTCGACCGGGCGGGCCGCCAGGTCGCCGCCGACGCCGCCGAGCTGGGCCTGCCCGGCCCCTGGACCGTCGCGGCCAGCCGCGGGTTCCTCGTCGAGGGCGACCTCACGTCGCGACGACCTCCGACGCGCCGCCGAGGCCGTCCTGGCCGATCCGGTCGTCGAGACCTACGCGATCCGCCCCGCGAACGAGGCGGCCAACGGCCGGAGGCACGGTCGTCCACGTCCTGCCCAAGCCGGGCGTGACCGACCCCGAGGCCGAGAGCGCCCTCGCCGTTCCTCCGCGACCTCGGCTTCGCCGTCGCGGACGTCCGGACGATCCGGACCTACCGCGTCGAGGGTCCGGACGACGGCGCTGCCGCAGCTGATCCGGCAAGGTCCTGGCGAACGACGCGGTCGAGCAGGCCGTCGTCGGCCCGCTGCCGTTCGACCGGCTCGGCCAGGGCCAGCCGTACCACTTCCGCCGCGTCGAGGTGCCGATCCGCGGACTGGACGACGATGCCTTGATGACGCTGAGCAAGGACGGGCCAGCTCTACCTCAGCCTCGCCGAGATGCGGACGATCCAGGCCCACTTCGCGCGACCTCGGCCGCGACCCGACCGACTGCGAGCTCGAGACCCTCGCCCAGACCTGGAGCGAGCACTGCTCGCACAAGACCCTCCGCGGCCGGATCGAGTTCGAGGGCGAGGTCATCGACAACCTGCTCAAGCAGACGATCTTCAAGGCGACGCAGGACCTCAACCTCGACTGGCTCGTCAGCGTCTTCGCCGACAACGCGGGCGTCGTCCGGTTCGACGACGAGTACGACGTCTGCTTCAAGGTCGAGACGCACAACCACCCCTCGGCCATCGACCCCTACGGCGGCGCGAACACCGGCCTCGGCGGCGTGATCCGCGACCCGCTCGGCACCGGCCTGGGCGCCAAGCCGATCTGCAACACCGACGTCTTCTGCGTCGCCCCGCCCGACTATCCGGCCGCGACGCCTCCCGGCCGGCGTGCTCCATCCCGAAGCGCGTGCTCAAGGGGGTCGTCGCCGGGGTCCGCGACTACGGCAATCGGATGGGCATCCCGACCGTCAACGGCGCCCTCGTCGTCGACCCGGGCTACCTGGCCAACCCGCTGGTCTTCTGCGGCACGGTCGGCGTGATCCCGCGCGGGATGTCGTCGAAGACGGTCGAAGCCGGGCGACCGGATCGTCGCGCATCGGCGGCCGGACCGGCCGCGACGGCATCCACGGCGCGACGTTCAGCTCGGCCGAGCTGACCGGCGAGAGCGAGAGCCTCTCCGGCGGCGCCGTGCAGATCGGCAACGCGATCACCGAGAAGATGGTCCTCGACGTCGTCCTCCAGGCTCGCGACCGCGGCCTCTTCCGCTCGATCACCGACTGCGGCGCCGGGGGCTTCAGCTCGGCCGTCGGCGAGATGGGGGCCGAGACTCGGCGCCGAGGTCGACCTCGAAAGCGCACCGCTCAAGTACGAGGGGCTGTCCTATACCGAAATCTGGATCTCGCGAGGCCCAGGAGCGGATGGTCCTGGCCGTCCCGCCCGAGAAATGGCCCGAGTTGAGGCGCTCTGCCGACCGCGAGGGGGTCGAGGCGACCGACCTCGGCGAGTTCGTCGACACCGGCCGGCTCGACCCTCCGCTATCACGGCGAGGTCGTCGGCGACCTGTCGATGGACTTCCTCCACGAAGGCCGCCCCACGGTCGTCCGCAAGGCGACGTTCACCCCGCCGCCCGAGCGGCCGGTGACCCTGCCCGACCAGGACGATTACACGGCCGACCTGCTCGCGATCCTTGGCATGTGGGACGTCTGCAGCAAGGAGTGGATCGTCCGCCAGTACGACCACGAGGTCCAGGCGCGGACGGTCATCAAGCCGCTGGTCGGCGTGCACGACGACGGGCCGGGCGACGCCTCGGTGGTCCTGCCGGTCCGCGGGCTCGACATCGCGGGCTGGCGGTCTCCTGCGGGATCAACCCGCGCTACGGCCGGCTCGACCCCTACGCGATGGCCGGCTGCGTCATCGACGAGGCGATCCGCAACTGCGTGGCCGTCGGCGCCGACCCCGATCGGATCGCCCTGCTCGACAACTTCTGCTGGGGCAACACCGAGCGGCCCGAGACGCTCGGCGCGCTCGTCCTGGCGGCGCGAGGGCTGCCACGACCTGGCCCTCGCCTACGGCACGCCGTTCATCTCGGGCAAGGACAGCCTGTACAACGAATACACGCACGAGGGGCAGAGCCTGGCCATCCCGCCGACGCTCCTCATCAGCGCCATCGGCCAGGTGCCCGACGTCCGCAAGTGCGTGACGATGGACCTGAAGGAGCCCGGCAACGTCGTCCTGCTCGTCGGGCATGACCTCGCTCGAGCTGGGCGGGTCGCACTGGCGATGGTAGCCGAGGCCTGCGACGGGGGCCGGGTCCCGCGGGTCGACCCCGGCGCTCGGCCGCAGGCTGTTCCGCGCGGTCCACGAGGCGATCAATCGCGGCCTCGTCCGCGCCTGCCACGACCTGAGCGAAGGCGGGCCTGGCCGTCGCCCTGGCCGAGATGGCGCTGGCCGGCGGCCTCGGCGCTCGACGTCTCGCTCCGCGACGTGCCGTGCGACGACGACGCCGCCCACGACGCGGCGTCCTGCTCTTCTCCGAGTCCCCATCGCGATTCCTGCTCGAAGTGCAGCCCGAGCACGTTCGCGAGCCGTCGACGACGTCTTCGGCGGCCTGCCCCTCGGGCGGCTCGGCGAGGTCGACCGCGAGCGACGATCCCCGGCTCGTCGTCCGCGGCCTCGGCGGAAACACCGTGATCGACGCGACTCTCGCCGACCTGAAGTCGGCCTGGCAGTCTCCCTTGCGCTGGTGAATGACCGGATGATCGACCGCCCGCTTCGTGAATCTCATGAAAAGGATGTTAAAATGCTACGCTTCGTGACCTTCGTCGACGGCTCGAATCTCGACGGCGTGCTCAAGCACCTGAACCTGCGCGTCGACGACTACGGCTCGTTCTATCGCCACGTGTTCGAGCAGAGCGTGCAGCTACTGGGGCCGGACGTTCGCCGAGGGCTCGCCCTGGCCCTCGGCGCAGCACTCGCGGATCTACTGGTACGTCGTCGGCAAGATGGACGAGTGGGACCTGAACGACCCCAAGGCCGAGGCCCGGCTGCGGAGCCGGTTCGAGCTGAACCCGCGGCTCCGCGACAGCTACCTCGAGGACGTCGCCCGCCGGTTCCCCGACCTGCCCCCGACCGCCGGCTCGACGAGGCCTGGGCCCTCTGCTTCGGCGAGACCCGCGAGTGGTACGACGGCAAGCAGCCGGGCCCTGGAGCGGAAGAAGCGGTTCTACCACGGCGTCCAGGCCGCGACCGACTTCGTCGAGATCCGCCAGGAGGGGCACTGGAAGGTCGACCTGCTCCACCACACGCTCAACGAGAAGGGGCTCGACACGAGCCTGGCCGTCGACATGGTGGCGCTCCAGGACACGTACGACATCGCGCTCCTGATCTCGGGCGACGCCGACGGCATCCCGGGGATCAACTACGTCAAGGGCCGATCGAAGCACGTCGGCGTGGCCGAGTTCCGCCGCGGGGCCCCGGCCGACTTCCCGGCCAAGGGGGCGTCGTCGCGGCTCAAGATCGCCGCCGACTTCGTCGTGCAGGTCTATGAGGCCGACCTGATCCGCCGCAACCTGGCCTACCGCGCCGAGATCGACTTCCCAGTCGCCCCACGTACACCCCGAGCGAGCGCGAGCTACTGATGGCCACGCCCCGCGCCCTGATCGTCCTGCGGCCCCCGGGACGAACTGCGACGAGGAGACGGCCGCCGCCTGGCAACTGGCCGGCGCCGACGGCCGAGATCTGGCACGTCGGCCGGCGTCCTGGAGCAGCCCGACGGCGCTCGATGCCTTCCAGATCCTGACGTTCCCCGGCGGCTTCTCGTACGGCGACGACCTCGGCGCCGGCCGGATCTTCGCGACCCGGCTGGGGACCGTCCTCGGCGACGCCCTCCGCCGGTTCCACGACCGGGGCGGCCTGATCCTGGGGATCTGCAACGGCTTCCAGGTCCTGGTCAAGGCCGGGCTCCTGCCCGGCGGCTCGACCTCGCGCCGGCGAGCCTGACGCACAACGACTCGGGCCAGTTCGAGTCGCGCTGGGTCCGCCTGCTGCCGACGCCGGGCGCTCGCCCGTTCCTGACCGACGCCGAGCCGATCGAGCTGCCCGTCGCGCCACGGCGAGGGGAAGTTCCTCGCTGCCGATCCCGCGGCCCTCGACGCCTGGAGTCGGCGGGCCAGGTCGTCCTCCGCTACGTCGACGACGCCCGGAACCGGCCGACCGAGGCCTACCCCGCCAACCCCAACGGCTCGGCCGGCGCGGTGGCGGGCGTCTGCGACCCGACCGGCCGGATCTTCGGCCTGATGCCCCACCCCGAGCGGCACGTCGATCCGCTCCACCACCCCCGCTGGACCCGCCGCGGGCTCGGACGGCGAGGGGGACGGCCTGCGGATCTTCCGCAACGCCGTGGCGGCCTCGGTGTAGGTCCGCCATACGGACCGCCCTCGTGTGGCCGGCGCCATTGCGCCGCCGCCACGGGCAGGGGACTGGCTCCGGAGCGGCGCCGAGTTGCCTGCCCCCTGCAGCCCAGACGACCCAATGGCCTACGGCGCGGAGGAATGTCCCCAAACCGCTCCCATCGGAGTGTGAGCGAGTGAAGTGTTAATTTATTAATTATTGGTATTTTCTATTCTAAAATATTTGAAATCTCGGGATTTTCACTTGACGGTGACATGCAGGGAAAGTGAGATGGCCATCTAAGGCGAGCGCCAGGGGTGATCGGCCGGCTCGGTCGGGTGGAATGCGGGAAACCCCGCCTCGCGGCGACGTCGCGACCCGATCGGCCCCCGAGCCGGACCATCGTCCAGCCGCCTTCGGAGACGCGTGCAATGGGAACGGTGACCATCGTCAACGGCACGAACAGCCTCGTCAACGCGAGCCTGAGCGCCGCCGTCAATTACGACTGGCGCAACATGATCGGGCCGAAAGAATACGTCGTCCTGGACGGGGGCGTTGGGTTGGTCACGCTCCATGCGACCTACTGGGCGGGCGCGGAGACCGAGTACACGGACAGCGCCGCGACGATCGGGATGTTCGTGGCCGGAACAATCGTCGCCGTCCTGGGAGTGGGCCTCGCCGTGGTCACGTTCGGCGGCTCCCTGGCGCTTGCCGGCGTGGCCGAGGCCACCTTGGCCTCGATGGCCTTCGGCTTCGGCATGGCGAGCGCGGCGGGCGTGATGGGCGGGGTCGCGACCACCATCGGCGCGATCGCCATTGCCATGGTTGATTTCTCGAAGACGGCGACGAGTCAGCCGGGGATCTATGCCCCCGACAACCGGAAATTCATCGTCAAAGGGAGGCTGACGGGGACGGTGAAGAATAACGTTTTCACGATCGAAGGCGCGGACGACCTCCAACTCGTCGAGCTGAAGGGAAGTGAGTTCCAGAACCTGGTTCTGAAAGAGGGATACGTCGAGAAGCGGACGGACCCCGCCGAGACCAAGCCCGTCGTGATGCTGGGCGTGTCCCTCGACGAGCTCAAAAAGTCAGGGATGGTCGACACACCGACCTGGATCTACCCATCCTTCAGCGGCGTGCCGGACGTCAAGCCCGCGCAATGGGAGTTCCTGCACGACAAGACCAAGCCGGGCACGCCCGCCCAGCTTTGGAACCGGGAGGGGCCGAAGATCCTCTGGGAGATCCAGAGCGCGGGCAAGTCGACCACCGTCTCCCCCAACAAGCTCAACGAGTTGGCTGCCGTCTCCCCCGGGAAGACCAAGGTGAGGATCTCGCGCGACACCTTCGCGCTGTTCAATCGGGGTGTCGGAGGATATGCCACCGTGACCGGAGATGCGCGTGGGGCGCTCGTCCTGTCCGAGAAAATCACCGACGAGGCGCGGTTCTTCATGGTGAAGAGCCTGAACTGCTTCTCGTTCGTGCCGGTCCGTCGCCCGATGAAGGTCCTCGTGACCGAGAACGGACACACCGGCGACGGCACGAAGATGGTGATCGCCGATCGCGTCGGGCCGCACCCGGGATGGGCGGCGCTGGGTCGTCGACCCGGTCCTCCTGGCCGGCCCGAAAATCACACAGGACTTACTCCGCAAGGCCAACGTCCTCGACGTGCCTGTCCGGATCTATCCGGCGGTCGCCCTGCGCCACCCGCTGCCGAAGGATGCGAAACCGTCTTGCTGGGAGGTCGATCACGACAAGACGAACGAAGGCGCCCCGATCCAGATCTCGGGCCGGGACGTGCCGAAGGTCAATTGGCAGATCCAGTTCAAGGGAAAGCAGGGAGATGACGATACCTTCGCCTTCTACAACCCAAGCATGGACCGGTACGCGAAGGTCAACAGCACTGAGAAAGTGCCGCACGTCAAAGCCACGAAGACCCCGGGCGATGACTCGCGGTTTTTCATCGTCACCTCAATGGGCTACCTGAGCTTCTTCCCGGTGAAACTCAAGGCTCAGGCCGTCTATGCCGAGGGCCTCAACAACGGCGCGAGGCTTCGCGTCGCGGAGGTGGGGACGAAGCCGCCCGCGCTCGCCCGCTGGGTTGTGATCGCACACGGCGGCACGCCCGCGAAGCCGGGCACCGCGTAAGGGGACATTCCCCGGCGGCTCGGCGGGACAGGTGAGTTTGGCTGGGAGGGGACTGGCACCGTCACGCAGTGGGGGTGCCTGTTCGCCTAACCATGCGCCGATGGAGCCCCGTAGAGTGGGCACCGCGACGGCCCGGATCAAAGGACGGTGGGCGGTTGCGACCCTGCGGGCTTTCCCGGCGGTGGCGCGGAATCGGAGAACGCGGGCGCTCGAATTTACGATGATGAGGGATGGTCTTTGACAAGACGGTCATCCAGTGAGTCCGCTCGGCGCGGAGATCTCGGGTTCGGTCGGCGCCGGGGCTCGGGTTCGGTCGGCGCGGGAGGCTCGGGTTCGGTCGGCGCGGCCGGGTAGCATAGCCGCGATTCCGCACGGGGCCGCACCTTTGCAGACGAGAGGCGGACGCTCGGGTTCGGTCGGCGCTTGGGCACCGGGTTCGGTGGGCGATCGATGCGCCCCCAATCCCCATGTCTCCGATCAAACGGACCCACGACGGGGGTTCCGCCGAGCTTGACCGCCTTTGGCGCCGGCCGTTAAGATGCGCCAGGGTCTCCAAAGGGGCATCTGGCCACCTTGCGCCAGTTCGCGCCCGCTTCGATGCCGGTACCGCTCGCAACGACAGACACGGGATGGATGGACCGATGAAAGAGGACGCGCGCACGGCGGTCAAGCACGAGTTCGAGCATGCCGCGCCGACCGTGATCCACGACCCCGAGCAGGACATGACGATCCTGGCCCGCTGGCTCCATCGCGGGATGGCGCAGGGGGCGAAGTTCTGGTACCTGCTCGCCGGCGTGATCGTGGTCATCGTCCTCCTGTCGACCCTCGTCACCGGCCTGTCGGCGGGCCGCTCGTCGGTCTCCAAGGCCTGGGCCGACCTGAATGCGGCTCAGACGCCGGGTCAGAAGGTCGAGGTCGCCGACACCTACGCCGGCTCCGAGATCTGCCCGCGTGGCCCGGCTCCAGGCGGCGTCTGACTACTTCTTCGCCGCGACCCGCGACCTGCCCGGCAACCGCGAGGCGGCCGGCCCGCAACTCCAGAAGGCCCTCGAGCAGTTTCAGCTGGCCGCGAAGGAGGCGCCGAAGGACTCGCCCGAGGCCGTCGAGGCCGCCTTCGGAATCGCGCGGACGCACGAGGCCCGCAACGAACTGCCGGAGGCGATCGACTCCTATAAAGCGGTCATCTCCGGCTGGCCGGGCACGCCCGAGGCCGCTCAGGCGCAGATATCGCCGAACGGCTCAAGGACCCCGAGGCCGTCGCGTTCTACAAGGAACTGTACACCTACAAGCCGCCGACGGCCTCGCTCCCTCCGAGCGTCTCGGGGTTGCCCGCGGACCATCCGCCCCTCGGCGGACCGACCATTCCGGGCGGACCGCTATCGACGTCGGACCTGATCAAGAGTCTGACACGGCCGACCGCCGGATCGACGCTGCCCCCCGGCCCGGCCCCGATGGACATCGAGCCGCCCCCGCTCACGACGCCGTCGACCAGGCCCGAGGCGGCCAAGCCGGCCGAGCTTCCCAAGGATCCATTCACCCCGGCGAGCAAGCCGAAATCCTGAATGTCGACGCCGGTCGCTTCGACCACGGGCGAGCGCCGCGGCCCTGCGGCGCTCGCCCTTCGCATTACCGGATGCAACCCCGCCATGCCGCCCGAGCTGTCCGCGACGCCCACCGAGTTCGTCGTCAAGGCCCGGATGGAGGGCAAGCGGGTCGACGCGTACCTCTCGAGCCGATATCAGGACTACTCGCGAAGCGTGATCCAGAAGGTGATCGACGCGGGCGCGGTGCTGGTCAACGGCGTGCCGACGAAGGCGTCGTACAAGGTCCGGGTCGGCGACGTCATCACCGCGTGGCTCCCCGAGCTGGCCGAGGCCGTGCACGCGCCCGAGGACATCCCGATCGAGATCGTCCACGAAGACGATGCGTTCGTCGTCGTCAACAAGCCCGCGGGCCTCGTCACCCACCCAGCCAAGGGAAACTGGTCTGGCACGCTCGTCAATGCCTTGCAGTTCCACTTCGACAAGCTCTCATCCGTCGGCGGCGAGAACCGCCCGGGCATCGTCCACCGGCTCGACCGCGACACCTCGGGTCTACTGATCGTCGCCAAGGACGACCGCGCCCACGCGGCGCTCGCGAAGCAGTTCGAGGAGCGGTCGATCCGCAAGGAGTATCTCGCCATCGTCTCGGGCGTCCCCTCGCGCGACAGCGACTACATCGAGCGGCTGATCGGGCCCCATCCGACCCATCGCGAGAAGATGGCGATTCGTCTCGCCGAGGACGGCGGCAAGGAGGCCGTGACGTTCTACGAGGTCGTCGAGCGGTTCGACGGCTACGCCCTGGTCCGCTGCCATCCGAGGACCGGCCGGACGCACCAGATCCGCGTGCACCTCACCCACATTGGCCACCCGCTCGTCGCCGATAAGCTCTACGCGGGCAGGGACCGGCTGACGATCGCCGACCTCTTGGGGGCCGATGCCCAGGACGGCGAGCGCGCCATCCTCGAACGCCACGCCCTCCACGCCCACTCCCTGCACCTGGCCCATCCCCTGACCGGCGTTCCGATCCAACTCTCGACCCCACTCCCGCCGGATATGGCCGCGACGATCGAGGCCCTCCGCGTGCATCGGCCGTTGCTCAAGGCGAAGCGCTGAGCGGTTCAGGTCGCGCGGAACCTGTCCAGCAAGTTGGATGTGATTCTCTGGACCCTCGGGTCGGGCCCCTTGGGCTTCGTGTAGACCGCCGGCCGGACATAGCCCGGAGGCTCCGACAGGCCGTCGGCCCACCAGCAGGTCGAGGCGTTGAACACGACGTTCCCCTTCGGCCCGGGATACACCGTCGCGGCGAACTCGCCCGAGACGGAACCGTTGGTCGTCGGGCCCGAGGCGACGACCTCGAGCCCTTCGATCCTCGCCGGGTCGCCGTGCCACTCCCAGCCGACGAGGCCCGGGATGCCGTCGCCGGCTTTCATGCCCGTACCAGCGAAGAGCCAGTGGTCGGGCTTCCGGCAGACCCAGTCGCCGCCGCCGGTGACGGGATAGGCGCTGCGCGCGCCGATCAGGAGCGACTCGCTCGGCCCGTGCTCCTTGAGCCGGAGCATGTCGGGGAAACCTTTCGCCTCGTCAGTGATGCCGCCGAACAGGCCGACCCGCGTGATGATCCGCCCGGGCCGTCCGTCGGCCGACGGCAGCATCGGCACCACGCCGCACACGCTGTTGCCGGAAAGGAACGCCACGTTCAGGCCCTTCGCAATCGCCTGCTTCACGTTCTCATACATCGTCGCGCGACCAGTATTCGTCGTGCCCGACCGACAGCAAGCCCTTGGCCCTCAGCAAGCCTTGAGGGTCGGCATGAGTATCCGTATTTGATATATAAGACACATCATATCCATGTTTTTCCATCCAGAAGGCCAGCGGGAATTCCCAGAGGAAGAACTCCCCCGAGCCGACGGACAGCGGCGCGTCGAGGATCTGGCAATAATTGCCGTAGGGCCGGTCGAAGCTGACCTTCACGTCGGGGCCCCAGTACCAGACCTTCTGTCCATCATCGTAGAGTGAGAACTGGCTCGGCCAGCGGTTATAAGCATTCCAGGTGTTATCGCTCACCTGGAACAGAAAATCACACTTGCGATCGTCGCGTACGACCCAGATGATGTAGCTCTGCAACCCCTCGCGCTCGGCCGTAAGCTTGGCGAGATAGACGCCGCTGGTCCAGTCGACGGGAATGGTCAGCGTCGCGCACGGCTCCCAGCGCGCACTCGCGGAGTCTCATCTCGCCGACGGCCGGGTCGGGTTGGACCCGCCCCGGGAACGGGCCGAGACGGGCCATGTGCCGGCCGCCGAGGCCCTGGTGATAGCCCATCCGGTAGACGTCAACGACGAACGGCGACGCAGGGTTCGTGCTGACGTGGAGCCCGATCGACTCGCCGGGCCGGACACTCGTCCTCGAGGCGTAGCCCTCGATCCAGGGCGAGCGATACTTCGTCTTCGGATCGACGCGGACGTTCGTGGTCATCCAGTCGCGCCTGCCCGGCGCCTCGTTCTCGCGGAGGATCCGATCGGAATCCGCGGCGTACGACGTCGGGGCGATGACCAGTGTCGTGGCCAGGCCAGCCGCCGCGGTCCGAAGAAGGTCGCGCCGACTTGGGTCCGATTCTGTCGACATCGCAGTCCCTCCGGGTCGTCCTGACTCGATGGTCACTCGGCGTCGCGTCCGTCGCAAGGGTCTTGCCCTCCCGCGCTCGGGCCTCGCGATCGGCGTGCGAGCCGGCGGACGATTGGCTTCGCTCGGTCGCCGCGACCTCCACCGATTGGCTTCGCTCGGCGCGTCAAGGATGCGCCGCTCGTCAGTGTGTTCGGACATCGCGGGCTCGTCAAAGCACGCGATGACGATCGAAGGCGAACCAAACCTCTACCGGGACGCCTCAATAGCGCTCCGCACTCGTCCCGCAAAAGGGCGCAGCCGTGTCCGAGGCCCCTGAGAAATTGGCTTCGTTCGGCGTTAAGGTACGAGTTGACCACGCCGAATTGGCTTCGCTCGGCGCCGATGGCATGGCCGCCGATTGGGTTTGCTCGGCGCGCACGAACCTGCGGACCGGGATCGGGCCGACTTCTAGGGACGTGTCATTCGCGCCGGCCGTGGTCCCCGTTTGGCCGGATTGTCAAAGAGCTCAACACGTATCGTCGTAAAAAGCCGGCCGTTCGTTCTCCGATTCAGGCCGGTGCTGGACGAGTCTCCAGAAGGTTGGGACGCTACCGCGAGCTCAAGGGAGCCACCTGGGACCAGGCGCTCGACGAAACCGGCCGCTGGGCTCGCCTCAATCATCGCGAGGACGGGTTGGCCTTCTCGACATCAATTGTTAAACTTTGGGGGACAGGATCGTCCGGGACAGATCCGGCCCGCGGCGACGCGGGCTTTCGAGCGGGAGCCATCCGATGAGCCGACTCGAACCGAACCACGAGGGCGTGGGCGACCTATCGCGACGAGGGTTCCTGCAGCTGGGGTATTCACGCCTGCTCGGCCTCGGCCTGCCCGGCCTGCTCGCCGGCCGGGCCGCGGCGTCGGGTACGACGGCGGGGCGGGCGAAGTCGGTGATCGTGATCCTGCTCAGCGGCGGGCTCGGACAGCACGACTCGTTCGACATGAAGCCGGAGGCGCCCGACGGCATCCGGGGCGAGTTCAAGCCGATCGCCACGAATGTTCCCGGCATCCACGTCTGCGAGCACCTGCCCCGCCTGGCGCAGAGGGCCGATCGGCTCGCGATCATCCGCTCGATGGCGCATCCCGAGGGGAACCACCTGGTCGCCGTTCACCACGTGCTGACCGGCCACCCCTCCAGCCCCCGCGGCGCGAGCGACCTCGATCGGGTCGCCTCTCGTGACGACTTCCCGTGCTACGCGGCCGTCCTCGACTCGCTCCATCGTCGGAGCGACGGCATCCCGAACGGCGTGGCACTGCCGTTGCGTTTGGTCGAAGGCCCGCTCACGTGGCCGGGCCAGGACGCCGGGTTCCTGGGCCCGCGCCACGACCCCTGGCAGCTTCGGCTCGACCCGAACCGGCCCGAGTCGCGCGACGACAGCCTGACGCTGCCGAGCGGGCTCGATCCTGAGCGGTTGCATCGGCGCCGGCACTTGCTCGGGCAGACGGCGTTGCCTTCCTACGACAACGCTTTCGCCGACCGGCAAGACGCCGCGCTCGCCATGCTCTGCAACGGCCAGGTCGGCCGGGCGCTCGACGTCTCGCGCGAGGACCCTCGCCTAGCCGACCGCTACGGCCGCCACCTCTTCGGCCGCTCGCTCCTGACCGCGCGCCGTCTCGTCGAGGCCGGTGTGCCGATCGTCCAGGCGACGATGGGGATCGTCCAGACGTGGGACACCCACGTCGCCAACTTCCCGCGGCTCAAGAACGACCTGCTCCCGCCGCTCGATCGCGCGGTGTCGGCGTTGCTCGATGATCTGGAATCGCGCGGGATGCTCGACGAGACCCTCGTCGTGATGCTCGGCGAGTTTGGCCGGACGCCACGGATCTCCCCACTGAAACCGGGCGACGTCCCCGGCCGCGACCACTGGCCGCACGTCTTCTCGGCCGTCTTCGCGGGCGCGGGTGTGGTCGGCGGGCAGGTCATCGGCAAGTCTGACCGCCTCGGGGCTCGTCCCCTGTCTCGATCGTTCGGACCGCCGGATCTCGCCGCGACGATCTATCGGGCGCTCGGCGTCGATCCCGGGACAGAGATCCGCGACCGGCTCGGGCGGCCGATTCGGCTCACGGCCGGAGAGCGGATCGAGCCGCTCTACACGGCGGCGGCGGTCTGACACACCGAGAGCGTTTTCAACCCGTCCCGTTCATGCCTCCGCCAACCGGAGGCAGTCAGGCGGTCAGGTCTTCAGGCCCTTCGGGGCCAGCGGCAGCGACCGCAGCCGTACCCCCGTCGCCTGAAAGACAGCATTTCCGACGGCCGGCGCAATCGCCACGATCGGCACCTCGCCCGCGCCGGCCGAGGGTTGATCCTTGCGGTCGATCAGGACGACCTCGATCGCGGGGATGTCGCGGAAGCGGGGGACGCGGTACTTCGAGAACTTCGGATTGAGGAGCTTGCCGTCCTCGAACTCGATTGCCTCGAAGAGCGCGCCGCCGAGGCCCATGATGAGGCAGCCCTCGACCTGGGCCTTCAGGCCGCCGGGGTTGACGATCGCGCCGCAGTCCATGGCCGAGACAGCACGGATGATCTGGACCTTGCCGGTGTCGCGGTCGACGGCGACCTCGGCGCAGGTGGCGATGTATCCGCCTTTCTCCGTTCCGCATGCGAGGCCGAAGCCCCGGCCCTCGGCCGCCTTCGCGCCCCAGCCGAACGCCCTGGCGGCGGCCTCGAGGACGGCGCGGAGGCGGGCGTCCTTGAGGTTTTTCAGGCGGAATTTGAGCGGGTCGAGGGCGAGTGCGTGGGCCAGCTCGTCCATGAGCGTCTCGCGGGCGAAGTGGTTGGCCGTCGAGGCCAGCGCCCGGTACGAGCCGCCGCGGAGCGGCGAGCCCGCGGGGTGGTACTCGGCCCACTGGTTCGGGACGTCGTAATACGTGCCGACGCCCGCCGAGCCTGAGCCGAGGTTGAGGTGCTTCCAGGCGACGAGCGTGCCGTCGTTGTGGGCGGCGGCGGAGACGTCGATGACACCTGCGGGCCGGGAGTAGGCCCAGGTGAACTCCTCTTCACGCGTCCAGAGGAGCTTGACCGGACGGCCCGCGGCCTTCGCCAGACGGGCGGCCTCGAGCGCGGCCTCGCCAGTGTGCTTGCCGCCATAGCCGGCGCCGGTGTCGGGGACGATGACGTGGACCCGGTCCTCGGCGATCTTGAACGCGCCGGCCAGCTCGGAGCGGACGCCGAAGGGACGCTGCGTGCCGGTCCAGGCAGTGAGCTTGTCGCCCTCCCATTGAGCGACGGCCGCGCGCGTCTCCATCGGGACGTGGGCGATGTAGGGAATGGCGTAGGTCGCGTCGAGCCGGACGTCGGAGGATTTGAGGGCGTCGTCGACCGAGCCCGTCCGGTGCGGACCCCGCCGGGGCCGGTCGTGGCCTCGCGTCGGGTCCGGCGGATGTGGTCAAAAAGCGTCTTGCTGGACACCTCGGCGGCCGGGACGTTCCAGTCGGCCTTGAGGGCCTTCAGGGCGCAAGTCGCCTCGGTCTCGCTCGGTGCCGCGACGCCGACGAAGTCGCCATCGTGAACCACCACGACGTGCGGCAGCGCCTCGGCCGCCTTCGCGTCGAGCGAGGCGAGCTTCGCGCCGAACGCGGGAGGGCGGAGGACCTTGCCGTGCCACATGCCGGGCAATTTCACGTCGGAGGCGTACTTGTGGCGGCCGGTGACGATGTCGCGTCCATTCGACTTGGCGGCGTCATGGCCGGCGATGATCCAGCTCGCGGCGGGAGTCGTTGCCGGATCGCTCGCGACGACTTTCGTAAGCTTCTGCCCCTTCGTCAGCGAGCCGAAGGCGATCGACTCCTTTGTATCCTTGCGACGCACCTTGCCGTCGGCGGCTTCGAGGGCGTCCCGCTCGACCTTCCACGACTCGGCCGCGAGCCCGATCAGCTCCTCGCGCGCCGCGGCGGCGACTCGATGCAATTGCCGGCCCATCTGGGGCGTGGTCCGGCTGCCGAAGGTGCCCATGTCGTAGGGGGTGAGGGCGGTGTCGGCCATGACCATCTTCACCGACGCCAGCGGCACGCGAAGCTCCTCGGCGACGGCCTGGGCGAGCGACGTGCGGATGTTCTGGCCGACCTCGGCCTTGCCGGTGTAGGCGGTGATCGCGCCGTCCTCGCCGATGTGGATCCAGGCGCCGATCTCCTGCGGCGTCCCGCGGCCGGCGCCCTGGCGGCGGTTGCCGGCCGTCTCCTGGGCGTCGGCGTCGTCGATCAGGTGAAGGACGACCAGGCCGGCGCCGAGGACCTTGAGGAAGTCGCGGCGATCGAGCTCGAAGTGATAGGCCGGGCCTTCGCGGAGCTCGAACCGCTCGGGCTCGACGACAACGGTCTCGTCGCGTCGCGTGGGGTTCATCGCGAGGCCTCCTTCATCGACCGCGCGGCGCTCGTGATGGCCGCGATGACCCGCGGGTGAGTACCGCACCGGCAGACGTTGCCGTCCATGATCCGTTCGATGTCCTCGGTCGAAGGACGGGAGTTGGCATTCAAGAGCGCGACGCCCTGCATGATCATCCCGCAGGTGCAGAATCCGCACTGGAGGGCCTGGTGGTCGAGGAAGGCGGCCTGTAGTGGATGGAGCTTGCCGTCGCGTTCCAGGCCTTCGATCGTGGTGATCTCGGCCGTCGCGGCCTCGCCGACGGTGGTGATGCACGAGCGAACGGCCTTGCCGTCGAGCAGCACCGTGCAGGCGCCGCAACGGCCCTCGCCGCAGCCGTACTTGGCGCCGGTGAGGTCGAGGTCGTCGCGGAGGACGCCGAGGAGCATGCGGTCGGAGTCGGCGTCGATCGGCATCCTGGAGCCGTTGATGCGGAGGTCCTTGATGGTCGACATCGGAAACTCTCCTCGGGTCAGAGCCGGGGCGCCGCGGGCTTGACGGGGGGCTCGAAGGCGTTGGCCCCCTTGACCTTCACCTTGCGCTTGTAGACCTTGTCGCCGCACGTGGCATAGAGGATGTCGAAGCCTTCGCCCCCGAAGGCGAGGTTGGCGACCTTGTCATTGGGCGTGGGGATGATGCAGTTGACTCGGCCGGCCTGGTCGCAGACCTGCAGGCCCAGCCGGGTCGCCACCCAGAGGCGGCCGTCGCGGTCGACTCGCATGCCGTCGGCGCCGGCGTCATCGGCCGAGTCGGGTGTGTGGAGACGATAATACTTCTGCTTGTAATTAAGCGATCCGTCGGGCTGGACCTGGTAGCTGTAGACCCAGTGGCTCCGGAAGTCGGCGACGTAGAGCAGCGTCTGGTCGGGCGAGAGTGTGATGCCATTGGCGTACTTGAGACCGCTGTCCACTAGCTTCTTCTCGCCGCTCGGGCTGAAGTACCAGACCTTGCTGGGGTCGTTACCGTTCGGCGCGGGGTCGGTCACGTACACCCCTCCGCGGCTGCCGACGACGATGTCGTTGCCCTTGATGCCGTCACCGAAGCTGGCAGTCGGCTTGCCGTCGGCGTCGTAGACGATCACCTGGCTCGCGCCGGTGGCCACGGCGTAGAGCTTCCCGCCGGGGCCGAAGGCCTGGCCGTTGGCGCGCTTCGAGTCGTCGAGGAACTGGGAGACCTTGCCGTCGAGGCCGATCCTGTAGGTCTTGCTGTTGGGGATGTCGTTGAAGAAGACCTCGCCCTTGGCGTTGGCGGCGGGGCCCTCGGTGAACTTGTAACCGTCGGCGACGAGCTGCCAGTGCTCGCCGGGGATGAGGATCTCCCTGAGCTGCTGCGAGCCGAGTCCCGCCTTCACGGCCTCGGGGTAGCCCTTCCAGAGGAACCGCATGGCGTCGGCGAAGACCTGCGTGCCGTGCGTGCCGTTGTGGCCGCCCGTGCCCCAGGCGTGCTCGACCTCGTAGCCGGCGAACTTGAGGGCGCGCTCCATCTCCTGGTTGGCCATCCACCAGTCGCCGCCGTAGATATTCAGGTCGTTCGAGCCGTCTTCGAGGAAGACGCGGATCGGCTTCGGCTCATACTTGCGGATCAGCGTGGGATACTCGTTGCCGCCGCGAAGGCCGACGTAGGTGCCGATCGCACTGAAGACGCGGGAGAAGGCGTCGGGCCGCTCCCACGCGGCCGTGAAGGCGCAGATCGCCCCGCTGCTGGCGCCGCCGATCGCGCGGTCGTTGCCCGACTTCGAAAGGCGAATCGGGCGGCCGTCCGGGGCGGTCTTCGTCTCGGCGTCGGGGAGCAATTCCTCGAGGAGGAAGCGGACGTAGCTGTCGCCCAGGCCGTCGTATTCGTAGCTGCGGTTGAAGCGGTCGAGGGTATTTTGCGACGGGGCCTTGACGCGGCCGTGCATGACGAAGATGCCGATCGTGACCGGCATCTCGCCCCGGGCGATCAGGTCGTCGAAGACGGCCGCGGCGTTGAATCCGCCGCCGTCCTGGCCCACGTAGACGCAGGCCGGCTTCGCGGGGTCGTACTGCGCGGGCACGTAGATCGAGTACTCGCGGACCGTGCCGGGGAAGATCTTGCTCTTCTCAAAGGTGTATTTGCTGATTTGCCCCTTCGGCGCATCGGCTGCGGAGGCGACGGCGGCGAACGAGAGGAGCAGGGGAGTGAGGTGCGCGGAGAGTCGCCGCATGGGTCGGTCCTGTCATCGGTGTCGGATGCGGTCCGGGGCACTCGCGGCGATTCTAGCCGAGCCTCAGGGCGCCGGAAGGTGCCACGCGAGCCTCGTTTGGACGATTCACATTTGCTGAGAGAGCGCCGCGTGTTACTTGCCTTCAGCCACGACCCTCACGCGCGGCGGGTCGGCGTAGTCGTCCCAGAGGCGGTCGAGGAGCCTGGGGTCGGGCGGGCCGTCGTGGACGATGATCCGATAACGCGAGATGTAGGGCTTGCCGGGATCGATGGCGAAATCGCCCAGCACCATCGGCGCGAAACAGAAATACGGCTTGTTTGGGTGGAGGCGAACCGGCTGCGGGAACCGGAAGTTCGCGGGATGGTCGAGGATCGCGACGCCGCCGACACGTCCCCCGACCTCTCCCGACAGGTCGACCCAGCGAGGGCGGGTGTGGTTGCCGTCGCTGCGGTGCTTGCCCTCGCTCGTCAAGAAGTCGCTATGGCCCGATTTGGCCGGGTCGGGAGCGTCGTCCCCCTTCACCGTCGGGTCGAGCCACGCGCGGTTGCCGCGGAGTCCCAGGCCGCCGTAATGGTATTTGTTGAGGATGAGGGACGAACGACCGGCGCATGTCTGGGTGGACTCGATGTCCAGAACGACAAGGCCCGGGACGTCGTAAGCGCGCACGACCCAGGTCTCATCGAGGACCTTCGACGGGCCACCCGGGGCGGTGAGGTCGTCGTGTCGGAGCGGGACGGAGAACTCGGCAATCACGGGCCCGGCGTGCGGGCTCAGGCCGGGGCCTCCCTCGTCGTGCGCCACGCGACCGGTCCTCGACTTCTGGTTCCAGAAGTCGACGTGGCGGCCCTCGAACGTCGTGTTGACCCACGCGAAGAAGAGGCCGTGCTGGTGGGCGTGGTCGGACGGAAAGTCGTCGGTGACGACCAGCCCCGAGCGGGTCGCGAGCGGGTGGATGAAGCCGCTCTTGCGGAAGACGCGGTCGATGCCCGGGGGAGGCTCGGCGACGGCGACGTGGTAGGTGAGCACCGGTTGGCCGGCCAGGTCGATCGTGACCTGTTCGTGATCGCACGTGAACCGCAGCGGTCCGGCCGCCACCGGAGCCGATGCGACCGAGAGTCGGTAGCGCCGGGTGGTGCCGGCCGGAAGTAGCTCGTGGAGGATCCAGGCCACCGACGGTGTGCCGATCTCGGTCGCCTGGACTGGCACGGGCTGCCGGTTGTCGAGTCGCTCGAGCGAGACGTTAGGCTGGACCAGCAACGTCCCGAGGGCGGGGAATACAACGGGCGTATGGCGGCGGTCGTACCGGCCGGCATCGACTTCGAGGACGACAGATCGGCGATCGTCCGCGCCCGGGGCGACAACGAGGACCAGCGCGGCCAACATGCAAAGGGCGTCATTCATCGTCGTCTGGCCTTCGAGGGACAGCTCCGAGCCGTGGAGATCGCCGGAAACCCCGACGGAGATCCTAATACGTTCCTCCGGCGAATTCTCCAGAAAAGTGATCGGGTGAAGCCGAGCAGGGCCTCTCTTACGGTGGGGAGTCCATGCGGATACCATCGATTCGAGGGAGACCCGGTTATGGCGAACCTGACGGCGGGCGCCGCGCTGGCGGAGATCGGGGCGCTGTTCGGAAAAGGAACTGTCGCCGGGCAGACCGACGGGCAGCTCCTCGATCGGTTCCTCGCAAGACGCGACCCCCTGGCTTTCGAGGTGCTTGTCGAGCGGCACGGGCCAATGGTCCTGGCCGTCTGCCGGGGCACGCTCCGCGACCGCGACGATATCGAGGATGCCTTCCAGGCGACGTTCCTCGTCCTCGTCCGCAAGGCCGGGTCGATCCGGGGTCGCGACTCGATCGGGCCCTGGCTCCATCGCGTGGCGCACCGGGTCGCGGTCCGGGCGAACGTCGAGGCGAGTCGCCGTCGCGAGCAGGAGCGGCGTGCCGGAGAGCTGCGCGACGCGGCCGGCGACAGAGGACCGCGCGAGGCCCTGCACGCCGCGCTGCACGAGGAGATCGACCGCCTGCCCGAGCGGCTCCGCCGGCCGCTGGTCCTCTGCCACCTGGAGGCGAGGACGCATTCGCAGGCGGCGGTGGAATTGCAGATGGGCGAGGCGACCGTGCGCCGGCGACTGTCCGGGGCCCGCGACCTGCTCCGATCGCGGCTCGGACGCCGGGGCCTCGCGCCGGCGGCCGTGGCGCTGGCGGCCGCGTCGGCTTCGGGGGCGGTGCCGGGCGCGCTGGACCACGGTCGCCGTCAGGGCGGCGATGGCGGCGACTTTCGCCGGGGGGATCATCACGCCGGCCGCGTCGGCCCTCTCGAGGCGAGTGGCGCGGACGATCATGGTCGCGAGGACGGCGCGATACGCGGTCTCGGCTGCGGCCGTGATCCTGGCCTGTGCCATCCCGGCCCTCGTCGCACTCGGCGCTCGGCGCGGCGGAGGAACGCCCCGAACCAGAGCATCCGAAGCCCGCGTCGGCCCCGGCCGCTCCCGCAGTCGAATTCCGCGGCAAGGTCCTCGGGCCGGGAGAGGCCGCGGTGGCAGGGGCGCACGTGATGATCGCGATGCCGTCGGCGTCACGCCGAGGCGATTCGACCACGAGGGTCGTCGCCGAGACGACGTCCCGCCCGGACGGCACCTATCGGCTCGAAATGCCCACCAATCACCCGGAAGAGCCGGCCGCCGACCCCGGCTACCGCTACGCGCAACTGATCGCGACGGCCGAGGGTCTGGGACCGGCCTGGGTCGCGCTGGGCAAGGCGCGCGATCGCGACGTCACGCTCCGGCTCGTGGATGACGTGCCCTTGCGTGGTCGGGTGCTCGACACCCAGGGGCGTCCCGTGGCGGGAGCCCGGGTCTCGATCGACGCCACAGCGACCGCGAAGGGGGGCGACCTGGGCGCCTATATCCAGACGGTCCGCGACGGCACGGAGGACGGCAACGGCCGGCTCATCGACGACCGCTGGTGGGGGCCATTCCCCGACCGCCGCGGGTGGGCCACGACCGACGCCGAGGGCCGATTCTCGTTCTCCGGGCTGGGACGAGAGCGGCTCGTCGAGCTGACGGCCGAGGCGCCGGCGATCCAGCACGTCACGTTCCTGGCCATGACGCGGGAGGGCGAGACGGTCGGACGAGGCGCCGAGAAGTCGCTCGGAATGGCCGGGGGCCAGGTCCACGGCGCGACGTTCGACCTGGTGGTCCCGCCCGGGCGGTCGATCACGGGCGTCGTCCGCGACAAGGCGACCGGCCGGCCAATCCCGGGCATGCGGGTGAAGGGAGCGAGCGAGCCGACCGACACGAAGGGATCCTTCACGGCGACGGGATTCGCCAAGGGCAAGTCGTACGAGCTCATCGTGATGCCCGACCACGGGCAGCCCTACTTCGTGACGTGCTCGATCGTGCCCGACACGCCGGGCCTTGGCCCGATCAAGGCCGACGTCGAATGCATCCGCGGTATCTCCTACCGGCTGAAGCTCACCGACAAGGCGACGGGCAAGCCGGTCGTCGCCGAGGTTACCTACAGCCCCGTCTATCCCAACGCGTGGACGCAGAAGGTCACGGGCTTCGAGCCGGTCAACGGCATCGGCGCCTATGCGAGCGCCCATCGCGAGGCGGACGGGACCTATACCGGAGGCGTTCTGCCGGGCCCAGGCGCGATCTTCGTCCGGATCGCCGGCCACGACTATCAGCCCGCCTGCGTCGACCCGCACGGGTTCTTCACGGGCAAGCCCGGGGGAAGGCTCGAGACCGACGGGGAATACGGCAATCGGGAGACGATCATGACCGCCCACGGGACCGGCTTCGGCGTCCCGACGCCGCAGGCGCAGTTCCAGGCGATCCTCCTGACCAACGCCCCCGAAGGTTCCGCCCCGCTCTCCCTTGCGATCGAGCTGGAGCGGCAACGTGCCGCGGTCGGACGGGTCATGGGCCCGGACGGTCTGCCGCTCGCCGGGGCGACCGTCGCGGGGCTCGATCCGATGGAGCGCGATGCGTCGGGCCCGCTCGACTCGGCCGAGTTCCGCGTGCTCGGGCTCCTGCCGGGACGCCCGAGGGTCCTGACGTTCACCCACGCCGCGAAGCGGCTGTCGGCGGAGCTTCGCCTGCGAGGCGACGAGGCCGGCCCGCTCCAGGTCCGGCTCGTCCCGTGGGCGACCCTGACCGGGCGGCTCGTCGACGCGGCGGGCAAGCCGCGGGCGGCGCGCAGCTCACGGCCAAGGACTGGCAGGAAACCATCAACGACCCGTCCCGGGCGATCCTGCCCGGCCGGAAGACGGACGCCGAGGGCCGGTTCCGCTTCGAGGGCCTCGTCGCCGGGCTCAAGTACGACGCTCGCGTCGTCAACGCCAGCGAGGGCGAGGACTTCGGCGTTGTCTTCGACGAGATCAAGCTCGCCCCGGGCGAGTCGCGCGACCTGGGAGATGTCCGCTCGAAGCCGGAATGATAAGCTGGCCTGACCGGGCGTCCCTCGGGATACCGGAGCCGGGACCCGAGGCGCCGAGCGAACCCGAGCGTGCAAGTTGCGTGCGGAACGGCGCGGTCTCGTTCACCTCGAGGGCGGTTCGATGCCCCGTCCCCGATCCCGCACGGAGCCGCACGCAAATGGACGAAACCTGGACGCTCGGGTTCGGTTGGCGCCCCGGGTACCCCGAGCCTCGGGAACCCGGAGGGGCACCAGGACGGGCGGCTCGCGGCGCGGATTTCGGCGGAATCTCGCGCCGGGACTGGTTGGTGCCCCCTCATTATGGAGTGTCTGGGCCGCGACGCGAGGGCCGGAGGGGGCGTCGAGATGGCGACGGCAACGATGGTCATGAAGGGCATGGGGCGCCTGTTCGGAGGGGGCACGCTCGCCGGTCAGGCCGATGCGCAGCTCCTCGAGTCGTTCCTCGCCGACCGCGACGAGTCGGCCTTCGCCGCGCTCGTCGCCCGGCACGGGCCGATGGTCCTGGCGACCTGCCGGGCCGTGCTCAAGGACCCGTCCGCGGCCGACGACGCGTTCCAGGCGACGTTCCTCGTGCTGGCGCGGAGGGCCGCCTCGGTCCGCGGCCGCGACGCGCTGGGCGGATGGCTCCATCGGGTGGCCTATCGGGCCGCGGTCCAGGCCGCACGCGACGCGGCAAGGCGAAGGGTCGAGGAGCGAAAGGCGGCAGAGATGAGGGCCACCCTGGACGTTCGAGGGGAAGTCCGCGACGACCTGAAGTCCGCGATCCACGCTGAGGTCGAGCGGCTGCCCGAGTCGCTCCGGCTGCCGGTCGTCCTCTGCGACCTCGAGGGCCGCACGCGAGAGCAGGCGGCCGAGGAGCTGAGTTGGACCGAGTGGATGGTCCGCGGCCGGCTGGCTCGGGGCCGGGCGAAGCTTCGGCGCCGGCTGACGTTGCGTGGTCTCGCCCCCTCCGTCGGTGTCGGCGTTTCGGTCCTCGCGGCCGAGTCGGCCGCGGCGGTCCCCGAAGCCCTCGCGATCATGACCGTCCGGTCGGCCCTTGCGGCCGTCGCCGGACGCGCCGCGGCGACGGCCGCGACCGGACTGGCCGCGCGGGTCGCTCATGCGATGCTGCTCGATCGGCTCCGGTCGGCCGCGGTCGTCGCCGTGGCGACTGTCGCTGTGGCGGGCACCTCGGTCGGGCTCGCGATGCTCCCCCAGCAGAAGCAACGCGAGGGCCAGATGCCGGCGATGCCGAAGATGTCGCCCCCCGCTCGCGACGGTCAAGCGAAGGCCGCCGATGCCCCGGCGCCGAGCCCGGCCGATCTCCGCAAGATGGCCGCCGCCCTGCTCGGGGCGATCCGGGGCGAGAAGGAGTTATCGTACAAGGGAGTCGTTGTCGACCAGGCCGGGAAGCCGGTCGCCGGCGCGAAGGTTTACCTCCTTTTCGCCGTCGGCCAGGAGACGGCCCGAGCCACGACCGGGCCGGACGGCCGGTTCGCGTTCAAGACGCTGGTCACACCCGTCAACGGGCAGACGCCCCGCATCTCCGCCGAGGCCGACGGCTTCGCCATCGGCGGGGCCTCGAAGGGGTTCGCCGTGGGCGACTTCCTCGACGGCACGCCCGACGATGGGCACGAACTGACCGTCAAGCTGGTCGCGGACCAGCCCGTCGAGGGTGTCCTCGTCGACCTCGAAGGCCGGCCGATCGCCGGCGCGGTGATCCGCGGCGAGTATCTCTTCGTCCCCACAAAGGGCGACATCGACCCCTACCTCCGCGCCCTCCGGCGCAGGAGGATTCGCCGGACCAGCTCAGAAACACCTATCTCTGGCATGCCCCGTTCCAGCTCACGCGAAGGCAGGGTGAACCCCGCGCAACGACCGACGCCCAGGGTCGTTTCACCTTGAAGGGACTCGGCCGCGATCGGCTAGTGAACCTCCAGATCGAGGGGCCGACGATCCGTCCGCTCGAGGTCAGCGTCATCACACGACCCGGCGAGCCGATCCGGGTTCCGATCTTCCGGGCGGATCCGAAGTTCGGCATGAAGACGTTCTACGGCCCGTCGCTTCGCCTCGCCGCCTCGCCGAGCCGGCCGATCGAGGGGATCGTCCGCGACCGGGAGACCGGCGCGCCCGTACCCGGGGCGACCATCAGCAGCTACAAGCTGGCCGATCAGGATCTCGGCAACAACACGATCGTGCAGACGAAGAGCGACGCCCAGGGTCGCTACAAGCTCGTCGGCATGCCGCGCGGCTCCGGCAACGAGGTGATGGTCCTCCCGCCGGCCGGCTCGCCCTATCTCCAGGCGATGGTCAAGCTCGACGACCCGCCCGGCCTCGGGCCGATCGCCCTCGACATCCCCCTGTATCGCGGCGTCGAGGTCGAAGGCCGTGTCGTCGACGCGCCCTCCGGCAAGCCGGTCCAGGCGTGGGTCACGTACCACGTCGCCGTCGACAATCCGGCCCTGGATGCGGCGCCCGCCTTCCGCGAGATGCAGTACGCCCAGAGCTACCTTCTCAAGGCCGACACCGACCCGGAGGGCAGGTTCAAGCTCGTCGCCCTCCCCGGCAAGGGTCTGCTGGCCGTCGAGACGAAGGACCGCTCGCACCCCGACGACGGCAGTTCTGGTTTCCGCCCGGATTACATCCCGGTCGTGCAGGCGTTCCACCAGGCACTCGCCGAGGTCGACATCCCGAAGGATGCCAGGACGTTCTCGAAGGAGATCCGCCTCGACCCGGGCCGTGTGATCGACGGGACGGTCGTCGACCCCGACGGCAAGCCCCTCGACGGGGCCGAGGTCTATGGCCAGGGGAACCTCGGCTACTGGGAGAACTTGCCGAACACCTCGACCTTCAAGGTCGTCGCACTCGTGCCATCGCGAGGTCCGCGTGCCCTTGTCTTCCGCCATGAGGGGCGAAAGCTTGCCGGATGCGTGGAGGTCCGGGGCGACGAGTCCCAGAGGCCCGCGCGTCCGGCTCGAGCCGTGGGGCGTGACGACCGGGCGGCTGGTCAATGCTGAGGGGAAGCCGCTGGCGAACGTCACGCTCGAGACCTACGCCAACAAGCCGAGGCTCGGGGGAGGGTCGATCAGCCATCAGCCCGAACGCGTCCGGACCGACGCCGACGGCCGGTTCCGCGTCGAGGGCCTGGCCCCGGGCGTCGCCTATCACCTCTCCGTCCAGGCCCCGATGGGCATGCGGGCCGAGAAGACGATCGACATCGAGCCCGCGAAGGCGGGCGAGACCCGCGACCTGCGCAACGTCACCGTCGCGTACCGGAACCGAAACTGATGCGGCCACCCGGGTCGGAGCCACGTCAATGAATCGCCAGTCGACATCGACGATCGAAGCGGCCTGGTCGCCCTACGACCCGAAATCCGACGGGGCGTGGGACCTGCCTCGGGTCGTTCACCTCCACCGCCGCGCCGGCTTCGCGGCCTCGTGGTCCGAATTGCAGCGCGACCTGAAGGACGGCCCTGGGCCGAGCGTCGCGCGGCTGCTCGAAGGCAAGGCCCGCGGGCCGGCCGACGGCGTGCCGGAAGGGTTCGAATCGATCGCGACCGTGCTTGCCGACGCTGCGGTCACCTCGGGAGACCCCGCGCGGCTCAAGGCGTGGTGGGTCTACCGGATGCTCTTCGGACCCGACCCGCTCGGCGAGCGTCTGACACTCCTCTGGCACGATCATTTCGCCACAAACAACCTCAAGGTCGACGACCTCGCCGCGATGCGCCGGCAAAACGAGACGCTTCGCCAGCTGGCCCGGGCGCCTTTCGGGGACCTGCTCAACGCGGCCGTGCGCGAGCCCGCGCTGCTCGCGTGGCTCGACGCGTCGGCCAATCGCAAGGGCCATCCCAACGAGAACCTTGCCCGCGAGCTCATGGAGCTGTTCACGATCGGAGTCGGTCATTTCACAGAGCCCGACGTGAAGGAGGCGGCCCGGGCGCTGACAGGCTGGAGCGGGACCGACGGCACCTTCCATGAGGACGCCGCGGTCCACGACGATGGCGACAAGACGATCCTCGGCCGCAAGGGTCGCTGGTCGGGCGGGGATCTCGTCAAGATCCTCCTCGACCAGCCGGCGACGGCCGAGCGGCTGGCGTGGCGACTCTGCCGATGCTTCTTCGGCGAGGGGGCGATCGATCGGGCGTCGATCTCGGCGCTGGCCGACCGGCTGAGGGCCAGGCGGCTCGACGTCGGCTGGGGACTCGCGACGATCCTCCGATCGCGGGCGTTCTTCGCGGAATCGAACCTGAGGTCGAAGGTGATCGACCCGATCGGCTTCGTCCTCGGCCCGGCCCGGGCTCTCGAGCTCTTGGAACCGGCGCCGAGCACGCTGGTGCTGGCCGACTGGTCGGCTCGTCTGGGGCTCGACCTATTCTATCCGCCCAACGTCGGCGGCTGGCGTGGTGGGCGGTCGTGGCTCTCGGCCGGCGCGGTCGTCGGGCGGGCGAACTACGCGGCCGCGGTCGTCGAAGGGCAGGGCATCGGTCGGAGCGGGCCGCTCGATGCCCTGGGCCTCGCGGCCCGCAACGGTCGGGGCGGTGACCGCGGAGATGCGATTGCCTTCTTCGCCGAGCTCCTGCTGGGCGCGGAGCCTGGCCCGCCATGGCGCTCCCGACTTGAGGCGGCGACGGGGTCGCCAGCGAGCTGGGGACCCGAGGCCGCTCGGCGGGCGGTCGCCTTGGTCCTTGCGTGTCCCGAAGCGCAGCTCGGTTGAACTGACCGGGAGGCGAAGTGCGGAGCGCAGAGTGCGGAGCGAATCCGAACCACCTGCGCTTCCGATCGTGATCTCTTCGCTCCGGGCGCTTCCCTTTTCACTGACACTCTCTTGCCGACCTGGAGGCGATCCGATGACCACCCGACGCGACGCCCTGAAGATCCTGGGAGGCTCGTCCCTGCTCGCCCTCGCGTCGAGCGTCCCCGAATTCCTCGCGAGGACGGCCCGGGCCGCGGGGCCGGCGAAGGACGGGCGCGTGCTGGTCGTCGTCCAGCTCGACGGCGGCAACGACGGCATCAACACGGTCGTCCCCTTCGCCGACGAGGGGTATGAGCGACACCGGACGGCGCTTCGAAATCACGAAGAAGGAGGTCCTCAAGATCGACGATCGCGTTGGCCTTCACCCCGCGATGAGGGGCGCCGCGAAGCTCCTGGAGACGGGACGGCTGGCGATCGTGCCGGGTGTCGGTTATCCGAACCCGAACCGCTCGCACTTCGAGAGCATGGCGATCTGGCATTCGGCCCGGCTCGACGTCGAGGAGCGTGACGGCCCGGGCTGGATCGGTCGTGGGCTCGACGAGGGGCCGCAGGCGGCTGATGGCCCGGCGTCCTCACTCTTCGTCGGGGCTGGGCCCGTTCCCCTGGCGCTTCGCGGACGCCGCTCGATCGCCGCCTCGCTCGAACGCTTCGAAGACCTGACGCTCGACCCGGCCGCCCGGTCGGCGCGAGACGTGGTCTCGGCCCCTTCGGGGGAGGACCTCGCCGCCTTCGTCCGACGGAGCACGCTCGACGCCTATGCGTCGTCTGATCGACTCGACGCGCTGACGCGAGGTGCCGACATCGGCCCGGCTTATCCTCGAAGCGGCCTGGCCACGCGGCTACGGATAACCGCCCGCCTCTTGAAAGGCGGCCACCCGGCTCGCGTCTATTACACGGCCCAGTCCGGCTATGACACGCACGCCGGCCAGGCGTCGACGCACTACTCGCTCCTGAATGAGCTGGCGGACGCGCTGCTCGCCTTCCAGGATGACCTCGCGAGCGCAAAGCTCGGCGATCGCGTGCTGGTGATGGGCTTCAGCGAGTTCGGACGGCGCGTCGCCGAGAATGGATCGGCCGGCACCGACCACGGCACCGCGGGGCCCGTCTTTCTCGCAGGATCGAACGTGAGGTCCGGCCTCGTAGGAGCTTATCCGAGCCTGACTGACCTTGACGCCGGCGATTTGAAGATGACCGTCGATTTCCGCCGCGTCTACGCGACGCTGCTCGAGGGCTGGCTCGGCCTGCCGGCCCGCACGGCGCTGGGCGGGTCGTTCGAGTCCCTGCCGCTCCTCAAGGCCTGACATGATGCGCAACTCGACGAGACCTCTGGTCGGCACGCCTTCGCTCCGGTCATAATCGGAACCCGGCCGGCCCGATCTCGAGGGCCGCGCGGGCCACCGGAGGCGACCATCGGCATGCGAGGACGTGGTCGACGGGCGTGGTCGTGCCTCGTCTTGATCGCCATCGGTCTCGTCGCGCACGGCGCGGCAGACGATCGACCGCGCCGCGAGCCGATCGGCGCCTATCTCAACGGCGCCTTCCCTCCCCACCCACCGGCGCCGTCAGGCGCGTGGGCCACCGTCGTGGCGTTCCCACGGCTGACGTTCGAGGACCCGATTCTGATCGTCCCCGATCCGCGCGGCGGGCGCCTCTACGTCGGCTCCCGCCAGGGGATCGTCTCGTCCATCGCCGACGATGCCAACGCGGCGACGAAGTCGGGCTTCCTCGACCTCCGCGCTCGTTGCCAAGGTTACGACGACGGCGGACTGCTCGCGCTCACTTTCCACCCCCGATTCGGGCAGGCCGGCGCGGTCGAGCGGGGCTATGTTTACATCTTCTACAATTACTCAGCATCGCCCACACCGGGGCCCGACCGACCGCCGACGACCCGACCAACGAGGGATCGGCTCTCCCGATTTACCGTCCCCGACGGCTCCGACGCGGTGGACCCGAATTCGGAGCTGGTTCTGATCGACCAGCTCGACGAAAACATGTGGCACAACGGCGGCGGCATGTTCTTCCATCCCGAGGACGGCTTCCTCTACCTCTCGCTCGGCGACGAGGGTGGCGACTACGGGAACACGCAGCGCGTCGACAAGGACCTGTTCTCGGGTGTAGTCCGGATCGACGTCGACTGCCGCGGCGGCTCCATCAGCCATCCCCCGACCCGGCAACCGAGGACCGGCCGGACCGCCAATTACTTCATCCCGAACGACAACCCCTGGGTCGGCAGGCCTGACACGTTAGAGGAGTTCTGGTGCATCGGCCTGCGAAGCCCGCACCGGATGACCTACGACCCGATTGCGAAACGGATCTGGCTGGGAGACGTCGGCGAGTCGTCGATTGAAGAGATCAATCTGATCGAGCGCGGCGGGAACTACCAGTGGCGCTACCGCGAGGGGACTATCGCCGGTCCTGACACGAGACCGGTGCAGCCCCTCGGTGTGGAGAAAGCGCCGATCCACCAGTACTCCCATCGCGAGGGATCGGCGGTCATCGGGGGCTATGTCTATCGAGGCTCGGAGCATGCGGCGTCGCTCGGGGGCAAATACGTTTTCGGGGACAACGGAGGCCGGATCTGGGCCATGACGAGCGACGGCAAGACTCCGCCGCGCATCGAGGCGCTGTGTGACCTGCCGACGGCCCCGAGCCGTTCCTATGGGCTAGGGCTCTCGTCATTCGGAGTTGGACGGGACGGCGAGCTCTACGTGTGCCAGCTCGGACACGATGGCCGGATCTATCGACTTGCGAGGACCGGACCGACCCACGGGTCGTTGCCTCGGACTCTGACGAGGACCGGTGCATTCGGCGATCTCAAGACGTCGACGCCGGCTCGTGGGCTTGTTGCCTACGATGTCAATTCGCCGCTCTGGTCCGACGGGGCTTCGAAATCTCGCTGGGTTGCCGTGCCGAACGACGGTCCCCCGTACGATCCGAGCGAGCGGATCGGATTCGCGGAGTCGGGCTCGTGGTCGTTCCCGGACGGCACTGTCTTCGTCAAACACTTCGAGCTGGCCACCGGCTCGGGCCCTCGACGGTTGGAGACCCGGTTCCTCGTCCGCTCCGCCGGCGGTGGTGCTTACGGCGTGACCTATCGCTGGCGCCCCGACGGCTCCGACGCGGACCTGATCGATGACAACATGGAGGAAGCGCTCGAAGACGCCGGCGGCCGGCGTCAGACCTGGCATTATCCCGGCCGTCGCGAGTGCCTGATGTGCCACACGACGCCCGCGGGTTACGTGCTCGGCGTCAACACGCGACAGCTCAATCGCGCGGGCCAGCTCGACGCGTGGAGCCGTCTCGGGTTGTTCGATCGAACACTCGGCGGCGCGGAGGTCGCGCGCCTGCCGCGGCTCGCGGCGATCGACGAGGCGGGCGCCTCCGCGGAACATCGCGCGCGATCGTATCTGGATGCCAATTCGCGCACTGCCACCGGCCGGGAGGTGTCCGCGCCCATTTCGACGCGAGGTACGAGGCGGGGTCGGCGGCCACCGGTTTGATCGACGCCGAGGTCGCCAACGTGCTCGGCGTGCCCGCGTCGCGTGTGATCGTCGCGGGAGAGCCGACGCGGTCGATCGCCGCGCGACGAATCGCGTCGTCGGACCCGTCGATCCGGATGCCGCCGCTGGCGTCGAGCGTCGTCGACGAACGCGGCTCGGCGACGGTCGCCGAGTGGATCAAATCACTCGGGACGAGTCCGACCCTCCGCCTCGTCCGGCCGTCGCCGCACTCCGTGGTAGAGAGCGGGCAAGAGGTGGCGATCGAGGCCGAGTTTGTCGGCGGTCGCGGCGCGAAGCGAGTGGAGTTCTTCGCAGGTGAAACCAGGATCGGCACCGTCGATTCGGCCCCGTTCCGGTTCGCGTGGAAGGGCGCCGCCGGCAGCTACACACTGTCGGCACGGGCCGTCGGGGAGGCGGGGATCGTGTCATCATCGGATGGGGTGATGATCACCGTGGTCGCGCCTTCGACGAGCGTCGCCGGGAAGGAGATCTTTCTCAGCGATCTCCGCTGGCACTCGGCGACCAGCGGCTACGGGCCGATCGAGCTCAATCAGAGCAACGGTGAGCAAGGGGCCGGCGACGGACGACCGATCACCCTGGGCGGGCGCGACTACGCCAGGGGGCTGGGCGTCCACGCGAACGCGCGGATCGATTATCGGATCGGCGGGACCTACGCTGCGTTTCTCGCCGACGTCGGCGTGGATGACGAGGCTGGCGAGTCCGGCTCCGTCACGTTCGAGGTGTGGGCCGACGGGGCGAAGCTCTTCGATAGCGGACCGATGCGCGGCGGCATGCCGGCGCAGGGAATCAAGGTGGACCTCACGGGCAAGGCGACCCTGACCCTGATCGTCACCGACGCGGGCGACGGCATCGGCTCAGACCATGCCGACTGGGCCAACGCTCGGCTCGTCCGTCGGACCGCTTCGGGACGCCGATAGGTCGGGCCGTCAGCCGGTCGCATGGCCCCGCAGGAAGTCGCGGAGCAGGATCGTCTCGGACAGGTTGTCGACCTCGTTGCAGTGCTCCCAGTCGATCCAGACGTACTCGACGCCGACGTATCCCGAATAACCGGTGCGCCGCATGACGTCGAGCACGCGCCCGTAGTCGATGAGGTTGTCCTTGAACGACGCCTGAAGCCGGCCGGCGCGGGCGCACTCGCGCGTGGAAGTGGCTGGCGTGGGCGATCAGCGGCTCGATCGCGGCGTCCGGTATGCCGGAGCGAGTGAAGTGGGTGTAGTCGAGGGTCAGTGTGAGATCCGGCACCGCCGCGACGAGCGCGGCCGCGGCGTCGGGCGTCGCGGCGATCGAGCCGACATGGGCCTCTACCGAGAACGTGATGCCGACGGCGCGGGCCGTCTCGCATCGCCAGGCGAGCTCGTCGCAGCAGCGCCGGAATGATCGAGGTCTCGGACTCACCTTCGAACCGGATGCCCGGGAGAGCGGAAACGTGCCGCGAGCCCGCCTCCACGGCGAATTCGACGGCCTTTGCGAACCAATCGCGTGCCTTTCCCCGACGTTCGGCATCCGGATGATTCGGCGCGAGCGACTCGAAGTCGGGCGCGGTCTGGAGGAAGATGTCGGCAGGCTCGAGACCGCGGTCGCGCAGCCTGCCCGCCAGCTCGTGCGCCGAGCCCTTCACGTCCTCGAATACGCGAGACGGCCAGAGGTGCGAGCGGCCTTCGAAGAGGCCGATGTCGACGCCGTCAAAGTCGAGCAGCGCGATCAGGTCCAGTGCCTTCTCATGGGACAGTAGCGGAAAAGTGAAGTCCGCGCAGGCCAGCTTCGGCATCGATCGGCCTCCATCGCTCAACCTGATTTGGCATCCCACTCCGCGGCCGCAAGATAGCCGCCGTCGACTATCAGCGAAGTGCCGGTCACGCCCTCCGAATCTTCGCACGAGAAATAGAGGATCGCCCGCGCGACGATCTCGGGCGTCAACGCGGCCCCCAGCGGCACGCGGCGCAGGCCTTCGCGCCAGCGTTGCCTCGGGGTCGGGCGTCTTGTTCAGATGCTCGCGGAGCATGGGAGTGTCGGTGATGCCAGGGCAAACGCAGTTGCACCGGAGGCCGAGCGCGGCGTAGTCGAGCGCGATCGAGCGCGTTCAGGCCCAGCACCGCCGCCTTGGACGTCGTGTAGGCCGGCGTCAACGCCTGGCCGACGAAGCTACTGATCGAGCCGACGTTGACGACATAGCTTCGCGGGTGGCGTCGCAGGTTGGGAAGTCCGTGCTTCAGCGCGAGAAAGATCCCCTTGACGTTGACCCCCATCAGGCGGTCCCAATCCCTCTCCTCGTATTCGTGCAAGGCGGACACGTGAACGATGCCCGCGGCGTTGACGACGATGCTTAGTCCGCCGAACCGCGCGACTGTCGCGGTGATCGAGTCACGGACCTCGGCCTCGACCGCGACGTCTGCGGGGACGGACAGCGCCTGCCCGCCGGCCGAGACGATCTGATCGCAGACGGCGTCGCTCCGCGCGACGTCGACATCAACGACCGCGACGTTCGCCCCTTCCTCGGCAAGCAGCCGGGCCGCCGCCGCGCCGATGCCCGAGCCGGCGCCGCTGATCCACGCGGTCTGGCCTTCGAGCCTCTGTCGCATGGGAGTGCCCTTCAGCGGGGTCGAAGCCGGTCCCACTTGGCGAGGAAGCCGGGGCGGTCGAAGACCTCCGGGTTGACGACGCCGTGCGGCCTCTTGCCGAGCGAGAGGTCGAGCATGCCGCGGCACACGGACCGGCCGATGTCGCGGAACAGCTCGTCGGTCCACGCGATGCTGTGCGGCGCGAGCAGGACGTTCTCCAGCTCGCCGAATCGGTGTGGCGTGACGACCGGCTCCTCGGCGAAGCAGTCGAGCGCGGCGCCTGCGATCGTGCGAGAGGACACGGCTTCGAAGAGGGCGTCTTCGACGACGATGCCGCCCCTCGCCGTGTTGATCAGGTAGGCGTCAGGCTTCATCAGCGCGAGCTCGCGGGCACCGATGAGCCCGCGGGTGCGATCGGTGAGCGGGCAGTGGATCGAGACGAAGTCGGAGGCGGAAAGTAGTTCGTCGAGGCCGACGAGCCGCACGCCCTCGCGATCGGCGATGGCCGGATCGACGTGAGGGTCGAACGCCAGGGGCGGCTTCATGCCGAAGCCGCGGAGCAGACCGATGGTCGCGCGGCCGATCCCGCCCAGTCCGACGGCGCCAAAAGTCCGGTCGCGAAGCTCGCGGCCCATGTAACGCGAGCGCTCGTCCCACCGGCCGGTTCGGACGAGGCCGTCCTTGATCCGCATATTGTGCGTCAGCGCGATCATCCAGCCGACGGTCGCCTCCGCCACCGAGCGGTCGACGGCACCCGCGGCGATGAAGACGACCACCTCGGCCGCCGTGCACGCCGCGACGTCCACCGCATCGTAGCCCACGCCGAACCGGCCGATCGCGAGCAGGTCGCAGGCATCCGCGAACCGTCTCCGCGGTCACCGCGGGGGTGAGCACGATCACGCCGTGGTATCCCGTGACCTGATCGGCTCCCGATCCGGGGGCGATGCTCCGCGAAGCTCGTCCATTCGATCGACGGCTGGTCCTCGAAGAGCGACAGGCCGATGTCCGGGATACTTCGTCGCGCCGTCGGGCCCGAAGAAGTCGCCGGTCCATGCGATGCGGAACGGCCGATTCATCGAGCCGCCCCCTTTCGCCAGGGGTCGCCCTCGACGGTTGCGCAGCGCTCGTCGACGACGATGCGTTCGGGCCTGGGCCCTGCGTAGACCCAGAGCATGGCCATCGGTCGCTCGGAGTTGTTGATAAAGTAGTGAACCCTGCCCGCGCGGTTGCAGCGCGGTCGCACCGCCGGACATCGTGTGGCGGCGGCCCTCGACGATGCAAGTGGCCTCTCCATCGATGATGCAGATCGACTCGTCGAAGTCGTGGACGTGGGCGGGAAGCCGTCCGCCGGGTTGGAAGAGCCCGTACCCGCCGCTCATTTCGATCCCGGGGACGAGGGCCTCATTGTAGTAGTCGATGAACGACGTGCCGGGCCCGGCCTCCGAGCGCGTCGCAGTCCCGAATCGGGTGACGCGCTCGGCACCGGGTGTACCCGTCGAGTCCGCCGGCATCGGTTGGATCTCGAAGCGGTTCTCGACGACGTCGCGCGTGGGCGCATCATTCGCCGAGCGCGATGTGAACGACGGTCGGCCGGTCGGCGAGGGCGTTGCCGGGCCGGTGTGGCATGCCGCGAGGGATGACGATGTTGTCGAGCGGGTCGAGTTCGTAACGCCGGCCTTCGACCTCGACGGCAAGCCGTCCTTCGAGCGGGGTGATCGACTCGGCGAACGTGTGCGTGTGACACGGTACCCAGGCCGACGGGCCGAGGGTGACGGTGCCCGTCATCAGGTGGCGGGCGTGGTTGTGCTCTCCGACGAGCATTTCGAGCCGGACGCCGGGGACGACCTCCATCACGATCCCGGAGCCGGGCGACGTCATCACCTCGGGGCGGTCGGGCCGCATCGATTCGGGCGGACGAGACAGGGGAGTCATGGCGGGGTGTCCGAAAGGAAGCCGGATCGGATCTTCCGGTCGCGGCCGACGACGGTCAGGGACTCGTGAAGTGAGCGGAGCAACAGGCCGCCGTCGAGGCCGAGCGCGAGGACGCGGAACCCCTGCTCGAGCCGCTCCGTCGAGATTCGTCGGGCCGCTCGCTACGACGCCGCAATGCTTGCCGGCACGGCGAACCGCGTCCTTCACTCCGAGGAGGGCGTTGGCGACGCCCGGGCCCTCCCATTGGCCGCGATATCCGGCGGAGGCGGAGTAGTCGGCCGGGCCGAGGAAGAAGATCTCGACACCCCCGACCTCGCACATCCGCGAGACCTCCGCGGCGGCGGCCACCGTCTCGATCATCGGGACCACGAGGACGTGATCGTTTGCCTCGGCCGCGTGCTCTGTCAGGCATTCGCCCCAGCCTGTCGCGCGCTCCGCTCCGAGTCCGCGCCCGCCGTCGGGCGGAAAATGGGCGTAGGAGACGGCACGACGAAGCTGATCAGTCGTCTCGATCCACGGGATGACGACGCCGTCGGCGCCGAGGTCGAGAGCGCGCTTGATGAGGCCGCGGTCGAGATCGGAGACCCGGACAAGCGCGACCGTGTCGCTCCGGGTCGTCGCGCGGAGGTGCTCGACGATGTCCGCCCAGTCCAGCGCACCGTGCTCGGCGTCGATGACGACCCAGTCGAGGCCGAGCGCGACGGCCATCTCGGTGACGCTCGGCGATTCCAGCGTGACCCAGAGCCCGTACGCCGCTCGGTCGGCGGCAAGGGTGGCGCGGAGCTTGCGGATCGCTAGCGACTTCATGACCGATCGGACCCCGTGATCGACCCTGCGTGCCTCGCCTTCCCCGGATTATCGGTTGCGCGCGGGCCTGGGTCGAGCGGGAAGCCGCCCCGGCGGCGGCGTGGCGCCGCGGATTATTCGTCGAGCCTCGGAATCGACGCCAACTACATGCCCCGCCATGCACGATCTGGGACCGGACCGCTCACTGCGCCCACCACGGCTGCCCGTCGTCGATCCACCGCCGCACCCACCGGCGCGCAACCACCACGACTTGCACGCGCGCGGTCATGGTTATACGGAAGAGAGCACGATCACCCCGCGGTTCGACAGGGCGGTGCTCAGCGACGTCGACCGCTTCCACGCCTCGCAGACGTCGCCGATCGGCTCCCCCTGGGCAGTCGCGCGGAGTACATCAAGCAAGCCGTGCGAGACGGCCTGATCGAGCACAAGCAATACATCCACGAACGGGTCGAGGATCGGCCCGAGAATTGAGAGTGGCGGTGGGATGCTCGAGGGGAGGACCGGCTCGGCGCTCCGCCGTGCCTCACCGCTGGCCGCGGGCGACGAACAGCTCTCGGGTGGTCTGCCGCACGCCGAGACCCTTGTCGTTGAGCGCCTTGTGAAAGGCCTCGAACGCCTCGAAGGCCCGATTCGCGGTCGGGTAACTCAACCAGCCGACGAAGCGTCCGTCCTTCGAGCGCGACCAGTAGGACGTAGCCCTGGAACGGCGAGGCATTCCGTCGAAGACGCGCGTGAGCTGCTTCAGCACTTCGGGATCGGCGGGAATCTCGGGCTCGCCTTCGTGCGTCGGCGGGGCTGGCCAGGTGATATGCAGACAACTGCTCAGGTTCCGATTCTCGGGGCCGCCGAGCAGATTGATCTGCCCTTCGAACTCATAGCGGATCGTGAACAGCTCGACATCGACGAGTCGTCCGGGATGGGCCACCGGATCGGCCACGCCGGGACGGAAGAACCCCGAGACGGCCTCCGGCGCTGTGGGCCCGGCGGGGCGAGGCGACTGCTCATCGAGAGTGCTTTCCGGCTCGTCGTCGAAAAAGGATTCGACCCACGGCTGGGGCGGCGACGCGGAGGGCGGAGGAGGATCGAACCCGATGCGCGCCCGGAGGCGAGCGTGGGAGAGCAGCTCGTAGGCCCGGGCCACGGAACGGAAGGCCCAGTCGTCGCCGCCGACGTCGGGGTGATGTTTCTTGACGCGGGCCCGGTAGGCCTCGTGGATCTCCTGAAGCGTCGCGCCGGGCTGGACGCCGAGGACGTCGGCCGCGTCGACTTCGAAGGCATACTTCATGGATATTGACGCCAATCGGGGAAGAATCGGGCGCGGCGACTCCCGATCAACACTAGACGCGCGCGGCCCCGACGGCAAGCCGGTTTGACCGACCGCGCTCCGATCCGCGGCCCAAGTGTTTCCTTTTGGCCACGGCCGCCCGGCGCGCTCGCCGCGAGCGTCGCCACGAGAATGAGACGCGAGGCCGTCGACCGAAGGGCGCCGCTACGAGGAGATTCCGCCGAGACGCGACGTCGTATAAGCTCGCGTGGAGCGGCCGCTTTCGGACCGGTCCGACGGCGTCGATCGTCTCGGCGGAGAGAGTGCGATGCCTGCCTCAGCCCTCGTCGGTCGGACCGCCGTCGCGTTCGTCGTGCTCTCCCTCGGCACGCCCGCTCGTTCCGATGATGAGCTGGCGCCGGCCATCGCCAAGCTCGTCAAGCCGAGGATCGACCGCGGCGTCGCGGTGGGAGTCGTCGTGGGCTTTGTCCGCGAGGGGCGGCGTGAGATTTTCGGATTCGGCAGAGCGTCGGAGGAGGTCGATCACGTGCCCGACGGGCGGACGATCTTCGAGATTGGCTCGATGACCAAGGTCTTCACGTCGCTCGCCCTGGCCGACATGGCTCGCGAGGGAATCGTCCGTCTCGACGACCCGGTCGCGACACTCCTGCCCAAGGGCGTCCACGTGCCCGATCGCGACGGCCGATCGATCACGCTCCGGATGCTGGCCAATCACACGTCGGGCCTGCCCCGAGTCATGCCGAAGGCTCTCGCCGGCATGATCGAGAATGGAGATCCTTACGCCAAGATCACCGCGGACGACGTCTACGCCTTTCTCAAGACGGCCAGTCTCTCGACCGCACCCGGCGAGACGTTCTCCTACTCGAACATCGGCCCGGGGCTCCTGGGCATGGCCCTGGCGCGGCGGGACGGCACGAGCTTCGAGGACATGATCGTCGCGCGGGTCTGCCGCCCGTTGAAGCTCGCCGACACCAGGACGGTGCTCGACGCAGAACAGTCGAGGCGGCGGGCCAAGCCCTACCTGCAGGCGGGCAAGCCCTCGGTCGATTGGCACTTCGACGCGCTCGCTGGCGCAGGCGCTATGGTCGACGGCCGACGACATGCTCGCGTTCGCCCGCGCAAACCTCGGGCTCGCAGAGGTGCCCGACCGGCTCCGCCAGGCGATGAACGACGCGAGGACGCCGACGGCGGACACCGGCCGAGGAGGCCAAAAGGTCGGGCTCGCGTGGCTGATCATCCCGGTGCGCAAGGGCCCCGATCGCCCGGAGGCGTTCGTGCACAACGGCGGTACGGGCGGCTTCCGGAGCTATCTTGCGATTGCGCCGACGGCAAACGCCGCGGTCGTCGTGCTGAGCAATTCTGCAGGCGAGGTCGACTCGATCGGCGACGCCGTGCTCGGGCTCATCGCGCGACAGGGCGCTGCGATCGGTGCGCCAGAATAGACCCTCCAAGCTCCCGACTCTCGCGCCTACGCGATCCCCGCGGCCAACACTTGTGCATAATCGCCGAAATTCGACCCGTCAGTGTCTTGCCACAACTCATATTCTGTGCTTATAACGCTTGGTGGCATCGGCCCGCGTGGCCGATCATGTTTTACCCCGTCGAGGATTCGACTCATGGCCGTGAAGAAGAAGACGACCGCGAAGAAGTCGCGCGCCGAAGGCTGCCGCGAAGTCCAGCGCCAAGAAGACGACCAAGAAGGCGGCGGCCAAGAAGACGACCGCGAAGAAGACGACGACCAAGAAGGCGCCGAAGAAGGCCTCCCCGAAGGCGGCCGCGAAGACGGCGACCTCCTGATCGCCCCGTGACGTCGAACGCGATGGCCCGCCCGGTGCTCCCGGGCGGGCCACGTCCGTTTCTGGCGGAGGAGCCGACGATGAGCGTTTGCTGCGGAAGCCTTCGTCTCTTTTCGTTCGCCGTCGTGGCGCTCCTGTTTGCGGGCTCGGACGGCCCTCCTCGCCGCAAGGCGCTGGTCGAGTTCGGCTGGGACGAGCCCAACACGGGCTTCCTTCGCGCCCACCTGACCGAGATGGAGCGGACGCCGTTCGACGGCTGCGTATTCCACGTCGACGCCCGACACGAAGGCAAGCCCGCGAGCCTCACCTGGGAGAGCTGGGGCCGGCGCCGGTTCGCCGAGGACGACATCAAGTTCGCGCGGGAGGACCTGAGGGCGCTGCGGCCCTCGCGATTCGCCCGCGACTTCCTCAGATTCAACGTCACACCCGGCGACGTCGACTGGTTCGACGACTTTGCGCCGATCCTCGCGAACGCCGAACTTGCCGCCTCGCTCGCCCGCGACGGCCGCGCGGCGGGGATCCTGTTCGACACCGAGCATTATCAAGGCCACCCCTTCGCGCACAAATCGCAGCGCGACGCCGCGACGAAGTCCTGGGCCGATTACGCAGCGCAGGCCCGGCTTCGAGGCCGAGAGGTCATGGATGCGATGCAGGAGGGCTACCCCGACCTCGTCGTCCTGCTCACCTTCGGACCGAGCCTGCCGAGACGGCAGATGCTTCGGGCGGAAAACCGGCTGGCCGAGGTCGAATACGGCCTGCTCATACCATTCGTCGATGGGATGGTCGAGGCCACGCGCGGGAAGGCGCGGATCGTCGACGGATTCGAACTGTCGTACGGTTACAAGACCGCTCGTGAGTTCGAGGAGGGCCGAAACCTGATGACCGACGGAGTCGCTCCAATCGTGGCCGATCCCGCGGCCTATCGTCGCGTCGTCTCACCAGGATTTGGAATCTGGCTCGATTACGACTGGCGCAAGACGGGATGGAATACCTCCGACTCGTCGAAGAACTACTTCACGCCCGCCGCCCTCGAAGCGAGCGTCCGCGCCGCGCTCGTGCGGTCGGACGAGTTCGTCTGGATCTACTCCGAGACACCGCGGTGGTGGTCGACCGAGGGCGGCGCCGTGAAGCTGCCCGCAGAGTACGATCAGGCGCTCCGTCGCGCACGGAGAGGGCTGGCCGCGGATTGAGCCGGTGCGGGCTCAGGCCTCGGAGACGAGGATGATCATCGACCGCCCCTCGACGCGGTACTCCGTCCGCACCGCGACCGGCGGGCCCGCATCGAGGCCGAGCGCATCGTCGGGCGAGAGCAGGGCTGTATCGACGGCGCGGCGCCAGGGCCGGCCGCTGGGCGAGGCGGGGATCTGGAACACCATTGGACCCGAATTGGCATTCATCGCGACGTAGATGTCGCGGTCGACCTCGTCGCGATCGGAACGGCGGCCGTCGAGGGCGAAGGCGATCGCGTGGCTCGTCGCCGACCAGTCGGGACGGCAGGGAGCGATGCCGTGCCAGACGATATCGGGGGTGTTGCCGCCGCCGTGGAAGAACGTCCGGCGGCGCAGGACATGATGTCGCTTCCGCAGGGCGATCAACTGCTTTGTGAACCGCAGGAAGTCGGCGTTCGTCTCAGCGAGCGACCAGTCGACCCAGCTCGTCTCATTGTCCTGGCACCAGGCGTTGTTGTTTCCGCCCTGAGTTCGGAGAAACTCGTCGCCGCCGAGGATCATCGGGACGCCTTGCGAGATGAGGAGCGTCGCCATCAGGTTGCGGACCTGGCGACGGCGGAGTGCGAGGACCTTCGGGTCGTCGGTTGGGCCCTCGACGCCGCAGTTCCAGCTCTGGTTGTCATTCGAGCCGTCGCGGTTGGCCTCGCCGTTGGCTTCGTTGTGTTTCCGGTTGTACGAGACGAGGTCGAGCAGAGTGAAGCCGTCGTGGCAGGTGATGAAGTTGATCGAGTGGAGCGGGCCGCGGCCGTGGTAGAGGTCATCGCTGCCGCAGATCCGCGTGGCGAGCGCGGAGATCATCCCGGCGTCGCCCTTCCAGAATCGGCGGACGTCGTCGCGATAGCGGCCGTTCCAGACCGACCACCGGGCACCTCCCGGGAAGCTGCCCACCTGGTACAGGCCCGCGGCGTCCCAGGGCTCGGCGATCAACTTGGTGTCGGAGAGCAGCGCGTCCTCGGAGATCGACTCGATCACCGGAGGCTCGACCAGGACGTTCCCCTGACGGTCGCGCCCGAGCACCGACGCGAGGTCGAACCGGAAGCCGTCGACACCGGCCTCGGCGACGGCATTGCGAAGGCAGGAGAGAATCAGACCGCGGACGACCGGATGATTGCTGTTGACCGTGTTGCCGCAGCCCGAGAAGTTCCGGTACTTGCCGTGCTCGTCGAGCATGTAGTACATGGAGTTGTCGAGCCCGCGGAAGTGGTACGTCGGGCCGTCCTCGCCCCCTTCGGCCGTGTGGTTGAAGACGACGTCGAGGACGACTTCCATGCCCGTGTCATGGAAGGCCTTGACCATGCCGCAGAACTCGCGGAACGGATGCGTGCCCTCCCAGTGGCTCGCGTAGGCCGACTTGGGCGCGGCGAAGGCGACGGTGTTGTAGCCCCAGAAGTTTTTCAGCCGCTCGCCGGTGATCGGGTTCACGAACGGGCAGTCGTTTTCGTCGAACTCGTCGATCGGCAGGAGCTCGACGGCTGTGACTCCGAGATCCTTGAGGTAGGGGATCTTCTCGATGAGACCGCGGTAGGTCCCCCCGTGACGGAGGCCCGATGACTCGTCGACGGTGAAGCCGCGGACGTGCAGCTCGTAGAGGATCGTGTCCTCGCGGGGGATGCGGGGGTTGATGTCGTCGGACCGGTCGTTGAACGCGCGGCTTAGGAGGCTCCGCCGGGGGATTCCGCCCGACTGGCCCCAGGGCTTTCCACACGCCAGCGCGCGCGATGCCGGGTCGATCAGGACGATGCTCGGATCGAATCGGTGGCCGTCGCCCAGGGGACCGTCGACCCGGTAGCCGTAAGAGAATTCGTCGGGCAGACCGTCGATCCGGATGTGCCAGTGGTCTCCGGTCCGGTAGAAGTTCGGGCCGAGGGGGATCTCGACGAAGACGTCGGGGTTACACGGCTCGGAGATGACGAGGCGGACCGACGTGGCGTGCCGGCTGATGATGACGAAGTTCACGCCGTTCGGCGCGCGGCTCGCTCCCAGAGGGACGGGATGGCCACGGCGTACTGTCAGCGGGTGCCCGCGGAACGTATAGCGAGGCGCCGGGGCGCCGACGGGATCGTTCAGGAGCGTCATCGGCTTGGCACCTCCGCGCGATGGACGTGCCGGCTTATCGCGCGAGCGAGTAGAGTTTCAGATGCTCGAGCAGGTCGAGAATCCACGGGTGGCTCCAGGGCATCCGCAGCCCGTAACCGACCGAGAAGGCCGAGAAAGCGAGGCAAATAAGCCCGAAGCCGCGAAAGCCGCGATGGCTCTGCCCCGGCTCGAAACCCGGCGCCGCCAGCATGAGCCAGAACGGATAGATCCAGAATAACCAGCGAGGGCCCTGCGTCGAGCCCCCGTAATTGTGCGTCTTCCATGTGTAGAACGCGAACAGTCCGACCGTGAGCACGAACGTCATCCGCGCGAGGCCCGTGACGCGGCGGTCGGCGCCGAAGAGCCCGCGGAGCATGGACGGGATCGCGAGGAGGAAGATCGGCGTCAAAGAGAACATCCCGTGATGGCCCACGGTCAGATTGAGCAGGTAGATCCACCACGGCTCGGGATGCTTGTCGAACCAGTCCATCTCGAGCGGGTGTTTCCAGTAGCTCCCCTCGTACTCGTAGGAAGGCCCGCCGAACTCGGCGTAGAATGGAGTGAACCCGCCGGTCGACAGGTAGAGCGTTGCGAGGAAGGCGACGCAGGGGATCGCCGCCGCGGGAATGAAAGCGAGGAGCGTTGCGCGGGGAGAGCGGAACAGACAGCAGAGGAACAGCAGAATCCCAAACGACGCGGCCGGCAGTTCGTTACACGCCGCGAAGGCACCGAAGAAGCCGGCCGCGGCGTAGAAACCGTAGGGCGGTTGGGCGATATCATCTTCGGCGACCTTTACAGGCCGCGGCGTCTCCCAGATTCGCAGAAGGGCGTACATCGCGAAGAAGGCGCTGTACGCGGCGACGGAGTGGTTGTTGAGCGTCGTGTTGAAGACAACCAGGGGCGTCGCCCAGGCAGCCGAGACGAGGCCGGCGAACCATGCCCAGTCGTTGCGTACCGTCCGGTCGAGATACTTTGCGAAAAGGATGAGGAAGATCAGGTAAGGCACGACGTTGAGAGCGACGATCGTCGGCTTGAAATAGAACACATACACTGGCCAGCGGACGGGCTCCTGCGTCTGATCGGGCCGGTCGGGGCGTGGCGTCCGCTGTTGCAGCACCTCCGCGTCGAGCGGGACGCCCGTGAGCTTGCGGATCGGGATAGAGCACGCCGGCGATCATCGTGGGCAAGAGCGCGGGCTTGCTGGAATAATAGTGCTCGGGAGCGCCCGGCTTGTCCTTCTCGAACGGCGGGATCTTGCGGACTTTGTCCTGCGTCTTGGCCTGCCACGGGCTGTCGTCGATGGCGTATGTCCCGCGCTCAACGAGCGACCATACGGTGCACCAGCGCGAGACGTCGTTGGCCTCAAGCTGCGTAGGCATCCGCAGCGTCGTGCCGAGCGATAGGGCCGTGGCTGTCGCGATGACGAGCAGGGCGATGAACTGTCGGCCCATCGGCCGCCCCGCCGGCAGGGGGTCGTCGTCGATCTCAATCAAGGCAAACCTCCTGCACGGGCGGTCGATCCGGGTCCGACGGTCGCAGCGATACTGTAGGTGTTTTCGGGCTGTGATCCGCGAAGCCGTCACGCGCTCGGCCACGAGTCCCGTCGCGACGAACTGGACGCCAATCGCCAGCGACGTCGCGGCCAGGACGACCGTGGCGATGGGCCACGACGCCGAGCCAGATCCGCGCACCACGCCGATCGCGACGAGGCCGGCGAGGCCCAGAATCCCAAAGCCCAGTCCGACCGTGCCGAACGCGTGGAACGGACGCGAACCATAACGCGTGAGGAACGAGACCGTGACGAGGTCGAGCAACCCCTTGAGGAACCGGCTCACGCCGTATTTCGACCGCCCGTGCAGCCGCGACCGATGGTGGACCTCAATCTCGCCGATTCGGAAGCCCCGCGCGTGGGCCAGGGCGGGGACGAACCGGTGCAGCTCGCCGTAGATCCTCACCTCGTCGAGCACCGCGCGGCGGTAGAGCTTGTAGCCGCAGTTGTGGTCGTGGAGATGCAGGCCGGTGACGAGGCTCACGAGCCGGTTGAAGATCCGACTCGGCCCGACCTTGTGCCACGGGTCATGCCGCTTCCTCTTCCAGCCGCTGACGAGGTCGAGGCCCACCCCTTCGTCAATCTTCGCAAGAAACCGAGGGATTTCGGCGGGGTCATCTTGCAGGTCGCCGTCGAGCGTGAAGACGATCTCGCCCGCGGCCGTGCGGAAGCCGGCGGTCAGGGCGGCGGCCTTGCCGAAGTTGCGCCGGAAGCGGACGCCCCGGACTCGGGGATCGTCCGCCGCGAGGTCCTCGATGACCCGCCACGAACCGTCGGTGCTCCCGTCATCGATAAAGAGGAACTCGAGCGTCGTCGAGCCGAGCCGACGCGACAGCGGCTGCTAGCTCGGCGTGGAGATCGGCGAGGTTTTCGACTTCGTTGTAGAGAGGGATCACGAAGCTGATCATGGCGAGGCGGCCCTCGCCGTCGGGACGGGACTGCGGATCGCGACGAGAAGGCCGGCCGCGACGACCTCGCCGACGATCCACGCGAGCCGGAGCACGATCGCCGCGATCACCGCTCGCTCCTGCTGGATGGCCGAGGCCAGCGCCGTCCATAGCACCCACTCGCGGACGCCCAGTCCCCCCGGCGCGATGGGCACGACGAAGCCGGCCACCGTCGCCAGCGCCACACTGCCGACGATCGTCGGCCACTCGGCGGCCAGCCGGGTCGATGGCCCGAGCGCGGCGAGCACCGCAAGCTGGCTCAGGCCCATGAGCGTCCAACCGAGTGTGGCGAGGAGTAGCCCCTGGGCCAGGAGCCGCCAGCCGACGACAGGTAAAGCGTCGGCGCCGACGCCGCGGAAGGGCAGGCGCGCCAGGGTCGCCAGCCTCGGGAAGACGCGAGGCTCGACGATCACCAGGAAAGCGACGCCGGGTACGAAGCCGATCAGACCTAGCGGGACCGTCAGAGACCGGCCGGCCGCGAAGGGCAGGGGGATGTTCACCCACGAGCTCGCTCCGAATGCCGCCGCTGCGAGCAAGCCCCCAGCGGCCATCATGACGAGCGTCTCGTAGAAGGTCGCGAACGCCGCGGTCGCCGGACGTGCTCCGGAAGGGATCGACAGCCCGGCCCGCATCACGACAACCAGCGCCTTCCCCGGGACGTACTTGCCGAGGTGACTGATCAGGTAGGCGCGGATCGCCGCGAACGTGCCGATCGGCGTCTTGCTCGCGGCGAGCACGCGCCCGTAAAAGACCCCGAGCGGCACGAGCCCGGCGATGTACAGGGCCACCGCGGCGGCGAAGGCGCTCGGCTCGATCCGGATCGACTCACCCTTCGCGTTCAGGTCGCGCAAGGTCTTACCGACGTGGCGCGCCACCGCGAGCACGACGACGACCGTCAGCGCCGACTTGATCGCGGCCTTGATCCAGGCCCGGCCCGGGGGCGCGACGGGTGGGCGGGCTCGGGCTCGAGTTCGGAGGACGGCACGATCGCTCTTCGGAAGGCAGCTCGGAGGTCGCATCACACACGGTCAAAACTAGCCGCGTGAACCCTTTGACGCAAGGGCACGACGCAGCGACGACGCACGATTAACCGGCCGGATCTGGCCAACTGCCGCTTGGAGCGGCCTGCTGCTACAATGTGCCTACTCAGGCGAAAAGCCAAGGATCAAGGATCGAACCGACCAGGGCGGGCGGACGATGATCACGGGTCGGATCAAGGCGATGCTCGAAGCGTGCGCGGCGGGTCGTCCGCCCTTCCCGCCGAACGTCCTTTTCAATGAGGGCTGGCTGCTCCGAATCGTCCTCGACTGGTTCGATCGTCACGGCGGCGACCGCTACCCGATGTCGCCGCTCCCCGGCGCACGGTGGTTCTCGGAGGCGTGGCTCCCCTCGGCCTTCATGGCGCGGTATCGCGGCGACCGGCTGGCCGAGAGTCGGACCCACGCCGACGCGGTGATCGGCCACTTTACGGTCGGCGAGCCCGGGACCGCCGGCCTCTCGCTGACGCCCGGCGCCCGGCAGCTCGTCGTGGTCGAGGGGAAGCTCTTCAACCAGCTCTCGTCGGGCGTGCGAAATGCCCCGTTTTTCGATCAGGCCGCGCGAAGTGTGGCGTGTGTCGCCGAGGCGCTCCGGCGTGCCGACCGCGACCCCGCGGCGATGGACGACCTGGCCTTCCTGATCATCGCCCCGCGCGCCCGGGGCGACGATGGCGTCTTCGTCTGGGACACCTCCGTCGACGCGATCGCTAGCAAGGTCCGCCGGCGGGTCGAAGACTATGGCGGCGAGCGCGACGCCTGGTATCGCGACTGGTTCGAGCCGACGCTCCGCCGGATTGACGTCCGCTCCCTGAGTTGGGAGGACGTGATCGAGGCGATTGCCTTCCACCAGCCCGAGCAGGGACAGGTGGTCGACGCCTTTTACGGCGAGTGCCTCCGCTTCAACCGTCCCTCGGCGCGGTCAAGATTCCCGGGCCGGCGGAGCGGGACTGGGTTCGCGGAGTCGCGCGTGAGCTGATCGAGCGATCAGGGCATCTCCTCGAGCGCGAAGTACATCTTGAGCGTCGGCCGGGGAGGCGTCCGCGCGTACATAAGGCCGAGATACAGACCCGGGCCGACCTGGCGGATCTCGTCGCGGTTGTTGCGGTAAATCCGCGACGTCTCCTGGTAGTCGAGAATCAGCGCGGGCTGGCCGTCTCGCCAGCTCTCGGCCTGATAGAGCCGGCCGGGAACCGAGCGGACGCCGAAGAACTTGTTGACGGCCCGCGCATTCTGGCGGTCGAACACCTTGCCCTGCCAGACAACCCGCGCCCCGGCCGACATCGGCGCCGCCCACCGTGTCCCCGGGTAGTAAATCGCCCGGCCGCGGCACGCGCCCGTCGGGGATCGCCGGCGCCGTCCCCGTCGCGTAAAGGGCATCGAGCTGGGGGCCGGTCATCCGCACGAGGTCGTCGATCGTCATGGACGGCCCTTGCGCAGAGGAAGAGGCCGGGACGAGTGAGGCGAAGGCCAAAGCAGTAAACCAGGGTCTCGCCGACATGCGATCGTCCTCCGGATGTCCCATCCCTGGCGCATTAACCGACCGACCGGCCTGCTCGCGATCTGCGGGTCCGCTTCCTGGATCGGCATCGCTGCGGGAGGACTTGAGCGAACGTGGCCGGGCCAAGACGGCTCCGGTATGGTGATTCGAGACCGAGTCTTCGAGGGAGACCCACGCCGTGAGCCAGACGTTCGTGCAGGTGGACGCCTTCACCGATACGCCGTTCCGCGGTAACCCCGCCGCCGTTTGCCTGTCGCCGGGCCCGGTGGACGATCGGTGGATGAGGGCCGTGGCGCGAGAGATCAACCTGTCCGAAACGGCGTTTCTGCACCACGTCCACGACGGCTTCTCGCTCCGCTGGTTCACGCCGGTCGTCGAGGTCGACCTCTGCGGCCACGCCACGCTCGCCTCGGCCCATGTGCTCTGGGAAGACGGAGTGATCCCGCCGAACCAGCCGGCGCATTTCCAGACGCGGAGCGGCAAGTTGTCAGCAACACGCGGCGTCGACGGTTGGATCACGCTGGACTTTCCGGCCATGCCGGTCGTCCGCGCCGCTCAACGTTCGGAGATTGACGCCCTGGAGGCGGCCCTCGGCGCGGGCCTCCGGTCGGCCTGGATGAACGCCTTCGACATGCTCGTCGAGCTCGATTCCGAGGCGTGCTTGCGGGGGCTTCGTCCCGACTTCACGCGACTAAAGCGATTCGCGGTCCGCGGGATCATCGCGACGAGCCGCGCATCGACGCCCGGCTACGACTTCGTCTCGAGGTTCTTTGCGCCGGCGTCGGGGATCGACGAGGACCCGGTCACGGGTTCGGCCTATTGCTGCCTTGGGCCGTTTTGGGCCGAGCAGCTTCGATCGGGCGGAGTTCGTCGCCTACCAGGCATCCGACCGGGGCGGGGTGATCCGGGTCTCGGTCGGCGGAGACCGGGTCTTGCTCGGCGGCCAGGCGGTGACGGTCCTCCGAGGAGAGCTGGCGCAGCGAGCGCTCAGTCTTGGGAGGTGACATCGGCTGGCCGCGACCATGGGCGCCGGATATTCTGGGGTCGGAAGCCGCCGAGGCGATCCGGCCAGGGTCACTCGGTTCGCGCCCGCCCCGCGCGGCCCCCGTGCCACGACCGGCCGGTGATCATCGAGGACGCCCGATGGTGAAGCGCTCGAGATGGCCGGGCCTCGGTTACGGGCTGGCGCTGCTCGCCTTGACGGTGGCAACGCTGATCAACCTGGTCGCCCTGCCGTGGACACGAACGACCGTCACGCCGCTTTTCTTTGCCGCCGTGATCGTCGCCGCCTGGGCGGGCTGCCTCGGCTCCAGCCTCTTCGCCGCGGCGATCGCCCTCGTGATTCAGGACCTCATCCGCTCCTCGGATGTCGGCGTTACGCTCGCTGAGAGGAGCATCCGCGCGGTCCTCTTCCTTAGTGCTGCGGCGTTCGTGGGATCGCTCGTCTCCGCGCGGAGGCGCGCCGAGGCGAGCGAGCACGAACGGCGTATCTGGTACGAGGGGATGCTGACCGGCGTGGGCGATTGCGTCGTGGCCGCGGACGCCGACGGCCGGGTCTCCTTCCTCAATACCGCGGCCGAGGAGATGACGGGCTGGCACGGTGCCGAGGCGATCGGCAGGCCGGTCGCCGAAGTCCTTCCTACGGTCGATAAAGAAGGAGATCACCCGCTCTTGATCTCCCTCCGCTCGGCGCGCAAACACCGATTGGACGGTCATCGGCTCTGGTCGACAGGGCCGGCCGCAGTCGACCGATCGACGGCCACTCGTCGCCGATCCGGACCGCCGAGGGCAAGGCTGCCGGCGCCGTCGCGATCTTCCGCGACGCCACCGAGCGTCGCAGAGGCGAGAAAGTCGCTGCGGAGCTTTCCGCCATCGTCGCATCCTCGAGCGACGCGATCATCTGCCGCGGACTCGACGACCGAATCACCTCATGGAATCCCGGGGCCGAAAAGCTCTTCGGCTACGCCGCCCTCGAGGCGATCGGCCGGCCGATCGCGATTCTGCTGCCGGACGACCGGACCGATGAGATGCCCCGGATGCTCACACGGATCGAGGGCGGGACGGCGATCTCGCATTACGAGACCGAGCGGATTGACAAGGACGGGCGCAGATTGGATATCTCCGTGGGCGTCTCTCCGCTCCGCGACGGTGACGGTCGGATCGCCGGTATGGTCACGATCGCGCGGGACGTCACCGAGAGACGACAGGCCGAGCGGCGAATCGCCGCGCAGTATGCAGTCGGCCGCGTGCTATCGGAGTCGCCGACTGTCGCGGTGGCATTCCCCCGCCTTCTCGAGGTGCTGGGGACGACGCTCCTCTGGGACGCCGCGCTCTTCTGGCGCGTCGATGCCTCGGCCAAGCGGCTGCGCTGTGACGCCGACTGGTTCCGGGTGCGACCTGGTGCGACTCGGGTGGTGGATGCGTGCCGAGGGATGACCCTGCGACAGGGAGAGCGGCTTCCTGGAAGGGTGTGGTCCGAGCCGGAGCCGGCCTGGATTACCGACCTGGACGATGCCGCGAATGCAGGCGCAACGGACGACGATGGCCCGCGGTCCGGCGCCGCGTTCCCAATCCAGGCGGGCGACGATCTCTTCGGCGTCATCGAGCTGTTCAGCCTGGCCCCACGACCGCGCGATGACGCCCAGCTCGGCCTCTTCCGACTCGTCGCCACTCAGGTCGGGCTCTTCGTCGAGAGGCGGCGTGCCGAGGACGAGCTGAGGGTCGCCGAGGCCCGCTTCCGCAGGCTCGAGGAGTCCGGCATCCTCGGCATCCTCGTGGCCGACATCGACGATCACCTGATCGTCGACGCGAACGACGCCTTCCTCTCGCTCATCGGCGCGAAGCGTGAGGGCCTCGCGGCCAAGGCGCTCAACTGGCAGGCGATGACGCCACCGGAGTATCGCGAAGTCGACGCCCGCGCCGTCGCGCAGATCCGCGAGACGGGCGTCTGCGACCCCTTCGTCAAGGAGTATATCGGCCTGCACGGCCGCCGAGTGTGCGTGCTCCTGGGCGCGGCCCTGCTCGACGCGGGGACGAGCCGCTGCATCGTCTTCCTGATCGACGTCACCGAGCGCCGCCGCGCAGAGGACGCGCTACGGCACCGCGAGGAGCAGCTGAGGCTCGCCCTCGAGGTGGCCCGGATGGGGACTTGGGACTGGAACTTGCTCACCGACGAGGTCGAGTTGTCGAAGGATCTTGACGACATCTTCCGCCTGCCACCAGGCGCCTTCGGTGGCACGTTCGGTGAGTTCTTCGAGCTGGTCCACCCTGACGATCGCGCGGCCCTCCGCGCCGCGATCGACGGCGCGCTGGCGGGCGACGACGAATTCGAGATCGAGTTCCGGGTCGTCGCCCCCGACGGCGTGACTCCGTGGGTCAACGGCCGCGGTCGCGTCTTCCGCGACATGCTCGGGCGGCCCGTTCGCATGGTCGGAGTCGGCCTCGACGTCACCGGGAGGAGGCAGGCCGAACACGATCTCCAGGCCGCCAAGGACGATGCCGACGCGGCGAACATCGCCAAGGACCATTTCCTGGCCGTCCTCAGCCACGAGCTGCGCACGCCCCTGACGCCGGTGCTCGCGGCCGTGTCCGCCATGCTCGACGACGCGGCCATGCCGGAGGACTATCGCTCGGTGCTCCAGATGGTCGGCCGGAACGTCGAGCTCGAGGCCCGGTTGATCGACGACCTGCTCGACGTGACCCGGATCAGCAGCGGCAAGCTCCGGCTCGAGCCGCGGGCCGTCGACGCGCACGAGCTGCTCTGTCGGGCCCTGGAGATCTGCATCCTCGACGTCCGCGAGAAAGGCTTGCAACTCGACCTCGCACTCGATGCGAGTCACCACCACGTCGAGGCCGACCCCGCAAGGCTCCAGCAGGTCTACTGGAATCTGATCAAGAACGGCGTGAAGTTCACACCGGCCGGCGGCTCGCTCGCGATCCGGAGTCGTGACGGCGAGGACGGAAAGCTGATCGTCGAGGTCATCGACACCGGCCAGGGGATCGATGCCGAGACGCTCCCGCGGATTTTCAACGCGTTCGAGCAGGGGAACGCGGCGATCACCCGACGGTTCGGCGGGCTCGGCCTCGGACTGGCGATCAGCCGCTCGCTGGTCGAACTCCACGGCGGCGCGCTCAACGCGAGCAGCGAGGGTCGGGAGCGCGGATCGACGTTCCGGGTCGAGATGACCGCCGTTCCGGCTCCTACCGAATCGGCCGTGGACGGCCTGGCCGATTCCAGACCGGGCGAGTCGGCGGGGAAGGCCGGGCCGCTCCGCATCCTGCTGGTCGAGGACAACGAGGACTCGCTCCGCGTCCTCGGCCGGCTACTGCGGTCGCGCGGCCACGACGTCGCCTGCGCGGACACGGTGGCGTCCGCCCTCCAGGCCGCCGCGTCGAGCACATTCGACCTCTTGATCAGCGACCTCGGGCTGCCCGACGGCACCGGACTCGACGTGCTGCGCGGCGTCCGCGAGCACACCGATTGCCCGGCGATCGCCCTGAGCGGCTACGGCATGGAGTCCGACCTCCGGAGGACACGCGAGGCCGGCTTTGCGGTCCACCTGGTCAAGCCGCTCGAGATGGATCGGCTCGAGGTGGCGATCCGGACCGTCCTCGGCGCCGCGGCGGGCGCGGCGGAGGCAACGGCACGATGAGCGGACCTACACCGCCGCAACCGCGCCCACGTGTCGTGATCGTCGGCGGCGGCTTCGGAGGCCTCGAGGCGGCAAAAGCTCTCCGCCGGGCGTCCGTGGATATCACGCTCATCGATCGTCGCAACCACCACCTGTTCCAGCCGCTGCTCTACCAGGTGGCTACCGCCGCGCTCAACCCGAGCAACATCGCGGCGCCGATCCGTCGGATCCTCCGGCACCACAAGAACCTGGAGGTCATTCTTGGAGAGGCCGTGTCGATCGACACGGCAAACCGGCGCGTCGTGCTGGCCGACGGCGAGGTGGGCTACGATTACCTGATTGTCGCGGCCGGCGCGACCCACGACTACTTCGGGCACGACAAATGGGCCGCGATCGCGCCGGGGCTCAAGACGATCGAGGACGCGACTGCGATCCGCCGCCGCGTCCTGCTCGCCTTTGAAGCGGCCGAGCGCGAGGATAATCCTGCACTGCGCCGGGCCTGGATGACGTTCGTCATCGTGGGCGGAGGGCCGACGGGCGTCGAGATGGCCGGTGCCTTCGCCGAGATCGCTCGCCACGTGCTCTCCAGCGACTTCCGGCATATCGACACGCAGGGACGCGCGTGTGCTGCTGCTCGAGGGGGCGGATCGCGTCCTGCTGACATTCCCCGACAGGCTCTCCGCGAGGGCCAAGGAGAGCCTGGAGACGCTCGGCGTCGAGGTGAGGACCTCGACTCTGGTCAACGCGATCGACGAGGATGGCGTCGCGTTCGGCGAGGAGCGGATCAACTCGCGCACCGTCATCTGGGCGGCGGGCGTCGCGGCGGCGCCGATCGGCGGGACGCTCGGCGCGCCGCTCGATCGCGCGGGCCGGGTCCAGGTCGAGCCCGACCTCTCCATCCCGGGCCACCCCGAGGTGTTCGTGGTCGGCGACCTCGCGGCTCTGGTGCAGGATGGCAAGCCTGTCCCCGGCGTCGCGCCTGCCGCGATGCAGGAGGGGCGCTACGCCGCTCGGCGAATCGGCGACATGATCCGGGCCCGGCCGACGAAGCCCTTCCGTTATGTCGACAAGGGCTCGCTCGCCACGATCGGACGGGCCAAGGCAGTGGCCGTCATCGGCCCGTTCCAGCTCTCGGGCATCGTCGCGTGGATGGCGTGGCTGCTCGTCCACATCTTCTTCTTGATCGGCTTTCGCAACCGTTTCTTCGTCCTCGGCGAGTGGGCCTGGATCTACTTCACCTACGAGCGCGGCGCCCGGTTGATCACGGGCCCGGTCCACGACCTGCTTCGGCACAACGAGCACGATCGGCCGCACCGAACTTAGGGCCATTAGAAGCCCTTGCCCTTGGTCGCCAACCGGACGCGGCCGAGGTACATGTCCGCGGTGATGTAGAGCGTCGAGCCGTCGTCGCCCCAGCCGCAATTGGCCGTGGCCTCGCCCGTCGCGAAGGTGCCGAGGTGCGTGCCGTCGGGCGCGAGGACGAGCACGCCGCCGGGGCCGGTGGCGAAGAGGTTGCCCTTCGCGTCGACCTTCATCCCGTCGGGCAGGCCCTTCTTCGACCGGGCCATCGCGGTCACGTCGCGGAAGACCTTGCCCTCGCCGATCGTGCCGTCATCCTTCACCGGGAAGGCCTTCCAGATCGCCAGGTCCGGGTCGGAGTTCGCGACGTACAGCGTCTTCTCGTCGGGCGAGAGGGCGATGCCGTTGGGGAAGGTCATCTCCTTGGTCAGGAGGGTGAGCTCGCCTCCGTGCCTGAGGCGGTAGACGCCGTTGAACGGAAGCTCCTTGGCCGGGTCGGCGTTCCCCTTGAGCAGGCCGTACGGCGGGTCGGTGAAGTACAGGTCGCCGTTGGAGTGGAAGACGGCATCATTCGGGCTGTTCAACCTCTTGCTGTCGTATTTGTCCACCAGCGTCGTGAACTTGTCGCCGTCGAGCAGCGCGACGCGTCGATCGCCGTGCTGGCAGAGGACGAGCTTCCCGTCGGGACTGAAGACGAGTCCGTTCGATCCCGGCTCGCCGCCGCGCGCGGTCCTGCCGGTGTAGCCGCTCGGCTTGAGGAAGACGGAGACGCCGGCGCCCTCCTTCCAGCGGTAGACGGTGTTCATCGGCACGTCGGAAAAGAGCAGCGAGCCCGTCGCCTTATCCCACGCGGGCCCCTCGGACCAGTCGTATCCCTCGGCGAGCTTCTCGACCCGCGCGTCTCTGGCCACGAGTGCATCGAACCGCGGGTCGAGCCGCTCGATGATGCCGAGCGTCGGGTGGCCCTTCTCCTGGGCGATCGAGGGCGAGGGAAGCGCTCCGAGGAGGACGGCGGCGGACAGGGCGAACGAGCGTCGCGCGGCGAGCATGGGCTTCGGCTCCGTGATGGCGAGTGTCGGGCCGCGCACGCCGGCCCGGCGAGATGTCGCCAGGTTAGCCGCGTCGGAGGCGCCGGGCAACGCCGTGGACGAATCTTCCGCCGGGAACGCGGCGCGGATCAGCCTCGGACGACCCACTTCGCCATCTGGGCGAAGTTCGCGCCCTTGCCCTGCATGAGCAGGCCGACGCGGAAGACGCGGCCCGCCGCGTAGACGCAGGCCGTCGTCATGGCGAGCATGCCGAGGATGCCGACAGCGGGCTGCCACCACGGGATTCCCGGCGGGATCGACTGGCGGATGAGCATCACGCTCGGCGTCGCGAACGGGAAGAACGAGAGGCCGGTCGACAGGGGGCTGGACGGATGCTCGATGATATTCACGAGCGTGAACATGGGGATCATCGCCACGAGCATCACGGGCATCGTCAACGACTGCGTCTCCTTGATGTCGGCGCAGGCCGCGCCGATGGCGATGAAGAGAGAGCCGTACATGAGCACGCCCAGCGTCTGGTAGACGAGGAACCAGGCGACCAGCGACGCTGGGAGATACTCGGCGAACCCATAGCGGTTCGCCGCCCAGTAGGCGCTGCCGAGGTAGAGGGCGGCCGTGGTCAGCGAGACGCCGACCATCCCCAGCAGCTTGCCCATCATCAGCTCGAACGGCCGCAAAGAGCCGAGGAGCACCTCGGCGATCCGGTTCGTCTTCTCCTCGAACACGCTCTGCATCAGCGGCGCGGTGGTGACGAGGATCATCATGAACATCAGCACGCACAGCCCGGCCGGCGCCAGGAAGGTGGCCGCGCGGCTCTCCTCGGCGGCGTCCGAGATCTTGCCCGAGACCGGGTCCTTGCGGCTGAGCTTCTTGGTGACGAGCGGCACGGGGATGATCGAGTCCATCAGCGTCTTGAGCGAGACCTTTGCCGCCGCCGTGCGCTGGGTGGCGGCCAGGCCCGAGACGGTCGTCGTGGCCCAGTTCGGGAAGTCGTCGTCGAGCGGCGTCTCCGTCTGGTAGCGCATCGCCTCGCGGTCCTCGGGCGGCTTGAGGCGACGGCCCCGGTTGTCGAAACTCAGCAGGGCGCCGCTCGGGGGCCTTCAGCGCGTCGGGACCCACTTCCAGAAAGCCGACGATCGCCTTCTTGCGGACCCTGTCGGAAAGAGCCAACCTCTGCTCGGCCATGGCCTCGGCCGTCGGCGAGGACGGCGTGACCGCCTCGATGAGGAATTTGGGCGACGTCTGGGCCTTCGTGTTGGCGTCGTAGACTTGAGTCGAGTTCCGCTGCTTCGCGGCGGATTCGAGGAACGACGCGACCGTGCCGCCCGGCGTGCGATCGACGACGGCGTAGCGTTTGTCCCTGAGGTCAACCTGGTCCTTGAGCATCGACTGGACGATGATGCTGCCGAACATCATGATCGGCATGCTCAGCAGGCCGATCAGAAAGGCCTTGGTGCGGACGGCCGCGAGATACTCGCGGCGGGCGACGAGCAGGATCTTACGCACCGTTCACCTCCACGGCCGACGGGCCGGCGATCCTGACGAAGATGTCGTGCAGCGACGGCCTCGATAGCTCGAACAGCCGGACCTCGCCCCGATCCATCAGCGCGGCCAGGACCGCCTGCGGATCAGCTTCCCGATCGAGCTTCAATTCGTAGTAGCGACCGAAGTCGGCGACGTCGACGACCCCGGGAAGGTGGTCGAGCGAAGCGCCGTCGCCTCCGAGGCGGACGCGGAGCGTGTCCTCGCCGTAGGCGTCCTGGATCTGTTCGAGCGTGCCGTCGAGGACCTTCTTGCCTCGGAAGATCATGAAGATCGTGTCGCACATCTTCTCGGCCACGCCCATGTCGTGCGTCGAGAAGATGACGGTCGTCCCGTTTCGCCGGAGGTCGACGACGGCCTCTCGGAGGACAACGGAGTTGACGGGGTCGAGCCCGCTGAAAGGCTCGTCGAGCAGCACGAGCGAGGGCCGCGCGACGACGGTCGCGATGAACTGGACCTTCTGGGCCATTCCTTTCGAGAGGGCGGAGACCTTCTTGTTGGCCCAATCCGAGAGACCCATCGCGTCGAGCCAGCGGGCGATCTCGCCCTTGGGCTCGGCCATGCCCTTGAGCTGGGCGTAGAAGCGCAGGACGTCGCGGACCTTCATCTGCTTGTAGAGCCCGCGCTCCTCGGGCAGGTAGCCGATCCGATCCGTGGCCGCGCCGAGCGAGCGGTCGCCGAGGACGCTGATCTCGCCGCGGTCGGGGTGCCAGATGCGCATGATCATGCGCAGCGTCGTCGTCTTGCCCGACCCGTTGGGACCGATGAATCCGTAAATCGTCCCTTCGGGGACGGAAAGCGTCAGGTCGTCCACGGCGACGTGGGCGCCGAAAGTCTTTGTCACGCGATCGATCTGAACCGCGGTCATGTGGCCTCCGCCGTCGGGGTGGCCCTAGGAGTTACGCTACGGCACACCCATTGCCTATTCGTCGTCATGAGGTGTTTCTTTGACCGATCGGGCCTCAAACAGGGGAGAAGACGATGGCCGATATGAAGGACAAGATCAAAGAAGGCATCGACGACGCGGCTCACAAGGCTAAGGACGCGACCGACAAGGCCGCCGACAAGATGGGCAAGGCCGCGCACGACGTCGGAAACAAGGTCGAAGAGGCGGGCAAGAGCATCAAGGACGCCGGTCATTGATCGACCGGTCGCCGGACAAGGGACGGCCCTCGCGCGGTTTCTCGCCGGGGCCGTCACCCCCTTGATTGTGACCGGTGGACGACGAATGTCCAAGGGTCCTGGTTCTGAGCCCGTTCGAGGGCCGGCTCCCCGACCCCGGGGCCCGGCCGCGGACCGCCCGCGGTCGAGCGTCCCGCACGAAGCCGCACTGAGGCGAACGAAACGCGGGCGCTCGGGTTCGGTCGGCGAGGGGCGCTGGGTTCGCTCGGCGCGGGGACGCCGTCGGAGGAGCTGACCACGAGCGCCCGCCGTGCCACACGGTGCCGAACGAAGGCGGACGAAAGCTATACGCTCGGGTTCGCTCGTCGCCAGGCCCCCCCCTGGGACCCCAACGGACGCTCGGCCGGACTCCTGGTCCGATCGCCGGCCGATCGCCTGTCCTGGTAGAATCGACCTCGATTGATGGTCGATCGGAGGCACTCATGGCGCGGTCGAATTCGAGCCCTAGCCTCTTCGGTCCCGACGAGCCGGACGGAGACGCGGTGCCGCGGCCCGACGCGCCCCTGGCCGATCGGATGCGCCCGCGGGACCTCGACGAGTATGTCGGGCAAGCGCATCTCGTCGGCCAGGGTCGGCTAGTTCGCCGCCTGGTCGAGGGGCAGGGTCCGCTTCCGTCGATGATCCTCTGGGGCGGACCGGGGACGGGCAAGACGACATTGGCCGCCCTGATCGCCCGGCGATCCGGGGCGCGGTTCGTCCCGCTCTCGGCCGTGCTGGCCGGCGTGAAGGACCTCCGTGAAGCGATCGCCGAGGCCAGGGAGGCCCGGCGACGCGGGCGCCGGACCGTCCTGTTCGTCGACGAGATCCACCGGTTCAACAAGGGGCAGCAGGACGCCCTCCTGCCTTCGGTCGAGGACGGGACGGTCGTCCTCATCGGCGCGACGACCGAGAACCCCTCCTTCGAGGTGAACTCGGCGCTCCTGTCGCGCGCCCGCGTGCTGACGCTTCAGCCGCTGACGGAGGATGAGATCGCGACCATCCTCCGCCGGGCCCTGGTCGACGCGGACCGCGGACTTGCCGCGCTCCGACCGGACGTCACAGAAGCGGACTTACAGAAGCTGGCCCGAGTCTCTGGCGGAGACGCTCGCGTCGCGCTCACGGCGATCGAGTCAGCCGTCCTGGGGACGGAGCCCGGCGAGGACGGCGTGCGCCGAATCGCTTGGGAGACGATCGCCGAGGCGCTCGGCCGCGCCCGATTCGCCTACGACCGCGCGGGCGAGGACCATTACAACTTGATCTCTGCCCTGATCAAATCGCTCCGGAACAGCGATGCCGACGCCGGGCTGTACTGGCTCGCACGGCTGATTGAGGGCGGTGCCGACCCCCTCTTCATCGCGCGGCGGCTCTGCATCCTCGCGTCGGAGGACATCGGACTCGCCGACCCGCAGGCGATGGTTCAGGCCTCGGCGGCCGCGCAGATCGTCCACCTGATCGGCCTGCCCGAAGCCCTCTATCCCCTCTCGCAGGCGACGGTCTACCTGGCCCGCGCCACGAAGTCGAACGCGATCAAGCGTGGGTACTTCGCCGCCGCCGAGGACGCCACCGCGACGGCCGGCGAGCCCGTGCCCTTGCACCTCAGAAACGCCGTCACGCCGCTGATGAAGTCGGTCGGCTACGGCGAGGGCTATCGCTACGTCCACGACGGCCCGTCGGCTCGCGGCGAGATGTACTGCCTGCCGGAGCGCCTCGCAGGCCGCGTATATTTTCGTCCCGATCCGAACGACGCGGACATTGTGCCCTGAGCGGATCGGAGACTTCTCGCGGATGCCGACTTGACGTCCCGCTCAGTCTTCTTTACATTGCAAAGTCGATGTCGCGGACCGGAGAGGCCTCGCCATGGAACTTCAAGAAGCGCTGGCACAGATCGCCGAGATCCGTCAGCAGATGGCCCGGGCCGAGGTGTTCCGCGGCTATCGCGCGGCTCCGGTCGCGTTCTCGGGGCTGCTGGCGTTCGGCGCGGCGGTGTACCAGTCGGTGCGGATCGCCGATCCGATCGCGGACCTGCCTGAGTATCTCGCTCTTTGGGTCGGCGCGGCCGTGCTCGAGCGCGATCGCCGCGGGCATGGGAATGGCGTGGAGGGCACGCCACGCGCCGACATCCTCGTGGTCGCGCCAGGGTACCCGGCTCGCGGTCGAACAATTCGCGCCGAGCGTGGTCGCGGGCGGCCTGGTGACGATCGTTCTCGCCCGCACGGCGCAGGATTGCCTCTGGATGCTCCCGGGTTTGTGGTGCATCCTCTTCGGCCTTGGGATTTTCGCGTCGAGCCGGCTCCTGCCTAGGGCGACGATCCTCGTGGCGCTCTTTTACCTCGCTGCCGGTCTGGCCTGCCTCGAATGGGCACGCGGGCCGCTCGCGCTGTCGCCGTGGGCGATGGGCGTGCCGTTCGGCGTCGGCCAGCTCTTCGCCGCGGCGGTCCTCTACGGAACTCTGGAGCGCCACAATGGCCAGCAAGAAGTCAGGTCCTAACCCCGAGCCCGCCGCGGGCCGGTTCGCGTACGAGGGGCTGGAGCGGACCTTCCACGAGAAGGCGCGGCTCGGCATTCTCACGTCGCTCGTCGCCCACCCGAAGGGGCTGGTCTTCTCGGACCTGAAGGACCTCTGCGCCCTGACCGACGGCAACCTGAGTCGGCACCTCCAGGTCCTCCACGACGCGGGCCTGGTCGAGGTCTGGAAAGGCTACGCACAGAACCGTCCTCAGACCCTTTGCCGGATGACTGACGAGGGCCGGACCCGTTTTCTCGACTACATCAACGTGCTGGAAAACGTCGTCGCCGACGCCCTGACCGCATCCAAGGCCGATCGCCCCGCCGTGGGTAAGCCGGCCGACGGCTGGTCGCTCGCCTGACGGGCGGCGCCGGCGATTTATTTTCGATTCTCCCTTTGCCGGGCAGAGTTCACGAAATCATCAAGTTCTTTTTCGAGAGGGATCGCCATGCGAGTCGTCCGGTCGGAAGTCCTCGGCATGTGCTTCGGCGTCCGCGACGCGCTGAGGGCGATGAGCCGCGTCGAGGAGCCCGAGTTGGTGACGATCCACGGCGAGCTCGTGCACAACGAGGTCGTGCTCTCGGATCTCGCGGCCAGGGGGTTCAGGACCGTCTCGGAAGTTGATCGGCACGCCGTGCTCGGAACGCCCAGCGTGCTGATCACCGCACACGGCGTGAGCGACCGCGAGCGGGAGCGACTGGTCGCCTCGGGCAAGCGATTGATCGACACGACGTGCCCGCTCGTGCGCCGGGCGCACGGCGCCGCGCTGATGCTCCGCGACGAGGGGCGGCACGTCCTCGTGATCGGCAAGCCAGGGCACGTGGAGGTCCGTGGGCTGGTCGAGGACCTGCCGAGCCACGACGTCATCGAGTCCGACTCCGACGTCGAGACCTACGCCCATCGCAAGCTCGGCGTCATCTGCCAGACGACCAGCACCGACCGCCAGGTCGATCGCCTCCGCGGCCTGATCCTGGCCCGGAACCCCGACGCCGACATCCGCTTCATCGACACGGTCTGCCTGCCGACGAAGGACCACCAGCGGGCGCTGGAGCGCCTGATCGATCAGGTCGATGCCGTCGTTGTCGTCGGCGGGAGGAACTCGAACAACACGCGCGCCCTGGCCGAGCGCGCCCGCGAGCGTGGTCGGCCGACGGTCCATGTGCAAGGGCCGGCCGACCTCGACATGTTCTGGTTCCGGCCCGAATGGACCGTCGGGCTCACGGCCGGGACGTCCACGCTCGACGTCACGATCGCCTCGGTCCACATGGCCCTGCTGACCATTGCGGAGCGGCTGGAGGCCGTGGCGGTGGCCTCGTGATCGACGAGCCTTCGAAGGCCCCGACCTCGCGCCGAATCCCTCTGTTGGTCGGCTCGACCTTTCTACTCCTCTTCGCCGTGGGATTGTTCCTCGCGCAGGGTAGGGAGCGAGTCGTCACGCTCGGGCGTCCTCAGCGGTTCGACGACTTCGCCTTCGCCGTCGCCAACGTTCACCGGCTCGACGCGATCGACGGCCTCCGTCCCGAGCGGGGTATGTTCATGGTCGTCCGGCTGGGGATCAGAAACCAGGCGAAGCGAGTGGATTTCCGATTTCGGCCGGAAACGGCGTTCGTCGAGGACGCCAATGGCGACCGTTATCCGCTCTCTACCGAGGCCACCCGGCGGCGTGGAAGTTCGCCCGGCGGTCTGCCGCCTTGCGATCAGCCGATTCCCGCCGGATCGTCCTGCACCACCGACCTTGTCTTCGACGTCCCGGCCAGCATCCGCGTGCCGCGCTTCTTGCTCTCGTCGGGGACGATAGGCGACCTCCTCGATCGGATTCTCGAAGGCAAGGTCCGCTTCGCGCTCGATGACGAGCCGCGGTGACGCGTTCTAGATTCAGCGGCTCGCCTCGCCGGGCTTCACGAGTGTCTCGGGTGTCCCGGGGATGCGCCGGGCCGACGCGTCGGTAGGGGGTTTGTCGAGGGCGAGGAAGGCGAACAGGTCGACGATCTCTTGCGGTTTGAGCTGCTTCTCCAGATCTTCGGGCATCATCGAGAGCGGGCCGACCTTCATCTCGTCGACCGCATCGCGCGGGATGGACTCGACCTTGCCGCCCTGGAGCTTCAGGACCACGCGTTGGGGCGTATCCTCGACGCGGAGCCCGGTGAGGACGCGGCCGTCGTTCGTGACGACGCTCGTCGCCTGGTACGCCTCGCCGATGACGAGGCTCGGGTCGAGCGCATTCGAGAGGAGCTGCTCGAACGACGCCCGGCCGTTCGAAGTCAGGTCGGGGCCGACTTCCTGTCCCTCGCCGTAGATCTTGTGGCACTGGGCGCAGAGATTCTTGAACACCAGGGCGCCGGCCTTCGGGTCGCCGGGATTGTTGCGGAGGACGTTCCGCAACTGGCCGATGACAGCCTCGCGCTGGGGATTCCGCCCCTCGCGGATTGTGCCCCAGATCGCCTTAACAGACCGCGCGAGGTCGGCGTCCTTGCTCGCGAGGAGTTTGCGGATTTGATTCGTGTTGAGGGCGTCTTTCGAAATTAGCTTCGCCTCGATTGCCGCCACGAGCGCCTTGCTCCATGGCGCCCGCTGCGTGAGGAGCTCGATGGCCTTGGGTTTTATCTCGGGTTCCATCGCAGGGAAGTGGCGGAGGACGACCTCCGGCACCTTGGGCGAGTCGAGGTCATCGAGCGCGGCGAGCACCTTGCCGCGGAACTCGGCGGAGGTCCGCCGCTGCTCGATGAGGATGGCCTCGACGGCGCCGAGGATGGAGTCGTCGCCGCCCGCGACGAGGGTGCTGAGTGCGAGCAGGCGGTCGTCCTCGTCGGCGTCGGGACTCGAGAGGAATCGTCCCACCACTTTGAGTGCGAGAGGATCTTTCCAGGTCGCCGCGACCAGCGCGGCGTTAAGATACAGCGGACCCTCGTCGGGGCCCGCCAGCACGCGGGCGATCATCGGCTTGAGAATCGTGCGGGCCCTTTCGGCGTCCGCGCCTCTGAGCTCTCCGGCATCCATCTTCGCGGCGAAGACCGCCAGCGATTCGGCGACCGCTTCGCGGACCACCGGCTTGAGGTTGGGTCCGCTTCCGAGCGTGTTCGTCAGCCGCGTCGCCAAGCCGATTTGGGGCGGGCTCGATCCCAGCAGCCGCTCGACGACTCGCGGAACGAGCTCAAAGACCGGGTCCGCCGGGCTCTCCAACGGCCACGTCACGAGCTCCACCAGCTCCAGCGCCTTATCCTCGTCGCCGAGCATCGGGTTGAGATTCTGCCAGACGATATGCGGAATCAACCCGTCCTCGCGACAGCTCGACAGCGCGTCTCTTCAGGACAGAAATGGGCGAAATCCCATAGATCTTCGGCGCCGCGATGACGACCTGAAGCTGGACGTCGGGACTCGTATCCTTCGCACGCGAAACGACGCGGGATCGGACCCTGTCGTCCACGTGCCGCATGTTCCCCGCGGCCCGGACACCCCAGGCACTCAACGTGGGATCGCGATGATTGAGCAGATTGAGATGGAACATCGGGTCGAATTCGCCCGCGCCGATGATCGCCCAGAGCGCATGCATCCGCGCTTGCGTGACTCCTTCTCATCAAGGACCAGCAATTGAAGTTTCTTGATGGTCTCGGCATTATTTCGCTCGCGGAGCAGTCGCTGGGCGAGGTCGCGATATAAGACGTTCGGGCTGCGAAGCCGCTCGATGAGCTGGGCGTCGCTCTCTTGAGCGAGGTCAAACTTTGGGGCCCGGGGCGTGTCCCTGTACCGCACGCGGTAGAGCCGGCCCTTGAGGCGGTCGATACCCTCGGGGTCGCGGTTGGCGTCTTGATAGCAGTGGTAGCGGTCGTACCAGTCGAGGATGTAGAGGCAGCCGTCGGGGCCGGTCTTCTGAACGACGGGCATGAACCAGGCGTCGTTCGCCGTCAGGAAGTCGGGCTGCTTTACGCCCTTGTACGTCGAGCCGTTGCGGACGACGGCGTCAACGTTGACACAGCCGCCGTGGATGTTGCCCATGTAGAGCTTGTCGCGATACTCGGGCGGATAGGCGTCGCTGTCGAAGAAGTGGATGCCGCAGTAAGCGGCCTTCTGATGCTTGTAGTCGACGATCGACTCGATCTTCCAGGTGAACGGCGGATACGGACCGCCCTGGCGGTGGTAGTAGCCCGTCTCGACGAGGTGCCAGAGATGGTCGATCACGCAGGCCGAGACGAACGCCGACCCCTCGTTGTCCCACGCGACGCCCCACGGGTTGCTGGTCCCCTCGGCGAAGAGCTCGAACTGGCGCGTCTTCGGGTGGATGCGGAACAGGCGCAGGTGAAGTCGAACGTCTTGCCGTTCTGCTTGACGACGGATCGGTTGAAGACGCCGTTGAGCCCATAAAGGTATCCGTCGGGGCCCCACGTCAGCGAGTTGGGCAGCTCGTGCGTGTCATCCCGGCCGAAGCCGGTGACGACCACCTCGGTCCGGTCGGCCCGTCCGTCGCCGTCGGTGTCCTGCATGAACAGGATGTCCGGCGCATTCGCGACCCAGACGCCTCCCGATCCGACGGCGATGCCCGACGGAATGTTCAATCCCTCGGCGAAGACCGTGAACCTGTCCATCCGGCCGTCGCCGTCGGTATCCTCCATCACCTTGATGCGGTCCCGGCCCTTGCCGGGTGAGCGACGGGGGTATTCCAGGCTCTCGGTGACCCAGACGCGCCCGCGCTCGTCGAAGGTCATCGCGACGGGATTGACGAGATCGGGCTCGCTGGCAACGACCTCCACCGTGAAGCCGGGAGGCACGGTCATCGCCCGTGCGGCCTCTTCCGGAGCACCGCGCGGGGTTCGGCGGCCGGTCCTGGTTATGCGGGACCTGGGCCTCGGTGACGGAGGCCGATATCACGAGCGCCGCGGAGACGAGGAACGCGCGAATTGACGGCCCGTACTGCATGGTGGCTCCTCCCGGGTCAGTGGCTTGCATCGAGTATTCGGGCGGCCGTTGGCGAACGCAAGCCGATCGACGCGGATGACGCGCCGTCATCGCCACTCGTCGATGAGCGAAGCGACTAGTGAGGTCCAACCCGTCTGATGAGACGCGCCCAGGCCCGCGCCGTTGTCGCCGTGGAAATATTCGTAGAAAAGGATCAGGTCTCGCCAGTGGGGATCGTCCTGGAACTTCGCCACGTCACCGTAGACGGGTCGGCGGCCGTCGCTGGTGCGCGAGAAAATTGATATCAGTCGATCGGCCAGGGTCCGAGCCGCGGTGGGAAAGGGCACGACCTGGCCGTCGGGGCGGTAGGGGCCGGCCTCCTCGCCCACCGCCTTGGCGAGCTTGCGGAACGATTCGATGAACAGGAAGTTCACAGGGAACCAGACCGGCCCGCGCCAGTTCGAGTTTCCCCCCATGATCCTCGCACGCGACTCGGCCGGCTCGTAGCAGACCGACTGCCCGTCGAAGACGAACGGATCGTTCGCGTGTGCCTTCGAGAGGCTTCGCACGCCGAAGTCGGAGAGGAACTCATCGGACGAATAGAGCCGCTCGCTGATCCGCTGGAACTGATCCAGGTCAAGGATCGTGAGGACGTGCGTTTTCTTCCCGCCGTTCTCGACGAGATGGACGACCCCTTCGGTCAGATCCTTGCGGTGCTCCATGAACCAGTGGAAGTTCTGCCGGAATTCGGCGAACGGCGTGATCCACTCCTCCTCGAGACGCTCGACCGCGAAGAGGGGGATGAGGCCGACGAGCGAGCGGACGCGGAACTTGCGGTAGCGGCCGTCGGGATAAGCCACGATGTCGTAGAAGAAGCCGTCGTCGGCGTCCCAGAGCTGATCGCCGCGGTGTCGACGCCTCTTCATCGCGCCGGCGATGTAGACGTAGTGCTGGAAATACTTCGTCGCCAGCGATTCGTAGACTTGATTCTCCCTGGCGAGCTCCAGCGCGATCCTCATCAGATTGAGGCAAAACATACCCATCCAGCCGGTCGCGTCCGACTGCTCGAGATGAGAACCGTCCGCCGCGGTGCGGCTCCGGTCGAGGACCGCGATGTTGTCGAGCCCGAGGAAGCCGCCCTCGAAGACGTTGTTCCCCTCGCGGTCGAGCTTGTTGACCCACCAGGCGAAGTTGATCAGCAGCTTGTGAAAACATCGTTCGAGCCAGGGCCGGTCGGCCGCGCCCGTGCGGACCCGATCCATGTTATAAACGCGCCAGACGGCCCAGGCGTGGACCGGGGGGTTGTTGTCGGAGAACTCCCATTCATAGGCAGGGATCTGGCCGTCGGGGTGGAGGAATTGCTCGAAGAGGAGGAACCAGAGCTGCTTCTTGGCAAACTCGGGGTCGACCAGCGTCATCGTCACGCACTGGAAGGCCAGGTCCCAGGCGGCGAACCACGGGTACTCCCACTTGTCGGGGACCGTCATGATCCGCATCGAGTCGAGATGCTGCCACCGGCCGTTGCGCACCAGGGCACGCGACGCGGGCGGCGGGTTGTCGGGATTGTCGCCGACGAGCCAGTTGTTGACGTTGTAGAAGTACATCTGCTTGGTCCAGAGCAGGCCGCCGAGGGCCTGTCGCTGGATCTGCCGCTCGTCCTCCGATGCGCCCTTGGGATGGAGCTCGTCGTAGTATTCGTCGGCCTCGGCGCGGCGGAGGGCGACGAGCCCGTCGACCTCGGCGAGTGGATCGTCTCCGCCCAGGCGATCGCCCAGCCGGAGCCGAAGCACCGCCGAGCCGCCGGCCGGAATCGATTCGAGCTTGTAGTGTAGGGCCGCCTTCGTGCCGATGCGCTCGGGGTTCAGACAGTCCTCGCCCGCGATGATGTGGCGATGGAAGGCGTCCTTGAAAAACCGGCTGCACACGCGTCGGCCGAGGTCCGGCGCACGATCGCGGTTCGTCTCGTTGTCCGTGAACAAGGCCCGGCCGTCTGCCGGCGCGAACAGGAGGCGAGCGCCGAGGCGGTAGGTGCCCGGAACGTTCGCGCGGTAGTGGATCGTGGACTCGCAGGTCACGAGCGACTGGAAGCGGTCGTTGGCGGGACCGCTCTCGATCCGGGGCATCGGCGGGCAGTCCAGCCGCTGGCCCCAGGTGTTGCGGAACCAGAAGTGGGGCAGGATGTGGAGCGGCGGCGGGCTCGGGCCCGCGGTTGAACGCCTCGATCCTCACGGCGATGTCTTCGGGGGACCACTTGGCGTACTCGATGACGATGTCGAAGTAGCGGTCGTCGTCGAATACGCCCGTGTCGATCAGTTCGAACTCGGGGTCGAGCGTCGTCCTCCGCGCGTTCTCCCCGACGAGTCTGTCGTAAGGAAAGGCACGCTGAGGGTACTTGTAGAGATATTTCATGTACGAGTGAGTCGGTGTATTATCGAGGTAGAAATAATACTCCTTGACGTCCTCACCGTGGTTCCCTTCGTGGGACGTGAGGCCGAACAGGCGTTCCTTGAGAATTGGGTCGGCCCCGTTCCAGAAGGCGGGCGCAAGACGACGAGCTGATAACGGTCGCAGACGGCGGCGATGCCGTCCTCGCCCCAGCGGTAGGCCTTGCTCCGCGCCATGTCGTGGGTGACGTAGTTCCAGGCGTCGCCGTCGGCCGAATAATCCTCGCGGACCGTTGACCAGGACCGCTCGGCGACGTACGGCCCCCAGCGCTGCCAGCCGAGGTGTTCCTCGTGGGGCTCGCGGAGTCGCTCGCTTTCCCGACTCATCGATGGAGAGCTTTCGTGGCGGCAGGTTCGAGGCGACTCGACCTCGGAGATCGATCAGTACAGCACGGCCTGGGCCAGGACTCGCGCGGCGGTCATCGCCTCGCGGAAGACGGGGTCGGGCTCGCGGTCGGAGAGCTGGCGGGCGACGATCTCCGCGGTGTCCATCTTCTGGACCGCGAGCGTCCGCGGCGACGCGTCGATCCCCTCGGGGGTCGCGGCGATGCGGCTTCCGTCGCACGTGATGTCGAGCGCCCCGAGCTTACCGTCCAGGGCGCAGGTGAAGCGGACCCGGCGCAAGTCGCTCGGGCCCTCGGCGAGCCGGTCGATCCGCAGCCGGAGGCGCACCGTGGGGCGCGAGGAGCTGGAAGTCGATCTCGACGTTGGGCCGGAGCTTCGACGCGCGGATCTTCCACCCGAGCCGTGACGCCAGCCAGCCGGTGAGCTGCCAGGCCTGCGTGACGGCGTGCGGCCCGTGCTCGATCAGGATCTCCGAGACCGAATCGAGCGCGCCGGGCGTCGCCGTCGGAGCCAGCGTCTGGCCGATCATCCGCCGCCACGGCTTGAGGCGCCGCCAGTTCAGGTCCGACGCCACACGCCAGCGGCCGTCGTTGGCGTCGCGCTCGAACCGGGCGAGCCAGTCGGCGGTGGCGGCGACGCCGCGGTGCGGGTCGGGCCAGCCCAGGCTGTCGTAGATCAACTGCTGGGCGTACTCGGTCAGGTCGTCGAGGATCGGGCCCGCGAGGGCGGGGGGCACGGGATTGGTCCACCAGACGTTCGTCGGCAGGTCGCCGATCTGCAGGCCGCGGACGGCGAAGGGCAGGTGCTCGACTGCGTGCGGCCCGCCGCGGAGCGTGATCTGCTCGGAGCAGAGCTGCGCCTCCTTGCCGGCCTTCCGCACGAGGGCCGAGGCGTGGATCTCGGGCGAGCCCGAGTGGTCATCGGCGACCAGGAGCAGCACGCGTGCCGGGTGGATCGAGACGATCTCGGGGATCAACGGCTCGAACTCGGCGGCGCGCTCGGACGTCTGGCAGTGGATGATCAGGTTCGACATCCGGGCGCGGTGGACCGGAGTGTCGCACGGGGCCTCCGCCTCGTGCATGAGCTTCGAGAGCGCCGACTCGACGTCGGACAGCGGGACGTCGACCGGACCCGCGATGATCGGCCCGGGCGCGGGTCGCTCATAGCGTCCTCCACGACCGGTGGTCGGCCTCGATCAGCCGGTCGGCCTCGAGCGGACCCCACGTGCCGGCCTGATACTGCGGGAGGAACCGACTCCGCGACCGGCCCCAGTGGTCGAGGATCGGCATGACGAATTCCCAGGCCGCCTCGACGGCGTCGCGCCTCATGAAGAGGGTGGCGTCGCCCGCCATCACGTCGAGGATCAGCCGCTCGTAGGCCTCGGGGCTCGCGCCGCCGAATAGCGAGCTGTAGCTGAATTCCATCTTCACGGGATAGACCCGGACCTTCGGCCCGGGGAGCTTCGACGACAAGCGGCAGCGACATCCCCTCCTCGGGCTGGATCGCGGATCGGCGAGGACGTTCGGCTCGAGCGGCACATCGGGGTTGTCGTTGAAGAGGATGTCCGGGACCGCCTTGAACTGGATCGCCACCTCGCTGGCGCGCTTCGGGAGCCGCTTGCCGGTGCGGAGGTAGAACGGCACGCCAGCCCAGCGCCAGTTCTCGATGAAGAGACGCATCGCGACGAACGTCTCGGTCGTGATGTTCGGCGGGGTCGGGAGGTTGCGCCTCGAGAAGTAGTCGATGACCTCGTGGCGGTAGCTCGGCACGTGCTGGCCGTTGACCTCGCCGTCGATGTACTGGCCGCGAACGACCGAGTTCTCGATGTCCTCGTCGCTGAACGGCCTCAGGCACTTGAGCACGCCGATCTTGCCGTCGCGGATGACGTCGGCCGCGAGCGAGTAGGGGGGCTCCATCGCGACCATGCAGAGGACCTGGAGCATGTGGTTCTGCACCATGTCGCGGAGGGCGCCGACGCCCTCGTAATAGCCGATCCGGCTGGCCGTCGGCTCGCCTGTCTCGGGGTCGTACTGGGTCAGCCCCTCCTCCTCGGCGACGGTGATCTGGACGTGGTCGATGTACTTCTGGTTCCAGAGCGGCTCGAAGATGCTGTTGGCGAACCGGAGGACCATCAGGTTCTGGACGGTCTCTTTGCCCAGGTAGTGGTCGATCCGGTAGGTCTGGCTCTCGGCGAAGGCGTGGGCGACGGCGGCGTTGATCTCGCGGCGCTCTGGAGGTCGTGGCCGATCGGCTTCTCGACGATGACCCGCGTGTACGAATGGATCTCGTCCGGCGCGTTCACCATGTCCGGCAGCCTTGAGCTGCTGGACGGCCGGCTGGACGACCTGCGGCGGGATCGCGAGGTAGAACACGCGGGACCCGGGGATGCCGAACTCGGCGTCGACGGACGCGAGCTTCTGCTTGAGCCTCTGATAGGCCGCCAGGTCGTTGAAAGATCCCTCGACATAGAACAGCGCGCGGGAGAAGTCCTTCCAGTGCTCCTCGTCGAGCGGCTGGCGCGAGAACTTCTCGATGCCCTCCCGGGCTCGGGCCCTGATCCATTCGTCGGGGTCGCCCTTCGAGCCGATACCGAACCCGACAATGGCGAAGTTCGTGGGCAGATCGCCGTCGACATTGAGGTTGTAGACGGCAGGCATCAGCTTCCGCCAGGAGAGGTCGCCCGCCGCCCCGAAGATGACGAGGATGGACGGCTGCGGTTGCAGCGACGAGCCGGCGCCCGCGGCGAGCGGGTTGATCAAGTCGGCTGGTTCGGTCGCGGTCGCCATGCGCGGAGGCTCCGTCGATGAGTCCCGGAATTGGCCAGAGTCGGAAGCTCGTTCGTTATCTCACCCGCCGCTGGGCCGCTCAACGTGGCCGCCGAACTTGTTCCGCATCGCTGAGAGCACTTCTCGGCGAAGGTGTGTTCCTGCCGCGAGCGGAAGCGGGCGTAGAGCGACGCCGTGAGCACCTCAGCCGGCGTGGCCGACTCGACGGCGGCCTCGACGGTCCAGCGCCCCTCGCCCGAGTCGTGGACGAACCCCGAGAACTCGCTCAGGGTCGGATTCTCGGCGAGCGCCATCGCCGTGCAGGTCCAGCAGCCACGAGCCGACCACGCTGCCCCGCCGCCAGACCTCGGCGATCTCCGGGATGTCGAGCTCGAACCGCTGGTCCTCCGGCAGCTCCGGCGAATCGGCATTCTTGAAGATGTCGAAGCCCTCGGCGTACGACTCCATCAGGCCGTACTCGATTCCGTTGTGAACCATCTTGACGAAGTGCCCGGCCCCGGACGGCCCGCAGTGGAGATAGCCCATGCTCGGCCGTGCCCTTGTTCGCGGGCCTGCCAGGAGTGCGCGGGATGTCGCCGACGCCTGGGGCGAGCGACCTTGAAAATTGGGTCGAGCCGGTCGACGGCCTCCTTCGGGCCGCCGATCATCATGCAGTAGCCGCGGTCGATCCCCCAGACTCCGCCGCTCGTCCCGACGTCGACATAGTGGACGCCGCTCGGCTTGAGGGCCTTGGCCCTGCGGATGTCGTCCTTGTAGTAGGAATTCCCGCCGTCAATGATCGTGTCGCCCGGCTCCATGATCGCGCGCGAGTTCCTTGACCGTCGACTCGGTTGAGGCTCCGGCCGGGACCATCACCCACGCGGCGCGGGGCTTGGTCAGGTGGCCGACAAGGTCCGTCAGCGACGTCGCCCCGGTCGCACCTTCGGCCACGAGCGTCTTCACGGCCTCCGGGCTCTGGTCGAACACGACGCACTGATGGCCCGCCTTCATGAGGCGGCGGACCATGTTGGCTCCCATCCGTCCCAGGCCGATCATGCCGAGTTGCACGGTCTCGATCCTCCGCTCGCGATAAATGCATGAGATTCCCGACCGGGTTCGCCCGGCCGAGGGGCTTGGATCATCGCTTCGAGGCCGCCAGGACCTCGCGGGCCGCCTCGAGGACCTTCTCGGGCGTGAAGCCGAACTTCGTCAGAAGCGACTTGAGCGGGGCCGACGCGCCGAACGTGTGCATGCCGATGATCTTGCCGGCCGAGCCGACGTACCGGTCCCAGCCGAAGGTCGAGGCCTGCTCGACGGCGACTCGCGCCGTCACCGACTTCGGCAGGACCGACTCGCGATAAGCCTCGTCCTGCTTGTCGAACAGGTCCCAGCTCGGCAGGCTCACGACGCGCGCCTTCAACGCCTTCCTTGGTCAGCGTCTCGTAGGCAGCGACGCAGAGCTGAACCTCGCTGCCCGTGCCCATCAGGATCACGTCGGGCTTCCCGTCCGGCGGGTCGGCCATGACGTAGCCGCCCTTCGCCAGGCCCGACGCGGGGGCGTACTTCGTGCGGTCGAACGTCGGGACCGCCTGGCGGGTGCAGACGATCGCGGACGGCTCGTGCCTGAGCTGCATGATCACCCGCCAGGCCTCGGCGACCTCGTTCGCGTCGGCGGGACGGATCAAGCAGTAGCCCGGGATCGCCCGGAGCGAGGCGAGCTGCTCGACCGGCTGGTGCGTCGGGCCGTCCTCGCCCACTCCGATCGAGTCATGGGTGAAGACGTGGATCGGCGGGATCTCCATGATCGCGCTGAGCCGGAGGGCGGGGCGGGCGTAGTCGCTGAAGATCAGGAAGCCGGCTCCGAACGGGCGGACCTTCACCAGGCCCATACCGTTGAGCGCCGAGGCCATCGCGTGCTCGCGGACGCCGAAGTGGAGGTTGCGCCCGGCGTAATTGTTCGCCTCAAAGTCGCCCGCGCCCTCGAACTTGAGGTGGGTCTTGGTCGACGGCGCCAGGTCGGCGGCACCGCCGATCACCCAGGGGACGTTCTTGGCGATCGCGTTGAGGACCTGGCCCGAGGAGTCGCGTGTCGCCATGCCCTTCGGGTCAGGCGGGAACGTCGGGATGTCCTTGTCCCAAGCCTCAGGGAGACGGCGATGTTGCATCCGGTCGAGCCCGTCGGCCAGCTCCGCGTATTGCTTCTTGTACTCGGCCAGCTTGGCGAACCAGGCCTCGCGGAGCGCCTTGCCGCGCCGGCCGATGCCCTCATCGAAGTGCCCGTAGACGCCGTCGGGGACGAGGAACTTCGCGTCCTCGGGCCAGCCGTAGAACTTCTTGGCGAGCTTGACCTCCTCCTCGCCGAGCGGCTCGCCGTGGGCCTCCTTCGTGTCCTGCCGGTGCGGGGCCCCGCGGCCGATGATGCTGTGGACCTGGATGAACGTGGGGCGATCGGTCGTGGCCTTGAAGTCCGCGATCGCCTTCTCGAGGGCGCTGCGATCTTCGGCGTCGGCGATGCGATGCACCTTCCAACCGTAAGCTTCGAAGCGCTTGCCGGTGTCCTCGATGAAGGCGAGGTCGGTGTGGCCCTCGATGCTGATCCGGTTGCTGTCGTAGATCCAGCAGAGGTTCGAGAGCTTGAGATGCCCGGCGAGCGAGGCGGCCTCGCTCGAGATGCCCTCCATCATGTCGCCGTCGCCGCAGAGAACGTAGACGTTGAAGTCGAAGAGTTCGAAGCCCGGCTTGTTGTAGGTGGCCGCGAGCCACTTGCCGGCCATGGCCATACCGACGCTGTTGCCGCAGCCCTGCCCGAGCGGGCCCGTGGTCGTCTCGATCCCGGAGGTGAGGCGATACTCGGGATGGCCGGGGGTCTTGCTGTCCAGCTGGCGGAACTTCTTGATCTGCTCGAGCGAGACTGAGGGCTCGCCCTCGATCTCGTAGTCGGAGGAAACGGACTTCGTGCCCGTCAGGTGGAGAATCGAGTAGAGGAGCATCGAGGCGTGGCCGGCCGAGAGCACGAACCGGTCGCGGTTCGGCCAGATCGGGTCGGAGGGGTCGAAACGAAGAAATTTCTGCCAGAGCGTGTAGACGACCGGCGCCATGGCCATTGGCGTGCCAGGATGGCCGGAATTCGCCGCCTGGACGGCGTCCATTGACAGGGTCCGGATCGTGTTGATGCTCAGGGTGTCCAGGTCGGCGGTTCCGCTCATCGAGGCGTCTCCAGGGACGGATCAGGCGCGGGCTAAGGGCTCGTGGTTTCGCGACCGCCCTATAGTCCTCGATTTTCGGGAAATCGCAAGGGACCGCCCGGGCGTGGGCACTTCGGCAATCTGGTCGAGGGTCGGTATGGGGCGCGGCCTCCGGGCACCGGGGACGCCCGAGTCGATGAGGCGACTTCGCGCCCCGCCGCGGATTCCGAGAACGTGGCGGCCTCGACGTTCGATGATGAAGGGTGCTCCGTTGACAATCCGGTCGCGGGCGGGACGGGGCCTGGCAACCCGGCCCGTCCCGTACTGCCGCGAACAAAAGGCGGTTGCTCGGGTTCGCTCGGCGCCGGCGCTCGGGTTCGCTCGGCGCGGGGTCGTCAGTCGGCTCGACCGCTGGCGCCCCCCCCGTCCCGCACGGAGCCGCACGAAGGCGAACGGAAGGCGGTCGCTCGGGTTCGCTCGGCGCCTCCGCCGTCCGACCCACACCCGGTCCCAGGCCCGAAGTTGGCCCACGACCGGCGAACTCGCTCCATTCACGAATCGTGCCGGGGCCGCTAAACTACACGCGAATCTCGAACGACCGCCACCACGATCGGGGCCAACGTGGTCGATCTGAGCGTACAACTCGGCCGGATCGCGCTGGCCAACCCGATCCTTGTCGCTTCCGGGACGTTCGGTTACGTCCGGGAGATGGCCGGATTCCTCGACCTGACCCGGCTCGGGGGCGTGATCCCGAAGACGGTGACCCTCCGTCCGCGCGCGGGGAATCCGACGCCACGCACGGTCGAGACTCCTGCGGGCCTGCTCAACGCGATCGGGCTCGATAATGACGGTATCGACCACTTCTGCCGCCATCACCTTCCCTACCTGCGGACGGTCGGCACGGCAGTCATTGCCAACATCGCGGGGGAGGACGAGGATGGGTTCGTGGCCATGACTGTGATGCTCAACGACGAGCCGGGCCTGACTGCCGTCGAGCTGAATCTGTCGTGTCCGAACGTGAGTCACGGCCTAGACCTTGGCATCGATCCCCGCATCGTCGAGCGGGTCGTCCGCCGCTGCCGCCATGCCGGGCCGCTGCCGATCGTTGCCAAGCTGACGCCGAATGTTACCGACATCGTCTCAATCGCCCGAGCGGCGCGGGACGGCGGGGCCGACGCGGTCAGCCTGGTCAATACGTTCCGCGGCCTCGCGATCGACTGGCGTCGCCGCCGGCCGATCCTGGCTTATGACGTCGGCGGCCTGAGCGGGCCGGCGATCAAGCCGCTGGCGCTTCGCATGGTCTGGGAAGTCGCACAGGCCCTACCCGACCTGCCGATCCTCGGAATCGGTGGGATCTCGAACTGCGACGACGCCCTGGAATTCCTGGTCGCCGGCGCCTCGGCCGGACAGGTCGGCACCGCGACCTTCGCCGACCCGACCGTCGCGGGGCGCATCGTCGCCGAACTTCCGGCTCGTCTCGGCGAGGCCGGCGTCCGTTCCGTCCGAGATGTCGTCGGCACTCTCGCTTCGAACCGGCCGCCCGACGAAAAGTAAGAGAGACAGGCGGGTCGCCCTGAAGCTGATGCTCAGGGCGACCCGCTGCCACGATCAGTAGCTGTTGGCGTCGACGACCTCACCATTGGCCTTGGTGCCGATCGCCCACCAGGTCGGTACGCTGATGGTGCTCTTGACGAACTTCACGCTGCCGTCTGCAAAGAGGACGTTGACGCCCCCCGAATGGTTGCTCGTGGCGGCCACGTAGTCCGCATGCTGGGCCTGTACGCAGCACCCCATCCGGCAAGCGCTCCACTTCACGTAGTTGCCGCCGTTGGGAGGAACGACGGTATTGAACATGGTATAGCCCATCGCCCCCGTCGCCCATGTCGAACCGGGGCCATTGCCGGCGCCGCCCGAGCTCATGAACTTGGTGTTGCACGCGGCCCAGTCCGCCAGGATCGAGCTGAACGGGATGGTCGAGACGTCATAGACGATGTTCCCGCCCGACCCGGTGTTGCCCGTGGCCTTGCCGAGCTTCGGGGCGTTGCTCGGGTCGTTCACGAGGAACTCCGAGTAGGCGACCGTGTTGGACGTGCCGTCGGTGAAATTGGCGACCGTGTAGTTATTCTGGTAGGCGAAGGCCCCGGTGCTGCGGCAGTAGTACTGGGGGTTGTTGTCGTCGAACGGATAGCCCCAGTTCGTGGTCCCCTGGCTGCAGGCGTAGTTGTTGAAGTACCCGTTCTGCTTGGTGCCGTTGCCGTCCGAGGGGCAGAGGAACGAATTGATGATCGTCGTGTAGACCGTGGAATTGATCGGATAGGCCTGCGTGCCGCCCCATTCGGGCGTGTAGTTGAAATTGATCGCGCTGTAGAGCGGGTTCTGCTCGAGGTAGGGCAGCATCAGGGCGACCGCGCTCCAGTTGGCCCACCGGGTCATCGAATTGGGGGCGTTGTAAGCCTGGTACGAAGCCCCGAGGGGGAACGAATTCGTCCCGGTGTGATAGTTGTGCATCGCGAGGCCGATCTGCTTCAGGTTGTTGACGCACTGAGAGCGTCGGGCGGCCTCGCGGGCGGCCTGGACCGCGGGCAACAACAGGGCGATCAGCACCGCGATGATCGCGATGACCACCAGCAGCTCGATCAGCGTGAACCCTCGACGGGGATGAGTCTTCATCGGCTACTCCTTCGGGGACGATGCGATGAGCAGAGAAGATAATTGAGTGATCGGCGAACGCCCGGGGGGGAATGACTCGCACGAATGGAGTCCCGGCCGCGATGGCGATGGCCATCGCGCGAATCGTCTGCGTGTCGTGAATCGAGCCGCGGGATGATGATATAGCGTCATCCCGCTACCCTTCGGCCGTGAAGGCGGCCTCGATGGTATGGATTCCTACTTTTTCTGCTGGCTCTTGGCGAAGTTCTCCATCTCACTGTTTGCCTTGGTGATGCTCGGAGGCGTGGGGGCGTTGCCGGCCTCCTTCGCCTTCTCATCGCCGCATCCCATCGGGACGACGCACAAGGCGGAAAAGGCCACGAGCAGGGCGCATGGACGAATGAGGACGGCGCGCGAACTGCGCATCAGGATCTCTCCGACCGGGTAAGTAAGAGTGTGCGTTGATACGGACGACAAGGGGGGATGGGCGTCATCATCACACGTCCGAAGTATGACGTCCACGATAATTCCCAGTCATAGGGAGATTTGAAGAAGGTCCTGGCCCTCCGCGCGTGGTGACTCGAAATCACGCATGGTGTCTGACGCGATGGAGTGTCCCGCGGACTGGGCCGATCTCGTCGGAAACGGCCTCGACCGACTCGGCGATGCATCGCAGTCCCCGCGCCGCGACGGCCCGCGGGAATTCCTCGGCCGCCGCTCGATACGGGTCCGCGATCCAGGCTTCGCCGCCGGGCAAGAGCATCTTCGCAAGCACGTTCGCCACCAGCGGGACGAGCCTCCGTTCGTAGAGCACATCGGCAGCGAGGATCAGGGGAAAGGCCCCCTCCGGCGGGTCGCGCCAATCGATCAACCCGGTCGTGAAACCCGACGCGTCGAAACCATTCTCGGAGACACTCCGGGCGACGAATTCGAGCGGGGCGGCATCGTAATCGGTGAAGCGGACTTTCAGCCCCCTCGCCATGCCCACCAACCCCGCAAGCCCGAGCCCGCAGCCGATCTCCAGGGCCGGCACGCCCAACCACCGGCGCCGCGCCACGACCTCGGCCAGTAGATACGCGCCGGGCCAGAGATAGGCCCAGTACGGCATGTAATCGTCGTCCCGATTCAATTCGTGGACCTGGCCATCATCGAGGAGCCGATCGGGTTCCGCGGGACGAACGAGACGAATCTCAGTCGAGCCCACGCGGATCGGCGTGACGGTCGACGGCCCGATGTACTTCGTCTCCATTCTCGCGGCTCCGGGTTGAATTCCTTTGACGAGTCCTGGCGGTACCGCCTATAATCCGTCTGTTGAGACTGAATCTCAACTGCAACCGCCCTTCGCCGCTCCCGCCAAGGGACCCTCGCCCAATGACGCGTCTCTCATGGCTCGCGATGGTTCTGTCGATCGGCCACGTGTCTTCGGGCGCAAAGGCCGGGGAAATCGTGGGACGGGTCGAGATGCCGGCGGCGTGCTCGCCCGCCGTGAGCCCGGCCGTGGTCGCTCTGGAGCGGCTCGACGGCGCCGCCGAGATGGCCAGTTCCGACCTCGCCGCGCGGGTTGCTCTCGTGAATCAGCGGGGGCTCCAGTTCGAGCCGAGGGTCCAGGCTGTCCAGGTCGGGCAGGTTGTCCGGTTTACGAACGAGGATAACGAGACGCACAACGTTCACATCCTGACGCCGAGCGTCTCGTTCAACCAGAGCATGGGCCGGGGCCGCTCGGTTGATTACCGGGCCGAGAAGCCCGGCGTGCTACGGATCGTCTGCGACGTCCACAGCCACATGCGCGGATACGTCGTCGTGAGCCCGACGCCCTACTTTGCGGTGTGCCTTGCCGACGGTCGGTTCCGACTCGACGGCGTCCGCGACGGCCGCTACCGGGTTCGCGTCTGGCACGAGATGGGGCGGGGGACGACCCGCGACGTCGAGGTCACGGGCGAGACTCCCGTGCAACTTGGCGTCCTCTCGGTGGATGCCCCGCCCGTACAGGCGTCCGGCCCGTCGAGGCCGGCGCGGGCCTGGGCCGACGTGATCGACCGGATCGGGATGCTGCTCGGCGAGGCCCGCGCGGTCGCCTCGAAGGCGGGGCAGGCCGCCGACTCCCGCAGGCGAGAGCTGGACATCTTGCCGGACGACTTCGGTGCCGTCGATCCCCAGGTTGCGAAGGCTCGCAGGCTCGTCGAGGACGCCTACTGGCAGGAGTTCGAAGGCTCGACAATGGAGACGGCCGTGCGCCGGCACCTGGGCTTCCAGCGGGCGGGGGAGATCGAGGGACTCTTCCGCGTAATGCGGCCGCTCGCCCGCGAGGTCGGGAAAGGGAAGACGCCAACCTCGGCGATGGCCGACCGGTCGCGGGAGCTCTTGCTGGCCCTCGTCTCGGCCGGCCAGGACCTCGACAGGCAGGGCGTGACCGACAGCACGAAGGTCGCTTCGAAGGCAATCTCCCCGGGCGGAGTTGCGACGAGTGCCGCCGATGTGCAGGACCAGCAAAGAATTCTGGCGAGGGCGTTCGACGGCGTAGCCTCGCTGGCCGACTCGGGCCGGGCGGCCGAAGCGGCCTCGGCCATGACGTCGGCCTACTTCGATGCTTTCGAACCGCTCGAACGGGCCCTCGAGGCACGACGGCCGCAGGAGATCCTGCCGCTCGAGGCGAGCTTCAATGCGCTTCGCGGACGGATCGAGGGGGGGCTGCAGGGCGAGCCGCTCGCGGCGGCGCTCGCCGAGCTTCGGGGTGAGGTTTCCGCGGCGATCAGCCGGAGCCAGGCGGGGGGTGGGTTCGGGGCGGCCTTTCTCGCCTCGCTCGTCGCGATCCTCCGCGAGGGGGTCGAGGTCATCCTCCTGTTGACGATGCTCATCTCGCTTGTGGCGAAAGCCGGCCAGCCGAGGGCGATGGCGGCAATCCGCTGGGGCGTCGTCGGCGCCGCCGTGGCGAGCATGCTGACGGCCGTCGGTCTGAACCTCGTCGTCGCCACGTCGCAGGGACGGGCCCGCGAGCAGATCGAGGGCTGGGTGATGATGGTTGCGGCCGGCGTGCTCTTCTACGTGAGCTACTGGCTGATCTCCCAGGTCGAGTCGCGGCGCTGGACCGAGTTCCTCAAGGGCCAGATCCGGAAGGGCGTTGCCGCCGGCGGGTTCGGCACGCTCGGGCTGACGGCGTTCCTGGCTGTCTACCGTGAGGGGGCCGAGACCGCACTCATGTACCAGGCGATGATCGGCGGCCAGGGCGGATCGCGGGCCGGCCTGGCGGGGATCATCGCGGGGCTGGCGGTTGGGCTGGTCGGGCTCGCGGCTGTGTACCGGCTCATCCGCTCGGCGAGCGGCAAGCTCCCGCTCCGGACGTTCTTCAAGGTCACCGGCCTCGTCCTCTTCGGGATGGCTGTCGTGTTCGCGGGCAACGGTGTGTTCGAGCTCCAGATGGCCGGCGTCCTGAAGTCGACCCCTGTCGACTGGCTCGGCCGGGGAGTGAGCTGGCTCGGCTTCTATCCGAACCTCCAGGTGATTCTGGTCCAGGGGCTGCTGCTGGCCGGGGCCCTTGTCGCGGTCGTCATGCTCCTGACCGACCCCGGCGACGTCGCCAGGCCGGCGTCCAGCTCCGGAGCTGGCCGCGAGCCCGTCGCCGTCTGATCCCCTCTGAGGAACGACCGCGATGAGCCGCGCCAGGGTCGGGCCGATCGTCACGATGGTCATTGTCGCGGGCGTGGCGCTGATCCTGATCCTCAACAGGGAGCCTTCGCGGACCGGTACGGTTCCGATCGTGGTCTCCGCGCCCCCCGGCGTCACCGCCGACCCGGCCGGTGGCGGGGAGACGCCGATCGGCGATGATGTCGTCAAGAACCACATGGTCATTGCCGCGGTCTGGCTGCCGTCCGTCGCGATGGCCGGCATGCCCGACCCGTCGGACGACGTCATCCACCTCGAGGCCGACATCCACGCCACGGCCGACAACCCGAACGGGTTCGCCAAGGACGAGTTCGTCCCCTACATGAAGGTCCATTACGAGATCCTCCCAGCCGGGAGCGGCAAGCCGCTCCAGACCGGCGATTTTCTTCCGATGGTTGCCGCCGACGGCCTCCACTACGGCGCCAACGTCCTCAAGCCCCCGCCCGGCCACTACCGGCTCGTCTACAAGATCGATCCCCCAGCGCTCGGACGCCACGTCGGCGCGGGCGGGGTCGCCCCGTGGTGGGAGCCGTTCGAGGCGAGCTTCGACTGGACGATGGAGCCGCCTCGACCGGCGGCCGCGCGAAATAGAAGCCACGATGTCCGTCAACACCACGATCGAATGGACCGATGTCACCTGGAACCCGGTCCGCGGCTGCACGAAGATCAGCCCGGGGTGCGCCCACTGCTACGCCGAGACTTTCGCCGAGAGGTTCCGAGGGGTGCCGGGGCACCCGTATGAGCAGGGGTTCGACCTGCGCATCGTCCGCGAGAAGTGGCCCGAGCCGTTCGAGTGGGGACCGCTCGCGGATGGTCTTCGTGAACTCGATGAGCGACCTCTTCCACCGCGACGTCGACGACGCGACGATCGTCGCCATCGCTCGGGTCATGACCGCGGCCGACTGGCATACCTACCAGGTGCTGACCAAGCGCTCGGAGCGGCTCCGCGACATGCTCCGCGGGCCGCTCCGATTCGCGAGCGAACTGCCGCACATCTGGTGGGGCGTGAGCGTCGAGGACCGCAAGCACGGCCTGCCGCGGGTCGAGCACCTCCGCTCGGCGGCGGCGGGGCTGCGGATGCTTTCGGTCGAGCCGCTCCTGGAGGATCTAGGTCGGTTCGACCTCGACGGCATCGGCTGGGTGATCGCCGGCGGCGAGAGCGGCCCCGGCGCCGCGCCGCTCGACCCGGACTGGATCCGCGCGGTCCGCGACCGGTGCGACGTGGCGGGCGTACCGTTCTTCTTCAAACAGTGGGGCGGAGTGCGCAAGGGGAAGACCGGCCGGCTGCTCGACGGGCGGACGCACGACGATCGGCCCGAGCGTCCGGACGCGACGGTGCCGGCGCTGGCGGTGCGTCGGAGGCTCGCGGCGGAGTGCCTGGCCGGGGCCTGAGCCGACCCTGCGAAAAGGCCGGCATGGGTCAATCCGGTCCTTTACGCGGGCCGCCGCGTGGGTTACGCTCATACGGGCGGGATTTCACCGGTCCCGACACGTCCCGAAGGCCCACTTCGAGTCGAGGGAGTCTCCTCGCATGGCTCAAGCCATCGTTGACCCGGGCGAGCTGCGCCGGTTCGCGCAGAGCCTCAAGACGTTCAACAACGACCTCCAGGCCCGGATGTCCCAGATGCACGGGCAGCTCAACGGGCTCTCGCAGACCTGGCGCGACCGCGAGCAGGTCAAGTTCACCGAGGAGTTCGAGCAGACGCTGGTGGCCATCCACCGGTTCGTCGAGGCGTCGAACCAGCACATCCCGTTCCTGCTCCGCAAGGCCGAGCGCGTCGAAGAGTATCTCCAGCAGCGCTGATCGGCCGGGAGATCGCGATCATGGGCGAATCCGCGCAAGTTAACTCGATCGACGCGCTGAAGATGCTGTACGAGGGGATCGTGCAGTATCGTGAGGACGCCAAGAACGCGCTGATCTCCGTTGAGATGGAGTGCCGCCGCGCGACCGACTTCCTGAATGGGCAGCGGCTCTACTGGGCCGAGGAGCTGAAGCGGCGGAAGGAGAAGCTGGCGATGGCCCAGTCGGAGCTGCACCGCAAGAAACTCCAGGCCAAGCCGGGCGGCACCGTGCAGGACTCGGACCAGAAGGAGGCCGTCCGCATCGCGACGATGCGGGTCCGCGAGGCCGAGGCGAAGATCGAGGTCGTGAAGCGATGGGTGGCCCCGCTCCAGCACGCAATCGACGAGTACCACGGCAAGTCTCGGCCCCTGGGGGACCTCCTCGAGGGCGACGTCGAGAAGGGTATGGGCAAGCTCGAGCGGATGATCATCGCGCTTGAGGACTACGTCCGCATGGCGCCGCCGGACACGTCCGGCATCTGATCCAACCGTCGGCCAGCCGGAGGAATCGACCGTGAGTGACGGATCGGGCAAGCTCGGCTACGCGGCCAAGAACCTGCGCCGGAAGTGGGACGAGGCGTCCGAATCGTGGGACGACATCATCCGCGAACGATACGAGTCGACGCACATCGGTCCGTGGCTCACCCAGACCACGGCGACGAGCCGCGGCATGCACACGCTCGACGAGATTATCCAGAAGATGCGCCGGGATTGCTCGTGAGCGGTTGCGCGGCGTCGACGCAGACGCGAGACTCACGCCATCGCTCCGACGATCGGGACCGACTGTTGAATGACCCCGGGGAAGGCCGAGTGCACCATGTCCGAGCCGTCGTTGATCGAGCGTGAAACAGGGGTCCTCGACAGCCTGAACAGGAACGCGGCCGAGCGAGCGACCGGCGAGGCGAAGCTCACGGGCGAGCTGGCCACGCGGGGCGTCACGATCGAGGCCGAGTACCGGTCCGCGCACGCGCGCTCGAGCAGAAGGCCGCGCAGGCCATCCAGCAGGTCAAGGGCGGCACCGACGCGGAGGTCAACAAGATCAAGGCGGACGCGAAGGCCGCCCAGGACAAGACCCGCGCCGAGTACGACGCCGCGACCAAGGCCTACAAGCAGAAGTTCGCCAACGAGACGGGCAAGGCGAAGAAGGTCGCCGACGACACGCGCTGGAATACGTCGGCCGTCTACGACTCGGGCAAGGGCGAGGTCAAGAAGTACCACGAGGCGATGACGCGAAGCCTCGCCAACGACGAGCAGAACCGCCAGACGCTCGAAACCGAGGCGAACGAGCTGCTGGCCAAGTACAAACGGTTCATCAAGCCGGGTGCCACCTACGAGCCGCCCGCCCCCGCCCCCGAGCCAGTCGTCGAGCCCAAGCCCGAGGGAGAGGAGCAGATCGAGCCGGCCGAGGCCGCGCCGACGGTCATCGCCGAGTACCACGACGCGATCCACGCCATGGATGCGCACCTGGTCGCCTTCCACAAGCTGGGGACGATCAAGGCGCTGCAGCCGGGGGCGTTCGCGTTCGTCGCGATCATGCTCATCGCCATCCCGGCCGTCATCGGCCTGTTCGCGGCGGGCACCGTGGGAGCGGTCGGCGGCGGCGTGGCCGGGCTGGTCCTGGCGGCGCTGCTCTATGTCGGGCTCTCGGCCATCGCGAAGAAGGGTGTGACGGCGGTCGCGGTCCCGCTGCGGTTCGAGGTCGAGCGCGCCGCCCGGCTGGCCGACGAGGCGAAGGCCTGGCTCGAGGCCGATCACCAGGCGAAGAAAGACGCTATCGAGAACCGCCGCGAGAGCGAGCTGAAGCGGGCGGAGGACGAGCTCGCCAAGCGGACCGCCGCGGCCGAGGAGCGGCTCGGGACCGAGCGGAAGCGGGTCGAGGAGATGTACCCGCCGATGCTCGCCGAGTTCGCCCGCAAGGCCGAGGAGGCGACTCAAGGCGGCCGACGAGAAGTGGTCGAAGAAGCTAGCCGACACGAAAGCCGCCGCCGAGGCCGCGCTGAAGAAGCTCGACGAGGACCACGCGGTCAAGGCCAAAGCCCACGCCGAGGCCGTCGCCCAGCACTGGGAAGGCCTGCTCAAGCGCTGGACCGAGGGATCGGCGCGCGGTCATGCAGGACGTCGCGGCGATCCAGGCCGACAACGACCGGCTCTTCCCCGAGTGGAAGGACGGCTGGAAGGGCTGGGACCCGCCCCAGCAGGACCCCCCGGGCGTCCGGTTCGGCGAGTTCGAGGTCAAGCCCGGCAAGCTCCCCAACGGCACGCCCGAGGACGAGCGGCTCAAGCCGATCGGGCCGACCGACTTCACTATGCCCGCGCTGCTCGACTTCCAGGGCAAGGGCTCGCTCCTCGTCCGCACCGCCGAGGACGGGCGGGACAAGGCGGTCGACCTGCTCCAGGCCGTCATGCTCCGCCTGTTCACGGCGATCCCGCCCGGACGCGTCCGGTTCACGATTCTCGACCCCGTCGGGCTAGGGCGGAACTTCGCCTCCTTCATGCACCTGATCGATTATGACGAGGTCCTGATCAACCAGCGGATCTGGACCGACCAGGGCCAGATCGACCAGCGGCTCAAGGACCTGACCGAGCACATGGAGAACGTCATCCTGACGTACCTCCGCAACGACTACGCGACGATCGAGGAGTACAATGCGCAGGCCGGCGAGGTGGCCGAGCCGTATCGGATCCTCGTCATCGCCAACTTCCCCCATGGCTTCAGCGAGACCGGCCTCAAGACGCTGACCCACATCATCAACAGCGGCGCCCGCTGCGGCGTCCACACGCTGATCAGCATCGACACCTCCGTCCAGATGCCGTTCGGCTTCAACGCTAAGGAACTCGAGCCGAATTCGGCCATCCTCGTCTGGAAGGAGGGCAAGTTCCTCTGGCGCGACCCGGTCTTCGAGCAGTTCAAGCTCCTGCCGGACAGGCCGCCGACGTCCGAGGCCATGACCGAGCTGCTGCACGAGGTCGGCCGCAAGTCGAAGGAGGCCCGGCGCGTCGAGGTCCCGTTCGACGTCATCGCGCCCGCCGTCGACAAGTACTGGACGACCGACAGCCGCTCCGGGATCGACGTACCGCTCGGCCGGGCGGGTGCCACGAAGCTCCAGAACCTCAAGCTCGGCAAGGGCACTTCGCAGCACGTCCTGATCGCCGGCAAGACCGGCTCAGGTAAGTCGACGCTGCTCCACGCGCTCATCACCAACGTCGCGCTGCGCTACAGCCCCCGGGAGGTCGAGCTCTACCTCATCGACTTCAAGAAGGGCGTCGAGTTCAAGACCTATGCCGTGCACGAGCTGCCGCACGCCAAGGTCATCGCCGTCGAGTCCGAGCGCGAGTTCGGTCTGAGCGTGCTCGAGCGGCTCGACGTCGAGCTCAAGCGCCGCGGCGAGCTCTACCGCGCGGTCGCCGCCCAGGACGTCGCCAGCTACCGCGCGGCCCGTCCCGACGAGGACCTCCCGCGCATCCTCCTGCTGGTCGACGAGTTCCAGGAGTTCTTCGTGGAGGACGACAAGCTCGCGCAGAACGCCTCGCTGCTCCTCGACCGCCTCGTCCGCCAGGGCCGTGCGTTCGGCATCCACGTTCACCTCGGCTCACAGTCACTCGGCGGTGCCTACGGCCTGAACCGGACGACGCTGGCTCAGATGGCGATCCGGATCGCGCTGCAGTGCAGCGAGACCGATTCGCACCTGATCCTCAGTGAGGATAACTCGGCGGCCCGGCTCCTCTCGCGGCCCGGTGAAGCGATCTACAACGATTCGAACGGGATGACCGAGGGCAACCACGTCTTCCAGATCGTCTGGCTCGGCGACGCGAAGCGAGAGAAGTACCTGGAGCATCTGGCCCGGCTCGACGACGAGCGCGGGCTGCCGAAGCCGAAGCCGATCGTCTTCGAGGGCAACACGCCGGCGATCCTGACGACCAATCCCGGCCTGAACCGCCTGCTCGACGCGCCGGGCTGGACCGAGACGCCGCGGACGATCCCCGCGTGGCTCGGCGACGCGATCGCGATCAAGGATCCGACCGACGCCCCGATCCAGCCGCAGAGCGGCAGCCATCTCCTGATGGTCGGCCAGCAGCCCGAGCCGGCGGCCGGCGTGCTGTCCGCGGCGATTCTCAGCCTGGCGGCGCACCACGAGCCGGGCACCTCGCACGGGGCGCGGTTCGTCCTGTTCGACGGCACCCCGACCGACTCGCCGCTTTACGGCCTGCTGCCCCGCATCAAGGACGTGGTCCCGCACGACTTCGAGGTCGGGACGATCCGCTCGGTGCCGAAGACGATCGGGGAGATCGCAGAGGTCGTCGAGCGCCGGCGGCTTGAGGAGCCGGCCGACATGCCGGCGATCTACCTGGTCATCTTTGACCTGACCCGTTTCCGCGACCTCCGCAAGGACGAGAACGAGTTCGGCTCCTTCGGCGCCGACAAGGCGGCCTCGCCCTCGCGGCAGTTCGTGACCATCCTCCGCGAAGGCCCGGCGGTCAATGTTCACGTCCTGACGTGGTGCGACACGGTTTCGAACCTGAACCGGACGCTCGACCGCCAGGGGATGGGCGAGTTCGAGATGCGGGTGCTCTTCCAGATGAGCGCCGCGGATTCGAGCCAGCTCATCGACTCGCCCGCCGCCGGCCGGCTCGGCGAGAACCGGGCGTTCTTCTACAGCGAGGAGCAGGGCCGGCTCGAGAAGTTCCGGCCCTACAGCCCGCCCGACGACGAGGCCCTCGCCGACTTCAAACGGCGGTTCGATGCCAAGCCGAAGCGCGCCGCGAGTGTCGAAGGAGACGGCCTCGGCCCGAAGCCGGCGAGCGCCGCGCCGCAGTCCGAGGACTTCGACGTCGCCCCGCCTCCAATTCCTGAGCCAATCTCCTCGGCCGTCCCGCCGGCGCCGTCGAAGACGGACAACGGTCCCGCGGCCCCGGCCAAGGACTACAGCGACGTCCCGGACGAGGACGAGTGGCTCGCCCAGTTCAAGCGGCAGATCGACGAGCAGCGCAAGCAGCAGCCCCAGGCCAATCAGGGCAGCGGCGCGTCGAACGGCTCCGACGGAAACGGTCAGCAAGCGTCGGGCGGGGACGAAGCGAAGCCCGATCGCTCGGGCGCCACGCCTTGATTGAAGTCGATTGTCCTGCGCGCGCATGGCGGGATTCGCGAGCGAACCGCCGAGAGCCCCGAGTCCGCCCTACGCCTTCAGGTGAATCCCCTTGCGGTCCATCGCGTAGATCGGCGCGAAGATCACGGCGAGGTAGAGGACGGCGAACGCGAGCGACGCGTTCATCGGCGCGAGCCCCAGCCGGGCGAACGACTCGACGACCGAGCCCTTGGGCGTGAGGGTCCGCGCCGACGCGTCGTGCCAGTAGGCCATCGCCAGCAGTCGGGCGATCAGCCCGGAGAGCACGTACGCCGTGATCGCGTTCCTCCCGAGGATCGCGAACGGCCGCGACCATGTCCCGACGCCCCGAATGTCGATGAGCCAGTAGCAAACGGCCAGCGTCTGGAGGGCGAGACCGGCCGTGAGCAAGACGAAGGAGCTGGTCCAGAGGGCCTTGTTGATTGGGAAGACAGCACTCCAGATCAGCCCGAGCACCACCCCGAGCCACCCCGCGACGAACAGCCCGGCATCCTTCTCGAAGGCCGAGCGGCCCGAGCGGAGCCAGTGGCCGGCAAGGACGCCGATCAGTGTGGTCGCGATGGCGGGGATCGTGCTGAGCAGTCCCTCCGGATCGTAATCCGGTTTGTAGAGATGTCCTTGCAGGGCCGCGCGATCCACGAAGGCCGCAAGGTTACCCGACCGGCTCAGGTCGCCCACCGCGTGGCCCGGAAACGGGACAAAGGCCATCGCGAGCCAGTAGCCGACGAGCAGCACGACGACGATTCCGACCTTCGTCCGGACGCCTGCGACCAGCTCGATAAGCGACGCGACCAGGTAGCAGACGGCGATCCGCTGCAGAACTCCCGGGATGCGGATCTTGGCCAGGTTGTACGATGGGAATCCGGCCAGAAGCAGGCCGAGGCCGAAGATCACGAGTGACCTCCGGATGATCCTGACTACGAGCCCGAGCCGACTCGTCCCCGACTCGTTTCGGCTGCCGAACGAGAAAGGGATGGCGACGCCGACGATCAGCAGGAAGAACGGAAAGACAAGGTCCGTCGGCGTCCAGCCGTTCCATTCGGCATGGCGGAGGGGCGGGTAGACGGCCGACCACGAGCCCGGGTTATTGACCACGATCATCCCGGCGATCGTCAGGCCGCGGAAGACGTCGAGGGAGGCCAGCCGCGCGGGCTTCCGTGCTGGCGGAGGTTCCGATGACCCGTTCGGTTCGTTCATGGTCGGCTCGCCGTGGAGTCTTGGCCGATGGTCCGCAATAGCGGAGCCGACGGAGGCCGCCCCGGTCAAGCGGTCGGCCCACGATCGACCGGACGAACAGGTCGAGTAAATCATTGACTCGCCTGGCGAAAAGGTTACGATAAGGGTGCTAGACCTTCCTCGCGTCGTCCCTGCCGAGACGCACCCCCGGTCGGCGCCGATCTGTCGGCCCTTCCCGTCACGGATACCCCCGACCACACTCCCGAAGCAACAACCGGCGTCGCGCCGGCGGACGTCCCGCGCCATGTTCGACCGCCTCGATTGGCTCCGGACGTGGGCACTCGTCGCCGATCCGCGGGCCTGGTTCCTGATCGTGCTCCTCGCCGCGGCAACCCTCGGTCGGTCCGGCGCGTTCCGGTCCCGCTGGTTCGACCTGCTCAAGCCCTGGAAGCGGACCGATCCGAGGGGACGTCGTCCCGAGCCCGCGACGGCCCCGGTCCACCCGCTCCGCGACCCCTGGTTCCTATTCCTGCTGGGGATCTCCGCCGCCGCCGTGGCCTCCTGGATCGTGATGAGCATGACCGCGACGGGCAAGAATCATCCGTGATGACGACCCGAGATTCGACCGAGACCGACAGACCCGCTCAAGGAGAATTGCGATGACTCCCCTCTTCGGTTGGATGCCCGGCATGCAAGAGCTGCTGGTCATCGGCTTCATCTCCCTGCTGATCTTCGGCAACCGCCTGCCGAGCGTGATGCGTTCGCTCGGCAAGAGCGTGACCGAGTTCAAGAAGGGCGTCGCGGGCGTCGAGGACGACCTCGACCAGGCCGTGACCGCCGACAAGAAGCCGCCGATCGAGCACCCCTGACCAGGCCCGTCGCGACCGGCCGGGACATCCTGACTTCGGTGGAGGAAGACGTCCGTGTTCCCTAATCTCAATCCGATGGAGCTGATGGTCGTCATGGGCGTCGCCGTGCTGCTCTTCGGCAAGCGACTGCCGGAGGTCGGCCGCTCGCTGGGACGTGGCATCGTGGAGTTCAAGAAGGGCCTTCGCGGCGTCGAGGAAGAGTTCCGCTCCGCCACGGACCTCGCCCACAGCCCGGTCGTCCCCTCGTACCAGCACGCGGAGTCGACCGAGCCGACCGTGCCCAAATTCGAGTCGCCCGACGCCTCGCCGGTGCCGACCATGGAATACGAGCCCCAGCCGCACAGCGACTGACGCGGCGGAGGGCGGCGCCGGCCTCGTCGGGCTCTTGAAACGCCCGCCTTGGTCCGCTAATCTGGCGTCGGCATGACGGGCGGCTAACTCAGTGGTTAGAGTGCCATCCTCACACGGTGGAAGTCGTTGGTTCGAATCCAACGCCGCCCATTTGCAAGTCGAAACGACCCAAGGGTTTCCGGCCGCGAAGAAATGCAGCAGCGAGGGGCCGCAGCAGATTTCGCAGCAGTTCGGGACGGCGGCAGGGAGGGCCGCCGCCCCTTTCCGAATCGGGCCTCGCTCCTACTCCTAGGGGCAAAATGCCACCAGGCGGACGTCGGGCCCGACCCGGACGATGATGATCGTCTGGTCCCGCGTGTAGGCCACGGCCCCCGCGTGCCGCCGCAGCGAAGCGGCCGCATTGAAGAAGGGGTCTGGCTTCGGCCGGACCCCCTCACGATCACGCAGCCATCGGCATAGGCCGCAGCCCCCGCCTAGACCTGCCGGGCCCAGACGAGCACGCTGGGTCCCCAGGTGTTAAAGGCCTTGATGCGTTCCATCTCATTGACGTATGTTTGGGCGTCTAGATAGCCTCGCATGTCGACGGGCAGGCCGCCCTCGGCCGCGTCGTACGCGACGATGATGGCCTGGATGTGCCCGACAGCCCCCCCGGGCACGCCGGCGGCCGGGATTGGCACTTCGACCTTCCCGGGCCCGCCCTCGGCCAAAAGGTTGATCGGGCGGAACCAGCCCGAGCCGTGCCTCGTTTCGTTGATCGCCCAGGTGGCCAGATCTCGCGGGATGGCGTTCAGCATGATGTGCTCCCGGGCCGCATGGCGGCCCATAAGGTGAGGGGGGCCTTCGATGGTTGGGGCGGTGGTTGAACTCTCGATACACCCCTGCTCAGGGCGTGTTAGCGTCCCCCGGGCCGAAAACGAAAATATATCGCGGAGATCAAGGGCGACTTCGGGCTCTGGGGCAGGGGACGGACCCACAGGGTATGAGGCGAGCCGCAACTGCTCGCAGATGGTCTTGTCGGCGTCGGCGACCTCGACGATCCAGTCGCAGACGTACCTTTTCATCCCATCCGACCGGATGGCGATTGCATACGCCATCGAGGCATCAAGTCTCGGTGCGGACTGTATAACGTGTCCTCGTCGCAGGCCCGGGCGATCGGGGCCCCCGTTAGTGGTCGCGTCGGGCGGCCCCAGGGAACGTCATCTTGACCGCCTCCCCTCGTCGACGTCGAAGAGCCCCTTGATCGTGGCGGCGATGATTGTGAACAGGTAGATGACTTCCCAGCCTTCGCGTGGGACCTCCGCGACGATCCCTGCAAGGAACAAGACATACCCGTCTCTCTGGGGTAGGGGCCGCCCCCAGACATCCTCTTGCCGAGGCATCGGGCGTTGGTCACGAGGTCGATGTCGGGGGCAGGGCGTTCGTTCCCTGCCCCCTGGCCTGGGCACTACGCGAACACCTCCATCTCGTCGACAACCGCGATCGGCTCCAGCCTTGCTCGAGCGAGACGCCTCCCGTGTCCGTCCGAACTTGGGTAAGGCTCGGCGGACGACAGCAGGCGGCCGGTGCAGGGCATCTAGCGGCCCATCAGGATCGCGGTTGCCGCGGGACCCCCCGGGCGGGTCACATCGCCCCCGAGCCGCCGTGCTTCGCAGTCACTCCCGGTCCCTCGGCTCCTCGAAGAAGCCCTTCAGGAAGGACACGATGATCAGCACCCACCAGAACCAGGACCAGGCCCGCTCTTCGCCGCTCATGTCATAGCTCCCCTGAGACACTGAGGTGTGCCGACCCGCCGCATTCCGAGCCCAGCGGGTACGTGGCTCCGCCTTCTCGATGTGCAGGCCCGATCGGGAGGGGCAGGAGGACTCTTCCCCCTGCCCCCGACCCCGTCGATCAGTTGTAGATCTCGATGCCGTCCACGACGGCGTACGGCTCGGGCCTGCGACGGTGCAGCACGCGGCCGAAGTAGCGGCCGATCCGGAGCCCGGCCTCGTGGCGGGGCACATCCTTCAGGACCTTGACGGCCTCGGTGAACCCGTTCGACAGCGACCACAGCGACCGATCATTGAACATCGCCCGCTGCCGCTCGTCCTCCAGGTACAGCCGCGAAACCATCGGCATGAGGCGGATCGGCAGGACGGGTGCCGGGCCCGTGAACGCGTCGTGGATCAACTCCTTCGCCCGGGCGTCGCTCAGGGCGAAATTCCGCATGCGGCCGAGATCCGCCCGGAACACCTCGGCCTTCTCCAGGAAGGCGGCGACGGCCCCCGGGACGATGCCGGACAAGTCGAGCCCGGAGGTGTGCTTCTTGCGGAGGACGACCGAGCCGTCCCCGCCCGACATCTGGAGGTTCGAGCAGACGAAGACCCTCACGGCGGCGATGACGCGGATCGCCATGGACCGGTCGTTGCCCCCGCGGAGGCCGAGAGCCATGCAGAAGTCGCCGGTGTCGAGGCCGGCGATCCGCAGGTCCATGACCCCGAAGAGTCGGGCGTCGTCGCGGCCGGCCGTCACATACTCGTCGCGGGTGACCGTCACGCCCTGGCGGTCGAGGCCGCGGATGATCTCGGCAACCAGGTCGGCGTGCGGGACCGGCCGCCAGGTCGTCGTCGGGAACGGTGTCGGCAGGGTGGACAGCTCGTCGCGGGTGCGGCGGATGCCGCCGTGGGCCACCAGGGTAGCGTTCGCGGGCATGGTCGGCTCTCTATCCGTTGCTGCTGAGGTTCGGGTTGGAGGGGGCCGAGCCCGTCGCCCGGCCCCCGGAGCGTGTCAGAGGCAGTAGCCTCGTTCGATGCGGTCCCGGCACGCGGCTTCGTCGGCCCAGACGTCCCAGATGGGATCGTCGTCGGGCGGGCCGTCGAACGCGTGAATCGGTCGCTTGTCGGCCTCGTCGGGCCCGGACCCAAGTTCCCAGCGGGTACCGTCGATCTCGGGATCGAAGCTCGAAGGCCAATCGATCGGCGTGAGATGACGCTTCGACCTTGACTTGCGGTGCACACTTCCCACGGGCTCGACCTCCTTTGCAGGTCGGGGTCCCGGGCCGAGGTGGCGTCTGTTACACGCCCCTCGGCCCCTTTGGTTCAGGCCTTCCTGCAAGGCCTTCCGTACTAGGCCCGACGGGTCTTAGGGCAGGGAGGATGGCTTCGAGGGGGGTGGGTTTTTATGTTCGGAAGGACCCCTTCGATCCGGCCGCTCGATTCGCCAGGACATGCACTCGCGAACTGGGAAAAGACTGGGCCTCTCGTGATATCACCATTGCATGCAGTCATGGATCCCTGCGTCTCGCACTGACGCCCCGGGCCACGTGATCCGGCGGAGATGAAGAGGTGCAGACACGAGAGATCGCGGCGTGACCTCCCTGCCCCCGCCACGTCCTTCGCCGGGCCGTCGTGCCCGACCGAGCCGACGACATGCCCGCTGGGCGAGACCTGGGGGGACCGGCCGTCCGGACGTGACGCGGAGACCGGGGCAGGGAGGGCACTCGCACGCCCTGTGTCGGTCTTCGTCGCACGCCGTCCGGGCCGGTGAGTCTCCCTGCTCCTGACCGACCCGCGGGGAACGATCCGGCCGTCCCCGCCGTCCAAGGCTCGGGACCAGGACGTACCGACGCGAGGGGAACCCGATGCGACGCCTACGCATCTCGATCGCGGGCCTCATGGGCGTCGTCCTGTTGGCGGCGATGGCCTTTGCCGCCCTTAGGCACCCCTCGGATCTCCTCGTCAGCACCCTCTTCACGGCCGACCTGGTCGTGCTCGGCGTGGCCGTGCTCGGGGCGGCATTCGGGCGAGGCCGACGGCGGCGGTCGTGGGCGGGGTTCGCCCTCTTCCTCGCCGGCTACCTCTGGGCGGCCTTCGCGTGGCCGTTCCCCGGGCCGCCCGCCCTGCTCACGACCTGGGGCCTGTCTCGGGCAGACGCGAGCTTCCGGGACGCCCGGCCGCAGCCCAAGCTGTCGTGGGGCTACTACGACGTCTCGGTCCCGTTATCCACCTTCACCACGTTGCCCACCATCGACCCGGCGTCCTTCACCTTCTTCCAGGTCGGACACTCGCTGGCCGCCCTGGGAGCCGGGTGCGTTGGGGCTGGGATCGCCGTCGCCATCGGCGGGCGGGGTCTCGGAGCGGGGGCTGGCGGATGAACGGTTCAGGCCCGGGCCCTCCCTGCCCCTGACCCGGTCCTCGGACCGGCCCTTCCCGAATGCATGGAAGACCAGGCCCGCCTCGACGCCTCTCCGATTCACGGGCACGTCGTGTCGCCGGTTCACAGCTCGATGCGACCCACTCCCGGCCCCGCGGCAGTCGGCCGCCTTGCCGGGCCCTGCCGACTCGTGTCCAATCGCCGGGGCGGGACTCACGTTGCGACCTGATCACCGCTGTCCTACGAGGGCCCTCTCATGGGCTGGGACACCTTCTGTCTGCTCGACCTCCCGTCGCAGGCCCTCGCCGTCCAGCAGCTCCTGTCCGGCCGGACAGAGGCGGAGAAGCTGGCCTGGCTGAAAGCACATGGCAGGCTCGTTCCCGTCGCGGTCCCTAACCGTCCGGTCTATCGCTTCGAGTCCTCCATCGGGCTCGCGTGCGTCTTCTTCGTCGACGGCGAGGAGTTCGTGTTCTTCGGCGACCACACGACCTACACGGTCAAGCGTTGAGGGACCGGGCCTGCCCACACGGGTCCCGCGGCTTCCTCAGCCCGGCCAGCTCGACGATCCCGGCGACCAGATCGAGGCCCGCTCCCTGCCCCGCGGCCCTCGGCCGCCTTGCAGTTCCCCGCAGGCTGACGTCTACTCGATGCTCGGCGTCGTCGTAAGCCCGAGTGAGCCCCGCCATGTCCCACCCGATCGGGCACTTTAACGTGCCGGGGTTGCTGGCCCTCGTCGCCTCCTGCCTGGCTGCCTCGTCGCCGACCGGGGGCCAGGAGCCCTACTTCCCCGACTCCGTGTTCCTCCCCAGGAACAAGGCGGTCAACTCCATCATCGACGACGGGAAGAGCGTGCATCTGAGGGCGATTAAGGAGCCGTCGCTCTGGATGCTGTCCCGAGATGATCCGACGGCAAACGTCTACAGGTTCCTGTGGCTGGCCAGTGGCCAGCACCCCGTCTGCGTCCGCCTCACGCAGACCGGCGGGGCCTATGCCCTGCACGTCGCCGGGCACGACGGCCCCCCCGGCATCAGGGCGGGGCGGCTGACGCTCAGCAAGGACGTGAAGCTCAGCGTGGGGCAGGGAGAAAGGCTCGTGGGCCTGCTCGGGAGGACGAAATTCTGGGCCGCACCGGTGTACGTCAGGGAGAACTTGGGGATCGCCGACGGCGACGTGATCGCTATCGAGGGCGTAAAGGGAGGCCGGTATCAAGTCGTAGTACGGGCGGGATTGACGACGGGGGAGTCCTACAAGGCGTTCTGTCGGGCCCTGCTCGAAGCGGCGTCCGAGCCGGATGTGCTCAAGGTCTGGGACCGCTTTCGCGAAGCGGACAGGAAGTACCCCGGGTATCAGCCGGAGCCGCCGCAGACCGCGTGTCTCGGCGACTTCATACCCGCGGACGATGCCCCCGAGGGAAGCCGACCCGCCCGCACCAGAACGAGTCCCGCCTCGCCATACCACCGCGTGAGGTTCACGGTGCGACGTCTGATGCCGGCGGCGGCAGTCGCGGGCCTGTTCGACGGGGCCGCAGTGGCGGTCGCGGGCCTGCTCGACGGAGCCTATGTGCAGAGCACGAGACTCCTCACCCGGAGGGCCGCGGAGGCCGACCTCGCTTCGCAGTACGCGGGCAAGGGGGCGATGGAGCGAAGTCTGGCAGAGACTCACGAGAAGAATGCCAGAGACGACCGAGCCTACGCCGCGGATCGTCGGTCCAAACGCCGGGAGACCGCGGACCCCGACCTCAAGCGAATCCGCCAGGAGGCCGCCGAGGAGGCCGATCGGCGGGCGTCATACTGGTCCGACCTATCCAGACAGGAGCGTGAGCGTGCCGAAGCCTTTGCGACCCTGAGGCGGAAACACGAGCACGCCGCACGCAACCCCTGGCTCCCCGTGGCCCCCAACCCGCCCGAACCCCATTGAGGCGGCCGGTTCGACGGAGTCGGGTCGCCCGGTCGGCGGCCCAGGGAGTCAGGCGACGTCGGCTCACGCCTGCGTCGACATCGGGGTCGTCCTCAGCCTCGTGGTCGTGATCTTCGAGCCGGCACCCCGCCCCCGCCTTCCTGACGGCGGCCTCGCCACCTGCTACGATGCCGCCGGTCGCAACCATTCGGGGCTCGACCGATGACGCGACTCCGGATCTCCGTCGCCGGCCTCATGGCCGTCGTGCTCTTCCTCGCCTGCGGCCTCGCCGCATTGAGGACGCCGACGACGCTGTGGAGCAGGGCGGTATTCTCGACCTCTCTGGGCCTGCTCGCCCTGGCCGGCCTGGGGGCCCTCTACGGCCGGGGCGAGACGCGGTCGTTCTGCGGCGGATTCGCCCTCGTCGGCGGGGCCTACCTGGCCATGGCCCTGGGGCCGTGGCTATCGGAGGTCGCCGGCCCCCGGCTTCTCACCACGGCCGTCATCGAGGACCTCTACCACCGGCTCCAGTACAGGCCCAAGGAGGCGTACGAGCACGTCTGGTGGTCGACCGAGAGCGGCTTCTACGCGGGCTTCATCACGTCGTTCGACGCGGGGCCCGCGGCGACGCACCACGAGGTCCAGAAGCTCGACACGAGCGGGGCCAAGGTCCACGTGACCCAGTTCCGGCCGATCGACATCGAGTCGTACAGGGTCCTCGGCCACTCGCTCGCCTGGCCCCCCCTCGCCCTGCTCGGCGGCCTCGCCGCCCGACGGTTCGCCGCTGGAAGGGCTCGCGACCGTGGGGAGGTGCCCCGATGAGGAGGCCCCGGGTCCGGCTCGCCCGTGCGATGAAGTTGTCATTCCCAGAGTTCGTCGCCGATTTCGACCGGCAGCTCGAGAGACGCGAGCGGCGGCGGTGAACCTGCGGAGCCGGCCGCGGGCCAACTCTCGTGAATCCGTCGGCCCGGCATTGACGCCGGCCGGGCGGCGGAGGCTCACGGCGATCGACGCCGACGGGTATCCTGGCGTCGGCCAGCCGTCCGTCGGGCGGCTCGGGGGCGTCGCGACCCGGCTCGCGGCGACGGCGAGTATTCGACGGCCCATGGAGGGATCATCGTGACACGATTCCGGGTTTCGATCGGCGGCCTGATGACCGCCGTGGTCTTCGCGGCCGTGGGGTTCGCCGCACTCCGGGAGCCGTACTCCACGCTGTGGGCGAGCCTGGTCTTCACGCTGACCGTCCTGGCCCTGACGACGGCGACGCTCGGTGCGATCCTCCGCCGAGGGCCCGCGTGGTCCGGCTTCGCCCTCTTCGGTTGGGGGTGGTTGATCCTGGCCTTCGGGCCGTGGCGGGGCCCCGAGTCGACCCCGGTGCCGATCCCCCTGTCGACCTTGGTCCTGCACCACCTGGCGAACCGGATCGCCCTGCCCCCCGGCTATGCCTTCACCACCCTGAACGACATCCACGGGTTCCTGAGATGGGACGGGAAGACGTCCTTCCGAATCCCTTACCCTTTCCTCCAGACGGGCAATTGCCTCTTCAGCCTGGCGACCGGGTCGATGGGCGGCTTTCTCGCTCGCGTGCTCGCGGGCGGGCCTGTCCGGATTCGCGATGGGGACTCGGCCTCTCACGATCAGGGGAGGCTGCCGTGAAGCGTCTCCGCGTCTCCGTCGCGGCACTTATGGCCCTGGTCGTGTACGTCGCGGTCGCCGTCGCGGCCCTCAAGTCGCCGACCCCGGCGTGGGCCGCGGCGATGACGAGTCTGACGTTCGTCTTCCTCGCCGTCGCGACCCTGGGCGGAGTCTTTGCCAAGGGTCTCGAACGGGCGTTCTGGGGAGGCTCGGCCATCGTCGGATGGGGCTATATGGTGCTTGGCTTCACGCCCTGGGTCGGCCCGCATCTCGCGACGTCGATGATCGGCGACAGCTTGTATCGGAGCTTGGAGTTCGTACCGAATGGCACCGGGGAGAAGGCGTGGGCGGAGGTGTTCGGTCGGGTCCGCGAGGGCACGATCCCGAGCGTCGACACGAGCAGGGCGGGGGGAAAGCACTATCTCCTGGCCTTCGAGGACACGGGGGCCGTTCGCGGGGAATTCCTGTCCCCGGCCGAACTCAAGTCAATTGAGCCGGAGCGACATCGCCTCCTCTGCCACGCCCTGGTGTGTCCGCTCCTGGCCTGCCTCGGCGGGTTCGTCGCCCAACTCTTCGCCGCGGGCAGGTCGCGTCACGATGCGGGGGACGGGGGATGAGGAAGCCCCGCATCAGGATGGGGACTGCGATGCTGGTGGTCGTGGTTATCGCCGTCGACCTCGGCCTGATCCGTCACGCCTTCAGTTCTCCGCCTGAGGGGATGACCGTCGCCGCGGTCGGAGTCCTCCTGACTTCCAATATCCTCGCCTGGGCGGTCTACCGGCTCGTCACCTCGCGTGACTCGAGGCGGCCCTTCCGCCTCGGGTTCGTCGCCCACGGCCTCATCGCGGTGCTTGCGAGCCTCGCGTACGCCTGGCGGGCACCGGTCGCGTTCATGGATGCGGCGATGCCGGTCCTCGATCCCGTCCTCCGGGCCCTGGAGGCCGCCATGCCCCGATCGATTCAGGACTCCGCGTGGTTCAGCTATGCGAGCGGGGCCACGACCGTAACCGTCCTGCTGGGCCTGCCCCTGCTTGCATACGCGGCCCTAGGCGGGTCGCTCTGCTGGTTGGTCGCGAGGGTCTCCACGGCCCCGCGACGCCCCGAGCCGTCAGAGGCCGGGCCGCCCTGAGGCCGGCGACCGCCCCGCCGGACCGGTCCTCAGGGCTCCGCTCAATCCGCCCGGCTGGTATCGAACGAGAACGACATCGCCGGGTCGCCGCGAGGTCGCGTCGCACAGCACCCGTCGTAGCGATGCCGTGCGTACAGGCCTCCCAGGGCGGCAACGACCAGCGTGATGAGCGAATGACCGATGAGGCGATAGGGCTCGGGACTCGACAGCATCACGCTCCCTACCGCCGCCCCAAGCCCGCTGGTTCGGTCGGGCTCAGTCCAGACGGCCCACCGACCATGGTCCGGTGGCGGCGGCCCGCCGAAGGCTCCTCGGCTCACAAGGATCGCGTAGGTCCGACCCGCGGAGGCCCGGGCGACCGGCTGCGTCGGCTCCGGCGGGACGAGGTGGGGATACAGGATGTCGAGCAGGGGCACCGACACGAGACGGTCCCCGAGGGGTGTGACCCAGTGGAGCAGGAAGTAGGCAGATCCTGCGATGAGGAATCCGACCCAGAACGCACGGACGCGGGCCCTGCTGTACACGAAATTGATCACGGAGACCACGAGGGCGGCCAGGGTCAGCGTCAACAGGGCGTTCGCCCCGAGGTTCGACGGGGAGCGGAGGGCGGCCAGGGCGATGCCGAAGGCCACGATCAGGGCGAGCATCCGGCGGATCGAGACGCGGGGCCTCATGAAGATCTCCGGGTGAATCGATCAGGTGACCCCGCTCAGAGGGAGGCCAGCCATCTCCGCATCTCCGCCGGGTCCTCGCCGAACATCAGCGAGCCGGGCACGATCCAGTCGGCCCCGGCCTCGTGGACCTGCGGCACGCTCCCGCGACGGATGCCGCCGTCGACCTCGATCTCGGTCGCCAGCCCCCGCACACCGATCAGCTCCCGGGCCCGCCGCACCTTGCCGGGCACGCCCGGCTCCATCGACGCCCCCTTGATGCCCATCGCGGTGCCGAGCAGCGTCACGAGATCGAGATCGGCCCAGTGGGGCTCCAGCAGCTCCGGGTCCTCCCCGACGCCCAGCGAGATCCCGACGAACTTCCCGCGGGCCTTCGCGGCCCGAATCACCGCGGCCGGGTCCCGGGCCGAGTCGAAGGCGAAGATGAACCCGTCGGCACCGGCATCCGAGAAGGGCCCGACCCAGGCCAGCGGGTCGTCGGTCATGAGGTGGACCTCCAGCGGAATCGAGGCGTGCCTGCGGACGGCGGCGACGAGGTCCGGGAAGAATAACAGGCTTGGAACGTAGTGGCCGTCGGCGACGTCGAGGTGGAACCGCTCGGAGTACGGCTCGACCCGGCGGATCTCCGAGGCGAGGTTCGCCACGTCCGCGGACCACAGGGAGGTCGAGCAACGGAGCATCGGCGGGGTCCTCCACGCTATCGGGCCCCGGCCCGGCCCGTGACGGCCCCGAGGAAGTAGGAGCAGGACGGGCAAATGACCGTCTTGGTGGAGTCGGCCTCGGAGAGTCCGATCCCTTGCCCGCAGCCGGGGCACTCGACGACGCGGATGACCCTGGAGCTGGTCGCGTCCCTCCCGGGCGGGATCGCGACGAGGCACGCCGGGCAGGTCACGGCCCCGCGAGCGGATTCGACGATCATCTCGCCGGAGTAGCCGCACGCCGTACAGACGGACTCCGCGGCGACGCGTTCCGGCGGCGGGCCTTCGAGCCACGAGGCGATCCGGGACTCGGCGTCTGTGCGGGTCCCGCAGTCGGGGCAGGACGCGTCGGCGTCGCGGACGTTGTTCGAGCCACAGGCTGGGCAGGTGGGCATGTTCACTCCCCGTGAAGCGTCCCCGAGGCTTCGACCCTCAGGACCGGCCGATTAGCACCTCGCGTGCCCAGCACCCCCGCGTTTCCCCTGCCCCCGAACGTGACCGAGGGCCTTGGGTCCGCGGCAGTGGGCCGCCCCGATCGCCTCCGTCGCTGTCCAGGATGAAGGTGCGGGGCCATCGCGGCAAGGGACCGGGGCAGGAGGCAGATCTCAAGATATCTCGTTGCGGCGACGCGAGGCCGAGCGGATACTGGTCGGCTGCCAGAATGCGTCCGGACAAGAACATCGACCATGAAGGCCGCCCTCCCTGCCCCTGACCCGCGTCTTCAGACCGGTACTTTGTGAATGCGTGCATGGAAGACTAAGCCCGCCTCGACGCCCTTCCGATTCGCCGGCACATCGGGTCGCCACTTCACCGCTTGATGCGACTTCTGCTAACTCCCGGGCTTATATCGCCAATCTCCCGCGTCCCGCCGTTGCGTGGGGAGCCGCTACGCCTTAGAGTGCGGACGTGTTGAAGCGGTGTCATCCACGAAAGTTCGAGGAAACGGCGTGCGTCGGACACGAACGCCCCGATGGACCCTAAGTCTCATCGAGCCTCTGGTGACCGACTATATCATCCACTTGGTCTTGTTCATACTCTCCATCGTAAGCGTCTCTATCGTGATCCTCTCGCTACTCCCGACCACCTCCATCGAGAAGATGTCGAAGATCCTCGACGTCACGATCAAGTCGGCGGCCCTCATCGTCGGGTCTCTTTGGGCCGCCAACCGCTACTTCGTGCTCAGAACCGACGTGCCGCAGATCCGCGTCGACGCGGACGTCCGGGCCATCCGAAACTTCCCTACGCAGGGCAGCGACGACAAGCCGGGGCTGCTGATCTTCAGGCTCGACGTCATCAACACCGGCAAGACCCTGATCCAACCGTTCGACCATAGAGTCCAGATCGACTCCGTATCCCCTGACGGCGGAGGGGTCGGGCACGAGACCCGATACAAGTGGCCCGAAGAGGGCTTTCATCCGGGCGGACCGATCGAGCCCGGCTCGTGGTCGGCGATCAACGACGAGTTCGCTTGCCCGGAGTCCGTGAAGGCCGTGAGGATCTTCGTCGAGATTCGGCCGGCGAATGGGAACTCCTGGACATGGCATCGAACCTACGAGGTCTGAGCATGAATGCGACGAGAGAGAAATGCTCCGAGTGCCGGGGGTCCGGCTCGGTGAAGAGCAGCACGAGCGAATGCCCGAGGTGCGGAATGTGGTCGTCTGGCGACGATTCATCCTGCCGCGGCTGCGGGGAAAAGTTAGTGTCTCGGCCGAGGACCTCCCCGTGCCCCAGTTGCGGCGGGTCGGGCTACCGTTGATAGCTCGTTCGCGACCGAGCCGGGTCGCACCGCGGCTCCTCGAATCGAAAAGGTCGGGAAGGCCGCCTTCTTCGTCAAGCGATCGTTGTCGGCCGTTCCTACGGGTCCATGAGCCCGGGCGGCAAGTCGTCGTCTGGAGTATTCACGACGATATTCCGGGCCCCGTCGTCGTGCCGATGCCGGGGGACCAGGTGGCAGCGGCCGGTGCCCTGGCCCGTCACGTGCGGTGGCCTCCCTGCCCCGCGGCCGAAGGCCGCCCATGGCTCGTCGAGTAGATCGACGACCGTAAGGCGGCGAGGCCGTTTCGACCGGGCAGGCTTACTTCTTCACCCGTTTGTAGACCGAGTAGTTGATGCCGGGATTCGGTTTCGGGTCGAACACTCGCGGCCGCTCGCTCTCGACCACCCAGCACTGCTTGAGCGTATCCCCGTCGAGTTCGTAGATCGCACGCACGAGCTTTCCCTTGTGCTCGTCTTCGTTCGTCAGCGTAGAGTCTGCTGCCTTGGGGTTCCGGTCGGGGTACACCTTCATGTCTCCGGCAAAGATCACCTTGCCACCATCCTCGACCTTCCAGTGTCCCTTGTCGTCGAAGATCCAGCGGATGCGATTGACGTAATCCTCAGGTTGTTCCTTGCCGTCCATGACCTCTGAGACGAGTTGCCACGTCCCCGCAAACTTTCTCAGCTCGGCCTGGCCGTCCTGCCCGTCAGCAGCAACCAGCAGGGACAGCACGAGTAGCGTCTGCATGACAATCCTCCCGGATCAGGATACTGAGGTGGACCCTCCAAAGGGGTCGCTCCGCGGCGGAGCAGGGAGGGCCTAGCGTCGCCCCTCGTACCGCCGAACCTCCGCCATCGAACGTGTCCCCGCGACTTCGAGCACATAGATTCTGCGGTCCGGGTCCCAGAGCACAAGGCAACGGGGACACTCGCAGCACAGGTACTCCGAGGCGATGCAGACCTGCTCCCAGATAACGCCGCTGTCGAGAGTGTAGAGTCGGCCGGGGCCGTAGCCCTCGAAAATTCCGGCGAGCCGTCCGTCGAAGACAGTGATCATGCGGACAAGGTAGCGTCCGTACAGGTGAAGCTCAAGCCCCCTCTCGGTCAATCTCCCTTCGATGGAGACGTTCGACTGGCCGATGTGTTTCGGGGGACCTGAAACCAGTGCGGCGAACGGCAGACTCGCGTCGATCCCGGGCCTCGCGGGATGCTGCCGTCTGATGCTCGGGGAGATGAGGATGCCTCCCTGCCCCCCGGCCGCCTACTTATCGATCGGCCCTGCCTCGCTCATGTCCTTGATGTCGAGGATTGCCATGGAGTCGTGCCTGCCGTGGAGCACGATGCAGCGTGTCTGCTGGATCGTGATCAAATCGGGGTCCCTGATCTCGTGGCGGGAACCGTCGGCCACCTCGATGTAAAAGGGCCGGAACGGACGTGCCGCCCTGAACGCCCGGAGCCCCTCTACCGTCGCCGGCCCGCTCCCTGCTCCGCGGCCGCAGGCCGCCGCGTCCAGCTGCTCTACGGACTCCATATCTCGAAGCGGCACGGCGAGCCGCCGGTCCTCCGGGTCCTTGCAATCGTACAAGAAGATCGTCATCCAGGTGCGTCCTACCTGGACCGAGTCGGGATGGCGGATATCGACGGTCCGGCCGTCCGCAAGAGTGATGCGGAAGGGGTGGAACGGCTCAGCGAAGACATAGCTGGAGATCCGCTGGCAGGTGATCATGTTCGCCTCCTCTGCGTCGATGCTATGGAGCGTCGGCTGGCCAGACAAGCAATATCCGATGGCCCGCCTCCACGGCCGCCTCTCGTACCGCCCGACAAACGACACCACACCGGTGCCCTCGACCTTTCGGAGGTTTCTTCCAAGGCTGTCGGCTGACTAGGCAGCAATTTCACGCAGAAGTAGCGGTCTTCCCTTCTGCCCCATGACAACCCCCGTCAGAAGAGTCGGCCACCCTGATCGTCGCGGATCTCACGGGGCAAGTGGTAAAGGCCCGAGATCATCCAGTGCTTGAAGCGGCTGTGTGTTCCGAAGATCACGAAGACGCTTCGTGCCGGGTTGAGGATGCTCCGGTGAACGTTGTCACGCAGGGCCATTAGGGCCTCGACCTCATCCTTCAGGGCGGCGAGCCGTCTGCGGTAACCCTGGTAGTAGCTCCAGGCGAGAACCTTCTGGTCGAACTCCCTGCCAGTGCTTTTCTCCTTGAACCTCAGCTTGAACTGCCAGGGGACTCGCTCCGCGAGGGCCTCCTGCTTCTCCCGGCCGTGGAAGAGGTTGCCCTGGTTGAAGACGTTCAACTGGCCCGCTGACCATTCCTTGCTCTCGGGTTCCCAGTAGAGTTCGAACGGCTCGATCTCGACAAGGCCGTTGGTCATGCCCCGCCGGTCCATCTCATCGGTACTCTCGAACACGCCATGTCGCATCCATTCCCATCGCTGCCTCTCGCTGCTTATCGACTCAAGGATCTTGATCTCCGTGCCGGCCTCCAGGTGCCAGCTCTCGGGCCTCTGGTCCTTAGTGTCCCTGTAAGCCCTGACGCGAATGACGTCCCAGCGGTCGTACTGCTGCTCGTCGTCGAGGAATCGGAACGGGATCGGGTAGAGCCGGATGAAGCGGCCGTCTCGCTCAATGCCGCCGGTACAGACCGTTTCGATGTACTTCGTGCTGACGGCTGGGTACGTCTTGCAGTTGACGAGGACGTCGAGGGTCTGCTCGCTGCCGATTTCCCGGGCCATGGTTTCCTCCCCTCACCGGGGATTGTCGCGATCGATCAACGCGTCGATCGGCCTCGTCTGGCCCCCGCGATGGACCATAACGTGGCAGTTCGCACACAGGACTGCCAGGTCCTGGAGACGCGTCTCGTCGGGGCTCGCACGGTCCGCGAGCGGCTTGAGGTGGTGCACTTGGGCATAGCCGCGGCCGACCTCGCCGTACTCCTCGAAGAAGTCGAAGCCGCAGGCCTCGCAGGGGAGCCTTCCGCCGTTGGCCGCTTGGTGGGCCGCGATCTTCTCTTCCCGCTTCCACAGTTCGCGGGCCCTGTGCCGCCGGAGGGCCAACCGGACTTCGCCTTCGAGGGCCGAGATCTCGGAGCCCCGGTCGTCCTCGATCGAAAAGAGACGGAGGTGGTCCCTCCACAGCCGTTCGAGTTCCCTCGATCCCTTCCTTGATCTGGATGCCGGATGCCGGCGTGTTCCAATTCAGAGAGTCGAGGGCGTCCACTTCGAGACAGGATAGGGGCAGGGGGCCATCGACCTCGGCGTCGAGCACGCGGTCGAAATGGAGGTCGACGAGGAGGGCTGTCTCCCCCTGCCCCTGCCTCTCCGCATCCCAGTGCGGGCCCTCGTATGACTCCGAGGTCGCCCACCCGGCTGCGACGATCCCGCGGGGTTCAACCCCCTGCCTGAGCAGGAAGAGCCGATCTCCGGGCCGAATCCGCTTCGTGTTCCCGCAACTCCAGCGATCAGCAACCGCTTCGCCCTCGGCCGTCCTGCGGACCACGTGCTCTAGGTCGTGCCAGGGCCAGTTACGGGGGTTCCAGGTCAGGAGGTATGCAGTCGGCGTGGTCGCGGACACGGGGACGGATTCGTTCTGCCGGCTGTGGGCGTGCTGGTCCGCGGAGACCGATGACAATCGCGATGCCCGAAGGATTTCGAAGTACTCCGGGAAGCGATCGGGCTCGCCGTGCAGCAGGTCGACGACGGCCCGGTAGATCGGGAACAGGGCGACAAAGTCGGCGGCGACGCGATCGGCGATCCGTCGGCAGTCGATGGGATAATGGCACAGGTCTCCGGCGAGCCCGTCGTGCCAGAGGTGCTCAATGGCACCGATCTCGACTGAAGGGAGCGTCAACGCTAGCGATGGGCGGGTCATCGAGGGCTTTCCCTCGTCGGCCCACCTCGAGACGCTGCCCATAGAGCCAAGTAGAGCACGGGTCTGCTCGGCGTAGCCCTCCAGCAGGTCCACGTAGACTTCGGCCTCCGTGGCCTTGTTGATCCAGAAGACGGACTGGAGACCTCCGGCGGTCAGGAGCAAGATGAGCTTCGGGCTGATGTACTTGCCCGCGACCTGCGAGCCCACGAGCCCGGCGTAGGCCGCGTGGAAGTCCCCCGTCTTCTCGGCATTCTTCCGGTGGGCGGGGCTGACGGAGGGGCTGGGCCCCTCCAGGGCACCGTCCCCATAGACGCCCTTGATCCGTTCGGCGGCGAACGAGTGCAACGCGGCCAGCTTCGGGACGAGCCGTTCCTTCAACGCGTCGGCTCTCTCCCTCGGTTCCTCGATGAGAAACGTCTTCCGATCGTCGGCGTCGAAAACCGGTAGTTCGCCAATTCCCGCCATGAGTCCCCCTTAGGATTCGAACCGACTCTCAACGCGGAGAGGTGGACGTCCTGATGCTTGTGCAGTCCGGCGTTCATCACTCGATCAGAGCCACCGAGCCCTAGCACTGGGCCGGACACCGCGTAGGTCGTTCATCACTCCCCCTCCTCATCGAAGAAGTCCAGGTCGACCTTCTTCACAACGTAGGACTCCGCCACCGCGACCCCGACCCCATAGTCGATCATCAGGTCGGCGAGCATCTCGCCGTCGATCAGGACGACCTTCTTCGACTCGACGAGCTTGACGAACTCGCGGGCGTCGCCCGAGAACGACGAGGTCGTCAGGAGCACGCCTTTCCGGGCCCGGTACATCTCCATGCTGCCGACGAAGGCCTGGACCTGCGGGCGGCCGACGTTGCTCTCCCAGCGTTTCGCCTGGATGCAGACGACGTCGAGGCCGAGCCGATCCTCCTTGATGATGCCGTCGATGCCGCCGTCGCCCGACCGGCCCACCCTCTGCCCCGCGTCCGCCAGCGATCCGCCGTAGCCCATCGCGACGAGCAGCCGGACGACGATCTCCTCGAAGAACCGCGGCGAGGCCTCACGCACCTTCGCGAGAAGCTCCTCGGCCAGGGCAGTCCGGAGCGTCTTGTAGGCAGCGTCGATCAGCTCCCTCGGCGTCTTCGGCTGCTCGACGTCGTCGGGCTCGGACGCCGGGGACTTCTTGACGAAGTCGAGGTAGGCGGGGAACTGGCGGAGGAACTTCATGTCGATCCGCACCGGCTTATTCGCTAGGACCTCCCGACCGAGCGGCGACAGCCGGATGTAGCCTCGGACGGGGTTCTCCAGCAGGCCCGCCATCTTCAGGTGCGACTTCGCCCACGCGACGCTGGAAATGAGCCGCGTAAGCGGGGCCCACCTGAGGGCAAAATGAGCGCGTAAGCGGGGCCCACCCCAGCCGCCTTCGTTACGGTGAACGTTCCTACACGGATCGATCACCTACACGGAGGCCAAGGACGTGGTGACCGTGAACGACTACGGCGCGATTCGGCGGGCGCGGCGCGATGGCATGACCATCCGGCAGATCGCCCGACAATTCGGACACTCCCGAAAGACTGTCCGCCATGCCCTGGCGCATGCGGACCCGCATCCCGAGCCTCTGACCAGGAACCGTGCCGCCCCCAAGCTGGGGCCGTTCCAGGCGATCATCGACCGGATCCTCCTCGACGACGAGCACGCCCCGCCCAAGCAGCGGCATACCGCCGCGCAGGTGTTCCGCAGGCTCCGCGACGAACACGGCTACGTCGGCGGCTATGCCCAGGTGCAACGCTACCTGCGGAAGCGCCGACGCCGGCACGAGGAGACCTTCATCCCCCTGGGGCATCTCCCCGGTCGGCGCCTCGAGGCCGACTTCGGCCACATCCATGTCGATTTCCCCGACGGCCGCAGGCTCGTGCCGTTCCTGGTCACGACCTGGGCCTACTCGAACGCCCCCTTCGTCCTGGCGCTGCCCTTCGAGCGCACCGAGGCGATCCTCGAGGGGATGGTCGCGGCCTTCGAGTTCTTCGGGGCCGTGCCCAGGGAGGTCTGGTGGGATAACCCCCGGACCGTCGCCGCCCTGATCCTCCAGGGGCGCGAACGCCGGTGCCAGCCGCGGTACGCGGCGCTGGCCAGCCACTACGCCTTCGCACCGCTCTTCTGCATGCCGGCCCGCGGCAACGAGAAGCCCGACGCCGAGGGGACCGTCAAGGCCGTGCAGAGGCGGTTCGCCACGCCCGTGCCCCGCGTCGCCGATCTCGACGAATTGAACGCGCTCTTCCGCGGATGCTGCGAGGCCGAGCGCGATCGGGTCGTGCAGTCGCTCCTCGGCCCCTTCGCGATCAAGGACCGCCTCGCCGAGGACCTCGCCGCGGCGACGCCGCTGCCCGTGCATCGGTTCGACCCTTGCGTGATCCGGTCGGCCGTCGAGGTCGACAAGTATCAGACCGTGGCCTTCGACGGCAACCGCTACAGCGTGCCCCGGCCGTTCGCGTTCGAGATGGTCACGGTCAAGGGCTACGTCGCGAAGGTCGTGATCGCGGCCCACGGCCAGGTCATCGCCTCACACGAGCGGTGTACCCGGAAACAGACGATGATCCTCGACCCGATCCACTACCTCGCGACCCTGGGCAAGAAGCCCGCCGCGCTGGACCACGCGCCGGTCTTCCGCGACTGGAAGCTCCCCGCGTGCTTCGCCGAGTTGCGTTCGGAACTGGAACGGATCCACGGCGCACCCGGCGGTTCGCGGCGGTTCGCGCTCGTCCTGCAACTTCTGGGCGAGCACCCGATCCCCCGCCTGGGCCGGGCGATCGAGGCCTGCCTCCGCGACCACCTTCCGAGTGCCGAGGCGGTGACCCAGCGGGCGCGATCGCTCGCCGCGAGCCGCGACGCGGAGGCGATGCCCGCCGAGGCGCCCGCCGCGCCCCGGGTCGACGTCCCGCTCCCCGACCTCGGCCGCTTCGATCAGCTCCTGAGCGGCCCCGCCCCCGGCGGGCCCGTCAGCGTCATCTTCGCCTGATCCGATCCCCCCGACCCCGTGCCGGAAAGGAACGCGCCGATGGCCGATGTCACGACCGAGTTGCTCAAGGCCCAGCTGCGGCAGTTGCGCCTGCCGACGATGGGCCGCGAGTTCGAGAGGTGGGCGCGGGACGCCGCCGCGACCAACCAGACCTTCGCCCAGTTCCTGCTCCGCCTGACCGAGCTGGAGCTGGCGACCCGCGCCACCAACGCGGTCGCCACGAGGATCAAGGACGCCGCCTTCCCGGTCGAGAAGGACTTCGACACCTACGACTTCGGCGCGATGCCGCAGCTCTCCAAACCGAAGGTCCTGGAGCTGGCGCGGTGCGAGTGGATCGCCCAGAAGTCGAACTGCTGCTTCGTGGGGAGCCACGGGACCGGGAAGACACATATCTCGATCGGACTCGGGCTCGCGGCCTGTCGGGCGGGCCTGCGGGTGCGGTTCTTCACGGCGGCCGAGCTGGTCAGCCGGCTGGAGAAGGAGCAGAAGCAGTACACGCTGGACCGCTTCCTCGGCCAGCTCGATCGGGCGCACCTGCTGATCTGCGACGAGCTGGGTTACGTCTCGATGAGCCGGGGCGGCGTCGAGCTGTTGTTCCGGGTGTTCGCCGACCGCTACGAGCGGGGGAGCATCCTGGTGACGAGCAACCTGCCGTTCAGCGAGTGGGGCCAGATCTTCCAGGGCGAGCGGATGACGGCGGCGCTGCTGGACCGCCTGACCCACCACGCGCAGATTTTCGAGATGAATGGCGAGAGCTACCGCTTCCGCGAGTCGATGAAATCGAAGAAGGGACGAAAGGCCGAGTGAACCAAACCTGCCGCTCTTGCCCAGAGCGGTCAATTTGATGACCCAGGTGGGCTCCGCTTACACGCTGAAGGTGGGCCCCGCTTACGCGCTCATTTCCAGACGCGGTTGGCGATGATCGTCTGCTGGCCGCTCGGTAGCAGTTGGCCGCGTTCCTCGTCGGTCAGGCCGAACTTATCCGAGATCGACTTCGTGACATCCCTCATGGCCCGGTCCTGACCGTCGGAGACGGACTCCATGACAGGGAGCATGACGGCCTGGAAGTCGGGGATCGCCACGGGCACCTCGTCTCGGTGATAGACGGCCGTCATCCTTCGACCACAACGGAGTCAGGGGCAGGAGCCGAGATGGGCATCTGGGAGGGAGTGCGGACCGAGAGATCAGGCGGCCGTCGTTCCCGATTTCGGCGGTCTCGCATTACGCTCATGCTGCTTACGGTGTCCTTGCCAGAAGCTCCTTGATCTCCCGCATGATCTCGGCGATGCGAAGTTCCTTCTGGAGGATGTCGTCGGCGAGTTGCTCCGGGGGCAGGTGCTCGAAGTCGTCCTTGGCGTGGGGATTCTTCCGGTCCAGGTTGCAGCCGCTGGCGAGGATCTGCTCGGCGGGGACCTTCCAGGACCGCTCGTTCTCCTCGCGGGCCGACCACCACGCGAGGCATGGGGCGAACTCCTCGTATTGGAGCGGCTGCGTCTTCGTGTACTGCCGACGGCCCGGGGGCAGGGGATGCTCGTAGTACCAGACCTCCTTAGTCGGCCCCGTGCGGTCGAAGAACAGGAGGTTCGTCGGGATGCTCGTGTATGGGGCGAACACCCCGTTGGGAAGGCGGACGATCGTATGGAGGTTGAAGTTCTTGAGAAGGTCCTCCTTGATCCTCGCACAGATCCCGTCGCCGAAGAGGGTTCCGTTGGGCACGACGACGGCGGCCCGGCCCGGCTTGGGCAGGCGGCGGAGCTTCCGCATGATGAGCTGGAGGAAGAGCAACGCCGTCTCGGACGTCTGTTTGTCGTCTGGGAAGTTGCCCAGGATGCCGCGTTCCTCCTCGCCTCCGAACGGCGGGTTGGTCAGGATGACGTCCACGCGGTCCCGGTCGCCGATCTCGGTGATCCTGACGGCTAGGCTGTTGCCCTTCTCGATCCTGGGGGATTCGAGGCCATGGAGCAGGAGGTTCATCTGGGCCAGCATGTACGGCAGCGGCTTCGCCTCGCCGCCGATGATGCTCCGCTCCTGGAGCGTCTTCCGGTCCTGAACCGTCCGGCACTGCTTCTCCAGGTGGGCGAATGCCTCGACGAGGAAGCCGCCGGTGCCGCAGGCCGGGTCGAGGACGGTCTCGCCGAGCTTCGGGTCGGTGACGGCGACCATGAGCCGGACGACGGCCCGCGGCGTGTAGAACTCGCCCGAGTCGCCGGCCGCGTCCCGCATCTCCTTGAGCATCGACTCGTAGAGGTGGCCGAGGGTGTGGACCTCCTCGGACGAGTGGAAGTGGATGCCGCCAACCTTGTTGATGACGTCCCTAAGGAGGTAGCCGCTCTCCATCCGGTTGACGACCCCCGAGAAGACCGAGGCGATGACGTCGCGGCGGTCGTCGCCGTTGGAGCCCTGGAGGCCTCGGAGGTAGGCCAGCAGCCCCGGGCCCTTTGTGCCGTCGGGCCGGACGGTCTCCTCGTGGTTGACGAACGTGAGGAGTTCGGGGCCGGTGATCCCCTGCTCGTTGGCGGCCCAGTCCCGCCAGCGGTACGGCGACTCGATGGCCGTGCGGTACGACTTGCCGCCGAGCACGGCCTTCTGCTCCTGGATCTGCTCGATGTCGTCGAGAAACTTGAGGAACATGATCCAGGTGAGCATCGGCAGGCGGTCGAGGTCGCCGTTGAGGCCCTTGTCCTTCCGCATGATGTCGCGGGCAGACTTAATCAGGCTGCCGAGACGCTGGGCGGTGGTGAGGGTGGCCTGGCCGTTGGTGGTGGACTTCCGTGCCATCAGAGATCCCCTCTGAACGCTTGATTGAGGATGGCGGGGAGCAGGGCGTCGAGTTCGTCGGACGTTCGCTCCTGGGATTCGGTCAGCCCGTCCACCTTCGACTGTAACGCGTTCAGATCATCCGCGATTCGCCTTTGCTCTCGGATTGGCGGGATGGGCAGACGGAGACTACGGATGTTCGTTAGATTCAGGCCCGGCTTCCCCTGGCCATAGCGTTGGCCGAGCAACTGTCCCTGGCCAAAGGGGCTAAGCAGTACCCACAGGGCATAGCCGGGACCGACATCCTGTGTCGGCAGCCGACAAATTGCTACATGCTGACTCACATATCCCGGCTCGACGTCCATAGGGTAATGAGCGACGCGACCGACGGTTGCCCCGGTGATGATGATCATGAGGTCTCCCGGGCGGAGCCTCGCACCGGCCCCTTGATTGGAGTTCGGCGGCTCGATGAACACCTTCTTCTCCGTAGCTAGGCGGCCCAATGGCAGGATGTCCTGGGCTCGGTAGAACCTGTCACCCTGATTGACCATCCTCGGCCCCCAGTTGCGAGGACCACTCGTGACGTGCGGTCGAAAGTCGCCAAGGGCTCGGATCGGGTATTGCGAGCTGAGTCCATCGATGATCTTCATGGCCTCGGCGTTGACTATTTCATGAGCTTCGTCGGTAGCAAGACGCCGTAGTCCCTTTGCCAGTTCAATCTTAGCCGCCAATTCGTCAATGCGGTCCACCAGCCGCCTTTGCTCGTGCACGGGTGGTAAGGGGATCGCGGAGGAGAGCAACCGCTCTTCCTTGAGCCGTACCCGGTTCGTCGTGCCTTCACTCGCCCCCTTGCACAGTTCGACGAAGTCCTTTGTCTTACACTACCAGCCGAGAAACTCTGGTAGGAGGCGATCCGACTGCGGCATGAACGCCGGGAAGTCGTTGCTAACCACCGCTCCTTCGAGTTCATCAGGCACCAGCCCGGAGGCTCCGTTTCGGGCGTCGATGCGTGAAATGACGAACTGGCCTGGATGGACTACCAACCGGGTCGAGGCGGCGATCTCCACCCCGAGAGCCACTCGCCGTTGGACGACTCCTTTGCCCCAGAGGCGGACTGTGACCTCCTTATACTGACTCTCGGGGTCGATCGTGATCCACTCGACCGATTTGGTCAGGACCTCTCCGAGCGGCACCAACGGCCACCCCTGGCTCATTCCTCGCTCCCTTCCGTGAGACCCTGGACCAGTTCAATGGACCGCCGCTCGCGTTGGAGTTCGGCCGCGAGTTCCTCCTCGCTGGGCAGGTAGAGCTTGTAGCGGGAGGCGAAGATCTGTGTGTTCCCCTCGGGGAGCGTGTAGCGGACGACGGCCTCGCTCTTGTCGGTGCAGAGAACGATGCCCAGTGGCGGGTTCTCGTCGGGGCCGGTTAGGTCCCGCCCGTAGTAGTTGACGTACATCTGCATCTGGCCGAGATCCTGGTGGGTCAGGTCGCCGACCTTCAGGTCGATGAGCACGAAGCAGCGGGTCAGGCGGTTGTAGAAGACGAGGTCGATGAAGAAGTGCCGGCCGTCCAGCGTGATCCGCTGCTGGCGGGCCATGAAGGCGAAGCCCTTGCCCAGTTCGAGCAGGAACTGCTGGATCTTGGCGATCAGGGCCTGTTCCAGGTCCGACTCGCGGAAGTGTTCGTCCTGGCGGAGCCCGGCGAATTCGAGGACGTAGGGGTCCTTGACCAGGTCGGCGGGCTCCCGGACCTCGTGACCCTTCTGGGCCAGGGCCATCACCCCGGGCTTGTCGCGGCTCAGGGCGAGCCGCTCGAAGAGCAGGGAGTGGATCTGCCGCTCAAGCTCCCGCGTCGACCAACGGGCGTTGACCGCCTCGGCCTCGTAGAAGGACCGGGCGTCGGCCTTCTCGACGCGGAGCAGGAGGCGGTAGTGGGTCCACGACAATTCTTGACGCACCGCGTCAAAGGTCGGGAAGGCCAGGTAGAAGGCCCGCATCATGGAGAGGTTCGACGGGTCGAACCCCTTGCCGAAGTCGGACTTGAGGCGTGCGGAAAGGCCCTGGAGGACCCGCTTGCCGTAGTCGGCCCGCTCCTGGCCACCCTGCTCGACCTCGACGATGATCCGGCCGACCTCCCAGTACGCCGCCACCATCGCGGCGTTGACCGCCTGCCAGGCCCGCCTGCGGGCCTCGGTCAGGACGGCCCTGATCCGGTCGTAGGCGTCGTCCAGCGGAGGCGGGGAGGGTTCGATCGCACTCATGAATGGCCCCGAGCCGGCGTCATGCCGCGTACAGGATGGCCTGGAGCTGGTTGACGGCCTCGACCAGGCGATCCGGCCCGCCGAACAGGGCGGCGATCTCCATGACGTTGCCGTGCTCGCAGATCGGCGGGACCTGAAGGACGTCGCGGAGGGCGAACTGGCCCATGCCGTGGTCGGCGTACTTATCGAGCAGCTCCTCCAGGATAGCACGGGCCTCGGCCCCGTAGCGGTCGAAGAAGTCCTGCTTGTCCGTGCGGAGCCGCTCGGCCCGCTCCCGTCGGGTCCGGAGCGGGGCATTGTACGCGAGGTGGCAGAGGAGGTCGAAGGGGTCGGCGTCGGGCTGATTCGCGGCGGCGGCGATCTGGTCGAAGCCGATCCCACGGTCGTCGAACAGGGCGACGATCTCAGCCCGCTGCCCGCGGTCGGCCCACCTGGACCGGAATTCCGCCAGCGTGCTGCACAGCGTCCGAACCTTGTCGGCCGCGTAGTCGTGGATCAGTACGACGCCCAGGTTGTTGCCATCGGGGTCCAGCTCGTACTCCAGCTCGGTGGCGACGTCACCCGCCCCTCCGTCGACGTGATACTTGCGGGGGCCGCCGTCATCGTCCTCGCCGGCTTCGCCTTCCTGCTCCGCTTCAGGGGCGTCGGGGAAGGCGTCGTCCAGCTCCACGGGTTCTTCGCCCTCCAGTTCTTTCTCGGCGTCCGCGATGGGTTCCCCCTCGTCGTCCACCTGAACCTCGACGACGGCGGCGGGATCGCCGTCGAACTCGGGGTCGGCGAAATTCCTCGTGGCCGAGCCCGTGTAGTCGAGGATGCTGAAAAAGAGCTTGCCGTAGTCGTCGCGGACCCGCGTGCCCCGCCCGATGATCTGCTTGAAGTCGGTCATGCTGCCGATGACCCGGACCAGCACGACGTTCTTGCATGTGGGGGCGTCCAGGCCGGTCGTCAGCAACTGGGACGTGGTCAGGATGACCGGGGACCTCGACTCGACGTCCTCGAATCGGCTGCGGTGGCCTGCCCCGATGTCGCCCTCCTCGGACGTCACTCGGCAGACGTAGTCGGGGTGCTCCTGTACGAGGTCGGCGTTCTCGCTGTTCAGGGCCCGACGCATCTCGTCGGCGTGCTCCTGGTCCGCGCAGAAGACGATCGTCTTGGCGAACCGGTCGGTCCGCTTGAGGAACTTCGTCAGGTGCCGGGCGATGACCCGGGTCCGGGCCTTGAGTGACACGACCCGCTCGAAGTCCTTCGTCTGGTACTCGCCGTCGGGAATGGCCCGGCCGTACTGATTGAGCTGGCCCTGGTCGGGTCGCCAGCCGGCGGCATCGAAGGTCGTCACGACCCGGTGGACGCGGTAAGGAGCGAGGAACCCATCGTCTATGCCCTGCCTCAGGCTGTAGGTATAGACCGGGTCCCCGAAGTAGTCGTAGGTGTTCCGGTTGTCGTCGCGGAGCGGCGTCGCGGTCATCCCCAGCTTGTAGGCCGGCTCGAAGTAGTCGAGGATCTCACGCCAGTTGCTGTCGTCGCGGGCACTGCCCCTGTGGCACTCGTCGATCACGATCAGGTCGAAGAAGTCGGGCGAAAACTCCCGGTAGAGGCCTGGCCGGTTCTTGTCCTTCGCGATGGCCTGGTAGATCGCGAAGTACATCTCCCGGCTCTTGACCACCTGGCCTCCCTCGATCTTGGACCGGGCTTCGCCGAAGGCGGCGAAGTCCCGCTCCTTGGGCCCGTCGACGAGGAAGTTGCGGTCGGCCAGGAAGAGGATCTTGGGGCGGCGGTAGGCCCGCTCGCAGTTCCATCTGGCGTTCCAGAGCTTCCAGCAGATCTGGAATGCGACGGAGGTCTTCCCGGTCCCCGTGGCCATCGTGAGCAGGACTCGATTCCGCCCTCCGAGGATCGCCATCAGGGCCCAGTTGATGGCGATCTCCTGGTAGTACCGCGGGACCTTGCCGCCGAGGTGATAGGACGGCGTCAGTAAGTCCTGGGCAGCGTTCGGGTCGAGCGGAGAGCCGGCGAGGAAACGCGTCCAGAGGTCGTCGGGGGCAGGGAAGTCGTCGAGTGGCCTCTCCTGCCCCGTCAAGTAGTCGAACTCGATGATCTCGCGGCCATTGGTGGCGTAGGCGAACTTGAGGCCGAGGATCTCGGCGTAGTCCTTCGCCTGCTGGAGGCCCGTGCCGACGGGCTTCTCGCACGACTTGGCCTCGACGACGGCCAGCGTCAGGTCGCGGCGGTAGCGGAGCAGGAAGTCCGTCCGCTTCTGCTTGCGGCGGCGGACCGTACCGGCGGTGACCACGATCCGGCCGTCGGTGAACGTCGTCTGCTCGGCATAGCTGTGCAGCCCCGCGGCCCAGCCCGCGGCCTCGATCTTGGGCCGGACCATCCCGCGGCAGGTGTCGGCTTCGTTCACGGGCACACCCACGACGGCCCCGCCTGGGGCCGGGCTGCTTCGCCCCTGCTCGGTCGGACGACTACGATCGGGAGCCGGCCGAGGACGTCTCCATCGATGCATCATTCTTGCCCGGAAGTCCAAGTCACGCAAGCCTCCACTCACCTGATCAAGCGACAGGGCCGGCGGCACCCGATCATACCGGTGCGTGCAACGGACGTCCGGGGCCCCCGTCGGGCGAGGGAATCGAGCCTCCGACATGAGGGGCTCTGGGCTGCGACCAGACCGCCCTGCCTGCCCCTCTCACGGCCCCCAGCGGCCCCCCTACGCCGCCGCGATGACCGGGTCTCCCTTGGAGGCCTCCCGACCTTCGGTGCCCACCTGAGGGCTGCCAGACGCGTTCGGCGGGGACGGGGGCAGGGGGACACCGCCGTCCGGGCCTCGCGGGGAGGTTTCTGACCGCGAATTGGACGGCCCCGCTTGATTCAGGAAGCCGAGAACGGCGACGACCTTGCCGCCAAGGGACGGGCCGCGGCATAATGCCTCGGGGGAACGACGCATCGAGGAAAGGCCCCCATGCCAGTCACCGTAGTGCGTTGTTCGCATCCCGATTGCCAAGCCGAGGCAGCTTACCGGGTCGGGTCACCTTGGCAACAAGGCCAGTTCGCCGAGTTGAAGACTCTCGGCTACAGCTGCCCGGCCCATACCGAGAAGGTCGTGGCCCGCATCTCGGTACGGCCGAAGACGCGGCACCCCTCGCCGGGCGAGGTCCGCATCTACAATCTCGCCCGTGCCTGAGAGTGCGGCCGCCCCGCGACGGCGAATCGAGGCTCCGACGCCATCATGGATGCCCTACCTGGACCCCGTGGTCTACGGCCGCGGGGCCTACAAGGCGACGAAGTATACGGGGCGGCGGGGCGGCTGATGCGTGCGAGCCGCACGCTGGCGGCGAGAGCGGCCCCACTGGATCGGACGGGGCCCTGCTCGACTCAGGCGGCGGCACCCTGACACCGACACCGTCGGCGTCCTCCGTCGTCAATTGAATGGATGGTAGGGGTGGGACACGCTGTAGCTGAACAGTTCGTGACTGAGCATCGCGTAATGCTCAGCGGCCTTCTCGGCCCCGATCTCCAGGAGCTTCGGAATCAGTTCGACCGAATCCAATCCCCACGTGCTGTCCGACAGATCGAAATCGACACGGTGATAACGTTTGCCTAGAACATATCTGCATTGGTTGTAGACCCCCTGGGCCTGCGAGGTGAAGACCACGTCAAGCAGGTGACCTGACCACCATCCGATACCGGCCCCGGCCTCGGGCGGTGTCTTGCTGTAATTCGGGCGACCGGTGCCTACGGAGAGAATCTGGATCTGTACTTTCCGGGAGATGATTACAGTTATGCGGCCAGGCTGAGCAGCCTATCGGCGGCGGCCTGAATTTCCGCCGCGGTGGCACCTGGCCGCAGAACCGCGAGAATCTCCTCGCCCAGCAGATGACGCCTCCAGGCCCTCCGCTTGTCCGCGTGGCTCGGGCGGCGCCATTCGCGGTCCCATGGTGAGGTCGAGCGATCCACCAGGGTATCCTCATCACGGCCCCACGCCCAAGCCTCGGTCATGGTGAACGTCCACAGGCAGACGTGGAACGCCCCGACGTTCGCCCAGATGAACCGCACCTGCTGCTGGCCCGCCCCCACGACCTGCTTGCACTCGCGGAAGGTGATCTCCAGGCTGAAGCGGTCGGCCACCGCCCCCAGGATGTCCGCCACCGAGGCGGATAGATCGGTGCAGAAGTACGGCCGCCACCCCGCCTCCTCGTCCACCAATACCACCCGGATCGCGCCCCGACCGGACGCCAGGTGGCCAGGAACGTCTTGTACCGCTTGACCGTAGCGACGCCGTAGAGCGTGAATGTCCCGGAGGACCAGCCGCGACGCTGGCCGCCTCGCTTCGCCAGGTCGATCACGTCCGGGCCGTAGGTGCGGGGCCTGCCGCGCTTGCCCGCCGGCCGGGGGCCGGGCAAGGTACGCAGGGCGGCGTCCTTGCGGAGCCGGCTGACGACGATCATCCCCAGGGACATCGCCGGCTTGAGGAAGGCGGCGTTGGCATAGGCCCCATCGGCGACCACCCAGACCGGCGACCCCAGGAGCCCCAGCCATGCCTTGGCCCAACGCAGCAGCTCGATCGCCAGTTCCAACTTGGTGCGGAACTCCGGGCGATGCTTTGGGTCGATGCCCGGCAGGTCCACCTTGCGGACGTAGAGCCGGGACAGCAGCGGCAGGGCGACGACTCCCCACGCCGGGTGGGTGGCGAGCAAAGCCAGGACGACGAAGACGTGGCCGTAGACGTAGGGCGAGCCGGCGGGGCCGGGGGTGGGGTTGTGATGGATGCCCGCCCCCTGGACGTGCGGGCCGTATCGCCTTGTCGGGGTGTCATCCAGGGCGATGGTCAGGCGCCCGGCCCCTTTGATCAGCGGCCTGACCGCCTCGATGACCAGGCGAGCCGCGATGCTGTCGGCCTTCTTGCCCGCCGCCGCCACGGCGATGTAGCAGGACTGGAATCGGTCACTCAGCCCGGCCGCCCTGATCCAAGTGGTGACGGTCCGCCGGCCCCGGGCCAGCACCGCCCCGAGGAACAGGAGGGCGAGCCGCGGGGCGGACCGGCGATCCAGCGGGCGGGCGAGTTGCGTGAACCACTGGCAGGCGCCGGCGATCGGATGCGAGGATGTCATCGGGGGCCGGCTCCGGTCGGGGTGTCAGGCAGTGTGGTAACCGCCATCGTCCCGGACGGGGCCGGCCCTGGTCTACTCGACTCCGGAAGACGACCCAGGTGGTGATGCATCGTGGATGAGGCTTCCGACGCACTCGACCCGGATGCCGTGGTGGCGAGACGCATTGAGGCCAGGTTCTCGTGGCGGATCGGGTGGATTCGGAACTTCCCGAGGTACACCCCTCGCGACGCGGGGCACGATAGCACCGCCGAGAACGAACTCTTACGGAGCCAGGATATGACGACCATCGCCGGCTCGAGCCGCTGCGGCGCGAGCCCACCCCGGAGGAGACGCCCCGGGCTTCGACTCGGGACGCTCATGCTCGTGGTGCTCGGCCTCGGCTTGTGGCTGGGCCGATGGGCCAATCGCTCGCGCGACCAGGCGCGGGCGGTCCGAGCGGCGACGCTGGCCGGCGCGACGGTCCGCTATGCCGACGAGGATGACTCCGGCAGCCGCAAGGTCGCCAAGGCGCCGGGCCTCGCCGACGCGGTCCGTCGCCAGGTCGGCGACGAGTACTTCCGCGACGCCGACCGCGTCCACTTCCCGCACAACGTCAAGGTCGCCAAGACGCCCGAGGAGAGGCGGGCGGAGCGCGAGGCCGTCGCCGAGCTGGAGAACCTGCCCGCGATCAAGGAGCTGATGATCCAGGACCAGCGGGCCGACGACGCCGCGATGGAGCACGTCGGCCGGCTCACGGGCCTGGAGACCCTCTACATTCACAACCCGAAGATGTCGGGGGTCGGCTTCGCCCGGCTCGCTAACCTCACCCGTCTGAGGACCCTGTGCATCACCAACGGCGGGATGGCCGACGGCGACTTCGCGCAGATCAGGGGGCTGAAGGGCCTGGAGGTCCTGATGCTCCAGCGTAATCGCCTGACCGACGCGGCCCTGGCCGACCTCGACGGACTGACCCACCTGAAGGAATTGTGGATCGGCCTCGACAACCCCGCGATCACCGACGGCGGCCTCGCCCACCTCGCGCATCTGAAGGACCTCGAGGCCCTGGACATCAAGATGACCTCCGCGACCGACCGGACGATGGCCGTGATCGGCACCCTCTCGAAGCTCCGCCGCGTCGAGCTGGGGGGCACGAAGGTCACTGACACCGGCATGGCCGAGCTGGCGAAGCTCCCCGGCCTCGAACGCCTGGACATCGCCGACACCGCCGTGACCGACGCCGGCCTGCAGTCGCTCCGGGGCCTACAGAAGCTGAGCTACGTCTTCGCTCGCAAGTCCAAGGTCACCCGGGCCGGCGTGGCCGAGTTGCAGGCGTCGATCCCGGGCCTTCGTGTGAGCTATTGACCCGGGCGCCGCTCGAACGACCCTCACACAATCTTCGCGATCGGGTGACTGCCGCCGCTCGGGAAGCTGGTACGGCGAAAGCAGACGGTCAAGGATGCGAGGTCAACGACTCGCCCGGGACTCGTGAGGATTCAACAAAGTTACGGAAAGTGCAGTCTGGATGTCTTCCGGCGAAAACACCGGATCGATACCGCTTCTCGTACACACCTCCCGAATCTTAATCGCCTCGACATAGGCGGCGATGCTCGGGTTGTCGGCCCATACCCCGCCATCCATGTAAGCGGTGCCCGGCATCATCACGGCGTGAGGGAAATAGGTCGGGGCCGCGGTGGTCGATAGGACCACGTCGACCGCCGTCGAATGCCGGTCCCTGAAGGAATTCGGTTGATGTGGCGTCTTGAACACGATCGTGTTGCCGGACGTGAGATCCACGGCGGGGATGATGAGTCGCTTCTTGGCCTCTTCCAACGTGCGATGGCCGAACACCTCGACGAGGGCAGCACGCAACGCTAGTCCGTCATATCTGGATTGCCTCAGAGAATCGACGTCGAGCTTGTACGGGCGTAGCTTCCGATCCGCGAGCCAGATCAGCGGGGTCAGCCATTTCGCTACCGGTAACCTTGGTCGCCGGGTGAAGATCGCCGGGCCGCGATCGGAATAGAAATCGCGGATGCGTTCGCATCGCTCGCCAAAGGCCAGAGCGACGGCGATGATGCCGCCGGTCGAGGTGCCGGCGATTAAGTCAAAATGGTCGGTGACCGAGTGCCCCAGCCGTTCCTCGATGGCCGCGAGAAATGAAGCGGTGGACGCACCGCGGATGCCGCCGCCGTCCAGGCTCAAGATGCGAAATGGCTGGCCGGCGGGTTTCACTTGCCCTTCGGAATGCGATCCCGGATTTCGATCCACCGTCAGCTACCTCGGATAGAAACGATTGAGAGTCGCTTTCCGCGGGGATGCCGGCCTGAACATAACCCTTCTCCCAGCCCCTAGCGAGATCTTCACTGGCTCTCCCGCGATCTTCGCTGGAGGGCCGACGCTACTACCTCGGCGAGCGGTGTCTACCGGCGTGACCGGACGTTCGAAGGCTCGGTCGGGGGGGCAGGGAGGTGGGTCATCTGCTTCCCCTAACGTTCAGGGCGACGCCCGGAAGAGGCTGACGGCGAATCCGACCCAGAGAGTCGGCTTGCTGCCCCAGCCACGGATCTTCGCCGGCCAGAAGGATAGAATGAGGGCAGTGGTCCCGACCGACGGAAGGCCCGGGGATGGCGAAGCTACTCATGCGATACACGCTCTCCGGTGGTCGATCTGCGTACGACGTAGTAACTCTCAGGTTCAGGCGAATTGAACTGGCCGGCAAATCCGAGGGGCGAGTCCGATGCCCAAGAAGGTTCCTGCGTGGAAACCCAGGATCGTGAGGGTGGTCGAGGCCGGCGAGATCTGGGAGATCGAACTGCCGGCGGGCTCCGAGGTCCGGTCGAGCCATCTGGCGGTTCATGGTGAGTCCGAGGGGCACGTCGTCTGGGTATCGGAGGGGGACCGGAAGGTGCCGGTGCTCACCTCTGTGGTCTGGGAATGTGCGAGGGACGGAAGGTACGGCCTGCGTCTCTTGGGACCCATGTCGAGAGAATGACAGACCTGGATAACGGAGCCGAGTTCGACGCCGATGATCATCATCTTTACCAGCCGGCCAGCTAAGCTCCTTCCCGGTCACCGTGACCAGGCGAGTTCGGGCCGGTTGGTTCGTCGACGCCCCGACCTCCGGCGGCCCGGACTGCCCCATTCTCGGCGGTCACGGGTAGTGATTCGATGATTGAACATTCTTGGGTTTCCCGGCTTCACAATTCCCCTGATCTGGTTAACTTGTGCTATCATTCATCCAAAGAGAGAACCAGAAGTTCCCTTCGCCGTTGAGGTGGGGGCAAGACAGCGGGAGGTCCGACGTGAGCGAACAACGACAGACGGAAGGCATGCAGGCCCACCAGACGACCGAGGTGGTCGTCGACGACTCGCGGGCCCAGCCGACGTACGCGAACTTCTGCCGGGCCATGGCCAGCCCCGAGGAAGTAATCCTCGACTTCGCCCTGAATCCACAGCCATTCACGGCCGGTCGCCAGGACGTGAAGGCGAACCAGCGGATCGTGCTGAACTACTTCACGGCCAAGCGGCTCCTGGAGGTCATCGGGACGACGATCCAGCGACACGAGCAGACCTTCGGGACGATCGAGGTGGACGTCAACCGCCGCGTCGCCCACCCCCAGCCCCCTTCGATGCCCTCCGTCGCCCATGGCACGACCGGCCCTTCCGAGATCATCAGGCTCAACTGACGAGATCGACCAGGCCGAGGGAGCCGGTCGTCACGCAGACCCCTGCCCGATGGGCATGGCGGGTTCGAGTGCCGTTCCCGATGTAGTCGCGGGTCGCCGCCGTTAACGGCCTACGGAGACATTGCTGTCGCCGTAGTGGCGAGGCCGAATCCTCGGCCCCAACGAGACCGTTGCTATCGGGTCCACCCCTTCAGAAGGCGAGGCGAGAGATGAGTACCGGATCTGCCCTTCCGAGACCGCATAGGGACACGACGACGTCGAATCGGCAAAGTTCAGCGGAGATGGAGGCAGAGCGTGAGGTGCTGATCGCTCTCATCAGAAGTCAGATGGTCAGCTCCCTCGGCACGCCGCCCGACTTGATCAGGATGCAAGTCAACCCGGTCGGCGGTCATCGCTACCGTGTGAACGTATTCGTCGGCAAGGACGCCATGTCCGGCCGGATCGCAAACAGCTTCTTCCTGACGACAGATCCCGAGGGCAAGATCGTCGAGTCCTCGCCGAAGATCGTCCGAGTCTACGAGCCCGACGCGTGAGAGGCAGGACATTCGGGCGTAACGGGGCCCCCGATCGCTAACGTCCTCCTGGCATTAGAGAGCGGGGGCAGGGAAGGCTGTGGATTACGCCGACACAAGGCCTTACGCGGCAGGCGATTACGCCAGAGACCGTGGCCATCGGCACGATGCCCGGACGAGGGCCTCGTCTTCTCGTCGCCCTGCTCCAGCATCTCGAAGAGCTTGGTGCAGAGCACCTTGGCGTCGCCGAGGGTGAGCTGGAAGTCGCTCAGGCGTCCCGGAAGGGCCGGTCGTGGTCGGGTCGAAAGCCTCAGGTAACCGTTGAAATGGACGCGAGGCGGAGAGCCCGGGTTCGAAACGACGACGGCCGGCCCCCGGGAAGAGGGACCGGCCGCTCCTCGCGTCGTCACTACCTGCGGTCCGGCGTGTCCGCCAAGTCCCAGTTGAGGTGGAAGTTGATGAGGTCGAGCTCGACGCCGACCAGTTCGCCGTCTCGCTTCACCTCGTCCACCCGGTAGTAGCCGTCGCCGAAGACGGTGCGTTGGAGGTGCAGCATCGGGTGCGAATCCCCGGGCTCGTAGAACGCCACCAAGCCCGTCCCGACGTGGAACTCTGAGATCGGCATCCCCAGGTAGCCGTCGAGGCCCCTGGAGACGCGGAGCCCCGTGGTCCAGCGGCCGTCACGCGTCTCGCAGGATCGTGTCGCGATCTCGTACTCGCCGGGCCCCAGGTCGATGAACACCGGCTCGTGGGCGGCCTCGAGTTCGTCCCGGACCGCCAGGATTCCCCGGGTGAGGACCAGCGTCCCGACCCTGGCCCATGCCGTCTCCGCCAGCCTCGCCCGATTCCGCGGCGTCCATCCGGTCCGCCGCGGGGGCAGGAGGTCCAGACGCCGCAGGCCCGGGGGATTCGTCGACCGACTCTTCGCTTTTTCCGTCGCCGTCACCTGACTCTCTCCTTCCTCATGGTGAGCCGCTCCGACGCGGCGTCACCCTCCTCGAACGGCGGCACCGGCCGGCCATGGCCGACCGGGTGGGGCGAACGTCGCTCCTGCCGCATTCATCGTCCGCGACTGCATGGCCCCGGATTCCCCCTGCTTATGCCCCCGCGACGCCCCCTGGGTCCGGTGTGTCCGGTGGGAAACATCAAGGAGTACCGGGACAATTACTCTCAGCTGACCGCTCCGGGAGGAGTGGACTCATCGGACTCAGTCGACGTAAACCCGTCGGCGTGGTCGAGAAAGGGAGGTCCACCCGGGACCGTTCGAGTGGACTCATCCCGGCCCAGCAGGGCGACGCACTTGTAGACGTAGACCTGACCGTCCCCGACTCGGTCTCGTGCCCTCTCGATCCGCGGGTCGACCGCCCTGAGCTTCGTCCCGAAGTTGGCCTCGCCCCCGGGCTCGTGCCCATTCCGGTGGCACCACTCCGCCCAGGCCCTCCTCAGGTCGACCGTCCTGATCGCGAGACCCGACCCGACCCGGCAGCACTCCTCCAGGAAGGCACCGACCGGCGACGAGAGCCGCCTGAAGTCGTCCAGCAGGGCCAGGTCGACCCGGGGCTGGAGGAGTCGACGTTCGCGACGCAGTTCCTTCAACCCCTCGAGGGCCCAGTTCGCGATGCCCGGCACCTCCTCGAGCAGGCGGTCCCCCAACTCGAAGTCCTCCCGGCCCTCGAAGCTGACACCGAACGGGAAGATCAGCATCCGCGTCCGGAGTGCGGCCGAGGCGTCCGGCAGCCGCGGGAGTTCGTTCACGGCCACCGTGAAGCGGGCCTTGATCTCGACGTTCGTCAGCTCCGGGGCGTTCTTGCGGTCCACGTTCTGGCGGTCGCCTCCCGTGATCGACTTGAGCCGCTCCAGGACCCCCGCGGAGTCCGCGTGGCGGCCCAAGTGGCCGTCGCCGATGATGGCGGCCAGCTTGCCCACCAGCGGGGCCAGGCCGAACCGCGTCCCGAGCGAGGACAGGGTCGGGTTCGCGACGTTCTCCGCCCCGAGCATGGCCCCCAGGACCCTCAGGATGGTTCCCTTCCCGCTGCGGCTCGGGCCGCACAGCACGGCGAACTTGTGCTGACGCGTGTCGGACGTCAGGTTGTAGCCGAACCAGCGGGCCAGCCCGCGAATCCGCTCCCCGTCGCCCTCGAAGACATCGTCCAGGAAGGACAACCAGCGGGGGCAGGCGGCCCCCGGCTCGAACTCGTAGGGCAGGCAGGCGTCCGAGAACCACTCGGGCGTGTGCGGCGTCAGCCGGTCGGCCCCCCCCGCGAGATAGCGACCGAGGTCCAGGAGGCCGTTGCGGAACGCCACGACGTCCTCGGGTCGCGGCCGGTCTCCCTGCCCCAGCCAGCGGGGCATCTCGCTCGGCCCCCGGAGATTCACGACGGCCCTGAGGGCGTCCAGGGTCCTGTTGACCAGGGCCTGCGAGGGCCTGCAGGGGACCGCCGCCCTCCTCACCTCGACCCGTGCGGCGTCCAGCCAGGTCCAGGCGGTGGCCCTCATGTCGTGCTCCGAGACCGTCTCGTACTTCGTCCCGCCCCACCGCCACCACTCGCCGCCGTGGTGCACGAGGGCGTCGCCCAGGGACTTCTTGAGGGCCCGTGCCGTGCCCATGGGGTCGTCGAGGTCGAGCACGGGCTCTCCCTGCCCCCCGGCCCCGCAGTGCCTCTCCACCGCCTCCTTGCCGAATAATTCGAGGACGTCCTCCATGCTCCGCCCCCGGCAGTGGTCGTGGAAGCAATGGAAGGCCGGGAAGAGGTTGTTGTCCGGGTCCGCCGCGATGACGCCGGCCCCGTCCCCGCCGCTGGTGTGCTCCGCGGCCCATGGGCACTGGACGTCGAATCGATCGCCGTCCGGGCGGGCCCGCAGGCCCCGTGACGCGAAGAGGCCGCGGACGTCCAGCTTCCGGAGGTCGGCGTCATACGCCTTCCACCAGGCCCTCGTCCGGGTCCCGACGGCCGGCTTGCCGGCCTGGCGACAGGCCGTGGCCTCCTCGGGGATCAGCGAGGCCGCATCGCCCGAGACGGCGAGGATCGAGCCGATGGCCTCGTCGCCCTCGAGCCACGACTCACCGCCCCAGACCCTCGTGAAGTGCGGCCGCTTGTAGTGCCTCCCGAACAGGCGTACGAAGTTCCCGTAGCCGACGTCGCCGTCCGGCCTCCTGATCGAGTCCTGCTTCGGGAAGACCTCCGGGCACCCCGGCAGGCCGAACCGCCCCCAATCCCTGACGAGCCAGAGGCCGAAGGCCCGGGCCACTCGGGCGGGGACCGGGGCGTCGAGGACGACGGTCAGGTGGCGGCCGCCCCGGCCGTTGCTGTCGAGGAGCAGCGGCCGGAAGCCGAGCCCCTGCAGAATCTCGACGACATGGAGGGCAAGGCGGTCGTTCCTCTCGACGAAGTCGTCGGGGTCGCCGTCGTGCCGGTCCAGGTCGATCGTGAGCCAGCGGCAGGTATCCTCCTTCGACGTCGTGAACAGGCCGATGATGCCATGGGAGGCGAAGTGGCGTCGCAGGAGGGCGGCGTCGACCGGCCCTTTCTTCACGCAGCTCCTCGCCTCGCCGCCGTCCGTCATGTAATAGCTGCCGTACGCATCGTCGCGGTTGACCATCCGGGTGGACGTCCAATCCGCCAGACGCCCGGCGTCGTCCGCCCAGGCAATCGCGGCGTCCGCCTCTAGCTGCCGAATCATCGCGTCTCTATGCTCCTGTGGTTCTTGGTCCGTCGGTCTGGTCGTTCAGGGGCCGGTTCTGTTTGTTGGTATGCGGGCCCGTCCGTCGGGCCGCTCTCGAGTGGCCCCGCCCCTGGTATCCCGCCCGGCACGCCGGCCTCGTCGACCGGCATGCCGCGGGCTCCCTGCCCCGTGGTGGAGATCAGGCGGAATCAGTCGATCCCCTCTTCCTCCCGGCCGTAGTCATCGTCGTCGAGGTCCAGGAAGACGACCTCGATACCGACACGCAGGCCGTCGCTGACGACCTCGAAGATGTCGTAGGAGCCGTCGCCGAATCCGCTCGGCACCGAGGCCGAGAACACCGATTCGTAGTATGCGTCGGCCAGGCTGAGCTCCCCGGTGTCGATGCAGGCCTTCCCGAGACGGTCTCCGATCACCGCATCCGCTCGGGACGTCAGCCGGAGCCGGGCCGGCGTGCCGTCGAACTCCGCAACAGCGACGACGTAATCCCCGCGTGGGAGTTCGATGATCGGGCATCGTTCACTCCCGAAGTGGACCTTGTCCCCGGCGAACAGCCGTCCCGAGATGAGCCTGAGGGTTCCGACGATCTCGAATTCCCCAGTGTCCAGCGGCTCCCCGCAGCAGGGGCACCGCGAGGCCATGCAGTCGTTGCACAATTCGTTGCTCATCCTGTCTCTCCCATTTCCTCTGACCCGCCGCGTCTGGGACCTGCGAGAACACCCCGCATGGACGGCCCCTCCGCGGACGATTCCCGATCGCGACCACGCCGGTCGCGTGTGGATGACCTGGCTCGACGCCTGTCCGGTCGCCGACCAGAGCGTAGGTCATCGGGGTCGCCGGCCCCGGCAGAATTCCTGTCGGAGAAGCCCCTCCCCGGCCGGGTCAGGACGTCGGACGAGAGGATGACCAAGTCATCGACGTCGCCCCACCGGTGGGGGGGGATGGGCCTCATCCTGGTCTGCCAGACGCCGGAGCTGGCGTCGTGCCGGATCGTCGGTGCTGACGCCGGTATCGCCCTGCGGCAGCGTTTTCCCCTGCCCCCGACGTCGGTCCCGGCTAAGAATCCTTCGCGAAGCAGCAGCTCAGCAGGGAGATCGCCGGGATTTGATTATTCGTCCCGAGGCGGACCCATCCTGTATATGGCGAGCAGCCCTCAATCTCCTGGATCGAGACTGGCGGCTGGGCGTCGCACCTTCCGCGGGATTCTGGGGCGTCTGGCGTCTCTCAGCATTGGGTCCCGCCAAATCCCCCCCCGAACGTGGTGGTATCCACCTCGCAACTCGCGGCGTGGCAGCTCGATGTGCGAGTCCAGAAGAGGTTCGCGACGCCGGCCCTGGCGGTTACTGAAGTATGATTCGGGACATACAGCGGCGATCACTCATTAGGGTATCGGCGACTTTTCTGGACGGCGGGACGCCGACATCGAAGCGTGCTCCGTCAGCCACGGTCGGCAAGCCTCGCACGGCGAACGCCCGGCCGCGAAGACCACCGTGGGGACGGAGGCCGGGACTGTGGCCGCCCGCCGCCAGCGTGCCGCACTGCCCAGCCTCCCTGCCCCCGGCCTTTCGGGCCGGTCTCGGAACCACGCCCATGTGCGACTACACGGGCCCCGACGGCCTATTCGCCGGGTGCCGCGATGGCGTTGTTCGTGAGACTTGAGACAAGCGTATGCCTATGCGTCGTCTCATATCTCAGGCGGGGCGGCTCACGGGCCTTCGGCGTCGGAAGTACGTAGCCCGGGAGAGGCCGGTCAGCCTGCGGTACTCGGCCGCCCGGGCCTCCTCGGTCGGGAACGGCATTGAGATGAGCCTGTCCAGGACCAGGGCCTCGTCGTCGATGCCCTTCTCATCCAAGAGAATGCCCCGCCAGTCGAGGCCGGCCGCCTTGTCCTCGGCCGCCTTGCGGTAGTCGCGGAGAGACAGCCGGCCGTTCAGGAGCCCGAGCCGGTCGCCCACGAAGCTGAGGATCTCCGGGTCGTCGAACCAGGACGCGGCCCGGGCGTGGACCTCGGCGGCGTCGGGCTCGAACTGGAAGACGCGGCCCCGGTCCTCCAGGGACCGCACGTTGGCGTTGAGTCGTTTCAGGTCGTTGGCCACGATGGCGACCCGTATGGCCGTCGTGAACTCGCGGGGGACGCCCTCCTGCCCCAGCCTGGCGGCGTCGGTGTGCCACGCGATCCTCTTGATCTCCTCGGTCTCGCACAGGCCCTTGAGGAGCCGCACGAGGGCCCGGTCCGAGTAGAAGGCGTCCACGTCGTCGATGACGAGCATCGCCGCGTCCCGCCGGTGGTAGAGGTCCAGGTACAGCCGGAAGGCCGAGACCGTGTTGGCCACCCAGAGGTGGTCCCGGCTGCTCTCCTCTACGGCCGCCTTCAGGCTCCGCGACTTGGCCAGGCCCGGCCTCCCGACGAGGCCCATCAAGTTGTAGCCGCCCCTGGCGAAGACGCCGGTGACGCGGTCCAGCGTCTCATAATCCTTGATCGGAACCATCTCCCCATCCAACTCCCCGGGCGTCGAGGCCCTCGGCCACCTGCACCACGCAGGCCGTCACCGGGTCTCGCATCTCGCCCGGAGAGCATAGGTCGCCGCGAGGGCGACCCGCCGCGGAATTCTGCGGACGGCAGGCGGAGAAGGCTACGCGGCGACTCCGCATCCTCAGAGGTCTCGCACGCGTGCGTATAGGTCACGGAACCCTCGCCTGTCAACGAATTCCGGCGACGATTCGAGGCTGGAGAAGATCTTTCCTGACCTCCTGCCCCCAATCAGCTTGCGGCGATCCATCAGATGCCGGCAGGCGGAACTCGCCCGGCGTCCTGGGCGAGGCAACTGCGGGACTGACGCGGAGATCCGTGCGTCAGGGCCTGGTCGACATCACCGTGCTACGGTCGGGCCGCTAGAGGCAGAAGTCTCCGATACCGGGTGGTCGAGATGGTCCCCGACTCGACCATCTATGCCGCGGGTGGCACAGTCACCACATGACCGGCGACTGTCCAGATGCCCATGTCGCCTCTCTGCCCCCGGCCGCCTCAGGCGAAACCGTACAGGCGGCCCAGCCAAGCGACCGCCTCGTCGAAGAGTTCCGAGTCGTGCTCCGTGTAGTGCTTCTCGGCGATAGTCTTGGGGGCGTGCCCCAGGAAGAGCGATCGGAAGTCCTTGAACTCCGAGTGCTCTATGCGGGTTGACGATGTCTTGCGGAAGGCTCGCAGGGTCTTCCCTTTGCCGAATTGGACGGGGTGCTCCGGCCGCCCGGCCAGCTTTTTCTTGAGGTTGTTGAAGAGCGTCACGACGTTGTCGGACGAGTGGTACTTCTCGTCTTCGCCGATCTCCTCCCAAACCCAGAGGCCGCCCGTCTCGGTCCGCAGGACGATCGGGCCTCCCCCAGGCCACCGGTATTGCCGGAGCAGCTCCAGCGTGCGGGGCCAGAGCCTGTAGCTGACGGTCGGCACGGTCTCCTCGTCGGCCGTCTTGCTCCGCTTCCGGACGATGCGTCCGGCGTCCCAATCGACCTCGTCGTCCTCCAGGTCGGCGATGTCCGTTTGGGTCATCCCGCAGTTCAGCATCAGCAATAGGTGAAGCCGGAGCTGGCCGGTCGCGTTCTCAACCAGGAAGCGGACCTCGTCGTCGGTGAACGTGATGATCTTCTTGTCCTTGGACGGGAACCGGTATTCGCGGCGGTGGATGTTCGGCGGCAGCGGGATGACGCCCATCTCGGCCAAGTAGGTGATGAAGTCCCGCCCGTGACTGAAGAGCTTCTGGGCGTAGTCGACGCCGTATCCCGCCTTCTTGTCCCGCCTCCTCTCCTCCACCTTCCCCATGCAGTAGGCGTACCAGGCGGCGTAGCGTTGCGGGTTCACGACGTCGACCAACGCGTCGGCTCCGAGCCAATCCCTGAATTCGTGTAGGTATCTGCGTGTGTTGTCGAAAGACCCGGGAGACAGCCCCCCGGCCCCGACCCGGGCCCTGAGCGTGGCGAGTCGCTGCTCGACGTGGTGGGCGACCCGCCGGTCCGGCGGTGCCGAGACGTTGGCGTCGTTCTCGACTCGATCGAGCCAGAGCGGGTTGTACGGATCGACGTTCGATGAGATGTCGTCCTCGATCGCGAACGACTTCTGCCATTGCTTGCGATGGGCGGGCTCCTCGCCGCGTTCGATGCGGGCGATCTCGACCTCCTGTTCGTCCGCGTCTTGGTCGTAGCCGTGACGACGTGCCCACTTCACGAACTTCCTGAGCGTCCCCATGGTCTCGGCGTGGGGATGGGCCGGCTTGAGTCCGTCGATCTCGGCCTTCTTTTCGATCCACCAGGCGTCGGCGATCTGATAGGAGCCCGCATAGGTGTGTGGGAACGGCTTGCCCCACCACTTCTGGAGCTGGCGGCACGAGACGGGATATCGCTTGTTCTCATACTGGATTGACCAGAGCTTGCGGGTTTTCACGTATCCCATCAGCGGATTGATCGACATCGCCGCGGTCCCTTTTCACAGCAGAGTCTGCAGCAGATCGGGCCTCCGAAACGTAGATCTGCTGCGATATCATAGCGACAATCGCCGGAAAAAGCGATAGAGTGCCATCCTCACACGGTGGAAGTCGTTGGTTCGAATCCAGCGCCGCCCATAATCGCGGCCCCGACGCCAGGCCCTTGGCGTCGGGGCCGTTTCGTTTCGCGTAGAGGCGATCAGCTCGCGCTGGTCTCGCTCATGCACTGTCGTCGGTGCGGACCCCGAACGACGGGCGTGTGAACCGACGTGCGTCGGCGCGAGACGCTGGCCCAGCCACATGGCGGGCCGCTCGACCACGTGATAGCTCGCCAGGCGCAAGGCGAAGGCCGCGATCCACGCAAGCGGCAGATCGTGCAGCGGCCCGAGCGGTCGCGTCGCCGTGGGCGGTATCAGGAAGAGCTGCTGCCAGAGGTACAGGCTGTAGGAGATACGCCCGACCCAGCGGAGCGGCCACCATTCGAGGATGCGGCCGGCCACGGCGTGCGGGTGCAGCAGGGTCCCCGCGAGGAGCAGGGGAACGACCGGTGCCGCAATCGCCCGGGCGGCATTCTCGCGGACCGAGGTCGCCAGCCAGACGAACAGGGCGAGCAGGGTCCACCACGTGGCCGGCGAGAGCAGGCGGGCGATCCGGTCCCGCCGCACGGGCTCGGCCAGGCAGAGGGCCATCCAGCAGCCGAGGAGCAGGCCGCCGAGGCTGTAGTCGGTGCGCCAGTAGTGGTGGTTGATCGGCAGGTGGAGGACGCGCGTCGAGATCCGGGCGTTGAAGTCGAGAAAGCTCCACGCGATCGAAGCGAGAGCGATCAGGAAGGCCGCACGGCGGGCGCGGGCGACGGTTGCGAGGAGGCCCAGAAGGGCGGGCCAGATCAGGTAGAAGTGCTCCTCGACCGACAGGGACCAAGCGTGCGCGGTGAACGGGTCGGTCCAGACGTACGGCTCGGGAATGTAATTGCGGAGGAAGACGAAGCAACTCGCATAGGCGAGCGGCTCCAGCGTCAATATCCCCGCCGCCCAGAGGAGGCCGATCGTGACGAGATACACGAGGAAGGGCGGCAAGATCCGCAGGGACGCGACGGAGGTAGAAGTCGGCCAGGTCGATGCGGCCGCGTGCGCGCCAACCGGCCAGGAGTCGCGTGCAGATCAACAGGCCGCTGATCCCGAAGAAGATGTCGACGCCGAACGTGCCGCGCTCGGCGGCGCGGGCCAGCGATCGGTTGGGCCAGACGCCATCCGGGCCGAACAGCTGGGCCTGGCTGTGACACGCCATGACCCAGAGGATCGCCACGGCGCGCCGCCGTCGAGGGTCGGCAGGTATTCTGCGGGTCGTACGCCAGGCCGGGACGGGGCGGAGGGGGCGTCTTGCATCATCCTTGACTCGTCAGACCGACGGGCTCGGCGGGCCGCGCCGGATCGTATCCGGACCCGGCGAGCATGGCGACCCCAGCTTGCGAGTTGCGGCCCTCCCGGGCGTGGGTGCCCGTAGGGCCCGCCATGCGGACCGTCCTCGGCGACGGCCCACGACGCCGGATGGTCCGCGTGGCGGACCCTACGCCGGCCGCGGGGACCTCCGGCGAGGTCCTCTCCAACCCATCAGAACCGCATGGCCGTGAAGCCGCCGTCGACGTAATAGGCCGCGCCGGTGATGAAGCTGCCGGCGCGGGGCGAGAGCAGCAGCAGGGTCGCCCCGACCAGCTCGTCGGGCTCGCCGAACCGGGCCATCGGGGTGTTGCGCATGATGTTCTCGACGCGGGTCGGCGTCGAGGATCTTGCGGTTCTGCTCGGCGGGGAAGAAGCCGGGGCAGATCGCGTTGACGCGGACGCCCATCGGGGCCAGCTCGCGGGCGACGTTCTGCGTCAGGTTGACGACCGCCGCCTTCGACGCCGAGTAGGCGAACACGCGCGAGAGCGGCATGTGCGCCGTCACGCTCGCGACGTTCAGGATCGACCCGCCGCCCGCCTCGGCCATGCTGCCGGCCGAAGACCTGGCAGCCCCAGTGGACGGCCTTGAGGTTGCTGTCGAAGACGCGGTCCCAGTCCTCGTCCTTCAGCGTCGAAGTACGGGGCTGGCGTTGTTGACGCCGGCGCCGTTGATGAGCATGTCGACCCGGCCCTGCGAGTCGAGCACGCGGCGCGAGCAGCTCCTCGATCGACTCCCGCCGCATGACGTCGACCGGCGCGAAGGCCGCCTTGCCGCCGGCTGCCTCGATGGCCCGGACCCGCTCGGCTCCCTTCTCGGGGTCGCGGCCGGCGACGACGACCGACGCGCCCGGCCCTGCGCCAGCCCCTCGGCCATGCGCCCCGCAGAGGACGCCCGTCCCGCCGATGACGACGGCGACCTGGCCCGTCCAGGCCGAAGAGTTCGTCCAGATAGCTTCGCGTCGCGCCATTCGCTCGTCCTCACATCCCCGCCCGGAGGGCGTCCAGGTGGCGGCCGAAGTGGTCGGCCAGGACCTCGGTGTAGGTGTCGAGGTTCGACTCGACGACCTGCCGGACGGCCGGGCCGAGCTCGGGGTCGGTCAGGACCGAGCCGAACGTGCAGTGGAGGATCTGCCGACCCGGCCGCGTGAAGCCGCGGCCCGGCTCGACCTCGGACCAGAGTTCGAGATAATGCCGCTCCAGCTCGACCACGTCGGCGACCTCCGCTGGCGGCGGGGCCGAGGCGAGCGTGGCCGAGACGTGGTAGGTCGCCTTGTCGCGGTCGTAGCGGCCGCGGGCGAAGTCGATGACCCGGCGGAACAGGCGCTCGTCGTGCCGGGCGACGACGCGCAGGGCTTCGAGGTAGCTCGTGCCGGCCGTCTTGACGTGGAACCGGCCCTTCGTCGCCCGGGCGAGGGCGGGGTAGATCGAGAGCTTGTCGGAGCCCGAGTGCAGGCTGAGCTTGTACGGGCCGAGCATCTCGGCGATCGCGGCGTGGTCGCGGAGCGAGCGTTCGAGCGCGGCGACGTCGCCCTTGTAGTCGACGCCCTTCTCGAAGTCGCCGATGTACCGCGGGGCGAGGCTGACGAGCTTCATGCCGCGGTCGAGGCAGCGGTCGGCGATGATGAAGTGCTCGGCCAGCGTGGTCGGCTGCTCGGTCTCGTCGACGCTCAGCTCGATCTCGAAGTCGCGGCCGCTGGCCCGGTGGACGTCGCGGATGTGGTCGGCCAGCGCGATGGCGTGCCGGATCGCCCGGCCGTACTTGACCGCGGCCCGGAGGCAGGCCCGCTCGTGCAGGTTGAGCGCGTCGTGCCGTTCGGCAGCTTGACCGACTGGTCCTTGGTACCGACCAGACCAGTCGATCTCGCCTGCGAGGCGGCGAACCTGGCGCGGAGGGTCGGCTCGTCGTAGTCGTCGGCGTGGGGGTCGACGTGGTCGGACGGGTCGATCGTGAAGAAGGTGAAGCCGCGGCGGCCGTGGCGTCGACGTCCTGCGGCGTCTTCAGGTGGTCGGCGTCGGCCCCCGATGCGCCGGTCCAGCCGCGCCTGCCGACATCCCGTCGAGGGCGTCGTCCATGACCTGGCGGGGGGTGCGGGCCGGTCCGCGTCATCTCGCGGATCGACTGCTGGGGGAAGATCGGCTCGATCCCGCGCGCCCGACCGGCGCATCGCCTCGACGTGCCCGGGCGTCGCCAGGCCGAGCCGGTCGCCGAAGCCGAAGCTCGGGCGGAGTCCCAGGGTCGAGGGCGTGGTCATCGGTCGGCTGGCTCCGGTGCGGAAATAGCGGCGGAACGACTCGATCGTCCGTCGACGCCGCGGCGTCCGGGTCGGGGTACGGTAACGCCTCAGCCGAGGCAAAACCGTCGTAGCCGATCTCGGTCAGGGCACCGGCGATCGGCCCGTAATCGAGATGACCGCAGCCGGCCGGGCGGCGGTTCGAGTCGACGAAGTGGACATGGCCGATCAGCTTGCCGCCAGCTCGCAGGGCCGCGGCGATGTCGGCCTCCTCGATGTTCATGTGGAACAGGTCGGCCAGGAGGCGGACGTTCTTCGTCTTCAGCGATCGGACGAGGGAGACGCCGGCCTCGATCGTGTTGACCAGGTCGGTCTCGTAGCGATTGAGCGGTTCGTAGATCAGCGGGACAGCTTGCTGGGCGCGCGTGATCGCCGAGGTCATCGAGGGCCTCAGCCAGACGCGACATCGCCGCTTCGCGGCCCTCGTCACCGACGCGTCCTTGCATCGACCCGATGATCGCCGGCGCCCCGAGCGACCCGGCCGCTTCGATGATCGACTTCACGAAGGCCCGAGCCCGATCGCGGACCAACGGATCGCCCGACGTGAGCGTTAGCCTGTGCTTAACCCATCCCGCGCCCGTGCCCACGGCCGCCAGGGCCAGGCCATGGTCGTCGAGGAGTTGCGGACATTGCCCTCGACCGTCTCAGGACCCGGCGGGAAGACCTCGATCGCGTCGAAGCCGAGGGACTTCGCCTTGCGGCAGGCCGCGGGCAGGTCGTCCCAGAACACGAACGGGCCCCCGCGGGCTTCGGCGACGAGGCTGACAGTCACGGCCGAGAGGATCACGTCGCGAAGCTCCTCAGCCGACGTCGACGACGGCCTTGATGACGCCCGTCTCGGGCCTCGTGAACGTCGGGAAAACGCCGGTCAGATCGTCGAACCCGGTCCGGTGCGTGATCCACGGCCCGGTGTCGATCCGGCCGGCCTCGATCAGGTCGATGATCCGGCGGAAGTCGGACGACGGCGGCGTTCCGCGAGCAGTGCAGCGTTCCCTCGGGCCGGTGGAAGACCGGGTGCTTGAACTGCACCTCATCGGTCGTGATCCCGACGAAGACGAGCTTGCCGCCGTGAGCGATCAGGCCGAAGGCGTTGGACATCGACGCCGCGCTGCCCGTGGCGTCGATCACGACGTCCGGCATGTGGCCGTCGGTCAGGTCGCGGAGGTCACCTTCCAGGTTGTCGGACGGCTGGACGGTGTGCTCGATCCCCATCCGCGAGCGGCAGAAGTCGAGCCGGGCCTCGTTCACGTCGAGCGACGATGGCCTTCGCCCCGGTCAGCTTGACGAACTCCAGCGTGGCCAGCCCGATCGGGCCGGCGCCGATGACGAGGCACGAGTCCTCCGGTCCGGGCGCGCCGCGGTCGACGGCATGGCAGCCGATCGCGAGCGTCTCGACGAGGGCGAGCTGCTCGAAGGCGAGCGTCGCGAGACGTGCAGCTTGCGGGCCGGCACGACGAAGCGGGGCCGGAGGCCGCCGTCGCAGTGGACGCCGAGCGTCTGGTGCTTCTCGCAGCAGTTCGTCTTGCCGCGGCGGCAGGCGTGGCACTGCTGGCAGTTGATGTACGGCTCGACCGCGCAGCGGTCGCCGGGCCGGACGTTCGCGACGCCGGCGCCGACCTCCAGCACCTCGACGCCCAGCTCGTGGCCGGGGATGCGCGGGTAGCTGAAGAAGGGCATCTTGCCGAGATAGCCGCCGATGTCGGTGCCGCAGATGCCGACCCGGTGGACGCGGACCAGGGCCTCGCCCCGGCCCGGGGCCGAGGGCTCGTCGGTCTCGATGCGCCGGAAGTCCCGGGGCGCCTCAAGGAGCAGGGCTTTCATCGCGGCGTCGGTCCAGGCGGCCTCGGGGTGGGTCGATCGAGTCCCAATCCTAACCGGCGGGCGGTGGAACGCCAAACGGGGGTTGGAAAAAGTGGGCCCGGAACGCGGCTGGATCGAATCGGTCACTCCACCTATAGTGTGGCCCGCATTCCCGGGAATGGGCGTGGGGACGGAGCCTCCTCATGGACGCATCGGCCGCCGGGCCGACGTTGGAGAGGCCGGTGGTGGGTCATCGGCGGCGGGCTCGTCCTCGCGCTCGTGGTCGCGCGCTCCAGTCTGAGGTTGACCGCCGGCGCCGGGGGTCGAGACGTGCGGATCGCGGTCCTCGCCTGGCTGAGGGTCGCCTATCCTTGCGGCGTGATCGCCCTGGTGACCGCCAGCCTCGCCCTCGCGGTGGCCTGTTTCGCATCAAGGAGGAAGGCCGGCCGGAGGCCGCGACTGGTGCGCTGCGTCGCCGTCGCGGCATCGCTCATGATCGCAGTCGCGCTCGCCGAGTCTGTGGCGGGCACCTATCTGGCGTGGCTCCATCGGATGCCTACGCTGCCTTCGGTCCGTGCCGCCAGCCCGAACGCAGGAGACGTCCGCATCGTCGTCGTGGGCGAGTCGAGCGCCGAGGGCGTGCCCTATCGCGACTGGCTGTCGGTCGGCAAGGTCGTCGCCTGGCAGCTCCGCCGCGCGATCCCCTGGCGGATGTTCCACATCGAGGTCCAGGCCCGTCCGGGCTGGACGCTCGAACAGATGCACCAGCGGCTCGTCGAGTCGCGATCGCGGCCCGACGCGGTCATCATCTACGCCGGGCACAACGAGTTCGCCTCGCGCTTCGGCTGGTCGTCGGACGTCCCGTACTACCTCGACGAACCCGCCGAGCCCGGTGAGGACGCCGCGGGGCTCGTCGGGCGGTACTCGCCGCTGACCCGGCTGGTCAGCGAGATGCTGGAACGGGAGCGCGTGGCCGCCCCTCCGAGGCCTCGGCCTCGATCGCTCGTCGACGTGCCCTCGCATACCCCGGCCGACCGTTCTGCCCGGCTGGCCGACTTCCGGCGCCGCCTCGAGGGAATGGTTGCCTACTGCGAGCGGGTCGGGGCCTTGCCCGTCCTGGTGATCCCGCCCGGCAACGACGCCGGCTTCGAGCCGAGCCGGTCGATCCTCCCGCCCGAGACTCCGAGAGCCGAGCGCGAGTCCTTCGCCCGTGAGGTCGTGTCGGCGCGGGAGCTGGAGGCGAACAACCCTGCCGAGAGCATCGAGCGACTACCGGACCCTGACCGGGCGTCAACCGGGCTTCGCAGAGACGCATTTCCGCCTGGGCCGGCTCCTGCAAGCCCGGGGCGACTCGGAGGCGGCGTATCGCCATTACGTCGCGGCCAGGGACTGCGACGGGCACCCGATGCGATGTCCCTCCGACTTTCAGGACGTCTTCCGCGAGGTGGCCCGGCGTCATGACGTCGTACTCGTCGACGGGCAGGCCGTCTTCCGCTCTCGAAGCGCAGACGGGCATCTCGACGACGGCCTCTTCAACGACGCGATGCATCCCTCGTTCGAGGGGCACGTCGCGCTGGCCGAGGCGGTCCTGGCCGGGCTCAAGCAGCGCGGGGCGTTCGGCTGGCCGGATCGGACGCCGGCGCCGCGGATCGAATTGGCCGAATGTGCCGACCACTTCGACGTCCACCTCGCGACCTGGGCCGCGGCCTGCGACTTCGCGGCGTCGTTCTACCGCGCCACGGTCCCGATCCGCTTCGACCCGGCCGAGCGCCGGGGCAAGGCGGAACAGTACGCCGAGGCGCTCCGAAGACTCACGGCGGAGCGGACCGATGATGGCCTGACCGTTCCGGGCGTCGGTCTCCGCTCCGAGGTCGAACGAATCCGCCGTTGATTCGTCCCGCATTCGCAGGGTTGTGACAACGTCGTGGCATAGCCAATGGGCGGCCCGAGTCCGGATCGCGTGGTACACTTGGATATCCCTTCGTCAGCCGCCGCGAACCGGAGCGAGGCCGAGATGACCCAGGCCCCCGGCCTCGCGAATGGCCGACCGACGCTTCATGAGCCCGTCGCCCCGCCCCCGATCTGGGAGCAGACCCGCAGGCCGGCGTGGGTGAAGGGCGTCAACGGCGTGGGGCGGGGCCTGCGCGGCGCTCGGCGTGCGATGGCCCAGGGTCGACGCCGACGCCATGATGGCCACGGCCCGCCGTCGGACCGGACTCGACGACTTTGGCGGCGACGACTTCCGCGAGGGCCTGGACGCGCTTGTCGAGGCGTTCAACGCGATCGACACCGCCAACGCCTTCGGGCGGATCTTCTTCCGCGAGTACGGCACGAGCCTGCTGGTGAACCGGCTGAAGATCCAGGCGGACCTGACCCGGCATCCCGAGATTCTCGGCGTGCCGGTGCGGCGGCCGCTGTTCGTCACGGGCTTGCCGCGGAGCGGGACGACCTTCCTCCACCGCCTGCTCTCGCAGGACCCAGCCGCCCGGGCGATGCTGTTCTGGGAGGCGCTCGAGCCCTCGCCGCCGCCGGAGCCGGCGAGCTACGAAACCGACCCGCGGATCGGTCGGGCACGCCGCCAGATGACGCTCCTCTACAGCCTCTCGCCCCGTCTCGCCACCGCCCATGAGTTCGAGGCCGAGAGCCCCGAGGAGGACAACAACCTCTTCGCCCACCGGTTCGTCGCCGGCATGCTCGGGTTCATGTTCGACGTGCCCGAGTACGCCCGCTGGCTCGACAAACAGCCCCTCATCCCGGGATACGTCTACGAGAAGCAGCAGCTCCAGCTCCTCTCGTGTAAGTACCCCGGCGACCACTGGGTCCTCAAGTCGCCGGGGCATCTCTTCGGGCTCGACGCCCTGCTGGCGGTCTTCCCCGACGCTTCGGTCGTGATCACCCACCGCGACCCGATGAAGGTGATCCCCTCGGTCAGCAGCCTGGCCGCCGGGTTTCGCGGCATCCTCACCGATCGGCTCGACCTCCGCCGGCTCGGGGCCGAGATGGCCGAGGCGATGGCGATCGGCCCGCGCCGGGCGATCCTCGCGCGGGCCGAGGCCGACGCGGGGCGGTTCTACGACGTCTCGTACGAGCGGCTGGTCGCCGAGCCGATCGACACCGTCGCGGCGATCTGCGACCATTTTGGCTACGAATTCAGCCCCGAGTTCGAGGCCCGCGCCCGCGGGTGGATTGCCGAGAATCCTCGCCAGAAGCACGGGGTCCACCGCTACCGGCTCGAGGATTTCGGCCTGGAGTCGAGTGCGATCGAGCACCATTTCGCCGAGTATTACGACTGGCTCCGGTCGAATGGCATCGACGTGAGTTGACTTGTAGGGTCTGCTGTGCGGACCTCTTCGTGCGATGGCCGGGAAGAGGTCCGCACAGCGGACCCTACGAAGACTGGCGACCGCCGGGGCTATGCCAGCTTCCATCCCTTGCGGTACGGCCTCCGCAGGAGCAGCTCGGCCTCGGGGGCATTCGTCGCGCGAAGGACCCTCGGCGTCCCACTCGAGCTTCTTGCCCACCCGATACGCGACGTTCCCCAGGTGGTTCGCCTCGGTGAGCCGGCCCGCGTAGTCGAAGTGGCAGGTCGTCGGCGAGCCGGTCTTGCAGGCGTAGATCCACTCGGCGTGGTGGCCGATCGACTTCGGGATCGTCGGCTCGGGCCGCTTGACGTCGCGGAAGGCCTCCTCGGGCAGGAGGCGATGCTTGCCGTAGTCGGAGAGGAGCATTCCCTTCGACCCCGACGAACAGTACGCCGCTGTCCCACTTCGGGATCGCGCCCGATCCGCCACGGCTCGGGCTTCTCCTCGCCCTGATACCACGTCAGGCGGACCCGCGGCTGGTCGTCCATGGCTTCATATTCATAGACTGACGCGCATCGATGCCGGCGCGATTTCCGGGTGCGGCGGCGGGCCGAAGGCCTCGATGGTTTTCGGGGCCTGGAGCTTCAGGGCCCAGAACGGCAGGTCGATCCAGTGGCTGCCCAGGTCGCTCATGGTCCCGTTGCCGAAGTCCCACCAGCGATACCACTTGGGGCCCGGGAAGTAGACCTCGTTGAACGGCCGCTCAGGGGCCGGGCCGAGCCAGAGGTCCCAGTCCAGGCCCGTCGGGACGGGCTGTGACTCGCGCGGGCCGGTCGCGGACCGAGACGATGTCGCCGTTCTTCTTCGCCGCCTCGTCCGACTGCCAGCCCCAGGCCCGGCCCACCCAGACGTGGACCTCGGAGACCGGGCCGATGGTTCCGGCCTGGATCAGCTCGACGACCCGGCGATAGTTGTCGCCCGCATGGATCTGTGTGCCCATCTGGGTCGCGACCTTGGCCCTGGCGGCGGCCTCGCGGATGACGCGGGCTTCCCAGACGTCGTGCGTCAGCGGCTTCTCGCAGTAGACGTGCTTGCCGAGGCTCAGGGCGGGCAGGGTCGCGAAGGCGTGGGTGTGCTCGGTCGTGCTGACGACGACGGCGTCGAACTCCTTGGCGTGGTCGTAGAGCCGGCGGAAGTCGGTCAGACGGCGGGCCTTGGGATGGTCGCCGCGGCCGGCGTTCGACCGCGGCTTGGTAGACGTCGCAGAGGGCGACGATGTTCTCCGAGCGCCACGTCACGCAGGTTCGACCCGCCCCGGCCGCCCACGCCGATGCAGGCGATATTCAGCTTCTCGTTGAGGTTCCGCCCGCGGACGACCGCCGGGGCCGCCCACGCGGCGACGGTCGCCCCGGCGATCGCCCGGCCGAACTGGCGGCGGGTCGTCTCGGGTGCGCGGGTCGAATCGGGTTTCATGGCACGACTCCCGGAGGGGTGAACGACTCGGCCGGACCGTCGGGACTCGCCCCAAGGATGGGCCGCGCGGCCGGCCGTTGCAAGGCGCGGCCGCGCACCCGGGGCGTCCGGCAGATTGGCTTCGTTTCGCAGGACGGGGCGGGGGCCGTGGACCGGAATTGGCTTCGTTTCGCGCGGGCCGCGGCGGATTGGCTTCGTTTCGCAAGGCGGCCGACCGGCCCTCTCGACCCCCATGACCCGGCCCGCGACGAACGGACCGGAACCAGGGTGAACGAATCACGGCCGGCTCGGGTTCGCTCGGTCGAACGGCAGGGCCGATCGGCCTCGTTTCGCCTTGGCGCCCACCCGGGCGATTGGCTTCGTTTGGCCGCGGGTCTCGGGTTCGCTCGGCGCCTGGCTTCGGGTCCCCGGGTCCGAGGACCCGGGAGGGCGGGCGGTGTCGGTGGGCACGCCCGATCCGCCCCTTGTCGGGGACGGGTCCGGCCGATAGGGTTCGACAGGGACGGGTCGATAGCGGGCAGGGACGGGCCAGGGGGTCGCGATGGGGACGATCACGGACGGCGGGCGGACCTTCCAGAACCCCATCCCCGGGGTCGCGCTGGGCGACCCGTTCGTGCTCCGCTGGCGGGGGCGGTTCTACCTTTACGGGACCAACGACGGCCCGCCGCTGGCCGACGGGCGAGTCATCCCCGTCTACCGGTCCGACGACCTCCTGCACTGGGAGCCGCTGGGAGGGGCGCTGGAGCCGTCCGAGCCGGGCAGCGACCACTGGGCGCCCGAGGTCCTGGCGTTCGGCGGGCGGTTCTGGATGGTAGTCAGCTTCGGCGATGTCGAGCGGCGGGGCCATGCCCTCTGGGTCGCCGTGGCCGATCGTCCGGAGGGTCCGTTCCGGCTCCGCAAGAGGGTCAGTGCGGAGGACGAGCGGTTCTCGATCGACGGGTCCTGGCTCCTCGACGACGACGGGCGGCTCTACCTCTTCCGCTGCCTCGACTTCGTGGACGAGGCCGACCCGCCGTCGGGGACGGGGATCGTGGTCCAGCCGATGGGCGACCCGCTCACGCCCGCCGGTCCGCCGACGACCGTCCTGCGGGCCCACTCGCCCTGGCAGGTCTTCGAGCGGGACCGCGTGATGCCGCTCTACGAGCGGCGGACGTTCGCCGAGTGGACGACCATCGAGGGCCCCGCACCCGTGAAGCGGGGCGGCCGGTACTACTGCGGCTACAGCGGGGGCAACTACGGCAAGGCGTACGGAACGGGCGAGGCCGTGGCCGACAGTCCGCTCGGTCCATATCGCGACCTCCGCGGGGCCGAGGGGCCGATCTTCGGGACGACGCCGGGGCTCGTCGAGGGGCCGGGGCACTTCTCGGTCGTGCGTCCGGATCTGGTCCACGACTGGATCGTCCTTCATGGGCGAACGCCGGGCGAGGCGGTGCGGCGGATCTGGCTTTGCCCGGCCGAGTGGGGCGACGACGGGGTGACGATCGGACCCTTGACCGACCGGCCTCAGCTCGCGCCGCCGTTGCCTCGCGATCTGTCCCGGTTCGACGGGCCCGCCGGGTCGAGCGCCGCCGGGTGGACGATCATCAGGGGCGGCGATTGGCGGCTCGATGGCGATGGACTTCGGCAGTCCAATCCGGCAGGCGAGGGCACGGTCTGGCGAGACGGACTCGTACTCGGGGACAGCTGGGTCGTCGAGGCGTACGTCAGGCTTCCTGATCCGGAGGGTAGTGGCGCAGGCGGCATCGTCGTCGCGTCGCCCGGGGGCCAGCTTCGTGTCGAGTTCGGGGGCGCACGGATACGAGTCTGTGGCGTCGAGGACGGATCCGTCGAGAAGCCCTGGCCGAGCCTCGGCGACGAGGGCGTCGATCCCGCGGCATATCGGCCGATCGAGATCCGCGCCACAGGAGGGCGTACGGAGGTCCGGGCCGACGGAGTGATCATCGCCGCGGGGGTGGCTTGTCCCGCCGGTCCTGCCCGACTCGGACTCACGGCGGTGGGGGTTGTCGCGTTCGATGCGGTCGCGGTTGTCGCGAATTGACAGCGCGGGTGTCGCTTCCACGCATTTCGCTCCGATCTGACTCTAGGCCTGTCCCGTCCCCACGCCTAGAATTGACGGGACGGCACGGCGAGGCTCGCCACGACGGACCGTACCCAAGGGCAACGGAATGCTCGAACTCCTCGCGGCGGAGGACGCGCTCCGCGACCGTCGGCGGCTCGGCGGCCACATAATCCATGCGGACGGGACGGTCGACGCCGGCCTCCCGACTCGGCCGGGGGGCCGGGCGATGTCGTCTTGCGCCACGGGCACCTCGGCCTCCGACTTCCGCTGGGCCGTCGGGATCGAGAACACGTTCATCCCGCAGACCCGCGCGGGGCACCGTCGGCTCGACGAATACGAGCTGATGGACCACTATCGCCGCTGGCGCGGGGACATCGACCTGGCGGCTGACCTGGGGATCTCGTCGATCCGCTACGGCATCCCCTGGTACCGGGTCAATCCGCGGCCGGGAGTCTTCGACTGGTCGTGGACCGACGAGGTGCTCGAACACCTCGCGGTCCAGGCGGGCTGACGCCGATCGTCGACCTGATGCACTACGGCACGCCGCTCTGGCTCGAGAACGGCTTCGTCAACGCGTCGTATCCCCGGCGGGTCGCCGAGTACGCCGCGCGGTTCGCCGAGCGGTACGGTTCGCTCGTCCGCTGGTACACGCCGCTGAACGAGCCCGCGGTCACCGCCGCCTACTGCGGGCGTGACGGCCGCTGGCCGCCCTATCTCTCGGGCGTCGACGGCTACTTCAAGGTGCTCCTGGCGCTGGCCGAGGGGATGGTCCGCACCGGCCGCGGCCCTCCGCGCGGCGCGGCACGACGCAATGCTCGTCCACGTCGAGGACGTCGGGCTCGAGCTCGCGTGCTCGACCGGCACGGAACGGCTGGCGGCCGAGGCCGCAGATCGACCGGCTGCTGCCGCTCGACCTGGCTTGCGGCATGGTCGGCCCAGAACATCCTCGCTATGGATGGCTCGTCGAGAACGGCGCCGACGCTGGCCGGCTGGACTGATCTCGCCGAGCACGCGCCCGAGCTGGGACATCCTGGGCGTGAATTTCTACCCGTGGTCCAACCGGCGGATCGTCCGCGCGCCGCAACGGACGGTCGCATTCCAGGTGCGACCCGACGCCCTCGGCGCTGGGCGACGTCCTGCGGATGGTCCACGCCCGCTACGGCCTGCCGATGATGGTCACCGAGACCAGCAACGCCGGCTGCCCACTCGAGCGGGCGCGGTGGATGCGCGAGACGCTCGGGGCCGTCCATTGCGTCAGGTCCGAGGGCGTGCCGGTCGTCGGCTACACCTGGTTCCCGCTCTTCACGATGATCGAGTGGAAGTACCGCTGGTCGCGGAAGGGCCTGGAGGATCACCTGCTCCACCTCGGCCTGTACGAGGTCCGGCCGCGAGACGGGGGCATGGACCGCCGCGACGACGGCGCTGGTCGAGGCGTACCGCCGCCACATCGCGGACGCCGCGGGCTCGGTCGGCGAGTGCGTCCGGCCGGCGGAAGTGGCGACCGTCGAGCTGGTCGCCTGAGGACCCGAATCCCCCCAAGTCCCGCATTTGTGGCAGTGAGCGCATGGGCCTCGCGCTCGCCTTCCCGTTCCACCGTGAGGGTTGACTCCGCCGCAACGACCTTGCGTCGAGTCACGTCTTACTGTAACGGGACTGGCACTCAACTTGCAGTGAGAGCGGCGGCCCGTGACGTCTCGCGGTGATCGCAGCGAGCGGCGTCGCACACGCTCGGGGGCCGTCCCTCATGGGCGTGGCGTCCCCGAGCGGTCGTGCTGCGCCCCGACCGACCGCCGGACCCGGAACACAGACCGCGGGACGCGGGCCCCACACGATCGAGAAGAGGAGCCGCTCCATGCGACGTACAACCCGTACGCACGCCCAGGGTCCGATCCTGGTCTGCCATAGTCATTTGCGCTGGGACTGGGTCTATCAGCGTCCGCAGCATCTCCTGTCACGACTGGCGCGACGCTGGCCCGTGATCGTCGAGGAGGAGCCGGTCTTCGACGCTCGGCCGCCGGGGCTCGACGTGATCCCGGCGGCGCGCCGGGGTCACGGTGCTCCGGCCGCATCGCCGAGCGGACGAGGACTTCGACCTCGGCGCTCTCGTCGAGGACTACATCCGCATCGGCTGGCGGCGACCGCCCCGTCGTGCGCTGGTTCTTCTCGCCGATGTTCGCCCATTACGGCGATCGCCTCGGTGACGATCAGGTCGTCGTTTACGACTGCATGGACGAGCTGGCGAATTTCGCCGAACGCCCCGGCCGGGCTGGTCGAGGCCGAGGCGCGGCTGCTGGCGCGGGCCGACGTGGTCTTCACGGGCGGCCGGAGCCTTTACGAGTCGAAGAAGGGCCGGCAACGCCAACGTCCACTGCTTCCCGTCGGCCGTCGAGCCCGAGCACTTCGGCCGGGCTCTCGACCCGGAATTGCCGCTGCCGGCCGACGTCGCCGATCTGCCCCGCCCGATCTTCGGCTATTACGGCGCGGTCGACGAGCGGCTCGACTACGAGCTGATCGCCGCGCTCGCCGACGCGAATGCGACGGGTTCGGTCGTGCTGGTCGGGCCCGATGATCAAGGTCGACCCGGCCTCGCTGCCGAGGCGGCCGAACCTGCACTATCTCGGCCAGAAGTCGTACGGCGAGCTGCCCGGCTATCTGAAGGCGTTCGACGTCTGCCTGATGCCCTGGGCGCTCAACGACGCGACGAAGACCATCAGCCCGACGAAGACGCTCGAGTACATGGCCGGCGGCAAGCCGATCGTCTCGACGCGCCGTGCGCGACGTCGTTCGCGACCACGGCGACCTCGTCTTCATCGCGAGCGAGATCCCCGAGTTCGTGCGAGATGGCCATGAACGCTCCGGCGCAGTTCGACGACGCGCGCCGCGAGGCCGGGCGCCGACGGGCCGACGAGAACGGGTGGGACGCCGTGGCCGACGCCATGCGGAAGCTCGTCGAGGAGAGGCTCGGCGTCGATCCGGCGATCAAGAAGAAGACCCGCGCGGGCGAAGGCCGGCGACGTGAAGAACCTGATCGTCGGCGGCGGGCCCGCGGGCCTGAGCGCCGGGCTGCACCTCGACGATTCCGACTTCCTGCTCGCCGACAAGCACGACCGCGCGGGCGGCCTCTGCCGGTCGATCGTCCAGGACGGCTTCACGTTCGACTACGCCGGTCACATCTTCTTCACGCCCGACAAGTACGTCGACGGCCTCTTCCGCGAGGTCCTTGGCGACAACTTCCACGAGCAGCAGCGCGAGAGCTGGGTCTCGCTCTACGACACGCTATCAGCGCTACCCGTTCCAGGCCAACCTCTACGGCCTGCCGCCGGCCGTCGTCAAGGAATGCCTGCTCGGCGTGATCGAGGCCAATCGGCACGCGAGCTCGGCGGTCGCGCGGCCTGATCGGCGGCAACGGCGAATGGCAAGGCCGGCCAGCCCGGCCAACTTCCTCGAGTGGAGTCGGCAGACGTTCGGCGAGGGGATCACCAAGCACTTCATGCAGCCCTACAACTTCAAGGTCTGGGGCATCGACCCGTCGCGGATGAGCAGCGACTGGATCGCCGGCCGCGTGCTCACGCCTTCGTTCGACGAGGTCATCGAAGGGGCCTTGCATCGCGGTCGACCCGACATGGGGCCGAACGCGCGGTTCGGCTATCCGCTGAAGGGCGGCTGCGAGATGTTCGTCGCCGGCCTGGCCCAGCGCGTCGAGGCGCGGGGCGGGGCCATGACGTTCGGGCGGACGCTCGTCCGCGATCGACACGAAGAAGGAAGCGGGCCACGTTCCGGGTCGAGGAGCCGGGCTCGAAGGACCATCGCTACGAGACGGTCGTCTACGACACGCTCTTCCCGAGCGTCCCACTGCCCGACCTGATCCGCGCCATCCCCGACGCCCCCGACGCCGTCCGCAAGGCCGCCGCGGGCGCTGCCGAGCACGTCGGTCGTCTGCGTCAACCTCGGGATCAACCGCGAGAAGGTGACGGAGAAGCACTGGATCTACTATCCCGAGTCGCAGGACAAGTTCATCTTCCAGCGCATCTTCGTCCAGTCGAACGCCTCGCCTTTCACGGCGCCGCCGGGGCATAGTGCCTTGATCTTCGAGATCAGCCACTCTAAGTTCAAGCCGCTGCCCGTGCGCGGGAAGCGGGCCCTGGTCGACGCGTGCGTCGCCGGCCTGAAGCGGACGGACCTCTGGCGCGAGGGGGACGAGGTGGTGTTCGAGCAGGTGCTCGGGATGCCGCACGCGTACATCCCGTTCACGCCCGGAGCGGCCGGGGCAGCTCGAGGTCATCAACGCCTTCCTCCATGCCCGCGACATCTTCCCGATCGGGCGGTTCGGCGAGTGGAAGTACCTGAACCAGGACGGGGCGATCCTCTCGGCCAAGCGGGTCGTGGAGTCGGTGCAGTCGGGCGAGGCGCCCGCGTCTCGTCGGCCATGCCGGTCCCGCCCGCCGTGTCGGCCCGGACGAACGGGTCGGCGGCGACGGTCCGAAAGCCCTGAGAGCCCCGGCGCGAGGCCGGCCCCGGGCGGCGCCGGGCCGGCTGAACGTTTCACAAGGAGGCCTCACGCGATGGAGCACGATCCGACGGCCGCGACCCTCGACGTCGCGCCCGAACTCGAGTCGCTGTCGTCCGGTCGTGAGCTGCCCTGGGTGCGGCTCGCGCCCGGACGCCGCTATTTCGAGACCGAGGCCGGCGAGCCGTTCCTTATCATCGGCCAGAACGACGCCCTGACCTGGCCCGAGCTCGAAGGGCTGATCGGCCGCAGGGACGTCGCGTCGGTCGACCGGCACCTGGCCTATCTCAAGGCGCACGGCGTGACGACGCTACGCGTTATGCTCGAGTACGTGGGCGACGGGCTCTACCTGGAGCATACGCCGGGCATTTACGACGAGGTGACGGTGCAGCGCGATCGACGACCTCGTCACCCTGTGCAAGCGGCACGGCCTGCGGCTCCTTCTGACGCCCTTCGACACGTTCTTCACGTACGTGATGTGGGAGGAGCATCCCTACAACGCCGACCGCGGCGGCCCGTGCCATCGCCGGCTCGACCTGCTGACGCACGCCGACGGGATGGCCGCGGTGAAGTCGCGGATCGCCTTCGCGGTCGAGCGATGGGGCGGCTCGGGGGCGGTGTTCGCGTGGGATTTGTGGAACGAGCTGGGGCACCACCACGGCGTCGAGGCCGAGGCGCATCGACGACGACACGGCGTGCCGGTTGATCGGCGTGGTCGCGGAGCTTTCGGAGCATGTGCGCTCGATCGAACGCCGGCTTTTCGGGCGGACGCACCTCCAGACGGTGAGCCACTTCGGATCGGAGCCGAAGGGCCCGCTCGCCGACCTGATCTTCCGCCACCCTGACCTCGACTTCGCGACGACACACGTCTACGAGGCCGGAGCGATCGACTGCCCGACGAATACCGTCTCGGCGGCCGACGCGATGGCCCGCTGGGTCCGCCACGCCCTCGAGCAGATCCGGGACGGCCGGCCGTTCACCGACAGCGAGACGGGCCCGATCCACACCTACAAGGACCTCGGCATCACGCTCCCCGACGTCTTCGACCTCTGTTACTTCCGCCACATGGCCTGGGCCCACCTCGCCAGCGGCGGCGCCGGCGGCGGCATGCGCTGGCCGAATCGCCACCCACACACGCTGACCCCCGGCATGAGGCAGGCCCAGGGCGTGATGGGCGACTTCGCTCGGCTGATCGACTGGCGATGTTTCGCGGCGGAGAACGTCTCGCCGCGCGTGGAGGCTCGGCCCGAGGAGTTGTTGTGTTACGCCTGTGCGGACGGCCGCCAGGCCGTTGCGTGGGTCCTGCGGGGCCGCGACCACCTCGAGGTCGAGGGCGAGCTGCCGTTCCGGCCGCTGTTGGTTGGCGCCACGCTCGTGCTGCCGGGGATGGAGCCGGGTCGGTACGCCGTGACGTGCATGGAGACCCATCACGGGCACACGCTAGGCGAGTTTACGGTTGAGTCCGGCCGCGGGCCGCTCACGATTGCCTTGCCGGCGTTCCGGCACGACCTGGCGATCGCCGTGCGACCGGCAGTCGCGGTAGACTCATGATAGATCACCCGGACGGGGGACGTCATGCCTCGCCGCTCGATCTGCGGAACGCCGCTCGCCCTCGTGCTGATGACAGCGGTCGCGGGGGCCCAGCAGCCGTCGGCCCCGGCCTCGGCAACCGCCAGACCGGCCGGCCGGGCGTACAAGGTCGCCGCCTGGTACGATGCCGCTCGCCCGACGACCTCGATCGAGTTCCAGGTCTACGACGTGGCCAAGGGCGAGTACGACGCGGTCGCCGTCGACCACTGGCTCGACCAGATCCTGACCAAGTATCCGGACAACGGCGCCTACGTCCGGGACATCCGGACCGACGGCCTTCCGGGCGCGACCGAGGCGGAGCGCCTGGCCAAGGCAATCGAGGATGAGAAGCATCGCTGGGCCGCCATCCAACGCCAGAGCTTTTCGTCCTCCACCCGATCCGCCATCACCTTCAGAACGTCAAGCACGCAGCCCGAAAACGCCGGCCGATCGACGTCCGGCGGTCGCCCACCCGGTTTGCCCGGCAGGCTCATCGGTCCACCCACCTCGCCCTTCCCCTACCCGCATCGCTCGGGCCCCGCTAGCTCGCGGCCGGGACAGAACGGCCCTACGCAGGTCGAGATTTCCCTTGAGATTCGCGCCGGTTCATGTTATCCTTTGAGGATCGCGTCGCGACGCCGCGGCGCGACTGCTCCCGCCCTCCGCTCGAAGCAGGCCGGGGCCGTCCGGCTCCGGCCTTTTCCTCTCAACTATCGGTGCCGTGCCATGATCCGGCTGATCGACGCGAAGAAGAGCTACGGTCGCCAGACGTTTATGACGGGGTCGAGGCGTCGATCGTCCGCGGCGAGCGGATCGGGCTGCTCGGCAAGAACGGGGCGGGGAAGTCGACCTTCTTCAAGGTCCTGCATGGGGGTCGAGCACCTCGATTCCGGCGAGGTGCTCCGCGACCGCAAGTGCTCGATCGGCTATCTGCCGCAGGAGATCCATCCTCTCAAGGAGGGGACGGTCTTCGAGAACATGCTCGCCCATCTCGGACCCTGGACCGAGGCCGATCGCCGGCTCAAGGCGGTGATGGCGGGCTGGAGCAGGGCGACCCGCAAGGCGCTCGACGACTACGACGACGCGATGGAGGCGTTCGTCTCCGCCGGCGGCTACGAGATGGAGTCGCGGGCGAAGGCGATCCTGCTCGGCCTCGGGTTCTCCGTCTCGCAGCTCGACGCGCCGGTCGCGAGCCTCTCTGGCGGCTGGGCGATGCGGCTCGCCCTCGGCGGGCTGCTCGCGTTCGAGCACGATCTGCTGCTCCTCGACGAGCCGACGAACCACCTCGACCTGCTGAGCGTGAAGTGGTTCGAGGACTTCCTCCAGTCCTACCCCGGCGCGATCCTCATCACCTGCCACGACCGCGACTTCCTCGACCGGGTCATCACCAAGACGTTCGAGCTGGAGCTGGGGAACCTCTTCACGCTATCCCGGCAACTACTCCGCGTACCTCCCCCAGAAGGACCACCGGCTGGCCGTGCATCAGGCCTCGTTCGACGGCCAGCAGAAGAAGCTCAAGCAGATGCAGGACTTCGTCGACCGCAACCGCGCCAATGCCGCGACGGCCGCCCGGCGCAGAGCCGGATCAAGGCGATCGAGAAGATGGAGCGGATCGACGCGCCCCAGACCGACAACTCGTCCATGAGGATCAAGATGCCCGAGCCGCCCCGGAGCGGCCAGGTCGTCGCCAAGCTCCGCGACGTCGGATTCGCCTACGGGCCGAAGGTCGTCTACAGCGGGCTGGATCTCGATCTGGAGAGGGGCGATCACGTCGTGCTCGTCGGTCCGAACGGCGCGGGCAAGACGACCCTGATGAAGCTGCTGACGGGCATCCTCAAGCCCCAGAAGGGCGAGGTGGCGCTGGGCGCGAACGTCTTCGCGAACGTACTTCGCGCAGCACCGCGTCGAGGCGCTCGACGAGCGAGCCCGCGTGATCGATGAGTTGCGGAGCGTGCACCCGGGCGCGTCGGAGGGAGCCCTTCGCCACATGCTCGGCTCGTTCCTCTTCGGCGGCGAGGCGGTCGACAAGCCGGTCTCAGCGCCTCTCCGGCGGGGAGAAGACGCGGCTCTGCCTGGCGAAGATCCTCACCGTCCCGCACAACTTCCTCATGATGGACGAGCCGACGAACCACCTCGATATCGCCAGCCGCGACATCCTCGAGGAGGCCCTGTCCGACTACGAGGGGACGCTCTGCTTCATCTCGCACGACGAGCATTTCATCCGCGCCGTGGCGACGAAGGTGATCGAGGTCGAGTCCGGCAAGCTGACGGTCTATCCTTGCGACTACGACAGCTACCTGTACATGAAGCTCAAGAAGCTCGACAACGCGAGCCCGTTCGCCGTCTTGACGCACGGTTTCAAGGCCAAGCGGGCCGAGGGCGAGGCGCCTCCGAGGCGTCGCGGAGCGTCGGTCGCCTGAGCGCGTTGTATAACCCTCGTTCCCACTCAGAGCGCGAGAACCAGGCTCCCGCTGTCGGTCGCCTGACCGAGTCGGCTTGACCGAAAATCGGCTTCCGACCACAATCCCAACGCATTTCTGTCGACCTTGCTTGCGAGGGTTCGATCGTGTTCCGCGCACTGGCACTGACGAACTGGAACGCGTCATGGCGACCCGACGGAGATGCCTCGTCCTTGTTCTGGCCGCCGGGCTGACGGCGAGGGACTGCGCCACCGTCCGAACAGACGTTGGATCGGGTCATTCAGCCGAATTCGGCGCGCATTCGGGGAGCCTGCTGGCCACGGCGCGGGGCGATCGGTCGACGCCTGAGGCCGCGCTCGATCGCCTGGCGACGAGGTCGACGGGCTCGAGTGGCAGCTCGTCCGCGAGGGCACCATCGGCATCAAGGCCCCCGACATCTGGGGCCAGGACCGGATGACCAAGTCGCGCGCCGAGTATGAGGAGCAGCTCGCCGGCCAGCAGAAGGACGGCTTCAAGAGCGTGATGAGCGCCGTGATGAGGCGCTACGAGGCGGTGACGTCCCAAATCGAGCTCGATGCCGTCGTGCCGAGCCCGACGCAGGCGCGAACTCCCCGAAGGCCACGACGACGACCGCCGTGGCGAAGGCAACGGCGGCCCCGATCGCCCCGGCACCGCCCCGCGACGCGACGGAGAAGGAGCCGATCGGCGTCGAGTCGACGGTGGTCCTCGACGAGCGATCGCATTTTCTTAACCACCTCAATCAGCTGCGGCGGATCAACGCGGGCGACGAGCTGACCGACCGGCCGGGCTACGGCCTCTATCTCATCCGCATGCCGATCACGCTCGCCCCGGGACGCGAGAGCGGCCGCGGGCGGGGCGCAATCGTCACGGTGGAGGCGCGGCCCTACCTCACGCCGGCGCTGCTGCCCGACACCGTCCGCCGCGTCGTCCTGGCCGGTACCAAGGACCAGTTGCGGCCGATCGTCCTGGCCTGCCTCCGCGGGACGCTCGCGGGTACCGGAGGAGGGGCGGTGCCGATCCTGTCGCCTTCGGAGGTTGAGGACCTGTTCGGCCGCGATAACCTCAAGGCTCTTTGCGCGACGGCAAAGGCCGCAGCTCGGCGCGGACATCGAGCGCGAGCCCCATCGCGCCGAGGTCCGCGTGGGTGAGTGGCTCGACCGCCAGTTGGCCACGCTGTATCCGCTTGCCGCGGCCCCCTTCTCCGCGCAGCTCGTGGAGAACGGGCCCTCGGGTCAGGTACCGGGAGCGGCACCGACCATGGGCGAGCTCGTCGCCCGCCGGCAATTCCGCGAGCTAGAAAGGTTCCGCGAGCTGGGCCCTCCCGACGCCCACGTCGTCCGCGCGGGAGCGGAAGAGCTGCGGATCGGCGACGCTCGCGCGACCGAGGCCGACGCGGCCGAGAAGGTCGGTCGGATGATGTCGTTCGCACTCCGGGTCCAGGCCGCGGCGGTGGACCGGATGATCCGCGACGACATCGCCAAGATCGCAGGCGACACCGCGCGAAACCACCTGACTCCGGAGCTCGTGGCCCGGCTGGGCGAGCTGAGCTTTGCGGGGCTCGACCCCTCGGCCGATGCGCGAAGATTGTTCAACGAATACGTCGCGGCCAAGTGGCGCATCCGCGTCTTCGCGATCGAGCCCGTGGTGGAGCAGCAGAACGTGGCCGACTTCCTGAGCCGGCGGTCGATGCGTCGCTTCGACCTCGCCGGCGCGGCCAGACCCGGCGGCGGCGCAGCCGGCGCGGCCCTCTCCAACGGCTCGCAGTCGGACGTCGATGCCGCGGCCGTCCGGCTGAATCCGACGATGGTCGGCTTCGGGGCGGGCGAGAGCACGTTCGGCTGGCGGTTCTACCCGCGCGTCCAGGTGCCGAAGCAGGACGACCTGATCCGCCGGGCCGAGCGGGCTTTCCTGGGCGACAAGCTCGTCGACGGCGAAATGCAGGTGGAGCCCGGCCAGCGGGAGTGCACGGCCTTCGTCGTCATGCCCAACTTCGTCTCGGCGATCGAGTTCACGACCGTCGCGGGATGGTTCCACCACGGGGCGCTCCGCGAGCTGCGACCGACCGAGATGGAGGCGTCGATCGCGCTGTGCAGGAAGCTGAGCACGGCCAAGCAGCAGCTCGCCGAGCTCAAGCAGCGGTTCGAGCTGGAGGGCCATCTCTCGGGCCCGCAGGTGCGCTGCAACGAGGTCGAGATCCTCCAGGACCGGATCCACCAGCTCGAGGACATTTTACCGACCCAGCATTATGTCGAGCGCGCTTCCTTACGGCAGCGATGCCGTCGACGCCGAGATCTTCGAGTCGCGCGGCGGCAATCTCGCGCCGACGCTGACCGCGTGGCACGGCCAGCCGCCGGACGGCACGACCGACGCGTCGCTCATGATCGAGGGGCGCGGCTTCAGCGTGCACGACACGCGGGTCGTGGTCGGCAACACGCCGGCCGAGGCCGTGCCGATCAGCCGCACGGTCCTACTGGTGAAGATCTTGGCCAACGCCCAGGCGATGACGGTGCGCGACGGCCGCTCGTACTACGACGTCAACGTCGCGACGCCCAACGGCGTTTCGAATCACCTGCTGATCGAGGTCAGGCGCGCCGAGGGTCCGCGCCGCGAGGCCCGTGGCTGGTGGGAGGCCTGCTTCTCGGAAGCGGGAGCGGCTATTCGAGCTCCAACCCACGATCGGTGATCCGGTACGGGTGGATCGCGTCCGAACAGGCACTGCCACGGTGCTTGGGGATGTAGAGGGCGCGTCCCAGCCGACCGTCCTTCCGGGTCCGCCCGAGGAGGATGATCGTGTTCGCGTTCGAGAAGACATCGCCCTCGTTAATCGGCAGCGTCATCAGGTCGTCGAGCATGACGTGCGGAGTGGTGTAGAGGTAGAGGCAGCCGACCTGGCGATGGTCGTAAGGATGCGCCGCGACGCGGTCGGCGTTGGCCCGGAACTGCTCGCGAAAGAGCTCGCGCGCGGCCCACTCGTCCTCTTTGCGGAGCACCTGGTGGTAGAGGTATTCGAAGAACTCGAACTGGATCGACTCCGAGAACCGCACCGTCGGCTCGATGCCGTCCACGACAACCCGGCGCGTGCCGCGGACAAAATGACCGTAGAAGAACTCGACCGATTTGCGCAGGCACGCGCGCCAGGTCCGATTTCCACGCGTGCCAGTCGTCCGGGTCGAGGTCTCGCCGGGTGACGCGGCGGCCCGCCCTCGCGAACGGGTGGAAGTAGTCGCCGACCGGCCGGGCGAAGTCCCAGACGTCGGTAAGTTTGACGTTCCCCTCGGACGGGTACTCGTGCATCGCCCAGTCGAAGAGCGACGCCGCGTAGCCGGCGTGATTCTGGGCGTCGCCCCGGCTCGTGAGGTCGCAAATGACGCCGCGTTGGCCGTCGGCCGCCAGCCCGTGATCCGCCCACGTCAGGCCGAGCTGGGTCTTGCCGACGCCCGTGGCGCCGGCGATGACGGTCAATGTGCCGGGTAGGAGGCCGCCGCCAAGAAGACTGTCGAGGCCCTCGAGTCCGAACGATTGGCGTGGCCTGCTCACTCTCGGTCGCTCCGCATGAAACTCGAATCCCGACCGATCGTTTGGCCGGGACGAGGGGTATGGTAAGCTCGGGCCGTCGGATCGGGCAAGGCCTGCGCGACCGATCGGCCGGAATGAAACTTGCTGATCTCGGGCGTTCACGACCCTCGAACACCACCACTGGAGCCGACCATGTCGGACAAGAACCAGCCCAGTGCCCCGATCACCCGCGAGAAGCTGATCGAGCTGCTCAACGAGGACCTCTGCGCGAGTACCAGGCGATCATCGCGTATGTCGTCTACTCGCAGGTGCTCAAGGGCGCCGAGTACATGAACATCGCTGGCGAGCTCGAGAAGCACGCGGGCGAGGAGTTGCAGCACGCGCTGACGATCTCGAATCAGATCGACTACCTGGGGGGGATGCCGACCGTTACGCCCAGACCGGTGAAGGTGTCGTCCAAGGCCAAGGAGATGCTCCAGTTCGACCTTGATAACGAGAACGAGACTGTCAGGAACTATCGCGACCGCGTCCGCCAGTGCGAGGCCCTCGGCGAATACGCGATCGCCGAGCACATCCGGGACATCCTCATGCAGGAGCAGGAGCACCAGATCGACCTGGCCACGGCGCTGGGCGTCGAGGTGCCGGACGCGAGCAAGGTGTGATCGTCCTTCATTGGCTCCGCCATGCTGTCATCACGCGAGAATCTCCTTCACGACCTTGCCGTGCACGTCCGTGAGCCGGAAGTCGCGACCGGCGTAGCGATACGTCAGCTTTGTGTGATCGAAGCCGAGCAGGTGGAGGATCGTGGCGTGGAGGTCATGGACGTGGACCTTGTCCTCAACCGCCGCGAAGCCGAGGTCGTCGGTCGCGCCGTGGACGTATCCGCCCTTCACGCCGCCGCCGGCTAGCCACATGCTGAAGCCGTAGTGGTTGTGGTCGCGGCCATTGAGATTGGGTAGCTCGGCGACGGGCGTCCGGCCGAACTCGCCGCCCCAGATGACGAGGGTCGTGTCGAGCAGGCCCCGGCGCTTGAGGTCGCCGAGGAACGCGGCGATCGGCGAGTCGAAGGTCCGGCCCAGTTCGCGATGGTGCTTCTCGAGTTCCGCGTGGTTATCCCACGGCTGCCCCGCACCCGCCCAGACCTGGATGAAGCGGACGCCACGTTCGACGAGGCGGCGGGCGATCAGCAGCTGACGACCGGCGGCGTGCTCGCCGTATTCCTTGCGGACCGTGTCGGGCTCTTGCGTCACATCGAAGGCGTCGGAGGCTTCCGACTGCATCCGGTACGCAAGCTCGAACGACTGGATGCGGGCTTCGAGCTGGGCGTCGTGCGGGTGTTTTTCAAGCTGCATCTCGCTCAGCCGGCGGGCGAGGTCGAGCTGCTTACGCTGCTGGTCGGGGGGCAGGTGGTCGTTGCGGATGTTCTCGATCAGCTTGCGGACGTCGGTCTGCGCCGTGTCGACATACGTGCCCTGGTACGCACCGGGCAGGAACGCCGACCGCCAGTTCTGCGTCGCGATGATCGGGTACCCGCCGGGGCAGAGGGCGATAAAGCCCGGCAGGTTCTGGTTCTCGGAGCCGAGCCCGTACGTCACCCACGACCCCACGCTCGGGCGCGAGAGCCGGCCGTCGCCGCAGTTCATCAGGAGGAGCGACGGCTCGTGATTGGGGACGTCGGCGTGCATCGAGCGGATGACGCAGAGGTCATCGGCGAAGGCCGCCGTCTTCGCGAAGAGCTCGCTGACCTCGAGGCCGCTCTGACCGTACTTCTCGAAGGAGTAGGGCGAGCGCATCGCCGCGCCGGTCTTCCGCTCGGTCCGAAGGTTGGGCGAGGGGGCTGGCTTTCCGTGATATCTCTCCAGCAAGGGCTTCGGGTCCAACGTGTCCACCTGGCTCGGCCCCCCGTTCATGAACAGGTGGACGACCTGCTTCGCCTTCGCGGGGAAGTGACCGGCCTTCGGTGTCAACGGATTCTTCGTGGCCCGTTCGTTCCCGGCTCGGGCCGTCTCCTCGATCGAAAGGCCGGCCAGCCCGAGCAAGCCGAAGCCCATGCCGCCACGGCGGAGCAGGTCGCGCCGGGTCAGGGACGAGTCGATGATGGGTCGATGGTTGCGGGACATGGTGCGGTCCATCAGTCGATGAAGGCAAACTCGTTGCAGAGGAGGAGGGCCTGGCCGAGGCGCTGCCAGTCCGCCTCGGCGGGATTGGGACCGACGAATTCGCGGAGGGCGGCGCGCTCGCGGGCGTCGGGCGTGCGGCCGAAGAGGATCGCGTAGGACCGATCGAGTCGGGCATCGGTCGTCGGCTCGCGCTTCACGTCGTCGTCGCGCGATCAGGCCGGAGGCCGATTCGCGTGTAAGCGGGTGGTTCATGAAAAAGAGCGCCTGGGGCGGCACGCTCGTCTCCACACGCTGGGGAGCCGTGGTGCTCGGGTCCGGAAAGTCGAACGACCGGTAGAGGCCCGGCAGGTTCAGCCGGTCGATCGTGCCGTAGAGCGTCCTGCGCCGCGACCCAGCCTCGAGAGACTCCTTCACAGCCGGACCACTGACGCTCAGGTCGAGGTGGCCCGAGATGGCGAGCAAATAGTCGCGTGTCGACTCCCAGTCGAGCCGTCGCCGATTCATCCGCCAAAGCCACCGGTTCTCAGGGTCGACCCGACGTCCTTCGGGCCGGTCGTCGCTGGACTGCCGGAAAGCGGCGGACAGGACGATCCGCCGGTGGAGGGCCTTGAGCGACCAGCCGTCGTTCATGAACGCGGTGGCCAGGTGGTCGAGCAGCTCGGGATTCGAGGGAGGGTCGCTCCTGGAGCCGAAGTCGCCCGGCGTGTCCACGAGCGGCTCCCCGAAGTGGTGCATCCAGACACGATTGACGAGCACGCGCGCGGTCAGCGGATTCTTGCGGTCGACGATCGCCCGCGCCAGCTCGAGCCGTCCGCTGCCCTCGCCGAACGGCTCGGCACTGACCTCGGACAGGGCTGAAAGGAAGCGACGCGGGACCACCGGGCCCTGCGTGTTCGGATTCCCCCTGACGAAGACCTTCGGCTCGATCGGGTGCGGTAGATCCACCAGGGTCATCGCCCTCGGCGGCGCGCCGGCGCCGGTGGCGCGCCAGGTGTCTACGGATCGCTTGAGGTCCTGATACCTGTCCTGCGACGGCCGATCTGGGAACAGGGCCAGCTCGTCGATGGCATTGCGGGGAAGATTCGGAGGTCCGTCGGGCCCGTGAAAGACCTTGCGGAGTGCCTCGTATGACTCATCCGGCAACCGCCCGAGCTTCCGCTTCTCGAGTTTCGCCCGAGAATTCGCATCAACCCAGATCCCTTCGACGCGATTGAGCAGACGCTCATAGGCGTCGGCCACGTCGTTCAGCGAGCGGGGCTGCGCTTCGATCAGCGCCCTCAGCAGGACGGCGTTGATCCGCTTCCCGCGATCGCCGCGACTTGCCATCTCTTCGAGGATCGCGACGGATTTCTCCGGAAAACCGTCGGGCTTGAGTGCCGCCAGGGCGTGCCACGGCGCGAAGACGGCGTCGTGCTGGCGCCGCGTCCGATCGAGCACCGCTCGCCAGCGTGCAATCATGGCGGGGTTGAGGTCATGACCGTCGGCGATGAGCATGAATTCATCGGTCTTGGGCCGGTCCTTCGCCGCGTTGGCGGCGAGCAGGTACTCGCCGGCGCGGCGTTTTGATCCGTCGATGAGCCGCTCGTAAGTCGACGCGACGAAGGCCTCGAATTCCACCTCGCGACGCTTCAACTCGACCTCGAACTTGCGATATTCCTCGGTGTCCGGCGGCGGACCGAGCAGCGGCGGCACGCTCGGCTCGACCGAGGAGGCGAAGACTCCGTAGAGCGCGTAGTAGTCGGCCGTCGGGATCGGGTCAAACTTGTGGTCGTGGCACCGTGCGCAGGAGACCGTGAGGCCCATCAGCCCACGAGTCGTCACGTCGATCCGGTCGTCGAGGATGTCCTGCACGTTGTTCATGAACCGACCGCCGACCGTCAGAAAGCCAAGCGCGGCCAGGGCCCGCTTGTCATCGCCGCGCGACAGTTGGTCGGCCGCGATCTGCTCGACGACAAAGCGGTCATAGGGCTTGTCCTCGTTCAGCGAGCGGACGACGTAGTCGCGATAGGTGTATGCCCAGGGGTATTCCTTGTCCTCGAAGAAGACGTACCCCTTCGTGTCGGCGTAGCGGGCCACGTCGAGCCAGTGCCGTCCCCAGCGCTCGCCGTGGTGGGGCGACGCGAGCAGGCGATCGACGACTTTCCGCTCGGCATCGAGAGACGTGTCTTGCTCAAATGCCTGCACCTCTTCGGGGGTCGGCGGCAAGCCGACTAGGGTGTACGACCAACGTCGGATCAATGTCCGGCGGTCGCCGGCCTTCGACGGCTTGAGCCCTGCCGCGTCGAGCTTCTTCAGGACGAACCAGTCGACCGACGTCCGCGGCCACCTCGGGTCGGAGACGAGCGGATACGAGGGGTTGGTGATCGGCTGGAACGCCCACGACCGGACCGACGGAGCCTTCTCCTGCTCCTGGGTGGTCGGCGAGGCCTCGGGCCAGGGCGGCGCCCTGCTTCACCCACTCCTTAAGGTCATCGAGCACATCCGCCGGCAGTTTCGCCTTGGGCGGCATCTTCGGGTCGGACTCATAGGCGACGGCGTCGATCAGCAGGCTCGACTCAGGGTCGCCCTCGACGATGACCGGTCCGCTCTCGCCGCCGCGGAGCAGGGCCTCGCGTGAATCGAGCCGGAGCCCGCCTTTCTGGGCCTTCGGGCCATGGCACGAGATGCAGTGGGTCGCCAGGGCGGGGCGGACATTGCTCTCGAAGAACTCGATGCCGTCGGCCTGCGCGAAAACCGCTTTAGATCCGAGACTGACAACTGAGAGGGTGACGATGGTGGCCAGATGTCGATGACAAGTCCGCATGCAGTCGAAGCTCCGCGGGGAAACGATCGGCCCGCCGTGGTGGTCGCCGAGGTCGGAGGATTCTAGGTCCGACCGTGACGGGCGACAACTGCAACCGACGGGCGCTGAGGTCGGTCGGGGCTCGCGGACCGAGTCCGAACGCGACGGCACCAGCTCTAAGCCTACTGCGCTAAAGGACCTTCCGTGACGAAACCGATTGGCCGATATCGATTGCGTGGATCGAATGCGGGGATCAGAATCGATCACCCTGCTCGCCATCTGCCTACGTCGGAGCCCTGCCGAAACGGAGCGGCGTCAATGTCCGTGGGCGTGCTGGACCTGGAAGAGGGGGCTGTTGGGGTCGGCCTTGGCGGCCACGTAGGCTCACGAATCGCGAACCCTCGTTCTCACGCTCTGCGCGAGAATGGCACGTCGGCCGCGACGCGGCCATCCCGGGAGACGTGGCGTAAGAACTGAGCGTTAGGACAGGATACCGCGGACGACCTCCCCATGCACGTCCGTCAGCCGCATGTCCCGGCCGCCGAAGCGAACCGTGAGCCGCTTGTGATCCATCCCAAGCAGGTGGAGCATCGTGGCGTGAAGGTCATAAATTTCGACCTTGTTCTCGACAGCGTAGTAACCATAGTCGTCGGTCGCCCCGTAGACCGTGCCGCCCCTGATGCCGCCGCCGGCGAGCCAGACGGTGAAGCCGAACGGGTTGTGGTCGCGGCCGTCGGCGCCCTGGGCCATGGGCGTGCGGCCGAATTCTCCGCCCCAGAAGACGAGGGTTGATTCCAGGAGGCCGCGGGACTTCAGATCCTTCAGCAACGCCGCGACGGGCCTGTCGGTTGCGCGGGCGTTGTCCTCGTGGCCCTTGCGCAGGTTGCCGTGCTGGTCCCATCGGTCGGCGCCGACGCTAGGGCAGAGGACCTCGACGAACCGGACCCCGCGCTCGATCAGCCGGCGGGCGACGAGGCACTGCTGGCCGTAGAGGCGCGTCGGTCCGTAGGGATCGTCCAAACCGTACATCGTGCGCGTGGCCTTCGACTCGCCCGCGAGGTCCATGAGGCCCGGCACGGCCGTCTGCATCCGGGCGGCGAGCTCGTAGTTCGCGATGGCCGACTCGATCGCGTCGTTGCGGCCCGAGCGGTCGAGCGCGCCGCGGTCGAGCGAGCGGAGGAGGTCGAGCTTCGCGGCCTGATTTCCGGAAGGCATGATGTTGGCGACTGGCGTCTCGCCGGCGCGGAAGACGGACCCCTGATACGACGCGGGCAGAAAGCCGCTGTTGAAGCAATCGGCGCCGCCGGGCGGGATTTGGTCGCAGTTGAGGACGACGAAGCCCGGCAAGTCACGGCACTCGCTGCCCAGTCCGTAGCTCACCCACGAGCCGTGGCTTGGCCGGCCCTGGAAGCCCGAGCCGGTGTGCATGAAATAGTTCGCGGCCGTGTGCTCGGAGAAATTCGAGACCGTCGACCGGACGATCGCGAGGTCGTCGATGCACTCTGCGACCTTCGGGAACAGGTCGCTCACCGAAATGCCGCTCTGCCCGCGCGGCTTGAACGCCCAAGGCGACTTCAGGACGGTGCCGACGTTGTTGAACTGCGTCGGGGGCGTCTTCATCCCGATCGGCTTGCCGTGCTCGCGCTCGAGCCGTGGCTTGGGGTCGAAAGTGTCGACCTGCGACGGGCCGCCGTCCATGAACAGAAAGATGACGCTCTTTGCCTTGGACGGGAAATGGGTCGGCTTCGGCGCGAGCGGGTCAGTGCGCTTTGACGAGTCGGCGGCCGAGGCCGACTCGGCCAGCAGCGCCGACAGCGCGACCGCACCAAAGCCGTTGGCGCAACGGGCGAGCATTTCGCGGCGGGTCGCCGGCCGGCCGTGGAAGCGTCCGCAGTGCATGACAGGGCTCGCATTATGGAATGAACAGGAACTCTTTGGTATTCAGAAGCACATGGCACAGGTCGACCCAGGCCTCGGTCTCGCGGCTCGGCACATGCGACTTCGACTCGACGAACGCCAGCGATTCCGCCCGCTCGCGCGGGTCGGGGGGCCGGCCGAAGGCGGCCCGGTAGAGGACGTCGACTCGCTTCTCGGGCGCCGGCTCGCCCTTGCTGACACGTGCGGCCCACGTCCTCGCCTGGTCGAGGACGAACGGGTCGTTCAGGAGCGTCAGCGCCTGAGCGGGAACGTTGGAGACATTCCGCCGGCCCATGCACGCGGGGAGCGTGGGGAAGTCGAAGGCCAGGAGCATCGGCGCGGGGAAGTTGCGGCGGACTTCGAGGTAGATCGTCCGCCGGCCAGCGCCATCGAGCGGGCCGTTGCGAGACGGGCGGCCGCGGCCCTCCATGAAGCTCGTCAGGTGGGTCGGCACGCTCGGGCCGTACATCGTCGGTTCGAGCCGCCCGGATAGTGATAGCATCGCATCGCGGAGCGCCTCGGCCTCGAGCCTACGGACGTTCATCCGATGCAGGAGTCGGTTGGTCGGGTCAGCCCGGTCTGCGTCGGGTCCGGCGACGCTTGCCATCCGGTAAGCGTGCGAGAGGACCATCCGCCGGTGCATCCGCTTGATCGACCAGCCCTCGCGGACGAACTCCGACGCGAGCCAGTCGAGCAACTCGGGATGCGAGGGCTCGGAACCCATCGCGCCGAAGTCGTCGGTCGTGCGGACGAGGCCCTCGCCGAAGTGATGCTTCCACAGCCGGTTGACGAGCACGCGGGCCGTGAGCGGATTCGTCGGACCGGCGATCCGCCGCGCCAGCTCGGGCCGTCCGCTGCCGGGACCCGGTGAACTGGATCCGCCGAAGACCTCGAGGAACCGCCGAGGCGCGACCTCGCCGAGGTTCCGAGTGCTGCCGCGGATGTGGACATGATCGTCCTCGCCCGACCCGTCGGCGACCGCAAGGCCCAGCGTCGCAGGGGCGATTCGCGCCTCGGCCTCGCGATAGCGATCCAGCAAGGCCTTGTAAGACGGGTCATCCAGTGCGATCGCCGCAGGAGGATTCGCCTTCTCATCCGGCGGAGCCGCCCGATCGGAGAAGCGGATAGCGTCGACGGCGAGGTAACCGTCGCCGTTCGTCATGTGGGCGAGGCCGGTGGTGAAATCGACGACGGCACCGTCGGATAGTTCGATATAGGCCCGATGGCCCGGCCACATTCCCAGGTCGAAGGTGATCCAGCGTGGCGCTTCGCTCTGGACGGTCTTCGTCAACCCGCCGTAGATCGGATCGCGGATCTTCTCGAAGCCGTCGAGGACGAGGTTGATCCGCCCGCCACGCCCCGTCGCGCGAACATGGACGAACCGGCGCTCGGCCGTGAAGGTCCGCGACCGGAGCACGCCTTGCAGGCGGTCCGAGACGAGCCCGCTGTGGGCCCAACCGGCTGAGACGGGAATCGCTCGCGTCTCGGCCGCCTGGACCCGTAGGTCGCCGGGACGAGAGGGACCAGAACCGAATGCCTCGCCGCTGGCGAACCAGCCTTCGTAGCTCGGATTGGAGAAGTCCTCAAAGACCGTGTCGCCTTCGTCCGGGGCTTTGCCCAGCGGCCCATCCGACGATGACGCGGCGCTGGCCGAGCTTCTCCCGCAGCTCGCCGCCGATCATCCGAAGCTCCTCGACCGCGGCTGCGTTACTCCCTGGCGGATCAAGGAACGCGTGTTGGAGGCGCGAGCTCTTGAGGTATCCCGAGAGGGCGTAGTAATCCTTCGTCCGAATCGCGTCGAACTTGTGGTCGTGGCATCGGGCGCAGGCGAGGGTCAGGCCGAGGAACGCCTTGCCGAGTGTGTCGATCTGGCCGTCGATCCGGCCGGCCTCTTCGTCGCGGAGGTCGACGGGGGAATGCGTCCCCTCGCCCAGGAAGTAGAAGGCGGTGGCGAGGATCGATTCATTCGTGCCGTCGACAGGATGCCGGCGAGGCTCGGGCAGCAGATCGCCGGCGACGTGCTCGACGACAAATCGATCGTACGGCACGTCAGAATTGAGGGCGCGGATGACGTAATCGCGATAGCGCCACGCGTCGGGGATGTCGTAGTCGAACTCGTGCCCCGAGGTCTCTGCGTAGCGGACGAGGTCGAGCCAGTGGCGCGCCCAGCACTCGCCGTAATGGGGCGACCCCAGAAGGCGATCGACCACCTTCTCGAAGGCATCGCTGGAGCCGTCGGCGACGAACGCATCAACCTCCTCGGGGCGCGGCGGCAGGCCGATCAGGTCGAATGTGACGCGGCGAATCCAGGTCCGGCGATCCGCGTCGGCGGCGGGCTTGAGGCCCCTGGACTCGAGGGCCGCGAGGAGGAAGTGGTCGATGGGACCGCGGGGCCAACCCTTGTGCTTGACGTCGGGAGGCTCCGGACGTCGGACGGGGCGGAAGCTCCAGTGATTCTCTCGCTCTGGCCATGGTCGGCCGGGAGCGACTGGGCCGGACGGCGTCTTGCGCTCCTCGATCGGCCAGGGCGCGCCGGACGCGACCCAGCGTGTCAGCGTCGCGACCTCGGCAGGCCGCAGCTTCGACTTCGGCGGCATCTGAACCTGGTCGCCGTAATTGATAGCCTCGACGAGCAGGCTCTCGCCTGGCTTGCCGGGGACAACCGCCGGTCCGGAGTCGCCACCGGCCAGTACCGACGTCCGCGAATCGAGCCGCAGTCCGCCCTTCTGCTTCTCCTGACCATGGCAGCCCTGGCAGCGGGTGGCGAGAAGAGGACGGACTTCGTTCTCGAAGAACTCCACGGCCGCACCATCTGGCCTGGACGGCGAATCCGAGGGATCCGCCAGGGCGGACCCCAGGGCGATGGCCGGCACCACCAGTCCCACGAGGGCCTTGACGGTCATGGGTCGGGCTCCGCGTGTCATCGAACCCCTCCGCGAGTCGCGGACTCGATTATCCGCGACGGAAGTCCATCCACGCAACCGGAGAACCAGGATGCGGCCGACGCCCCGGACGAACCCGGATTGGCTACGTCAGGGCAACACGTGGATATCCAGGCGCGTCGCATGGTCCGCCGAGCGGTAGACCTTCTGGTCCGCCGTGCGGAAGTCCGACTCCTTCGCGTGGTAGATGTCGACGAACGATTGCGGATTCCGGTCGACCAGGGGGAACCAGCTGCATTGAACCTGGACCATGATCCGGTGTCCGGGCCGGAACGTGTGGTGGACGTCGGGGATGGTCATCGGCACGACCGTCGGCTCGCCGGGCTTGAACGGCTCTGGACGCTCGAAGCTGTTGCGGAACTTGCCGCGGAAGACGTCGGCCCGCACGAGCTGCTGGAAGCCGCCCATGGTCTGGCCCGCGTGGGTGGGGTCGGGGACTGCGAGGTCGTCGGGATAGACGTCGATCAACTTGACGACCCAGTCGGAATCGCTGCCCGTCGTTGAGACTTCGAGCTTCGCCTCGATCGGGCCGACGACGCGGAGGTCGCCGGTCAGTGGCTCGCTCTCGTACACGAGGACGTCCGGCCGCCGCGAAGCGAAGCGCTGATCCTCGACCATGAACGACGGCGGGTAGTTCTGGGCGATCACCTGGGTGTAGGGGATTGGCTTCGCGGGGTCGCTCGGGAACTCATCGAACTCGTCCGAGCCCGTCCGTCCAGACGGCTCGAAGGCCAGCTTGCCGCCGGCTCGCGGGAACAGCGACTTGGCCCTCGCGTCCTTCGGGGGCCAGGTTTCGTACTTATGCCACTCGTTGCGGCCGGTCTCGAAGATCCACGCCGCCGGTCGGCTTCCAGCCGCCGGTGATGGACGCGGATCCGCCCTTGAGGTGATGCTCAAAGAACGGAAACTGGATCTGTTCCCGGAAGAAGTCGCCCGTCTTCGACCCGAACGTGACGGCGCCGAGCGAATCGCCATCGCCGCCGCTCCAACCACCGTGAACCCACGGGCCCATGACCAGCGTGTTCTGCGACTGGTGCCCGTTCGCCTCGATTGTCCGATACGTCTTCAACGGTCCGTACAGGTCCTCGGCGTCGAACCAGCCGCCGACGGTCTGCACAGCCGGGCGGATGCCCTTGAAGTGGGGCCAGAGGGCGCGCTTCTTCCAGAAGTCGTCGTAGGTCCCGTGATCCATCTCCTGGAGCCAGAACGACCGGTGGCCGTGGAAAAAACGCTCGTCGGCGCGGGGCAGAGGGCCCATGCGGAGAAAGAAATCATACGGGTCGGGGTTGCCGTGCTCGAACTTCGGGGCCGTCTTGCTCGTCGGCCCGAGACGCGGCACGCCGAAGTCAGCGTAGAAGTTGAAACACTGGACGAGGAAGAACGCGCCGTTGTGGTGGAAGTCGTCGCCTAGGAACCAGTCGACCAGCGGGGCCTGAGGTGACGCGGCCTTCAGTGCCGGGTGGGCGTCGATCATCGCCGCGGCCGCGTAGAACCCGGGGTAGGATATGCCCCAAATGCCGACTCGGCCGTTGTTGTTCGGCACGTTCTTCACGAGCCAGTCGATGGTGTCGTAGGTGTCGCTGCTCTCGTCGATTTCGTGCGGGCCCTTCTTGTCCGGTATCTGGGGCCGGACGTCCGTGAACGTCCCTTCAGACATGTTGCGGCCACGGACGTCCTGGTAGGCGACGATATATGCCGACTTGCCGAAGATCGCCGACGGGCCGAGGTTCTCGCGATAGGAGTCGATCCCGTAGGGGGCGACGCTGTAGGGCGTCCTGGTCATGATGATCGGATGAGTCTGGCTCGTATCCTTGGGCACGTAGACCGAAGTGAAGAGCCGCACGCCGTCGCGCATCGGGATGCGGAATTCGTACTTCGTGTACATGCGCCCGGACGTGGTCGAGGCCCTGTGCGGTGGCGGATCGCGAATGGGTCAGGACAAGCAGCGTCAATGCGCCGATCGAGCGGGAATATCGCATGCGTGAGTCCGGCGGGTGTGAGTTCGGCGGAGGTCGGCGGTCGCGACTCAAGGTGACATAGCCGAATGGCCTCGCCAAGATATTTCTCTCAGCCCGTCGGAAGGTCGTGATCGTCGACACCGCCCAGGGCAGTCAGTGCCGAGTCCCACGCACTCAGATGGCCGTAGTCGCCGATGAGCCTCCGGAACGCCCCGGCGACGGGCCGCTCGCGACGGTCGAGGTCGAACAGGCCGACCTTGTTGACGGTTCCGCGCCGCTCGCGGAGGGCGACGTCCCAGTCGACCATGTCGGTCAAGCCGTACCAGGTCAGGCCGACGACCGGCACGCCGTCGAGCCGGAGCCTGCGGACGCTCGACGCCTGGCGCCAAAGCCAGTCCGAGGCCCCGTCGGGATCCGGGAAATTCGTCTCGGTGTGCATCACCGGCAGGTGATAGCGCCGCTCGTAGTCGCTCATCACGACGTAGTAGCCGAGGACTTCGCCGACGGGATGGATGTGGCCGTCGGCATGGACGAGCTGCTCGTTTGTTCGGTAGTAGTCGGTGCCGAGGATGCACCGGCGCCGGAGCCGCTGGCCGTGCTCGATGAACCAGTCGTACTCGCGTGCGGTCAAGCCCGTTATCGTTTAGGTATTCATAGAGCGGCGCCGCGACGTGCCGGCCGTACGTCAGGTCGAGCGAGAGGAACCGGCGGAGGTTGAGGAACTCGGCGCGGGCCTCGACCTCGGGCGAGACGGGGTGGTAATACTCCGTGCTCTCGCTCTGGATGAACAAGGCGTGGCGGGTTCACCTCGAGGATGGCCTCCATCGCCAGGATGCCCGCTCTGGCCAGGTGCTTGAGTGCGGTGACGAAGGGCACCTCGGCCCCCGGCCCGGCCTCCCAGACACCTCCCGCGGGCCGCTCCCCGGGATCGGGCGGAACGGCCGGCACGCCGCGGCTCATCAGCCGCTCGTTCCACCAGCCCAGCTCGGCGCTGAAGCGGGCGCAGATGTAGATCTCGTTGATCGGCGTGATCAGACGGACACAGGGATAGCGCCGCGCGAGGTCGCCGGCGTAATGGGCGAATTCAATGGGGAACTCGGGGTTCTGGAAGCTGTTGCCCAGCCAGTCCGGCATGCCGAAGTGGCAGAGGTCGAGGATCGGCTCGATCCGCTTCCTCGCCAAGTCGGTCAGCGCCTCGTCGGCGAACGACCAGTCGTATCGCCCGGGCCCGAGCCACGTCCTGTGGATCGGCGGGCCCCATCGGAGATGCCGGATGCCCAGTCCTGCGACGAGGTCGAAATCCTCGCGCCAGCGGCGATAGTGGTCGCTCGCCTCCATCTGATCGTAGCGCCACGAGCCGCCCTGCCCGTCGGGGACGACCGGGTTGCTGCCCTCGATCCCGGTGGCGAAGAAGAATCGTGGCATGGGGCGACCATAGCTCCGGCGATCGAAGGATGTCCCGTCAATTCTTCGCGGCGGAGGAGCCGGAGTCGACTCGCACTCGTTCGGCGACGCCCTCTCGGCGGGCTGACGTGACGCGCCAGCCCGTGTCGATCCCCTCGAGACGGAACCGCGTCAGGGTCAGCCGCAGCGGCGTCGGAGGGTCGCCCGCTGACCCGAGGGCGTCGACCACCGAGGCGGTTACTTCGGCGCGTTCGAGCAGGAACGGGCCGTCGGCCTTGAGGGTCGCGAACGGACGGCCGAGCAGCGCGTCCCAGGTCGCGCGATTGTCGGCCACGTCCTTCGCCAGTGCCTTCTCCTCGGGCGGGAGCGGCGGCTTCGCGTCGTCGACCAGCATGGCGTAGGTCGGCAGAAGCTTCTTCGGCGAGAGGACGCCTTCCGCCAGGTTCGTGAAGGTCTTGCCCAGCCCCTCGGCCGCGTCGAACAGGTCGTCGGGGCTGCCGCTCTCGATCTTCTTTGCGATCCCGTCGACCTCGGCCTTGGCCTTGGCGTCGTGCAGCGCGTCGAGGACCTCGGCGGCGGGCACCAGCGAGTTCCGCGGCCTGTAGCGGCCGAGCGCCGGGTCGTAGGAGTACGACTCCTCGATCCGCGCGTGCAGTGTGGCGATCGGCACGAACGAGCCTTTGAGCGTGCGGACATCGGGCAGCTCTCGCGTCAGATCGCGGAACGATCGGATCGCCGGGGGCAGGTCGACCGTCCCGAGCTCGCGGGCCTTCGCGGCATCGTTGGCAACCAGGGCACGCAGGTAGGAGGCTCGCCGTCGTCTCGATCGGATCGGCCGGCGCGCGACGCCATCGACCGCGGATCATCGGCGAGGCGACGACCACTGCGACGGCCACCACGACCGTCGCCGCGAGCACGAACGAAACGATCTTGATGCCCGGTCGCCGCGAGGGGGTCGAAGGGACGAAAACGGTGGGGGCCGCCTCGTCGTCGAGCTGTCCGGCGACCGATTGCTTGCCGGGCGATGCCCCGCATTTCGGGCAAGGCGCCGGGCGATCGGCCGCCTCGTCCTCGATCATGTAGGCGGTCCGGCAGCTCGGGCAGTGGACGAGGCGAAGATTCATCTCAGGCCCTCGGTTTCATCCGCCCGGGCAGCGGGCGTCGCGGTTGTTCGGCCAGGCAGTCGGCGCAGGCCTCGCCATCCCCACGATAGGGGCGAGCACACGCGGGGCAAAGTCCGGCCCGGCGGCGAAGGCCCGCCACGGAGTCGCGGAGGATTCGCCCCTCGTTGGTGTCCGCGAACCGATCGCTCGCCAGTGCGGCGACTGAGGCGACCTCCGCGGTCCCTCGCCGCGCCCGCCGCCTGACCCAGCGGGCGACCCACGCGACGACGCGGCGGTCAAGGTCGTGCAGTTCGTCACCGCCGAGGTGCCGCGTCAGGGAATCGCGGCAGCTTATGGCGGAGCCCGCGTCGTCGGCCGCCATCGCCTCGTCGAGGCTGCGCCGGAGCGACTCGGCCTCGGTCGCGCGGGCCTCGCGCAGCTCGACGACCAGGGCCGGCCACTGAGCCGCGTGGGGATAGTCACGACCGAACGCGTCGATCAGTCGCTCGGCGCGCGACCAGCGGCCCTCCCCGATGGCCAAGCGGATCTCGGTCGCCGCCCGAGTCTCCGGGCCGGCCTCGGGCCCTTGGGCCAATCCTTCCAGCGCGGCCACGGCCCGCGCGAGGTCGGGCACGAGACGGGTCTCGATCAGGCGCGCGGTGCGGAACGACGCCTCGGCGGCGTCGGCGACGACACCGATTATTCCGTCCACGGCGCGGAGAAGTTGGTCGGCGACCCACGCCGCCAGCGCGAAGCCTCCGAGCGTGACGAGGGTGACGGCGGCGATGACCCGCCGCTCGCCCCACGTGAACTGGCCGTCGGCGACAAGTGGGCGGATCTGGCCCAGCGCGACCGCGAACCCCACAGCCAGCAGGCCGTAGCGGACGATCGGCGCCAGCCGTTCGACTGCGTGTCGCGAGTCGCGGAGGCATCGGTCGCGTCTTTCCTGCATCGCGGTGTCCTCTCCCCCGTTGAGTCGTCGCCCTCATTATGGCCGCTGGTCGAGGGGGTCGCGAAGCGAGAACCTCCGACCGTGCGGCGAATTCTCGCTGCTGGCGACGCCACGCGTGCCGGTTTAGGGTGGACGTCCGGGGGCGCGGCCTGTATCAATCGATTCTCGGGTCGTCGAGGCGCGCCGGTGCCTGCTGCGGAACCACGCCACGTCCGTGACGGATCCCGCCGCGCCTGCCGACGCGAGAGACGGTCCGAGGCCCAACGAATCGCGGAGGGATGGCGCGTGGTCGCGGATCGACGAGAGACGGCTCACCGACGGCGCGTCATGGCGATGGCTCTCCTTGTCACCGGGCGCTGAGCCTTCTTGCTGGCGCCGACCCGGCTTCGGTCGATGAGGGCGAAATCCGCCTCATACAGGCCGAGCGAGGTGCGTTCAACGTCGGCGACGCTCGCGGAGCAGTCAATCTCGTGGCCGACCCCGAGGGCGGCGGCGACCTCCTCGAGCTAGACTACACCGTTCCGGCCGGGACGGCATTTGGCATCTGGACGAAGGGCTTTCCGAAAGGATCTCGCGCCGGGGGCTGTCGACGTCGTCCGACCGGTCGTCCGAGCCGCCGAGAGGGACGGGGCCGATTGCCGTCGCGCTGGAGATCAAGGGGACGTCGGGCACTCAGCGGATTCCGCTTGACGTGGGAACGGTGCCTGCTGAACAACTCCTCGACTGGACGGCAATCGGCTCGGTCAAGGAGGTGGTCGTCTCCGTCACGCGCGTGGGCCAGGGAGAGCCCGGGGTCGGATCGCTCTGGCTCGACGTCCGATTCGCGCCATTGATGCCACTGCGAAAGCTCGCCCTGTCCTTGCCAGCCCGATTTGGCGGCGTCATCCTGGCCGGCATCCTCGGCGCGGCCATCGCGGCGTTCCTGCGGTCGCTGACTGGTGGTCGGACGGGCGCGACGCCTGCGCGAGGGATCGGTCGTGACCTGATCCAGGGCGTGGGCGTGGTTGCCATCGCTGCGCTGGCGCTTGGCATCGAAGCCGTCGGTGGGATGGGACCGCTTGAGGTCGGCTGGGCGCCGGTCTGGCTGGCGCTGGCGGGCGCGGCGGTCGGGGAGTGGTGGACGTTCGGCTTGACGGGCCGGCACGTCACGCCGGGCCAGGCCCTCCGCGATGCGCTGGCGACGGGCCTGCTCGCGGCCTCGGTCGGACCGCTGTCGATTCTTCAGGCACCGGCGACCTGGTCCGACCTGCTGAGGCTGAGCCAGCCGGTCGCGGCGTCGGTAGCCTGCCTGTATCTCGGGGCCAATGCGATCCGCCTGGCGAGCTCGGGCAAGCACCTGGGCGGCGGTCGCGGGGTGGATGATCGTCGGGACGCCGTACGCCGTGGGTTGGCTGCTGCTGCTTGAGTCCGACGGCCTGGTCCGGCAAATCGGCGACGCGATCACGGGTGGCTCGTTCGCGGCACATCCCGATGCGGCCGCGTTCGTGGGGCGTGTGGTCGTCGTGTTCAGCTTTAACGAGATTGTGGCGAACGCGCTCGGCCTGGCGACGAGGCGGTGGCCGCTTCGTTCGCTGCGCGACCACCTCGCGATGCTCGCCGTGGCGGTCGCGGCCGTTGCAGGGCCGTGGGTCGCGGCCTTCGGCTCCGGCGCGACGGTCGCCATCTCCCCGGTCTGATCCCTTGGCTCGTGGTCCTCGCGACGACCGTCGTGTCGCAGGCGGGGCTATGGGCCGAAGCGTACTTGCTGACGGGGCTGGTCCTCGACGCGATCCACGGCGGCGGGCCGTCGCGACAGATCTGTCGTCGGCCCATCCGACGATGGGCTTGAAGAAGGGGGATGGTCTACAGCGGGATGTTCATGACGATTCTCGGCGTCGTCTCGCTGGTCTCGGGCGTGCCCCAGGTCCGCCGGCTCGCCGAGGCCGAGCCGATGGCACTCGGCCTCCTGCTCGGCGCGGCGGCGTTCCCTCTCGTCAAGACGATCGTCGAAACTTTCGACGGCAGCCCGTCGTTTTTCCGCCGCCTCGCGGCGAGCTATCGCAAGCCGATGCTCTACGTCCGCGGGGCCGTGGTCGGCCTGGCTTTCGGCTATGCGTTCGAGCGGCGGATGCCGGCCGAGGCGATGTCGGACCGCGTCCTGCTCGGATTCGGCGTCGGCGTGATGGCCTACGCGGGCGTCGACCTAATCACCGACGCCATTGCCGCGCGCCGGGGCCGCGGGCGGGTGCAGTCGTGGCGTGTCTATTTGGTCCACGGCCTGCTCGGCGGGGCGATCGGCGCCGCCATGGGGTTCTACCTCGACTCGGCCCAGGTCGCAGTGATCGTCGAGAAGTTCCATCGATACGTCGACCCGGGCCAGGCCGCGAAGCTCTACGACGTCTATCCGCTCCTGAGCAAGTGGGGCTACATCCGGCTGGGTGACGTGACCGGCGGCCCCAGCCTGCTCTTCGCCGAAGCGCTGGCGGGAGTAATTAGCTGGTCAATCCCGTCGTGGCTGTTCGCCATCAATCGAACGTTCATGGCCGCGTACTTCGATCGAGACCCCGCGCCGATCCGCTCACTCTTCACGCGGGCGGGACTCGTGCAGCTCGTCGAGAACATGATCGGCGTTCTGCGATGGGGCCTATGGATGTCGCCCATTATCAATTCGTTCCTTCGCCCGGTCGGGGACCCGACCTGGTACAACCAGGACGGAGCGATCCGGACGGGCCTGGCCATCGTCCATGATGTGACCTCGACCCCCGCCGAGTTCCGGAGCTGGAGCCTGAATGTCTTCATCGCCCTGCTCGCCTACGACTGGGTCCGCATCTTGATCTGGGTCGACCACATGGGACTCCGCGTGGCGACGCTGGTGAACCTAAGCTTCCTCGGTATGGATCGCCTCGACCGCCGGCTCGCGCGGTTCCTCGCGCCGGCCTCGACCGCGCGGTGCATCCCCGAGTCGGTCAAGCGATTCACGACGTGGGCGCCGCTGCTCCTTCCCTTCTTTATCTCCGCGCGGGAAGGATTGGGACGTCGCCTGGTCGCAATCCCAGGCGATCCAGGCCGCGTCGCGCGGCGGCCTGCTGGCGAGCCTGGCGGCATCTCCTCAGAGCGGGCAGTTCGCCGTTCTGGCGGTCGCTGTCGTCGCGACGGCCGCGGCCTTTTCGGCCGTGCGATGGCTCGCGGAACGCGGGGCGGTCGGACGACACCGCGTCCTTTCGCTCGCCAATCCCGCCTACGAGGTCACCCTCCGCGACGACGGCGCCGGGTCGGAGCGTCGCGAAGGGACGCGGGTACGACGTGACGCGGCGGTCCTACGACTTGCTCGACCCGGCCGGCCGGGCGCTGCTTGCTCGTCGAGGCGCCGGGCGAAGGTGCGCCTCGCGCCTGGCCGATCGTGGGAAACATGCCGGGTGCAGGCGTCGCGCCGTCGACACGCCAGCGCGATGCGTCGGCGATCAAGGTACGAAACGAGCACAACGGACTGGTCGCGACGGTCGAGATCACGTTGCCGGACGACGGCGAGGCGGCTGAGCTGTGGACGATCGCGCTCGAGAACCGAACTGACGTCGCTCGGCGCCTCAAGGTCGTGCCTTACCTGGAGTGGGTCCTCAACCGCGCCGACGCCGACCGGGGGCACACGCAGTACAACCGGCTCTTCGCCGAGGTCGAGTACGCCGCGGGGCTCCACGCGGTGCTCGCGTGGGACAAGCACTCCAAGGCGCTGGGCGTGCTGGCCGCGGACGTCGCGCCGGAGGGCTTCCTCTCGACGCGGGTCGATTTCATCGGCCGCGCCGGAGCATCGCCGCTCCTCGCGTGCTTGAGACGCTGGCCTTCCTGCCGGCGCGCGACACGGACTCGCATCCGACGTTCGACCCAATTGGCAGCCTCCTGCTCGGCGCGACGGTCCCGCCGCGCGGGTCGAGGCAGGTGCGCCTGCTGATCGGCCTGGTGGCCGATAAGGCAAAAGCGATCGACCTCGTCGCGCGGCACTTCCGGAACCCGCTGGCCGAGGCCGTCCCGGCTTCGCGGAGGCGGACGGCGCACCATGCGATCGGGCACGGCGAGATCCCGCCCGGGACGCCGCAGCCCTATGCGGGATTCACAGACGACGGGAAAGGCCTCGTCGTCCGCACGCCGTTTACGCCCCGGCCATTCGACCACACGATGTCGAATGCGCGCGGCCACGTGGTCGTCGTCACGAATCGCGGCCTGCATACAACGTCGAGCGTCAACGCCCAGCAGAACCGGCTCACGCCCGACTGGTCCGACACGGTTACGCGCGAGGTTCCCGGCGAGGCGTTCTATCTCCTGGACGTCGATTCGGGAGAGTGGTTCTGCCCGACATACCACCCCGTGGACGACGCCGAGGCCGCTTACGAGGCCGAGTTCGGCGCCGACGGCACGGCGACGTTTCGAATGACGAAGGGGACGCTCGAAACGGAGCTGACAATCTTCGTGCCGCCCGAGGACCCAACAGGGGTCTATCACCTGACGGTCCGCAACCGCGGAGGGTCGAGCCGTCGGATCCGCATCGCGCCCTACTTCCAGATGGTGTTGGCGGGCCAGCCCGAGTATTCCGGCCCGCTCGCGGTGCGCCGCGATCCGGCGCTCAACACACTCTTCTTCGAGAACCCGCGGAACACGTTCCGGAGCGGCCCGGCGTTCGTCGCGATGTCGGGCGAAACCGTCGTCGTCGAGACCAATCGGGGGAAGTTCTTCGGCGAGGCCGGGGACGTCGCCCGTCCCGCGCTCGTCGAGCGTGGGATGCTGGAACCCGCACCAGGTCGAGACGATCGACCGATTGCCGCCTACCTCGAGGAGGTCGAGATCCCTGCGGGCGGCGTGCGGACGCTCTGTGTTCTCCTGGGACAGGCCGACGACCGGGCGAGCGCCGAGGCCGTGATTCGCAAGTATCGCGATCCGAGGGCCGTCGACCGCGCACTCGACGAGACACGAGCCTGGTGGTCGAGTCTGATGGACACAGTGTCTGTCGAGACGACCCAACCCGAGTTCGACCGCTATCTGGACTGGCTGAAATACCAGGCCCTCGCCGAGCGTATCTGGGCCCGCCGTGGCTTCTATCAGGCAAGTGGGGCGTTCGGGTTCCGCGACCAGTTGCAGGACTCGGTGAACCTGCTTTGGATGGACCCGGCCATCGCGCGGCGGCAGATCCTGATCCACGCGTCGCAGCAGTTCCCCGAGGGCGACGTCGTTCACTGGTTCCACATGCTCCAGGACGGCCGGACCGGCTTCGTGGGTCGAACCCACGCGTCGGACAACCTGCTCTGGCTGCCCTGGGCCGTCGTCGAATACGTCGCCGCGACGGGCGACGACTCGCTGCTCGACGAACGGACGCCATACCTCGAATCCGACCTCCCGTTCGAACCGCTACCGGTCGGCAAGGCGGGCATGGGCTTCGACCCGCTCCGGTCGTCGCGCGAGGATTCCGTCTATCTTCATTGCCTTCGCGCGATCGACCTCGTCCTCGACAAGCGGATGGGCATCCACGGCCTTCCGCTGATGGGAACGGGCGATTGGAACGACGGGCTCGACGAAATCGGGTCGGAAGGGAGGGGCGAGAGCGTCTGGCTCGGGTTTTTTCTGTATTATATTTTGACGCGCATGCTCGAGGTCGTCGAACGGAAAAACGGGAGCCTGCGCGACCATTACGCCGCGCGCCTCCGCAAACTGGGCGGGGCGATCGAGACGACCTGGCGCGGCGACCGGTATCTCCGGGCGTTCCACGACGACGGCACGGAGATCGGCGTCAAGGGCAGCGGGGTCTGGGAGATCGACGCGCTGACTGCGGCGTGGGCGGTCATGGCGGGCGTGAATCACGAGCGGGGGCGGATCGTCTTCGAGACGGCGATCGAGACGCTCGAGCGCGAGAAGACCATCCTCCTCGGCTGGCCCCCGCTGCGGGAGGACACCCATCCCTACCTGGGACGGAGCAGCGTTTATCCCGAGGGGGTCCGCGAGAATGGGATGTACTGTCACGGCGTCCAGTGGCTCGTCGGCGCCGCCCGGATCCTGGCCGACCGCGCAGAGGCGCCGGGCGGCTCGATGAGGCACGGGGCTATCGAGAAACGGCGTATCGGCTCTGGCTCAAGATCTCGGCGATCCCGCACGCCGTCACCGGCGAGATCGAGACCTACGGCGGCCAGCCCAACCAGCAGGGCGCCGACATGGTGACGACGTTGGAGCCGGGGCGGATGATCTGGAACGGGTACACGGGCGCGGCGGGGTGGATGTTCCGCCAGGCCCTCGAAGGCGTCCTCGGCTTCCGCCTCATCAATGGGACGATTGTCGTCCCGAATGATCTGCGCCGCGAATGGTCTGGCGGTCACTCGACTGGCTCGCGACCTTTCGAAGAGTGCATTCCCGGGCCCGGATCACCCGCGGCCACCCGCGCAGGCGGTCGCACCCGAGCACGCGTCCCGATGAAGCGAGGATCTCACCCATGCCCATGAACTCGAGATCGTTCCTTGGTGGTTTCCTCCGCGGCCGTCGAGCCGCCGCGGGGCTTCTCGCGCTGGCTGCTTACCGCCGCCGATCCGCCGCGACCGTCGCAGTACCCGACCATACCGGTCGCGCATACTCACGCACGCGCCTTGCTCGACAACGCGATTCATTACGTCGCGCCGGGAAATCAGATCGTCGATCCTGTTTCCGGCTATCCCTATGAGGGTTGGAACAAGGACCCCGCCCGGGGACTGTTCCTGCGATCGTTCACGCAGTTGACGGCGATCGGCCAGTACATGGAGCTGCTCGCGAACACCGTCGCCGGCAACGTGGAGTCCCCCGAGCTCACCGCGGAGACGGCGTCGAAACATTTGGGCCGGCTGGTCACAACGCTCCGTCGCGACCAGCACGATCCCACGCTCAGTTCGAAGGGGTTGCTCGTCAACTTCCTCGACTTGGAGTCCGGCAAGCGTCTGGGGCCGCTCGCGTCCGACGTCCAGAAGAGTGCCGTGCTGTCCGCCTTCGGCGCCGAGAAGGGGGAGGCGATCTGGAAGGCTTTGAAGGAAAAGGGTTGGATCGTCGCCCGCGACAAGGACCGAGACGCCGAGATCAAGCGCGCGGAGAAGTTCGGCTGGGACTATTTCGACGGGCCGCTTGCCCCGTTTCGCGACGAGGCGACTCGGCGGAAGATCATGGCAATCGTCGACCAGCGGGTCGTCCTTGTCGTGTTCGGCGACAATGCGAATCTCTCTATGTCGGTCGCGAAGGCGATCGGTGCGCTCCTAACGGCGGGGATCGGGGAGAGGCCGGAGGTCGCCGCGATCCGCCGCGAACTGGAGGCGTTCCTCGACGATCAGGCCGAAGGCTACCGCCAACTCTATGACCCCAAGATCGGCCTCTTCTATTTCGGGTGGGACGCCACGAAGGGTCGCCTCTTCGGCTGGGAGGACGCCCAGGGCAACTGGACGACCGGCCACATGGATTATTTCGTCAACGAGTTCCGCGGCCCGGCGACGTTCGTCGAAGCCCGTTTCGGGCTGCCATCGGATGCGATCAAAAATCTCGGGTTCAAGATCAAGCCGTACGTGCTCCGCGACGGGAACGCGCTCTATGCCCTCGCGCCGTGGGAAGGCTCTGCATTTCAGGCCATGGGGCTCGGCCTCTCGCTTGCGGAGAAGCAGAGCCCGAGCTGGCGTGAGCTGCTGGGCAACGCCGTGGCCATCGAGATCGACTTCGCGGCCCGCAAAGGGCTGCCGGGCTTCCTCTCGGAGTCGTACACCGGCGTGGGCGTCCAGTACACCGGCGCCGTGGGGATTCCGGAGATCACCGTCTCGCCCCGACCCAGAATCACCGATGCCGCTTCGCTCTATGCGCTGGGCGTCGCCTACACGATCGATCCAGAGGCCGTCGAGCGGTTCCTCGGTGCGAACTGGCCGACGATCACGTCGCTGTTCACCGATCACGGACCGTGGGAGGGCTACAACGTCTCGCGCCGCGAGACCATTCGGTTTCAGACGACGGCGCACACGCTGTCCCTGATCCTCGGACTGGTCGGGACGGGGCCGTCAAACATGAAGCGCTATGCCGACCACGCGGGGCTTGGCGAGCGCCTGTCCGAGCATTTCCGGCCCGGCGTGGCGTCAGACCTACTCGGGGCCGACTCCCGCGTCTTCGCCTGGGTGAACAAGGACGGGCGGATCCGATCCGGCAGGCAAGACGAAGCGTTCCGGGTCGAGGGAGACGAGATCCGTCTGCTCGGGATCGCTTTCGTCCCGAAGGGTGACGAGACCCTGGACCTCTCGGGTGGCCATCTCCGCATCCGTTACCGCGCCCATGCGGCAATCGACCCGGTCGCCATCCAGTTGAAGCCGGCCGGCGTCCGCCCCGACTCGGGCCTCATTCCCAAGGAAATCTTCACCCGCTTCGTCGACACCGGTGGTCGCGACGAGGAGATTATCATCCCCCTGCCGGCGACGGTCGGCCTGACGCGCATCAAGGAAGTCGTGATCAGCCACGAGCAGCCGACCGCGAGCCCGACGCTCGACCTGACCGTGACGCGTCTCGACTTCACGCCGGCCGTGGCCGCAGTTCAGGGCGCGTCCCGCTGACCTCCGACGGCATCGCGGAACGTGTGGAGAACGCTCAGTGCCTCCTCGACGTGCCGGGACGGCCGGAACTGCGACGAGAAAACGTGCCGGACGATCCCGTTGCGGTCGATCACGAACGTCACACGTCCGGGCAGCAGGCCGAACGTCCTCGAGACGCCGTACCGGGCGCGGACCGCGCCGCCGGGATCGCTGAGGAGGAGGAAAGGCAAGCCGTGCCGATCGGCGAACCGACGGTGCGACAGACCCGAATCGGAGCTGATGCCGATAACCTCGGCTCCGCCGTTGCGGAACGCCTCGTGACTGTCCCGAAACGAGCACGCCTCGACCGTGCAGCCCGGGGTGCTGTCCTTCGGGTAGAAAAACAGCACGACCTCCGACTTGCCCTGAAAATCGGATAGTCGAATGTACTCACCCGTCGTTGATTCGAGCGTGAAGTCGGGCGCGGGCTCGCCAACGCATACGGGTTGGCCGTCGGACACGCTCATTTCGGTGGTCCCACCGCCAGCTTCGGCCGCCGAGTAGCCTCGTTGGAGCCCGCGCCAGGTAGGTCGCGGCCACCGTCTCGTCGTCGGGCGCCACGATGATTTGGATTGGATCACCCTTGGCGGCACGTGCCTTGAGAAAACTCCGCGAGGCGTCGTCGAGGCTAAGCGTGAACGAGTCCGCTTTCCCCGTCACCGCTTTCATGAACGCGCCCGAGCCGAGAGTCGACTTCGATGAAACCTGACTCCCCAGGCCGTCGATACCGGCTAGGTCGAACTTCAAGTCTCTCGCGTCGAGGTTCGTCGTCGCAAGATAGAGCTTCAACGGGCCGTCCGCGGAGAACTGGGCGACGGTCTGGGTCATAGTCAGGGTGAGGGTCGTGTCCTTCGCGCCGAACTCGGCAAAATCCGCGGCGGGGAACTCGACGATGCCGAAGCTTGCGTACTTGCCGGCGTCGCCGTTCTTCCTTCCCTCGACGTTGAAAAAAGTGCGCCGGTGCGGCCGGTCCGCGGCCCGCCAGGCTGGACGGTGAAGGTTCTCGACGCGAACGCCTCCCCGGCCGAAGCCGCGCCGACCAAGCCGAGTCCGTATGCGGCGGATAGCACGACGATTCCGAGTCTCGATCGACGCATGACCGTACCCTCCGCGTGTTGATCTCGGAGCCGACACGATACCACACGCACGGGCTCACTGCGTCGAGTCACCCGCGTCCGTCGCGCGGATAGAGATACTCCATGTGCCTCGCGGTGCCGCAGGCCACGGCCTCGACGTAGTGCCGGCCGACGAGCAGGAAGGCGAGGTCGATTCCGGCCGATATCCCGGCCGAGGTCACGGATGCCCGTCCGAATCCGCCGAGTGGCCTCGTCCCCGGGGCTCGCGCCACAAATACCGCAGGGCGACGACGAGATGACCGCTGTCGGTCCAGGCATCCCGGTCGAGCGTACAGTCCTCAAATGAGCGGATGACAGCCTGGATCTCGGAGTCGTCGATCGACACCTCGCGTTCGAATCGTTGCGGGACCACACCGATGGCGGACAAGGACGTGCCGGATCGGCTTTGTACTGAATCTTGCTTCGGCTACGAGGCTCTGAGATAAACGTGCCCACGCCGGGGATCGGGAACCCCCCAATGGCGAGGAGAGGCATCCCGCATGATCGAATCGACGGCGTTCCTCGCCCGCGGTGTCATCGTTCTGGGCGACGTCCGGATTGGCAAGGACGCGAGCGTCTGGTACTCGTGCGTCATCCGCGGTGACACCGAACGGATCACGATCGGAGACGAGACGAACGTCCAGGATCTCTGCATGCTCCACGCCGACCCCGGCTATCCCTGCGCGATCGGGTGCAGGGTCACGGTGGGCCACCGGGCGATCCTCCACGGTTGCACGGTCGAGGACGACTGCATGATCGGCATGGGGGCGATCCTGCTCAACGGGGTTCGCGTCGGCCGAGGATCGGTCGTCGGCGCAGGGGCCTTGTTGACCGAGGGCTTCCAGGTTCCTGCGGCGTCGCTCGTGCTCGGCTTGCCCAGGAGGGTCGTCGGTCATGTCGGCGAGACTATGACCGGCCGGATCGACCACGCCTGGCGCCACTACGTCGAGCGATCCCGCCGACATCGCGCGGGCAATTTTCCGATCGCGCCGTCGACGCCGCCCGACTGAGCCAATCCGAAATCGTATCGGTCGCGTTCACCGAGCCGGCCGCTCAGTGCTGCGCTCCGTCGGTCGCGGGCTGCTCGGCGGCTAGGACGTCGAGGTTGCCGGCGTAGACGCGCTCGCTGCCGTCGAAGGTCGGCCAGTCGTTGGTGTTGGCGCCGGCGGCGTACTTCCTGAGGACCTCGGTGCGCGTGTCGTCTGAGGGGCCGATGACGACCGGAGTGCGGACGGGCTTGCCGTCGACCTCGAGGTAGACGAAGTAGTTCTGCGTGCTCAGGAAGCCGATGGCGTTGGACGGCAAGGTCCAGACCTGCTTGCGCTCGATCGTGAGCGTGACGGTGACGTACCAGCCGGGGTGGAGGTGGCCGTCGGCGTTGGGGATGTCGATCTCGGTCTGGAGGGTCCGCGTGGACGGGTTGAGCGAGAAGCCCGAGCGGACGACCTTGCCCTCGCGGGTGGCGCCGGGGATCGCCTGGAAGCGGATGAGGGCCGTGTCGCCCTCCTTGACGAAGAAGGAGGCCAGCTCGGGCACGCCGATGAAGACGCGGACGGGGTCGATCTGCTCGAGGACGAACAGGGGGTGGGACTGCGTGCCGCTGCCTGCGCCCGGCTGGAGGTAATCGCCGGGGCTGACGTTCCGCACGGTGATCACGCCGTTGTAGGGGGCCTTGATTCGGCCGTACTCGACCTGGACGCGCCTCGCGCTCCTCGCGTGCGCGACGTCCAGCTGGGCCCGGGCGGCCTCGACGTCGACCTTGGCGCGGTCGCGGTCGGCGACCGCCTGGTCGCGCGAGGAGTTGGCCTCGGAGACGGCCGCGACGGCCTGGTCGCGCGCCGCCATCGCCTCCTCGAACTGGCGGTAGGTCTCGTCGCGGACCTGGACGTCGAGCACGCGCTGCTTGACCAGGTCCTCGAGCCGCTTGTACTCCGACTCCCAACGGGTGTAGCTGGCCTGGGCGCGCTTGACGCCCGCCTCGGCCGAGACGATGCGGGCCAGCGCCGTCTCGACCTTCGCCTCGGCGGCGCGGAGGCGCTCTCGGCCACGCGGATCTGGACCTCGGCCCGCTTCACCTCGGCCGACTTCTGGCCGTGCTGCTCGACGTAGTCGGGGATCCACATCTCGAGCAGGACGTCGCCGGCCTTGACGCGGTCGCCGATGTTGTGCAGATATCTGCCGACGTAGCCGGCGATCCGGGAGTAGATCGGCGTGGTCTCGAACGCCTGGATCGTCCCCGGCTGGATCACCGTCATCCGCAGGTCCCGGCGCTCGGGCCGGATGATCTGCGTGCCGGCGGTCTTGCCCTGCTCGTCGGATGCGGGCTTCTTGTTCGCAGTGTCGGAGCGCCCGCAGCCGGCCGCGAGCAGGAGGGCCAGGGCGATCGAGAACGTCGCCCGCTCAGGATCTGGCGTCGGCATCGGGTTGGGCCTCCGGTTGCGGTTGGGGAGAGGCGTTCGCGGCGTGGTGTGCGGGCTCGGCCTGGTGTCGGCCATCGACCTGCTGCGGGGGATGGATCGGGTCGTAATGCGTGCTCGCCGGGTCGTCGGGGTCGAGCGAGGGGGACTGGTTCGTCGCGCGGCCCATCAGGAGCGAGAAGACGGCGGGCAGCACGAGCAGCGTGGCGAACGTCGCGAAGGCCATCCCGCCGATGACCGCGCGGCCGAGCGGGGCGTTCTGCTCGCTCCCTTCCTCGAGGCCGAGCGACATCGGGATCATCCCCGCGGTCATGGCACAGGCGGTCATGATGATCGGGCGGAGCCGGCCCTTGGCCGCGGTGATCGCCGCCTGGTCGGCCGACATGCCCTCCTCGAGCCGGTGGCGGTTGCCGAAGCTGACGAGCATGATCGCGTTCGAGACCGCGACGCCGACGGCCATGATCGCGCCCATGAATGACTCAATGTTCAGAGTCGTATGTGTGACCCAGAGCGCCACCACCACGCCGCAGAGGACCGCGGGCACCGAGGCCACGGCCGTCAGCGCGAGGCGCGGGGCCTGGAAGTACGCGGTCAGCATGATCAGGATCACGACGACGGCCACGGCCAGGCCGATCTCCAGGCTGCGGAACATCTGCTTCATCGGCTGGACCTGGCCGCGAAGCTCGATCTCGATCCCCTTGGGCGGCGTCCCGGCGTCGCGGATCGCCCGGTCGATCCGGTCGATGACGCGGCCGAGGTCCTCGCCCTCGACGTTGGCGGTCAGGCTCAGGAAGCGCCGAGAGTTGTAGCGGTCGACCTCGCCGGGCATCGTGCTCCGCATCACGGTGGCGACGTCGCGGACGAGCAGGGGCGGCGTGGGGTTCGACGGCGAATCCGTCGGCGCCGGCGGCACGCCGCCGGTCGTCAGCACCTGGTTGCGGGCGTTGGCCTGAGGAGACAGCGGCACGAGACCCACGTCGGTCGCCGAGGTCAACTTCAGGGGCGGGACCTCGACCTGGACCTGGTACGACGTCCCACTCGCGTCGTCGCGCCAGTAGACCCGCGACGTGTAGCGGCTCGAGTAGGTGGCCGCGATCAGCGAGTTGCCGACGTCGCGGGCCGTCACACCGCTGAGGCCGTGGCGCTCGCGGTCGATGGCGACCTGGACGGTCGGGTAGTGCAGCGACTGCTGGACCTGGACGTCGCGGAGCGACTCGATGTCGTCGAGCTCGCCGCGGACCCGGTCCATGAACGTGCTCGAGTCGGCGAGGCTCCGCCCGCTGATGACGACCTCAATGGGCGCCGGCGCGCCAGGCTCATTGTCTCGGCGATCAGGTCACCGGGCTCGAAGGCAAAGACGAGGTCGCCGAGCCTCTGCTCGATCTGCTCCGCGGTGAGGCCCAGCCTCACGTACTCGCCGCGGAGCCACGCGCCCACCTTTTTCGGCAGGGCGGCCCGGAGCTTCTCCTGGAGCTCGAAGACTCCGATCGTGTGCCCCTTGCGCAGTCCGATGCGGAGCAGCCCGTCGTCGGGTCCGCGGCTCCAGAGATAGGCGGCGTTGATGGCGAACTGTGGCGGCGTCGCCCCGACGTAGCCCATGGTGATATCGACGTTCTCCGGCCCGGCCTCCTCGCCGATCACGTCGAGCGTCTTCTGCGCCACCTGGCGTGTCAGCTCGAACTGCGTCCCCTGCGGCGGGCGGATGCGGAGCTGGAACTGGCCGGCGTCGACCCTCGGGAACAGCTCGCGGCCGAGCCGCCCGCCCACGACGACGATTACGGCGGCGGCGGCGACGAGATAGGCCAGCACCACGATGCGCCGGTGGGCGACCGACCAGACGGCGACCTTCTCGTACCGATTCTGGAATCGCGTGAAGAACCCGGGCCGCCCCCCCGATCCGTCGTGGCCGTGCGTGCCGTGGCGGTTCTCGAGCAGCCAGACGCTCAGCACCGGGACGAGCGTGCTCGACAGCAGGTAGGACGTGATCATCGACGCGCCGACGGCCAGCGAGAGCGGCACGAACAGCGCGCGCACCGCCCCCTCCATGATGAACGACGGGATGAACACCGAGAGGATGCACAGGAGCGCCAGGAGCCTCGGCACCGCCGTCTCCATGTTCCCCTGCCGCACCGAGCGCGACATGGACGGCGTGTGCTCCATCTGCGTGTGGATGTTCTCGATCTCGACGGTCGCCTCGTCGACGAGGATGCCGATGGCCAGCGCGAGGCCGCCCAGCGTCATGATATTGATCGTGTTGCCCGTCAGGTTCAGGACGACGATCGACCCCAGGAGCGCCAGCGGGATGTTGAGCACGACGATGATCACGGCCCGCAGGTCGCGGAGGAAGAGCAGGACCATCAGCCCGGTCAGGCCGGCGCCGAGCGCGCCCTCGACTCCGACGCTCTCGATGGCCCGGTAGACGATCGGCGACTCGTCGAACTCGTAGGCGACGGTCACGTCGTCGGGCATGGCCGCCTGGAACCGCGGCAGGTTCTCCTTCACGGAGTTGACGACGCTGAGCGTCGAGGCGTCGGCGCGCTTGACGACCGGCAGGTAGACCGACTTCCGCCCGTTCACCAGCCCGTAGCCGACGGGGACGTCGGTGGCGTCGGCCACGGTGCCCACGTCGCGGATGTAGACGTTCTGGCCCAGCTTCAGGGGGACATTGCGGAGTTCCTGCGGGTCGAGGACCGTCGCGTTGGTCGGCACCATCGGGAGCTGATCCTTGATGGTGACATTGCCCGAGGGGGCGACGTAGTTGCCGCGGTCGAGCGCGTCGACGACGTCCTGGGGAGAGAGGTTGTAGGAGCGGAGCCGGTCCGGGTCGACGTTGATCACGATCGAGCGGATGTTGCCGCCGAACGGGGGCGGCGACGCGATGCCCGCTAGGCCCGAGAACATCGGCCGGACCCGGAACAGCGCCAGGTCCTGAAGCTCGCCCACCGTACGGGTCTTGCTCGCGAAGACGAGGTAGCCGACGGGCAGGCTCCCCGCGTCGAGCCGGATGATGTGCGGCGGTAGCGCCCCCGGCGGCATCACGGCCAGGGCCTTGTTGCAGAAGGCGACGGTCTGCGCCGTCGCCTCGGCCATGTTCGTTCCCTCCTGGAAGTAGACCTTGAGCATCGCCATGCCCTGGATCGATCGCGACTCGACGTGCTCCACGGCGTTGACGTACTGGAGGAAGAGCTCGTAGACGTTGGTGATGAGCCCTTCCATCTGCTTGGGGTCGAGGCCGCCGTAGCCGTGGAGGATGTACAGGACCGGCTGGTTGATCGCCGGGAAGATGTCCTTCGGCATGCGGGCGATGCTGTAGAGGCCGCCCAGGCCGAGGGCGAGCACCAGCATCATGACCGTGATCGGCCGGCGGAGCGCGAAGACAATGGGGTTCATCGTGGCCTCGGCTGGCTGACCCGGCGCGCGGGTCCGGCTGTCGCCCGCACCCGTCGGCCGGGAACGGCGGCCCTCGGTGGCATCTTCACCTATGTTACACGCCGGGGCAAAGGCCCGCGTCGCCCGGTTGCCGACGGCGCGCCGTCAGCGAGCCCGGGGCAGGCCGCCCGGCGCGTCGGCCGGCGGCGGGGGCGGGGTCGTGAACTGGCGGGTGACCCACTGCGCCGGCTGGCCGAGGCGCGGTACAGCTCGAACTGGGCGACGTTGTAGTCGTTCACCGCCAAGGAGTACTGCTGGTACGCGGTGTTTAGCGCCTCGATCGCCTGGACGACTTCCTGCGGCCGGACGATAAGCCGGAGCAGCTCGCCGGCCGGCCGCGTCGTTTCGCGGAGCCCGATGAAATTCTTGTCCGCCGACTCGATCGCCTGCCGCACGCCCTCCTCGGTCTCGACCACGCGGACGCGGGCAGTCTGCAGCCGGGCGACGGCCTGCGAAACCTCAGATTTGACCCGGTAGACCGTCCGCGTCACCTCGATCGACGCCAGATTCTGCTCGGCGCGCCTCTGCCGGATCAGTCCGACGTTGCCCACCCCGCCATTTTGCAATTGCCAGACCGCGGCGACCTCGATATCGAATCGACCGCCATTCGAGCCTATCGAGCCGTTGGGGCCTGCGGAGAAGTTGCCTCCCGAGATCAGCCCCGTGCTCGTCGCCGGGCTGGTCACGATCAGGTTCGGCAGGAGCGGGCGATTCTTCTCCCGACGAAGGAGCTCATGGGCGGCGATGAGGAGATCGCGCCGCGAGGCGAGCTCGGGGCGGTTGTTCAGCGCGATCGGTATCAGCTCGTTAGGCGAACAGTCGGAGGAGACGAGGGTGACCTGCAGGAACGGCGGCTCGACCGGCTCGAGCAAGTCGCCCGGCTCGAGCAGGAGCACCTCGGCCAGCCGCGCGCTGGCGACCCGCAAATCGCGGATGGCGGCCTGCTGCGTCTGCCGGAGGCTCTGCAGCTCCGTCTGCGCCCGGTTGATCTCCAACGGCGCGATTAGGGCGGGAGCAAGGCCCGTCGCGAACCTCACGAGCATCTCCGACCTGACGATCGCGGCGCCGATGCCGAGGAGCCGTCCTCGAGCGGCCTGGAGGTCGAAAAAGGCCTGGGACACCTGGAGGAGGACGTCGTTTCTAGCGGCCTGTAGATCGGCTCGCCGCGCAGCGACCACCTGCCGCGCTGCCAGCGGCGCAAAGATGGCGTCAGTCAGGCCGACCGAGAGGGTTGGCCCGCCCCCCGCCATCAAGCTCTGCCGGCCCTTGATGAAATTCGCGCCAGTGAAGAGGTTTTGCTGGACGCCGTCGTGCCGGAAGTAGTCGACGCCGGCATTCAGGTTGGGTATCCAGAGGGCCTTCGCCTGCAGGAGCTCGGCGAGCGACTGCTCGACCTCGGCCGTGGCCGCGGCGATGTCCAGCGGACGCGCCCCAGCCAGTCGCATCGCGGTCGCCAGGTTGATCGGCAAGCCTTGCGGGACCGGCGCATCCATCCCACCCACCGGCAAGCCCATCCCGGCCGGACCGGGCATCGGTAGGGGGGCAGGGGGAGGAGGCGACTCCGTTTGGCCTTCCGAGCCCGGCGGCGGTGGCGGCGGTCGGTCGACCGATGACGATGGTACGGCCCGACCACCCAGCGCGCGCGGGAGCGTTACTGTCTGGGCCGATGCGCCGCGGCATGTGAGCGATGCGCACAGCAGAATCGGCAACACCAAACGGCGACAGCGTCTCCGACGCATGATTCCTCCGCATCCTGCAGACGGATGGCGACCAGGCCCGATGACCTGGCAGAGTTTACCGGCTTCGGATAGCTGGGGAAATCTGGAACATCAAGCTAACTATCGGCCCAAACAATGCGTCGGGCGTGAATGAAATTGCAGCAGGTTCAGCCCGCCGCTCTCGGTAACTCGCGCCGGCGGGTCCGACGGGCCGCGCCGAGTCCCATCGCGACCCGGCCTATCCGAGCAGCGCAACGCAGCCGGGCTCGGCGACCGCTCGGATCAGCGTGATCTCGTAGGCGAACTGCCCGATCGGGTTGCAGTCGGGGTCGCCACACCTGTTGTAGGCCAGGGCGTGGAACGGAAGGATCTGGGTCGAGTCCATCGAGAGACCGTAGAGGATCGGGTCGCTGACGCCGCCGCTCGAAGTGTCGAAGTCTCCCGTGACCGGTTTGGGATGGCTGTCATCCCGAGGGACTGGCGCGGTTCAGAAACAACGCCCATGTTGCACGGACTCGCGATGGCGGTGCAACCGGGGGATGCGACGTGGGAACAGACTTGCCATAAGTCGAAGCGGGCGAGGGGATTCGAACCCCTGACGTCCAGCTTGGGAAGCTGGCATTCTACCACTGAATTACGCCCGCGTCGGGAACTCCGAGGCCACAGAAATCCCCAGTTCCGAGAAGTTTAGCAGCGAGCTCGGGCGACGACAAGCAGCTGAGCAAGTTTCTCAGCCTGCCGAAGGATGGAATTCCTGACTTGCCCACCGGCGCGAAACGACTTCGTTGACGTCGCGACATGGCTAAAGAAATTGAACCTGAGATCCGAATCCCTCGCAAGCGAGAATGAGCAGACTTCGGGCGCATGCGACGGCCGAGGCTTCCGGGCCCCAGAGCGAGCCGAGGCTCACGAGCGACGTGATCTGGGGCAGGCTGTTTGCCACAGCCCGCGCCAGGAATTCACCGGAGCCCGAAATGACCGCAGACCGCAAGGGTTCCGGAGACGAGGCCGCGACCGTGGCAGCCGAATCGACTATGCGTGACACGAGCGTCAAATGGACCGCCTCCGCCAGAAGCCGTGCGTCTTGATCATCGAACTCGTTGCTGTCGGCACCTATCATCCGTGCCAGGCGGCCGCGTGCGCAGAAAACGGTCGCGGGGCGGCCGTCAGCCGTCGCGCGATCGGAGGGGTCGGGCGGGATGGAGCCGAGGGTCAGATACACATCGAGGGTCGTCGCGAATAGCTCCGCGGCCACGCCCGTCGGAAGTCCGCGGAAGGGAAGGTGTTGAGCCAGAGGCGCAGATGGGCGTGCGTCGAACTCCTGCGTACACGAGCTCCCCGGCGCCGAGCCTCTCGGTGTCCGTCCGACCCAGAGGGTGCGCACGCCCGTGGCCAAGCGCGACGATGTCGGTGGTCGTCGAGCCGATATCGATGAGCAGCCCGCCAGCGCCGGACATGGTGCGCGCGGCGACCTCCGCGAGGGCCAGCCAGTTAGCAGCGGCGGCGAGCTCGGGACGGGCAAGGACGCCGGGGAAGTCCCGGAACTGACCGTCGATGCACCACACGACTTTCAGACGTGCCGTGGATGCGATGGCAGTCGCGTCGAGGACATGCCTGACGCCTTCCGCCTTCGTTGCGTAACAATCGCAAAGCTCGGCCGTCATTGTCAGCGCGATGCGACCGAAAGGCGGGACGCTCGCGAAGAGGGACTGCAGGACGGATGGGAGGTGCGAAGGACTGCGCCAGAGCTCGAACGGAACTATGCGACTCGCTCCCGACTCGTGGGCGGCCTTGATGTTAGCGCCTCCGACGTTCAGGGCAAGCCATCCGTCGCTGGCATTATTGTTCATCATTCGATGGACTCGCTGGTGGGAGCGGGGTCGCCGGCGAAGATCGAGCCGTCGGCTCGGAACGAGGTCGTTCGCCCGGGCAGGCGTCGCGGGGACGATCGAACCCGCTTAGTGCCCTCGGCCGAATCGAGCCAGGCCTCGGCGAGCCGGCCTGGGTCGAGGGAGGCGACCAGGCCGACGCACGAGGTGGTCGGCCTCGGGTTGATCTCGATGATGACCGCGTCGAAGGCGATGCCGTTTTGGATGTAGTCCACGCCGACGAGCCCCGAGAGCCCCGGCACCGACGCGACTGCGCAACGCGCGGGATGGTCGCGCGGAAGATCGTCGGTCAGGATCGTGCCGCCGCGGTAGGCCAGTCGCGAGTCGTCGATGGTGATCGACTGAAGAGCGACTCCGAGCAGGATGGGCGGGCCGTCGGGACGGGCGAGGAAGGTCGCACTCCGAGCTTCGCCGCGGACGAATGGCTGCAACATGCCGATTTCGCCCGAGAACGATGACACAATCGGATCGTCGCGATCGGCCACATGGAGCGTATCGAGGCACCCAGCACCATCGACGGGCTTGAGAATGGCCGGATAGGCTGCGTCGGGCGGCAGGCCGAGCCGGGGCTCGACCTGGATCGCACGGGGCGAAGGGACGCCGACGCGAGTCAAGTGGCCCGCCAGGCGGAGCTTATCGGCGACCAGATCGATCGCTTCAGGGGAACTGCCGAGGGAGGTTCCACCGGCTCGAGCGATGGAGGCGGCGAGTTGGCGGAGCGTGCCGCGAGTCTCGGGGGCGATCGCGATGGTAAAATCGGCCCGCCGAACGAGGCCGGGCAGTCTCCGGGAGGCTGAGCCGGGCTCGATCCTCTCGATCTGCCATGGGCCGGGCTGGTCCGCAATCCGAGTATCGAGGGTCATCACGACGCGGGCGCCACAGGCGGCGAAATCTCGCGCAAGCGCTACGCGAATGGCCGAACCCTCGGCCAGCCATGTGTGAGGCATCTGCTCATCACCGAATCCCCCGCCTGAGACGTGCTCGTGGATGAGCACGGCGGGGCCGTCGGGATATCTGGGGATCATCTCCATGCCGCGAATCATCCCAGTGCTCGACGTGCTCCGCGGCCAGGCCGTCCATGCGCGGCGGGGGCGAAGGGAGGATTATCGTGCGCTCCGGTCGGTCTTGCGACAGGGTAGCGACCCGGTCGCACTGGCCGGCGCGATCCGTGAGGAATGGAGACGCGGCGAGCTCTACATGGCCGACCTCGACGCGATCGCCGGTGCGAGGCCCGCGCTGCGACTCTATCAGGAACTTGCGCGACTCGGGCTCGAGACGTGGATCGACGCAGGACTGCACGATGCCGAGGACGTCAAGCCGCTCGTCGATGCTGGGGTTTCCCGGATTGTCGTCGGTCTCGAGACGATCGCAAACGGCGAGTCTCTACCAGGGATCGTCCAGGCCGCCGGCCTATCACGGGTCGTTTTCAGCCTCGACCTGCGAGACGGCAGACCGATCGTCGCACCGGCGGCACGATGGGGCACGTCAGACGCGCGTCAGATCGCGACGCGGGCCGTGCACGCGGGGTCCACGACGGTCATTATTCTGGATCTGAGTCGTGTGGGGACGGGCAGGGGGGTAGGCACGGCCGACCTCCTCCGGGACTTGGTGCGGACGCACCCGCAAGTCGAATGGGTGGCGGGGGGAGGGGTCGCCGGGAACGCGGACGTCGAAGCCCTGGGCCGCGCCGGGGCCTCGGCCGTGCTCGTCGGATCGGCAATCCATGACGGCCGGATAACCGCCGCCGCCTGCGAACCGCCTCAGGGGACGGCCCCGATGGCCGATGGAAGTAAAGGAGCCCGGACCGCGGCGAGATCCGAGCGCTGAACGGCGCTTTCGGCACAAATCCGTACGAACCGGGCACTTCTTCGCGCTCTTTATCCGACGCGATCGGGGGGACCGACGATACCCGCGTGAGAATCCGCGCCGTCACGATTCCGGCGCCGAATCGATGTCCTAGGCTGCGATCAGAGTCCATCTAGAGATGCCATAGCGGGTCGCGATCCAGGACCCCGCGTCTACACTGCGATACCGGCGATGTAACGACAAGCGAGGTCAAGAGTGTTGCAGAAACGCCACGTGGTTGACACGTCTTGTTGATTCGAACGAACATCGAAAGAGGTTGGCTTGACGGTAGTTACGGAAGCCCGTTATCAGTAACGATCCCCACCCAACGGAGTCACGGCATTGATGACTGGCGAAGCGATGACGGTCTCGGAACGACGGATCATGCATCCAGCCCATACGCAACTCGGTTGGCCGATCGAACTACGACGGGAGCTGATCGCGGCGTATCGCCGAGGGACCATGGACGCGTCTCGGTGCCTGGGAACCTATCGCCTCCACGGCCAGCGCTCGATGCTCCCGCCGGAGGCCGTGATCTATCTGGCCACGCGCGTCGTCGTCGGCCGCGCGGACGGTGCGCCGAGCTGGGAAAGGTATGACGGCCGCGTCACTTCCGAGGTTCTCAGCGACCATGGCGAGCGCGAGCTGGCCGCGCTAGTCGAAGGCGACGGCGAGCAGTTGGACGGGCTCGTCGAATCGGGCCGCAGGTTCTTCTTCCCGGAACCGTTCGGCTGCGAGTAGACTGGGCCGATCATGGCCCTCCATCTGCGCTGGAAAGATGCAACCCGGCTGCCAGTCGAAGCCGATCGGCTCCGTCCCGAGGTTCTCGCCGGTGTCTCGCTCTCGTCCGTGAGGCGGATAGCCGTGCCGCTGGGTAACTCCTCCGCCGAGGTGGGCGAGCTCTTCGATGTCGAGGGAGACGCCAGCGACGGGAACCTGCTCATGGAGGGCGATCTCCGCGCGGTCCGCTCGATCGGGGCGGGAGGATCGTCGGGCCGGATCGCGGTCCGGGGCGACGTCGGGCCGCGGGCCGGGCTCGGGATGTCCGGGGGCGAGGTGACGGTCGAGGGCTCGGTGGGCCCCTGGGCCGGGGCCGAGATGTCGGGTGGTTTCCTGAGGATCGCGGGCGATGCCGGCCACGGACTCGGTGCGGCCCTGCCGGGGAGTGGGAAGGGCATGACCGAGGGGGTCATCCTCGTCGGCGGGGCGGCGGGTAATGACGTCGGACTCGCGATGAGGCGCGGCCTGATCGCCGTCGGCGGGGGAGTCGGCGTGGGCGCGGGGCGGTGGATGATCGCCGGATCGCTGTTCTTCTTCGGTCGCGCGGGACCGATGGTCGGGATGGGAATGAAACGCGGCACCATCGCCCTCTTCGGTCAGCATGACGGCCCGGACCACGGTGTCCTGCCAACATTCGCACCGGCCGGGCGTGATCGACCTCCCTTTTTGACCATCTACCTGCGTCAACTCGCGCGCTGGGGATTCCCCGTGCCGCCCGCAGTTCTCGCGGGACCGCTCGCGCGCTACAATGGCGACCGGGCCGACGGGGGACAGGGTGAAATCCTCGTCTGGGTCTGACGGAAAGCCTCACGATCGAGGAAGTTCCTGCCGGACGGGACAGCGATGGACCTGAATCGCCGCGCACTCCGGCTCGTCGAGACGTTGGTCGCGGAGGCCGAGCTTCGCCGGGTCGAGGTTCGTCCGATCGAGCGTGGCGGTCGGCTCGTGGACTGCGGGATCGACGCCCACGGCGGGATCCACGCAGGGATCGAGCTCGCCCGGATCTGCATGGCCGATCTGGGCGTGGTCTCGATCGTCCCGGGGACGGTCGGGGGTCGAGCATGCCCGCACGTGCAGGTCGTCACGGATCATCCGGTCGCGGCCTGTCTCGCGAGCCAATACGCCGGCTGGCAGCTTGTCGAGGGGAAATTCTTCGCGATGGGCTCCGGGCCGATGCGCGCGGCCTACGGGCACGAGCCGATCTTCGCCCAGATCGGCTACAAGGAAGAGTCTGAGTCGGTCGTCGGCGTGCTTGAGGCCCGCAAGCGGCCGCCATCCGCCGTGGTGTCGCGAATCGCCGCCGCCTGCGGCGTTCCCCCGGCGTCTGTGACACTCCTGGTGGCCCCCACGGCCAGCGTGGCGGGAGGTATTCAGGTCGTGGCGAGGTCGGTCGAGACGGCCCTCCATAAGCTCCACGCGCTCGATTTCGACCTGTCTCGCATCGTCGCGGGGCACGGCGTTGCCCCGATTCCCCCCGTCGCGAAGGACGACCTGGCGGCCATCGGGCGCACCAACGACGCGATCCTGTACGGCGGCAAGGTGATCCTCTGGGTCGAGGGCGATGACGAATCCCTGCTCGACGTCGGCCCGCGAGTCCCCTCCTCGGCCTCGCGCGATCACGGCGAGCCGTTCGCGGCCATCTTCGCGCGGTACAATCACGACTTCTACGCGGTGGATCCCCACCTCTTCAGCCCCGCCGAGGTCGTCTTGCATAACGTCCAGACCGGTCGCGTGCATGCGTTCGGTGCCACCGACGATGCCGTCCTAGCCCGGTCGTTCGCGTCGGAGTGAACGGGTGGCGAGCCGGGCCCACGTCCTCGAGTGGGCCCGGCTCCGCCGATTAGTAGGGATAGGGCCCGTAATACCGCGTCTCGAACACCGGTGCCGGCTGGATCACGCGGCTCTCGACGATCGGCGCAGGCTGGACGATCCGTCGCTCGATGATCGGCGCCGGCCGGACGAATCGGGTTTCCGTGACGATGGGGGCGGAAGGGGTGACATAGGCGACCGGCCGCTCCTTCATCACGATCCTCCGGGGGCGGTAACGCACTTTGTAACGTTCGCCATAAGTGATCACCGACGGGCCGGGGACGACCGACTCGTAGACCACCTCCTGCCCAGGAAGCTGGGCCCGGGACTCGCCCGCGCCGCGGTCCATAAGTCCAAGCGACGCAATGACGATCCCCAGGCCGCATGAAGTCCGACTCATGATGTGCATCCTCCGAAAAGGGCTCGAGACGTCCATCCGGCTTCGCGTACGAGGCAAACCACGCGCCGCCGGCGTACCGATCGCGATTGACGCCCGGGAACAATTCGGCTATCCCGTCGCCGTTTCCGCCGAGGAAGCCCGGCTTGGATCGGGGTGGAGAGGCCGCATGACCAACCATCGGGCGAGTTTGGCGTCGCGGGCGGCCGGCAAGGCCCATCGTCTCTCGCTCCGGTTCCGCGAGCACCTGGCGAGCGTGCCGATCCGCGCCCGCCGTCATGGCTTGCCTCTGCCGCCCTCGCGTCTGGTTTATCTGGTCGGTGGCTCGAATGACCTGGCGTGGTTCCTCGGCGCAGGCGCCAGCGCCGCGGCGTGTATCCGAGACGTCCTCTCGTCAAACGGGATCTCCATTGAGGGACTGGGCTCGATCCTCGACTTCGGATGCGGGGCCGGGCGCGTCGTCCGCCACTGGCACGCCCTGCCGACGTCGCGTGTCTGCGGATCTGACTACAATCCCCGGCTCGTCCGCTGGTGCCGCGCAGAACCTCAAGTTCGCGGACATCCGCCGCAACGACCTGGCCGGTCGCCTCGATTGGCCCGATCGGTCCTTCGACCTCGTATACTCGCTGTCGGTCTTCACCCATCTGACGGAGTCCGTCGGTTTGGCGTGGATTGAGGAGCTGACGCGAGTGCTGAAGCCCGGCGGACATCTGGTGATCACCACGCACGGCGATCACTACCGCGCAAACCTCACGCCCGACGACCGGGAGGCGTATGACCGCGGCGAGGCCGTCGTCAGACTTCTCGGACGCGACGGGTCGAACGATTTCGCCACCTTTCACCCTCCGGCGTACGTTCGCGATCGGCTGACACGCGGGCTGGATATTGTGGAGCACCGGCCCGAAGGGGCGCTGGGCAATCCTCGTCAGGATCTCTGGCTTCTCCGCAAGCCGGGTTGACGACGGCGAGGCCCCGAGGCGAGTCTGTCTCCATTCGTCGCCCGCGATGGGCGACTCGCAGAACGTCACGCCGTCGACCCGGACCTGATGCACAAGCTCGCCGCGCTCGTCTCCGGCCTCGGCTGGCACGTCCAGGACCTCCGCCGTGCGGCCCGGGAGCTCGGGATCTCTCTGGCCGCGTTGCCATTCCCGACGATCACCGGGCGCGTCGGAAACCGCGCGGCCGCGGTCGAAGCGGGCGGGATCGACCTGACGAGCCTCGACGGCATCCTCATCCGGATGATGCCGCCGGGGTCGCTCGAGCAAGTCATATTCCGCATGGACGCGCTGCATCGGCTCGAGGCCTTGGGCGTCCCCGTGCTCAATCCGCCCCGGGCGGTCGAGACGGCCGTGGACAAGTATCTGGCCCTCGCGCGGCTCGAGGCCGACGGCCTCCCGGTCCCTGACACATGGGTCGGCGAGTCGGCCGATAACGCGCTCGCCGCATTCGAACGGCTGGGCTGCGACGTAGTCGTCAAGCCGCTCTTCGGATCGGAGGGCAGGGGGCTCGTTCGCGTCTCCGACGTCGAGCTGGCGCGGAGGACGTTCCATACCCTCGCCCGCCTGGGCTCTGTGCTTTACGTCCAGCGATTCGTGAGACACCCTGGTTACGACCTTCGCGCCTTCGTCCTAGGCGACCGCGTCATCGGGGCGATCCGCAGGGATGCCTCCGGCGGGGACTGGAGGACCAATGTGGCGGTGGGAGGCACGGCCCGGAAGGTCTCGCTGGGCGAGGAGATCGAGTCGATGGCGGTCCGAGCCGCGAAGGCTGTGGGCGCGCGAATGGCCGGTGTGGACCTGCTGCCGGAGGTCGATCATGATGGGTTCACGGTCATCGAGGTCAACGCAGTCCCGGGGTGGAAGGCCCTGGTATCGGCGACGAGGATCGACGTCGCCCAGATGATCCTCCGAGAACTCTTGGACCACCGCCGATGAGTCCCGGTCTGGCCGCGCAAATCGCCTGTATCCTCGAGGCCACCGCGCGCAAGCCCGGAAATGTGCACCGGTTAGCTGATTTCCCCGGCGATGCCCATTACCTCGACTTTCTCCTCAGCGCCGCGGCTATCGGCCCTGTTTTCGACGCGGCCCCGCGGATCGGTCTCGCCGCGACGATATTCCAGGCCGTCGCCGCCACTCGCCGCGTCGTTGCGACGAATACGAACCTGGGGATGGTCCTGCTGATGGCGCCACTCGCTGTCGTGCCCGAGCGGACGCCATTGCAGGAGGGTGTCGGCGAGGTCCTTGGTCGGACAACCGTCGAGGATGCATGCGTGGTCTACCGGGCGATCCGGCTCGCCAACCCCGGCGGTCTCGCGGAAGTCCCGGAACAGGACATCGCCATCGAGCCGACGATTCCTCTGCGGGAAGCGATGCGTCTTGCGGCGAGTCGAGACCTCGTTGCGCGTCAGTATGCGACGGATTATCGCGAACTCTTCGAACTCGCCCTGCCGTGGCTCACGACTGCGCTCGAGGGAGGGGCGGGACTCGAATCGGCGATTGTCTTGGCTTATCAGACGATGCTCGCCGTACGCCCCGATACGCTCATCGCTCGAAAACGCGGACAGGCCGTCGCGGAGGAAGCGTCGCGACGGGCGAAAGAGGCGACACTCACCGGCGACTTCGACGCGCTCGACACTTGGCTCCGCGGCGACGGCCACGCTCGAAATCCCGGGGCCACGGCCGACCTCATCGCCGCGACCTTGTTCGTCGCGCTCCGCGATGGGACAATTCGATTTCCGCTCTCCGATCAGGCTTGGCCACCGCTCGTCGGGTCTGGCTGAGCCGAGTTTCCATCTCGAGGAGGCCGCGACCTTGGCCTCGGAACGCTATACCGTCCGCGTCACCAAGGATTATCTCGTCTTCAGCGCGGGCCATTTCATCACGTTCGACGGCGACCACTGCGAGCGGATCCACGGCCACAACTACCGCGTTGCCGTCGAGGTCGACGGCGATCTCGACCGCAACCATTACGTCTTCGACTTCATCGCCCTTCGCGACCTCACCAAGGCGCTGGTCGACGAGCTCGATCACCGGATGCTCTTGCCCGGCCGCAGCGAATTGATCGCCGTCGAGGATGATGACGGGAACTGGACGGCCCGCTACAGGAGCCGGCGCTGGAGCTTCCCGAAGGACGAGTGCGTCGTCCTCCCGGTCGCGAACACCACGGCCGAGTTGCTGGCGGACTATTTCGGCTCTCGGCTCCGGGAGGCCTTCGACGCGCACAGGCTCCCTCTGCCGCAACGGATGCGCGTCGAGGTCGAGGAATGCTTCGGGCAGGCGGCCGAGTTCGAATGGTCCCGCGACCCATGAACCAGGCTGGAAAGACCTTCCGCGATGAGCTCGCCAGGCTCGACTCCAAGAGCCCGCGGCACGCCGTCGAGATTGTCGACCTCCTCCTCAGCTCGGCGCGCGCCGAGGGGGCGAGCGACGTCCACCTCCTTCCGTCGCCCGACGGACTGGCGATGCGCTGGCGGCTCGACGGCGTGCTCCACGACCTCGGGACGATCCCGAAGGTCGTCGCGCCGAATGTGGTAACCCGGCTCAAGGTGATGGCCGAGCTGCTCACTTACAAAACCGACGTGCCGCAGGAAGGACGCGTGCGCGGGACGCGCGACGAGGGGGAGGTGCGAGTCAGCACCTTCCCGACGCTCTACGGCGAGAAGGCGGTCGTCCGGCTCTTCGCAGCCTCCGGCCGGTTCCTGCGGCTCGCCGACCTCGGACTGCCCGAGGAGGTCCACCGGTCATTGTCTCGACTCCTCGGCGAGACCTCCGGCGCGATTGTCATCTCAGGCCCCGCGGGGTCGGGCAAGACGACGACGGCCTATGCCTGCCTCCGCGAGCTGGTCGAGTCGAACGAGGGCCGCAGGAGCCTGGCCTCCCTCGAGGATCCGATCGAAGGGGCCGTTCCGGGCGTCTCCCAGTCGCAGGTGAACCTCGCGGCCGGATTCGACCTCACGACGGGGCTCAGATCGCTCATGAGGCAGGACCCCGAGGTGATCCTCGTAGGTGAGGTCCGCGACCGCGTGACCGCCGAGATCGCGGCGCAGGCGTCCCTGACCGGCCATCTCGTCCTGACCACGTTTCACGCCGGAAGCGCGGCGGGGGCGATCGGACGGCTGCTCGACATGGGGATCGAGCCTTACCTCATCCGCAGCGGCCTGCTGGCCGTGGCCTCACAACGGCTCGTGCGGACGCTCTGCGACTGCGCGGCCTGGTCCGATGAGTCGCGGGGCCGTCTGGGCCTGGCCGTCGAGCGGTATCGCACGCCGGTCGGATGTGAAGTCTGTCGGGGCGTGGGCTATCACGGGCGCATGGTGCTCGCCGAGCTGATCGAACCCGAGCCGATGCGACTCGGCCCGGCCATCCTCGAGCGCGCCGACATCCGTCGGATCGAATCGCTGGCCCTGGCCGCCGGCATGGCCGGCCGGTGGGACCGCGCGCGGACCGCAGTGTCAGGTGGACGGACCGACCCCGCCGAGATACGCCGAGTCCTAGGATTCTCGGATGAGCCGATTGACAGCCCCCGACAGAGGTCGTAGACTCTCGTCTGACAAGAGTAATAGGCGAGGGGGTGCTGCGTGTCCGGACCGACGTCGGAGACCATCTCGGTCGATCAGTTGATCGCGCTCAGTGATGAGATGGCGGCGCTGGTGCGGGCGGGGGTGCCGCTTGACAGGGGTCTCGTCGCGGCCGGGCGCGACTTGCGAGGTCGGGTCGGCCGTGTGGCCGGGCAACTCGGTATGAGGATTGAGAGCGGCGAGGGGCTTGCGGAGGCACTCCAGGCCGGCGGCCCGCCTGTCCCGGCCTTCTATCGGGCCGTCGTCGACGCGGGGCTGCGGTCGGGGCGGCTGGCCAAGGCCCTCGAGGGGCTTGCGTCGTACGCGAGGAGCTTCGCCGAGACGCGCCAGGCGATCGGACTGGCCCTGCTGTATCCGCTGATGGTCCTCCTGCTGGCCTACGGGCTCTTCGTCTTCTTCATCCGGTGGGGCGTGCCCCGGCTGGCCGCCACGTTCGCGACGATGAGGCTGCCCGGGATCGCCGTCCTCGACGTCTTCCTTTGGCTCGGTGATCACCTGGCCTACTGGGTTTGGATCGTTCCCGCGCTGCTCCTCCTGTTGACGATCGGCTGGGCCGGCTCGGGCCGCGCGATGGCGTTGCGTCCGGGTCGGGTGATCGGGGTGCTGCGATTGATCCCGGGCATGGGGTCAATCCTGAGTCTGGCCCAGACGGCCGATTTCGCCGATCTGCTCGCGCTGTTGATCGAGCACGGCGTCCCGCTCGAAGAGGCGGCGGCCCTCGCGGCGGAGGCGACCGGCTCGCCGGCGGTTCGCGCGTCGGTGGCGGCGCTCGGGGATGCGATTCGCCGGGGCGACCCGGCCGACGGGACCGCGGCTCGGGGAGGATTGCCCCCGATGCTCGCCTGGATCATCGCCTCGGCCGGAGCGCGGGAACCCCTCGCCCCGGCGTTGAGGCACGCCGCCGCGACGTACCGCGCCCGCGCCGCGCGGAAGGCCGAGACGCTGCAGGCGATCTTGCCCTCGGCCGTCCTCCTGGTGGTCGGTACCTTGGCGGGCGCCGTGTATGCCCTGTCGGTGTTCAAGCCGCTCATCACGCTCTGGTATCAACTGGCCGTGCCTCTCTCGGATTAGAGAACTGCCGCGTCCCTCGCTCAATCTGCCGAAAGGCCCGATCGCCGATGTCGATTCGCGACGAGGAGACCATCCCGGCCGCCAGGAGCGCCAAGCCGTCGAAGTGGCGGGCGACCGCGACCGCCGCCGAATCGGCTGAATTCGCCGAGCATCTCGCGGCGCTGACGCGCACGGGCCTGCCGCTCGTCTCAGGGCTGCGGTCGCTGGCGGCGGAGCTCCCTTCGAAGCGGTTGCGGCGGCCCCTCGTCGATATGGCCGACGGCATCGAGCGCGGCGCTTCGCTCGACGCCGCCCTCGTCGGCGTCGCGTCCCGCTTCCCGGCGCCGCTCCAGGGGTTGCTCGTCGCCGGGTCCCGCTCGGGCAAGCTGGCCGACGTACTCGGGCAGTACGTCCGTTACGCGAATCTCGGCGCCTCGCTCCGCAGGCGGTTCTGGCTGGCCGTCGCCTATCCGGTCTTCCTCCTGACGGCGCTCGCGGCGCTCTATGTCTTCGTCTGTATGTGGATCGTCGAGTCGTTCCAGTTCATCCTGAAGGACTTCGGCGTCGAGCCGCCAGCGATCACGCGCGTCTTCTTCTGGATGGCCGACGCGACGCGGTTGCATGGCCCTTCGTTCGTCCTGACCGGGGCACTGCTCGGTGCGGTCGCGTTCGCCGCGTTCCGACTCGGCATGGGGCCAGCCGAGCGCCGGATGGTGGCCACCGGGATCCCCATGTTCGGGCCGTTACTGCGATGGAGCAGCCTGGCCGAGTTCTGCCATCTGACGGCGCCTGCTCGTCGAGTCGGAGATGCCGCTTCCCGAGTCCCTGGAGCTGGCCGGCCGGGGCGTGAACGACGCCGAGCTCGCGCAAGCGCCGGCAGATCCTTCGCGCGTCGGTCGAGGACGGCTGGACGTTAGCCGACGCCCTTCGGACCTGGCCGCGGTGCCCGGCCGGCCTGACCCAGATCCTGGCCGATTCCGGAGGGCGCGGAGACCTCGCCCCGGCCCTCCATCTCGCGGGGGACATGTTCGAGGCGAGGGCCCGGTCGCACGCCTCGTTCCTCTCCGCCTTCTTCGCCGCGATCACGCTCTTGATCGTCATCTGGGGCGGGGCCTTCGTGGTGATGGCCCTGTATCTTCCGCTCATCCGCCTGATGGCGAAACTCGCATGATGACGAAGCCTTCCGGCGACGAGAACCGGGACGACCGACCCGCGGCCGACCGCCCGCAGGCGCCCGGGCCCCGCGCGCTGCGGGCCCGGCGGCGGCAGTTCGGACTCAGGCACATCATGGCCCTGTCGGTAGTGCTCGGGATCGTGTTCGCCGCAATTGCCACGCGCCGAGAGGACGGGCGAGCCGGCCGACTTTCTTCTCGCGGGCTTCGCCGTCGCCGCGGCCGTCACGGCGCTGGGCCTGACGATCGCGCTGCGGGTCGAGCGCTGGAATGTTTTGGGCTGGTTGCTCGCGGTGCTGGCACCCACGTTCGCCATACTGGCGCGACGGTCGACTCGAGCGACGGCGTGCCGTTGATCCTCGCGCTCTTCCTGCTGCCCGTGCTGATCGGCACGATGATCCACCTGTCGAGGAGGCTCAGGGCCGAGCAGCAAGAGACGATGCTCTGGGTCCTCGCCTTGGCCGCGGACCGCGGCCGTCCGCTGGGGCCGGCCGTGTCGGCGCTGGCGGAGCAGTCGTCGGGGCGGAATCGCCTCCGACTCCGCCGCGTCGCCGAGTGTCTGGATGAAGGCCTGACGCTCCCCGAGGCCCTCGACTTCGTCCGCGAAGTCGGCCCCGGCCCCGGCGAGGCTCCTGGTCCGCGTCGGGCACGACACCGGCTGTCTCGTCGAGGCCCTCCGCGATGCCGCGTCCGGTCGATCGTCCCGGCCCCCCGGCTGGCAATCATTCGGCGCACGGATCGGCTACCTCTGTCTGGTCTTGCTGGTCCTGCAATCCATCGTCGGATTTATCCTCTACTTCATTATCCCGAAATTTGAAGCCATCTTCAACGACTTCGGCATGCCCCTGCCCGGTGTCACGGTGGCTACCATCGAGGCCAGCCACTGGGTCTCGGACGGTTGGATCCTCCCGATTGTCACCGTGCTGGAGTGGCTGGTTCTTCTCTATCTGCCCTTCGCGTTTGCCGGCTATGCCGAGATGAGGGTTCCGATCATCGACCGGATCTTCCTGCGACGTCACGCGATCCTGATCCTCCGCTGCCTGGCGATGGTCGTCGAGGCGGCCCGCCCGATCGGCGTGGGGCTCGGGACGCTGGCGGTCGCCTATCCGGCGAAGTGGGTCCGCGAGCGGCTTGCGGGCGTCTACCTGATGACCGAGCAGGGGCACGACTGGGTCGATGCGCTCTGGCGATTCGGGCTCATCACGAGGACCGATTACGCCCTGCTCGAATCGGCCCGTCGGGCGGACAACCTCCCGTGGGCGCTGCGCGAGTTGGCCGAGGGCAGCGCCAGGCGGCTCGGCTATCGACTCCAGGCCATCGGTCAGATCGGGCTGACGCTTTTGCTGCTCGCGCTCGGGGCGTTCGTGGGCTTCGTCGCGGTCGCGTATTTCCTGCCGCTCGTCCACCTGATCGAGAGGCTCACGTGATGAGGACGTTCGGTCCCGACAGCCGTCGCCGCCGAGGCTACGGGCTGCTCGAGCTGACGGTCGCGACGCTACTCCTGGCGATCGCGATGACAATCGTCGCCCAGACGGCGGGCTGGCTCTCGGTCGAGCGCCGCGGGGCCGAACGCCGCCAACGGGCGCTGCAGGCGGCGGCGAACCTGATGGAACGCCTGGGCTCGCGGCCGTGGGATGAACTAACCCCCGAGCTCGCCCGGTCGGAGACGCTCTCCGCCGCGACGAAGGCGGTCTTGCGAGATGGGATGCTCGATGTGGCGATCGTTCCAGAGGCGGGCGACCGCCCGGCCAAGAGAATCACGATCCGTGTCCAGTGGGGCGACCGTTCGGCCGGTCTCGTCGCGCCCGTGAAGCTCGTCGGCGTGGGTCCACCGCCGGGGTGGGGAAGGGGGCAAGCCGTGAGCCCGAACCAATGCCGTCGCGGCGGCTGGTCCCTGCTCGAATTGCTCGCCGTGCTCGCCGGCGCGACGGCCCTGTTGACGTTAGCCGCGGGCCTGATCTTCCAGATGCTCAAGATCGGCAATGCCGAAAGGTCGCGCGTGGTCGCGGCGTCCAGCATGGAGCGGCTGGGCCACGACCTCCGCGCCGACGCGCACTCGGCCACGAAGCTCGACGAACTCGGGCCCGGCCGCCTTCTGCTGTCGCTGCCGGAGGGTCGTACCGTGGAATACAACGTCCGCGGTCGCGAGGTCGTCAGGTCTTCCCGCCGCGGTAAGAAGGTAGATCATCGCGAGGGGTACGGCCTGCCTCCCGCGACCGGCGTCCGGTTCGAATCGGCGCGCAGATGACGGTAGGCCATTAATCGTGGCCGTGCTTTTCCCGGACGCGGCGGCGAAGCCGGATCGCCCGGCCGACTCCGGATATCGGGACTACCGGATCGAAGCCGTTCTCGGCCGCGACGCGTCGTTCTCCGAGGGAGGGCCGCGATGATCGCCGTCCCATGCAATCGCCGAAAAGGCGGATTCGTCGCCGCGGTGGCGGTGGTCCTCCTGTTCCTGCTCGTCCTGCTGGGAGGGGGCCTGCTCCGAGTCGTCTGGCTGCGTCACTCCGACCTCCGCGGGGCGGAGCGCCGGCTCCAGGCCGAGTGGCTGGCCGAGTCCGCCCTCGACCGCGCCGCGGCGTGCTTGGCCGTCGAGCCGGGCTATCGCGGCGAGACCTGGATCATCCCGGCCGAGCACTTCAACGGCCGCGACGCCGCCGAGGTCCGCATCGAGATTCGGCCGGCCCCCGACGATGCCGCCCGTCGGGTCGTTCACGCCCGCGCCGACTATCCGGCGGCTGGCACCCGCCGCGCCCGCCAGTCCCGGGAGATCACCATCGTCCTCCCCGAAGTCACGGTCAACGCACGTCCTGGAGACACCGCCCGATGACTCGCCCATCTCGCCCGGGTCCACGGCCCGCGGGCTTCACGCTGATCGAGCTCCTGGTCGTCATCGCGATCATCGCCGTGCTGATCGCCCTGCTCTTGCCGGCCGTCCAGGCCGCCCGCGAGGCGGCCAGGCGGGCCCAATGCGTCAACAATCTCATGCAGGTCGTCCTAGCGATCAAGAATTACGAGAGCTCGCACGAGGTCCTCCCCCCGGGCACGATCAACCCGACCGGCCCGATCGCTAACACACCTGCCGGCTACCATCACAACTGGATCAGCCAGATCCTGCCCTTCCTCGAGTACAAGAACATCACCAGTCACACGAATTTCAACGTTGGCGTCTACGCGGCGGAGAACGTGACGGTGCGATCGATCTCGCTCCACTCGCTAAATTGCCCCAGCGACCAGCGGGCCGGCTGGGGCGTCTCGCCGGTCGTCGGGACAGGCGCGCCTGCCACGCTGCCTGTCGCGACTAGCTCCTACGCCGGCGTCCACCACGACCGAGAGGCGCCGATCGACGTGACGAATCATGGCGTGCTCTTTCTCAACAGCGCGGTGCGCTACGAGGATATCGGCGACGGGGCGGCGCAAACGGTCTTCGTCGGCGAGCACCTGCTCCAGGTCGGCGACCTCGGCTGGGCTTCGGGCACCAAGGCAACCCTGCGCAACATGGGCGAACCTATCAACCAGGTGAAGAACCCGGTCCTCCCCCTGCCGCTCCAACCGGTGCCGCCGGTGAGCGTGGAAGATGGGGACGAGCTCGACGCGGCGAAGCCCGGTCCCAAGAAGGCGGCCGCCCCCGTTGCCAAGGCCCAGGAGAAGCCGGCCGACCCCGTCGGCGGCTTCAGCTCACATCACCCAGGCGGCGCCAACTTCGCGTTCGGCGACGGCTCGGTCCGGTTCCTCAAGGCCTCGGCCTCGCAAAAGATCCTCCACATGCTGGCCAATCGTAACGACGGCGAAATGATCAGCGCCGATCAATATTGATGACTCGGCGCGGCGTCCCTCAGGCAGGTGACGGGGACGGGCGCCAGGAGCGGTCGCCGGCAGTCATTGGGATTTGCCGTCCGGCGAGGCGACTGCCCTGGGCGCGCCAGATGGCCCGTCTTGCGCCTTCGTTTCGAGCGGCCCGCCAGTGCCGACCTCACCGAGGTCGACTTTACCCGTTCCGGGTGTCTTCCCGGGAGCATCAGGCTCAGTCGGCCCGATGCCGGTCACTTCCGGTTTGGGAGTCGCGTCGGTCATCGCCGAGTCGCAGCCCGTCGCGAGCGCGAGCATCGCGAGCGGGATGGCGAGTTGTGGAAGCCTGCGCATGGCGTCGAGCCCTCCGGGGCGGATGAACTGGCATACCCAACCGATTGTAATCGACCTCTCGCGGGACTACCCGAAGACAGACGCTTGAAACATCGGGGCCTTTGGAGCGACAATCAACATTCTACCCGCCTGCCCGACCCGCCTGGCGCACCTCAAGCCGGATCAAGGAGCCCCCCTGGATGAATCCTCTGGGTCGACCAGCCGGCTCGCGAGACTCCTGCATGCGAGGAATGGCTGCCTTCCTCCTGGCCTCCATTGCCCCAACGATCGCGGGCGCAGGCGACGGGGCGACGGCGCCGGAGCACGCACGGGCAATGGCCCGCGGGCTCGAGGCGTTCAAGAAAGATGTCCGCGAGATCCTCGTCAAGAACTGCCTGGACTGCCACGGCGGCAAAACGGCGAAGGGCGAATTCGACCTGGCGACGCGCGATGGTCTCCTCCGCGAGGGTGCGGATGGTCCGAACGTCATCCCGGGCAAGGCGACCGAGAGCCGGATGTACCGGATGGTCGCCCATCAGATCAAGCCCGCGATGCCACACAAGGCGGCGAAATTGGCGGACGCGCAGATCCAGGCGATCGCCTGCTGGATCGACTCCGGGGCGCCCTATGATCGCCCGCTCCTCGCGCGAGCCGTGGACAAGAAGGACCGCGGCACCGTCACCGAGGCGGATCGCGAGTTCTGGTCGTTCCGCCCGCTGGCCCGTACGGAACCCCCGAAGGTCAAGGACGTCGCCTGGTGCCGGAAGCCCGTCGATCGCTTCATTCTCGAGAAGCTCGAAGCCAAAGGCTTGCAGCCGAATCCGAGGGCCTCGAAGCCGACTTTGATCCGTCGAGCGACCTTCGACCTGACGGGCCTTCCGCCGACTCCCGAGGAAATCGACGCCTTCGAGGCCGACTCGCACGCCGATGCCTACGAGCGGTTGGTCGATCGCCTCCTCGCCTCGCCACGCCACGGCGAGAGATGGGCCCGCCACTGGCTGGACCTGGCGCGCTACGCCGAGAGCCACGGTTACGAGCAGGACTACGACCGGCCCTTCGCCTACCGCTACCGCGACTTCCTCATCCGCGCGCTCAACGAGGACATGCCATTCGACCGCTTCGTCCGGCTCCAGCTCGCGGGCGACGAATTCGAGCCGGATAACCCTCAGGCGATGATGGCCACGGGCTTTCTCGGCGCGGGCACTCACGCGACGCAGATCACGGCGAATCAGGTCGAGAAAGAGCGATACGACGAGCTCGACGACATGGCCGCGACGACCGGCACCGCCTTCCTTGGACTGACGGTCGGGTGCGCCCGGTGTCACGACCACAAGTTCGACCCCATCCCCACCGCCGACTATTACCGCCTCGTCGCGACGTTCACGACGACTGTCCGGTCGGAGATTGACCTCGATCTCGATCCCGAGTCGACCCGGAAGGCCAGGGCCGAATACGATCGGCAAGGTGCCTCGCTCCAGGGCGAGAGGGCGAGGTACCAACGCGACGACCTCCCGCCGCGCCTCGCGAGGTGGTTGACTTCGAATCCGCGGCTGCCGCGCATCTCCACGGGCCCCGCGCGGCTCATCTTCCGTCTCGTCGATGCTGCCCTGGCGGTCCCCGACTCGAAGCGAACGCCCGCGCAGAAGGCATTCCTCTCGGCGTGGTATCGCTCGACGGACGGAGACTGGTTGGCCCTCGATCGTCGATTCCGGGAGCATGCCGCGAACCCGCCGAGGCCCAAGCGCACCGTCAAGTCGATGGTCACGAGCGAGGGCTTCCCGGCGATCCGCTTCCACACGCAGGGAGCCGACTTCTTCGAAAAGACCTATCAGCTCAAGCGCGGGGACCTCGCGCAGAAGCAGAGCGAGTCGACGCCCGGCGTGCTGACGGTCCTCAATCGCGCCTCCGATGGAGAGGCCCGGTGGAAGGCGGCGCCGCCGAAGGGCTGGCGGACCTCCTATCGCCGGACGGGTCTCGCCAACTGGATGACCGACGTCGATTACGGGGCCGGCCCGCTCCTGGCACGCGTCGTCGTGAATCGGCTCTGGCAGCACCACTTCGGCCGGGGGATCGTCGCGACCCCCAGCGATTTCGGCGCGCAGGGCGAGCGACCAACGCAACCCGAGCTACTCGACTGGCTCGCGAGCGAACTGATCCGCGGCGGCTGGCGGCTGAAGCCAATCCACAAGCTGATGATGACCAGCGCCGTCTACACGCAGACGGCCGACGACGATCCCGCCCGTTCCCGCATCGATCCCGAGAACGCCCTCTGCTGGAGACGCCCACACCGGCGGCTCGAGGCGGAGGCGATCCGCGACTCAATGCTCGCCGTCTCGGGCACGCTCGACCCGACCATGTTTGGGACCGGCACGCTCGATGAGGGTATGCGGAGGCGGAGCATTTATTTCCAGATCAAGCGGTCCCAGTTGATTCCCCTGATGATGCTCTTCGATGCACCCGACAGCCTGGTGGCCATCGGCAAGCGACCTTCGACCACCGTCGCCCCGCAGGCCCTCGCGCTCATGAACAACCCGCACGTCCGGGGCTACGCGGCGGGCCTGGCCTCCCGGGTGACGGCGAAGGTGCAGGACTCGCCCGCCGACGCGATCCGTTCGGCCTATCGCCTCGCGCTGGGCCGCCCGCCAGAGCCCGATGAGACGGTCGCGGCGCTCGACTTCCTCCTCGTCCAGTCGGAGCGGTATCGGAAGGACGGCAATGCTCAGGCGCTGGGCCTATCGTTCACCGACTTCTGCCAATCGCTGATTTGCCTGAATGAGTTTGTCTATGTCGATTGACTTGGGCTACGCTCCGCGGGGAGGTTCAGCATGCTGATCCCGAAGGTCTTCGCCGAGCCGACCCCGATGGGCACGCGGCGGCAGTTCCTCGCCCGGGCCGGCAACGGGGCGGGACTGCTCGCCCTGGCCTCGATGCTCGGTCCCGAGGCGATGGCCGCCGAGGAGTCCCCCAACCCGCTCGCGCCGCATCCGGGGCACTTCCCGGCCAGGGCGAGGTCGGTGATCTGGCTCTTCCTCAACGGCGGCCCGAGCCAGGTCGACACGTGGGACTACAAGCCCGAACTGGCGAAGCGCGACGGCAAGGAGCTGGAGGGTTTCGACAAGAACACCGGCTTTTTCACCGGCCAGGTCGGGCCGCTCATGAAGTCGCCATTCAAGTTCGAGAAGAAGGGCCAGTCGGAGACGTGGGTCTCGGAGATCTTCCCCGAGCTGGCGAAGCACGTCGACGACCTGGCGATCCTCTACTCCTGCTACACGAACACGAACAACCACTCGCCCGCACTCTTCGAAATGAATACCGGCATGAGCCGGATGGGCTTCCCGTGCATGGGGGCCTGGGTCACCTATGGACTCGGCACCGAGAACCAGGACCTGCCGGCGTTCGTGGTGATGTACGACACGTTGGGCCGGGGCATCCCCAAGGGGCACGCCCAGAACTGGGGCACCGGCTTCCTGCCGGGCGTCTTCCAGGGCACGGCGCTGAATGCTCAGGCGCGCCGATCAACAATCTCGAACCCGTGAAGGGCCGATCGGGTGACGAGCAGCGAGCCCAGCTCGACCTGCTCAATCGCCTCAATCGCCGCGACCTCGGCCGCCATCCCCGCGAGGCCGAGCTCTCCGCGAGGATCGAGAGCTTCGAGCTGGCCTACCGGATGCAGATGGCCGCGCCCGAGGCCCTTGACGTGGGCCGCGAATCGAAGGCGACGAAGGAGCTCTACGGGCTCGACGACAAGAAGTGCGGCCACTTCGCCCGGCAGTGTCTGACCGCCCGGCGGCTCGTCGAGCGCGGCGTCCGGTTCGTCCAGATCTATTCGGGCGGCATGGAGAACGAGCGGAGCTGGGACGGTCACACGAACATCAAGGACAACCACAGCGGATTCGCCCGGGAAACCGACCGCCCGATCGCGGGCCTGCTCGCCGACCTCAAGTCGCGCGGTCTGCTCGACCAGACCCTCGTGATCTGTAACGGCGAGTTCGGCCGGCTGCCGATCGTCCAGAAGGGCGGCACTGGTCGCGACCACAACCCGCACGCCTTCACCACCTGGCTCGCCGGCGGCGGCGTCAAGCCCGGCGCCCGGTACGGCGCGACGGATGAGATCGGCCACAAGGCGGTGGTCGACAAGGTGAGCATCAATGACCTCCACGCCACCGTGCTCCACCTGCTCGGCATCGATCACGAGCGGTTGACTTACCGGTTCAACGGCCGGAACTTCCGCCTTACGGACGTCGCCGGCCATGTAGTCAAGGAGGTCATCGTCTGAGAGCCCCCTCGAACTCGGGCGGACCCTGGCGTAGATTCAGCCGAGCCCCTCTCCCCCCGGCGCGCATCATCCTTTGCTTTCGGAGAGGTAACCCATGATCGGCCGCCTGATTCGTTGCGTCGCCTGCACACTGCTCCTCATGGCCCCGGCCGCGGTCGCCGACGAGCCCCGGCCCAAGTCGCCGCCCGACCGCAAGGGGGATGAGATCATCGTCTGCGGCCAGTTCATCCACACCGGGGCGCCGGTCGTCACGTGGATCGACCCGGGCGGCTACGACGCCTACGACACCAAGCGGCGCTTTCCCGACGAAGCCGCCAAAGACGCCCCGGCCGAGGTCAAGCTCGGATTCGGCGACCGTAACACCGCCGGGCTCGACCCCGCGCTGCGGAAGAAAGTCTCCGAAAAGGATTGGGACCTGCCCACGCTCCAGCAGCAGGTCGACCAGTTCGTGATCCACTACGACGTGTGCGGCACGTCGAAGCAGTGCTTCAAGGTGCTCCACGACATGCGCGGGCTGGCCGTCCAGTTCATGCTCGACCTCGACGGCACGATCTACCAGACGCTCGACCTCAAGGAGGGCGCCTGGCACGCCACCAAGGCCAACGGCCGCTCGGTCGGCATCGAGATCGCGAACATGGGCGCCACGACCAGGGATGAGACTCGTGACCACTTCGCCAAGTGGTACAAGAAGGAGGGGGGCGAGACGATCATCACGGTGCCCGGTGGGATCGCAAAGTCGGGAATTCGCGATAAGTCGGTCGCGCTCAAGCCGATCCGCCCTGATCTCGTCTCCGGGCCGATCCACGGCGAAGTCCGCGAGCAGTACGACCTCACGCCGCAGCAGTATGACTCGCTCATCAAGCTGACCGCGGCGCTGCACCGTACTTTCCCGAAGATCAACCTCGACTATCCCCGCGGGCCCGACGGCAAGGTGCTTCTCACGGCGCTGTCGAAGGACGAATATGACAAGTACCACGGTGTCCTCGGCCACTGGCACGTCCAGTTGAACAAGCAGGACCCGGGGCCAGCGTTCCAGTGGGACAAGGTGCTCAAGGGGCGCAGGCGCTCTCGTCGGACCATTGATCGGGCACGGCGATCCGGCCCGTTTCTGCCTTATGCCTTGTGCCTTTCGCTTCCCCAAGCCAGAAGACACAAGGCGCGGCACATGGGACCGTGGTCGTCCCCGGGGGAAGGCATGAGCCGCGCCTGGGAAGTCGCTGTACTGTCCGTCGGCGGCGTGCTCGGCGTCAACGCCCGCTACTGGCTGGCGACGTGGATGTCGGGCTGGGCAGGCGACCGGTTTCCGTGGGCCACGTTCGCGATCAACGTCTCGGGATCGTTCGCGATCGGGCTGATCGCGACCCTTCTCTCCCGATGGTGTCCGACGCACCCCGCCCGGCTGTTCTTCCTCGTCGGGTTGCTCGGGGGATACACGACGTTCTCGTCGTTCGCCTTCGAGGCCCATGTCCTCTTCGAGCGCGGGCAGGCCGGGCGGGCTCTCGGCTACCTGGGCGGAAGCGTCGCGACCGGGTTCCTGGCGGTTCTCATCGGAATCGCGCTCGGACGGGCGATCGTCGGGCCCGGGGTAGCGCCGACCGCCCTCGCGGCCGCCGATGACGTCCGCGGGATTGATGAGTGAACGGCGCCGAGCTTATCCGTCGAGCCCGTTGAGCCGCCCCTTCGAGTCACCCAAGGCCGGGATCTTCACGTCGATCCGCTCGAGCATCGACAGGTACAGGTTGTTCAACGGGGTGCGCCGCGGGTAGACGATGTGGCGGCCGGTCTTGATCGTGCCACCGCCCTTGCCAGCGACCAGGATCGGCAGGTCGTCGTGGTTGTGACGGTTGCCGTCGGAGATGCCCGAGCCGTAGACGAGCATCGAGTGGTCGAGCAGCGAGCCATCGCCCTCGCGAATGGCGGCGAGCTTGTCGAGCAGCTCGTTGAAAAGCGACGCGTGGAAGAGGTTGATCTTCTTGATCTTCTCGTGCTTCTTCGGGTCGCCCGCGTGGTGCGAGAGGTCGTGGTGCCCTTCGGGAACGCCGATCGCCGGGTAGCTCTTGGTCGAGCCCTCGTTCGCGTAGACGAACGTCGCGATCCGCGTCACGTCGCCCTGGAAGGCCAGCGCGAGCAGGTCGAACATCAGGCGGACGTGCTCGGCGTAGTCCTTGGGGATGCCGGTGGGGCGGGGATAGTCGGGGGCCTTCGACGCCTGGCCCGACCTCGCCTGCTGATCGACCCGGGCGATCCGCGTCTCGACCTCGCGGACGGAGGCGAGGTACTCGTCGAGCTTGCGGCGGTCGGTGGCGCCGAGCTTGCCGTTGAGGCGACGGGCGTCCTCGGTGACGAAGTCGAGAATGCTCAGGCGGTACTTGTCGCGGCGGGCGCGATTGGCGCCGCCGTCGGTGGCGAAGAGGCGTTCGAAGACGAGGCGGGGGTTGATCTCCTTGGCCATCGGCGTCGTGGCCGTGCGCCAGGAGATGTTCGAGGAGTAGGCGCAGCTATAGCCCGAGTCGCAGTTGCCCGACTGGCCGCCGCGGTCGATCCCCAGCTCGATCGAGGCGAACCGGGTCTTCTTGCCGATCGCCTGGGCGGCGACCTGGTCGGCCGAGGGGCCGACGTGGATGTTTGCGCCGTCGGTCTTGAAGGGCTGGACGCCGGTGAGGAACGTGGCGAGGCCGCGAGCGTGGTCGCCGGGACCGTCGCCGTTGGCGAAGCCCTTTTCCTGGGCCAGGCCGCTCAGGACGAGCAGGTCGTCCTTGTGCTTGGCCAGCGCCTTCAGAGTGTCGGGCAACTCGAACGCCTTGCCCTCCTCCTTCGGCTTCCAGGCGGCCATGTGCACGCCGTTGGGCACGTAGAAGAACGCCATCCGCAGCGGCGTCTCGTTCGCGGCGGCGGCCCGGGCGACTGCGGGAGACATGGCGTCGAGCCACGGCAACGCGAGCGAGGCGCCGAGTCCGCGAAGCACCGTCCGTCGGCCGATCACGCGCTGGCTGCTCATGGATTGACCCCCTTCGGTCTCCGCTTCCGGAACGCGTCGCTCTTGACGATCTCGACCACGAGCCGGCTGAACTTGAAGCCGTCCTTCTCGACTGCGGCGGCAAGCTTGTCGACCGCGCAGCGGTCATGATAATCGAGCCCGCGGCCGAGGGCATACGTCATCATCTTCTCGGCCAGGCAGCGGGTGAACTCGCCCGAGCGGCCCATCAGGATCGCCTTCAGCTCTTTCGGCGTCTTGAACGACTGGCCCGAGGGAAGTGTGCCCGAGGAGTCGATCGGCGCCTCGCCTTCCTTCTCGCGCCACGAGCCGATGGCGTCGTAATTCTCCAACCCGAAGCCGAGCGGGTCGAGCTTCGCGTGACAGACCGCGCAGTTCGGGTCGGCCCGATGCTGCTCCATCCGCGTGCGGAGGGTCGCCTTGAGGTCGACCCCGGCATCCTTGAGCTCCGGCACATCCGGCGGCGGTGGGGGCGGCGGAGTGCCGAGGAATTGCTCGAGGATGAACTTGCCCCGCTTCACCGGCGAGGTCCGCGTCGCATTCGACGTGACCGTCAGGATGCTCGCCTGGGTCAGGACGCCGCCGCGGCGGTCGTCGGTGAGCGCGACCTTCACCGAGACGTCCTGCTTGCCGGGCTTGAAGCCCTTGATCCGGTAGTATCGGGCCATCCGCGAATTTAGGACCGTGTAGTCCGAGTCGATGAATTCGAGGATGCTGCGGTCCTCCTTCATGATCGTCGCGAAGTACTCCTCGGTCTCCTTGAGCATCGCGGCGCGGAGCGACTCGTCGAAGTCGGGGAAGAGCTTCGGGTCACGCTGGACCGTCTTCAGGTTGCGGAGCTGGAGCCACTGCCCGGCAAAGTTTTCGACCAGCGCCCGCGACTTCCGCGACTTGAGCATCCGCCGCACCTGCTCCTCGAGCACCGTGTCGTCCTTGAGCTTCCCCTGGCGGGCGAGGTCGAGCAGCGTGTCGTCGGGCATCGACGACCAGAGGAAGTACGAGAGGCGCGTCGCCAGCTCGAAGTCGGTGATCGGGACCGGCGTGCCGTCCTTGCTCTTGCGGTCGTACTCCACCTTGAACAGAAAGTACGGGGAGGTGAGGGTCGCCTGCACGCCGAGCTGGATGCCGCGCTCGAACTTTTCGCCCTCCTTGCGGGCGAGTGCATAAATCGACATCAGTCGGTCGATCTCGTCGGTCGTCGCGACCCGGCGGAAGGCGCGGGTGGCGAATCGCTCGAAGATCGACCGGGCGTATTCATCGTCGCTCTGACCGGGCTTGCGCGTGCCGAGGATCGTCCGGTGCGAACGCGGGAGGTTCTTCACCTCGGTCTCGGCCGGCCCCTGGATCTCGACCTTCTCGATGATCAGGTTGCGGTCGGCGGTCGGCGTGCAGTAATCGTTGAGGAACGCGACGGCGATTGTCCGCTTGCCCGCCCGGAGCGGCGTCTTGACCTCGAACCGGCCCGGCGCGCCTTCGGTCTGCGGGACTTCGAATAACTGCACCGCTTTGCCGTCGACGCGGACGTCCATCTGCACCGCCTCGTCGCCGGCCTGGTGGCCGAAGGCCTTCACGACGATGAAGTAATCGCCGTCGGTCTTGACGTCGTAGGAGATCGGGATCTCGCCGACCGAACCCAGGATGCGGCCCTGTGGCACCTTGCTCGAGCCGGGAGTTTCGGGCAGCTCGGTCGCCTTGAACGCCGTCAGTTCGCCGCGGGCGGGCTCGTCGAGCACGATCGCCGCCTGCGCGATCTGCTCGGCCGCAGCCATGTACTTCTCGAAGAGGATCGGCGGGATGCTCAGGACGTCGCCGATGTTGTCGAACCCGTAGCCGACGTCGTCGGAGGGGAAGTCGTCGGCTGGCCGAGCGTCGACGTCGGTCAGGTCCTTGACCGTGTTGTTGTACTCGGCGCGGTTGAGCCGACGGAGTGTCACGCGGCCCGGGTCATTGATGGCCGCGCAGTCGGTCGACGTGAGCAGCGACTGGAGCCACGCGACGACGGCGGCAGACTCGGCCTGATCGGGCCGCGGCTTCCCCTTGGGCGGCATCTCGCCGGCCTCGACGGCCTCGAGCAGCGCTTCCCACTTCGGCCGCGCGGCGAGGATCGACGCCGTGTCCGGAAACCGTGCCAGGTCGAGCTCGCCCTTCGGCTTCGCACCCCCGTGGCAGCCCGCGCAGTATTTGGTCAGCACGGGAGCGACCTTGGCCTTGAACGCGGCGTCGGACGCCGCGTGGGGCGCGTCCGCCCCGCGGGCCATGCCGACGGCGATTGCCGAGAGGGCGAGGATCAAGGTCGGGGGGAAGCAGCGCATCATGGACGGGGGCGCCTGAGACCAACGAGGCGGGCAGACCCGCCGGATCGCGTCGAAGTCGGGAGGACTCGGCCCGGTCGGCTTTGTCTGCGGTCGTGTGAGGAAGGCGGGAGCGGCGGGAACCGACCGAGGCGGGAGTTATCGTTTTCTTTTACCCGATCGGCGACGGCCGGGCAAGCGTCAACTCGTGGGAGCCTCGCCATTTATCCCGAGCAAACCTCGCGCCCGGGCCGACGAGTACGGTCGGCGGTCCGGCGCTGTCCCGTCTGAGATAAAAGCGTCAGACCCGGCGCGATCGGCCCGGCGCATTGCATCGGTCGGCAGGATGGCGGATAACCGACCTCCTGGCCCGATCCCGCCTCCCTCCCACGCACCGAGGACAACCCGCATGCGCCGCGCGGCCTGCCTCGTCGTCGCAGTCCTTTCCATCGCCCCGCCGGCCCGCGGCGACGGCCCCGCCGATAACATCCCGACGAGCGTTCGCCGCATCCCGCCCCTGGGCATCGAGGTCCCGGCCCAGGATCGCAAAGAGCTCGAGGAAGGGCTGGCCGCGCTCGGCCAGGCGATTGACCAGCTTGCCGAGCGGACGAAGAAGGACGCAAAGACCGGAGATCTGCTGCCCGACGTCGCGATCTACCACAAGGCCGTCCATGACGCCCTGGCGTATCGCGAGCTCTTCAACGCAAGGGATATCCCCAAGGCGAAGGCGTTGCTCAAGGAAGGCCAGGCGCGGGCCGCGTATCTGGCCGAGGGACACGCGCCGTGGGCGTTACAAACCGGATTGGCCGTCAGGGGTTACGTCTCGAAGATCGACGGCTCGGTCCAGCCTTACGGCCTGGTCATACCAGCGTCTTATACTGACAAAACGGCCGGTCGCTACCGGTGCGACCTCTGGTTTCACGGGCGCGGCGAGACGCTGAGCGAGGTCAACTTTCTCGACGAACGTCGGACGCGGGTTGGCGAGTTTTCGCCAGCCGACACAATCGTGCTGCACCCCTATGGCCGCTACTGCAACGCCGCCAAGTTTGCGGGTGAGATCGATGCCCTGGAGGCTTTGGATTCCGTCAAGAAACGCTATCGCGTGGACGAGGACCGGGTCGGTGTCCGCGGCTTCTCGATGGGCGGGGCGTCGGTCTGGCAGTTCGCCACGCACTACACCGACCTCTGGTTCGCCGCCAACCCGGGGGCCGGTTTCGCGGAGACGCCGCGGTTCCTCGACGTCTTCCAGAAGGAGAAGCTGGCGCCGACGTGGTACGAACAGAAGCTCTGGAACCTGTACGACTGCGACAAGTACGCGGCCAACCTGCTCAACCTGCCGGTCGTCGCCTATTCGGGGGAACTGGATGGCCAGAAGCAGGCGGCGGACGTCATGGCGGAGGCATTGAAGAAGGAAGGCGTCGAGCTGACGCACGTCATCGGGCCGAAGACACGGCATCAATACGAGAAGAATGCGAAGGAAGAAGTCGAGCGGAAGATGGCCAGCCTGGCGGCGAAGGGCAGGCGACCGACCCCGTTCGGCAACCATCTGGTCACCTACACGCTCCGGTACAACCGGATGTCGTCGCTGACGATTGATGCCCTCGAAGAGCATTGGTCCGAGGCCCGCGTCGACGTCTCCGGCGGGTTTGTTCAGGGCCAGTTCGGCCTCGTCCTCAAGACAAGGAATGTAACGGCCTTATCGCTCGACTATCCCCCAGGATCGCAACCCGCGCCGGGAAGTCGCGATGGCGGGTCTGGGATCTTCATCGACGACCAACGCGTGCCCGGCCCGCCCCGCTCGTCCGACGGCTCCTGGTCGCTCCACGCCATCAAGGTCGACGGCAAATGGTCCGCCGGCGCACTCCGTCCCGACCTCCTCGCCAAGCGCCACGGCCTCCAGGGCCCGATCGACGACGCCTTCATGGACGCCTTCGTCATCGTCCGACCCACCGGAAAGGCCCTCTCGGAAAAGTTCGCCGCATGGCAAAAGGCCGAGATGGATCGCGCGATCGAGCACTGGCGCCGTCATTTCCGGGGCGAGCCGCGGGTCAAGGACGACACGGCAATCACAGACGCCGACATTGCCTCGATGAACCTGGTCCTCTGGGGCGATCCCAAGAGCAACGCCGTCCTGGGCCGCATCGCCGACAAGCTCCCGTTCCGCTGGAACACCGACACCATCGTCTTCGGCGAGCAGTCGTTCCCGGCCGAGGATCACGCGCCGATCGCCATCTATCCGAACCCGCTCAACCCGGGGCGATATGTCGTTCTCAACAGCGGATTCACGTTCCGCGACTACGACTATCTGAACAACGCCCGGCAGGTCCCCAAGCTGCCCGACTGGGCGGTGATCGACCTGAAGACGCCGCCCAACTCACGCTATCCCGGGAAGGTCGTCGCGGCCGATTTCTTCGGGGAGCGGTGGGAGCTAAAGCCGATGCATCCCGAAGGGCGATAGTCGCGATCCGCGTTCAGCTTCGGCCCTCGTGCGGCTCGGACGCTTCCAGGTCGAGGTCGTAGTCGCTTTTGTCTTGCTTTCGCCTCGCGGCCTCAGATTCTGAGCGGGCACGCAGTCTGGAACGGCGGCGCCGCGAACTGCCGGGACAAGATCACGTTCATGATGACCCCCACGATGGCGGACGGCACGCCCATCGTCGGAAGGAAGGAGATCATGAACCCGGGCTCGGGGAACGTCACCAAGAATCCGTCGGCCGACGGCGACGCCGAAGTCACCGTGGTCCCCGAGCCCTTGGCAGCGGCCCTGCTCGGGGTCGGCGCGGTCGGGCTGGCGGCCCGAAGGCGGCTCGCGCGGCGGCGATGAACCCGACCCCTAAGGCCGGCCGCGTTCGGGCGGGGCCTTCGCCTCGGGGAAACGACGCGCGGCGCCTTTCCGGTCGCCCGCGTCGGGTCGTCCGTCCGCCGCACGGCCCGGACAGAGGAGACGACCAGGATCGGCAGGGCCACCCCAGCGACGACCGCATACGCAAGCAGCGCCGCCCGTAGCGGATACGTGGCGGCCCACCGACCGGCGCGCGACCACGGCCCCGGGGCGGCTGCCGGCTCGATGGCCTCGCCGGAGAGGTAGAGCTGCAACTGATCGGCCATCGCGCGGGCCGACGGGAATCGGTCTGCGGGCGACTTGGCCAGGGCCTTCTGGCAGATCGATTCGAGCGCCTCCGGGATCAGGTCGTTGAGCCGGCGCGGGCTGACGGGCTCCCCGTCGACGATCTGTGCCTGGAGCATCCGCCCGCGCCCGCGGAAGGGCAGCTCGCCGGTGAGCAATTCGTACAAGACGACCCCGGCCGCGAAGACGTCGCTCCGCGCGTCGACGCGGTTTGTGCGACCGAGAACCTGTTCAGGCGACATGTACGCCAGCGTCCCGACCAGGAGCGACTCGGACATGATGACGCTCGAGCCGTCGCCCCCGTCGCGCTGGGCGAGGCCGAAGTCGGTCAGGTGGGGGCGGCCGCGGGAGTCGATGAGGATGTTGGAGGGCTTCAGGTCGCGGTGAATCACGCGCTTCTCGTGCGAATGGGCGTAATCCAACGCGTCGAGGATGGTCATCATCAGCTCGGCCGAGGCGTCGGGATGCGGCGGTCCGTCCCTGAGGACGTCGGCGAGGGTGCGGCCTTCGACGAACTCCGTGACCATGTAGGCGGTGCCTTCGTGGCGGGCCGCCTCGAACATCTGGACGATGTTCGGGTGGCGGAGGCCGGAGGCGTTCCGCGCCTCGCGGAGGAACGTCTGGACGTCGGCCGGCGACGCCGATGGACCCAGGCGCGGGAGCTTGAGGGCGACGTACTGCCTCATCTCCGTGTCCCAGGCCCTGTAGACCCGGCCGAACGTGCCCTGGCCGACGAGCTCGCGGAGCTCGAAGCGGTCGAACATCGCCGGAAGGCGCATCGCCGCCTCGTCGGGCGTGGCGGAGGCGGGCCGGGCGAGCGGGAGCGTCGGCCGGAGTCCGGTCGAGCCTCTCGTCATGTGATCGAGCAGCGCCGAGTAGAGGCCAGGGAAGCGCGACTGATACTCTTCGCCGCCGAGCGTGGGCTCGGAGCGGCGGCGGATGGTCCACTCGGCGGCCAGCAGGTCGACGAGGGCGTCGCGGTCGCGGTTCAAATCGGGGAAGGCCAGGATGTAGTCCTCGACCCGCGCCGGCTCGCCCGACTTGAGCCTCCAGTCGAGCTCAGAGTGGACCAGCTCCACGAGCAACTTCGGCCCGGACCGGGCCAGCCTGCGACCAGCTCGTCGGCGATCGACGGCCGCTCGCCCCGGCGGAGGGCCTGCTCGAACCCGTTCACCGCCCGGTGGACGATCGACCATTCGCCGTCCGTGCCCCGCCCGGTCTCGGAAATCGCCGTCCCCATCACTCGTCGGCTCCAGTCTTATCGGGTCGGCGAGCGCTCAATCGCGCAGCCTCGTCGCCTTCGATCCGCTCGACGATCGCCCGAATCCGGTCGCGGAGCCTCCGGACCGTCCGCTCGGAGCATCCGACCTTCTCGGCGATTTCCACGGCCGTGTAGCCCTGGAGGATCATCTCGGCCGCCTCGCGGTCGTCGCGGTCGATCTCGCGGAAGATGCCTGCGACGAGCTCGGTCAGCTCGACGGCCTCGCGGGGCGTCGGCTGGCGGTCGATGGCCTCGGCCCAGTCGGCGTCCGTCGTGGACGGGCCGCGCCACCGCTCGCGCTTCCGGGCGCACTTCCGGATAGTGATGACGGCCAAGAGCGCCCAGAGCCGCTCCCAGCCGTCGAGCTCGAACGGCGAACGCGTGTCGCGCGCGAAGAAGCTCCGGTAGACCGACTGGACAACCCCCTCGGGATCGGCGCGGACCCGGAGCCGCGTGTCGAACTGCCGGCTCGCTAAAGCCGTAAGGCGACGCACGTATCGGCGAAAAATCTCGGTCGCCGCGTCGGGGTCGCCCCGGCGGAGCTTCGCCATCACGGCCTGGAAATCCTCGGTGGCACCCATAATGACCCCTGGGTCGCCATCTTACGCCCCGCCGGAGAGGCCGGCCGGGACGCCACACGGCCGGGACAAGGGCGAAGTGATCGCTATAGAAGCGAATCATAGCGGATCGTTCGTGCAAGGTTTCAGAAATTCCCTCACGGAGGTTGTCCGGTTGGACCTGCCCGCTGTCCATATATCTCCACAGAGGCGTCAATCGGAGCTGAATGGCGCGTCACCCCCCCAAAAAGTCGGGCCCGATTGGCGACGACGAGCGCCACGAATCGTCCGGGTCGGACGGCCGCGGAGGCACCCCCCCACTCCGCGCCTGCTCCGGCCCGGCGGTCGTCCGCCCGGTGCCGTGGGCTCCGCCAGACTCGACACAACCGCGAGGGGGCGTGTACCGACAGGCCGGCGCTAAGGTGTAACTCCTTAATCCGCCCGTGAAATCCGCCGGCGCTGCACGTTCACCCCCCTCGCGGTCCTTGCGACTCACTCCGCCTTCGCGGCCGCCTTGGCATAGGTCTGCCGGATCTGCGTCGACAGGTGATAGGGCAGCCCGTCGATCTCGAACTCGAGGTCGGCGAAGATGGCGATGTTGCCATTCTCGGGGCGGGCCCGTTCGAACACCATCGTCTTCGCGCTCGGCGCGGTCGACGTCGTCCATTTCGACTTCCGGAAGTCGAACGACTCCGAGAAGGCCTCCCAGAGCTGGGCGGAGTTCGGCAACGTGTCCGATTCGACGGTCAGCCGCAGCTTGCCGTCGTGGTCGTCGTGCTTCCACGAGAGCAGCGGCATCGGCCGGCCGCCGATCGCGTGGCGGAAGAGCGCGCCGACGCCATTGACGGCGTAGTCGCGGTGCTGGTCGAGCCCGTGGCCGGCGTTGGGCAGGTACACGACCCACTTCGGGCCGATCAGCTCGTCCCAGTAGAGGTTCATCGAGTCGAGCGTCCAGTAAGGGTCGTTCGTCCCGTTGATCTGGAGCTTGGGGATCGTCAGCCGTTCGCGATAGAAGTAGGGGTCGATGATCGACCGGAGCCGGACGCCGGCCTCGTCGTCGCGCTTGTCGGTCAGGCCCCGCTCGGTGTAATCCTGGATCTGCTCGCTGAACTTGCCGCCGAAGTTCTCGAGCTGGTGCTTGTTCTGAGCATCCATGTGGAGCGTCGGGATGACCATCGGCGCGATCGCCTTGACGCGCAAGTCGGACCGCGCCGGTGAGCCAGGTCGTCCAGCCTCGCTTCGACGCCCCCGTCACGACGAACCGCTCGACGGGCTTGCCCTTCTCCTTGCCGAAGGCCTGCACGGCGTCCATCGCCCGCACGGCGCTCTTGACCATGGGTAACAGCAGCGGCCACTCCTCGTCCTTCGTGTCGAGGTAGCGGACGAACGTCTCGGCGATCAACGTGTCCTCGGTCTTGCCGCCCAGGAGCGGCTGGTTCGGCACCTGGGGGAGCACGGCCACGCGGGCGCGGCATGTCTTCGCCATGGCCATCCCGGCGTCGAGGTCCCCGCCGCGCGGGCTCGTCGCCGACCTTGCCGCCGGTGATGAAGAGCAGTACGGCGTCCGGATAGGCGACGTTCTCCGGCTCGACGATCGACAGGTTGTGCGTCCAGACGATGCCCTGCCACGTCTGCGAGGTGAGCTTGAGGTGATGGATGCTGGTGCCGCCAGCCGAGACGGAGTCCGCGTGCTTCCAGGCGAAGGACAGGTCCGGCTTCCTCAGGTACTCGTCGAGCCCGCCGCGTGCCGCGGGGCTCCAGCCGCCCGCCGCGACGATCGTGAGCGAGAGCAGGAGAGGGGTCGCGTTCCGACGCATCGTCGCCATGGGGATTCTCCCGCGGGGAGGGGGCGGAGCCGGGCGCCGACCGTTCGTGGACGGCGACAGCCCCGCATTGGAACAGAACGGTCGGTCGATCGCCAATGAATCGAGGCACGCCGTGCCGGCTAACGCGGTACCACTCCTGTTGCTAGACTCGTCCGACAGTCGCCGGTGCGCGGGTCCCGGCTCAATCCCCATCAGCAGGAGGGTCGGCCATGCGTCGTCGCGTCGCAGTCGGGTTCGGTCTGATCGTCCTGGTCGCGTCCGCATGGGCGTTCGCCTCGCCCCAGACCGGCGGGCCGACCGCGCGACCTCGCCGAGATCAACTGGATGGACTTCAAGGAGATCGTGCCGGGGAAGGTCGACACGGTCCTCTTGCCGACGGGGACGCTCGAGCCGCACGGCGTCATCAACAACGGCGCCGACATCACGGCCCCGGTCGCGATGGCGCGGGCGATCGCGGCGGACGTGAACGCGATGATCGCGCCCGTCATCCCCTACGGGATCACGGGCAGCATGGACGCCTATCCCGGCGCGTTCTCGATCTCCGAGGCCGCCTACCGGGCCTACGTCCGCGACGTGATGCTCGGCCTGGTCCGGTGCGGATTCAAGACGATCGTCGTCCTGAACGGCCACGGCGGTCCCCAGACGGCCGTCCTCAACGACATGGCGCGAGAGGTCGGGCAGGAGAAGCGGGTTCGGACGCTCGTCGTCAACTGGTGGAGTTACGCCTCCGACGTCACGCTGGCCGTCTTCGGCCAGGACGGCGGCCACGCCGGCTGGAACGAGACCGCCTACGTCCAGGCCGTCGACCGCCGGCTGGTCCACCCGGAACGCTATAGCGACGACCTCGCGACCCCGAACCCGGCCCACGGGACGTATTCGGCCTATCCGGCCCCCTCGTCGATCGGCCTTTACAAGCAGGGACAGGGCTACGTGAAGTTCGATCAGGCCAGGGCCGATGATTACTTCCGGCGCGTCAACGCCAAGGTCGCCGGCCTCGTCATCGAGATGAAGGCCAAGTGGGACAAGGCGGGGCTCTAGGACGAGCCGCGTCCGACCGGCCCGGGGAGCGGGCCGGGAGCCAGGCTGAGGAGCGGCCGTCGTGACCTCCCGGCAGCGGAATTTCACCCCGACGCTCGACGGCCGGCTCGAGCCGCGAATCGCGCTTTCGACGGGCTTTTCGACGGCCGTCAAGGCGTCGTTCACGCCGCCCGCGACGTTCGGCGGCGGCCAGATCGATCAAGTCGATCCCGTTCCTCAACCCGTTCTACGGGCCGAACAACCCGAACAACCAGAACCCTTACCAGGGCATCCCGATCGGGTTCGACTTCACGTCGGGGACGTTTTACAACGTATGGGCGAAGGGCTTTCACGGCGTCCCGGGGCTGGCGAGCGCGGCCGCTCGCTATGCGACCTCCGGGCAATAACGCGGTCTTCTACCAGCAGTTATCGCTCCTGGCCGGGCACGTCCCCTATGGCCTCCAGAACGACGGCCTCCTCTACGCGTGGGCTCTCGGGCCTGTACCTGACGGGCCGGCTCCCCGCCGGCGCGAGGCTCAACGGCCCGCCTCCCTCGCGGCCGGCCCCGCCGGCGCCGGTCGGGACGAACGCCCAGGTCGGGCAGCTCATGGAATCGACCCTGCTCGCGTTCCTCCAGGACGGCATCGGCCGGTACTTCAACATCATCAAGAGTACCGGCTCGCACCCGACGGACGGCTGCTGACGTTCAACGGAAAGGTCTGATCCGACCACCGCCGCCCTTCGACGCCAGGCCTCCGCGTCGTCCCGCGATAAGCTGAAAATGCGGCCCGCCGACTCGAGCACGCCACCCCGATCGAGCCGGACCATGATCGATCCGACCCTCTCCGCACTCGGTCTTCGCGAGCGCAGTTCGGGCGTCTGCGGCGCATCCTGGCTTCGAGCGGCCCGGCGGCCGCGAATTCGCCTCGATCAACCCGGCGACCGGACAGCCGCTCGCCACGGTCGTTTCTGGCACGGTCGAGGACTACGACCGCGTCGCCGAGTCGGCGCGCCGCGCCTTCGCGTCCTGGCGGACGTGGCCCGCGCCGGCGCGAGGAGAGGTCGTTCGCCAGATCGGCGAGGAGCTCCGCCGCCACAAGGCGGACCTGGGCCGGCTCGTCACCCTCGAGGTCGGGAAGATCCGCTCCGAGGGGGAGGGCGAGGTCCAGGAGATGATCGACATGTGCGACTTCGCCGTCGGCCTGTCGCGCCAGCTCCACGGACTGACGATCGCCAGCGAGCGGCCCGAGCACCGGATGTTCGAGCAGTGGCATCCCGCTCGGCCCGGTCGGGATCATCACCGCGTTCAACTTCCCGGTCGCCGTCTGGGCCTGGAACGCGGCCCTGGCGGCCGTCTGCGGCGACACGATGATCTGGAAGCCGTCGCCCGAGACGCCGCTGACGGCGATCGCCGTCCAGCACATCGCCAACCGCGTGGCCGAGGCGAACGGCTGCCCGGGCGTGTTCAACCTCTGCCTCGGCGACGCCGAGGACGTGGGCGAGGCGATGGTCGCCGACACGAGGCTCCCGCTGATCTCGGCGACCGGCAGCACGCGGATGGGCCGGCGCGTGGCGTCCGGTCGTCGCCGGCCGGCTGGGCCGATCGCTGCTGGAACTCGGCGGCAACAACGCGATCATCGTCACCGAGTCGGCCGACCTCGACCTGCGCTGCGCGGCGTGCTGTTCGCGGCGGTGGGCACGGCGGGCCAGCGATGCACGACGCTCCGCCGACTGATCCTCCACGAGTCGATCGCCGACGCGTTCCTCGACCGGCTCGCGGCCGCCTACCGGAGCGTGCGGATCGGCGACCCGTCGGACGAGGGAACGCTGATGGGCCCGCTCATCAACGAGCGAGCCGTCGACGCGATGATGACGGCCCTCCGTCTCGCGACGGAGCAGGGCGGGGCGATCCTCGTCGGCGGCCGAAGGCTCGACGGCCCCGGCATTCTTCGTCGAGCCGACGATCGTCCGCGCCCGGCCCGAGATGCCGATCGTCGCCGAGGAGACCTTCGCGCCGATCCTCTACGCGATGACCTATCACGACCTGGACGAGGCGATCGCAATCCAGAACGGCGTTGAGCAGGGGCTTTCCTCGGCGATCTTCACCGAGCGACTGCGCGATGCCGAGCGGTTCCTTTCGGCCGAGGGCTCCGATTGCGGGATCGCGAACGTGAACATCGGCACGTCCGGCGCCGAGATCGGCGGCGCGTTCGGCGGCGAGAAGGCCACCGGCGGCGGCCGTGAGGCGGGCTCCGACGCCTGGAAGGCCTACATGCGCCGGCAGACCTGCACGGTCAACGGCGGCGGACGATCTGCCGCTCGCGCAGGGCGTCGAGTTCGCGGTCTGATGCGAATCTGCCGTTATGCGTTGTGCGTTTCCGGTGGCGGACGGAAAGCAGAAAGCGCGAGGCACAAGGCAGAGAGCGCGCCGAGGCCGCGGAATGGGCCGGGAACCGCGGCGGGGTCCCGGCCCGGGTATTTCACGAAAGCCGCGGTGTCATCGGGCCTTGTGGCTCGTCGTCCCAATCCGGTCCCAGGCGTCGCGGGTCGCGGGCCGGGCCTTGTCCCAGGTCATCTTGGAGTGGCCGCGGACCTTCTCCCAATCGCGCCCGAGGTCGCTCTCGACCTCGTCGAACGACCGGTCGGCATAGCGACCGCGCGACTCCCAGCCGTAGCGGTAGGCCGGCTCGTAATGGTCGTATTCGTGACCCTTCTCATAGTAGGGCCGGGACTTGTACTGCTCACGCCAGTACTTGGTCTCGACCGTGGGGTCGATGTTCTCGGCAACTCCCTTACCCGCAAGGCCGCCGGCGACCGCGCCGATGACCGCCCCGACCGCCGCGCCGGCCGGCCCGGCGACCGCCCCGCCCGCCGCGCCCGCCGCGGCACCGCCGGCCGCCGCACCTAGGCCCGTTCCGATGGGATGCGCGCCCTTCTCACCCGAAAGCGGGTCGCGATTCTCGGAACCGACGTGCTCGTCCGTCTTCTTCGTGCTGGCCATGAGTTGCGTCCCCCTGTGAAGAAGTGGCCCCGGGGAGAAGTCCCAGGGGCGTTGGTGACGGGGGACGTCAGTGCAAAGCGGGTGCCGACTTTCCGATGTGAGCACGCGGGATTGGACCGCCCGGCCGCGACCGGACCCCAGCCTGTTCGCCGCCGGCGTCGCCGGCCGGCTCCGGCGATGGACGAACCCGCCTCGTCCTGGCCAGCAAAGAGGTCTCATGGCCCGACGGCTCGATGATCCCGTACTTGTACAGCTTCTTGTAAAGCGTCATCCGGCTGATGCCCAGCTCGTTGGCCGTGCGCAGCCGGTTATTCCCGTTCTTCTGGAGCGCCTGGGTGATCCGATGGAACTCCGCCTCTCGCTTCGTCTCGGCGAGGGTCGTCGAGTCGCCCTCTGCCTCCTGCCCGTCCTGCGCGTTCCAGCCGACGGCGGCCTGGATCGCCTCGGGCAGGCGCGTCCCGCTCGATGCTCGAGGCCGACTGGATCGCTCGCCAGAGCCGCCTCCATCGCCTGCCGCAGCTCGCGGATGTTCCCGGGCCAGGCGATACGCCTCGAGGGCGGCGATCGAGTCGCGTGAGAGCGTGACTGACCGGCCAGCCAACTCGGCCAATGCGTTCGAGCGCCATCGCGGCGATCTCGACCCGGCGGAGGCGGAGCGGCGGCAATTCGAGCCCGATGACGTTGAGCCGGAAGTAGAGGCCGGAGCGGAACCGGCCGGCGGCGACCTCGTCGTCCAGCGACTGCCGGGTCGTCGCGATGATCCGCGGCCTCGCCTGACCTGCCGCCGGGGCGGCCGAACGACTCGCGCGAGCCCTCCTCGATCCAGTTCAGCAGGGCCACCTGCGCGGCGGGCACAGGGCATCGACGTCGTCGAGGACCAGCGTGCCCTCGCGGGCCTCGGCGAGCTTCGCGGCGGCGGACGAGGACGGGCGCGTTGCGATCCGGGCGGGGCCTCCTCGAAGGCCTCGCGCGGTCGAGCGACCGCGCACCGGAGCGACGACGAAGCCGCCGCCACGCCTGGGCGAGAGGTCGTGGATGATCCGCGCCAGGCGGCGACTTGCCGGTGCCGGCCTCGCCGCGGATCAGGACCGTCGCGTCCTGCGGCGCGACCCGGCGGGCCTGCGAGACCAGGGGGTCCGACTCGTCCCAGGCCACCGCGCCCTCGCCGCTGGTCGAGCCGCCCGCAACCTGCTGGCGGCGCGGAGCGTCAGCACTTCGACGAGGTAGGCCAGTCGGTTCAGGTCGAACGGGCGCGTGCAGGCAGTGTGCGGCACCGCGGCGGAGCAGGCGGGCCTCGGTCGGCTCGTCGAGCCCCTCGCCGAGGATGACGCGTCGCGACCGGGCGACGCCCGGCGGCGAGCATCCGGAGGAGGCGGAGGATGCCGTTGGTCGAGCTCGCCTTGGCCGTGGTGGATCAGGACCAGGGCGACGCGATCCCAGTCCGAGATAGGCATAGGCCTGATCCAGATCCTCGACGGCCGCGAGCCTGACGCGAGCCCATGTCCGCCCGACGAGGCTGGCCACCTCGCCCTTTTGATCCGGTGTCCTTGCCGATGAGCAGGACCGTGGGTAGATTCATCGCGACCCTCTCCTGCGAGCAGTCGGGAGCAGTCGCCGGCATGGCATGGCCGGCGGACCTGCGCTTCGGGATGGCGAAAGACACCGTTCGTCGCGGAGGGGGGCGGGCGTGCGTGTCGGCGAGCGAGGGGACCGAGGCGAGAGGAGATCGGCCCCTGAACGGCCCCGGCCGAGGGCCGGGCGAGCGGCATTCGAGGCAAACTCCTAGGCGGGGAGCGGACACGAAAATCCACCCCCGTACGACATGCCGCCTTGATTCGGTGACGGCCAATTTCCGAGAAAATCCCGTCCACGGGCCGGCATGATCCAACGAATCTCGGCATCTGGTCTCGCATGTGCCCACATAATCCAGAGCACGCACTCCCGCGTCGGTCCAGACACCCGGGTCGAATGGAACAGCTCATGAAATCCCACACACGCTTATCTCACCATGCGCGTCGGCAAGCCGAATGGGGTTCGTGAACATCACGCCGCAGGTTGAGAGCCGTGGTCGCGGACTCGGGCGTCGCGGAGGGGCTCTGCCTGGTCAACGCGATGCACATCACGGCGTCGGTCTTCATCAACGATGACGAGCCGGGGCTCCACGCCGACTACGCGCGATGGCTCGAGGCGATCGCTCCGTTCGACGCCTCGCCCGACGCGGTATGCCCACAACCGGACCGGCGAGGACAACGCCGACGCCCACATGAAGCGGCAGGTGATGGGCCGCGAGGTGGTCGTCGCGGTCACGCGGGGCCGGCTCGACTTCGGCCCGTGGGAGCAGATCTTCTACGGCGAGTTCGACGGCCGCCGCGACAAGCGGGTGCTGGTGAAGGTCATCGGCGAGTGATCGCGGGTCTCCGCACGCCGCCTTGACGCCCGGGCGGCATTCTCCTAAAGTCCCGCCCGGTCCCGGCTCGCAACCGACCCGCGACGGGTCGCGCCCCACCTCGAACCATCCCCTCGACCAACCGCGCGCCCTCGCGAACGCCCCGATGACGGCGGCAAGGAGGGCGCATTGATCCCGATGACGTGGCGAATCAAGCGGTGGGCGATCTCCGCCTTCCTGCTCTTCCACGTGGCGGCGGTCGCCGTGTGGAACTTCCCCAAGGGGGCGATCCACGACCGGGTGGTGCCCCACCTCGTCGCCTACATGCTGCCGACGGGCCTCTGGCAGAACTGGACCATGTTCGGCCCGACCCTATGCGGCACGCGTTCATGCTCCAGGCGCTGGCCGTCGACAAGAACGGGATCATGCACGAGTTCGCCTTCCCGAAGCTCGCCGATTACGGCATCTGCGGATGCGATCCCGAGGGTCCGGCACTCGAAGTTCCCGACCTATCTGATGATCCCGGATTACGCGTCGCACCGCGAAATGGTGGCTCGTTACGTCGTGCGCAAGCTCAACCTGCCGCCCGAGTCGTTCCCGGTGGACGTCGAGCTGCAATACGCCATCAAGGAGGCGCCCGCCGCTGGGGCAGGTGCCCGACCCGATGGCCCCGATCAAGGTCGAGCCGATCAAGGCCTACCGGTTCCCCACATGGGAGGAGGCGCGCCCGTGATGAGTCGATTGCTCCGCCCCTGGAACCGCTTCTGGTTCGCCCCGATCTCGGCCCGGCCGCTCGGGGCCTTCCGCGTCGTCTTCGGCGTGCTGGCCGATCTCCAACCTCCTCTTCATGACGGTCGACTTCGACTACTGGCTCACGAGCCGCGGCATCCTCCAGGGCCAGGAGGCGCTCCAGGTCGCCGGGCCCATGCGGCCGTCGCTCCTGAACTGGTTCCCCGATCCCACCTTCGCCCGCGTCGTCTTCGGCGTGACGCTCGCCGCCGCGGCGGGCCTGATGCTCGGCTGGCACACGAAGGTGATGAGCATCCTGTTCTACCTGGGGATGCTCTCGATCCATCACCGCAACCTGCTCACGGCAAGCGGCGCCGACACGCTGCTCGATCTGCATCGCGTTCTACCTGATGCTCAGCCCCTGCGGCGCGGCCTACTCGCTCGACGCCCGCCGGGCCGCGAGGAAGCGGGGTTACACCGAGGCCGAGCCGCTGATCGTCCCGTGGGCCCAGCGGCTGATCCAGCTCCAGGTCGCGTGCGTCTATCTCATCACTGGGCTGCTCAAGGCCAATGGTGGGACGTGGATGGACGGGACGGCCATGCACTACGTCCTGACCAACCGCGAGATCGGCCGCTTCGACTTCAGCTTCCTCGCGGCGTATCCCGCTGGCGATCAACGCCCTGACCTACTGCGGGATGGGCATCGAAATCGCCCTCGCCTTCCTGCTCTGGGTGAAGGCCGCCCGCCCCTGGGTGATCGCGGCGGGCCTGGCGCTTCACCTGGGGATCATGTGCATCATCAATATCCCGATCTTCGGCGAGCTGACGACGGCCGGCTACATCGTCTTCCTGACGCCGACGGAGTGGGACTGGGTCGGCCGCCGGCTCGATATCGTGGGCGGGATCAAGGCCTTGTGGACCCGGGTGCGTGCGACGACATTCCGGCTACCGAGTGCTCGTCCGCTTGGAGCCGCGTCGGAGGTCGTCACGCCCTCGACAGGCCCGGCGTAGCTCGCGGCGGGGCGGTCGAGTCCGTATGATGGAGCACACGACCTCGACCGCCCGCTCCCTCGACCGCACCGACTGATGAGCAAGCCCCTGGTCCTCTTCCTGGCCCTCGCCGCCCTCGCCGGAGCCGGTTTCTACACCTTCGTCCGCTCGGGCGGCCGCCTCCGCGGCGCGTCCGCCGCGACCTCCGCGGAGCCGGAGAAGCACCTCGTCACCCCTGCCATGCTCGCCGCGACCGACGCCCGGGCGAAGCAGGCCGCTCCGCCCCTCGCGCGATCGCGACGGATGGGATCACATACGACCTCGCCGAGCTGACGTCCCACTCCCCCGTCGTCCTGGTCTTCATCAAGGACGGCTGCCCCTGCAGTACCGACGCCCAGCGGTTCTTCAACCGCCTCCACGAGGCTTACGGCCGCGAGGTCCGCTTCCTGGGCGTGATCGACTCCGACACGAACGGCGGCCGTGCCTGGGGGCAGCGGAACCGGACCGCGTTTCCCCTCCTGGCCGACCCTGAACTCGCGGTTCGCGCCGGTTCGGCGCGGAGAGCTCGGCCTACATGGCGGTCGTGGACCGGGGCGGGACGATCGACCACCTGTATCCGGGGTATTCGCGGGTGATGCTCGCCGAAGCCTCGGAGCGGATCGCTCGGCTGGCCGGCGTCCCGAGCGTGCCCATCGACTCGGCCGGCGCCCCCGATGAGCTGAGCACCGGATGCCCGCTCGCCGGCCCGGCAGCCGATTGACCTTCTCGGCCCGCGAGATCTCGCTAGAGTGGTCCGAGCGCCGGGCACGAAGTCCCGGCCCCTCCACGGGTCGATCATGGACACGACGAACCGATCCGCAACGCGGTCTCGCCCCTCGGCCGCTCATCATCCCCAGTCCCAAAGCCGGGCCGCCGCCTGGGCCCTCGCGGCCATCGCCGGGGCGACGCTCGGGCAGATCCTCTTCCTCTTCGTCGGCTGCGACTGGGAGCTGTGCGCCGACGAGGCCGAATACTGGGCCTGGTCGCGGCGGCTCGACTGGTGCTACCTCGCCAAGGGACCGCTGATCGCGGTCGTGATCCGACTTGGCACTGCCGTCTTCGGCGACCTCAGCCTCGCGCTGACCGGCGACCTGATGCCGGCCGTCCGCCTGCCCGCCGTCATTCTCGGGGCGTTCACGGCCTGGGGCGTATTCCGTCTGGCCGAGCGGGCCGGCGGCGCGAGGGCCGGCCTCTACGCGGTGCTGCTGATCCTCGCCGTCCCGCTGTTCCGGGTCGGCGGATTGCTGATGACGATCGACACGCCGCTCCTCTGCTGCTGGACCTGGGCGGCCCTATGGACGTATCGAGCCATCGCCGACGGGAAGCGGGCGGGCTGGCTCTTGGCCGGCCTGCTCTGCGGGACGGGGGTGCTCGCCAAGTACACGATGCTCGCCTTCCCCGCCTCGGTCGGCTTTTTTCTCCTGGTGTGTCCACGGCATCGCCGCGAGCTGATCCGGCCCGGCTTCTGGGTCATGTGCGGCCTCTGTGGCATGGGAATGGTGCCGATCATCGCCTGGAACGCGTCGCATAGCGGCGTCGCGTCGCACCAGATGGCCGATCGCGTCGGTATCTTCGCGCCCTGGAAATGGGGCAAGCCCCGGCTGCTTCTGGAATTCCTCGGCGGCGAGATCGCCATCTGGGGCGTGGGCTGGTGGCTGGTGGGAGCCCGGGCGATTCGGACGGGTCTCGCGGTGCTTCGACGACCCGAGGACGTGGTCCGGTCGGACGATGGTCGAACCGTCACCCGGCACGGTGGTCCGGACCGCGTCGTGCTGCTCTACCTGCTCTGCCTCTGGGGCGTTCTCTGGGCGACGGTCCTGGCGGTCTGCTTACTCGGCGAGAACGAGCTGAACTGGGCGGCGCCGGGATATGTGTCGGTGCTGGCGCTGTGCGGATGGTGGCTCGATCGGGGCCCGCTACGCCTGGGTCTTCGCCATCCGGAGGGCAGGGCGGGCGTCGCGTTGGTGAGCTTCTGGGGAGTCTGCGTCGTTGGGCTGTCAGTCCTGCAACATACGGAGTGGTTTTATCCGCTCCTCGCCCATTCGGTCCCGACGTCCACGCCCCAGGCTCCGGCCCCCATGAACAAGCTCGACCCGACCAACCGGATGCGCGGCCATCGCACGCTCGCCCCGGAGGTCGCGCGGCGGTTCTCGGACCTGAAGGCCCGCGGGCTCAACCCGTTCATCCTCACGTCGACTCCCTATCTCGCGTCCGCGCTGACGTTCTACATGCCGGACCATCCCGAGGTCTATTGCCTGGCCTTCTCCTACAACCCGTATGTCGCCGTGAATCAGCACGACCTCTGGCACCCCAACCCGCGGTTCGACGCCCACGTGTTCTTCGGACGCCCCGCCCTGATCGTCGAGGACGCCCACTTCCGCCCGAGCTACGCCGACTCGATGGTCCACCACGGCTGGTTCGCCCGGGCCGAGGCACCCGAGCGGCTCATCGTCCGCGAGGGCGGTGTCGACGTGGCCGCCTGGGACATGGCAGTCGCCTTCGATTATCGTGGCCTTCCCCACCCCCAGCGCTGGTCGGAGATCCTCATGGGCCGGGCCCCTCACCAGCAGGTGGGCGAATCTGGAAAAAACGACGCCGCGCGACGATGATGGATTGAACCATCGTCGAGAAATCCGCGTAGGGTCCGCTGTGCGGACGTCTTCCGGGCGACGGCCCCAGATCGAACACGTCCTTACAGCGGACCCTACAAAGCCCCCGAGACCGTCGATGCTGTCGTTGCAGGGCTTGAAAAAATCCTTCGACGAGCCGGGCGGCGGCCGGCTGCCGGTGCTCGACATCCCCGAGTTCCACCTGGGCGAGGCCGAGCAGGCCGTCCTGCTCGGACGGAGCGGTTGCGGCAAGACCACACTGCTCCACGTCATCGCCGGCATCAGCACGCCCGACGCCGGCAAGGTCGTCATCGACGGCGTCGACATCACCCGCCTCGGCGAGGCCGAGCGCGACCGCATGCGGGCCGAGAAGGTCGGCTACATCTTCCAGACATTCAATCTCCTTCCCGGCTTCACGGCGTTGGAGAACGTGATGCTCGGCATGACCTTCGCCCAGGGCCGCCGCGACGAGCGACGGGCGAAGGACCTGCTTGCGAGGGTTGGACTGGCAAATCGGCTCAAGCACCGACCGGGCACGCTCTCGGTCGGCGAGCAGCAGCGAGTGGCCGTGGCGCGGTCGCTGGCGAACAGGCCGCGGCTCCTGCTGGCCGACGAGCCGACGGCCAGCGTTGACCCCAAGCACCAGCAGACCGTCATCGACCTGATCCGCTCCACCTGCCGCGAGGAGGGTGTCGCGCTCTTCCTCGTCACCCACGCCCCCGAGGTCGCGGGGCAGTTCGAGCGGGTCGAGCATCTCGAGCAATTCAATCGCGCGGTGGCCGTCGCATGAGCCTCTTCAAGATCGCCTGGCGGAGCATCCAGCAGCGCGGATTGGCGTCGGCCCTCACGGGGTTCTCGATGGCCCTGGGCGTCGCCCTGGTCGTCGCCGTGCTCGTGATCCACCACGTCGTCGCCGATTCGTTCCGCCGCAACGCGGGGCTCGGCTACGACATCATTGTCGGCGCCAAGGGCGGCAAGCTCCAGCTCGTCCTCAACACCGTCTATCACCTCAGCTCGCCGGTCGAAAACATCCCCTATTCGCTCCTGAAGGAGTTCACCGACGGCCAGTTCAAGCCCTATGTCGAGAAGGCCATCCCCTACTGCCTGGGCGACAATTACCGCGGCTATCGCGTCGTCGCCACGAATCCTGATTTGCTTGATGACGAGGTGTCCCCCGGCCGGAAATACGGCTTCGCCCAGGGCCGGAACTTCAAGAAGGACGGCCCTTTCGAGGCCGTCGCCGGCTCCGTCGCGGCCGGGAAGCTCGGGCTGAAGCTCGGCGACACCTTCCGCCCCGCGCCACGGCGTCGTCGACGACGGCCAGGGCGTGAAGCACGACGCCTTCACGGTCGTCGGCATCCTCGAGCCGACCGGGACGCCGAACGACCGCGTGCTCTTCATCAACATGGAGGGCTTCTACGTCCTCGAAAATCACGCGAAGCCCGTCCCCGGCGCCGAGCCAGCGAAGCACGAAGAGCATCACGACGAGCACGATCACGAACATTTCACGCCGCTTCCCGACAATCAGCGCGAGCTGACGGCGATCCTGATCCGCTCGTCCACGCCCGCGGCGGCGATCTTTCTGCCGAACCGGATCAACGAGGGCAACCAGTCCCAGGCCGTGCTGCCGATCCGCGAGATCCGCAGCCTGTTCGACGTGATCGTCGAGCCGATCGAGTGGCTCCTGCTCGGGCTGACGGTCCTGATCGTCGTCGTCTCGGGGATCGGCATCCTCGTGAGCATCTACAACTCGATGAGCGACCGCCGCCGCGAGATCGCCGTGATGCGGGCGCTCGGGGCCCGGCGGGCGACCGTGATGACGATCGTCCTGCTCGAGTCGATTCTGCTCTCGCTCGGTGGCGGGGCGTTCGGCTGGCTGCTGGGCAGGGGTCTGATCGCCGCGCTCAGCCCCACGATCGCCGTGCAGACGGGGGTGGCCATCGGCCTGGCCCCACTCCTGCCGGCCGAATTGCTGCTGATCCCTGGGCTGGTGATCCTGGCGGCGGCCGTCGGTTACTTGCCGGCGATGACGGCCTACCGAACTGATGTGGCCCGCGCGCTGGCCGCTGCGCCATAATGGAGTGGTCTGTTCATCCTGAACTCCCATCGTCCAGTTGCACCTGAGAGAACGGCGATGTCGAAGTTATCCGAACCGCTCTATCGCGACGAGACGCTGCCCGAGGAGATTGTCGCCTACAAGCCCTACAGCCCGGCCGCGATGCTCGGGCTGGCCGCGGGGATCGCCGCCGTGCTGGCGGCGATGGCCGTCTGGGACATCGGCTGGGGCTTCCTGGCGGTGCCGGTCGTCGGCCTCATTTTCGGCTGGAAGGGGCTCGGCTCGGTCCGCCGCTACGACATGGCCGGCCGGGGCGCGCGCCAAGCTGGCGCTCGCGCTCTCGACGCTGTCGATCCTCGGCGGGTCGGCCGCGTACGCCTATCTCCTGAAGACGGCCGTCCCGCCGGACTACGAGATCATCAGCTACGAGCCGCTCCAGCCCGACATGGGAGGGCCGATCTCGAGGAAGGCCAAGGAGCTCGACGGCAAGAAGATCTACATCAAGGGCTACATGTACCCGGTCCGCCAGACCCACAGCCTGACCCGGTTCGTCATCTGCCGCGACAACGGCACATGCTGCTTCGGCGGCCAGCCCAAGCTCAACGACATGGTCGAGGTCAAGGTGAAAAGCGGCCTCTCGGTCGACCACACATCCAGCATCCGCGGCATCGGCGGCACCTTCCACGCCCGCGCCGAGACCGACCCGGGTGGCCTCGGGCAGATCGTCTACCACATCGAGGACGCCGACGTCGTGCACTGAGCTGCCGCGCGGAATCGTGGCCCTTCCATTCATCGCCACGAAACGTCTATCCTGGAACAGGATTCCCATCGGACGAATCCGTAACGCCCGCGGACGTCTCGGCCGGTGGTGCCCAACAGGAGCACGCGTCACCATGCTGTGGACACGATCATTCCGCGCCCTCGGACTCGCCTTCGCCGCGGCCGGCAGGGTTCTTCGCCGGCTGCGACCGGTTGTCGGAGTCGACCGCCGGCCCGGACGGCAAGCCGACAATGATCCAGAAGGCCGAGGTCGCGATCAAGAAGGCCGAGGATAAGGCCGAGGTCGCGATCGAGAAGGCCGGCGAGAAGGCCGGCGAGATGGCGACGAAAGCGAAGGACGCCACCGGCAAGGCCATGGAGACGACCGGCAAGGCGATCGAGAAGGGCGGCGAGAAGCTCGAGGCAGGGGTCAAGGAGTCGGCCAAGGAGCACCTCGGAGACAAGGCCGCGGACGCGGTGGGCGCCACCGGCAAGGCCGTCGAGAAGGCCGGCGCGGCCATCGAGAAGGGCGGCCAGGGCCTCCAGACGCCGAAGTGAGCGCAATCCCCGCACACCGCCTCGGCCGTGCTTGCCGCGGCCGATTTCAACGCCCATACTAGGGCTCCGTCCTCTCCATCGGGTCGGCGTGGTCGGCGGAGGGCCCTCCCCGCCCGCGTCGACCTCGCTCCCTGGCCGCCCGATCGAATCACCGAATGACGTCCGCCCCGTTCGCCCTCGTCATCTCCCTCGTGTGCGCCGCGTCGAGCCTCGTTTGGATCGTCGTCCTGGCCGCCGCAGTGGCGAACCGCCGCAAGTCGATCCGGCTCTCCGATTTGCCCGCCGTCGAGCCCGAGTCGGGATGGCCTCGCCTCGCCGTGGTAATCGCGGCGCGGGACGAGGAGGCCATGATCGCCCGCGCCGTGCGGTCGCTCCTCGACCAGGACTATCCGGACCTCGAGCTGATCGTCGTCGACGACCGCTCGGCCGACCGGACGGGAGCCATCCTCGACGAACTCGCCGAGGACGAGCCGCGGCTGAGCGTCGTCCATGTCGACAGGCTGCCCGAGGGCTGGCTGGGCAAGACCCACGCCATGCAGCGCGGGGCCGACGAGACCTTCGCGCCGTGGATCCTCTTCACCGACGGCGACGTCGTGTTCGCCCCGGGGCGCTGCGGCGGGCGGTCGCCTACGCGGTGGAGGAAGGTGCGGACCATCTCGTCGCGCTTCCCGACGCGATCACGGTCGACTTCGCCGAGCGGATGTTCATGGCGCTGTTCACGCTGATGTTCGCGATCAAGTTCCCCTACTGGCGTGTCGACGACCGCAAAAGCCGGGTCCACATGGGCGTCGGCGCGTTCAACCTTGTCCGGGCCGAGGCGTTCCGCGGCATCGGCGGATTCCGCCGCGTCGCCCTCTCCGTGGACGACGACATGCGGCTCGGCCAGGCGCTCAAGTACGCGGGCTACCGCGCGAAGGTCTTCAGCGCCACCACGCAGGTCTCGGTCCGCTGGCAGGTCGGCCTCGGGGGCATGATCCGGGGGATCGAGAAGAACTTCTTCGCCGGCATCGACTTCCGCCTGCCGATGGCCGCGGCCGCCGCGGCGACAATCCTCCTCACCACGCTCGGCCCGCTCGTGGGCCTCTTCATCGGCCCGTGGTGGACCCGGCTGGTCTGCGGCCTCGGCCTGCTGGCGCCGGTCGGGCTCATCCGGCTCGTCTGCCCGACCACGGGCGTCGCCCCCTGGTACGGCCTGACCCTGCCGCTCGCCGGGCCCGTCATGACCTACGCCCTGGCCCGCTCGGTCTTTCTCACCCTTCGGCGCCGCGGCGTCTCATGGCGAGGGCGGACGTACCCGCTCGCCCAGCCCGAGTCGCACGTCCGCCTGAGGAACCACTGGCTGCGCGAGGTCTGGCACTCGACGCGGTGAGGCCGATTGTTGCAGTCGTCGTCGTCGCGATGTGGCGCCTCAAGCGTCCTCCTGCTGGATTGGGTCTTGTCCAGGAGGGTCGCGGCGGCTTCCGAGGTCACGCGCCACCGCGCATCGGAGCGTCGCCGCCAGGGCGTGGGCCGAGCCCCGTCGAGAGCGACGTTCAGATGCTGGCGGGGTCGACGATGACGATCCCTGGGCCATACCCAGTGAATCGCGGCGAAGTGTCCCGTGTTGAAGGTCAGGAGGTGGGACACGCGATGAGCATGACAGACGGAGATGAGCCTCGCGTCATGGACCTGTTTGCCGATGACGCCAATGGCCGTGACGAGGGACTTCCACGCGGGATAGATATCCGGCCCTTCTTCCAGGAGTGGAAAGGTCGCTTCAAAGGCCGAGGCCTTCGCGTCGGATTCCGCACCACTCAATGCCAGGCCATTGATCGCGGCGGGGCGCGTGGCCACGCTCCGGAACTCGATCAGGTTCTGGGCGGTGATGTGGAGGATTTCGCCACGACGGTGCATTTCCACAATGGCCCGCATGGCGACCGCGTGCATGGGGTCGGCGATGTTCGCCAGACGTCCGAGAACGCTCGTGTCGACCAGGCTGGCCACTACTCGTAGATTTCCTCACTCGAGAACGCCTCGCGCGGCGGGGACACGCCGCAATCGCTGGCGGCTTCGAGCAGTCGTTTTTCCCACTCGTCCCGAGGTTCGATGGGCCGCTCAGGGGTAAGGAAACGCTCGCGGAGAGCGTCGAGTGCCATGGCCTCGGGCGACCTTCCCGCACGTCGTGCCGAAGCCGAGAGGGCGGCCTCAAGCTCGGGTTCAAGAGGGATGACCATCTCGGGCTCCCGTCCTCACTACGAGGAGCATCGGGCTTCGGACTCCTGGCGGTCATTATACGGAGCGGACACGCGACAGGCCACGCCGTCACCCCCGCGCCCGAAACCGCTGGTTGAACCCCACGGCGAGCACCACGACCAGCCCCAGCACCAGCCCCTCGATCTGCGAGCTGTCGACACCGGTGACGACCAGGCCGGTCCCCTTGATGACGATCTGGAGCAGGATCAGACCGAGCACCGTGCCCGCGGATCGAGCCGATGCCGCCCGAGAGGCTGCACCCGCCGACGACGGCCGCGGTGATCGCGTAGAGCTCGTACGACTTGCCCATGTTCACCGGGTCGGAGCCGCCGGTGTAGCCGGTGAACAGGATGCCGCCGATCGCCGAGAGGACGCCCGAGAGGCAGTAGGCGATCGCCTTGAGCCGCCGGGTCCGCAGGCCGCTCAGCCGCGCGGCGGCCTCGTTGCCGCCGAGGGCATAGAGGTGGCGGCCGAGGACGGTCGCGCCCATCACGACGCTCATCGCGACCGCCAGGCCGAGGAAGATCGGCACGGCGAACCGGTTGTCCTGGCCGAGGACGCGGAACATCGGGATCGTGACCCGGGCCGTGCGGTTCTCGCCGACGACGATCGCCACGCTCCGCAGGCCGGCCATCGTCGCCAGCGTGGCGATGAACGGGGGCAAGCCGGAGCTGGTTGATCATCGAGCGCGTGCAGCAGCCCGACGACCAGTCCCAGCAGCAGCGTCGCGGCGATCGCCCCGGCGACGAAGGCGACCTGCGCGGCCGTGCTCTCCCTCGGCAGCCAGGGGATGAAGCGTCAGGGTCGTCGGTGACTGCCGGGCCAGGTAGGGCTCCCACGTGCCGAGCATCTTCACGCAGACCACGCCCGACAGGGCCACCACCGCGCCGACCGAGAGGTCGATCCCGCCCGAGATGATCACGACCGCCGCGCCCAGGGCCAGGACGCCGTAGAGGGCCGAGTCGTGGACGAGGTTCTTGAGGCTGTACTCGCTGAAGAACCGGTGGGATGGGTCGACGAGGTAGATCACGCCCAGGATGACCGCGATGCCGACGATCAGGCCCCATTCGGGGGCTCGGAGGGCCGCGGAGAGGCGCGCCCGGCCCGCCTCGTCGCGGTCGCGGGCCGGCGGTTCGGTGATCGTCTCGGGACGGGCCGGCCGGGCTCATGACGACTTCAGCCCCTTGCTGTCGAGCCACTTCTTCATCTCTTCGATCGTGATCACGTCGTCGCCCTTCGCCTTGTTCTCCTTCATCACGGGCGAGTCGGCCTTCGGCACGATCACGCGGACGCCCGTGTCGCGGGTCTTGCCGTCGGGGAGGATCTCCTTGACCGTCTTCTCGTCCTTCTGCGAGCAGGGCCTTCAGGAGCTTCACGCCCTGGTAGCCCATCTCGTAGGGGTTCTGGCAGACGCTCGGCGTCGATGTTGCCGGCGGCGATCTGGTCGACGGCCGCCTCGTCGAGGTCGAAGGTGACGGCGTTCGACCTTCTTGCGGAGCTCGGCGTTCGCCTTGACCTCCTCGGCGATCGGCGCGGCGTTGTACGACCAGAGGCCGAGCAGCACGCCGAGGTCGGGGTTCTTGCCGACGGCGCTCTTGACGTTCGACGCGGCCCGGCCGGGATCGTTGCCGTCCTCCCAGGTCTCGCCGAGGACGAACTTGTCGCCGGCGCCCTTGAAGAAGCCCTCCCGGCGCTCGCGGGCGTTGGCGGCCGACGCGGTGCCGACGAAGACCTCGACCTTGCCGCCCTGCGGGCCGCAGCGTCCTCGCCGCGCGGCCGGCGGCCTCGCCCGCCTTGACGTTGTTCGTGCCGATGTACGCCGCGCGGGCGTCGGCCGCGTCGGCCGCGACGTCGGAGTCGATCGTGATGACGACCTTGCCCGACTTCTGGAGCTCCCGCATGGCGTCGAGCACGCCCGGCGCGTCGGCCTCGAAGACCGAGACGGCGACGCCCTGGACGTCGGACCGGGCCAGGCGCCTCGCGGAGCTTCTCGACCTGCCCCTGGAGCTGGCTGTTGTTCCGCTTCAGCTCGACCTGGACAGCCGAACTCCTTGGCGGCGTCGGGCATGCCCTTCTCGACGGCGTTCCACCAGTCGGAGTTGCCGTTGGTGACGAACAGGAGCCTGGGCGACCGCCGCGGAGCGACGATCCCTGCGAACCGCCTGCGGCGCCGAGTGTCCCCGAATGGTCGGCCGTCTCGCCGCACCCGGCCGCCAGCACGACGCCGACGACGGCCACCCAGCCCCGCTTGTGCGTTCGAATCACGGCCGACGGCCCCCCGGAATGGAGAGATCGGACGATCGCGCTTGGACCCGGATCGTCGCGAGATGACGGAAGATGTGCGCGGGCCGAGGCCCGCTGACCCGACGCATCTTAACCGACGCGCGGAACCAACGAAAGGGACTGCTCCGCCGCGGCCGCAGCCGCACCCCGGCTCACCTTGCCGATCCCGCCGCGATTGTCCGATGATCGTATCCGACGATCAACGGGGACGGGGGGACCGTGCGGATGCGCTGGAATGACCGGGTTTACGGCGACGTGTCGATCGATGATCCCCTGCTTCTCGCCCTGATCCAGCGGCCGACGTTCCAGCGGCTCCGCGGCATCAAGCAGGCGGGGCCGTCGGCGATCGCCTATCCCTTCAAGACGGTCACGCGGTTCGAGCACTGCCTGGGCGTCTTCGTCCTGCTCGGCGGCTCGGCGGCGTGCCGCAAGGAGCAGGTGGCGGGGCTGCTGCACGACATCTCGCACACGGCCTTCTCGCACGCGGTCGACTTCATCGTCACCTCGGAGGAGCAGGACCACCACGAGGGCCTCAAGCCCGAGTTCCTCCGCCGCCCGGACATCGTCGCCGGCCCTCGCGGCCCTGGGGTACGAGCCGAAGGAGTTCTTCGACGACTCGGTCTTCCCGCTCCTGGAACGCCCGATTCCCTGGCTCTGCGCCGACCGGCTCGACTACTTCCTCCGCGACAGCCTCACCTGCGGCGTGACGACGCCCGACGAGGTCCCGGTCGATCCTCGATAACCTCGTCGGTCGTCGGCGACACGATCGCCTTCGCCGACGCCGGCGGTGGCCCGCATGGCCGTCGACCGGTTCGCCGCGATGAACCGCGACTGGTGGGCCGGCGAGGGCGAGGGCTTCATCTACAACGAGTTCGCCGACGCCCTCCGCGAGGGCTTCGACCTGGGCGTCCTCACCCGGGCCGACCTCCGCGGCGACGACGCCCACGTCATCTCCTGCCTCCACTCGGCCCGCAGCCCCCTGATCGAGTCGAAGCTCGACCGGATCGCGCCATTTCAAGCCCGAATACCTCGCCGGCTACATCGCCCGCGTCGAGCCCAAGGTCCGCTGGCTCGACCCGCCGGTCGTGCATGGGGCGGGGTTTCTAAGAGCCTCTAACAAAAAGGCTTGATCAGGTGCCTTTACTAGCTGTAACCTCCGGTCAGACACGGAGGTCCAGCCATGGCCAAGCCACTCGTGGACGATGCGTTGTGGGCGATCGTCGCGCCGCTCCTACCCCCGCCTAAGCCGCGGCGGGCAAAGAACCCCGGCCGCAAGCCGATCGACGACCGCAGGTGCCTCACCGGTATCCTCTTCGTCCTCGTGACCGGCATCGGCTGGGAACGCCTGCCCGCCGAGATGGGATGCGGATCGGGCATGACCTGCTGGCGACGGCTCCGCGACTGGACCCGCGCCGGGGTATGGGACAAGCTCCACCGGGTGCTCCTGGAGCGGCTCCACGGGGCGGGCAAGATCGACTGGTCCCGAGCGGTTATCGACTCGTCGAGCGTGCGGGCCGTTTTTGGGGGCGCAGACCGGACCGAACCCGACGGATCGCGGCAAGGCGGGCTCGAAGCACCACATCCTGACCGACGGTAACGGCACCCCGCTGGCCGCCCGGACCACCGGGGCCAATCGCCATGACGTCACCCAGCTCGACGGTCTGGTCGACGACGTCCCGCCGGTGCACGGCAAGGCCGGGCGGCCCCGGCGTCGACCCGACGAGCTGTACGGGGACCGGGGCTACGACTCGCAGCCGCACCGCGACTCCCTGAGGGCGCTGGGCATCAAGCCCCGGCTGGCGCGGCGAGGAGACGCCAATGGCAGCGGCCTGGGCAAGGTCCGCTGGGTCGTGGAACGAACGCTGTCCTGGTTGCATCAGAACCGGCGGCTGCGGGTCCGCTACGAGAGGAGGGCGGACATCCACGATGGCTTCCTCAAGCTCGGCTGCGCGATAATCTGCTTCAAACGTCTCCAACCGTCATTTTGTTAGAGGCTCTAAGCTCGACTGCTGCCGATCCTCGGCGGCTACGCCGCCGGTGCGAGGGCTGATCGCAGGACTTCGCGCAAGGGATCGGGGAGTTTCTCCAGCCCGAACCGGCTCCCGGCCCCTGGGAAAACCCCGTCGGACCACACCCAGAGCCGCACCGAGGCCAGGACATCCGAGTAGGTCACGCCGGCCTTGCCCGGCCAGCGGACGCCACAGGACCGCTTCGATTCGGGCAGCGCGTGGTACAGCAGGGCGACGACCGAGTACAGGCCGAATAAGCACGGGGTCGCCCGCGATACCGTCCGTCGGCACCGGCCCCGCGTCGTCTCCGATCGGAGGTGGGCGCGGCACTCCTGGAAGGTGCATTCGATGTTCCATCGGCCGGCGTATCGGGTCACGATCTCGCCCGGGTCGAGGGCCGGGTCGGTGGCGTAGAAGTACTCGTCGCGGTGCGTCCCCTCCAGGTCGCGGACGTGGACCCAGCGGATCGGGACCAGGCCGGCGCCGGCCTTGTACCAGTACCCCGTCCCGGTGATGACCGACACCCGCCGCGTCCCGCTGCCGTACCAGCCGACGGTGAGCCGGCGGCGCCGTCGGGCCGCGGCGACCGCCTCACGGGGCTTGGGCCGCCGCTCCCCCTTGACCCGGGGTCGCCCCAGGCCGCGGTATGGCGGCGGCGGGTCGAACAGGTTGGCCTCGGGGTGGAGCTTGCTCACCAGGGTCAGGCGGCCCCGGTGTCGGTGGGCGAACCGGGCGACCTCGTGGGTGCCGTAGCCCGAGTCGCCGACGAAGGCGAAGCGGCGGCCGGGACAGCGGATCATCAGGGTGCGGAGGAGGCGGCACATCAACTGCGCCGGGGTGAGGTGCGGCCGGCCATGCCGCCGGTCCTCCTCCTCGCTACGGTAGAGGTCCACGAGCACGGGCAGTGCCCAGGGCCGGGTTGCCCACGGGAAGCGGACGAGCACTGCCAGGACGACCCAGCGATGGCCGTATTTCCAGGCGGTGTAGGCGTGCGACGAGCGGACCGGGTCGCGGTGCCGCGCCTTGCCGTAGACGTGCTTGCCGGGGTGGCCGTCGACGGTGTCGTCGCCGACCAGGACCACCGGGTCGGTCGGGCAGAGGTGGCGGAGGATGTAGCCGGCCAGGGCGAAGTCCCAGGGCCAGGCCCGACCAGGGGGCGCGGCACAGGACGCGCTGGTAGTCGGTGCGATGGCCCGGGGCGAGCCCGCCGAGCGTGCGGAGCAGGTTGTCGACGGTGTGCCGCCCCTGCGTGAGGATCGAGGCGGCGAGCAGGACGACGAAGCGGCGGAGGGTCGGCCTGGTGAAGGCGGGGCCGAGAGCCTCGAGAAGCGGCAGGGCCTCGGGTGGTAAGATCATGGCGGGTCCGTCCTCGGTCGGTATCCTGAGGTGCGTCAGCAACCCCTCAGATTACCGCCGAGGCGGCCCCACGAAATCGGCAGCAGTCGAGCTAAGGCTCAGCGAGATCGACGGCTTGTAGACTGATTGGGGGCACGGGAGGGCGAGGCTCCGTCCGAGCCCGGGTATCATCCACTTCTTCGGGAGCAGGCCCTCGCCGAGTCGGGGCGTCTAGCCCGGGCTCGGACGGAGCCTCGCCCTCCCGATCCGGGAGACGAAGCGGGCTACCGAGGGGCCTGCTCGAGCCCGCTCCCCAGTCCGATCCTCTGCAACTCCCGCCTCATCGGCGTATCATCCGCATTCCTGAGCCCCACCCGCTGAATCATCAGCACAACGAACCGCTTCCCCTTCGGGTCCGCCCACCCCTGCGTCCCGTACGCCCCGCCGTGGCCGAAGGTGCCGGAGGGCAGCGACGCCGTCACGCCCTGCGGGACCTTGACGAAGCCCCAGCCGAGGCCGAAGCCCATGCCGTCGACGAAGCCGCACTTCAGGTCGCCGGTCTGGAGCCGGGTCATCTCGGCGACGCTGGTCTCGGTCAGAGAGCGATGATCGCCGAGGGTCCCGCGGTTGAGCATCATCTGATAGAGCCTGGCAAGGTCCTCGGCCGTCGAGAACAGCCCGCCCGCAGGGCTCGGGCGGTTCTTCGCCGGGTTTGGCGCGGAGCGGGAGAAGGGCATCTCGACGAGCTTGCCATCCTTGCGGTCGTAAACGATCGCGACCCGATTCATCTGCTCGGGCGTGGGATAGAAGGTCGTGTCGACCATCCCCAGCGGGACGAAAAGCCGCTCCTGAAGGAAGGCGTCGAATGGCTTGCCCGAGACGACCTCGACGAGCCGGCCGAGCGTCGACATGCCGGCGTTGCTGTAGGCCCATTTCGTGCCCGGCGGGAAGCTCAGCGGGCGGCCGGCGATGACCTTGACGGCCTCGGCCAGCGTGAAGTCGGGGTGGTTGTCCAGGTCCGTGTAACCGGGCGGCGGCGTGTCGGGAAGGCCCGAGGTGTGCGTCAGGAGGTCGCGGACCGTGATCGGCCGCGGCGTCGGCACGAGCTTCGGCCTGTCCCCAGCGAACCCCGCGTAGAGCTTCTGGCCGCGGAACTCGGGCAGGTGCTGCTCGACGAGGTCGTCGAGCCGGACCTTGCCCTCGTCGACCAGCATCATCACGGCCACGGCCGTGATCGGCTTGGTCAGCGACATGACGCGGAAGATCGTCGAGGGCTCCATCGGCCGATCCGACGCGAGGTCGCGCTGACCGATCGCCTCGACCGCCACGACGCCGCCGGCGTCGCCCACGAGCGCGACGAGGCCCGAGACCTGGCCCTCGTCGACGAACCGCTGCATCCCCTTGCGGATCGCCTCGCCGGGGGGCTTCTGGGCCATTGCGAGGGAGGGGAAGGCGATGATGAGGGCGACGAAGGCGAAGGGGCGCGTCATGGGTGCGGACCTGGTTGGGATCGTCGTAGGGTCCGCTGTGCGGACGTCTTCGGGGCCGGGCTTCGCCCCGAAGACGTCCGCACAGCGGACCGTACGAGGGCCGGGAGAGCCTGCACCAGCATGCGCCGACAGGCGCCGATCGGCAAGCCGGCTCAGTCGACCTCGACGACCGCCCGATATCCCGACAGCCCCGGCAGGCTCTCGAGCGACTTCTTCACGGCCCGCCGCTGGAAGAGCCGACTGCCGTGCGCCTGGATCGTGATCGATCGGCCGACCACGCGGACGTCGACCCCGCGGACCTTCTCGCCGACGGCCGCGACGGCCTGCTTCTCGATCCGCCGCTTCAGGGCCGCGTCGGCCGCGGGGTCGGACCTCGGCTCGGCGCGGATGTCGCTGCCGTCGTCGCCCACGGGCCGCTGGAGGAACGGGTTCACCCACCGGCCGCCGAACAGGCCCGGCCGGCGCGCGGGCAGGGTCGTCGGCAGGTCGCGGAGCTTCTCCTTCTCGATCAGCTCGTCCATCCGCCTGCTGGCCTTGCGCTCGTCGGAATCGGAGTCGTCCATCAGCGGCAGGTCATCGATCCGCGAGGGCCCGCGGAACGCGCGAGTCCCAGAGCCTGGCGTCGGGACGTCGATCGGCGGGAGCGAGTCGTCGGCCGGCGTCGATTCGAGGACCCGCCCGCGGAACCGCGAGGAGGGCAGGGCGGGCAGGCTCGGCGTCGAGGATGGCCGTCGTGCCGGGCCGGCGGTGGGCGTCGGCGGCTCGAGGATCGGGGCGTTGCGGTCGAGCGTCGGCCCGAGGCTCAACGGCATCGGGTCGGCGGGGGGAAGCGGCCGGCTCGACGGCATCGTCACGCCCGGCAGGGCGAGCATCGGCCGGTCGGTCCGCAGCCGCGACGGCGGGGCGACGGGCGGCGGGGCCTGCGAGGCGGGCGGCTGCGAGGGGATCGGCGCCGGGGCCGCGAGCGCGGGCCCCTCGGACGGGCCGGACAGCGGCGGCGGGTCGTCGGCGAGGGCGGCCGCCGGGCCCAGGCTCGAGGCGAGCCAGACCGCACCCAGAGCCCACGTCCGCACTGACGCGATCGGCCTCATACGGGTCGCCCCGCCTTTCCTCGTGCCGGGGTCGGCCCCGGGTTGCATCCGCGCACCATTTGTCATGAAATCGGCCGTCCTCGTCGCCGGGGATGAGCCAAACCGAGGCCAGTCCATGAGAATCGACGCCGCCACCGCGATCGTCACCGGGGCCTCCAGCGGCATCGGAGCCGAGCTTGCCCGCCAGCTCGGCGCGACGGGCGTACGCGTCGGCCTGACCGCGCGCCGCGAGGCCGAGCTCGAGGCCTTGGCCGGGCAGATCCGCGACGCCGGCGGCTCGGCGGTCGTCGCGCCGGGAGACGCGGCCGATCCCGCCTCGACCCGCGCCGCCTTCGACCGGCTCAAGGCCGAGCTCGGCCCCGTCGACCTGCTGATCGCCAACGCGGGCGTCGGTCTGGGCGAGTCTCCGACGCACTTCTCGGCCGAGGGGCTCGATCGGATGATCCGGGTCAACCTGAACTCGGTCGTTTACGCGATCGAGGCCGTGATGCCCTCGATGCTCGAGCGGAAGCGGGGCCACATCGTCGGCATCAGCAGCCTGTCGGCCTACCGCGGCCTGCCCGGCTCGGCTGGCTACTCCGCGAGCAAGGCCGGCTTGACGGCCCTGCTCGAAGGCCTGCGTCCCCAGCTCCGGCCGCACGGGATCGCCGTCACGGCCGTCCATCCCGGCTTCGTCCGCACGCCCATGATCGCGGGCGACAGCAACCCCCAGCCCTTCGCCATGGATGCCGACCGCGCGGCGCGGATCATCCTGCGAGGGATCGCAAGGCGCAAGCGGCGGGTCGACTTCCCCCTGCCCATGGTCGCCCTGCTCCGGGCCGTCCAGATGCTCCCGGGCTGGTTCTACGACCGATTCGCCGACCGGCTCGTGAACGGGTGAGCTTGCGTCGCGGCGACCGTCCCGGGAGGGCGAGGCTCCCGCCGAGCCGGGTATCACGAGCGGATCGCGTTAGGAGCCGACCCACCCGAACGACCGGCGCCATTCCCGGCTCGGCGGGAGCCTCGCCCCACTGCAGTAAACGTGCTTATTCTGCTATAAGTCAGGGCATCGACCCCATTTGGAGGATGGCGGATGCCCGACACGATGTCGTTGCCGTTCGACCGCGAGGTCCTGGGCCGCTTGCCCCTGGCCGAGGCCGTGCTGACGCTCGCGTCCTACCTCTGGCCCGACGAGACGTTGGGGGACTTCTTCCGCGACCATCGCGCCGGCTCCTACTGCCGGCTGATCGACTTCCCGACCTTCGTGGGTACGATCCGTGACGCCCTGCTCAACCACGGCGGCAGCCTCGCCGCCGCCCTGGACCGGCGGGCCGAGACGGACGCGCTCCCGGCCAGCCGTCAGGCCTTCTACGCCAAGCTCCGCCGGGTGCCGATCGCCCTCAGCCTCGCCTGGCTCGCCGAGTCAACGCGCCGCCTGGCGCCGATCCGGCCCCGGACGCCGGCCGTGGCGCTGCCCCGCTCGCTGGACGGCCTGGCCATCCACGTCGTCGACGGCAAGGCGCTGAAGCGGGTGCCCAAGCGGCTGCTCCCGACCCGCGGCGCCGCCGGCAAGCTCCTCGGCGGCAAGCTGCTCGGCTGCTGGGACCCCCGCACCGAGCTGGTCGTCGCGCTGGCCGCCGCCCCCGACGGCGAGGCCAACGAATGCACGCTGGTGCCCGAGTTGCTCGGCCAGGTCCGCGCCCGACTCGCCACCGGGGCGAGGCTCTGGGTCGCCGACCGCCAGTTCGGCGACCTGGTCCAGACCGGCCGGTTCGCCGAGGGCGGCGACGCCTTCCTGGTGCGCCGCAACGCCAAGACGAGCTTCACGCCCGACCCCGGGCCCCCCGAGCGACTCGGTCGCGACGCGGCCGGCCGCGTTATCCGCGAGGCCCGGGGGACTTGCGGCACCGGTCCCAAGGCGCGGCGCGTCCGCCAGATCACCCTGGAGCGGCCCGGCGACCCGGTCGTCCTGGTCACCGACCTGCTCGACGAGGCGGCCTACCCGGCCGAGGACCTGCTGGCGTTGTACCTGCATCGCTGGGGCATCGAGCGGGTCTACCAGCGGGTGACCGAGGTCTTCGGCCTGATCCGGTTCATCGGCAGCACGCCCGAGGCGACGGTCTTCCAGGCGGCGTACTGCCTGATGCTGTCGAACCTCGTCGAGGTGGTGCGGGCGATGATGGCCGAAGCCGCCGTGGAGGCGGCCGACGTCGGCTCGGTCTCGGCCACGAAGCTCTTCGAGGGCATCCGCGAGGAGTTGGTGGCGTTGCACCGGCTGGTCGCCGCGGAGCACGTGGCGGGGTTGGTGGGGCGGCCGACGGACGCCGCGGCGACGCGGCGACGGCTCGAGGAGCTCTTGAGCCGGGCGTGGCGGGAGCGGTACCGCAAGTCCGCCCGGCCGCGGCACCGGCCGCATCCGGACCGACCGAAACGGTCGGGAGCCCACACCTCGGTCTTCCGGCTCGAGAAGTTGCATCAGCAACGGCAAGCCTCAAGAGAATAGGCACGTTTACTGCAGTGGCCTCGCCCTCCCGGAAGACAGCCCGACGGTGCTATCGCTTCCCCGCCGCCTTGCCCGCCGACTTCCCCTTGGCCGCCGGCTTCGCGGGCGAATCGGGCGCATCCACCCGAGTCAGGGAAAGCCTGCCAAGGTCGGCGTTGAACTTGAACGTGAAGTTCCGCTGGAACGTCTGGCCGAGCAGGGGCGGGACGTCCTTCTTCGACGCCGGCATGACGACGCACGGCACGTCCTTCACCGTGAACTGGCCGACCCGCATCACGGGGATCGACGAGGCACGCGCCTTGACCACCGAGCCGTCGGCCACCTGGCACTCGACTTCGGGGGCGTCGGGGCCGGGCTTGAGGCCGATCTCCGTGGCGAACTCGGCGGGCAGCACCACGGTCAACGCGCCGGTGTCGAAGGCCATTTGCTTCGTCACCTTGCCGTTGAACGTGACGTCGACCCAGAAGATCCCCCCCTCCTTGCGAAGCGGCACGTTCTCGGTGAGCACCGACTTCTCGGCGTTCTCCAGCAGCTTCACGTTCGCGAGGAACGCCTTCGACGGGCCGAGCATGAGCTTGGCCTTGGTCGTCTTGCCGACGTCGTCCAGCGCCTGCTTGACCTCGGGGTCGTCGGCGAGGGTCTTGTACGCCTCGTTGGCCGAGTCGACCATCCCGCGGAGGTCGAGCACGCCCTGGATGTAGGCCTCGCGGCGGCGGGCGATGGCGGCGCCCAGCTCGTCCTTGACCTCGCCGTCGCGCTCGTGGCGGATCAGCAGGTTCAGCCGGTCGCTCACGCCGTTGACCATGGCGACGAGCTGGTTGTGCTGCGCCGCGGGCATGGGCTGGGCGAGCTGCTGGTTCAGCTCCATCCGCTGCTCGGTTAGCGCGGCGATGAGCTGCTTGTTCTCGCGGGTCTGGTAATCGATCGCCGCCCGCTGGTCCTGGCCGGCCCGCATCTCGCGATACGCCGCGCGGGCCTCGTTCAGCCGCTTCTGGACCTCGGCCTCGCCCGCGACCACATAGGTGGTGCCCACCCGCCGCAGACCTTTTTCTTTCAGGATGGCCTCGGCGGCCTTGTCGTCGCCGCGGGCCGTCGTGGCGAGCAGGGCGATTCCCAGGACGATTCTGGCGCAACGCATGAGAGACGCTCCCTGCCGGGGTGGGCCCGATCCGTACCAACACTAGTATAGGAACGCGACGCGTGTCGGGTTGAGACACAAGTGGCGGATTTCGCGGCGGGTGGAGCTTGTGGGTCTCCCCAGCGGTGTCCCGCGCTGCGGACCCCATGGGTGGCCCGTGCCACCGGTGCCATCCACCCGCCCGTACCCCGGGAGGGGGAGACTCCGTCCGAGCCCGGGCATGACGCCCCGCCCGCGGGGCGCCGCCGTTGGCCGCCGGCCCGTACCCCGGGAGGGCGAGGCTCCGTCCGAGCCCGGGCATGACGCATCGCCCGCCGGCGGCCACCGGCAACCCCCGGGGCCGGGCGTCATGCCCGGGCTCGGACGGAGCCTCGCCCTCCCGGATGCTGCCCTCCCGAATACCGCCGTCGCGCCGTTTCCGAGAACGATTCCCGCCCCGATCACGATGATATGCGATAGAACGCGCACGACGTCGCGCACCGCCAGCGTCCGCGATCACCCAGAGGCGAACACCCATGCGTTCCGAGAAGCAGCGCGAGGCGAGCCGCGAGAACGGCAAGAAGTCCAAGGGCCCCACCTCCCCCGAGGGCAAGTCCGTCTCCAAATTCAACGGCCTCAAGCACGGCCTGAGGGCCGAGCACGTCATCCTCCCCGGCGAGGACCCCGCCGCCTTCGAGGCCGAGCGACAGGCCTGGTTCAACGACTGGAAACCGCCCAGCCACACCCGCGCCATCCTGCTCGAGCGCACCGCCGTGGCGAGCTGGCGGCTGCGGCGGGCCGTGAAGGCCGAGTGCGCCTGGCTCGGGAGGCGCACCGAGTTGGCCGGCGATACCTTCGACTTCGAGCGGTTCAACCGCGTCGACCGCGCCGTGGCCCGCGCCGACACCGACCCAGGCGGCGCAATGACGCTCCTGGAGATCGACGCCACCGGCATCGACCGCGTGATCGCCTCCTGCGGCGAGCTCGAGCGTGCCCTGGAGGCGGGGCCGACCGGCTGGGACCGGCCGCACTACCACCAGACGCTGATGATGCTGACCGGCCACCGGCTCCACGAGTACCCGCACCACGCCGGGCCGATCCCCAGGGCCTCCGCGCGGCTGCTGGCGGCGAACAACGCCGACTTCGCCGATCGGCCGTGCTTCGACTACGGCCACTGCGTGGTGATCTTCCCGCTACCGGTGGAGGAGCACGCCGCGGCGGTCGAGCTCCTGAAGCGTGCGGTGGCCGAGAAGGTCGCCCGGCTCCGCGAGCTCCGGGCCCAGAAGCCGGACCCGGCCGACCTGCGGGCCGCGCGGTGGCGGCGGCGTGCTGCGACGGGACGGAGGAGGGGAAGCTGCGGCATCGGTACGAGATGGCGATCGATCGCTCGCTGCGGGCCACGATCGGGCAATTGATCGCGCTGGAGAAGTCGGGGGCCGACCTGGGCGGTGAGGAGACGCAACCAGTTGCGTATACGGATGATGCGCCGAAAGAGGCCTCCCCCAAGCCGTCGGAATCCGAGGGCGTGCCGGGTTCGGTCGGCGCGGGCGATCAGGCCGAGGTCCTGGGCGGCCCCGAGGACCCAAAGCACGGCCCGAAGGCCCCGATTTCGGTGCCCGCGCCGTCCGGCGGGGGCGGATCGCGGCGTTGATATCAAAGTCTGTGAATCTTATCGGGGGGGCCCGGAACCGGGTCGCGCCCGGGCCACGCGCCGGGGAAGGGCTCGGGGACGGAGCAGCCCGGGTCATGGACATTTGATCCCCAGGCGCCTGGACTTACGGATCGGCCCGATCGGGCGACGGCCCTTGACGCACAAGGCCTTGGATCTATCATTGGGTGATCTTGGCCGGGCGACCCCTCTCACCGGGTTGCCCGCCGTCCTGCGGAAGCCCTCTCGGGGGAGACGCGGCGGGTACGGCCAGGCGCCGGGGGTCGAAGCCCGGCACCCTTCCCGACGGCGGTCCCTCGATACAGAGTCAGGGTAGGTATGGGCGAGCATCCCCGTCTGGGATTGGCCGTCGCGGCGACGGGCCCCGAGCCGTCGGTGGCGGGGCTCGCCCTGCTCGCCGGGCTGACGAAGCGGCGGGCGGTGGTCCAGCACTTCCGCGCGAGGGCGTGCCTGACGGCCACCGAGGTCGTCCGCCAGGCCACCGGCCTGCCGGGGCGGCACCTCGACGCGTGGCTGATGCCTGAGATGGTCTGCCGGGCGGTCTTCGCGCGGGCTCGTGCGGGGCCGACCTGTCGGTCGTCGAGGGAACGCTCGACCCGCCGCGGCGGTCGCCGGGGCCGCCCCAGCTCTGCCGGCCGGGCCTGCTCGGACCGATCGCCGAGGCGCTCGACCTGCCGACAATCGCCGTCGTCCCCGCGCCCTGCGGCGATGAATTCCACCTGCCCAACCTGTCCGACGGCGTCGACGCGATCGTGCTCGACGACCTGGCCGACGCCGCCGACTACGAGCGGCTGAAGCACCTGGTGGGCGTGATGATGCGGCGGCCAGTCGTCGGCGCCGTCGAGTCGCTGCCGGACGTCCGCCGGGCCCTGGCCCAGGTCGAGCCGAGGCAGACCGCGCCCGAGGACCTGATCCCGCCGCTGGCCGAGAGCTTCCTCAAATTCGCCGACCTCGGCGCGATCCACGAGCTGGCGGGCAGCCGGGCGATGCCCGAGGTCTGCCGGGGCCGGCCGTGCCGCGAGCCGGAGGTCCGGCTCCGGGTCGCATACGCGCTGGACGAGGCGTTCGGCGGGTACTTCCCGGACACGCTCGAGACGCTGGAGGCGCTGGGGGCCGAGCTGCTCGAGTTCTCGCCGCTGAAGGACGAGTCGCTGCCGCCGCAGGTCGACCTCGTGCTGATCGGCTGCGGCTTCCCCGACAACCACGCCGAGACGCTGGCGGCGAACCAGTGCATGATTTCGGCCCTCAAGGCCCACGTCTGCCAGGGTCGGCGGATCTATTCCGAGGGCGGCGGCACGGCGTACCTGGGGCGGTCGATGATCCTGCCGGACCGCTGCGTGGCCGGCGTCGGCATCCTGCCGATCGACTCGACGCTGCGTCCCGAATGGACCCCGCCCGCACCCGAGGAGCGGACGCTGGTCCGCGATAGCTGGCTCGCGCTGCGGGGCACGCAGGTCCGCGGCTATCGGTCGGGACGGTGGGACCTGGCCGCGGTCGACATCGACAGCCACTGCCGGAACTGCTACGGGACGCTGTCGAAGGAGGGGGACTTCACGTACCACCACCACGCCGTCGGCAGCCTGATCCACCTGCACTTCGGCGCCTTGCCCGAGGTCGTCTCGGCCTTCATGGGCCCGCACCGGCCGTCGCTGAACCTGCCGCAGATGCGGTCGGAGCGGTGAGAGGTTGGCGGTGGAGATGCGGAAGGCAGAGAGCGGAGAGCAGAAAGCACAGAGCAGGGAGGCGCAAAGCGTTCGCTGCCTGTGCTTTCTGCCTTGTGCTTTCTGCTCTGTGCTTTCTGCTCTGTGCTTTCCGCTCTGTGCTTTCTGCTCTGTGCTTTCTGCCTTCCTGCTGTTCGCCTTTCCGCAGACCAGACGTCGACCGCCTCCGCCTCAGCGGGACGTCCGGCCCGTGTCCGCCTCGTCGAGCCGCTTCAGCTCGCCGGTGAGGACGTTCCGGGCGTCGGGGTTTTCGACCGCAGTCAGGGCGGAGCGGAGGCGTTCGCGCCAGGCCTGGCGGCGCGAGGGCGCGGTCGCCAGCGGGCCGAGCCGGGCGGTGAGCTGGGCGACGAAGTCCTGGTCGACGCCCGATCGGACCATCTCGGACCAGAGCGGCGCGGCCCGATCGAAGTCGCCGCGCCCGACGGCCGGCGCGAACTCGGCAAGCGCGGCCGAGAGGGCGAGACGGGCGACCGCCGGCGTCCGCTCGGGCCGGGGGATCGCGGCGACGTAGGCGCGGAGGGCGTCGAGCCGGCGGCTATCGAAGAGTATGACGGTCGTCAGCTCGTCGAAGACCGGGCGGTACGCCACGGGCAGCCGGCCGCGGTCGATCGAGCGGAGGACGCCGAGGATGCCCGTCGTGTTGTCCGGTGCGCCGGCCGTGGTCTGGATCAGGGCCGCGTTGACCGACCAGCCGAGCCGCACGGTCTCCGGCGCGTCGGGCGCGGGCGCGGGGCTCGCGGCGTAGGGGGTCCAGGGCGCGGTGCTGGGGAAGTCGTGCGAGCGCTGGCGGTCGCCGTCGACCCGGACGAGGCGGTAGAGCGGGTCGCCGAGCACGACGAGCTTCCAGGGCTGGCCGTACGGCTCGTCGGCCAGCGGCCGCTCGGCCGCGGCGAAGGGGTAGCCGATGGCCATCAGCTCGGCGACGAGCACGGGCCGGCGGAACGAGTTGAGGAACGGCTCGTCCATCGCCCCGTGGTAGAGGAAGGCCCCCTGCGCCAGCCAGTGGCCGGCGATGGTGTCAGGGTTGGTGGGCTCGGCGGCCGAGAAGCTGTGGATGACCGAGACGATCGCAGGCGGCGCCGGCATGATGTCGAGCGCGTGCCCCGGCCCTCCCGCGATGTTGAAGATCTTGGGCGAGCCGTGTGTATTGAAGAAGACCAGCGCGGGGCGGCCGGGCGTGTCGAACACCTCGTGCCAGGTCTTGATCGTCGCCTTGCGGTCGCCGATGATCAGCGCCGTGGGCAGCACCGGCGCCAATCGGACGCCGGCCCCGCGCAGCGACCAGACCTTCCACGGGTCGGAGGTTTCGGAATACGTGTCGAAGAGCATCGCCGACTGCGGCCCCAGGAACAGGCTGCACATCGCCGCATAGACGCTCGTCCGGACGTCGCCCAGCATCCGCCCCGCGAATGCCCAGCGCTTGCCCGCGGCGTCCCGTCCCACGCGATCGTCGACGGCCATGCCGCCCCTGGCGCTGCCGTAGCGGTAGGGATAGTCGCCGGCCAGGGTGATGAAGTCGCAGTCGTCGCCGAGCCGGGGGTAGTCGGGCCGCTTGGTCCCGATCGCGGCGGCCAGGGCGTCGCAGAAGCCGGCGATCTCGGACTCGCTCAGCTCCTTCTTCATGTCGTGCGGGCTGTCGAGCCGGACCATCGTCTGGAACCGGCCCGCGGCGAGCGCGGCCAGGCCGGGGAGCGACGGGCTGGTCGGACGGCCGACGACGACGCCCGGGGGCGTCTTGCCGAGCCGGTCGGGCGGGGCGTCCCCCTTGAGCTTTGCCTCGGGTGCGGCCCCTTCGGGCGACCACGCCTCACCGACGGCCGCGACGGCGCGCGCCCACTCGTCGCCCCGCTCGATCGGCCGCCCGCGGCCGGCGAACCGGACGACCCGCGCCGGCCGGAAGGCGCGGAGGAACTTGAGGTCGAGCTCGGCGTCCTCGATCAGGATCGGGAAGAAGCGGTCCTCGTCCCAGGTGGCCAGGGCGTCGTAGAACGTGGCGACGTCGGGCACGAGGCAGACCTGGTCGACGACGCGCCGCGACGGCCCGCCCCGAAGCTGCCACTGGGCCGCGGCCCGGCGGAGCTCGGCGAGCCGGGCGTCGTGTGACGACGACGCGGGCTGGACCGGGATGCCCTGGCCGCGGGCCATCCCCGGCAGGGCGGCGGCGAGGATCAGGGCGGTCGTCGCGAAGAGGATGCGCGGCATCGGGCGTCCTCGAGTAGGGATGGAGGCAGGGGCGGGTCCGGGATATACTAGCAGAAGAGCGGCGGGGGTCCGCATCCCTTCCGGGGGATCGCGCCGCGACGACGCGGAATCGCCGCGGGCTTGCCCTGGCCGTACCGTCCGCGAGAGGGGTCTGGTCCGATGAAAAAAGGTGGCATCCTCAACCCCGCGATCTGCTCGCTGCTGGCCGAGTTAGGGCACGGCGACGAGATGATGATCGTGGACGCCGGCTTCCCCCTCCCGCCCGACAGCCACGTGATCGACCTGACCCTGACGCCCGGCATCCCGAGGTTCCTCGACGTCCTCCGGGCCGTCACCGAGGAGCTGGTCATCGACGCCATCGCCGTGGCCACGGAGATCCGCGAGGAGAGCCCCAAGCTCTTCCAGGAGATCCTCCGGATGGTCGGCGACGTCGAGGTCGACGAGCTGCCGAGCCACGAGTTCAAGGAGCAGTCGATCGGCGTGAAGGGGATCATCCGCACGGCCGAGTTCACGCCCTACGCGAACGTGCGGATCCTGTGCGGAAGCGCGTTCTGACGGCATGGGGCGGCCTTGCCCCGTCTCAAAGCCGAGGTCCGCGGTGCGTCCGCACCCCATCGTCGACACCCTCACCGAGATCTGCCTCTCCCTCCCCGAGGCGACTCGGGAACGCTCGGGCGACCACGTCACCTTCAAGGTTCGCAAGAAGGTCTTCGCCTACTACCTCCACGACCACCACGGCGACGGCATCATCTCCGTCTGCTTCAAGATGCCGCCGGGCGAGGGCGCAAGGCTCGTGGCCGCCGACGGATATCACCACTACAGCCCGGCCTACATCGGGCCGAGGGGATGGGTCGGCTATCGGCTCGACCTGGGCGAGACGGACTGGGATGAGGTCGAGAGCCGCGTGACCGCCAGCTATCGCCTCGCGGCGCCGAAGCGACTCATCGCCCAACTCGATTCCGAGGACGCCCCGTAGGGTCCGCTGTGCGGACGGTCTTCAGGCCGAGGCCGGCGTCGAGGAACGTCCGCACAGCGGACCCTACGGCACCTCGACCGCCAGAGCCTTCGCGAGCTCGACCAGCCTGGCCCAGTGCCCGTCGTCGATCGGGATCCCATTCGCCGATCTCTCCGCCAACACCCGGCGCTCGGGGTCGCCGGGAAGGGTGATGGCGTCGACGCCCTCCGACCGCGGCGTCCCGCGGACGAATCCGGCCACGCCGGTCGCCTCGCGGAGCAGGGCGTCCTCTCCGGCGAAATGGGCGGGATCGAGCACGACGAAGACGACGTTGTTGCCCTTTGGCGGCGGGGCCCCCTCGAAGCTCGACCGGCCGCCGCGTCAGGCCGCCGGACAGCATGTCGAGGATGAGGCTCAGGCCGAACCCCTTGTACGACTGGGCTCCGCCCATCGGGAGGATCGTGCCAAGGGGCGGCTCGTAGAGGACCGAGGGGTCGGTCGTCGGTTGTCCCCGCGGCGTCGAGGAGCCATCCTTCGGGCACCGGCTTCTTGCCCGCCGCGTAATAGGTGCGGACCTTGCCCTCGGCGACGGCGCTCGTTCCGAAGTCGAGCACGACGGGCTCATCGTCGGTGGGCACGGCCGCGCAGAGGGGGTTCGTCCCGAGCCGCCCCGCCTTCCCGCCGGGCGGGGCCACGCGATGGCCGGAGCCGTTGTTATTGACCGTGGCGATGAGGATGAGCCCATGCTCGGCGGCACGCTCGGCGTAATCGCCCAGTCGGCCAATGTGTCCGCAATTCCGAGCGGTGCCCGCCGCGATGCCGAGCGTCCTGGCCCGAGGCAGGATCAGGTCGAGCAGCCGGTGGGCCTGGACCTGGCCGAAGCCCCACTGGCCGTCGCAGACGACCACCGCGGGGCCCTCCTTCTCGACCTTCAGCGGCACGCCGAGCCGGTAGTCGCCCTTCTTGACGAAGTCGAGATACTGAGGCACGCGGAGCACGCCGTGCGAGTCGTGGCCGCGGAGGTTGGCCTCGACGAGGTTCTTGGTGACGACCTTCGCCTCGTCGGTGGGCACGCCGGATGCGGTGAATAGGGCCTCGACGAAGGTGGCCAGGGCGTCGGAGGAGATCAGCGGCACGGAGGTCTTGCCTTTCTGTAGCCGGGAGTCCGGGAAAAGCGAGTGTACGCCCCCGTTCCTCGGTTGCAAGACATGCGCGAGGGCTGTCCAATAGGCGACGGTCGATCCGATCCCGCCGGCGAAGGTGATCCCATGGCATTCCATACAAGCGTGGAGAAACGGCCCGGTGGCCGCGAGGTGGTCCGGCTGCTCGACGACGCGACGGGCGCCTCGGCCGCGGTGCTCCCGTCTTACGGATTCAACCTGTTCGACCTGCAATTGCCCGTCGTCGGCAAGCCCACGCCGATCGTCAACGCGGCGCCCGACTTCGCCGACAACCCCCAGCACGCCGGCCGCAACGGCACGCCGATCCTGTTCCCGTTCCCGAACCGGATCAAGAACGGCAAGTTCAAGTTCGGGGACACGACGTACGTCCTGCCGCAGAACAACGGCCCGACCGCGATCCACGGCTTCGCGATCGACGCGCCCTGGGACGTGATCGACCGGGGCGTCGACGGCACCGGCGCGTTCGTCGTCGGCCGCTATCACCTGGCGAGCCACTCGCCGAGCCAGCGCGCCAACTGGCCGACCGACGCGATCCTCCAGGTCCGCTACAGCCTGGCCGGGCGGAAGCTGACGATGACCACGACCGTCAGCAACCCGACCGACAAGGACCTGCCGTACGGCTTCGGCATCCATCCCTATTTCCACCTGCCGTTCCCGCCCGGCGGCGACCCGGCGAAGACGCGCGTGGTGATCCCGGCGTCGAGCTTCTGGGTGCTCGACCAGTTCGTGCCGACGGGTGAGACCCGCGTGGTCGACGCCCGGCTCGACTTCCGCGACGGGCCGCCCCGGAAGGGGCTGAAGCTCGACGACGTGCTGACGAACCTCAAGTTCCGCGGCGACTTCTGCACGTGCCGGCTCGTCGACCTCGAGAAGGACACGGAGTTCCGGCTCTCATTCGACAAGGCGTTCCGCGAGGTCGTCATCTACACCCCGCCGGGTGCCGACGACGTCATCGCGATCGAGCCGTACACGCAGACGACCGACGCGATCAACCTCCAGGCCCGGGGGGTCGACGCGGGGCTGAGGGTCTTGAAGCACGGGGGATCAGAGACGATGGTCATCACGATGGAGACAGCCGACGCGCCGAATTGACGCGGCCGTCGGACTCGGACGCACGGAATCTCGCCTCATGCCCTCCGAACCGCCACCCCCCGACGACTTCCGCCGCGTCCGGCTCGACGGGGTCAAGCGGGCGATCGACTTCTACCTGGGGGTCGCCTACCCCGACGGGGCGCCGGTCCCCGACGCGGTCCGCAGGCGGCTGGAATGGGCGGTCGACGGCGACCCGGACGAGACGCTGGGTCATCCGCCGTTCGAGCGGGTCGGCAAGACCCCGACCGGCACGCCGATCGTGGCCTTGCGGCTGGGGAACGCGGGCTATCCCCACATGAAGCTCCAGGTTCAGCCCTGGGACGGCACGCACGGGTTCCTGCTGTCGGTCAACAGCCACGACCAGGTGCTGACGCTCGATCCCAAGTCGCCCGACGCCCCGGCGTTTCGCGCCATCCAGGCCGAGAATCAGCGGATCAAGGAGGCGATCGAAACGGCCTGGGACGAGGCGGGGCTGCCAACGTTCAATCGCTACCTGCGCGACTACATTGCGCGGCATTCGGCCAGCCCGTGAGCGTCCGGATCGGCCTACGCGCGCCTCGGGACCGTGAAGGCGAACGTGGTCCCGTCCTCGGGGCTGCTCGCGCACTCGACGCGGCCGCCGTGCAGCTCGACGAACGACTTCACCAGGCAGAGCCCCAGGCCGATCCCGCGCTTGCCGTACTGGTAGTCGCCGGAGGAGTGGTGCATCGTGTCGTAGCCGGTGAAGAACGGCTCGAAGACGTGCGGCCGGTCCTCGGGGCGGATGCCCTTGCCGTGGTCGGTGATCGCGAACCGGACGCGTTCCGGGCCTTCGCCGCGGCCTGCCAGGACGATCGTGGCGCCATCCGGCGTGAACTTGATCGCGTTGCCGACGAGGTTCGTGAAGACGTCGGCCAGCTTCGCGGGGTCGGCCTCGGCGACGCCGAGGTCGGGGTCGAGCCGGAGGTCGACCGTCTGGTTCCGCGCGGTGAGGAACGGGGAGAGGTCGGAGACGACGCCGCGGACGAGCGCGGCGAGGTCGACCTCGGCGCCGGTCGATGGCGGCGGCCGGGTCGTCGGAGCGGATGACCTTGAACATCCGCTCGACCACCCCCGCCAGCCGCTTGCCCGCGGCATGGATCCGGTCGACCCATTGCCGTTCGGAGGGCGTGGCGTGCTCGGCCTGGGTCATCTTCCAGAGCTCGGCCAGGCCGAGGACGACCGAAACGGGCGTGTTGAGCTCGTGGCTGGCGACCTCGAGGAACGCCGACTTGAGCCGGCCGGCCTCGACGAGCCGATCGTTCGTCTCCTTCAGGTCGCGGAGCAGGCGCATCTTCTCGGCGATCAGGTCGTGCTGCTCGACGGCCTGGCGGACCGTGGCGAGCATCTCGTCGGGGTCCCAGGGCTTGGCGACGTAGCGGAAGACGTTGCCCTCGTTGATCGCGTCGATGACGGCCTTGATGTCGGCGTAGCCGGTGAACAGCAGGCGCGTCACCTCGGGTCGGATCTTCTTGGCCTGGCGGAGCAGCTCGACGCCGGTCATCTCGGGCATGCGCTGGTCGGAGAGGATCACGTCGACGAGCGGGTCATCGGCGAGGGCCTCGAGCGCCTCGGCTCCCCGCTCGAAGGTCAGGACGCGATATTCCAGCCGGAACAGGTCGAAGACCGAGCGGAGCATCTCCGGCTCGTCGTCGACGACCATGACTGTCGGCCTGCGCTCGGGCTGGGTCATCGACTTGTACTCGTCTCCTCGTCCCTGGCGGCGTGCGGAGTGCGGATTTCAAGGTGAACGGTTTGACGGCCGGAAGCGGAGGGCGGACGAATCGGACTCAGGATCGCCATCCATCGGCCATTCCCTTCGCTCCGCACTCTTCACTCCGCACTCCGCACTACCCCGACCGCCCGCTACAAATCACCCCCGACCCCGCCCTCCGGAACCGCTTGATGATCGTCACGCAGTTCCCGACGTCATTATAGCGCATATCGTCCACCATCCCGCTGGTGATCAATAATCCGAACCCGCCTTCCCGGAGACCCAGCTTCTCGCGGACGTCCATGTGGGCGACGGGATCGTCGGGGTTGGCGGCGTGGGCGAGCTTGGCGCGGTCGAAGCCCTCGCCCTGGTCCTTGACGACGATCTCCACATGGTCGGGGTGGATCCGGTACGTGATGTCCACCAGCTTGTCCGAGTGGTGCCGATTGCCCCACTCAATCGCGTTCTGGCCCATCTCCATGATCGCCTGGCGGAGCTGGAGGACCTGCTCGTGGGTGAACGGCGTGGCCCGGGTGACGCTCATCAGGAAGTCGTTAACTTCCTGGAGGAACGGGATTTCGCTGTTGAGCTCGACGTGGATCTCCCCCTGCACCTGCTCCTGCTCGATGACCGTCCGCCAGGCGCGGGCCGTGTTGATCGCGTTGAACAGCTCCTCGGGATCGTACGGCTTGGCGACGTAGGCATTGGCACCCACGCGATAGCCGTTGGTCCGGTTCGCCCGGTCGCTCAGGGCGGTGAGCATCACGATCGGCGTGAGCATCGTGTCGCGGTCGCCCCGCAGGCGGCGGCAGACCTCGAAGCCGTTGAGGTCGGGCAGCATGACGTCGAGCAGGACGACGTCGGGCTTGTGCTTGCGGGCCAGCTCCAGGCCCGATTCGCCGTCGTGGGCGACGATCGGGTCGAGATGGCGGAGGCTCACCAGGCGCGCGACCATCTCGGCCTGGTCTTGGTCGTCCTCGACGATGAGTGCGGTGGCCATCAGCATCGCCCCGTGCCCTTCCCGCCCCGCGGGCCTCCCTGCCGGTCACGCGTGCAGCTCGACCACGTCGCCGTCGCGAAGCTCGTGGTCGCGCCGGACCGTCTGACCATCGAAGGCGCCCGAGCCCCAGACCTTCGCCGACTTGAGCGATTGCTCCAGGTCGCGATGCACCTCGCGCGCCAAATCGAGAACGACGCTTCCCACCGGCAACGTGAAGGGATGGTCGCGATCGACGGGCTTGCCGGGAATCTTGGTGTAAATCCTCATCACACCGAGGGCATCGTAAGCGGCGCGCCGCACGTCGTCGAGACCCTTCCCCGTCGTTGCCGAGGCCGCGACGATCGGGAACCGCCCTCCGAACCACTCGCCGACGATCTCCAGCCGGTCCCCGGCCCCCTCGGCATCGGTCTTCGCGGCGACCAGGACCGTCTTTATATGCTGGACTGCCTCGTCCTCGGCGTCGAAGGGCAAGTCTCCGACAAGCTCGGTGTGGGCGTCCGACAGGCGTTTGAGGACGGCCTCGACGGCATCGGCGACGTCGTCGGATTCGAGGTCGGCGACGAGCAGCGCCGCGTCTGCGGAGCGGATCAGGCCCGGGACCCAGGGCTCCATGAAGTCGGCGTCCACGGCCGGCAGGTCGACGAGCTGTACGCGGACGTCTTCCCAGGCCATCATCCCGGGGTAGGGGGCGCGGGTCGTGTAGGGATAAGGCGCAACCTCCGGATGCGCATTCGTCAGCGCGGCCAGAAGCGCGCTCTTTCCCACGTTTGGCGCCCCGACGAGAACCACCTGCCCGGCGCCCTCCTTGGGCACTCGATGGCTCACGCCCGCCTTCTTCGCCCCGGACTTCGCCCCTTCCAGATCGTCCTTGGCCCGGCTGATCTTCTGCTTCAAGTCCGACTGGAGCTTCTCGGTGCCCTTGTGCTTGGGCAGGAGCCGGAACAATTCGCGGAGCTTCTCGAGGCGCTCGGCTGGGGTCGAGGCCTTGCGGAGTTCTTCTTCGGCCTTGCTGTACTGGGGCGGGAGGTTGGCGGGCATGAGAGGGTGCCGCGATGGTCTGGCCTGGGGACGGCGAGGCTTTCAGATCCTCCTGCCGTCCGGGCAACCTAGCGGTTCCCCGGCCCCGATTCAAGCAGGGATGCGCCGTCCGCCGGGTTGTCGCCGACTGTCAGGGACGGCCATAGTGGACCTGGAACAAGACGCCTCTCTGGCACCGTGGATGACCGGGATGACCGCCATGTCCGACGCCTCCCACGCCGTTAACCGCCTCGCCGGTGAGACCTCGCCCTACCTGCTCCAGCACGCCCACAACCCGGTCGACTGGTACCCGTGGGGCCCGGAGGCCCTGGCGCGATCGAAAGAGAAGACAAGCCGATCTTCCTCTCCATCGGCTACTCCGCCTGCCACTGGTGCCACGTGATGGAGCGCGAGAGCTTCGAGAACCCGCAGATCGCCGCCCTGATGAACGAGCACTTCGTGAACATCAAGGTCGATCGCGAGGAGCGGCCCGACCTCGACAGCCTCTACATGGCCGCCGTCCAGGCGATGACCCAGCACGGCGGGTGGCCGATGTCCGTCTTCCTCACGCCCGACTTGCAGCCGTTTTTCGGCGGGACGTATTATCCGCCCACCGACTCGCGAGGGATGCCGGGGTTTCCCAGGGTGCTGCTCAGCGTCAGCCAGGCCTGGCGCGAGCGGCGCGAGGAGATCGTCGCATCGGCCGGGGAGATGACCGAACACCTCAAGTCGCTGGGCGAGCTTCCGCCCGGGCCCGGGGGGACGCTCGACGTCTCGCTGCTGGATAACGCGGCTCGCGCGCTGTTCCGGGCGTTCGACAACGCCCATGGCGGCTTCGGCGGCGCCCCGAAATTCCCGCATCCGATGGACCTCCGGGTCTTGCTCCGCCAGCATGCCAGGACCGGCGACGCCTCGTCGCTCCACGCCGTCCGGCTCACCCTCGACAAGATGGCCAGGGGCGGCATCTACGACCATCTGGGCGGCGGCTTCGCGCGGTACTCGACCGACGACCGCTGGCTCGTGCCCGCACTTCGAGAAGATGCTCTACGACAATGCCCTTCTGAGCACCACCTACCTCGAAGCCTACCAGGCGACCCGCGACCCCGAGTTCGCCCGCGTCGCCCGCGAGACGATGGACTACATCCTCGCCAGGATGACCAGCCCCGAGGGCGGCTTCTACGCGACCGAGGATGCCGACAGCGAGGGCGTGGAGGGGAAATACTACGTCTGGTCGCTCAACGAGGTGAGAGAGATCCTCGGAGCCGATCGCGCCAAGACGTTCGCCTACGTCTACGACGTGACCGAGCATGGCAACTGGGAAGAGGCGAACATCCTCAACCTCCCGAAAACGATCACGCAGGCGGCGGGCATGCTCGGCGCGAGGAAAAGGAGCTTCGAGCCGAGCTGGCCGAAAGCCGCGCGAGATTGCTGGCGGTCCGCGATCGCCGCGTCCCGCCGGGGAAGGACGCGAAGGTCCTGACCTCGTGGAACGGGCTGATGCTCGCGCCGCTGGCCGAGGGCTCGCGGGTGCTCGGCGACGAGCGCTATCTCGACGCCGCTCGCAAGGCCGCGGGCTTCCTGCTCGAGAAGATGGTGGGATCCGACGGCCGCTTGTTGCACAGCTACAAGGACGGACAGGCGAAGTTCAACGGGTACCTCGACGATTACGCGAACCTGATCGACGGCCTGACGCGCGCTCTTCGAGGCGAGCGGCGAGCCGCGGTGGATCGAGGCGGCGTTGGCCCTCGCAGAGCGGCATGATCGCCGAGTTCGGCGATGCCGCGGGCGGCTTCTTCTATACGGGCGTCGGCCACGAGGCCCTGATCGCGCGGACCAGGGAGCTTCACGACAACGCCACGCCCTCGGCCAACGCGATGGCGGCGACGGCGCTGTTGCGTCTGGCTGCGCTCACGGGACGCGACGATCTGGCGGCGTCCGGCCGGGCCGCGCTGGAAGCGGTCCAGCTCGTCATGGAGCGGGCCCCGTCGGCCTCGGGCCAGAGCCTCATCGCGCTCGACTTCTTGCTGGCGCCGACCAAGGAGTTCGCGATCGTGGGTCGGCAGGACGACGGCGAGTTCCGGGCCGTGCTCGAGACGCTGGCCTCGCGTTTCCTACCGCACAAGGTCGTGGCTCCGGCGAGGGAGGGGCAGGCGGCTTCATCCAAGGTGGTCCCCTCCTCGCGGACCGTCCGGTCAAGGACGGGCGGGCGACGGTCTATATCTGCGAGAAAATGACCTGCCAGGCGCCGGTGGTGGGGGTGGCGGGGCTGATCGGGACGCTCGGTGGGTGATCCTTCGACGCCCCGGTCTGCCCGACCCGGTCAGGAGTGGCCCTGGGAGAGAGATGACCTTCATTTGCTCTTGACGGATATTGAAGGCTTGCAATGCTCGGTGTCCTATCGTGTCGCGGCCCCTCGGTAGCTCGGATCGCCCCGCGGCGCCGAAGAGGCTGTCCCTGACAGAATCCGTCTGGACCAACCGCATTGGCGAGCTTCGCCACGACTGGCGACGCCGGGCATGCATACGCTCCGTGCCGTGCCTGTACGGGAGCGAGACGGCTTGCGGGGGACGAGGCAACGCGTCGATGTCGGGGTATTTACCAACACACTACGCAGGAAGTAGGCAACCGATGAAGCGTCGCGGCATGCTGGCTGGTCTGGCGGTCGTCGTCGGACTTTTGATCTCAGGCGGCGAGGCGTTCGCGCAGTTCGGCGCCACCATTACCGTCGATGAGAACGGGAATGGCTTGTTCAGCAACTCGAACGGCTTTTTCTCGCCCCTCCCCGCTTCCCTTGTAGCCGACCCGGGCCCCGGCGGGCTGCCGGTGGCCCTGACGTATGGCCTGCTCAGTCCTCCGGGTCTCGTCGCGGGAGACCTTATCCTGGTCGAGCCGGGGAGCGCCAACGGGGACCTGTCGGACATCATCCGCTTCAACCCGCAGCAAAACGGCGGCTCGCTCGTGTTTTATTCGGACATCACCGACGGAGTCGATTCCCTGGCCGACGTTGGCTTCCCAAACGGCTTGTACACAAACAACCTTTCGGCCTTGGAGGTCGGCCCGGAGATCGGGCCGAATGGGTTCACATACACACCCACGGCCGGCCAGCCCGGGTTCGTGGCCGGCGCCGGCGGCCCGGTGACGTATGTGATCCAGAGCGACCTGGCGGTGCCCGAGCCCAGCTCGTTCGTGCTCGGTAGCATCGGCGCCTTCGCCTTGCTTGGGTTCAAGTTGATCCGCCGCCGCCGGGCCGCCTGATCGGCCCGGACTCCGACACGACCTGACCGCCGGGGCCTCGCTCATCCGTTTGGGATGGGTCGAGGCCCCGGGCCGCTTTGAGGGGCGCAGCGTGGCTGAAGGCGAGGAATGATATCGACCCCGACGCCTGCCCTGCACGAGGCGGTGTCTTGACGGCGACGTTCTCGTCCCGAGTGGCCGTGGAGCGGCCGGGGGAAGCGTGACGACACGGGGCGTCGAACCGAGGGGCCGCGAGGGATGACCCGCGCGAATCCCGGTCCCGCTGACTTGCCCGAATCCGCCGACGAAGCTACGCTTTATTGAAGGAATTCGGTCGACGCACCGCGCCATGCACCGCCCAGGAGGGACTCCTCGGATGCCACGCCGGAACCTGTTCGCGATCGCGGCCTTCGGTGTCTTGACGCTCCTCTGCTGGCAGGCGACCCAGGGGGCGAAGCCGAAGGACGAGGCCATGGAGCTCTACGGCCTGTTCGTCGACGCCGTCGAGCAGGTCCAGCAGAACTACGTGAAGCCCGTCTCGCGGAAGCAGCTCCTCGAGAGCGCGCTCAAGGGCATGCTCCAGGACCTCGACCCGCATTCGGTCTACATCAACACGTCCGAGTACAAGAGCTTCAAGAAGAAGATCGAGGGCCATTTCGGCGGCCTGGGGATCACCGTCGGCTACGACACCGACGCCAACCGGCTCAAGGTGCTCGCCCCGATGGTCGGCACGCCGGCCTACGCGGCGGGGGTGCTCGCCGGCGACCTGATCCTCGAGATCGACGGCAAGTCGACCGAGGGCTTGACGACGGACAAGGCCGTCGAGGTCCTCCAGGGCCAGCCCGGCACGTCGGTCAAGCTCCACGTCCTGCACGAGGGGAACGACAGGGCCGAGACGATCAGCGTCACCCGCGCGATCATCGACGTGCCGACCGTCCTGGGCGACCTCCGCAAGCCGAACGACCGGCCGAACTTCATGATCGACGAGGCGAAGAAGATCGGCTATGTGCGGATCACCGACTTCTACCAGAACACCGCCCGCGACGTCCGCGCCTGCGCTCGACGAGCTGAAGGAGCAGGGCGTCAAGGGCCTGATCCTCGACCTGCGCGAGGACCCGGGCGGGCTGCTCGCCTCGGCCGTCGAGGTCTCGGACCTGTTCCTCGAGAAGGGAACGATCGTCAGCACCCGTGGCAGGAATACGATCGACAAGACGTACGACGCCCACAAGGAGGGCGACTTCCCCGACGTTCCGATCGTCGTGCTCGTCAACGAGAACTCGGCCTCGGCCTCGGAGATCGTGGCGGCCGCCTTGCAGGACCACAAGCGGGCGCGGGTCGTCGGCCAGCGGTCGTACGGCAAGGGATCGGTGCAGAACATCCTCGACCTCGAGGACGGCAACAGCGTGCTCAAGCTCACGGTCGCGACCTACTGGCGGCCCTCCGGCAAGAACATCCACCGGTTCAAGGACGCCAAGGAGACGGACGAGTGGGGCGTCTCGCCCGACCCGGGCCTCGAGGTGAAGCTGACACCGCAGGAGCACTTCGCCTGGGCGATGGGCCGCCGCGACCGCGACCTCCTCAGCGGCAAGGCCGCGGCCCTGGCGACGGCCAAGCCCGACGCGAAGAAGGACGAGCCCAAGAAGGACGGGGCGAAGGCGTCGGCCAGGCCGTACAAGGACCGGCAACTTGAGAAGGCGCTGGAAGTCATCCGGGCCAAGGTCGGCTGACGGGCTTCGCGAGAGGGAGCGGAAGGCAAAAGGCAGAAAGCAGAAGGCACAGAGCAGAAGGCACAGAGCAGAAGGCAGAAAGCAGAAGGCACAGAGCAGAAGGCACAGAGCAGAAGGCACAGAGCAGAAGGCACAGAGCAGAAGGCACAGAGCAGAAGGCACAGAGCAGAAGGCACAAGGCAGAGGGCACAAGGCAGAGAGCACAAGGCAGAGAGCGGAGTGCGATCTCGGAATCGCTCCTGTACTTCTGCGATCTGCTCTGCGCCTTGTGCCTTCTGCTCTGTGCTTTCTGCTCTGTGCTTTCTGCCTTGCCGCCTCCCGCCCCGATCCTGCCGCGACGCTCAATCGCCCGCAACCGACGCCCAGAATCCAACATTTGCCGGCGTTCCCCCCTTCCGACCGGCCGCCTGATCGGCGACGATCTTCGACCAATCGGGGGGCAGAGCGCCGGTTGTGCCGGCGCCCGTCAATCGCCAAGAGCACGCGGCCCCGATCGGGGGAGAGAACCCGTCATGAAGCGACTCGCGGTGATGCTCGGGATGTTGGCGGTCCTCGGTCTCTGCGCGCTCGGCGGCCGCGCCGAGGGGCAGGACCAGGCCGCATCAATCAAGAAGGTCATGGGCAAACTCCACGGCAAGGGCAAGGGCCTGCTGCCGGCCGTGGGCAAGGCCCTCCAGTCGGATTCGCCCAACTGGCCCGAGGTCAAGAAGGGGTCGAAGCTGATCGTCGATCTCGCCACGACGATCACCGACGTGGAGCCCCCCAAGGGCGACAAGGAGGATTACAGCAAGCTCTCCAAGGCGTACCTCGCCAGCGCCAAGGACCTGAACGAGGCGGCCGAGGCCGAGGAGCTCGACAAGGCCAAGGCCGCGGCCAAGAAGCTCGGCTCGTCCTGCAAGACCTGCCACGACGCCCACAAGGGCAAGTGACCCGCCGCCCTCCCTCCGCCCACGATGCCCGGCGCGGCCCTCTCCGCGACCGGGTTAATCGTTCTTGACGTCGGGCGACGTCGCGATAGGCCGTGTACTTGTCCGCCCGCCCCTTCGCCAGCTCGACCGGATACTTCTTCCCCGCGGCCTCGACCTTCGCCGCCAGCGCCGCCGCCAGATCGAAGCCGACGACGTCCGACAGCCGCAACAAGAGCCAGAGGCAGTCGGCGACCTCATCGGCCACGAGCCCGCGGTTCGCCGGGTCGTCGAGCCACGCGCGGATCTCGTCGTCGCGGCGGTAGCGGAAATGCTCGAGCAACTCGCCGACCTCACACGCCAGCGCCACGCCCAGGTCCTTCGGGTGGTGGAACTGGACCCAGTCGCGCTCGACGCTGAAGTCGCGGACGAGGTCCTTGAGGTGGGCGAGCGGCGTGGCGTCGTCGGAGAAGGCCGGGTGGCTCATTGGCTTCGTTTCGTCCCCGGGGGCCGTGATTGGGTTCGTTTCGCAGCCGCCCCGAGGCGGGACCGGAATTGGCTTCGTTTGGTACCAGACCCGGGCCGGCGACCCGGAATTGGCTTCGTTTCGCACCGCGCGAGCCCCGGAAGGCCCCGGGAACTTATCAAAGGCGAACTTGATTGTACAAAACACGCACGCTCGGGTTCGGTCGGCTCACGGCGGCGGGTCGGCGGGTCGCTCGGCCGGGTCGGGGTGGCGCGGGTCGGCGACCTCCTCCCGGCGGCCGGTCTCCCCGGGGTGCCGCTAGTCCCCGGTGTCGATCCACCTCGCCAGGGCCGCAGGGTCCGAGCCGCCGCCGTCGACCTTGAGCATCCCCCCCGCATCGACCAGCCCGTACGCCTTGACCGGCCACTCCTTCGCGAACCCGTCCGGGACGCCCAGCAGCCAGAGCGGCGCCGGGGCCGAGAGTGCCGCCGCGGCCTTGAGCCCGCCGAACTGAAGCGAGCCGGGAAGATCAAGCCCCGGCGGGACCGGCCCGGAGCCATCGCCCTCCTCGAACCCGCCCAGGTGGATTGCCGTCCTCGCCAGTCCCGACAGCATCGGCCGCGCCAGCAGCGCCAGGGGCCCGCTGTCGGACGGGGCGATCAGGCTCACCTCGCGCAGGTCCGGGCGTGAGCGAGTCCACGCCAGCACCGTCGCCAGGTCCTGCGCCCGGTCGGCCGCGAGCGAGGGGTTGTAGCAGTCGAAGTGCTCGACCGTCGGACGATGCGCCGCGGCCGCTCGAGGGTCGATCGCCTCCCCCGCGAAGAGCGGGTCGAATCCGACGACCGACTGGCCCCGATCGAGCAGGGCCTTCACGAGCGTCGACGGCTTCCCGTCGCCTCCCAGCAGTCCGACCTTCCCTCGCGACGAGAACAGGACGGTCGCTCGCCCGCTCAGTGCCTTGGGAGTGAGCCGGACGACCGGCACGCGGTGGCCCGTCGGGATCCAGCTCACGACCGAGTGGGCGACCGTCACGCCGTCGCGAGTCACCTTGCGAACGTCCGTCGTCGCCAGGTCGAGCGGCGCGGGCTCGACGAGGCCGACGCGGACCTCCAGCGCCTTCCTCAAGAGACCGCGCTCGGCCTCCCACCACGACGAGACGGTCGTCGGCGCCAGCTTGGCCAGCGTCCGCACCATCATGGCGACCAGCTCCGTCTCGAGCTGCTCGGGCGTCTTCCGGTCCGAGGGCGACGGGTGATCCTTGTCGTACGCGAGGAGGTCTTCCGGCTTTTCGGGCTTCACGGACTCCTCGCGCGTCGGGACCGCCGCGTCGAGCCCGACGAGCCACTTGCCCAGAAACGCATAGACGGCGTTGCGGCTGGTCTGGTTGTAGTTGTGCTCGAATTCGAACTTGTCGGCCGAGAGCCGGTCGGGCGAGCCCAGCAAGGCGTAGACGCCCATCAGGGTCGGGTACTCGTAGGCGAGCGTCTCGTCAGTCCAGTCGTTGGCGCCGACGAGCTTCATGGGCCGCGGGGCGGCCAGGGCGGCGATCTCGACGTTGTCGGTGCCGATCCGCAGCCCCGCGCAGTTCTCGCAGACGCACCCGCCCTGCATCTTGTGTGAGACCATGACCACGGGCGCGGTCACCTTGATCCGCTGATCCAGGGCCGTCAGGAGGAAGGTCTGCGTCCCGCCGCCCGACTCGCCGGTCATCCCGACCCGCGCTGGGTCGACGTCGGGCAGGGTGAGCGCCCAATCGAGGGCACGGATGCTGTTCCACGTCTGCAGGCTCGCGAGGCTCAGCCCCCAGCGGCGGAGCCGATCGTCAAGGAAAGCGTGGCCGAACGGCTCGCTGTCGTTGTAGCCGACCATGTCGTACAGGAACACGACGCAGCCGAGTCGCTTCGCCAGCCAGATGCAGCGGGACTGGACGTCCTCCTGCACCCGCCCGACCTTCCAGTGCCCGTGCGGGCAGAGCACCAGCGGCAGGCGGCCGGCCTTGCCTTTCGGCCGGTAGAGATTGCCCGCGAGAGTGAAGCCGGGAAGTGTCTCGAGCACGACCTTCTCGATCGTGTAACCGTCGCGGTCGAGCCTGCCGTAGACGTGCGGATTCAGCTCCGTCCGCGGCCACATCGGCCACAGGCCGAGTGCCACGCGCACCTGGGTCCGCACGTGCTCGGCCCGGTCGAGCCAGGCTTGCCGCGTCGGCGGCGTCCGGAAGTTCGCCCCCTCGTTGCGGGTCCGCGAGGTCGTCCGTCTCGAATCGACGACGGGGTCGACGACGTCGATGCGGCCGCGGACGTAGTCGAGCGGCGCCTCAAAGCCTTGTGGGCTCGCGGTGAAGAACTCGTAGAAGTCGTCGGGACGGGGTGTCGACCGGAAGGCGACCAGCGGCGGCCAGGCGTCCCATCGAACGTCCGCTCCCTCCCGAGGCGGCCGGACCGTGAGGGCGGGCGGCGACTTCGGGTCGTACTTCAGGCTCCCGACCCGACGCCAGCCGGCGTGCTTCTGGGCCTCGGCGAACCGCGGGTTGAGCACCGACGCTCCCATCCTGATCCCCTCGCGGTCGGCGACCATCGACCACGACTCGCCCACCGGCGCCCAGGCCCAGACCTCGTAGGCGCCCGCCCTCGGCAACTCGAGGCGGAGCGGGCCGGAGGCGACGTCGCCGGCGGTGACGAGCCGGAGGGCCTGCGCGGGCTCCGCGGCCGGGGCATAACCGGCAGCCAGGGCCAGAAGCACGATCGATCGGGAGGCCGACCCGAGGGACAAGGACCGGGATGTCATCGCGGGCGTCCTGGCGGTGGGATGAGCGGCGGGAGAGGCCGGCGGCAAGCGGTGAGTCCTTGCCCGTGCCCTGGTGGGATGTTAAGACGGTTCGATCGGAATTGCGAGCGAAAAGCACTCCTCTCTCCCCGCTCGCCGGCACTCGCCCATCCCGCCGCCGCCTCGTCCCCGAGAGGTCCCACCATGCCGGCCATCCTCCGCGCCTGCCGCCTCAAGCCCGTCGCGCTGCTCGTCGCGGCCGGGATCACCGTCGCCGCCTCGGCCCTCGTGTCCCACTCCGCCGACGACAAGCTCGGCTACGAGCCGGTGGCTTACGCGATCAAGGGTGCCAAGGTCTTCGTCGCGCCGGGTCGGACGATCGACACCGGGACGGTGGTCGTCCGCAAGGGCGTCATCGAGGCCATCGGGCCGGCCGACTCGGTGAAGATCCCGTACGACGCCGAGGTCATCGAGGGGAAGGGCCTCGTGGTCTATCCCGGCTTCCTCGACCTGTACACGACGCTCGGGCAGCCTATCGGCGTGACGCGGTCGCACGTCGGCCCGGGACGGACGATCAAGTACGCCGACAACGCCTGGCCGAAGACGCCGACCGACAACCGGCTTGGTATGACGCCCGAGTTCGAGGTCGCGAGCGTCCTCGACCTGCCGGACGCGACCGCCGACGAGCGCCGGCGGCTCGGCTTCACGGACCTGGTGGCCGCACCCGCCGGGGCGATCGCGACGGGCCAGTCGGCGGTCGTGAGCACGAGCGGCCTTCCGCGCCGCGAGGCGATCGTCCGGAGCCCGCTCGCGCTGCACGTTCACCTGGCGACGCCCAACGAGCCCGCCCCTCCGCCGGATCCCAATGAGCCGCCCGCCGTCGCGACGAGGCGATTCCGGGCCACGGGGGCGACGGGGTATCCGATGGCCCTGATGGGCGTCGTCGCCCATCTCCGCCAGGCGATGCTCGACGCGGAGCACGCCCACGTGCTCGATCAATTCTATGAAGAGAAGGGCGGGCCGAGGCCTCCCTCGGACGCGGCCTTGCGGGCGCTCTACGCGGCGGGGACGAAGGCGGTGCCCGTCTGGTGGGAGGCGAACACGCGCGACGAGATCCTCCGCTCAATCGACCTGGCCGAGGAGTTCGGCACGACGGCGGTGATCGTCGGCGGCCGCGAGGCGGGTAAGGTCGCCGACGTCTTGAAGTCGAAGGGCGTCCCGGTCGTCCTGAAGCTCGACTTCCCGGAGGAGCCCAAGGTGCCGACCGAGGCCGAGTACCAGAAGCGCCCCGACGCCGAGCGCGAGGAACCGCTCCGCGTCCTGGTGGATCGCAACGCGAAGTGGAAGGAACGCGCCGGGACCGCCGCGAAGCTCGCCAGGGCGGGCGTCCCGTTCGCGTTCGCGACCGACGGCATCGCCAAGGCCGAGACGTTCCCCGCACAGGTACGCAAGGCGATCGCCCAGGGCCTTTCCAAGGACGATGCCCTCGACGCCCTCACGCGTACCGCCGCCAAGATCGCCGGTCTGGACAAGCGGCTGGGCACGATCGAGGTCGGCAAGCTCGGCCACATCGTCGTCATGACCGCGCCGGTCGAGGACGAGAAGGCGAAGGTCCGCTACATGCTGGCCGACGGCATCAAGTTCGACATGGAGAAGCAGCCGGCCGCGTCGAAGAAGGACGCCGCGGGCAAGGGCGGCGTCGGCAAGGGCCGCGGCGGTGCTCCCGGCAAGGAAATCGCCCGCGCCGACGCGACCGACGACGAGCCAGATGCGCACGAGAAGGCGGAATCCAAGGGCGAAACTAAGCAGGAAGGCGAAGCCAAGTCCGAGCGGAAGAAGGACTCCGCGAAGAAGTCCGACACGCCGAAGAAGGACGAGGCCAAGAAGAAGGAAGAGCCGCCCAAGCCCTTCGTCGACGTCGCGTCCGAGCTCGAGGCCGACCGCAAGCCGGCGATCAAGACCGGCGGCGACGTCCTCATCAAGGACGCCGTGATCCTGACCGTCACCAAGGGCACGATCCCCAGGGGCTCGATCCTCGTCGAGGACGGCAAGATCGCTGCCGTCGGGCCAGACGTCAAGGCGCCCGAAGGCGTGAAGGTGATCGAGGCGAACGGGCTCGTCGCGATGCCCGGGATCATCGACACGCATTCCCACATGGCGATCTCGGGCGGCGTGAATGAGATGAGCCTGTCGATCGTCCCCGAAGTCCGGGTCAAGGACGTCGTCTCGGGCGAGGACGAGGGCGTCTACCGCGCCCTGGCCGGTGGGACGACGACTGCCCGGCTGCTTCACGGCTCGGCGAACACGATCGGCGGGCAGGACGCCGTCGTCAAGCTCAAGCACGGCGTCCCCGGCCGCGAGATGCTCATCAAGGGCAACCCGCAGGGTGTCAAGTTCGCCCTCGGGGAGAACGTCACTCGGCGGCAGGGTCGGTTCCCGAACACGCGGATGGGCGTCGAGGCCGTCATCGAACGCGCCTTCGACGAGGCCCGCGCCTACAAGGGCGAGTGGGAACGCTACGGCGCGGCCAAGGCCAAGGGCGAGATGATCCCGCCGCCGCGCCGGGACCTCCGGCTCGAGGCGTTGGCGGGCATCCTCGACGGGTCGATCAAGATCCACAGCCATTGCTACCGCAATGATGAGATCCTGATGCTCCTGCGCGCGGCCACAAAGTACGGCATCCGCGTCCAGTCGCTCCAGCACGTCCTCGAAGGCTACAAGGTCGCCGCCGAGATCGCGGCCCACGGCGCGAGCGCATCGACCTTCTCCGACTGGTGGGCCTACAAGGTCGAGGCCTACGACGCCATCCCGCACAACGCCGCCCTGCTCACCCAGGCCGGCGCCAGCGTCTGCATCAAGAGCGACAGCGAGGAGCTGGTCCGCCACCTCTACCTCGAAGCCGCCAAGATGATGAAGTACGGCGGCGTGCCCGAGGCCCAGGCCCTGGCGATGATCACGATCAACCCGGCACGCGAGCTCGGCATCCAGGACCGCGTCGGCTCGATCGAGGTCGGCAAGGACGCGGACATCGCCCTCTTCAACGGCCACCCGTTCGACGGCTTCTCGCGGTGCGAGCTCTCGCTGATCGACGGCGAGGTCTGGTTCCAGCGCAAGACGCCCGACGGCAAGCTCGCGAAGCCGCTGCCCGGCGAACCAGTCCGCCATCCGCTGTGCTCGCCGCGCACGACAAGCCGCTCGACCTGACCGAGTCGCCTACCGGCCGCTACGTGATCAATCACGTGCGACGTCCACCCCGTCGTCGGCGACGTGATCGAGGACGGGATGATCGTCATCAAGGACGGCAAGATCGAGGCGGTCGGCCACGCCGACCTGTCGATCTCCCGCCGGCCAGAAGGTCATCGACGCCCGGGGCCTCGACGTCTGGCCCGGCCTGATCGACGCGGGCAGCCCGCTCGGCCTGTTCGAGATCGGCAGCCTCCAGGAGACCCAGGACTCCGCCGACTCGGCGCAGTTCCAGCCCGAATTGCGTTCAAGCACGGCGCTCCATCCCGATAGCGAGATCATCCCCGTCGTCCGCGCCAACGGCGTGCTCACGACGCTCGTCCAGCCGAGCGGCGGTGTGATCGCGGGGCAGGGGTGCGTGATCGACCACGACGGCTGGGTGCCCGCCGACATGGTCGTCATGGACCGCACGGCCCTGTTCGTGAACATCCCGCCCTACGTCCCCCAGAACCGCGACGCCCCGCGCCGTCGCTTCGGCGGGACGGGGGCCGACGGCGCCGACCCGAACTCGCGGCGCAAGGAGGTGCTCGACGCGATCAAGGACCAGTTCAAGCTGGCCCTCGACTACGACCAGCGTCCGCGCCGCCGCCCTGGCCGCGAACGCCCCGGCTCCCACTCCGGACCCGCGGCTCTCGGCGATGGTTCCTTACGCCAGGGGCGAGAAGCCGGTCATCTTCCGGGCGAATCGACGGGTCGAGATCCTCGACGCGCTCGAGCTCGCGAAGGATCTGAAGCTGAAGGCCGTCGTCACGCGGCGGGCCGAGGCCTGGAAGGTCGCCCCGGCGCTGAAGGCCGCGAAGGTGCCGGTGATCGTCGCCGGCACGCTCTACACGCCGCTGGCGGCCACCGACCCCTACGACGCCGCCTACGCGAACCCGGCCTGGCTGCACGAGGCGGGCGTGACCTTCGCGATCCGCTCGGGCAGCAGGCGACCAGGGCACCGCAGCCCGAAACCTGCCCTACGAAGCCGCGACGGCTGTCGCCTATGGATTGCCCGAGTCCGAGGCGCTTGCAGGCGCCGTGACGATCACGCCGGCCCGGATGCTCGGCGTCGACTCCCAGCTCGGCTCGCTCGAGCCCGGCAAGCGGGCGAACATCGTCATCACCGCGGGGCACATCCTCAAGCCGACGACGGAGGTGAAGGGCCTGTTCCTCGCCGGCAAGCCGATGCCGCCCGAGAGCCGGCACACGCGGCTCTACGCCAAGTTCCAGAAGCGGCTGGCGGAGATCAAGGCGGGCGTCGCCAGGCCTGGCCTCGAAGTCCCGGACACGGGCAGCCCCGAGCGGCCCAAGCCCGTCGCGCCGGCAAATGCGGCGGGCGGGGCCTCGGGCGGAAACGACTAGGGACCCTCGATCGCTCTTCGTAGGGTCCGCCATGCGGACCGTCTTCCGGATGAAGCCTCGATCTCAAGACGGTCCGCATGGCGGACCCACGAAACGCGCCGGACCCGCGGGAACCGTCCACGTTACCGCGTCAGCGACTTGTACCGAATCCTGTGCGGGTGGTCCGCCTCCAGCCCGAGCCGCTCCTTGCGCTGGGCCTCGTAGGTCTGGTAGTTGCCATCGCACCAGACGACCTTGCTGTCGCCCTCGAACGCCAGGATATGCGTTGCGATCCGATCGAGGAACCAGCGGTCGTGGCTGATGACCACCGCGCAGCCCGCGAAGTCGAGCAGGGCCTCTTCGAGTGCCCGGAGCATATCCACATCCAGGTCGTTCGTCGGCTCGTCCAGGAGTAATAAGTTCCCGCCGGACTTGAGAAGCTTGGCCAGATGGACGCGATTCCGCTCGCCGCCCGAGAGCTGGCCGACCTTCTTCTCCTGGTCGGGACCCTTGAAGTTGAACGAGGCCACGTAGGCCCGCGCAGGGACCTTGCGCTTGCCCAGGACGACCTGGTCGACGCCGCCGGTGATCTCCTGGAAGATCGAATTCTCGGGCGCGAGCGCGTCCCTGTTCTGGTCGACGTACGACGAGACGACCGTGTCGCCCACCTTCAACTCGCCGCCGTCCGGCGTCTCCTGGCCGACGATCATCCGGAACAGCGTCGTCTTGCCCGCGCCGTTGGGGCCGATCACGCCGATGATCCCGCCCGGCGGCAGACGGAACGTCATGTCTTCGAATAACAGATTGTCGCCGAAGGCCTTCTTGACGCCCTCGGCCTGCACCACCAGGTCCCCCAGGTGCGGGCCGTTGGGGATCTGGAGGACGATCCCCTCGTCGCGCTTCTCGGCCTCCTGCGCGGCCATCTGCTCGTAGCGCTGGATGCGGGCGCGGTTCTTGGCGACGCGGGCGCGGGGGGCCATGCGGACCCATTCGAGCTCGCGGGCCAGGGTCTTGCGGCGGCGCTCTCGGCCTTCTCCTCCTTGGCGAGCCGCTCCTGCTTCTGCTCGAGCCACGAGGTGTAGTTGCCCTGCCAGGGGATGCCGTGGCCGCGGTCGAGCTCGAGGATCCAGCCGGCGACGTTGTCCAGGAAATAGCGGTCGTGCGTCACGGCGACGACCGTCCCGGGATACTCCTGCAAGTGCCGCTCGAGCCACGCGACGGATTCGGCGTCGAGGTGGTTCGTCGGTTCGTCAACTAACAGGATATCTGGCCGCTCGAGGAGAACCTGACAGAGCGCCACGCGTCTCCGCTCGCCGCCGGAGAGGGTCGAGACCTGGGCGTCGCCGGGCGGCAGGCGCATGGCGTCCATGGCGATCTCGATCTGACGGTCGAGGTCCCAGGCGTTGGCGTGGTCGATGCCGTCCTGGACCTTCGCCTGCTCGTCGAGGAGCTTCTCCATCTCGTCGGGGTCGAGGGGCTCGCCGAGGCGGGCATTGATCTCGTCGAACCTCGTGAGGAGGACGCGAGTCTTGGCGACAGCCTTTTCGACGTTGCCGCGGACGTCCAGAGACGGATCCAGCATCGGTTCCTGAGGGACGTAGCCGATCGTCGTGCCGGCGTGGCGGCGGGCGGTGCCGACGAAGTCCCTGTCGACGCCGGCCATGATCTTGAGAAGCGTGCTCTTTCCCGACCCGTTGGAGCCGAGGACGCCGATCTTGGCCCCTGGGTAGAACGACAGCCAGATGTCGCGGAGGACCTCCTTCTTGCCGTAGGCCTTGGAGAGCTTCTCGATCTGGAAGATGTATTGCGGAGGCATAACCCGACCCGAGCGGAATGGCGACCCAACCCCCCGGCACGCCGCCGGGGCCGACCATTCCAGTAGACCCGATCTCCTCTTCCGCGTGTAGCCCCGCGGGGCTTCCGGCCAGCCGTCGTGCCTTGAACGAAGCCCCTTCGCGTGCTAATAATAGGGCTCTGCCCGCGGCCCTCCGACGGGCCTCGCGGACAAGCGGCGGGGTAGCTCAGCTGGTTAGAGCGGCGGTCTCATAATCCGCAGGTCATGGGTTCGAGTCCCGTCCCCGCTATTCGCGACCGATTCCCGCCCTTCATACGGCCCTTCCTCCGGCCCCCGACGCCGAGAGGTCGAGCCCGTCACGGTGGCCTCAACTGCCGTCGATTCGCGGCGACACTGCCGCGTTGATCACCGCCGAAGCCGGGTTTCGCATGCGTCGGTCGACGACGCATCGCATCGCCTCGCCTCGCGTCGTCTCGACGCGGATGAGTTCGCGCGACCGATCTGGGCGGTGCTGCGCCGAAGAAACCTGGCCGACTCGCGCCCCTCGTCCGCACCGGGACCGGCATCGAAGTTGCAACAGATCGGCAACCGTGGCTGTATCCCCGGACTGCCCTCGCTCTCGCCTCGCGCAGAACCGGAAGCGACGCGATCCCTCGATCCGGGGAGAGACCGCCGGGAGACCCCGCCCTTGAACAGACCACGGTTCACGCGCCTCGCCGCGCCGTCCGTCCGCCCACGCCCCGCGAGCCCGAAGCGGTTGCCCCGCCTGGAGGGGATGGAGCTCCGCGTTCTGCCGTCGCACGCGGGGACGCCGCCCGGCCACTCCGACAAGGCTCCCGCGCCGCCCGCTGCTCCATCCGGACCGGACCGGTCGCAACCCCCGGCGGCCGACCCCGCGGCCCGGGCTGGCCCGTCCGACAAGGCCACCGGCCCTGGACCGGCGAAGGCGGACAACGGTAACGGGAACGGTGGCGTCCCCGGTAACGGCAAGGGCAACCAGGTGAAGCAGGACGGCGGCCCGGCCGCCCCGGGACCGGGTCCGCAGCCTAGCCCTGGCCAGCAGAGCCAGGGAAAGGAACCGCAGGCCAGCGGAGATGGCTCGCAGGCCGTCGCCTCAGTTGATCCAGGAAGCGGGAACGCCAAAGAGAACCCCGGCGCGAACGAGCAGGCCGGAGGTCCGGGCAATAGTCAGGACTCCCCCGCGCCTCCGGCCCAGGGCAAAACGGCGTCGGACCAGGCCAAGTCGGAGACGGCGCCGTCCCCAGGGAACGGCGGGGCCAACAAGGGTGACGAGGGGTCTGCTGCCATCACCCCCGCAGTTGCCGCGTCAGACGCGGAGACGGCTCGCGCTCCGATCGCGGCGACTGAATCGACCGCGGAGGCTGGAACGCCGCTTCCCACGATCGAGACCACTTCTGCACCCGCCGCCCGCGCGACGGCGTCGCGTGGCGGGACAGACGGACCTTCCGCGGAACCGATCGCGACCGCCGGCGCCCCCGCGACCACGACGCCGGCGGCAGCGCCTGCAAGCGTGGCGGCCGTGTCGGCGCGGGGTCCTGTCGTCCCAGCGGACCTGACGGACGCGATCATCGCCGTCTCGAGCTCGGTCGCCGGTGGCCTCGGCGGGGCGGTCGTCGCCGCGACGCCAGGGCCCGGTATTGCCTCGCACGACCCCACCACGCGCGTGGCGGTATGGGCCTGGACCGAGGCGCCCGCCGCGGTCGGCGACGCGCCGTGGTCCGCGGTGCCCGTGGCCGAGTTGCTCGCGACGGCCGACGAGCCCGTGGCCTCCTCGTCGGAGGGGCCCGCGGCCGAGGCCGAGCCGATCCCGATGGGCCTGGGCCGGATCGCCGAGTCGTTGAGGGGGAACCTCGCGGCGCTCGACGCCACGCTCGGGCACTACCTGGAGGGCGTCGACGAGCTCCGCGATCTCATGGCCGACGTCGCGACCGGGGCGCGGCCGTTCGCCTGGATGATGGGCGCGGCCGTCACTGTCGGCGCAGGGGATCGCGGCCCATCGATTGGCGCGTCGTCACCGAAGACGGGGTATTGACGCGATCGTCGACGATGCCCTGAACCCATGGGCGCTCGGCCCGGTGCCGGAGGCCGTGTGACCGATCGATTCGACGAAGCGATCCGAATTTCGTCGACGGGGCATCGCCCGCCCGGCAAGCGCCGGGCGGTCGCGATGACCGTCCGATGGCCGTTCGCTGCCTCGAGGTCCCCCATGCCCCGTTCCTCGGCCGCATTGACTTCGCGAACGAATGACCAGGTCTTCGGAAAAGAGGGACCCGCCTCGATGACGGTCGAGACGCATCGCCGGGCGCCGTTCCGTGCGGCGCTGGGGGCCGCGAGGGCGCGCTGGGCGAGGGATGCGCGACCGACTCGCTGACCTGGACCGCCGCGCCCCAGGCCGAGAGTGTCGGGTCGCCGCTCGCCGAGCTGACCGATGCGCTGCTTGGGGCGATGGTCGAATCCTGGGCGCGCGGCGAGCGGCCGCGGGTCGAGGAGGTCCTGGCGCTCTGCCCGGAGCTGGCCGGGCACGACGAATCGGTGGCGCGGCTCGTCGAGCGCGAGTTGATGCTCCGCCGCGAGTGGGGCGAGCCGGACCGGGCGGCTGAGCTTGCGCGGCGGTACCCGACCTGGGCCGGCCCCTTCTCCCGCGCGATCGAGCCCAGTGAGGCGACGGCGTGTCCCCCGATCGACGCGGATCCGCCGGCCGTGGGCGAGGAGTTGGGGGAGTTCCACCTCGAGGCCGAGCTGGGCCGCGGCAGCCGCGGCTACGTGTTCCTGGCCACCCAGCCCTCGCTGGCCGACCGGCCGGTTGTCCTGAAGGTCACGCCGTGCGACGGCGGCGAGCACCTGGCGCTGGCGAGGCTCCAGCACCCTCACGTCGTGCCGCTCCACGGCCTGTGCGACCTTCCTGCCCGCGGGCTCCGCGTCCTGTGCATGCCATACCTCGGCGGCGTCCCGCTTTCGAGACTGCTCGATATGCTCCGGTTCGTTCCCCCGGCGACTCGGTCGGGGCACCATCTGCTCCATGCGCTGGAGAGCGCCGAGGCGGTGGCCCCGATCCGTGTGCCGGCCGAGGGCCCGGCCCGGCTGTTCCTCGCGCACACGTCGTTCGACCGGGCGATTTGCTGGATCGGGTCGTGCCTAGCCGACGCGCTCGACTCGGCGCACCGTCGGCAGCTCCTGCATCTCGACGTCAAGCCGTCGAACGTGCTGCTCGCCTCGGACGGGAGGCCGATGCTCCTGGATTTCCACCTGGCCCGCGGGCCGATCCACGCCGGTTCGGCGGCTGGCTGCGGCCTCGGGGGCACGCTGTCGTACATGCCGCCCGAGCAGCGCAACGCGCTCGAGGCCGTCCGCGCTGGGCGGGCCGTCCCGGCAGATGTCGATGCGCGGGCCGACGTCTATTCCCTGGGCCTGGTCCTGCACGAGTCCCTCGGCGGGACGATGCCGCGCTGCGGCCGATCGGGGGTGGTGCAGCCTCAGCGGTCGTATCCCGGCGTCGACGCGGGGCTCGCGGCGATTGTCGCCAAGTGCCTCGCGCCCGAGCCAGCCGATCGCTATCCTGGCGCCGCCGCGCTCGCCTCGGACCTGCGCCGCCAGCTCGCCGACCAGCCGCTCCGGGGCGTAGCGGGGCACAGCCTGGCCGACCGCTGGAAGAGGTGGAGACGACGCCGGCCGCACGCGCTCGCACGGGGCGTGCTGCTGGTCGGGGCGGTCATGGCCATGGCCGTGGCGACGACCGCGGTGGGTATCGCTACCCGGGGCCGGCTTGCCGAGGCCGCGCGGGCGCTGGCCGTCAGCCGGGCCGATCTGGCTGAGGGCGATTTTGCTGGGGCCATGCGCGAGGCGGAGTACGGCCTGGGCCGGCTCGGCCGAATGCCCTTCGTCGAGCGCGCCCGCCGGGAGCTGGACGCGTCGCTCCGCGCCGCCCGCTGGCGGGTGGCCGTCGAGGAGTTGCACACGCTGGCCGAGGCGGCGCGGCGACTCGACGTCGCCGACGCTCCGGGCCGGACCGCTCTCGAGGCCCTCAACCGCCGCATCGCCGAGGCGTGGGCCGCCCGCGGGCGGGTGCTCGACGACGCCGCAGCTCCTGGGCTTCTCGTGCTGGTCCGCGACGACCTGCTCACCCTGGCCGTCGCCCGCTCGCTAATCTGCACGAGGCTCGCTCCGCCCGGTGCCGAGGCGGAGTGCCATCGCGAGGCGATTCGCATCCTGGACGAGGCGGAGGCGGGCGTCGGGCGGCACGCCGTCCTGGCCCGCGAGCGCGGTCTCCACGCACGAGCCCTCGGGCTCTCCGGTGGGCCCGTCACCGCCACAAGTCCGACCACCTGCGCGGCCATGACGCCCTGGGCCGCTCGCTCCTCCGCGCCGGCGAAATCGAGGCCGCCCTCGCCGAGTTCGACCGCGCACTGGAGGGAGATCCGCGGGACGTCTGGGCACACTTCCTGCGCGGGGTCTGCGCCTACCGGCGCGGCCGCCACGCTGATGCGGTCGAAGCCTTCGGGGCGTGCCTGGCCATCGACCCTGACCGGGCCGAGTTCGCTCTCAACCGCGGGCTGGCCCGCGCGGTCCTCGGGGACGACGAGCGGGCCCTCCGCGACTTCGACCGCGCCCTGCGCCTCGACCCCGGCTCGAAGGGCGCCGCCCTCAACCGGGGAGTCCTCCACTTTCGCGCGAAGCGCCTCGACGCGGCCCGGGCCGACTTTCACCGCGCCCTGGAGCAGGGCGTCGACGCGGCCGACGCCCTCTACAATCTGGCCCTGGTCGATCGCGCGGAGCGGCGCACCGCGGAGGCGATGACTCACCTCCGCGCGGCGCTCGGCCGCGACCCGTCGCATGCCCCGGCCGCCGAGCTCGCCCGCCGCCTCGGCGACGTGGGCACACCGCCCTGAGATCCACCGGGCTCAAGGCGGGGCGGTGCCCACCGCGGGGGTTTTCAGGCCGGCGAGGTATTCCAGCAGGTCCGCGGCTTGCTCGGCCGTCAGGCCGGCGAGAAGGCCATCGGGCATGAGCGACCTGGGCTCGCGGCGACGGTCCTCGACTTCGGCGGGGTCGAGCCTCGTCGTCTTGCCCGACGCGTCGCGGAGGATTAGCGAGCGCTCGCGAATCCTCGACGACGATCCCGTAGACGACCTGGCCGTCGCGTGTCGCGATGGTCTGCGTCGCGAATTTCGGGTCGACCGTCCGCGACGGGTCGAGGACATGCGCGAGCAACTCGGCCCGCGAATATTTCGCGCCCACACCATCGAGGGGCGGGCCGACCTCGACACCGTCGCCCTCGGCGCGATGGCACGAGCGGCACGCGGCCGCACCTCCAGCACGGAACAGAGCACGGCCCCGGCCCACGTCGCCGGAGATCGCGAGAATCGTGGCCGGGTCGATCGCGATTCCGAGCCGGCGGGATCGCTCGGACTCGGGCAGAAAACGGTCGAGCAGGTCGACGACCTCGGGCGAGGAGGACGAGCGTGCGAGCGCGGCGGCCTCGCGAGCGGCGGCCTCGGGCACGGTCTTGGCGTCGATCGCCCGGACCAGGGCCAGCGTGCCGCCCGTCGTGCGGACCAGGCGGCCGATCGCGTCCCGGCGCAGACTCGGCGACGCGGCGTGTGCGACCTGGGCGAGCTCCTCGACCCGGATCGGCTCGGACGCACCACGGGGGATCGAGGCGATCCAGTCGGCGATCAGCCGCGTTCCGACGACGTCCACTCGACTGGAGCCGACCCGCGGCATTCGCCCGGCGCCGATCTTGGCGATCCGGTAGTAGAGGACCGACCGCTCGGGCTCGCCCGGGACGATGATCCGGGCGTCGGTCAGGCCGAAGGTGCCCTGCAGGGGGGCGGCGTCGAGCGTGTGGGTCTCCGCGAGCGGAGTCCGGGCCCCGAGGACGATGTTGGCCGAGCCGCCCGCGCCCATCTGGTGGCAGTGGGCGCAGTTGGCCTGGAGGTAAGAACGCGCGCGGCAATTCGAGCGGCGCCGAGCGATCGCGCGGGTCGGCCAGGCGCGGCGGATTCCCGGTCGGGACCGCATCCACGAGTCCTCCGGTCTCGAAATCATGCAGCTGCTTGCCGCGGTCGAGTTGCTCGACCGTCATCGCCAGCGGAGAGGCCGACTGGCGACCGTAGACGACGTTGTTCGACTCGACCCACGGATTGTGGCAGAGGACACATTCGGACCGCCCGGCGAACCGGTAATCATGCTGGCGCGTGCCGCCGGGCTCGGACCGGTCACGCACGGCGAACGAGCGATTCGCTCCTGCGGAGTCGACGAGTGTGGCGTCGGATTGAGTGTCGTCCCACCGGTATGAGTAGGGCCGCCAGCTCCCGGCCTCGCGGTGGAGGATTTGCGTTTCCACCCTGCGTCGCGACTGCGGGTCGCCCTCGACAAGGTCGAGCGAGACGGTCCGCGCCAGGACCGCGCCGTCGGGGAAGCGCAGTCGACCCGAGTCGACCCCCACCTTCCCGAGCCCCGGCACACCCATTAGCCGGTCGGCCCGGGCTCCGTCGGACCAAAGCTCGGCGTTGATTGCGTACGGGACCACTCCGGCGCAGGGGCGAGCTCGCGAGTGGAGACGAAGAGGCCCGTCTCGGACAGCCGCCGCGGGAACTCCGGCCGGGGCGTGTTCGTCGGTTCCGGCACGAGGCGATAGACCTGGTTCGACCGCTCATGCTCGACGAGGTAAAGCTCGCCGTCGCGATCCTCGCCGAAAGAGACGAGCCGGAGGCCCGAGTCGGCCAGCTCGCCGCGCCAGGTGACTCGCTGGCCGTCGTGACGAAGTCCCCAGACCTTTCCGGATTGATAGTCACCGTAGACGTAGATTCCCTGGAGGGCCTTGAGCCGCGTTCCGCGGTACACGTATCCGCCGGTGATCGAAGCGGCCTCGGAGTGCGGGTGCACGACGACCGGCGCCAGGATCGGTGTCGGCCCGCGGGGCACATCGGCGCGGACGGGCTGAGGTCCCTCCACAACGCTCCAACCGCAGTTCGACCCCGCGTGGACCAGGTGGATCATCTCCCATAATTCCCAGCCGACGTCTCCGACCCACAGGTCGCCTCGCCGCGCGATCAAAGCTCATCCGCCAGGGGTTCCTCAGCCCATACACCCAGATTTCGGGACGCGCGCCGCGGGCCGCGACGAATGGGTTGTCGGGCGGAATGCGATAGTTCTTGCCGGGGTCGCGAAGGTCGACATCGATGCGGAGGATCGACGAGAGCAGGTCGGTGAGGTCCTGGCCCGTCTTGTACGGGTCAGGCGGAGTCGGCGCGGCGGCGTCTCCCGTGGAAATGTAGAGATAGCCGTCGGGGCCGAAAGCCAGACATCCGGCGTTGTGTCCACCCGAGCGGAAGGTCAGCAGGATTTCTTCGGACGTCGGATCGAACTTCAGAGGGTCAGCCGCCTGAACGACGAAGCGCGAGACGCGAGTGCCCTCGGGGTCGTCGTTCTTCGCGACGTAACACAGGAAGACCTGGCGGTTCGACTCGAACCTCGGGTGGAACGCGAGGCCGTAAAGGGCCGAGGCGCCTGGCCTCGCGACGGCGAGGTCGATGGCGAGTTCGGTGCGGCTTGCGGACGGGTCATTCGTGAAGCTGACGATTTTACCGCCGACCTCGCCCACGACGAGGCGATTCGTGCCGGGGACGGCGTCGAGGAGGACGGGGCGGTCGAACGTCAGCTTCGGAAACGCCGACTCGACTCGATAGGGAGGCGTCGGGTCGGGGGCGCCGGAGAAGCGGGAGGCGGTCCACGGAACGCGGTCAGGCTTCGGTGACAGCGTCTCCGCGGCCGGAGCCCGGGGCGCAGCGGAACGTTGCGACCACCACGACCAGCAATCGGATCGTGGGGTTTTTCGAGAGGGGGAAATGCATCGGACCGGTCTCGTGACTGGCGAAGTGTCTGGCCATCGTAGCCAGCAGCGGCGCCGGTTGCGAGACGGAGCTTGCGGGAGCCGATAGGCGGCCGGAGGGCACCGCGCAGGTACGCCCCGGCCACCCGGCCCCTCGCGAGGCCGGGTGAGCGCGGGGCATTTCGGGGATCGAACGCCATTACTTCGCGGCAGGCTGACCCTTGCGGGGCAGCTTTGCGTCGCGATTGGCGGTCTGGTACACGAACGCGGCCATGATGGTCGCGGCCTGCTTCAGGTCGTCGCCCTGGGCGCGGTCGAAGACGTCCTGGTTCGAGTGGTGGGTCCGGGTGTCGTACTCGATCTCATCCTGGATGAACTGGAACCCAGGCAGGCCGATGGCGTCGAACGAGAGGTGGTCGGTGCCGCCGGTGTTCGACAGGCTAAGGGTCGTCGCGCCATGTCACGGAACGGTGCAAGCCACTGGCGGAAGATCAGCCGGACCGCCTCGTTGCCCTGGAGGTAGACGCCGCGGACCTTGCCGGTGCCGTTGTCGAGGTTGAAGTAGGCCGAGAACTTGTCGTACGCGGGCTTCTTCGTCCCCTCCTTGGGCGAGCCGACCACGAGCCCGCCGCCGAACATACCGCCGCCACCGCCGCCGGACGGTGCCTCGCCGAAATGCTCCTTCACGTAGGCCTTCGAGCCGTAGAGGCCCTGCTCCTCGCCGCTCCACAGGGCGATGCGGATCGTGCGGCGCGGCTTGAGGCCGGAGGCCTTGATGATCCGCACGGCCTCCATGCCGACGGCGCAGCCGGCCGCGTTATCCGTGGCGCCGGTGCCCGCGTGCCACGAGTCGAGGTGGCCGCCTAGCATGACGAGCTCGTCCTTGAGGTCCGTGCCGGGGATCTCGGCGACCGTGTTGTAGGCCATCGGATCCATGTCCTGGAACTCGACGGCGAGGTCGATGGCGACCTTCAGCGTCTGGCCCGCCTCGATCATCCGGATCATGCGGTTGTAGTGCTCCTTGGAGACCGCGATCTGCGGCAGGTTTTTGGGAGCATCCTTCTCCCATGCCGATGGCCCGCGAGGGCCGGCGCCGCGGCCTCCGCCGCCGCCCTGTCCGCCGCCGCCGGCCTGGCCGTCACCGCCCCCTCCGCCATTGCCGCCCTGGCCCGCGCCGGCCTGGCCGTTGGCGGGCTGGGTGGCGCTGGCCACCGGGGTGCTCGCCTGCCCGCCGCCGGCAGCGGGCGGGGGCGTGGGGACGCTGGCCTGGGCGACGAAGATCGTGCCGCCGTCGCCCATCCGGCTCGGGTCGAGGACGGCGAGCGCACCTTCCTCGAGAGCGAAGGCGAGCTTCCGGCGGGTCACGACCATCTGCGCCAGCATGTTGGCGGGATTATTCGCCGCTGCGGCCGGGTTGTTCGAGGCGGCAGCCTGGCCGGGGCCCGCCGGGGCCGCGGGGGCCTGGGGCTGGCCACGCCTCGGCCGGCGCGGGCCCTCGCCGGGCATCGGCGAATTGGCCAGGTCGAGGAGCTGGCTGTCGGTCTGACGCACTCCCAGCGGTTCGAAGTGAGCCGCGACCGGCAGCACGGGGCTCGTCATGACGATCTTGCCGCGAAGCTGGCCCTTGAAGCGGGCAAAGTCGCTGTCCGTGTTGGCGTCGAGATAGACCACCTCGGCAACGACCCGGCCGTGCGTGCCGGGCGACCAGGCCTTGGGATACGCGATTAGCGGGATGCAGAGCGGCTCGACGACCTCGGCCGAGAAGCCCTTGAGCGTCCAGCCCTTGCCGAACGGCCCCCACGGCTCGAGGTGGGCGTTCTCTAGGCCGTAGCCCTTGAGCTGGTCGCAGGTCCATTCGTTCGCGCGCTTCAGGCCGGGCGAGCCGGTCAGGCGCGGGCCGATGACGTCGCTCAGGTAGCCCAGAGTCTTCATCACCTGCGAGCGGTTCGTGCCCTCGTCGATGATCTTCTCGACGTCGGTCTTGGTGGCCTCCTTCTTCGGGGCCTCCTTCTGCTCGGTCTTGGTCCGGGTTTCTTCCTTGGCCGCCGGCGCGGGTTGCTGCGCGTAGACGCACAGGCCGGGCACGAACGCCGCGGCGCACAGAAGGGTGAGCATCTTGGGTCGGATCGGCATGGCTCGCGGTCTCCGGGGGACGAGGGGAACGACGGATGGCGGAGAGGTCGCGCGGCGGGCGAAGGGCGAGAGGGTAGCACCCCGGCGTGAGCGACATCTTATCCGCCGCTATCCGCCGATGCACTCCCCCAGTCCGCCGAGATTGCGACATCGTCGCGGGGCCGCTAGGCTGGTCGTCTCTCCCGTCATCGGCGAGGAAGCGCGAGTCCGCACTCGCTCGGGCCGAGTGCGGAGTGCAGAAAGCGACGTGCGGAGTGCGGAGAGGAGCGCGGATGGTCTCGCGAGCGGGTCAATGGGCGGCGGTCGTGGCGTTGATGCTGGTGGCGGCCGACACGCCGCACCCGAAGGGGTACGTCTGCTACCGCGCAGACGTCCCGATCCAGCTCGACGGCAGGTTAGACGACCCCGCGTGGGCCCGCGCCCCGTGGGGCGACGACTTCGTCGACATCGAGGGGGATGCAAAGCCCCGTCCCCGGTTCCGGACTCGCGCGAAGATGCTCTGGGACGACCGCTACTTGTACTTCGGTGCCGAGCTGGAAGAGCCTCATGTCTGGGGTCGCCTGACCGCGCACGACGCGGTCCTGTTCCATGACCTCGACTTCGAGGTCTTCGTCGACCCGAACGGCGATAATCACGAATACGCCGAGCTCGAGATCAACGCCCTCGGCACGACCTGGGATTTGTTCCTATCGAAGCCGTACCGCGACGGTGGCAAGGCCGAGGATTCGTTCGAGATCGAGGGCCTGAAGACGGCCGTCCACGTCCTCGGCACGCTCAACAGGCCCGACGACAAGGACGAGGGATGGACTGTCGAGGTCGCGATTCCCTGGTCCTCCTTTGCCGCCTTCGCTCACAGGCCGTGCCCGCCGAGGGACGGCGATCAGTGGCGAGTGAACTTCTCGCGCGTCGAGTGGCGGCACCGCGTGCGCGGCGGGAACTACGAGCCGATTCCCGCGACCGAGGATAACTGGGTCTGGTCGCCCCAGGGACGGATCGCGATGCACGTGCCGGACCGCTGGGGCTATGTCCAGTTCTCCACCGGCGAGCCGGGGAGCGTTTCCTTCCGTCCCGACCCTACCTGGCCGGCGCGTGCCCGGCTGATGCAGATCTACGAGGCCCAGCAAGCGTTTCGGGGAGAGACGGGCCGATATGCCCGGACGCTGGGCAAGCTGCGGATCGAGCCGGGCGAGCCGGCGATCGAGCATCGGCTGACGGCGGACGGGTTCGAGGCAAGCGTGGCCGTGCCGGGCAACCCGGGCTGGACCGTGACGGTGCGCACGGATTCGAAGATCCGCGTGGCACCATGATCGCCCGAGCACCTGGGGCCGCCCCTCAGTAAGGCTCAGGTCACGAGGCGGAGACCGCCCCTTCTGACGTGGCCGCTGGCTCGGGCTTGAGCGCCAGGACTAGCAGGATCAGCGCCCCGGCCACGAGCATGTTGTCGGCGAAGTTGAAGATGGCGCACTGGAAACCGATCGGGTCGACGTGGAAGTAGACGAAGTCGCGGACGTGGCCCAGGACGAGCCGGTCATAGCAGTTGCCAAGTGCGCCGGCCATGATGAGGCCGAGCGCGGCGGTCAGCCTGGCGTCGGACGCCGCGCCGCGGATGAAGAGCCAGTAGACGATCGCCACGCCCGCGACCACCGAGAGGGCGGCGAACACCGTGCTCGAATACGACCAGCCCCGGCCGAATCCCCAGAGGGCGCCGGGGTTATAGCTCGTGCGAAGCTCCAGCACGTCGGGGATGATCGACTTGCTCGGGGGCGATGTGTCGGGGTCGCCGACCCAGGAAAAGATGGCCGACTTCGTCGCGAGGTCGAACGCCGCGCCGCCCAGGGCGATCGACCAGAACAGGACGACTCGTCCGAGCGGCACTGCGGGCCTCGTCATCCTTGCTTCTCCCGCTCGCGGGCGCAGTCGATGCAGAACTTGGCGTAGGGGATCGCCTGCAGCCTCGGCTTGGCGATCGGCTGGCCGCAGTTCTCGCAGGTCCCGAACGTGCCCTTCTCGATCCGCGACAGGGCGTCGTAGATCTGCTCGAGCACTTCCTGCTCGTTCTCGATCAGGCTGAGGGTGAATTCCTGGTCGTAGTTCTCGGTGCCGACGTCGGCCATGTGGAGGGGGACGTTCGACAGGTTGCCCGAGGACTCCGGCTGGTCGCGACGGAGGGCCTCGTCGGTCATCTGGTTGAGGTCGCCCCGGAGTCGGGCCCGGAGACCCAGGAGCACCTCGCGGAACGACTCGACCTCCGCCGGCTTGAGCGCGCTGGCCATATCTGAGATTCCACCCCGTGGGCTGCCGGCCGAGGCCGCGGCGCTCGGACCGATGTCGACTCGTCGGACGTCGCGCGGACGAGATCCCGGGCCCCGCGGCAAAGGAGGGGCATGCTAGGCGGGCCGCCGCGTGCTGTCAATCGCGACCCGGTCTCGCACACGCCCGCGCGAGGCCAAGATATCCAGGTTACACCGCGGCCACGGCGGCGCACCACCCCGAACCGTCACAATCCGCCCCCGCGGACCGACCGGGCCACCGGCCGGGTTTGCCGGGGCGGAGTTGTCGGTGTAGCCTTGGGAATCGGCAGACCGCCCCCGATCACGCGAGACGCATCCTTCGATGAACACCGCGGCCACCAAGACCATCTTCCTGACCGGCGCAACCGGCCTCGTCGGCAGCCATGTCGCCGAGGAGGCCCTCCGCCGGGGCCACCGGGTCCGGGCCCTGGTGCGCGGGTCGAGCGACACGACTTTCCTCGATTCCCTGGGCGTCGAGAAGATCCGCGGCGATCTCGAGGATGTCGAGGCCCTCCGCGCCGGCGTCGCGGGAGCCGACTGGGTGATCAACTGCGCGGCCAAGGTCGGCGACTGGGGGCCGCTCGAGGAATTCCGCCGACTCAACGTCGCGGCCCTGAAGGCTCCTGCTCGATGCCGCGGTCGAGGCCCACGTCGAGCGGTTCGTCCACGTCAGCAGCCTGGGCGTCTACGAAGGGCGCGACCACTTCGGGACCGATGAGACCGTGCCGACCGCGACCAACGCGCTCGACGGCTACACGCGCTCCAAGAACGAGGCCGAGGCTCTCGCCCTGTCCTACGTCAAGGAACGCCGCCTGCCCCTGACGGTCGTCCGGCCGGGCTTCATTTACGGCGAGCGCGACCGGACGGTCCTGCCGAAGCTGCTCCACTCGCTCCGCTCGGGTGTCTTCCGCTACTTCGGCTCGGGCGACCAGGCCCTCAATTGCATCTACGTGAAGAACCTCGTCCATGCGATCTTCCTCGCCGCCGAGTCGCCCGCGGCCGTCGGCGAGGTCTTCAATGTCACCGACGGCCGCCGCGTGTCGAAGAAGGAGTTCGTCGGACGTGTCGCTCAATTGGCAGGGCTGAAGCAGCCGCACCGGCACATCCCGTTCTGGCTTGCCCGGCTCCTGGCGAACGTGATGGAAGGCGTCGCGATCCGACGGGGCTCGACGAAACCGCCGCTCGTGAACAAGGCCCGGTACAAATTCCTCGGGCTCAACCTCGATTTCTCGGTCGAAAAGGCGCGGCGGGTGTTAGGATACGAGCCGCCGTATACGACCGAAGAGGGCCTCGAGGCCGCCGTGGCCGACGCCGTGCACGGGACGGCGGCGGAGCCGGTCGGCGGTGCGGGCCTGAGCGCGTCGCGGAGCGCGGGATGTTCGAGAGCCTGCCGTTCGGCCTCCGCGTCTTCCTCGTCCTGGGTGCGGGCCTCTACGCGCTCCGAGCTTTCTTCGCGATCGTCATCGCCGTCACCAGCATGCCGCGAGCGGCGGCTGGTGATGCCGTACGTGCCGTTCGGCCCCGACCAGCCGTTCCTCGAGACGCCCTACTCGGCCGCCACCAACGGGCTCGCCGCGAAGCTCGATTTTCATCCCTTGGGGACGTTCCGCGACGGCAAGGGTGACGAAGTACGCGATCCGCTACGACCTATGGATCTCGCCGGATCACAGCCTGCTGGCGGTTGTGGGCGGGGGCAAGCTTGCCGGGATTCCGACCGACGGCACCTGGATGTACGGCAAGCTCGCCGACGGCCGCGCCGTGGTGACGACGGACAAATTCGGCGGCCTAGAACTCTACTCGAACGGCGTGGTCGAGGGCGGGATGTGCCTCAACGCCGATCTCTTCGAGCTCATCGACTTCCACCGGGGGATCGTCGACCGATCCGGCTCCGAGGCCGTCGCGTTCGACAGTCCGACCCGGTCGCCGACTTCGTCGCGCTCCGGTCGGGCCTGATCGGGCTGATGGTCGCCGACGGTAACGTGGCCTATCTCGACGAGTCCGAAGGTTCCTGGCACTACACGCTCCGGGGCGGCATCCGCCGCGCCACCAAGTGCCAGAAGCTCACCCACGCCGAGGCCCGGCGCAACGCCGAACCGGCGCAAGATCCGCCGGCCCGGCGCGGCCGGATACGTCCCGTCCTGGGAACGGGACGGCGGGCCTCGTTAGAATGGGGTGACCTGGCCGACCACACTCCACCATCGCGGAGGCCTCCGATGGATTCCCTCAAAGGCAAGCGCGTCGCCGTCCTGGTCGAGAAGTTCTACGAGGACCTCGAGCTCTGGTATCCCGTCCTCCGGCTCCGCGAGGCCGGGGCCGACGTGAAGATCGTCGGCCCCAAGGCGGGCGAGACGTACGCATCGAAGCACGGCTACCCGGCCAAGGCCGACGTCTCGGCCTCGGACGTGAAGGCCGCCGACTTCGACGCGATCATCATCCCCGGCGGCTACTCCCCCGACCACATGCGGCGGCACAAGGCCATGGTCGACCTCGTCACCCAGGCCGGCAAGCAGGGCAAGATCCTCGCCGCGATCTGCCATGGGCCGTGGATGCTCTGCTCGGCGAAGTGCATCAAGGGGAAGAAGGTCACGGGCTTCATGTCGGTCCGCGACGACCTGGAGAACGCCGGCGGCAAGTGGGTCGACGAGGCCTGTGCACGCGACGGGAACATCATCACCAGCCGGACGCCCGACGACCTGCCCGCCTTCATGCAGGGGATCTTCGCGGCGCTGGAACGAGACGCCGGCTCGTTGAACACCGCACCGGGCGCCGGAACGTCGGCACGGTCTTGTCCGCCCGCCGGACCGTTCCTAGACTGATCCCATTCACCCTGCCCATCCTCATTCTCGCGGGGTCCGTCGAACGACGGGCCTGCACGGCTTCAGGACCGTCCGATGCCCGAGTTCTTCCCCGGCGTGCCGAAGATCCAGTACGGCGGTCCCCGGTCGCGGAACCCGCTCGAATTCAAGCACTACAACCCGGACGAGATGGTCGGCGGCAAGTCGATGCGCGACCACCTCCGGTTCTCGGTGGTCTACTGGCACACCTTCGCCAACCCGCTGAGCGACCCGTTCGGTGCCGGCACGGCCGTCCGGCCCGTGGGACGACGGCACCGGCTCCGTCGCCAACGCGCGAACCCGCGCCAAGGCCGCCTTCGAGTTCTTCGAGAAGATCCAGGCCCCGTTCTACGCCTTCCACGACCGCGACGTCGCGCCCGAAGGGTCGACGCTCAAGGAGAGCCACGCGAATCTCGACGAGGTCGTGAAGGTCCTCAAGGACGAGCAGGGCCGCACCGGCGTCAAGCTGCTCTGGGGCACCGCGAACCTCTTCTCGAACCGCCGCTACATGCACGGCGCGGCCACGAGCCCGAACGTCGAGGTCTTCGCCTTCGCCGCCGCGCAGGTGAAGAAGGCGATGGAGGTGACGCACGAGCTCGGCGGCCTCGGCTACACCTTCTGGGGCGGCCGCGAGGGCTACTCGTCGCTCCTGAACACCGACATGAAGCGCGAGGTCGACCACCTCGCCCGCTTCCTCCAGATGGCCGTCGACTACAAGAAGCAGATCGGCTTCGCCGGCCCGTTCTACATCGAGCCCAAGCCGATGGAGCCGACGAAGCACCAGTACGACTCCGACGCCGCCGCCTGTCTGAACTTCCTGCGCACTTATGATCTGCTCCCGTCACTTCAAGTTGAATCTGGAGACCAACCACGCCACGCTCGCCGGCCACGAGATGATGCACGAGATGCGGGTCGCGATCGCCTCCGGCGCGCTCGGCTCGATCGACGCCAACACCGGCGACCCGCTCATCGGCTGGGACACCGACCAGTTCCCGACGAGCATCTACCTGACGGCCCAGTGCATGCTCTGCATCCTCGAAATGGGCGGGTTCACGACCGGCGGCGTGAACTTCGACGCCAAGGTGCGCCGGGAGAGCTTCGAGCCGATCGACCTCTTCCACGCCCACATCGGCGGCATGGACGCCTTCGCCCGCGGCCTGAAGGTCGCCCACGCGATCCAGCAGGACGGCCGGCTCTCGGCGTTCGTCAAGGAGCGATACAAGAGCTGGGACGGCGAGCTCGGGCGGCGGATCGACTCGGGCCAGTGCTCGTTCGCCGACCTCGAGGCCTACATCCTCCCCAAGGGCGACGCCGCCGCCAACACCAGCGGGCGGCAGGAGATGCTCGAGAACCTGTTCAACGAGTTCATCTAGGGCTCGTTGCCGTCGGTGACGACGATCGAGCGTCGGCTCCTGGACAGGGCGGGACATCGAAGACGGTGGGCGGAGCCCACCTTTCGAGCACGGAGGCCCTACCGCCGCCGCGCCCAGAGCATCCCCATGGCCAACACGCCCGCCCCGATCGCTGCCGCGACCCCCGGCGCCGCGAGGGGGCCGACGAGGAGGAATCCCGAGCCGGGGCCCGAGCCACGCGATCGCCGCGGCGGGGATCGCGAACAGGGCGATCCGCGACCCGGCCACGAGCGCCGAGACGATCAGGATCAGACCCGCCGCTCCCACTCCGTAGCCGGAGACGAGCCGCGTGAGCGACTCGGGAACGCCCGGGATGCGCAGAGGCTCGTCGGTTGTGTGGATCCGCGCCACGTCAACATTGACCTCCCGGAGTCGCCCGACGTCGCGCTCGGCGATCGCCCGCTCGGCCTTCTCGCGGATCTCGGCCGACGAGATGACTCCGACCTGCTCGGCCCAGAGCAGGAACAGAGCGCAGAGCAGGCCGCCCAGCAGGAACCGGATGCGGGCTCCGGTAAGCGCCGCGAGCAGCCGGAATAGCGGATTCGGTCCGCGTTCCTTGTCGCGCTCGTCGCTCCAGGTCGTCGTCAGCAGCTTGTCGGGCGTCTCGAGGGCCTCGCGGATCAGGTCGGGGACCGGGCGCGGGGTCACGCGGATCGCGTCCGATCGCTCGGGCGCGAGCCGGGCCAGCGACGCGGCGCGGACCTCGCGGGAGACGATGACGAGGGCCTCGGCGATCCGCCGCGACTTGCGGCGGGCGGTCATCTCGTTGACCTTCTGGGCCACCAGCGCCGACTCCTCGACCGACTCGAACATCGCCCGTGCCCTGGCCTCGCGGCGGTCGCGGAGCCGGGCATCGATCCAGTCGAGGACGGCGAAACGCCAGTCGCCGGGGCGGAAGCGACGTGGGCGGGCGTCGGCCCAGGTGGCGCGGGCGCGGCGAGTCTCTTCGAGGCCGAAGAGGGCCTCATACAGCTCGTCCCAGCGCTTCCCCGCCGGACTTGCACGCGAACTCGCGGAGCGCCAGACTCGGACACGCCGCGCGCCCGCAGGCCCGCGAGCAGGTCTCGCGCCTCGCCCAGCGGGCCCTCGCGGTCGCGGTCGATCGGCACGTCGAGCGCGACGAGGAAACCGACCGCGAAGATCGCCGCCACGAGACCCAGCGCGATCCAGCCCGCCAAGCCATCCCAGCGCCAACAGGACAACGAGCCGCACCCGCGACCACCGCGAGCAGCGTCAGCCAGTCGGCGCGCCTGCCGCCGAGGACCAGCTCTCGAGCCTTGCCGAACACGCCGGGCCTCGCGTCGCATCCCCGCGCGGAGCAGGGCATACAGACCCGCCGTCATCCCGCAGAGCCCGAGCACGCCCGCGGCCGCACCGAACCGCCCGCCCATCGCGAAGAGCAGCGCGAAGAGCGAAGCAGACGCCGATGAAACCGGCCGCCAGCTTGGACCGGAGCGGCGCGAGCGGGACGTCGTGATATCGGTCGACGATCGCACCGAGCCGCGACGACCTCGGCCTCGGCGATCGGGACCGGGCCGAGCGCCGACTCCATCGCCGCGACCGCCTCGCCAGGTCGCTGAAGCCGTCGGCCGTCCCTGCCGCCCGCATCCGGCCGACGATCGCGCGGACCTTCGGCGACGCGGCCGGCCCCCCAGCCTTACGCGGAGTGACCAGCGTATCGAGCGTCTGGCCGAGTGTCTGGACGTCCCGCGCGGCGGATAGCGGCGAATGGCTCGGCAGCCGTCGCCCGGCATTGTCGCAAGTCCGCCGCGAGCTTCACCGCGCCGCCAGTCGTCGATCCAGATGTGCTCGGCGCGACGGATCGCCATGGGCAAGCCCCTGCTCGTGCGCCGCGAGCAGGCCCCGCGCGGCGTGGAGGATCGGCACGAGCGCGGCGTCGCCGCCGGGCCAGTCGTCGCACGCGGCCACGACAGCGAGCGTCGAGCCGGCGACGCTCTCCTCGATCGCGAGTACCGCCGCCCGCGGTCTTCGCCGAAATCGAGCCGGCGGAGAGGTTCGGATGCTCGACCCCGGTCGACACCACGGCCAGCTCGTACGCCCGCGCCCGCGACACCGGCCCGCCCGCCGCCCAGTCGGCGGGCAGCGTCCGCACGAGGACGTCGCGCCCAACGAGGATCTGCCGCCCCCGCGCGACCGTGCCCAGCGACGTCCGCCCCAGCTCCTGCTGGATGAGCGACTCCGCCGACGGTCGCCCGTGCGATGGATCAGAGCCCGCCAGGCCCAGCCGGCGCGCTCGGTCATCGCCCGCGAGGATGCGAAGTCCGATCCGCTGCGCGTCGGCGAGCGGGTCGGCCGAGGGGGGCGGCTCGACATGGGACTCGATCGACCGCGCACGGCGTCGGCGCGGCCCGTCGTCGCCGACCTCGAGCGCGGAATGGCCGGCCGCACTCGGGGCAGGGGACCCGGAACTGCCCGGGCTTGGCGTCCTTGATCACGATCGTCCGTCCGCATGACGGGCAGGCCAAGGACACGGGGGTTAACTCCTCATCTTCATAGAGTTTGACACCTGGGCCTCACAAGTCGATGGCATCGTCCGGAGAGGTCCGCAATGGCCAGAGGACTCCTGCCGGACGACCGATGCGATCGTCACCGGGATCATCCCCGCCTCGGCCCTGAGGATCGCGGCGACGAGCCCCTCCCACGTGAACTCCTCAGCCTCGGCCGCGACCTCCCAGCCGAGTTGCCGGGCCGCGTCGGTCGTGACGGGACTGAGGCTCGCCAGCCGGACCGTCCTGCCGACGCTGTCGCGGGCCGGCTCGCTCAGCATCGCGTGAAGTCGCGCCGCGATCGCCGAGCTGGTCAGGGTGATCCAGTCAACAGTGCCAGATTCAATTCGCCGCATGACCTCGGCAGGAAGCGATCTCGGCGTCCACGTTGCGATAGACGGCGATCTGCTCGACGTGGGCAAACCGCTCCAGCTCGTCCTTGAGCAGCGTCGGCCCCGGTCGGCGCGGGCCAGTAGGATCCGCCGTCCCGACGCCTCGCGAATCAGCGCCTTCTGCCAGGCCTTCGGAGCGGTACTCATCCGGCACGAGGTCCGTGCGGAGCCGGTAGCGGGCCGAGCGCCTGGGCCGTCGAGGGGCCGATCGCCGCGATCTTGAGATGGCCGAGGACACGCAGGTCGCGCCCGAGCGAATCCAGTCTGTCCAGGAAGTGTGTGACACCGTTCGTCGAGGTGAACACAAGCCAGTCGAATTCTTGCAGCCGCGCGATCGCGTCATCGAGCGGTCCATGAGTTTTCGACGGCCGGATCGCGACCGTGGGCGCGAGCAGGACCTCGGCCCCGAGGCCCTCAAGCGCGGCTGCCGAGCGGTCCGACTCCCCTTCGGGCCGGGTGACCAGGACCGTCCGCCCGAACAGCGGCCGATCCTCGAACCATGCCAGCGATGGTGCTTTGCTCACCACATCGCCAACGACGAGCAAGCGCCGGCGCACCGAGGCCGGCCTCGGCAACGCGCTGCGGCAAGTCTCTCAGCGTGCCCACGACCGTGCGCTGGCGGGTCAGGGTGCCCGACTGGATCATCGCCGTGGGAGTGTCCGCAGACTTTCCATGACGAATCAGCACCCGGCAAATCGCGGCCAGGTGCGTCACGCCCATGTAGACGACCAGCGTGCCCGGAAACGCCGCGAGGGCCTTCCAGTCGAGTCTCTCGTCGACCTCGGGGTCATTATGGCCGGTCACGAACGCGACGGCTGAGCTGGCGTCGCGATGCGTGACGGGAATCCCCGCGTAGGCCGGCACGCCCACGCCGGCCGTCACGCCAGGGACGACCACGAACGGCACGCGTTCGGCCGCAGGTGCTCGGCCTCCTCGCCGCCGCGGCCAAAGAGGAACGGGTCGCCCCCCTTGAGCCGGACGACCCGCTTGCCCCGTGCGGGCATGCTCGACGAGCAGGCGGTTGATCTCCTCCTGCGGGATCGTGTGCCGTCCCGAGGTTTTGCCCGCGCAGATCCTCTCGGCCGAAGCGGGCGCCAGATCGAGCAGGCGGTCGTTCGCCAGACGGTCGTAGACGACCACCTCGGCGGTCCTCATCAGCTCGTGACCCCGGACGGTCAGCAGCCCCGGATCTCCGGGCCCCGCGCCGACCAGATAGACGATGCCGTGGGCGTCGCTCATCGCGGGCGGGGTCCGGAGAGGAATAGGAGCTACGTCGTGGCCGGCGGCGTGGCCTTGCTCTTGCCGCGGCCCATGAGCAGGATGCCCAACTCGTAGAGCGCGATCATCGGGACCGCGAGCATGCACTGGCTGAAGACGTCGGGCCCGGGCGTCACGAGCGCGGCCACGACGACCATGATCAGGATGGCGTACTTCCGCTTCTTGCGGAAGTCCTCGGCCTGGAGGATGCCCACCCTCTCGAGGAAGAGCATCACCAGCGGCGTCTGGAAGCAGAGGCCGAAGACCAGCGGCAGGATCGTCGCGAAGCCCATCCACTCCGAGAGCCGCAGGCTGGGCTCGATCTTGAGCCAGACGTTGATCTGGAGCAGGAAACCCAGCGTCACCGGCAGGACACAGAAGAAGCAGAGGAACACGCCGCCGAGGAACAGGCCGAGCGAGACCGGTAGGAACTTCAGCACGTAATGCCGCTCGTGGCGATAGAGCCCCGCGGCGACGAACGCCCAGACCTGGTAGAAGACCCACGGGCTCGTGATGACGAGCCCGGTAATCGTGCAGACGAGGAAGAGGATCGTGATCCCCTCGAGCGGCCCGAGCGTGACGACGGCGGAGCGCTCGATGTTGCTGGCCTTGGAGATCAGGTCGATCGTCTCCGCGAGCGGGGCCTGCACGTCCATCTTGATCGTCTTGCCCTCGATCGTTGCCGGGTCGGGCATCCTGGCCTCGGGGGCGAGGTCGCGGATCTGGCCGATGAGCTGGGCCGCGTCGATGTCGTAGGTGACCTTGGGGGCGCGGGCCTGGGCCTCCTTCGCGGCCTCCATCCGCCGCTCGGCGTCCTCCTTGTAGAATTGCTTGAGGGCCCTGGACGCGGGCTCCTCCATCTTGATCATCACCAGCCGGCCCAGGAACGGCGGGATGAAGGTGATCACGATGCCGACCACCAGGCCGAGCAGGGCCAGGATCAGCCGGACGCGGAGCTCCTCCAGGTGGTCGCCGAAGCTCATTGTCACCATGTGACGCTCTTCGGCGAACAGGTCCTTGTCGGCGGGCATGAGGGGTCGACCTCCCGGACCGGGGGCGAGGGCGCGGGCGATCCGTCGTCGGAGCGGGATCGGCGCGGCGGTGGGGTGGGGGAGGAGACGCGGGGTGCACCGGCCAGTCCCGAGGCCGGGTCCCATCGAGCGGCGCCGCCGGGGGCCTCGCGGGGACGGCCGATCCGGCGGGAGCGTTCCTGTCCATCGAGTTTACCAGGGACGACGCCCGCGCCGCCAGGCCTTCGCGCCGGGGGCGATCACCGTTACAAACGGTTTGGGCCAGTCTCGCCGATCGACCCGTTCCCGGGCACGCCGAGATGGCCCGCGCAGCTCTTCGTTCGGGCGACCCACTCCGGAATGATTCCCGGCAGTCGCAACGACCCCGAGGATGGGGCCTAGATTTCACCAGGGAGGCGCACCCGATGCCCGCATTCTCGACCCCGCGACCGACCGGAGCCGCCCGGAAAGGTCCGAACGCCGCGCCCGTCGGTGCCCCGTCGATGCATCCGCTGCGGTTCGAGCCGATCCTCAAACGCCTGATCTGGGGCGGCCGGCGGCTGGGGGACGTGCTCCGCAAACCGATCGGCGAGGGCTCGGATCACGCCGAGAGCTGGGAGGTCTCCGACCATCGCGCCGACGTCTCCGTCGTCGCCGACGGCCCGCTCGCCGGGGCGAAACTGCGCGACCTGCTCCGCGACCGGCCGCTCGAATTGCTCGGCCGGGCCGTGGCGGTACGCGACCAATTCCCACTGCTCGTGAAGTTCATCGACGCCCAGCAAACGCTGTCGGTGCAGGTCCACCCCGACGACCATCTGGGGGCCCGCCTGGCCAACGACAACGGGAAGACCGAGACCTGGGTCGTCGTCGACGCTGAGCCGGGGAGCCTCATCTATGCCGGATTGAAGCGCGGGCGTGACCCGCGAGCAGTTCGCCCGGGCGATCGAGGCGGGCGTGGTCGAGCCGCTGTTGCACCGGTTCCCCGCGAAGGCCGGCGACTGCATCCTGATCCCGGCGGGAATCGTCCACGCGATCGGCGCGGGGGTGATGATCGCCGAGATCCAGCAGATGTCCGACGCCACGTTCCGCGTCTTCGACTGGAACCGCATCGGGGCCGATGGCAAGCCGCGTCAGCTTCACGTCGCCGAGGCCCTCGAGTCGACCGACTTCTCGGCCGGCCCGGTCGACCCGTTGCGGCCCGAGGCGGAGGTCATTCCGGGCGGAGTCCGCGAGCGGCTCTCGGCTTCCGACTTCTTCGCCCTCGACCGCGTCAGACTGATCGGACCCGCGACGATCGGCCGCGACGATCGATTCACGATCGTCATCAACCTTGGTGGCCAGGCAGAGCTTCGGCACGGCGGCGCAGCCCATCCTCTGGGCTTCGGCGAGACCCTGCTTCTGCCCGCCGCCATCGGCGAATGCGAGGTCGTTCCTGTCGAAGGTGAGGCGACGCTGGTCACTTGCGTCGTACCCTGAGCCTTCGCCCACGCCACTTTTTGCACCTCGCCTCGAAGCGTACGAGGGAGCCGAGAGGCGCGGCAGGGCCCAGGGCCCGTCCCAGTCCGATCGCGGTTGCGTCACCACCGCAACGCGGCTATCCTGCCCCGACGGCCCGGCCCGTGTCGCCGAGGAACCCGTGATGGCCGACACCTGTCCCCCGACTTGACCGACCCGCCAGCCGCCGAGCCATCCGCCCTGGTGGCTGGTCGCGCGGGGCGTGGGGATCGCGTCCGACCCGAGGTCGGTCGTCCTCGCCGCGCTGGGGCTGGCGGCGGTGCGTTCCGGGCTGGTCGGCCCTGGCCTACGCGATGGGCCCGGCCCCTTGGCTCGCGCGATCGCTCCGGACTTCATCCCCGGCCTCGACGCCTTCGCTGCTCCTCAACGGCTGGTTCGGCGCGGTGATTGATGTGGCTCTCGGTCTCTTCGCGCCGTTCGTCGCGCTCTTCTCGCCGGACGTGTCCGCCTGGGACGCGTCTCGAGGCGGCGCTCGCGTGCGTGTGGCTCCTGTTCGTCTGGGGCCTGTTCGGCGCGGCGATCGCGCGGATCGCTGCGGTGCAGGTGGCCACCGGCGAGCGGGCCGGGATGGTCCCGGCGCTGCGCTTCAGCCTGGCCCGGATCGGGGGCACGGTCGCCGCGCCGATGGCGCCGATCCTCGTCGCGATGCTGATCGGGCTGACCGGCGCGGCGGTGGGACTGCTCGATCGAATACCCGGTCCGTTCGGCCGGTCCGCGGCGACGATCCTCGCGTTCGTCCCCCTCGCAGTCGGCCTGCTCGACGCCGTGATTCTCCTCGGCCTGGCACTGGCATGGCCGCTGATGATTGCTACCGTCGCGGCGGAAGGGGAAGACCTCTTCGACGCGATCAGCCGGTCCTATTCCTACGTCAATCAGCGGACGGTCCGCTACGCCGCCCTCCTGCTGCTGGTGCTCGTGATCGGCGCGATCGGACTTGCGGCGGTCGGTCTCTTCGTCGTCGCGGCCCTCGGCCTGGCCGACTGGAGCATGAGCCTCGGCGCCCCGCGGAACGATGGCTTCCGCTTCCTCGACCCGACCTCCGCCGATCGCGCGGGCCTGCCGACGGTCGCCCATCTGTGGACGGGTGCCGTCGGGTTCCTCGCTGCGGGCTGGATCTACAGCTATCTCTGGTCGGCCTCGGCGATCGTGTATCTCCTGCTGCGCCTCGACGTCGACGGCGCGGACGTCCACGAGGTTTTCGTGCCCCCGGGGGACGAGAAGTTCCTCGGCCGAGGACGCCGGTGTCCGCAGGCGAAGAAGCACCATCAAGTTAGGATTGTGCTTCATCCGCAGACATAAGCGTCGGCTGCGGGTGATCCGGGATTTGTTGCCGGGACGGCGCGGATCACTTCGGGATGAACTCGCCGTCGATCATCGTCGCGATCACCGGCCCTTCGCCCTCGAGGATGAGCTCGTGCGGGTCCGCCGAGTCGCGGTCGGGCAGGGCGACGACGGCGAGGTCGGCGCGCTTGCCGGGCGTGAGCGTACCGGCGAACTCGTCGAGCCGCAGGGCCCACGCACCGAAGAGCGTGGCCATCGTCAGCAAGCAGAGGCCCGCTCAGAGACGGGTCGCGGGCGTGGAGGAAGCGGATTTCGTCGAGCACGCTCAGGCTCGGTGACGAGGCCAGGCCGTCGGTCCCGAGGCATACGATCACGCCCGCGCTCGAGCATGGCTCGATACGGATGAGGGGCATGGCCGAAGCGAGCGTGGGTCCGCGGGCAGTACGCGACGGCCACGCGACGGCCGTCGTCGCCAGGCGGGCGGAGGCCCCAGAACTCGTCGGGCTCCAGGTAAGTCCCGTGGGCCACGAGCCAGTCGACGCGGCGGAGCCCGCCCTGGCGAAGGTAGTCGGCCGGGCTCGGGCCGACGGGCTCCCAGTCGTCGTCCCAGGCGCCGATGTCTTCGAGGAAGCTGCGGAGCGGGCCGGCCCGCGATCTGTAGCAGGGTCAACTCCTCGGGCATCTCGGCCAGGTGCGTCGAAAGCGGCAGCTTGCCGGCCGCGGCGCGCTCGTAGAGCCATCCCGCCGTGCTGTACGGCGCGTGCGGGCTCAGCCCCGGGCGAAGCCTTCGCATCGGCTCGCCCTCCTCGATACCGATCGACGCGATCCAGTCCCACGCCGCCTGATTCGTCTCGATCCCGCGCATGCGCTTCAGGCCGAGAACCTCGGCGAAGACCACGCCGCGCAGCGGCGAGGCGGACAGGGCATCCCAGCTCGCGCCCGGCGGGCGAGATATCGGCGACGCTCGTCGTACCCGCGGCCAGGCTCGCGGCCGATGTTGCCGCTCGATGGCGATCCGCGAGGCATTGCGGCGCGGCGGAGCGCCTGCTGTGCTCGACGACGCGGCGGAGCCAGCGGACTTCGTCTTCGGTACAGTCGCTGCGGTCCGGATGCGGCTGGACCGGGGTCAGGTCCAGGTGGATGTGCGCGTTGACAAGCCCGGGCAGGACCGCGACGTTGCCCAGGTCGCGATCGGCCGGACCGCGTCGCCTCGGCTCAACACCGACAATGGCCCCGTCGCTCACGACGAGCCGCCCGTCCTCGATCGGCGGACCGTCGACCGGCATGAGGTAACGGGCCGTCAGCGTGAACGACTCGGCGCGCATCCGATGGCCCTTCCTCCGGCCTCGAGCGACGGGGATCGAGGCATCCTACCCGGCAGGGCGGCGCGAAGGAATTGTCCCGGTCCGATCGTCGTGGTTCAGTCCGAGCCATTTCAAAGCGGTGAGGGCCGCGGCGCCGAGCGAACCCGAGCGTCCGCCTTTCGTTCGCCCTCGTGCGGCCTCGTGCGGGACCTGGGCAGCCGCTGTCGCGCCGCCCGACAAGGCGCCGGCGCCGAACAAAGCCAAAGTCCGCCTTTCGTTCGCCGTCGTGCGGCCCCGTGCGGGACCTCGTCGGGGCCCCGAGCTAAGGCCGGACCGTCCCGTGGACTCGACGGACGCTCATTCTCGATGAATGCGGTTGGCCCGGCCGCATCCCGAGGCTGGCCCGATCAGACCCGGGCCATGTCGCGGCTTTCGACCTTGGGTGTCCCGATCGGCGTGAATCCGGCATCTTCCGTTGGATTCGCTTCCGGCCGGATCCCCTTGTAGAGCCGCACGAGCAGCACGCCCGAGATGAGGCCGGCCGCGATCAGGATCGGCGTGCGATACAGCCCGTGCTCGACGTCGCGGAAGAGCCACCGCGTCGCCGCCCCGCCCGACGGCGACGCCGTCCAGAACGCCAGGACCACCCCCAGACCGTTGTTCACGAGGTGGAAGAGGATCCCCGGCAACAGGCTCCGGCTCCGAACCGCGAGCAGTCCGAGCACGATGCCCAGCAGCGTCGCCGTGAAGAGCTGGTTGAACAGGCTGATCGAGCACATGGAGGAACCCGAACAGAAAGGCCGAGATCAGGATCGCCGTCCGCGTCCGGTGGCCGCGCTCGAGGCCCGAGAGGATGTAGCCGCGGAAGGCGACCTCCTCGGTGATCGACGGGATCACCGCGAAGACGAGCAGACCGATCCACACGTTCGGGATCGAGCGCATCAGGGTCTCGACGTGCTCGGTCACCTGCCGCGGCGGCGGAAAGAGCCAGTCGGCCCAGACGCTGAACTCGCGGACGAACGGATTCAAGGCCACGGCCAGCCCCAGGCCCAGGCCGACGTACCGCCAGCCCGGCCGCGCGAGCCGGAGCGTCCGCTTCGGGTCGGACGTGAAGAGCAGCGTCATCACGACGGGAGGAAGGAAGATGAACAGCAGGTGCCCCAGCCCCATGCCCACGAGCGGCGAGCCGATGTCTCCGAGTGCCTGCGTGGCGAACCAGGCGAGGCAGATCATCAGCGTGAAGCAGAAGAACGCCTGACTCGGCGTCGGCGTCGGCTGGCGATTCCGGACGAGGTGGCGGAGCCAGGCGACCACGTCGAACCGCTCCGATTCGCGGAAGAGCACGTCCTCGCGGCGGAACTGATCGACCGCCCAGCGCAGCGCCACGGCCGCGTAGATCACCATCGGCACGAGAACCGGGATGAAGTAGCGACGGGCGCTGCCGTAGTCGCCAAGGATCAGGGACTTCAGGAGCAGTCCCACGCCGGTGATCGGCACCATGCTGTAGAACGGCGTCAGATCGACGCCGGGGGCGAGCGTCAGGAGGATCAGCGGCAGGCTGACCATGTAGAGGGGGGTCATGTAATACTGCCCCTCCTTCATGCTCTTGGCCAGCACGGCCAGGGCAACGCAGATGGCGCTGAAGAAGACGGAGAGCGGGACGAGCAGGACGATCATCCAGAACGCGGCCATCAGAGTCGGCGGGCCGAAGTTCGCCGCGGACACGCCCGAGCCGCCGGCGAGCTTGTAGGCAAGCTGCAGGCCGGTGAGCGCCATGCTCAGAAGGTTGAGGATCGCCGTCGTCATGCTCGCGAGGACCACCGTGAGGAACTTGCCCATCACGATCTCCCCACGCGACGCGGGGCTGATGAGCAGCGTCTCCATCGTCCCGCGCTCCTTCTCGCCGGCGCAGAGGTCGATCGACGGATAGAACGCCCCCGTCAGCGCCATGATCACGAGCAGGAAGGGGAAGATCTTAGCCCAGACGTTGACGCCGGCCTCGGCCTTGGTGGCGAGGTCGGTCCCCTGGCGCGGGCGGCGTCGACGTACTCGGTCGTCCGGTGCTCCTTCGCCAGCCGGGCCTCGACGATCTTCTCGTTCCACCGCGAGAGGATCTCGCGGACCCGGAGGTACGTGAGCTGGCTCCGCTCGTCGGCGCTGACATACTCGATCGGGATGTTGGCCGAGCGCTCCTTCTCGAGCCGCGTCGCCACGTCGGGCGGGATCATCATCACCGCGTCGGCCTGGCCCTGGCGGATGCCGATCCGGCTGTACTCCTTGCTCGCCCACGGGCTCTCCGGCGGCTCGCAGCGGACGCGGAGCGTGCCGGTGAAGCCGAGGTCGCGCACCAGGTCGGCGTTGAACGCGTCGCGCCGCTCGTTCAGCAGCGGCGGGCTCGGCGGCAGGTGCTCGGCGCCGACCACCACGACCTCGCGGGGCTTGTCCTGGAACGCCATCGTGAACTGCACGACCCCGATCCCCAGGACGGGATACAGCAGGATCGGCAGCGCGAAGACCATGAACAGGGTCCGGCGGTCGCGGATCTGGTCGCGGACCTCGCGGCGGAAGATCGTCCCGACAGTCTTCCAGGCGCATCGAGCGGACCTCGTGATTCGTGTCGGAATGATCAGACCGCGACGGCCGCCGCCGGGTCGGCGCGCTCGACCAGGTGGAAGAACAGCTCCTCCAGGTCCGGCTGGCGATACCGCTCGAGCAACTCGCCGGGCTCGCCCTCGGCCTGGACCCGCCCCTTGTGGATGATCGCCAGCCGCGAGCAGAGCTTCGCCACCTCGTGCATGGCGTGCGTCGAGAAGATGATCGTCTTGCCCTGGTCGCGGAGCTCGACGATCTTGCGCAGCACGACCCGCGCCACCAGCACGTCGAGGCCCGACGTCGGCTCGTCGAAGATCAGCACGGGCGGGTCGTGGACGATCGTCCGCGCGATCGAGACCTTCTGCTTCATCCCGGTCGACATCTTCGAGCCGAGGACGTCGCGGAAGTCGTTCATCTGGAGCCAGCCGAAGATCTGCTCCATCCGCTCGTGGAGCGGCTCGTCGTCCATCCCGTAGAGTCGGCCGAAGTATTCGACGAACTCCCAGGCGGTCATCCGGTCGTAGATGCCCGTATTGGCCGACATGAAGCCGATCTTTTCGCGGACCTTCTCCGGCTCCTTCGCGACATCATGTCCGGCGACGATCGCCTGGCCGGACGTCGGCCTGAGCACGGTGCTCAGGATGCGCAGGGTCGTCGTCTTGCCGGCCCCGTTGGGCCCGAGCAGGCCGAAGATGGCGCCGGGCTCGCAGGTGAAGCTGACGTCCGCCACCGCCGGGACCCAGCCGCGGCGGTAGTCGAGGAACGACTTCGAGAGGTGTTCGACGCGGATCAAGGTGCGGACTCTCGGTTTAGGCACGGCGGGGCCCGTCCCGGACATTTCCGGGCGCGGTCCCTTCGAGACAATCATGTGTCCCGTTAAGCGACCCGGCAAGTCGGGTCGCCCGGATTCGTCTCCCGGGAGGGCGAGGCTCCGCCCGAGCCGGGGTTGGCGCCCGGCTCGGCGGGAGCCTCGCCCCACTGCAGTAAACGTGCCTATTCTCTTGAGGCTTGCCGTTGCTGATGCAACTTCTCGAGCCGGAAGACCGAGGTGTGGGCTCCCGACCGTTTCGGTCGGTCCGGATGCGGCCGGTGCCGCGGCCGGGCGGACTTGCGGTACCGCTCCCGCCACGCCCGGCTCAAGAGCTCCTCGAGCCGTCGCCGCGTCGCCGCGGCGTCCGTCGGCCGCCCCACCAACCCCGCCACGTGCTCCGCGGCGACCAGCCGGTGCAACGCCACCAACTCCTCGCGGATGCCCTCGAAGAGCTTCGTGGCCGAGACCGAGCCGACGTCGGCCGCCTCCACGGCGGCTTCGGCCATCATCGCCCGCACCACCTCGACGAGGTTCGACAGCATCAGGCAGTACGCCGCCTGGAAGACCGTCGCCTCGGGCGTGCTGCCGATGAACCGGATCAGGCCGAAGACCTCGGTCACCCGCTGGTAGACCCGCTCGATGCCCCAGCGATGCAGGTACAACGCCAGCAGGTCCTCGGCCGGGTAGGCCGCCTCGTCGAGCAGGTCGGTGACCAGGACGACCGGGTCGCCGGGCCGCTCCAGGGTGATCTGGCGGACGCGCCGCGCCTTGGGACCGGTGCCGCAAGTCCCCCGGGCCTCGCGGATAACGCGGCCGGCCGCGTCGCGACCGAGTCGCTCGGGGGGCCCGGGGTCGGGCGTGAAGCTCGTCTTGGCGTTGCGGCGCACCAGGAAGGCGTCGCCGCCCTCGGCGAACCGGCCGGTCTGGACCAGGTCGCCGAACTGGCGGTCGGCGACCCAGAGCCTCGCCCCGGTGGCGAGTCGGGCGCGGACCTGGCCGAGCAACTCGGGCACCAGCGTGCATTCGTTGGCCTCGCCGTCGGGGGCGGCGGCCAGCGCGACGACCAGCTCGGTGCGGGGGTCCCAGCAGCCGAGCAGCTTGCCGCCGAGGAGCTTGCCGGCGGCGCCGCGGGTCGGGAGCAGCCGCTTGGGCACCCGCTTCAGCGCCTTGCCGTCGACGACGTGGATGGCCAGGCCGTCCAGCGAGCGGGGCAGCGCCACGGCCGGCGTCCGGGGCCGGATCGGCGCCAGGCGGCGCGTCGACTCGGCGAGCCAGGCGAGGCTGAGGGCGATCGGCACCCGGCGGAGCTTGGCGTAGAAGGCCTGACGGCTGGCCGGGAGCGCGTCCGTCTCGGCCCGCCGGTCCAGGGCGGCGGCGAGGCTGCCGCCGTGGTTGAGCAGGGCGTCACGGATCGTACCCACGAAGGTCGGGAAGTCGATCAGCCGGCAGTAGGAGCCGGCGCGATGGTCGCGAAAGAAGTCCCCCAACGTCTCGTCGGGCCAGAGGTAGGACGCGAGCGTCAGCACGGCCTCGGCCAGGGGCAAGCGGCCCAGGACCTCGCGGTCGAACGGCAACGACATCGTGTCGGGCATCCGCCATCCTCCAAATGGGGTCGATGCCCTGACTTATAGCAGAATAAGCACGTTTACTGCAGTGGCCTCGCCCTCCCGGGACCAAGCCGCGGCCGAAGGCCGTCAGACACCCGCCAGCGCCGGCTCCTCGACCACCGGGTCGGCGTCGATCAGCTCGTAGCGGACGTTCCGCTGCCGGGGCACATAGCCGGCCTCGCGGATCGCCCGCTTGATCTCCGTTCAGCGACAGGTAATAGACCGTCCCGGCCGAGGCGACGACGTTCTCCTCGATCATCAGGCTGCCCATGTCGTTGGCGCCGAAGTAGAGCGCGAGCTGGCCGATCTTCGGGCCCTGCGTCACCCACGACGACTGGATGTTCGGCACGTTGTCGAGGTAGAGCCGCGAGACGGCCTGGGTCTTCAAGTACTCGAACGCCCCCGCGGGCGGGACGTCGGCCATGTCGGTGTGCTCGGGCTGGAAGGTCCAGGAGATGAAGGCGGTCAGGCCGCCGGTCTCGTCCTGGAGCTGAGCGGACGCGCTCGAAGTGCTCGACGCGTTCTTCGAGCGTCTCGATGTGGCCGAACATCATCGTCGCCGTCGAGACGCCGCCGAGCCGGTGCCACGCGCGATGGACGTTGATCCAGTCGTCCGAGAGCACCTTGCCCCGGGTCATCGCCTTGCGGACGCGATCGACGAGGATCTCCCCGCCGCCGCCCGGCAGGCTGCCGAGGCCGGCGTCCTTCAGGCGAGAGAGCACGGCCTCGATCGGCATCCGGAACTTCTTGGCGAAGAAGTGCAATTCCGGCGGGCTGAAGCCGTGGATGTTGACCGAGGGGTAGTGCGCCTTGATGTCGCGGAGCAGCTCCTCGTACCACTCGAACGGCAGATCGGGGTGCAGGCCGCCCTGCATCAGGATCTGGTCGCCGCCCAGCTCGACCGTCTCGCGGATCTTGTCGAGCAGGACCGTCACGGTCGAGGACGTAAGCGTCGGTGTGCGCCGACCTTGCGGTAGAAGGCGCAGAAGTCGCAGACGGCGGCGCAGACGTTGGTGTAGTTGATGTTCCGGTCGATGTTGAACGTCCGGTACGGCTCGGGATGGAGCCGCCGGCAGACCGCGTCGGCGGCGCGGCCGATCGCGAGCAGGTCGTGCGAGCGGAGCAGGGCGACGCCGTCGTCGAACGTCAGCCGGTCGCCGCTCAACGGCGCGTTGCAAGATGCGATCGACGTCGGAAGACAAGGTCAACCCCCTCCGGGGCCAGCCCCAGGTTCGCGGCCATCTCGGCGAACTGCCGGAGGCCGGCGAGCTCGGGCTCGCCCAGGTCATAGCTCAGCACCTTCGTCAGGTAATCGTAGCAGGTCGCGACGTCGAGGCCGAGCCGCGGCCCGTAGGACGCTTGCGAGGTCGTTCGCGTGCGCCAAGCCCTCGGCGCGGCACCGTTCGAGACGATCGGGCAGGTCGCCCAGCTCGACGCCCGGCCGAGCCACCCAGAGCGCGAAGACGAACGGCAGACCCGTCAGCGCGACCCAGGCCTCGCCGAGGTCAACGACGGCGTGGAACGGCCGCGTCCGGCACCTTCATCGCCCGGTCGCCGATCAGCAGCACCGCGTCGGCCGTGCTCTCCAGGGGCGGCACGCCGAGGGGCAGAGGCTCGATCGAGCTTGGTCGGACGCCATGAGCCGCGTCGAGCCAGACGCGGACGAGGGCCTGGCTCGTCCGGGACCCTTCGTCGAGGGCGAGCCGTTCGATCCGCTCGATCGGAACGCGGCTGAAGAGCTTGACGCTCCGCACGGCCCCCCGCGCTGCGATCGCGAAGCCCGGCAGGATCTCGTATCCGCGACGACGCGCCTCGCAGGTACTCGACTGAGGGGATCAGCGCGACGTCGAGCTCTCCCGCCGCGAGCCGATCGGCGAGCCGGCTCGGAACGTCCATCTCGAGCCGCACGCCGGGTGCGATCTCTGCGAGCCGGTGATAGAGCGGCTTCGCGTTCAGATAGCTCACGGCGCCGACGCGGATCGGAGCGGCCATGCCTTGCCCCAGGCGGGTCCGGGCAGTCCTGTCAGAACACTTTGAAATTATAGCCACGGGACCGCAATGCTCAAGGCGCACCTTGCCGGCTGGGCCCCGGGAGGGCCGATCAAAACTCCATCCGCCGGAACGCCCTGATCCCCATCCGCAACGGCACGATCGTCCCGATGGCGCCGACGACCAGAACCCCGGCGATCGCCACCGTCATCCAGACGCGGAATTGTCCCTCATTCAGCACGAAGCCGATTCCTCCGGCCTCGTCCTGGGCCTTGAAGTAGAAGAAGCACGGCACGGCCACGGCCATGACGATCGCGAAGATGTAGCACAGGCTCACAAGCAAGTTGCAGCGTCCCGCCGAAACCGGAGGCGATCCGCGAGGGGTCTTCCTCCTTCAGGTTCGGCAGCCGTGCCCCCAGTCCCACGCTGATCCCGGAAAGGCCCAGGCACAGGATCAAGACCATCCCCATGTGCAGCACGATCATCATCGGCGAGAGCCGGAGCATCAGGTCGCCGAGGATCGACGAGGCCCTCGGTCGAGACGAGCGAGATGCCCGTCGCGAAGGCGAACTTGCCCCAGAGGATCGCCGACCGGGACAGGGGCAGCAGGCCCAGGACCCAGAAATTGCGGCCTTCTAGCGAGAGCATCGGGTAGATGAACCGGCGTCGTGAACGTCGAGAGGATCAGGGCCGTCACGCCCAGGTTCAAAAAGCTGATCAGGTTTCGCCAGTACGGGATTCTGGGTGTCGTAGCCGATCCGGCGGATGCTCACGAAATAGAGCGCGAGCAGGCCGAAGAAGATGAGGAACTGCGACCACTGCGCGGGGTCGCGGCGGAACGTTCGGAGGTCCTTGAGGATCAGCAGGCGGATCGGCCGCGGCAGGAAGCCGAAGACGCGGTGGAACAGGTCGTCGAGCCCGTAGCCGCCGACCCGGCGCTTCGACGTCCGCTCGCCCTGGACCCTGCTGTAGGCCGAGCGATACAGGTCTCGCGCGACAACCGCGGCGCACAGGTAGGCCACGCCCGCGTTGGCGGCGATCACACCCAGGTAGAACAGCCCGTCGTCCCAGTTCCCCTTGGCCGCCTCGACGAGGCCTTTCGACATCCACCGGCTCGGCAAGAGCGGCTGCTGGCAGAATGAGAGCCGGCCGAGCAGCGCGTCGAGCCAGTCGGGGGTGAGCGCCTCGCCCGGCGTCCGCCAGGCGCGGGCAGCGGTCCAGATGCCGCCGAGTACGCACGCGAGCACGAGCGCGGCCAGGACGGACTTCTGCCGCCGCGGGAAGAAGCGTGCGATCAGCATCGCCGCGACCGCGCCGACGCTGCCCGGGATCAGCACGAAGGCCACGAGATACCCCACGAAGACGAAGTAGAACGTCCACGGCACGCCGACCGAGATCCCGTAGGCGACCATCAGCGGGCTGCCGAGCAGGAGGAACGCCCAGCTCGAGATCGCGACGGCCTCGGCGAACTTGAACGCGAAGACGCGGTCGGCCGAGGTCGGCATGGTCAGCAGGAACGCCGCCTCGCGCCTCTGGAACAGGCCCGAATAGAGGACGATGCCCGTCGAGAAAAAGAGCATCACCAGGAGCGAGAGGAAGAACAGGCTGAAGACATACTCGACGAAGTCGCCGGCCAGCGCGCCGTAGGTGCCGAGGAACTGGAATCCCTCGAAGAAGAGCCCGAACAGGCCGGCCCAGAAGATCGCGGTGCAGGTGACGATCATCATCAGCCGGAGCCGCGAGCCTGAGATCGTGCCGCGGACGACGTTCGTCACGAGCCGGACACGGAGCCCGTGGAAGGCCAGGGCCGACTGGCGGCGCGGTCGTCAGCGCGGCCGGGCTCGCGGGCGAGGCCGGTCATGCGTGCCCCGTCCGGTCGCGGGCTGAGCACGGGCGAACCGCGGCCATTCGCGGAGGCGTCGCCGTTGACGAACGCGCCGGAGATCGGCCGGTCGCCGCCGGTGAGCTTGAGGAAGAGGCCTTCGAGCGGCCCCTGCACCTGGGCCCGCTCGCGGACCTCGGCGAGCGTGCCCCGGGCGAGCATCCGGCCCTTGTCGATGATCCCGATCGTGTCGGCGAGCTCCTCGGCGATCGCGAGCAGGTGCGTCGACATCAGGATCGCGACGCCCGAGCGCGCCTGGGCGATGAACAGGTCCTTGACGATCCGCGCGCTCCGCGGGTCGAGCCCGACCAGCGGCTCGTCGACGATCAGGACCTTCGGGTCGTGGACCAGGGCCGACGCGAAGACGACGCGCTGCTTCATGCCGTGCGAGTAGCCCTCGCAGAGCTCGTCGACGTAGTCGCCCATCTCGAACGTCTCGATCAGGTCGTCGATCCGCCGGGTCGCCCTGCGCGGCTCGAGGCCGTACATGTCGACGACGAACCGGAGGAACTCGCGGCCGGTGAGCTTCTCGTAGAGGTAGGGCTGGTCGGGGACGTAGGCCAGGAGCTGCCGGGCCTCGCGGCTGCCGGCCGGGAAGCCGCCGACCTTGACCGTGCCCGAGGTCGGCCGGAGCAGGCCGCAGACCATCTTGATCGTCGTCGTCTTGCCCGCCCCGTTCGGGCCCGAGGAAGGCGAACAGCTCGCCGGCGCGGACGTGCAGGTCGAGGTGGTCGACCGCACGTCGGGAGCCGAAGGCCTTGGTCACACCATCGAGCTCGATCATCGGTGACCCCGGGGCCTACTCATTAGGAAGGCAGATGGCACAAAGCAGAAGGCAGAAAGCCGATAGCGGAGCAGAACGAGGCGTACAGCTCTAGTGCGGTCCGATCGTCGGTCCGATCTGCCTTGTGCTTTCTGCCTTCTGCTCTTCCTCCGATTCGACCCCCGTCCTTCACGATTAGACGCCGCAGAGACCTACCGCGAATCCGGCATCCGCTCGATCAGCAGTTTCACGACCGGGAATGGCACTTCCTGGCGGAGCACCAGCCCGTCCGACTTGCGCACCCACGTCCGAGCGGTGATCGCCGGGGGGATCTTGTGCACGACCTCGTACGCGGCGGCCATGCTCTTGTCCCAGTAGATCTCCGAGCGGCGGACGACCTCGGCCCTCACGACGTCGATCTTGCCCGTCAGCGGGCTGACGACCCGCTCCTCCCAACGCTGGCCGACGGCCAGGCCGGGCATCCGGTCGATCGGCCCCAGCGCGTTCTGGATGAGCGTCTTGGGCTCGTAGGCGAACAGCCTCGTAAAGTTGAGCAGGGGGATCGGACCGCGGGCCTTCACCTCGATGGCATGATCTTTGTAGACCCCATCCAGGGTGACGAGCGGCTCGTCGACCCCGCCGGCCCGAACGACGGCGCGGAATGAGACGAGGTTGCCGGAGGCGTCGATAAGGCACGCAATTGTCGACGTCGAACCGGACGTCGTCCTTCGAAGCAAACGGAGTGCCCTTGAGCAGGCCGCCCGCGTCGATCGTGACCTTGCTGTCGAGCCGGAGCCGGCCGTCGGGCTCGCGAGTCGACTCGGTCACGGCCTGGCCGACGGAGCGAAGCGACTGGTACGCCGCGTCGTCGGCGACGAGGATCGCCCACTTCGTTGGCTTGCCCGAAAGGTCGGCGGCCGCTACCGAGCGGAGGTCCGGCGGGGGCCCGATCAGCAGGTCCGGGCAGGACGTCGCGGCTGATCAGCCCGACCGTCGCCACCGCCCACAAAAGCAGCAACCCGACGCAGGCCCAGCGCGAGGGCATGGCACGGCTCCGGGGTGTCCGAACGTCTTCATTTCCACTATACGTGGACGGCGGCGGGACGCACAGAGGCGAGTTGCCTGAGAAGCGCTCCTGGGCTTGACTCCCCCCCGGACGGCCACTACGATGCCCGCGCCGAGCCCTCACCTCCGCGTCCTCACCGGACTCGATCCCACGGCCGGCCGCTCCTCTCCGGCCGCCGGGCCGCGAGCCTTATCCCCGCGGCATCATCTTCCCGACCACCTCGACGGCCTCCCCCCGTCCCCGGGAAAGCAGGTTGGCCCATGCCGAAGCCGAGCCATCGCGGGCGGATCGTCGTCTACGGCGGGTTGGCGCTGCTGGGCCTCGGGGCCGTCCCACTTGGCCTCTGGGTCTCGCTGACGCACACGCCCGACTTCTACCGCTCGCTCGTCACTCTGCCGCAGCAGGACGTCGAGCGCGAGGCCAAGGCGTTCGTCCAGCAGAGCCTCCAGCTCCGCAACGACATCGCCAACGAGCCCAACTGGGAAGCCGTCTTCAACCAGAACGACGTCAACGCCTGGCTCGCCGAGGACCTCGTCAAGCACTTCGCCGACCAGCTCCCGCCCGAGGTCCACGACCCGCGGATTGTCTTCGAGGCCGACCGGATCACGCTTGCCTTCGGGCTCGACCAGGGCCCGGTCCGCTCGGTCATCTGGGTCGTCGCACGCCCGCACGTGCCCGAGGACAACGTCGTCTCGCTGACCGTCGAAAAGATCCGCGCGGCGCGCTGCCGGTTCCGGCCGAGCGGATCATCCAGACGCTGACCGAGCAGGCGCAGTAAGAACGGCCTGACGTCACCTGGTCGAAGGACGGCGACCTGCCCGTCGCGACCGTCCGCTACCGCGCCGGACAAGATCCGCGACGACGTCGTGCTCGAGCGAGTCCGGATCCGCGAGGGCCAGATCAAGCTCTCCGGCCGCTCGAACCGCGCGACGGCCTCGGCGCCGTCGTTGCCGCGAAGGCAGGCCCTTCAGCAGACTTCCCCAGGCGAAACGTCCAGGTCGCCGAGCCTCCCGCCCGCCCCCGAGGCCGATCCGCCGTGCCGGTCGAAGTGCCGGCCCCCGCCGGAGATGCCCAGAGCACCAGCGGACCCGTGAGCTGAGCTCCGTCGAGGGTTAGCTCGACCCGGTCGGCCTCCCAAACCGTGACAATGCACGTCCCCTCGTCCCACCGGCGGACCGTGCCCCGGCTGCCGAGAGATGGCGCCCTCGTAGCTCGAGATAGTCCCGCCGGTGGTCGGCCAGTGGCCGTGCGGGCAGTTCGCGGCCAGCGACCGGCTCGGCGTCGATGGCCCACGTCCGCAACGGGCCTCCGGGGGTCGTCTCGACCATGAAGTCCCAGTGGACGCCGTTCCAGCGGTGTTCGAGGATGACGAAGCGTCGATGGTCGCTCATTCTCTCGGAGCCTGTACAGGCCACCCTCGTCGCGGACGATCGCACCGCGGTCATGATCAGGACGAAGAGATCGGGAAAAACTCGGGAAGTCAAGCGGAGGCAGATCGCGCATAATGCCCCTCCGCCACGAGGGCGAGGCCGCTTGACGACGGACGCACGGAGGCCGCGACGATGGAGCGCACGGGCAAGGACGCCGGCGACGGCCGCGGTCATCCGCATCGACAACCCCGGCCGGCGCGAGCGGATCGCGTCGGTTCAAGGCCGCGTGCTCCGGCCCGCCTGGCCATGCGCGGGGTGATCGGCGACGCTGGCGATCATGATGCTCGCGTTCTCCGTCGCCCCGCTGCTGAACGTCGCCCGCGGGGTCGAGTTCAACAAGGACTACGACCTCTGGCAGATCACCGGCCGGATCGTCCTCGACGGCAAGGACATCTACCCGACGACGCCCGGGCCTGCCGTATCCGTTCATGTATCCGCCGGCGTGCGCAACGATGCTCGCCCCGCTGGCGGGGCTGCCGCGCGGCGCGTTCGTGGCGGCGCTGCTGCTCCTGAACTCGGCGGCGTGGACAACCTGCATCGTCGCGTCGATCTACCTTGCGACCGGCCGCTCCGCGGCAATCACCCCGCGCTCTATCTCTGGCCGTCGATCGCGGTCATCCCGTTCGTCCACGACACCTATCTGCTCGGCCAGCCCGCCTTGCTTCTGCTGGCGTTGCTCCTGGGCGCCTTCTGTCTGTTTGCGACGCGGCAGGCCGATCACGGCCGGCGTCCTGATCGCCATCTCGGCCGCGATCAAGGCGTACCCGATCCTCGCCGCCGGCTACCTGGTCTACCGCAGGCAATGGAAGGCCGCCGCGGCGATGACCGCGGCCCTCGCCGCCCTCATGTTCATCGCACCGCTTCCGTTCCGATCGCCGGCCCGGATTGCTCAGGACTGCACGCTCTGGGTCCGCGGGATGCTCCTGAAATACGACGAGAACTCGATCGCCCAGCGCCCTGACCGCGCCTATTCCTTCAAGAACCAATCCGTCCAGGCCACCGTCCACCGCCTGTCCCGCCCCGTGCTTGCCGATGGCGAGGCAGACCGCCGCTGGCGCGTCAATCTGCTCGACCTCGACTTCCGATCGACCACGTTCGTCATGCTCGGCGCGGTCAGCTCGCTCGGAGTCTTCTACCTGTGGGCGACCTGGCGCTCGGGCTGACGACCCGCCGCCGGCCGATGCGATGGAGCAGGGCCTCGTGACTTTGCTCGTGCTCGTCCTGGCGCCGCTCTCATTCAACTACTCGTATGTTTGGCTGGTCTTTCCGCTGACGCTTCTCATGCACTTCGGAATGACCTCGCCCGCGGGCTCGCCGCTCCGGCGGTGGAGCGTGCTCTCGATCGCGGCCTGCGTCGTCCTGCTCTCGCTGGCCTTCCCTGGCGGCGCGAGGCGCAGGCGTATGGCAACGTCTTCTTCAGCGGGATCGCACTCCTGATCGGCCTGGGCGTCATCCTCCGACGCGGGTGGCGGGCGGGGTGGATGGCCGTCGACGACCGGGCACCGTCGGCCATGCCGTCGCGAGCCGGGGCAGCGACGACCCGCTGAACGCTCCCGCAGGGTGGGCACGAATTCCGCCCGGATGCAGGAATTCGTTTGTCACGACCCGGCCCGATCGGGAAGATGATCCGGTCGTGGGTACGGCAGCCTTCGAGCGCGAGGGCCCCGGGCGGCGCCGCCTGGCCGTGGCTCGCGAGCGCGGACGGATGGGCGCCGCCTTCCCCCCGGGCGACGCCAGGACGCGGCCCGGGGGTCGGTGCGAGCCGGCATCCATGTGGAAGGTCATCCTGCGCGTGGTCGACGGTCCGCATGTCGGCCGCGAGTTCGAGTTCGCGGAGCACCGGACGTTCATCGTCGGTCGCGCCGAGGGTGCCCATTTCCGGCTCGAGATGAAGGACAAGCGGCTATCGCGGAACCACTTCCTCGTCGAGGTCAACCCGCCGCTTTGCCGGGTCATGGACCTGGCAAGCACGAACGGCATCCGCGTGAATGGCCGCAAGGCGTTCGTCGCGGACCTCAAGGCCGGCGATACGATTCAGGCCGGTAACACGGTGCTCTCGGTAGCCGTCGCCGGCGCGCACCGAGGCGGTCGAGAACGCGTTCCCCGACGACGCACCCGCGGCGATGGCGTTCGATGGCGGGGTGGTCTGCGACGAGTTCGGCTACCCCGTCCACCTGCCCGGCTACCGGATCAGGAAGTCGCTCGTCGACCGCCCCGGCATGGGCCACGTCGTCCTGGCCGAGCAGGAGTCGAAGGGCCGCAAGGTGGCGCTCAAGATGATCCGCCCGGCTATCGCGGGGGACGAGGTCACGATCGCGCGGTTCCTCCGCGAGGCCCGCACGCTCCGCGGCCTGCGCCACGAGCACATCGTCCGTGTCTTTGACGTTGGCTACGGATCGGGCGTGCTCTACTTCGCGATGGAGTACGTGCCGCTGGGCGACCTCGCGAACTTCCTCGAGCTTCGCTCGCGCCCTGTCGCGCCCGGCCGGCCGTCGCCCTGATCTGCGAGGTTCTTCGCGGGCTCGAGTACGCCCACGCCCAGGGGGTCGTCCACCGCGACATCAAGCCGAGCAACATCCTCCTGAGCGAGAAGGACGGTCGGCGGGTGGCCAAGGTCGGCGACTTCGGCATCGCGCGGCTCTACCAGTCGAGCCTCATAAGTGGCCTGACGATCACCGAGACCACCGGCGGCACCCCGCGCTTCGCCGCCCCCGAGCAGCTCGCCGACTTCCGCGAGGCATCCCCAGCCTCCGATCTCTATTCGACCGCGGCGACTCTGTACTACATGCTCACCGGCGCGTACTCCCACGACTTTACCAACAGGTACGCCAAGGACCTGATGATCCCCCGCGAGCGCGACGCCGTGCCGATCCGCGACCGGCTCGACCAGGTGCCCGTCGCTCTCGCCGCCGTCGTCGACCGCTGCCTGAGCCGCGATCCCGCCCTCAGGCTCCCGGACGCGAGGTCGATGCGAAAAGCCCTGGCGTCGGCGTTCGCATGAATTCGCTTTCTTGCCCCGCGCGGCTATAATAAGCAAGCGACGCGGCTTTCGCGTCTCTCAGTCCGGGGGTATCCATGGCATTCGATCCGAAGGCTTTCGCCGACGAGCTGGCGACGAAGCTGGTCGCCCTCCTGGAATCGCGGAAGGACGAGATCGTCGCCGACGCAGGCGGCTGGCCTCGCCGAGCGGCAGTGCGGCTGGCCTGGCCGACCTTGATGGGCGAGGTCCCGCCGATGACCGAGACGCTGATCGAGCTCGTCGCCGACCGGTTCGGGCATCTGACGGTCGATGACCTGCTCGAAGCACTCCAGCAGATCAAGCATTCGTCGCATCTTGCCGGGATCGGCAAAACCAACGGTTTCGCCGGCGAGGGTCAGGTACCCCAGTCGCGCGCATAGCGGAAATCGCGGTCAATCGTCCGCTGCGAGACCTTGGCGATCAAGGGCAGCCGGCGTTTGTAGTGGCTCGTCATGATCATCCTGCTGATCCGCGCTACGAATGCAGGGTCGAAGCCATCGGCGATCAGCTCGTCGGGCCGGGCCCGCTCGTCGACGAGCCGCGCGAGCAAACGGTCGACCTCGGCGTAAGTGAATCCCAGCTCCGTCTCGTCCGTCTGCCCGACCCACAGATCCGCCGTGGGGTGCTTGGAGATGATCTCGGCCGGCACCCCCATGTACGCCGAGAGGGCCCGGACCTGGGTCTTGTAGAGGTCGCCGACCGGGTTGAGGGCCGAGGCCATATCGCCGAAGATGGTGCCGTAGCCGATCAGGAGCTCGGTCTTGTTGCTCGTGCCGATGACCAGGGCGTCCTGCGCGGCCGACTGGTCGTACAGGATTGTCATCCGCTCGCGGGCCATCTTGTTGGCGCGGCGGAGGCGGCTGGCCTCGGGAAAGTGCTTGAAATACGAGTCCACCTGGTCGTGGATCGGGACCGTCATCATCCGGATGCCGAGCTCTTCAGCCACGAGTGCCCCGTGGTCCATCGTCTCGCTCGACGACGTGCTGTAAGGCATCCGGACGCCGCACACGTTCTCGGGCCCGAGCGCCCTGGCGGCAACGTAGGCCGAGAGCGTCGAGTCGATGCCGCCCGAGAGGCCGAGGACGGCCTTCGAGAATCCGACGCGCCCGACCTCGCTCCGCACGAAGCCGACGAGGATCGGCTCGACGAGCGCGCAGTTAATCGTCAGCGGGTCGTGCCGCGGGTCAGCAGCAGGTGTCGCTTCGGTAACTCTCATGGCGGATCCGATCCAGCTCCTCGATCGTGAGATGAACGCGCTCGTCGCGATGCGTCGGCGTCAGGATTCGCTCCCGGCGCGTATCCCTCGGGTCGAGCACGGCGGAGATGCGGGTGACTTCGAATTCGGGGGCCTGCGCGAGCCACGAGCCGCCTGCGGCGACGATTGCCGAGCCGCCCCAGAAGTTCACGCCGTCCTCGAAGCCGACTCGATTGGCGAAGATCACCGGCACGTTGAGGAACGTCGCGTAGGTCCGCGTGACTAGCTCCCAGCTCCGCCGGCTCCCGAGCCGTTCCTCCCGGACGCCTCGCCCCGGCGAGTTGGCCACGATCATGAGCACGTCGATTCCGTCGGCCTGGAGGATCACGCCCGCCGAGAGGTGCCAGGCGTCCTCGCAGATCAGCAGCCCGAGCCGGCCGAAGCGAGTGTCGAACGCCATGATCCGGCCGCCCGCGGCGAAGTAACGCTGCTCGTCGAACATGCCGTAAGTCGGCAGGTAGACCTTGCGGTGAACGAAGGTCGGTCCGCTCGTCCCGTCGACGAAGCATGCCGCGTTGTAGAACCGCGCCGAGGGGCTTTCCTCGACGAATCCGTAGACCACGGCCAGCTTATCGCCTGCGGCCTCTCGCACGGCCCTTCGCAGCGGCCCGTCGCGCGGCTCGGCAACCTCGGGGACCTGGTCGCGGAGGTAGTAACCGGTGAGCGAGAGCTCGGGGAAGACGAGAAGATCGACGTTATCGCGTCGCGCCGCATCGATGGCGTCGAGGTGGATCTTCAGATTCGCCTTGAGGTTGCCGAGCGTGGGCTCGACCTGGGCGACCGCCGCGAGGAACGGGGGCCTGGGCACGGCGACGGTCGTCGGTCGTTCGGGAAAGGGCATGGACGGTCCCGGTCGGGTCGCGGTTTCGCTCAAATCCATTGGACGGGAGGTCGGCGCGGGCGTCAAGGCACGCCGGAGGCCATCCGGCCTTGACGTCCCTCGCGTTCTGGCGAAGATCGACGTGCGTTGGGGACTTCGCGGCCGACAAGGACGTCCCATGAACAGCGGCCGGCGACTGCTCGCAATGATCGTCCTCGTGTCGGCCGGCTGCGGCACGATGGAGCGGACCGCCCCGCCGACCGCGTTCCTCCCGTCGCGTGACCTCATCGACATGGACGCGGCACCGGGTTCGTACACGACTTACGACCCCGAGAAAGCGATCGCCAGCCTCCGCGAGCACCGCCCGGCCAGCGCCGTCGGCAAGCCGGCGAAGCGGAACCTGCTCGCCCTCTCGGGCGGCGGCATGTACGGGGCGTTCACGGCGGGTGTCCTCAAAGGCTGGACCGCCTCGGGCACGCGGCCGACGTTCGACGTCGTGACCGGCATCAGCACGGGCTCGCTGATCGCCTCGTTCGCGTTCCTCGGCCCGGAGTATGACGACTTCCTCGAGTCGAAGTACACGAGCGTCCGCTCCGAGGATGTCTACCGCATCCGGCCGTGGCTGACGCTGCCCTGGTCCGACTCGATCGCTGAGTCCGACCCGCTCCGGACGATGATCGCTCGCGAGATCGACGAAACGCTCCTCGAGAAGATCGCCGCGGCCCACGCGCAGGGCCGAAGGCTCTACATCGGCACGACGAATCTTGACAGCAAGCGCCTGGTCGTCTGGGACATGGGTGCCATTGCCAGCAGCAACCGGCCCGACAAGCTGCATCTCTACCGGACGGTGGTCCTGGCCTCGTGCTCGGTGCCGGGCGTGCTGCCGCCGGTGTCGATCGACGTGACGGTCGACGGGCAGCTGTCGACGGAGCTGCACGCCGACGGCAGCGTCACGGCCTCGGTCTTCGCCGACCTCTACATGCTCCGGGCCCCACGGCCGCCCGAGGGCGCACCCGAGACCCAGCCCGTGGAGGGGGCGAACGTCTATGCGATCGTCGCGGGGAAGATCTATGCCGATCCCGGGAGCGTGAAGAAGCAGCTCTTCTCGGTCACGGGTCAGTCGCTCCTGACCGTGCTCCAGGCCCGGGCGGATGGCGACCTGACGCGTCTCTTTCTGATGGCGACGCTCTCGGGCGGCCAGTTCAACCTCGCCGCGGTCCCTCAGGAGATGCACGTCGGCACGAACGCGCTCGACTTCGAGCCGATCGTGATGCGCAGGCTGTTCGACGTCGGCTACAAGTTCGCCGCCGCCGGCGGGCGCTGGCGCGGAACCCCGCCCGGCGCCGAGCCCGACGAGCAGACCCTCCCGCGCTCGGGGGTCCACTTCGTCACCTTGCCGACGGCCGCGGACGACATGCGGACAGCGATCCTGGATACCCAGAACATGCCGTCGGTTCGGAGATGAGCGACGTGCAGGGCTCTTATTGCCCGCCCTGCAACGTCACAGTCACCACCGCCGGCGGCTCGCCCGCAAGGTCCGTCACGATCCTGAACGTCCGCGCCGGCGCGGCGGGCTTGGCGGCATCTGCTCGGTAGGCGACCGTGACGACATGGATCGGCTTCGCCGCACCGTCATCGGCCGAGGCCGTGTACCCCTCGCCCTCGCCCTCGATCTTGACGACCTTGAACGGCTTCGACGCCCGGACAATGAACCGGCCTTGCACGGGCTCCGAGGAGTTCGCCGCGCCCAGGGCGAGCACGCTGGGCGATGCCGTCAGATCCCCGCGGACCTCGGCCGTCACCAGCACCGGGAAGCTCCGCGACTCCGGATCGTTCGTGATCAGCTGGATTTCGTCCCGCACCGTGCCGGCCGGGGCGCCGGGCTTGATCGAGACTTCGAGCCGGTAACTGACCATGCCGTTGGCGCGCTGGGTCTCGACGAGCGTCGCGCCCAGGACCTTGCTCGCCGAGACCATCTTCACAACCCGCCACTCGGGCTGGCCCAGCCGGTCGATGGTGAGACTGAGCGTCGGAGACTGTCCCCGGGCGATCGTTCCGAAGTCGATTCCGCCGGGATTGAGGACGATATCGCTGAGGATGTTCGACCGAACGCCCAGGCCGACCTCGACCTCCTCGGCGCCGTTGTGGAGCGTGACGAAGAGCGTCGTCGCCTTGTTGCCGACGAAGTTCCGTGTGTCCATCTCGGCCTCGACGACGCCCGTACCGCCCGGCGGCACGACCGAGACGCTCGCCTTGCCGCTGGTGCAGCCGCACGAGACGCGGAGGTTCAAGATCGAGATCGGCCCGCTCGTGTTGTTGGTGATGACGAACGGATGCCGCACCTTCGCCCCGCGCGGGACGGGCCCGAAGTCATGCTGCCGCTCGGCGAAGAGGCTCTCGGCCCAGGCCCCGGGCCGGTCCGCGCCGCTCGCCGTCGCCGCGGCCGATGCGGCCAGCGCGAGGCCGACCATCGCCTGCGCCAAGTTGATCCGCCTCATCGCCGTCTCCTGCCGGATGCCTGCGCCGCCGCGGTCCCGCGCGTGGCCGATCGTCCGTCCTGGACCTTTCCTAGATCGGCCGGAGCCGTGCCGGCGCTCAGGCTCCTCGGGCCGCGCTGGGGTACGAGGTTGCGCAATCGATCCAGCCGTCACATTCGCCCTGGTCGACATGGCCTGACTCGACCGGTGGCGGGCGAGAACGCTCCCCGCGGCCGTCCCGTCTCTCGATAGACGGGGGCGCGGGTCGGATCGGGTCCCGGCGGCGACTCCGGGGCGGGACGAGCCGCCGACCGAACCCGAGCATCCGCCTTTCGTTCAGCCTTGTGCGGCGCCGTGCGAGAAGGGGGCATCGGCGGTCAGGCCTCCCGGGGTTACCCCGCGCCGACCGAACCCGAGCGTCCGCGTTTCGTTCGTCGCGGAGCGGCTTCGTGCTGGACGGAGCCGGGGCGCCCGACCGCGAACGGCTCGCGACCGGATTGCGATGGGGCACCCTCTATCATCGGGAATCGGGGCCATGTCGTTCTCCCTGTCCGCGGCCGGGGGCGGATTGGACGCCTGCCCCCGAGGCGCGGTAGGCTCGACGACCGACGGGGCCCGATCGAAACGGAAGAGGCGCACCGTGAACACTCCCGACTGGCACGCGACCACGATCCTCTCCGTCCGCCGCGGCGACCGCGTCGCGATGGGCGGCGACGGCCAGGTGACGCTCGGCACGACCGTCATGAAGGCCGACGCCGTCAAGGTCCGGCGCTCATTGGAAGGGCAAGTCCTCGTCGGCTTCGCCGGCAGCGCCGCCGATGGCTTTGCCTTGATGGAGCGATTCGAGGCCAAACTGAAGGATTACCCTAACAACGTCCCTCGTGCCGCCACCGAACTCGCGAAGCAGTGGCGGATGGATCGGGCGCTGCGACGGCTCGAGGCCATGCTCATCGTCGCCGACGCCCGCCACAGCCTGCTCGTCTCGGGGTCGGGGGATGTGATCCAGCCGTCGGACGGTATTCTCGCGACGGGTTCTGGCGGAGGCTATGCGCTGGCTGCGGCGCGGGCGTTGATGGCGCATACGGAGATGGACGCGGGGGAGATCGTGCGGAAGGCGCTGGAGATCGCGGGGGGGATCGATATTTATACGAACGGCCATCTGACCGTCGAGGAACTCTAAACGCGCCTCGTTCCCATGCTCTTCGTGGGAACGCATCTTCGGCCGCTCCGCGGCCATTCCCGCGAGCCGCGCCTTGCGCCGCAGAGCGGCAAGAGGGACACTCCCACGTTCCGCGTGGGAGCGACATTAAAGCCTGGGGGGAGCGAACATGAAGCCAAGAGACCTGACCCCCCGCGAGATCGTCGCCGAGCTCGACCGCGACATCGTCGGCCAGTCCGACGGCAAGCGCGCCGTGGCGATCGCGCTGCGGAACCGGTGGCGGAGGCAGCAGCTCGACGAGGAGCTTCGCGCGCAGGTCACGCCGAAGAACATCCTGCTCATCGGGCCGACCGGCGTGGGCAAGACGGAGATCGCGCGGCGATTGGCGAAGCTGGTCGGGGCGCCGTTCGTGAAGGTCGAGGCGACAAAGTTTACTGAGGTCGGTTATTACGGTCGCGACGTCGAGAGCCTGGTGCGCGACCTCGTCGAGGCGTCGATCGCGTTGGTCAAGGCGACCGAGCGCGAGCGGGTGATCCCCGAGGCCGAGCGGCGGGCCGAGGAGCGGCTGGTCGACCTGCTCATCCCCGACGCACCGACGCAGTGGGTCGACCCCGACTCGCCGGACGCCGCAGAACAGGCCGAGCGCCGCAGGCGGACGCGCGAGAAGATGCGCGAGAAGCTCAACGCCGGCGCGCTCGACGACCGCGAGGTCGAGATCACGATGCCCGGCCGGTCCGTGGCTGCCGGTGTCGATCCTGGCGCGGGCAACATGGAGCAAATGGAGATGGATCTCCAGGGGATGTTCGACAAGATGATCCCCCGCCCTCCCCAGTCGCGGAAGATGACCGTTGCCCAGGCCCGGCCGATCCTCGTCGCCCAGGAGGCCGAATCGCAGCTCGACTCCGAGAAGATCAACGCCCAGGCCGTGAAGCTGGCCGAGGAGTCGGGCATCGTCTTTCTCGACGAGGTCGACAAGATCGCGGGTGACGGGGACGGCGGCGGGTCGCGAGGTCCCGACGTGTCGCGCCAGGGCGTCCAGCGCGACCTGCTGCCGATCGTCGAGGGGACGACCGTCAACACCAAGTACGGGCCCGTCAAGACCGACCATGTGCTCTTCATCGCCGCCGGCGCGTTCCACCGTTCGAAGCCGAGCGACCTGATGCCCGAATTGCAGGGCCGGTTCCCGATCCGCGTCGAATTGAAGGACCTGACGCGGGACGACTTCGTCCGCATCCTCCGCGAGCCCCGCGCCTCGCTCGTCATGCAATATCAGGCGCTGCTCGCGACTGAGGGATTGAATGTCGAGTTCACGCCGGACGCGATCGACGCGATGGCCGACTACGCCTTCCAGGTCAACCGCTCCACGCAGAACATCGGCGCCCGCCGCCTGCACACGATCCTCGAGCGGGTCGTCGAGGATCTCAGCTTCGACGCGCCGGACCGGAAGGAAAAGCACGTCGTCATCGACGCGGCTGAGATCAAGGCGAGGCTCGATGCGATCGCGGGGGATGAGGACCTGAGCCGGTACATCCTTTGACGCGGAGAATTGAAGACGACCGTCCGCAGATGGCGCCGATGTTTGCCGATGAAGACGAGAATCGATCGTATTCGTCGGCGAACATCGGCCTCATCTCCGGATAAAGCGCGTCCATGTTGGAGTCGGGAATCGTGACCGAGTCGCTTGCCCTGCTCAACATCTACGAGGTCGAGTCGGAGCACGGCCCCGCGTCCGTGCTCTGCTTCCTCGACCCCGTGCTCGCGGGAGCGAAGGGAATCGAACCGAGGTCGATCGTCGGCGAATATGTCGGGGGGGAAGCGGGCTTCGATGCCGACGCCTTTCGGGTCAATCCCGCGTTTGTCGAGGCGGTGACGGGCTACATGAACGAGGAAGCGGCCGCGTCGGGCGGGATCGCCGACCAGGCCCGCGAAGTCACCAGCGGCTGGCTCTACGTCATCGACCCCCGCGACCGCACGCCGGAGGGAACCGAGCCCGAACCCGCGAACGTCCTGGGTGCCTTCGCGGTCGACGACTCGGGCCAGGTCGTCCCCGGCTCGTTCCAGTACAACGCGAACCACGCGATGTTCCACCGGGACCAGGGGACCTCGGGCCTTCTCTTCGATCGAGCGTTCTATGACTGGCTGCATGCCCTGTAGGTCCGCTATGGGAGTCCCCCGACGAGCCACCCCATGCTCCACGCCGCCTGGAAATTGTAGCCGCCGATCAGGCCATCGAGGTCGAGCACCTCGCCGGCGAAATGCAGGCCCGGCTGGAGGCGGCTCTCGAGCGTGTTCGGGTCCACCTCATCGAGAGCAACGCCGCCCGACGTGACCTCGGCCTTGGCGAATCCGAGCGTCCCAGCGACGGGCAATCGAAGCCCTTTCAACGATCCGACCAGTCGGCGTCGCTCGTCGCGCGACAGCTCGGGGCCCGTCCGTGTGAGCGGGATCCGCGCCTCGGAAAGCAGCGCTTCACCCAGTCGCCGGGGGATGACGTCGGGAAGCAGCGACATCACGGCCCGCTTGCCCGAGCGAGCGGCCGCTTGCAACGATCCATCGAGCGACTCGACCGTCGTGTCCGGCAGGAAATCGAGCACCAGGTCGAGCCGATCGGGACCGTCGTGCCGTGCCACCGCGCGGCTGACGTCGAGGATCGCCGGGCCGGTGAGTCCGAAGTGCGCGAAGAGCAGCGCCTCGCGACGTTCGAGCAGCGCCGGTCCAGTCGCACCGCGGATCGCGGCAACGAGGTCTGGAATCGTTAGCCCCTTCAACGACGGCACCCACCCTGCGTCCACGCGCAAGGGCACGAGCGCGGGCCTGGGCTCGACGATCGTATGGCCGAACCGCCGTGCGATCGTGTAGCCATCGCCGGTCGTTCCCGAGCCGGGGTACGACTGCCCTCCGACGGCCACCACAACGCGTCGCGCACGGATCGGACCGTCGGGCACGTGGATCTCGAATCCACCCTCGATCGGTTCGACGCGGGAAGCTGGCGTGTTCGTGAGCAACCGCGCGCCCGATCGATCGAGCCTCCGGACCAGCGCATCGAGGACGTCGACGGCGCGGTCGGATGCGGGAAAGACCTTGCCGTTCCCCTCGACCTTCGTCGCGACGCCCTCGTGCTCGAAGAATTCGACCGTCGCCTCGACGCCCAGGGCCCTGAGCGCCGGTCCGAGGAACTTGCCATTCGCGCCGAAGGCGTCCTGGATGCTCCTCGCCCCGCGTCCCTGGCGCGGGTCATAGGCGGGATCGACCGCGCCGGAAACGACCCGGAGGTTGCGGAGGCCCCGGGCATTGGTCAGGTTGCACCGCGTGCCTCCGGAGATGAGAATCTTCACGCCCGGCCGACGGTTTTTTTCGATCAGGACCACTTTTCTGCCCGACTCCGCCGCGCGGATCGCCGCCATCAGGCCCGCCGCGCCGGCGCCGAGGATCGCCACATCTTGAGCGATCGCCTCATCCATTGAGCCTGGCTTCTTTCGCTTTACGTCCATTGGCACGCGGCTTGCACATTTAAACCTCTAGACTAACGTATCCCTCCTTCGAAGGGCATCGTTTCCCATGCCAATCAAGGATCTTCGGAAGCGCGACCGCGCGCATCTCACACCCGGCCCCGACGTCGATCACCTGCCCAAGCGCGACCTGTTCGGAATGGTGTCCTCCGCGACGACGCGATTCACCGGAGGCCGCTGGGGCTTCCTCCTGGCCTTCGGCTCGGTGCTCGTCTGGGCGGCGCTCGGGCCGGTTTTCCGCTATTCCGACAACTGGCAGCTCGTGATCAATACGGGAACGACGATCGTCACGTTCCTGATGGTGTTCCTGATCCAGAACGCCCAGAACCGCGAGTCGAAGGCCCTGCATCTGAAGCTCGACGAGCTGATCCTGTCGGCCCGCCGCGCGAGGAACGAGCTGATCGATATCGAGCTGTTGACTGATGAGCAGCTCGACCGGCTTTCGGAGCGCTATCGCCGCGTCTCGCGGGCGTGTCACCGAAACCTCGACGACGCCGAGTTCCTCGACCCGGCGGGTGCGTCGAAGAGCCCCTGAGCTCTGGTTGTCCCGCTTGGGAGGGCGAGGCTCCCGCCGAGCCCGGGTGCATGCCCGGCTCGGCCGGAGCCTCGCCCTCCCAAGTGAGCTCACATCACCGTGAAATAATTCCCCGCCGCCACGTCGAAATACTCCGGCTTTAGCGTCAACGGCAGTTGATTATACGTGCAATAATTCCGTACCTGGAGCAGCAGATCCCGCGGCTGGCAGCAGCGGAACGGGCGGTCGACGCGCCTGTAGTGGTGGTCGATCAGGTAATCGATGGCCGCGTCGTCGACCTCCTCAAATCCGAGCTTCGGCGCGAACATGCGGATCATGGCGCGGAAGGTCGGCTCGGTCGGGTCCGGGGCCTGGATCTTGTAGGGGATGCGCCGGAGGAACGCCTCGTCGACGAGCTGCTTGGGCTCGAGATTCGTTGAAAACAAGATCAGTTGGTCGAACGGCACGCGGATCTTCTTGCCGTTGGCCAGGCGGAGGAAGTCGTAGCGCTTCTCGAGCGGGATGATCCAACGGTTCAGAAGCTCGAGCGGCGGCATCCGCTGGCGGCCGAAGTCGTCGATCAGGAACGTGCCGTTGTTGCTCTTCATCTGGAGCGGGGCCTCGCCGATCTTCGTGGTCGGGTCGAACTCGATCTCCAGGTCCTGCATCGTCAGCTCGCCGCCGGCGATGAGCGTGGGCCGCCGCACCTCGATCCAGCGGCTGTCGGGATCGTCCTCGCGGAGCAGGCCCGTGCCCGTCGTGGCGACGGGCTCGTGGTTGGCCGGGTCGTAGAGCTTGATGATCTGGCCGTCGGCCGAGATTGTCCGCGGGATCCAGATCGTCGAGCCGAAGCAGCGGGTGATCCGCTCAGCGATCGACGTCTTGCCGTTGCCGGGATACCCGTACAGAAACATCCCGCGGCCCGAGTTGATCGCGGGCCCGAGCGCAGCGAACATCGAGTCGGGGACGATGAGGTCGGAGAAGGCGCGGCGGAGGTCGTCCTCCGTCGGGTGCTCGCGTGCGATCGTCTGCGCGGCCACGGATTTCACGTACGCCTCGAACGGCACGGGGGCCGTGCCGACGTAGCCGCACTCCTCCAGATACGTTCGGGCCCGGCGCGGCCGCTATCGGTGAGGAAGTAGTCGTAATCGCCCGCCGCGGCGACGTTGGCGTAGGCGACGATCTGGTTGTTCTTCAGGTTGCGGAAGAAGTTGGGAAAGATCCCGAACGGCAACCCCAGCTCCTCGGCGATCCGACGGCCCGAGGCCGTGCCGATCTGGAGCAGGAACTTCAGGACGAGCCCCTCGACGGCCGCCTGGCTCAGGCCCGCGTCCTCGAAGCTCTCGACCGCGTAGGGGCGGAACGGTGCGGCCTGGCCGTTGGCGACGGCGGGGAGGGTCGAGGGGGCGGTAAGGGGCATGGGACGGGTCCTGGGGCGCGGAAGACGGAGAGCAGGAGAGCGGAGAACCTCTCGTTCCCACGCGTCGCGTGGTGACGCGACTTCGGCTGCTCGCCGTCCACGCCTCGGAGGTGGAAGACCATCAGCAGCCTGGCAGCGAGCGGCCGGGTTCCGGGGGAAACCTAGGTCGGGGCAGGGCGGTGGTCAAACGGTGGGAAGGGCCGCGGCGAGCCGCGCGAGGTCGGCCGGAGGGGCTTCGATCGAGATCGAGCGCGAGGTCGGACCGGTGGCGGTCAAACGAATCAGCCACGCCTCGGCCGGCAGCCGGTCGAGGACGAGGTCGGCCCACTCGACGAGGCAGACGCCGGTCCCCTCGAAATACTCCGCCGCGCCGAGCGCGTCGAAATCGTCAGGGCTCGCGAGACGGTAGGCGTCGAAGTGATAGATCGGCAGGCGGCCCGAGTACTCGTGGATCAGGACGAACGTCGGGCTGGCGATCGCGGCGGGATCGACCCCCATCGCTTCCGCGAACGCCCGGACGAGTCGCGTCTTGCCGGCGCCGAGGTCGCCGATCAGTCCGATCACCTGGCCGGGAAAGGCCAGCCCTGCCAGGGCTCGACCGAGGAGATCGGTGTCCGATTCGCACGACGATTCGCAGCGGAGCGGCTCAACCATCGGGCGACCTCGGAGCGAGGTGGTCGAAGCCCCGGGCCCGGCACGGCGAGACGCTGCCATCCACCCGGCGGATCCGCAGTCCGGGGCCGTCGTCGAGGGTGCCAATCCGATGGAGCGACCACGCCGTGGGGCGGAGACGCCATCAGCCGCGCGGCGTCGTCGGGACTGACCGCGAAGCAAAGCTCGAAATCCTCGCCGTCGCCGAGCGCGTGGTCGAGCGGCGAGATGCCATCGCCCTCCGCCATGAGACGTGCATCGGGATGGATCGGAACCGCCGCGGCGTCGAGCACGGCACCCAGTCCGCCGCTCTCTTCGAGGATATGCCCCAGGTCGCTCGCGAGCCCGTCCGACAGGTCGATCATGGCATGCAGGTCGGCGGATTCGCGGAGCGACAGGGCCTCGCGGACCCGCGGCCGGGGATCGAGATGACGGGCCATCAAGCTGCCGCCGAGCGGGCCGGTGACGAAGACGATGTCGCCGACCCTCGCACCCGATCGCGTGACGGGGCCGCGGGCAGTCGCCTCACCGAGGACGGTAACCGAGACGACCAGCGGACCGTCCCACGCGTTCGTGTCCCCGCCGGCGAGCGCGACGTCGAACTCGCGCGCCATCGCCTCGATTCCCGCGTGCAGACCCGTCGCGATTTCATGGGCCCGTCCCCGGGGCAACGCCACCGCGACGACGGCGGCGACCGGGCGGCCGGCCATCGCGGCGATGTCGGAGAGGTTCACGCCCAGACATTTCCGGCCGATCGAGAGCAGGGGGGTGCCATCGAGGACGAAGTGGCGGCCCTCCATGAGCATGTCCGTCGTGACCAGGACTTCGGCACCCGGCGTGAGCCGGAGCGCCGCGCAGTCGTCGCCGATGCCGAGGGCCACGCGATCCGTCGCGGCCGTCGCGCGGCGGAGCCGGGCGATCAGCTCGAATTCGCCCTCAGCCGCCATGGCCTGCGCTCCGTCGTCCCGCAAGAACGGCCCGCACGAATTGTTCCGTGGCCCGTTGGAGGCGGCTTTCCGCCTCGGCGATCGCCTCGGCGAGCGGACCTGGCCCCGGGGCGATGCTCGCGTAGGCGTCGATCCCGCGGTTGAGGACGGCCTCCGCTCCATCGCCGATCATCCCGGCCAACGCGAGGCACGGGACGCCGAGCTCTCTGGCGAGCCTTGCGACGCCGACCGCCGTCTTTCCGAAAGCACTCGAGGCATCGAGGCATCCCTCGCCCGTCAGGCACAGGTCGGCGCCGCGGAGGCGGTCGCGGAGGCCCAACGTGTCGATCACGAGGTCGATGCCGGGCGTGAGCCTCCCGCCCGCAAACGCGACCAGTCCCGCTCCCAGACCCCCCGCTGCGCCCGCACCGGGCAGATCGGCGACCTCGCGACCCATATCACGCGCGATGATTCGAGCGAAATGGTCGAGGGCCACGTCGAGCCGTGCGACCATATCCGGCGTTGCGCCCTTCTGAGGCCCGTAGACGGCCGATGCCCCGCTCGGGCCGCAGAGCGGATTACTCACGTCGCAGGCCACGCGGATCTCGGTGCTCGCCAGGCGTGGATCGAGACTCGTCGCGTCGATCTTTGCCAGTCTTGCAAGCGCCGCGCCGCCGGGCGGAAGCTCCTCGCCCTCCGCATCGAGCAGCCGGGCTCCCAACGCCTGCGCGAGGCCTGCCCCGCCGTCGTTTGTGGCGCTGCCACCGATGCCGACGATGATCGACCTTGCGCCGAGATCGAGCGCGGCGCGCAGCAGTTCGCCGGTGCCGCGGGTCGTTGCTCGCAGCGGATCGCGTTGTCCGTGGGGGACGAGCACCAGACCCGAAGCCGAGGCCATCTCCAGGACGGCCGTTGTTCCATCGCCGAGCAGGCCAAAACGCGCGACAACGGCCTCGCCGAGCGGGCCGGTTACGGTCGCCTCGCGGAATGTCCCGCCCGTGGCCGCGACGAGGGCCTCGACCGTGCCCTCGCCGCCGTCAGCCACCGGGACGAGGTCGAGCGTGGCCGCGGGGCACGCCGCAAGGACTCCGCGGGCCATCGCACGGGCGGCTCTGGGCGCTGAAAGGCTGCCCTTGAACTTGTCGGGGGCGAGGATGATTTTCATGCGATGACTACCCGCCCCGGGCCACTGCTGCCGGGCGTTTTCCCAAAATCCTGACTCATCTTACACGAACGACAACGACTCAGGGCGTGCCCGGAACGCCCTCCGATGACGGAGTGGTCGCTCGCGGACACGCCCTGGGAAGATAGAGGCGAGTGGGTTGAGGCACCAGGTCGCGGCTCAGCGGCGAGCCGTCGGGCTACGCTCGGCCGAGGCCGACTCCGTGGCGAGGTTCAGCTCGCCCTGGTGGATGTTATTGCGTCGCACGATGTAGAACGGCAGCAGGTGCGAACGGCTGACCTCGGGCTGCTGGAGCGTGTACGCGACGGTATCGGCGCGGGTCGTCTCCCAGTGCCGCGCCCCGACGTTGACGCCGACGAGGATGTCGCCCTTCTGGATATTCGCCCGTGCCGCCGGGCTGCCCGGGACGACCGAGAGGATGTACAACCCGCCCCGTAGATCCTTCGAGGCCGCGACGACGTATTCGGAAGAGACCGGGACCAGCTTCATCCCCAGGACGCGCTGCAGCGCCGAGGCCGAGTCGGCGGCGATCCGAGCCATGTCGGCCTTGTCGGCGGCCCGCAGGTCCAAGGCGACTTCAGCGGACTTGCCGCCGCGGACGATCGCCACCCGCGTCGGCTGCCCCGGGCGGACGTCGAGCAGGCCTCGCTCGATGTCCAGAACGTTCTTCACATCGAAGTCGCCGACCTTTACCACCTCGTCACCCGGCTGAAAGCCGGCATCGGCCGCGGGGCTGCCCGACTGGACGTCATGGAGCAGCACCTTGCGGTCGTCTCCCTGGACGACCTCGCCCGCGACCAGCCCGTGCCAGGTGCCGGCCAGGCTCCGCGTGCTGAGCATCTCCACGGCCACGCGCTTCACGTCGTCGATCGGCAGGGCGAACCCGATGCCCTGGGCGCCGGAGCGGGTGGCGACGTTGATGCCGATCAGCTCCCCCTCGATGTTGATCAGCGGGCCGCCCGAGTTGCCGGGGTTGATGCAGGCGTCGGTCTGGATCAGGTTGCGGTAGACCTGGTCGTCCGAGAGGGTGACGTTCCGCTTGAGCGCCGAAATGATGCCGACGGAGACCGTGTTCTCGTAGCCGAAGGCGTTGCCGATCGTGATGACCGTCTCGCCGACCATCAGGTCGCCCGAGACGCCGATCGGTACGGCGGGCAGGGGCCGGCCGGCCTCGATCTTGATCAGGGCGAGGTCGGTCTCGCGGTCCTGCTGGACGACGCGGGCGAGGTAGCTCGTGCCGTCGGCCAGGTGGGCCTCGATGGTGTTGACCTTATCGACGACGTGCTGGTTCGTGAGGATATAGCCGCGGCCGTCGATGATGACGCCCGTGCCCATGCCGTTCACGCGGGGCCGTGCGCTCTCCTCGGCCGAAAAGGGCCACCGGCTGCTGGAGCCGGCCTTCTTCTCGCTCGAGATGTTCACGACGCTCGCCTGGACCCGCGCCACGGCCTTGACGACCGGGGTCTTTCGGGCATCCCCGCCGGCCGTCGCTCGGCTTGGGAGGGTCAGGAACGTCGTTAGCGTCACACCCACGAGGCCGAGGAACAGGCGTCGCGACATGGGCAGCGGCACGTTACGGCCCTCATCCGGTGTGGAGAATCACCGTCGATCCACCGGGCCCCGGGCCATCTTGCCCGCAATCCCGACGCTTCGGGCTCGAGTCCCAACGCATCGGAGGGCGGCATCCCAGCCCCCTGGGGTGGCGTCTGACGCCCCTTTCCATCGGCCTCGCCAAATCACCGGCTTGAGGCCTGTCGCATGCAGTCAGCCTGGGTTGCCTACTTCCCCGAAAGACCGTCAATCTCCCCCTATTCGGACCTTTCGAAACCGCGGGTTGTGCCGGTGATGCCGCGCCGCCACGCCGATTGACAGGCGTTGCGCGAAAGATTTAGGTTAAGGCTCGGGCCGTGCTGGAAGTGGAGGTGCGTGGTGATGATCGAGAAGTCTCCGAGGCGGCTGAGGCTCGAGGCGAGCCTGGCCGAGGATCCGTCCGACCCCTTCCTGCGATATGGACTGGCGCTCCAGTGCCTTCGAGAGGGCGACGCCGAGGAGGGCCGCCAGCGTCTACTAGCGCTCGTGGCCGACCACCCTGAGGACCAGGTCGCGGCGTATCAGCAGCTCGGCCAGTCTTACATGGAGGCTGGCGAGGCCGAGATGGCCCGGCGCTGGTTCGTGGACGGGATCTCCAAGGCCCGCGCCCGGGGGGATTCGCACGCGGCCGGCGAGATGGAAGGGTTCCTGGCCCAGTTGGGCTGAACCGGCGGGCCGGTTGCGGAGTCGCGATGCCCGGACCGTCGATCTTCACCTTCCCGAACCGCATCCTCTTCGGCGAGGGCGCCGCGGGGGAGCTCGCGGCCGAGCTGACCCGGGTCGGCGTCCGCAAGCCGCTGGTCGTCACCGATGCCGGGCTCGTCGCGACGGGGCTCGTGGCCCGCGTGATCGCCCCGCTCGGCAAGGTCGCCCACTTCGACGCGGTCCAGCCGAACCCGACCGAGGCCGATGTCCTCGCTGGGCTCGACCGCTATCGTGAGGAAGCTTGCGACGGCCTCGTCGGCCTCGGCGGCGGCAGCTCGATCGACTGCGCCAAGGCGATCCGCCTGCTGGCGACCCATCCCGGGCGGCTCGTCGACTATGACTTCACGGCCGGCGGGCTGGAGAAGATCACGCCCGACCTGCCGCCGATGATCGCCGTCCCAACCACCGCGGGCACGGGCTCCGAGGCGGGCCGGGGGACGCTGATCCAGCTCCCGCAGAACGGACGCAAGACGATCGCGCTCAGCCCGTACCTGCTGCCCAGCGCCGCGATCTGCGACCCGACGCTGATCGTCGGCCTGCCGCCAGCCTTGACGGCCGGGACGGGCATGGACGCGATCAGCCATTGCGTCGAGAGCTTCCTCTCGACGACGTTCCACCCGGTCTGCGACGGCATCGCGCTCGAGGGCCTGCGACACCTGGCCCGCGGGCTCGAGCCGAGCGTGGCGGACGGTCAGAGCCTCGTCGCGCGCCGCGAGTGCCTGATGGGCTCGCTGATGGGAGGGATCAGCTTCCACAAGGGATTGGGGGTCGTCCACGCCCTCTCGCACGCTCTCGGCTCGCAGGGCCGGGCCCATCACGGAACGATCAACGCGATCCTCCTGCCGCATGCCCTCCGGTTCAACCGCGAGGCCGCGGAAAGTCGGATGGTCGAACTGGGTGCATCGCTCGGCCTGGGCCGCAGCGGGGATGCCGCGGGGCATCTGATCGCGCTGACCGAATTGCTGCTGACGCGCCTGCCCCTGCCGGAGCGGCTAGGGGACGTCGGGGGCCTCCGCCGCGATGGGATACCGGAATATGCGCGGCTGGCCGCGTTCGACCACTGCTTGCGGACGAACCCGCGGTCCTGCACGGCGGGCGACCTGGAAGGCTTGCTCGACCGGGCGTGGTAGATCGTCGTTTGTAGGGGAGCATCGACCACCACCAGGGCGAAACCGGACGGTGGACGAGAGCGCCCCGAGAAGATCGCCAAACGCGTAAATCGCGATGGACAGATTCCTTCCGGCTCAGGTCCGCCGTCGACACTGGACACGCCCCGCTCGGCCCGCTTATCGTATCCCGAGGAATTTCGACCGGGGAGACGCCGTCGTCTCGGACGACTCGGCAGCACGCGGAGGGGAGGCCGTCTCGATGTCGGCGCGTCGCATATTGTTGGTCGACGACAGCTCCACCATGAGGCGGATGCTCTCGTCGCTGCTTGCCGACAAGCAAGAGTACGAGGTCAAGACGGCCGTCGACGGCAACGACGGGCTCGCCAAGGCGCGCGAGGAGCCCGTCCCCGAGCTGATCCTCAGCGACTTCGAGATGCCGGAGCTCGACGGTCCCGGCCTCTGCCGCGCGGTCAAAGCGGACCCTGAGCTCCGCAAGATCCCCGTGCTGATGCTCACGACGCTCGGCGAGACCAAGGACAAGGTTGCAGGCCTCGACGCCGGCGCCGACGATTACATCCAGAAGCCGAAGAGCCCGGGCGACATCGAGGAGCTGTTCGCCCGGATCCGCGCCCACTTCCGCCTCGCCGACATGAGCCACGAGCTGGCGGAGCGGAACCGGCTGCTGGAGGCCGCCCACAAGAAGCTCCAGTTCGAGCTCGACCTCGCCCGCAAGGTCCAGCGCGGCCTGATGCCCCGGCCGCCCCGGCCCCGCGGCGTGCTCCAGGCGGCCGTCAAATACACGCCCGCCAACCAGCTCGGCGGCGACGTCTATGACTTCTACCGGCTCGAGCAGAACCGGCTCGGCGTGCTCGTGGCCGACGTCTCGGGACATGGCGTCAATTCGGCCATGCTCTCGGGCATGGTCAAGGCGCTCGCCGCCGGGCTGTCCATCGCCGTCATGGAGCCGGGCGAGTTGCTGGCGGGCCTTGACGTGTCGCTCGAGCAATACTTCCCAGAAGGCTACTTCTGCACGGGGTTTTATCTGATCGCCGACGAGGAGACCGGGCTGATCCGCTACGCGGGCGTCGGCCACCCGCCCGCGATCATCGTCGGGCCGAACGGGACGCGGACGCTCGATTCGAACCCGGGGCTGCTCGGTGTCGGCATGGTCGATGGGACGGCAGGGGCCGTCGAGCGGATCGCGCCCGGCGAGTCGCTGGTCGTCTACACCGACGGCCTGCCCGATGCGATGGACCCCTCCGATGTGCTCTTCGGCGAGGAGCGGCTCAAGACCGTGCTCCAGGCCCATTTCGGCGCCGACCCGGCGGAGATCCTCGACCAGGTCGAGAAGGCCGTCGTCAAGCACACGTTCCCCGGCTCGGCCGCCGACGACATCAACATGGTCGTCCTCCAGAACCCGCGGAAGTGAGCCGGCTTCGGCGTGGACGGTCCGAACGCGTCGGATTCGCTCGGCGTCCTGGTCCGCGGCCCAGGGTCCCGTCAAAGGGCCCAAACGGACGGGTGACCGGCCCGGGTGACTGCTCCCCAAGCGCGCTCGCGCGTGGTAGACTGAAACAGTCCCGGCGATTGTTCCAGAAGACTCCGAAGTAAGCGCAGCGGTCCGCGAGGTCCGCGCGGTTCGAGGGCCCCATGAGCGCGGCGGACTCGCCCGGCGGAAACGTGGTCCAGATCTCGGGCCCCGCCACGCTCTACGAGTCGGCCGAGGTCCACGACACGCTCAAGGCGGGCCTGGCCGAGGGCGGGGACGTGGTCTTCGACCTCGAGACCTCGGGGCCTTGGGACCTCGCCGGGCTGCAGCTGCTCCTGGCCGCCGTGGCCTCGGGGCGGAAGCTCAGCCAGTCGGTCCGGTTCGCGCGGGTGCCCAAGGTCTGCGCCGAGATCGCCGATCGGAGCGGCCTGGGCGACTGGTTGCGAAACCAGACCGACTCATTCCTCTGAAGCGCGACATGGCCGACGGACAGAGCTGACCGGGTCGACCCGCCGCGGGATCGGCCCCCCAGGGACGGACGCAGGGCCTTCACAGAGTCATGTCCAAGACCATCCTCCACGCCGACGACAGCCCCTCGGTCCGCCGCTGGGTCGCGGAGCAACTGTCCGATCCCGAGCTGAAGATCGTCTCCGTCGCCGACGGCGACCTCGCCCTGGAGGCACTCAAGCAGGCGCCGGTCGACCTGCTCCTGACGGACCTGGAGATGCCAAACCTCGATGGACTGACCCTCGCCGCGACCGTCCGAGAGATGCCGGAATATCGCTTCCTGCCGATCCTGGTGCTCTCGTCGCGCAAGCCGGCGGACGTCGAGGCGCACCGGCGGCAGTCCGTCACGGGCTGGATCGTCAAGCCGGCCGAGCCCGATCAGCTCCGCCGGTGGATCCGGAGATCGCTCCCTCGGTGACGCTTTTTAAGGGATAATGGACCCGGCAGGATGGGAAAGACCCGTGGTCGCCCTTCGTGGTAGAGTTGCTGCATCAATGCTCCATAAACCGACGGTGAGCGCTCCATGAAAGGGCGTTGAAAGGGCCGAGGCCTTGGGCGTGGCGGACGACAAGTTCCTGCAGATGTTCTTCGAGGAGGGCGCGAGCTCCTGCTCAGCCTCGAAGAGGGGCTGATGGACCTGGAGCGCCGGCAGAGCGACCGCGCGCACCTCGATCGGACGTTCCGCGCCGCGCACAGCATCAAGGGGGCGGCGGCGATGGTCGGGCTCGGCGCCCTGGCCGAGTTCACCCACGGGATCGAGGCAGTCCTCGACAAGATCCGTGCTGGCTCCCTCGCCGTCGACTCCGACGTCATCACGACCCTACTGGATGCCCGCGACCACCTGTCGGCCGCCGTCGAGGCCGAGGCGAGCCGCGCGCCGATTGCCTCGCCGCCCGAGCTCGTCCGCCGGCTCGAGACGCTTCTCCGCGACCCCAGCGCGGCGGCCAGGGCGCCGGCTCCGCCGGTCGAGGCAACACCCGCGCCGGCTGCTCCGGTCGCCAAGCCCGCGAAGGCGAAGAAGCCGGCGGGCCCGGCGAAGCCCCAATCGCGCGGGAAGAAGGCCGTGGCGCAGCCCGCCGATCAGTCCGTCACCGAAGGACCGGGCCGATATCGGATCTCATTCAAGCCCGGGCCGGAGATCCTCCGCCGCGGCGTGAATCCGCTGGGCGTGCTCGACGAGCTCCGCGAGCTCGGCCCGACCCGCGTCTCGACCGACCCTGAGGCCGTCCCTCCACTCGAGGAGATGGACCCGGAGCGCTGTTACCTCACGTGGACAATCGAGGTCGACACCGACGCCGCGCGGGATCGGGTCGACGACGTCTTCCTCTTCCTCGCCGACGACAGCACGATCTCGATCGAGCGTCGCGGGGGCGTGCCGGCGGCGGCAGCCCCGCCGCCCGCGCCGGCCGTCGAGGCTCCCACCGCCGCCCCGAAGCCCGAGCCTCTCCCGGAACCAGCGCCTACCGTCTCGGTGCCGATCTCCAGGGGCGGCCGACACACGACCGAGGTCGTGCGAGAGAGCGGCGACGTGCTCGGCCCGACGCCGGCCAGCGCCGCGGCTTCCGCACTGGCGGCGATGCCCACGCCCAGCTTGCCCCGGCTGTCGACGCGGATCCGCGTCGACGCCGGCCAGCTCGACGACCTCGTCGGCCTCGCCGGCGAGCTCGCGGTGCTCTCCGACAACCTCCAGGGCGTCCGCGAGCTGGGCGGCGTCGAGCCCTGGGTCGGCACGCTCGAGGCGCTCGACCGCGTCAGCCGCCTGATCCGCGACACGACGCTCGAATTGCGGATGGTGCCGGTCGAGGAGCTGTTCTCGCGGTTCCCGCGGGTCGTCCGCGACCTGGCCGACCGGTGCGGCAAGGAGATCGAGCTCAAGATCGTCGGCCAGGACACGAGGCTCGACCGGACGATCGTCGAGCGGCTCTCCGACCCGATGATCCACCTGATCCGCAACGCCGTGGACCACGCGCTCGAGACGCCGGACGAGCGGGCCCGCAACGGTAAGTCCCGGGCCGGCAAGATCACCCTCTGGGCCGGGCACGAAGGTGACCGGGTCGCCCTGCGGATCGAGGATGACGGCCGCGGGCTCGACCGGGTCGGGATCGTCAAGAAGGGGATCGCCAAGGGGCTCGTGCCGGTCGGCACCTCGCCCGATGACCCGCGGGTCGACACCCTGATCTTCGAGCCCGGCTTCTCGACCCGCGACGCCGTGAGCGAGCTCTCGGGCCGGGGCGTCGGGCTCGACGTGGTCCGCGACGCCGTGCGGAGCCTCCGCGGCAGCCTGGCGGTCGAGAGCACGCCGGGCAAGGGGACGTCGTTCATTTTCCGCCTGCCGCTCACGCTCGCGCTGATCGACGGCCTGCTCGTCGAGACCGGCGGCGGCCGCTACGTGGTGCCGCTGGCGCAGGTCGAGGAGTGCGTGGCGCTCAACGGCACCATGGCGGCCCTGGCCCGCGGCCGGCCGTGCGTCTCGATCCGTGGCGAGCTGGTGCCCATGGTCCAGCTCCGCGAAGTCTTCCGTGCCGAGGGCCCGCGTCCGATCCGCCAGGAATTGCTGCTCACCCGCCACTCCGGCCAGCGCGTTGGCGTCGCGGTCGACCGGCTGCTGGGCCGGGTCCAGGCCGTGATCCAGGCGCTGGGCGAGGGGCTCGCCAAGCTCAATCGATTCTCGGGAGCCACGATCCTCGGCGATGGCTCCGTCTCGTTGATCCTCGATCTCGCGGCGCTCGTCGCCGAATCGTGCGCCGCCGATCGCCATGCGTCATAGTCCTCATTCACGACTCACCCCCGGCGTCACGTCGGAGGCCCACAGACGATGAAACTCAGTACCAAGATGACCCTGGCCTTCGTGCTGTTCGGAGTCGTGCCGGCCGCCATTCTTTGGGGGTTCGCCACGGTCACCGACAACCGCGCGAAGCAGTGGCGATCGCACTCGCTGGTGCAGGCGGCTTCGACCGCCGCGACGGGCGTCGAGCGGTTGCTCATGAAGAACGGCGACGCCGGCAAGCCACCCACGCCTGTCTGGGACGAGGCCGTCCTCAAGGACAAGTCCGACGAGATTCTCAAGATCTTCAACGACGTCGCCTCCGACTATGACTTCGGCGGGGCGACGATGTACCTGCTCGGGACGCCGGGCGGGATCAGCAAGAATCAGACGACGATTCTCCGCCGCAACAGCGCGACGAACGAGAAGGATCAGAGGCCGATCCCCGCCGCCTACACGAGCAGCCGCTACGACAAGAGCGATAACGCCTCGACGATCGCCGGACCCGTGTCGCTCGCCGCCGAGAACGGTCGGGGCTCGACCCAGGTCGACGACGGGGGCGAAACCTATGTTGTCGGCTACGCCCCGATCGCCACGGCCGACGGCAGCGGCAAGCACCCGTCGGTCCTGATCACCGTCCCGAAGAACACCGCCTACGAGATGATCGACTGGGTGCAGTACGCGACATTCGCCATCTTCGCCTTCCTCGCCCTTGTCACGATCTTCCTCGGCTGGATCGCTGGCCGCCGCTTCGTCACGCCGCTGACGCAAATCATGGACGTCACCCGTTCGCTCCAGGAGGGCCACCTCGACAGCAAGACGGCCATCCGCCGCAAGGACGAGCTGGGCAAGCTCGGCTGGCAGATCAACTCGGTCATCGAGAAGCTCGGCGACGTCGTCGGCCAGATCCGCGTCGCCACCGGATCGGTCTCCACCGCGAGCCACCAGCTCAACGCCAGCGCGCAGGGCTTGTCCCAAGGTGCAACCGAGCAGGCGGGGACGCTCCAGCAGATCGCATCGAGCCTCCAGTCGGTCGACGCCTCGGTCGCGCGCAACGCCCAGCACGCCAAGGAGACGGCCAAGACAGCCAACCAGGCGAGCGCCCAGGCCGAGAAGGGCGGCGAGGCCGTGCAGGAGACCGTGTCGGCGATGCGGCAGATCGCGCAGAAGATCACGATCGTCGAGGACATCGCGTACCAGACCAACCTGCTCGCGCTGAACGCCGCGATCGAGGCCGCCCGCGCCGGCACTCAGGGCAAGGGCTTCGCGGTGGTCGCGGGCGAGGTCCGCAAGCTCGCCGAACGGAGCCAGGCGGCGGCGGCGCAGATCGGCGAGCTGGCCAAGTCGAGCGTCGCGGTGGCGGAGAACGCCGGGCACCTGCTCGAGCGGATCGTGCCGATGATCCACGACACGTCGGGCCAGATGCAGGAGATCGCGCTGGCGTCGCAGGAGCAGATGGCGGCGATCCGCGAGATCAACGTCGGGGTGAGCCAGCTCGACGAGGTGGTGCAGCAGAACGCCGCGGCCAGTCACGAGCTGGCGGCGACGTCGGGCGACCTGGCGGCGCAGTCGGGGAACCTCCAGGAGCTGGTCGGCTTCTTCCAGTTCCGCGGCGGCGACGGCGAGGCGCACCACGGCGGGCATCGGGCCTCGGCGGCCCCGCTGCCCGCGCCTTCACAGATGCCGCCGGCTCCCGTCAGGCCCCGACGCCTGCCGCCGCCGCCTCCGCCCAAGCCGACCTCGCATGCGCCCGGCGACATTCCGCCCCAGCAGCCGCCCCACGGGCGCGACGGCGGTCAGGCGAACGGCCCGCTCCATCCCCCCGGGCACAGCGGCCCGCAGGGTCACGGGCCGGGCGGTCATCCCCCGCGAGCAGGGCAGCAGGGCGGGATCATCATCAGCCTCGACCCCGACGACGACTTCGAGCGGTTCGATTGACCGCCGTGTGAGGCCCGATCCGCACGACGATCAGTTGAGGAGCCCGCGATGGCCGAGACGACCGCCGAACACGAAACGGAACGGACTCAGTCCTACGTCATTTTCCATCTTGGTGGCGAGGGATATGCTCTGGAAGTGGCGCGGGTGCAGGAGGTGATCGACCTGACCCAGATGACCCAGGTCCCAGGCGGGCCGAAGCACCTCCGCGGGGTGATCAACCTGCGAGGCCACGTCGTGCCGGTGTACGATCTCCGGCTCCCGTTCGAGCTGGCCATCGACCCGAATCCACACAGGGCGCCGTGCGTGCTGATCGTCGAGACGATGGTCGCCAACGAGATCCGCGTCAACGGCCTGCTCGTCGATCGCGTCTCGGACGTCCTCGACTTCACGCCCGAAGAAATCCAGCCGCGCCTCCTCTCGGGCTCGGCAAGGCGTCCCCGTTCGTGCGCGGTCTGATCCGTCACCAGGAGGGTTTCCTCCTGGTACTCGACGTCGACCGCGTGATCACGGGGCTGATCGTACCGTCGGCCGGGGGGGGGATCTGACGTGCCGACGACGCCGGAATCGCTCACTCCCGCGCCGATGCCCCAGGGCGAGCCCGAGCCGTGGACGGAGGCCGACTTCGCGCCGATCGTCTCGTTCCTGCGGAACCAGATCGGCATCACGCTCGAGCCGGGCCGTCTCGGTCTGTTCATGGCGCGGCTCCGCTCGCGACTCCGCGAGAAGGGCTTCCCCAGCTTCACGAAGTTCTACGACCGCGTCCTCCGGACTGACGTCAACGGTCCGGGCATGCAGCTCCTGATCGACCTGAGCACCGTCAACCACACCGCGTTTTTCCGCGAGCCGGCGCACTTCACCTTTATGGCCGAGCGGCTCGCCCCGCTCTTCCGCGACCCGAACGGGGGGCTGATCCGCATCTGGTCCGCCGGATGCTCGACGGGCCAGGAGCCTTACAGCATGGCGATGGTCCTCGCCGAGACGGTGCCGAACCTCTCGCCGACGAGGTGCGAGATCTGGGCGTCCGACCTCTCGGTCCAGGTGCTCAAGGACGCCGCGAAGGCGGTCTACCAGCAGCGCGACGTCGCCGGGGTCTCCCCGCGCGGCTCCGCCGCTTCTTCCTCCGCGGCAAGAACACCAACGTGGGATCGTTCAAGGTCGTGCCCGAGATCCGCAACGTCGTCAAGTATCGGCACCTGAACCTCCGCGATCAGGTCTGGCCGATGCCCAACGACTTCCACGTCATCCTCTGCCGCAACGTCTCGATCTACTTCGCCGAGGACGAGCGGATGGACCTGCTCAATCGCCTGGCTTCCTCGCTCCGCCCCGGCGGCTGGCTGGCGATCGGCAACGGCGAGATCCTGCCCGGCGTGCCCAACTCGCTCCGCAAGATCGCACCGTCGATCTACCGGAAGGAGACGACGACGTGAGCACCGTCGGCAGCCTTCCCCCCGCGGGCGAACGCTCGATCGAGATCCTCGTTGTCGACGACAGCGCCGTCGTCCGTCAGAAGCTGAAGTCGATCATCGAGTCCGACCGCCAGTTCCGCGTCACCGTCGCCGCCGATCCGTACGACGCCGTGGCGATGCTCCGCAAGAGCGTTCCGGGCGCCATCGTCCTCGACGTCGAGATGCCGCGGATGGACGGCCTGACGTTCCTTCGCAAGCTCATGAGCCAGCATCCGCTGCCGGTCGTCCTGTGCACGAGCGTCGCGGATCGTGCTCTATCGGCGCTGGAGATGGGCGCGCTGGAGGTCATCCCCAAGCCCGACTGGCGCGACCCGGCGAGGATGGCCGCGTGGTCCGACGACTTCCTCGAGAGCGTCCGCAACGCGGTCGGCGCCGGACGATCCGCCCCCCCCGTGCTCCAGGCGCCGGGCGGCCCGCGCGACGACAAGAAGTCGGCCGCCGACGAGGTCCTTGCTCGCCGCCCCTACACGCCGCGAGGTGGGCCTTCGGAGCCGATCGTCGCCATTGGCGTAAGCACTGGCGGCGTCCAGACGATGCCCACGCTGCTCAGGGGCTTCCCGAAGAACGCGCCCGGCATGGTCATCGTCCAGCACATGCCGGCCGAATTCATCGAGACCTACGCGGCGCGGCTGTCGAACGACCCGGCGATCCTGGTGGAGGTCACGGTCGCCCGCCATCAGGAGCCGATCGCGCCCGGCCGCGTGCTGGTGATCCCCGGCGAGGTCCACGGCCTGATCCGCCGGACGGGCGTCGGCTTCCGCGTCGAGCTGGTGGAGGGGCCGAAGATCAATCGATTCCGCCCGAGCGTGGACATCCTCTTCCGTTCGGCCGCCCAGGCCGCCGGGCCCGCACGCCGCGGGCGTGATCCTGACCGGGATGCTCGACGACGGGGCCCGCGGCCTCCTGGAGATGCGCGAGGCCGGCGCGATGACCGTCGCGCAGGACGAGGCGACGTGCGTCGTCTTCGGGATGCCCAAGGAGGCGATCCGCCGCGGCGCCGCGAAGTTCGTCCACCCGCTGGATCGGATCGCGCCGGCCGTCATGGCCTGGGCCGCGGGGGCCGACACCGGGAGCCGCCAGTAATGCGGCTCCAGTCGCCGGGGCCGGCCCTGTGCGGGACGAGCCTCAGTACGAATCCGCGCTGATCACCTCCCCGCCGCTCATCGTGTTCAACGCGATCCACGTGACGGGATTGATCGTGTTCTTGACGAACCGGACCGAGCCGTCGCCCATGCCGACATTGACGCCGCCGGCGTGCTTGCTCCGCGAGCCGGCGAACGCGTCGTTGTCGCTCGCGCCCGGGGTGCAGGGTAGGCCCATGGCCGGTTCCGAGACGCAGAAGAGGCCCGGCGAGTTGTTCAAGAAATCGCCCACGATCATGGCGGACTGGCCCAGGAAGTCGTTCACGCCGTTGGGAGTGTACCGGGTCATGAACGACCCGCCGCCGGGGATGCTCGACCACATCACGCCGCGGATGTCCTGCATCTCGCCCTGGAGCACCTCGCCCGTGAAGACCGTGTTGCTCGTCCCGTCGGTGACCGACGCCAGCGTGATGTTCCCGTTGTGCCCGAAGGCCGAGGGCAGGTATTGCGCCGCATAGGTCCCCTTGAAGTTCTGGCCCCAGCTCGTGTTCCCCCAGCTCACGCCGTAGTTGCCCTTGGTCAAGAGCGGCCCGCTCAGGCGCTCCGCCAGCGTAGCCCGGGTTGATCTGGAACTGCATCGACCGGTCGCTCGGGCACTGGAAGACCGACATCTTCGTCTGCGCGACGGTCGAGTTGGCGAAGAACCCCGCGACGGGATTGGCCGGGATGCCCTCGGAGCCCAGCGTGAAGTTAAACGAGTTGGACAGGTTCCCCTGCTCGATCAGCGGCAGCATCAGGCAGAACCAGGTGGTGTTCGGCGAGCCCGCGAAGATCGTCGGGAAGCTGCCGGCGCCGGCGGTCGGCGACCAGATCCGCCCCGCGCGGAAGGGTGTTGTTGACCGACACGTAATTGTGCAGCGCCAGGCCCAGCTGCTTCATGTTGTTGACGCACTGGATGCGCCGCGCAGCCTCGCGGGCGGCCTGGACTGCGGGCAGCAGCAGCGCGATCAGGACCGCGATGATTGCGATGACGACCAGAAGCTCGATGAGCGTGAACGCGCGGCGCGTGCGGCGTCGGATGGTCATGGGGTTGACTCGTCGAATCGATGACGTGCGACCAGACGAGCCGTGCGAACGCGTGAGGGCACGCGCGCGTTCGGACCTCGGGCGCGGCGGCATCGCCGGCGTGCGGGAGATCGGCCCGTCCTGATTAGCCCAACGAAGGAAGGCGCCAGCCGGTGAAGTGGTGCGAGACGCCCACTTCAAGGTAGCAATCACTCCGGGGAATGCAACGAGGAATCCAGACTTTTTTCCAATGTGTCAAGCCTGGACATCACCAGCACCTGTCAGCGCATCGGCGATTACCTCGATCGGATGTCGCGGCGTGAACCCGGCGAGCCCGTGCACCTGGCTCCGGCACGAGAACCCCGGAGCGACGAGCTCCGCCGCCGGGTCGGCCGCGGCGGCCGGCAGCAGCACCCGATTCGCCAGGGCGCTGCTCACGTCGTAATGGCCAAGCTCGTACCCGAACGAGCCTGCCATCCCGCAGCATCCGGAGTCGAGCTCGCGGACCTCCAGGCCTTCGATCCGACCGAGGCCGCCACGGTCCCCGCGGTCCCGACCAGCGCCTTCTGCTGGCAATGGCCGTGAAGCAGCACCCGGCCCGGCGCGGGGCGGACGGGCAAATCAGGCACGCGTTCGCGATCGGCGACGAACGTCTCGACGAGCATCGTTTTCGACGCGACGAGGTCGGCGTCCGGCCCCAGCCGGAAGTCGCGATATTCATCGACCAGCGTCAGCAGGCAGCTCGGCTCCACGCCCACGATCGGAGTCCCCGCGCGCGCGTGTTCCGACAAGCTTCGCCACGTTCTCGCGTGCCAGCGTCTTGCCCAGAGGCAGCAGACCCTTCGAGATCGCCGGCCGCCCGCAGCAGGCCAGCGCCAGCGAGCTGGACGCGATACCCGCATGCCTCGAGTACCCTCACCGCCGCGCGGCCGACCGCCGGGTTGTTGTACGTCGTGAAGCAGTCGTCGAGCAGCACGACCGTCCCGCGCGTTCCGGACCGCGGGTCCGGCGTGTGGCGGCGGAACCAGTTGCGGAGGTGATTCGCGTCGAACTCCGGCAGCGTGCGGCGTCGGTCGATCCCCGCGATCTTCTCCAGGAGCCACTTGAACGCCGGGCTGGCGCAGCGTCCAGTTCGCCACGGGCGCCGTCGCCGAGCCGATCGGATTCAGCCGATAGATGTGACCCATCAAGCAGCGACCCGAGCGGGACGCCTTTCCCCTTGTAGGCCTGATGGAGCACCTCGGCCTTGAGCTTCGCCATGTCGACGTTCGACGGGCACTCGGTCTTGCACGCCTTGCACTGGAGACAGAGGTCGAGCGCCTCGTGCAGGACGGGATTGTCGAGGTCGCCGCCGCCGGGAAGGGCCCCCGACATGACCAGCCGCAGGGCGTTGGCGCGGCCGCGTGTCGTGTGCTCCTCGTCGCGAGTGACCATGTAACTCGGGCACATCGTGCCGCCGCCCTCCTTGCGGCACGCCCCCACGCCCGAGCACATCTCCGCGGCCCGGGCGAACCCGCCCTGCGCCGAGAAGTCGAGCACCGTTTCCTCGGGCTCGATCGCGTGATAGGTCGGGCTCAGCCGCAGGTGGTCGCGCGACGTCGTTCGACGCGACGACCTTGCCGGGATTCATCCGGTTGGCGGGGTCGAACGCCCGCTTGACCGCCTCGAAGGCCGCATAAACCTCGGGCCCGAAGAGCTTCCTGTTCCATAGCGACTCGCGCGAGCCCGTCGCCGTGCTCGCCGCTCATCGCGCCGCCGAATTCGAGGACGAGGTCGGAGACCTCGCGAGCGATCGTCGCGCAAGCCATCGCACGCCGCCTCGCGTCTTCACGTTCAGCACGGGCCGGATATGCAGGCATCCGACGTCGGCGTGCCCGTAGCAGGCGCCATGCGTGCCGTGCCGGGCCATGATCGCGACGAAGCGGTCGTAGAAGTCGGGCAGCCTCTCGGGCGAGACGGCCGTGTCCTCGACGAACGCGACGGGCTTCGCGTCGCCGACCATCCCCATGAGCAGCGATAGCCCCGCCTTGCGGACCTTCCAGAAGTCGTCCTTCGCCGCCGCGCTCAGGCGTCGTCCGCACGCCGAGCACGCCGGGCTGTCCCTCGAAGCGGCGGGCCAGGTCGCTCGCGCGGTCGGATAGTTCGTCCTGCGTATCGGCATAGAATTGCGCCGCGAGCACGGCAGCCGGCCGGCCGTCGGCGAAATCCAGCCTCCTGGCGTACTCGGGATTCTTGGCCGCAAGGTCGAGGATCATCCGATCGAGCATCTCGACGGCCACGGGGCCGGTCGCGAGGATATCGGCCAGCCGCTCGAGCGCGGCGGGGATCGTCGCGAACGAGAGGATCACGAGCCCCTGTGCCGGCGGGACTGGAACGACCTTCAGCTCGGCGCCCGCGACGACGGCGAGCGTCCCCTCCGACCCGACGATCGAGCCTGCGCCAGGTTGAACGCCCAGGGCTCGTCCGGCCATCCCGCAGGCCTGACCGGCAGACCCGGCACGAACTCGTCGAGGTTGTACCCGCTCACCCGGCGGAGGATCTTCGGGAAGTGTGCGGCGATCGCGTCCCTGTGCTCGGCCACGACATCGCGGACCGCGCGGTGGAGCCGCGAGGACCGATCCGTGCCCCGGCAAACCTCGTCCAGCCGGGCCGGCTCGACCGGCCCGAAGGTGGCGAGCGTCACGTCATCCAGCACAACATCGAGCGCCCGCACGTGGTCGACCGTCTTCCCGTACCGTAGCGACCGGCGCCCCCGCCGAGTTGTTCCCGATCATCCCGCCGATCGTAGCCCGGTCGCTCGTGGACACGTCGGGCCCGAACATGAGCCCGAGTGGTTTCAGGTGCGTATTGAGCCGGTCGAGCACGACGCCCGGCTCGGCGCGGACCGTCATCCGGTCGCGGTCGACGATCCCGACGCGATTGAGATACTTGGAACAATCCAGGACAATCGCCTCGCCGATCGTCTGCCCCGACAGGCTCGTCGCCCCGCCCCTGGGCAGGACGGGCACGCCCTCCTCGGCCGCGATCGCCATGGCCGCGACCAGGTCGTCGCGCGACCGCGGCACGACGACGCCGATCGGCTCGATCTGGTAGAGGCTCGCGTCGGTCGCGTAGATGCCGCGGTAGCCGTCGTCGAAGCGGACCTCGGCGTTCGTCTCGCGGGAGAGCCGCTCCTGAAGGCGTGAGTGCGCTGCGGTCGTCGTGCTCATCGGGGCTGAGTTGCTCGTCTCTTCGGGCAAGGCACGGGTCGCCGCGGCGCGGTCGCGTCAACGGTCACTCTTGGTCGGGACCCGCGTCCGCGGGCCTTTATGCGGCTCGACTCCCCGGCTCGCGCCTTAGCTCGTCGAGCATGTCCTGCCCGTCGAACGGGACGCGGTGAAACTGACAGAACAGCTTCGACTCCTCGAGCGTCGCGATCGCCCGCTCGCGGTCGCCGGACTTTGCGTAGAGATTGGCCAGCAGGTCAAGCCGGTCGCCGACATCGCCGAAGTCGTACCGCCGCAGAACGAAAGGCCACGATGGCGTGTCGCGGGCCATGCTGTGCAGCTCGAGGATCTTGCGGATCTCGCTCTCGCGGAAGCGGATCGCCTCGGCGATCTCCCCTCGAAGCTCGGCGATCAACGATCGAATCTCGTCCCCGCGAATAGAGCCGGAGGCGTCGGGATCAGCCGCGAGGGCGGATTCGAGTCGCGCCGCCGTCCGTGCCGCGCCTCGGCGGTCGCCGCGGTCGAAATATCGGTCGAGCAGCTCAACGTAGAGCGCGTCGATGTCGTCCGGCTCGGCCGCCGCCGTCTTGCTCTCGGGTCGCGTCTCACTTTTCATCACTCGGCCTCAACATCTTCGGCCTGTAGGGCCACAACAGCCGCCTCTGCTCGTCGGTATAGCTGTCCCATTCCGCCCACACCTTCCTGGCTTCTTCTTCCTGCTCGCGTCGTTTCTTGGCCTGCTTGAGTGCGAAGCGTTTCTTCTTCTTCTTCGCGCTCTTGCCGTCGTGATCGCGGCCTGGCGTGTGCTTCTTGCCGCCCTTCGGTCCGCGTTGAATCTCCTCGTCCATTATAACCTGCCGGTCGATCAGAGGGCCTGGCAACTAGCCTTGCAAGGTGGGGACCCCACCGTCCGGCGCCGGGGCCGGACGGTGAGCAGCTCCCATCCCGCCGGGAGGATCACTCCCCCGCCACCCCCGACGCTGGCCTCAGCTCCTTCAACAGCTCCTTGACCGCCACCTCGAGCTGCCGGTCCCGCCCGCTGAGGTTGTCCTCCGGCGTGTTCTCCACGAAGATATCAGGCTTCACGCCCGTGTTCTCCATGTTCGTGCGGGACTCATCATTCAGATAAACGCCCACGGCCGGCGTGCGGATCGTCGACCCGTCGATCAGCGAAAAACTGCCGGTGCCGATGACCGCGCCCATCGTCGGCGTGCCGACGACCTTGCCGAGGCCCAGCGCCCGGAAGCCCGCGGGGAACATCTCGGCGTTCGAGGCCGACCGCCAGTTCTGCAGGACGATCTTCGGGCCGAAGAAACCGGTCAGGGGCCGAGTCGTGGCCTCGGTCCCACGTGGCTGCCAGACCTGATACTGCCGCTGGACGAGCAGCGCCAGCAGCTCCTGCTCGATGTTCCCGCCCCCGTTGAACCGCTGGTCGATCACCAGCGCGTCCTTGTGGCGGAACTCGTTGAGCTCGCGGCGGAACTTGGCCAGCGACGGCTGGTCCATCGCCTTGATGTGGACGTAGCCGACCTTGCCGCCCGAGAGCTTGTCGGCCATCGCCCGCCGCTCGTCGACCCACCGCTTGTAGTTCAGGTCGGCGAAGGCCGTGGGAGACACCGGGTCGATCTTCACCGTCCAGGCGCCCTCGGGCGTCGGCTTGGCGTTGAGCGTGACGGCGACCTTCTTGTTGAGCCGGCGGTTCAGAAGCTCGTGGTAGTCGTCGCCCGACTTCACGGGCCGTCCGTTCAGCGCGATCAGGAAGTCTCCCTTGCCAATCTTGATCCAGTCGGCATCCGCCGGCCCGGTCTCGTAAATGTGGCCGACCTTGTAGCGGCCGGCCGCGTCGTCGGGGACGAGGTCGAAGCCGAGGTGGCCGGTCGAGATGCCCGACTCGACGCCAGGCCCGCGGCCGGTCCGCGCCGAAGCCCCGGTGTGCGACGCGTTGAGCTCGCCGATCATCTCGTTGATCACGTTGATCAGCTCGTGCGTGTCGCCGACGTACTCGACCAGCGGCGCGTACTTCGCCCTGGCCGCCTCCCAGTCGACGCCGTGCATCTTCGGGTCGTAGAAGCGGTACTTCATCGTCCGCCAGGCGTCGCCGAACATCTCGGCCCACTCGGCCGGGTGGTCGACCTTGACCTTGGCGGCGAACGTCACCTTCTTCGACGATCCTCCGCCGCCGTGGTCGCCGCCGCCGCGGCCGGACCTCCGCCGGCACCGCCGCGACCCAGGCCCCGTCCGCCGGTCGGGGCGTCGGCCCCGGCCACCGGTGTCCCTCCCATTCCGGTCGAGTAGACGCCGTCCCCCTCCTGGTAGAAGATCGTCCGCCCGTCCTTCGTGAGGGCCAGGCCGGAGATGCCGCCGCCGAAGCCGCGGCGAGGGCCGCGCGGGGCGTCGTCGCCGGGGGTCTCGGCGGGCGTCGCATTGCCCGCGGCGATCCGCGTCAGCCGCTTGCCGTCGTCGCCGATCGAGTACAGCGTCGGTGGCGCCGCCGCCCCCTCCGCCGCCGAACCGGCCGCCGCCGCCTTCCGAGCCCACGAAGACGATCGTCTTGCCGTCGTTGGCGGGCAGATAGTTGAAGGCCGAGAGGTTCGCGGGCGTCACGCGACGCGTCCGCCGTTTCAGCCCGGCCCAGTCGATCTTGACGTCCTTCGCGGGCGTCACGGCCGCGGCCGGACCGCGCGGGCCTCCGCCGCCGCCGAAGCCGCCGCGTCCGCCGCCCTCGCTCGCCTCGCCGGGCGCGGGCTCGAGCGGGTCGCGGTCGAGCTTCTCGAGCGGGATGACGAAGACCTGCGCGGTCGGCCGCTGGCCCTCGCTGAGGTCGCCCTCGCGGCGCACGAAGTAGACCTTGCGGCCGTCGGCCGAGAAATACGGCTGGGTGTCGTCGGCGAAGTCGAAGGTGAGCTTCTTCTCCTCGCCGCCGTCGGCCGGGACCAGGTAGACGTCATCCGAGCGGGTCACGTCGGCCTTCGAGAACACGACGAACTTGCCGTCCGGCGACCAGTGCGCCGAGTCGATCCCGCCGTACTTCGACGACGCCAGCTCCTTCGGCTCCTTGCCCGAGGCGTCGACCTTGAGCAGCTTGCCGTCGCTCGTCAGGACGAGCAGCCACTTCGAGTCGGGCGACCACTCCGTGACCGCGCTTGAGCGCGTCGATGCTCGTGATCTTCCGGGCGGGCGCGGTGCCGTCGACGGGCACGACATAGATCTCCTCGTGGCCGCACTTGTCGGACGAGAAGGCGAGGAGCTTGCCGTCGGGCGAATAGTCGGGGTTGCGGTCGCGGTCGGGGCCCTCGGTGATCTGCACCAGATCCCCCTCGTCGACGGGCGCGGTGAAGATCTCGCCGTGGATCGAGAAGGCGATGCGCTTGCCGTCGGGCGCGGCGTCGAAGTCGTCGACCTGCGAGTTGAAGTCGCGCCACTCGACGAGCGTCTCCTGCGTCTCGGCCGAGATGTCGAACTTGAGCCGCTTGACCTCCTTCGTGGCGACGTCGAGCTTCCAGACGCCGAAGTCGTGCTCGAAGACGATCGTCTTGCCGTCGCCGCTGATCGTCGGGAACCGGACGTCGCCGCTCGTGAAGGTCGTGACCTTCTCGGCCTTCCCGCCCTTGTCGGGAACCTTCCACAGATTCGTCAGCCCGTTGCCGTCGCGGTCGGAGACGAAGTAGACGAAACCGTCGCCGCCGTAAAGCGGCCACGAGTCGAGGCCGGCGAAGTCGGTGAGATCCGTAAATGTCTTGGACGCGAGGTCCATCACCGTGACGTCGGTCTGATAGGCGCCCCGGTAGAACTTCCGCCAGTACTGCTGGCCCTTGCGATTGACGACGAGCTTCTTGCCATCGGGCGAGAACGAGCCGGTGAGGCCGAAGTCGGGCCCGGCGTCGCGCGGCATGCCGCCGTCGAGGGGGGCGACGAAGAGCTTGGGCAGGAAGTCGCCGGCCCTCGTCGAGGCGAAGAGCACGCCCTTCGAGTCGGGCGTCCAGTTCGAGCGCCACGTCGTCGGCCGAATGCGTCGTGATCGCCCGCGCGTGGCCGCCGCCGGAGGGCATGGCCCAGACGTCGAGGTTGCCGTTGCGGTCGCTCGAGAAGGCGATCCACTTGCCGTCGGGCGAGAACCGCGAGTTGTAGTCGCGGCCCTTGTGGACGGTGAGCCGCTGGACGTTCGAGCCGTCCTCGCCGGCGACCCAGATGTCGCCCAGATAGCTGAATGTGACCTTGCCGTTGTGATAGTGAGGATAGCGGACCAGCCGTGCCTCGCGCCCCAGCGCCGTGCCGGCAACGAGGAGGGCCAGCGCGATCGGTAATGCGTGCTTCATCGCGGATGCTCCGATGATGGTTGCTGGCGGGCGAGGCGTGGCGAGGGCGCACCACCATCGCAGTCCGCTCTGATACTCGGCGTCGGGACGCGCCGGGCCGTCCCGCGATTCGACCGGGTTCAGGACCCGGGGCGGGACACATCCATCAACCTATCGGATGGCGCGGGCCGTCACAAGCGCGGCGCGAGGCGGGTCGCGGGTCGGATCGGACGGTCTGTCCCACCAACGCGTCCGACGCCGGCGCGCACAGCGAGCGCGGCCCGGTGCCAGGCTCCGGTCTTTATATTAACGTATTCAGAATTTACCGCCGCGATCGGCCCCCGCCGGCCCGCGCCGGGACCGATTTCGGCACCTCCGGGCCGCGCTTCGGGACCTCGGACCCGGTCGGGACCTCGATCGGATCGCCCGCGCCGACCGAACCCGGCGCGACCGCCTTCAGGACCTCCGACGCGGCCGGAGTATCGGACGTATCGCCTTCATTATCAGTGACTTGCGACTCGTCCTGACCCAGGTCCGCCCCCGACTTCTCGAGCATGATCAACTGCTGAATCGTCGCCCGCAGCGAGCGATCGATCGCCATCTCGTACCGATGCCGCAGCTTCCCCTCCTCCGACCCGTCGCAGTACGCCGCCGCCACCGCGCGGGCCCGCAGGTCGGCCGGGTCGGGCTTCTGGCTCCGGAGCTCGCGGAGCCGCGCGACCTGCTCGGCCACCGCCTTGCGCAGGAGCTCGACCGCGGCCTGTGCTCGCCCTCCGGCAGCGGGAAGATGACCACGCAGTGGCCGTAGTCGAAGCACGGCCGATCGGCGAAGTCGGCGTTGTTCGCCGCCAGCAGCCGCGCGGAGGCCTTCGGGATCGGCCCGGCGTGGTGCGGGTACTCGTCGAGCCGGTGGCCCGTCACCATCATCAGCGTCTGGTGGTAGCGCGGCTGGTCCCAGCCGGAGGGCCCCGCCTCCAGGCGCGCTCGAGCTCGCCGCAGGAGGCGATCACGCGGTCGATGCCGGTGGCGTCGATCTCCAGGAGCGTCATTGCGCCGCCTGGGTCGGTGTCGGCGCGGGAGACGGCGCGGTCGACGCGGTTGAACCGCTCGAAGTCGAAGGTATCGCCGGCCAACTCGGCGCGCCTCCCGAGCCAGGCGCACTCGGCCTTCACGGCCCTGGTCAGCCGCCACGAGGCGACCGCGGCCCGCTCGACGAGGACGGCGCGGGTGTGGCTGGGCGGCTTCCAGTCGTTGAACCAGGCCTGGCGCTCGGCCTCGAAGGCGGCGGGGTCCTCGCCGGGGAGGATGACGTGCTCGGCCCTGAGGCCGTGCTTGAGGCCGTTGAACTTGGAGACGGCCTTGCCCTCGGGCGAGGTGGGGCCCCTGGACTTCTTGCCGTTGATTCGGCTCGCTTCGCGCTGCTTCTCGGAACGCATGGGTGTTCGCCTCTGGGTGATCGCGGACGCTGGCGGCGCGCGACGTCGCGCGCGTTCTATCGCATATCATCGTGATGGGGGCGGGGATCGTTCTCGGAAACGGCGCGACGGCGGTATCCGGGAGGGCGGCATCCGGGAGGGCGGCATCCGGGAGGGCGAGGCTCCGTCCGAGCCCGGGCATGACGCATCGCCCGTCGGCGGCCGCCGGCAACCCCGGGCCCGGGCGTCAGGCCCGGGCTCGGACGGAGCCTCGCCCTCCCGGTACGGGCTGGCGGCGGCCGGCGGCGGCCCCCGCGCCGGGCGTCATGCCCGGGCTCGGGCGGAGCCTCGCCCTCCCGGGGACCTGGGCCGGTGGCACCCGGTCGCACCGACGAACCAATCGCGTCCGTCACCTCGGCCCGTTGTCGCGAGAGCCTGGGCCGCCGTCGGGGGGGCGGGCGGCAAGGGTCTCGGCCCATGCGGCCATCTCGTCCGAGCGCTTCGCCTCGCCGAGGGTCTTGTAAATCGCGGCGAGAGCCTCGACGCGGTCGAGCACCGGGCGGGTCGTGCCACGCTCGGATTCGAGGGCGCGGAGCTCGGGGACCATCGCGTCGGTCTGCGAGAGGGCCTCGTCGCGGCGGCCCTTGGTGACCAGGAGCATCGCGAGCGACTCGCGGACGGCCACCCGGTCGAGCATCACGCGCCACGAGCGCTGGATCCGGCCGATGAGGCCGTCGCAGAGCGCGATCGCGCGGCGGTAGCAGGGCTCGGCCTCGTCGGGGCGGTCGAGTCGCTGGAGCGTCGCGCCGAGCTTGCCCAGGGCGTCGACGAGGTCCTTCTCGACCTCGGGGTCGTCGGGCATCTCGGCCACGAGCCGCTCGGCGAGCTCGCGGGCGCGGCGGAGCCGGGACTCGATCCGGGCCAGGGTCGCGGGATCGGCGGTCCACGGGCTGGTCATGAGGTACGTCTCGACCAGCTTCACGCGGTAGGAAGGGTCGTCCGGGTATTGCTGGGACAGGTCTTCGAGCATGCCGATGGCCCGCGCCAGGCGGCGCTCGGCGTCGTCGTTGCGGTCGATGTACTGGGAGAGGGCGGCGACCTTGCGATAGGCCCAGGCGGCCTCGCCCTGGAGCTTGGGGTTCGTGGCGTTCTGGGTGGCGAAGCGGTCGTAGAACGAGAGCACGCTCTGGAGCAGCCGCGAGACGTCGGTCGAGCCGCCCATCGGGCCGCGCATCGGCCCGCGGTCGCCGGGGGGACCGAACGGGCCGCCCGATCCCCCTCCGGGCCCGGGGCCGTGCGGCTTGTGCATCGCGAGGTCGGGCTTGGCCAACCCCGGCGGCCCGCCGCCGGGCCCGCCGTCGTGGCCGGGCCCCATCGGCCCGCCCGCCAGCCCGCGCGGGGCGTGCCTGCCGAGCAGGCCGAGCGGCGGAATGGAGACGCCGTCGCTCGGGGCGAGCGTTTCGAACAGCTCGCCGAAGACCTCGAGCGAGAGGGCCACGTTGTCCTCGGCGCGCCTGGTCGCCTTGTCGGCCTCGACCCGCCGCGCCTCGGCGCGGGCGTAGAAGACCCAGCCGACCACCGCGGCGAGCACGAGCGACGACGCGGCCGTCGCGGTCAGGGCGGCGAGCACGCGGTTCCTCCGGCTCCAGCGCCAGGCACGTTCGAACGGCGTGGCGCGGCGGGCGAGGATCGGGCGGTCCTCGAGGAAACGGCGGAGGTCGTCGCCCATAGCGCCGGCGTCGGCGTAGCGGTGCTCGGGCTCGCGGGTGGTCGCCTTGAGGATGATCGTCTCGAGGTCGGGCGGGATCGTCGGCTCGAGCCGGCGCGGCGTCGTCGGCCGGCCCTCGCTGACCTGGCGAAGGAGCTCGCTCGGGCTCAGCTCGCCGAAGGGGGGCTCGAGCGTCAAGAGCTCGTAGAGCGTCAAACCCAGGCTGTAAACGTCGCTCCGCGCGTCGGTCTCGCCGCGCAGGGCCTCGGGGGCGAGGTAGCGGAGCGTGCCGATGACGTCGCCGGTGCCGGTGAGGTCCTCGCGGCCGTTGAGCTTGGCCAGGCCGAAGTCGGTGATCCAGACGGCCTCGTGCTCGTCGATGAGCAGGTTGGCCGGCTTGACGTCGCGGTGGAGCACGCCCTGCTCGTGCGCGTGGTGGAGCGCCTCGGCCGCCTGCACGCCGACCCTGGCGGCGAACCGCCACCTGTCGGACTGCCTTGGCGAGCCCTCGCGGCGCCAGCGGTCGCAGAGGGCGTCGAGGCCGTGGCCGCGGATAATCTGCATCACGTAGTACGGCAGCCCGTCGTGCTCTCCCACCCCGAAGATCGGCACGATGTTCGTGTGGTGGAGCTGCGCGACGGCCTGCGCCTCGCGCTGGAATCGCTTCAGGCGCTTGGGGTCGAGATGGACGTGGTGGATCACCTTGACGGCGACGTGGCGGTCGAGCGACTCCTGCACGGCCTCGTAGACGACGCCCATGCCGCCGCGTCCGAGCTCGCGGATGATGCGGAACTCGCCGAGCCGGTCGGGCATCGACCGGGCCTGGTGCGAGCCGCGGCGGAGCTGCTCCATCATCGCCACGGCGCCCAGGAGCCTGCGGACGCGGTCGATGTCGTCGGGGTGGCGGGCGAGGTATTCGGCCATCGACGGGGCCTCGCCGCGGCGGCACCGCTCGGCGAACTCCTCGGCCAGGGCGTCGAGGGGGTCCTGGTCGGGGCCGACGACCTGGTCGGTCGGGTCGCCGCGGAGCCTGCCGTTGGCGTCGCTCGCGTCGTTCATGACTCACCCCATGCCGAAGTCGGGGAATCGTTCGAGCGCGTCCTTGAGCCGCTCCAGGGCCCGCACGTATCGCTTGCTGGCCGCGGCCGGCTGGATGCCGAGCAGGGCGGCGACCTCGTGATTATTCAGGTCCTCGAAATGGCGGAGCGCCAGCACCTCGCGGTCGATGGGGTCGAGGCCGTCGAGCGCCTCGCGGAGCTGGGCCAGGGCCTCGCCGCGCTGGGCGGCCATGCTGGGCGAGCTCTGGTCGGCGATGAACTCGGCAATCATCTCCGAGCTGGCCTCGGGCGCGCAGCCGGCCGAGCGAGACCTCGCGCGCGGCGTCGCGGATGCCCGCTCCGAGGTGCTGGCGATGGACCTGGATGAGCCGCTGGATTGTCACCGTGCGGAGCCAGACGAAGAGCGGCACCTCGGCGTCGGCCTGGAAGTGGCGGAGCCGCTTGAGGGCGTCGATGTAGGCCTCTTGCAGCACGTCGGAGGCGGAGACGCGGCCGCGGAGCCGGGCGTCGAGCCGGAACTCGATCATCCGCTTCAGCCTGTCGCGATAGGCCGAGAACAGCGGTGCGAGCTCCCCCTCCTCCCCGTTGCGGAGCCGCTCGACCTGGCCGGCGATCTCGTTATCCTCGTCGATCATCGCGGCCTCGGGGGTGGAGGGCACCGATCCGAATTGTAGGCGGGGCGGGCGGGGGGAGAAGGGGGAGGGGTGATGGGAATTGGAGGGAAGCGTCGGTCGGAGTGCGGAGTGCGGAGTGCGGAGTGCGGAGTACAGGGTGCAAAGAACACAAGCAGTGTAATCCCGCCGCCCGTCCTGTCCGTTTGCCCGTCATGAATTCCGCACTCCGCACTCCGCACTCCGCACTCCGCTCGCTCCCCCACGGTCCAAGCAAGTCGGCCGCGCCAGGCCCCGGGCCGGCCCCCCGGGCGGCCCGAGTACCCGGCCCGGCCGACCCCGACTCACAGGAGGCTCGTGTTGTAGCCCTGGATCGCCGTCGCGATCGACTGCGTCACCATCATCTCGTACTGCGAGAGCGTCGCGCCCACCGTCCGCACGAACACCCGGGCCGAGGCCGTGTTCCCCGCCGTCGGACCCGAGATCGCGTCCAGCGCGGTCGTCAGGTCGATCAGGTCGGCCGTGATCGCGGCGGTCGGGTTGAAAGGACTAGCGGAAAACGGGGTTCCAAGCTGCGCTCACGGCCGACGTCAGGGCCGTCTGGAGCGTCGAGACGGCCGACGAGACGGCCGACGTGCTCAAAGGGGTCCCGCCGGAGATCGACGACTGCTCGGCGTTCGAGATCGCCGAGTTGAACGCCTGGAAGGCCGCCTGGACCGCCTGCTTGTAGGTCTGGATCGTCGACGTCGTAATCGTATCGGCCGGCGTGTCGGCCAGGATCGCGGCGCTGGCCTCGCCCTCCGCGCTCTTGAGGTCGGCGTTCACTTCCTGGTTCATCGCCAGGACGGCCGAGTTTGTCGAGTTGGCCAGGCCGGTGGCGGCGCTGTCGATCTCGGTCTGGAGCGTCGCGGTGTATCCGCCGATCGTGCTCGCCACGGTTGTGCCGGTGCTGGTCAGGTTGCCCAGCTTGGCGCCGATCGAGGTGTCAAGGTTGTTGATAGCCGTGGCGATCGCCTGATCGAAGGCCGCGATGCCCGCGGCCGTCGGCGGTGTGGTCGTCGTGGCCGTGGCGCGGAGCGCGGCGACGGCCGATAGGTAGGCGGCGTCGAAGGTCTGGAACGCCTGCTGGACCGAGCGGGCATCCTGCGCGAGCGTGGTCGAGGTCGTGGACGCTCCGCCGCCGCAGGTGCCGCCTCCGCCAGCGAGGTTCGACGTCGCCCCGGGCCCGCCCGCGGTGCCTGGCTGGCCGCCCCGGCCCTGCGGGAAACTAGCCGCCTCGCCGCCGTCGAACCCGAATGAGAGTGTTGAAGGGACCGCACGCCCCTCCAGGTCCTCGAACGCCAAGCGGCGCCGGATGGTTCGACGAGAGTTCGGGCCGGCGGGCGTCCCGCGCAAGCGAGCGATCAGCTCCGCAAGCCTGTTCTTTCGACTCGGCATCGCTACGTCTCCTCGAGATGGTTCCGAGGCGAATTCCGGCGCGCGGACGCCGGTAGCGTCAACGCGTGGATGCTGACATGACCTCGGCCTCTACAAAGGGGAATAACGCCGAGAAATCGGCGCGGAGACAGGGCGGGCCGGCAGAATGGCCGGCGAGTCCGAACTTCGTAGGATTCGCGATGAGGACCGACCGGCCCGGGGCCGGTGTCAAACGGCGGGCAGCGCGAGCCGCGCGGGACCGCTGAGCGGCCGGCGCGCCGGCTCCTCGGGGAGCTCCGGCATCTGGGCGATGCCGACGAGGCTCAGCGTGACGAGCAGCCCAACGACCGCCAGCATGGCCGGGGTCATCGGCGTGACGGCGACCGTGACGACGACGATCGCCAGCGTGAATCCGATGAGTCCGCGCTTGGACGACCGGCTTACGCGGCCGTGCTCCTCCCACTCGCGGAGGATCTGACCGAAGAGCGGGGCGCGGCGGAGCGCGTCGTTGAGCCGCGGCGAGGAGCGCGCCAGGTAATATCCCGTGGCCAGGAGGAACGGCACCGTCGGCATGCCCGGGATAACGAGCGCGACGAGCGTCATCGCGAACGACCCGCCGGCCAGGCCGAGGTGCAGCAGCCTGCGGGGCAGGGCGACGTGCAGGCCCGGCTCGTGCCGATCGACCGGGCGGAACGACTCGAAAGCCCGCTCGGCGCCGTCCAGGAGGGCGTCGGAGTCGGCGCCGTGATCGCCGAGGTCGACCGTCAACCGCCGCGACCAGCGCGACACGTGGCACGACTCGACCCCGTCCATGCCCGTCAGCGTCTGGGCGACGCGCGCGAGCTGGGTGCGATCGTCCGGGCCGCCGCGGTGGCGGAGCCTCATCCGGCCCGGCGACTCGGACGTCTCCCAGATCGAGACGTCGTCGTCGACCCGGTAGACGGTCAGCCCCGACCAGCCGCCGGCCGGCCGGAGCCTCGAGACCACGCCCTCGCCGGCCGAGGCGTCGCGCACGGCCTCGATGAAGCTGTCGGCCATCGACGGCAGGTCGTGGGTCCCGTCGACAAACTCGACGCGGCACGAGGCCGTCACGAGGTCGACTTCGGCCCGGTTCACCCCCGGCCGTCGCGCAGCGGCCTCGAGCAGCCGGCGGCAGAAGGCGCGCCGCCCCGCGCGGAAGGCCCGGGGGTCGCGGACCCGGAGCGACCGCGTCCGCTCGTCGATCTCGATCTCGAGCCCGGCGAGATCCCGCTCGCGGGCCTCCCGTCGCCTCGCCTGGGCTTCGCCCCGAGAGTCGCGTCCCACGGCATCGCTCCTCGTTCGCCCGGCCCCGTCACGTCGCCACGCACGGCACTGCCCATCTTACGTGGACGTCGCAGCTCTTCTATCAAATTGCCGCCGCGAATCTTGTCAAATCACCCCGGATCGCGGAGCCCCAGGGCCTGCTGGCGGTAGGCGGCCGGGGTCGTCTTCATGAACTTGCGGAAGACCGACGTCAGGTGGCTCTGCGAAGAGAAGCCGACGTCCATCGCCACGTCGATGATCGCGCGGTGCGGGTCGTGCAACAGCTCGCAGGCGCGGGCCACACGCCGCTCGGTCAGATACTGGTGCGGGGTCTTGCCCAGGGCCCGCTTGAACGCGCCGACGAAGTAGCCGGGGCTTAGGCCGGACACCTCGGCAAGCTCGTCGACTGTGATCTCGCCGCCGAGTCCGTGCTCGATGTAGTCGACCACTCTGCCCAGCCGCCCGTCGTCGAGCGAGTCCCCCGCGGCCCGGCGCCCGGGCAGGGGGGCGTTGCCCCAGAGCAGGTGCACGGCGAGCTGGACCGAAAGCGCCTCGGCATAGGTCCTGGCCCCTTCGACCGGCGCGGCGAGGAGGTCGGCGAGCTTTTTGCCCAGGGCCCAGACCTCGGCGTCGCGGCGGCCGAGGGCCTCGGCTACCTCGATCGCCTTCCCGTCCGACCCCCATTCGCGCCGCGTCAGGTCATGGAGCGGCCCGGCGCGATCGACCAGCAGAGGACCTTGACCGGCCGGTCGATCCGCACGACGTAGTCCACGCCGGCCGGCAGGGCCGTGAACGACCCCGGCTCGCTGCAGAATCGGGTGAACTTTCCACCGCGCGTCAGCTCGACCCGGGCCGCGCCCGCCAGGTGGAAGGCGACGACGTGCTCCGGGGAGCGGTGCAGGAACGGCTCGCTCGGCCTCCCCTCGACGATCGCGCATCGGCAGTCCCATCCGAGCGTCGCCGTCGCGGCGACCATCGACACACCGGCCGGCGGCTCCGGCGGGGCGGGGCGATCGACGGCCTTGCGTCGCGCGGGGACGGAGGGCATCGGCGTTTCCCTCGGCGGTCAATCGAAGCACGTCGTGCGGGGAAATGATCCCGAGGTTCGCGGCAGGGACAGCCGTGACGATCGTGTTGCGAACCGCGTCATGCGGGAGAGACGGAGTGACCCGGGCCGGCCGCGGGCGTGAAAAAACCCCGCCGATGTCGCCAGCACATCGCGGGGCCATCATAGCTGGGTCGGCCAGCCCGTCGCGAGCCCGCCGACGAGTTGAGGTTACGACGTCGTGCGGGCCGGGTCAAGTCGGCTGGAGGGCGGGTAGTGGGTCAGGTTGAGCTAGGAGTATATCAGGAGAGCCTTGCCGGGGTGGCCCGGACAACTCGTTGTCCGGGCGGCGAAGCCGCAAGAGGCGGCGCTGGATCCTCCGGGCCTGCACCAGGCCGCATGCTACTCCTCTGGTCGCTTCGCGACCCGGACAACGAGTTGTCCGGGCCACCCATTTCCCGGTGATCGCACGTCAAACTGACCCACTACCGGAGGGCGGGTGCGGACCATCTGCGATCGCAGGCCTCGATCACCGACGGTCCGCACGTCGGACCGCACGAGGATGCGAGACTTCCGAAGGAAGCCCGCTCCAATGCGGCCGGAACGTCGCGCCAGGGGCCGATTCGCCGTCGCAGCCGACAATCCCGCCCGATCGGTATCATCGTCGCAGCCGGCAAACTTGACGCAATCCGCACGCCGGGCCGCGCTTTGGCCGATCGACCGCGGCGGTCCCCCGCGACACGACGGACGCACGCGGGGGGATTGCAAAGGCCGGGGAAATCGCCTAGATTGGTCGTCTTCCAGCGTGGAATGAACAAGAAGTCCGGCCCAATGTCTATGGCCGGCGTCCGTGGGGCGAGCGATGTCGATCACGAAGGAGAAGAAGTCGGAGATCATCCAGTCGTTCGGTCGAGCGACCGAGGACACCGGTTCGCCCGAGGTCCAGATCGCGCTGTTGACGGCGCGGATCAACGACTTGACCGACCATTTCAAGGCACACAGCAAGGACCACGCCAGCCGCCGAGGGCTGCTGATGATGGTGTCGAAGCGGTCGAGCCTGCTAAAGTACCTCAGGCTGCATGACCGCAAGAGTTACCTTGAAGTGATCGGCCGCCTGGGCATCCGCAAGTAAGCGGCGAGGCCCTCGCGGCGATGCGAAGCCCCCGGCCCGACGCGATCGGCCGAGCCCCTCGGGACGGCCGGGGCACCCCTCCCTATCCCGCTTCTTCTCACAGAGATCGTCCCGCCAGCGCGGAGCCTCCCGCGGCCGGTCGACCGGCCGTTTCGGGGCCCGGCACCGCCCGTCCCACTCACGTCGGCCGAGGTATTTCCCCAGCATGTCAAACACCCCCAGTCCGCCCCGCACCCCCGTCACCGTCGAGCGTAACGTCGGTGGCAAGACCATCAGCATGGAGACCGGCCGCTTGGCCAAGCAGGCCAGCGGCGCCGTGGTCGTCCGCATCGGCGAGACGATGAGCCTGGTCGCCACCGTCGCCGGCCCCGGCCGCGAGGGACTCGACTTCTTCCCACTCACCGTCGACTACCGCGAGAAGGTCTATGCCGCGGGCAAGTTCCCCGGCGGATTCATCAAGCGCGAGGGCCGGCCGACGACCAAGGAAATCTTGACGTCCCGCCTCATCGATCGCCCAATCCGCCCGCTCTTCCCCGACTCGTACCGCGACGAGGTCCAGATCCAGGCCGGCCCGATCTCGGCCGACCGGGTCAACGACGCCGACGTGCCCTCGATCAACGGCGCCTCGGCCACCCTCTTGATCGCCCGCGTTCCCTTCATGGGTCCCATCGGCGCCGTGCGGCTGGGCCGGGTTGACGGCAAGCTCGTCACCTTCCCGACGGCCGAGGAGCTGAAGGCCAGCGACCTCGACCTGGTCGTCGCCTCCACCGACAAGACAATCGTGATGATCGAGGGGTTCGGGCAGGAATTGCCCGAGCCCGAGATGTACGACGCGATCATGGAGGCGCACCGCCTCAACCAGGAGATGATCGCCCTGCAACACGAGCTGCTCGCCGCGGCCGGGCTGCCGGCGTGGGAGCCGGTCGGGGTGCCGGTCGACGAGCTCCGAGGCACCATCTACGAGAAGTACGGTCGCGAGCTGAAGGAGGCGAAGCAGGGCGGCCTCAAGGCCGACCGCAAGGCCGCGACCAAGGCAGCTCCAGGACCGTGTCGTCGCCGAGCTGGACACCGCAGCCGGCGCCGACCCCGCGATGGTGAAGCGGCTCAAGGCCGCCTTCCACGCGGTCGAGGAGCGGGTCGTCCGCGAGCTGATCCTCGACGGCACGCGGTCGGACGGCCGCGGCCCGAAGGACCTGCGACCGATCAGCTGCGAAGTCGGTGTGCTGCCCCGCGCCCACGGCTCGGCCATCTTCCAGCGCGGCGAGACCCAGGCCCTGGTCACGACCGTGCTCGGCACGACCGGCGACGAGCAGCGGGTCGACGGGATCATGGAAGAGTACACGAAGAAGTTCATGCTTGATTACAACATGCCGAGCTTCGCCGTCGGCGAGGTCCGCCCGATCCGCGGCCCCGGCCGGCGCGAGATCGGCCACGGGGCGCTGGCCGAGCGGTCGGTCGCGAACGTCCTGCCCGAGCGCGAGGAGTTCCCGTACACGATCCGCTGCGTCAGCGACATCCTCGAGTCGAACGGCTCGAGCTCGATGGCCAGCGTCTGCGGCGCGACGCTGAGCCTGATGGACGCCGGCGTGCCGATCTCCGACCCCGTCGGCGGGATCTCGATCGGCCTCGTCGAGGAGGGCGACAAGCACGTCCTGCTCACCGACATCATCGGCGACGAGGACCACTTCGGCGACATGGACTTCAAGGTCGCCGGCACCCAGCGCGGGGTGACGGGCATCCAGCTCGACCTGAAGAACCGCGGCATCAGCGGCGAGATCGTCCGCGAGACCCTGGACCAGGCCAGGGAGGCCCGGCTCGAGATCCTCCGGGCCATGCTCCGGGCGATCAAGCGCCCGCGCGACGAGATCTCGATGATGGCCCCGCGGCTCTTGCAGATCCAGATCAACCCCGAGAAGATCGGCCTCGTGATCGGCCCCGGCGGCAAGACGATCCGCCGGCTCCAGGAGGAGACGGGCGCCAAGATCGACATCGAGGACAGCGGCATCGTCACGCTCTCCGGCCTCGACGCCGCGGGCGTGCAGGCGGCCCGCGACAAGATCCAGGCGATGACCGAGGGCGTCCAGGTCGGCCGGATCTACGAGGGCCGCGTCTCGTCGATCAAGGACTTCGGCGCGTTCGTCGAGATCCTCCCCGGCCGCGACGGACTCGTCCACATCAGCGAGCTGTCCGAGGGCTATGTCGGCCAGGTCACGGACATCTGCCGCGTCGGCGACCCGATGCTCGTCAAGGCGATCGCCGTCGACGACCAGGACCGCGTCAAGCTCTCGCGCAAGGCCGCCATGGCCGAGCGCGGGATCACCGACCCCAACGCCGGCAACCAGCCCGGACCCGGCAGCCGTCCCCCCGGCGGTGGTGATCGGGGCGGCGACCGCGGTGGCTATGGCGATCGCGGCGGGCCGCCCCGGCGGGGGCCTGGTGGCGGCGGCGGCTACGGCGACCGCGGGCCGCGGCGCGACTGATTTCCGGCCCTCCCCTCCCGGGAGGGCGAGGCTCCCGCCGAGCCGGGTCTCAAGCCCGGCCCGTCGGGAGCCTGCGGACACCGAAGGGGTCGCCGATCCCCGGCTCGGCGGGAGCCTCGCCCTCCCGGGTACGCCCACGGGGCGGCGAATGCGAGAGTCTGCCGCGCCGCCGTCCGGTTGTGATAGACTCCCACGAGACCCGCCGGGCCCCCCTCGGGCCCGCGGCAGTTTCCCCAGGACGGGGCCGATCGCGTCCGCCTCCCCGGGGATTCCAGCGCGATGATCGACGTGAGCGATACCAGCACCCTCAACACGACCGCGTCCGACGGCGACGACAACCGCCGCCTCCGCGCCCAGTATGCCGAGATCGCGCTCCTGGCCGGCGGCCTGGCGCACGAGATCCGCAACCCGCTCTCGACGATGGGATTGAACCTCGACCTGCTGGCCGAGGAGTTCCCCAACCCCGAGACGCCTCGCGAGCGGCGAATCGTCCAGAAGCTCGAGCGGATCAGGCGCGAGACGCACCGGCTCCAGGGCATCCTCGAGGACTTCCTCCGCTTCGCCCGCGTCCAGGAATTGCCCACAAAGCCCGCAGACCTCAACGCCGTGGTCGACGAGATGCGCGACTTCTGCGAGCCCCAGTGCGCCGTCGAGGGGATCGTCTTCCGGTCGCAATATGACGACTCGCTGCCGCCCGTCCTGCTCGACGTCGACCTGTTCAAGCAGGCCTTGCTCAACCTCATTCTGAATGCGCAGAAGGCCATGCCGGAAGGCGGCGAGCTGATCCTCCGGACCCGGCGCGACGGCGGCTACGCGGTGCTCGACGTCATCGACACGGGTTGCGGCATGGACGAGGAGTTGCAGGGCAAGGTGTTCAACGCCTTCTTCTCGACGAGGCCCGGCGGCAGCGGCCTGGGCCTGCCGACGACGCGGAAGATCGTCGAGGCCCACGGCGGAACGATCCTCGTGCGGAGCGAGCCCGGCAAGGGATCCCAGTTCACCGTTCGGCTGCCGATCGCGGCCGAGTCCAACGGGCGAGTCATCGACGTCGAGGCCACGGACGGAGGGTCCTGACCGCCGATGGACCCGCAGATCCGCGTCCTCGTGGTCGACGACGACGAGCCGCACGCCCAGGCCGTGGCCGAGAGCCTCGAACGGGTCGGCTACGAGTGCACCGTCGCCACCAGCGGCCGCGAGGGCGTCCGCCTGATCGAGGAGCAGGACTTCGACATCGTCCTGACCGACCTCCTCATGGACGACGTCGGCGGCATGGAAGTCCTCGCCCGCGCCAAACGGGAATTGCCCGACGCCGAGGTCGTGATCCTCACCGGCTACAACACGGCCAAGGCCGCGGTGGCCGCCTTGCAGGCCGGCGCGGCGACCTATCTGACCAAGCCGCTCGACATCAACGAATTGCGGGTCGTCGTCGACAAGCAGTCGCAGGCCCAGCGGCTCGCGCATTCGAACATTGAATTGCAAAAACAGCTCAACGAGCGGTTCGGTTTCGAGGGCGTCGTCGGCAACTCGCCACTCATGCACACGGTCGTCCAGCGGCTCCGGCAGATCGCGCCGACGTCGGCCACTGTCCTGATCACGGGCGAATCCGGCACGGGCAAGGAGCTCGTCGCCAAGGCCCTGCACACGAACAGCCCCCGGCGAACAAAGCCGTTTGTTGCGCTGAATTGCGCGGCTTTGAGCGAGAACATCCTCGAATCCGAGCTATTCGGTCACGTCAAGGGCGCCTTCACCGGCGCCGACCGGGACCGCAAGGGCTGGTTCGAGCACGCCAACGGTGGCACGCTCTTCCTCGACGAGATCGGCGACATTCCGACCTCGACGCAGGTCAAGCTCCTCCGCGTCCTCGAGTCGGGCGAGATTGTCCGCGTCGGCACGAACGAGCCGATCAAGGTGAACGTGCGGGTCATCTCCGCGACGAACCGCGACCTGAACGAGGCGATCGGCGCGGGGACGTTCCGCACCGACCTGTACCATCGCCTGAAAGTTGTCTCGATCAAGCTGCCGCCCCTGCGGGCCCGCCGCGAGGACATTCCGCTGCTGATCGACTTCTTCCTCAAGGAGTTCTCGGCCTCGCACGGCAAGAAGATCGCCGGCATCTCCCCGGCCGCCCGCAAGGCCCTGATGGCCTACTCGTGGCCGGGCAACGTCCGCGAGCTGAAGAACGTGATCGAGAGCATGATCGTCATGGACTTCGACGGCACGCTCGACGTGGACGACCTGACCGAGGAATTGCAGTCGGTGACGCCGGCTTCGGGGGACGGCGGGGCGACGCCGGCTCAATTGGTTGGGCAGTCTCTCGATGAGGTCGAGAAGTATTACATCGGTGAGACGCTCAAGCTGACCAACGGGAACCGCGAGGAGGCGGCGAGGATGCTGGGGATCGGGGAGAGGACGCTTTATCGGAAGATCAAGGAGTACGGGGTGGGGTGAGGTTCCACGGCATGTGCATTTCAGCGGGTTGGTGCGATGAGTGCGCGGCGAAGGATCTGCTTTGCGCTCGTTGTCTCGGTTCCGGCCGCATCTTCTTCGTTTGTGCCGCTTGCGGCTCCGCCGGCCAGGACAGGGAAACTTGCCTCGGGCACATCCGTGATACACACGCTGTACTCGCACCGTCAGGTTGGACACTAGCCTCCCGCGAGGAAGTCGATGCGGCCGGTCTGGGTCACGTCGTGGATGGACCAGCTTCGGAAGATTACATCGATTTGATCGCTTGGTATCCGGGCTTTGTTGCCCCGCGGCCGGCTCAAGCTCATTAGCTTGTGGCCGGGTGGCCGGGGCAGAGCGCCAGCGGTGCCCCGGAACGGGGTGGCCTCGGCGTCTTCCCTTCCGGGGCACCGCTGGCGCTCTGCCCCGGCCACCCGGAGACGATGGCGGCCCGAATTGTCCGCAGGGGAGGGCGAGGCTCCCGCCGAGCGGGGTCTCGGGCTGCGCTCCGATGGGGCCGCGCACCCAACACATCCGCGCATCAAACCCGGCTCGGCGGGAGCCTCGCCCTCCCGGCGGGAATCGATGCGGCGATTGTCTGTACGAACGCTCACACGCTAGAATGGCCCTCACTCACATCGCGGGAGGGGGCCATGGGGATCATCCGGCAGTTATCGCCGTCGGTCATCAACCAGATCGCCGCGGGCGAGGTCGTCGAGCGGCCCGCGAGCGTCGTCAAGGAGCTGCTCGAGAACGCCATCGACGCCGGCGCAACCCGCGTCGACCTCTCTGTCGAGCGGGGCGGCAAGGACCTGGTTCGCGTCGCCGACAACGGGCAGGGGATGGAGCCCGACGACCTGCTGCTCGCCTTCACGCCGCACGCGACGAGCAAGCTCGCCGAGGCCGACGACCTGCACCGGGTGACCACGCTCGGCTTCCGCGGCGAGGCGCTCGCGGCGATCGCCGAGGTCGCCAAGGTTCGGTGCCAGACCCGCCGGGCCGACGCGGAGTGCGGGTCGGAGATCACGATCGAGGGGGGCGTCGCCTCGGCCGTGAAGGACTGCGCGGCGTCGCCGGGGACGGTGATCGAGGTCCGCAACCTCTTCTTCAACACGCCGGTCCGCCGGACGTTCCTCAAGTCGGATGGGACCGAGGCCGGGCACGTCGCCGACATGTTCGCCCGGGTCGCGCTGGCGCATCCGACCGTGCATCTCACGTATCGCTCCTCGGGCAAGGTCGTCCACGACCTGCCGCCGGTGACGGGCATCCGCGAGCGGATCGCGGTCTTTTTCGGTCGCGAGCTCGCCGATGCGCTGCTCTGGGTCGAGAGCCGCGACGGGGCGACGTACGTCTGGGGCTACGTCGGGCACCCGTCGCAGAGCCGCTCGAACAACAAGGGCCAGTACCTCTTCGTCGGCGGCCGGTATGTGCGGGACCGATCGCTTTCGCACGCCTTGACCGAGGCCTATCGCGGCCTGCTGATGGTCGGCCGCCAGTCCGTGGCGTTCGTCCACCTCGAGGTCCCGGCCGACGAGGTCGACGTCAACGTCCATCCGACGAAGATCGAGGTCCGCTTCCGCGACGGGCACCGGGTCTATAACCAGCTCCTGTCGACCGTTCGCCAGACGTTCCTCGCGAGCGACTTGCACTCGCGGCTCCAGGCGCCGCCGCCGCCTCCGACCGAATACGTCTCCCAGCCTCCATCCGAGTCCGCCGCGCCGTTCGCGCTGGCCGAGTCGCCGGTCGATCGGCAGGAGGTCGCGTCGTGGTTCACGCCGAGCACGACGGCGTTCCAGACGTTCCCGTCGCCAGGCTACGCGGGCGGGTCGATGTCCGGGGCCACGCCCGCGTGGGCCGCGAACCTGCCGCCGGCGCCGATCCGGCAGGCAGGGTTCAGCGAGTTCGCTGAGGAGGGATCGCCCGCCGTCGCCATCCTCGAGCCCGGCGGCGGCGGGGGCGAAACGGGGTCAGGAACCTTAAAAAGGGTTTCTGACCCCGTTTCGCCGGCCCCCGTTTCGCCAGCCACGGCTTCGGCCGGGCCGCTCAAGGCGATCCAGGTCCACGATACCTATCTCGTGGTCGAGACCGACGACGGCATGGTCGTGATCGATCAGCACGCGCTGCACGAGCGGATCCTGTACGAGGAATTGAAATCGAGGCTGGAGCAGGGGGGCGTCGAGGCGCAGCGGCTGCTCGTGCCCGAGCCGGTCGACCTCGCCGCGCCGGAGGCGGCGGCGGTGCTCGAGCGGAAGGACGTTCTCGCGAGGCTGGGCCTGGAGATCGAGCCGTTCGGCGGCGATACGGTGCTCGTCTCGAGCATCCCGGCCATGCTTCGCGGGGCCTCGGCCGAGCGGCTGCTCCGGGACCTCGCGGACCATTTCCGCTCGTCGCCGATCGACCCGTCGGCCGACGCGGTGCTCGAGGACGTCCTGAACATGGTCGCCTGCAAGGCCGCCGTGAAGGCGAACCAGCGGCTCGCGCCGGAGGAGGTCGCGGCGCTGGTCGAGAGGCGGTACCTGGTGGACGACTCGCACCACTGTCCGCACGGGCGGCCGACGGCTCTCGTCTTCACGCGGTCGGAGCTGGAGAAGCAGTTCGGGCGGATTTGACCGACGGTCTCTTCACTCGTGTGGCCTCTGGGATGGGTGGCCGGGGCAGAGCGCCAGCGGTGCCCCGGAACGGGATGGCCACGGCTGGCGTCTTCCGGGGCACCGCTGGCGCTCTGCCCCGGCCACCCGGCAGGGTAGATGCCCGGCTGGGCGGGAGCCTGGCCTTCCCGCGGGGCCCTTTCGTCGGCCGCGCCTCGGATTTAGAATAGCCTGCATCGTCCCGACAACGCCGCGGCTCACCTCGACCGCAGACCGTCGCGACGGCGCACTTCCCCACCCGACCGTCCCCCAGCCCGAAGCAGGTGGGCCCATGATCTGCGTCATCCTGGGTCGAGGCCGGCACAGCTCGCTTCTGGAGGAGTGGCGCCGCGGCCGACGCCGGCGCGCAGCTCGCCGAGATCCGGGTCGACTGCCTCCGCCGCGACCCTGATCTAAAGCGACTGCTCACCGACCGCCCGACGCCGCTGGTCTTCACCTGCCGACGGGGAGCCGACGGAGGGCTCTGGCGCGGCCCGGAGGAGAAGCGGCTCAAGCTGCTCCGCGAGGCGATCGTCGCCGGGGTTGATTACGTCGACCTCGAGCGCGACGTCGCCGGGCAGGTCCGCCGGTTCGGCAAGACGCTGCGGATCGTGAGCTATCACAACCTCAAGAGCACGCCCGCCGAGCTGAGCGACATCGCCGAGGAATGCGCCGCGCTGGACGCCGACGTCGTGAAGATCGCCACCATGGCCCATTCGATCGAGGACGCCAGCCGCGTCCTGGCCGTGGCGGCGCAGTCGAAGGTGCCCACGATCGCGATCGCCATGGGCGAGATCGGATACTTCACCCGGATCCTCAACGCGAAGTTTGGCGCTCCGTTCACCTACGCCGGCTTCAATGTCGAGCGGAACTTCGCCCCCGGCATGCCCTGGTTCCGCGACCTCAAGGGCGATTACGCCTACGAGTACATCGACGACCAGACCGACGTGTACGCCGTCGTTGGCGACCCGATCGGCCAAAGCCTGAGCCCCGCCATTCACAACGCGGCGTTCCGGGCGCTGGGGCTGAACAAGACACTGGTGCCGCTGCTCGTGCCGACGGGCCGGCTCAAGAGCACGGTCGACGAGCTGGCGTGGCTGGGCATCCGCGGCTACAGCGTCACGATCCCGCACAAGGAGGAGGTCATCGCGCTCCTGACCAAATCCGACGGCGCGGTCGAGCGGACGGGGTCGTGCAACACGATGGTCGTCGACGGCAAGGACCGGATCGGCTACAACACCGACTACCGTGCCGCGATGGATTCGCTGGAAGAGGCCCTGGGCGGCATCACCGCCGAGGGCGAGGCGAGCCCGCTGCTGGAGAAGCAGGTGCTCATCCTCGGGGCCGGCGGCGTGGCGCGGTCGATCGCCTTCGGGCTGAACCGCCGCGGCGCGATCGTGACCGTGACCAACCGCCACGACGAACGCGCGGCGAGGCTCGCCGAGGACGTCGGCTGCCGGGCCACGAACTGGGCGGCAAGGGCGAGTCTGCACAACATCAACGTGATGATCAACTGCACGCCGGTCGGGATGCACCCGTACGTCGACGACACGCCGATGCCCCAGGCCGGCTTCCAGCCGGGCATGGTCGTGATGGACACGGTCTATCACCCCGAGAACACGATGTTCCTCAAGCTCGCCCGCGAGCGCGAGTGCAAGACGGTCACGGGCGTCGACATGTTCGTCCGCCAGGCGGCACATCAGTTTCAGCTCTACACCGGCAAGGAGGCCCCGCTGGACGTGATGCGCGACGTCGTCCGCCGCAACCTGGGGCCGGTCCGGGGATGACGACGAATCCGCAGCACGCGACTCGATTTCAGCCGTGTGTCCGGAAGTCGGCGTTTCGTCGGGACGGGTATGATGCGCATCCGGGGGAATTGTCCGCACTCCGCGCTCGATACTCCCCTTCGAGTGCGGAGTGCAGAGTGCAGAGTGCAGAATGAAGGGCGAAGAGACCACCTGAGAATCGTATGAGGCACGAGACGCCCGCTCGGCGGGGCCTGGCGCTGGTCGGCTACCGCGGCACGGGCAAGACGACCGTCGGCCGGATGCTGGCCGAGCGACTCGGCTGGTCGTTCGCCGACGCCGACCACGAGGTCGAGGCCCTGCGCGGGGCGGCCGATCGCGGAGATCTTCGCCGCGGATGGAGAAATCGCCTTCCGCGAATGGGAGGAGCGTGTGATCGCCGACCTGACGTCCCGCCCGAACCTGGTGCTCGCCACGGGCGGTGGCGCGGTGCTCCGCGAGACCAACCGGTCGGCCCTCCGCTCGTTCGGCTTCGTCGCCTGGCTCACCGGCGACCCCGAGACGCTCGCCCGGCGGATCGGCCGCGACAGGGCCCGCCTCGCCGCCCGGCCCGCGCTCACTCCCTCGGGCACCCTGGCCGAGATCGGCGACGTCCTCGCTGCACGCTCGCGCCATTACCGGGAGGTCTCCGACCTCGAGGTCGAGACCGCCCACCGGAGCTGTCGCGAGGTCGCCGACGCCATCCTCCGCGCCTTCCAGGGCGGCGGGGGAGGGGGCGCGCGATGACCTACGTCTGGCAGGTCCACGCCTTTTTCTGCACCTTCTTCTTCATCATCGGCACCGTGGTCGGCAGCTTCCTGAACGTCTGCATTTACCGCCTGCCGCTCGAGAAGAGCGTTATCTGGCCCGACTCGCGGTGCCCGCAGTGCCTCGGGCGGATCGGGGCGTGGCAGAACATCCCGATCCTGAGCTGGTTGTTCCTCGGCGCGTCGTGCCGGACGTGCAAGCTGCCGATCTCGGCCCGCTACCCGCTGGTCGAGCTCCTCGTCGGCCTCCTGTTCGCCGCGATCTACCTCGCCGACGCCCACTACGGCTTCCCGGTGAGCACACCCCCGTCGACGCTTTATCTGGCCGTCGTTTACCACTGCGTCTTCGCGGCCGTGCTGGTGGCAATCTCGTTCATCGACTACGACTGGACGATCGTCCCGCCCGTCTTGACGAACTTTGGGATCCTGTGGGGTATCGTCGTCGGGACGATCGACCCCGGCATCCGCCCGGTGCCGGCCACCGCTCTGACCCATCTTGGCGGGCTGGGCGTCGGCGTGACAGGGGCGCTCGTCGCAGCCGGGCTGATCCTTGCCGTCCGTCTGCTCGGGTCACTCCTGTTCCGCCGCGAGGCGATGGGCGCGGGCGACATCCACATCCTCGCCGTGATCGGCGCCACGATGGGCTGGCAGGCGGCGATCCTGACCGTGTTCCTCTCGGCCTTCATGGGGCTGATCCCGGCCGTCGCGAAACTGATCCCTTACGCGGTGAAAAGGCTGAGCGGGCGCGAATGGAACGCCTCGGACCGCGAATTACCCTATGGGCCGCTCCTCAGCATGGCGGCCGTCGTGCTGCTGCTGGCGTGGCCGCGGGTCTGGCCCCGATACCTGCTCCCTTACTTCGAGGGGATCGGGGCGCTGGTCCATGAGTTGCTCGGGTAACGCGCCGGGGCCGATCCTGGGGTATCATGGAAGATCCGCCGCCCGGTGACTCTGGGGCCGGGGAGGGAGGCGTGTCGATGACCACCCCGTACAAACGGCGCAGGCCTTCGATCCTGCACAATCTGTGGGTCTATCGTCGGCTGGTCCTCGCTGCGCTCGTCCTGGGCCTCTTACTCTGGTTCATCTGGGCGAACAACGCGACGGTGACGGTCGCGTTCCCGTTCCGGATGGGGCAGGTCAATAGCTCGGTCGGGGTGATCATCCTCGCCAGCGCCCTCGTCGGGTCCGTCGCAACCCTCCTGGTCACGACCCTCTACTTCGCGATTCGGGCCCGGCGGTCGGCCCGATCGGCCGATAGCCATGAGAAGGGGCGACCCGACGACGACCTGCCCCCTCCCGACTACGCGGCGAAGACGGGCGACGGTCTTTCCGGATCGCGGTGGCCTTGACGGTTGCGACGAAGGGGGACGCGTGCGGACGACCGGCCGGATCCTCCTGATGCTCATGCTCGCGGGTCTCGCCGGCTGTGAGGGCGGCGGCCCGCTCACGTCGCGCACGACCGCGATGGGCTCGCTCAAGGCGAACGTGAGTCAGCTCGAGTTCCAGAACGACGAGCTCCAGCGCCAGGTCTCCTCGCTCAAGGCCGAGAACCGCCGGTTCGAGGATCGGCTCGTCCAGGAACGCGCCGAGAACGAGCGGCTGGCCGCCCAGCTCGACGGCGGCAAGGACGAGGCGCCGAGCAACGTCCGCACCGGCTCGCGGACCGACGACGACGAGATCCCCCCGCCCCGCGCCCGGCGGACCAAGGCCCCCCGCCAGCCCCCGGCCGCGTCGATCCCCGGCCGGATCACCCCCGCCCGCCCCGAGCCGACCGACGACGACCTCGGCTCGGCGGACTCCGGCCCTTCGCGGAGCCGGCTCGCCTCGCGGCGGTCGGTCGACGACCGCTGGCTACCGGTGGCCCGCGGGACGGGCGACTCGTCGGCGGTCAAGTAAGCCCGAACCTCGCCGGCAGGCGACGTGTCGCACCTCGCGGGCGCCGTGGCAGGCCGCGCGGGCCGCGTGCTAGAATCGGGCTTTCGAGACGCGACACGGGACGCTGGGCCGCATGATCGTCATCATCGACTACGGGATGGGCAACCTGCGGAGCGTCCAGAAGGCAATCGAGGCCGTCGGTCACCGCGCCGAGATCAGCGGAGATCCCGACGTCGTGCGCACGGCCTCGAAGCTCATCCTGCCCGGCGTCGGCGCCTTTGCCGACGCCATCGCCGAGCTGAAGCGCACCGGCCTGGGCGACGCCTTCAAGGAGGCCGTCCTCGCCGGCAAGCCCTGCCTGGGCGTCTGCCTCGGGTTGCAGCTGCTCTTCGACGCGAGCGAGGAGGACGGACTCCACCAGGGATTAGGCCTGATCCCCGGCCGCGTCGTCCGCTTCACCGCGGGATGGCCTGAAGGTCCCGCACATGGGCTGGAACACGCTGCGGATCAAGCGGCCGGTGCCGTTGCTGGCGGGCGTGGGTGAGTCGCCGAGCGTCTACTTCGTCCACTCGTATCACGCGGTCGCGGATCGTGATTCCGACGTCGCCGCCGAGGCCGATTATCCCGACCCGTTCCCCGCGGTCGTCTGGCGCGAGAACCTGACGGCGGCGCAGTTTCATCCGGAGAAAAGCCAGCGGGTCGGGCTGGCGATGTACGCCAATTTCGCGGGGATATGAGGGGTCGCGCCCGGTGAGGTGACGATTCGATTCCATTTAGTGCGACCCGGCGTGCCGGATTGGTGCGACGAGGGTGTCGAGGGGGTCGAGGTCACAGAGATTGGACCGGAAGTGCTATCATGAACTTCCCGATTAGCTCGTACCCCAAGAGGATCTGAGAGCCATGGCGACGACCGACCTCGACAGCTCGTCTCTCAAACAGGCGCTGAAAGAGGCGCTCGCGGAGACGCTGCAAGAACAGCGCGGGCTGTTCCAGGAGGTCTTCGCGGAGGTGCTCGAAGACTTCGCGCTGGGAGAGGCGATCCGCGAGGGCAGAAAGACGGAGCTCGTTTCCCGCGAGGAGGTGTTCCGAGCCTTGCGGGGCGAGCGATGAAGGCGAGCTTTCGGAAGAGCTTCAGGCGAGATCTCAAGAATGTCAGAGACCAGGAGATTCTCGATCGCGTCGGCGAGGTCATCGAGCGGGTCGAAGCGGCCGAATCCCCGAGCGACGTCCGCGACCTCAAGAAGCTGAGCGGCAGTGAAGACGCCGATCGGATCCGGCTGGGAGAGTACCGGATCGGGGTCGTTATCGACGGCGATGTCGTGGAATTCGTCCGGTTCTTGCCGAGACGTGACCTCTACCGATTCTTTCCTTGATTCGGCCGTCCGGCCCTCGTGGCGACGTGAGGCCGGCGCCGTCCCGTCAGCCCCCTTGCGACCGACCCCGGGCGCAGGCTAGAGTTCAGCCAGGGTCAAGATCCGCTGACGATCTGGTGAAGACTATGCAGGTGATCCCGGCCATCGACCTGCGGGGCGGGCATTGCGTCCGGCTCAGGCAGGGGGATTACTCGCAGGAAACCGTCTTCGGAGACGACCCCGCGGCGATGGCCGCGCACTGGGCGTCGGAAGGGGCCGGCCGGATCCATCTGGTCGACCTCGACGGCGCCAGGGAAGGCCGGCCCGTCAACGTCGACGCCGTGCGCGAGATTCTTCGCGCTGTGAATGTGCCCTGCCAGCTCGGCGGGGGCGTCCGCGACGACGAGACGATCGCGGCGTGGCTCGATGCCGGGATCGAGCGGGTCGTCGTCGGCACGCAGGCGCTGAAGGACCCGCACTGGTTTCGCACGATGGCGGAGACGTTCCCGGAGCGGCTCGTCCTCGGGCTCGACGCCAAGGACGGCCGCGTGGCGACCTCGGGATGGCTCGACGTCTCGACGGTCGTCGCGACGACATTGGCCGAGCAGTTCGACGACCTGCCGCTGGCGGCGGTCGTCTACACGGACATCGCGAAGGACGGGATGCTCGAGGGGCCGAACCTCGCGGCCACCGAGGCGCCTGGCGCGGCGGATCAAGACGCCGGTGATCGCCTCGGGCGGCGTCGGGTCTCTCGAGGATCTGGAACGTCTGGCGAGCCTGCCGATCGCGGCATGCATCGTCGGGCGGGCCCTTTATGACGGGCGCTTCCGATTGAGCGAGGCGCGGGCAGCGCCGGCGACCGACCTCCGACACCATAAGGCGGGCCTCGTCGACCCGCCCCCATCTCACCGTGGTGCCACGGTCCGCCGGAAAAATCAGTGCGGTTCCCAGCCGCCCGGACCATTCGGAGAGGGGACAGACGCATGAGCCACAACCTATCACATCGGCGACATCCGGAACATTGCCCTGGCCGGTCACGGGGCGTCGGGCAAGACCACGCTGGCCGACGCCCTGCTCTTCGCCGCGGGCGCCGACGGATCGCCGCGGCAGCGTGGACGACGGCACGAGCATCTCCGACGTCGAGGACGAGGAGAAACGCCGGCATTTCACCATCGACTGCCACTTGCTCCACTGCGAGTGGAAGGACAAGCAGGTCCACCTGATCGACAGCCCCGGCTACCCCGACTTCATCGGCAACGCCCTCAGCGCCCTCGCCGCCGTCGAGAACCTCGTCCTGACGATCTCGGCCCCATCGGGCATCGAGGTCAACACCCGGCGCGTCTTCCAGGAGGCCGTCCGCCTCAAGCTCGGCGGGCTGATCGCCCTGACCAAGATGGACGCCGACAACGTCGACTTCGTCGGCCTGCTCGACGGCATCCGCCAGAGCTTCGGCACCCGCTGCGTCCCCTTCTTCGTCCCGATCGGCGAGGGCCCGACCTTCTCCGGCGTCGTCGACGTCCTCGACCCGCCGGCCGAGCCGCCCGGCGCATGCCCGATGGCTCCGTCCGAGGCGTACCAGATGGTCGTCGAGCAGATCGTCGAGACCGACGAGGGGCTGATGGAGCGCTACCTCAACGGCGAGACGATCCCGCCCGATGAGCTCCGGACCGCCGCCCACGGCGCGATCATCCGCGGGACCGTGATCCCCGTCGTCTGCCTCTCGGCCCGCAAGGACATCGGCGTCCGCGAGACGCTCGTCACTCTTGACCGACATCTCGCTCACGCCCTTCGAGCTCCACCGCCACGGCCACACCGCGCCCGACGACACCGACGACGTCGAGCTCGAGCCGCACGAGGAGGGCGAGCTCGTCGCCCAGGTCTTCAAGACGTCGAACGACCTGTTTATGGGCAAGATGAGCTTCCTCCGCATCCACTCGGGCAAGATGACCCACGACACGACGCTCGTGAACCTGCGGACCGGCAAGACCGGCCGCCCGGGGCATCTCTACCGGCTCCAGGGGAAGACGCAGGAGGAGGTCAAGGAGGCGATCGCCGGCGACATGGTGGCCATCGCGAAGTTCGACGACCTGCACATCTCCGACACCGTCACCGCGCAGGCCAACGGGCAGAACTCGCACCTCCTTCTCGACCCGATCAAGTTCCCGACCCCCATGGTCCCCCGCGCCGTCGAGCCCAAGACGCGCGAGGACGAGCCGAAGATCTCGCGCGGGCCTGGCGAAGATCGCCGACGAGGACCCGACCTTCACCTATCGCCGCGACGCCCAGACGCACGAGCTGGTCATCTCGGGCATGAGCGAGCTGCACCTGGACGTGATCCAGCAGCGGCTCAAGAACCGATTCAAGCTCGACATCAACACCCACGTCCCGCACGTCCCCTACCTGGAGACCATCACCGGCACGGCCGAGGCCCACTATCGCCACAAGAAGCAGACCGGCGGCCGCGGCCAGTTCGCCGACGTCCACATCCGCATCCGCCCCCGGGCCCGCGGCGAGGGATTCAACTTCGTCGACGCGATCAAGGGCGGCGTCGATCCCCAACCAGTTCATCCCCGCCGTCGAGAAGGGCGTCCGCGAGCAGCTCGACAAGGGCGTGATCTCGGGCAACCCGGTCGTCGACGTCGAGGTCGAGCTCTTCTTCGGCGGGTTCCACGCCGTGGATAGCTCGGAGCAGGCGTTCAAGACCGCCTCGGCGAACGCGTTCCGCAAGGCGTTCCTCGAGGCGAGGCCCGCGCTGCTCGAGCCGATCGTCCAGATCGAGATCAGCGTCCCCATGGAGAAGTTCGGCGACATCACCGCCGACCTCTCGACCCGCCGGGGCCAGATCACCGGCATGGACAGCTTGCCCGGCGGCATGCAGGTTGTTCAGGCGATCGTGCCCTTGAGCGAGGTCTTGCGCTATGCGACCGACCTCAAGAGCATGACCGGCGGTCGGGGCTCGTACACGATGGAGTTCAAGTCGTACGAGCCGGTGCCGCCGAACGTGCAGCAGCAGATTGTCGACAGGTGGGCGAAGGCGCGGGCGGGCATCGAGGAGGATTGACGTCGGTCATCTTCCGGTCGGGGCGGGCCTCTGCGCCGCCCCGGAAGCCCGCCCCGGGCGGGCACGGAGGCCCGCCCCACCGGATGGGAACAGGTACGCATTTCATGCGTCATACGCCAGATTCGGCGCCAACCACCGCTCGACCTCGCCCACCGGCATCCCCTTCCGCCGCGCGTAATCCTCGACCTGATCCCGCGTGATCATGTCGACCGAGAAATACCGCGCCTCCGGCCGTCCGAAGTACCAGCCACTGACCGACGCCGCGGGGACCATGGCGAGGCTCTCGGTGAGCCAGATGCCGGTCGCGTCCTTTGCGTCGAGCAGGTCCCACAGGGTCCACTTCTCGGTGTGATCGGGGCAGGCGGGGTAGCCCGGAGCCGGGCGGATGCCGCGGTATTTCTCCTCGATCAGGTCGTCGTTCGAGAGGTCCTCGTCGAAGCCCCAGTCGCGGCGGGCCTGCTGGTGGAGCTTCTCGGCGAAGGCCTCGGCCAGACGGTCGGCGAGGGCCTTGGCCATGATCGCGTTGTAGTCGTCGTGGTCGGCTTCGAACCGCTTGGCAAGCTCGTCGGCCCCGACGCCGGCCGTCACGGCGAAGGCGCCGACGTAGTCGCTCGCCCAGTCGGCGGCGACGTAGTCGGCCAGGCTGCGGAACGTCGATTGACCCTCGCGCTGCCACTGCTGGCGGAGCATGTGCAGCCGCGTCTTCTCGGCCGTGCGCGATTCGTCGGTCCAGACGATGATGTCGTCGCCGTCGGAGTTGGCCGGGAAGAAGCCGTAGACGCCGCGGCGCCTGGAGCAGGCCGTCGCGGACGATCTGGTCGAGCAGGGTACGAGCGTCGTGGTAGAGCTTCGCGGCCTCGGCGCCGACCTCGGGGTCCTTGAGGATCTTGGGGAACTTGCCCTTCAGCTCCCAGGCGCTGAAGAACGGCGACCAGTCGACGTAGGGGACGATCTCGCCGAGCGGGACGTCGCGAAGGACGCGTGGGCCGAGGAATGAGGGCCGGGACGACGGGGCCGAGGCCCAGTCGATCGCGAAGCGTCGCGCGAGCGCCTCGGCATAGGGGACCAGGTTCCGCTGCTGCTTCCTCGCGAACGATTGCCGCTCCTTTTCCTGGACCTCGCGGTTCTCGCGGTCGATCTCGGCGCGGGCCTCGGGGCGGTTGAGGCGGTCGACGACGCCGACGCAGCGGGACGCATCCTTGACGTGGATCACGGTCTGGTCGTAGTGCGGGGCGATCTTGACGGCCGTGTGCTTCGAGCTGGTCGTCGCGCCGCCGATCAGGAGCGGGAGGCGGAAGCCCGCGCGCTTCATCTCCTTGGCGACATGGACCATCTCGTCGAGCGAGGGCGTGATCAGCCCCGAGAGGCCGATCATGTCGACGCCCTGCTCGCGAGCCTCGCTGAGGATACGGTCGCATGGGACCATGACGCCGAGGTCGATGACCTCGTAGTCGTTGCATGCGAGGACGACGCCGACGATGTTCTTGCCGATGTCGTGGACGTCGCCCTTGACGGTCGCCATGAGCACCTTGCCGCGGGCCTGCCGGACGGCGCCGCCCTTGGCCTTCTCGGCCTCCATGAAGGGCATGAGGTAGGCCACGGCCTTCTTCATCACGCGGGCACTCTTGACGACCTGCGGCAGGAACATCTTGCCCGCGCCGAAGAGGTCGCCGACGACGTTCATGCCGTCCATCAAGGGGCCTTCGATGATCGACAGCGGCCGGTCGTGCTTCTGCCGCGCCTCCTCGACGTCGACGTCGATGAAGTCGAGGATTCCCTTCACCAGCGCGTGCTCGAGCCGCTTCTCGACCGGATCGTCGCGCCAGGCGACGTCGGCACCGGCCGCCTTCTTGCCCCTCGCCTTGACCGACTCGGAGAACTCCATCAACCGGTCGGTCGCGTCAGGGCGGCGGTTGAGGATCACGTCCTCGACGCGCTCGAGCAGATCCTTGGGGATCTCCTCGTAGACCTCGAGCTGCCCAGCGTTGACGATCCCCATGTCGAGGCCGGCCTTGATCGCGTGATAGAGGAAGACGGCGTTCATCGCCTCGCGGACGACGTCGTTGCCGCGAAAGGCGAACGAGACGTTGCTGACGCCGCCGGAGGTCTTGGCCTCGGGGAAGATCTGCTTCAATCGCCGGACGGCCTCGATGAACTCGACGGCGTAGTTGCTGTGCTCGTCGATGCCCGTGCCGACGGTCAGGATGTTCACGTCGAAGATGATGTCGCTCGACGGGAAGCCGACCTCCTCGGTCAGGAGCTTGTGCGCCCGCTCGCAGATGGCGACCTTGCGGTCGGCGTCGACGGCCTGGCCCTCCTCGTCGAACGCCATCACGACGACCGCGGCGCCGTATCGTCCTCACCAGCCGGGCCTGGTGGAGGAACTTCTCCTCGCCCTCCTTCAGGCTGATCGAGTTGACGATCGGCTTGCCCTGGACGCACTTCAGGCCGGCCTCGATGACAGCGAAGTCGGAGCTATCGATCATGATCGGGACCGCCGCGATATGCGGCTCGGCCGAGATCAGGTTGAGGAAGTGGGTCATGGCCTTCGGGCCGTCGATCAGGCCCTCGTCCATGTTGACGTCGAGGATGTTCGCCCCGCCGTCGACCTGGTCGCGCGCGACCGCCAGCGCCTCCTCGTACTTTTCCTCGCGGATCAGCCGGGCGAATCGCTTCGAGCCGGTGATGTTGGTCCGCTCGCCGACCATGATGAAATTCGTCTCGGGCCGGACCTCGAGCGCATCGTTGCCGCTGTAAGCCGGCGCTCGGGATCGCGTCGGGCATGCGCCGGGGCTCGACGCCCTCGACGGCCCTGGCGATCTCGGCGATCCACTCGGGTGTCGTGCCGCAGCAGCCGCCGACGAGGTTGACCCAGCCGCTCCGGGCCATCTCGCCGAGCGTGGCGGCGGTGTGCTTCATGTCACCCAGGAACCCGCCGAATCCGTCGGGCATGCCGGCGTTGGGATAGCAACTTACGTAGGACCGCGGCGATTCCCGACAGCGTCTCGATCTGCGGCCGCATCACGTCGATCCCGACGGCGCAGTTCAGGCCAACGCTCAGCGAGTCGAAGTGCGAGACGGAGTGGTAGAACGCCTCGATCGTCTGGCCCGAGAGCGTCCGCAGCCCCTCCTTGAAGATCGTCCCCGAGATCATCACCGGAATCCGGTTGCCCGAGTCCTCGAAGTACCTGTCGATCGCGAACAGGCACGCCTTCATCACGAGCGTGTCGAACGACGTCTCGGGCAGCAGGATGTCGGCGCCGGCCTCAACGAGCGCCTTGACCTGCTCGTAATAGTTGGCCACCATCTCATCGTACGTCACGTCGCGGCGGGCGGGGTCGTCGACGTGGATGCCCATCGAGAGCTGCTTCTTCGTCGGCCCGATGCTGCCGGCGACGAAGCGGGGGCGGTCGGGGTCGCGGCGGGTGAAGTCGTCGGCGGCGCGGCGGGCGAGCTTGACGGCCGCGGCGTTCAGCTCGACGACGTGGTCCTGCAGGCCGAACTCCTCCATGCCGAACCGGGTTGTGTTGAACGTGTTCGTCTCGATGATGTCGGCGCCGGCCTCGAGGTAGGCGCGGTGGATGTCCTCGATCATCGCCGGCTGCGACAGGTTCAGCACCTCGGCGCAGTTCTTCAGGTCGGACGGATGGTTCGCGAACCGGGTCCCGCGATAGGCGGCCTCGTCGGGGCTCTTCGAATAGATCAGCGCGCCCATCGAGCCGTCGAGGACCATGATCCGCTCGGCGAGGATCTCGTCGAGGATGTCGCGGGTGGTGGTCGAGGAGGCGGTGGCCATGGGGGCGTCCAGGTTCGGGGATGCGTCGAGCCCGCGCCATCTCGCGGGATCAGACATTATCGCCAAGTCATCCGGGACGGTCTATCCGAGCCGTCGGGATCGGTGTCAGAGCCCCGTCAGGACCCAGAGGAAGAAGCCGATGATGATCGCGAGGAGCCAGAAAACGAGCTGCGTCCCGGGCGTCGGGAAGAAACGGGAGGCGGCCGAGTAAGGCGTCCGCCAGCGCTCGACAACCCGATGGCAAGCGTGGCGGCGCCAGCGGTGGTACGAATCCGTCGCGCCGCAGTCGAGGCAGTGGTACTGGAGGGAGACCACCGCTGCGATCGAGCCGATGATGGCGGCCAGCGCGATCAGCCCGGCCCGCGAATCACCGACGAGCCCCTGGGCCACGACCACCGTGATGAAGAGCGCCAGCACAGCCAGGAACGGGTTGACGACCAGTCGCTGGTAAAATCGGACGACGTCCGGGGGCGGCTTCGGAGCCGCGGGCGCGGCGGCGGGTCGAACTCGGGGTCGGAAAGCGTCTGGCTCTCGGCGGTGCGCACGGCGGACCTGTTCTCGCGTGGAACCCGGGGTGGATTGCACTTTACAACGACATCCACCATCTCAAGAATAACGGTTTGCTCGGGATCTGGCGAGCGGGTCGAGGGGGCGACGACGTGCACGAGGAAGCGATCCGCAAGGCGGATGTCCTGATCGAGGCGCTGGGCTATTTCCGGACGTTCCACGGCAAGTTCGTCGTCATCAAGCTCGGCGGCTCGGTCATGGAGCATCCCGAGTCGCTCCAGGCCCTGCTGCAAGACATCGTGTTCATGCAGACCGTCGGCATGCGGCCCGTGGTCGTCCACGGCGGGGGCAAGGCGATCACGGCGGCCATGGAGCGGGCCGGGCTCGAGGCCCGCTGGGTCCAGGGCCGGCGGTATACCGACGACGCGACCCTAGCGATCGTCGCGCGCGTCCTCGCCGAGGAGATCAACGAGGACATCACCCGCCACATCAAGAAGTTCGGCGGCCGCGCCGCGGGCCTGCACCACAAGACCCACCAGTGCCTCTACGGCCGCCGGCTCAGCCTGCCGGATGGGAACGGGAGCCGTCTCGACCTGGGCCGCGTCGGCGAGGTTGACGAGGTCGACGCTCAGCCGCTCGAGGAGCTATGCCTCGCGGGGATTGTCCCGGTCCTGCCGTCCCTGGCCGAGGACGACGACGGCGGATTGCTCAACGTGAACGCCGACACCGCGGCCGCGGCCGTGGCCATGGCGCTGAAGGCCGACAAGCTCGTGTTCCTGACCGACACGCCCGGAATCCTCCGCGACCGGAACGAACCCGGGAGCCTGATCCCGAGTCTGACGCCAGACGAGTGCCACGAGCTGATTGCCCAGGGGGTGATCGACAAGGGCATGATCCCCAAGGTCGAGGCCGCGCTGGCGAGCCTGGAGCAGGGCGTCGGCAAGATTCACGTCATCGACGGCCGGGTCCGCCACTCGCTGCTGATCGAGGTCTTCACGGCCACCGGCATCGGGACCGAAATCGTCCTCAAGGACCGTCCGAACCAGGCCGAGCCCCGACCGCTCGTCGCCGTCCGCCTCTGATCCCCACCCGGAGCCTCCTCCCTTGTCCCAGGTCGCGAACCAGAGCTCGGCCGAGACGATCGCCCAGTTCGAGCGTTACGTCATCGGCAACTATCGCCGCTACCCCGTCTGCCTGGTCCGCGGCGAGGGGTCGTGGGTCTGGGACGCCGAGGGCCGGCGCTACCTCGACTTCTTCCCCGGCTGGGGCTGCAACCTGATCGGCCACTGCCCGCCGCGCGTCGTGGAGGCCGTCCGCGAGCAGGTCGGCACGCTGATCCATGTGCCGAACACCTGGTACATCGAGGCCCAGGGGCAGTTCGCCCAAATGCTCTCCGAACGCTCCTTCGGCGGCCAGGCCTTCTTCTGCAACAGCGGGGCCGAGGCCAACGAGGCGGCCATCAAGCTCGCCCGGGCCCACGGTCACGCCGCGGGACGGACGACGATCGTCAGCGTCGAAGGTGGCTTTCACGGCCGGACCTATGCGGCATTGACTGCCACGGCCCAGCCCAAGTATCACGCCGGTTTCGAACCGATGGTTCCGGGCTTTGCCTACGCTCCGCATAACGATCTGGATGCAATGACCAAGCTCATCGACGACAAGACGGCGGCGATCATCATCGAGCCAATCCAGGGCGAGGGCGGGATCAACCTGCCGGTGCCGGGTTATCTGGAAGCGCTCCGAAAGCTCTGCGACGACCGTGGCGCCCTGCTCATCCTGGACGAGGTCCAGACCGGTATGGGCCGGACGGGCGAGTGGTTCGCCTACCAGCATTACGGGGTCGAGCCGGACATCCTCACGTGCGCCAAGGCCCTCGCAGGCGGCGTGGCGGCCGGTGTGATGATGGCGAAGCCCGCGGTAGCGAAGACGCTCCAGCCCGGGATGCACGCGAGTACCTTCGGCGGCAACCCGATCGCCTGCCGGGCCGGGGTCGCGACGATCGAGACCATCGAGGCCGACGGCCTGCTCGAGCGAGGGCGGGCGATCGGCGAACGGTTCCGGGCCCACTTCGAGGGCTTCCGCGAGGAGCGGTCGGACCTGGTGAAGGACGTCCGCATTGCGGGCGTAATGATCGGGCTCGAGCTGACGGTCGACGCCGCGCCCGTCGTCGCGGCGTGTTTGGAGCGGGGCCTGCTCATCAATGCGACGCACGGCACGGTCGTCCGGCTCCTGCCCGCGCTGAACATCGCCGACGAGCAGGTCGACGAGGGGTGCGCGACGCTCCTCGACGCCCTGCGAACCCTACCGCCCGCCTGAGGACGCCCGCCCCGATGCCCCGCCACTTTCTCGACCTGTTCGATATCAATGCCGACGAGGCGCGGATGCTGCTGGACCGCGCCTCGGTCCTGAAAAAGGCGCCGTTCGAGCCGCCCGGACACGCCGCGGGGAAGATCCTCGGGCTGATCTTCGAGAAGCCCTCGCTACGGACCCGCCTGAGCTTCGAGGCCGCAATGGCCGGGCTCGGGGGCACGTCCACGTTCCTCAGAGGCAAGGACGTCGGCCTCGGCGTCCGCGAGAGCGTGCGCGACTTCGCGCGGGTCGTCAGCCAGTACGTCGCCGCCCTGGCCATGCGGACCTTCGCACACGGCAAGATCGAGGAGCTGGCGAGGCACTCAGCGATTCCGATCATCAACGCCCTTTCCGACGACGCCCATCCCTGCCAGGCGATGGCCGACCTGCTCACGGTCCGCGACGCCTTCGGGCGGCTCGACGGCAGCTTGAAGCTCGTCTTCGTCGGCGATGGCAACAACGTGGCGCGGTCGCTGGCCGTGGCGTCGGCGCTCTTCGGCGTTTCCTTCGTCTTGACGGCCCCGCCGGATTACGACTTCCCCGCCGCATTCCGTAGCCGGTTTACCGAGGCCTTTCCCGACGTGACGCTGACAGTCGAGACCGATCCCGGCCGGGCTGTCAGCGGCGCACCATGTCGTCTATACCGACGTCTGGGCCAGCATGGGCCAGGAGGACGAGGCGGCGCTCCGGGGGGCCATCTTCGCGCCCTACCAGGTCAACGCCGAGCTCTTCTCGCACGCCGACCCCTCATCCATCTTCCTCCACTGCCTGCCAGCGCACCGGGGCGAGGAGGTCACCGATGAGGTGCTCGACTCCGAGCGGAGTCGCGTGATCCCCCAGGCCGCGAACCGGCTCCACTTCCAGAAGGCCCTGCTCGACTGGCTCCTGACCGACGCCCGCTGACGAGACCCCCATGCCCCGACACGACGGCCGCGCCCCCGACGAACTCCGCCCCGTGAGCCTCCAGCGCGGATTCGTGCGGACGAGCCCCGGGAGCGTCCTCTATCGCTCCGGGGCGACGACCGTGCTCGTGCACGGCCCACCTCTCCGACAAGGTCCCGCCGTTCCTGGAAGGGAAGGGCGTGGGCTGGCTGACGGCCGAATATGCCATGCTCCCCGGCAGCACGCCGACCAGGAAGGATCGCCGCACCGACGGCCGCGCAACCGAGATCCAGCGGCTGATCGGGCGGAGTCTGCGGGCCGTGGTCGACACGAAGGCGCTCGGGCCCTGGACGATCCACGTCGACGCCGACGTGATCGAGGCCGATGGCGGGACGCAGGACCGCGGCGATCACGGCGGCGTTCGTGGCGGTCGCCGACGCCGTGAAAACTCGGTTCGGCGAGCCGCGGGGCATCCTCCGCGATAGCATCGCGGCCGTGAGCGCCGGGATCGTCGAAGGGCGAGCCGGTGCTCGACCTCGATTACGTCGAGGATTCGTCGGCCGAGGTCGACTTCAACGTCGTCCGGCTCGGCGGCGGCGGCCTCGTGGAGGTCCAGGGGACGGGAGAGGGTGGCGTCTTCTCGCGATCCCAGCTCACGGCCCTGATGGACCTGGCCGAGACCGGGCTCGATCAACTGGGACGGATTCAGCGCGAGGCTCTCGGCGACGCTTGGCCGTTCTGATCGGCCCGGAAATCGATCTGGTCCCTTTTCCGGACTCCTGCTAGAGTTCGCGGCGTTCGTCGCCCGGTACGGCCCCTTCGCGCCTGCATCACGTCGCGACATTTCGGTGAGACCGTCCCCGCGAACCCGAACCCAAGGATGGGGGATTCGCCCATGAAGGCATCGATTGTCCTGATGGCCCTGGCTGTCGGGCTGGCCGCGCCGGCCGCGAGCCGGGCCCAACTCTTCCGCGGGATGAACTCTCGAACCGCGCCCACACCGACGCAGACGAACACGACGGTCACCGCGCCGTCGTCGGCCTCGGCCCCGCCGGCCGCGTCCGGCGACGCGAACGTCAAGCCCTCGGGCTTCGTCGTCCCCTCGCCGGTCAACGCCGACGACCAGCCGCCGCCCAACGTGAAGCTGCCGACCGAGCCGATCGAGCCCTACCTCCTCGCCCAGGAAAATGGGCCGTTCATGGTGATCGCCCACACCTTTAAGGGACCCAACGCCGACAAGTACGCCCAGTTGCTGGCGATGGAGCTGCGGTCGCAATTCGGCCTGCCGGCCTATGTGCTTCGGCCCAAGGATTTCCCCCTTCGGAGCAACATCCGCGGCGTCCCGCCCACGGCTAACCCGGGGATCAACCGCGCGATGCCGGGGCTGCCCGAGCTGGCGCGGATCAAGGACGAGGCGGCGGTGCTCGTGGGCAACGAGAAGACCCTGGCCGACTCGAAGAAGCTGCTCAACCACGTCAAGCGGCTCCATCCGGTGTGTCTCGACGCCATCACCGGGCACCTGCCGTGGCGGAAGGGTGCGGGGCTCAAGTTCGCGCAGTGCACGACCAACCCCTATGTGCCGGCCGAGGCCATCTTCCCGAAGACGCCCGACCTGATGATCAAGAAGATGAACCAGGGCCCGCACAACATCTACACTTGCCCGGGCAACTACACGATTCAGGTCGCCGAGTTCGCCGGGCGGAAGCAGATGGTCACGGAGAAGCAGCCCGAGAAGGCGTTCAGCTTCTTCGAGCTACAGCACAGCCCGCTTGCCAAGGCCGCCGAGGACGCCGAGCGGCTCGCCGAGGCTCTGGCGAAGGACAAGGATGTCCGTCAGACCGGCTACGTCCCCTACGTCTTCCACGACCGCTACTCGAGCAAGGTCTACATGGGCGCGTTCAACTCGCCCAACGACCCCGCCGCGGGGCGGCTCCGCGACGACCTGCTCAAGCTCTCGTTCGTGCTCAACACGAGGGGCGTTGCCGACGTCGCCATCGTGCCCGCCGGCGCCCTCACCGATGTGAACGATATCAAACAGCGGTGAGATCGGACGACGCGGCCCGTCGCCGCCTTGAAGCGGGGCGGGCGCTTCCGCAGACTGGGGCCTCACGATTTCCTCGGAGAGGCCCCGTCCATGCCCGAACCGCTGACGATCGTGCTCGGTACACGCAACAAGAGGAAGGGCCGCGAGATCGCCACTCTGATCGCGCCGCCGTGGGAGAAACACCCGCGGCTGGCGCGACTGGTCGCGCGCACGCTCGACGAGTGGCCGGATCTGCCGGAGATTGTCGAGGATTCCGGGACCTTCGCCGGTAACGCGCGCAAGAAGGCGAGCGAGACGGCCAGGGCGCTCGGCCTCTGGGTCGTGGCCGACGATTCGGGCCTTTCCGTGGATGCGCTCGGGGGAGCGCCGGGGGTCGACTCGGCGATCTACGCGGGGACGCACGGAGACGACGAGGCGAACAACAGTCTGCTCCTGGCGAACATGGCCGAAGTCCCGGAGGAGCGACGGGGCGCGGCCTTCGTCTGCACGCTCGCCCTCGCCGATCCGACGGGCGCGATCCGTCTCGAAGCCGAGGGCCGATGCCGGGGCCGCCTGACCCGCGGGCCCGTGGGCGAGCATGGCTTCGGCTACGACCCGCTGTTCCTGATCCCCGAATATCATCGAACGTTCGGCGAGCTAAGCCCGCTGGTGAAGGCCCAGCTCAGTCACCGGGCACGTGCATTCGCCCGGCTGCGCGCGGGTCTCGACAGGCTGATCACCGCGGGGGAATTCGACGGCCAAAGCGCGCGATAGAGCATCTCTGCGACTTGCGGCCGAAGCCCTCTGCCCTTGAATCTTGACTTGAATTGCCGGGGTCCACCCTTTATCATCGATCGTTCCTCAGGGCGATTAGCTCAGTTGGCTAGAGCACCAGCTCGACACGCTGGGGGTCGCAGGTTCAAGTCCTGCATCGCCCATTAATTTCTTGAAGCGACTCGCGAGCCCAACGAACCTCCCGGAAGCCCTCTCAAGGCTCCCGGGGGTTTTCGTTTGGTGAATGGCAGATTCACCATGGCGTCGCTGGTTTCTTGCCTCCCAAATCGGAATGAATGGCGAGCGAGGGGAGACCTCGCGGTCGCCCCTGCAAGCTCGGGAGGAATCGATCCGAGACGCGAAGGAGCGGTTCGGTCGGACGCGTCGATCCCTGTGCGGCTCGACCATCCCGGCGAGGTCGAGTGTCACGATTCCGTCGCCGTTTCGGGAGGAAGCGGAAGGGCCAATCCGGGGTATGGGGAAATCCGGGCTGACTTGTTGACACCCGGTGAAGGCGCCACTAGATTGAGGAGTCGTAACTCCACTTGCCTGTTCAGCCTCGCGTCGATCGTGCCCTGCCGGTTCTCGACCGGATGCACGAGCCGCTCGGCGAAGGAAACGGGTCGTGGGGCAAGCACTTCACGCGGGTCGTTCGATTAGTGCGATCGGTCAACCGAAGAAGCTAGTGGGGGGTGTCCACAGCGCGGTGACATGGATGCATATTGCCCGGCTGTGTCGCGTGGTTTCGCGTCCAGGCGGGCACGTCAGAATATGTTACTCGACGCGGTCGGCCGGCCCAGCCATAGATCGTGCAGGACAACCCCATTCGTTGAACTTTCCCTCGCGACGGTCCTGCGTGCTACGTCCTATTTCCATCCAATGAGGGGAGCCTCGATGATCGGCAATCGTCAGCGGTCGACGGGCGGGAAGTGGCTGGCCGTCGGACTCATGGGTCTTCTTCTGTCGGCGGCCGGTTGCGACGAGAAGAAGGACACGACAGTCCAGGCTCCGCCCCAGCCCGCGGCGGAGCAGCAGCGCGAGCAGGATGCGCGCACGAAGGCCTACGGCGCCTCGGGAGCCCCCAGCGCCAAGCCGGGCGCCCCGGCGAAGGCCGCAGAGAAGCCGGCCGAGAAGCCCGCCGAAAAGCCCGCGGAGAAGCCCGCGGCTTCGAAATGATGCACTCGCCGGTGCGGGCACGGGCCGACAGGTTCGCCTCGCCCCTCCTCGCTCGCGCCGGCTCCTCGGACGACCGGGTCGCGGCCGTGCCGGGCCCGAGAATTGCGATACTAGGACGTTCCGAGGTGCTACGCCGGTCCTCAATCTCGTACGCTCACGAATCGCTGGCGGAATCACGATCATTGCTTCGGCCCGGATCGGCCTGATCCTTCCGCATCGCATCATCCGCTCGGCCGATCTCAACGCGAATCCTGGGCGACGCGGCATGAGGCAAAGGTCGGGGACGCGCGGAGAAGCGGCTGTCGGGCCGTCCCGCCCTCCCCAGAAGTGTCCTTCTCATCCCTTCGGTCCTAATTGGAGGTCGCTATGAGTCCGAGTACGCGTCGAGGGTTCACCCTGATCGAACTCCTCGTGGTCATCGCCATCATCGCGGTCCTGATCGCCCTGCTGCTGCCGGCCGTCCAGGCGGCGCGCGAGGCGGCCCGGCGGAGCCAGTGCGTCAACAACCTCAAGCAGATCGGCCTGGCCCTGCACAATTACCACTCGACCAACGACAAGTTCCCGATGGGCCAGTCGCGTTCGTCGAATGCGAATGCCCCCGCCAACGGCATCGGCACGTATGGGGGCTACGCCGGCTGGACCGAGTGGGGCGCCCAGGCGATGCTTCTGCCCTACATGGAGCAGAACGCCATCTACAGCGCAATCAACTTCAACTACTGCGGCGGCTATAACTACGGCTCGTACGCCAACGGCACGGCCTGGACGACCGTCATCAACGCGTATCTGTGCCCGTCCGACGGCAACGCCGGCAACGGCCGGCCTGGCTTTGGCACCGGCACGCCCGCGACGAACAGCTACAAGGGAAGCATCGGCACGACGACGCAGCCCTACTGGAGCACCCAGGCCCCGGCCAACAACCCGTTCAACACGGCGGGCTACGGCTCGTGCGGATCCGATCCGTTCTTCATCCAGGGCGGTACACCCGGTTGCGTCGCCGCGTCGACGGGGATGTTCTGCTACTGGGTGCCCTACGGCCTGAGGGATGCCACCGACGGTTCTTCGAACACGGTCTGCTATTCCGAGTCACTCTGCAGCGACGGCGGCCCGGTCAGCCCGTTCAAGCGGATCTATGGCGTCACGGGCGTGGGCGGCGCGGGGATCGGCCAGGTGCCGAACGTCACGATGGTCCCGCTCGCCACGACGCTGACGGCCTTGCAGGCCTGCACGACGGCCTATCAGCAGGGGGCGCTGACGAACACAAACATTTCGCTGGTTCCCGGCGTCCGCTGGGGCTGGGGCGCCACGACGATCTCGCTGTTCAACACGATCGTCCCGCCCAACTCGAAGCAGTATGCGTGGAACTCCTGCCGCGACCAGTGCCCGGGCTGCGGCGGCGACGATTCGGACTACTCGAACGCCCAGAGCAACCACTCGGGCGGCGTCAACTGCCTGATGACCGACGGCAGCGTCCGGTTCATCAAGGACTCGATCAACATGCAGACCTGGTGGTCGATTGGCACCCGGGCCGGCAACGAGGTCGTGGACGCCAACTCGTTCTGACGGGGCCATCGCCGCTCATCGCGGCATGAGAACCGACGGGCCCGGCCGAGTCGAGCGCTCGGCCGGGCCTTGTCGTCGTGCGCGAGGCGGGGGGTGGGAGGCAGGCGATGCGACGCCGCACGGCGATCCTCCTGTTCGGGCTCGCCGTCTGGCTCGGACTGATGGCGTGGTACGTGACGGGGAAGGTCGCCGACCGCCGGTTCGCCGCGGAATTGCGTCGGGCTGAGCGGGAGATGGGGCAGGGACGGTACGCGGAGGCGCGGGCGACGCTGGCGATGCTCGCTGCCCGGCGACCGGGCCGCGGTGACGTCGAGCTCCATCTTGGCGCCTGCGAGATCCTGGACGGCAACGTCGACGCCGCACTGGCGGCCTGGGGCCGCGTGCCCGACTTCGCGCCGGAGGCTGCGCAGGCCGCGCTCTCGCGGGGGCGGATTGCTTACGACAACGGCCGATACTCTCTCGCCGAGGCGTGCCTGGAGCGCACCGCCCGGGCCGGTGGCGAGATTGCGGACGAGGCGTTGAAGCAGCTCAGCCGCCTCTACTGGACCTCGGGCCGCCGTGACGAGCACGAGCGCATCCTCCGCCGGGTCGCCGAGCGCGAGCGCGACCCCTCGGAGGTCTTGCGGAGGATCTGGAATTCGCAGGACCAGGCGTTCCCGCTCGATGCGATGCGCAGCGAAGTTGCGGGGGCGCTGCGTGCCAGCCCGGACGACGACCGCGTCTGGCTCACGGCGGCCGACCTGGCCACACGCGAGGGCCGCTTCGACGAGGCCGCGGAATGGCTCGCGCGGTGCGAGCGAGCCCGGCCCGATGACCCGGTGGTTTGGCGGGCGCGCCTCGAATGGGCCCAGGCGGCCGACCGACCCGACGACGCGCGTCGGGCCGCGGCACACCTGCCGGTCTCGGACGTGCCGCGAGCTCGCGTGGCGCGGCTCATCGCGTGGCTGGCGGCGCGCCGAGGCGACGGGGAGGGCGAGCGGAAGGCCCTGGAGGAGTCGGCGGCCCTCAATCGCCGCGACACTTCCGCGCTCGAACGCCTGGCCGATCTCGCCACGCAGGCCGGCGACACGAAGCGTGTCGCCGAGCTTCGTCGCCGCAAAGCCGCGATCGACGCGGTGCTCGCCCGATATAACACACTGACCGGTCAACCCGATATCGCCTCGCATGCCGAGGAGCTCGCCCGCGCTGCCGAGGCACTGGAGCGGTGGTTCGACGCCTCGCTGTGGTGGGAGCTGGCCGCCCGCCGCGACCCGTCGCTCCGTTCCGAGGCGGATGCCGCACGCGTCCGCCTCGCGGAGTTCCGTGAGTCCGCCCGGCCCGCCGCCAGGACGCTGGCCGACTTGCTCCCCGGTCCCGACTCCGCGGGGGCGAGTGCGTCGGTTGCCTCCGAGGGGCTCGTCGTCCCTCGATTCGAGGACGAGGCCAGGTCGCTCGGACTCAACTTCAGGTTCGACAATGGCTTCAGCGAAGCGCGACAGCTTCCCGAGACGATGAGCGGCGGCGTGGCGCTGCTCGATTTCGACGGCGACGGATGGCTCGACGTCTATGCCATCCAGGGTGGCGCCTTCCCACCAACCACCGCGCAGTCCGCTTTCGGAGATCGTCTCTTCCGCAACGTGGCCGGACGGTTCGAGGATGTCACCGCATCATCCGGACTGGCCGCGATGCCCGGCGGATATGGGCACGGCGTCGCGGTCGGCGACTACGACAACGATGGCCGCCCCGACCTTCTCGTCACGCGGTGGCGTTCGTACGCCCTTTACCACAACCTCGGCGGCCGCTTCGAGGACGCAACCGCCCGCGCGGGCCTGGGTGGAGACCGCGATTGGCCGACGTCGGCCGCCTGGGCGGACCTCGACGGCGACGGCGACCTTGACCTTTACGTCTGCCACTACCTGGCCGTCAACACGGAGCATCCCCCCGTCTGCGGCGGCCCGCTCGCCAAGGGCAGGTCCTACTGCGACCCGCGCGAGTTCCCCGCCTTGCCCGACCACGTCTTCCGGAACGACGGGGGCCGTTTCGTGGACATCACGAAGGAGGCGGGGATCGTGGACAAGGACGGTCGAGGCCTGGGAGTCGTCGCGAACGACCTCGACGGCGACGGTCGGGTCGACCTGTTCGTGGCCAACGACACGACGGCCAACTTCTTCTTCCGCAACCTGGGCGGGTTCAAGTTCTCAGACGAAGCGACGACGGCGGGGCTGGCGACGAGCTCCGTCGGCGGCTACATGGCCGGGATGGGTGTGGCTTGCGGCGACCTGGACGGCGACGGGCTCATCGACCTGGCCGTTACGAACTTCTACGGCGAGTCGACCACCCTCTATCACAACCTCGGCCGCGGCCTCTTCGCGGACCGGACGTCGGCGGCGGGGCTCAGCGGCACCGACGAGGTACGTGCTCGGCTTCGGCCTGGCCGCTCTCGATGCCAACAACGACGGCCGTCTCGACCTCGCCCAGGCCAACGGCCACGTCAACGACCTCCGTCCCTCGACACCGTTCGACATGCCGGCGAAGTTGCTCCTGGGCGCCGACGCGGGGCGGTTCGTCGACGCGACCGATCGGGCAGGTCGTGCTTGGAACATCCCGCGTCTCGGTCGCGGGCTGGCGGTCGGGGACGTGGATAACGACGGCCAGGTGGACGTCCTGATTGTCTCGCAAAACGCTCCTCTGGCGTACCTTCGCAACCGTGGCCCGACGCGAGGTCATTTCCTGACGCTTGCCCTGGACGGGACGCGTTCGAATCGCGACGGCGTCGGGGCCCGGGTCGAGGTTACCGCGGGGGGCCGGACTCAGGTCGCGACCCGATTCGGCGGGGGAAGCTATCTCTCGGCAGGCGACCCGCGGCTCCATTTCGGGCTGGGATCGGCGACGAAGGTCGATCGAGTCGAGGTCGTCTGGCCCTCCGGACGTCGTGACCGCCACGAGGGGCTGGCCGGCGACGTCGGATATCGTCTCCGCGAGGGAGATCCGAAGCCGACCCCGCTCCCGGGTTTCGCGGGCAAGGGCTGAACCCTTGTCAGTCTTCGGCCTGGCGTCGTTTCCCCATGCGACGGCCGGTGCCCGCGACGGCCAGCCCACCCAGCGCCGCGGTCGATCAGCGCCAAAGACGACGGCTCTGGGACGGCCGCCGTGGACAGGATCAGGTCATCCATCGCGAACGAGAGCGGCGTATTGATCCCGAACATGCCGACGTCGGACGAGGCGTAGTCAAAGCTGAGGCTCCCCGACCCGGCCAGGCTCGACAGGTCGACAAGGGCCCAGACGGCCACGGGCAGCGAGCTGTCTGAGGTGTAGTTGGCCAGGAAGAAGTCGACCTCGCCGCGCTTCGTGCCCGTGCCGCCCGCGCCCGAATAGCCGAAGATCTTCAGCTCGAAATAGTCGTTTTTGCCGAACTGCTTCGCGAAGCCGTCCCCCTCGACCATGGAGAGATAGTCGTAGGTTGTGTTCGTCACCTCGAACGAGACCGGCGACGTGCCCGCAGGGAGGTTGATGTAGGCGCCGGAGCCGTAGGAGACGCCGTAGATCCCCGAGCCGCCGGGGGCCGAGCCGGGGATGGCGGCGTATTCGTGGAGGTAGTCCGAACCGATCGACGACAGGGACTTCGTGGGGTCGGAGACGTTGGAGTAGGACCAACCGCTCCAGTAGTCATAATTGAAAGTCGCGTTGTAGCCGTAGCTGTTGTTGAAAAAGGCGCCTTTCGACGTGAAACCACCGGCCAGGTCATATCCGTTGTCGTAGCTGCCGGTGCCGGGTGCGGGGGCGTCGTGGGTGGGGTACGGCTGGGCGAAGGTCAGGTCACTGAAGTCGACGACGATGTCCGCCGCGCCGTCGTCGCGGCGAGGATCAGGGCGAGGCAGAGGAACGGGCGGCAGGGCGTCATGTCGGTCTCCTGGATCGTGCGTGCGAGTCAATAACTATCGGAAGAGACGACCTCGCCGACGGCCCGCGTGCAGAGGGCGGCGAGGGGGGGATTGGCGGTCGTGTTCTTGAGGAAGTGCACGGATCCGTCGGCGAACAGGGTGTTCACGCCGCCCGGATGCTGGCTGGTCAATTCCTCGCCGAACTCGGTCGGGGGGCGGGCGTTGATCGGAGCGGACTGGTCGAAGATGTTATGGCCGCTCGCCCACATGGCGTTGATCGCCTCGGGGTCCTCGCCGACGGCGATGGTCTGCGACGCGCCGTCGGTGATCTGGGCCAGGCTGATGCACTGGTTGAAGATCATCGGCCCGGCGGGCGGGTTGTTCGTGAATCCCGGGTTGAGGCCCCGCGGGCCGTACATTCCGCCGTAATCGGCGTCGGCCGAGGGGAAGGGATCGCCGGGCGACTGGTTCCAGTTCGTCTTGCGCGGCTCGGAAGGGCAGAGATAGACCTGGAGCACGGTGTAAGCCGCGGTCGAATTGACGGCGGTGTTAAAGGGGTAGCTGAAGTTAAGTCCGCCGGAGACGGCGTTCTGTTCGAGCCAGGGCAGCACCGCGGCCGACCACCCGACGTTCATATTGACCGTCGCCGGCTGGTTGAACAGCGCGATCCAGCCGCCTGCGGGGAACGTGTTGTTGGCGTCGTGATAGCCGTGCAGCGCGATCCCGATCTGCTTCAGATTGTTCGCGCATGAGATGCGCCGCGCGGCCTCACGGGCCGCCTGGACGGCCGGCAACAGCAGCGCGATGAGCACCGCGATGATCGCGATGACCACGAGCAATTCGATCAGGGTGAAGCCGCGACGATGACGCCCGGCGGCACGGGGTTTGTCCTCTCCGGAATCCGCTCGCTTCGACGAGGCGGTCCGGAAAGGCGGCGCGTGGTGGCCGTCGGAGCCCAGGCGAGGGGCGTCGACGCGGCCGGGCGGCGCGCGGTCCCGGATGCTTTAGTCCGAAGCATCGATGGGGGAGTGACCCATCGGGCCGTCTTCTGGCTCGCGAGTCGATCGGCTCCGGACGCCTTCCCGCGAGCGTTGGCTCGCAGTGGCCTGTTGTCCGGGGCCTCCTCGCTTACAGCGGCGGTCCCGCGCCGGAATCTCACCGGCTTCCTGTCCGGCCATGCGGCCGGACGCCCGACGGGTCGTCGGTGTCTCACTGGAAAGAGCCTGCCCGACCGGCGACCCGAAGGCAGGTCGGCGGACAGGACGTCACGATACGCTCGGCTCGGCCCACGCGTCCAGTATTTTTCCTCCATGAGTTGCAATCCCGCGCTTGTGTCAATGCCGCGGGCGGTTACGATGAGTGCGAGCGTCGCACCGAGGTCGATTCGCCAGGGCACCGCGTCGGGTGCGTAAGGAGCCGAATCGCATGCTAAGCTGGACGACCCACGACGTCGCGGGCGTTCTGGTGATCACGCTCGAGCCCTCTCCGGTCGGGATCGACGAGCGCCAGGCGAAAGAGCGGCAGGCCCTTTACGAAATCATCCAGACGCGGCCCGACGCCAGGTTCGCGGTCGACCTGGGCAGGGTCGATTACGTGTCGAGCGCCGATATCGGCTTCCTGATCACGATCCGCCGCCGGACGGACGTGCGCAAGGGGAAGCTCGTCGCTCTTCGACGTCAATTCCTACATCCGCGACTCGCTCGCCACGATGAAGCTCTTGCCGCTGTTCCCGATCGCAGAAGACCTGGCCGGCGCCCTGCTGCTCTTGCCGACGGAGTAGGGCCGAGCACATCTCGGAAACGGAGTTCCGACCATGACGATCCTCCGCAAGTCGCTCGCGTCGGTGGGCATGGCGCTCGGCCTTTCGGTGATGACGGGCGCGGCGGGCCCCTCGGGACGCTGGCTGGGACAGGACGGCCACGACTTCGTCGGCAAGGCCGCCGCGGCCGGTCCGAGCGACGTCCAGGACCTGCACTTCGCCCTCGCCGGCCTGCCCGCCGGCGTGAGGATCGTATCGGGGACCGTGCGGGCCGACGGCGGCGGAGAGTGGAAGTTCGGCGGCCCGCCCGGCTCCTGGCTGGCGGCATGCCGTCCAGCCGCCCGGCGGCTCGACGGCCGACGTCTACGTCGAGCCATACCGCGTCGAAACGGGACGTTGGTTCGACTTCCACATGGTCTTCGAGGACGGTCGCGAGATGACGGTTCGGGTCCTCGGCGGCAAGGCCGACCCGAACGCTGCGCATGGCCTCGGCAAAACTCGAGGCGCGATGGGGCGGCCAGGACGGACGCGACCTGGTTCCGCCGAATCCAAACGCCGGGCCTGACGGAATCAGGGACGTCCACATTCGCCTGGCCCGCGTCGCTTCGAAGGACGAGGTGAGATCGATCCTGGTCTCGGGACCGGGCGGACTTCGCTGGCAATTCGGTCCGAACGCCGAGGGGCATCCGCGGGCCGAGCTGATCCGCCAGCATGATGATCCGGCGCGCGGCGAGCTCATCTTCCACCCGGCCCGCGACCTGGCCGGGCAGACTCTCAAGTTGAATCTCACCTACGCGAGCGGAGCCATCGACTCGGCGACAGTCACGGCCGGCCGGTGCGACCCGGGACTTCGGGTCGCGATGCCACCGGTGCCGGTCCTCGAGCCGATCCCGCTCAGGGCGACCTGGCTCGGCCAGAACGGGGCGAAGGACGAGCGGCGGGGCGACGTGGTCGTAACGCTCGAGGAAGTTCCCCCGGGTCGGATCGTCGGTGTTGACCTGAGCGACAGTGACAGCGGAGGCTGGTCGACCGGTGAACGGGCGGCGCCTCGCCGACCCTCTGCCCCTGAGCTTCCGCAGAGCGACGGAGTCCGGACGCGCCCGCCTGGCCTTCCCGCCCGTTCGCGACGAGACCGGTGCGACAATGACCCTGCGAATCGTCTTCGCCGACGGTCGGTCCGCGATCGGATCGTTCCCGGGCGGGGCGTGTGATCCGTCGCTTCGTTGGGAGGGACCGGCCGCGACGCGCGTCGAAGCAAAGCCCGGTGACGACCTGAACGACCTTGCGAACCGGTACGGGACGGTGGCGCTCGCGCCCGGGACGTCTATGCTCTGGCCAGGCCTCTGATTCTCAACCGCCCTGTCACCATCGCGTCACGCGGAGGCGCCGAGATCGTCTTCACGCAGGCCGCGGGCGACCCGGCCTGGCGATCCGCGATCGAGATCCGCGCGGGCCGGACGACGCTGGATCGGGTCGCGATCCGCTTCGCGGGGCCCGTCCGCTGGGACCTGGAGCGTTCCTTTCGGTCCGGCGGTGATCGGCACCGGCGGTCCCCGGCTTGGGGGACTGCGCTTCACTCGTCTCGAAATCCACGGACCGCCCGGCTCCACGGCATGGGAGGAAGCTCCGCGAGCCTTGCGGCTCGCGGGGGCGACCGACGGAGCGATCGAGGGCAGCCGGATCCGGCGCCGGCATGATCGAGCTCTGGGAAGGGCCCTGGAAGATCACCGCCAATACCTTCGAGGGAACCCCGGCCGGCACGTTCGCCCATGCCGCGCTCGCCGTTCATGAGCCGCACGAGGTGACGATCGAGGCGGAACACCGTTCGGCCCCGCGACGCCCGCGGCAAGCTCTGGCGGTGGCTCGTGCTGGTCAATCGAGGGTCGAACGTCCGCGTGGCGGAGAACTCGATCGAGGGCGTGGGTCCGCGCGACGGCGACACGCACGAGCACCCCAACGCCCCCGAGACGATCCTCACCGAGTCCTATCGCGTGAGCTTCGAGGGGAAGCCCCTGGGCACATCGCCTGATGGACGCGTCGTGCTGATCCCCGCGCCGCAGGGGGGTCCGATCCGGGTCGGAGATGTCCTGGCGATCCTGAGCGGGCCGGAGGCCGGAGGCTGGCGCGCGCGTGGTGCTGCCGCTCGGCTCGAATGCCTATCTGCTGGATCGAACGCGTCGACTCTCGGGGGCGGAGCGATCGCGATCGGGCCGGGCTTCGTCAGGGACGAGCTTCGAGGGGAATTCGATCGACGATCGAGGGAGCAAGGTGGCATTACCGTTCGTCCTCGCGGGGCAACACTTCGGGCACGCGGCTCGTCCGCAACACGACGCGGGGCGGTCGCGCATCGATGCGCGTCGTCGCGACAGGCACGGAGTCGCCCGGCCCGTGGGGCTGGTCGCACACGACGATGTTCGGGCTCGTCCTCGAGGGGAATACGTTCGAGGACGCGACTGAAGGCGGATCGCTAATCGTCGAGCACAACGCCCTGACGCGGCCGTCTCTCGGTCGCGTCTACGCGACGGCCAGGCTGGCGAACAATGTCTTCTCGGCGAGCGCCCGATCGGGCCTCATGTCCGGGCACGCTGACGATCGGCGAGCCTGGGCCTCGAGACGCCGGGGAACTCGTCGTCACCGAGGCCGGAAACCGGTGCGCGCGGCTTCCAGAGCCGGCCCTCGGTCCGGGTCCGCGTGGCGACAGTGAACGGGCGGGCCATCCAGGAGGGCCGGATCGAGCTACCCATCGGCCCCGGATGCGGCGGCCAGGCGCGAGCGTTCATCCCCGAGGTGAGCCGCCAGGGCGAGCGTGAGGGCAGCGGGCGGTTTATCCCTGGGTGGTCGTCGGCCTGCTCTGGTTCTGCGGCTTCTTCAACTACGCCGATCGCCAGGCCGTCAGCTCCGTCTTTCCCGCTGCTGGAGCGGGAATTCGCGCTGAGCAAGCAGCAGCAAGGGATGATCGCCTCGTCATTCATGATCGTCTACGCCGTCTCCGGGCCGTTCGCGGGGTTCCTCGTCGACCGGGTGTCGCGGCGGGCCCTGATCGCGAGCGGGCTCGGTGTTCTGGAGCCTGATCGCCGCGGGGACGGGCCTGTCGCGGTCGTTCCGCGGCCCTGCTGGCCTTCCGGGCGGCTGAGGGGCTGGGCGAGTCGTGCTACTTCCCGGCGTCGATGTCGATCCTGGCGGACTATCACGGGCCGCGGACGCGCTCGCGGGCGATGAGCCTGCATCAGACGAGCGTCTACGTCGGGATCGCCGGGCGGCGGGACGCTCGCCGGCTATCCTCGCCGAGCGGGGCGGGTGGAGGATGCCCTTCTTCGTGCTGGGAACCGTCGGGTTCGTTTACGCGCTGCATCCTGTCGCGGCTCATCATCGAGCCGGCCCGAGGGACGGCGAGACGCCAAGACCATCGACCCGGAGCAAACGCCACCGGTCCGCGCGGCTCTGGGAAGAACCTCGGCGACGATCCTCGCGTCGCCCGCGGCCGTGGTCGCTGATGCTGGCGTTTGCCGGGGCGAACTTCGTGACGATGGCGCTGGTCACCTGGCTGCCGTCCTTCGTCCACGAGCGGTTCGCGATGGGCCTGCTGAAGGATAACGCGACGGCCACGCTCTTCATGCAAGGCGGCAGCCTCGTCGGCGTGCTCATCGGCGGCGCTGTCGCCGACCTGGCCGCGCGGCGGAGCAGGGGAGGGCGGATGATCGTGCAGGGTGCGGGACTGATCTGCGGGGCACCCTGCGTTCTGCTCGTGGGTCACGCGACGTCCCTCGTCCCGCTCGTCGCCGGACTCGTCGCGATCGGCCTCGCGAAGGGCGTGTACGAGGCGAGCATCTTCGCTTCGGTCTTCGACGTCATCGACCCGCGGTTCCGCGGCACGGCCGCCGGCCTGATGAACACGATCGGCTGGGCCGGGGCGAGCCTGGCGCCGGTCGTCGTGGGCACGATCGGCGACCGAAAGGGTCTCGGTGCGGCGATCGCATCGACGGCCGCGGTCTATCTGGGCGCCGGTCTGATCGCGCTCGTCGCGTCGCGGCTGGCGAGTCGGACGAGAGTCGACAGGTGAGTGGAACGGGACGTGCTAAGTGTGGGTACGGAAACTGCATGCACGCGATGACGCATCTGTCGCGTCCTCCTGTGCGTCGGCCCGCGGCCTTGTTAAGATCTTCGTTCTATGCACAAGGGAATCGCGGTAAGCCCCGGAGTCGTGGTCGGGGTCGCCTTTCGCGTCGACTCCGTCTTCGGGTCGGGCGACCCGCAGCCGCTTGCCTCGCCGGGCATGGTGCCGGCCGAGGTCGAGCGGTTCGAGCGGGCGATCGGCACGTCGGCCGCCGAGCTCGAGGCGATCGTCGTCAAGGTGGCCCAGCAGCTCGGCTCGTCGGAGGCAGAGATCTTCCGGACGCCACCTGCAGATCGTCAACGACCGCACGCTGCATGAGCGGGTCCGCTCGCTGATCGAGACGAAGGCCCTGACCGCCCTCTCGGCCCTCCAGATCGTGCTCCAGGGCTACGCGGCGAGCTTCGCGAGGATCGAGCAGGACTACCTCCGCGAGCGGATGGCCGACCTCCGCGACGTGTTCTCGCGGATCGGTTCGCACCTGACCGTACACGCGACGCCGCTGACGCCGTCGCTCGGGCACGAGCCGATGGAAGGCGAGGAGCCCGGTCATCCTCGTCGCGTCCGAGATCCTGCCGAGCCAGGCGATGAGCCTGGGCAGCCTGCCGATCGCCGGTATCGTCACCGAGACCGGCGGCGGGACGAGCCACGCGGCAATCCTGGCGCGGAGCCGCGGCATCCCCGCCGTCTCGGGCGTCGTCGGCATCGCCGCCGACGTCCGGTCGGGCGACACGATCATCGTCGACGGCCGCGAGGGCGTCGTCGTCGTCCGCCCGACCGCCGACGAGATGTCCGTCCTACCGGAAGCTCCAGCGCGAGTTCTTCGACCTCAAGGACCGGCTCGTCCTCAACCGCGACCAGCCCGCCCTCTCGGCCGACGGCGCGCGCGTCGAGCTGCTCGCGAACGTGAACAACGTCGCCGACGCCCAGGCCGCCGTGAAGGTCGGCGCCACGGGCGTCGGCCTCTTCCGCACCGAGTACCTCTTCCTCACCCACGCCGACGTGCCCGACGAGGAGGAGCAGTACCAGCACTACCGCCAGGTCGTCGAGGACTCGCCGAACAAGACGGTGACGATCCGCACGCTCGACATCGGCGGCGACAAGACCGTGCCCTACCTCGGCCGCCGCGACGAGGCCAACCCGTTCATGGGCTGGCGGTCGATCCGGCTCTCGTTCGAGCATCCGCGGCTCTTCGAGCGGCAGATCCGCGCCATCCTCCGCGCGGGGCGGCACGGCAAGGTCTCGATGCTCTTCCCGATGATCACCACGCTCGAGGAGCTTCGGCACGTCAACCGGCTCGTCGAAGAGTCGCGGAGGAACCTCCGGCGCGAGGGCGTCCCGTTCGGCGACGACGTGAAGACGGGCGTGATGATCGAGGTCCCCGCGGCGGCCGTGTGCATCGACGCGATCCTCCGCGAGACCGACTTCATCTCGATCGGCTCGAACGACCTGATCCAGTATCTCGTCGCCGCCGACCGCGACAACGCCAAGGTCGCGCACCTCTGCGAGCCCCTGAGCCCCGCGATCTTCCGTGTGCTCAAGATGGTGCTCGACGCGTGCGAGAAGACCGGCACGGCCGTGACCGTCTGCGGCGAGATGGCCGGGCAGCCGAGGTCAGTGCTCGTGCTCTTCGGCATGGGACTGCGGCGGTTCAGCATGAGCCCCGCGTTCGTGCCGACGATCAAGGCGCTGCTGTCGACCGTCACGGTCGCGCAGGCCGAGCGGTTCGCGCACCACGTCCTGCAGCTCAAGACGTCGGAGGAGATCCGGGCCTACCTGACGGCCCGGCTGCACGAGGTCTCGTGCGACCTGGAAGTCTTCGACTCGGTCTGAGCCGCCGTCCTTCCCCCGTGCGCACCGCGAGCCCGGCCCCGGGTCGGAGCCCGGCTCAATCATTCACAGGCATGAATCTCAGGACGCCGTTCGGCCCCCGCCGGGCCGCCTCGGCGACCGCGACCGCCGCCGCCGGCCCCGTCGGACCCCTCCCGGACGCCCCGCAACGCCCACAGGCTCGGGTTCGCTCGGCGCCGCGGGGGAGCCCGGCTCGGACCCGGGTTCTGGCTCGGCATCTTTCTCTTTAATCTCTTTGATATCAACGGCTTCCGTCACAACCGCGACCGCCGTCCCCCCGCCAATCCCCGCCTTCCGGAGGGCCGCCAGGTCCTTGATCGCCGCCCGCATCGACCGCTCGTGGGCCATCTCGTAGCGATGCATGAGCATCAGTTCGGGCGTGACGCCGGCGAAGGTCGCCTCGGGCTCGGGGGAGGGCGTGTCGTCGAGGTCGGGCCGGGCGGCCGCCAGCTCGCGGCGGAGGGCCCGCAGCGCGGCCCGTTCGTCGGCGACCCCCCGGCCGAGTCGCGCGGTCGCCTGCCGCTCCTCGTCGTCGGTCAGCAGGTCGTCGCCCCTCCGCGTGTACCGGCAGTGGCGGTCGAGGACCAGGCGGTGCGAGTCCTCGGCCAGCGGCCCGGCCGCGACGGCGTCGGCGTCGGGCCGGTGGCCCAGCAGCGGCATCAGCGCCTCGTGGGCCTCGTCGTCCCATTCGCGCTGGAGGGCCTCGGCGATGTGGTCCCAGCGCCCGAGCAGCCGGTCGACCCCCTCGGGCGTCGACCTCAGCTCCGCGAGGGCCCCGGCGGGGTCGGTGTCGAACGCATCCTCGGCCCCGTCGAGCTTCTCACGCAGCTCGTCGTCGACGCCGTCGTCGTCGTTGTTGTCGGGCCGCTCGACCTCGCCGCTTGGCGGCGAGCTCGAGCAGCATGCCGGCCTCGGCGCGGACGCACCTCCGCAATCGCCACGAGGCGACGGCGGCGCGCTCGACGAGGACGGCGGCGGTGTGGCCGGACGGCTTCCAGTCGTCGGCCCAGCCCTTCAACTCGGCGTTGAACTCGGCCGCGCTCTCGCCCGGCAGCACGACCTGATTCGAGCGCAGGCCGTGCTTGAGGCCGTTGAATTTGGATGTGTTCTTGCCATCGGGCGTGATCGGGCCCTTCGACTTCTTGCCGTTGATTCGGCTGGCCTGGCGCTGGGATTCGGAACGCATTGGTGTTGCCCCCTGGTGATCGCGGACCCTGGCCGTGCGCGACGTTCGCGCGCGGACTTCATACCGATAGGATCGTAAGTGGGGCGGTCGGCGTTCTCCGAAACCGTGGCGGGGGCTTTCTGGCCGTCCCCTTCGTAGGGTCCGCTGTGCGGACGTCTTCGATCCCGGCCGATCCCCCGGACGTCCGCACAGCGGACCCTACGAAGACCGACAGACCCAAGAGGAAACGGCCCTGGGGCGAGGGCGGATTCATTCCCGGAGCCCGCGGCGTCGCCCTTCGCCCTCCGCCTCGCGGGGGACGGGGCAGAACTCACCCCGTGTCGGACAATGGAACGGCCCCAGGGGACCGGACTGTTGCCGGCGCGTTGCGCGCTTGCTAGGGTATGGCGACCTCGGGGCGACGGCCGGCCGGCGTGGCGTTCCCAGGAGAGGGAATTCCGCACGACGGATTCTCGTCGCTAGGAATATCGCGGTGGTTCGAGGTCAGGGCGATGCGAGCAAGTTGCGGTCGGGCAATGAGTTAGGATCTGGGGCGGGACGCGGCACTCACTTTGCATCCGTTGTCGCGATCCTTTCTCTCGGTTCGTCGAAAATATGGTCACGACGCGATCTCAGGCGACGGGCCGAATGGCCGGGGTTGACCGATGGCGAAACGACCGAGCGTGAAGGAGATCCTCGAGCTCGCCCGCAAGGGCGGGCCCGCCAAGCCGGCCGGGGAGGCCGCCCCGGCGGCGTCCGAGCCCGAGGCCGCCGCGGCGCCCGAGCCGGCGGCGGAGGCGGAGGCCTCGGCGGCTCCAGCCGCCACGGTGCCGGCCCCGGCGGCGCCGATCGGGCGGCCCTTGACGCTCAAGGAGAAGCTCGCCGCGGCCCGCGCCGGCGGGGCCCCCGCGCCGGCGGCGAGCGCCCCGGCCGCCCAGGCCCCGGCCGAGACCGCGCCGGCCTCCGCGGGCGAGAAGGTCGTCCCGCCGCCCGCCGCCCCGCTCGGCCGGCCCATGACCTTGCAGGAGAAGCTCGCCGCGGCCCGCGGCGCGGCCCCTTCCGGCGGGGCTGCCCCCGCCGCTGGGGGTGCGAAGCCCGCGCCCGCCAAGCCCGCCGCGGCGGCCAAGGCCACGGCCCGCGAGCTGCCGCCACTGGCCGAGCTGACCGATCCGAAGGACATCGCCGAGGCGCTCCGCCAGGCTGGGGCGAAGCAGGAGAAGGCGGCGGCCGCCGCGAAGGGCGAGGCCGCGGCCAAGGCATCCCCGACGAAGCCCGCCGCCAAGGCGAAGGCGGAGGCGAAGACCGTCCCCGGCCGCCCGTCGCGAGACGCCGCGCTGGCCCAGCCGACCCGACGTCAGCTCTTCGGCGTCGGCTTCTGGATCGCCGCGGGCTGGACGTCGTTCACGCTCGGCCTGGCCGCGTTCACGGCGATGCTCGGGCGGTTCATGTTCCCCAACGTCCTGGCCGAGCCGCCGAGCACGTCAAGGTCGGCGTCCCGGGCGACTTCGCCAAGGAGGACGTCAGCGAGCGGTTCAAGGCCGAGTGGGGCTTCTGGATCGTCCGGACCGAGAAGTACAACGGCCAGGACGTCATCTTCGCCCTCCAGTCGATCTGCACGCACCTGGGCTGCCCGCCGAACTGGCTGGCCGGCGAGCAGAAGTTCAAGTGCCCGTGCCACGGCAGCGGGTTCTACATCTCGGGGATCAACTTCGAAGGCCCCGCGCCCCGGCCGCTCGAGCGGTTCAAGGTGGCGCTCGCCGACGACGGCCAGATCCTGGTCGACAAGAGCCAGAAGTTCCAGGAAGAGCTGGCGCAGTGGTCCGACCCCGACAGCTTCCTGCCGGCCGTCTGATCGGGCCGGGAACGCGGAAGGCACGAGGCAAAAAGCAAAGAGCAAAGGGCAGCAGGACGACCTCCCGGGAAGCGTCTGGGAGCGGACCAGGACCGGCCCCGCGGCGATATAGGGACGACCATGTCCATCTCCGAGAAGATCACCGAGTCCCAGGTCTGGAAGAGCGTCTTCCGCCACCCGATGCCGACCGACCGGCGGAACCGGGTCGTCGTGATGCTGACGAACTTCTTCCTCCACCTCCACCCGGTGAGCGTGCGGAAGCAGGGGATCGCGCTCTCCTACACCTGGTGCATGGGGGGGACGACGTTCTTCCTGTTCATCGTCGAGGTGGTGACCGGCGTCCTGCTGATGTTCTACTACCGGCCGACGCTCGAGCACGCCTACAACGACATCCTCGCGCTCCGCGACGTGACCACGCTCGGCATCCTCCGCGAGCTGCACCGCTGGGGGGCGCACGCGATGGTCATCGCCGTCTGGCTCCACATGTACCGCGTCTTCCTGACCGGCAGCTACAAGCCCCCGCGCGAGTTCAACTGGGTCGATCGGCGTGCTCCTGCTGGTGCTGACGCTCCTGCTCTCGTTCACCGGCTACCTGCTGCCGTGGGACCAGCTCGCGATCTGGGCCATCACGGTCGGCTCGAACATGGCGCGGGCGACGCCGGGCGTCGGGGTCGAGGGGCCGGGGGCGTCGCTGCTCAAGCTCAACGGCGTGAGCATGATCACGTCGGGGTCGGACGCGAAGTTCGCGCTGCTGGGCGGCCGGAGCGTCGGCGAGATGACGCTGAACCGGTTCTACGTGCTGCACTGCGTGGCGATCCCGCTGGCGGTCTCGCTCCTGATCATGATCCACTTCTGGCGGGTCCGGAAGGACGGCGGGATCAGCGGGCCGATGTGACGGCCGCGACTCGAGTCGAGGTCGTTCCCGGCCGACGGCGCGTCAACCGCCCTTGAGAGAGCAGCCATGGACGCCTTCACCCCGACCTGACGCCCGGCGTGATGACCGGGCTGGCCTGGTACTTCCTGCTCGCGGCGATGCTCAACGCGGCGGCGGCGGCGTACGTCGCCTACATGGAGATGGTCTCGGAGGGGGCGTCGCGGCCGGGCTCGCGCCGCGGACGAGGCGGCTGCCCGACTGGCTGATCGTCGCGTTCTTCGGGCTCTACGGCCTGGCGACGCTGCTGATCCTCGGCCACGGGATGTTCCCCCCCGAGTCCCGCGTCGACGATCGCCTACGGGCTCTGCGCCCTCGGCGAACGTCATGCTCGCGATCGCCGCCGGGGCCGACGCGGCGCACTTCGCCGAGGAGAAGGACGCCGGGCACGGCGTCGGCCAGGAGGTCGGGCCGCCCAGCCTCGACGACCACATCCCGGCCGTCGGCCTCGGCGGGCCGATCAACCGGACGCTCTGGACGCTGATCTGGGCGGTCGTCGCGGTCGATCTTCCAGGCGATGGGCATCGTCTACGTCCTGCACGGCCGGTTCGGCCTGCCCGACTTCATCCGCGACGCGATCGACTTCGTCTCGGGCCCGACGACGTTCTTCGCCGGGGCGACGCTCGGCTTCATCGTGATGTACACGTACCGCAGGACGCTCGCCAACGGCCTGGTCGCCTGGGGGATCGTCAACGCGTTCCTGCTCTTCTTCGGCCTGAGCATGACCGACTACGACTTCCGCGACATCGTCACCAAGCCCGACAACGTGCCGATCGTCGGCCTGATCGTGCTGGTCGGGTTCTTCACCTGGGTCGGGCTCCGCCGCGCGGTGATCAACGACTCGCGGATGGCGCAGGGGCTGCCGAACCTCGAGGAGCTCGAGCCCGAGAAGACGCTGACCTGGCCCGACCTGGTCTACACCGAGCTGATCGCGATGGTCGCGCAGACGATCTTCCTGGTCGTCTGGGCGATCGCGCTCGCAGGCGCCCTGGAGCAGCCGGCGAGCTCGACGACGGCGCCGAACCCGTCGAAGGCGCCCTGGTACTTCCTCGGGCTCCAGGAGATGCTCGTCTACTTCGACCCGTGGATGGCCGGCGTCGTCCTGCCGAGCATGATCATCGTCGGCCTGATGGCGATGCCCTACATCGACACCAACAAGCAGGGCAACGGCTACTACACGATCGCCCAGCGCAAGTTCGCCTACATCACGTTCCAGTACGGCTTCCTCGTCCTCTGGGTCATCCTGATCCTCCTGGGCACGTTCCTCCGCGGGCCGAACTGGAACTTCTTCGGGCCGTACGAGTACTGGGACGTGCACAAGCTGATCCCGCTCAACAACGTCAACCTCTCCGACATCTTCTGGGTCCAGCTGCTGGGGACGAGCCGGCCGACGAACATCCTGATCCGCGAGGCGCCCGGGTTCGTGCTGGTGATGGCGTACTTCGCCGATCACGCCGCTGATCCTGGCGCCGCTTCTTCCGGCAGGTACATCGCCGAGGCGGGGCTGGCTCCGCTTCATCGTGCTGGCCGTCCTGCTGCTGTTCATGGCGAGCCTGCCGATCAAGATGGTGCTCCGGTGGACGCTGAACCTGAAGTACCTCGTCGCGATCCCGGAATACTTCTTCAACATCTGATCGGGAAGGCCGGCGGCCCCGCCCGCCGCGGCCCCGACGGACCGGACGACCTTCGACCTCCCCGAGAGACTCCGACCATGCCCGCGACCGAGGAAACCTACCGGAGCCGGACGGCCCTGCACGTCGTCTTCGCGATCTCCTCGGTCGCGATGACGCTGTCGATCGTCTGGATGATCATGGCCGACCACCTCCGCCCCTGGAAGGAAGTCCAGCGCGAGTTCCACCACATCGAGGACGCGAAGCTCCGCGCCGAGGAGAAGAAGAAGGCCGACGAGCTGAACCAGCAGCAGCTCGCGGCGATCGACGCCAAGATCGAGGCGGCGAGCAAGCAGGGCGAGGAGAACGCCAAGCAGATCCGCGCGAAGGAGAACGAGCTCAAGAAGGTCGTCGGCGGTTCGAGCGGCTCGACACGCAGAAGCGGTTCCACAAGGCCGAGCTCGACAGCCAGCGGAGCGTATACGACCTGATGATCGACCAGGACGAGAACCGCGAGGCGCGGCAGCTACCTCAACGACGTGATCGTGCCGACGCGAGGCCCGGCTGCTCGCCCTCCGCAAGGAGTACGAGGCAGGTCAAGGCCGAGAAGGACGCGGGCGAGGCCGAGATCGCCCGGCTCCGGGCAACGTCGCCGCGGTCGAGAAGGAGCAGAAGGCGCTGACCCGCGACGCCGACCGCGTGTCCCGCACGCTCAAGCAGAAGGAACAGCAGTACTTCGGGCCGCTGGCCTGGGTCCGCGGCCTGCCGCTGCATCGACCTGCTGCCCCGCCGGAGAAGATCCACCAGATCAGCCTGCCCGAGCTGACGATCAACTACAACTTCAAGGAAGTCCCCCGCTACGACCGCTGCACGACCTGCCACCTCGGCATCGACCGGCTCGACTACGACGTCGACGCCGAGGGCAAGCCGATGCCCACGGTCTTCCGATCGCATCCGCACCTGACCGACGGCGCCACGACGATCGACCCGAAGGGCGAGCGGGTCACGGCGGGCCTCTACCTCGACGGCAACGGTCCGCACACGATCAACAGCTTCGGCTGCACGATCTGCCACGGCGGCAAGGGCTCGGGGACCGACTTCACGTTCGCCTCGCACGAGCCGAACGACGCCCGAGGAAGCCGAAGCGGTGGCACGAGGAGCACGGCTGGCAGGAGATGCACCACTGGGACGAGCCGATGCTCCCCAAGCGGTTCATGGAGGCGAGCTGCATCAAGTGCCACCACCAGGTGACCGACGTCCCGCAGGCCACGAAGCTCCAGGCCGGGCTACGAGCGGATCGTCAAGTACGGCTGCACCGGCTGCCACACGATCGGCGGCGAGGGGTCGTTCGGGCCCGACCTGACCGAGGAGCGGCAGGTCGGCCCGAACCTGCGGCACATCGCCTCGAAGGTCTCGAAGGACTGGGTCGCTCAAGTGGATCAAGAACCCGCACGCGTTCCGGCCCGACACCCGGATGCCCCGGTTCTACGACCTCGTCAACAACAACGGCGCCAAGGACCAGCCCAAGGCCCACGCCGAGATCCACGCGATCACGCACTACCTGTTCGCCAAGAGCGTCCCGCCCCACGACTTCGCCGAGCCGCAGGCCAAGGGCTCGGACGACGTGAACGCCCCGCCCGCGCAGGCCGCGACCGATGCGGCGAAGGGCAAGGAGCTCTTCTTCCAGAAGGGCTGCATGGCCTGCCACTCGCACAAGGAGTTCGCGCCGGGCACGCTTCCCCGAGAAGCGTGCGCGACTTCGCCAGGGCCGACTTCGGTCCGAACCTCTCGAACATGGCGACCAAGTTCCAGTCGAACGCCCAGGGCTACAAGTGGCTGGTCAACTGGATCAAGGCGCCCGAGACGTACCACCCGAAGTGGCTGATGCCGAACCTCCAGCTCTCCTGGAAGGACGCCGGCGACATCGCGTCGTGGATCCTCTCGGTCAAGGGCGAGTGGCCCGAAGCCCGTCACGCTGCCCGACGCTCGAGTCGGACGAGGTGATGCCGGGGCTCGACGAGCTGGTCAAGCTCTTCGTGACCAAGGGCGGCTGGAAGGATCCCGCGACGGCAAGCGAAGAGCGTGACGCTCAGCGAGGTCGACGGGTTCGTCAAGGGCCTCAAGACGGACGACAAGCTGATGTACCTCGGCGAGAAGACGATCGGCCGGCTCGGCTGCTTCGGCTGCCACAAGATCTCCGGCTTCGAGACGCTACAAGCCGATCGGCACCCCGCTCAACGGCTGGGGCATCAAGAGCCCGGCGAAGCTCGACTTCGGCCACATCACCGAGTTCGTCACCGACAACGCCGAGAAGGGCGAGGACCTCGACGAGTTCTACAAGGAGAAGCTGGTCGACCACACCCGGACCGGCTTCCTCTTCGAGAAGCTCCACCGGCCCGCGGAGCTACGACTACCGCAAGACGAGCGAGGACCTGAAGGCCTGGGACGACCGGCTCCGCATGCCCCAGTTCGCCTGGGCCAACGACCCGAAGGCCGTCGAGGAGGTGATGACCTTCGTCCTCGGCCTGACCGGCGAGAAGATCAACGCGCAGGTACCTGCCCGAAGTACCACTACACGCCCGGCCAGACGGCCGTGGCCGAGGGGTCGAAGCTCCTCAACCGTTACAACTGCACGGGCTGCCACACCCTGGCGATGCCCAAGTACACGATCGTCGCCGGGGCGAAGCTCGAGGAGGCCCTCGCCGACTTCTCGACCAACGTCCGCGTCGCCTACGCGAACCGGGCGAACGACTACCTGAAGGAGCTGTACCCCAACCTCAAGTGGGACGAGAAGACGACAGCCGACGACGTGCTCAAGACCCTGCCGGCCCACGACGGCAAGCCGGTCACGATCGAGGGGATGCCGGCCCAGTCGATCGAGAACGAGGTGAGCGTCCAGCTCTGGCGGCCGGTGACGATCCGCGGCTTCACGTTCAACGTCGGCGACACCCTGACGTTGACCGTGGACAAGTCGGTCCCGGCCGACAAGAGGAAGGTCAACGTCACGGGTCCCGAGGGCGGCAACTTCGCCTGGCTCTACGCCACGACATGGCCGAGCGGACCGGGCGGCGACTTCCCGACGTTCTGGAACCGCCTGCCGCCGCCCCTGATCCGCGAGGGGGCGAAGGTGCAGACGCCGTGGCTCACGGCGTTCCTCCGCGACCCGTATTCGATCCGGCCGGCGGTCAACCTGCGGATGCCGCGGTTCCACTACGGCAAGGACGATGTGAAGCTGCCGCCGCTGGAGATCGAGGGGATCGCCAACTACTTCGCCGCGGCCGACGGCAAGGAGTTCCCCTACCAGCAGATCCCCCAGCGCGAGCAGTCGTACCTCGCCGCGGTCGAGGCGAAGCACCCCGACTACCTGGCCGGCGGCTGGCAGATCATGACCAAGGGGGCGTGCGTCCAGTGCCACGCGATCGGCCAGTACAAGCCGACGGGCGGCGCGAACGTCGTCAACGGGCCCGACCTCCGGCAGGTCGGCGGCCGGTTCCGGCCGGAGTATCCTCGGCGAATGGCTGGCCAGGCCCAACCGGCTCGTGCCCTACACCGCGATGCCGCAGAACATCCCGCCCCGACGGTCCCGCCGCGCCGGGGGTGCCGAAGTCGATGGAGGGGCAGCCGTGGATCCAGGTCCAGGCGATGCGCGACACCTTGCTGAACTACGTGACCGCGGTCGAGGACCAGCTCGCCGGGGCCAAGCCCGCGCCGAGCCCGACGCCGGCCGCGACCGCGCCGAAGGCCTCGGGCGGCGGGGAGGAGTGACTTCGCCGCGCCCTGTTCGGATGGCGGCGTCGGGCGTAGACTGAAAGTTGAGGCATCCCGGCGGATGGGCCCGGCCCATCCGCCGGCCTTTTCCCAGAGCACCAGGAGAGAGACGATGTCATCGCGATTCGCCCGATACGGCTCGCTCGCCCTCGGCGCGGCCTTGTTCTTGTCGCTCGCCGGCTGCGGCGGCAAGGGGACGGAAATCGACGACGCCCGCGTGATCGCCGAGCCCGGGACGAACCCCTCGGGTCCGGGCTCGAGCTCGACAGCGTCGACCGCGGCACCTGCCGCCCACGGCTCCCGCGGCCTCGACGCCCACGACGTCCACCCCGGCGGCGGCCGTGAAGGCCGAGGGCTGGGGGACGCTCAAGGGCCGCGTCGTCTTCGACGGCGATCCGCCGGCCCAGAAGGTCCTCGTGGCGAAGGGCTCGAAGGACGCCAAGGACGCCGCCGTCTGCGCGACGCACGAGATCAAGGCAGAGCGGCTCGTGGTCGACTCGGCCGGCAAGGGCGTCAAGAACGTGATCGTCTACATCCCCAAGCCGACGGCCGTGAACCCCGAGGCGAAGTCGGCCAAGGCCGTCGCAGACGGTCGCTGTTCGACCAGAAGGGCTGCGTCTTCGAGCCGCACGTGCTGGCCGCGATGGTCGGCGAGAAGATCGACCTCAAGTCGAGCGACCCGGTCAGCCACAACATCAACTGCAAGGTCCAGAACAACAGCTTCAACGAGGCCGTGGCCCCCAACGGCGAGATCAAGAAGCAGGCCATCGCCCCCGCCCGGATGCCGGGGCTGGTGACCTGCGATATCCACCCCTGGATGAACGCGTACTGGCTCGTGCTCGACAACCCCTACTTCGCCGTGACCGACGAGAAGGGGAACTTCGAGATCAAGAACGCCCCGGCTGGGACGCAGAAGGTGGTCGTCTGGCAGGAGGCGACGCAATTCGTCACCCCTTCGGCCGGGCAGGAGGTCACGGTCGCGGCGGGCGGGGAGACGTCGCAGGATTTCACGATCAAGGCGTCTCAGGTGAAGCCCGAGTGACGAACGCGTCCTCGACCAAACATCGATCAGGGCCGGGCACACCCGGCCTTGTCGAGAGTCATTCCGTGGCCCCGCCTCCCGCACGCGGCCGAACCAGGGAGAACGAAGGGCATCTCTCGGGTTCGGTCGGCGCCTCGGCCTCCGGGGCAGAACGCCGTCCCACGGCCGAAACGGACCCATGACCCGCGGCCCCGGTGCTTTGTTGTCGCCGGCTCGCGATTGCTATACTGGGGCACGACAATCCTCCAACCCGTTCGGGCCGGGCGGAGCCTCCACACGCACCTCGTCGAAACCCAAAGGGTCCGTAGCTCATGATGCCTCGCAATCCTCTCCTCGCGTCCGCGCTCGGCGTGGCTGTCCTCGCCGGCATGTGCGTCTCGAATCCGCCCGCGGCGGCGCAGGACGGGTTCGGAACGATCAAGGGCCGGGTCGTCTGGGGCGGCGCCGACATCCCCAAGCTCGAGCCCAAGGTCAAGCAAGGCGACTCGAACGTGAAGGATGCCGCCGTCTGCGCCACGCACGAGATTCCGAACGAGGAGTATGTCGTCGACCCGGCGACGAAGGGCGTGGCCAACGCCTTTGCGTACGTCTCCGCCCCAAAAGGTGCGAACCCCACCGCCGAGGCGGAGCTTCTCGCCAAGTCGCCGACGGTCGACATCGACCAGAAGGGCTGCCGATTCGTCCCGCACGCCCTCGGGCTGCACAAGAATCAGGAGCTGATCTTCAAGTCGAGCGATGCCGTCGGACACAACATCCGTTACAACGGTTTCAACGTCGGCGGCTTCAACCAGATGCTCGCACCCAATGGGAAGCAGGGCGTGAAGATGGCGGCCGCCGAGCGGAACCCCGTGGCGGTCCAGTGCGATATCCACCCGTGGATGACCGCCTACTTCATGGTGTTCGACCATCCGTTCTTCGCCGTGACCAAGCCCGACGGATCGTTCGAGATCACCGGCGTGCCGGCCGGGAAGCAAAGGCTGATCGTCCGCGAGGACAAGGGCAAGTTTATCACGGCAGGCGGTCGGAACGGCATCGAGGTCGAGGTGAAGCCCGGAGAGGCGACGGACGTCGGCGAGCTGAAACTCATGCCGCCCAAGTGAGCCGTGCGATGGAGCGGGACTGGCTTCCCCCGGCAATCGCGGACGAGATCGAGACCCATCCCGATGCGTCGAGCGCTCGGCCGGACCCTCCAGCTCGTGGGTCTCCTGATCCTCCCGTTCGGTATGGCAACCGAGCTCGTCGGCCGCGTCGGCGAGGGAGGTCTGCTCCTCATCGCCGCAGCGGGCGGGCTTGTTTTCTACGTCGGATACGTGATTCAGAATCGGTAGCGCGTGCCTGCCTATCGATCGGGCGGGGCTTGCCGGCTTTCTGGGCCGTCACCCCGGCGATGAGCGACGTTGCGGAGCCTATTGGGCGGCGCCCGGCTCTGAACCAGTATCGCGGCACTTGATTTGCCTTATTGACCGACGGCCACGCCTCACCTTCGCCGACGATCCGAGCCATCCTCCGATCACCCGCATGGATTGCATGGTGGCTATTCTTTTCCCATCCTGTACAATCGTGATGGATTGTCGGTCCGCCGCGCGCGATTAGGAGCGCCGCCGTGCCTCGATCGGAACTCGCCTACCCCGCCGCCCTGTCCGAAGCCGGGCTCGGTCAGGCATGGAGGGCCTCGGATATGCTAGATCGAGCAAGGGCCCGCCCGAGCGATCGTCGCCAACCTCTCGGCCTGGTCGTGATTTTGGCTGGCCTGGTTTGCATCGCAAACGGTCGATCCTTCGGGCAAGCGAGGACCTCGCTCAAGGTCTACCCCGATCGGTCGCCGACGGCCGAGTCGCTCCTGAGGAACGCCGACAATCACGCCCAGGGCGGCCAGTACGCCGAGGCGATCGAGATCTATCAGCGGGTCATGAAGGACTTCGGCGACAAGGTCGTCCACGTCCCATTCGACGGCCCCGCGCCGGCCGCGGGGCAGGCTGATGCGTCGGTGACGCCGGAGGACTCCTCGCTTTTCGTCGACACCCGGCTCGACTGCCAGCGGCGGATCGCTGCGCTGCCCCCGGAAGGCCGGGCGCTTTACCGTGCCCGGATCGACGTGCAGGCCGAGCGCTGGTTCAAGCTCGGCCAGGCGGCGCGCGACCGCGGCCAGCTCCGCCGCGTCGTCGAGCAGGCCTTCTGCTCATCGTGGGGCGACGACGCACTCGACCTCATCGGCGATCTCGCGTTCCAGGAAGGCCAGTTCGCCGAGGCCCAGGCGGCCTACCGTCAGCTCGTCCCCGACGCGAAGTCCGGCGGGCGAGGTCTCGTGCACCCGGACCCTTCGGTCGACCTGGCGAGGGTCGCCGCGAAGAAGCTCCTTTGCCGTGCGGCGATCGGCGAGGATCCGCCGACCGGGGCCGACCTCGAGGCGTTCGCGAAGGCGTATCCCAAGGCCGAGGGCACGCTCGCGGGCCGCTCCGGGTCGCTTTCGACGATCGTCGCTGAGGCGATCGGGCTCGATCACCTCGCGGCCCCTTCGCAGCCGGACGGCCGCTGGCCGACGTTCGCCGGCGCGCCGACCCGGAGCAAGATCGCACCGGGGACGCTGGACGTCGGGTCGCTCCAGTGGCGGATTGACCTTGCTCCCGTGCCCACCCCCGGGAATTTCCGGCTCAACACGCGGCGCGGGACGATCAACGGGACGACGCCAGCGAATGTCGCTCCCGAGCGGCTTCTGGGATATCACCCGATCGTCGTCGGCGAGCAGGTCGTCCTGAGCGACGAGCGTACGGTGACGGCCTACAACCTCAATCAGCGCCCCTCCGACGGCGGCCTGACCTCGCCGACGCCCGCGTGGCAGCATGTGCTCAACGGGGGGCTGATGTCGGAGGCGAACCGGACGACGTTGAGCATCGCCCGTTATACGCTGACGGCGTTCGGCGACCGGATCTACGCTCGGCTCGGTGCGCCGCCCTCGGCCATGTTCGCGACGATGGGTATGGGCCGCTTTCCCGGCACGTCGCCGGGGGCGGCGCCCAGTCACATCGTCGCGCTCGACCGCGCGGCCGACGGGAAGGTGGTCTGGAAGAAGGACGCGTCGGACGATCGCGCTGCCTCGCGGCAAGGGGGGAACCAACCGCGCGGCCTGGTTCGAGGGCACGCCCGTCGCGGACGCCCGCGGGGTCTACGTGGTCCTGACCGACCGGTCGGAGATGACCTCCACGTACGTTGCATGCCTCGATCCCGAGACGGGGAACCCGCGCTGGGTTCGCTATATCTGCGAGGCGAACACCACGGCCAATTTCCAGGGGACGAACTCGCCGGAGATCAACCACCGACTTCTGGCGCTCGACGGCCCCACGGTCTACTACCAGACGAATCTCGGTGCCGTTGTCGCGCTCGACGTCGAGGCCGGGACCATCCGATGGATGGCGACCTATCCCTGGCAGGGTCGCGGGGTCTCGGGCGAGGGCCAGGAGCGCGACCTGAACCCGGCGGTCGTGCACGACGGCCTGGTGATCGTCGCGCCCGACGACACGCCCTCGATCTACGCGTTCGACGCGGCCACGGGCCGGATGGTCTGGAAGACGCGGCCGGTTCCGGAGGTCCGCCTGACCCACCTGCTCGGCGTGGCGAAGGGCCACGTCGTCGCGACGGGCGACCGGGTCCTGCTCTACGACGTCAAGACCGGCGTCCTGAAGCACGGATGGCCCGACGGCCCCCAGACCGCGCAGGGATTCGGCCGGGGGCTGCTGGCGGGGGACAAGATTTACTGGCCCACCAAGACCGAGATCCACGTTCTGGACCAGGAGACGGGGGCGCGGGCCGACGCTCCGATCAAGCTGCAATCCTTCCAGGCGAGCGGCGGCAATCTGGCCGTCGGAGACGGCTTTCTCGTCGTCGCGGGCACCGAGTCGATGGTCGTCTTCTGCCAGAACCGCCGCCTGATGGAACGTTACCGCGACGAGATCGCCCGGCGCCGGAGAAGGCGGCGAATTACTACCGACTGGCGCAGGCGGCGGAGGCGTCGGGGCTGGACGGGGAGGCGCTCGACGGTTTCGAGGAGGTCCTCAAGCGCGCCCGGCCCTCGGAGACGATCGACGGCCTGGCGCTGGTCGAGTCGGCGCGGGACCATCAGCACCACCTGCTGATGAAGCAAGGCGACCTGGCGCGGAAGGCGAGGGACCTGGCGCGGGCCTCGGAGCGGTTCGCCCGCGCGGCCGATTCGGCCCGGGGCGACAGGGACAGACTGGCCGCCCGCCTCGAGCTGGCCGCCGTCGAGATCGACGCCGGCAGGCCGGCGGCCGCGGTGTCGACATACCAGGCACTTCTCGCGGACGAGAGACTGCGGCCGCTGGTCGTGCCCGCCGGCGATGGTCTTCGTTCCGTCCGGGCCGACCTGCTCATCGCCGACCGACTCGCGGCGATCGTCCGCGAGCACGGCCGCGCGGCCTATGCCGAATTCGACCGTGCGGCCGATGGCCTGCTCGAGCGGGGGCTCAAGTCCCGCGACCCGCTCCTTCTTTCAGACATCGGCCGGAGCTACCCCGCTGCAATGGCGCTGCCCGCTTCGCTACTCGCCCTGGGGCAGCTTCAGGAACGGGTCGGCCGGCCGCCGCGAGGCTGCCCGCGCCTACAAGCGGCTGCTCGTCGCGGACGCGCCCGAGGACACCAGGGCCCGGGCGGCCTGGGGCCTGGCCCGCGCGTACGAAAGTCAGAAGCTCTGGACCCCGGCGCGAGCCGCCTATTTGCAGGCCGCGGGCCGATTCGGACAGGCGATGGTCGACGGCGAAGGGGCCGACGGGCGCCTCGCCGACGCGGTCGCGGCACGGCTGGCGCGAGCCCCCTTCGACCGGATGCCGCTGGAATCGCCCGAGCCGCCGCTGGGCCTGCCGCTCAGGCGACGCTGGGAGGCGCGATGGCCTGCGACCATCCGGCCGCTCGCGGCGGACGGGACGCCTCCCTCCGCCGATCAGGGGCGGATCTTCCTGGTCGAAGGAACGACCCTCCGGGCCGTCGACCCGCGCACCGGGAAGCCATCATGGTCGGCCAACCTCGGCTCCGAGCCGGTCTGGGCCGGTTACCTCGCCGACCGGCTGGTGGCCGCGTCGCGCACGAAGATCATGGCGCTCGAGCGAGGACAGGGGGCCATCGAATGGCAATACGACCCCTCGGCGCCGTCCGTGAAGGCAGCAACAGGGCCGTTCGCCAAGGGCGAAGGGGCCGATCCGGCCCGAGAGCAGGGCTCGGCACAGCTCCAGGACTTCCGCGTCGTCGGCGGCCGGGTCGTTTGCCTCCGCGGAGATCAGGCGATCGTCGCGATCGACGGCGAGACGGGGCAGGTCGACTGGACGTACGCCCCGAGCGTGGGCCGGATCAACCCGCGCCTGCTGGCGGGCCCCGAGAGGATCGTCCTCCAGGTGCCGCAAGCCGAACGCGGTGTTCGTCCTCGACACGGCGACGGGCCGCCGCCGCGCGGAGTTCCCGCAGGGGGACGACGACGAGGAATGGGCCCGCGACCCGCTGCCAATCGACGACGACCACGTGGCACTCGTACCCGACCGGCGGACGGTCGCCCTGTTCGACTTGCATCGCGGGAAAAACGCCTGGTCGTTCCGCGAGAGCGCCGAGCTTCCCAAGCACGGTCCGCCCCGGCTCGTCGGTGACGCCGAGCGGCTGCTCGTGATCCAGGACGGCACCGATCTGATCCGACTCGACCCGATGACCGGCAAGAAGCGGTGGTCGCGACCGATCGGCGACGACAATCTGGCCGAGAGGCCCGAAGCGTTCGTGCTCTCCGGTGACCGATTCTACGTCGCCAATGGCTCGGACCTCGCGGCGCTCTCGTTCGTGGACGGGACGACCGTGTGGCGACAGAAGTTGATCGGACCGCCTTCCGGCTGGTCGGTGGCCCTGACCGATCGTTGCGTCGTCGCTTTCCCCAATCCGGCGCGATTGGCGGGCGACGACGAAGCCTCGACGATTCCCGTCCTTCTCCGGCGCCGCGACACCGGGCAGCTCGTCCAGCGTCTCGTGTTCCCCGTCCCCGCCGCGGACCTGACTGTTCGCCTGGCGCCCGGGGCGCCGTCGTGGCCACTCAGGGCGGCCTCTGGACGCTCAACGACCGGAGCCCGGGGGACAGACCTTGATCGCTACGATCCATTCTCCAGGCACATCCCCCCACGCCTTCCAGGACGGACTTCCCGGGATAATCGCCTAGTAGGATGGGCCCGCCGTCGTCATCCCCAGGCATCTCGCCGCGACGATCCGCCGACCGTCCCTTTGCCCAAGGAGGCCCCGTGGCCGACGAAACACCGCCCGAAGAACTGCAGAACGAGGATATCGCCGCGGTCGAGCGGCTCCGGGACGCGTTCCGGGGGCTCAAGGCCGAGATGGGCAAGGTCATCGTCGGCCAGCAGGCCGTGCTCGAGGAGCTGCTGATCGCGATCTTCGCCCGCGGGCACTGCCTGCTGATCGGCGTGCCCGGCCTGGCCAAGACGTTGATGATCCACACGCTGGCCGATGCACTGAACCTGACGTATAACCGCATCCAGTTCACGCCCGACCTGATGCCCTCGGACATCACCGGGACCGAGGTGATCCAGGAGGACAAGGCGACCGGCGTGCGCCAGTTCAAGTTCCTCCGCGGGCCAATCTTCTCGAACCTCGTGCTCGCCGACGAGATCAACCGGACGCCGCCCAAGACGCAGGCCGCGCTCCTCGAGGCAATGCAGGAACGGCAGGCCACCGTCGGAGGCGAGAGGCACCGGCTGCCCGACCCGTTCTTCGTCCTCGCGACCCAGAACCCGATCGAGCAGGAGGGTACTTATCCGCTGCCCGAGGCGCAGCTCGATCGATTCATGCTCAACATCCTCGTCGACTACCCGGACGAGGAGGAGGAGTTCGACATCGTCCGCCTGACGACGTCGAGCCTCAAGCCCAGCGTCAGCAAGGTCCTCTCGGGGGCCGACATCCTCGGCCTGCAGGAGACGGTCCGCAAGGTACCCGTGGCTGACCACGTCACCCGGTACGCCGTGCGCCTGGCGAGGAACACGCGGCGGGGCAAGGAGGACGTGCCTGACTTCATCCGCGACTACGTGAGCTGGGGCGCCGGCCCGAGGGCCAGCCAGTACCTGGTGCTCGCGGCCAAGGCACGGGCCGTGCTCCACGGGCGGTATTACGTCTCGACCGACGACGTACGGTCGGTCGCGGGCCCGGTGCTCCGGCACCGGATCGTCACGAACTTCAACGCCGAGGCCGAGGGGCTCAAGCCGGACGACATCGTCCAGCGCCTGGTCAAGCACGTCCCGGTCGACGAACACGAGGCGGAGCAGGGTGGAAAACTACCAAAAATATTTAAATCCGCGAGTGCTAGCTAGCCTCGAGGGGCTCGACCTCCAGGCGAGGCTCGTGGTGGAGGGTTACGTGGCCGGGCTGCACGCCAGCCCATACCACGGCTTCTCCGTCGAGTTCGCCGAGCACCGCGAGTACGTGCCCGGCGACGACATCCGCCACGTCGACTGGAAGGTCTGGTCGAAGACCGACAAGTTCTACCTGAAGCAGTACGAGGAGGAGACGAACCTCCTCACGTATCTGCTGCTGGATACGAGCGAGTCGATGGCCTACGCCTCGGCCGACAACGTCTCGAAGCTCCAGTACGCGCAGTTCATTGCCGCGGCGCTCGGCTACCTCGTGCTCCAGCAGCAGGACTCGGTGGGGCTGGCGACGTTCGATCGGGGCGTGGGCCGGTATCTGAGGCCGTCGGGGCAGCCGTCGCATCTCAAGGAATTGCTGCATGTGATGGACGCCGTCCCGGCGCAGCGCCAAGAGCGACATGGGCGCGGTCTTTCACGACCTTGCCGAGCGGTTCAAGAAGCGCGGGGTGGTCGTCGTCCTCTCCGACTTCTTCGACGACCCCGCCAAGATCCTCGCGGGGCTGAAACACCTGCGGCACCGGCGCCATGAGGTGATCGTCTTCCACATCCTCGACCCGGCCGAGGTCGACTTTCCCTTCCGTGAGACAACGCTCTTCAAGGGCCTCGAAGGCCTGCCTGAGGTGCTGACCGAACCTCACGCGCTTCGCAAGGCGTATCGCGAGGAGCTGGGCGCGTTCCTCGACGAGTTGAAGAAGGGGTGCCGGATGATCGACATCGATTATGTACCCTTGCGCACGGATCAGGACCTCGACGGGCCGCTTTCGACGTATCTCGCCTCGCGCTCGGCCCGCATCCGATGATGACGACGACTCGCAGGAGATTCGAATTTGTGGTTCTCGCCGCTCTGGGCCCTCGGCCTTTCGAATCCATTGCTGCTCCGGAATTCGGGATCGCGTCGGCGGCGCTGCCGATCATCATCCATCTGCTGAACCGGCGGAAGTTCCGCGAGATGCCGTGGGCGGCGATGCGGTTCCTCCTGGCGGCGATCCGCAAGAATCAGCGGCGGATCAAGGTCGAACAGTGGCTGCTGCTGGCGATCCGGACGCTGCTGGTGATCCTCGTGGTGACGGCGATGGCCAAGCCGTTCCTCGAGAGCCTCGGGGCGATGAAGCTGCTGCCGGGCCAGCGAACCCATCGCGTGATCGTGCTCGACGGCAGCCTGAGCATGGCCTACACGACGGCCGAGCAAGAGCCGATTTCGAACAGGCCAAGGCCCTTGCCGCGCAGCTCGTTCGCGACACGCGAGGCGGCGACGCGCTCTCGGTCGTGCTGATGGCCGACCCGCCCAAGGTCGTCATCGGCGACGCGTCGCCGTCGGCCAGCCAGGGCGAGGTGATCAAGGAGATCGAGCAGATCGCGCTGCCCCACGGCGGGACCGACCTGGCGGCGAGCTTCGACGCGGTCGACCGGGTGCTCGGCGTGTCGTCGATCCCGCGCAAGGAGGTCGTCTTCCTGACCGACCTGCAGTCGGCAAGCTGGCGGAAGCCGGGCACCGAAGACGCGGTCGAAACGGTCCGTGGCCAAGCTCGAGGCGAGGCGGGCCACTTCCATCGTCATCGACCTGGGCAAGGCCGGCGGCGAAAACCGCGCGGTCATCGACCTGGCGCTGAACCAGCCGGTGGTGACGCTCGGCACGAGCGACCTGGTCGCCACGGCGAGGGTGAAGAATATCGGCCCGGGTTCCTATCAAGGCCGGGCGCAGCTACTGATCGACGGCCAGCTCGGGCCGGACCTGCCGATCGAGATCAAGGCGGGGGAAGACATTCCGGTCAACTTCCGGCCGGCTTTTACGACGGCGGGCGATCATGTCCTCGAGGTGAAAATCGACGACGATCCGCTTCCGCTCGACAACCGGCGCTGGATGGCCGTGCCGGTCAAGGAGGCGCTCCGCGTCCTCCTCGTCGACGGGCATTACAAGACCGAGCCGTTCGAGGCCGAGACCGATTACCTGGCCCAGGCGCTGAGCCCCGCCGAGTCGGCCCAGAACGCGCCGACGCCGATCAAGGTTGAAGTGATCGCCGACGCGGCGCTCTCGCGACGCGAGCTCGCGCCCTATGACGTCGTCGCCCTGTGCAACGTCGGCCAGTTCCGCGAGGGCGAGGTGGCGGCGCTCGATGCCTATCTGAAGCAGGGGGGGGAGTCGTGATCTTCGGCGGGGATCAGGTCGTCGCCGAGAACTACAACCGCCTGCTCTTCGCCGATGGCAAGGGTTTGCTGCCCGCGTCGATCGGTGTCACGCTCGGCGACGCGGAGAAGAAGCAATCGGCCTTCGACTTCAACCCGCTCGGATTCGGGCACCCGATCGTCCGCGAGTTCCTCGGGGCCGACGCGCCAGTCATCGCTGGCCTGGTCAACACGAAGACATATCGCTACCACAAGCTGACGCTGCCTCAGGGGTCCTCGGCGAAGGTTGCCCTGGCGTTCGATAGCGGCGATCCCGCGATCGTCGAGGTGCCTCGGCATCGAGGCCGGGTCATCCAGGTCGCCACGACTGCGGACGCGGGCTGGACGAACTGGCCGCTCCATCTGAGCTACGTCCCCGTTATGGAACAGATCGTGCTCGCCGCCGCGGCCGGGCGACTGGCCGAGAGGAACGTCCGGGTCGGGCAGCCGCTCGATCAGGTGCTGCCTGCGTCTGCGTTGAACGCGACGGCGGACGTCACACGGCCCGACAACGCCAAGGCCCAGGTGAAGCTGAAGTCGGCCGGCGACGTCAGCCTGTTCCACTTCGAGGAGACGGACCTTTCCGGCGCCTATCGGGTCCGCTACGACTCGCAGGGGGTGGCCGACGCGACCTTCGCCGCCGATCCCGACCCGGCCGAGAGCGACCCGGCCAAGCTCGAGAAGGCCGGTCTTGGCGAGGCCGTTCCGGGATGGAAGTTCACGTATCTGACCAACTGGAAAGACCTGACGGGCAACGCCACGTCGATCGGCCGCCACGGCGAGCTCCATCGGCCGCTGCTCTATGCAGTTCTGGCGCTGCTCATCGTCGAGTCGATCCTGGCGTGGAAATTCGGGAATCACGGGGCCTAGGATCGAAGGCGGGGCGATCTCGAACGTTATCTGTGGTGGGACGTCACGAGCGCGAGGGGACGGGATGGACTGGCTGCTCCGGAAACTGGCCGAGGGGTTGGGCGTGGAGCCGGCGCGGGCGGGCGAGGCGATCACGCCCCGCATCCGAGCCGAGCAACCGCTCTCGCAGGGGTGGACGCTCCTGACGGTCGTCGCCTGCGTCGCCCTGATCATGTGGCTCTACCGCCGGGAGGCGGGGGCGTCGACGCCGTACAAGATGCTGCTCGCCGGGCTGCGGATCTCGCTGGTCGTGCTCGCGCTGTTCATGCTCTCCGAGGCGGTGCTCACGATCGAGCGGATGGGGCTGCCGTATTTCGTGGTGATGATCGACGACTCGTCGAGCCAGGCCGTCGTCGATCAATTCGCCGACTCGAAGGCGAAGGAGACGGCCGCGGCGCTGGCCGCGCTCTCGGGCCGACCGCAGGCCGATCGCCTGGCGGTGGCTGAGGGGTGGCTGGCCAAGGACGATGGGAAGGTTCTCCGCGAACTTCAGAAGCAGCATCGCGTGCGGATCTACACCGTTTCGACCGCCGCCCGGCCGCTCGCCGAGATCGACAAGCCGGACGACGTCGCCCCGGCGCTGGCGAAGATCAAGAAGATCGAGCCGGCCGGCGGCGCAGAGCCGGCTCGGGGACGGGATTCGCAAGGTCCTGACGGAACTCCGCGGCGTCCCCCCGACGGCGATCTTGCTCCTCTCCGATGGTCAGACGACCGACGGCGAGGCCCTCGCCGATGCGGCCAAATTGGCCGGCCGCAAGGGCGTGCCGCTCGTCGAGGTCGGGCTGGGCGACCCCGAGCCGGCCCGCGATCTGGAATTGAGCGAGCTGCTCGTCGACGACGTCGTCTTCGTCGACGACCTCGTGCGCTTCCAGCCCAAGCTCACCTCGAAGGGATTCGCGGGCCAGGACATCGCGCTGCGGCTCTTCGAGAAGGACGCGTCCTCGTCCGACCCGAACGCGAAGCGGCTCCTGGAGACCGTGACGGTCCAGGCGCCGCCCGACGGCCAGCCGAAGCGGGTCGAGATCACGCACCGGCCGAAGAAGACGGGCCAGATCAGCTATGTCGTCGAGGTCGACGTGAAGGACCGCGAGCTCGACCCCGCGAACAACCGAGTGGAGCGGGCGATCCACGTGCGCGAGGAGAAGCTCAAGATCCTCTTCGTCGACAACGAGCCGCGGTACGAGTTCCGCTACCTGAAGAACTTCCTCCAGCGAGAGAAGACCGTCGACCTCAAGGTCGTGCTGCTGTCATCCGACCCCGAGTATTCGAACCAGGACTTGTACGCTCTGCCGACCTTCCCGGCCTCGAAGGACGACCTCTTCGAATACGACGTGGTGATCGTCGGCGACGCCGATCCCGGCTATCTGTCCCATTCGCAGATGGCGCATCTCGCCGAGTTCGTGACGGAGAAGGGTGGCGGGGTGCTGTTCGTCGCGGGCGATCAGTTCAACCCGCTGGCTTATCGAGGGACGCCGCTGGAGTCGCTGCTGCCGATCGAGCTTGCGGACGCGCGGAACCCGACGGCGGTGGGCAACTCGGTCGCGCCATTCCGCCCGAGCTTGACCCTCGAAGGGCGCTCGAGCCCGATCTTCAGGTTCGGTGACGACGAGGTGACGAGCGCGCGGATCTGGGCGAACCTGCCCGAGCTGTTCTGGTATCTCGAGGCGCCGCGGAAGAAGCCCGCGGCGCTGGTGCTGGCCGAGCACCCCACGCAGGCCGGCTCGGACGGGCCGCTGGCAATCATCCTGTATCAGTACATTGGCTCGGGCAAGTCGATGTTCAACGCGGTCGACGACACGTGGCGCTGGCGGTTCCGCGTCGGGGACAAATACTTCGGCCGGTACTGGCTCCAGACGATCCGCTTCCTCGCGCGGTCGAAGCTGCTCGGTCAGCGCCAGGCCGAAGTCCAGACCGACCGTCGGCGCTATCAACGGAATGACCCGATCGTGGTCCGCGTCCGCTTCCCGAACCCCGCGCTGGCGCCCGGCTCGCGCGAGGTGACCGTCGAGGTCGAGCGCAAAGACGGCCAGGGCCCCCGCAAGCTGACGCTCAAGGCGGCGCCGAACGCGCCGAACCTGTTCGAGGGCGTGCTCCCGCAGGCGACCGAGGGAGAATACACGATCCGCCTGCTCCCGCCGCCGGTCCTCGAAGGCGGACTGCCGACGTCGACGTTCCGGGTCGATCCGCCCGCGGGCGAGCTCGAGCACGTCCAGATGAACGAGCCCGAGATGACGCGCGCGGCACTGGCCTCGGGAGGGGCGTTCTATACTCCGGTCGACACCTCGTCGCTGCTGTCGGGCCTGCCCAAGCCGCTCCAGGTTCCGCTCGATGCCGACCCGCCGATCCCGATCTGGAACACCTGGCCCGTGCTGGTGCTGTTCCTGACGATCCTCACGGCGGAATGGGTGTTAAGGAAACGCAAGCAGATGGTATAGTTGGGGTTGATTCGGACCTGCCGCCGCCACGAAGGAGGTTTCCGGTGCGACACCCGCTCGAATCTCGAATCGCGGCCCTCCGCGGGCAGGTCCGTCGGCTTCTCGCGGTCCACGGCGTCGCGTGGCTCGTTCTGGGCCTGGTTTCGATGGTGGCCGCCGCGGCCTTCCTCGACTGGCTCATCCACCTCGTTCCCGAAGTGCGCCTGGTGCTCCTGGTCGCCGTCGGCGGCGCGGGGACGTGGCTCGTCCTGCGATACGTGATCACACCTCTGGTCGTCCGGTTCAATGATCTCGACATCGCGCTGCGGATCGAGGACCGCTGGCCCGGGTTGAACGACCGGCTCGCGAGCACGATCCAGTTCCTCCGCCGCCCCGACGACGACGCCCTGGGGTCGAAGCCCCTTCGGGACGCGACCGTCGCGCAAACGATCGAGGAGACCAAGGGGATCGACTTCCGGCAGGCGATCGACGCCCGTCCCGCGAAGCGAGCGCTCGCGTGGTCCTCGTTCGCGGTCGCGGTCGCGCTGCTGGTCATGCTCCTCGCGCCGCAATCGAGCCGGATCGCGCTCGACCGCCTGTTCCGCCCGTTCGGCGCGACGGAGTGGCCGAGACTGACCCACCTCTCGATCGTCGAGGCCGAGACCGCGAAGAAGACGGCGCGGGGCGAGGCCTACACGCTCGCGGTCGCCGTGGGTAAGGGCGAGCGCATGCCCTCATCGGCCCGCGTCACCTACACCTTCGCCGACGGCGAGAGCTCCGAGGAGCCGCTCCGGCCCGCCGACGATGGGGTCTTCCGTGGCCGGCTCGACGTGGCAAATCGCGACTTCTCGTTCACCGTCGCCGCGGGCGACGACGAGACGCTGCCGTGGGCGGTGCAGGTCGTGCCCCCTCCGGCCCTGAACTCGCTGAGCGTCCGCCTCACCCCGCCCGCCTACACCGGCCAGGCGAGTCAGAGTCTGGCGCCGGGCAACACGCAGGTCCGCGCCGTCTTCGGCACGCAGATCGAACTGAAAGGCGTCGCGAACAAACCACTGGCCTCCGCCACGCTCCGCGCCGGCGACGGCCAATCGAAGGAGCCGATCAGGCTCGAGAAGGACGGCCTTCAGCTCGCGACCCGGTTCACGGCGGAGTCGACCTTGCCGTTCTGGTTCGAGCTGACGGACACCGAAGGGTTCAAGAGCCAGGAGCCGGTTCGGTATGAGCTGAGGACCCTGGCCGACGAGGCGCCCCGCGTCACTCTCGAGGACCCGACAAACGACCGCGACGTGCCGGCCCGTGCGGTCGTTCCCGTCCAGATCCTGGCGGAAGACGACTACGGCCTGCACTCGATCCGCTTGACGTACAAGGTGTCGACCGGCGGCTCGGAGCCAGCGAAGGAGGTCGTGCTGCCCCTGTGGGACGGCCAGGCGACGAAGGAGACCCCTCCTTCGAAGAAGGAGACTGTCGTCTACCGATGGAATCTCGCCGACGTCAAGCTCGAGCCGGGCGCGATCGTGACCTTCCACGCCGATTGCCGCGATTTTGACAACATCAAGGGGCCGAACGTCGGCAAGAGCCGCGAGATCCGGCTGCGGGTCGTCTCCGATGAGGACATCAACCGCCAATTCGAGGACCAGCAGCGGGCCCTTCGCGACGACATCGAACGCACCCTCGCCATGCAGCGCCAGGCCCAGAGACCCGTCGAGGATGCCCGCCGGATGCTCGCGCGCACGAAGAACCTCCCTGCACAAACGCGCGATAGCCTGCGGAACGCCGAGACGATCCAGAGGCAGGTCACGAGCCGCGTCGCCGGGAAGGCCGACGGGATCGAGCAGAAGATCAACCGGTTGCTCCGCGATATCGGCAACTTCAATGTCCCGAACCAGGACGTCGAGCGGCAGATGGTCGCGATGCGCGAGGCGGTCGAGCGGATCAAGGAGCGGGACCTGACGCCGGCCGAGCAGAACCTCAGCCGCGCCGACAAGGCCCTCGACCCGCAGGCGAACCCGGCCAAGTCACCGCAGGGAGGTGCTCGACCCCAACAGCAGGACGAGCAGCGAGGCGAGCCGCAGGCCGCGGATCGCGCCAAGGCAGAGAGCGGCGAGCAGGCGAAGGCCGGTGATCAGCCGAGGGCAGGCGACCAGTCGAAGGCCGGTGCCCAATCCACGGGCGGGGATCAGGCCAAGGCCGGAGAGCAGACGAAGGGCGGCGATCAAGCCAAGGCTGAAGCGCAATCGAAGTCGAATGCCGGTCAGCCTCAAGGCGGCGACCAGGGCAAGTCCGATTCGCAGGCAAAGGCCGGCCAATCCGGTGAGCAAGCCCAGGCCAAGGCCGGCCAATCGAAGAGCGGCCAGTCCGGCGAACAGGGCAAGCCGGAGGCGGGTGCCGAAGCCCCGAAGCCGGGCGAACAGGCGAAGAATTCGCCCGAGCTGGCGCTGAACGACGCGGCGAAAAACCAGAACGCGATTGCCGACGAGCTCAAGAAGATGCTCGACGGCATGAGCGAATTCGACACAGTGCGCGGCGTGATCAAGGACGCGAAGGCGCAGCTTCAGCAGCAGGAGCAGGCGTTGAAGCAGTCGGCCGAGGCCGCGGCGCAGGCCGGATGTCGCGGGCAAGACGCCCGACGCGCTTGAGCCGGAGCAGAAGGGTGAGCTCGAGAACCTCGGCGCCCGTCAGGCTGAGATCGCCAAGGGCCAGCAGAATCTCGAAGCCAAGCTCGACGACATGGCGAAGAAGGTCGAGCCCAGCGACCCGCTCGGCGCCGCGGCCCTCCGCGAGGCGGCCAAGCAGAGCCGGCAGAGGGGCACGTCGGCAAAAATGGCCGAGGCGGGCGAGCAGCTCGGCAAGAACCAGATGGGCCAGGCCCGCCAGAACCAAGAGCAGGCGCGCAACGACCTGAAGGAGCTGGTCGACACCTTGCAGAATCGCCGCGAGCGTGAGCTGGCGCGGCTGGTCCAGGAGCTGAAGAAGGCCGAGGCCGACCTCAAGGCCCTCCGGGACCGGCAGGCCGCGAATCTCAAGAAGTCGGCCGAGGCCCGGAAGATGGCCGATCCCCAGCAGCGGGCCAAGGAGCTCCAGAAGCTCGCCAAGGAGCAGCAGCAGATCCAGCAGGAGTTGAAGCGTCAGCTCCAGAAACTCGCGAAGCTCGGCGCCGACGCCGCGGCCAGGGCCGGCGAGCAGGCCCAGCAGCGCATGGCCAACGCCGAGGGCGACCTCAATCAGGATCAGGGCGAGCAGGCCGAGGGCGAGATGGAAGAGGCCCTCGACAATCTGCGGCAGGCCCAGCGCGAGGTGGCGCAGAACCGCCGAGAGGCCGAGGAACAGCTCGCCATGGAGCAGATCTCCAAGATGGCGGACACCCTCCGTTCGATCGCCGAGCGCCAGAACAAGATGATCGGCGAGACGACGGGGTACGAGCAGGCCCGCGCCAAGAACGGCGGCCGGCTCACGATCGCCCAGCGCACCGGGGTCCGCGACCTCGGCCGCGTCCAGAACGGGCTCAAGGACGAGACCGGCGAGCTGGTCGAGCGACTCGGCGACGGCGCGCCCGTCTTCACGCTGACCCTCAAGCGATCCGCCGAGGCGATGGACGACGCCGCGGCCCGGCTCCGCGAGCTGAAGACCGACGAGTCGACGGTGCTTGCCCAGCGGACCGCGGCGAACCGCTTCAAGCAGCTCATCGACTCGCTCAAGCCCGACCGCATGAAGCGGGCCGACGGCGACCAAGGCGACCAGAACGGTGGCGGCGGCGGCGGGGGCGCGGGCGGAGGAGACGGAATCCCGGCATTCGCACAGATCAAGATGCTCAAGATGCTCCAGCAGGAGATCAACGAGCGGACGGATTATTTCGACGAGCTGGCCCGGCGGAAGAAGTCGCTGTCGCCCGACCAGCAGCGTGACCTCGACAGGCTCCACGACGACCAGGGTGCCCTGGCTGACCTTGTCCGCGACATGACTCGGCCCAAGCTGCCGGACGGCGAGGAGGATTGATCATGACGACCCGACGCCTTATGGCACTCTCGACGGCCCTCGTCTTCGGGTGGGCCATCGTCGGCCTTGCCCAGGGACCAGGCAAGCCAAAGGACGGCGACCTCGACGACCTGCTCAAGAAGGTCGAAGAGGCTGCGAAGCCGAAGGAAAAGCCCTCCGAGCCCGCCAAGTCCGGCACGGTCGCGCCGAAGGACAAGGACCTCGACAGCTTTCTCGAGAAGCTTGGCGAGGAGAAGGACAAGCCCAGCGCCGACGGTAAACCGCCTGAATCGCCTCCCGGCGGCGGCGCCTCGGACGAGATGAAGCCCAACCCACGCGGCGGCCCGGGTGAGAAGGACAAGAGCAAGACACCGAAATCTGGTGGCGCAAAGCCGAAGAAGGACGATGGCCTTGCCGGCGACGACAAGCAGCTCGACGAGCACCTTACCGGCGCTGACAAGAAGAAGCGCCAGAACGGCCGGCAGCAAGGAGGCCGACAGGGCGAGAAGCAGGACGAGGAAAGCGGCCCGATGGGCGACCTCATCAAGCAGATGAGGGAGGTCGAACAGCGCTTCGGCAAGCCGGATACTGGCGAAGAGACGAGGCAGAAGCAGACACAGATCGTCAAGCGGCTCGACGGGCTCATCGAGCAGATGAGGCTCGTACGCAGCCAGTCGCAAATGATGCGGATGATGCGGCAGGGCCAGCAGCCCGGACAGCGCGGGGAGCAGGCTGGCACCGATCCTCAGCAAGGCGTCGGGGTTCAGAAGCCCGCGGCGCCGCGCCCGAAGAGCGTCGTCGCTGCGGACAAGAACCCCTGGGGACATCTGCCTCCCGACCTGCGGGCCGAGATGGACAACGTCTTCAAGGAAGAACCCCTGCCTGACAAGCTCGACCTGATCAGCCGGTATTACAAGTCGGTCTCCAAGAAGAGCCTCTCCCGGGAGGAGTGACGCCATGAAGACTCGTCGCCGTGCTGGGATCGCGGGGCGTTGGACTCTGGCCCTGATCATGATCGCTCCCTCGGCGTCGCACGCCCAGGATCCGAAGCCTTCGACGCCCGCGTCGTCGAAGCCGCAGAATCCGCCCAAGGAGGGCGGCGGATTCGTCGAGGGTAGAGTCGGCGACGTGCCGGAGGGGGCGGCCGAGCTCGTCACGGCCGAGACCGACCGGTCGATCGAACAGGGCCTCGCGTGGCTCGCCAAGCAGCAGAACGCCAACGGCTCGTTCGGCACGGGTTCCTATAACGGCAACATCGCCGTCACCAGTCTGGCCGGCCTGGCCTTCATGGCCGCCGGCTCGAGCCCGGGACGCGGCCAGTACGGCGCGCACATCGACAAGGCGCTCGTCTACATCATGGACAACACGGCCCCCTCGGGCTTCATCGCGATCCCCTCGTCGGGAACTCACGGGCCGATGTATTCCCACGGCTTCGGCGCACTGTTCCTGGCCGAGTCCTACGGCATGACCCGGCGGCCCGAGATTCGCGAGAAGCTCCAGAAGTCCATCCAGCTGATCATCAATACGCAGAACAACGAAGGGGGTTGGCGCTATCAGCCGGTACGGGCCGATGCCGATCTTTCGGTCACGATCTGCCAGATTAATGCGCTCAGGGCCGCCCGGAACGCGGGCATCTTCGTCCCGAAGGAGACGGTCGACGCCTGCATCAAGTACGTGAAGCAGTCGCAGAATCCGGACGGCGGCTTCCGCTACATGCTCCAGAACGGCGTGAGCGCGTTCCCGAGGTCGGCGGCCGGCATCGTCGCCCTCTACAGCGCGGCGGAGTACGACGGCAAGGAAATCGACGCGGGCATCGCCTACCTCAAGCAGTACATGCCCGAGATCAAGTTCGGCCAGCGGTATAGCCACTATTTCTACGGGCACTATTACGCGGCCCAGGCGATGTGGATCCGCGGCGGCGACGACTGGAATACCTGGTATCCGGCAATCCGCGACGAGCTGGTGCGCCGGCAGATGCCGCAGGGCTTCTGGCAGGACAGCATCTGCCACGAGTATGGGACCGCGATGGCGTTGATCATTCTCCAGATGCCGAACAACGTCCTGCCGATCTTCCAGCGTTGAGCGACGACCCGGTTCACGTGAATCGAATATAGAGCCGGTCTTCTCGACTCCTTGAGGCTCCCTCCGCGAACGAGGCCAACGCCGCGATGAACACACCGAGCCGATATGCCGAACGGCCGTTGATGGTCGCCTGCCTGGGCCTCGCGGCGTGCCTCGGGTCGGCCGGGGCCGACGGACCGACCGCCCTACCGTCTGATCCGCAGTACACCGCGCTCAGGACCGACGGATCGACGATCTCGGGGCGGATCCGGCGGATCGACGTCGGTGGCGGGGTCGCCCTGGCGGTCGATGACTCGGAGCGAATCGTCTCGATCCCCGCCGGCTCGCTCGTGAAGCTCAGCCGCGACGGCGGGACGACTCCGGCATCGAGCGAGGGTGGGACCGTGCTGTTTCCGGACGGCGATCGCCTCGCGAGGTGCGGGATCGGCCCGGCGGGTGAGACGACGGTGGAAGTGCAATCCGAAGCACTGGGGACGCTCTCGATCCCGCTCGAGAGCATCCTGGGCCTCGTGCTGTTGCCCCCGCTCGAGTCGGACGCGGCCTTTGCTCTCGAGTCGAGGATCCGACACGAGCCGAGGGCGTCCGAGATCCTCTGGCTCGCGAACGGCGACCGTCTCGCCGGGGGCCTCCTCGCGCTCGGCGAGAAAACGGTCTCGTTCCAACCGACAGGCGGGAAGGTCGTGCTCGACCGCTCCGGCATCGTCGCGCTCGGGTTCGATCCCAAACTCGTCGTTTATCCGAAGACCGAAGGGCCCTACCTGGACCTCACCTTCGTGGACGGTTCGCGCGTCGGAGTGACCACGCTTCAAGTCGAGGGAGGCCAGATCCTGGCAACGACACGGTATGGGCAGCCGATCAAGTTGCCGATCGGGGAACTGGCGGAAGTCCACACGAGGAATGGTCCGGCCATTTATTTGTCTGAGATCGAGCCGGCCGGCGTGAAATATGTCGGCTACCTCGGTCCCACGCGTGAATTTCGCCGCAACGAGGCGGTCGACGGCGAGCCGCTTCGGCTCGCAGGAAAGGCCTACGATCGAGGTCTGGGCACCCAAAGTCGAACGTATCTCGTCTATCGCATTCCGCCCGGCGCGAAGCGATTCCAGTCCCTCGTGGGGCTCGACGACCGTGCGGGGCCGCTCGGCAATGTTGTGTTTCGTGTCATGATCGACAAGGACGAGCGTTTCACCACACCGCCCATGTCGGCCCGGGATGCTCCCCGCATCGTGGATGTCGACGTGACCGGTGCCAAGACCCTTGTCCTGATCACCGATTTCGGCGAACGTGGGGAGGTCCGCGATCATGCGGACTGGGTCGAGGCGAGGCTGATCCGATAGCGGACCGGGCCACCTCGCGTCCCGTCGCAGACCCTGTTCCCGGAGCGACCTCGGCATGCGATCTGACGCGCCCGTCGGGCCCCCCGACCGCGGCAAGGCCGCGGCGACCCTAGCCGAGCTGGGCCATCTCGCGTCGGGCGTCGGCCACCACGTGATCAACGCCTTCAGTGCAGTGGTCAGCAATGCAGAGATCCTCCGGATCCGCATGGCCCTGCCCGACCCCCCCGACCCGATCGCGCTGGCCGATGCCATCATTCGGACGTCGTTGGAGGCGTCGGCCGTCGCGCGGCGCCTGATCGACGTCACGCGACCCCTGACGGGCATTGGGACGGAGGAGATCGCCCTCGACGCCCTGATCGCCGACTATGTCGACGAGCGGAAGGCTGATGGGATCGACAGCACCTCTTGGACGATCGCCACGACGCTCGTTCCACCGATCCTCGGCGACGCCGATCAGATTCGTTCCTTGCTCGACCACCTGACGGCGAACTCGATTGAGTCGGCTGGTCGAGACAGGGTGGAGATCGCCCTGACGACCTCGGTCGACAGCCGCGGCTGGGTCGTTCTCGAGATCCAGGATACGGCCAAGGGCATGGAACCTGAGGTGTTGGAGCGGGCGGTCGAGCCCTTCTTCAGCACCAAGGCGGGCCACCTGGGTGTCGGCCTCAGCATCGCCAACGGGATCTGGAGGCGGCATCGCGGTACGTTGTCTGTCCGGAGCCAACCGGGCGAGGGCACGACGGTCCGGCTCTGTGTCGAACCGGCCCGTCAGCGGTCGACGCCCCCAGCTCAATCGGGATTGCCGTTCTGAGCCAGCCGCGCGGGAAAGCGGACGGAAACGGCGGTGCCACGCCCCGGCATCGTGAGAATCTCGATCGTGCCGCCGATCCGGCCGGCCAGATCGCGGCAGATAGCCAGCCCCATTCCCTGCCCGGCGCCAACCGCGGGCGAGGTGGTGCCAACGCTGCCGAGCCGGGTCAACGGCTCGAAGCTGCAGTCGATCGCCTCGTTCGGGATGCCCTGGCCGTCATCTGTGACCTCCAGGACCCATCCCGCGTCGTCGACCGCCGCCGTTACGCCGATCCTCCCGGACCCCTGGATGCGGGCTAGAGCGTTGTCGAAGAGTCGACCGATGACCTGCTGTAGACAGGCCAGGTCTGTCATCACGCGGGCGTCGTGGCCAGCGAGCGTGCACGACCACTCGACGCCTCGCGCCCTCGCCAGGCGCGAAAACTGCCGCTCCACCTCTTCGATGAGGGCGGCAAGCCGGAAGCTGGCCAGGTCCGGTGGCCTCGCCGCGCGATCCGCACCGGCATAATCGAGGAATGATCGCGTCAAAACGATGAGGGAATCGCAGTGCCCCTTCAGCCCCAGGACCTGCTCGCGCTGATCCGCGGAGATTTCGCCTTCGCACCCGGCCAACAGGAGGTCGAACCCCGCGCGGATCGAAATCAGAGGGCGGCAGAGCTCGCGACTTAGGGACGAGAAGAATCCCAACCGTTCGGCGGCTTCCGCGGCCATGGAATCGGAACTCAGGAGGGCGGCCTGGGTCTGTGAGACGATCGAATTCATGTTCAAGAATCAACTCCGACCGTTTGTGACGACGGGCGACGAGCGAAGCGTCGCCCATTACCGCGCGCGGCGGGCCGAGCGGCGTCGGTGGGTGGAGCGACAGCAGCGCCTTGTGCGCCTAGGAGACGACGATCTGGTCGGCGAGGACCGCGCGTCCGTCGGTCGTGTCGAGCACGGCCTGGAGGGCGAGTTGCCTGGCGTGATGAGTCCGAGTGCGGCCCTTGATCGTGATGTGTCCGGCTTCGCAGACCACGAGCAAGTCGCGGATCCTGCCGCTGGCCTTCCGTGCGATGAGACCTTCAAGCCGCTCGGCGAGGCCGTCGGTGTGGGGCGGCTGCGGAGTTTTCCCCGCATCCATGTCCAGGGAATGAGTCATCGTGCCAACTCCCGGTTGTTCGGCGGGGAGCGCGGATCGTCCGTCAATCAATCGACGTCCCGATCTGAGAGCGCGATGGGCGATCCGTCGCTGCTGAAGGGACAGGCTGACCGGTGCGGTGAAAGCTCGGGCGGCGAGCCCCGGGCCGTCGCCCGCGGGACGCTCGCCGCGAATCCTCCACGACTGGACCCTAACGAATCGGGAGCGCGGGAGTCAACGAGTTTTTGGGTCCAACTTGGCCGCCCCACGCCAGCAGGGCCGCCGGATTAATGGCTGGGGCCTGGTTCTAGCAGTTCGTCGGCCTGGACGATCGCCTCGGCGAGCTTGGCCATGGGAATCCGCCGGTTCTGGCTCTCGCGCTGGAGATAGCGAAAGGCCTCCGGCTCGGACATTTGCCGACGTGTCATGAGGATACCCTTGGCCCGCTCGATGATCTTGCGATCGCGCAGGGTCAACTCCAACTGCTCGACGTTCTCGCGGAGCTCCTGCGTCTCGCGAGACCGCGCGATGGCGACCTGGATCGCCGCGTGGAGACTCGGGCTCGTGACGGGCTTGAGGAGGTAGTGGACGACGCCGCCCTCGATCGCCTGTTCGACGAGGTTCGGGTGGCCGTGGGCGGTGAGGATGATCACGGGCGTCCCGGGGTCGCGGGCGATCTGCCCGGCCGCGGCGAGGCCATCCAGCCCGGGCATCTCGATGTCCATGATCACGAGATCGGGCTTGGTTCGGCGGCAGACCTCGATGGCGTGGTGGCCGTCGTGGGCGAGCGCGACCACGTCATATCCGAGCGCGTCCAGTTGACCCTGGAGCCCGGCGGCGACCGGCTTTTCGTCGTCGACGACAAGGACCCTCAAAGGTCGGGGCATGCGATCAGTCTCCTGTACGGCCTGGGGGATGTAAGAGTTGGTGCGCGATGAAGCCCGAGTCGGGACATCATGGTGGGCAGCCGTATCGGAAGACGTCGTCCGGGGCACGCGGCGGGGGGCCGGGCCGTCGCCTTGACGATGGGCGGGGAAACCTGCACAATTCGTTCCCAATTCCGGGGTTTGCTCAACTTCGCCCGCGGGGGCTCGGCCCCGGGGCGCGGGCCTTCGGAGGGTCCCGGCGTGGCACTGCGACCGATCCAGATCCTCGGCTTCGATGAGCTCGCGGTCGGCGACGAGTGGGCGAGCCCCGCGCGGACGGTGACCGAGGCCGATGTGGCCCAGTTCGCGGCCTTGACGGGGGATTTCAACCCGATCCACGTGGACCATGAGGCGGCTCGTGCGACTCCATTCGGAAGGCCGATCGCTCACGGCCTGTTGTCGCTTTCGTTCGCGGCGGGCCTGACGAGCGCCGCGCCGAGGGTCGACACCGTGGCCTTTCTGGGGATCCTCGGCTGGACTTTCCATAAGCCCGTCTTCTTCGGCGACACGATTCGCGTCCTCAGCCGTATCGAAGCCCTGGAACCGCGCTGGCGCGGTCGTCGCGGAATCGTCACGTGGCAGCGGCGAATCGTCAATCAATCGGGTGAGGTCGTCCAGGAGGGACGAACTCAAACGCTCGTGCGGTCGCGACCCGAGCCTAACTCGGCCGACCGCGCGGATGGCGGCGAGTGAGAAGCCTGGGGAGCGGACGCTCGGCAACTGTTGGTCTCTGGTGCCTGGTTTCCACGTCGATGTTGACATGTGCGGGGTCCCGCCTGATGCGCTATCGGACCGAGATACTCATACCGCCGGACCGTTATGTCTGTATCCAGTTGCCCGCCTATCTTCCCGAAGGCCGCGCCGTCATAACCGTCACCGTGCATGAGCGTGAAACCGAGGACCAGGGCCACCTGAACGAATCGGACCCGGACCGGCAGGACATCGAGTGGTGGAACGAGTTCGAGGCGGATCAAGGCGACGGCCGGTGAATTCGAGGGCCGGCTCCTCACCTCTGGACGACGGGCCGCAAGGCGGTGAAACGACGAGTCTGCTCGACGATGGCCGGCTCGGTCGGCAGACGCTCAATGCTGCTGGCGCCGAAGAAGCCGGCGATGCCCCGGGTCTTACGGAAGATGGCGGCGACGTCCTCGGGCTCGGCGATCGGACCGCCGTGGCAAAGCACGATCACGTCGTCGCGTTCGTCCCGAGCCGCGTCGGCCATCGCCTGGACTCGGGAAGCTGCCTCGTCCAGGTCGATCGCAGTATCGCGCTCCGATCAGGCCCTTGGTCGTGAGCCCGACGTGGGGCACGAGGATGTCAGCCCCGGCCTTGGTCATCGCACGGGCCTCCTCGGCATTATGCACGTACGGGCAAGTCAGAAGCTCGAGGCGGCGGGCCTCCGCGATCATGGCGACTTCGCGGTCGTAGCCCATCCCCGTCTCCTCCAGTCCCCGGCGAAACGTCCCGTCGATCAGCCCGACGGTCGGGAAGTTCTGAACGCCCGCGAACCCCGCGTCGCGGACCTCGAGGAGAAACTTCTCCATGATGCGGAACGGGTCGGTGCCGCAGACCCCGGCGAGCACGGGCGTCCGCTCGACGACGGGCAAGACCTCGCGGGCCATCTCCATGACGATGGCATTCGCGTCCCCGTAAGGCATAAGCCCCGCGAGACTGCCGCGGCCGGCCATCCGGAACCGTCCCGAGTTATAGATGATGATCAGGTCGATCCCGCCAGCCTCGGCGCACTTGGCGCTCGAGTCCGGTGCCCGCGCCACCGCCGATGATCGGACGGCCCTCGGCGATCTTTCGCCGAAACGTCAGCAGGATCTCGGCTCGGGTCATGACCTACCCCCGCCGCTGACCGTCGGCAACATCTCGAGCAGTGTCCGCGCGGCCAGAGTCGGCGAAGGCCGGATCGTTGATGTGCTCGTCTCGTCTCGATCAACCGGACGTGAGGGTGGATAGTCAAGCCTCGTCGGAGTCCGCCGAAGAACGCGGCGTCGGCCTCAGGATCGTGGAACGGCCCACCGGGCGCATCAATCGCCGAGATGCCGCCGCGCGGCACGAGGACGGCGACCGGCCCGGAAGATCGTCCGAGTATCGTCGCGATCCGCTCGCCGAGGGCGGCGTTTTCAGCGGGCGTGGTCCTCATCAGCGTAACGACCTCGTTGTGAATGTGGAATGTACGGCCCCGAAAGCTTTCGGGGACAGTCGATCTCGGCCCGAAATTGACCATGTCGAGCGCACCGACACTGACGACCTGGGGGATTCCGCGACGCCCGGCCGCCTCGAGACGGTCCGGGCCGGCCGAAAGGTCCCGCCGACCAGCTCGTCGGCCAGCTCCGTCGTCGTCAAATCAAGCACGCCATCAATCATCCCCTCTCGAATCAGGCCCTCCATCGCCCGACCACCGACACCGGTTGCGTGAAACACGATGACCTCGCAGCCGCCGGCTTCGAGCAAGGTTCGGGCCCGTTCCACGCACGGTGTCGTCACACCGAACATGGTCGCGGCGACGACCGGCCGGACACGATCTTGGCCGATGTTCGCCCGTCGGCCCCACCGGACCATGCCGGCCATGGCGTGCGCCGCATTGGCGAGGGCGATCCGCGTGAGCGAGTTCGAGCCCGGCAATATCCACGACGGGGTGGAGCATGAAGATGTCGCTGCCGCCGACGTAATGGCACGGACCTGCCCGCTAGCCACCGTGCTGACCATGACCTTCGGCCGGCCGAACGGCAGCGCCCGCATCGCCGCGGTGCCGATCACGGTCCCCGCCGAGCCGCCGATGGCGAGCACCCCGTCGACGCGACCCGCGTCATCGAGCTCCCGGACGATGCTCGTAACGCCGGTCGCCGCCGCGGAGACCGCAGCCGCACGATCGCTGCGGTCCCGGGCGGTCTCGGCCGAGCATCCAGCGCGGCGGAAGACCTCGTCCCGGCCAATGTCGGGCGTCAAGGCGGCAGGGCCGAGCGACCCGGCGTCGATCACGAGGGTCTCCAGTCCCGACTCCCGGAGGACGTCGCGGACGAACCCAAGCTCGACGCCCTTCGTGTCGAGCGTACCGATGAGCACGACAGACATGGGGCGGACTGGCTCCGGAACGCGTGCAAGCACGTGGCCACCCCTGGCCCGCGTCCGACCCGCGCGGCATAATCTCGCCTTCGGGACGGGGCTGGCCAGGCTCGCTCGTCATTGGAACACAGGGAACCGGCCCGGGATACATCCGGTCCGGGAAATCGCGTCCGGACCGCGGAAGGGGAGGATCGATGTCCGAAACGGCGCCGACGAAGCCTGTCGCCTTCGTGACCGGTGCGGGGCGTGGGATCGGGCTGGGGATTGCGCGGGCGTTGGCGAGGTCCGGACATCGCGTGGCGCTAGGTGACGTCGACGAGCAATCGGCCAGGGACTCGGCGGCGAACCTGTCCGGCGAGGCGATCGGCCTGGCCCACGAGGTCTCCGACGCTCGCTCGTGGGCGCGAGGCCGTCGCGGCAACGACAGGCCGCTGGGGGCGGATTGACGTGCTGGTGAACTCCGCCGGCATCAGCCCGCGCGGGACGGTCGAGTCGACCGACGAGGAGCTCTGGGAGCGGACTCTCGCCGTGAACCTGAAGGGGCCCTGGCTGGGCATCAAGACCTGCCTGCCCTGGCTCAGGCTGTCGCGGGGGACCATCGTGAACATCGGTACGACCCGAGCGACCCGGCCGATGCCGGGCCTCTTCTCCTACATCACGAGCAAGGCGGGGCTACTCGGTCTGACACGGCAGGTGGCTGTCGAGTATCTCGAGGCCGGAATCACCTGCAACATGGTCGCGCCCGGCTGGGTGGATACACCGGGAGAGCGGATCTTGCAGGCCCGGCACGGCCGGCCCGACTTCCCGAACGGGCGTGCGTAACCTGACGACCTCGGACGAGGTCGGCGACGCCGTCGTCTTCTTCACCACGCCGGCGGGGCGGAAGGTAGCGGGCCAGATCCTTTACCTCGACTCGGGCATGCACGTCGCGGACGACGCGGCGATGGTCTACTTGCCGGCCGATAGCCGCGCCCGCTACCACGACCCCGAGGTCGCACTGCGGAATGCCGAATCCTGACAGGAGGGAGGCGATGTCGTTCGTCTACTGCCTGAATACGAGCACGATCAGGCCCACTCCATTGCTCGAGAAGATCCGGATCGCCGGGAAGGCCGGGTTACTCGGCGATCGAGCCCTGGAACGAGGAAGTCGACGCCTATCTCGCGAGAGGAGGCTCGATAGACGAGCTGAAATCGGCCCTGGCCGACGCCAACCTGAAGGTCGTGAGCATGATCGCTCTGGGCGGCTGGATCAGCGACCGAGGGCGAGGCGTACGGAAGCGTGCTTGACGAATGCCGGCGCCGGATGGGTCAGGCCGTGGAGTTAGGCAGTCCCTACATCGTCGCGAGCCCGCCCGATGAGGTCGTCGACCTTGGTCTTGCCGCCCGCCGCTATGCCGAGCTCTCCGGCTCGGCCGTGTCGTCGGCGTGACGCCGCGATGGAATTCCTCGGATTCGTTGCCGGGATCAAGGACGTCGCCTCGGCGAAGACGATCGCTGACCGGGCCGAACGACCCGGACGCGACGGTCGTCGCCGACGTTTTCCACATGATTCGCGGCGGCGGCTCCGTCGACGACCTGCTCATGCTGGACGGGGCAAAGCTTGCCAATTTCCACGTCAACGACGTGCCCCCCACGCCCGACCCTCTCACGCAGACCGACGCCGATCGGGTCATGCCCGGCGACGGCATCGCCGACCTGCCGCGCGTGTTCGCGAACCTCCGCACGATCGGCTATGACGGACCGCTCTCTCTCGAGCTGTTCAACCCATCGCTCTGGGAAGCCGACCCGCTCGAGGTCGCACGCCGGGGCCTGGATCGGGTCCGGAGCTTCGTCGAAGCCTGAGGGCATGACGACCGGGAGGCCCGCGTTGCCCAGGACCATCCTCGCGTTCGGTCTTACGCTGTTGGTGTCGTCTTCGCCGGCAGGCCGCCGGAGTCGTCCGGCCCGCCGAAGGGGTCGCTCGTCGTCGGGGGCGGGAATGACGTCCTGGAGATCCGGCGGCGATTCGTCGAGCTGGCCGGCGGGCCCGACGCCAAGTTCGTGTTGATCCCGACGGCGTCCGAAGCCGACGAGTTCCCGCCACGCGTCCTCGAATCGTGGAAGGCGCATTTCGGCGTCAAGAACGCGACGCTGCTCCACACTCGCGACCCGAAGCAGGCCGACGCCGAGGAGTTCGTGGCCCCCCTCCGCGAGGCCAGACGCCGTCTGGTTCGGCGGGGGCCGGCAGTGGCGGCTCGTCGACGCCTACCTCGGCACCCGGACCCAGCGCGAGATCGAGGCGGTGCTGGCCAGGGGCGGCGTCATCGGCGGATCGTCGGCCGGGGCCACGATCCAGGGATCTTACCTCGTCCGCGGAGCCCCCGAAGGAAACGAGATCATGATGGCCGAGGGCCACGAGGTCGGCTTCGGTTACCTCAAGAACATCGCGGTCGACCAGCACCTGATCACCCGCCACCGCGAGGAAGACCTCGTTCCCGTCATCGAGGCCCATGCCGATTTGCTCGGTATCGGCCTCGACGAGCCGGCCGCGATCGTCGTCCGCGGGGACGAGTTCGAGGTCATCGGCCGGAGTAAGGTCGCCATCTACGACGGACTCGACCACGGCGGCAAGCGCTATTACTTCCTGGACGTGGGCGACCGCTACGACCTCAAGCGCCGGAGGCCGATCGCCCGCGATCGCTGAAACGTGGGGAGCGGTCACTCGTCCACAATGACCAGCGTGCAGGGATGCTTCATCGCCGGGCTCTTGATCACGCGGACCGTCGACTTGTCGGAGGCGACGACCCGGATCGCGGCGTTCTGAGCCTCGGAGATGTACGTCAGACCCGTTTTCGCGGCGGACGAAGCCCGACGGCCACTTCAGGCGCTGGTCCGACGGGGCGTCGTCGCCGCCGTACTTCCAGACGACGTTCGCCTTTCGGGTCGACTTCTACCAGGTAGTAGCCCGACCGGGCTGCCGTATCCGGTGCCGCTGCTGATCAGGGTATTGCCGTTGTCGAGCCGGGTCGCGAGATAGGGGAACGGGAGCTTGTAGCGCCAGACGACCGTCTTGTTCGGTGCGACTTCGACCACTTCGTCCTCGGTGCTCGTGCAGATCAGCGTGTTTCCGTTCGCGAGCCGTCGCATTTGACGCATTGTCGGGTTCGGTCGGTGATTGTTGCTTGGGACGTCAAACCTCCAGACGACCTTGCCGGCCTCGTCGACCTCGATCACGGCCATCTGCCCCGTGTCGGCGACGACGGTGTGCCCGTTCGGCAATCGTTGAGCGGACTCGGCGAACTGCACCGTCGGCTTTCCCAGTCGCCACGCGACCGACTTGTCGGGCCGGACTTCCTGGACCTCGCCGGTGACGATGAGCACGTTGCCATTGGGTAGGAGCTGGACGTCGTGGCCGTTGCGGTTGGGGCAATCCCAAAGGAGCGTGCCGTCCTCCTTGATCTTGATCAGTCGTCCCGTTCTCATGGTCCATGCTGTAGATATGGACCTCACCGCCGGCGACGGTCGACAGGCTCGCCGCGATCGTCAGGGCGAGCAGGACTCGGGATCTCATCGTCGGGATCATCCTCTCGGCGTTCAGTATTTGGCGATCTCGCCGGACTTCACGAGCTCGCCAGGGAGCAGCTCGGGATGGATTTGCCTCGCGAGCTCGGACGCTCCCTGGAGCATGAACTTCAGCTCGCTATTCACGGCGATAAACTGCCAGCCCTCCGCGATCCGCCGCCTGGCGTCCTCGATCGAGAAGACGTGGATGCCGGCCGGGACCTTCGTCCGCTTGCAGGCCGCGAGGATGCGCTGGATGGTCGACTCGTGCAGCTCCTTCGAGGGCGGGGAGCCGTCGGGCCCGCGGAGCGAGGCCGCGAGGTCATTCGGGCCGACAAAGACGGCGTCGATGCCGGGGACCGAGTAGATCTCGTCGGCGATCTCGACGGCATCGACGTGCTCGGCCTGGATAATCACGAGGATCTCGTCGTCGGCGCGCTTGTAATACTCCTCGGCCGTCGCGCCGAAGTTCGAGCGCGTGGAGCCCGCCGCCGACGGACCGGTTGCCCTTCGGCGGATACTTGCAGGCGGCGACGATCTCGCGGGCCTCGGTCGCGTTCATGACCATCGGCGCGACGATGCCCATGGCCCCGTTGTCGAGCGCCATCTTGATCCAGTCGTGCCGGCCGTGGGGCACGCGGGCCAGGGGCACGCAGCCGGCGTCGGCAATGGCGCCGAACATCATTGCGGCTGTCTGGATGTCGGCGTGCGAGTGCTCCATGTCGACAGTGAGCCAGGGCAGGCCGGTTCTGGCGAGGAACCGGCACGCGGCGACGCTGCCGAGCGACAGCCAGGTGCCCACCTGGGGCTTGCCGGCCTGCAACGCCCGCTTCACGGGGTTCGCTTTCAAGGGGAATCCTCGGGGAAGCCGCGATGGGGATGCCGGGGGGCCTCCGCCGACCCACTCCGATTTTTCACGAGAGTTTGACAGGTCCGCCACCCGCCGGCAAGGCTGGGAGGATAAGATGAAGATGTCGCGAAAGCCAAACGGCAGGAGGACCCGATGCGGCTGACGCTGATCACCGAGACGTATGCTCCGCAGGTCAACGGTGTGTCGCGGACGCTGGGCCAGCTCGTCCTCCACATGGTCGAGGCGGGTGACTCAGTGCAGGTCGTCCACCCCGACTATGGCGAGACGGTGGACGCCGCCGAGCATCTGACGGCCCGCTCGATCTCGCTGCCCTGGTACAAGGACGTGCGGCTGCCGGTCCCGCCGTTCCGGTCGATCTCCCGGCGGATCGACGCCTTCGGACCCGACATCGTCCACATCGCGACCGAGGCGACCCTCGGGCTCGCCACCCTGCACCATGCCCGGGCCCGGCAGTATCCGGTCGTCTCGAGCTTCCACACGAACTGGGACCATTACAGCGCCCACTACCGGATCAGCTTCGCCCGCGGCCTCGTCTGGCGCTATCTGCGGTGGTTCCACGCCCGGACGATCGAGACGTACGTCCCCTCGCGGCCGACGATCACCGATCTGGAGGCTCGAGGCTTCCGCGACGTCGTCCTGTGGCCCCGCGGCGTCGAGGCCGGGCTCTTCCGACCCGATCGCGAGCGGCGCGAATCGATCCGCACTTCTCTCGGATTCAACCCGGGCGACGTCGTCATAGGCCACGTGAGCCGACTGGCCCCGGAGAAGAATGTGGGCTTCCTGGCCGACGCGCTGGCGATCGTCGGCGAGGCTCGACCTTCCGCCCGTTTCCTGTTCGTCGGCGACGGCCCCGAGCGGGCCGGCCTCGAGCGGAGGATGGGGCCAAATGCCAGGTTCGCGGGATATCGCTCGGGTGACGACCTCGCGGACCACTACGCGGCGGCCGATATCTTCGCGTTTGCGAGCTTGACCGAGACGTTCGGCAACGTCGTCCTCGAGGCGATGGCCGCCGGTCTGCCGGTCGTGGCCGTCCGAGCCGGTGGAGTCAGCGACATCGTCCGCCAGGGCCGGACCGGCCTGCTCGTCGAGCCGGGCGACCCTCCCCCGAAGTTCGCCGAGGGGCTGATTCGTCTGATAGACGACATCGGGCTGCGTCGCGACCTGGCAGAGGCGGCGCGGGCCTATGCCCTCACCCAGAGCTGGGACGCCGATCATGGGCGGCCTTCGCGATCGCTATGCCGCAATCGTCGAGCGGTCCGGATCGCGCAATTCGCTCATCACGGTTTGAGGCGGACCGGCGGGGCCTTGAGGTAGTCGCCGTAGCGCTCCTTCTCGATCCAGAGGCCCCGGCCATCAGGCGCGGCGCCCTCCTGGATCGAAGGTAGGTAGCGCTCATTGAGGAATTTGCGGAGGGCGGCAAACGGCGGATGACCAGCGAACACCAGAGCAGGGGGCCGTGCGCGGAGGTCTCGCACGATCTCGTCCAGCCACCGACGTACCAGCGGATGGTCGTCGCTCGCGTGGGCCTTCAGCAGCTCGTTGGCGAAGAAGTGCCGGGTTACTCCGTCGAGGCCCGAGTAGATGTAGAGCGGACTCTGCCAGCCCCAGACATACAGCCGCGGCTGGTCCCAGACCTTCGATCGCTCGGCAATTTGCCGGCCCAGCGCCCGAAGGGCGACCCACTGCTTACCGCCCTTGAATTCCGAGGTGATCTCCTCCGGTGTCCGGCCCAGGTAGTCGCGAGCCTGAATCCAAAGCGACCAGCCTAGCGCCGCCACGAGTCCTAGCGTGACAATCCCGTGCCGCACCGGTCGTCGGCGGAAGCCTCGAATCGCGTCGACGAGCGCGACGGACACCGCCAACGCGAGGCCCGGCAGAGGGAGGAGGTAATAGTGAGGCCAGAACTGCCCGGGCATCAGTACCTGGAGCCAGGCCGAGATCGTCCATGCCGCAACGAGCCGGCGTCGACGACCGCTCGCGGGGCTCGGTGCTCGACTCGAGCGGCCTCTGCGCAGGGAAAAGGAGCCAGGTCGTGGCCGGGACGCTCGCGAGCCAGAGCGGCCAGAGCCCCGCCGCCCACCAGACGTAATAGGTCGTCGTGCCGAAGGGCCAGGGCAGTTTGCCCTCCGGGTCGGCGTTGCCAGTGACGAGTCGAATCAGCCACGGCGGCGAGTGGGGCGCTGGGGGGACGTCGGTCGCGGTTGCCCTCGCGAACGTCACCATCCCTTCGTACGCGGCGGCGCCCGCGCCCTGGGCAACCAGCACGCCGACGGCAATTGTCCATGGCGCGAAAAAGCCGAGGAGCAGAGTGACGACGTCGCGTGCCGATCGCGGAGGCCGCGCGAGGTGCCCGGCAATGCCAGGTAGATCGCGATAGACAGCGAGCTGCACCACCGCGACTTGCTTAACGAGACTCGCAAGACCAACCGCGACCCCGGCCGCGAAGACCATCGGCGGCGACGGCCGCCCGGCCGTCCCGAGGATCAGGACGAGCGACGCGACCGAGAAGAGATTGAGGAAATGCTCCATGTTCGAACCGTTACCGAAGACGTACGGGTCGGCGCTCGCGATCGCGTAGACGAACGCTGCCAGGCATGCCGTGGCCGGGTCCGCCAATGCGGAGCCCGATCCGACCAGATAAGCCCGATCGTCGCAAGTACGTAGGGCATCGCCATGACCCGCACCGTCATCTCGTTCGCGCCACCGAAGGCGACAGCGAGCGTGTAGAGCCAGTAGCCGAGCGGCGGCTTGTTCTCGACGAGGTCGCGATAAAGGACGTCGCCTCGCAAGATCCGTCTCGGCCCATGTAGGCGTAGGCGGCCTCGTCGCAGTCGAGCGGCTCGGTCTCGCCCGAGCGGACGAGCCAGCCTTCGAATGGCCGCGAGACAGGCGACGGGCCGATCGTGTGCCACCGCCAGGCGACGTCGAAGGCGAGGATCAGCACGAGGCAGGCGATCGCCCAACGCGGCGACGCGGCGTGCCGGCGCGACCTCGCTCATGGGGCCGTCCCCGAGAGCCGATAGAGCCGGACGCCGAACGGCAAGCTCGCGAGGCGACCGATAGATCTCGCGTCCCTCGGTCAGTCCGAGCGAAGTCCGGATCCCGGTCAGGAAGGGGCCGAACGACTCGGGGTCGACGTTCGGCGGGGGCTCGAACGAGCCCCACAGAACATGTGTCACGCCGTACTGGCGGACGACCTGGTCGATTCGCACTGGGGCTGAAGTTGCGGGGCAGCAGCACGGTCGTCCGTCCGCTGGCCAGGCGGAGTTCCCAGGGAAACCAGGTCATGACCCGCGCGTCGGGCGGGACCTGGTCTGGATGAGCCTTGATCCAGTCGCCCGCCTCGCGAAGGGCGGGCCAGTGGAGCTGGTAAGGCTTGGTGAACCAACTCGCGTCGTATGCCCAAGTCGGGTCGGCCCACAGGAGCGCCGACGAGCGTCAACGCCATCGGCGCCGCCGGCTCGCTTCGGGACCTGCCAGTCTTTGCACCAGTCCGCCAGGCCAGCGGCCGCAGTCGGAAGCATGAGGCAAAATACGGGTAGGTAGTATCGGCCAAGCTGGGCAACTTGTGTAACGTCCGCGATCCGGACCAGCGTCGAAACGACGAACACGCACACGATCCAAGCAACGAGCCGGTCGACTTCGGTCCTTCGGTGTGAGAAGACGCGTCTCCAGAACGCCAGCATGACCGGGACGCTGACGATCATCGTCGAATAGCCGACGATGATGAACAGCGCCTTGATCTTGACGCGGGCAATTTCGGCAAGATTCTCGCGCGCATAGAAGTCGGTCGCGCGCGGCGTGCCGGCCTGGTAGTGGTGGACGGTCCACGAGAACGTGTACTGGAAGAAGTCGGTGTACGAGTAGAACGGCCGGCCGTACGTCTGATAGGTTGCCCAGGCCCACGGGGCGACCACGGCAAGCATGAGAATTCCCCAGGCTAACATCGGCCCGAGCTTGCGGGGATGAGCGACGATTCCATACAGGCCCGCCGTTGCCATCAGGGCGATGGCCGTATTCGCTCGCCAAGATGGACGCCCCGGCGGACACGCCGGCCAGTACCGACCATCCCCACGCCGATGGCCCCCTGGAGGCCCAGACCTCGGTCAGGAACCAGACCGCCAGGATGGATGTCAGAGCGACGAGGCTCTCGCGAAGGTCGAAGCCCGCGTAGATCACATGGACGGGCAAGATCGCCAGCAGGCCCATCGCCCAAAGTGCGACGTCCCGGTCCAAGTCGGCGCCGGGCGAAGAGATAGAGCGCCGGAAGACACAGCAGGTTCAGCGCGAAGCTGAGGCCCTTGTCGACGGCGACAGTGGCTTCGAGTGATTCGCCAGGGACGACGCCCGTGAGCCGATAGGCCGCCGCCAGCAGGTACGGATACAGCGGCGTCGCCCAGTCGTCGAGCACGCCCTCTCCCCGGCGGATCGCGGGATAGTCGATGAAGAAGCTCTCGACATAATGCTTGACCGGTCCCTCGCCGCGGAGGATCGACGAGGCGACCTCGACGTAATGCGGACTGTCGCCCGAGACCATCGGCAAGTTGCCGCCCGCGATCCAGGCCGTGGCGCGAATGACATAACCGAGTACGAAGACCGCCCACCAACGCCGCCAGTGCCGATCCAGCCACGGCGAGGCGACGAGACCGGCTGTGGCCAGTCCCGCCGCGATTAGCAGATGGACGCGGAAGAGCGGGATCTGCGAGGGACGGCGGAGCGACGCGAGGCCCAGGGACCTCGTAGAACTGGCGAGCGATGAAGTCGAACGCGGACGTCGACCAAAGACGATCGAAAAGCAACCAAGGCAAGCGCGGCGACGACGATCAGTGCGATCCCGAGCGCCGCAACCGGTGTTTGGCGAGGCTCTTCGTCAACGGGAGGTCGGGGTTTGGGCCGCGAGTTCGCCCATGACTCAACGGGCCGAGGACTTGAGCATGGCGTCGCGGACGCCCTTGAACTCGGTCCCCGACTTCCATTCGGGGAATCGAATCGCCCTGCGCCACCCGATACCCGACCTCGAAGACGAGCCGGAGGTCGTCGAGGGCCCCGGCGAGGTCCCAGTCGGGTTTCACCTCGTCGGAGACCTTGTGATAATCCTTCTGCGTGTATTCGTCGCGCTTGGCCTTGCCGTATCCGGCGGGCTTGCCGACGTAGCTCATTCCGCCCTTGAGATTGAGCGCGGGCACGCCCTGCTTGGCGAATTCGAAGTGATCGGACCGGTAGAACATGCCCTTCTCCGGCTCCGCGTCGGGGCCCACGATGCGACCGTGCGCCCTGGCACACTCGGCCAGCAAATCGTCGAGCGTCGTGTTGCCGAGGCCGACGCTGATGACGTCCTCCGTCCGCCCCCAGAGGTTGATGACGTCCATGTTCAGGTCGGCGAGCGTCTTCCTGAGGGGGTAGAGCGGGTGGGTCGCGTAATACTTTGCGCCGAGCAGCCCCTTCTCCTCCGCGGTGACCGCGAGGAACAGGATCGACCGCCTCGGGGGCTGCTTCAGGCGCGAAAAGCCACGGGCGACCTCGAGCATCGCCGCGACGCCCGACGCGTTATCCGCCGCGCCGTTGAAGATCTGGTCGCCGACGAGCTTCGGGTCGCGGCCGAGATGATCCCAATGGGCCGTGTAGACGACGTACTCGTCCTTGAGCCTTGGCGTCCGAACCCTCGAGCCTGGCAACGACATTCCGCGACTTTACCTCGCGTACCTCATTCGTGACCCGCAGGGAGGCCTTCGCATGGAGATCGATCGGGACGGAATGCCCGCGACGTGGCGGTCTTTTTGACGGCCTCCAGGTCTCGCCCTGCGGCTCGGAAGAGGTCCTTCGCCGTGTCGAGGCTGAGCCAACCCTCGACGGCCACGCGCGAGGCGTTGCCGTCGGCCGTGGGAATGTCGAAGTTCTCTCGGCCCCAGCTCCCCGCGACGACGGCGTACGGATACCCGGCCGGACCGGTCTCGTGGATGATCAGGGCCGCCGCGGCGCCCTTCGCCGAGGCCATCTCGTACTTGTAAGTCCAGCGCCCGTAATAGGTCATCGCCCGGCCCTTGAACACCGCCGGATCGAGCTCGTCGGGATGCGAAGGGTCGGGGACGGCCGGGTCGTTGATCAGCATAACGACCGTCTTTCCCCGGACGTCGACGTCCTTGTAGTCGTCCCAGCCATATTCCGGCGCGACCACGCCGTATCCAACGAAGACAACATCGGAGTCGTCGACCTTGACCTCCGTCTCGCGGAAGCGGCGCGAGACCGCGATCCAGTCGTCCTGCGATTTCAGGGGAATCGTCTCGGGACCGACACGGATGGTCCCGGCGGTCGACGTCGCCTGGAAGCCGACGAGCGGGACTTCCTGGACGTAGTGCCCGTCCGGGATTGCCGGGCTTGAGGCCGATCGACTTGAATTGGTCGACAAGATAATCAACCGTCTTGTCCTCGCCCGGCAGTGCCGGGTCCCCGGCCCTCGAAGGCGTCGGACGCGAGCACTCGAATGTGGGCGAGGACGTCCTCTGCCGTCAAGGTCGAGGCCGCAGCTCGGAACTCGCCCTGGGGCCCCGACACCAACGACGCCAAGCCCATGAACAGGCTCGCGATCATCGCACTCATCGTCTGCCTCGCTCGAACCTCGGCGCCGCGGGTCCCCATCCTCCTACGACCCCATCATACGGGGTGAGGAGCCCAAGATCGACGGGAGACGACCTGGCGGAGAACTCCCGTACGACGCGAGTTCCTTGGCGGGGGCCAGGTTTCTGGCGACGGGGCGCGACCGCGGCGTGACCCGGTCGCGTGGTCGCCTGACGGGCCGCTCGGGATCGATCGGGTGCTCCCGATCAACGCGAACTGTGGAACGTCAGGGAAGGCCGGATCCAATTGCCGGCCCGAGTCGTCGAGCTCGTTGCCTTTTTCGGCCGTTGGTCAGGCGTCGGCCGGTCGCGGAGAAATGCGGAGGGGACCGAAGATCGAGGAGTACCCCCCCAGGCCCTCGCCTTCGGTCCCCTCAGCCAGCAGCCGCTCGCGCGGAACTGGGCCATTTCCGGCGAAGACCTGAGTGCTCGCCGGTGGTCGTTTCTGACGAAGGCAAGCCGTGTGCCAACGAACCAGCGGCGAATGGAACGCCCATGCGCCGTCCGCCCGAGAGGCGACTATAATCAAGCTTCGGGTGGCCTCTGCTGGAGTGAGCTGCGAGTTCGGAACTAGAAGTCCGCGGGGGCGGCGGGATGGCGGCGGATCGAGTCGACAGGCGAAACTGGGAGCTGGCGGCCGAATCGATCGTCGTCCAGCTCCGCTGGTTCGGCGTGGCGATGGGTTACGTGCTGGTCCAGACAAGGACAGGGCTGCACGACCCCTCGGCGGTGCGGGCCTTCCTCGCTCTGGGGGCCGGATACGCTGCGCTCGACACCGTGTTCCACCGCATGGGCGAGGTCTTCCTCGACCGTTGGCCGCTGTTCGTGTCGCTGATGGAATCGGTCTTCATCGCGCTGCTCTGCTACCACGACACTCGACTGGACAGCCCGTTCCGCTGGTATTACCTGCTCTCGGCGATCTGCGCGGCCATCCGATACCGCAGGTCGGTGGCCTGGGTGACCAGCGCGATGCACGTCGCGAGCCTGGCGACACTCGCGTGGATCCTCGGCATGGGCCGGGCCGCGCTCGCCGAGGTCGAGCAGATGGCCGTTATCCTCTTCTGGACGACCTGGGCCAGCTCGTCGCTCGCGGGAGTGTCTCCGCGCGACGGGGTTGCGGCTCGCCGTGACGAATCGGGATCTCGAACGAAGTCGCGCCGAGCTCGAGCGGCGCGTCGCCGACCGGACGGACGCCCTCCGCGCATCGCAGGCCCGAGTGATCCACCAGGAGAAGATGGCGGCCTTCGGCCTGCTCGCCGCGGGAATCGCCCACGAGGTGGGCAACCCGCTCGCCGCGCTCTCGTCGCTCGTCCAGATGCTTCGCCGCCGCGATCCCGACGGCTACACGGCGGAGAAGCTCGACCTTGCCGACCGCCAGCTCTCGCGGATCCAGCGGCACGATCCGCGAGCTCGTCGACTTCTCCCGGCCTGCCTCGACGATCGTCGGCCGCGTCCGACTCTCCGACGCCGTCGAGGAGGCCCTGGGGATCGCCAAGTATTACCACCGGACCAAGGACCGCGCCATCGTGATCGACGTTCCTGCCGATTTGCCTCCGGTCGTCGCCCTTCGTGACCACGTGACACAGGTGGTGCTCAACCTCGTCATGAACGCCGTCGACGCGACGGCAAGGGTGGCGAGATCCGCGTGCTCGGACGATCCGGCCCGGGCCGGGTCGAGCTGGCGGTTGAGGACGACGGACGTGGGATCGACCCGGCGGAGCACGGACGGGTCTTCCAGCCCTATTTCACGACGAAGCCGCGCGGGACGGGGCTCGGGCCTGTACGTCTGCCGTAAGATCGTCGAGGAGCAGGGGGGGACGATCTCCTTCGAGTCAGAACCAGGCATGGGCACGGTCTTCACCGGTCACGCTGCCCGCTGCCGCAACCGAACCCGCCGTGCTGTCAGTCGCGGTCGGAGGGAGCGACGTCGCCATGAGCCGAGCGAGTTCTGCCATCGTCGAGGGCGCCGGCCGCTCGCCGGGGACGAATCCTGGTCGTCGACGATGAGGAGGTCATCGCCTCGACGCTCCGCGAGTTTCTCGAGGGCGAAGGCTTCGAGGTCGCCGTCGCCGGCGACGCTGCCGAAGCCCTCCGACAGGTCGCGTCGTTCGAGCCGGACCTGGCCCTCTGCGATATCCAGCTGCCGGGGCTCGACGGCCTGGACCTGCTCGACCGGCTCTGCCGCGCCCGGCCCGAGACGATCGTGGTGATGATTACGGCCTACGCGACGGTCGAGAACGCCGTCGCCGCCTTCCGCCGCGGTGCGCACGACTACCTGATGAAGCCCGTGATCTTCGAGGAGCTGCTGGCGAAGCTCGACCGGCTCATCGTCTGCCCGGCGGCTCATGCTCGAGAACCAGACGCTCCGTCGCGCACTCCACGCCCCGGTCGATCCCGATTCGCTGGTCGGCGATAGCCCGCCGATGCGAGCGATCAAGACGCTTATCCGCAAGGTCGGGCCGACCCGGGCCAATGTGCTCATCACCGGCGAGTCGGGCACGGGAAAAGAATTGGTCGCCCGGGCGCTCGCACGCCGCCGGCGCCGAGCCCGACGCGCCATTTCTCGCGGTGAACTGCGCGGCGATCCCCAACGAGTTGCTCGAGAACCAGCTTTTCGGCCACGTCCGCGGTGCCTTCACTGGGGCCGATCGCGACCGGCATCGGCCTGTTCGCCGCGGCCGGGCGGGGCACGGTCTTCCTCGACGAAATCGGCGAGCTTCCGCTCGTCACGCAGGCCAAGCTACTCCGCACGATCGAGATGAAGGAGGTCCTGCCGGTCGGCGCGACGCGGCCGGTCGCGATTGGGGCCAGGGTGCTGGCCGCGACGAATAAGGACCTCGCGACGGAGGTCACCGCGGGTTCGTTCCGCGCGGACCTCTTTTATCGCCTCAACGTCGTCGCCATCGCCCTTCCACCGCTGAGCGACCGCCGCGAGGACATCCACGAGCTGATCCCCGTCCTCCTCGCCCGGCACGCCGATCGCATGGGCAGGCCGCCGGTCCTGGTCGACAATGCGACGATCCGCCGGCTCTCGGCTGCGCCCTGGAAGGGGAATGTCCGCGAGCTGGACAATGCGCTGGAGCGGGCGATGATCCTGGCCGAGGGCCCGGTGCTGACCTGGTCCGACTTCCCAGCGGAGCTGGTCGGGCCCGCGGGAGAGGACGGCTCGGGCGACTTGACCGACTCCGATGACCTTCGATCGGCCCTCGACCGGTTCGAGCGGGCCCACATCCGCAGGGTTCTCGACCAGTCGGGCGGCGACAAGCGCGAAGCCGCTCGCCGGCTCGGGCTCGGCCTTTCGTCGCTCTATCGCAAGCTCGACGAGTCGGCGACGGGGTCGTCGCGGTCCTGAGATCTGGGCTCAGTCGTCTCGCTCTGGATAAGATCATGCGTTGTACACGGTGCGGACGCCGTGTCCGGAGCCTGAGGACTGGCCGCCTTCCCGACGGCCGCCTGGCGTTCGCCTGGTGCCCCGTGTGCCTTGCCGACGCACACCTGCAGTCGCTGGGGCTCGCTTCCGAGCCGGTCGATCTGCCCGCATGCTCGACACCGACGGCCGCGATCCGGCCCTTTGTGTCGGCGATTCCCGCCGAGGTCGCGGACCGTGCCGCGGGGCTGCGTGGCCTCGGGATCCTGTTGACGTCGTGGGGGCTTCTGCTGGTGCTGGTGGGAGCAGGTTCGTGGCTCGGGTTCGGAGGGCCAGACGACGGGTTCGGTCCGACCCGTATTGGCCGCTCACAAGTCTTCGCGGTGTCGGGCGCGTTCCTGGCGGTCCTCGGCGCGTGGACCGGCCTGGCATCGCTCGGTCGCGGCGACCGGACGCGGACGCTCGCGCGATCGATCGAGGCGGTCGCGCTGGGACTCGGGGCGAGCCTACTGGTTGCCGGTATTGCTTTCCATCACCCGCGCCGCGACCCCTGGGTGGCCGGCGGCTTCCTCCTGTCGGTGGTCACCGCACGCGCGGCGCGGCTTTGGTCTCGACCACGGAGCCGCTCCATGCGACCTATCGCGCCGGGCTGAAGGCCTTGGGTGGGCGGGTTCGTATCCGGCGGATGGTGGTGTCCCAGTTTGGGTCCGGGGCTCGGGTCCGGGCCGCCGTGATGGTCCGTCGGCTCCGCGTGTGGCGCCGATCGCCCCCCGGCGGAGACGAATTACCGACCAAAGCCAATTTTCCGCAAGTCAATGGGAATTCAGAAGTTAAGCGCGGTTTTCTCGGGCCGGCCGGCCGGCTTGGGGAAGTCCGATTCAAATTCAACGATGATAACGATTTACGGCAAATTGGCTTCGCTCGGCGCAGCGGCACCGACCGGGGTCGGTGCGGGCACCCCGCACCCGAGGCCCAGGCGCAAACTGAGACACCACACCAAACTGAGACACACCTGGGTCATGGCATGACCCAGCTCCCGCGAGCGGCAATTACGACCCCGGCCAGGAACGGCCGGCATTGATCGCCGCGGCTCATTTCTTATTCTTTGCGGCAACGGCTTTCTTCGCGGCCGGCGCCCCAGACATCATCGCCGGCGTGGCGCGGATCTCTTCGAAGGTGACGAAACCGTCCTTGTCGGCGTCGAGCTGATCGAATCTCTGAGCGGGCCCTCGGAATTCGTCACGGGAGAGCTTGCCGTCCCCGTCCGCGTCCATGGCGCGGAGAAGGTCCAGCATGACCTTAGGTGCTTCGGCAGCCTCGTCTTGGAGGAGGAAGCCGTCGCCGTTGGTATCGAGGCGACCGAACAGGGCCGGGGCACCTGTGTATTCCTCGCGGCTGACCTTGCCGTCGCCATCCCTGTCCATCGCCATGATCCGCGCCCCGGGCTGGCCCGCGCCGGCGCGGCCACCGGCGGCTTCGGGGCCCCAGCGACCAGCGCCTTGACTTCGTCGGCGTGAAGATATCCGTCCTTGTTCGCATCGACCCGCTCGAACATGGCGGGGCGGCCGGTGAATTCGTCGCGGCTGACCTTGCCGTCGCCGTTCTTGTCCAGCGACTTGAACCTGCCCATCGCGTCGGTTGCGAACATCCCCAGGTTGTTGCCGAGGGCGGCGGGCGCGCCGCGCGCATCAGGACGACCAGGTCGCGGAACTCGGTGGCGTGCAGCTTACCGTCTTTGTCGGCGTCGCCGAGCTTCACGAGCCGCTCGAACGCGGGCAGCGCCTTGTCGGGGACCTCGCCCTTCTCGATCACTCCGTCGCCGTTCGCATCGAGCCGCTCGAAGGTCTCGCGCGGCGGGGTCTGGAATGGCTGCGACCACGCTCTCGGCGGACCGACGGAGAGCATTATCAGGGTCAGCCCGAGCATGCGAAATGTCGTCATCGCGAATACCTCAATGTCGAGCCGTTTCTTGAAGAGCGAGGAGGGGGGGCATAGCCTTCCGGCTCATTGAACCCGCCGGGCAACAAAAGTTCCGCAAAAGACGGTGTTTTCGCCTTTGGAAGTCACCGTAAGTCCTTGAGTTGAGCGGGAAACGCGACTAGAATAAGTCACGCGATTGACTCGTCCTTCCGGGGCCGTTCAATACCGCAAACATGCGTCACCGGCCCCAGATTGAACGATCGTCGTGATGATCGAACGGACGGCGTATGGCATGCTCACGCTGCCAGCCTCGCTCCGCCGTTCAAGGAGGGCCTACCGGCTGGTCAACGCCGACAATGCCGTGTATGACCTGTCGGTGACTCGCTAAGGCCCGTCGTGCGACTGCCCCGCGTCCGGCTTCGTCGTGACGGCCCCGATCGGTCGGGGTGCAAGCACATCAAGGCACTCATCCGTCACGGACTGATCGCCAGCCGTTGACCGCGAGTCGGGCAGGAGGTCGGGCCAATGGCCGAGACGCATCCTCTGATCCTGTCGGCCTGCCGGACACCAATTGGACGCTACCTTGGCGCGCTCGCCGGCAAGACGGCCGTGGAGCTCGGCGCGGCGGCGGCCCGCTCCGCGATCGACCGCTCCGGAGTCGACTCGGGTCGTGTTGAAGAGGCCATCGTGGGCTGCGTCCTCGCCGCGGGCGTCGGTCAGGCACCGGCTCGACAAGTGGCACTGGCCGCGGGCATGACTCCCTCTTCCAGCGCACTCACGTTGAATATGGTCTGCGGCTCGGGCCTGAGGGCCGTGATGCTCGCCGAGGGCGCGATCCGGGCCGGGGCAGACGGGCCGATCCTGGCGGGCGGCATGGAGAGCATGAGCAACGCCCCACATCTGCTCCTGGGTGGCCGCTCGGGCTGGAAGATCGGCGACAAGCCTTTGATCGATTCGATGCTCCACGACGGCCTCTCCTGCGCCATCGAAGGATGGCCGATGGGGATGGCCGCCGAGCGGACGGCCGAGTCGTGCGGACTTACCCGGGCTGACCTCGATGCTTACGCCGCGGAGAGTCAACGACGGGCCGCCGCGGCCATTGCCTCCGGGGCCTTCCGCGAGGAGACGGTTCCTCTCGAGGTGCCCGGCAGGAAGGGGACCATGAAGGTTGATGTCGATGAAGGGCCGCGGCCCGAAACGACCGTCGAGGCGCTCGGACAGCTCTCGCCTTCCTTCAAGCCCGGCGGTGTCGTGACCGCGGGAAACGCCTCGACCTTGAGCGACGGCGCGGCGATGTTGCTCGTCTCGTCCGGATCGTTCGCCAGGCCGCTCGGCCGCGCGCCCCTGGCGCGGATCCTTGCCTCGGCGACGTCGGGCCTCGATCCCCGTGACCTTTTCCTCGCGCCCATAGAAGCTGTGCGGAAGGCCGTCTCGAAGGCGGGCCTCGACCCCGGTGCCGTCGACCTCTACGAGATCAACGAGGCCTTCGCCGCCCAGATGCTCGGCTGCATCCGGGGCCTCGGGCTCGATCCGGAGCGGGTCAACGTGAACGGCGGCGCGATCGCGCTGGGCCATCCCATCGGGGCGAGCGGGGCCCGCGTACTCGTGACCTTATTGCACGCCCTGAAGGCTCGCGGAGGCCGATTCGGGGTCGCCGCGCTCTGTCTCGGCGGCGGGAACGCCGTGGCCATGGTCGTCGAGCGAGCCTGAAGGGGAAATCCGCGTGTCGATTAGCGCCCGACGTCCTCCCGAACAGGCCCCTCTGCTTGAGACCACGGCGCGACTGCTCGCCACACAAGACGAGATCCGGCAGGGTGGGGGCCCCGAGGCGATTCTTCGGCAGCACGTGAAGGGCCGAAAGACCGCGCGTGAGCGGATCGCCACGCTGGTCGACCCGGGTACGGGCCTTTTCGAGCTCGGCCTCTGGGCTGCCTTCGGAATGTATGAGGAATGGGGCGGGGCTCCCTCGGCGGGCGTCATCACCGGGGTCGGTCGAGTCGCCGGCCGGAGGGTGATGATCGTCGCCAATGACGCGACCGTGAAGGCCGGCGCGTGCTTTCCGATGACCATCAAGAAGATGCTCCGTGCCCAGCAGATCGCCGGCGAGAACGACCTGCCGGTCGTCTACCTGGTCGATTCGTCGGGCGTCTTCCTGCCGATGCAGGACGAGGTGTTCCCCGACGTCGACGACTTCGGCCGGATCTTCCGCAATAACGCCGTCCTCTCGGCCCGCGGCATCCCACAGATCGCGGCCATCATGGGGAATTGCGTCGCGGGTGGCGCCTATCTGCCGGTGCTCTGCGATAGCGTGCTGATGACGGAGGGCTCCGGACTCTACCTGGCCGGACCCGCGCTCGTGAAGGCGGCGATCGGCCAGGATGTCTCGCACGATGATCTCGGCGGCGCTTCGATGCACGCCGGGATCAGCGGGACCGTCGATTTCCGTGAGCCCGACGACGACGCCTGTCTTGCTCGCCTGCGGAGCCTGATCGCACTCCTGCCACGCGACTCGACCGACCTCAATCTTGGCTCGGTCGAATCGCCAGGCCGTCCGGCGGCAGATGTCTACGACATCGTCAGCGCGGATCCGTCCTCGCAATACGACGTCCGCGACGTCCTGTCGGCGATTGTCGACGGCGGCCGGTTCAACGAGTACCGGGGCGAATTCGGCCGGACGCTGGTCTGCGGGTTCGCGAGCGTGGCAGGACGGTCGATCGGCGTCGTGGCGAACCAGCGGCTTCGCTTCAAGCCGGCGGGCGGCGGACCGATCCAGTTCGGCGGCGTCATCTACGGGGACTCGGCCGACAAGGCTGCCCGGTTCGTTCTCGATTGCAACCAGGCACGAATCCCTTTGTTGTTTCTTCAGGACGTCAACGGGTTCGACGTCGGCCGCGACGCGGAGCGGACGGGCATCATCCGCCGCGGCGCGAAGCTGGTCAACGCGGTGAGCAATGTGACCATACCCAAGATCACTCTGATTCTGGGCCACTCGTTCGGTGCGGGCCATTACGCGCTCTGCGGCCGGGCGTTCGACCCGCGATTCGTCTTCGCCTGGCCGAACGCTCGCTATGCTGTCATGGGTGCGAAGCAGGCCTCGCAGACGATGCTCGACATCCAGGTGGCCGCGCTCGAGCGCGAGGGCCAGCCTGTCGACGACGCCCGCCTCGCCTCATTGACGGCGGAGTTGCACGCGCGATACGAACGTGAGACAGACGTCCGCCACGCGGCGGCGCGGCTCTGGGTCGATGCGATCATTGACCCGGCGCGTACGCGCGAAGTCCTGATCGAGGCGTTCGCCATTGCCACGCGACCGTCCGCGGCCGGGGCAGCGCCACTCGGCGTGTTCCAGACCTGAATGCCGAGGATGCCATGGCCGTCGAGACGATCCGAATCGGCAACGGCGCGGGATTCTGGGGCGACAACCTCGACGCCCCTTTCCTCCTGGCCCGCGATGGCCGGATCGACGTCCTCACGCTCGAGTATTTGGCCGAGTTGACGATGGCCATCCTCGCGCATCTGCGGACCAAGGACCCGGCGAGCGGATACGTCGGGGACTTCCCCGAACTGCTCGAACGTCTGATCCCGATCCTCAAGGAGACCGGAGGGCCGGACATCGTCACTAACGCCGGGGGCCTGAACCCGAGCGCCGCGGCGAGACGATGCGGTGCGATTCTGACCGCGGCGGGCTTGGGCAATTCGCCGATCGGGGTCGTCGTCGGCGACGATGTGCTCGCGCAGATCCCTGCATGGATCGCCGACGGCATCGACCTGGCCCATCTGGAGACGAGCGAGCCGATTCGGGCCGTCTCCGATCGGCTCGTCGCGGCGAACGCTTACATGGGGGCGCAACCTATCGCCCAGGCGCTCGCGGGCGGGGCATCGCTCGTGGTCACGGGGCGAGTCGCCGACGCGTCGCTCACGCTCGGCCCGGCTGCGGCGAGGTTCGAATGGTTCTGGGACGACTGGGATCGCCTCGCCGCCGCCAGTGCCGCGGGTCATGTGATCGAGTGCGGCGCACAGGCCACAGGGGGACTCTGGCACGACTGGCAGAACGTCCCCGATCTCGCGGGAGTCGGCTATCCGATCGCCGAGATCGCGGCTGACGGCACGTCGATCATCACGAAGCCAGAGGGCACCGGCGGCATCGTTTCCGTGGGGACGGTCGCCGAACAACTCGTTTACGAGATTGACGACCCCGCGCGGTATCAGACGCCCGACGTCGACGTCGATCTCGCCTCGATACGGATCGAGCAAGCGGCGCCGAACCGCGTCTCGCTGGCAGGCACCAAGGGCAATCCACCCGGCCATTACTTGAAGTTGTCGGCCATCTATCGAGACGGCTGGACGGCGAGCGGGATGGTCGCGGTCGTCGGCCGAGGTGCGGTCGCCAAGGCCCGCGCGGCCGGGCGTCTCGTCCTCGACCGCGTGCGGAGGGGGGCTTCGAAGTGGCCGATTCGCTCGTCGAGGTCCTTGGCGCTGGCGACGTCGTCCCTGGCGTCCTCGCCAGCGAATGCTCTCCGTTTGAGGTGGTTCTTCGCGTGACGGTCCGCGACCCTCGTCGCGCGGCCGTGGAGCGATTCTGCCGCGAGATCGCGCCGCTCGTCACGTCGGGACCACCGGGGATCGCCGGGTACGCTTCGGGCCGTCCGACAGCTCGGCCGGCCTTCGGATACTGGCCCGCGCTTGTGCCGCGGGATCGGGTCACGGCGGCGACGGTCGCGCGGAGCGCTGAGGAATGGTCGCGGGACGAGCGAGGCTTGCGATGATCGAGCCCGATGGTACCGTGCGGCTTGGCGACCTCGCTCACGCCCGGAGCGGCGACAAGGGGAACCGGGCCAACGTCGGAGTCGTGGCGCGCGACGCGGCTTGTTATGATTGGATCCGTAGCCACCTGACCGAAGCCGCCGTCGCTCGCTTCTTCGCGCCCCTCGGGATCGGGGCCGTTAGGCGCTACGAGCTTCCGCATCTCCTTGCGCTCAATTTCGTGATCGATTCGGCGTTGGCTGGGGGCGCGAGCCGTTCGCTCCGGCTCGACACGCAGGGGAAGGCCCTGGGTGTGGCACTGCTCGAGCTGCGACTGCCTGCCACGAAACCGCGGGAGGACGAGCCATGAGCCAGCCACCCTTCGTCCGCACGGAAGCTCGCGGGGCCCTCGCGTTGATCACAATCGACCGTCCCGATCGGCGGAATGCCCTGTCGACCCCGGTCGTGGCGGGCCTGGGCGACGCCCTCGATGGCGCCAGATACGACCCCGCGATTCGCGCGATCGTCCTCACCGGCGCCGGCGGGGTCTTCTGTTCGGGGATGGACCTCCAGGAGGCGGTACAGACACTCGCGTCCGGCGGCCGGAGGCAGAGCACGCGGCCGTCGCGACGGCGCAGGCATTGGCGGATCTATTGGTCCAGATCCACGACTGCCCCAAGCCGGTCGTCGCCGCCCTGGACGGCGACGCGCTGGCCGGCGGCGCCGGCCTGGCGATGGCCTGCGACCTGGTCGTCGCCGCCGACTCCGCGAGGATCGGGTATCCGGAGGTGAAGCGAGGGCTGGTCGCGGCGATCGTGATGCATGACCTGACACGCCTCGTCGGCGATCGCCGCGCCCGACAGCTCCTGCTCACCGGCGATCCGATCGCCGCGGTTGAAGCCGAACGATGGGGGCTGGTCAATCGCGTCGTGCCGGCCGCGCAATGCCTCGAAGCCGCGATGGAGCTCGGTCGTTCGCTCGTCGAGTCGGGCCCGATCTCCCTCGCGGCGACCAAGAAGCAGCTCGACGAAACGACTCGCCGTCCCCGCGATCTGCGGGGAGCCGCGGCCGTGAGCGCGGCCATTCGTGTCTCCGACGAAGCGTCCGAAGGCATGGCCGCCTTCCTCGAGAAACGGCGCCCAAGTTGGGCGAGTCTGCCGGACTGAGACGTCCCGATGCGACGCGACGCACTGGGCGCGGTTGACATCACGGTCGCGTTTGCCACGGAAGACCAAGAGAGAGAGCCCTTCTTCCGACGGCACCGCGACTGTCGGCACCACCGATGAGACGCGACGGGAGGATCGTCGATGACCGAGAGATCGCCCTGGATCGCGGCCCTGACTGTCGGCCAGGTGCTCCGTCAGACGGCCAGGGTGCACGCCGATGCCGACGCTGTCGTCTTCCCACGCCTCGGGCTCCGCTGGTCGTGGGACGAGTTTGACCACCATGTCGATGAGCTCGCCTCGGGACTCATCGGCGCGGGCGTCGACCGGGGCGAGCACGTCGGCGTCTGGTCGATGAACGTCCCGCAATGGATCGTCGCACAGTTCGCCGTGGCCAGGATTGGGTCGGTCTTGGTAAATATCAATCCCGCCTACCGACTCCACGAGCTTGAGCAGGCACTCGCCGATGTCGACGTCACGACGCTCATCGTCGGCGCACCGTTCAAGACGTCCGATTTCGTGAGCATGATTCACGACCTCTGCCCCGAAGCGCAATCGTCTCAGCCCGGCTGGCGATGCTCAAGGTTGCCTAAGCTCCGTCGGCTCGTCTCGCTCGGACCGCGTCCCGGACGCGGATGGCTCGCCTGGGATGAGCTCGTCGCAGGCGTCGATCACGCCGAGCTGGCTCGACGTGACGAGACCGCGCGGCCTGGCGACATCTTCAACATCCAGTTCACCTCCGGCACGACGGGAATGCCCAAGGGTGCCCTGCTTACACACCATAACGTTCTCATGAACGCTTACTACGTCGCCCGGCGCACACACTACACCCACACGGATCGTGTATGCATCCCCGTCCCGTTCTATCACTGCTTCGGATGCGTGCTCGGGACGCTGGCCTGCGCGGTCACCGGCGCGGCCATGGTCGTCCCGGCGCCGACGTTCGACCCGGAGGCGACGCTGGAGGCGGTCGCGAGAGAGCGCTGCACGTCGCTTTACGGCGTTCCGACGATGTTCGTCGCCGAGCTCGACCATCCCGCGCAGCTCATATGACCTTTCGAGCCTTCGGACCGGGATCATGGCGGGCAGCCCGTGCCCCCTGCCGCTCATGGAGGCGGTCACAAACGTGCTGGGGGCCCACCAGATCACGATCGGCTACGGCCAGACCGAGGCCTCGCCGATCATCACGATGACCTCGGTGGACGACCCGCTCGATGTCCGCGTGGGCACCGTGGGCCGGCCGATTCCGGGCGTCGATGTCCGGCTGGTCGATCCGCTGACACGAATGGACGTGGCGGATGGCGAGACCGGCGAGCTCTGGGCCCGCGGCCACGGGGTCATGGCGGGTTACTACCGGAACCCCGGGGCTACATCGCGATCGATCGACGCCGACGGGTGGCTCGCGACCGGAGACCTCGCGCGGCGGCGTTACGACGGCAACTACCGGATCGTGGGCCGTTGCAAGGAGCTCATCATCCGAGGGGGCGAGAACATCTACCCACCCGAGGTCGAGGAATTCCTCCACGGCCACCCGAAAGTATCGGAGGTCGCCATCGTCGGCCTGCCCGACGAGAAGTACGGCGAAGTCCCCGCCGCCTGGGTCGTGCCGAAGCCGGGCGAGTCCCTCACGGCGGATGAAATCCGCGCCTACTGCCAGGGCCAGATCGCACACTACAAGGTGCCCCGGTATGTCGAGATCTCCGAAACGCTGCCGAAGACGGTCACAGGCAAGGTCCGCAAGCACGTCCTGCGCGACCACGGGATCGAGCGGCACGGTCTGGAGCGCGCGGCGAGGGTCAATACGGCATGATCGAAGGCCGCACTTGCATCGGCCGCCCTACACGTCGACAATCCGCCGTCTCGCGGCCCAAGAAACCGGAGTGACCCGGATGCATCCGCTCGCTTCTCCGATCGTGCTCCTCTCTTCGTTGGTCGCTGGCGCCGAGGAACAGGCGAAGCTACCGCGCTCGCGGCGTATGCGACGGCTCTCAGCGTCCGCCAGGGCGAGGCGGTGGGACTGGCCGTGTCCTCGACGTCGAAGGCCTTCGCCGTCGAGGTCGAACGCGTTGGCGCGGGTCACGAGAGAGTCTGGTCGAGACAGGGAATCGAGGCGGCGTCGCACTCGGTGCCGGAGGACGCCTCCAGCCACGGTTGCCGCTGGCCCGTGCGCTTGACGGTGCCCGTCGGCGCTGATTGGAGGCCGGGATACTACGTCGCTCGACTGCTAGCAGACGACGCGGCCATACCGCCCACAGAAGCCTATTTCGTCGTGCGATCGGCGCGACCCGGCCGCTCTAATATCCTCATTCAGCTCGCGACGAACACGTACAACGCCTACAACAACTGGGGCGGCTACAGCCTCTATGCCTATCACGCTCGCGACAAGGTCCAGGGCCGGCGCGTCTCATTCGACCGGCCCGGCGGCAGCCTGTTCTCCAACTGGGAAGGACCGTTCATCGCATGGGCCGAGCGGAACGGCTATGACTTCGATTACGCAGCCAATTCGGACCTCGAGTTCCATCCCGAGGTGCTTGATGGCTGCAAGCTCGTCCTCAGCGTCGGGCACGACGAGTACTGGTCGGCGCCGATGAGAGACAATCTCGAGGCGTTCATTGGTCGCGGCGGAAACGTCGCGTTCTTCAGCGGCAACTCAGTCTGCTGGCAGGTCCGGAGCGAGGACGGGGGCCGCGCACTCGCCTGCTGGAAGCAGGCCTTCGGCGGCGATCCCGTCTATCGGTCGTCCGATCGGCGGACTCTGACGACGCTCTGGAGCCATCCCCTGATCGGTCGCCCGGAGAATACGCTGACCGGCGTCGGCTTTCTCTGGGGCGGCTATCACAAGAGCCACGGAAACCTCGCCGACGCCCCCGGTGCTTACACCGTCCATCGGCCAGACCACTGGATCTTCGAGGGGACGGGTCTGCGCAATGGCCATCCGTTCGGCGCGAAGCATACAGTCGTCGGCTACGAATGCGATGGTTGCGAACTCGAGTGGAAAGACGGCCTACCCAGGCCGACCCATCGCGACGGTACGCCCGCATCCTTCGTCGTGCTGGCGACCGCCCCCGCGCGGTGGGCGCCCGATGATTCCGACTGGTTCGAGTTCTGGGAGAAGGGCCGCGTCGGCAACGCGGTGATGGGCATCTACGAGCGCGGGGGCACGGTCGTCACGGTCGGCTCGACCGATTGGGCCCACGGGCTCGGCGGAGGCGACCCGGTCGTTGAGCGGATAACGCGAAACGTGCTCGATCGGCTCTCGACGGGGCCGCTCACTTCGCCTCCTCGACGTTGATGCCCTTCTTGCCGTCCTTGTACCGATTCTCCAGGCGCTGGATCTGCATCATCGAATTGGAGTAATTCTGCATCTTGATGTTCTTGCCGAGGTCGGCGTCGACCGCTTCTCCGGCCTGATTCGGCGCTTGGTTCGGTGCGGGGGCAGGTGGGGCAGCGCCCACCCGCGTCGTGCCACGATAGAAGGCATATTGCGACGACTCTCGGCGGGCGAAGGCCGTCACCTGGCCGCGGACGCCCTCGGCGACGAACACGCCCCGCAGGTCGGTCAGGCCCGACAGGAACGTCGGATTCTCGCTGCCGATCACCTTCACGCTCACCTTGCGGACCGGCTCCCTCGTTTTCGCATCCCGCACGCTCACACGGACGCGGCCGGACTCGGGCTCTTCGAGCACCTCCATCACGAGAGGGCTGACGAGCACGATCCCCGACGCATACAGGTTCTCGCCACGGATCATGACGAGGAAAGCCCCTTCCTTCTCTAGAGGGAGGCGGATGGTCTTGGTTTTCTCTTCGAAGTCCTGGCCGTCGCCGAGCTTGACCGTTGTCTCGACGAGCGGCGTGATTCCGGCCAGGTCGATGCCGGCGATGTCGTCGAGGTTGCGGCGGGTCAGATAGAGCCGCATGAGGTCAACGGGGTAGACCTTCACGTCGGCCTCGGGGATGTTCCTGTAATCGAGTGCGACCTCGGGCTTGTCGGTGACCTTTGGCGCCTCGGCCGCGATCCGATTAAGGCCGATGCCGCCCGGGACAAGGGGAGTCGCGGCGACCTTGGCAGCCGGGCGGACAACCGAGATTTCCGGCACCTTCATCGCTTTCCTCGTCAGGTCTTTCAAGGCCGCGGCCGCGTCGGTGAAGCGATCCGCGACGAGCTTGTAGTACTCGATGGCCTTGGCCGGCCGCCGCTGCGCGTCGTAGATCTGGCCGAGGATGTATGTTGCTTGCCACTTGTTGGGGCTGGGCTGGTCGGCGCCGCTGGCGTCCTTGTAGGTTGCCTTCGCGATGCGCTCGGCGACCGCGACCGCGCGATCGTAGTGGCCGAGATGGAACTCGCCGAGCGCCTCGGAGTACTGGAAGCTGTCGAGGAAGCTGCTCTTCGGATAGAGAGCGGCGAACCTGCTCGCGAGCCTCACCACGGCCTCGAAATTCTCAAGCTCGAGGAAGTCGCCGACGAGCGCAAGGCTGATCTCATCAGCCAGGGGGTTGCGCGGCGACTGGGCCAAAAGCACCTGATCGAGGCGAACGGACTGGAGAATCAGGTCGGATCGGGTCACGCCCGCGTCCGCGAGCTCCTTGCGGAGCGCCGGATCGACGTACGCTTTCCCAGCGGACACGGCGAGCAGTTGTGACACGCCGAAGAGGTCTGCCTCGATCGAGGCCGTGTTGGGATACTCGCGCCAGAGGTCGAGCAGGTAGGCGATGGCGTCGAGCGTCTTCCCGCGGCGGCGGAGCACCTCGCCGACCTGGGCGTCCTCCAGGTAGCTCGCATCGACGATCGCGCGCCAGACCAGATAGGCACGCTCGTGCTCTCCGATGTCGCGATACGCCCGGCCGACGACGAGCACCTCGCCGAACGGCACCACGAGCTCGGGCGCCTTTTCCTTGAGGATCTCGAAGTCCTGGACGATTTTCCGCGGCTGGTAGTCCTTGATGTGAACGGTTAGTAGCAACCGCGCCGCGTCCTTGGCGATTTCGTCGCGCGGGGTGTACCCGGCGAAGAGCTCCTCGAGCGGAGCCGCTGCCTCGACGTAACGGCCCGCCTCAAAGTGGGCCTTGCCGCGGGCGAGAAGCTCGTCCGGTGTCGCCTTGTATGGATCGTTCGGCGTCTCACCCGGCGCGAGGACGCGGAGCGCGCCCGCAGGGCCGAGGTGCTGGACCCCCGGGTCGTATGCCGACCGGATTCTCGTCGGCATCGACCGGTACGCACCCGGCAGATAGCCGAAAACGTCGTAACGGATCGTGCCCGGGTCAATGCCCGCCGGGAAGTAGAGCGTCAAGAGGCCATCGGCAAGGGTCCAGTTCACAGCGTTTGACTGCAGCGAGCCGTCCACGAGCGAAGACCCGGCAGGCAGCGTCTCCTCGATTACGAGGAAGTCACGGTCCCAGTTCGGGCGCGATCGCAGGTCATGCAAGGCCGTCTGGATCTCCACGCGCGCCCGTCCGCCGAGGCCGACCTGTGTGACCTTGTTCGAGAATACGGGGGCATTGACGACGGAGCCGAACCCCGTCGGCAATAGCTTACCATCAAGCTCGGGCTGTGCGGCGAGGTACTCATGCGAGTCGATCGTAAAGGGCTTGCCGTCGCGCTTCTGATCAGGCCCCAGGTCGCGGGCGAAGCCGGTGAGAGTCACGGCGTACCCGAAGGTCGCGCGGCCCTCGAGCTGGAAGCGGACGCGGTTGCGATCACCGATCTTCAGCAACTTTCGCGGGACGAGGATGCCCCTGCCCTCGCCGGAGCCCGTGATGTCGGACGCGAAGACCTCGGTGTCGTTCACGGTGACGACGAGCCGATAGCGATCCTCGGCGGACTGGGCCTGGCCGTAGAACTTGGCCAGCGCTTCCACCGCCGGCCCGCGCGCCTTGGGCGGCTGCCAGCCATTGCCCTGTCGATGGGCGAGCAGCCATTCGACGGCGCCGGCCAGTTGAGGAGACTGCGGCCGCACGCGAGCAAACGCCTGGGCTACGAGGGCCGTCGTCTCGGCCGGGCCTCGGGTCCACCGCTGTCCATCGCCCTGCCAGTAGACGCGCCGCTTCGCACCCGGCCCGACAGGCTCGGTCTTCGCGCGGTTTGCGAGGAGGTCGATGAGCTCATTGGCGAGGCTCGGGCGATCGAGATCCGCGAGGGCCAGCGCAAGCTCCGCGATCGAGGCATCGGGCAGCGATTGTCGCGAGCGATTCAGCGCGTTGCCTGCTCGAAGCTGGCGCGGTTCATCGCGGCCAGGGCGTGCTGGATCATCGCGCGCATCTCGAGATCCGTCGCAGGCACTTTTCCCCATTCCTGGCCCAGGTAATGGGCCGCGCGGTCGAAGGATTCGGGGTCGGACATCAAGGCCTCGCTCTGGGCCGCGGCGAGGCCGCGAGCGGCCAGGGCCGAGGTCATGCGATCGCTGGGCGCCTTCCGCCCGCTCGACGATTCTGGGGCGACCCAGGGCCAGCCGCCGTCGTCGTTCTGGAGCGTAACGAGCTCCGCGATAAGTCCCTGGACGCGCGCCGAGAGCCGCTGCGCTTCGGGCGCCGTTCGGCTTTGACCGCGCGGAGATATTGCAGGGCTGCCGAGCCGGCGATCAGCTCGCTCGCCCGGTCAGCGACGGTGAGCGGCAAGATTGGGCAGACGTCGATCAGGCGTCGATCATGGCGCGCGATTGGGCCCACGCTGAGCTCATTCAGTGCCAGCTCGACGATCATCCGGCGCAAGCTCGGCGCGAGCATCACGAGCATATCGGCGTTCTCGTACGCTCGGCCGGGCGGCAGTCCCACGAAGACCGTGGCGTCGTCGCTCGACGTCCCCGACGCCGACGCGAACGCTTGCACGCCCCACGGGCGAATCGGCAGCTCTTCGGTGAGCTCGTCCGACCTGTCCCCCACGACGGCCTTGAGCGTTAGCCGGAGGGAGTCGCCGTCGGCAACAGTGACGGGGTCAAAGACGACCTCCTCAACGCCGTCGCCCTTAAGTGCCAGCATTTTCGGATACGTGTCCTGCCGGCCACCGGAGTAGACAGTCAACGAGAGCGTCGCCGCGCCCGCGACGCCCACGTGGTGGAGCTGGCCCATGAATCGCGGCTTGTCCCCTTGCGTGAGCGAGGAAGGGGCCTTCAGGTCGACGAAGAAGTCCTTGCGGACGATCAGCTCGGCCGTGGCCTGACCGACGAGCGTATCCGCGCCCGTGACTCCTCGTGCCATGAATCGATATTCCGACATCGCGCCGGGGGCCTTGAGTTGGACGGTCGTCTTGCCGTTGGCCCCGGTCACGATCGACGGGTTCCAGTAGGCGGTCTCGACGAACCGCTGGCGGGGCTCTTCGGCCTTCCCCTCCGCGTCGAGACCGCGTGACTTCCGACCCAATGTGGATCGGAGGCCCAGGGCGCCGGCCTTTTCCTCCTCCTTCAAGTCGGCGAGATTGTCTTCGACGGCGATGCGGGTGAACTCCCGGGGAACGTTCGACCGGCCGGCGCTGTCCCGGGCTCCGGCGAGACCGGCAGTTGCCGTCGGCGCCGCGGCCCCCTGCGGCGCCTGGGGAGCCGGCGCGGTCTTCGCGGGCTGCTCGGCTGGGTCCGGCATGGCCAGGTCCATTGAGCCATTAACTCCGCCGGCCGCCCGTCCCTGGCCGCCGCCCGCCTGGAACATCGTGTTGAACGCCGCCTGGGCCTGCCTGCGGGCCTCGGGGGCGAGCTTGTCGTTGTCGGCGATCGCACGGAGTCTCTCGGCTTCCTCGACGAGCGCCTCGGACACGCCCTGGGTCGCCGGCACGTATTCGAAGAGGTTGGTCGCCTGGGTGGCGAAGGTCCCGGTTCGGCTTTGGGTGTAGAAATAGGGGCCCACCGGCGGCAGACGATCGCCGAAGATTCGCAGCAGTGAGTGGTCGACCAGGGCGAGCGAGAGCTCGGCCGCGACGGGATGCCCCAACTGGTCCGTCGTGCTGACCTCGACCTCGACGTCGTCTCCGGGAGCGACGCTCGGTCGCTTGGGGGTCAGCGTCACCCGCAGGTCGCGCTCGACGCGGAGGTCCAGCCTCGCCTCGTCGAACCGGCCCGTCGACATTCGCGCGGCGGTGAGCGTGAAGTTAGGGGATTGCGGGCCCTCGACCGGCCAAGTGAGCGGGTTGTCCCCTGCCTTGAGATCCACGATCCTGTATTGGATCACTCGATCCGCCTCCCAGGCGAGCAGCGCGGGGCCGGACGGCACGCGGCTGTGGAGATTGACCCGCGCTGTCTCGCCGACCCGATACGAAAGCCGGTCGGCCAGCAGCCGGAGCCTGGTCTGGTCGGCCTTGCCCGAGATCGTCAGGACGCGATCGGAGAGGATCACGTTTCCGAACCGATCCTTGCCGAATGCGCGGAGGACGTAGGGGCCTCCGTCGGCATCATCGACCTTGAGCCGGGCCGAGATCTCGCCCTTGGCGGCGTCCGTGACAACGGCCTGCTCGGACACCTGCCGCTCGCTGATCTCACCGTTACGAACGATCCGCTTCACGACGGCCAGCGTGATCGATTGCGCCACCGGCTTGCCGAGCGGGTCGCTCGCGGCGATCTCCACCGAGAACGACTCGCCGTCGAGGTAGGTGTCGCGTGTCGTCGAGAGGCGGATCTGGAGGGCGCGGATCGCCAGGGCGACTTCGGCGACAGTCGTCACGTTCTCGTCGACGAGCGTCGCCCTGATCGGGATCCTCTGCTCCTCAGCGAATTCCGATGTCGAGAATTCGACGCGGAGCTTGCCCGCACCGTCGGTCCGGCCCGCCTTGTGGATGGCATTGGCGAAATGGACATCGACGAGTTTGTTCGCGACGGGAGCGCCATACTGATACTTCGCGACGACGTCCGCGGCGATCGTTTCTCCGCGGAAATAGACCGTCTTGGGCAGTTCGATAGCGACGTCGACCTTTTCGAGGCGGTACGACTGGACCTCGAACGCCCCGGCGAACTCGCTCTTGCCGGGCTGGTAGTGATGAATGCGGTAGGAGCCGACGGGCGCCGACGAGTCGAGCCCGATCGACTCGTGGAACGTTCCGAACTTCGAGAGCAGGGCCGGACGCGAGATCAGCAGGCGGCCGCGACTGTCAAACACCTCCAGCTTGTAGCTCTGGCCCTCGGGATTCTCGTACTGGCCGTCGCGAGTCTCGCGGACGATCCCGCGGACCTCGACCGTTTGGCCAGGTCGATAGGCCGGCCGGTCGGTGTAGATGTAGGCCCGAGGCGAGAGCCCCTGGGCGACCTGGCCCGGGACGTTCAGGCCGATCGACGCGATGTCGGCGCCGTCGATCACCAGGTAACCGAGCGCCGTGTCCGGGTCGCGGGGCTTTTCCCAGTTCGAGAGCAAGACGCCGTCGTCTCCCGTCATTTTTTCGAGGAACACTCCCGAGCCGTCGGCCACGAGTACGCGGGCGCACGGCCCTTGCCCGTCTTCATGTCCTGCGCGAAGACGAGCAACTGGTCGCGAGACGACTTGACGATGGCATCGATGTCGGAGCCGAGCACGAGGGTAGTCGCCTGGAGCGACTTCTCGTCGGTGACCTTCACGACCCACACGCCGGGCGACTTGACCCTGAGATCGTAGGTCGTCTCGATCGGCTTGTACTTCGCGTAGCCCGCCACGGGCACCGTCCATTCGGCGTCGGCGGCGACGAGGCCGATGTCCAACGACTCAACGTTGTTAAGGCGCTGCTTCTTGCGAAAATACGACTCCGCGTTCAGCTTGTAGGCCGACAAGGTCAGGCTCTCAAGGTTACGCGTGGTGATCCTGAGGTGCGGCGTCTCGTGCGAGCGGAACGTACGCGGGGTCACCACGGTCAGCTCGTGCGACTCCATGACGGCGATGCGTTGCCGCGCCTGTGACTGCCAGGGCTCGACGGCGACCTTCTTGTACCGCTCGATGGCCCTGCCGGGTTCGCCCCGGCGATTCTCGTCGATCCACGCGATCTGGAACTGGGCGTGTGCCGCTGGCTCGGCGCCGGGGAACTTTGAAATCAGGGTCTCCCAAGCGCTGATCGCGTCGCGATCGTTATGCTCGCTCTCGTAGCTCGCGCCGATCTGAAAAAGGATCATCGGGACGCGCGCATCCAGCGGGTTTTCGGCGACGAATCCGGACCAGGCCGCGCGGGCGTCGACGTACCTCTCGTGCCGGACCGCGTCTTCGGCGATCAGGAGCTTGGTGTCGACGATCGCCCGCTGTGCATCGGCCGATTGAGGGCCGTTGGGGAACCTGGCCAGGTAATGCTTCCAGGCGGCGACCGCCTCGTCGAACTTCTGCTGCCGTTGGAGCGTTGCCGCGATTTGATAGGTCGCGGTCATCGCCAGCGAAGCCAGCTCGCGCTTGGCATCATCCGACTCGAGCCGATAATCCTTGCCCGAGATGAAATCGTTCAGCGACTGCAGGGCCAGGTCGGTCTTCGACCGAGAGAGATTGGACGCCGCGATCTGGTACGAGGCGCGGACGGCCCATTTATGCGTCGGATAGGCGGTCAAGAACCGTCGGAGCGCCGCAACGCCCAGTTCGAGCCGCGCGTCATCGGCAGGGCTGGGGATTCCGTACGTCATGGCGATTTGGTAAAGCGCGTTCCCTGCGATTTCCTCCACGTCCCGTCGCGTGCCTGCCGGCAGCTTCGACAGATCAGCCGCCAGGTCGCCCCACGTGGCACGTGCCTCATTCAACTGATTTAGATGGAACTGAGACTCTCCCAATCCATATCGTGCCGCGGCGCGATCGGGAGCGCGGGTGTCCTTCAGGTACTCACGGAACTCCTCGACCGCCTGATCGTGCTTGTTCGCCGATTGGGCGGCGCGGGCAAGCTCGAGCCTGAGCGTCGCGATCAGCTCCGGACCCTTCGCCAGGCCGCGCGCCTGTTTTAGAAGATCAAAGGCGCCAGCCGGATCGGGCGGGGTGACGGGATCGTCCGGCTTGAGCAGACGCCGGGCGAACGCGTAATACACGCGCGCGAGCCGGTCCTTGCGATCGCCCGCGAGCAGGCGCTCGGCCTCGAACCGCGACAGCTCCTCCGCAGCGGCCGCCCGCCCCGCGGAGAGCTCCAGACCGGCGAGCTCGAAGCGGATCTTCGGAGCCCAGTGACCACTAGGCTCGACCTTGAGCGCCGCGGTCCACGTGCGCGCGCGGCCTCGACGTTTCCCGAGAGCCGCTCGGCCGTGCCGCGGATCAGCGCGAAATACGACCGTTCGGCCCGTTCCGCTGGCTCCTCCGTCAGTCGGTCGATCGCCGCGATCGCTTCGGCGAACTTCCCCTCCTGCATCGCCGAGACCACCGACGCCGGCAGCACCGGCGCAGCGGGTGCGATCGCCCGCTTCGACCCGATGGGTGATGGGGCGTCCGCACCGAAGACGATCGCGATGGCCGGGATGAAGACGATCCCAAGATGGCGTGTGGCTCGGCCCCGGTTGTACCTCACGGTGGATCGCTCCTCGTAGGGGTGCCGGCGGCCCAGGCGCGGGTCCGCTCGGCGAGGTCGACTCAGCTTGTTGGACGACAGCCCGGCCCGCCCGTTCCCGGCATGAGACGGGATGCCTCGCGACGCGGGCAAAAGAAGAGCACGACCGCGATCGGATCGCTGCGACGATTGCCTCAAGGTTAGCGCCGCGAACGGCCAGAGTCCAGCTTCGCGAAGACCGATGTTCTCTTCAACGTTCGAGAGGCCACACCCTTAGAGTGCACTCACGAGCGACGAGGTCAGGGGAGCCTGAAGCCGCGCGACCTGAGCATCCGGCAGACGGTCAATAGTGGTAAGCCGACGATCGCTGTCTGGTCGCTGGTCTCGATCCGTTCGAACAGGGTGATGCCCAGAGATTCGATCTTGTAACTGCCGGCGCAGTCGAGCGGAGCATCGGCCGCCACGTATCGCTCGGCCTCTACCACATCGAGCCGTCGTAGCCAAAGCCGCGTGACATTCGTCTCGACTTCGACCCCAGAGCGGTCGGCGAGGGCGACGGAGGTGATGAGCAAGTGCTCGCGGCCTGCCATCGCGAGCAGTTGCTCGACGGCCCGGGTCGACGTCCCCGGCTTTCCGATCGCCCGGCCCTGGAACGCGACGAGCTGATCGCTGCCAATGACCACGGCGTCGCGGTGGCGCGCGAAGACCGCCTCGGCCTTCGCTTGCGCGAGCCGCTCGGCGAGGAGCAGCGGGTCGGGCATCCGGGACTGCACCTCCGCCTCGTCGACACCGGGTGCGACACAGCGAAAGGACAGCCGGAGCTGCTCCAGCAGCCTGCGACGGTAAGCCGACGTGCTCGCCAGGATCAGGTCCATCTTGTTGCTCCGATCGCTGCGCCGCCCGTCCGAGTCGGTTTCTCAGACGACCACATGGTCGCTCTCGCGTGTCGCTGTCCGCAAGGCGATGGGGATAAATAGGCGACCCCGGCTTCTCGCGTAGGGAGAAGTCGGGGTCGCATGGGGAGCGTCCGGCGATCGAGTTGATCAGCGACGGCGCCGGTTGCCCAGATTCAGCAGTCCGCTTAGAAGCCCCGGTCGGCGCGGCGCCTGGGCCGGGGCCGCGGTTGCAGGCTGGGCATCCGCGGTGGTTGCGTCGGGAGCCAGCGACGGCGGCATCGTCGGGTCCGCGGCGAGGGAACCGTCGGGCCTGGACATCTCGGGCAAGGCCAGCACGGGGTCGCCGGGCGCCGCGAGGCTGTCGTTGGCCGATGTGGGCTGGACGCTGGCCGCATCGCCCGCCGGCGGCTCGAGGGCAGGACCCTCGCCCGCCGGAAGAGGCGACCGCATCGACGACGAGCCGGGACCGGTCGACCGCGGCAACGCGGGCGGGATCGGAGCGAAGGGGTCCCGCTGCTCCGGTTGATTGCCCCGCCCCGGCGTGGGCTGGGGAGGAGCGCCGGGGATCAGGTCGCGGCCGCCCGGACCGGTGGGGTTGTCGTTGAGCGGGCTGATACCGCGCGGGAGAGGCGGCATCTCGGAGTCAGCGCCGCGACGAGGGCCTGGCGGAGCGGGCCCGAGGTCGGGCGCGGTGGGCTGGAGCGGCCCACCGGTGTCCAATGAGTCCGGCGGCGGTAGCTCGGGCTTGGGGTCGCGCGGCTGGTCGCGGAACGAGGCGGCGGCGTCCGGCGCTTCGGGGTTCGGGCACGGGCACGCCCAGCCCTCGGGGAACTTGCGCCAGCACGTGGGGAAGTAGCCGTAATAGTTGTGTCGGATGTGGGAATAGAACGGCGGCTCGTTGGCGCAGGGCGTCCGCTCGCGCTGGATCCACAGGTTCGGCAAAAGCTGGGCCTGCGCCAGCGCCGGCAGACCCACCACCAAAGCCATCGCCAGGGCCGAGGACGACCCGGCCTTCCTCCATGATAACGTCAGCATCCTCGCCTCATGGGTTGCGGGGTAAGATGGGTCAAGCCTCGATCCGCGGGCACCTGGCTCGTCCCGGCAGGACTCCCCTGCCGTGATGGAATCGATCGGGCCCGTTGGGCTGGGCGCTCAAGCCTATTCCAGGGGACGGGGCAGACAGGGAAGCAATACGACGGATTGGCAAAATGGACAGGCGATTCAAGGCTGACCCATCGTCACAAAGGGAAAAATTGGCCCTGTCGCGCGTTTATGTCGATCATGAAGGCGCGAGATACAACCCGTGCAAGGAGGCGGCCAGCATGGCGGCACCAATCCAGCCGCTTGGCAGTCCTGTTGTCGATCACCATCCTCCTCGCGGCACAGGGTCGGGCCTCTGCCCAGATTCCGCCGAGCTCGGCCGCCGGATTTCAGGCGCAGCAGAGCCTGTCATCGGCCGCTTACGGTGACACGACCGTGACTCCTGGCATGCCGTTCCTGAACCCCTACCTCATGCCGATGGGGCAGGCGAACCCCGACTACATGACGTACCTGTACCTGCAGAATCAGAGAAGCGGGGGGATCGGTTCGGGCGTGATCAGTGGGACGCGCGTCGCGCCGGGCGTACCTGCAGGCTCGACGAAACCGTCGCGGCCGGCGGCGAGCGCGATGGATGCCTCGACACCGCTCGGGTCGAAGGGGCCTTCGTTTCCTCCGCGTCCTCCGGTGGAGCTCAATCGCGTCGCGTTGCCGATGATCGCGGACTCGCCCATCGGCAATACCGGCGCGTCGTTCATGCGGGGACCGAGGACCAATCAGGGGGCGAACCGGTTCTTCAACCGGACGACGGCCCAGAGGAACAACGGGCGATGAGGGTGTCCACGGCGAATACGCTCCAGGATGCCGACGCGCGTAGCCGATCTGTCTGATGTCTCGTGACGGCCCGATCCCGGTGCGGGGTCGGCGCCGGGTCGGAGTGTTCAACGGGCCGACGACCGGCCGCGATGATCACGTCACGTCCCACCACAACCGACAGGGCGTCGGTCGCGCCGGCCGGGGTTCGCCGGGCAGGAGTGTCGCATGGATCGCACAACGCTCAAGCTTCGCAGGATCGGCCTGGCCCTGACGCTCGCCGCCGCTGCGTTATGCGGCTGCCAGACGGTGAAGACGCCCGAGGAGCGCATCGCCAAGAGTAATATCCCGAAGGAATTCACCAAGGTCTCGATGCCCGAGTACGTGGTCGAACCCCCCGACCTGCTCCTGATCGAGGTACTCGAGGCGCTGCCGGGCCGGCCCATCACCGGCGAGCGGCTTGTCCGTCCCGACGGAAAGGTTAGTCTCGGCTTCTACGGCGACATGTATGTGGCCGGCCTGACGGTCGACCAGATCAAGGAAAAGCTGGTCATCCACCTCCGGCAGTTCCTCAAAGACCAGACGCTCGGCCTCGTCCGGTACAACGAACGGACGCAGAAGTACGACGAGGTCGAGCCGGCTAAGTCGAACAGCGTCTTCGTCGACGTCGCGGCATACAACAGCAAGGTCTATTACGTGCAGGGCGACGTCGGCTCGCCCGGCCGGCTGACGATCGTGGGCAACGAGACCGTGCTCGACGCGATCCAGTACGCCGGCGGGCTGCTCCCGACGGCCGCGCCCAGAATATCCGCCTGGTCCGGCCCGCGCCGCCCGGCGCGTGTTGCGACCAGGTCCTGCCCGTGAACCTCTCGGCGATCGTCAACGTCGGAGACGCGACGACCAATTACCAGATCATGCCCGGCGACCGACTCGTGGTCTATCGCGACCCGATCGTGAGGACGACGATCTTCCTCGATCGCCTCGCCGCGCCGTTCAGCACCGTGGTCAACACGATCCTGCAGTACTCGTTCACGGCGCGAAGCGTGAAGTCGATCAGCGTTCCCATCAATGGCTCGGCGGCGAGCACGACCACGGCGACCGCACCCGTCCTGGGGACGGGTGCCCGCTAACCGGCCAGGCCCGGGCTTGTCGTCACCATTGCTGAACTGATCGAAGGCCGGCGGGTCGACGGACCCTCCGGCCTTCGCCTTGCGCACAACGTGCGGCTTTGAGATCGCGGAGACGCAAAGCGTCGGACCCCGCTCGTTTCGCTCGGTCGTCAGGCTGCCGGCACCGTCCGACAAATCGCTTAACGTTGGCGATCGAGTCCGTGTTCGAAAAAGAAAACGGCCGGCGCGACGATGGGCCAATACCCGTGTCGCACCGGCCGCCGAATCGAACCCGTCGGCGTCAGACGAGGTCCTTGAGGGCCTTCAGGGGGACGGCCTTCACGACGTTGCGGGCCGGCTTGGCCTTGATCGTGATGGGCTCTTTCGTGAAGGGGTTGATCCCCGGCTTCGCCTTGGTCGCCGGCTTGCGGACGACCTTGAGCTTGAGCAGGCCGGGGAGCTGGAAGAGGCCGGGCCCCTTCTTGCCGAGCTCGCGCTCGACCAGTTCAGCGAGACTGTCGAAGACGGCGGCGACTTCCTTCTTGCTCAGGCTCGTCTTCTCGGAAATCGCGGCATAGATGTCGGCCTTGGTGGCGGCCTTGGCGCGGGTGGCGCCTCCGGCGCTGCCGGAAGACTTCGACTCGGCGCCCTTGGGCGAGGCTTTCTTGGCCATGGGGTCTGTTGCCCTCCTGTGCGTGGGTCGCAACCGACGTCGGACCGATCGGCCCCGGCCTCCCCGATGAGGCCAGGCGCCGTGGCTCCTGCCGATCGTTTTCGACGCGGATGCTCAAAACATACAGAAAAAGTGGCCCCGGCGGTGCATTCCACCCCATTTTTCCGCGATTTTTCCGGGTTTTTGGCCCGGAGATGGTCAAAATCGCCGAAAAACGGCCGTGCGAGGGGCCTTTCTCGGGAGGCCTTAGACGGCCAACCGGTCCTGCTTCTTCGGCTGGAAGCCAATAAGGAAGCGTCCCGTCGCCGAGAAGAGCGAGACAGCGAACCCCGCCCCGGCGAACGCCTCGGCGCTCCGCGTCGCCTGGTTGAAATCGTTGAAGGATCGGTGCATGTGCACCGTCCCGTCGCTGATCCTCAGCAGCAGCGTCGGGCTTGCCGATGTTCTGGCGGCGCTCATCGCCTGATCCCCCACGCCATGGACATTCCAGGGCCGCATGCCGCGACCGCAGCGAACCACACGACAAACCTAGGCCATCATCGTCCGGGCCGTCCCGCACGCGACTTCGCGTGTTCGAGCAGAGGTCCACGCATCTCTACGACGAGCAGGGGAGTTGGGGACGCGATCACCGCGAGATCGCGGTCCGATGTTGACGCAAAGAAACGCGCCAGTCAGTCGCCGGCGGCCCGCGAGGTGCGGCGGCGAGGGTCGGGAACGCCGTGGATCGTCCCTGTCGCCGGTTCGACGACGATCGTGTGGGCGTCACCCTGGACGCCACCCACGCGGAGCTTGTGACCACGTCCGCGGAGGTCGGCCAGCGTCGCCTCGGGCCAGCCGCGGCCCTCGAGCGAGAGGATGTCAGGGAACCACGGGTGGTGCGTCCGGGGCGCCTCGACCGCGGAGCTGGGCTCGAGCCCGAATTCCAGGACATTCAGCACGACCCAGAGCGTGGTATTCGGGATCGTCCGCCCTCCCGGCGAGCCGGTGACCAGCCGGACCTTTCCATCCTTCAACACGATCGTTGGCGACTGAGAGCTGAGCATCCGCTTGCCCGGGGCGATGGTGTTCGGCACCGTCCCGATCCGACCCGCCGCGTCGGTCCTTCCAGGGATGAGGTTGAAGTCGCCCATCTCGTTGTTAAGCAGGAATCCCGCGCCCTCGACGACCGACTTGCACCCGTATCCCTCCTCGAGAGTGTAGGTGAGCGCTACGGCGTTCCCCTCGCCATCGAGCGTCGAGAGGTGGGTGGTGTCCGTCCCCTCCGCACCTTCGATCGGGAAGGGAGCGAGCGATGCGCTCGGGGTGGCCCGATCCGTGATCGATGTCGCCAGCTTGTCGGCATAGGCGGATGAGACCAGGCGGTCGACAGGGACCTTGACGAGGTCGGGGTCGGCGATCTCGGTGGCCCGGGTGTAGAAGCCGCGCCGCATGGCTTCGGCAATGCGATGGAGGGTCAGCGGGGACCGGCGACCATCGGCCTTGAGGTCGTATCGTTCGAGGATGTGGAGCATCTCGACGATCAGGATTCCCCCCGAGGCGGGCGGCCCCATGCCGTAGACGTCGTGGCCGCGGAACGTGCCGTGGATCGGCGGCCTCTCCGCCGCCCGATAGGACGCCAGGTCCTCGACCGCGATCAGGCCGCCCTCTTTCGCACAGTGCGCGGCGATCATCCGGGCCGTCTCGCCGGTATAGAATTCGTCCGGTCCCCGCGAAGCGATCCGCTCGAGCGTTCGCGCGAGGTCCGGCTGGACGAGCCGGTCACCCTCGCCCACGGCGTGCCGTCGGGCTTGCGGTAGGCCCGGATCGATGACGGGAAGGCCGACATCCGGTCGCGAGTGTCGCCGAGGTCCTCGGGCACGTTCGCGACGTTGACCGACTTCGGATCGAAGAGCTGTCCGTTCAGGCCGCGGGCGAGGGTCTCCGAGATCGTGAACCCTTCGCGCGCCAGCCGGATCGCGGGGCGGAGCAGGTCGTCCCACGACGCATGTCCCAGTCGGCTGTGCGCCAGGGCGAGCCCCCTTACCGTCCCGGGGACCCCCGCCGCGCGAGGGCCCGCCCGATGTCCCGGCAAGGGGCGACCGTCGGCTCCGAGGTACATCCGGGGCGTCGAGGCGAGCGGGGCCGTCTCGCGGAAGTCGAAAGTAAAGACCTCTCTCGTCGACGCGCGATAGGCGACGATGAAGCCTCCACCACCGAGATTACCCGCCGCGGGATGGGTAACGGCCAGGGCGAAGGCCGTCGCGACAGCGGCGTCGACCGCGTTCCCACCCGCGCGAAGTACGTCGCGACCCGCTACCGAGGCGTCACCTTGCTGCGACACGACAACATGCCGGCGGAACTCGTCCGCGGAAAGCTCACGAATCGGGATCGAAGAAGACAGCACCCCGGCGAGAATCACGGGGAACAACAATCGACCAGGAGCCGTCTTTACCATGGAAGATCCTCGGTAACGTCAGCCGCTCTCCCGAGCCTCATCGTAACAAGACCGGACGCCGGCCGAAATCGCGGTCGTCGGACGTATTGGCTCCGTTCGGGCTCCGAAGGGTTTGGTGGGGTAGCCCAAAGCGCCGACCGAACCCAGGCGACCGCCCTTCGTTCGCCATCGTGCGGCTTCGTGCGTGGCGAGGCCCGGACGGGAGGCCGAGCCTCAAACTGATCCGGAGGCACGTCCGGGAGTGCTTGGAACGGACTTCGAGCCGCCTCGCATGGCATTCCACAATGGCGCAAATTGGCGAGGTTGGGAGGGCTTTCGGTCGCTTGACAGTGGTCCATGCGTGGGATAGCCTCGATCAGGGCTTTCATCGCGGCCTGGACGTCGATTTTGCGTGCCCGAGCAGGGCCCGCGCAGCAAAGGTCGCCGGGCCGCGGAGACTTTCCCGGGAAGGTTGACGAACATGGTCTTGGCGCTCGCCCCGAGGTTCTTGCACTGGTGGCTTGCAGGCGTGTTTCTCGTGGCGGTGCCGTCGATCACCTGGCGCAGGACGACCAGGGGAAAACGGGCACGAAGAAGGATGAGCCCGCGGAAGATGAGGCGAAGCCGGGCGACAAGGACAAAGACGATGACGACAAGGCGGGCGTCATCGACAAGAAGGAGATGGGGAACCAGGAGACCGCCGAGGTCTTCGAAGACCCGCGCGCCAAGGCCCTGCTCAATCCGAAGGCGTTCAAGGAATTCCCGGACACCAAGCCAAAGCTGACGCAAACCGACTTCTCGGCGGTCAGGAATATGGCCGCGAACGTCGTGGGGGTGAATCGCGACCTGCTCTCGCGGTTCATCGACCAGATGGCCGCCGACCTGTCGAAGCACGACTACATCAAGGCCGTCGTCGACCCCGATCCGAAGATGCCGCCCGGTGCGCCGGCCGTGCGCGGGATCGAGGTGGCCTCGCAGAAGCTGATAGAGCTGATCAACATCGCCCAGGACAAGAAGAATGCCGGGTTCCTGGCGCAGTTCGAGCCGCTGCTCTTCACGAAGCTCACACCCCTCCTCGAGGGCCATCTCCTCTCGCGGGTCCAGGCGGCCATCGTCCTGGCGAGCGCGGCCACTCCCGGTCAGGTAGACCTGTTCGTCAAGCAGATCGGCGACCCCAAGCAGGTCGTCTGGGTCAAGCACTGGTCCGCGACCGGTCTGACCAACGCGACGGCCAAGGGGCAGGTCACCCTCGCGGTCGACAAGGCCACGGGCGCGGCGGCGGCCCTGCTCGGCTTCCTCGAGAAGGAGCCCGGCACGCCCTGGCCGGTAAAGCTCCGCGTCTTGCAGGCGCTCGGCTCGTTGCGGTTGTCCTCGACGACGGCCCCGGCGAGCAAACCTGACGTGGCGGGGTACGCGTTCAACGTCCTCACCGATCCCGGTGCCAAGCCCGACCTGCGTGCCTGGGCCGCGTGGTGCCTGGGCATGCTCACGGTCCCGGGCGGGCAGCCCTACAACTACAAGCTCGCGGCCTATCAGGTCGGCCGGCTCGCGGTCGACATCGGCGACAGGATCGTCGCCGACTACGACCAGCGGGCGGCGAAGTTTGCCAAGTCGGGCCAGAGCGACTACGCCCGCCACCTCACCGGGCTGCTGCTCTACCAGGTCTACCCGGCCGTCGCGGGCGAGGACGACGTCGCGAACTCCGGCTTGCTCCGCGGCGCACCCGTCCGCGACGGCCGCCCGGCCCTTCATGACGGGCCTGGAAGACCAGATCAAGAAGCTCGGCCGCGCGGCAAACGAGCTGCTCAGCGCCGCCGGCGGCCAGTTGAAGCAATCCCGCGACGACCTCGCGGCGCAGGTGGTCGAGTTCAAGTCGTTTCTCGACAAGAATCGCCCCGCGCCCAATGAGACCGAGCTCTTCCCCGGCGGCCCCAAGGTCCAGATCAAGCCCGGCCCGGTGGCCAGTGCCCCCCGACGGTGACGCCGTGCGGGCCGGGCCCGAGGCGACCCTCAACGTCCCCGAGCTCCGCGACTACGACCTGATCAACAAGGAGCTCGGCGCTTGCTCGACGCCGGTTGCACGCGGCTCGACCTCTCCGGGGTCGAGGGCCAGAGGCTGCTCGCGTCAGGCCTGGCGGGGCCGTGGTCGGCGACGATCGTCGTCGAAGGCAACGCGGGGCCGGAGCTGGCGGCAAACCTTGACGCGCCTTCTGTGACTGTCCTGTGCCGGGGAGACGCCGCCGACGCCGCGGGGAGCGGCCTGCGGGCGGGCCGGCTGGTCATTGCTGGTGGCTCCGACGACGGTCTGGGATACGCCCAGCGCGGGGGTACGATCGTGGTCCGGGGCGATACCGGGCACCGCGCGGGCCTGATGCAGGCAGGGGGGCTGCTCGTCGTCCTGGGGTCGATCGGACGACTGCCCGGCGAGAGGCAGTCGGGCGGAGCCTTCGTGGCTCAAGAAGGACGCATTGGCCCGCACGAACGGCGAGGTTGCCGTGGCGGACGCCTGGTCCGGCTCGGGCCCAATCGGCCTCGACCGGTCGACGTCGACCAAGCCATCGCGTCGGCCGTCGGCGTCCTTCGTTGACGATCGGGGATTTGATGGACTCTTCTCGAAGGTTGAGACCGATGTCCGACGGCGCCACCAGGTTTCCGGCCGTCCTTGCGGCACTCGTCGGGGGAACCGTGGTCGGCTGCACGAGCGAGTTGGGCCCCGAGTCGTTCCCCGCGAGCCGCGCCGAGGGGACGGTGCGGATCGCCGGAACGCCTGTATCCTCGGGCTGGCTCGAGTTCGTTCCCGCCGAGGGCACGATGGGAAACCTCCGCTCCGCTCCGATCCACCGAGACGGCTCGTACGGAGTTGACGGCGTCCCGCGGGGTCGGGTCGTGATCCGACTGGTCGGCGTGTACGGTCCGCCGATCCCTACCTCGCTCGGTCCGGTCGAGAGGTCGAGCTTCCGATCGTTCCTGTCGCCGATTCGTCGGGTGATCGACGGGGACGCGACGTCGCATCTGGACCTGGATCTCGCCCTGGAGGCCGAGGCGTATCAGCGACATCGGCTCGAGGCGTCGAGGCCGATAGACAGTTCGAGGGGCTGATCCCGATGACGTTGACCGCCGCCACATCAACCGAGTCCACTGCAGCCGGGGCCCAGGTGCGGGCGATCTATCGCGACGGGGCGGGCCGGTTCACGCCTGGACTGGCCCGTGGAGCGATCGCCGAGGCCCTCGGGGATGAGAAGGGGATCCTCTGGGTCGACGTCCTCGACCCGGGCTCGGTCGATAACCGTGGCGTCGAGGCCATGCTCCGCGACACGTTTCACTTCCACCCGCTGGCGATCGAGGACGCGCTCAAGGACACGCACGTGCCCAGGGTCGACGACTGGGGGACGTATCTCTACATCGTCTTCAACTCCATCGACTTCGACCCCGAATCGACGACGTGCGGGTGCACGAGCTCGACATCTTCCTCGGCCGAACTACCTCGTGACCTATCAGAACGAGCCGCTCGACGATCATCGAGACGACCCGTAAGAACATCGAGCGCGACCTCGAGAATCGCCTCGCCGCGGGCCCGACTACCTGCTTTACCACGATTCTCGACATGGCCATAACCGCCTATATGCCGGCGATCGAGCATCTGGACGAGGCCATCGATCGATCTCAGGACGAGGTCTTCGACAACCCGACGCCGCTGACGCTGCACTCGATCTTCCGGATCAAGCGATCGGCCGCGCGGGTCCATCGGATGATCGTCCCGATGCGCGAGGTGCTGAACCGCCTGGCGCGCGACGCCTACCAGGTCGTGCGCGAGCCGCACCGGGTCTACTTCCGAGACGTCTACGACCACCTCGTCCGGCTCCACGACATCAGCGAGAGCCTCCGCGACCTGATCGCCGGGGCGCTCGACACCTACCTGTCCGTCTCGGCCAACCGGACGAACGAGATCATGAAGGCGCTGACGGTCGTGACGGTCATGTTCCTTCCGCTCACGTTCCTGGGCGGGTTCTTCGGCATGAACTTTTTCGGTGAGACGCTGAGCTTTACCTCGCCGCTGCCCAAGCAATTGCTCTTCTGGGGTACGATAGCGTTCATGGTGGCCACGCCCTGGTGGATGTACCGCTGGGTGCGCCGCAAGGGGTGGTACTGAGCGGGCGTGCGGGGGACGCGGTCCCGGCGCGGGGAGCGGCGATGTCGACGCGCTGGAAGATCCGACCGTTCGACGCTGACCGAGTCGGGGCCCTGGCCCGCGAGGCGGGGCTTTCGCCCCTCGTCGCCCAGCTTCTGCTGAACCGCGGCGTGTCAGATGCGGCCGCGGCGCGGACGTTCCTCGACGCGCCAGCCTGACCTCGCTGCACGACCCGGCCACCCTGCCCGGCGCGGCGGAGGCCGCCGAGAGGATCGTCGCGGCGATACGCGAAGGGCCGCAAGATCGTCATCTACGGCGACTACGACGTCGACGGCGTCTGCGGGACGAGCCTCCTGTGGTCTTGTCTCAAGCTGGCCGGCGCGAGGACGTCGAGTATTACATTCCGCACCGCGTCGACGAGGGTTACGGCGTCAATTCCGAGGCCCTGATCCAGCTCGTTCGCGTGAACAAGGCCGAGCTGATCATCACCGTCGACTGCGGTATCTCGGCCGTCCCCCAGGCCCGCCTTGCGAAGGACCTGGGCGTCGAGCTGATCATCACCGACCACCACACGATTGGCCCCGAGCTGCCCGATGCGGCCGTCCTGGTTCATCCTCGCCTGCCGGGAAGCACGTATCCCTTCGGCGACCTCTGCGGCTGCGGCGTGGCGTTCAAGGTGGCGTGGCAGGTCTGCAAGGCCTTCGGAGACGGCAAGAAGGCGTCGCCGCACCTCCGCGACTTCCTGATGACATCGCTCTCGCACGTCGCTCTCGCGAGCGTCGCCGACGTCGTGCCAATCACCGGTGAGAACCGCCTGCTCGTGAAGCACGGTCTCGGCAGCCTGGCCGAGCTCTCCTTCGCTCGGTCTCCAGGCTCTTCTACGCGTGTCGGCCGTCGACCCGGCGAAGGGCGTCAACACCGGTCAGGTCGGATTCAAGATCGCCCCGCGGATCAACGCCGCCGGCCGGCTCGAGCGTGCGATGCTGGCCGTCGAGCTGCTGACGACCGAGGACTTCACGCGGGCCGGCGAGCTCGCCTCGAACCTCGATGAGTTCAACACCCGCCGTCAGGAGATCGAGTCGACGATCGTCCGCGAGGCGCACGAGATGGTGGCCGCCGGGGGCGGGCTGGGCGAGCGTGGGGCGATCGTCGTCGGCCGCACGGGGTGGCATCCCGGCGTGATCGGGATCGTCGCCGGGCGGATGGCCGAAGCGTATCATCGGCCCGCGATCGTGGTGGCTCTCGGCGACGGCGTCTCGCAGGGTTCGGCACGGAGCGTGCCTGGATTCAACCTCTACGAGGCGATCGCCGCGTGCTCCGAGGGGCTGGAGGGCTTCGGCGGACACTCGGCCGCCGCCGGGCTGAAGATCATGAATTCGGCCTTCGAAGATTTCGCCCGCCGCTTCGATGACCATTGCCGCTCTGGCCCTCACGGCCGAGCACCGGCAGAAAGTGCTCAACGTCGACGCCGAGGTGCCCCTTGCTGCGATGACGACGCGGGTCGTGGAGGACATCGATCGCATGGAACCCTTCGGCGTCGGCAATCCCGCGCCGCTGGTGGCGGTTTCGAACGCCCGACTGGTCGGCGACCCTCGCTACGTCGGCGAGGGAGGGAAGACGGTCCAGCTCCGGCTCGGGCAGGGCGAGTCCGTCGTCAAGGCGGTCGCCTTCGGTCAGGCCGACCGCTGGAAGAAGTTTGCCAAAGGTGCGGCGGTGTCGGTCGTGGGACAGCCTCAAATCAACGACTACAATGGCCGGCGCGAGGTCCAGCTCCTGATCCGGGACTTCAAGGCCGAGGACGGGCCTCATGCCGAACCCGCCTGAGTCGAGATCGGGCCCGGCGATCGTCCGGCAACTTCGCCAGAAGGGCATCCGCGACGCCCGGGTGCTCGACGCGATGGGCCGGGTGCCCCGCCCGCGGTTCGTGCCGCCCGACGCACGAGACCAGGCCCTGGACGACCGCGCCGTGACGATCGGCTGCGAGCAGACCATCAGCCAGCCGTTCATCGTCGCCGTCATGACGGTCGAGCTCGCCCTCACGGGCGTGGAACGTGTTCTCGAAATCGGAACGGGGAGCGGTTACCAGACGGCGATCCTCGCCCGGCTCGCGGCGAGGTCTGCACCGTCGAGCGGCACCAGACGCTCTCGCTCCGGGCGCGGAGCGTTCTGGATGGCCTCGGCTTCGAGAACATCCACTACCGGACGGGCGACGGCACTCTGGGCTGGCCCGACGCCGCGCCGTTCGACCGGGCGATCATCACAGCCGCCGCACCCAAGGTGCCGGGGCCGATCTTCGCCCAGCTCGCCGAGGGCGGCCTGCTCGTTCTCCCGCTGGGCGATGAGGCGGCCCAGCGGATTACAGTCGTTCGCAAAGTGGGAAGGGCGCCCGGTCTTCCATCAGGGCCTCGCCTGCCGGTTCGTGCCGCTGATCGGGCGGGAGGGATGGGGCGGTCCGGGGGAATGATCGGGCTCCTGCCCGCATCTCATCGCGCGCGAAGCCACACGCAAGCGAACGAAAGGCGTACGCTCGGGTTCGCTCGGCGCCCCCGCTTGGGTTCGCTCGGCCACGGGTCTCGGGTTCGCTCGTCCTCCCGGCTGCCCCCGAGGGGCCAGGCCGACCCGCGACCCGCAAGGTGGAGACGCGGCGGTTTCGACCGTCGGCTTCACGGCGGCGGAGGCCAACCCGTCCGTCGTCATTGTCCGGCGAGAGTGCCCACCGTAGAATCGCCCAGACCTGTCACCCCGCGCCGTCCGCGCGTGGGGTCCCGTCCCGGAGCCAAGCCAGAGCATGGTCGAGCGCAACTACGTCTTCCCCGGAGTGATCGAGCTCAACGTCCAGGCGCGGCGGCGGCTGGGCGTGAACATCTACCTGATCGACGGCGGGACCGAGTACGCGCTGATCGACGTCGGCTTCCTGGATGAGCTACCGGACGTGCTGGAGCTCATCCGCCAGATGAACTTCAGCCTCTCGGCGTGCAAGACCATCCTCGTCACCCACGCCGACGTCGACCACACGCAGGGCCTGGCCCGCGCCCGAGACGTCCTCAAGTGCGAGGTCGTCGCCCACCACGAGAGCGTGGCGCCGCTGGAGTCGGGCGACGAGCTGTTGACTTTCGCCCGAATCGACGCGCAGGGCATTCACATCGAGATGCCCAAATGCAAGGTGGACAGAACGGTCAATGAGGGCGACGTGATTCGGATCGGCGACAAGGCGCTCGAAGTCTGGAGCACACCGGGACACACGGCGGGGCAGCTCGCATTTCGGATGGGAAAGCTCCTGTTCTCGGGCGACAACATCTTTCGCGACGGCTGCGTCGGCCTGATCGACGCCCACCACGGCTCGGACCTGCCCGCGTTCATCGCGAGTCTAAAGCGGATCAGGGCCTGCGACGCCGAGTATCTCCTTCCGTCGCACGGGCCGATCTTCCGGAAGGATGACGCCCTGCTCGACCGGACGATCGCGCGACTGGAAGGCTATACGCATATGGCCGACTTCGGCACGTGCGCCGTCGACTGGCCGCTGCTCGACCAGTGGGAAGCCGAGCTGGCGACCGGCAAGCCGGCGCTCTGAGCCGGACGATTCATCGCGGGCCGACCGGCGCGGCACCGACGGCGGCGACTGTAGCCGGCGACTTGGGCGCCGGCGGGAGCGGGGTGCCGGGCTTCGAGAACGGGTCGCGCCATACGAGGCCGCGCGCGATCCAGAGATTCCCCTGGCACTGGGTCGTTGGCATAAAGGTTGAGAGATACCTGGAGGCGGTCGCGGCGTCCCCGGCGGCGCCCGCGAGCAGTCCGAGGTTGGTCATCGCGCCCCAGCGGAACATGTAGCAGAACTCGCGGCGATTCGGCAGCGGCTCGGGCGTCCGATCCAGCAATTGCTTGAAGAACAGAGCCGCCTGCCCGGCGTTGCCCTGCTCCTGATGGCAGAGGGCCAGAAAATAGGTCGCGTAAACGTCGATCTCACGCTGCTCGGCCTCCGTGATCGTCGTCTTCTTGTCGCGCTTCATCGCTCCGCTGCGAAAACGCATGGCGCCATACTGGGACATGGCCTCGGCGAACTGACCTTTAAGCTGTGCGACGCGGGCGTAGAGGAGCGGCAACTCGCCGTCGAACGGCCGCAGCGTGTAGAGCGTGGCCTTGGTGAAGTCGGGCTGGGTGAACAGAAGCGTCTCCGTGGCGTAGGGCAAGGGCCAGACCTGGAAGTCTCCCAGCCTGTCTCCCAAGACCTGCGCGAAGTGCCGACCCTGCTCGATCGGGTCGCGGAACAGCACCGTGCGGTTCTTGCCGGTTAGCCTTGCCTGCAGGAGCCGCATCTTCGGCGAGAAATAGCCGCGGCTCGAGTCGATCAAGATCGTCAGCTTCCCGCTCGCAAGCAGCGCGGCGCGGCTCGTGCGATACGGAATCTGGCCCGGGAGGTCGAGCGCATCGAGGATGCGGGAGTCGTTCAGCGCTTCCTGAAGAGTCGCAACGCCGTCACCCTGGGCTTTCGGGATCGGCATTCCGAGCGTCTGGTCGAACAGGTACGCCTTGCCGTCGACCAGTGCGACACAAATCCAGACCACCGGCTGCGGCGGGGCGCTCTCGTTGACCGGGGCGATGGAGAGCGCCGCCGGGGCACGCTTCGGTGTGTACGAAATAAGACCGACGTCGATGTTCAGCTGGCGGCAGAGCGACATGAACAGCCAGCCCCGCTCGCTCCATCCGCCGGGGCTCTCCGTCGCCATGCCGCGGAGCAGCACGTCATACGGCCGCGAGTACGCCTGCTGGCCGCCCGGCGGAGCGAGCGCACCATCCGGCACGAGCTGGACCTGGCGGACCATCCAGTCGAAGAGGCGACGAACCCGCGGCAGGTCGCCCGTCTCTCCAGGGAGCCTCTCCCCGGCGATCCGGTGGGCCACCTCGTTGTACATCATGCAATCTTCGATGTGGCGGGCATCCATGATGCCGAACGTGGGCGACTCCAGTTCTCGGACGGCCTCCGAAGTCCCGATGATCTGCTGGGCCTGGAGGAACTTGCGCGAGTCGACGTTCAGGTAATAGTCGGCGGGCCGCGTCCCCTGCTCGAAGTACTCGTTGAGGTTCTTGACCGCGATCCCGAAGTGCTGCTTGCCGGGGGTGATCGCCGCCGACTGGATCAGCTGGATCACATTGTTGAGGATCGCCTCGCGTTTCGCCCCTTCCTCGGAGGAGGAGCTGCCCGAGCCGACCATCACGGCCTGGGTCGGGCCCTCCGCGACGCCCGACTCCGCCCGGTTCCGGCTTTTCGGCGGCTTGCTGTAGACGCGATCCTTCCTCGTCGGACCGCCGTACTCGCACGCGACGGGGATGACTGCGAGGCACGCGACGGCCAGATAGATCCACGGCCGGGGACGACGGGTCAAGGGAAGGCTCCTCACGGTGGGGATCGATCCGCCCGGCTGCGGGTCGCTGACGAATCGAGGTCGGGATGAATTCGGAAGTCGCGGGGGGACAAGTCGGCCGGCCCTTCCATTTTGCGGAAAGGGCCGGCCCGCGCCGAGCCCTCGGGCCGTCGGCGCACGATCTTCCCACGCTTACGACGCCGGCTGCTCGATGGTTCGTCCGACCAGTCGGTCAGTCTTCGACGGCAGCACGAATGCGGAGGCAGGTCCGCAACAGGCCTTCCAGGTCATCGAGCCGGAGGGCGTTCGGGCCGTCGGATAGGGCCTCCTCGGGCCTAGGATGCACCTCGAGGAACAGCGCATCGGCCCCCGCGGCGACGGCGGCCTTGGCCAGATAGGGAACCATCTCCCGCTCGCCCGAGGTTGCCGTACCCCCAGCGCCGGCGCCGGGGAGCTGGACCGAATGCGTGGCGTCGAACACCACCGGGGCCCCCGTCGCCTGCATCTGCGGGATCGCGCGGAAGTCGTTGACCAGCCGCCCGTAACCGAAGGTGGTCCCGCGTTCGGTCAGCAACAGCCCGGCCCGGCCGATTGAAGTCACCTTCTCGACGACGTTCGCCATGTCCCACGGCGCGAGGAACTGCCCCTTCTTGACGTTGAGCGGACGTCCCGTCGCCGCAGCGGCCTCGAGCAGATCCGTCTGGCGCGCGAGGAAGGCCGGGATCTGGAGCAGGTCGACGACCTCGGCGATTGGCGCGGCCTGGTATGACTCGTGGACATCCGTCGTCACCGGCAGACCCGTCTCGGCCTTGATCCGCGCAAAGGTCCTCAGGCCCATTTCCATCCCGGGCCCGCGGAAGCTTGACTTGGACGTGCGGTTCGCCTTGTCGAACGACGCCTTGAAAACGAGCGGCACCCCGACCCTCCCGCAGGTCTCGACGAGCCGTTCCGCGATGTGTCGCGTCAGGTCGTTCGGCTCCATGACGCACGGGCCGCAGATGAGGGCGAGGCGTTCACCTCGCCCGATCCGCACGGGCCCGATGGTCACCGGGTTGGGCACGTCCATGCTGCGCTCCCTCGTCGTTCGCGGCGATCCCTCTCCACGCTGGAACTCTATCCCGTTCCCCATCCAGCCTCAAGGCACGATGACCTCGACCTCGCCCGGCAAGATTCCGAGCGAAAGTCCTCCGCCGGATCTCGGGTCCACCAGCCCGCCCGGATCGCCATCGAGCTGAAACGGCACCGCCTCGCCGCACTCGACGGTCGCCGACCGGACCCGGCGATGCTGGACGTCGTCGCGGCGAAGATGTCGCCCGATCAGGACCAGCCACAGGTAGTGCAGCGCGCGGAAGGGCCCCGGATCGCGGAAAACGACGAGGTCGAGCCGTCCGTCATCGCCCCGCGCCGACGGTGCGAAGGGCAGCCCCATGGCATAGCGGGGCAGGTTGAACATGAAGACCGTCGTCCCCTCGATCGTCTCCTCGGCTCCGGGGTCGTCGACCCGGACCGTGAGACTCGGAAATCGGTAGCTGAAGCTCGAGCGGAGCACCGGCTCGACGTACGCGGCGCGATGGGTCGGCCTGCGCAGCCCGGTCCGGGCGATCCGCGCCGCGTGGTGACGAGTCACCACATCGGCGTCGAACCCGACGCCGGCCATCAGCGAAAAACGCCGCTGCCCGGCGGTCCCGAGGTCCAGCGACGCCACGGCCCCCTCGGCGATGGCCCGCGCCAGCCGCTCGGGCCGCCCGTCGAAGTGGAAGTGGCGGGCGAACAGGTTCTCAGTGCCAGCCGGAAGCACGGCGATCGGCACCCCGGGACGCTCGTTGATCAGCGCCGAAACCGTGCCGTCTCCGCCTGCGGCGACGAGGCAACGGCAGGTCGCGTCGGCCGCGGCGTCCGCTACCATCGCGACGCGGTCGGCGGGAGTCCATGCGATCCGACAGCCGATCCGGTAGCTCTCGAGCGTCGTCGCTAGCCTCGCGACCGCGCGACGACCCACGCCCCGGCCCGAGCCCGAGTTGGCCGCGATCCCTACCCACTGGCCCGCGAAAGGTCCGAGCCGTCGAGGCTCGCCCGCCCAGCGGGGCTCCCGTCGTCGGTCTCCGATCACCGAGCACCCCACCGGCTCGCGGCTCGGACCTCTCTCTGCCTTTGATTCGTGGACTCCGCGCCGACCCTCCAGGTTAGTCCATCGCGCCCGAGACATTCAAGGCTCGACGCGGCGAGTCGGGCTCGTCCGACAGCTCGAAGTCATAGGAAAAGGACTTCCGAGCGGGAATGGTGACATGCAGCTCACCCATGTCCGCGAATTTTAGCGGCAGGAGCGGGGCGCTGCGCGCTCGCCTTGTAATCCGGATTGGCCCGCCTCGAATCGACGATCATCACGTGGAACTCGCCGGGAGTCGGGCCGGACTCGGCAGGGATCGAATACCGTCCGTTCCAGACGAGCGAGTTGCCGCCGAGACCTTCCTTGTCGATGTCGGGAACAAAGAAGATCGACGCGTCGGAGACCGGCGCTCCGTTGTAGGTCACATGGCCGGACAACGCCACGCGAGGCCCAAGGGAGGGGGCGCAACCCGATGCGAGGATGACCGCAGACGCGAGGAGAAGGCGGATCGATCTCATGTGCAATACCCGTCGACCAATTCAACCGAGACGCTAGGAAGCCGTGCGCCCGTAGCTCCGGCCTTCGCGTCTGCGACTGCGAGATCAGGGGCCTACGGCCGCGGTGACGGCTGTGCCCTCCGCGGATCCGCCGCTTCGGTCCCGCTCGCATGTCTTGAACGTCCCCGGGATCTTACACGATACTCGGACGAGAGTCATGCGCGGCACGAGGGACCGACGCCGATGCTGCCACGGCCCCGCCAGGTCGTCAACTGCCCTCATTGCGCCGCGGTCAACCCGTCGCACGAAACGCTGTGCCGCGCTGCGCGAAGGGGCTGACGGTCTACATCGGTCCTGCCGAGCGCCTGCCCCATCGCTTCGGCGTCGGCTCGCTGATGCTCCTTGTGGCGTCGGTCGGCGTCGGGCTCGGGCTCTTCCGGGCCTTGCCGCTCCTCGGTGCGGTAGTCTTGCTGCTGATCCCGCCGGCACTCGTCCGCACGATGGCCGCCACATCGCAGCGCGAGGGCGACGGACGTCCGATGAGCCGCGACGAGCGGATGGCGACCTTCTTCAGCTCGCTGGGCATAACGCTCGGGGTCCTCGTCTGCTCGCTGCTCGCGTTTGCCATCGTCATGATGCCGGCCGGCTCGATAGCGATGGGCTCCGGACGTCGAGGGATGACCATCGCCCTCGGCGTCGCGGTGACGGTCGGCGGCTCCGTCGGATGTTTGCTCCTGCGGAAACTCTGGCCCTACAAGGGTTGATCGGGCGGCTTTCCCTCGGGCAGACGGGCCTGGAGCGAGCCGAGCGAATCGGCCTCGGAGGCGACCTTGTCCTCACGCCATCGCGCGATCCGTGGGAAGCGGACGGCAACGCCGGACTTGTGCCGCGTCGAGCGCTGGATTCCCTCGAAGGCCAGCTCGAAGACCAGTTCCGGCTTCACCGAGCGAACCGGCCCAAACTTGTCGACGGTGTTCGCCCGCACGAATCTGTCGACCCGGCGAATCTCCTCGTCGGTCAGGCCCGAGTAGGCCTTTGCGACCGGCACGAGACGCCCGTCGGACCAGACGCCGAACGTGTAGTCGGTGTACAAGCTCGCCCGCTTGCCGCTGCCTCGCTGCGCCGCGATGAGCACGGCATCGACGGAAAGGGGGTTGACCTTCCACTTCCACCAGTCGCCGCGAACCCGCCCGACCCGGTAGATCGAGCCACGTCGCTTGAGCATCATCCCCTCGACGCCGCGCTCGCGGCTGGTCTCGCGCATCGCCTTGAGAGCGTCCCAGCTCTCGGCCTCGACGATCGGCGAGGGGATCAATCGGCCGTCCCAGCCGGATCCGCGCACGAGCTCCTCCAGCCGCGACCGGCGCTCTTCCAGAGGGAGCCCCCGGATGTCCTCTCCCTGGTATTCCAGCAGGTCATACGCGACGAGGGCGACGGGAACGTCGCTCAGGATCGCCTTGCTCAAGGTCTTGCGCCCGATCCGCTTTTGGAGCATGGCGAAGGGAAGCACGCGCCCGTCCTTCCACGGCAAGATCTCGCCGTCGATCGTGGTGCCGTCGGGGAGATAGCGTCCGACCTCGGCGAGTTCGGGATAGCGGTCGGTCACCAACTCCTTGCCGCGGGTCCACAGGAAGGTTTGCCCGTCGCGACGGATGAGCTGGCCGCGGATGCCGTCCCACTTCCACTCGGCCTTCCAGTCCGAGATCGGCCCCAGCGCCGCGGGGTCGCCTTCGAGCGGGTGGGCGAGGCAGAAGGGGAAGAGGCGGCTGACGTCGGCGTCCTCGACCTCGCTCGACAGGAGACGCTCGAAGAAGTGAGGCGTCGGCTCCCAGTCGCCCATGAGGCGGTGGGCGACCGTGGGTGCATCGGTGTCGCCCAGCTTCGCCAGCGCCCGCGTGACGAGGAGTTGCGAGACGCCGACGCGGAACGCGCCGGTGATGAGCTTGTTCAACACGAACCGCTGGCGGCCGTCCATCTCCGACCAGTACCGCGTCATCGCCGCGCGCTGGGTCTCGTCATCGGCCTCGCGGAGGGGAAGTAGCCGTTCCTCCACCCAGACGCGCAGAGGCAGATCGCTCGATCGTGATGGCTCGGGCAGGATAAGAGCGATCGCCTCGGCGAGGTCGCCGACAGCGTGGTACGACTCTTCGAACAGCCAGTCGGAGATTCCCGCCTCGGCCGCGGCCCACGCACGGAGCTTGGCCGCGGGGACGACCTGTCGGGGTTTGCGACCGATCAGAAAATAGACGGCCCACGCCGCATCGTCGCGCGGGACGCCGCGGAAGTAGTCGACCATCGCCTCGACCTTGGCGTTGGTCTTCGTCGTCTCGTCGAGCGCGGCATAGAGTTCCGCGAAGGCCTTCATTCGACGGCCTCCGTTTCCGATGCGACGTCCTCGGGCGCATCGTCGCGCTCGCCCTCGTAGCGCGTCGCCAGCGTCGCCGCGTCGACCCCGCGCTCGCGCAGGTACTGTGCGACGACCGCGGTGTAGCCGTGGGTAAGCAGGATCCGCTCCGCCCCGGTCGACTCGATCGCGCCGAGCAGGCCGGGCCAGTCGCAATGGTCGGAGACGACGAACCCGCGGTCGACGGAACGCCGCCGACGCGGGCCGCGAATCCGCATCCAGCCCGAGGCAAAGGCCGTCGACGTCGGCCCGAACTTCCGCGCCCAGGGCGAGCCGTTGGCCGAGGGCGGGGCGACTACGAGCGCCCGCCCAGTCGGTTCCTTTCGGCATCGAGCCCGCATAAATCGTCGTCGGCAAGTCGACGCCCGCCTCGCGGTAAGCGCGGTTCATCGGCTCGACGGCGCCATGCGTGTAGATCGGCCCGATCGTCGGATCGACGCCAGCCAGCAGCCGCTGCGCCTTGCCAAGTGCATAACCGAACAGGAGGCTCGCCTGTCCGTGATCGCGGTTCGACCGCCACCAGGCGTTCACGGCCTGGAAGACGGCTAGCTCGCTGTCCCAGCGGTAGATCGGGAGCCCGAACGTCGACTCCGAGATGAACGTGCGGCAGGGCACGGGCTCGAACGGGTCACAGGTCGGGTCGGGCTCGACCTTGTAGTCGCCCGAAGCGACCCAGACGTCGCCGCGATGCTCGAGACGGACCTGTGACGAGCCCAGGATATGGCCCGCGGGGTGGAGCGACAGCGCCACCCCGTTGATGTCGAGCGTCTCGCCGAAGTCCAGCCCGTCGATGCGGGAGTCCGACCCGACCCGCAGTCTCAAGACACCGGTGCCGCGAGTCGACGTCAGGTAGCTCCGGCAACCCCAGCAAGCATGGTCAGCGTGGGCGTGGGTAACGACCGCGCGATCGACCGGCCGCCACGGGTCCACGAAGAAGTCACCCGCCTCGCAATAGAGGCCCGACTCGGTGACACGGAGCAGGGGCTCGGCCATGCGCCCTCGGTGATGCAAACTCGGGGCCCATGCCCCGAATCGGCCGGGCCCCGGTCCGATTGTCGGCAGGCACGCGACGCAGGATACGGATCAGGCCACCTCGGGACCGGGTATGAGGGAGCGGGTTCGCTCGCAGTCACGGGCACGCTCGCGGTCGCCCGGGTCGGTCGGGACTTCCGCAGCCGGTCGCCGGTCAGGGCCTCGATCTCGCGGCCGCGGCGGCGGCTCGATCCGATGAATCCCGCAGACTCTGGAGGGCGTGATAGAGCTTCGGTCCGGCGACTTCACCGTACCGCTCGACGTAGCGCTGGAGTTGGGTCACGTGCGTTGGTTCCGGCAGGGTCTTTCCGTTTGTAAATCCTTTCTTTATTACGAACTTGTGAAGACAAGAGTTCGCGGAGAATCGACCATTCGCGGCTCAATCGACCTTGAATCGGGCGACCAGCGATGACAGCTCCGAGGCGAGTTTCGAGAGCAACGCCGCGGAGACCTGCGTCTGGTGGGCACCGGCGGATGTATTCCTCGCGGCCTCGGCGACGCCCGAGATGTTCCGGGCGATCTCGCCGGTGCCGAAGGCGGCCTCGGCGAGGTTGCGGCCGATCTCGCGGGTCGTGAGCGTCTGCTCCTCGACGGCTGAGGCAATCATCCCCTGGATGTCGTTGATCTGATTGATGATGGCGCCGATCTCGCTGATGGCGCGGACGACCTCGCGGCTGTCGGTCTGGATCGCCTCGATCTTGCGGCCGATGTCCTCGCTGGCCCGCGCCGTCTCGCGGGCGAGGTCCTTCACCTCGTTGGCGACGACGGCGAAGCCCTTGCCGGCCTCGCCGACCCGGGCGGCCTCGATGGTGGCGTTCAGGGCCAGCAGGTTTGTCTGCTCGGCGATCGAGGTGATGACCTTGATGACCTGGCCGATCTCGCCGCTCGACTCGCCGAGCTTGGCGACGGTCGCGTTGGTCGTTTGCGCGACCTTGACGCCCGCCGTGGCAACGCGCGGCGGGTCGGTCGCCTGCTTGGCGACCTCGCGGATGCTGGCGGTCATCTCCTCGGTCGCGGCCGAGACGGTCTGGACGCTCTTGCTGACCTCCTCGGCGGCCGCCGAGACCGCCACGGCCTGCGCCGAGGTCTCCTCGGCGTTCGCGCTCATCTGCTGGCTCGCCGAGGCGAGCGCCACCGAAGACTCGCGCAAACCCTGGGAATCCCTCGCGATCGAGCGGACCGTGCCGGCCATCCCGTCGACCGCGTGGCTGAGAGCGACGGTCATCCGCCCGAGCTCGTCGCGGCCCTTTGCGTCGACCTTCACAGTCAGATCGCCCGCCGCCACCGACTCGAGATTGGTCACGCATCGCGACAGGGGACGGGTCATGCTCCGTGAGACGAGCAGGACCAGCGCATAGGCGACGACGAGCGCGACGATCGAAATGCCGATCGAGGTCAGTCCGATCCGGGTGATCGCCGCCTCGCGCAGTTCGAGAAGGGTGACCATCTCTCCATCGAGCAGGTCGAAGTACTTGAGCAGGTCGTCGCTCAGCTCCCGACCGGCCTTGCGATACGCGTCCGGCTCGACGGGCGGGTCGTCCTGCGCGACGATGGTCCGTGTGAGGTCGACGAAGGTGCGCAGCGTCGGCGTCGAACGCCGTGATCGCCGGGGGCAGCTTCTCCTGAAGGCTGCGGCTCTGGCCGTAGAAGTCGGCGTCTTCATTGACGACCGCGCAGGCGCGCACGGTCGCCAGCTCGCGCTCGCGGTCGAAACGGGCCGCGTAGCCGGCCAGCTCAAGCCGCACCGTCACCGAGAGGGGCTTCTTGTAGAGCGCCGGCACGCCCGCCATCAACGCCGAACCCGTCTCCATGCGAAGCGAAGGCATGTGCACCGCGAGAATATACGCGAGGTAGAACGAGTCCGCATCGGGGTCGATGAGCAGGCCCGACGTGTCGAATACGTGGCGGATCATCGTGAAGACGCGATCGGTGAGGGCCTTGTGCTCGCGGTCGAGCGCCGGCGGCGCGAGGGTGGTCCACCGGTTCTTCAGGTCCTCCCACGCCCGCTCGACCTCGCGTGCGCTCGCCCCCGCCCGGTCGCGTTGTGCGAGCGACGCGGAGTCGAACTTCAGATCGCGGCCGAGCTTCTCCTCAGTCCTGATGATCTCGCCGATCAGGCTGTTGACCTTCGTCTCGACCTCCGCCCGCTCGGCCTCGAGCTCTTTCCGGCCCATGGAGACGAGATGCGCGTCGAGCCCGTGGACCCTCACGGCATCGAGAAGCCGCATCAGGGGCCGGATGTAGCTGAGCCCCTCGAACTCAAGATTCGTGGCGCGAGTTACCCTCGAGAATTCGCTCACCGCACCGAACAGCAGCCACGCGATCGGGATCGTGAACAGAATCCCGATGACCAAGAGCTTGCGCGAGCGGCACGTTTCTCAGAGCATTCATGGGGAGATCCGCCTCGGTGGATCGGAGCGATCCATTGTATCACACGGAGTATCTGGGAAGAATAGATAAAATGGGAGGACCGTCTCACTGCGATTGCGTGAGGTCATCGAGAGAGCCGTGCTCGATGAAGCCCAGGACGGCGTCGGCGTCGAGGACGTGGATGAGGCGGCCGGCGTGGGGGTACGTGCCGCGGATGAGACGCCGCCGGGGGCCGAGGAGGCTTGCGGGGGGCGGTTCGAAGGAACTCGGGTCGAGGTCGAGGACGTCGAGGGCGCGGTCGATGAGGAAGCTCACGGGGCCGTCGTCGGTCCGGAGGACGAGGTTCATCGAGCGCTCGCCGTCGGGGGCGGGCTCCAGGCCGAGACAGCGGCGCAGGTCGATCGCCATGACGATCTGACCGCGGATGTTGATCAGGCCGCGGATGTAGGCCCCGGCGTGCGGCACCCGGGTCGACTCCTGAGGCCTTAGGACCTCCTGGACGCGGTGCACCTCCAGCCCGTAGAGGGCGTCGCCGACGCCGAACGTGCAAAGCCGCGCCGCGGACATGGTTCAGGCTCCGGGGCCGACCGCGGACCGGATGGCGGGGATGTCCAGGACCTCGGTCGCCTGGCCCTGGATCACGGCGGTGACGCGGACGCCCGGCCGCGTTGTCTCGCCCCGGACGCTGAGCCGCTGCTCGACAACGTCGAGCACGCGGCCGAAAACTAGGCCGAGACGCCTGCCCTCGTGGGAATGGACGACGACCTGCCACGGCCGGGTCTCATCGGGTCGCCCGACGAGCCGGCCGCGACTCGCCTCGAAGCCACGACTCGACGTCGACGAGAGGCATCAGCGCCTTGCGATACGCGACCAGCGGGTGGTCGGCAACCCACTCGATGCTGGAATTCGGGAACGTCTCCAACCGCTCGACGTCGGCCATGGCGATCGCCATCGGGCCGTCGCGCGTCCCGCGGAGGAGCACGAGCGACTCGGGCGCACTCGTCAGGCCGTCGGCGTCGCGGCCGAGCTCGACCGCTCCCTCGCCCGCCTCACGCGGCGGCTCCAGGCCCCGCGCCAGGCCGAAGGCATCGAGGATCAGCGCGATCTTGCCGTCGCCCATGATCGTCGCGCCGGCCAGGCAGGCGATTCCCTTCAGCCGCCGTGCCAGGGGCCGTACCACGATCTCCTGGGCGTCGTCGATCCGGTCGACGATCAGGCCGAACCGGCCGCGGTCCGCGTGGAGGACCACGATGTTGATGGGCTCGTCGCCGCATCGGCGATCCTCGCCGGCGAACCCGAGGGCGTCATTGAGGTCGAGGAGCGGGAGCAAACGCCCGCGGTAGCGGCAGACGAGGGCCCCCTCGACGTCGATCAGCCCGCCCCCGCCGCGTCGCGCTTCAGCCTCACAAGCTCGATCAGGTTGACCTGAGGGATTGCGAACCGGTCACCGCAGGCGCGGACGATCAGGGCGTTAATGATCGTCAGGGTCAGCGGGATCGTCAGCTTGATCGTCGTCCCGGCCCCGGTGTGCTCTGGGCCACGACGCTGCCGCCGATCGACTCCACGCGGCTCTTGACGACATCCATGCCCGACGCCCCGGCCCGAGACCATCGTAGGGGCGTCGGCCGTCGAGAAGCCGGGGCGAAAGATGAGTCCGATCAGCTCGCGTTCGGACCAGCGCGCGGCCACGTCCTCGGCGAGCCAGCCGCGCTCGACGGCCTTGCGGCGGATCGTCTCGGGGTCAATCCCCTTGCCGTCGTCCGAGACCTCGACGTGGACCATCCCGCCCTCGTGGTAGGCCCGGAGCCGGAGCCTGCCCTCGGGGGGCTTGCCTCGTAACTCGCGGACTTCCGGCGCCTCTATCCCGTGGTCGACGGCGTTGCGGATGATATGCGTGATCGGGTCCTTGATCGCCTCGGCCAGTGTCTTGTCGAGTTCGGTGTCCTCGCCCTCCATCGCGATGGACGCCTTCTTGCTGCAGGCGATGGCCAGGTCGCGGACGACCCGAGGCAGTTGCGCGGTCAGGACCCGGATCGGCTGCATCCGGGTCTTCATCATGCCTTCCTGGAGCTCCGTCGTGATCGTGTCGAGTCGATGCGTGCTGGCCTGGAGCGCCACCTCGTCGCGTGCGAGCCCGCCGCGGAGGAACTGGTTCCGGGTCAAGACGAGCTCGCCGACCAGGTTCATCAGCATGTCGAGCAGCCGGACGTCGACGCGGATGGTGGACTCGCTGAGGCCTGCCGCAGGGGCCGCCGGGGATTCGACTGGCGGTGCGATGTGCGAGTCTGGTGGCGGATGTATCTCTTGCTCTTGCTTGGGCTTGCGTGACCTCTTCGGGGTCTTTGCCACTTCCCCAGGCGTTGGAGGCTCCGGAATGACCAGGGTCTCCGCCCGACTCAGATCGGCCGGTGGCTCTGGCTTCGCGGCCGCCGGCGTCTTTCCGTGCTGCAACGACGCCAGCCGAGCGATCAGCGCCGAGTCGTCTCGCTCGCCCTCCGACTGGGTCGTCTCGATCGAGACGAGGATGCTCCGCATGGCGTCGATCAGCGCGAGTAGGCCGCTGATGATCGCGGGGGTGGTCGCAATCTCACCTTCGCGAAGCCGGCCGAGCAATTCCTCGCCCTGGTGCGTCACCGCGGCCATCTTCGCGAAGCCGAGGAATCCGGATGCCCCCTTGATGGAGTGGACGACGCGGAAGATCGTGCCCAGCAAGGGCTTCGATCCCGGCTCGCGCTCCAGGGCCAGCAGGTTCGCCTCGATCTGGGCGAGCCCCTCCTGGCATTCCAGCAGATAGTCTTTGATGAACTCTTCGAGCACAGCGGCAATTCCAGAGGTCTCATATTCTACCCAATCATTCTAGAATACCAGGTGTTCTGAGGGGCATCAGCGAAAAGCAAGAAAATCTCGAAAGTCTCAGCGGGCCCGTGGATCGCGGGCCAAGGCCCCGAGCGCCCGGATTTGCGATCTGTGCTTTTTTGCGGCTTGACTTGGGCGAAACGCCCGTAAAATGCCCCCGGACTGACTGGTCCGTCCGCTGGCAAATCGATCGGGAGACGCGAGGTGTCCGAATCGGCCGTGGACGACACGACAGGGACATGCGGACCCGCGGGATCTGGGCGTCGTGAGTCGATTCTGATCGCGGCGACCAGCCTCTTCTCCGAGCACGGCTTCAATGATGCCGACACCCAGGCCCTCGCGGAGCGTCTGGGAGTGGGCAAGGGGACGCTCTACCGTTGCTTCGCGAGCAAGCGCGAGCTCTTCCTCGCGGCCGTGGACCGCGCGATCCGCCAGCTGCACGAACGGGTCCGTTCGAGCATGGAGGGGGTCGAAGATCCGCTTCAACGGGTCGTCAGGAGCGTGCGGGCGTATCTCGAGTTCTTCGCGGAGCACCCCGAGTATGTCGAGCTCATTATCCAGGAACGGGCCCTGTTCAAGGATCGGAAGACGCCTACTTACTTTGAATACCGCGACCGCCAGGCGGACCTCTGGCGCAACCTTTACGCGGAGCTGATCAAGGCCGGGAGGGTCCGACCAATGCCCGTGGACCGGATCCGCGACGTCTTCAGCCAGGTTCTCTACGGCACGGTCTTCACGAATTACTTCGCCGGCGCCCAGAAGACGCCGCAGAGCCAGGCGGCCGAGATCATCGACATCGTCTTTCGCGGCATCCTCAGCGACGCCGAGCGGGCGACCCTCGACGCCGTTCCCGCCGACTGATCTTGCCCCACCACGCCGACTCGGTCCGACCGTGCCGGCGTCCAGCCGAGAATCGAAGCGAGCCCCGACAAGCCCCCGTCGACGAGACCAACCCCATGCCGTGTCCGAGGACCAAACGCTGTCGGACCCTGGCCCGCGCGACGCTTTTCGTCGCGGGCCTCGCCGGCCTGACCGGCTGCCAGCGGAACGCCGCCCCGCCGCCCAGGCCCGGCGACCCGACCGTCATCGTCGCCACGCCGATCACCCGCGAGGTGGCGGACTTCGAGGACTTCGTCGGCCAGACCATGGCGGTCATGACGATCGACGTTCGGGCTCGCGTGACGGGATATCTCGACAAGGTCTTCTTCGACGACGGCACCGAGGTCGAGAAGGATGTCCAGCTCGTCCAGATCGACCCCCGCCCCTACGAGGCCGAAGTCGCCCGGACCAAGGCGGCCCTCGCCCAGGCCGAGGCCCACAATCGCCGGCTGGACGCCGACTACAAGCGTGCCCAGGCCCTGCTGGCCCGCGACCAGCTCGCCCGGGCCGACTACGACCTGACGGCCGGCGACTACGCCGAATCGACCGCCATGGTCGACAGCGCCCGGGCCCAGTACGAGTTCGCGCAGCTCAACCTGGCCTTCACCAAGGTCCTCGCCCCGATCTCGGGCCGCCTCAGCCGCCGACTGGTCGACCCGGGGAACCTCGTCACCCAGGACAGCACGATCCTCACCTCGATCGTCTCGCTCGACCCAATCTACGTGTACTTCGACCTCGACGAGCGGACGCTGCTCAAGATCCGCCGCCTCGTCAACGCCGGCAAGATCAAGTCGCGGACCGAGGCCGAGATCCCCGTATTCGCCTCGCTCGCCGACGAGGAGGGATACCCGCACCGAGGGACCATCGACTTCTCGGATAACCGGCTCGACACGAGCACGGGCACCCTCCGCGTGCGGGCCAAGCTGCCCAACCCCAAGCCCCGGGAATTCTCGCCCGGCATGTTCATGAAGGTACACCTGCCCGTCGGCCTGCCCCACCAGGCGATGCTCGTCCCGGAAGAGGCGGTCGGCACCGACCAGGGCGAGAAGTTCGTCTTCGTGGTGGACGCCGAGAACGTCGTCCGCCAGCGCCGACTCAAGGCCGGAGGGCTTTACTTCCAGAAGTGGCGTGCCGTCGAGAGCGGCCTGGACCTCAAGGACCGGATCATCATCAGCGGCCTCCAGCGCGTCCGTCCGGGTCTGAAAGTCGTGGCGAAGCCCGGCCAGCCGGAGTCACCGCCCGCCACGGCCCCGGGGACCACATGGCCCACCTCGGCGACCACGGCGTCGACCCCACCCCCGCCTCCGAAGCCGGCCGTCGCGGCCGCCGCGCCGGCGTCCCCGGGCGTGGACACTGCGAAAACGGCGGCCGAGCATTGAACCAGGCCGCCGGCGCCCGGATGGTGCCGGCGGTCGGCCTCGCGATCCGTCCTGACGGGCCGACTCGGGAGATCCAAACTTGATCTCGCGCTTCTTCATCGACCGCCCGATCTTCGCCTCGGTGCTGTCGATCGTGATCACGCTGGCCGGCGGCGATCGCGCTCATCGCAGCTGCCGATCGCGCTCTACCCGCCGATCTCGCCGCCGACCGTCCAGGTCGATTGCAACTACCCCGGCGCCAGCGCCCAGGTCGTCTCCGAGTCGGTCGCGACGCCGATCGAGCAGCAGGTCAACGGCGTCGAGAACATGCTCTACATGTCGTCGCAGTGCACCAACGACGGCTCGTACAACCTGACCGTCACGTTCAAGCACGGCGTCGACCTGAACATGGCCCAGGTGCTGGTGCAGAACCGCGTCGAGCCTGGCCATGCCGCATGCTGCCGGACGTGCATCAAGCAGACCGGCGTGCAACGTCAAGAAGAAGTCGCCCGACATCCTCCTGGCGATCGCCGTCAACTCGCCCGACGAGACAGCCGCGACCAGCTCTACCTGAGCAACTACGCGCTGCTGCAGCGTCAAGGACGAGATCGCGCCGGCTGCCGGGCGTCAGCGACGTCTCCATGCTCGGCCAGCGCGACTACAGCATGCGGATCTGGGTCGACCCCGAGAAGCTGGCCGCGCGGAACATGACGGCCGGCGACGTCGTCCACGCGATCCGCGAGCAGAACCAGCAGGTCGCCACCGGCCAGATCGGCCAGCAGCCGGCCCCGACGGGCCAGCCGATCCAGGTCCCGCTGAGCACCCTCGGGCCGGCTGACCGATGTCGAGCAGTTCGAGAACATCATCGTCAAGCGCGACCCGAGGACGGCCGGCGTCCTCCGGATCAAGGACGTCGCCCGGGTCGAGCTCGGGGCCAAGAACCAGGACATCAACTGCCAGGTCAACGGCAAGCCCTCGGTCAGCCTGGCCATCTTCCAGCTCCCCGACGCCAACGCCCTCGACACGGCCGTCATCGTCAAGGCGAAGATGGAGGAGCTGGCGAAGGAGTTCCCGCCGGGCGTCGGCTACGAGATCCGCTACGACACCACGCCGTATCATCACGCGAGTCGATCGACGAGGTCTTCAAGACCCTGCGCGAGGCGATCATCCTGGTGGCCGTCGTCGTGCTGCTGTTCCTCCAGAACTGGCGGTCGGCGATCATCCCGCTGATCGCCGTGCCGGTGGCGATCGTCGGCACCTTCGCCGTCATGGCCGCGCTCGGCTTCAGCCTGAACAACCTGACGCTGTTCGGCCTGGTGCTGGCGATCGGCATCGTGGTCGACGACGCGATCGTCGTGGTCGAGGCGGTCGAGCACCACATCGAGCACGGGATGGCTCCGCGCGACGCGACGATCCGCGCGATGGAGGAGGTCTCCGGGCCGGTGATCGCGATCGGCCTGGTGCTGACGGCGGTGTTCGTGCCGTGCGCGTTCATCACGCGGGATCGTCGGCCAGTTCTTCCGCCAGTTCGCGCTGACGATCGCCGTCTCGACGATCATCTCGGCGTTCAACTCGCTGACCCTGAGCCCGGCCCTGGCGGCGCTGCTGCTGCGGCCGAGGACGGCGGGCTCGAGCGCACGGCGCGGCGCTGCCGAGGCTGGCTTACGCCTGCTCGGCGGGTGCGCTCGGCTGGTGTACCTCGGTGCCGCAGCGATGACCTCCTGCCCCGTGCTCGGCGGCGATTCCGCCGCGTCGGCGAGTCGACCGGCTCCGTCATCGGCCCGGAATGGTTCGACGCCGGCGTCGGGGTCGCGGGCGCGCTGGGCCGTCGTCGGCGTCGCCGCGTCGGTCGGCCTGCTCCTCGGCTGGCTCGTTCGGCCGGTGCTCGACCGCGCTGCTCGGCGGCTTCTTCCGGCTGTTCAACTACGGCTTCCAGCCAGGCCACGGGCGTCTACAGCGGATCGTCGGCGGCCTGCTCCGCGTCAGCCTGCTCGTGCTCGTCGTCTACGGCGGGCTGCTCTACCTGACCTACTGGGGCTTCAAGCACACCCCGACCGGGTTCATCCCGTCGCAGGACATGGGCTACCTGCTGGTCAACGTCCAGCTCCCCGACTCGGCCTCGCTCGAGCGGACGCAGGCGGTGATGGACAAGGTCGAGCGGATCGCCAAGACGATCCCGGGCGTCCGGCACACGCCAGACGATGGCCGGCCAGTCGATGCTGCTCGAGCGCCAACGGCTCGAACTTCGGCTCGATGTTCGTGATCCTCGACCCGTTCGACGTCCGCCGCGAGAGCCCGGTCGACGAGCAGCTCTATCGCTGGACGTACGACGCGAGAGCTCGCGCCCGAGGACGGCGGAGCTCGGCTCGGGCGAGGGCATCGCGCCCCGAGCATCCGAGGCAGAGGCCAGGCCCGATGCTCGCCAAGGTCCCGAAGCGACGGCGTCGACCAGTCGAGCGACGCGATCGCAGCGAGGCGCTGCCGACAAGCGGTCTACGCGATGCAGGTCCCCGAGGCGATGATCACCGTCCTCGGCCCGCCGCCGGTCCGCGGCGTGGGCCGGGCCGGCGGGTTCAAGCTGATGGTCGAGGACCGCGGCGACGTCGGCTCCGAGGACGCTCCAGGAGCAGACCGAGAAGCTCGTCGGAAGGCCGACGCAAGCAAGGCTCAGGAGACCCCGACACGAGGCCTCGGCCAGCGTTCGTCGGCCTGACCTCCGTCTTCCGCGCCAACGTCCCGCAGCTCTACGTCGACGTCAACCGGATCGCCGTGCATGACCAAGCAGGTCGCGGCTCAGGACCTCTTCGACACGCTGCGGATCTACCTCGGCTCGCTCTACGTCAACGACTTCAACCTGTTCGGCCGGACCTGGCAGGTGATCGTCCAGGCCGACGCGAAGTTCCGCAACGACGATCGAGGACGTCTCGCCGGCTGAAGGTCCGCAACGCGACGGGGACGATGGTCCCGCTCGGGGCGCTGGCCGACGTCGAGGAGATCAACGGGCCGCTGGTCCTGACGCGCTACAACATGTACCCCGCCGCCCCGATCAACGGCGCCGCGGCCCCGGCGTCAGCTCGGGCAGGCGATCGCGATCATGGAGGCACTGGCCGACCGCGAGCTGCTCCGCGATCGATGGCCTACGAGTGGACCGAGCTGGCCTACCTCGAGATCCAGGCCGGCAACACGGCGATGATCATCTTCGGCTTCGCCGTGGTCATGGTGTTCCTCGTCCTGGCGGCGCAGTACGAGAGCTGGTCGCTGCCGCTGGCGATCATCCTGGTCGTGCCGATGTGCCTGCTCAGCGCGATCATCGGCGTGCAGATCGCCAAGCAGGACATCAACATCTTCACCCAGATCGGCTTCGTCGTGCTCGTCGGCCTGGCGAGCAAGAACGCGATCCTGATCGTCGAGTTCGCCAAGCAGCGGCGCGAGGAGGGCGAGTCGCGGCGCCAGGCGACGCTCGAGGCCTGCCGGCTCCGGCTCCGGCCGATCGTGATGACCTCGCTGGCGTTCATCCTCGGCGTCGTGCCGCTGATCGTCTCGCCACGGCGCCGGGGCCGAGATGCGGCGGACGCTGGGCGTGACCGTCTTCAGCGGGATGCTCGGCGTGACGCTCTTCGGCATCTTCCTGACGCCCGTCTTCTTCTACGTGATCGACTGGCTGGGCGAGACGCGCGTTCTTCCGCTCGCGGGCGGTCCGGCTGGCTCAGCGAGGCGTCGCTGGTCCTCGCTGACTCCCTGACGTTCGGCTCGTCATGCTCCCGATGCGGATCATCCGCCGGTCCGCCGCGAGGTCAGCGGCCGTCGCGTCGCGCCGGCCGCCGATCAAGCCGCCCGAGCCGCACGACTCCGAGTCGCCCGAGCCCGCCGAGGCCGCGAGCTCGTCGAGCAGAAGTGAGACGAGCCGCATGTTCTCGAAGTTCTTCATCGACCGGCCGATCTTCGCCTCGGTGCTGTCGATCATCATCACGCTGGCCGGCGGCATCGCCGTCTGGACGCTGCCGATCGCGCAGTACCCGGAGATCACGCCGCCGACGGTCGAGGTCTCGGCCTTCTACCCCGGCGCCAACGCCAAGGTCGTGGCCGACACCGTCGCCGCGCCGATCGAGCAGCAGGTCAACGGCGTCGAGAACATGCTCTACATGTCGTCGCAGTGCACCAACGACGGCACGTACACGCTGACCGTGACCTTCCAGCTCGGCGTCGACCTGAACATGGCCCAGGTGCTGGTGCAGAACCGCGAGTCGCTGGCCGAGCCGATCCTGCCCGACCTGGTCAAGCGGCGCGGCGTGACGGTCAAGAAGAAGTCGCCCAGCATCGCTGATGATCGTCAACCTCTTCTCGCCCGACGACAGCTCGCGACAACCTCTACCTGAGCAACTACGCCACGATCCAGCTCCGCGACGAGCTGGCCCGGCTCCAGGGCGTCGGCGACATCACCTACCTCGGCCAGCGCGACTACAGCATGCGGGTCTGGCTCGACCCGGGGAAGATGTCGTTCCGCAACCTGACCGCCACCGACGTCGCCACGGCGATCAGCAGCAGAACATCCAGGTCGCCGCCGGCCAGATCGGCCAGCCGCCGGTCCCCAACGGGCAGGTCTTCCAGTACACGCATGAGCACCCTCGGCCGGCTCGCCGACGCCGAGCAGTTCGCGACATCATCCTCAAGACCGACACCGAGGGCCGGATCGTCCGGCTCCGCGACGTCGCCCGGATCGAGCTGGGCGCCCAGGGCTACGACCAGACCTGCACGCTCGACGGCAAGCCCTCGGTCGCGCTGTCGATCTACCAGCGGCCCGGCTCCAACGCCCTGAAGACCGCCGACCTCGTCCGCGACAAGATGGAGGAGCTGAAGCAGCGCTTCCCGGCGGGGCATCGACTACGCGATCGTCTACGACACGACGCCGTTCATCACCGAGTCGGTCAACGAGGTCTTCAACACCCTCCGCGACGCCGTCATCCTGGTCGCGGTCGTCGTGCTGCTGTTCCTCCAGAACTGGCGGTCGGCCGTCATCCCGCTGATCGCCGTGCCGGTGGCGATCGTCGGCACGTTCGCCGTCATGGCGGCGCTCGGCTTCAGCCTCAACAACCTGACGCTGTTCGGCCTGGTGCTGGCGATCGGCATCGTGGTCGACGACGCCATCGTCGTCGTCGAGGCGGTCGAGCACCACATCGAGCACGGCATGAGCCCGCGCGACGCGACCGTCCGGGCGATGGAGCGAGGTCTCCGGGCCGGTGATCGCCATCGGCCTGGTGCTGACGGCGGTGTTCGTGCCCTGCGCGTTCATCACCGGGATCATCGGCCAGTTCTTCCGGCAGTTCGCGCTGACGATCGCGACGTCGACGCTGATCTCGGCGTTCAACTCGCTGACGCTCTCAGCCCGGCCCTGGCCGCGCTCCTGCTCAAGCCGAGGAACGTCGGGCGAGCGCACCGAGGCGCTGCCGCGGCTGGCCTACGTCCTGCTCGGCGGCTGGCTCGGCTATGAGCTACCTCGCGCCGGAGGTCGCCGCGCTCTGACCGAGGATTCGGTCGCGAAGCTCCCGTATGCCGCCGAGGTCGGCGGCGCGGCGCGGTCGGCGCGCTCGGCGGGCTGGCTCGTCGGCCCGCTGATCGACCGGCTGCTTGTCGGGCATCTTCCGGCTCTTCAACGCCGGCGTTCCAGCTCGCCACGAACGTCTACACGGGATGGTCGGCGGCCTGCTCCGGGTCAGCCTGCTCGTGCTGCTCGTCTACGGCGGGCTGCTCTACCTGACCTACTACGGGTTCACGAAGACGCCCGACCGGCTTCATCCCGTCGCAGGACAAGGGCTATCTGCTGGTCAACGTCCAGCTGCCCGACTCGACCTCGGTCGAGCACACCAGCGCGTGATGAAGCGGATCGAGGAGATCGCCAGCGAGATCGCCGGGCGTCAGCGCACACGGTCGCGATCGCCGGCCAGTCGCTCCTGCTCAACGCCAACGCGCCGAACTTCGGCTCGATGTACGTGATGCTCGACGACTTCCACCACCGCGACCAAGCCCGAGCTGACCGGCGACGCGATCGCCGCGAGGCTCGAGGCAGACGCTCCAGGACGAGATCACCGACGGCCTGATCAACGTCTTCGGCGCCCCGCCGGTCGAGGGCCTGGGCACGGCCGGCGGCTTCAAGATCGTGATCGAGGACCGCGGCGACGTCGGCCTCGAAGGCGCTCCAGGACGTCAGCCGAGCAGGTCGTCGTCCGCCCAGCAGACTCCGGACGACCCGACGGGCCTTCAGGGCCTGTTCACCAGCTTCCGCGCCAACACGCCCTGGCTCTTCCTCGACATCGACCGCGACCAAGGTCAAGACGATGGGCGTGTCGATGAGCGAGGTCTTCAACACGCTCCAGGTCTACCTCGGCTCGCTCTACGTCAACGACTTCAACCGGTTCGGCCGGACCTGGCAGGTCAACGTCCAGGGCGACGCCAACTTCCGCAAGCAGATCGAGGACCTCAAGCAGCTCAAGATCCGCAACGAGCCGCGGCGGGATGGTGCCGTTCGGCATCGATGGCCAGCGATCCGCGACGTCACCGGGCCCGGTCCTGATCATGCGGTACAACATGTACCCCGCCGCGGCGATCAACGGCAACCCCGGCCCGCGGCGTCAGCTCGGGCCAGGCGATCGACGACGATGGACGACATCGCTCGCCGACGAAGCTCGCCGCAGTCGATGCGTACCGAGTGGACCGAGCTGGCCCTCCTGCAGCTCGCAGACCGGCAACACGGCGATGCTCGTCTTCGTCCTGGCGGTCGTCCTGGTCTTCCTGGTCCTGGCGGCGCAGTACGAGAGCTGGTCGCTGCCGCTGGCGGTGATCCTGGTCGTGCCGATGTGCCTGCTCTGCTCGGTCGTCGGCGTGCAGATTGCGCGAGATGGACATCAACATCTTCACGCAGGTCGGCTTCGTCGTGCTGGTCGGCCTGGCGTGCAAGAACGCGATCCTGATCGTCGAGTTCGCCAAGGCCCAGCGCGAGGCGGGCGTCCCGCGTTACCAGGCGACGCTCGAAGCCTGCCAGCTGCGGCTCCGGCCGATCATGATGACCTCGTTCGCCTTCATCCTCGGCGTGGTGCCGCTGGTGCTCTCCGACGGCGCGGCGCCGAGATGCGGCGGACGCTGGGCACCGCCGTCTTCAGCGGCATGCTCGGCGTGACGCTCTTCGGCATCTTCCTGACGCCGGTCTTCTACTACGTGATCCAGTGGTTCACCGACCGGCGGATGGCCGCGGTCGACTCGGAGCTTTCCCCGGTCGTCGAAAAGGGCCACGACCCGCACGGGAAGAACCGGCACGGATGATCAGTCAATCGAGCGGCGGCAGCACGTCCGGCTCGATCCGGTAGCCGTCGGCGATGGCGTTTGTCGAGTTGAACAGCCCGACGATCGCCATCAATTCCCCAAGCGCCCGGCGTCCAGCCCGAGCTTTCGCACGGCCGCCGTGTGCGAGTTGATGCAGTACGAGCACCCGTTGGTTGCCGACACCGCCAGCGCGATGATCTCGCGCGTCAGCGGGTCGAAACGGCCAGTCCGCCCGTCGGCCTCGGGATGCATCAGGCTTTTCAACCGCGACCAGACCTGATCGAGATGAGCGGGGTTGGTCGCGAGCACTCGCCAGAAGCGGGGGACGAAGTCGAGGCCCTTCGTCGCGCGGATGTCGGCGAAGACTTCGGCGACACGTCCGGAGGCCTCGGCCTCCTCGACGGGCCGGACCGTGGCGACTCTGGGCTCGTCCATCATTTCGCTCCGGTCATGAGCTTGCCGTACCGCTCGAGGTCCCCGAACCGCGCCTGCCACGTCGTGTACATGAACCCGTCCACGTCGGCGACGCCCTTCCGCGCGGCGTCCCAGGTGGCGAAGTTGTCGTCGTCGTCGTAGTAGCCGGCGATGACCTGGCGATGGCCCCGCTTCGGCGAAGAAGTCGAGGCTCTCGCGGGCCTTGCCGCCGTTCCAGTTGGCGATCACGACCGAGCGGTCGAGGCCTTCCCATGAGCCCTCGAGGCTGCCGTTGACCAGGTAGTACGGACCCTTCACGGCGTTGTGGTTCGGGTCGAACATGTCGTTCCAGACCACGATGGTGGCCTTCGGGCTGACCTCGCGGAGGATCGCGGTGCACTTCCGCGGCGTTCTCGGCGAGCAGTTGCCCGGCGGTCATCTTCTTCGCGAGGCAGGCCTTGCACCAGTTCGCGACGCGAAGCTCGTCGTGCTGCATGAAGACCGTGCGGGGCTGGAACAGCGCCTCGATGCGGCGGGCCTGGTCACGGAGCAGGTCGTAGACCTTCGGCTCGGCTGAGGCAGCAGGCCGTGTCAGCGGCCAGGACGAGGCTCGGGTGATACCAGCTCACGCGGAGCCGTTCGCCGTCCTTGATCCGCGAGCCCGCCTTGAGCCTGATCGATGGCCCGTCATGGCCGAACGAGTATTCGCCCGCATAGGGGACCTGGCCGAGCTTGGGGTCGACGACGGGCTCGAAGTCGCGGCCCTCAACGTATGTCGGTCTTGCCGTCCTCGGACGTCGACGACGAGCGGGCACCCGTCGCGCCTCAGGACGTTGACGAGCGAGACCTCCTCGATCGCCAGGTCGTCGACCCAGAGCGTGCCCGACTTCCCGCCCCACATGCCGACGTAGACGTTGATCTGCGACTCGGTCCTGGCTGTTGAACACGACGTCGATGCTGCGTCCAGTCCTGCGTCGGTTCGACGCCTCCCTCCGTGGAAGGAGAGCGTCCGTCCGCTCGGCGCCGATCGCCATGAGCCGGAAGGCGCCCGTCGGCTTGAGGTCGCGGGTCTTCGCCCAGCAGGAGAGCCGGTAGCAGGCGTGCGGGCGGACCTTGACCGCCTGGATCAGCCGGCAGACGGGCGACGCCGCCGATGTTCTGCATCCGGCACGAGGTCTTGCCGCCGTGCTTGACCTCGCGGTCGCGCACGGTGACCTTGCCCGGGCTCGTCCTGGAAGCCGAAGCCGGCGAACTTGTCGCCTCGGGCTTCCTCCAGCCCGCCGTTCACGAGCCTCGTCGCGGGTTCGGGCACGAGCCGGGCCTCGCGTCCCTTCACGACGAAGGAGCGCCGCTCGACGAGCATCCCCTCGGCGAGGTTCGGGTCATTGGCAAGCAGGGCGTTGCTGTAGCCGATCGGGAAGACCGACGGGATGACCTCGACCTTCGCCTTCGCGGCCGCCGCCTTGACCCGCGCGACGTTGCTCGAAGTAGCGCTCGGGCATCCAGCCGAGGATGTTGAACTTCGTGTCGCTCAACACCGCGCCGTTGTAACCGGCCTTGCCGGCACGCTCGATCAGGGCGACGACCCGGTCGGCCTCCTTGTCGACGAGGAGGTTGGCCATGATCCAGACCCATCGCCGCTCGAGGGGAACGCCATCGGCCCTGGTCGTGCCGGCGACCGAAGTCGCGACCAGGACCAGGGCGACGAGAGGCGACCGGGACATCGTTCGGCACTCCGGGGCTTGAGGATCGCGTCGTTGGTCGCGATGGCGAACGAAAAAAGGGGCTGCGCCGATTTGACGCAACCCCTTCGCGTGGAATGCCGAAGAGAGGACTTGAACCTCCACGGGCATGGTTAGCCCACTAGGACCTGAACCTAGCGCGTCTGCCAATTCCGCCACTTCGGCCCCTCGGCCTTAATATCGCGGCGAGACCCCCGACGTCAAGGGGCCGGCACCGCTTCGGCCTGGGCCGCAACCGCTTCGACCGGTCCGCGTTGACGCGGTTTCGGATTCGATGTTAAATTGGGTGATCTCTGGACCATTTCACCTCGCGACCACACCCTCCGCCGCGTCAACCAAACTTCCGACGCCGAGGAGTTCGCCGTGCCGCAAGTCATACGCGTCCTGGATCTTCGGAGCAACCCTCTCGCGCGGCCTTCGCGCACGGCTCGGCCTCGGCACAGCAGGCCCCCGAGCTACCCAACCCCGACCCGATTCCCGAGTCCAAGCTCGGGCCGGTCCTGCCGACGCAGCCCGTGCGGCGGACGCCCCAGGGCTTCGTCAACCAGAGGACCGGCAAGACGGCCTTCAACGAGCGGTGGATCGACGCCTCGCTGCTTCCCCGCGACAAGCAGGGGATCTGGGTGCTCGACTTCGCCTTCAAGCCCGTCCGGATCATCACGGCCGAGGTCGACGGCAAGCGGAAGCAACTCCATTACCTCTATTATCAGGTGATCAATCAGACCGGTAAGCCGCGGATGTTCGTCCCGCAGTTCTCGCTCGTCACCGACACCGGCAAGCGGTACGAGGACACGGTCATCCCGAAGGCCGTCGAGCAGATCCAGAACCGCGAGGACCCGACGATCCCGCTCCTGGGCGCGGTGAACATCATGGGGATCGTCCCGCCGAGCACGAAGGAAGGGATCGATGACGCCGTCTTCGGCGTGGCGGTCTGGGAAGACGTCGACCCGCACGCCGACAAGTTCAGCGTCTTCGTCCGCGGCCTTTCCGACGGCTACCAGCAGGACTCGGGCCCGGACGGCAAGCCGGTCGTCAAGTACAAGACGCTGAAGATCGACTTCATCCGCCGCGGCGACCAGTTCGACTTGAAGGAGCGCGAGATCCAGCTCCTCGACCCGCCGTATCGAGTGGGTCTACTGGTCGATCGATACTTCGCACCGGGTCGGCCTCGCCGACCCGGGCGAATGCCGCTCGAGCCGGAGCCGGCAGCGAGTCGCAACGCCCGCAGGCCAGGCCCTCGGGCGTCGGGTCGTAGCAACTGTGCGTCAGGCCGTAGTCGACGCCCAGGGCCAGGCCCGGCGGATGATCTGCTCTTTGGTCAGGTGGAGCAGGGGGGCGTGGATCGCGGAAGTGGCCCGCGCCCTCGACGCCGGCCTTGGTCGCCAGGTTGGCCATCGCCTCGAAGGCGCGGAGGAACTCGGGCCGGCAATCGGGATAGCCCGAGTAGTCGAGGCAGTTGACGCCGACGAAGAGGTCGAACGCCCCCAGCGTCTCGGCCCAGGCCAGGGCGAGCGAGAGGAAGACCGTGTTCCGCGCCGGGACATAGGTGATCGGGATGCCGCGCGGCCATCCGGCCTCGGTCGTCGGTCCTTGGGCACGTCGAGGTCGGCCGTCAGGGCGCTGCCGCCGAAGGCGCGGAGGTCGATCGTCGTCTCGACGTGCCGGGCCACTCCCATCGCCTTCGCCACGCGCCGGGCCGCCTCGATCTCGACGGCGTGCCGCTGGCCGTAGGCGACCGTCAGGGCGTACGTCTCGAAGCCCTCGGCCCTGGCCTCGGCCAGCGCCGTGGCCGAGTCGAGGCCGCCGGAGAGCAGCACGACGGCCTTGCGCGGTCCGTCCATCGCGATCGATCCCTCACGCCACGATCGCGTCGGCCTCGATCTCGACCGGCGCCGCGGCGTCGATGAGCTTGGCGACCTCGACCATCGTCGTCGCCGGCCGGATCGTCGCCGAAGAACTCGCCGTGGACCCGGCCGACCTCTTCCCACTTCGCGATGTCGGTGACGTAGATGCGGGTTCGGACCACGTCGGCCAGCGACCCGCCCAGCGCCTCGATCGCCGCCCGGATGATCGTCAGCGACCGCCTCGCCTGGGCCTCGAGCGTCGCACCGAAGCTGCCGTCGGCCTCCATGCCGACCGTCCCCGTGACCGCGATGTGGCCGCCGGCCCGCACGGCCCGCGAATACCCGACCTTCGGCTCCCACGCCGAACCCGTCGAGCGCCCGCATCCGGTCGCCATGGGCCGTCACGCTCACCTTCACGTCCTGAGTCACGCCAGCCTCCGACTCGATGATTTGATGATCACCGCAGCGGCTCCCATCATAGCTGGCCGATTCTGCTTGGTAGTCGCCGACCGAAGCCAAGCGGGGGGGCTTTCTCGGCGAAACGAAGCCAATCTCGCGCCACGGTCGCCTGCGCCGACCAAACCCGAGCGGCCGCCCTGCCGCTCGCGGTCGTGCGGCTCTTCGCGGCGGCGGGCACTTCCAGGACGAACGAACAAGTCGATTGCAAAGCGAATCGGCCGCGTCCCGAAACAAAGCCAATCCGTCTCACGAAACAAAGCCAATTCACTCGCCACCCTCGCACCGACGGGCCGACTCCGGGCTGCCCCAAGCCAAGCCGGCCCGTGCGGTCGATTGCACGACGTCCCCGGAGGGTCTATCCTGCTGGTCGAGTCGACTCCAGTTCACCGTCGCTTCGCCAAGAGGTCGCGGATGACACGTCGATCACTGGCCAGATCGTTCGGCCTGATCCTCCTGGCTGGCCTCGCTGCTCGGCCCAGGCACCGGAGCCGAAGCGGCAGGCAATCCCGCCCGAAGCCGCAGGAGAAGGTCGTCTGCCGACCGAGCCGGTCGTCACAAAGCACATCGAGGTCGACGGCAAGGGGATCAACTACACGGCGACGGCGGGCCTGATGCCGATCCCGAACGACCAGGGCGAGACCGAGGCGCAGATCTTCTACGTCGCCTACACGCGCGACGACGCGGCGATCGGTCGAAACGGCCGCTGATGTTCTCGTTCAACGGCGGGCCCGGCTCGGCGTCGGTGTGGCTGCACCTGGGCGCGGTCGGGCCGAAGCGGGTCGACACGCCCGACGCGATCATCCCGCCTCCGCCCTACCAGCTCGTCGACAACGAGCACACGTGGCTCGACAAGACGGACCTCGTCTTCATCGACCCCGTCGGCACCGGATACAGCCGCGCGGCGAAGCCCGAGCTGACGAAGAAGTTCCACGGCCTCCAGGGCGACATCCAGTCGGTCGGCGAGTTCATCCGCATGTACCTGACGCGGTACGACCGCTGGGGCTCGCCGCTCTTCCTCGTCGGCGAGAGCTACGGCACGACCCGCGCGGCCGGGCTGGCCGGTCGGCTGGTCGAGCGAACGGGATCGCCTTCAACGGGATCGTGCTCGTCTCGACCGTGCTCAACTTCCAGACCCTGCAGTTCGACCCGGGCAACGACATCCCCTACGTCCTCTACCTGCCCACCTACACCGCGACCGCCTGGTATCACAAGAAGCTTGCCCCCGACCTCCAGCGCGACCTGAAGTCGGCCCTCGACGCGGCCGAGAAATTCGCCGCCGACGACTACACGCTCGCCCTGGCCAAGGGTGATCGGCTCTCCGACGGCCGAGCGGAAGCCGTCGTCGCCGAGCTGGCCCGATTCACGGGGCTCGATCCCAATATGTCGATCTCTCCGATTGAGGATCGAGCCATCCGGTTCCGCAAGGAGCTGCTCGAGGGAGGACGAAAATCGGTCGGGCGGCTCGATAGCCGGTTCGTAGGGGCCGACGCCTCGGGCGTCGCCGAGCGGCCGGAATTCGACCCGAGCATGGCGGCGATCCGGCCGCCTTATACGAGCACTATCAACCAGTATTTGCGCGATACCCTCGGGTTCAAGACGGACATTCCTTACTACATCCTGGGCGAGGGCGTCGGCGCTGGGACTGGGGCCTGACGGGACGTCAGGGGTATC
>CAVSDG010000011.1:0-1586075 GCA_963726685.1 uncultured Planctomycetota bacterium
GTTGACGAACGTCCCGTTCGAGGAGCCCAGGTCCTCGATCACGATCCGATCGCCCTCGCGCTTCAGCTTTGCGTGCCGCCCAGAGACCATCAGGACGTGGAAGACGCGGTCGCAGCTCGCGTCGCGCCCGACCACGACCTCGTCGCTGCCGAAGGCCAGCGACGGCACGAGCGACGGGTCAGTCCTCGCCAGCACGTAGGCCGCGGGCAGCGGTGCGTGCCTAGGTAGATCGTGTCCTCGACCATGAACGGCGGCCCGCGTGACCTTCCGCTCGGGCGGCCGACGCTCGTCCCGTTCGACGAGCCGAGGTCCTCGATCACCGCCTCGCCCGGCACGCCCGCCCAGAGGACCCGCGCGTGGTGGCCCGAGACCATCGGCAGGTCGATCACAACGTCATTGTCCGGCTCGCGGCCGATCCGGATGACCATCACGCGGTCGTCCCCAGACGGCCACGGCATCGGCGTCGTCAGGCCGAGCGTGATGGCATCGCCGGGCGCAACGGATACTTTCCCCGTGAGCCGCACGCCCTTCAGAAACGTCCCGTTCGTGGAGCCCAGGTCCTCGAGCACATACCCGCCCGCCTCGCGAGTCAGCCGGCAGTGGTGGCCCGAGACCTTGGGCTCCGTGACCACGATATCGCAATCCGGCGCGGAGCCGATCGTCCAGGACGTGGGCATGGTCGGTGCTGCCTCGGGATTCACGAGCTCGGATCGGCGTCGATGGAGCGAAGTCCCCGCGGCTCAAAGTCTAAGCCCGCGGATGAGGTTTTCCCACACGATGTCCCGCGGCCACACCCGGAGACGACCGCGACGACCGACCGGGGATCGCCCTATCGCATCCCCGCCAGAGTACCGCGGATGTAGCCGATGCTCTCGGCCGCGCCGGGGACCGGGTCCTTCAGGTCTTTCTCATATTCGAGCCCAACGTGGTAGGCATACCCGATGTCGAGCAGGGCCCGCAGCATCGCGCGAACGTCCAAGACGCCGCGGCCGACCTCGACCGGGCGGACTTTCCTTCCATGCTGGCGATGTCCTTGATGTGCAGGTCGTAGAGCCTCGGCGCACAGTCGCGGATCGCCTTCGTCGGGTCGAGCCCGGTCCGCGCGGTATGGCCGACGTCAATGCAGACGCCGATCCGCTCGTCGAACGGCTGCACGGCACCACGCGTCCATGGGCGACGGCCAGACCTTGTCCTCGGGGCCGTGGTTGTGGATCGCGACGCGGATGCCGAATTCCTTGACCATCTTGTCGATCGTCGGCAGCGAAATGGCCGTGGGTTTGCAGACGATCGTGGGGATGCTCGCGTCGCGGGCGTACTCGAAGACGTCGCGGATGTCGACCTCGTTGTCGTTCATCGTGATGACACCGCAGCTCAGCGGCATGATCCCGGCGTCGCGGAACCGATTGGCGACCGCCTTGCGCTCCTCGGCCGTGCTCTTGAGCGGCAGGTGGGCGTCCTTGATCGAGACGTAATTCACGCCCACGCGCACCACGCCGGCAATGCACGCGTCGAGCGGCAGCCGGCTGTAGGTGTAGGAGGCTATGCCGACCTTGAGGCCGAGCCAGGGGTCGCCGCTCGACACGGGCTGCTGGGCGTGGCGGTGTGCGCGAGGCCGGTGAGCGCGACGGCGGCCGGGCCGGCGGCGAGGAATCCGCGGCGGGACAGGGTCCGTGAGGCGGCCATGTTCGGCTCCATGGGGTGAGAGATCCGACCGGGATACCCGGTATCATCCCTCGCCCGAGGCTTGTCCGACAAGGCTCAGAGCAGCTTGTCGAGAGTGATCGGCAGGTCGCGGATCCGCTTGCCGGTCGCGTGGAAGACGGCGTTGGCGATCGCCGCGGCCACGCCCACGACGCCGATCTCGCCCAGCCCCTTGGCGCCGAGCGGGTTGACGACCTCGTCGCGCTCCTCGACGAAGATCACGTCGATGTCGTGGACGTCGGCGTTGACCGGGACGTGGTAGTCGGCCAGGTTGTGCGTCATGAACCGGCCGAAGGCGTGGTCGAGACGCTCTCCTCCTCCAGCGCCATGCCCGATGCCCCAGACGACCGCCGCCGAGGACCTGGCTCCGGGCCGTCTTCGGGTTCAGGATCCGGCCCGGCCGCGACTGCGCCGACGACCCGCGTGACGCGGACCGTGCCGAGGTCCTCGTCGACCTTGACCTCCGCGAAGATCGCCGAATGCGAGTAGCGGGCGAACTTCTTCTGCTTCCGGCGTCGGCTCGGCGGATCGCCTCCTCCTCGATGACGTGACCTTGCCGCGCCGCATCGCCTCGGCGATCGGCAGACCGTCCGCGACGGGTCGCCGCGCGAGACGGATCCGCCGTCGGCGAACTGCACGTCGTCGAGAGTCGAGCCCGGCCAGCGGCGAGTCCTTCACCTTCCGCGCCAGCCTTGAACAGCGTCTCGCGCGACCTTGTCGCACGCGGCCTTCACCGCCGAGCCGACCGACGCCGCCGTGAACGAGCCGCCCTCGACGGGTGCATCGGGCAGCGAGGAGTCGCCGAGCTTGAACGTCACGTCCTCGATCGGCAGGCCGAGCGGCTCGGCGGCGATCTGGGTCATGATCGTGTACGTGCCGGTGCCGATGTCCGCCGTCGCGCTGCAGACGGTGAGCTTGCCGTCGACCGTCAGCGACGGCCCGCGCCGCGGCCTGCAACTGCATCGCGTCCCAGACGCCGGTGGCCATGCCCCAGCCGAGCAGCGTCGTCGCCGTCGCGCATCGACCGCGGCTGCGTGTTTGCGGCGCGACCAGCCGAACCGCTCGGCCGCCTGCGCGGTAGCACTCGCGGAGCTCCTTGCTCGAGAACGGCTTGCCTTCGTTCTGGTCCTCCTCGGCGTAGTTTTTCAGCCGCAGCTCGACGCGGGTCGACGCCGAGCTTGGCCGCGAGCTCGTCCATCGCCGACTCGAGCGCGTAGACGCCCCATACGGCCCCCGGGGCCCGCATGTCGCACGGGGTGGGAGGTCGAGCGCCGACGACCTTGTAGGTCAGCGTGACGTTGTCGCAGCGGTAGAGCAGGCCCGACCAGTTGACGACCTCCTCGCTGTAGTCCTCGTGCCGCGACGTCTCGGCGACCGCCTCGTGGATGACGGCCTCGAGCGTGCCGTCGGCCGATGGCGCCGAGCGCAACGCGCTGCCAGGTGGCCGGCCGATGGCCGAAGGTGAACATCTGCTGGCGGGTGAGGACGACGCGGACCGAGCGCTTCAGCTCCCGCGCCGCCAGGACGGCCAGGAACACCTGGTATTGCGGCCGGAGCCCCGAACCGAACGCCCCGCCGACAACGGCGAGACGACGCGCACCTCGTCGTCCGCGAGAGCCGAACACGCTTGCAGAGGTAGCCTCTGCACGTTCTGCACGCCCTGGGTCTTGTCGTAGACGGTGAGCGTGCCGTCGTTCTCGTAGACTGCCGTGGTGGCGAACGGCTCCATCGGGTTGTGGTGCTCGACGGGGCAGCCGGTACTCGGCACTCGACCTTCACGGCGGCGCCGCGGCGAGGGCCCCGTCCGCGTCGCCGCGGGCTTCGGGCGGCGGGTCGATGCCCGTCGCGCTCTTCGCGAGACGTATGGTCTCTCGAGGACGGCGTCCAGGTCGGTCTCGTGCGGCTTCGATCTGGTACTCGACGCGAACGAGCGCCGCGGCGTACCGGGCCAGCTCGAACGATGTCCGCGACGACCAGCGCCACGGGCTGGGCGCTGTACTTGATCTCGTCATCGAAGAGCGGTCGGAACGGCTAGCCTGGCGGGGCGATATCGTCGCCATAGCTTTTGTGCGACTTGGCGAGCGCCGGGCTGGTCGTCGTGCGAGAAGACCTGGATCACGCCCGGCAGCCGCCAGCGCGGCGGAGGTGTCGAGCGTCGGTGATTCTCCCGCGTGCGATCGCGCTGGAGACGACGAAGCCGAAGGCGAGGCCGGTGACGTTGTATTCGGCCGCGTACTTGCGCGGCGCCCGTCACCTTGGCGCGGCCGTCGACGCGGTTGGTCGGGCATGCCGATGTGGCGCGTCTCGGTCATGGGCTGGGCCTCCCCCCGGCGGCCGTCGGTCAGGGCGCGGACGATCGGACGCGTTGGGCCAGCTCGATCTTGAAGTCGTTGTGCCCGTAACCCTTCGCCTCGCGGAGGATGTGCTCGGCGCACGATTCGATAGTTCTCCGGCGTCGGCCTGTCGCCCCTGAGCAGAGCTCGGCGTCGCGATCGCGCCAGGGCTTGTGAGCGACGCCGCCGAGCGCGATGCGGGCCTCGGCGATCGTCTCGACCGTCCATCGCGAGGCCGGCGGCCACCGAAACCAGCGCGAAGGCATACGACGTCGCGGTCGCGGACCTTCAGGTACGCGTGGTGCTCGGCGAATCCCTCGCGGGCAGGTCGACCGCCGTGATGATCTCGCCGGTCTGCAAGGTTGTGTCGAGCTCCGGGTGGTGTCGCCGGGCAGGCGGTGGAACTCGGCGAACGGGATCGCGCGCTCGCCGTCCGGGCCGACGACGTGGACCGTCGCCGCGAGCGCGGCCAGGGCGACGCACATGTCGGAGGGGTGGGTGGCGATGCAGTGCTCGCTCGTGCCGAGGATGGCGAGGATGCGGTTGAAGCCAGCGATGGCGGGGCAGCCGGTGCCGGGCTCGCGCTTGTTGCAGGGCGTGGCCGTGTCGTAGAAGTAGGCGCAGCGCGTGCGCTGCAGAGTTGCCGCCGGTGGTCGCCATGTTGCGGAGCTGGGCGACGCGCCGGCGAGGATCGCCTTCGAGAGCAGCGGGATAGCGCCGCTCGACCTCGGCGTTGTAGGCGACGTCGGTGTTCGTCACCAGCGCGCCGATCCGCAGGCCGCCGCCGTCGACGCGGCTTGATCTCTCTCAGCGGCAGGCGGTTGATGTCGACGAGCCGGGTCGGGCCGCTCGACGTCCTCCTTCATCAGGTCGACCAGGTTCGTGCCGCCGGCGATGAACTTGCGCCGCGGCGTCGGACGCGACCTCGCGCACGGCGCCGCCACGTCGCCGGCTCGGGTATAGGTGAAGGCGTTCATCGGCCGACGATCCTTCCCCCGTCGCCATCGCCTGCTGGATCGCGGCGACGATGTTGGGGTAGGCGCCGCAGCGGCAGAGGTTGCCGCTCATCAGCTCGCGGATCTCGTCCGGCGGTCGTCGCGCTGGCCCTCGTGCGATCAGCCCGACGGCCGAGCAGATCTGGCCCGGCGTGCAGTAGCCGCACTGGAAGGCGTCGTGCTCGATGAAGGCGCTGCTGGAGCGGGTGGAGCATCGCCGCCGGACGCGAGCCCCTCGATGGTCGTCACCTCGGCGCCGTCCTTCATGACCGCCAGCGTCAGGCAGGAGTTGATGCGCTTGCCGTCGACCAGCACCGTGCAGGCGCCGCACTGGCCGTGGTCGCAGCCCTTCTTGGTGCCGGTCAGGTCGAGGCGGTCGCGGAGGCGTCGAGCAGCGTCGTCCAGGGGGCGACGTCCATCTCCGTCCGCTCGCCGTTGACGGCCAGGGCGATCCGGCTCGTCGCGGGTTGAGCCATGCCATCCTCCTCGAATCGGGCAGGACCGCCCTGCGCCTCAGAGCTGCCGCATGAAGGCGACGAGGTCGGCCTTCTCGGCGGCGGTCAGCTTCAGCTCGAGCACGAGGTTGAAGAACTCGACGGTGTCCTCCAGCGTCATGCAGCGGCCGTCGTGCATGTAGGGCGGGCTGTCCTTGATGCCGCGGAGTGTGAAGGTCTTGATCGGGCCCTCGGGCGGCTCGGCGACGAACCGCTCGAGGTGCAGGTCGTGGAGCTGGTTGTCGAGGTACGACGGCGCCGGGTGGCAGGCGGCGCACTGGCCCTTGCCGTTGAAGATCATCTCGCCCCGCCGCTCGCTCTCGGTGGCCTTCGGGGCATCGAGCCGGCCGAGCACGTTCAGCTTCGGGGCGGGGGGGAAGTCGAACATGTTCTGCATCTGGGCCATGTGGGAGACCTGGATGCGATCGAGGATGTTGAAGCCTTTCTTCATGGCGTGGATCTCGTCGCCGTTGAAGTAGGCGGTGCGCTGTTCGAACTCGGTGAAGTCCTCGACCGAGCGCAGGCTCCGCTTCGAGCCGTGGATCTGCTGGTTGAAGACGCCGCGGAGGCTGACGGTGTCGAGCCGGAGCCGCCGCTGCTCCGGCCGGTTGTCGGGGTTCAGATGGAACTGACCGGTTGTGTGGCCGTTGACGTGGCAGTCGAGGCAGGTCACGCCCAGGCTCGGCTGGGCGCTCTTGCGGTCGTCGGTCGGGTTGAACTCCTCCTGGGGGAACGGGGTCAGCAGGAGCCGGAGGCCGTCGAGCTGAACGGGCGTCAGGATATCTTTGAAGAGTCGGTAGTAATTATTAATCGAGACGACCTCGCCGCGCGAGACGTCGCCCAGTTCAGGCCGGCTCTGGAGGAATATGGCCGGCGGGAACTCGGGCAGGAAGGCGTCGGGCAGGTCGAAGTCGACGTCGTACCGCTGGAGCCGCGGGAACATCGCGATCTGGATCTGCGGGAACACCTGGCCGCCGGGCGTCTGCTTCGGGTGCGGCAGCGACGGGTACGGGAACACGCCCGCCGCGCGGATCACATCGGGGGCCATGGCCGCGAGCGTGTCCCAGGTGACGCCCTCGGCGAGCCGGGCCGTGGGGCCGATCGGCACCGGCTTGCCGCGAGACATTTTGACCTGCGGATCGATCCGGAGCGTCAGGTCGTAGCGCCGCGCGAGCAGTGCGCCCTGCGTCGCCATGACGGCGGGCTTAGCCGCGACGTCGGCGCGGTAATTCTCTTCGAAGGTGATCATCGGCCGCGGCGAGTTGAGCGGGTCGCGATAGAAGTCGAAGCCCTGGATCGCCCCCTTCTCGGGCTGGAAGTCGAACGCGGGGGACGACGGCTGGGCCTTGGTCGCGGCGAAGATGTCCGAGCGGTCGTGGTCGCTCAGCGTCTGCTCGGGCCGGACGACGGGCACGGCATTCGGGATCTGGGCGGCGACAACGGCGTCCGGCGGCGCGGCGGCCTGGGGGACCTGCTTGCGCTCCTCGGAGTGGGCGAGCCAGGCCATGCCGGCCGCCATCGATGCGGTGATGGCCACCGCACTGCATGTCTTACGCCTGAGCATCGATCTGCCTCCGGTTGTCGCGTCGGGCAAAACGCAGGTCGGTGCGGACGATGCGCACTGGGCCCGTCGCCGGCCCGCGGGATGTTGCAGCACCTGCGGTGCCGCGCCGAGCGAAATCCTACCGAGAGCGTGCGCCTCCCGTGAGTAGGCGGCGGCCTCCAGGTCGCCCCGGCCGCCGGGGCGTGCGATAATCGGCCGTCGAGCGGGTGGCTCGATCGACCGAGGTGTGGGGATGCGCCGATGAATTTCGTCCTGACGCTGAGCGGTCCCGACCGGATCGGGATCGTCGACGAGGTGACCGGGCTGCTGCTAGACGGCGGCGGGAACGTCGAGACCAGCCGGATGGCGCGGCTCGGCGGCGAGTTCGCGGTCCTGATGCTTGTGTCGATGTCGACCGAGGCCTTCGCCGCCCTGGAGCACGGCCTGGCGCGGCTGATCGCGCAGGGCTACAAGGTGACGACCACGCGGTCCGACCGGACCTACGCCGAGGCTCACGCCGGCTGGACGCACGAGCAGATCGAGGTGAAGGGCGCCGATCACGAGGGGATCATCCACGAGGTCGCCCGCTACCTCGCCCGCCGCGGGATCAACATCGAGTCGATGGATTCGGAGACCGCTCCCGCGCCGCACTCGGGCGTGCCGATCTTCACGATGACGGCCCACGTCGCGGTTCCGCCCGAGGCCGCGGGGCAGGGCTGGGAGGCCGGGTTGCAGGACATCGCCGGGCGGCTGAATCTGGAGATCCGGGTCTCGTAGCCGAGAGGCTCGGGGAGGGGCTTCGGTGCAGATCCTGTTCCTTATGCTGCTCGGCCTCACGCCGCCCGACGCGTCGCTCAACGATCGGATCGTTGCGTTCGCCCGTTCGAAGATCGGCCAGAAGGTGGGCGACGGCGAATGCTCGGCGCTTGCGGCCGAAGCCCTGCGCCATGCCGGTGCGGCGAGGCGGGGGCGGGCGTGGGGAGACGAGCTGGGGTCGATCAGCGAGGTCAGGCCCGGCGACATCCTCCAGTTCGAGGGCGTGACCTTCGTCCGCAACGTGCTCCGCGAGGACGGCGCGGTCGTGACGCTGAACTTCGCGATGCCCCATCACACGGCGATCGTCACGGGTGTGGGCAAGCGAGGGCGGAACCTCCGCGTCAAGGTCCTGCATCAGAACGCGGGGTTCGCCGGCGGCTCGGAGGACGAGCGGCGCGTCGTCCAGGAGTGGACGCTGGACACCGCGGAGATGAAGGGCGGCAAGGTACGCGCCTATCGACCGGTCGCGATTCGCTCGATGCGTCCGTCATCGCCCACGCCCCAGCCGGCGGAAGAATCGGCGAAGCCGACCGCGTGGAATCCAAGGTCGGCGAGCGGCTTCCACGACTTGCCGTCGTCCTCCGACCAGTCAGAGCCCGTCGGACCCACGGCGACGAACGTCGCCTTCGTCCCCGGCACAAACGCGACGGCCGAGCGATAGCCGCGCGGGCCGGGGCCGGACGGCAAGCGCCACGTCCAGCCCCCGTCGGAGGTGAGGGCGACGGCATCGACGGCACGCGCCGGGTCCTTGTAGTCGCCGCCGACGGCGACGCCATGATCGGCGTCGCGGAAGGCGAGCGAGAAGATCCCGGACGAGTCGTTCGCCGGCCGGAGCGGCGTCGCATGGACGGTCCAGGTGCTGCCGCGGTCCGTCGAGCGGAAGACGCGGCCGCCGCCCGTACCAAACCAGGCGTTGCGCTCGCCCTGCACGACCAGGCAGGTGCCGCTCGCGGCGAAGGCACCTTCTTTCGGCAACGCCTCGGGCATGGCCTTGGGCGGGATCTCGCGCCACGTTGCGCCGCCGTCGTCGGTCGTGAGGATGACGAAGCGGCCGTCGACGGGGTCGCCGAGCACGAGGCCGTGGTCGCGATCCCAGAAGGCGAGGGCATCGAGAAAGCCCTTGAGGTCACGGTTGACGTGCCTGGCGGCCCATGTCGCGCCGCCGTCGGTCGTCTTGTAGATCCGCGACCGATCGCCCGGACCGATCGAGAGGGCGAAGGCCGCACGATCGTCGACGGCCTGGACGTCGCGGAAGTCGAGCGTCTCGGCACCCGGGATGGGCCTGCGCTCCCACGACTTGCCACCGTCGACGGTGCGTAGGATGGTGCCGGCCGCGCCGCTCGCCCAGGCGACGCGGCCGTCGACGACGCTCAGGCCGCGAAGCCGCGGCTTCTCCTGGGCGAGGGCCGCGGGCGGGAGCAGGACGAGCAGCGCGGAAATCAGCCTATGGTGTCGCATGACGTCGCTCCCAGCGGGATCGGGGCTCGGCGGCGCGGCCGGGTGATGGGTCAGGTCGGCCCGCCCATAAGGGCGACGAGGTCGTCGATATCCACCGGCTTGACCAGGTGGTGGTTGAACCCGGCCTGTCGCGACCGCCGGACGGCCTGCTCCTCGCCGTAGCCGGTGACGGCGATGATCACGGCGCCCTCGAAGCCCTCGCGCCGCAGCGCCCGCGCGACTTCGTACCCGTCCATTCCCGGCAGGCCGATATCGAGGAGGATCACCTCGGGCCGGTGCGCGGCGCCGTGTCAAGGGCGGAGGGGCCGTCGTGGGCGACGGCGATGTCGTGCCCGAGCAGCGCGAGCAGCCGCGCCAGCCCGCTCGCCGCCTCGAGGCTGTCGTCGACGATCAGCACGCGCGAGACCTTTCGACTGGCATCGGCCGGGGCCGTGGGCCGGTCCGGCTGGTCGAGCCCGAGAAGCGCTGGTAGGCGGACTGTGAAGCGGCTGCCGCTGCCGGTTCCGGCGCTCGATGGCCTCGACGGTCCCGCCGTGCAGCTCGACGAGGCTGCGGACAAGCGTCAGGCCGATCCCCAGCCCACCCTCGGTCCGGGCAATCGAGCGATCGCCCTGCGCGAAGAGGTCGAAGGCGTGCGCGAGCAGGTCGGGCGACATACCGATGCCGCTGTCCTCGATCGCGACCTCGACGACCTCTCCGCACACCCGCGCCTCACGGCGATCCGGCCGCCCGGGTCGGTGTACTTCGCGGCGTTGTTCAGGAGGTTGATAAAGACCTGCTCGAGCCGGGTCGGATCCCCCTCGACCCGGACCGCCCCGAGCTCAAGATCCGCGTCCAGCGCGGTGCCGTCTCTGCTCGACGAGCGGGCGTGCCGTCTCCAGGGCCGACCTGAGGATCGGCAGCAGGGCCACGGGCTGCTTCCGCAGCTCGATCTTCCCACGCGTGATTCGCGAGACGTCGAGGAGGTCGTCGATCATCCGGGTCAGGTGTCGGACGTGCTTCTCAATCACCTGGCGGCCCCAGGCCAACTGGTCCGGCGAGTCGGACCGCTTGGCGAGCTGCACGGCGTTCGAGATCGCCGCGAGGGGGTTCCGCAGCTCGTGGGCGAGCATGGCGAGGAACTCATCCTTGCGCTGGTCGGCCTGCTTCAGGGCCTGCTCCATCTCGACGCGCTCGGCGATGTCGGTGTTCGTCCCGAACCAGAGCACGATCTGGCCGTCGTCGTCGCGCGAAGGCACGACGCGGGTCAGGAACGGTCGGAATCGCCCGTCGGCGCCGCGGAGCGGAACGACCATGTCGAACAGGTCCCCGCTCGCGAGCGACGCCTTCCAGGCCACCATGGCCCGTGGCAGGAACTCCGGGTCGTGGACAGACTGCCAGCCCCAGCCCTCGATCTGCTCGGGGATCGTGCCGGTGTACTCGTACCAGCGGCGGTTGTACCAGAAGATGTAGCCATCGGGCCGCGCCATCCAGGCGAGCTGGGGGATCGACTCGGCGAGCGTGCGGAATCGGTTCTCGCTCTCGGCGAGCGCCCGGGCCTGCCGTTCGCGCTCGACGAAGTGGTCGCGCGCCTCGTATTGCCTGCGGCGGTCTCGCAGGGCCGTGCGGGCGGCGCTGACGAGGGCCGCGACCTGGACGGGACGCTTCATCAGCGTCATGTGACCGACGGAGAGCAGCGCGGCCTGCGCGGACGGCGAGTCCTCGCCGGCCGCGGTGAGGACGATCAGCGGGAAGTCGGACCAGGGCGGCTGCGCGGCGAGGACCTCGGCCAGGCACCCGGCCTTGTCCGTGAGGACCGCCTCCTGGGTGACGATCGCGGCCCCGGCCCCGCGCTCGATTTCGCGGCAAACCTCGGCGAGGTCGCCGCAGACCCAGGCGGGGATGCGCGAGGACGAGAGCAGGGCAAGGCACGCCGTCGCATCCTTGGTGGTCGGTGCCAGGATCAGGATCCGCCCCTCGAGTTCCGTGCCGCCCTCATTCATCGGCGGGCCTCGACGCGGGCCGCCCCGGCCCGCCGTAGAGCGGCGTCCCGGAGAGGACGCCGTGGAACTCGCGGAGCGGCTCGCCGACCCGCAGCCCGTCGCTCCCCATCCCGAACTCGCGGATCGTCCGCTCGTGTCGGCCGGACCGCTTCTTCAGGACCGAGATTGCCTGGCGGACCTCGCCCGCCGTCTCGAAATAGCGGAGCAGGATGACCGAATCTGCCAGGTAGGTCGTGTCGACCGGCGATTCCATCTTTGAGCCGATCAGTCCGTGCTGGGCGAGGATGAGGAAGGTGACAACCCCCTTGTGCCCGAGGTAGGTGAGGAGCTCGTGGAGCTGAATCACGAGGAATCGCTCCTCCGGCATGGCGTTGAGGTAGCCGTTGAGGCTATCGATGACGACGACGTCGGCCGGCGGAAGGCCGCCCCGACCCTCCGCCGCGCCTCGGACGGCGTCGGAGAATTCGCCGGGCGAGAGCTCGCCCGGGTCGACCTGCTGGATGGTGACGCGTCCCGCTTCGATCGCCGGTCGAAGGTCCATGCCGAGCCCGACCGACCGGCCGAGGATCGTCTCCGTGCGCTCCTCGAACGCGAAGATCGCTGCGCGGCCGCCCCGGTCGGCCGCGGTCTTGGAGTACAAAGCGCGAGCGATGACTTGCCGATACCCGCCGGCCCGGCGACGAGCACGCTCGTCCCGTGCTCGAACCCGCCACCGACCAGCGCGTCGAGCCCGTCGATGCCGCTCTTCAGTTGGCCGTCCTTGGGAACGCCCTCGTGCTCCGCGGCGACCATTCGCGGGAAGATCCGCAGGCCGCCCGGCTCGATGAGGAAGTCGTGGTAGCCACCCCGGTATCGCTGACCCCGAAGCTTCGCCACCCGGAGCCTGCGCCTCTCCGCCCCGAACTCCGGCGCGAGCTGCTCGAGCGAGAGAACGCCGTGCGCGATGCTCTGCAAGTGCAAATCCGATGCCTCGGACGTCAAGTCGTCCAGGAGCAGGACTGTGCAGTTTCGACCGATGAAGTACTGCTTCAGCGCCAGGATCTGCCGCCGGTAGCGGAGTGAACCCTGGGCCAGCAGCCGGACCTCGGAGAGCGAGTCGATCACGACCCGCTTGGGCTTGACCCGCTCGATCTCGCGGAGGATGGCCTTCGTCGTGCTCCCCAGCTCGACTTCCGACGGCTGGAACATCGCGAACTGGTTATCCGGGTCGAGCTCCTCCTCCGACGCGACCAGGTCGATGATGTGGATTGAATCGAGCGACCAGCCGTGCGAATCGGCCACGGCGATCAGCTCGGCCTTCGTCTCCGAGAGCGTCACGTACACCCCGGCCTCGCCGCTCGCCGCCCCGTGCAGGAGGTATTGCAGGGCCAGGGTCGTCTTCCCCGCGCCGGGGTTGCCTTCAAGCAGGTAGAGCCGGTCTCGCGTGAGCCCGCCGCCAAGGATGTCGTCCAGGCCCTCGACCCCAGTCGAGGTCAGCGGGCGCCCGTTGGTCACGGCGTTCTCGCGGCTCATGGGTCGATCCGTGCGGACGAGGGGGGTGATGGTCCGGCCCGGCACCGCCACCGAGGCCAGCGGAAGACATGATAACGCCGGCGCCCGCCGATCGACAGCGAGGGCCGAGGACGACCCGGACGCGCCACCTCCGGCCGTGGAGGGTGGCCGCCGTTCCCGCGACGGGAACCGGCGCCGGACTCCGATGGTGCGAAAACCGTGCCGGACGCCGGTGGCAAGGTACGGCCGCGCCGGGCGGGGAAACGCCGACGCGCCTGCTGAACTGCTACGATGGGACGACCGTCGTGCGCACGGCCGCGCTCTCATAGTCCGTGTTGATCTGTGGAAGACCCTCCCGGGAGGGCGAGGCTCCGTCCGAGCCCGGGTATCCACCCCGGCCGGAGCACAGGCCCGGGCCGACGCGTCAGACCCGGGCTCGGACGGAGCCTCGCGCTCCCGACGATTGAGGAGGGCCCTCGACAGAGCAAGCCCGAATGAGGGGCCCGGGTTTCCCGCGCCGAGCGAACCCGGCGCCCCGGGCCGGGCGGACCCGAGGCCCGGCGCCGAGCGAACCCGAGCGTACGCCTCCCGTTCGCCTTCGTGCGGCTGCACAGTGCGCGAGGGCCCGGGCCGGTGCACGAATCCGAACGGCGGCGTACCGAGCGGGATTGGCTTCGTTTCGCGGGCCGCGGAATTGGCTTCGTTTCGCCGGCCGGGAATTGGCTTCGTTTCGTCGGACGGCCGGCGGGATTGGCTTCGTTTCGCACCCCAGCCTCGGATGGGCACTGGGGCGGGTCCCTCCGTCCGAGGAGACCCGACCACATCTCGCTTTCGGTCGGCGATTGATCCGCCCCACCCGGCCGGTAAGATGGCGGTCGCGGCGCCGGACCTCTCCACGCCCCGATGCGGGAACCGCACCCATGACGATCTCTCCGCTCTTCCTCCTCGCCCTGCTCCCGCCGCCGGCCGACGAGCCGCAGCAGATCCCGCTCTGGCCGGCGGGCGCCCCCGGCTTCGAATCGCGGCGCGACGAGCCGCAGACCGCCAAGGACTACTGGGTCGCCAACATCCACAACCCGTCGATCACGGCGTTCCTGCCGCCCAAGGACAAGGCCACCGGCGCCGCCGTCCTCATCTGCCCCGGGGGCGGCCACCGCCTGCTCGTGTTCAACGGCGAGGGGGTCGATCCCGCGAAATACCTGAACAGCATCGGGGTCGCCGCGTTCGCGTTGAAGTACCGGCTCGGCCGCGAGAAGGACACGCCCTACAAGGTCGACAAGCACCCCCGCGAGGACGCCCAGCGCGCCATGCGGATGATCCGCAGCCGCGCGAGCGATTGGGGCATCGACCCGAACCGGATCGGCGTCATGGGCTTCTCGGCCGGCGGCGAGGTCGCCTCGATGCTCGCCTTCAGTCCCGGCGCCGGCGAGTCGAGCGCCCCGACCCGATCGACCGCCTGAACAGCCGTCCGGACTTCCTCGTCGAGATCTACCCCGGCCCGCTCGGCATCCCCGACGTCATCCCCAAGGATGCACCGCCCGCCTTTCTGCTCGTCGCCAACGACGACCGCGGCGCCTCGCGGTCGATCGCGACTCTCCTGCAGAAGTATCGCGAGGCCGGCGTCCCGGTCGAGGCCCACATCCTCACCCGCGGCGGGCACGGATTCAACATGGGCAACCGGTCGAAGCTCAGGTCGGTCAAGGGCTGGCCCGAGCGCCTCGGTGACTGGCTCGACGACACCGATATCCTCGACCCGTCGCGGAAGGCGAAGGAGCCGCAGCGTCGATAGGACAGGGCCCCCGATGGCCGCCGGTCGATCGGTGGTGTCGGCCGGCTTCCGCGAGGCCGCAAGATGGTCTTCTCATCCGGAGGCCCGAGCGTGCGACGGACGGGCAGGCGGCTCACGGTCCGGCGGCTGATGGCCGCGGTGGCGGTCGTGGCCGTCCTGCTCGGGGTCGGCCTCGGGATCGAACGCGAGCGGCTGCGGCGGCGGTTCCTTCGGGCGGCGGCCGAGTGCGCGGACGGTGCACGACGGGCCAGGGATTGTGCCGACGATTTCGAGCGGCGAGCATCGCGGGAGGGCAGTCATCCGATCAATCGCAGGATGGCCGAGCAGCATCGCCTCTACGCGGCCTTCTTCGACCGGGCCCGCGACCAGTGGGAGCACGCCGCCTCCCGCCCGTGGCCGGCATCGCGCCCGAGGATTCCAAGTCGAACCCCGAGCCTCCGCCCGTCCAACGGTCAGAATTCCCGGACGTTTCCTTCGTCGGGCCGTTTCCGCTGTGATCCGCCCCTCTCCCGCCGGATGGATCGCCGCATCGACTCGACCCGCCCCACGCCGTCAGGAGCTCGAACCGCCATGAGACTGGCTTTCCTGCGTCGACATCTCCCCGTCGTTGTACTCCTCGCCTTACCCCTCGCCTCGTCGTTCGCCGACGAGCCGCGCGAGCTCCCCCGCGCCTCGCCCGAGCAGGTCGGCATGGCTCCCGACCGGCTCCGTCGCATCGACGACGTCATCGGCCGCTACATCGACGCGAAGAAGATTTCCGGCGCCGTCACGCTCGTCGCGCGGGGCGGCCGCGTCGTCCACTACGAGGCGCATGGCGTCATGGACGTCGAGTCGAAGACGCCGATGCGCACCGACTCGATCTTCCGCATGGCCTCCTCGACCAAGCCGGTCACCGGCGTCGCGATCCTGATGCTGATCGAGGAGGGCAAGGTCGCGCTGACCGACCCGGTCTCGAAGTACCTGCCCGAGTTCAAGGGCCAGAAGGTCGCCGTCGAGAAGCCGGGCGGCGAGTACGACCTCGTGAACGCCGACCGCGAGATCACGGTCCGCGACCTGATGACTCACGCCTCCGGCCTGCTCAGCGGCGGGCCGGGGCAGAAGAAGATGGGCGTGGACTTTTTCCGGGCCGGCGGCGTGGGCGCGAACCTGGCCGAGGGCGCGACCAAGTACGCCGCGGCCCCGCTCGACTTCCAGCCCGGCACCCGCTGGCGCTACAGCGGCCTGGCCGGCATCGACCTGTTGGCGAGGATCGTCGAGGTCGCCTCCGGGCAGTCGTTCGCCGACTTCCTCAAGGCGCGGATGTTCGAGCCCCTCGGCATGGTCGACACGTTCTTCGTCGTCCCGGAGGACCACAAGGCCCGCCTCGCCTCGATCCACCGCCGGACGCCGAACGGTCTCGAGAAAACGCCGTCGTTCATCCGATTCCCGGAAACCTACACCTCGGGCGCCGGCGGGCTCTCGTCGACGGCGGCGGACTACTTCCGGTTCGCCCAGATGCTGGCGGGCGGCGGAGAGCTCGACGGCAAGCGGCTGCTCAGCCCTCGGGCGGTCGAGCTGATGGGTTCGAACCACGTCGGCGACCTGTTCGCGGGGCAGGCGGGACGTCCGAAGGGGATGGGCTTCGGGCTGACCGTCGAGGTCGTCGTCGACCCGGTCGCGGCCGGCACGTTCCGCTCGGCCGGCAGCTTCGGCTGGGACGGCGCCTTCGGCACACACTTCTGGGTCGACCCCCGCGAGAAGCTCGTGGGCGTGCTGCTCGTCCAGACATCGGGCCGCGAGCTGCACCGCGACTTCGAGACGGCGGTGATGCAGTCGCTCGTCGTGCTCCGCGGGACGAACCCGTGAGCGGCCTCGGGAAGGTCGCGCTGGTCACTGGCGCGGGGTCCGGCATCGGCCGGGCCGCCGCACTCGCGCTGCTGGGGGATGGCTACTCGGTCGTCCTGGCCGGACGGCGAAAGGAAGCGCTCGAAGAGACGATCGCCGAGGCGGAAGACGCGGCCTCGCGCGCCCTGGCCATTCCCGCCGACGTGGCCGTTCCCGATTCGGTCCGCGCGCTCTTCGAGGGGACCGAGGCGGCCTTCGGGCGGCTCGACCTGCTCTTCAACAACGCGGGGCTGGGCGCGCCAGCCGTCCCGCTCGAAGACCTCACGTACGACGAGTGGCGCGCAGGTCGTCGACGTCAACCTGACGGGCGCGTTCCTCTGCACGCAGGCGGCGTTTCGCCTGATGAAGCGGCAGACGCCGCGGGGCGGCCGGATCATCAACAACGGCTCGATCTCGGCGCACACGCCGAGGCCGCTCTCCGCCCCCTACACGGCCACGAAGCATGCGATCACGGGTCTGACCAAGTCGACGGCCCTGGACGGCCGCGCCTATGACATTGCGTGCGGACAAATTGACGTCGGCAACGCCGACACGCCCATGACGGCGCGGATGAAGCAGGGCATCGTTCAGGCGAACGGCGAGACGGTCCCCGAGCCGACGATGGACGCGGCCAATGTCGCCCGGGCCGTGCTGTTCATGGCCGGGCTTCCGCTCGACGCGAATGTCCTGTTCCTGACGGTGATGGCCACGAAGATGCCGTTCGTGGGCCGGGGCTGATCGCAGGCTGGAGCGAGAGCTGCCTATCACGCGCCGGGAAGGTAAGCGGACGGGGCTGGACGGACCGACGCTGTCGCGCCGCAGTTCGTGCGGACGATCATCTTCCACGACCTGTTCCCGCTCCTCTCGATCGGGCTTGTCCTGCCGCTTGTCGCCTTCGAGTGGCGCTGATGGTGCCGCAGCTGAACGTGCTCGCGAGCACCCCGCGTGCATTAACTCGCGTTTGCCCGGCCGCCGCGTTCTTCTCGTCCAGTGTGACGATCGCCGCGTTCTCCGACCTGACCATCCGCTTCGCCGCGTCGTTGCCCGCGACTTCAATGAACCTCCTGAGCGGGGGCAAGCCTCGGCACGCCGTTCGTCCTGGCATACATCGCCGCGATTGCTGGGCCTTCCGCGGGCGGTCCGGCCCGTCGAAGGCCGCGCGGAGTCGGTCGAGACACATTGATCGCCGCCGGCAACTGGCCCGGGCGCGGGATGCGAGATAACCTTGACCTCATGAAGATCACGTGCGCCGCCCTGGCCGGTTTGCTCGCGCTTGCGACCGCCGCGGTATCGCGCAGACGGCGGGCGCGGGCAGGGCACGCTTTTCGACGCCGAGGTCGCTCCGATCCTGGCGCGTCGGTGCCTCGACTGCCACGCGAGCCCGGCGCCGAAGGGGAAGCTCGACCTCTCGTCGTGCGCCCTGGCGCTGGGCGGCAGAGCAGACGGCCCGGCGATCGTGCCCGGCAAGCCCGAGGACAGTCCGCTCTGGGAGCGGATAGAAGCCGGCGAGATGCCGCCCGACTCGCCGCTGCCCGATGCCGAGAAGGACGTGCTGAGGCGCTGGATTGCCGCCGGCGCGAGCTGGGGGACCGATCCCATCGACCCCTACCAGGTGACGACGTCTCGCCGCGCCGGCCGCGACTGGTGGTCGCTCCAGCCCGTCCGCAGGCCGGCACCGCCCGAGACGCGTCGGACTGGCTGGTCCCGCAATCCGATTGATGCATTCGTCCTGCGGAAGCTCGAGGATAGCGGACTCACGCCGGCCACCGAGGCCGATCTTCGAGCACTGGTCCGCCGCCTCAGCTTCGATCTCACGGGTCTGCCACCGACGCCGGAGGAAATCGACACGTTCGCGTCCGACAAGTCTCCCGACGCCTACGATCGGCTGGTCGACCGTTATCTCGGCTCGCCGCAGTACGGCGTCCGCTGGGCCAGGTGGTGGCTCGACCTGGCCCGGTTCGGCGAGAGCGACGGTTTCGAGTTCGACGAGTTCCGCCCGGCCGCCTGGCGCTATCGCGATTGGGTCGTCGACTCGCTGAATCGCGACGTGCCCTACGATGAGTTCTCCCGCCTCCAGATCGCCGGCGACGTCCTCCGGCCCGACGAACCGGGCTCGATCGAGGCGACCGGCTTCCTCGTCGCCGGCGCATATGACCGCGTGGGCCAGGAGCAGATCAGCGAGGCGATGAAGGCCGTCGTCCGCGGCGACGAGCTGGAGGACCTCGTCGGCACGGTCGGCCAGGCGTTCCTCGGCCTCACGATCAACTGCGCCCGCTGCCACGACCACAAGTTCGATCCGGTCCGCCAGTCCGAGTATTACCGACTTGCCTCGGCGCTGAGCGGCGTCCGCCGGGGGGAGCGAGACCTGTCGGAGGTCGACGCGGATCTCGCGGGATCGTACCGGCGGATCGAGCGGCTCACAGGGCGACTCACGGCGATCGAGGACGTAGCGCGGGACAGTGTCCTCACCTCGCGGAAGAAGGCGACGAAAGGCGCGCCCCGAGCCACTCGCGGCGTGGGATTTCGACCGGGGCCTCGAAGACACGCGTGGTGAGCTCGACGTGACACTCAAGCCCGGCGCGACGCTGACCTCCGAGGGCCTGCGGCTCGACGGCAAGACCGGGTTCGCGACCACGCCGCCGCTGAAGCGTGTCCCGAATTCGCGGACGATCGAGGCGTGGGTGAAGCTCGACACTCTCTTCCAGCGTGGCGGCGCGGCGATCGGGATCGCGACGTCCGACGGCGCTGTCTTCGACGCCCTCGTCTTCGGAGAGCGCGAGCCCGGCCGCTGGATGACCGGAAGCGAGGCCTTCCGCCGCACCTGGGACATCGGTGGCGCGGTCGAGACCGAGGCAGCGATGCGGCCGATTCATGTCGCGATCGCGTATGCCGAGGACGGCACCATCCGGATGTTCCGCGAGGGTCGGCCATACGGCGAGGCCTACAAGTCGTCGGGGCCGGTCGACTTTCCCAACGGCGAGGCACAGATCGTCTTCGGCCTCCGCCATGCCCCGGTATTCCGCGACCGTTTGCTCGCGGGGACGATCGTGCGGGCCCGGCTGTACGACCGCGCGCTCGGTCCGGCGGACGTCGCGGCATCGGCGAAGACATTCGATTATGTCAGCCCGACCGAGATCGCGGCGGCTCTCCCCGACGATCGCCGCGAGGAACGGGCGCGGATCATCGCCGAGGTCGCGGCGACCCGCGCGACGATCGCGGCCCGTCCCCACAAGGCGTTCGCAGTCACGCCGCGAGAGGCCGGGGCTACGCGCGTACAGATCCGCGGCAATCCGGCCCAGCCGGGCGCGGTGGTGACGCCCGGCGGCGTCTCGGCGCTGAAGGGGCCGATCGCCGACTTCGGGCTGCCACCCGACGCCCACGATGCCAAGCGGCAGGAAGGGTCTGGCGGAGTGGGTCACGGACAAGCGCAACCCGCTGTTCGCGAGGGTCGTCGTCAACCGGCTCTGGCAGGCGCAGTTCGGCGCGGGACTGGTTGAGACGCCCAGCGACCTCGGCTTCAACGGCGGCATGCCCTCGCACCCCGAGCTGCTCGACTGGCTCGCGTCGGAGATGGTTGCCAAGGGATGGAGCCTGAAGGCGATGCACAGGCTCATCGTCACGTCGGCGACCTATCGCCAGTCGTCGCGGATCGACCCGGCTGCGATGAAACGAGACACGGGCGACCGGCTGGTCTGGCGGAAGGCGCCGACGCGTCTGGAGGCCGAGATGGTCCGCGACGCGATGCTCGCCGTCTCCGGCACGCTCGACGCGAGCCTCGGCGGGCCGAGCTTCCGCGACCACGAGGCGATGAAGGCCGCCGGCACGGCCGCGATCCTCTACGTCGCGAGCGACCCGGCCAAGCCGGGCCTCAACCGTCGGACCCTCTACCGCGCGTGGGCCCGAGGCGGACGAAGCTCACTGCTCGACGTCTTCGACTGCCCCGACCCGTCGACCGCCGCGCCGCGGCGGCCCGTCACGACCACGCCGCTCCAGGCCCTGGCGCTGATGAACAACGCGCTGACTCTTCACTTATCCGGTGCATTTGCGGCGCGACTGAGACGCGAGGCCGGGGACGATGCCGGGCGACAGGTCGACCGGGCGTATCGGCTCGCGCTCGGTCGCGAGCCCTCGCGAGAAGAGCGGGGGCGCGCCGTCGAGGTCGTCCAGAAACACGGGGCGGCCACGCTGGCGCGGGCGATCTTCAACGGGAACGAATTCCTCTACGTCGACTGACCGGACCCGGCGGGAGATCCCGATGGACCGTCGCGAATTCTTCTCCTGGGTGCGGGACGGACTGGCCGGCGCGGCCGCGGCGTCGCTGATGCTCGGCGACGGCACGCTTCGCGCCGCCGTACCGGGCGAGGCGAGCCCGCCCTGTCCCCACTTCGCGCCGAAGGCGACGCGTGCCATCCACATCTGCCTCTGCGGGGCGATGAGCCACGTCGACACCTTCGACTACAAGCCCGAGCTGATCGCCCGGCACGGCCAGTCGCTCAATTCGCCGACCAAACCCGACGTCTTCTTCGGCCAGGTCGGTCGGCTCCGCAGGCCGGATTGGGGATTCCAGCAGCGCGGGAAGAGCGGGTTGTGGATCTCCGAATTATTTCCCAACCTGGCCGGGGTCGCGGACGAGTTGACGGTGATTCGCTCGATGGTCGCCGACACGTCGAACCACACGCCCGCGACGTTCCAGGAGAACAGCGGGTTCCGGCTCAACGGCTTCCCGGCGATGGGGGCGTGGCTGAGCTACGGTCTGGGCAGCACCTCGGACGACCTGCCCGCCTTCGTCGTGATCCCCGACGCCCGCGAGCTGCCGGCGGGCGGGGCGATCAACTGGTCCAACGGCTTCCTGCCTGCGCGGCACCAGGGCGTCGTGATCCGCCCGAGGGGGGAGCCAATCGACGACCTGTTCCCGTCGCGATCGATCGACCCCGGCGCCGAGTCGGCCGCGCGCGAGCTGGTGGCTGCGATGAACCGGGACCATCTGGACCGGCACCCTGGCGAGGACCCGCTCGTCGCGCGGATCCGCGGTTACGAGCTGGCCGCGCGGATGCAGGCGTCGGTCCCCGAGGTCACCGACCTTGAAGGCGAGACCGATGAGACCCGGTCGCTCTACGGGGTCGATCGGCCCGAGACGGCCGACTTCGGCCGCTCGTGCCTACTGGCGCGCCGGCTGCTCGAGCGGGGCGTGCGGTTCGTCCAGCTCCTCTCAGGCGGCACGTTCGGCAGTCCGAGGCGGAACTGGGACGGTCATGAGAATATGAAGGACAACCACGGGCAGGAGGCCAGGCGGATCGATCGGCCCGTGGCCGGACTGCTCCGCGACCTCCGGCGCCGGGGGTTGCTCGACGACACGCTTGTCCTGTTCACCACCGAGTTCGGCCGGACGCCGTTCACGCAATCGGCCGCCGACGTCGTCGGCACGGGCCGCGACCACAACCAGTACGGCTTCAGCGTCTGGCTCGCCGGCGCGGGGCTGAAGCACGGCACGGCGTTCGGATCGACGGACGAGATCGGCTGGAAGGCCGTCGACGTCGTCGTCACCTGGCCCGACTTCCACGCCACGGTCCTCCGGCTGCTCGGGATCGATCACGAGCGGCTGACGTATTATCACAACGGCATCCGCCGGCGGCTGACGAACGTGCACGGGCACGTCATCAGGCCGATCCTCGCTTGAATCGCCGCGAACGAAACCGGAAATTCACACTGCGTTCACGGTTTCATCACGCGACGTCTTTATACTCGCAGCCCTCGTAGTGTCCGGGTGGCCAGGCGCCGTCGTCGAGGACGAGCGCGGGGTCGATCCCGGACGTGAGCTGCTTCCCCCGTGAGGGAAGAGGCCCTCCTACATCTCCGCGTCAGGCACCCCAGGAGCCAGACCTCATGAGAACGCCCGCCCTCCGTACGCGACGACGCGGATTCACGCTGATCGAGCTGCTCGTCGTCATCGCCATCATCGCCGTGCTGATTGCCCTGCTGCTGCCCGCCGTCCAGGCCGCCCGGGAGGCCGCCCGCCGGGCCCAGTGCACGAACAACCTCAAGCAGGTCGCGCTGGCGGCGATGAACTACGAATCGGCCAACGGCTGCTATCCGGGCGGGTCGTACTCGAACTATAACGGCGGCGCGCCGAGCACGACGCTGCGCGAACGGCGTCGTCAAGTGCAAGTATCCCGAGAACTTCTCCGTCTTCGTCCGCATGCTGCCGTTCACCGAGCAGTCGGCGATGTACAACGCCGTCAATTTCGGCCTGACGTCGAGCAACTGGGAGAACCTGACGATCAGCGGCGTGCAGCTCAACATCCTGACCTGCCCGAGCGAGCCGCTCACGGCGCCGACCTTGATCTCGAAGAACACGACGCTGCAGGCGTTCAACGTCTACAACATCAATGCCCTGACCGGCACCTGGCTCCAGTATTTCAGCAGCTACGCCGGGTGCGCGGGGACCTGGGACTTTGGTTTTATCACCTATTACCCCCCCGCGGAGTTCGCCCAGTACAACGGTGTGATCTACAACGACAGCAGCGTGACCATCGCCCAGGTCACCGACGGGACCAGCAACACGCTGCTCTTCGGCGAGCATAGCCGCTTCAACATGCAGAAGGCCGGCAGCACGTACGTGAATTCGGACTTCAGCTGGAACTCGGGCGCTATTACGACACGCTGTTCTCGACCTTCTATCCCATCAACGCCCCGACGGTCTACGGCTACTCGTATTACTATGGCGAGGACGCCTCGAGCCGGCACGCCGGCGGCGCGAACTTCGCGTTCGCGGACGGCTCGGTGAGGTTCCTCAAGAACACGATCCAGAGCTGGACGATCAGCGGCACGAACACGAGTTCATACGGCGACTTTTACCCCGATGGCATCATCGCCGGCACGTCCGCTACCGGTTACGTCTGGTCGTACAACGCGGCCGTCCCGGGGATCTATCAGAAACTCTCGACCCGCAACGGCGGCGAGGTCCTGAGCGCCGACCAGTATTGATCGCCGGCCCGCGAAAGTCGATTCGGACACCCTCACCGGGCGGCGGGTCGGGACCATTCCCGGCCCGTCGCCGCATTTTGGATGAAACGCTCATGGTCAAGCGACTGCTTCTCGCGCTGGTTGCCTCGACAGTCGCGGCCGGCTGCTCGGAACACGGCTCGGCCGGCAACAGCGCCGGCAACGGTCCGCACGGGGGCGTCCTCGTGGCCCTCCCGGACGGCGCCGGCTTCGCCGAGGTGTTCACGGAGGAGGTCGCGACGAAGGGCCAGCGGCGGGGGCGTGCCCAAGGCGATCGTCGCCTACTTCCTCGGCACCGACAAGGCGTCCGCGCTGAGCCCGCTGCCGGCCGGCGTGGCCGTGAAGTTCGCCGGCGCCGAGACGGCCCCGGCGGTCGAACTCGGGCCTGCGCCCGACCCCGAAGGACCCCGCCGGCTCGGCGCGGTTCGCGTCGAAGGTGGGCGACTTCGAACTCAGCGGTCGCACCGCCGAGCTGTCGGCGGATGTGGGCGGGAAGAAGGTCGCCCAGGAGTTCGTCGGCCCGCGCTGAGGCGCGCCGTCGGGCGACGTCGATTCCGTCGCCGTCAGTCGCGGGCACGCGGCCGGTCGCGGCGGGCCGCCCTCGCGCGCTCGAGCTGGTCCGAGAGCTCGTCATTCGACTCGCGGAGCGTGTCGAGGCTGGTGCGGAGCCACGCGTTCTCGTCGAGCAGGCGAATGACCATGTCGCGGAGCGTGGTGAGATCCTCGTCGTGGGCCTGTTGGGGCTGCGGCAGGATCGCGGATGGCATTGCGGGGCGACCTCCAGGTGGGGCGGACGTCCGTTCAGCCGTGGAGAAGGTTATGCCAGAGGCGGCCGGACGATTCAAGGGAGACGCCGAGGCACTTACAAGACCTTGGCCGGTCGGGCGATGCCTCCGCAGGGTCGGGGCGTCTCCATAAGTCTTGCTCGAAAACAGGATTCGGGCGACCGCCTCCGGTCCGCTTCCGGTTGGCCGAGGGTCGTGCGGAATCGCCGCGACCCGGGAGACGAGACGCTGGACGGTGCTGTCGGCCCGGCCCGGCCAACTGTAGCGACGTCGGCGCGAGGAAATCTCACGCAGAATTCACGCGCACTTAAAAATTTAAACGCGCAATGCGATTATCGTGCGCTCCCGCCACGCCGGGTCGCCGCTGACCGGAACCGACCACTCCCAATGCCGAGGTGCGCCATGAGACGGAAGGGCTTCACGCTCATCGAATTGCTGGTGGTGATCGCGATCATCGCCGTGCTGATCGCGCTCCTCCTACCGGCGGTCCAGGCCGCGCGCGAGGCGCGCGGAGGATCTCATGCACGAACAACCTCAAGCAGATGGGGCTGGGGCTGCACAACTACGAGAGCACCAACGGCGCGTTCCCGCCGTGCACGATCCTGGTCTACCCTACCTTGACGGCGGCCAAGCCGAGCTGGCAAGGCTCGTGGAGCGTGAACGCTCGGGTCGCGCCCTTCATGGAGCTCGGTCCCCTCTATAATGCGATCAACTTCTCGGGCACGTACAGCGATCCGGCGAACACCACGGTGGCGTTCACGCCGGTCAAGTTCTTCTTCTGCCCGAGCGACCCCGGCCCGTCGATCGACGGGCCCCAGCTCCTGAACACAGGCGACGCCACCGCGAGCTACGGACAGGTCGTGGGCGACTGGTACGTCTGGGCAAACGGCGGCCCGATGAACCGCGGCGCCTTCGGGCCGAACTTCTCGCGGACGATCGCCCAGTTCACCGACGGCCTGAGCAACAGTCTGGCCGCGTCGGAGGGATATATCGGCCACCTCCAGGCGCGGGCGTGCTACACGGCGCCGACCTCGCCGCCGGGCATGTCGCCGACAAACGTGCCCACGCCGGACGTCTCCGTGGCCACGCTCACGACGCTCCTTTCCCGCCTGCTCGGGCTCGTCGCGGTTCGGCCAGCCGGCGGGACACACGCGCTGGACCAACGGCGGCGTGTATCTACTCGGGCATCACCACGGCCGTCCCGCCCAACACGAACGTGACGTATCCCGGCTTCAGCGGCCCGTTCGACTGGGTCAGCATCGACGAGAACAACGGCGGGCCGACGTATGCCTCCCTCTCGGCCAGCAGCTATCACGCGGGCGGGGTCAACACGCTACTGGCCGACGGCTCGGTCCGGTTCATCAAGAACACGATCAGCCCCTTCACCTGGCGGGCGCTGGGCACCATCTCCGGCGGCGAGGTGATCTCAGCCGACTCGTACTGACTCGGCCTGTCGGGGCCGAATGACCTTCCGGTTGCAACGAGACCTTCAATCCGAGGAATGCCGATGAGGACCGATCGACTTCTGCTCGCCGCGACGCTGGCCTGTTCCCCGCCTCGGCGATCGCCGCCGAGGGCGTCCGAGCGGCCTCGGCCACGCCGGAGGGGGCGTTCGTGGTCAAGCCCTACCTCCAGATCGGCTCGGCGCCCGCGAAGGGCGCGCTGTCGCTGCTCTGGCACGCGGCCGATGCCGACGCCGACTGGTCGGTCGAGATCCAGGCCGGGCCGGATCGCCCCTGGACGAAGGCCGCGGCTCCCACGTCGCGGCGTGTCGCCGTCGCGGGCACCGAGCCGCATCGCGTGTTCCGCGCGACGCTGACCGGGCTCGAGCCGGGCGGGACGTTCCGCTACAGGGTGCTCAAGGGCAGCGAGGCCGTCTTCTCGGCCGAAGCCCGCGCGGCGAAGGCGGGCGACCAGCCCTACCGCTTCGTCGCCTTCGGAGACTGCGGCGCCGGCACCGAGGAGCAGAAGCCCCTCGCGCTCCGCGCCTACAAGGAGAAGCCCGACCTCGTCGTCATCCCTGGCGACATCGTCTACGACCGGGGTCTGACGTCCGACTACCGCACCAAGTTCTGGCCCGTCTACAACGCCGACGACCCGTCGGCCGACGGCGTGCCGCTGCTCCGCTCCGCCCTCTTCGTCGCCGCGCCCGGGAACCACGACACCGACACGCACGACCTCGACACGTATCCCAATGCCAAGGCCTATTTCCTCTACTGGGATCAGCCGCTCAACGGGCCGGTCGGCAAGGAGGGCGGGCCGTTCGTCCCGGCGCTCAAGGCCTCGGAGGAGCACCGGAAGGCGTTCGTCGACGCCGCGGGCGACGCCTACCCGCGGATGGCGAACTTCTCGTTCGACTACGGCAACGCCCACTGGACCGTCGTCGACTCGAACCCCTACGTCGACTGGACCGACGCGGCCTTGAAGAAGTGGGTCGCCGACGACCTCGCCGCCGCCAAGGACGCCACGTGGCGGTTCGTCGCGTTCCACCACCCCGGGTTCAACTCAGCACGCGAGCACTACGAGCAGCAGCAGATGCGCCTGCTGGCGCCGACGCTCGAGGCGGGCAAGGTCGACGTCGTCTTCAACGGGCACGTCCACGACTATCAGCGCTCGTACCCTCTGCGGTTCGTGCCCGACAAGCAGGGTATTCCCCTGCTCGGCGGCCGCGACGGCAAGACGATCCGCGGCCGACTGGTGAACGGTCGTTGGACGCTCGACAAGGCCTTCGACGGCAAGAACGACACCACCCCCGAGGGCGTGATCTACGTCATCACCGGCGCGGGGGGGCAGCACCTCTACAACCCCGAGCAGAACGACGACCCCGACTCGTGGCAGAAGTTCACGGACAAGTTCGCGTCGAAAGTCCACTCGCTGACCGTGGCCGACGTCGACGGCGCCACGCTGACCGTGCGCCAGCTCGCGGCCGACGGGACGGAGCTGGACCGGTTCGTGATCACGAAGCCCGGCGCCTCGGCCGCGGTGGGCCCGCGCTGATCGCGGGTCGGTCCAGGTTGCAATGAAGCGAACGGGGCCGCCCCCTCGGCATTCACGCCTGGGGTGGCGGCTTCGTGCATTACCGCGCCGGGACATTGCGGTCGCCGCCGGTATTACGATAATGTGACGCGTATTACCCGGCCCGTGCTCCCGGACGGCGAGGCCCCATGATCCGGTCCCTCGGTCTTCACTCCGCGCTCTTCACTTCGCACTCAGCCCCAGGGGGTGTGCGGAGTGAAGAGTGCGGGGTGAAGACAGGAGGGCGCACGCCGCGGCTTCACCCTGATCGAGCTGCTCGTCGTCATCGCGATCATCGGCGTGCTGACGGGCCTGCTCCTGCCGGCGGTGCAGGGCGCGCGCGAGGCGGCGCGGCGGATGCAGTGCCAGTCGAACCTGCACCAGATCGGCCTGGGCACCATGCAGTATTTCGACGCCTGGAACGGCCAGTTCTTCCTCCACCACCCGTTCGACGCCGACAGCCTGTCGCAGGTCGGCGCGGCCGAGTCGTTCGCGGAGATCTACTGGGAGGACAAGATCATGCCGTTCGTCAACCCGGCGTACGCGAACGAGGCGATCGCCAAGGGCGGCGTGCAGGTCGCCGACGAGCGGATCTATCGCTGCCCGACGGATATCTCGATCCCCCGGCCGTACGCCAACGCCGACGGCTCGATCGACGGCATCGCCGACCGGACGAGCTACCTTATGAACTCGCAGCTCAGCCACAAGACGATCCGCTATGGACGGTGGAGCTTCCCCCGCTTCCAGTACGAGATCGGCACGTCGAACTTCGTGGCGTTCAACGAGCGGAACGCCCTGGGCATCCTCGACGACGCGGCCGACGCGGGCGACCCGCGGCAGGACGATTACGACATCTGGCTGGGCACGATCGTGCTGGACCGGTGGATCCCGTGGAACCGCCACGGGCAGTCGAACGTCGCTGTTCCTCGACGGCCACGCCCGGTCGATCTCGCGGGCCGATGCGCTGATCGGGATGTATCCCGGCGGTGTGTCGTATCCGGACGCCCGGTTTTATCCCTGAGGCCTCGCGCTCACCGCGCGGCCGGCGGCGGCCCGTGCACGACCGGCGGCAGGTACGCGGGCCTCGCCGTGTCGACCGGGCCGACCTCGCCCGGCGGGTGCAGCACCGCGATCTCCTGCGCAGGGTAGCCGAGCGCATGGAAGAGATAGAACCCGGCGCGGTTGTATTCGGCGACGGTCGTGAAATAGTCGTCGAACGAGCGCTTCATCTTCTGCAACGAGAACACGGCCTCCTGCGGCCTGTTGATGAGGACGAGCTCGTCGGCGAACCGCTCGGTCTGGCGGAGGCCCTCGAGCGTGCCGTTGAACGTGATCATGGCCTCGCGGAGCGACCGCTCGGCCTGCATGACGCGGGCCGCCGCCGACTGGAGCTCGGCGTGGGCCCGGGTCACCTCGGCGGCCACGCGGTCCTGCGCGCGGAACAGGTCGATGACGGCCCGAGACTGGTCGCCGCGCTGCTTCTTGATCCGCGCCAGGTTGCCGATCCCGAAGCCTTCGAGCTGCCAGATGAGCTGGTAGCTCAGGTCGTCGCGGCCGGTCCACTGGTTCAGGCTCTTGTTCTGGCCCAGGCCGAAGATGCCGGCCTGGAGCATCTCATTCGGCGACTGGAATCCGTTGATCATGACGATCGGCAGGAGCGGGCGCATCTTCTCGCGGCGGACGCGGGCCTCGGCCGCGTCGAGCAGCGCCCGGCGCGAGGCGAGCTCGGGCCGGTTCCTCAGGGCGACCTGCATCAGGTCGTCGAGCGGCCGGGCGGGGTCGATCAGCGTGACCTGCAAGTGGTCGTGCTCCTGCGGCACGACCACCGCGCGGGGGTCCAGGCGGAGGACCTGTGTCAGGTCGGCCGAGTGGCTGCGCCAGGCCTGCCGGGCCGAGGTCGCGCGCTGCTCGAGGTCGGCGACGTAGTTCCTCGCCCGGTCGACCTCGAAGCGGGGCACCAGGTCGCGGCTCAGGGCGGCGATCCGCCCGATGAGCTCGTGGCCGCGCGAGACGCAGTAGAGCATCGCGGTGTACGTGCCCCGGGCGCGGTGGACCTCGAAGTAGTGGTTCGCCGTCTGGAGCAGGGCGTCGTTCTTGGCCCGCTGAAGGTCCCAGTGCTTCGAATCGAGCTCGCGCCGCGCGACCAGGGGCTCGAAGTAGGCGTCGGTGAGGTTGAGCATCTGCCACATGCCGCCGCCGCCGTAGAAGAAGTTGACGCTGGGGGCGGTCATGATGCCCTTGTTGAAGTCGGGCCCGCCGCCGTCGTGGCGGATGTAGTCGAAGCCGAGCATCAGGGAGGGGACCCAGAGCACCTTGGCGCGCGTGAGGCGGGCCTCGGCCACCCAGATGCTGGCCTGGGCCGCGTCGACGATCAGCGGCCTCGCGTCGGAGAGACGCAGGGCCGTGGCGAGGTTGATCGGCAGCGGGAGCTCCGTCGGCTCGAGCGGCGCCGGGTCGAGCTCGGCCGTGGACGCCAGGTCGCCCGAGGGGGTCAGGGTGGGCGCAGGCGTCGGCACTGGGCGAACCGGGGGCGTGCCGAGCTGCGCCCGGTCGAGCCGGGCGGCGACGACGGCCGTGGCGGGCAGCAGGAACCGGGCCCGCGCCACGGCGGGATCGGCCACCGACCTCGCCGCCGCCGGCACCTGGGCCGCGCACGGCGCGGGGGCCGCGCCGCAGGCCAGGGCGCCCCCCGCGAGGATCGCTGCCCAGCCGGGTCGTCGCATGAACCCCTTTCCCTCCGCGCGGACCGCGATCGGCGGGATCGCGGCGCGATCCCCACGGGTCATCGGCTCGTCGCGCCGCGCGGGATCATCCGAACCGCGCGATCGTCCTGATTATCTGCGTCAAGCCGACGGTGCGGGTCATGCCGTCCGCTTCGTCGGCTTGTAGGGATACTTCGCCCCCGTGATCTCCCAGATCGACGTGTCGGGGAGGCCGAGCAGGTGACCCTTCGAGCCCGGCCCGTGGGTCACGATGTAGTCGAGGACCGCCGGGAACGTCGCCGGGTTGTACCTCACGCGCTGGAAGACGCCCGACGGCCCCGGGATGGCGATGCCGGGCGAGCCGTTGAAGTTGAAGACGAAGCCGGCGGAGACGGCGGGCTGGACCGGGTAATACTTCGTGGTCAGCGCGTAGAAGACGATGACCTGGCCCGGCTTCCACTGCTCGTTGCCGGTGAGGATCGGGAAGGCGTTGTGGCCGCCCGTCAGGCCGACCGTGAAGCCGCTGCTCGCGTCGAACGTCTGCGCCGTGCTGTTCCGCACCGTCATGAAGAAGACGTTGATGAGCTTGCCGGCCGGCGGCGGGCCTGGCTGGACCAGCACCTGCTGGAACGGCGGGTTGAGCTGCGCGTTGAACGGCGTCGGGTTGGTGATCCTCATCAAGTTGAACCGGGTCGCGAGCGGCTCACCGGTGGGGGACGCCGGGATGGGCGCGACGTCGATGGCGTGCGCCGTCGGGCCGAAGGCGCTGAGCAGTTGCTTCGCCTCGAATCGCTCGAGGGCCGGGCGGTATCGTGAGCGCTCGCGTCGCGGCACGGCCGGGATCTCCTGGGACGGATCAGCGGAGCCGGGCGGTCATCGTGCGGTCCTTGCCGTCGCTCGCTGTGCGCACGCTCATCGTCAGAACGTTGTCGGGGGCCGCGTTGGCAACGATCCACGCGAGGTTCCCGCGCTCGGCCGTGGCGTAGCCGTTGATCGAGCGGATCACGTCTCCGACCTTGAGGCCGGCCTGCTCGGCCGCGGTGCCGGGATGGACGCGGGAGACCTTCACCCCCCTGTCCCCGGTGCTCGCCTCCTCGTCGATCCCCAGGTCGCGGGCCGGCGCGGGCGGCTTGATCGGCTCGCGCGGGGCGGGCGGGACGAACGGGTCGCCGTCGCGGGGCGGCGCCGTGTCTGCGGGATCGCCCCCGGGCGCGGCGTCGTCGGGCGAGGGCGCCGACGCGAACGGGGCGAACAGGGTCTCGGGATACGGCATCGACCCGGTGTAGCCGCCGAAGCCGACGTTCGGCGTGTCCCGCTCCCTGGCGACCTCGCCGCGCACGGCGAGCGGGCCGACGGGCCCAAACACATTGGGGCAAGCGGGCGTGGGGGCCCCGGGCCCTGCCAGGTAGGCGAACGGCTGCTCGGGGCAGAACCGTCGGAGCTGCGGCCCCGGGTGGATATAGCCGGGCCCGCCGTAGAACGGGTACCCGCCGTTCGGTCCGGTGCCGATCGCGTCGCCACCGTAGCCGTAGCCCAGGTGATACCTGAGGCCGAAGCCCTGGTAGCCCGGGCCGGCGGGCGGAGGCGACGGGGGTGCCTGTCCACGCGCCGGGTTCGGCGGCCACGCGCAGGCCCAGGCCAGGACCAGCAAGGGCAGCGCCGACGTTTTCATAAAATGACACATAAATTTCGCTCTTATCTTCGTAGGGTGGACGCCGCCCGCCGTCCTCGAACTCATCGCGTGGCCGGCGGCGGCCCGTAGCCGACGGGCGGCAGGTAACCGGGCCGCGTGGTGTCGACCGGCGTAACCTCGCCCGGTGGTCGCAAGACGGCCACCTCCGCGCCGGATAGCCGAGAGCGTGGAACATGTGGAACCCGGCGCGGTTGTACTCGGCCACGGTCGAGAAGTACTCGTCGAGCGAGAGCTTCATCAACTGAAGGGCGTACACGGCCTCCTGCGGCCGGGTGATGAGGACGAGGACATCGCCGAACCGGGACGTTTGCTGGAGGCCCTCCAGGTTGCCGTTGAACGCGATGATCGCCTCGCGGAGCGACCTCTCGGCCTGGCTCACCCGCGCCGCGGCCGACTGGAGCTGGGCGTGGGCGCGGGTGACGTCGCCGGCGACGCCGTCCTGGACCTTGAAGAACTCGATAACGGCCTCCGACTGCATCCCTCGCGCTTCCTTGATCCGCGCCAGGTTGCCCAGCCCGAAGCCCTCGAGCTGCCAGAGCGGCTGATAGCTCAGGTCGGAGCGGCCGAACCACTGGTTCAGGCTGCTGTTCTGCCCGAGTCCGAAGATCCCCGCCTGGATCGCCTCGTTGGGCGTCTGAAAGCCGTTGATCATCAGTGTCGGCGTCAGCGGCCGCGCCTTCTCGCGGCGGAGGATCGCGATCGATTCCTGCACGAGCGCCTGGTTCATCGCCAGCTCGGGCCGGTTCGTCAGCGCGATCGGCAGCAGGTCGTCGAGCGTGCGCGCCGGGTCGATGAGCGTGACCTGGAGGTGGTCGTGCTCCAGCGGAACGACCACGGCGCGGGGGTCGAGCCGCAGGACCTGCGTGAGGTCGGCCGAGTGCACGCGCCAGGACTGCCGCGCCGAGGTGGCGCGCTGCTCGAGGTCGGCCAGGAGGTTGCGCGCCCGGTCGACCTCGACCCTCGGCACCAGGTCGCGACTCAGGCTGGCGATTCGGGCGACGAGCTCATGCCCGCGCGAGACGGCGTAGAGCGTCCCGGCGTACATGCCGCGGGCGCGATGGACCTCGAAGTAGGCGTCGGCGGTCTGAAGCAGCGCATCGTTCTTGGCCCGCTGCACGTCCCAGTGCGCCGCGTTCAGGGCCTGCCGCGCGGCCAGGGGCGCGAAGAGCGCGTCGGTCAGCGGCACGTTCTGCCACATGCCGCCGCCGGCCCAGAAGAAGTTGACGCTGGGGGCGGTCATGATGCCCTTGTTGAAGTCGGGCCCGCCGCCGTCGTGGCGGATGTAGTCGAAGCCCATGTTGAGCGCGGGCACCCAGAGCACCTTGGCGCGCGTGAGCTGGCCCTCGGCCACCCAGACGCTCGCCTGCGCGGCCGCGACGATCAGCGGCCTCGCGTCGGAAAGCCGAAGCGCCGTCGCGAGGTTGATCGGGAACTGGAGGTCGCCAGGCGCGAGCGGCGCGGGGTCGAGGTCGGCGCTGGAGGCGAGGTCGCCGGAGGGCGTCGTGGTCGGCGTCTGCCGCACGCCGGGCAGCGTGGGGGGCAGGGGGGCGGGGTCCTGCGCCCGGCCGAGCCGCGCGGCGACCGCGGCCGTCCGCGGCAGCAGGAACCGCCCGGCGCGCGTCACCGCGGGGTCGGGAGTCGCCGGCAGCAGCTGCGCCGCGGAGTCCGCGGGCGAGGCCAGGACCGAAGTTATCCCGAGGATCGCGGCCCAGGCGGATCGTCCCATGATCCCCGTTCCTCTCCGTGATCGACGACCGACGCGCAATGACCCGGCCGATCCCGCCAGTTCGGGTCCTCGGGATTCATCGGCTCCTCGGGGTCGGGAGGATCAGGCGAATTCTGCGACCGGGGTCGGGATTGACTTCCCGTGTCCTCTCTGGCCTGCGCCTTCTCCTTTCCGCCTCCGTCTTGAAGGAACATGGTAAGCAGACACGGGAGCCGTCGGCCTCAAGGCGTCTTCGAGTCCGGCTTCTCGACCGTCACCGACCCACCGTCGGCGAGGATCGACAGGTCCGCGAGGATCACCTGCTCCGAGCCGTCGAACGGCAGCCACGGGTCCTCGGTCGAACCGTCCTGCAGTGAGCGGACGCGTCGGTTGGTGACCTCGATCCACTCGCCGTTGTTGATACCCGTCTGGATCTCGGTCCGCACCGACTTGCCGCCCTCGTAGAGATAGCAGAACGACTGGCCGCCGCTGTAGGTGACGGCCTGAACCGGCACAGCCCGGGTGTTGGGCCGCTCGATGATCACCTCGCCATAGGCGTACATGCCGGGCAAGATCTGGGCGTCGGTGTTGTGCAGGTCAATCTCGGCGCGGAGCGTGCGGCTCTTGACGTTCAGCGCCCACGAAGTCCGCGTCACGCTCGCCCGGATCGGCTGGTCTCGGAACGCCTTCACGAGCACGCTCGCCTTTGTCCCGTTCGGCACGTAATTGGCGTCGCTCTCGGGCACGTCGACGAAGACTCGGACGACGTCGGTCCGCGCGACCACGAAAATCGGCGCGGCGCGGTCCGACGAGACGTCGGGCGCGTGGCGGCCGGCCGAGGGGTCGCCAGTTGCGGGCAGGACGAAGTCGCCCGTGTTGGCGTTGCGGGCCACGACGATGCCGTCGTAGGGCGCGGTGAGCGTGAGATAGCCGACCCACGCCGCGAGCCGACGCTCGTCGCTCTGGGCGGCGAGCAACTGGGCACGCAGCGACGAGGACGTCGGCCTTCGCCCGCTCCAGACCGGCTTCTCGCGCGAGCTGGTCGGCCAGCGCTGCCTCAATCGTCGCCTTCTGCGCCTCGTACGAGGCGATGTCGGCCTTGTGCTGCTTCTCGGACTCGAGCAGCACCTGCGGCGAGACGACCCCTCGGTCGCTCTCGCGCCGGAGCCGCTTCACCTCCGAGTCCCAGCGCTCGACAATGGCCGCGAACTTCTGCAGCGACGCCTTCGCCTCCGAGACGCGCGCCGTCGCCGCCGCGACCTCGGCGCCGGCCACGTCGACCTGCTTGAGGAACATCGTGATCTTGGCCTTGGCCACCTCGACGTCGGCCTTCTTCGTCTCGTAGTCCTCGCGCACCTCGGGCACGAAGAGGGTCGCGAGCAGATCGCCCTTCTTCACCTTGTCGCCGATGTCGAGGACCCACTTCTCGATGTAGGCCGTCAGTTTCGGATAGATCGGTGTCTGCTCATACGCATCGACAAAGCTCGGCTGCCCGACCGTCCGCACGATCGTTCGGATCGTGGGATGGACGAGCGAGACCGTCGGCGGGGTCGCGATGCTCTTGACCTCGGGCGGGGGGGATTTCTGGCACCCCGAGGCGGCGAGGACGGCGGCGATCCAGACCGAGGGCCCGAGGCGAGGGGCGATGCGCATCAGTGGGCTCCGGGGAAGGGGGGCGACTCGGTGGCCGCGTTCGGGGCGTGGCCGTCGTCGTGGATGTTGCTGTTGCCGTTGGAGGAATGCACGGGCGCACCGGGCGGACCTTCGAGGATCTCGGGGTCGTAGTGGGCGCTCTCGGGGTCGCCAGGGTAGACCGACGGCGACCGCGCCGCGGCCTTGCCGATCAACAGCGCGAAGATCGGCGGGACCATCAACAGCGTCGCGAACGTCGACATCACCAGCCCACCGATGACCGCCCGGCCGAGCGGAGCCTGCATCTCGCTGCCCTTCTCGAGCGCGAGGGCCATCGGCACCATGCCGATCGTCATCGCGCACGCCGTCATCAGGATCGGCCTGAGCCGGTCGCTCGCGCCGTTGATCGCGGCGTCGACCGGCGACGAGCCCTCCTGCCAGTGGTTGTTGATGAACGTCACCAGCATGACCGAGTTCGACACCGAGACGCCCAGGCACATGATCGAGCCCATGAACGACTCGATGTTCAAGGTCGTGTTCGTGAAGTAGAGGATTGTCGCAATACCCGCGAGCACCCCCGGCACGGCGCCGATCGAGATCAGGGCCATCTTCGGCGACTGGAAGAAGGCCGTCAGCAGCACGAGAATCACGAACACGGCCACGCCCAGGCCGATACCGAGCGACTGGAACATCTCGTCCATCGGCGGGAGCTGGCCCATCGGGATGACTCGCACGCCGCGCGGGGGCGCCGGCGGCGTCGATGGCCTTTGCCACCTGGACCGAGGCGCGGCCCATGTCCTCGCCCTCGACGTTCGCCGTCACCGTCAGGTAGCGCTGGGACATCGACCGATCGTACTCGCCGAGCCGCACGCTCTGGCGCACCGTCGCCACGTCGCGGATCATCAGGTTCACGAGCGGGTTCACCGAGTCGACGGGCAGCGTCTCAATGTCGCTCGCCCTGGTCATGCGCGCGGGCGGCACGAGCACCTCGACGAGGTAATCGAAACCGGTCTTGATGTCGATCCAGTAGTTGGGCGAGAGGAACCGGGTCGATGACGTGGCCATGATCAGCGCGCGGCCGATGTCCTCAACGTTCGCGCCGCTCAGGCCCGCCTTCTCGCGGTCGATGTCGACCTCGACGGTCGGGTAGTCGAGCGTCTGCTCGAACTGAACGTCGCGGAGATGCGGGATCTTCCTCATCTCGTCGGCGACCTTGGTCGCGTGCTCGCGCGTCAGGCCGATATCCGTGCCGATGACGCGCACGGCGATCGGCGCCATCGAGCCGAAGCTCATGACCTCGGTCACGATGTCGCCCGGCTCAAAGCCGAACGTCGCCGTCTTCGCCTGCCGCTGCGCGACCTCCTTCGCCAGGCCGCCCTGCTCGAGTCGCTTCGCCAGCCAGGGGACGACCTTCTCCGGCAGGGCCTTGCGGAGCTTCTCCCGGAACGCGTCTAGCTTGATCCCGCTCCCTTCGCGAAACGCGACGCGGAGCTGGCCGTCGTCGGGCCCGCGCATGAACAGCAGCATGTTGTTGATACCGAAGTTCGGCGCGACCTGGCCGACGAAGCCCATCGTGATCTCGATGTTCTCGGGCCTTGCCTCGATCTCGATCTCCTCCAGGCACTTCATCGCCATCTCGCGCGTCAGCTCGTAGTTCGACCCCGCCGGCGGCCGGAACCGGAGCACGAACTCGCCCGAATCGACCTGGGGGAATAGCTCGGTGCCGACCTGAAGTCCAAGTCCCCACAGGACCATCGCGCACGCCGCAATATAGATCGGCACCGTGAGGAGCCTCATGCGGACCAGTGCGCCGACCGCCTTCGTGTAGACGCCGATCACGCGGTCGAACAGCCCGCGCTTCTCCGCGGCGTGACCCTTATGCTTGAGCAGGTAAACGCACATGATCGGCACGAACGTGCTGGAGAGCAGGTACGACGAGATCATCGCCCCGCCGACGCCCAGCGTCAGCGGCATGAAGAGCGACCTGAGCGGGTCGCCCATGATGAACGCGGGGATGAATACCGAGAGGATGCACAAGAGCGCGAGCAACCGCGGCACGGCCGTGATGTTTCCCGCGTGGAGGATCGCCGAGGCGAGCTTTGGCGTGCGCTGCATCTGGACGTGCACGTTTTCGATCGTCACCGTCGCCTCGTCGACGAGGATGCCGATCGCCAGCGCCATGCCGCCGAGCGACATGATGTTGATCGTGTTCCCCGTCAGCCAGAGCCCGAACAGCGACCCGAGCAGGGCGAGCGGGATGTTCGAGACGACGACGATCACGCTCCGCCAGTCGCGGAGGAACAGGAGGATCATCAGCCCGGTCAAGGTCGCGCCGATGACGCCCTCGCTCGCGACGCTCCGCACGGCCGCGATCACCGTCGGCGACTCGTCGAATTCGAAGTTGACCGTCACGTCCTTGGGCACGACGTCGCGGAAGAGCTGCATCGACTTGCGGATGTCGGCCACGACCGTCAGCGTCGACGCGGTGTCCTTCTTGATGATCGGCAGGTAGACCGACTTCTTGCCGTTGACGAGCGCATATCCATAGGTAATGTCAATATCATCCTGGAAGTGCGCCACGTCGCGGAGGTAGACGTTCTGCTGGAGCCGAAGGGGGATCGAGCCCAGCTTCTGGATGTCGACGACGGTCGCGTTGTTGGCGACGATCGGCATCGAGTCCTTGATGTAGACGTTGCCGGCCGGGACGACGGTGTTGCCCTTGGCGACGGCGTCGATGACGTGCTGGGGGTTCAGGTTGTACTGCTGGAGCTTGTCGGGGCTGACGTTGATCAGGATCGACCGCATGTTCGGGCCGAACGGCGAGATCGCGACGGTGCCGGGGACGTACTTCTGCACGAGCGGCCGGATGATGTTCTGGGCCAGGTCGCCCATCCGACCGAGCGACGTCTCCTTGCTCTCCATCACCAAATAGCCGACGGGGACGCTGCCGGCGTCCATGCGCATGATCATCGGCGGCAGCGTCCCCTTGGGCATCCACGACATGGCGCGGTCGGACATCGCCACGACCTGCGCCATGGCCTGGCCCATGTCGGTGCCGGGGAAGAAGGAGAGCTCGCAGAGCGAGACCTGCTGGATATTGCGCGTGTCGATGTCCGAAATGCCGTCGACGTACTGGAAATAGAGCTCGAGCTGGTTGACGATGAACCCCTCCATCTGGGCGGGGCTCATGCCGACGTAGTCGAGGTAGACGTAAATCTTCGGCGTGTGCAGCGACGGGAAGATGTCGACCCGCATCTTCGTCAGGCCGAGCAGGCCGCCGCTGATCAGGGCCACGACCAGCATCATGGTCGTGACGGGCCGGCGCATGGCGAACACGATCGGATTCATGGCCCGTCCCTCCCGGTCGAATCGTTTCTGGCCCGCCGTCGGGCCCTCAATTGTACATCCTATTGCGGCAAGTGTCCTGAAAGGTAGGACACCGCGGCGGACCTTCCCTGGAGTTCCCATGTTAATCCCAGGCGTGGCGCGGCCGCCATCGCCCGTCGAGAGCGCAAACGGCTAAACTGGGTGCTCGAAACCCCACGAGGACGAACCGATGACGACCCCGATCGACCTCCGTTCCGACACCGTCACGAAGCCCACTCCCGCCATGCGCCGGGCGATGGCCGAGGCCGAGGTCGGCGATGACGTCTACGGCGAGGACCCGACCGTCCTCGCCCTCGAGCGCAAGACGGCCGAGCTGCTCGGAAAGGAGGCGGCCCTGTTCGTCCCCTCGGGCACGATGGCCAACCAGATCGCCATCGGCGTCCACTGCGCGCCCGGCGACGAGGTGATCTGCGGCGCGACGGCCCACGTCTACGTCTGGGAGGGCGGCGGCATCGCCCGCCTCACGGCGCCACATCCCGCACGGTCGAGTCGGACGGCGGGATGGTCACGCGAGGCTCACTGGAAGGAAAGATCCGCCCCGACGACGGCCACTACGCCCGGACCCGGCTGGTGTCTTTGGAGAATACGCACAACCGCGCCGGAGGCCGGGTCCATCCGCTCGGCGACATCTCAGCGATCTCCGAGTGGGCGCGCTCGAACGGCCTCGCGATGCACCTCGACGGCGCCCGGCTGATGAACGCCGTGGTCGCCTCGGGCGTCGCGGCCTCGGAATGGGGCCGCCATTTCGACACGGTGGCGATCTGCTTCTCGAAGGGCCTGGGCGCCCCGGTCGGCTCGGCGATCGCGGGCCCTCGCGACCTGATCAAGAAGGCCCACCGATTGAGGAAAGTCTTCGGCGGCGGCATGCGTCAGGCGGGAATCCTCGCGGCCGCGGCGATCCACGCGCTGGACCGCCACGTCGAGCGACTCGCCGAGGACCACGCGAACGCTCGATTGTTAGCCGAGGCCGTCGAGGATACGGAGGGCCTCTCCCTCGAATCCGGGCCGGTTGAGACGAATCTCGTGTGGATCAAGGTCGCTCCGGCGCTGGGCACGGCGGCCGAAGTCGTGGCGCGGCTCAAGGCGCACGGGGTGCTCATCAGTGCCCTGGGGCCGCAGGTCGTGAGGGCTTGTACTCACCTGGATGTTTCACGCGAGGATTGTATCCAGGCGGCTGAGGCGATCCGGGGGATTGGCAGCTAAGGTCGCTCCCGGCGTCGCCAATGAGGTAGCTTGCCATGCCCATCCCCCACCGCTGGGACCTCCCCCCCACCGAAGCCCGCAAGCTCCAGACTGAGCTCGCCCATCAGGTCGACACCTCGACCCCGCTGACGAAGTGGGACGTCATCGCCGCGGCGGACGTGTCGATGGGCAAGTACGACAAGATCCTCGCCGCGGCCGTCGTGGTCGTGCGGGCGGACACGTTCGAGGTCATCGAGCGCGCCGGGGTCGTGCGGCCGATTTCTTATCCGTACGTCCCTGGGCTGCTCTCGTTCCGCGAGATCCCGGCGCTGCTGGAGGTCTTTGAAACGCGCATCAAAACGCCGTTCGACGTCGTGATGTGCGACGGCCAGGGCGTCGCCCATCCCCGGCGGGTGGGGATCGCCAGCCATCTGGGGCTCTGGCTCGACCGGCCGACGGTCGGGTGTGCGAAGAGCCGGCTGTTCGGCGAGTTCGTCGAGCCGGGGCCGAGGCGCGGCGATCGGTCGGAGCTTTCTGATCGGGGCGAGAGGATCGGCGAGGTCGTGCGCACGAAGGATCGCGTCGCGCCGCTCTTCGTCTCGCCGGGGCATCGATGCGACTTCGAGTCGGCTACCGCGCTGGTGCTCGCGACGTCGGGCAAGTATCGATTGCCGGGGCCGGCGAGGATGGCGCACGAGTTCGTCAATGAGGTCCGCAGGGGCGGGCGGGATATCTGAGCGGGCGCCCCAGAACCCCGGCCCGATCGGCCTTGCCCGATCCGGCGCGATCCGTTAGCTTGCCCGCGCCACGGATTGGCATGACAGCTCATAGGGAATAGCCTCCATGGACAGGTGGCGACGCACCCTGCGCACGCTCGCGCCTTGCGCCGCGATGACCCTCATCGCCGGCTGCGGGGCGCTGCACCCCGCGCAAGTTTCGCGCGATGAACAACCCGGCCCCGGTCGTCCGAGCCGGGGCGGTCGGGCTCGGGGACGACCAGCCCGACTCGGTCGCGATCCCCGTATGGATCAAGTCGCTGGACGACAAGGACTCCGTCGTCCGCATGAACGCGAACAACGGGCTCCGCAAGCGCACGGGCCAGGATTTCGGCTTCGTCCCCTGGGCCGATCCCGAGGAGCGCGCGCCGGCCGTCGAGCGGTGGAAGGCCTGGTGGCAGTCGAAGCTCCGGGGCCGGCCGACGGCGTCGCCGCAAGGCGGGCTGGTCACGTCGTCGCGGAAACAGTAAAGTCCGCGCCGCGACCGACCGACACGGCCACGGAGGGCCCCCTCGAATGTCCCACGCGAACGCCCTGCCCGACCTTCCATCCCCCGCGCTCCGTCCGTTTGCCCTCGTCGGCCGGACGGTCCTCGACATCGTCCACTATCTGGGCGGGATGGGGCTGCTCGGCATCTCGGCGTTCCGCTCGATCGTCCGCCCGCGCGGCGAGGTGCCGTCGCTGGCCCCGGCCGTGGCGCGGCACCTCGATCGGATCTTCCGGTTCGGGCTGCCGCTCGTGGCGATCGTCCACATCGGTCTCGGCTCGTTCATGGCCATGCAGGCGTACTTCGGCGCGACGTTCATGGACGGCATCGGGCCAGTCGTGGGCGTCGGGATGGTCCGGAACGTTGGGCCCTTGATCTCGGCAATGGTCCTCGGCGGCCTCGTCTCGGCCCTGTTCACGACCGAGCTCCGCGGCCGCGACCGTGACGCGCTCGATCGCGACCCGTCCTGGCTTCCCGACCGCGAGGTCCTGGCCCATCACGACACCGACCCGCGCGGGGCCGTCGAGCCCGCGCGGCTCGCGGCGTCGCGGATGATCGCCACGGTGATCGCCGGCCCGATTCTGGGCGTGTGGGCGGCCCTGGTCGGGATCGCAACCGGCTACTTCGTGGCTGCGGGATTGCTCAACACGCGGGGGCCAGCGTTCTGGGACATGTTCTTTCAGATGCTCTGGGCCCGCGACGTCTCGGGCGTGATCCTCAAAGGGCTGCTCTTCGGGCTGTCGGTCTCGTGGTTCGCCTGCTACGAGGGCCTCCGCCACGGCGACGGACCCGTGCCCGACCCGATTGACACGCCGTTCGTCGCGGTCCGCGCGGCGTGCCTGGGCGGGTGTGCGATCCTGCTGGGGAACAGCGCGTGGTTTCTGCTGTTCTACCACGCGGGGCCGGCGTTCGGGCCGACGCTGCTGGCGCCGCCGATGTCGTAGGCAAGGCCCGCTCGAGGGCGGGAGACGGAAAGCACAAAGCAGAAGGCAGAAAGCACAAGGCACAAAGCACAAGGCACAGAGCAGAAGACAGAAGGCACGATCCGACGCGGCAGGATCAAGCAGATATGACGAAGCAAATCCTCCCATCTCCCATGTGCCTTGTACTCTGTGCTTTCTGCTCTCCGCTCTCCGCTTTCCGATCCCCCAAGCCGACCCGTCCTGACGTGAGACCGACACGGATGTCGCGATTGCCAACCGAGGGAGTGGGCCGATGAGTACGCGATCGGCGGGCCATGAGGTCCGCGTCGGCCTGGTGGCGGTGGTCGCACTCGGGGGGTTGATCACCCTCCTCGTGCTGGCCGGCGACGGACCGGGCTTCCTCACGACGCGGCGGCAGATCGAGGTCGACTTCCGCGACGGCCAGGGCATCCGCGCGGGCAACTCCGTGCGGATCGCCGGCATCGACGCCGGGCGAGTCACCGACGTCACGCTCGCCGAGGTCGAGGGCAGCCTCCGGGCCCGGATCACGATCGCCGTGCCCGACGACCTCGCCGCGAAGCTCAAGCAGGACGTGAAAATCACGATTCAGGCCAGCCTCACCGGCCAGAGCCGGATCAACATCATCTCGTCGGGCCGCTCGGCCGTCGGCCTCATCGCGGGGCAGGTCGTGCAGGGCGTCGAGTCGAGCCCGTTCGACCCGATCCTCCAGCAGGTGGGATTGGGGCCGGAAGAGCGCAAGGACATCAGCCACACGATCAGCCAGGTCCGCGAGGTCGTCGACACCGCCGCGCCCCGCGTGAAGACGATCCTGGCCAACGTCCACGACGTGACCGGCGGCCTCAAGGACACGATCGAGGCCGTCCGCCCGTCGGTCGAGGGCACCGCCGGCCACATCGAGGACATCTTCCGCCGTGTCAACGCCGCCGCGCCGACCGTCGAGGCCTCGCTCACGAAGCTTCAGAGCCTCGTCGGCCGCGTCGACGGCATGCTCGCCGAGAACAGCGAGAGCATCCGCGGCACGATGTCGAACGTCCGCGACCTGACGGCGACGATCAATGACGTCGTCATCAAGGACCGGCCGATGGTCGAGGCGCTGATCGCCAACCTCGACAAGACCCGTGCCCGGGTCGACCGCGTCCTGTATCAGGCCGATCAGATCGCCGAGCAGGCGCTGACGATCATCGTCCGCAACAAGGCCGACCTCCAGCGCACGATCGCCAACGTCCGCGACGCGACCGACTGGGCCGACAAGCTCGTCCAGAAGATTTTCGCCAACCCGTTCGTGCTCAGCCCGTTCTACAAGCCCACGCCCGAGGACGTTCACATCCAGGCCGCCTACGACACGGCCCAGGTCTTCGTCAAAGGCGCGAAGGAGCTGAGCGACGCCGTGGCGACCCTCGAGGCGCTCCAGGCCCGACCGATGACCCCCGAGAACCGCGCCGAGATCACGGCGATCGAGCAGAGGATCTCGATGCTCACCGACCGGCTCGGCCAGGTCTCGCAGGGCATCTCCGAGGCCCTCAAGCCGCAGCACAACGGGCCTCGGATGAGAAGATAGGGAATTCCCGCAAGGGTTCCGGTCGCGCCGAAGAGTCGGATTGGGCGGGTCCGTGGCCGAACGTTCATGACGGGACGTTCGGGCAGCCTTGGAGTTGCGTCGATGAGCCGAAATCGGGCCTGATTTCCGCGCGGAAAGTTAAGGTCGCCCCATCTTTCGGTCCGATGAGATGGGTGTGGACGCCCGGGACCTCGGTCGAGGGCCCCACGGTGGAGGCCGAGGGAGAATGACGCCGGCTCAGGGCTGGCGCGGGTCTCTCGGGAACCTCCGCGGGCGGGAAAATCACGTCGTCCTTTGGATTCGCAACGATTGGTCAGGCGGGCGTCGGGAGACGCCGGCCCAGACACCGAAGGGGAGGCTCACATGGAAGTTTATGGTGCGGGGGGAGCGCAAGGCCCCCAACCGATCTATCCGCGACTGGCCGCCTTCAGCGTGGAGGCCGGCTCCACGGTCCACGCGGGAGCGCCCCGCGACCACGTCGAGATCAGCCCGCTGGGCCAGATGCTCGACGGCATCAGCCGCCTGCCGGAGATCCGCCACGAGAAGGTGGAGGAGATCCGCCGCCAGATCGCCGCGGGCACGTACGAGACGCCCGCCAAGCTCGAGCTGGCCCTCGATCGCATGATCGACGAGCTCAGCGGTTGGTAATCGACGCAAATCACAACCCGACCTCCGTCCGCGGCCGGCCGTCCCGCCGGGAGCTCGTGAGATCCACACGAGCCCCCGGCGAGTCGCCGGCCGCGGCTTATTGGCTGCGCCACCGATGATCCGCCCGTCCGGTGGCCGCAATGACGCGAAAACGTTAGGCTGAAGGTTGGACCTCGAACCTCGCCGGCCGGGGAGACCTCTAGGATGGCCTCCGAGACATGCCAGCATCTGCCGATCCCGCTCGCTGCGGGCGCCGACGCGCCGAGCATCGATCCGTCCTCGCCGAGCTACGAGAACCGCGAGGCCCAGGAGTTCGCCGTGCGCGAGGGCCTGGAAGCGCCCTGGCCGAGGCGATCCGGCTGGTCCCGGAGCACTTCAACGTCGTCGGGCCGGTCGTGGTCTCGCTGTTCGATTGGAGCGAAGACCCGGTGGACTGGGCGCTCGTGATCACGGCGCCCGTCTCGGGCGACCCGGTCGAGGTCTCGCGGGCAAACTGGGGATATGTCGTCGCGGCCCGGGCCCTGCTCGGGGCCGGCTTCGACCGCATCATTCTCTTCCCCGTCATCCACTGAGATGGACCCACGCGACTTCGTCCGCCTGGCGTCCACGATGTCCGTTGCCACGCCGACCGACCCCGCGCGTTGACGCACCGCCATCAGCCGGGCCTATTACGGCGCGTTCCATTGCGCCGCAGAGGCACTGGCCGCCCTCGGTGTCCCGATCGGTCGGGGCAGTTCGGCCCACGGGCACGCGAGCCGACTGCTCCAAGCGAGCGGGGACATCGCCCTGAAAGCGGCGGGGGACTTCCTGCAAGACCTCCATCAGCTGCGAATCGACGCGGATTATCGGATGTCTGCAGCCCGGGATGTCGAGACGGGCGAAGGCGCGAGGCTGGCCGCCGAGAAAGCGCGCCGGATCGTCGATCACCTCGCCGACCTCCTCGCCGACCCGCCCCGCCGCGTCCAGGCCGCCGCGACGATCCGGGCGAATTATCCGCGCCTCACCGGCTCGCCTCCACCATTGCAGTCATGAAGAGCCCTTTCGGCCGAATCCCCCCAATCCGTGCTAGATTTCCGCCGGTAGATCGGGAAGAATCGATGCCGGAACAGGGATAGCGACACGACGCCCCGGGTCCGACGTAGGACCTTCGAGGGCGACGGACGTAGAGGCTCGTCCCCGGAGTGCCCATCGTGCCGACCCATCCCGAGATCCTCTCGCCCGCCGCGGAACAGGCCCTCGGGGCCCTGCTCGTGACGGACGGCCTGATCACGTCGGCGCAACTGCTGGCCGTCCAGCAATATAGCTGGCAGCACAAGCTCGACCTCCGCCAGGCTCTGTTGAAGCTCAAGCTCGTCCCGCCCGACCAGCTCGCCAAGCTCGTCAACGAGCGCGTGCCTCTGGTCGTGGAGGCGGTCGACGAGAACCTGCCCGTCCTGGTCGAGGACGTCCAACCCGAGCTCCCGCAGGTCGCCGACCATGAGCCGGCCGGTAACGGCACGGTGGCGGAGACCGAGCTGCCGCAGGTTGCCGAGCCCGGCATGGTCTCGGCCGCCTCGACCCCGTCCGACCTCGCCCTGGCCGAGCGGAACGTCCGCGGCGAGCTCAAGGAGATCGCCGCCACCGCCGGGCCCATCGACCTCGTCACCGAGATTCTCGGCCGCGCCTGCGACTGCCGCGCCACCGACGTCCACTTCGACCCGCAGGAGAATTACACCCGCGTCCGCTACCGGATCGACGGCCAGCTCCATGACGTCCTGAACCTCGAGGCCGGCCAGGCCACCTCGGTCGTCAGCCGGCTCAAGGTGATGGCCAACCTCAATATCGTCGAGCGCCGGCACGCGCAGGACGGTCGGATCACGATCCGCCACAAGGACCGCTCGCGCAACCTCCGGATCGCCACGTCGCCGACGATCCTCGGCGAGAAGGTCGTCGTCCGGATCCACGAGTCGCTGACCGAGGCGTTCCGGTTCGAAGGCCTCGGCCTCACGCACCACGAGGCCGACCTGCTCGGCTCGCTCTGCGACAAGCCCTACGGCGCGGTGCTCGTCGCCGGGCCCGTCGGCGCGGGCAAGACGACGACGCTCTACTCGTGCCTGAGCCGCGTCAACGTCCCGTCGCGGAACATCATGACGATCGAGGACCCGATCGAGCACCGGCTCGCCGGCGTCAACCAGATGCAGGTCGACATCGGCCGCGACGTCGGCTTCGGCGAGGGGCTGAAGGCCCTGCTCAGCCAGGACCCCGACGTCATCATGATCGGCGAGATCCGCGACGAGGAGACGGCCCAGATCGGCATCCGCGCGGCCATGACCGGCGTGCTCGTCTTCAGCTCGATCCACGCCTCCGACTCGCCCGGGACGATCGGCAACCTCTACGAGTTCAAGATCCCCGGCTACCTGCTCTCCAACACCCTGCTCGGCGTCGTCTCCCAGCGCCTGATGCGCAAGATCTGCCCATTTTGCCGGGCCGAGGTCGAGGCGACCGAGAAGGAGTACCTCCTGCTCGGCATCGACCGCGACGAGTACCCGGACCTCCGCCTGGCCCGCGGCCAGGGCTGTGAGTCGTGCTTCCAGACCGGCTACCTCGGCCGCACGGGCATCTTCGAGCTCATGGAGATCGGCGACGTGCTCCGCGAGCTGATCTTCCAGCAGATTTCCAAGGACGTCCTGCGGCGCGTGGCGGTTGAGCTGGGAATGCAAACGTTGCGGCAATCCGCGGTCGATAAGGTTATGCAGGGTCTGTCGACCGTCGAGGAGGCGTACCGGGTCGTTTCGATGTAACCCGCGGTCGACCCGAGACCGACGAAACGCAGGCCCGGGGGCCAACAGCAAGGAGGCTGGCGATGCAATCGGGACCGAACCACCGTCGAGGCCTGGGCGCGCTGGCGTCCGGATTTCGTCCTGCTCGGCCTCGCCACGAGCCCCGGCCTGGGCGACGACCCGCCCCCCGGCGGCCGCCTCGCCCGGCTCTTCCGGTTCGGACCGAGCGCCGACTCGTCGGCCAAGCCCGCCTCGGCCTCGTCGAACGCCCCGCCGCCGGGCGTGATCTACGCGACCCCGCCGTCCCCGTCCACGCCGGCCTCAACTCCGCCCGAATCGCCTTCGAACAGCACCGCCCCGCGGATCACCGCCCAGCCCCGGTTCAGCCGGCCCGCGACCGATGCCGACCCGCTCGTGACGCGGGTTTCCGTCGGCAAGTCCGACGGCGGCGGCCAGTTCGGCATGTTTCTCGAGGTCTTCGCCGACGGCACCGTAATCGACGGCGAGGGAATCCGCCACATCAGCACCGACGCCCTCAAGCCCCTCCTTGACGCCCTCCGCCAGGGCGACCTCTACCGGCTCAAGGGCCACTGCGGCAACCCGTCGACCGACTTCATCGTGACGACTCACGTCGTCGTCTACGAGCGGTCGCTGGGCAAGCTCCGCGCGACGTCGTTCTCCTACTCGGGCAACCCGCACGGGTGCGACGCCTCGGTCCACAAGCTCCACGCGGCGCTCGAGGCGATTCAGACGAAGCTCAGCTCGCCGGCCCCCGCCGCGACGAGCACGCCGGCCGCGGCGACGTCCCCCTCGACTGGCACGCCGGTCCTGAACCTGACGGCGCCCAACTGACTTGTAGGGTCCGCCATTGTGGACCCTACGAAGACCGCACCATGCTCGCCACGAACATCGCGTCGTTGTCCGCCTCCTGCGGCCAGAGCAGCGTGGTGCCGTCCGTCGCGACGCCGGTCAGGGGATGCGGGAACGGGTCGAGCCTGAAGTCGGGCCGCTCGGCAAGGAAGGGGCGGATCACGCCCGTCGTCTCGGCCGGCGTAAGCGTGCACACGGAGTAGACCAGCGAGCCGCCTTTCTTTACACCGGCGGCGGCGGCGCGAAGCAATTGCCCCTGGAGCTCGGCGAGCCGCGCGATCGCCTCGCGGTCGAGCGTCCACCGCGCGTCGGGATTGCGCCGCCAGGTGCCGATCGCGGAGCAGGGGGCGTCGACGAGCACGCCGTCGAAGCTGCCGGGCTTGCCGGCCACGCGCTTGCCGTCCCACACCTTCGTCGTCACGTTGCGGAACGGGCTCCGCCGGGCGCGGCGGACCGTTTCCTTTAGCTTTGATTCGTTCACATCGGTCGCAACGACCAGCCCCTTCCCCTGCATCAGGCCGAGAGGTGCAGCGCCTTCCCGCCCGCGCCGGCGCAGGCGTCCCACCACCGCTCACCCGGTTCGGGGTCGCAGACCAGACCGACGGCCTGCGAGGCGAGGTCCTGGATCTCGAGCCGACCGTGCTTGAACGGGTCGAGGTGGTGCACATTCGCCTCGGGCCCGAGCTTGGCCGCGCCCTCGACCCGGCGATGGACCCAGGGCCTCAATCCGAGGGCGGCCAGCTCGTCCCACACCTTCCTCGGCTCCGCCCCCTGAGCGCGGACCCAGAGCGGCGGACGGGATTGCAAGGCATTCAATAATTCCAGGTACTTCATCTTCGGCGACGCCGAGCCCGGCGGCAGCGGCAGGTGCTCGCGGAGCCACTGCGGGAAGAGCCGCCAGGGGTCGACGGTGACGCCGATCCCCTCGTGCAGCCGTTTCCACCCCTCGGCCCGCGCCGTCCAGTTCGGTGCGCCGCCGAGCGAGACGACCCGCGTCGCGTCGCGGCCGATCGTGCGGGCCCAAACGCGGCACACGGGGTGGACGGCCGGGGCGTCGATGAGCCAGGCGAAGAGCAGCCGCGCCTCGGGCCGGTCGAGCGGCAGCGGGTCGAGCCACCCCTTCCAGCGGAACAGCGCGAACACCGCCTGGCTCACGAACAGCCGGTCGACCTGCCCGAGGTCGCGGCGGTCCTTCAGGTAGTGGGCGAGGGCCCGGTCGGCGTGCTTCTTGTCGTGGAGCACGGCCCGCTCGACGAGGACCGCCGCGTCGACCGCGACCTTCGCGAGCGACCTCCAGGGGGACCACGCTCGCCACGGCGCGATCCCCCTCGGTCGCGACCGGCTCGGGCGGCCTGGGCCGCGGCCTCGACTTGAGCATCGGCCCGTCGCGACGGGCGGGCCGCGGGTCGGGCGTCGGCCCGGGCCGCGGCCGGCCAGAAGGCTTGCGCTGCGACGGCTTGACCGGCGGGGCGGAGGACTTGCGCTGCGGCGGTCGGCGTTTCATCGGTCTTGGCAGTCTTCGTAGGGTCCGCTGTGCGGACGTCTTCTTGCGGGTCGGAGGTCTTCGATACAACCCGTTATATCCCAGGACGCCTGGCGGAGCCCACCCTCGTTACGACGCTCCGCGTCGTCCGTATTGCTGAGGAATGGCCGCGGAGCGGCCGAAGAGGCATTCCCACGCAGAGCGTGGGAACGAGGGGAGTCAGCGACCCGGCCTCGGAGATTTCTCCACCAGCCCCAGCGCCTTCTCGATCAAGATCTCCCCCGTCATCTCCCCCAGCGACGTCCGCGACACGTACTCGTACCGCGGGAAGCTCTGGAAATCCACCTTGGTCAAGATATATCCAAACGCATCATTCGTAAGCCCCAACAGGAAGTTATGCTTACCGTGCATCTTCCGCTTGAGATAGAAGCCGATATTGGGCAACGCCTCGCCGGGGATCGTGAGGATCTGCGCATCGCCGAGGTTCACCAGGTTGATCCGCGCCGACACCGAATGGTCGTCGTTGTGGGGATAGTTCAGGGGGGACATGGTCACGACGGCCCACATCGCCGCGGAGTCGACCGGAAACCGCACGACGAGCGAGTCGCAGGCGAGCGTGGGGTCTTTCTGGACCGGGGCGTCCTTGACGATCCGCTGGGCCTCGCTGGCCATCAGGCGGCCGATCCGCAGGCATTCGTCCCAGCGGCGGGCGTCGTTCCAGTAGCCGCGCTGGGCGTCCTTGGGAGCGTCGAGGTTGCGGTTGTCGGCCGTGACCATGCCGCCCTGGCGCCGTTCATGAACACGGCGACGCCGCCGGCGTCGGCCTCGAGCTTTTCGCAGAGCGGCCCGATCAGGTCGGGGCTGAGGATGCCGACGCCGTTGCCGAGCACCTCGGGATGGATCGCGTAATTGACGAGCGTCGCGATCGTCTTCCCGTCGGGGCTGACGGCCTGGATGACGCCCATCCGGCGGTCGTAGAGGTCGGGCGCGTAGTAGTTGTAGGCGATCTTTCCCTTCGCCTCGCCCGTCGCGATCTTGATCCACGCGGGCTGCAACTTATCGATCGCCTCGTTGATCGCCTCGGCGGCCTTGTCGCAGACGAAGTCCATGTATTTGAGGTCGCCCGTGTGGCCGCCGTTGCCGTCGGGGAAGGCGTAGCAGTCGGGATGCGCTGTGGGTGTGCGACGCGCCGATCAGGATGTTCTCGGCCGGGATCCGCGGGACCTTCTTGCGGATGCGGTCGCCGAGCACCGCCGGGAAGCCGAGCAGGTCGAGGCCGACGACGGCGACCGGGACGTCGCCCTTCTTGAAGACGACGGCGCGGGCCGTCAGCTCGCCGCGCTTCTCGGTCGTCGGCTTCGTCCCGCCCATGCCGCCCGAGACGGGCAAGAGCGGGTCGGGCGTAATGACGCGCGTGGCGGCGCCGACCTGGATCTCGGCGCGGGCCATTGGACAGATCACGATCGACGCGGCGCAGGCGGCCAGGGAGAGGAGGGCGCGGCGCATGGTCTTTGTCCCCGTCTTCGGAGTCTGGGCTTCGCCCGCCGCAGTGGAGGCGCACGCCCATCCTACCGGACTACGGGCCCTCGTGCGTCGAACCTTTTTTCGCGTCGATCGCGCGGACGACCGCCGGCGCGACGCGGTCGGCGAGCATCGCGGTGCCCTCGGGGGCGAGGTGGATCAGGTCGAAGAACAGACCCGGGTCGCGGATCGCGTCCCCCTCGACGAGCGGCACATCGAGCCGCGCCGCGACGTCGCGGATCAGCCCGTTGGTCGTGGCCGCGTACGTCCGCCAGGCCCCGGGCGAGAGCTCGATCTCGGCCGAGCGCCGAGAGGGCAGGGCGGAGCTCGCCGTCGGTCAGCGAGTCGACGCCGTCCCAGCCGTCCCTCGTGAAGTTGGGGTACGTGACAAGCACCGGCACCGCGCCGTGATCTCGGCAGGCGCGGACCATGGCCTCGATCGCGCGACCGCGTGCTGGCGAACGCCGCGTCGGAGAGACGGCCGTCGGCCGCGGACAGCCGTGCGAGCCGGGCCCGCTCGCGCGCCGGGTCGAAGGGGGCGGGCCTCGGCTTGACAAGTTTCGCCATCGCGAGCTTCGCGAGCCGTCACCAGCGCCGAGCCCTCCAGGATGCGGAGCGGGCTCGCCGGCGTCGGTCGATCGTCGACCTGGTGGACGTGGGCGTAGTCGTTCCAGCCGGCGAGGATCACGACGACGTCGGGCTCGAGCGCGAGGCCTTTGTGGAGCAAGAAGCCGAGGCTGTCGAGCGAGCCGAACCCGGGCATGCCGCCGTTGATCACCTCGAACCGCGCCGGGTCGAGCCGCCGGGCGAGGACGGCGGGATACGTGGCGTCATCGGTCACGCCGGGCGCGTAGCCGAACGTGCACGAGTCGCCCAGGCAGAGCACGCGGGTCCTCCGCTTCGGCGTCTCGGGGTCGGCGCCGCGGAGGCGGGCCGGGTTAATCCTCGCGACTTCCCCGTTCGCCGGCAGCCCCGCGCCGGGCTCGAGCTCATAACGGAGCGGCCGGAGCCGGCGGACGACGGCCGTCGCGGCGTCGGGGCCGCCCCGCCGGGCGCGGACGAGCTCGATGGCGCGGGCCGACAGCTCGAGGAGGCCGAGGCTGAGGGCGATCGCGGCGATCGCGAAGGCACACCGCTTCCGGGCGCTCATCGTCTTCGCCGCCGCCGGGCCGTCTGTAATCATAGTGTTCTGTCGAAACGCTCGGCGCCCCGGTAGCTGCCCCGGCCGCCCGTCTCCTTGGATTCCTACACGATTCACGGCGTCTCGGCCAGACGCCCCGGGCCTTCGTGGGCCTCGCCGAGCCAGACGACATCGACCGAGGTGGCACAGATCGCGATACGCGAATTCCAACGGTTGACGAAGATGCCACACCGGAAGGCGCCGTCCGACCGGGCCGCCGGATACGTGGCGTCCCCTACGTCGACGTCCTCCACGTCGATAGACAACGATTCTGCCGCGTCGTAAGGGTATCGCGAATCAGGCGGCTCGATCAGCAAATACCCCAACCCCGAGAACGTCAACGTCGCGGGACGGTACCTCTCAATTCCGGCGCCATGCTCGTCATCGTCAGGCGTCCAGATTTCAAGGTCGAACTCTGCCCTCATCCGCGTGCAGTCGATCGTCAGCCGATGGACTTCGGCGTCATGCAAGACGACGTCGAATTTCGCGAGCCAATCGCGGATATTCACGAGAGATAGGCCCTATGTAGGGTCGGCGCGAGCCGGCGGCTTTCCAGCGGGCTCGCATCATGCCAAGGGCTTCATCGAGTGAGCCAACGGCTCGCCGGACGCGACAGCAGGCAGCCCGACGCGATGGCAAACGCCACGGCGACGGCCGAGAAGAACAGGGCGGGTCCGATCCCGAAACCTTCGTCCGAACGAGAGAGGAGCAGCGCGATCGGGAGGAGCAAGGCCACCAGGAGCCCGAGGCCGATCGCGAGCCACCGCGCCCATCGCCTGCGTCCCGAGAGTCCCTTCAACGAGGCGATCAGGAGGATCGCCACCCCGGTGTGTACCAACGACGCATAGAAAACCGGCGGCCCGACGAACAGGCCCACGGGGAGCAGAAGGACGGACATCACCACGACGTAGGCCGCGATCAAGAACAAGAGCACCGTTGCGAGCACGACGACGGCGGGCGCCTCGCCGCGCTCCTTCGGCTCGATAACCTGGGCAGGGCACTCCATCATCGGACTGGGCCCATGGATTCGCCGGCCGGCCCTGATCTCATCCGAAATCGACAGATTTCACCGCGGCCGCCTCTTCGCCGTCTTCCGCTTCGGCCGATACCCCGCCTTCTGCGGCCCCTTCGCCGGCCCCGAAATCGTATGCACGTACTTCCCCTCGCCCAGCGTCTGGTTCGCCTTCTCCATCCGCGCCCGCAAGGCGACCTTCGGAGGCTGGGCCGGAATCAACGCGTCGCAGCCCGGCGCCGATCAAATCCGCCCGCCCCGCCTTGAGCAACGCCTCCCGGACCTCGAAATAGTTCTCCGGCTTGAAGAACTGGAGCAGGGCCCGCTGGAGCTTGCGGTCCTTTAGGCCCTTGGCGATGTAGACCTCTTCACCGGAAAACGGGTCGATCCCCGTATGATACATGCAGGTCGCGATATCAAACGGAGCCGGGATGAAATCCTGAACCTGATCCGGCCGGTAACCGTTCCTCTTCAGGAAGACAGCCAGATCAATCATCGCATTCAGGTCGCTGCCCGGGTGCGACGCGATGAAGTAGGGCACCAGGTACTGCTTCGGCTTCCCGCCTTCGTCGCTCGCCCTCGAAAGGCCTCGGCGAAGCCGCCGAAGTCGGCGATGTCGGGCTTCTTCATCCGGCGGAGGACGTCCGCGTCGGCGTGCTCGGGGGCGACCTTCAGGTGGCCGCCGACGTGGTGGGCGGCGAGCTGCTGCATGTACTCGGGGGAAAGCTGCGCGAGGTCGGTGCGGATGCCCGAGGCGACCAGCACCTTGCGCACGCCCGGCACCTCGCGGCTCTCCTTCATCAGCTCGACCAGCGGGCCGTGGTCCGTCCCGAGCAGCTTGCAAATCTTGGGATGGACGCACGAGAGCCGTTTGCACTTCGCCTCCACTTCCGGCCGAGTGCAGCGCATCTGGTACATGTTCGCCGTCGGCCCGCCGATGTCCGAGACGACGCCCTTGAACGACGGGTCGCGGCCCATCGCCTTCAGCTCATTCAGGATCGACTCCTGCGAGCGCGACTGGATGATCCGCCCCTGGTGCGTCGTGATCGAGCAGAAGGTGCAGCCGCCGAAGCAGCCGCGCATGATCGTCACCGAGTCCTTCACCGTCTCGAACGCGGGGATCTCCTCGGAACCGTAGATCGGATGCGGGCGCCGGCTGTAGGGCAGGCCGTAGATCCGGTCCATGTCCTCCTGGCTGATCGGCAGCATCGGCGGGTTGGCGACGACGGCCTGGCGGTCGTGGAACTGCACCAGGGTCTTCGCGTTCAGCGGGTTCGTCTCCTGGTGGATCAGCTTCGTGGCGCGAGCGAAGGCGTACTTGTCGGACTTAGCCTCTTCGAAGGACGGCAGGACGATCGCGCCGGCCGGCGGCGTCTCCCGCGCCCCCATCGCGTACGCGACTCCTCGCATATCCCTCAAATCCTTGACCGACTCCCCGCTCGCCAGCCGCCGCGCGATCTCGATGATGGCCTGCTCGCCCATCCCGAACACAACTAAATCCGCCTTGCTGTCGAGCAGGATCGACCGCTTGACCGTGTCGCTCCAGTAGTCGTAATGCGCCAGGCGACGGAGCGACGCCTCGACGCCGCCGGCGATCACCGGGACGCCGGGGAAAGCTTCCCTCGCCCTTTGACAGTAAGGCAAGGTCGCACGATCCGGCCTCAACCCAATTCGGCCGCCTGGCGAGTAGGCGTCGTCGTTGCGGACCTTCCGGTTCGCCGTGTAGTGGTTGATCATGCTGTCCATGTTCCCGGCGCTGATGCCGAAGAACAGGCGCGGGCGGCCGAACGTCCGCCAGGCGTCGGCGCTCTTCCAGTCCGGTTGGGGCAGGATGGCCACCCGGAAGCCCGCGGCCTCGAGCACCCGGCCGAGAATGCCCATCGCGAACGCCGGGTGGTCGACGTAGGCGTCGCCCGTGACGAGCACGACGTCGACCTCATCCCAGCCCGCGCGCTGTCATCTCCCTGCGCGTGACCGGCAGCGGCGGGCGGACGACGGGCTCGGCCGGCAGGATCGGCAGGAGCGTCGCCGCCACGTTCGCCTCGGGGCGGCGGGCGGAGCAGGGGGGTGGTTCGATGATGTCGAGCATGAGGTGAGAACGGCCGGCGATCGGGATTGGGCGCAACGGGTTGCGACGCGACTTCAACCCTGGATTTTACCCTGCGGACGGCGATTCGGCCAGGGTCGGAATCGGCGCGTGACTTCTCCGGCAATAAGTCGGAGAATTGAGGGAATCCCCGGGGAGGATCTCCTCAGTTCGTCGGGAGCGATGGCCATGGTGCCGCAGCTTGGCGTCGGATACGTGCGGGATTCGCTGCCGAGGCTCGTCCGGAGTCGCAGGGTCGAACACCCCCGACCGGCCTCGCGGACGCCCGAGGGGCATTACGGCCGCTGCCCCGTCTGCCGCGAGTTCGTCTGCGTCGAGTTCTCGAGTCCCGGCGGCGACGCGCCGTGCCCTTGCTGCGGGCAGCTCCTCTGGCAGGCAGAGCTCCGCTGGCCGTTCGTCTGCGAGGACCAGGGGCTGCCGCTTCGGGGCCGGGCCCTCTACCCGCCGCGGCCGACTTTGCCCAGGCTCGTCCGCTCGCTCGTCGTCCGCGTGGCGAGGACGCTCAGGGCCCGCCCGCGCAAATCGACGCCAGTCGAGCCCGCGCGGCCGTCGAGCTCGACGATGTACGACCCCTGGCTCGACGGCTAGCTCCGGCCCGACGCGGCCCGCGAGCGGCCCCGCCCTCGCTTCCACCAGGCAAGTCCCACAAGCCCCGCCCCGAGGAGGGCCCACGACGACGGCTCCGGCACGGCGTAGGTGATCAGCCCGACGCCGATGAAGCCTCCGGAGAAGCCGCCGCCGCTGAAGCTGCCCTGGACCGGGCCCTGGATCGAGCCGTCCCCGGGCTCCCAGACGATCGACGTGATGCCGCCCGGGTCGACGAAGCCGTAGAAGAGTGGGGTGTCGAACACCGACGGGAGGGACTCGGTCACCTTGTCGAGGAGCGTGTGGCCCGTGCCGTAGACGAGCAGGGTGATCGACTTCCCGAGGGAGCTGTTCGTACTCGTCCCCACCTGCTGGACGTAGCCGCCGACGCCGGAGAGGGGTATCGAGAAGTCGATCTCGATCGAAGAGTATCCGGCCGGGCCCACGGCGTTGCCGAGATATTGGTGGTCGAAGAAGTTATGGACGTTGCCGGAATTCGTGAAGAACGTCCCGGGAAAGTTTGCGCTGCTCTCGGGCCCGTTCGCGTTCACGTTGCCGCTCTGGTTGAATGTCAGGCCGGGGATTGTCGGCAGGCCCGTCGACCCGGTATCGAGGTCGATCACCTTGGCCCCGGGCCCGATCGACGACTGCGACGTCACCAGCGTCGCCTGGCCGCGAGCCTGCGCGGCGAAGGCCAGCGCCAGGGACGACAGGATGCACAGGCGGACCGCGGAACCGTCGCGGCCCGGGCGGGATGGCAGCATCGCGGTTTTCCTCATTACCTTTCGCGGCGGGGATCCGGCGCAGTCGTCGGGGATCCGGTCGCGGATGCGAACGCAACCGCGACGCTAGCCCTCGTCAGCCGAGCGGTCAAGCGAAGAAGATGTGTCGTCTCGATTGGTCACCACGGCCTGTCAACTAAAGTGGCGCGGCTTCGCCGAATCGGCGCGGGTTGGCCCCGACTCGACCGAGTGGGTATAATAATGATTATTGATCGTGGCCCGCCTTACCCTGGAAAACCCCGACCGTGGTCGAGCCCGCCCCGCTGAAACCGCTGCCGGTCGCCGGCAGCCCCGAGGAGAAGTTCCGCGAGTTCCTCGAGATCCGCGGCGAGAAGCTCACCGAGCCGCGCCGGGTGCTCGTCCGCCATATCTTCGACTCGCACAAGCACTTCGACGCCGACGAGCTCGTCTCCGACCTCCGCGGCGCCGGCCGGAAGGTGAGCCGGGCGACGGTCTACCGGACGCTCCGCCTGCTCGTCGACGCCGGGCTGCTCCGCGAATTGCGGCTCACGAACCGGACGGCCTACGAGCACGACTACGGCTACCCCTCGCACGACCACCTGCACTGCACGGGTTGCGACCGGATCATCGAGTTCAACGACGACGAGGTCCGGCGCATCCGCGAGGCGGTGAGCCAGACCCACGGCTTCCTCGCGCCGGCCACCGCTTCATCATCACCGGTCTCTGCCCCAGCTGCCGCCGCGCCGGCAGCCCGCGCCGCCGGCTGGACCTCATCTGAGCGGCGGCCCCCATCGGCCGGGTGCATTATCCACAGAGGATACAGATTCACACAGATAACTAAAACAAATTCTTTTTTAGTATACTTCTTTCTTCGTCTGTGTAAATCTGTGTCTTGTCGAGACATCCTACCCCTAATGCGACAGGAACGCCTTGTCGATCGCCCCCGGGCGATGACCGCGTAGGCCATCTCCGAGGCGAGCTGGTCGAAGGCGTCGGCCTGGCGGGGGGCGGCGAAGAGGTGCGGCTCGGGCGGCCGCGCCGGACCCTCGGGCCGGGTGCGGATGGTGACGCCGTGATGTCGAAGACGCCGTAGACGACCGGCCACGCTCCGGTTGATCGTCCCGGTCGAGCCGGCGGTCGAGGTCGAAGGCGGTCAGGCGCGGCGTTCAGGTAGATCGCCACCTCGAGCAGGGCCGCGCGGTAGCCACGGTCGTGCGAGACCTTCGAGCCGCCGACCCGCTCCAGCGCCCTCGCCGCGCCGCGGACGGCGATCATGACGCGGTCGATGATCGTCCGCAGCGAGTGCGACAGGCCGAGGTCGGGGTAGTCGGTCGGCTTCAGGTACATGTCCACCGCCGCCGTCACCGCGCCGCAGCCGGTGTGCCGAGGACGAGCATGACGACCTTGATGCTGCGCCATGTTGGCCACGGCATAGTCGATGCTGCCCAGGCACTCGATCCCCAGCACGTTGCCCGCGACGCGGACGACGAACAGGTCGTTCGAGTCCTGGCCGAAGATCGTCTCGGTCGGCACGCGGGCGTCGGAGCAGCCGAGCATCAGCGCGAACGGCTCCTGGGCGACCGACAGGCCGTCGACCATGCGCCACGCCGAAGGTCATCGGGTCGAACGGCATGACGAGCGGCTCGGCGGTCTCGCCCTGCGAACATCCCGCGGACGTATTCGACGATGCGCTGATAGCGCCGGTTGCCCTCCTCGAGCTCCTTGATCGCCGCCTCGGCGGTCGTCGATCCGCCGGGGCTGGATGGGGGCGAACGGGTCGTAGCGAAAGATCAGTCCAAGGGATGTTCCCCCGCGTTCATGAGACGGGATAGACGACCTGGATGGTCGCCTGGAGCACGAGCGTCTGCACCGCGAGCAACACGAGGGTCGCCGCGAGGCCCGAGGCCCCCGCGCCGACCTTTTCGGCCGCCGCCCCGGCCGACGCCACGAGGGGCGGCATCAGCGGGAGCCAGAGCCGCGCAACTTCACTCAGATTTTTTCCCGACAGCGTGAGAAAAGCGAGCGTCGCGACCGTGGCCCAGGCCGCGGGCGGCCCCGATCGCAGGCCGATCGCCGCCCAGACGGCCGTCGGCACGCCCAGAGCAATGGCCAGCTCGATCGGGTTGGCGACGAGCCAGGCGAGGTAATTCCTCGGGTATTCCACATAGAAGCGCGCGTGATTGGCCGCGTTCGTCCGCCAGATGGAGAAGGGGTTGGCGCCGGTGGTGATCCAGAAGGCGAGGGTGACGGCGAGGAAGCCGGCGCCGGTGCAGGCGAGATCGCGCACGGCCTGCCCGGCCGCCGGGTTCACCCCCCACCCTACCCTCCCCCTCAAGGGGGGAGGGGTTTGATTATTCCGGACATTCTCAGGGATTTCCCCTCCTCCCTTGAGGGGGAGGGTAGGGTGGGGGTCGCCCCACCGAAAGCCCCGTCCCGCCAACTCCCCATTAACACGATCCCGACCACCAACCCCACCGGAAAGAACGCCAGCGTGAACGGCGTCCCCACGCCGAGCACCACCCCCGCCGCAACGGCCATCCACCACCGTCGTCCCGCCCACGCCGCCAGCGCAATGCCAGTGTCGAAAGCAGCGGAAACGCCGCGTCCGCCGCCGGCTGGAACATCAGGCCCGCCGGAACCAGCGGCCAGATCGCCGCCGCGGCCCATGACGCCGATGCCGACAGGTTCCGTCGCGCCAGCCAGTAGAGGGGAACGCACGTCATCGCGCAAGCAGCCAGGATCGCGAACCCCGTCGCGGCCAGCGCCGCGCGGTGGGGCATCGGGGCCGGCCGGCGGGGGTCGATGCTGTCGAAGCCGACGTGGAACGACCGCGGCAGCACGTCGGCGATCGCCCGGGCCGTGCCCGGGTGCGTCTCCATGAATCGGAGCATCCCCCAGCTCGCGACGAACAGCCCCGGCGGGTGCGTGCCGACGTGGAGCGAGTCCTGCCCCTTGATCCACGCGGGATACGCCGCGAGGAACTCGGGCAGGTCGTGGATCTGATCGCGCGACCGTGTAATACCCGCTCGACCCCGGCTGAATGAGCGCAGCGCCCACTTCTCGAGCCCGTACGCCGGCGGCGCCCCCTCCTGCACGGCCATCTGCGCGACGATCGCCAGCGGGACCAGCCCCGCGAGCCAGAGGCCCGCGGCGCTTCCTTCCCCGATCGCCCTCGCCGCGATCGCTGCGTACCCCACATAAACCCCGACCACCGCGATCGCGATCAGCACCAGCGCCGGCTCGACCGCCGCCCTCACGCGGAGCCACTCCCACTCGCCCGGCACGCCCAGCGGCATTCGGCCCGAGCGGATCAGCGCGAGCGTCCCGAGCGTCAGCGCGGCCTGCACGGCCATCACGAGCCATCGCGCGTGTCGTCGCATCCGGGCGATCGTAACCCGAAGTCCCGCCGCTCGGAAATCGACTTGCCCCCCCGGCCCTGTTATCTTCTCCCACCACACCCTCGGCCCGGAGCCCTCTCCATGCATTTCGACGAGCCCGCCGCGCCCGCGCCGCCCGGCGACGTCCCCTGGTACAAGCTGCTGAACCGGTACCACTGGTTCGTCCTGGTCGTCTGCTCGCTCGGCTGGCTCTTCGACACGATGGATCAGCAGCTCTTCAACCTCGCCCGCCCCGCCGCGATGCGCGAGCTGATCCCCGACGTCGGCAAGACGTCCCCCGAGGAGCAACGGGAGATCAAGTCGAGCCGCGACTTCAACGGCGGCCTCGCCACGATGATCTTCATGATCGGCTGGGCCAGCGGCGGCCTCTTCTTCGGCGTGCTCGGCGACCGGATCGGCCGGGCCAAGACGATGCTCCTGACGATCCTGATCTACTCCGCCTGCACCGGCCTGAGCGCCCTGTCGGTCGGCGTATGGGACTTCGCCTTCTACCGCTTCCTCACGGGCCTTGGAGTCGGCGGCGAGTTCGCCGCGGGCGTCTCGCTCGTCGCCGAGGTCATGCCCGACCGCGCCCGGCCGTTCGCGCTCGGATTGCTCCAGGCGCTCTCGGCCGTCGGCAACATGATGGCCGCGTGCGTCGGCATCGGCCTGGCGCTCTTGATCCGCGCGGGCTACCTCGAGTCGAGCTGGCGCGTGATGTTCCTCATCGGCACCGCCCCCGCCTTGCTCTGCATCCCGATCTTCCGCCGCCTCAAGGAGCCCGAGAAGTGGAAGGCCGTCGCGAAGACAGAGGAGGTCTCCGGCGAGCGCAAGCTCGGCTCCATCTCCGAGCTCTTCAGCGACCCGCGCTGGCGGCGGAACGCGATCGTCGGCATGCTCCTGGCCTTCTCGGGCGTGGTCGGCCTCTGGGGGATCGGCTTCTTCAGCTTCGACCTCGTCAGCTCGATCTTCCGCAAGCGCTACATCGAGCAGGGCCTGCCGCCTCGCGAGGTCGAGTTCTGGGTGAGCCTCTGGGTCGCTGTGACGTCCCTGCTCCAGAACTTCGGCGCCTTCCTGGGCGTCTACGCGTTCAGCTATGTCACCGCGTACGTCGGCCGCAAGCCGGCGTTCTTCGTCACCTTCATCCTCGCGATGGGCTCGACGGCCTTCACGTTCTGGTTCCTCGACGACGTGACGGACATCTTCTGGATGATCCCGATCATGGGCTTCTGCCAGATCGCGCTGTTCGGCGGCTATGCGATCTACTTCCCCGAGCTGTTCCCGACCCGGCTGCGGAGTACCGGCACATCGTTCTGCTACAACGTCGGCCGCCTCGTCGCCGCCTTCGGCCCCCTGACCCTCGGCTTCCTCTCGGCCGCCGTCTTCAGCGGCCGGCAGTTTGAAGCGTATCGCTATGCGGGGGTGGCGATGTGCTCCTTCTTCCTCATCGGCCTGCTGGCCTTGCCGTTCGCGCCGGAGACGAAGGGGAGGCCGCTGCCGGAGTGAAGATCGATCGAGCGTCCCGGGAGGGCGAGGCTCCGCCCGAGCCCGGGTATGACGCTTAGAAGCTGTTTCAAGACCCCGGGATTTCTGTAAACTACCGCCATCGCCGACCGCAAGGAGGCTCAGGCATGGCGGAACTCGTCACGGACAAGCTCTGGTCGATCATCGAGCCGTTGTTACCCAAGTCGCCGCCCGGTCCGAAGGGGGGACGGCCTCGGATCTCGGACCGCCAGGCGCTCGCGGGCGTCATCTTCGTCCTCAAGACCGGCATCCCCTGGCAGGCCCTACCCCGGGAGATGAATTGCGGCAGCGGCAGCACCTGCTGGCGGCGATTCGCCCTCTGGACGACGCTCGATGTGTGGCCGCGACTGCATGCGGCGCTGCTTACCGCCCTGGGCAAGGCGGGGGCGATCAATCTCGAACGCGCGGTGATCGACAGCGCGAGCGTCCGCGCGGTTTTTGGGGGCGCACACCGGTCCGAATCCGACGGATCGAGCCAAGGCGGGCTGCAAGCGCCACATCTTGACCGATGCTCGAGGGGTGCCCCTGGTGGTGAAGACCACCCCGGCGAACATTCGCGATGACGCGATGACAGAGGCGATGGTGCTGAGCATGCGCCCGGTCCAAGGGGCCCTGGGTCGGCCTCGGACGAGGCCCAAAGTGCTCCAAGGGGACGCCGGCTACGGCTCGGCCGCGAACAAGGCCCGAGTTCGATGTTTGGGGGTCGAACCCCTGCTCGCGTCGCTGGGGAAGGCTCGGGAGCATGGCAGCGGCCTGGGCAAGACACGGTACGTCGTCGAGCGCACCTTGAGCTGGTTCGGGAACGCCCGGAGGCTCAAGATGTGCTACGAGAAGAAGGGGGCTCACTTCCAGGCCTTTCACGAATTGGCGGCCTCGCTGATCTGCCTCAAGCGCATCGCATGAGGGTTTTGAAACAGCTTCTTAGCTCGACTGCTGCCGATTTCGTGGGGCCGCCTCGGCGGTAATCTGAGGGGTTGCTGACGCACCTCAGGATACCGACCGAGGACGGACCCGCCATGATCTTACCACCCGAGGCCCTGCCGCTTCTCGAGGCTCTCGGCCCCGCCTTCACCAGGCCGACCCTCCGCCGCTTCGTCGTCCTGCTCGCCGCCTCGATCCTCACGCAGGGGCGGCACACCGTCGACAACCTGCTCCGCACGCTCGGCGGGCTCGCCCCGGGCCATCGCACCGACTACCAGCGCGTCCTGTGCCGCGCCCCCTGGTCGGGCCTGGCCCTGGGATGCGCCCTGGCCGGCTACATCCTCCGCCACCTCTGCCCGACCGACCCGGTGGTCCTGGTCGGCGACGACACCGTCGACGGCCACCCCGGCAAGCACGTCTACGGCAAGGCGCGGCACCGCGACCCGGTCCGCTCGTCGCACGCCTACACCGCCTGGAAATACGGCCATCGCTGGGTCGTCCTGGCAGTGCTCGTCCGCTTCCCGTGGGCAACCCGGCCCTGGGCACTGCCCGTGCTCGTGGACCTCTACCGTAGCGAGGAGGAGGACCGGCGGCATGGCCGGCCGCACCTCACCCCGCGCAGTTGATGTGCCGCCTCCTCCGCACCCTGATGATCCGCTGTCCCGGCCGCCGCTTCGCCTTCGTCGGCGACTCGGGCTACGGCACCCACGAGGTCGCCCGGTTCGCCCACCGACACCGGGGCCGCCTGACCCTGGTGAGCAAGCTCCACCCCGAGGCCAACCTGTTCGACCCGCCGCCGCCATACCGCGGCCTGGGGCGACCCCGGGTCAAGGGGGAGCGGCGGCCCAAGCCCCGTGAGGCGGTCGCCGCGGCCCGACGGCGCCGCCGGCTCACCGTCGGCTGGTACGGCAGCGGGACGCGGCGGGTGTCGGTCATCACCGGGACGGGGTACTGGTACAAGGCCGGCGCCGGCCTGGTCCCGATCCGCTGGGTCCACGTCCGCGACCTGGAGGGGACGCACCGCGACGAGTACTTCTACGCCACCGACCCGGCCCTCGACCCGGGCGAGATCGTGACCCGATACGCCGGCCGATGGAACATCGAATGCACCTTCCAGGAGTGCCGCGCCCACCTCCGATCGGAGACGACGCGGGGCCGGTGCCGACGGACGGTATCGCGGGCGACCCCGTGCTTATTCGGCCTGTACTCGGTCGTCGCCCTGCTGTACCACGCGCTGCCCGAATCGAAGCGGTCCTGTGGCGTCCGCTGGCCGGGCAAGGCCGGCGTGACCTACTCGGATGTCCTGGCCTCGGTGCGGCTCTGGGTGTGGTCCGACGGGGTTTTCCCAGGGGCCGGGAGCCGGTTCGGGCTGGAGAAACTCCCCGATCCCTTGCGCGAAGTCCTGCGATCAGCCCTCGCACCGGCGGCGTAGCCGCCGAGGATCGGCAGCAGTCGAGCTTAGACCCCGGGGGGGAATCACCGCATCCCGACGGACCGGCCCGAGACCCGGGCTCGGACGGAGCCTCGCCCTCCCGGTCTTCGGTATTCGCCCCGGACGGTGGACGGCGCCCGCGCTACGCAACTCAGTTGAGGTGCGGCTTCGGCTCCCCCTCCCGGCCGATGATGAGTCGATCGCCGGGGAACATCTGCAGATTGGCCTTCGACTCGCCCCGCTCGATCGCGTCGAGATCGATCCGATACGTCCGCGCAGGCTTGTCCCCGCGCACCGGCCGATTGAGTCGGATGCCCCGCCGATCGGCGCCCGGCACCAGGCCGCCGGCGTACTGCAGCGCGTCGAGCACGGTCTCGTGGCCGGTGTAGGTGATCCGGCCCGGCGAGCCGACGAAGCCGATCACGTAATAGCACTTGGTATTGTAAGCGGCGACGTCGACAAAGACGCTCATGGAATCCATGGGAGTAACATAGGTATAATTGCCGCCGCCTCGAAATGGGAGCGCCGCGACGTCGCGCAGGGCCCGGTTCTGGAGCCCCTCGTCCGCGGCGCGCGGAATTCCTGGATCTTGAGACCCGGGAAGAAGTCCACGGCCTTCAGGCTCGGGTTCTTGGGCTGGGGCACCTGCGCCGGCGGGGCCGCGGGCGGCGGGTTCGGATTCTCCTCGGCCTTCTCCTTCTTCGGCTCGGACTTCTCGGCGCCGTCTTTCTTCGGGTCCTCCGGCACGATCGCTTGTGGTAAGGAAGGTAGGTCATTCCCGCCGAGCAATTCGGGCGGGGGCAGCTCGGGCAACGGACCGAGCGGAGGATGGGGATTTCGGTATGGCCCGCCCCGCTCCAGATAGGCGACGAGGCCGAGCGTCTGATCGCTCAGGAACTGCCTCAGGTGCAGGACGATCTTGGCCTTGGCCTGGGCCGCGGTGAGCCCGGCCACGTGGACATCGCCGTAGAACCCGAGCGAGACCGTCCCATCGGGCCGGACCAGCCGTTCCCCGGAGATCGGACGACCGGGCAGGGCCTCCAGCACCTCGATGAGCACGAGGTCGACGGCCTCGATCCGGTGGGAGATCGCGAACATCGCCCCCTCGTGCGGCGGCGGGTTGTCGGGGATCGGCTCAAGCGGCAGGGGCTTGATGAAGTCCTCGGCCTTCTTGAGGACATCGGACGTCTCCGCCGCCGGCCTGGGCGCCGGGTCCTGGGCGCCGACCCGCGACGCCATCCCCGCGGCAAACACCAGCGCCGCGGCCATCCGCCCCCGCCCGGAGATTCGTCGCCTCATGTGGACCTCAGCCCGAGTTCACCGGATGCCTATCCCCCTTCACGCCGATGGAACCCCAGTTTCAGGCCAGAGGTCGCGGGATGCCAGCGGAAAGCACCCCGGGAGGGCGAGGCTCCGCCCGAGCCCGGGCGTGACGCCCGGCCGCACTCCGGGAGGGCGAGGCTCCGTCCGAGCCCGGGTATCGGCCGCCTCCGTCGGCGTGCGGCGACCCCCCTTGGCCGGGCGTCATGCCCGGGCTCGGGCGGAGCCTCGCCCTCCCGGGAGAACGATTCCGCTCCGGATTGCGATGATACCTCCTGTGGACGCTGCGCCGTGTCGCGCGCAGCGAGGGGCGGCGGCGCCCGCGATCAACCAACCAGGGGTCAACACCGATGCGTTCCGAGAAGCAGCGCGAAGCGAGCCGAATCAACGGCAAGAAGTCGAGGGGCCCCACCTCCCCCGAGGGCAAATCCGTCTCCAAGTTCAACGGCCTCAAGCACGGCCTCCGCGCCGAGCACGTCATCCTCCCCGGCGAGGACCCCGCCCAATTCGAGGCCGACCGCCAGGCCTGGTTCGACGACTGGAAACCCCAAAGTCACACCCGCGCCGTGCTCGTCCAGCGGGCCGCGGTCGCCTCGTGGCGGCTGACCAGGGCCGTGAAGGCCGAGTGCGCCTGGCTCGGGAGGCGCGCCGAGTTGGCCGGCGACACCTTCGACTTCGAGCGCTTCAACCGCGTCGACCGCGCTGTCTCCCGCGCCGACACCGACCCAGGCGGCGCACTGACGCTCCTGGAGCTCGACGCCACCGGGATCGACCGCGTCATCGCCTCCTGCGGCGAGCTCGAGCGCGCCTGGAGACGGGGCCCACCGGCTGGGACCAGCCGCGCTACCACCAGACGCTGATGATGGTGACGGGCCACCGGCTCGACGAGTACCCGCACCACGCCGGGCCGATCCCCAGGGCCTCGGCGCGGCTGCTGGCGGCGAACAACGCCGACTTCGCCGACCGGCCGTGTTTCGACTACGGCCACCGCGTGGTCATCTTCCCGCTGCCGGAGGGCGAGCGCCAGGCGGCGGTCGAGCTCCTGCGCAAGGCGTTGGCCGAGCAGGTCGCGCGGCTCCGCGAGCTCCGGGGCCAGAAGCCCGACCCGGCCGACTTGCGGGCCCGCGGTGGCGGCGGCGTACTGCGACGGGTCGGAGGAGGGGAAGCTGCGGCATCGCTATGAGATGGCGATCGATCGATCGCTGCGGGCGACGATCGGGCAATTGATGATGCTGGAGAAGTCGGGGGCGGACCTGGCGGAGGATGAGCCGCAAGTCGGTGATGTGAAAGAAGATATGCCATACAAATCCTCGGCCGAGCCGGCATCGGCCGGGGCGGCGCCGGGTTCGGTCGGCGCGGATGGGGTGGGTCGGGTCCCGGCGCGGTCCGAGGCCCCAATCCAGGGCCCTCGGGCGCCGATTTCGGTCGCGGAGCCGCCCGGCGGGGGTCGATCGCCGCGCTGAGATCAGTAAGAGTGAATGTCTGAGACGAGGCCCGAGGCCGGGCCCCGCCCCCGGTGCGCGCCGGGCCTGCGGGGCCTCAGCGGCCCCGCTCGTCGCGGAGGGACACGGCCCGCCCGTCCTTCCGCTCGGCCCGGACCACCAGCGGCCGCGCCTTCGATCCAACGGGCAGGATCACGACGTTGGCCGCCTCGTCGTGCCGGCCGGGCAGCGACTCGACGCACTTCCAGGTCGCCTCGGCCCCATTGCCCGCGAAGACGACGACCTCGTGCCGCCGGCTCTTCGGGCTCGGCCCCGCGGCGATGACCGCGCTGGCCGCGTGGCCGAAGGTGTCGCCGTCCACCGTGAACGACGTGGTCCCGAACTTCACCGGCAGGCCGCCGATCAGACCGGCCATCGCCGCGTTCGACTCGGGCCGTCCGACCAGGAGAATGTGATGGGTCTTCAGGTCATGCTCGGTGACGGATTCATCCGTCTTGATCGGCACATAGATATTGGGCCACCGCCGGGCGATCTGCCGCTGGAGCCGCTCGGCGGCCTCGCGCTGGGCGGCGACGTCCTTGCGCGTGCCGGCGACGATCAGGGTCCGGTCGAGCTCGACGTTGAAGGCGTCGACCGACCAGCTCGGGACGTGTGGTTCGGAGACGGCCGAGATCAGGCGGCGGACGCCGTCGCCGAGCGGCTTGCCGTGGGCCTTCTCGGCCGCGGCCAGGAACTCCTCGGTCGAGACGCGCTTGCCCGCGTGGTCGCGGCCGAAGCCGTCCATGAAGGCGACGAACGGCTTGTCGCCCATCGTCGACCGGAGCGCGGCGAGAACGTCGATCCCCTTCGACGCGGCGATCGCGTGCCATCCGCGGCTCATCAGGTCGGCCCTCGTCTGATCCAGCGCGACGTCGTGGCCGAGCTGCAAGGTCGCGAGCCAGCGCTCGGCCTCGTGCCGGTACCTCGTGAGGGCGAGCTGCTCCTCCTCGGCCTTCGAGAGCTTGCCGTCCTTCGCCTTGGTCTTGTAGGCATGTTCGAGCGCGACGATCCGCTCATACTCCGCGAAGGCCGAGGCCAGCCAGGTGTCGGCGTCCGACTTCGCCAGGATCGTCCCGTGCCACGCGGGCGGGCGATCGCCTTCCGGATTGCTCGCCTCCTCGAACGAGGTCTTGCCCTCGAGGTCGACCGCCGCCTTCGTCCCCTTGTCGAGCATCGGCGGCGGCTCGGCGGTGAGGACCGTCCAGTCGTTCGACACCAGCGGCTTGATGTTCGGCACCCGGCTGCGGTCCCACGCCGTCGGGTCCCACGTCTTGCCGAGCGGCGGGCCGAAGAGGGCGTGGGTCTTCAGCTCCTTGACCATCGCGGCGGTCGTGAACTTGGCGTCGAGCGAGGCGAACGCGGCGAGCGGCGGCGTCGAGTAGGCCTCGAAGCCGAACGGCTCGCCGATGTGACCCTTGTGCTTCCGGTAGAGCTCGACCCACTTGATGTCGCGGTCGCTGGGCACCCAGGTCGTGGGCTCGGGCTTGCCCTTCAGGCTGGCGATCGTCTCCAGCCTCACATCGAGATCCTTGGCGTTGTTGCAGCCCCAGTAGAAGCCCTCGGTGCCGCCGAACCAGTCGTTCTTGCCGCTCCGCCAGAGCCGGGTCTTGTGCGTGCCCAGCTCGTACATGGCGATCTCGTCGGTCTTGGTGTCGCCGAGGAGCCATTCATTCGTATACAGACCGTTATTCGCATGGCCGAGGATCGCGACGGCCTCGTCGATCGAGTCGGCGTACTGGAGCGTCTTGCGGATCCGCGAGGCGAGCGCGTCGCCGTTGATGTCGAACTTCGTCTGGGCCAGGGTCGTCTCGGTGACGAGCAGGCCGGCGTCGTTGTAGTAGTAATCCATGCCGCTCTGGATGCCGCCGGGGTAGCTCTGCATGAAGACGCGATGCCCCTTGGCGGGCTTGACGTCGAGCCAGACGTTGAAGAAGCGGCAGAAGGCGAGGTTGAACATCGTGATGTGGCCGAAGACGATGTGGCCGTCGGCCGTCGCCTTGCCCGTGGCGGCGAAGGCGCTGCAATGGTCCTCGTGCGGGGCGTGCGGGCGGGGCTCCTCGGGCTCCTTGAAGACCTTCGGCTCCAGGCCGGTGGCCGTGGCCTCGAGCGCCGAGTCGAGGAATTCGATCTCGATGTCGGAGTTGATCGCAGACGATGTCGACGACGTCGAGCAGCCGGCCCTTGAACCGGGCCCCCGCGGCGGCCGCGCCGTCGGCGATGCCCTTCATCTCCTCGAGGTATTCCGGATCATATCTGCGGAGGAACAGGGCATTGGTGAGCGTGCGGACCTGATCCCAGTGGCCCTTGGGGTCCTCCTTGCCGCGCTTGACGGCGAGGGTGTCGAGGTAGTCGACGATCTCGGGCGCGAGCAGCTTGCCATGCTGATATCCGCGCTCATAAGGCTCGCCCTCGATGTGGAGGACGATCCAGCCGTCCTTGGGGTAGCGGTACCCCTTGCCGGACCGTTGCACGCTGGCGGGGTCGGGGCCATACTCTTGTCTCGCCCTGGCTGGCGGCTCGGCCGCGCGAGTCGACGAGGCGGGCAGCAGGAGGGCCAGTGCGAGCCATCCCGAGGTCCGGCGGTTCCTGTGCGTCATCAGCGGCTCCCTTCGCGTCGACAGGCCTGGCGCGTTGGGGCTGATTGTACGGTTCCGGTGGCATCATCGGAAGGCCCTGAATCTTCGGGCCCTGGAAGCGAAGACCGATCGGGCCTGGTCCGATCGAGGGCAGGGGATTGGCCATGACGTCCGACGAGCTCGGCCCCGCGGAACAGACCCAGGTCGATGCGATGGCCAGCCCGGTCGAGTCCCCGCCAGAGCCGATCGACGCCGTCGGCCCGGAAGACCCGGCCGAGGTCGCCTTCGTCGTCCCGGCGCCGGTGATCGAGGCGGTCGCGACCAACGAGGTCGAGGCCGCCGAATCGCCTTCGCCGATCCTCGCGGCCGTCTCCGAATTGGCAACGTCCCTCGGCCGGCGGATCGACGCCCTCGCCGCCGCGTTCGACCGCGAGGTCCGCGCCGAATCGACCCGCGAGAAGGTCGTCGACCGCCTCCACGCCGAGCTGCAGGATTACAAGAACGACCTGCTGCTGAACGTCATGCGTCCCGTCTTCGTCGACCTGATCCAGCTCCACGACGACATCGGCAAGATCGTCGCCGCGCAATCCGAGCCCTCCGAGGACGCGGGGCGGCTGATCGAGCTGATGCGCGGGTTCCAGCAGGGGATCGAGGACATCCTCTACCGTCAGGGCGTGGAGCCGTTCAGCGTCGACGACGACGCCTTCGACCCGCGCCGGCAGCGGGCCTTCGCCACGGTGCCGACCGACGACCCGGAGCAGGCCAAACGAGTGGCCGCCCGGCTCCGCAAGGGGTTCCGGACGGGCGAGAAAGTCGTCCGGCCCGAGATCGTCAGCGTCTACGCGGCGCGGCGATGAACACGCCTGATGATTGAACTTACGACTCGGCCCGGCGTTTGCCTCGGGTCGGTGGTGGGTCGTTTCGCTACCCTATCGGCGGATTTTTGTTCGAGATTGGGCAGAGACTGCCCAAAATGGAAGCATCTCGTCAGGAGGCCGACCATGCCCGGCCTGACACATTCCTCCCCGGTCGAGCGGATGACCAGACCCGAGCCTTCGGCCGATCGGCCGCTCTCCTGCGTCTTCCCGGCGCCGTTCGAGCAGTACGAGCTCGGCGGCGGGCCGTACGACGAGATGTTCGACCATGGCGGCACGCCGCGCGAGGCCTACCGCCAGCTCCACGGCCGGCTGGTCGACCTCGCGCCCGAGGAGCTGAGGCGCCGCCAGCAGGATGCCGACCTCTCGTTCCTCCACCAGGGGATCACGTTCACCGTCTACGGCCGCGAGGAGGGGACGGAGAAGATCTTCCCGTACGACCTCCTGCCGAGGATCATCACGGCCGCGGAGTGGGCCACCATCGAGCGCGGGCTGGTCCAGCGGATCACGGCGCTGAACCTCTTCCTCAAGGACATCTACCACGACGGCCGGATCGTCAAGGAAGGGGTCATCCCGGGTGAACTCATCTACAGTTGCCCGCACTTTCAGCGCGAGATGCGCGGGCTCGACGTCGCGCGCGACATCTACGTCTCGGTCGTCGGCACGGATTTGGTCCGCCTGGGCGACGGCCGGTTCGCGGTGCTGGAGGACAACCTCCGCGTGCCGAGCGGCGTGTCGTACATGCTGGCCAACCGCCGGGTGATGAAGCGGATCTTCCCGCTCATCTTCCGCGACCACGGCGTCCGGCCGATCGACAACTATGGCCAGGCCCTGCTCGCCACCTTGCGTGCCCTCGCCCCGCCGGGGCGGCACGAGCCGACGATCGTCCTCTTGACGCCCGGCGTGTTCAACTCGGCCTACTTCGAGCACACGTTCCTCGCCCGCCAGATGGGCATCGAGCTCGTCGAGGGCCGCGACCTGCTGACGCATGACAATGTCGTCTACATGCGGACGACCGCCGGCCTGCGCCGGGTCGACGTGATCTACCGCCGCGTCGACGACGACTTCCTCGACCCGCTCGCGTTCCGCAACGACTCGCGGCTGGGCGTCCCCGGCCTGTTCAACGCCTATCGCGCGGGCAACGTCGCGCTGGCGAACGCCGTCGGCACGGGCGTGGCCGATGACAAGGCCGTCTATGCGTATGTCCCGGCGATCATCAAGTTCTACATGGGTGAGGACCCGATCCTGCCCAACGTCGAGACCTACCTGCTCAACGACCACGCCCAGCGCGACCACGTCCTCGCGAACCTCGACAAGCTCGTCGTGAAGGCCGTGGGCGAGTCGGGCGGCTACGGCATGCTGATCGGCCCGCACGCGACGGCCAAGCAGCGGGAGGAGTTCGCGGAGCGCATCCGGGCGAATCCCCGCAATTACATCGCGCAGCCGACGCTCGCACTGTCTCGCGCGCCGTGCTTCATCGACGGGCACGTCGAGTCGCGGCACGTCGACTTGCGGCCTTATATCTTGTTCGGGGAATCGGTGACGATCGTCCCCGGCGGTCTGACGAGGGTGGCCTTGAAACGAGGGTCGCTGGTGGTGAACTCGTCGCAGGGTGGGGGGAGCAAGGATACGTGGGTGTTGTTCGAATAGTATGGTTTGGGAAGGAGGACGGCCGAGAGCAGACAACAGAGAGCACAAAAAGGGGTGCCGGATGGCGTACCGAAAGTTCGAGGAACTGCCCGCCTGGCAGGCGGCGGCGGAGCTGGCCGTGCGGGTCATCGAATGGGGCGATCGCGGCGTTCTCCGCGGCCATCCGGGCCTTCGCGACCAGCTGGAGCGGGCGGCGTTCTCGGTCTCGAACAATATTGCCGAGGGGTACGAGCGCGGGACGTCGGCGGAACTCCTGACGTTCCTCTACTACGCCCGCGGGTCCGCCGGCGAGGTGCGGTCGATGCTCCGCGTTATGGAGCGGGCGCCGACATGGTCGAGCCTGCAAGGTGAGATCGCCTCGCTCGTCGCCGTCTGTGTGAGCCTCTCCCGCCAGCTCGGGGCGTGGATCGAAGCGGTTAAGGACTCGGATTACGCGGGCAACCGGCAGCAGACCACCGCCTCGCGCGACGCCCGCCAGGCCGGTTCTCGCCGCGAGGAGTTCATGGGAAACCTGCGCCGGATTGTCGACGACGCACGTGAATCGCGCGAGCGCCCCCACCGGCCGAATCCCGCCGACGAATGCGCCTCCCCCTTTCGCCGACCCTCTGCTCTCTGCTCTCTATTCTCAGCTCTCCGTTCCGACTCGCGATCCCGCCCGAGGCCCCCAGCGATGCTCTCCCGAGTCGCCGACACCCTCTACTGGATGAGCCGCTACCTCGAGCGGGCCGAGCACACCGCGCGAGTCGTCGACGTGAACCTCAACCTGATGCTCGACCAGTCGCCCGACTCGGCCGGGCCGCGGTGGGAGAAGGCGCTGGCCAGCCTCCGCGCCAAGGTGCCCGAAGGGACGACGTCCGACCCCTACGCCGTCTGCCGATCCCTGACGTTCGACCTCGAGAACGCGTCGTCGATCTCGGCCTGCATCGCCGCGGCCCGAGAGAACGCGCGGCAGGTCCGCGAGCTGATCGGGTCGGAGATGTGGGAGGGGCTGAATCGGCTCTATTTCCAGGTCCGCCGCGCGAGTCTCGTCGACATCTGGTCGGGCCAGCCGCAGATCTTCTTCCAGGGCGTGAAGGACGGCATCAACCTGTTCCGGGGCATCACCGACTCGACCCTCTGCCAGGGCGAGGCCTACCACTTCCTCGACGGCGGCCGCTACCTCGAACGCGCCATCTCGTCGGCCGCCCTGCTCGACGTCCACTGCGGCCACATCCGCGACTGGGACGACCCCGCGCACGCCTCGGCCCACCTCGAATGGGTCGGCGTGCTCGCGAGTTGCTCGGCGTTCGAGGCCTACTGCAAGGAATACACGGCCGACCTCCGCCCGACGCGGATCGCCGAGTTCCTTCTGCTCAACGACGAGTTCCCTCACTCCGTCCGGTTCGCGGCCGACAAGGTCCAGGCCGCGCTCGACCAGATCGGCGAGGAGACGGCGATGCGGAAGACCAGCCGCGTCGCCCGGCTTGCGGGCCGGCTCCGCGCCGACGCTCTCGTTCGGGCAGATCGACGAGATCCTCGGCTCGGGCCTGCACGCCTATCTCGAAGACGTCGCCGGGCAATGCAACCAGATTCATGCGGCGATTTACCTGCACTTCATCACGTATCCGGTCGAGTCGGCGCTGGAGGTATGAGGACACGGCGGGGGCATGGCCCCGACACCCCCCACCCTACCCTCCCCCGCAAGGGGGGAGGGTTTTCTTTCCCTCCGCCCGAGAATCTTCACCCTCCCCCCTTGCGGGGGAGGGTAGGGTGGGGGGTCGAGTCGATGGCCTCGTCATCCAGAAAACGGCACCCCGCGGACCCCCTGAAACCATGGCCTACGCGATCCGCCACGTCACCCGCTACCGATACTCGGCGCCGATCGTCGAGAGCCACATGGAGGTCCGGATGCACCCGCGGAGCGAGGGTCCCCAGCGGTGCTGGGACTTCCGCCTGCGGACGTCGCCCCGGGCCAAGATCGGCTCGTACCGCGACTCGCTCGGCAACGGCGTCTCCTTCTTCGACGTCCCCGGCCGGCACGTGAAGCTGACGATCACGGCCGAGGCGAACGTCGAGTTCACGCCGATGGTCGAGATCCCCGACGCGCTCGAGCCCGGCGCGTGGGCCGAGCTCGACGCCGTGGCCCGCGACGAGGACCACTGGGAGTTCCTTGCCCCGAGCAAGTTCGCCAATACCACGCCTCTGCTCGAAGCCCTCCGCAATGACATCGGCCTGGCCCGCGGCCACGACCCGCTCTCGACCGTGCGGGAGCTCAATCACACGCTCTACGACCGATTCGCGTACGCCCCGAAGACGACCGCGCGTCGACTCGCCGATCGACGAGGCCCTGGAGGCGCGCCAGGGCGTCTGCCAGGACTTCTCGCACATCATGATCGCCCTGGTCCGCAGCCTGGGCATTCCGGCCCGGTACGTGTCGGGCTATCTCTATCACGGCGACGACTGCAACGACCGCTCGGTCCGCAGCGCCACGCACGCGTGGGTCGAGGCCTATCTGCCCGACCTCGGCTGGGTCGGCTTTGACCCGACGAACGACCTGATCGCCGCCGACCGCCACATCCGCGTCGCCGTCGGCCGCGACTACGCCGACGTGCCCCCCACCCGCGGCGTCTTCACCGGCGACGCCACGGGCGAGATCTCGGTGGACGTCAAGGTCGAGCCCTCGGAGGCGACCCTGCTCGACGAGGCGCCGGCGTCCAACGTCTGGCTCGCCGTCGACCCGGATGAGCAGGTGGGGATGTTGGAGCTCGTGCAGGACCAGCAGCAGCAACAGCAGTGAGTGCCGTCCGCTCGCGCCTTCACCCTCCCCCCTTGAGGGGGAGGGCAGGGTGGGGGGTGGGCGGGGCACTAACGCCAGCCGATGCGTGCACCTTGGCCCTGGCCACCCCCCACCCTAACCCTCCCCCTCAAGGGGGGAGGGCATCAGATCGGCGGCGAGGCTTACCGCGTCGCCGCCTTTGGCGGGTCGAACCGGTAGACCTGTCCGCCGAGGTTCACGGTCACGGGCTCGTCGAAGGCCATGTACTGGTTCATCTCCGCCGACTGGGCCCGGGCGATCTTGAAGAACTCGTCGCTGAACTGCTCGACCGTCTTCGCCTTCGCGTCGTCCTCGGGCTTCACCTCCGAGTCGACCCAGCGCTCGGCCTTGCGGTAGAACGTCTTGCCGCCGACCTGGCGGACGTTGGCGGCCTGCGCCGCCTCGGGCCGGCCCATCATCCTGCCGCCCATGCCACCCATGCCGCCGCCCATCCCGCCCATGCCAGCCATACCGCCGCCTATCCTCGCCCGGCGCCTCTCAGGCACGCTGAGGGACGGAGCCCGTGCCGCGCTGGCCGACCCAGCCGCCGGCGCTGCGCCGGCCAGCGATGCCTTGAGCTGCGCCTCCTGCTCGCCTGCCAGGCGTTCGCTGTAAGCCTGCATCGGCTTGTCCGCATTCATGTAGGCCTGCTTCGCCTCCCGCTGGTTGACGCCGAGTTGGCCCTGGACCTCGGCGAGCTGCGACAGATTGTCACGGGCAAAACCCCAGTTCGTCGCGTCCGCGTGCAGGTTCGTCCTCTCGTCCGCGAGGAACGACGTGTACGGCGTGAGGATGCCATACTTCCGGCTCAGCGACACCAGCTCGTCGGTCAACTCGCGGTTCTGGCCGTTCATGTCGACCTGGTCGATGATGTACCCGACCCGGCGGATCGCCCAGAGCCGCTCGACGAAGTCGTAGGCGGAGCCGCGCCCGGATGAGGCGAGGTCGGCCGTGAACTCGAGCGTCCTGCGCTCGCTGCCGACCTTGCCGGCGAGCTTGACGTTCGTCTTTCCCGACTGGCGATAGCGGCCGACCCAGACGATCTGCCCGCCCTCGAACAGGTCGGGGATGTCGCGGGGATACGTCCGATTCACGTCGGTGCCGGCCAGGTCGATCGAGATGTTCGCCAGCACCGGCCGGGTCATCTTGGCGTAAAACGCCCCGACGTGCCGCTCGATGTCCTCATCCGGCCGGACGTACTCGCTCGTCCCGCTGTTGCCGCCGCTCAGGCGGTCGAGCAGCCGGGCGTTCACGTCGAAGCCGACGCCGAAGACGAACACGCGGGCCCGCACGCGGTTGGCCTGCTTGGCGTTCTCGGCGATCCTCATCTCGTGCGTCTCGCCCGCTGTCGGCAGTCCGTCGGTGAGGAAGATCACGTAGTTCGGCTTCGAGTCGTCCTGGAGCATCCCCAGCGCCGTCTTCAGCGCGTCGTTGATGTTCGTGCTCCCGCCCTCGCGGATGTTCGAGACGAAGCGAATGGCCTCGTCGCGGGTCGAGCTGTTGTACCGTTGAAGCTCCGGCTTGAACGACTCGACGCGATCGTCATACGCGATGATGTTGAACGTATCATCCTCGCGCAGGTTATTGAGCACGAACCCCAGCGCGTTCTTGGCCTGCTCGATCTTCTTCCCGGCCATCGACCCCGAGCGGTCGAGCACGAACACGACCGACTTGGGCCGCGGCTTCTCGTCGCTCGGCTTGACCTGCGGGCTGGCGAGCAGGAGGAAGAAGCCGTCGTCGCCGTCGCTGGGACGATAGCTCAGGACCGTCGCGCCGATCGAGCCCTCGGCCAGGGTGTAGACGAGCTTGAAGTCGCTGGAGGGCACGGCGTCGCGCATCGTGAGCTCGACCTTGGCCTCGTGCTCGCCGTCGCGGCGGATCGAGGCGTCGTAAACCGGGCTATACAGCGACTTGATCGCCTCCTTGCTCTCGATCCGCGCCGTGAGGCTGAGTCGCTGGATCGGCTTCGCCGTGAATCTCTGGGTGCTCAGGGGATAAATGAACTCGACGACGTCCCGTTCCCTCTTGAGGAGCTGGGTGTACCGGAGCGTGACCTTCCGCACGGCCCCCGGGGGGATCGGGAAGACGCTCGTGCGGAACATCCCCCGGCCCATGTATTCGAGCAGGGCCGGGTCGCGCTTGGTCCGGACGATGTCCTCATAGATCCGCCGCGCCTCGTCCTTGGGCAAGATGCGCCCGGGCATCTCGCGGCCGTCGACCAGGAGCACGAAGTTCTGGATCGCCCCTTCTTCCGGCAGCGGGAAGAGGTACTCCGACTCGATCACGGTCGAGCCTGGGTTGTAGAACGTCTGCGCGACCTGGACCTCCGCCACCTGCTCGCGGACCCTGGCATCGATCGTCACCTCGCGGATCTCGTACGCCCGGTTGAGCGGGACATGGGGCCTGCGGTCGATCATGATCCCCTGCGCCATCGCGGGGAGGGTCGTGATCGTGGACAGAACGGCAAGGCAGGCAAGGCGGAGAGCCCTGGAGAGCATGGCGTGGACCTCCCTCGCACGGGTCGCGGACGTGGGGCGTTTGATGGCTTGGACGGCGAGTCCGGCCGGGCGGTTCCCGCTCGGTTGGGACTCCGCGGACGGACTGCCCTTCTGGAGAGACGCCTCGGGCGCCGGATTCTTAGGTGGAAATCGTCCAAGACATTGCTAACGCGTGGCGGTCGCGTCCTGCTTCGCCACCACCTCCCTGGCGGGCTTGGGGGCGAGCGCGGCACAGGCGGACCATACCGTCCACTTCGGGTTTGCTGCCTCGATCGCCACGATATCCACGGCGTCGCACCTGGTCTTGTGGAGGTGGACGACGCGGAGCGCGGGCAGGCCACCGAGCTGCTTGACGCCCGCCTCGGTCACCTCGTCGGCGGAGAGGTCGAGCTCGCGGAGGGCCGGCAGATGCCGCAGGTGGGCGAGGCCGGCGTCGGTGATCATCGTGCCCGAGATGTCGAGCCGCTTCAGGTTCGTCAGGCCCGCGAGCCTGGCCAGGCCCCCGTCCGTGAGGCCGACGACGCCCCGCAGGCTCAGGGCTTCGAGGTCGGAGAGAACCGACAGGTGACGGATGCGCCTCGCCGGTGACCGGCGTGAAGGAGAGGTCGAGGTCCTTGAGGCGGGTCATGCCCGCGATGTAGGCGAGGCTCGTGTCATCCGCTCGCGTCCCGCCGAGGCTGAGGCTCTCGAGGCCTTTCAGGGATTTCAATCGAGACACCCCGGCGCCTGTGATTCCCGTGCTGACCACGGCCAGCTCGCGGAGCCCGGCCATCCGCCCGATCGATTCCAGGCCGGCGTCGGTGATCCGATCGTTCCGCAGGAGGATCAACCGTTCGAGCTGCGGCAGGCCGGCCAGCACGGCGAGGCTCGCGTCGGTCATCCGCGTTGCCTGAAGCAAGATCCTTCGAAGCCCCTTTTGCCGTCGCAGGCCGGCCAGCCCCACGTCAGTCACGTGATACGCGTTCTGGAACTCCAGCCCCAGAAGGCAATCGAGCTCATCGAGCACGGCGAGGTCTTCATCCCTCGTGCTGGCATGGAAGACGATGGCGGTCACCTCGCGGAAATACTCGTCGCCGACCGCGTTTCGGAGCCTGGCCGAGACGCGGGGCTCGCCGTACTTGTACGGGTACTCGCCGGAGTAGGTGTAGTCGTAGACGACATTGTTGCCGGCCTTCTCGATGGCGGCGACGGCCCGCAATTGCGTCTTGGCCCGGTTCACTTTCCAGCCGAGGCCGACGCCCGCGACGAGCACCAGCAACATCATGGCGCGGACGCCGAACGCGAACCGTCGACGTCGGCGGGTCTTCGTGGCGGGCTCGGCATCGGACATCGCGGGGCTCCATCCCGAGGTCCAGAGACGTCCCACGTCGTCCAACGCACCCGATCGCGCGGCGGCGTCCCGACCTGCGGCGTCCAGACTAGCGGCGACTCGGACGCAAGCCCAACGAATTCTCGGATTTTGCCGCTGGTCGGAATACGGCTCCCGGCGTTTTCAGGACGAGCCCGCGCCGACGGCCTCCCTCAGCTTCGCTTCCGCCTCGGGATCCAGGTCCGCCGTGCAATGGGCGCATTTCACGGCCTTATACGGGATCTGGGAGAGGCAGTACGGACACTCCTTGTTGGCGGGCGTGTCGTCGTCGTGCGAGAGCAGCTTCTGCACCGAGCCGAAGAGCTTGACCACGAGCAGGAACATCGCCAGGGCGACGATCAGGAAGTGGAACAGCTCGGCCAGGAACGGGCCGATCTCGACCTGGCCGATGTGCCACTGCTTGTACGACTCGAGCTTCCCGTCCTTGCCCGCCAGCCCCACGGCGTAGCTGACCAGGGGCATGATGATGTCCTTGACCAGCGAGTTTACCACCTGCCCGAACGCGTTGCCGATGACCACCGCCACCGCCAGGTCGAGCAGGTTGCCGCGGAAGGCGAACTTCTTGAACTCGTTCCAGATCTGTTTGACCCGCATGGTGTCTCTGCCTCCGTCTCCGGTCCGGCCGGCCGCCGTCTCCCGTGGCGCCGGGCTTTACGAGGAGGCCGTGTCTGCAAGATCGGGGCCTTTGGAGCGCGATCCGTCCTTTGCCCCTTCGTTCGGGCTCTTCGCCCTCTCCCCTCGTGGGAGAGGGTAGGGTGAGGGGGCCGGGAGACGGCCACGGCCAGCCCCTCAAGACCCCCTCACCCTAACCCTCCCCCACGAGGGGGGAGGGGACCAGATTGGCCATCCTGACCAGCGCCGTCCGTCACCCGTCCAGATTCGCTATAATATCCGTCCAGTCCAGGCGAACAGTCTCCCGACCCGGTGCCACGGGTCGATCCATTCGGCCAGGAGAGCGACCGTGAGCGACGGCTTGAAGCGAGTCTATGGGATCGACCTGGGGACGACCTACTCGGCCATCGCCTACGTCGACGAGCACGGCAAGCCGGTGATCGTCCCGAACCAGGAGAGCGAGCGGATCACCCCCTCGGTCGTCCTGTTCGACGGCGACAACATCATCGTCGGCAACACCGCCAAGGAGGCCGCCAAGGTCGAGCCGCACCGCGTCGTCTCCCGCGTCAAGCAGCACATGGGCGACCCCCAGTTCGTCTTCGAGTACGAGGGCCAGGCCTTCAGCCCCGAGGACATCAGCTCGTTCATCCTCCGCAAGGTCGTCGGCGACGCCGAGCTCGCCCTCGGCGGCGAGGAGAAGATCACCGACGTCGTCATCACCTGCCCGGCGTACTTCGGCACCGAGGAGCGCGAGGCGACGGCCAACGCCGGCCGCCTCGCCGGGCTCAACGTCCGCTCGATCCTCAACGAGCCGACCGCCGCGGCCATCGCCTACGGCCTGGAGCAGGGCGAGGACCAGACGGTGCTCGTCTACGACCTCGGCGGCGGCACGTTCGACATCACGATGATCGAGATCAAGGACCGCCTGATCCGCGTCATCTGCACCGGCGGCGACCACCGGCTCGGCGGGGCCCTCTGGGACGAGGGGGTCGTCATGCACCTGGCCGAGTCGTTCAAGGGGCAGACGGACGAGGAGTCGGACCCGATGGACGACCCCGAGGTCCTGAACGACCTCTTCCTCCAGGCCGAGCGCGGCAAGAAGACGCTCACCCAGCGCGACAAGGCCCCGTTCCGCGTCACGCACGCCGGCCACCAGGCGCGGGTCGAGCTCGAGCGGGAGAAGTTCGAGGAGATCACCCGGCACCTGCTCGACCGCACGGTCGAGCTGACCCGCGAGATGCTCAGCGGACGCCGAGGGCAAGGGCTACACGAAGTTCGACAAGATCATCCTCGTCGGCGGCGCCACGCGGATGCCGCAGGTCCGCGACCGGCTCGTCGCCGAGTTCGGCATGGAGCCCGAGAGCTACGACCCCGACGAGGCCGTCGCCAAGGGCGCGGCCCTGTTCGGCCTGAAGGAGTCGCTCCAGGACGAGGTCAAGGAGATCCTCGCCCCGGCCTCGTCCAACGGCGATTCGTCGGGCGAGATCGACCTCGCCGCCGTCTCGGAGGACCAGATGCAGGAGGCGCTCGACCGGATCGAGCGCGACCTCGGCTACACGCTGACCGGCCCGGTCCGCGAGCTGGTGAACACGCAGATCGTCAACGTCCTGAGCAAGAGCCTGGGCGTGGTGGCCAAGGACGAGACGAACAGGGAGGTGGTCGTCTACCTGCTGCCGCGCAACGGCGAGGTGCCGATGGAGCAGGCCAACGACTTCGGCACCGACGTCGCGAACCAGGCCGGCGTCGACATCCGGATCATGGCCGGCGAGCGCGACAGCACCGAGCCGGCCGACTGCAAGGACGTCGGCGTCGCCACGCTCAACCTACCCACGTCGCCTGCCGGCCCGGAGCCCGATCCGCGTCAAGTTCGCGATCGACCGCGACGGCCGGCTGAACGTCACCGCGACCGACCTGACCGGCGGCGGCTCGATCGAGGTCGACTTCGAGACCGAGGCCGTGATGAACGCCGAGCAGGTCGAGGAACGCTCGGCCGCGCTCCGGCTCCTGAGCGTCTCCTGAGCGGATAGCCCCTCCATGTCGATCGCCTTCTCCTGCCCCCGGTGCGGCAAGCGCTACACGGCCGACTCCGCGCTCGCCGGCCGCAAGGGCCGGTGCAAGGACTGCGGCCGTTCGATGACGATCCCCAACGTCGCGGACGACGGCGACGACACGATCGCCACCGAGGGCTACGACCTGTCCGAGCCCCTGCCCGTCGCCGCGTGGGGCGAGGCGGGCTCCGTGTTCGTCCCTGCGGGGATCGATCCCGAGGTGCCGCGGACGGCGAGGACGAGGAAGCCCGCGTCGGCGACGATGGAGCGTCGGTCGCGTCGAGAGGATCATGAGGCGTCCGTCTCCCGGTATCTCGGAATCCTGATCGCCGCACCCGTCATCCTGTTCGCGGGACTCGGCCTGACAGCGCTCCTCGTCCCAAACGGCACGCTGATCGCCGCCTGCGTCCTGGCCGGCGTGGGCGGGCTGCTCATCCTCGTTGGCTACGGCGTCGGCCTCTGGGCGGCGTGGCGCGAGGATCTTCTTTACGGGTTCGGCTACGCCGTCTTCCCGCCCTACACGGCGTATTACATCCTGACGCGTTTCGAGGACCTCTGGCCGTGGTTCGTCGCGATGACGCTGGGGGCGGGGCTTGTGACGGTGGGGGGGCTGATCGCCGAGGCGAAGTTGACCGAGCCCCCTCCCGCCGCGGCGTGGGTCGACGGTCGCCGCGGAGTCTTCACGTAGGGTCCGCCATGCGGACCGAGCAAGCCCAGGATGGTCCGCATGGCGGACCCTACGAAGACCTCTCCTCCTTCTCGGTAAGACCATGCCCCCCATCGTCGGCATCGACCTCGGTACGACGAACTCCCTGGTCGCCGCACGCAACGCCTTCGGCCGGCCCGAGGTGATCCCCGGCGCTGAGGGGGGGCGACTCACACCTTCGGTCGTGTACTTCGGCGGCCAAACGCCAGCCGTCGGCCACGAGGCCAAGGAGTGGGCCCGCGTCGGCAACGAGGAGGTCGCCAGCTTCTTCAAGCCCCACATGGGAGACCGGCAATTCACCCTCCGGTTTCACGGCAAGGACTACGACGCGACCGACCTCTCCGCCCTCGTCCTCGGCAAGCTCAAGGAGGACGCCGAGGCCTTCCTGAAGGAGCCCGTCGAGCGCGCCGTCGTCACCGTCCCTGCCTACTTCGCCGATGCCCAGCGCAAGGCCACGATCGAGGCCGGCAGGCGCGCGGGGCTCGACGTCGCTCGGATCATCAACGAGCCCACGGCGGCCGTCCTCGCCTATGGGTTGCAGAAACCCGGCATCGATGAGACGGTGCTGATCTACGACCTCGGCGGTGGCACCTTCGACGTGACCGTGGCGCGGATCACGCCCGAGTCGATCGACGTCCTCTCGACCGCGGGCGACCACGATCTCGGCGGCAAGAACTGGGACGACCGGATCGCCAGCTACCTCGCCGAGAAGTTCGCCAGTGAGACCGGCATCGACCCGCTCGACGATCCGCTGGCGATCAATGAAGTGCTGCTCCTCGCCGAGGGGGCGAAGTGGACGCTCTCGGAGCGCACGACGGCGCGGATCACGCTCCAGATCGGCACGATGCGGAAGTCGTACGAACTGTCGCGCGACGAGTTCGAGGCGATGACCTTCCCGCTCATGGACCGGACCCGCCGGCTCACCGAGGAGGCGATCGCCGAGGCGAAGCTCGACTGGCCGCGGATCGCCGGCGTGCTGCTCGTCGGCGGGTCGACGCGGATGCCGATGGTCCGCCAGTTCGTCAAGCAAATCTCCGGGCGCGACCCGAGGGCGGGCGTCAACGTCGACGAGGTCGTTGCTCTCGGGGCCGCGGTGCAGGGCGCGATCGAGGAGGGTCGATCGACCACCGACGCCACGCCGAAGTTCTCGCTCGCCGGCGCCCGTCGCGTCGTCGACGTCATGTCGCACAGCCTGGGCGTCGTCGCGGTGAGCGCGGACGGGTCGGCGTTCGTCAATGATGTCATCATCCGCCGGAACGCCCCGATCCCGGCCGAGAACACAAAATCATACGCCCACGCGACCCGCGGCGGCGAGAACGACCGGCTCGAGGTCTACCTGACTCAGGGCGAGAGCGCCGAGCCGCTCGACTGCGCGATCCTCGGCAAGTACGTCTTCCGCCCGATTCATCCGACCGACGCCGAGGTGACGATCGACGTCTCGATGTCGTACGACGCTAACGGGATCGTCCAGGTCGAGGCCCATCAGCGCGACACGGGGCATAAGCTCGACATGACCATCGAGCCCGTCCCCGACGACCTCTCGTGGCTTGGCCGCCCAATCGAGGTCCGCCACGAATCGGCGCCGCCCACGAGGATCTTCTTGCTGATCGACACCTCCGCCAGCATGGCCGGCGCCCCCTTGATGGAAGCACAATCCGCGGCGCAGCGCGTTCGTCGACAAGTGCGACTTCACCCGCACCGAGGTCGGGCTGGTCTCGTTCTCCGACGCGGTCACCCTCCAGGCCGAGGCCACCGACAACGCCCGCCGCGTCCACGCCGCGATCAATCGCCTCGAGGCCGACGGGACGACAAACCTCGCCGACGCCCTGGCGCTGGCCCGCGGGCATCTAGTGGGGGCCGACCGTCGGCGCTACGTCGTGATCCTCACCGACGGCTACCCTGACGCGGCCGACGCGGCCGTCGAGGAGGCCAGCAAGACTCGCGAGGCCGGCATCGACATCGTCGCCATCGGCATGGGCGCGGCCGACCTGGATTACCTGCGGCGAATCGCCAGCACCGAGTCGGGCTCGATCTTCGCCCGGCATGGGGAGCTGGTGACGACGTTCGGCTCGATCGCGCGGATCATCGCCGAAGGCGGGCGGGGACTGAGGGCGCTGACATGAGCCTGCAAGGCGGCATCAAGCCCATCCCTCGGCGCGGCCTTCTTCACGCTCCCCCCTTGAGGGGGAGGGTACTGTATGTCGCTCGCGAGACCGGAGGGAGGGCCGCATGAGCACACCTGCCCTTTCTACCCTCCGCGCCAACGCCCGCCAGGCCTACGACCTCGCACTCGCGGGCGCCATCGGGGCCGTGATCGGGCTGTACTTCTACGTCGAATCGATCCATGCCTCATCGGTCTGGACCCGCGACGGCCTCGCCGGCCTGCTGATCGGCGGGGCAATCGGTTACGCCGTCAACGCGATCGGCCCGCTCCGCGACGGCGCGTGGCTCACGCTCGCGCGATCGTCCACATGGGGAGCACTCGCCGGCGCGATCGGCGGCGCAGTCGGCCTCGTCCTCGGCGAGGTCGTGCTCGGGACATTCCAGGGCGGCCTGCTCGGCCGCGCCCTGTCGTGGGCGGTGCTCGGGCTGGGGATCGGTGCGGGGCAGGGGATCGCCTACCGGTCGCGACCGAAGCTGATCTTCGGCCTGATCGGCGGCGGGCTCGGCGGGTTCATCGGCGGGTGGCTGTTCGAGTCGCTCCGCCAGGCGATGGGCAACCGGTATGATCTTGGACAAGGGCTCGGCATCGCCCTGCTCGGCGCGGGGCTCGGGCTCGGGCCGGCACTGGTCGAGCAGGTGCTGCGGCGGGCCTGGGTTCAGGTCCTCAACGGGCGGCAGGAAGGCCGGAGCTATCTCATCGGACGCGGCACGTCGGGCCTCGGGCTCGATGAGCGCGCCGCGGTCGGCCTCTTCGGCGACACGACGGTGGCGCGGCAGCACGCGGAGATCGAGTCGGATGCGGGCGGATTCCTCCTGCGCAACCTCGACACGCAGGGCCGGACGAGGCGCAATGGCCGTGTCCTTGCCGCTCCCGAGCGACTGAACGACGGCGACATCATCGAGCTGGGCAGCACGCGGCTGGTCTTCCGCAACCGAGGGTAGCCAATGGGGGAGAACGGCTGGTCGCTCGAGGTCGTCAAGGGCCGTCAGGCCGGGCGGTCGTACGCGCTGGCCGGGCCGGAGGTCGTGCTCGGCAACGCGCTGGCGGGGGCCTCGGGTATCGACCTCGCCGAGCAGGAGGGCGACTCGCCGCGCAGGATGGCGGCGCGGCAGGCCATCGTCGCCGCAACGCCCGCGGGGCTGCTCGTCCGCGACCTGGACAGCCCCGGCGGCACGTTTGTCAACCGCCAGCGCGTGCTGCCCGGCCAGTCGCTGCCGCTCCACGCGGGGGACGTGCTCCAGCTCGGCGGTGTGCAGCTCAAGGTCGTCACCAAGGCGAATGGCCAGCCCTCGACCGCCCCGTCCGCCGCGCCGTCGCAGCCCTTCGTCCTCAGGAACGGCACGGCCTGCCGGACCTGGGACGACTTCCTCCGCGTCGCCGCCCAGCGGTGGTCCGACGTACGAGACGAGCTGACATCCGGGCGGATCTCCGTCTGGCTGACCACCGTCGGCCGTCCCGACCTCATTGTCCACTGCCCGCCCGGCGGCTCGCCCGACGAGCACCTCGACGCGTGGCTCGCTCGCCTGCCGACTTCCATGCCGGCTCGGCCCGAGCTGGACGTCCATCCCACACGCCTCGTTGTCCGCGTCACGCCGGGCGGCGGGACGATCGCGCGGTCGGTCCAGGTCGCGAATGTCGGACATCGCCTGCTTCACGTTCGGGCCGAGATCGAGCCCGTAGGCTGGGCGAGGGTCGCGGGGGATTTCGCGGGGCGGACACACGCCGTCGTCGACTCGCTCGACATCCCGATCGAGATCGACGTCCCCGCGTCCTTGCGATCGCCGCTCCGGACGATGCTGCGGATCAACGGCGATGGCGGCTCGAAGCAGGTTGAACTCGTCCTCGAAGCACGCGCGGCCGCCGAGCCAATGGCCGCGACCCCGGCGAGGGTCGGCCCTTCGCCCCGAGATCGCGAGGCCCGTATCCGGCCGGTCACGCGACTCATTGCTTTCATAACTCTGGCGATCGTGATTCGACTCGCAGCCGGCGTTGTGTGCGGATCGATGGGCACCGACGCGGCCGGGCTCGACTTGCTCCGCGTTGCGTTGCTCTTCGCGGTGGCGTTCGGATCGACCGGGGCGATCCTCGCTCGCCGCTCCGGCATCGAAGCAGCCGGATACGCGGCGGCCTCGGCCGCGATAGAGGGTTTCGCGGTCGCCGCGCTCTTCGTGGCGACCTGCCGGATCGTCGAACCGGTCCTCGGCGGCTGGTCGCATTCGATGCTGGCCATCGCCTTGCTGTGGGCCGCGATCGGCGCGGTGAAGGCGGCCGCGTCGCTCTGGATCGCGCCGTATCGGAAACCCGCGGAGGGCCCCACGGCATGATCGCCCCGCTCCTGCTCACGATCGCGATCCTCGCCAACGCCCCCGCGGCCGAGGCCCCGCGCGTGGTGGTCACGCAGACCGACGACTCGAAGTTCCCCGACATCACCGTCTACTTCGAGCTCCGCAAGTCCGACGGCACGTTCGTCCGCGATGCGCAAGGCGACGAGTTCCGCGTCGCGGAGGACGGCCGCGACCGGCCCGTCATGAGGTTCGAGGCGCCGATCACCGTGAGCAGCAAGCCGACGACGCTCGTGCTCATCGTCGACCGGAGCGGGAGCATGCGGCAGGGAGGAAAGCTCGACGGGCTCAAACGCGCGGTGCGGAGCTTCCTCGACGGCCTGCCCGAGGGGTCGCGGGTCGCGGTGATCGCCTTCGGCTCCGACGTCGAGCTCGTCTGCCCGTTCACGACCGACAAGGCGCGCGTCCAAGCGGCCGTCGACCGGCTCCGGCCGTTCGGCGGGACGCGGTTCTTCGATGCGGTCGACGAGGCGCTCAAGCTGCTCGAGACCCAGTCGGGCCGGCGTGCTGTGCTCGCCCTGACCGACGGGCAGGACGCCGACAGCATCCAGCAGATCGACGTCCCAATCGACGAGGCGAAGCGGCTGAACCTGCCCGTGCACACGCTCGGCCTGGGCGAGGGGAACGAGATCGACGACGCCTCGCTCGACCGGATCGCCGCCGAGACCCGCGGCCAGACCTATCGCGCCCGCGACGCCGAGGGCCTGAAGGCGATTTACCAGGAGCTGGCCGAGCGGCTGGGCTCGACCTACAGCCTCACCTACCAGACCGACCGCAAGGTCCCCGACGGCACGCTCCGGCCGATCCGCGTGGCCTACGCGAAGGCCCCCGAGGCCTCGGCGGGCGAGACGGCCGTGTTCGTCCCGGGCATGGTCGTGCCGGCCGCGGGGTGGCCGGGGTTGTTCCTGGTGATGGTGCTCGGGATGGGCATCCTGACGATCCTGCCCGGCTGGATTGGTCGGAGGGCCTCGTAGGACGTTCCATGCCCCCGCCGATCCGCTACCCGCTGCCGACCCTGGTCGCCGCCCTGCTGCTCGCCCTCGTCGCCTGGCGCGGGGCGGGGTGGATCGATGCGATTCGGCATTCGGTCGCGGCGCGATGGCAAAGGACATTCGAAGGCCCACCTCTTCCCTCGTCATCCACGCCGCAGGTCGTCGCCGGCCCAATCATCCGCCGGGCCCTGCTCCTGCACGACGACACGCCCGTCTCGCCGCGCCCCGACGCCTCGCCCACCGACCGGATCGCCCGCCGCCCGTGGGTCGACGTTTACGACGTGTGGCCGCTCGAAGGTCCGCCGACGCACCTCCGCGTCGGCAATCGACGCCCGCTCGGGTGGGTCGCAGTGGCCGACGCTCTGCCCTGGGACACGCGGCTCGTCGTGAAGACCGATGACGTGCCCGTCCCGGTCGTCGGCCGGGGGGACGGTACGGTCGAGGTCGTCCGGTGGGATCGCGAACGACCGTGGTCGAAGGTGGGTCAACGGGAAACGGTGCGAGCAGCCGACCTGCCGCTGGGCTCGCTAGGCGTCCTCGTCGCGCGTGAGGAGCTGCCTGCCTTGCTCTCGCTCAGTCTGGCTGCGGGCGACGACGCCGCGCGGGATCGCACCCGGCTCCGTGCGGTGCTCGGCCGCCTGCTGGAGCCGGTGTCGTGGACGGCCGCCGAGGTCGCCGCCGGCCGCGCCGCGTTGCCGGCCGCGGTCTTCGAGCGGCACCCCGCCGGGAATCCCGCCGAACGCATCGCCGCCGCCAACGCCGACCCGAAGGTCGATGTCGAGTGGGGTGGGCACGCGTTCCGATTCGTGCCGCTCGAGGATTTGCCGTGAGGTCTGTTGTGGGAACGGGAGGGAAAGGCAGAAGGCAGAAGGCACAAGGCACAAGACAGAGAGCACAGTGCATGAGAGCACAGAGCGGGAGGCGAGACGCCGGATGAATTCTGGCTCCGATTCTGCCTTGTGCCTTGTGCTCTCTGCTCTCTGCTCCCCCACCGTCCCATCCCGCCCAACGTCGATACCACCCGCCAGCGACGCCCCCGGCGAAAAAGGCTAAAGTAGAACGACCCCCGGTGCCGAAACCCCAGGATACGGCCCGACGATTCTCCGGAAGATCGGGCCCCGGCGGGCGAACACACGAGTAGGCACCGCGACGATCGACCGTGAGGGGCACGTTGCCATGGGCTTGGATATCGTTCTGGCGCTCATCATCCTCGGCGCGGGCGTCCGGGGGTGGTTCCGCGGATTCGTCCTGCAGGCAATCCGCCTGGGCGGCCTGATCGGCGCGGTCTACTCCGCCGCCCCGATCCGCGACGCGGCCCGACCTTACGTCAACGAATACCTGCCTTCGATCCGCCCCGAGCTGCTCGACCGGCTGCTCTGGTGGCTCGCGGCCGTGCTCTGCTACGTCGTCACGGTCGGGCTGGCGAGCCTCGCCGTGAAGATGGCGCGACGCCGCCCGTTCGGCGAGGTTGAGCCCAACCGGACCGACCAGTTCGCTGGGTTCCTGCTCGGCGGGATCAAGGGGGCCCTGGTCGTCGCGTTCGTCACCGCCGCGCTCCAGCGGAACGCGCTCGATCGCGTGAAGGGGATCGACTGGGCCGAGCATCAGGCCCGCGACTCCTACGCCCTCGAGTGGGAGACGAGGTACCACCCGGCCGACCGCGTCTGGGCCTCGGCCCCGGTGCAGCACATCGTCGCCGAGGTCCGCCGCAAGGGGCTGCTGGGCCATCCCGAGGACGCGCTCCCGGCCGCCGACAAGCCCGTCCAGGCCGCTTCGGCCAACGCCCCGCCCCGTCTCGACCTGAGCCTGCCCCGCCTCGATCCCGGCTCGCCCGACTTCACGCGCGAGTTCGACCGCGCTGTCCGGGGGCTTGAGCAGCTCGAGCCGTGAGCCGAACTTCGCGTTGACCGATCGTCCCGCCCCCGTCAGACTCCCGGCCGGCCCGTCGGAAAGGGCCGGGGGGCTCGGACGATGTCGCGACCGATCGACGTCCCGCCTGGGCCATCTACGGGCTCGTGTTCGGGCTCTACCTGACGGCCCGCGGCTACCAGAGTCTCGACGGCGACCAGGCCTATCGGCTGCCGCTGCTCCTGCACCGGCAGGACCCCTCGCTGTACGCGAATGACCCATTCGTCCGCGCGTTCGACACCTTTAATCCCCACGGCGGCTATCTTGCGCTTCTCGATCTCGCCAGCCGCCCACTCGGGCTCGAATTCGGCCTGTTCGCGCTGTTCGCGGCGACGTTCGCGCTGACGTGCGTCGGGGTCTCTCGGCTCGCGCGGACGGTCTGGCCGGACCTCGGGCCGAACGTGGGGCTGGTCGCGGTCGGACTGGTTCTCCTGGCCCGGGCGGGGAACGTCGGGACGAACCACCTGTTCGAGCCGATGCTGCTCGACCGGCTCATCGGATTTGCGCTGGGATGGGTCGCGCTGGCGCTGGCGGTCGAGGGGGAGACGTGGCGGCCGTCGCTCTTGATCGGACTGGCGGCCGTCGTGCACCCGACGGTCGGGCTCCAGCTCGGCGGGCTGATCGGGGCGGGGTGGGTCGCGTGGTCGATCGCGCGGCGATGGACGGGGCAATCATGGCAATCGACTGGGGTGGGATTGGCGGTGCTGGGGATGATGTTGTTGCCGGGAGTCTTGCCGAATCTGCTCCAGGGACCACGACTGTTCGAGGGGCTGACGGCCGAGGAGTTCCGGCGGATCGGGGTCGAGCTCCAGATGGCGCAGCACATGGTGCCGTCGCTTTGGAGGAGGCCGCAGTGGCTGGCGTGGGGGGGGTATGTCGTACTGGGGGGAGTTTCGGCCAGTGGTGCGGCCTGGGCTTGCCTTCGTGCCGGGATCACCCCCCACCCTACCCTCCCCCTCAAGGGGGGAGGGGAAGAAAGGTCGCCTTCGCGGTCGCCCGGAAACCCTCCCCCCTTGAGGGGGAGGGTAGGGTGGGGGGTGGGCCTGGCGCCACCCTCCGACCTGGACACTGGGAAGGCCGGCCGCGCTGCGCTTCGCTTCGCCCTCCTCTTCGCCGTCCTGCTTGCTGGGCTGGGCCTCGCCTATGTCCTGGTCGAGATCGTCGGCGACCTCCGCGCGACGGTCTTCCAGCCATTCCGCATGGCGACGATCGCGCGAGGACTAGCGCTGGCGGCCCTGGCCGGGCGTTGCCTGTCCCTCTGGCGGCGGGACGACCCGATGGGGCGCTGTCGCGTGTTTGTGCTTGCGGCGGGGTTGACGGGGGACTGGGCGTTCGTGGTCGCCGTGGCTTTCGAGTTTGTGGCGAGCCTGGGCGAGGTTCTGTGGCTAGGTTTCGCTTCTGTCTGGTCGACCCCTCACCCTAACCCTCCCCCACAAGGGGGGAGGGGACCAGAGGGGCTCACGCCGGCTGGTGAGCGGGCGCGGCTTGTTCGTATGATTCTGCCCCTGCTCGTCCTCGCCGCCGGCCTCCTCTTCCTCAGCCGCCACGACACCGAGCGCGGACATCTCGCGATCGCGATCGCGCTGGTCGCAACGCTGGTCATCCAACTCCTGGCTCCGCGCCTCCGATCGGGCTGGACGCGGCGGCGCCTCGGCTTCGCGCTCGCAGCGTGCTGGCTCGTGCCCCTCACGGCCTTCGTCGTCCCGACCGTCGCGGGCCCCGAGAGCCCGCTCGCCTCCACCCTGGCCGCGCGGTGCCGGTTCGCGATGTCGCCCACGGACGACGTCGAGCGGCTCGCGCTCTGGGCGAGATCCCATACGCCAACAAACGCGCGGTTCATCACGCCGCCGGGGCCGAAGACGTTCCGGCTCTGGTCGGGGCGGTCGGTCGCCTTCAACCGGGCGGCGAGCCCCTATCACGCGGCGGGGCTGAAGGATTGGTCCGACCGCTTCCGGGCGCACGTCGGGTTCACGGGGAGCACGAGCGAGTTCGTCCATGCGTACCTGAGCGATCGCCACGGGCTCGAGTCGCGGTACGGCCGGCTCTCGCTCGAGCGCGCTCGCATCTCTCGCGAAAGGCCAGGGGGCCGACCATGTGCTCGGCCCTGCGCCGGTCGTCGCGTACACGGGGAGCGGGCCTTTGCGGCTCCTCAAGACGGAAGGGCGATACGCCGTCTTTCGCGTGGAGCGCGAGGCGGTCGTCACGCGGTTCCCGTAGCGGTTACCGCGCCGCCAGGTCCGTGTCCGCCGGCACGGGATAATCCCTGGCGAACTCGCGGATCTCGCCCGCGACGCGCCCGGCCAGGGCCTCGTCCTCGGGCGACTCGAGGACGCGGACGATCCAGGCGGCGACCTGCGCGATCGCGTCCTCCTTCATCCCGCGAGTCGTCAGGGCCGGGGTGCCCATCCGGATGCCGCTCGGGTCCAGCGGCTTGCGGGTGTCGAACGGGATCAGGTTCTTGTTCACCGTGATCCCCGCGCGGCCCAGCGCGGCCTCGGCGATCTTGCCGGTGAGGCCCTTCGAGGTCATGTCGATCAGGATCAGGTGGTTGTCCGTCCCGCCCGAGATGAGCCGGAAGCCGGCGCGGGTCAGCTCCTCGGCGAGGGCCTTCGCGTTGGCGACGACCTGCGCGGCGTAGGCCTTGAAGTCGGGCCGCAGCGCCTCGCCGAGGCAGACGGCCTTGCCCGCGATGACGTGCATCGAGCGGGCCGCCCTGGAGGCCGGGGAAGACGGCCGAATCGAGCTTCTTGCCCCAGCTCTCCTTGCACAGCGACGATCCCCCCGCGCGGGCCGCGGAGGGTCTTGTGCGTGGTGGTCGTGACGAAGTCGGCCACCGGGACCGGGCTCGGATGCACGCCGCCGCGACGAGGCCGGCGATGTGCGCCATGTCGACGAAGAAGATCGCGCCGACCTCGCTGGCGATCTCGGCCATCCGGGCGAAGTCGATGATCCGCGGATACGCGCTGGCGCCGGCGAGGATCAGCTTCGGCTTGTGCTCGCGGGCGAGCCTGGCGAGGTTGTCGTAGTCGATCCGCTCGGTCTTCGGGTCGACGCCGTAGCCGATCGTGGGATACCAGCGGCCCGAGAAGTTGAGCTTCATCCCGTGCGTCAGGTGCCCGCCCTGGGCGAGGTCCATCGCGAGGATCGGGTCGCCGATCTCCAGCGCCGCGTAGTAGACCGCCTGGTTGGCCGAGGCCCCGGAGTGGGGCTGGACGTTGGCGTGCTCGGCGCCGAAGAGCTGCTTCGCCCGGTCGATCGCCAGCCGCTCGGCCGAGTCGACGAATCTCGCAGCCGCCGTAATACCGCTTGCCGGGCAGCCCCTCGGCGTACTTGTTCGTGAGGACCGACCCGACGGCCTCCATGACGGCGGCGCTGGTGTAGTTCTCCGACGCGATCAGCTCGAGCTCGTCGCGCTGGCGGTGCTCCTCGGCGACGATGGCGTCGAAGACGTCGGGGTCGTTGAGCTCGGAGGTGGTTCATCGAGGGTTCCTGCAGTTTTTCGCCGTCTTCCGTCTTGGGAGGGCGAGGCTCCGCCGAGCCGGGTATCGGCCGTCGCCGGGGGTTTGTGGCGTCACCACGGATCACGCATCATACCCGGCTCGGCGGGAGCCTCGCCCTTCCGGGACTCGGTCGAAGACGAGGTCATTCCTCGGGCCGGGAAAGACTCCAAGAATACTGCCATCGCCGCGTCGCGCCCGCGACCCCGATCTCGGCGAGGGCCTGGACTCGGCATCGCGCGGCGGCCGGCCTCGGCCATGCTGAGTCGAGTCGACGGGCCGGCGGCGAAGGTCAGGCGACCGAACCCATAGTCCCAGACAATCGACGACTCGATCGCCATGTACGAGTCTGGACGAGCCGGAGTTGACGAGATATGTGCTGGCGAGGAAGCCTCGAGTCCTGTCGCGCAGCGGTCGGCCACATCGACCGAGAGCGTCGACGCCCGATTCGGAGCCGTCCAGAAGTAACGCCGCCGAGAAGTGGTGTCCGCCTGCCATGCCCGAGCAGGAATGCGCGGGCGTTCCCGCGGCGTCGGCGTCGAATCTGCAACTCCTGGAAGACCGGGCTCGCCATCCGCGCGGGGTCGTCGCGCTCGCGCGATCCACTCCTCTGCCATGGCAACTATCTCGCGTGGTCCGTGGGCGAGGCGGGACAGAAGGATCGAATGCATCCAGCGGTCTCCGACCGCGCGAAGGCAATTGCGAAGTGCCGGCTGACGATCGACCGGACGTCTTCCTCGTCGATGACGGCGAATTCGCTCGGCCCGCTCACGCCTTCTTGACCTCGCCCCGCGACAGCCTCATCCGCAAATACGCGTCGATGAACCCGTCGAGGTCGCCGTCGAGCGTCTTGCCGGGGTTCGTGGAGATGAACTCGGTGCGGAGGTCCTTCACCTGCTGGTAAGGCTGGAGGACGTACGAGCGGATCTGGCTGCCGAAGCCGATCTCGGCCTTGTCGTCATACGCCTTGGCGAACTCGGCCTCACGCTTCTCCTCCTCCAGGCGGATGAGCTTCGCCTTGAGAAGGGCCAGCGCCAGGGCGTCGTTCTTGTGCTGCGACCGCTCGCTGCGGGACTCGGCCGCGACGCCCGTGGGCATGTGCGTGTATCGGACGCCCGACTCGGTCTTGTTCTGGTGCTGGCCGCCGGGGCCGCCGCAGCGGAAGACGTCGCGCTTCAATTCATCATCCCTCAAGCACGATGTCGATCGTGTCGTCGATCTCGGGCAGGACGTCGACCGAGGCGAACGACGTCTGCCGCTTGTCGGCCGTGCCGAACGGGCTGATCCGCACGAGTCGGTGCACGCCGGTCTCGCCGCGGAGGTAGCCGTAGACGTAGTCGCCCTTGATGTGGATCGTCACCGTCTGCACGCCCGCGACGTCGCCGTCTTCCTTGTCGATGATGTCGGCCTTGTACCGGTGGGTCTCGGCCCACATCAGGTACATGCGCATGATCATCTCGGCCCAGTCGCACGCCTCGGTGCCGCCGGCGCCGGGGTGGATGGTCACGTACGCGTTGCAGTGGTCGTTCGGGCCCGCAGAGCATCGAGCGGAGCTCGAACTCCTCGAAGTCCTTCGTGGCCTTGGTGATCGCCTCGCGGATCTCGCCGTCGAAGTCGCTGCCGCCGTCCTCGTCGGCCAGCTCGACCAGGGCCTCGAGGTCGTCGGCCTGGCGCGTCGAGGGCCTCGAACGGCTTGAGCACGCCGTTGAGCGTCTTCAGCTCGGCGATGATGCCTTTGGCCTTCTCCTGGTCGCTCCAGAAGGTCGGGCCTTCCATCTCGGCATTCAGCTCGTCGCGACGAGCGGTCTTGTCGCCCAGGTCAAAGAGAGTCTCGAAGTTGGACGATCCTCTCGACGATCCCCCGCGCATCGCGCTTCAGTTCCGCGTCCATCGCCCGGCCATCCCTTCGTGTTCGCGCCGGGGGACGATCGGTCCCCCTCTGATACTGTACGATTAGAACCGAAAAAGGCTCGCGGCACCAGGCGAACGCTGGGACCAGGCCGGACGGGGGCCTCGCATGGCGGATCTTATGGGCTCGAAGAATCTTCGTCCCCGTTAGTTTTTTGTCCCCCTCTGGGAGTCCCGTTCGGGCACAATCCCGGGCAGGTCGGCAATGCGATGGGGCTTCGCCTCGGATCGACCGATCCGGGGCCCATGCCCGCCGAGGCCTTTCCCCCCTGGAGGATCACCATGATCCCGGCATCTCGCCCCAAGCCCTGGCGCGGCGGCCCTGGGCTCCGATCCCGCCGCGCCATCCGGCCCGCCGCGGAGCCGCTTGAAGACCGCGCCGTGCCCGCGGGCTCGATCACGGCGGCGTTCGACGGCCTTACCGCGCCCGTGGCCTCGGTCACGCTCCCGCAGCCCCCCTCGAACGGGGAACAGACCGTCTCGCTGACCCTTGGCTCATCGTCGGCCATCCCGACTTTGTTCAAGGACAACGTGAGCGGGAAGCTCTTCAAGTCGGTTGCGATCACCCTCGACCAGATCGGCAACACCTCGACCGACACGATTACGCTGACCACGGCCATCCTCACGTCGTTCCGGACCGTCTCGAGCCCGACCGCAGCCGCGCCGACCTTCGTTGTCACGGTCGAGGGCAAGGCCACGCCGCCGGGCTCGATTGCGGCCAGCTTCGGCGGCCTGACCGCTCCGGTCGTCAACGCCACCCTCACGCCGCCGACAGCCGGCGGGCTCCAGTCGGTCGCCCTAACCCTGGCCGCGTCGTCAGCGATCCCGAAGTTGTTCCAGGAATCGGCGAGCGGGAAGCCGATCAACCCGGTCTTGGTCACGCTGCTCGACGACGGCAACAGCGTTACCGATACCATCGCGCTGACCGACACCCTGATCACCTCGATCCAGACGGTCGGCGGCGCGACCGACGTGCCCACCTTCGTCGTCACGGTCGAGGGCCGGGCCCCCACGCCGCCGCCGACCGTCTCTGCCTCAGCGAATTTCGACGGGCTGAGCCCCCCGGTCCTGGGCGTTGTGCTCGCGCCGCCGTCGTCCGGGACGCAGCAGGCCACCGTCACCCTCGGGCTCTCGGCCCAGGACCTGCCCCTGATCCTCGACGCAATCCTCGGCAGGCCCATCAAGGCGGTCACGATCGTGCAGACCCAGTCCGATGGCGGGACGGTGACGACCGCCCTGACGAACGTCCGGATTTCCTCGGTGCGTCTCGTCGCCGCCCCTTCCGGCGGCTTCAGCCTCGTCCTGACCCTGGTGGGCCACGTCGCGACGACCGGGCCGACCTGACGCGGCCCGACATGTTAGGGTTAGAATGGCCCGCAAACGGTCCGTGCGGACCACGACGGTCGGGGGGTCGAGGCCGGACCTGGATGAGCGGGATCTCTTTCGACACCGCGGTCGTCGGTCGCCTCGCCCCCTCGCCGACCGGAGGCCTCCACGTCGGCCACGCGCGGACGTTCCTCATCGCCTGGCTGGCGGCGCGATCGGCCGGCGGACGGATGGTCCTCCGGATCGAGGACATCGACACGACCCGCGTCCGACCCGGCGCGGCTGAGGGCGCGATCGCCGACCTCCGCTGGCTCGGGCTCGACTGGCACGCCGGGCCGTACGTCCAGTCCGAGCGAATGGCCGCGTATCAGGAGGCCCTGGAGCGTCTGAAGCGGGACGACTTGGTGTATCCTTGCACCTGCACCCGCGCCGAGATCGCCCGGGCGGCCTCGGCTCCGCACGCGGAGGACGAGGGGCCAAGCTATCCGGGGACGTGCTCGCATCGTTCGGCGGCCGATGCAACGCGGCTCGGCGACCGCCCGTTCGCCTGGCGGTTCCGCGTCGATCGAGTCGCCGTCGCGTGGCTTGACCTCTTCAAGGGGCCGATGACGATCGAGCCGGCCCGGCTCGGCGGCGACTTCCTCGTCGCCCGCTCGCCGTTCGCCCCGTCGTATCAACTCGCGGTGGTGGTCGACGACCTGGCGATGGGCGTCACGCAGGTCATCCGCGGGGACGACCTGGTCCCGAGCACGCCCCGGCAGATCCTGCTCGCTCGTGCGCTGGGAGGCAGACCGCCGAGTTACGGCCACGTTCCCCTCGTCGTCGAGCCCGACGGCCGTCGGCTCGCCAAACGGGATGGGTCGATCAAGCTGGCGACCTTGAGAGAGCAGGGCGTCGATCCGCGTCGCTTGGTCGGCTGGATCGCCCGCTCGTGCGGGTGGACCGATCAGGTCGAGCCGTCGGAGCCACGCAAGTGGATCGGCCGGTTCGACCCGTCGACAATCCCGGCCGGGCCGTACGCGTTCGACCTCGGGGATTTGTAGGGTCCGCTCTGCGAACGCCTTCGATCCGGCCCCGATGCCCCCGACGTCCGCACAGCGGACCCTACGGGATCGGCTCCGGCCCGTCGAACCACTCGAAATAGCCGCAGTTCCGCAGGTGCTCGACACTCCGCTTGACCCGCTCGACTCGTCCGTCCAGCCCCGGCTCCGGCTCGCCGGCGATGCCCTCGATCTCGATCGTGTAGGCCCCGGAATATCCAACCCGGTCGAGGATCTCGCGGATCCGCCGGAAGTCGACCGCGCCGCCGTCGCCGACGGCCGGGAAGTACCAGCCCTCGAAGCCGCCGCGGTTGTCCTTGACGTGGACGTTCCGGACGAGAGGGGCGACCTTCTCGAGCTCGTCGGCGGGGTCAAAGCCCTCGTTGTAGTAGGCGATGTTACCCGTGTCGAAGTTGAGCCGGACCGACGAGTGGTCGACATCGTTCATCAGGTCGAGCATCGCGGCGGCGTTCTGGGTCGGGCCCTTGTGGGTTTCGAGGGCGACGACGATTCCGAGGTCTCCGGCCATCGTGCCGATCCGCCGGAGGTGCTCGACGACGATCCTCCGCTCGTCCGGATTGGCGGGTTGACCGGCCCCCGAGACGACGACGTCGACGTCGAACCACCACCTCGCGAACGCGATCCGCCGCTCGGTCAGCTCGACTCCGTCATTCGTGCGGATGTCGGCCCCGCCGACGTTGCAGCCGCTGACCTTGACGTTGTGCGCGTGGAGCAGGTCGACGAACGCCGCGGCCTCGGCGTCGCTCGCCTTCTCGGTGATCACGGCCGACTCGGGGATGACCAGCCCGCCGAAGTTGTGGCCGCGTAGGGCGAGCTCGAGGTGGTCGATCCCCGTCTCCCCGATCCGCTCGACCGCCGCGCGGACGCCGGAGGGGCCAAAGCAGTTGGTGAAGCAGCTCACGGTGCGGGGCACGTCCGAGGCTCCGAGGGTTCAGCTCGCCGCGTGGGGCGGGAGGGGAAGGTCTTCGAGGAAGACGAGCTGCCAGGTCTCCGCCTGGTCGAGCGATCGTCGTCCCAGACCGCTGCGGGATATTCGTGGACGCGTCCAGAAGCGGGCCTTATCCAGCTCCGGCTCACGACGCGGACGTCGTCCTGATCGCGCCCGGGCCGAGAAGACCTTGCCGCGATGATGTCGTAACGGATCGACGAGCCGCAGGTGGATGGTCCCATAGAGCCGCCGTCACCGTCCGGCCGGCCCATCCGGGAGGAGTGCGTCTCGAAAGGGCGAGCGGAGGCCGAACGAGCCAGATCCGCGAGAATCCTCGTCGCGGATCTCGGCCGGGACCTCGTCGGCCAGGTCAGGTCTTCCGTGTGCCGCTCGAGGTAGCCCCGGAGGATCAGCGAGCCGACCCGCCGAGAGTGAGCGTAAGCGGGCGTGAGGGTCTTGCCCAACGCGGTCAAGAACTGCTGGATCGTATCGGATTTCATGCTGAACTCGAGCCGATCTGGCAGCGAGGGGAACTTGATCTCCGTCCGGATCATGGCCGGCGAAGACGCGATCGACGAGGGCCTGCATCGCATCCGGCTCATGCGACGTGAGCAATCGCGCCAGGTCATCCCGCCCGACCTTCCCCCGCACGGCCCGCCACGCCTCGCCGATGAGCTGGCGGGTCCGCGAGTCGAGGTCAGGCTCGCCCGCGGCGGCCTCGATGGCCGCGGCCAGGCGGCCGGGGTCGATCGTCGGCGTGTCGAGGAGGGACCAGAGTTCGTCGACGGCAGGGCTGGCGATGCTCATGGCGTCGATTCTAACCCGCCACCGGCCCCCGAAGGTCGTCTCCTTTCCCCCGGCACACGGCTTCGAGACCCCTCCGGCATAGGGAAGCAGCCCCGTGGTCCTGCCCGGAAATTGGGTTCGTTTCGCACGGGGACGGTCCGCGGCTCTGCTTGAAAATTGGGTTCGTTTCGCACCGCGGACGCCGGATCGCCCGTCTGGCGCTGCACATAAGCACCCGAACCCGGACTTTTCTTGCATTCTTGGGTTCGGTCGGAGCCACGGGCCGGGTCCCGGCCGGGCCCGGCCGGCAGCGGCGCCGGGTTCGCTCGGCGCGAGGTGGCTGGCCTCGGGGGACCGGAGCGTTTCCATTCCTTGCGGAGAGGACTGGCGCAGGCTCACTCCTGGACCGGGTCGAGCGCCACGGGCACGTCGGCCTCGGGGTCGACGACGCGGAGGGCGCGGCGGCCGGTGAGGACGTCCATCAGCGTCTGCCCGCAGATCTCCCACCGCCAGCCGCGGGCGAGCGAGGGGCGGCGGTCGTCGGGGCGGCCGCTCAGGTGCCAGCGGATCAGGTCGCGGAGGTCCGAGGCGCCGCCGACCAGGCCCACCGCCACGCGGGACTGGCCGCAGCAGCGGGCGAGCGTGGCCGAGAGCAGGCTGACGACCATCGCCACGCCCGGCCGCTCGTCGTGCCGCTCGGGCGGGACGGGGAGGTCGTCGACCGGAACGGCCAGGGCCGTCGGCGATCACGTCGAGGATCTCGGCCGAGCGGTTCAGCAGGTGCGGCCGGTTGAAGTCGCGCAGCGCCACCAGGGCCTGCGCGGGTCGCGGGCTGGCGCTTGGCGATGGCGATGAGCAGGTCGTCCTTGAGCAGGGCACGCAGCGGGCGATTGGCACGGCGGGCGTCCTCGTACCGCCATTCGGCGAGCCGGCGCGCGACCTCCAGGCCCCGGCGGTTGAGCATGTGCAGGCCGGGCAGGCGTCGCCAGCGGTCCTCCTCGGAGCGGTCGCGGATCGCGCCGAGGAAGTCGGCGAACTCGGCCTCGGCCCAGGCCGGTCCGGCCGCGCTCGGCGAGCTCGGCCTTCATGCCGTCGGCGAGGTCGAGGAGGAAGCGGACGTCGTCGAGCGCGTAGCGGAGCTGCGCGGGGCTCGAGCGGCCTGCGCCGCCAGTCGGTCCGGGTCTCGCCGCCGGCCAGGGAGATCCCCAGCCGCTGGCTGACGACGTTGCCGAGCGAGAGCGGATAGCCGGGCCCGAGCAGGCCCGCGGCGATCTGGACGTCGAAGACGCGCGCGGGGACGAGACCGGTCTTGATCTTGCCGATCCGCAGGTCCTCGCCCGCGGCGTGCATGACGACCTCGATCGCCGGGTCGGCCACGGCCGCCCAGAAGCCGGAGAGGTCGCGGACGGCCAGGGGGTCGACGACGGCGAGCCGCTCGTCGGTCGCCACCTGGACGAGGCAGAGCTCGGGCTCGAACGTCTCCTCGGAGACGAACTCGGTGTCGAACGCGAACCGACCCGCCGCGCGGATGTGGGCGACGAGGTCGTCGAGCGCCTCGGCCGTCGTGATGAGGGGCGACTCGACGGGCTCGCGGCTCATGGGCGTCTCCCCGCATCCCCCGCGCGAGGAGGGCCGATCGCACGGCCCGCGGCTCCCACGAAGGATTTCAGATTACGGGGCGCGCGCGCGATCTCGCAAGCGGCCGGGGGCGCGGCCTGCATCAGAACGCGGGCGCGGGCGTCTGCGGGGACGCCGACGAGGATCTGGCGGATCTCGCCCGCGATGCCCAGCGGGACGCCCGACGATCGTGGCGCCGGCGACCTTGACGATCTTGTTGTTGCCCGCGCTGTTGTAGATCTCGCGGGGCTTGGAGAAGAGCGGGTGGCGGTCGACGACGCCGACCTCCGGCGGCGGCGGCTTCGAGACGACGAAGCCCGAGCCCCCTCGTCGGCCGCCGCCAGGCTCGGCTCGGGCTTGGCCGCCGAGCGGCGATAACTGCCGCTGCCGCCCTGGCAGCCGACCATCCCCGCCGTGGTCAGCACGGCGAGGGCCATGATGAGTCTGTGCGCCGTCGCATGGTCCGCATCCTTTCCGGCGCGATCGTCACGCCTCGCGGCGGCGGCCGCGCGGCTTCGCGCTCGATGGACAAGCATAACCTCGGTTCCAGCCGCGCGCCGGGCTTTACGGGCGGAGCGGCAGGCCGAATGTGACGCACCAATAGGCTGTGCCGTCCTCGGCGATCGCGCAAGCCGCGCCGATCTGGGAATAGCTGCCGAGGATGTTCTTTTTGTGGGGCGGGCTCTCCAGCCACCCGTGCATCAACCCCTCGGGCGTCCAGCGCCCGTACGCGACGTTCTCGCCCACCCGGCGATAGCGATAGCCCTCGTCCGTGATCCGATCGGCGGGCGCCGAGCCGTCGGAGCCCTCGTGGCCCATCTTCTTCCGCTTCGCCATGTCGTCGGCATGCCGCTGCGCGGCCTTGGTCAGCTTCGGGCTGACCTCGAGCGTGTTGCGCTTCTCCTTGGCACGCTCGTCGTTGTGCAGGGCGATGAGCTTCGTCACCCGCTCGGCGATCTCCGCCGGCGAGAGCGGCGATTCCGGCTTGCCGTCCTGGATCGGTCGCCGCGCGGAGCCGCCTCGGCGGGCCCCGAGCAGCCCGGCATGGCCGTTAGCCACGCGACGGCGAGCGCGAGCAGGACGGGCGTAGGCGACGGTTCATGTCGGTCATTCTTCGGCCGCGAGGGAGATGCCGCAAGACATCGAGTGGTCGTCCGGCTGGACCGACCTGACGTATAGATAGGAAAGAGTCCCCGCTTGACGAGGCTGACGACGAGGAGGGGTGTATGACGACCGAGAAGCTGGTGGCCGTCCACAAGGCTGCCCCGTTCTATCCCTTCACGATCCGGATGGTGGACGGTCGCTCGCACCGGACGACCACCCTGAGTTCTTCGCCTATCGACCCGGGACGCGAGCGGCCGTCGGCTCGGGCCGAAGGGGGAGTTCAACATCCTCGACACGATGCTGATCTGCGAGATCACGGTCGAGATTCCCCCCGACACCGTGTCGTCTCATCTGCCGTAGTGGCGGCTCAGGAAGACGGAGATTTCCACGGAGGCCGCAGCCGACCGCACCTGGATCGCCTTCGACCTCGAAACGACCGGCCTGAACCCGCGAGACGACCGGATCGTCGAGATCGGCGCCGTGCGGTTCGACGGCACAGGCCGCGAGGTCGCGTTCTTCGAGCGGCTGGTCAACCCGCGGCGGCCGTCGCATCCGCGGGCCCGGGCCGTCCACGGCATCGACGACGCCGAGCTGGCGAAGGCCCCGCTCGGCCGAGGCCGTGCTGCCCGAGTTCCTCGACTTCCTCGGCGATCCCGACCGCACGACCCTGCTCGCCCACAACGCCGGCTTCGACGCCGCGTTCCTCGGGGCCGAGCTGGCGAGGCTCGGCCGATCGATGCCGGGGCATGGCGTGGTCGACACCCTCGCTCTGGCCCGCCGCGGCCTGCCCCACCTGCCGAGCCACCGGCTCGACGGCCTGGCCCGTCACCTCGGGCTCGACCCGTACGGCCCGCACCGGGCGCTGGCCGACAGCCGGCGGGTGATGTCGCTCTGGCTGGCACTCGGCGGCGAGGCGGGACTGCGGAGACCGATCGCCCGCCGTCTTCCCGATCCACGACCCGAGCGGCCCGCCGCCGCCTCCGCGCGGCTGGGAGCGGCTGGCCGAGGCGGCCTCGCGCGGCTGGCCGGTGCGGGTCGTCTACGAAGGGGGCACCCGCGGCGATCGCCCCGCGGACGATCACGCCGCGGCGGTTCGCCCATCGCGGGGGCGTCGTCTACGTCGTGTCGCTCTGCCACATCGACGCGAAGGAGAAGGAGTTCCGCCTCGACCGGATGCGGACGTACGAAGTGATCCCGCCGCCGGCTCATGGGGGATCGTCGGTTGAAAGCCAGGCGCCCAGCGGCTACAGTTAGCGTGCGTGGAACCCGCGACCGTTAATCGCCGCCGAACTCCCGAGCCCGACCGATGACGACCTCCCTGCTGCTGATCGCCCTGGTGACCGTCTGCCGGGTCGTGCCGCACGAGTGGAACCTCGTGGCCGTCGGCGCCGTGGCGCTCTACGCCGGGGCGAGACTGCCGAGGCGGTGGGCGTGGGCCGTGCCGATCGCGGGGATGATCCTCTCGGACCTCATCCTGGATTGGGGCCACGCCGAGCCCGAGCGCGCCCCGTTCACCGTCAGCCGCTTGACGATCTACGGGACGTACGCCGCCATCGCCTTCCTCGGGATTCTCGCCCGCCGCGCCGGGGGTGGACGGCGCCGTTCTCGCTCGGGGCCCTGGCGCTGGCCGGGTCGAGCCTGTTCTTCCTCACGACGAATTTCGCCGAGTGGGCCGCCGGGCCGCTGAAGCTCTACCCGCACACCTGGGACGGCCTCGTCGCCTGCTACACCGCGGCGATCCCGTTCTTCGACAAGACCCTCGTCGCCGACCTCGTCGGCACGGGCCTCCTCTTCGGCCTCGATGCCCTGGCCCACCGCGTGGCCGAGCGCAGGAGCCTCGCGAAGGTCGAGCTCGTCGAGGCGTGGGGCCGCCATGCGGACCATCTTCGAGCCGAGGCTGGCGATGCCGGATGGTCCGCATGGCGGACCCTACGAGGACCGCATCCAGGTCCCCTCGGCGCGGTAGCCGCGGAGGAATTCCTCGGCCCCCATCGCCTTCTTCCCCTCGAGCTGGACGCGGACCAGCCGGACCGCCCCGCTCCCGGCCGCGACGACGAGCCGATCGCCCTTCGCCTCGATCACGAGGCCCGGCTCTCCGTGAGCGTCCTCGACGCGCGTCTCGTGGACGATCAGCCGGACGACCGTGCCCGGCGCCCGTTCCCAATCCGTCGACGCGATCGGCCAGGGCTGCATGGCGCGGACGAGGTTGTGGATCGTCTCGGCCGGCTGCGACCAGTCGATCCGGCCGTCGTCCTTCTTGAGCTTCGGCGCCTTCGTCACGGCCGACGCGTCCTGGGGCAGGATCGTCGCCGTACCGGCGACGAGGGCCTCGATCGCCTCCAGGACCAGCGGCGCGCCGAGCAGCGGCGAGGCGATCTTCGAGCTCGCCCGCCGTCTCGTTCGGCCCGATCGGCGTCTCGGGCGAACGAGAGCATGCCGCCGGCGTCGACGCGCGGGCGTCATCCGGATCACGGTGACGCCCGTCTCGGCCTCGCCGTGCTGGATCGCCCGCGCGACAGGCGCGGCGCCGCGATACCTGGGCAGGATCGAGCCATGCAGATTGATCCCGCCCAGCGGCGGGACGGAGAGGACGTCGCCCGAGAGGATCTGGCCGTAGGCGGCCGTGACGAGCAGGTCCGGCTCGAGCCGCTTGACAAGCTCGAGACCTTCGGGCGCGTTGATGCTCTCGGGCTGCTCGACGGGGATGCCCCGCGCCTGCGCGGCGAGCTTGATCCGGCTCGGGATGATCTCGCCCTTTCGGCCCTGCGGCCTGTCCGGCTGGGTGATGAGCGCGATGACCGCGTGCCGCGACTCGGCGAGCCGCTCGAACGTCGGCACGGCGAAGTCGCCGGTGCCGAGCATGGCGATCCGCAGGGGAGTGCTCATCTCGCGATCCTCCGCGGGCTCAGGCCGATGGGCCCAGTGCTCCGGCCAGCGCGTCGAGCCTGCGCCGGATCTCGTCGTCGTCGGGGTATTCGCCGTTGCCCTGCTCCTCGCGGAACGCCGTTCTCGATGTCGATGATCTTGCCGTTGACGCTCGCCAGCAGCGTCGGGTCGAGCAGGTCGACGAAGAGCCGGCCGTTGAGGTGGTCGGTCTCGTGCTGCAAGGCCCGCGCGAGCAGCTCGTCGGCGTCGACCGTCACCTCGTTGCCCGTCAGGTCATACGCCCGGACGCGGACCTTCCGCGGGCGCTTCACCTTCGCGTAGAGGCCCGGGAAGCTGAGGCAGCCCTCCTCGGCCTCGTCGGTGGAGTGCCGCTTGACGATCTCGGGGTTGATGAAGACCCGCTCCTGGTCCTTCTGCTCGGGGTCGGCCGTGAGGTTGAGCACGAAGAACTTGAGCGGGATCGCGACCTGGTTCGCCGCCAGGCCGATCCCCTTCGATGCATACATCAGCTCGAACATCGCCCGGACGTTCCTGCGGAGCCGGTCGTCGATCTCCGTGACGGGCCTCGACTCATAGCGCGCGGGGTGGGATACTTGACGATCCGCAGCAACGGAAGGCTCCCGGTGGATCTGAAAAGTGGCCTGGCATTATAGCCGACGGCAGCGGGCGATCGTAGGGCCCGCTCACGGCGCCCCATCCTGCGCGACAGCGCTCGGAAAACCCTCCCCCTGAGGGGGAGGGAGGGTGGGGGGTCTGCGGGCTGGCCTCGGCCTTCGACCCCCACCCTACCCTCCCCCTCAAGGGGAGGGGATGAACGCGTCAAGACTCGAGGAAGACGAGTCATACTTGCGTCCTTCGCCTCCGCGTCCTTCTTCGCCGCGTCCTCGATCGCCGGCGGCTTGATCCAGGGGCCCAGTTGCTCAGCGGCAGCAGGAACACGACGCCCGAGGGCGACTCCTCGTTCGTGGCGTAGACGTAGCCGTCGCGGCTCGTCGCGGCCGAGGCGGAGGGTCCGCGGGCGGACCAGGCCCGAGGGCTGGACCTCGACCATCAGCCTCGGCGGGAACAGGCCCAGTCTCGGGCGCGATCGGGCCGGCGTACTGGGCGTAGCGGAACGTCGTCAGGCGCGACAGCGTCTTGACCAGCGGCTTGAGCTGCGGGCGTCGAGCTTCAGGCCCTTCGGCCGATCGACGAGCGACCACTCGGGCTCGGCGTCCTTGGCGGCGGAAGGCCGGGCGGGCGACCAGCGTCAGCGACGGCCAGCGCAGGGTGACCGGTCGGTCGCCTTCGGGTCGATCGCGAAGACCTGGCCGGTCGCGCCACTCGGCCTCGAAGCGGGCGATGACGTCGGCGCCGCAGCGTGAAGACGATCGGGCTCGACGAGACCCGGGCATACCGCGGCTGGTCGGGCTTGTTCGGGCACGACCGAGCCGACCGAGAGCGTCGTCTCCTCGCCCTCGATCGTCCGCCGCGGCGGCGGGGCGTGCTCGTCGTGGGTCTTCCACTGCGATGGTAGGGCCGGCTTGTCAGCCCGTACTTCGCGTCGGACTCGGCGCGGTCGGTGACGAGCGTCTCGGCCCGGAGGTTCGAGAGCGAGAACAGGGCGCGGCCGACCGTCTCGGGATCGGCCGGACCTGCGGCCGGCTGCTTGACAGCCGCCAGTGCGTCGGGTTGCCGTCCTTCGGGCGACTCGATCACGACCTCGTTCGGGCCTTGGATGATCGTGATCCGCGCCAGGCCTGGGGCGGGCTGACCGACGGCGACCTGGCGGTCGCGGAACGCCAGGCGCGCCGAATGTCCAGCCATCGAGGAACGAGATCGGCAGGGCGAGCACCACCGGGTCGCCCGCAATCTGCGCGAAGACGGTCTTCGTGAGCGGGTCGCGGCGGCCGAGCTTGAGCTCGAGCGCGGCGCCGACGCTGGGCACCGACTTCGGGCCCCGCGCCGGGCTTCGGCCCCGCGTCCTGCCAGAGCTCGAGCGTGGCCCAGCGGTTTGTCGAGCTTCGGGTCGGGGGCCGACTTCGGCGTCGAGAAGCACGCTCGCCTCGGCCGACTCGACCTTCTTGAGCACCTCGGCGATCGCCTGCGCGATCGGCCCGGTCCTTCAGAGGGAGCGACCCGCTCCCAGCCGCGGGGCGTTTGCGACGGCGACGGCGACGCCGTCGGACGTGAGCCGGATCGCGTCGACGCGGTCGGGTACGATGTCGCTGAGACTTCTTCGCGTGCAGGTCGGCTGGGTGCAGGCCGAGGTCCTTGAGGCTGCCGGCGTCGACGCGACGACGTCGTCCTGGTCGTCGCGGCGGGCGTAGTAGCGGGTGCCCGCGACCTTGGCCTTCTTCACTCCCTCGACTCGCCCGGGCACGGGCTTGCCGATGTGGATCGTCTGCGGGACGGCATTCGCGCCCGCGTGGGGTGAGGGTGACGGTGACCGTGGGCCTGTCGAGGCCGTAGGGGGCGAGGTCGCGGGCGTTGTCGGCGACGAAGCCGCCGTCGGGCACGCGGAGGCCGTGACCTCGGCGAGCAGGCCGTCGACCTGCCCTGCGTCGGCGACGGCGGCGAACGGCTCGACCATCTTCCAGAGGTCGCTCCGTCCGCTCGAGCCGGAGCGCGCTTGCCGTCGCGCTTGGCCTCGGGCGCGAGGACGTCGAGTCGTTCGTCGCGAGCCGGACGAGCATGCGGTCAGCGCCACGACACCGCCGGCAGCTCGGCGGGGGAGATCGCGGCGGAATCGACGACCTCGACCGCGCTCGGTGCCCGCCGGGCGCACGTAGCGCTTGTCGCGCGTTCGCCGCGGGTCGCCCCGAGCTCGAGCCCGGCGAGCGGCTCGGTGCCGCGCGGGCCCATAGAGCGGATCGTCCGCGAGGGCGGGGCGAGGCCGAAGCTCGTGGCGTCGCCGCGGAGCGTGCCGGCGTCCTTGACCCGTTCGAGCATCTTGAGGTTAAACGCGAGGTTCTCGACGAGCGACGGGTCGGCCGCGACGTCCATCGGCTCGACCATCTGCCAGCGGTTGCCCGGCCGTCGCTCGAAGACGAGCCGGTTCGGGCCGCCGACGATCTCCAACGCGCCGGACATCGTCCGGCCGGGCCTCCCAGAGCTCGGGCAGCACGCGCGGCTCGGCCAGGCGGCGGGTCTCGCGGTCGGGGACGCGGGCGTAGTCGAGCCACCACAGGCCGATCAGCGCCGGCGAAGAAGAGCGGCGATCAGGGCGGCGTATCCGCGGGTTTTCATCGTGGGTCTTCATCGCAGAGAGGCGTGTCGGATCACGGGGACGGGGGTCGTTATCGAGAGATGCGGAAGGCGGAAGGCACAAGGCAGAAAGCAGAAAGCACAAAGCGGCATTCAAGGGGCCAAGGACAGGCACGTTGCACGAGATGAATCATTCGCTCTCCTCTTCGCATTCCGCTTGTGCCTTCCGCCTTCCGCCCGCACTCGATGGTCCCGCACGATGCCTCAGGACCGCCGTGCCAGGTACGTCGTCGGCCGAAGCCGACGATCAGGACGCACAGCGAGGACCGTCGGCACGAGATGGAGCCGGACGCGCAGGTTCGCGTCGGCCGTGAAACGAGCGGGGCCTGCACGCGGGCGACGCCGCCGGAGCCGTCGGACTTGCCGCGGAGCCACTGGACGGCGTTCATCAGCAGGTCGGCGTTCGACGACGGGGAAGTAGGGGTTGACGGCCATCAGCGGGCTCGAGAGCACGACGGCGCGCGGCCGGGTCTTGCCCTGCGGCCGCGACGTCGCCGCGATCGCGACACGGCCACGCCGACGATGAACGGCCCTTGCGGGTCGTTCGCGCGGTCGGGGACGAGCCGGCCGTTCGACCGATTGGTCACGGCCCGCGAGGCCGGCTGGTGCGGAGGAACGGGAAGTCGACCATCGGCCGGGTTCGGGTTCGGACCTTGCGGCTCGGCTCGCCGCCGGCTTCCGCGGCGCGGCGCCGAGGATCTGCAGCGGCGAGGCGCCGGGGACGATGAAGTACTCGTCGGCCAGCGAGCCGCGACGAGCGGGTGGTCGATCTTCGGCAGCGGGCGGCGTGACGACGTCGGTCGGATAGCCCAGGTTCATCCGCTCGTCGACGATCGTCCCCTTGTCGTAGGCGACGTTGAGCCGCGCGAGCACGCCGCCGAGGCCGACGTCGTCGCCGTTCGCCAGCACGAGCAGCGTGCCGCCGCGGCGGAGGAAGGCCTCGAGCCGCGTCAGCTCGGGCGGCTGCAGGGGCGTCTTCGGCGCGACGATGACGAGCACGGGGATCGCGGCGGCGACGTCCTCGCGCAAAGGTCGACCTCGGCGGCGTCGAGCCCGAGCGAGCCGAGCCGGGCCTTCCACAGGCCCAGCCCCGGCAGCCTCGGGTCCATCTCGGCGATCGACGGCTCGCCGTGGCCGGTGAGGAACCCGATCGGCGTCCGCTTCCCCTCGCGGAACCGGGCGAGGGTCGAGGTGATGGCGTCCTCGCCGGTGAAGGTCGAGACGATCGAGCCGCCGTTGGGGCCGGCGGAATCGCGGGAGAGGTCGGACGACGGCGAGGACCGAGCGGTCGACCGGCCCGCCCTCGCCGCCGTACTCCAGGACGATCGCGTCGCCCGGTACGACGTTCAGGTCGGGCGATGCGCTTGGCGAGGTCCTCGTACGAGGCCGCGAGGTGCGCGGGCAGGTAGGGGTCGACCTCCTCGAGCGTGACCTTCTCGGGGTTGGCCTCGCGGTAGAGCCGGACGAGCTGGCGGACCCGCTCGCGATGCCGGGCCGAGCGGCGGTCCTGGCCCATGACGAGGGTGAAGCGCAGCGGCCGGGCGAGCGACTTCACCTGGTTCAGGCTGAGCGACGAGAGGGTGAACGCCTCATCGCGGGTGAAGTCGAGCGGCCGGCCGCCGTACTTGAACGCGGCGACGTTGCCCACGACCAGGATGCCGCCGACGAGCGACGATGCGTCAGCGCGGCGTCGCCGAACGCGGCGACCCGGCGGAGCGTCGGGCTCGCGTGGCGATACGGCCGGCTCGCCCGCTGTGACCACAGGACCAGTCCGATCCCGACGGCGAACAGCGGGCAGCGACCATGGAATGCCGTAGCGGAAACGCGACGACTGCGCCGACGAGGACGAGCAAGAACCCGAGCACGGCGAGGGTCGACCAGCCGTCTCGCTTCGCAGCGGACGGGCGCCTCGCCCGGCTCGGCCGGGAACGACTGGCCGATCGGTGCGCGCGCGGACGATCCAGGTCAGCACGAGGAACGCCGCGAGCGCGCCGCCGATGACGAGGAATTCGGGGCGGCGAGGATGTCGAGGAGGTGCTGGGTCATGGGGAGGCCTGGTTGATCACCTTAATGGATGACCGAAGAAAGACGGAAAGCGAAAAGCGAAGTGCGGAGGACATGGAGCGGCCGTCCGATCTGCACTCTTCTCTCCGCATTCCGCACTTCGCTTTCCGCTCTCGACTCCTCATCTCCTACCCCCCCCTCCGCCACTTCAGCACACTCACCGCCAACCCCAGCGCGAACACGCAGATCGACAGGTGCAGCGCGATCATCCTGCAGATCGAGCTGCCCAGCCCGAACGTCGTCGCCTGGTGCAGGACCGAGACGAACTGCATCGCCTCGGCCCACTTCATCCGCGACGGCGAGGTCGACCGTCGATCGCGCCGGCGAGCTGGCGGGGGACGAAGAGGAACGCGAACATCGCCACGAACGTCCAGATCGCCGCGATGATCTGGTTCCGCGTGGCCGCGCTGAACAGCACGCCGATCGCACAGAACATCATGCCGATCGTCGTCATGCCGATCGCCAGCGACGCGAGCGGGCCGAGGTCGAAATAGAACTTCCCCTGGTGGTAGAGGAACGGCAGGTAAATCGCGAACGGCACGAGCAGGACGAGATACATGATCAGGGCGGCGAGCCACTTGGCGACGACGACCTCGGTCTCGGTCACGGGCACCGTGAGCAGGGTCTCGATCGTGCCCGAGCGGCGTTCCTCGGCCAGCAGTCGCATGGTCAGTGCGGGCAGCGCGACCATCAGCGCGATCCAGAACGGCGGGCTGCCGGCGAGGTAGTAGTTCAACGGGTCGGGCACGCCCGAGTAGATCCGCGGGTTGTGCGCGAGAGACTCGAGCATGCCGTCGAAGTTGATCCAGGCGATCGTCTGGAACGCGAGGAGCATCAGGTAGGCCATCGGGCCAAGGAAGTAGGCGGCCAGCTCGCGCTTCAGCAGGGTGGGGACGTGTCGCATCTCAGGCCGCCTCGAACTCGCCGACGTCTGCCTCGCTCACCGCGCGGACAAACCGATCTTCGAGCGACGACCGCCGCAGGTCAATCATCCGCAAAGACCAGCCGTTCCGGACGACCTTGGCGGCGAGCTCCTCGCGGAGGTCGGCATCGCCGTCGGTGTGGATCTCGAAGGTCGAGGCGTTGTCCTCGAGCGCCTGGGCCGTCACGCGCTTGACCCCGCCGACCGACTCCAGCGCCGGCGAATCGCGCCTTCGGGACCGCGGGCCTGGAGGACGATCGCCGAGCCGGTCCGCAATTGGTCGAGCCGGTCGTCAATCGCGATCCGGCCGCGGGCGATCAGGATGACCCGCCCGCAGACCGCTTCGACCTCCGAGAGGATGTGGGTCGAGAGCAGCAAGGTGTGTCGCTCGCCCAGCTCGCGGATCAGCCCGCGGACCTCGCGGACCTGGATCGGGTCGAGGCCGGCGGTGGGCTCGTCGAGGATGAGCAGGTCGGGGTCGTTCACCAGGGCGTCGGCCAGGCCGACCCGCTGGCGGTAGCCTTTCGAAAGCTGGCCGAGCACGCGCGTCTCGTAATCGAGCAGTCCGCACCGCGACACGACGTGGTCGACCGCCGCCCGCCGCTTCGAGCGGGGCACGTCCTTGAGCTTGGCGCGATAGGTGAGGAACTCGCGGACCCGCATCTCGGCATACACGGGGACGTTCTCGGGCAGATACCCGACCTTGCGGCGGACCTCCAGAGGCTCGTCGAGCACGTCATGCCCGCCGACGGCCGCGCGGCCGCTGGTGGGCGTGAGATAGGTCGTGAGCATCCGCATCGTCGTCGTCTTCCCCGCCCCGTTGGGCCCGAGGAAACCGACGATCTCGCCGCGGCCGACCGAGAAGGTCAGCCCGCGGACGGCGTGCACGTCGCCGTACCGCTTCGTCAATCCCGCGACCTCGATCATGCGACCCCTCGACGTGACCCGGCCGGCCCGGCGGCCCCTTCCGATGCTTCTACGACGGACGGCCTCGCCTGGGACGATCGCTTCATGGGACAATGCGAAAGCGGAAAGCACAATGCAGAAAGCGAAGACTCCCGGTCCGTCCGCCTTCTGCGCTGTGCCTTGTGCCTTGATTTCCCCCAAGTTTGCCCACGGATCGACGGCGATTCAATCTTTCGCGCCGCCCGAACCCGAAGGCAAGACCCAGATGATCACCGGCGCCGGCCCCCGCGGACGGGGCCGGCGGGCTCCGGGGGGAGCGGGAGGGCCGACGAAGCCCTCATCAGGCTCGTCCTCGGGTTCCGCCACGACGACCCGCGCCGATCCATGCGATCGCCGGGGAACCGCCCGGGCCCGGGCCGCTCGGCCAGGTGGGCATCCTCGACCTCGGGATGCCGCAGCGCGACCGCCTCCGGCGCCAGCGGCTTCAGCCCCGCGGCCGACCGGCCCGAGCCCAGGGTCAGGCCGTTGAGCTCAGCCAGCATCGTGCCAAGCCGCGGGTCGGACACGCGCTGCGGGAGCACGTCCTCGCGCCCGAGGCGGGCCAGGAACTCCCGGCGCTCCCGGTCGTCCATGATCGCCACCATGATCTCGCCCCCCTCGGGATGCTCGGGGTCGACGCCCAGGCCGGCCGGGACCGTCATGCGGACAAAGTCGGGACTCTTCCGGGCCGACTCGCGGAGCAGGCCCTCGACCCACCCGGCCGCGTCGGGCCCGCCGAGCCCGGCGGGGATGACGATCCGGCCGAGGCCAGGGCCGTCGAGCATGGCGATCAGCCGCCGGCGTGCCTCGACATCGCGGTCGGGCGCGGGGCTGAGGTGCTCGGCGACCGCCCGCTTCGACTCGGGCGGAGACTGATGTACGGCCTCGACCGGATCGGCGACGGCCGCAGCCGGCGGCACAACATTCGGGATGATCCGATCAGCGACCCGCACCGGCGCGTGCCGGGGAAATAACCCCGAGCGGTCCGCCAGCAGAAAGGCGAAGGCCAGGCTCGCCGCCGTCGCGACCCAGTAGACCGGCCGCCGCGACCGCGCCGACCGGGCGGCAACGACCCGAGCCATCACGGCCGACGCCAGCCGGCACGGCGCCTCCGGCCGGGAGAGGTCGGCCACCGCCCGGCGGATCGAGCCCAGGGCGGAGAGCTGGGCGGCCGATCCGGCGTCGGACGCCAGCCGCGCCTCGAGCTCCTGGCGCGGGCCGGGCGCGAGCTCGTCGTCGAGGTAAGCCGAGAGATAGGAGTCGTCTGCGTCAGGCTTCATGTTGGTTCGGAGGGGTGAAGGCCAAGGAGGACGTCGGCCTCGTGCCTCGGTAGGGAAGGATAACGGAGGAGGACGGATTCGGGTCGCCGGGCCCGAGGGCCACCGGCACGGGTTCGGGCGGCGCGGGCCGGTCCGGCTCTTCGAACTCCCCGCGAAGCATCGTCTTCAGCTCGCACCGCGCCCGGTGCAGCCGGCTGCGGACGGTGCCGAGCGGCACGCCCAGGGCCGAGGCGATCTCCTCGTAGCGGAGCCCGTCGAACTCCTTCATCACCACGACCACCCGGTGGTCGACCGCCAGCCGGTCGAGCGCCCGCTGAACCAGGGCCTCGCGGCTCGGCCCGTTCGAGGTGCGACCCAGGGTCGCTCGCCTCTGACGAGTCGGGCGCGTCGCCGACCAGCCCGGTCTTGAACCGGCGGGGGAGGCGGCGGCGGCGGCCGGTAAGGGCGAGGTTGACCATGATCCGGTAGACCCACGTGTAGAACGAGCTATCCCCGTGAAATCCCTTGAGCTTGAGGAAGGCGCGGAGGAAGGTTTCCTGGAGCAGGTCGAGCGCATCCTCGACGGCACCGGTCAGCCGGAGGGCCGTCGGGTAGAGCCGATCCTGGTACCGTTCGACCAGGACCCCGAAGGCGTCCGTCCGACCCGCGCGGCACTCCGCAACCAGGGAGAGGTCGTCGGTTGTCCCAGCCATCAGCCACCTTGGACGCCGGCCGGCCGCGGAGGGTTCCCCACCCCCGGCGCCGGACACCCCCATTCTACGGACGAAGCGGGGCGGGGGACGACCCTCCCTCGGGAGGGCGCGGGGATTGCGGGGGGCTGAGGGGCGGGATGGGCGAGTGCGGAGTGCGGAGCGAACAGTGCGGAGTGCGAGGGATGGTGAGACCGGAACCGTTCTAGGTTCGCACTGTTCGCTCCGCACTCCGCACTCCGCACTCCGCACTCTTCACTCTTCACCCCGCACTCCAAGTTCCTCCCGCCTTGCCCCCATCCCCAGCCCGCGCCTAGGATAAGCCGTCGTGGCATCCCCTCGCCCATTCGCTCCCGAAGTCGGATCGCGTCCCTCCATGCAAGTCCGCGTCGAATATCATGATGGGCTCCTCGAATTCGACGCCCCGCCCGACCGGCTCGTCGCCGCGTTCGCACCGGTTCGGGCCCCGGAAGGCGACCCAAGGGAGCGGATTCGTCGGGCCCTCGAGGCGCCGATCGATTACCCGCCGCTGCGCCAGGTTGTCGTGCCCGGCGACCGGGTGGCCGTCCCGCTCGACCTGACGCTGCCCGACGCCTCGCTCGTGCTGGCGACCGTGGCGGATATCCTCACCGAGGTCGGGGTCGAGTCGATCGCCGCCGTGATCGACGGACGGGACCGCGGACGGCCCGTGGTGGAGTGTCCGCCCGGCGTCGAGCTGGTCGTCCACGACCCGAACGACCGGGAGTCGCTGGCCTATCTCGCCAGCACGGCGGACGGCCGGCGGATCTACCTCAATCGTCGGCTGGCCGACGCCGATAGCGTGGTCCCTATCGGCCGGATCGGCCCCGACGACGCCCTCGGGCTCCGCGGCCCCTGGTCCGTTATCGACCCCGGCCTGAGCGACGCGCCGCCCGCCCGCGCTCCGCTACTGAGCTCGACAACCGATGCCGCCGCGGCGCTCCGGCTCGAGGAGTCGATGGAAGTCTCGTGGCTCCTGGGCAGCCAGCTCCAGATCGGCGGTGTGCCGGGGGATACCGGCCTGTGGGACGTTCTGTGCGGACAGCCGAAGGCCGTCCGCGACCGAGGCGACGAGAGGGTCGGCGAGGCGTGGAAGCTTCGCCTCGATGATCGCGTGGACCTGGCGATAGCCGGCCTCGGCGGTCGCGGCCGGCCCGCGACGGCCGACGACTTTCTCGACGGCCTGCGCCACGCCCTCCGCGTCGTCCGCCGGGGCGGGAAGGTCGCCCTGCTCACCCAGCTCGACCTGGCGACCCTCACCGAGGCGGCCCGGAGCGAGCTGATCCCCCGCGGCGACTGGGAGAAGGCGCTGGCGTGGGCCGACGTCTACCTCGCTTCAAGCGCGCCGGGGGACGACGTGGACGAGCTGGGGCTGATCCCGCTCGACCGGCCCGAGCAGGCGGCCCGGCTCGCGGCGATCGCGCCGTCGTTCGTGACGATCGGCCAGGCCGATAGGGCCCGCGCCGTGGTCAGTGACAAGGCGGATACCCGATGACAGTCGACGCATCCGCGGATCATTACGCCGCAGCCCGCCGCTCGGTCGGCCTGACCGGCCGGACCGACCGCGTCCGGATCGAGCTGACCGGCCCCGACCGCGCCAAGGTCCTCCACAACCTGACGACCAACGACATCAAGCGGCTCGCCCCCGGCCAAGGCTGCGAGGCCTTCCTGACCAGCGGCCAGGGCCGGACGCTCGCTTTCCTGAACGTCCACGCCGAGCAAGACCGGCTGCTCGTACGCTCCGACCCGGGCACGGCCGAGGCAATCCTCGGACACCTCGGCAAATACGGGATGTTCGAGGACGCCACCCAGCGCGATATCTCAGCCGAGACGAGCGAATGGCACCTGTTCGGCCCGCTCGCCGACGACGTCGCCCGGTCGGTCGGGTTGCCGGTCCCCGAGGCCGACCTCGGGATCGCGTGCGACGGCGAGGTCCGCGTCATCCGCGAGTCGCCGACCGGCCTGCCGGGGTTGACGCTCATCTGGCCGGTCGGCGACGGACCGAACATGGACGTGATCGGCAAGGCAGTGAGCGGCGCGGGGGGTCGGCGATCATGCACGAGATCTTCGAAGCCTTCCGGATCGAGGCCGGCACGCCTCTCTTCGGGCAGGATGTCACAACCGCGAACCTGCCCCAGGAAGTAAACCGCGACGCCCGGGCGATCAGCTTCGTGAAAGGCTGCTACCTCGGGCAGGAGACGGTGGCCCGGCTCGATGCCATGGGGCACGTCAACAAAATCCTCGTCGGCGCGGTGGCCGAAAGCGACGTCGTCCCCCCGCCGGGCGCCACGCTCGAGGCGGACGGCAAGGCGGTGGGGACGGTCACGTCGTCGGGCTTCTCGCCGGGCTGGTCGCGAGGTGTCATCCTCGGCTATGTGAAGACCTACCACGCCAGTCCGGGGTCGGCCCTCGTCGTGAGCTGGGACGGCGGGACGACGCGGACCGTCGTCCACGCCTGGCCGATGCGGCCGGAGTCTTAACTTCGGGTCTCGGCGGACTTTCTCATCCGCCGCCGGGCCGTATAGCCGACCATCCCCGACAGGCCGACGGCCATCAGGCCCATCGTCCCGGGCTCGGGCACGGTCGCGACGAATCCGTGGGCGAGGCCGTTGGCGTCGGTGTAGAAGCCCGTGATCTCGTTCGCGTTGTTGATCCCCGTGATCTGGGTGACCTCGACGCCGTTATTGAACCCCGCGCTCGGGTCGTCGAGGAACGTGTACGTGCCCGTGTTGGTGTTGTAGAGGAAGCCGTGCTGGCTGGTGGTCGAGTCGCCGTAGTAGCCGACCGCGATGCCCTGGTCGTTGATGCCCAGGACCTGCGAGAAGACGAACGTCGCGCCGGGCTCGCCGGCGACGGGCGGGATTGTCGGGTCGGCGATCGCCGTGCCGATGATCGTCGGCACCGGATTGGCCGGGTCGGACGGGGCGACGAACCCATGGTCCTGGCCGTCGGTGCCGAAGTAGAAGCCTACGACCAGGCCGTTGTTGTTGATGCCCTGGGCGTTGACGATGTCGGGGCCGGACGGCGCGTTGATCGTGGTCAGCGTCGCCCCGTTCAGGATGTAGCCGGGTGTGGTGTCGGCGGCGGTCGTGTACTGGCCGACGATCAGGCCGTGGTCGTTGATCCCGAAGGCGATCGCCGAGACGCCGTTGTTCGGGATGTAGGTCGTGAGCGTCCCGCCCGAGAGCGTGAAGGCGTTGTTGTTGCCGTCGGTGCCGACGATCGTGCCCGCAGAGTTGATCCCGTTGGCCATGGCGGCGGTCGAGTTGTTGATGTTCAGCGCGGTGGCCGTCGTCGACAGGAGCGGGTTGGCCGTGAAGTTGTTGAAAGTGGCCCCGTCCGGCGTGGCGAAGCCGACAACCGTCCCGCTGTTCGCGATCCCATTGATGAAGGTCCCCCCGCCGTTTGGCGTGGGCCCGTCGAAGTTGGTAAACACGAAGCCGCCGTTGGAGACATGGCCGAGGACCGTGACGGTCTGCGCCCCGGCGGGCGACGACCACGCGGAAGCCGCCAGGGCGGCGATCGCGACGAGCATGACGCGGGCTGTCTTCATGGGTCTCTCCTGCGCATGAGGGATCGGTCGAGGACGGGCCGACGAACGCCACCGGCCGCCTCATCGGTTGCGACTCGGGGTAACCTCGGCCGACGTGCTCGGGACGCGGCCGGACGGGTGGCACAACGACCGGCCTCGCCGGGGCGACCCCGGGAAGTGGCGGGTCGGGGGATGGCGGGACCGGCGCGTCTGCCGCGCCACCCCCTCGGTGGCCCGCGACGCGGCCGGCGTCCGATCTCCTCATCGCCGTCGGCGCTCAGGGCGGACACCGACCGGCATGATTAATCCGGAATGCGGGCGCCCGGGCGCGCCGTATCGACGCGGTGTCTCGTCGCGTATACACGAGCCCGCCCGCGCCGGCCCATGCCTCGTTGCATGGGAATCGGCCGGGGGCGGTAGCGGGATTTGGCCGGAAATGATAGGCTCAGGAGGGAGGCAGTGCGCCCGTCCCTCGCCCCTCACCGACCCCGTCGACAGACGACCAGGAGCCCGCGACGATGTCGGAGCCGGCGCACCGCCGCGAAGAAGCTGTACATCGAGACCGTCGGCTGCCAGATGAACGTGCTCGACAGCGAGCTGGTCGTCGCCCGGCTCCGCGGCGAGGGGTACACGCTCACCGACGACATCGGCCAGGCCGACACGATCCTCTACAACACCTGCTCGGTCCGCCAGCACGCCGAGGACAAGGTTTACAGCGCCCTCGGCCGGGTCCGGCGGCTCAAGGCCGAGAAGCCGCATCTGACCGATCGGCGTCCTCGGCTGCATGGCGCAGAAGGATCAGGCGTCGATCCTCAAGCGGGCCCCGCACGTCGACATCGTCGTCGGCCCCGGCCAGCTTGGCCAGGTCGCTGAGCTGCTGGTCCAGTCGAAAGAGGAAGGCAAGCCCCAGCTCGCCGTGAGCCTGGCGAGAACCGCCGGATCGCGCGAGACCGTGACGTCGAGCTTCGCCGAGTACGACCCGCTCCGCGAGCCCAGCCCCCGGCCGAACCCTTATCAGGCGTTTGTGCGGATCATGATGGGCTGCGACAAGTTCTGCACCTACTGCATCGTCCCCTCCGTCCGCGGCCCCGAGCAGAGCCGGCCGCCGGGGGTGATCGTCGACGAGGCGCAGGGCGCTCGTCGACCAGGGGGTCGTCGAGATCACCCTGCTCGGCCAGACCGTCAACAGTTACAAATACACCGAGCCCGACGGCCGCTCGGCCCGCCTCTCCGACCTGCTGGACCGCCTCCACGACCTGGACGGTCTCCGGCGGATCAAGTTCATCACGAATTTCCCCAACGACATGACCGACGACCTCCTCGAGGCCGTCCGCGACCTGCCCAAGGTCTCGCGCTACCTTCACGTGCCCGCGCAGAGCGGCTGCGACGAGGTCCTCAAGAGGATGAAGCGGATGTATTCCGTTTCTCTCTACGACGACATGCTTCAGCGGATCCGCGAGACGATCCCCGGCTCGGCCGTGTCGAGCGACTTCATCGTCGGCTTCTGCGGCGAGACCGAGCCGTCGTTCCAGAAGTCGATCGACCTCGTCGAGCGGTCCCGATTCAAGAACAGCTTCATTTTCAAGTACAGCCCGCGCACCGGCACCAAGGCCGACACGCTCTTCGTCGACGACGTGCCCGAGCCCGAGAAGAAACGGCGGAACAACGACCTGCTCGCCATCCAGACCCGTATCAGCGCCGAGGACAATCGGCCGTTCCTGGGCCGGACGGTCGAGGTCCTGGTCGAGGGCCCGAGCAAGATGGATGCGGAGCCCTCGGCCCCGGCCTCCGTCAGCTCGTCGGGTCGGACGTGGTGCGACCGGATCGTCGTGTTCGAGGGTCACGAGCGGCTCGTCGGCTCATTCCTGCCGGTGGAAGTCGAGGACGCTAGCGCGGTCACGCTGTTCGGTCGGGTCGCGACGAGGGAGGTGGCCGGCGTCATCGGCTAGAGGGGGAGACGGACGCCCTCCGGATGATCGAGGAGAGGGTCGGGATGCCGAGTCGGCCGGTCGAGCTGCTGGAAGCCTGGTACGACCTCGCGCGGATCGATCCTGCACGCCGGCCCGACCCATTGCCCTTCGCCCGAGCGTTTCCTGACTCTCTGCCGGCCCGGCTGCCCCGATGGCCGAGATCGAGGCGTGGGAGGAGCGCTACGGCTTCGCGCTGCCGACGGGCCTCGAGCACTGGCTGGCGCTCTCCGACGGCCTCTTCGCCGACGGCCCGCTGATCCACCCGCTCGCGTCGATCGGCCCGATGATCCCGTTCGCCCGCGTGCCCGGGCTAGTGGTCCAGCCCGAGAGCTGGTTCGAGCTGGGGAACCCGAACGTCGAGACGGTCTGCATCGACCTCGCCTATCGCTGCCCCGACGGCGACTGCCCCGTCTTCACCTCGGGCGACGACGAGACCGGCAGCCCGCCGCGGCTGATCGCCTGTGGATTCGATGCGTGGCTGCTCGGTGTGGTCGCGGCGGGAGGTCGAGAATACTGGTTCGATCCGGGCTTCGCCGACCTCGGCGACCCGTGGGCCGAGCACGTCCTGCACGTGCCGGCGCCCGCGTTAGCGGATCGGCTCAGGCCGTTCGCCGAGCCGCGTCTCACCTCTGGTCAGCGCCGGCCTGGACGACCGCGCTCGATCGCCGCCCGGTTCGGCCTGAGCCCGTTCGACGTCGAGGCGATCGCCCGGCATGTCCAGCACGAGCGGCCGGGGCGGTCAAGGGCGTGATCAGGGCACCGGCGAGAGGCCTCAAAGATCAGCGTCGGTGAGCCCAGTGTCCTTCATTAGGGCGTGCTGGGTCCCGATCTTCAGGTCCTTGTTGGAAGCCGGGACGGTCACGGGCGTCGTACCGTCCGGGGACAGCAAGGTCTGGTGGTCGCCTTTCGTGCGGATGAGGGTCCATCCTTTTCGGCGGAGCGCCTCGCGAACCGCTTGCCGGAGACGGGTTTCATCGTCTAGGACATGCCCTCGTCGGTCCGGGGATTCGAAGCCTCGCGCCCCGAGGCCGGCCGCTTGCCGACCTTGCGGGACCGGGCCGCGAGCGCGGACAGGGCTTCGATGTGGCACGAGACAGCCTCGCGGATATTGCGAGACAGCTCGGCGCGGGTGTCGCCCTGGGAGTAGCAGCCGGGTAACGACTTCACCTCGGCCCAGTAGCCGCCTTCGGCGGCCCTGTGGACCTGGATGTCGAGATCGAGTTGGACCCGGACTCGGGCCGAGCCGCCGACCGGAGTGGACTTTGCCATCGGAATGCCTCCTGGGGCCGTTCATCCCATCCTAACTCGATTTCGGCTCGATCCGCTCCACTCTCCGGAATTCGGGCAGGTCGACGCGAGTTTGGTGCTCCTCCACGGGTTTGCCGCCGAGGGTCTCCCCCTTGAAGTAATGCTTCTGCCAGCCGCGTTTCTGGGCCGGCGAGCCCCTCTGGGGCAGCTCGGTGATGAACTGGCTCCGCGACCGCTCCCACTCCTGGTACTCGGCCAGGACCTGCGGGTCGCTGGTCATGGGGGTCTGGACGGCGTCGAGCTCCTCGGCAAGCCCGCGCGGGATCGGGACGATCATGCAGATCGGCTCGCCAGCCTTGAACGTGACGGGCATCCGCGGGCGGGTGAGCTTCCAGTTCATCGTGAACGTCGCGGTCAGCCAGTCGGTCTCGACGATCCCTTCCAGGGGATGGGCACCGTCCTTCACGTAGTTGGTGGGTCCCTTGACCCAGAGGTTGATCCCCCTGGGCGTGCGGAAGAGGTAGGGCAGGGAGAAGGTGACGACCCCACTGCCGAAGTGGCTGCTGATCCGCCGGTCGGGCGGTTTGAGCGGCTCGGCGGGCTTCGCCGGGGCGTTCAGGGTGATCGTCGTGTAGGTCTGGTACGACTCGAAGGTCTCCTGGCTCGGGTTGAAGTTGACCTGCACGTCGTTCTTCGTGAGCCCGCCGTTCCAGACGGCGACGAACGTCGACGGGTTGCGGATGATCCACCCGCGCGGTTGGCGATGGCCAGCGGCAGGCACCGGTAGGCAAAGCGCTGGATCGACTGGTCCATCCAGTCGCGGTCCACGGGCGCGGCCTCGATGGGCATGTCGCCCTGGGAGTGAGTCTCGTAGGCGATGATCCGCCGCGGGTCGTTGTCCATGACAGGCTCCAGCCGGTCGGCTCCGATAGGGTACGCCATCGCGGACCCTACGAAACTATAACCGACCGCGCCGGCCGGCAAAGCCCAGCCTGGGGCGTTGCCGTACACCGCGTTACCGGGCATTCTGGAGGGGTCCGGGATCTCTCCCGTCTCGGCCTTGGATGAGCAGGTCCGAACGAGTCCCAGCCATGCCAGCCGGAGCGGGGCCGCGCGGGGCGGCGGATGGTCGTCGATCGACGACCCGGACCGGGCGCCACGTCTGGCTGTCGGCCCTGGGCGTGCGCGACGCCGGAGCGCGGCTACCGCGACCTCGCCGATGTGGCGCGGCTCGGATTGTCGGACGCCACGGCCTCCGCCTTTCTGGAGCAGCTGGGCCGGCTGTTACCACGCTGCCCCGACGCCGGCATGGCGCTGACGAACATCGAGCGCTACCTCGCGGCGGGTGAAGACCCCGACGCGGCCGCGCCGCGCGCTGGTCGAGTCGCCCCGCACGGCCGAGGTCGCCGTCCAGCTCTTCAGCACGAGCCAGTATTTCAGCGACCTCGTGATCCTCAAGCCCTGGCTCCTCGGCTGGCTCCGCTCGGGGGGCGACCGGCCCGACGCGGGCAAGATCATCGACGATCTCTGGGCCGAGCTCCGCGAGACGGACTCGGACGACGAGGCCCGGCTCGTCATCCGCCGCTGCCGGAGGCGTGAGCTCCTGCGAATCGGCTACAACGACATCGTCCGCGAGATGCCGCTGGAAATCGTGACCCGCGACCTCTCGCACCTCGCCGACGCCTGCGTCGAGGCGGCCTACCGCCTGGCCCGCGCCCACGCCGACGAGAAGTACGGCGCGCCCTCGGGCGTGACGGACGGCCAGCCTGCGCGGTTCGTCGTCCTGGCGCTGGGCAAGCTCGGCGGCGAGGAGCTGAATTACTCGTCGGACATCGACCTGATCTTCCTCTACGAGGTCGAGGGCCAGACGAACGGCCCCAGGCCCGTCTCGAACGCCGAGTACTTCGCCCGGCTCGGCGGCGAGCTCGTCCGCCTGCTCTCGGACCACACGCCGCTCGGCTTCGCCTACCGAGTCGACATGAGGCTGCGACCCGAAGGGGACCAGGGCCCGCTCGCCCGCTCGCTCGCGGCGACGCTCGGCTATTACGAGACGAGCGGCCGGACGTGGGAGCGTCAGGCACTCATCAAGTGCCGGGCCATCGCGGGCGACCCCGGCCTCGGGCGCGACTTTCTCGCCGCGATCCGCCCGTTCGTCTACCGTCGCTATCTGAGCGGTCAGGAGATCGGTGAGATCAAGGCGATGAAGCGGCGGATCGAGAGCCGGACCGTCTCGGCCGGCACCTCCGAGGTCGAGGTCAAGACGGGCAGGGGGGCATCCGCGACGTCGAGTTCGTTGTCCAGTTCCTCCAGCTCCTCCACGGCGGCCAGTACGCCGACGTCCGCCACGCCAACACCCTCACCGCCATGGCCCGCCTCGAGCAGGTCGGATGCCTTACCGCCGAGGAGCGGGGGATCATGGAGGACACCTACCGCTTCCTTCGCCTCGTCGAGCATCGCCTCCAGGTAATGTTCGACCTCCAGACCCACGCCATGCCGCGCGACCTCGAGGAACAGCGCAAGCTGGCGATTCGCGTCGGCTACCTCCCCGCCAGCGCCTGGGAGGATCGCACCGGCCCGGCCGAGCGGTTCCTCGGTGATTATCGCGCCAAGACCGAATTGAATCGGAAGATCCTCAACCATCTGCTCCACGACGCCTTCCGCGACGACACCGGCGCCGCGGCCGACCCGGTGATCGACCTCGTGCTCGACCCCGAGCCCGACGCCGAGCAGGTCGCCTCGGCCCTCGCGCCCTATCCGTTCCGCGACCGCGAGACGGCGTACCAGAACCTGATGGCCCTGGCCCGCGAGGACAGCCCGTTCCTCTCGCAGGCCCGCTGTCACCACTTCCTCGCGGCCATCGCCCCGCGGCTCCTGCAGGCCGTCTGCCAGGCGCCCGACCCCGACATGGCGCTGACGAATCTGGAAAAAGTCTCCGCCTCGCTCGGCGCCAAGGCCGTGCTCTGGGAGCTTTTCCAGTTCAACCCGCCGACGCTACGGCTCTTCGTCGAGCTCTGCTCGACCAGCCAGTTCCTCACCGAGATCCTGATCAACAACCCGGGGATGATCGACGACCTGATGGACTCGCTCGTCGTCGACCGGGCCCAGCCGACGACGGCGATCAAGGGAGAGCTGGCCGAGCTCTGCCGCGGCGCCGAGGACCTGGCGCCCATCCTCTCGAGCTTCCGGAACAAGGAGTGGGTGCGGATCGCCACGCGGGACATCCTCGGCCGCGAGCCGATCCGCGAGGTCACTCGCGAGCTGGCCGACGTCGCCGAGTCGATCGTGATCCAGGTCGCCAAGGACCAGTGGGCGCGACACGCGTCTCGGTGCGGCCAGCCCCGTCGCGCCTCGGACGGCAAGCGGCTCGACTGGGCGATCGTCGGCCTCGGCAAGCTCGGCGGCCGCGAGCTGAACTATCACAGCGACCTCGACCTCATCTTCCTCTACGAGGAGGACGGCACAACCAAGGGCGGGCAGCGGGCCGTATCGAACGCCCAGTTCGTCGAGGAGGTCGTTCGGCGGATCCTCCGGGCCCTCGGCGACCACTGCAACGGGTCCGGCCTCTACACGGTCGACACCCGCCTCCGGCCGCACGGCGTCTCGGGCCCGCTTGCCGTGACGCTCGACGCCTTCGAGGATTATCTCGATGGCCCCGCGCAGACGTGGGAGCGGCTGGCCCTGACCCGAGCCCGGGTCGTCTATAGCACGGGCGAGTTCGGCTACGAGGTGACCGAGGCGATCCGTGCCGGCATCGGCCGGCCGGTCGACCCCGAGACGATCCGCCGCGACGTGCTGGCGATGCGGAGGCGCCAGGAGGAGTCGTCCTCGCCCCACGACCTCCGCCGCGGGCCCGGCGGGCTGGCCGACGTCGAGTTCCTCGTCCAGTACCTCTGGCTCCGCCAGGCCCGGGGCGAGCCGCTGATCGTCCGGCCCAACGTCTGGGACGCGCTCGAGTGGCTCACCCGCGCCGGGCACCTCCCCCGCGAGGCCGAGGTCGAGCTCCGCGCGGCGTACGACTTCTACCGGACGGTCGAGGGCCGCCTGCGGATCATCCAGAACCGCTCGACCTCCGAGTGGCCTGACGATCCCGCCGCACTTGCCCGTCTCGTCCGCCGCCTGGGCCACCCCGAGGGCAACGGCTCGGCGCTCGCGAGCTTCCGGCAAGACGTCGCCCGGCATGCCGAGGCGGTGCGCCGCTGGTTCGACACGCTGGTCGGGCCGGTCAGGAAGCCGGCGGCGCGTTCGTCGTAGTGTCGGGAAAGCCGAGAGCACAAGACACAAGGCAGATCGAAAGGAAGGCGCAGGACCGAGACGAGGCCTCCCGTTCCCGCCCTCAGTTCTTGCCTCCTGTCACGTGCCTTGTGCTTTCTGCCTTGCGCCGTCTGCCTTGTGGCTTCTGCTCTCCGCTCTCCGCAATCAGAGCCAGATTCTCAGCCGCGCCCTGAGCGATTCCGGCAACCGCCTTTCGACGATCCGCTGGATCTGGTCCGGATGCAGCCGCGTGCTGAAGTGCGAGGCAATGATCAGCTCGTTCTCGAACCGATCGGCCCGCGCGAGGAAGTCGTCGAGGTGGGTATGGCCGTACTTGTGGATCTTGTGCGGCAGCTCGGACTGGCCGACGAAGGTCATCTCCATGATCAGGATCTCGGCCCGGTACACGTCCGGGAACGCATCCAGCCCCTGCGGCGCCGTGTCGCCGAGGTACGCGACCTTGGGGATGCGGACCTCGGCCGAGACCTCGACGCCTGAGAGGCGGAGGTCGCGGATCTGCTCGTTGGTCAGGCTCGCATATTCGGGCCGGAGCTTCTTCCGCCGCTCCCAGACGAGGAAGCCCAGGGAGGGCAGCGTGTGCTTGGTCGCGAAGATCGAAACGACCAGCTCGCGCGAGAGCTCGACCTCCTCGCCCGGCTGCACCCCGACGAGCTTCACGGGCATGCCGCCGCGGTCGAGCTTCTGGAAGGCGCGGAGCAGTTGCTCGATGGCATCGACCGATCCCGCGGGGACGTAGATCGTCGGCGGGTCCATCTTCATCATCCGCCGCCGGGCGACGTAGACGGGAAGCGCCGCCACGTGGTCGAGGTGGGTGTGCGAGAGGAACCAGTTAGGCGTGCTCATGAACGACCAGGGCTGGACGCCGAGGTCGAATCCGAGCTTCATCTCGGGAATTCGCCAGTACGTCTGCACCGCCGCCCGCGAGTATCCCTCGACCGTCAGCCCCTTATGCGTGAGCGACCGCACCGGCGCGTTGTCCACCGGGTGATCGAGGTCCTCCACCGAGAGATCCACATCCGCCGCCACCGCCGCCTCCTTCGTCCGCATCGCCAATGGTCAACCAGCCAGTATAATCCCGGCACGTCGACCGCCGATACGCCCGCAGGACCGATGCCGTGCCGACACCGCGCAAGACCCTCGTGTTCGGGCCCGCCTACGTCGATCGCGTTCTCAAGGTCGATCGGCCGCTTCTGGAGAGTGGTGTCGTCGATCGTAGCGAGCAAGGGCGATGGGACCTCGAAGCCGCCCCGACCGCGGATTTGTTCATCGCGGGGTTAGCGGAAGGCGACCTGCACATCCTCCCTCCCGCCGGCTGGCCCGGTCCGACGGGCAGGGTCGTCGTCGGCGCTCCGTCCGGCGGGCATTCGATCCGCGCGCTCCGCGGCATCGCCTGGCACGACGACCTGGGCGGCATGGGCGCGGGGTTCGCGAAGGCGTTCGGCGGGACGCTTCACCTGCTCCTGGGTGACGAGTCGGAGCCGATCGGCCGGCGCGTGCTGGAGCTGCTCGACGGGCTCGGGATCGCCCATCGGGCGACCCACGTCCCCGGCCGGATCGGCGAGTGGACGCTCCTCATCACCAGCGGCGAATTCGGCGACAAGCTGCCGATCGGCTTCCGAGACGCCGGCACTCGTGATGGTCAGATCGACCGCCTTGCTCCCCGCGACCTCCTCGTCGTGGCCTCGATGACCAACCGCCGGGCCTCCGCGGTCCTGGCCGGAATCGAGGCCCGGGTCCGCCTTTTCGCGCCCGCCATGCGGAACGCGACGGATACCGAGCCGAAGGTCTCGGCATTTGCGAGGGATATCGACATCCTCTGCTGCAACCGGACCGAGTGGGAGTCGATCGCCGACCGCGAGGAGGTCGCCTGGCGCGTGTCGGTCCTTGCGATCACGGACGGTCCGCAGGGGGCCCAGGTCCGCTACACGACGCCCACCGGCGACGCCGGCCGGCTGGAAGTGCCGGCCTTCCCCCGTCGCGAGCCGCCGAAGGATACGAACCGGGCGGGCGAGGCCTTCGCCTCGACACTGGTGACGACGTTGCTGGACGGGGGATGGTTGCCGGGGACGACCGAGGAAGGATTGATGCGCATGGCCGCCGAGCGCGCCTCGGCGGCGGCGGCGCTGGAGCTGGATCGGGTCGATTTTGGGTTTCCGTCCGCGGACGAGGTGGATCGAGCAATCGACGAGGGTATCGTGTGACATTGGCGATCCAGAGCCATCCCCGTGAGGGGGCCCCGCCAGTCACTCCTCCCGAAGCTGATGGGCCGCCGTGAAGTGCCGCCGCAATCGGATCGCCAACAAGAAGAGCGTGCTCAGCCCGACCGTCGACGTGATGCCGAGATAGACGAGCACCTGATACCGCACGGCCTCGAGCACGTCGGCGCCGGCGAGGAGCTGGCCGGTGGTCATGCCGGGGATGGCGACGATCCCGGCGATCATCATGTTGTTGATCACAGGCGTCAGCCCCGCGCGGACCGCGGCGCGCATCGCGGGCATGGCAGCCTGGCGCGAGGTGGCCCCGAGGGCGAGCCGCTGTTCGACCAGATCCCGGTCCGCCTTCAGGTCCGACGCCAGCCGCTCGGCCGCGAGCGAGACGCCCGTGACGCTGTTGCCGAGGATCATGCCGAAGAGCGGGATGAACGTGGCCGCGCTGTACCACGGCCTCAGGTGCAGGGCGAGCGTCACGCACACGGCCATCGGCACGGCGATCCCCGCGGCCATCGCGACCAGGGCCTCGAGCCGGATCAGCCACCGCGACCGGAGCTGGCGCGTCCCGACGGTGTGCGAGGCGACGGCGAGCATCACCGTGGCCGTCACCAGGACGATCCACGGGCTGTTCGCCGCGAAGATCCACTTGAGGACAATCCCGAGCAGCCAGAGCTGGACGACGAGCCTCGTCAAGGCCACGGCCATCGGCCCGACCTGCCCGAGCCGGAGCCACGCGAGGAGTCCCATGCAGGCGAGCACCGGCAGCGCCGCCCAGGCCAGTCCGATCCATCCCGGGGCCGTCATGGGGCCTCGCTCCCGGCCCAGAACGAGCCGTTGGCGCGGTCGAGCACCTCGGCCGTCGGCCCCTGGTCGACGACCCGGCCCGCGTCGAGCACCACGGCCCGGTCGCCGAGCCACGCGGCGTGCTCGCGGTTGTGGGTGACGGCGATCGTCGTCAGCCCGTCGCGCCCGGAGCGATGGCGCAGGACGTCGATGACCCGACGGGCGGATTCCGGGTCCAGCGCCGAGGTCGGCTCGTCGAGGGCGAGGATCGCGGGATCGGTCTGGAACGCCAGGGCCAGGGCGAGCCTCTGACGTTCGCCGCCCGAGAGGCCCGAGGCGTCGCGGTCGAGCCACGACGGGTCGAGCCCGACCTCCTGGATTGCGTGCTCCGCCCACCGTTCCGGGACCTCCGCTTGATGGGAGGAGCCGAGCCTACGGGGATACGCGAGGTTGTCGAGGACCGACCCCGGCAGCGGGCGGGGCGCCTGGAAGACGAGGCCAACCTTGCGCCGGAGCTGCGTGACCGCAAGGCTCGCGATCGGCCGCGACCCGATGCGAATTCCACCCGCGGACGGGTCGGCCAGCCGGTTGAGCAGCCTCAACAGGGTGCTCTTGCCCGACCCGGAGCGGCCGATGACGACGGTCCGGCTGCCCGGCGGAAAATCCAGGCTGATCCCGCAGAGCACCTCGACGCCGCCCCGGCGCGCGCGGACGGCGTCGAGGATCAGGGGCTCGTCGCGGGGCCAGTCGTCGGTCATCCGGGGATCGGGTCCGTTGCGGAGTCTTGCCGGGTCGGACACCATGATACGGGGGGCGTCGCCGCGCGCCTCGCCCGGCCGGCCTCGAAAAACGCCCCTTCCCCGGAATCGCCCCGCGATGGCCCTCGACCTGCTGACCCGCCTCGACCCGCTCCGCCGCCTGCGCTGTCCGTTCTGCTTCGAGCGATTCGCCGCGTGCCAGATGCATTTCCGCTGCAATGATCACTACTGCAAGACCGACTTCGCCCGGATGATCGACGACCCGATCCTCTCGCGGGCCCTGAACGGTCCGCGCTGGACGGCGGGCATGACCACGGGCTCGACCCTGCGGAGTCCCTGGTGGGTCGACCCACTGCACGACGAGCGGCGGGGCGTGCGTCGGAATCTCGATTGGATGCGTCCTGCCGGCCTCGCTGCCATGCCAGAACTGCGGCAAGCCGACCGATCATCGCCTCTGCCCGCACTGTCACGCCCATCTACCCGACTCCGTCGTGACGATGGAGGCCGGTCACATCGCGGTCTTCGGGCCGCAGTCGGTGGGGAAGACGACGTTCGTGACGGTGCTGCTCCACGAGCTCGACCACCGCGTCGGTCCGGAGCGCGGGTTCATCCTCGACCCGCTGACCGACGAGATCCGCGAGCGGTACGACCGCGAGTATCACGAGCTGACGTACGGCGGGACCGGGTTCGGCATCGGCGAGGACCTCGAGTCGGGCGGATACCGCCGGAGCCACTCGGCCTCGCCGAGCATCGAGACCAACCGGGGCATCCTTCAGCCTCTGGTCTATCGCATGACCCGCCGCGACCGTCGCGGATCAGCCGGCACGTTGCTCTCGTTCTTCGACACCGCGGGCGAAGACTGGGAGATGAACATCGACATGCTCCGTGGCGAGGCCCAGTATCTCAAGCTGGCCCGCGGCCTCCTGTTCCTGATCGACCCGTTGCGGATTCGCGAGGTCGCCCGCGACCGCCGGCTCCGCCTGACGGAGAAGGAGAGCCGCGTCCCCGCCGCCGATTACCTCGGCGACGCCCGCAAGCTCGCGACGTTCTTCCCGAGATTGCCGGTCGAAGGTCCCTCTGGCCATCTGCCTGAACAAGCTCGACCGCTGGGGCGGCCTGATGGAGCCCGGGACGGCCCTGCACGACCTGGCGCGCTCGGTCGTGACCACGCCGCCCGACCGGGCCTTCGACCAGCGGGTGCACGAGGAGGTCAAGTCGGCCCTGAGGCGGTGGGGGGCGACCGGGTTCCTGGAGCACGTCGCGCTGACGTTTCCCAATCACCGCTTCTTCGCCTGCTCGGCCCTCGGCGACGCTGCCCAGGAGGCCGACGACGCCCCGCAGCCGCTGCCGACGCCGCTGCTGGTCGATCGGCCGGTGCTCTGGCTGCTGGAGCAACAGGGGGTCATCGCCCCCGATGGGGTTCCCGTCGTGCACGAAGCCGCACGAAGCCGGATATAACCTGCACGCTCGGGTTCGGTCGGCGCGGGGTCTCGGGTTGGGTCGACGTGGGGTCTCGGGTTCGCTCGACGCCACGGTGGCCGGGCGGCAGGCCGCCCCTGGTCGAATTGACCGGGAGGCCGAACTTTCGATAAACTGGTGAGGAATCGAGGCATCGGACGAGCCCGTCCGACCCCGGGTCTTTCGCGTGAGGGCCGGTGGATGGGAGCCGAGGAACCTCAGCCGCCGTTCTTCCTCGGGATCGACCTGGGGGGCACGCAGATCAAGGCGGGCGTCGTCGACGACCGGGGCCGGAAGGTCCACGCCATCGAGCCGATCCCCACCGAGGTCTCGCGCGGGCCGGAGGTCGGCCTCGACAACCTCGCCAGGGCCGGGCGGACCGCCGTCGAGGCGAGCGGCCTGAAGTGGGACGACATCGCCGGCGTCGGCCTCGGCTCGCCGGGCACGATGGACATCCGGGCGGGGCTGCTGCTCGACCCCGTCAACCTCCAGGGCTGGAACAACCTGCCGATCCGCCAGCGGCTCTCGGAGCGGCTCGGCCTGCCCGTTGTGTTCCAGAACGACGCCAACGCCGCGGCCTACGGTGAATACTGGGTCGGTGCCGGGCGCGACGTCCGCAGCCTGGTCATGTTCACCCTCGGCACCGGCATCGGCTGCGGGATCATCGACGAGGGCCGGATCGTCGAGGGCCGCCACAGCCACGGGGCCGAGTGCGGACACATCATCATCCAGATGGACGGCGGACGGACCTGCTCGTGCGGCATGACCGGGCACCTGGAGGCCTACGCGTCGGCCACAGCCCTTGTGAAGCGGGCGGCCGAGGCGATCGAGGCGTCGCCGGACTCGGTCCTGGCCGAGATCCACGCCCAGGGGAAGCTCTCCAGCAAGGCCATCGACCAGGCGGCCGAGGCCGGCGACGCGCTCGCGGCTCGCCTGATGGACGAGACGGCCCGCTACCTCGCGGTCGGCGCCGCGACGCTCATGCACACGATCGACCCCGACCTGATCCTCTTCGGCGGCGGGATGATCGCCGCGGGGGCGAAGTTCCTGGACGCGATCCGCTCGTATGTTCCCCGCTACGCCTTCCCGATCCCCGCGCGAGACCCGCGTCGAGTTCGCCGGCCTCGGCGAGGACGCCGGCTTCATCGGCGCCGCGGGCTGTGCGCGGATCGCCCATCGCACCTCGTTCTCCCACCCCGATCGATAATCCCCGAGGACATTGCGGACGAAAGAACCCCTCACCCTAACCCTCCCCCACAAGGGGGGAGGGGACCAGAAAACCCTCTCCCCTTGTGGGAGAGGGTAGGGTGAGGGGTGGTCTCAGCCCGAGCACACGCCCGAGCCAGGTATCCCCCAAATGGCCTTTGACCCCAAATACATCCGCAACTTCTCGATTGTCGCCCACATCGACCACGGCAAGAGCACGCTGGCCGACCAGCTCCTGCTCCAGTCGGGGGCGATCACCCAGCGCGAGTTCCGCGAGCAGCTCCTCGACGACATGGATCTCGAGCGCGAGCGCGGCATCACCATCAAGGCCCGCGCCGTCGCCTTGAATTACACGCTCGAACGGCCAGAAATACGAGCTGAACCTGATCGACACACCGGGCCACGTCGACTTCCACTACGAGGTCTCGCGGAGCCTCGCCGCGTGCGAGGGGGCCGTCCTCCTCGTCGACGCCACACAGGGCGTCCAGGCCCAGACGGTGGCCAACGCCTATGCCGCGATCAACAACGACCTCGCTATTGTCCCGGCGCTGAACAAGATCGACATGCAGGCGTCCCGGCCGGAGGAGATCCGCGAGGAGATCCTGGCCACGCTCGGGATCGACCCCGAGGAGGTGCTGGCCGTCAGCGGCAAGACGGGGCAGGGGGTGCCGGAGATCTTCCGCGCGATCATCGACCGAGTGCCGCCGCCGTCGGGCGACCCGAAGGCTCCGTTGCGGGCGCTGATCTTCGACTCGAAGTTCGATGACTATCAGGGCGTGGTCGTCTACATGCGGGTGATCGACGGCGTGATCAAGGTCGGCCAGAAGATCCGGCTCATGGCGGGGGATACTGAGCACGAGGTCATCAGTCTCGGCCAGTTCCGCCCGCGCGAGGTCGGCTGCGACGAGCTGGGCGTCGGTCAGGTCGGCTACGTCACGGCCAACATCAAGCGGCTCTCCGACGTCCGGATTGGCGACACGATCACCGACGCCCACAGGCCCGCCGCCGAGTCCCTGCCCGGTTACCAAGAGCCGGCGCAGGTCGTGTTCTGCGGCCTGTTCCCGGCCACGCACAACCAGTTCGAGGACCTCCGCACAGTGCCTCCAGAAGCTCTCGCTCAACGACGCGAGCTTCACCTTCGAGCCCGAGACCTCCGACGCGCTCGGCTTCGGCTTCCGCTGCGGGTTCCTAGGCATGCTCCACATGGAGATCGTCCAGCAGCGGCTCGAGCGCGAGAGCAATCTCATGCTCGTGCAAACCGCGCCTAACGTCACGTACGAGATCCTCACGACGAAGGGCGAGACGCTGCACATCTCGAACCCGACCCGCATCCCGGGTCAGGGGGACATCGAGGAGTTCCGCGAGCCGGTCGCGCGGGTCAACTTCATCCTGCCGTCGGAGAACATCGGCGCGATCATGCAGCTCTGCGAGGACCGGCGGGGGACGTATCTAAAGACCGAGTACATGACCCCGACCCGCGCGATCCTGAGCTACGAGCTGCCGCTGGCCGAGATGATCTATGACCTCTACGATAAGTTGAAGTCCGCCACTCGCGGGTATGGCACGATGGATTACGAGGTCATCGGCTACAAGCCGGCCGACCTCTGCCGGCTCGACATCCTGGTGGCGGGCGAGAAGGTCGACGCCCTGTCGATCGTCGTCCACCGCGCCCATGCCGACCGCCGGGGGCGGAAGCTGGTGAAGAAGCTCCGCGGCGAGATCGAGCGCCACCAGTTCGAGGTGGCGATCCAGGCCGCGATCGGCAGCCGCGTCGTGGCCCGCGAGACGATCTCGGCCCTGCGAAAGAACGTCACGGCCAAGTGTTACGGCGGCGACATCACCCGCAAGCGGAAGCTGCTCGAGAAACAAAAGGAAGGCAAGAAGCGTATGAAGCAGGTGGGAAACGTCGAGATCTCGCAGGAGGCGTTCCTGTCGGTCCTGGATGATAGCGACGAATGAGGGCGTCCGGCGGCTCGGAGGGGAACAATCGGCACGATGGCCACTGAGATGATCCCGGCCGACGCCCCTCCCGTCGCCCGCCCGCCGATGATCCACATGCCTGGCGCGGACCCGCGCGAGGCCATTTCGGCCCTCGTCCGCCAGACGGTCGAGTTCCTCGTCGTCCTCAGCCTGGGCATCATGCTCTTTCGCACGTTCGCCGCCGAGGCGTACATCGTGCCGACCGGCTCGATGGCGCCGACGCTCGTCGGCCACCACAAGGACGTCGACTGCGGCCACTGCGGTTTCCACTACGTCCTGGGGCTCGACGACCAGGGCCGCGCGGGCCGGCCGGTCTGCCCGAACTGCGGGACCCATGGCCCCGACCTCGCCACGTCGGCCTCGTCCAACGGCGATCGGCTGCTCGTGCAGAAGTACCTGTTCGACCTTCGTCCGCCTCGGCGGTGGGAGGTCGCGGTCTTCCAGAGCCTCTCCGAGCCGAACCAGGCCTACGTCAAGCGCGTTGTCGGACTGCCCGGCGAGGCGATCCAGCTCCGCGGCGGCGACGTCTACATCGACGGCAAGGTGGCACGCAAGGACCTGGCCGAGGTCCGCGCGACCCGGCTGGTCGTCTTCGACAACAGCTTCGTCCCCGCCGACGCCGACCGATTCCCGCGCTGGGCGTTCCGCCGCGGGCGACAGCGATCGATCGCCCCCAGCGGCTGGAAGGTCGTCGGCACCGGCTTCGTCCACGAGCCCTCGAAGGACGACGGGCCGACCGTCGACTGGATCGACTATCGCCACTGGGACCCCGACACCGGGCGCTACGGGCCGGTCCGCGACGTCGTGGCCTACAACGGCGGTGACGTCCGCGCCGAGGATACGGTCCGCGACCTGATGCTCGAGGCCCGGGTCTCGGCCCGGCCGGATGCGCCAAGCCTGGTCGTCCGTGTCGACTCGGGGTCCGACTTTGTCCTCGTCACCCTGCCGATGGATGGCCGAGCATCGCCCGAGGTCCGGTACAACGGCAAGCTGATTGCGCCGGAGAATGTCCGCGGGTCGCTCACGTCTTCGCCGGCCCGAGCCCCGCGGTCGCAGCGGCTGGAGGTTGGGGTCATCGACCGCAGGTTGCTGGTGGCTATCGATGGCGCGCTCGCCTTCGACCCGATCGACTTCGATGGTCCCGTCGGTGCGGGGCCGGGCCGGTTCGCGACGCCGATCTCGATCGGCGTCCCCGGCGGCGGCCTCACCCTGTCCGAACTGACGGTCTATCGGGACGTCTACTACACCGGTGCCTTGTCCGGAGGCCTCCGGCGCCCGCGGGGGTCGACACGCCCTACGTCCTCAAGGAGGGCGAGTTCTTCGTCCTGGGCGACAACAGCCCGGTGTCGAACGACTCGCGGTTCTGGCCGACGGGCCCGGTCGTCCGGCGGCGGGATTTCCTGGGCAAGCCGTTTCTCGTCCACCTGCCGGGCCGGCTCGCGATCCTCCAGGTCTTCGGCCGGACGATCTGCCGGATTCCCGATCCCCGGGAAATCCGGTACATTCGATGACGAATCACAGGTGCGGGCCGGCGTCCCCGTAGGGTCCGCTGTGCGGACGTCTTCTCGACGACAGCCTCCGACCGAAGACGTCCGCACAGCGGACCCTACGAAGATTCGAGACAGCAATGGTCTACCCAAGCCGCGACGGCCGCAGGAAACCGGACTGATGACCACGACCGCCGCCCGACCCGGACCCGCCCCGAAGCCCGCGCCGGCCCCGAAGGATTCCCCCTCCGGCAAGGAGAAGCCGAAGGAGACGTTCCGCGACTTCGTCGAGCAGATCGTCGTCGCGGTCATCCTGGCGATCCTGATCCGCGGCTTCGACGCCGAGGCGTTCGTCATCCCGACGGGCTCGATGGCGCCGACCCTGATGGGGCGACACAAGGAGGTCACCTGCCCTGAGTGCGGCGAGGTGTTCACGGTCAACTCGTCCGAGGAGCTCGAGGCCTTCTTCCGCTCGAATCCGCAGGCCCGGGCCAACGAGACGGCGCTCTGCTTCAACTGCCGCTGGGCCGCGCCGGTCGGCGAGGCCCCCAGCTTCAAGGGCGACCGCATCCTCGTGATGAAGTTCCCCTACGAGCTGCCGTTCCTGCCCGGCTCGGGCGGGCCCCGGCGGTGGGACGTTGTCGTCTTTCACTATCCCGAGCACCCCGAGCAGAATTACATCAAGCGGCTCGTCGGCCTCTCGGACGAGGAGCTGAAGATCCTCCACGGCGACATCTTCACCCGCCGACGCAACAGCGACGACCCGTTCGTGATCGCCCGCAAGCCCCTGTCGCGGATGCGGGCGATGGCGATCCTCGTGAACAATGACACCCATCGCGCGAAGCTCCTGGCCGACCACCCCGAGTGGCTCCGCTGGAAGACCGCGGGCGGCTGGGCCGAGGAGAAGGGCTCGACGTTCGCCTTCTCGGGCGGCTCGAAGGACGCCGCGGGGACCTTGCGATATCTCCACCTCGTTCCGGACCCCTACCAGTGGCGCCAGCTCGCGCGGAACGAGCGCGTGACGCGGCCGGTCAAGCCGACGCTGATCACCGACTTCTACTCGTACAACGCCTCAACGATGAGCGACCCCTCCGACCCGACCGCCGCCTGGCGGCAGACCGACTGGGTCGGCGACCTGATCGTCGAGTTCGACCTGGCGATCGACAAGGTCGACGGCGGCAAGATCACGCTCGAGCTCGTCGAGGCCGGCGTGAAGAACCTCTGCGTCATCGATCCCAGCGACGGCATGGCGGTTCTCTACCACGGCGACACGAAGCTCGGCGAGGCGCAGACGAGGATCACCGGCCCGGGCCGTTACTCGGTCGGCTTAGCCAACGTCGACGATCAGCTCACCCTCTGGGTCGACGGCCGGGCCCCCTTCGGCGACGGCCTGACGTACGGCGGCAGCCCGGAGACGAGCCACGTCCCGACGGCGGCCGACCTGGAGCCGGTGTCGATCTCGGCCTGGGGCGTCTCGGCGCGAGTGAGCGGCCTTGTCCTCAAGCGCGATATCTACTATACCCAGGACCCGCGAGCGCCCGGACTGCTCGATCGAGTCGCCCGCGCTGTTCGAACCGGCGGGCCGCGACCGCGAGCTGTCACGTGTGCTGTACATCTTCGACGTGCTCTCCGACCCGGCCAGGTTCGGCCCGCTGATGGCGACCGAGGGCCGGGGCGACACGTACGCGATCCGGCCCGACAACTTCCTCATGATGGGCGACAACAGCCCGCGGAGCAGCGACAGCCGCGCCTGGGGCCGGCAGGACATGGACTGGGACCCCGATCGCTCGCGCTGGGAAGTTCCCCGGCACCTCCTGATCGGCCGGGCTTTCTTCGTCTACTGGCCCCACGGCGTGCCGATCTGGCCCAAGATCCAGCTCTCGCCCGACTTCCGCATCCCGTTCCGGCCGTATGTCGAGCGCATGAAGCCGATCCGGTAAGGATAAGTACGAGCGACCGCTGATCGATCACGGAGGATCGACCGATGGCCTTGCTCGAAGTCCGCGACCTCCAGAAGTGGTACGGCAAGCGCCAGGTCGTCAACGGCGTGAGCTTCGACGTCAACCGCGGCGAGATCGTCGGCCTGCTTGGGCCGAACGGGGCGGGTAAGACAACGAGCTTCCGGATGACGATCGGCCTGATCGACTCCGACGGCGGTCAGGTCCTCTTCGACGGCAAGGACATCGGCAAGCTCGCCATGTACCAGCGCGCCCGCGCGGGTATGGGCTACCTGGCCCAGGATTCGAGCGTCTTCAAGCAGCTCTCGGTCGAAGACAACCTGATGGCGATCCTCGAAACTCGCCCGCTCAACCGCAAGCTGCGCAAGGCCCGCCAGGACGAGCTCCTCCACCAGTTCGGCCTGACCCACATCCGCCGGACCAAGGCCAACCGCGTCTCCGGCGGCGAGCGCGCCGGCTCGAGATCGCCCGCTCGCTGATCACCGACCCGAAGCTGATCCTCCTCGACGAGCCGTTCGCCGGCATCGACCCGAAGACGGTGGCCGAGATCCAGGACTCGATCCGCAACCTCGTCGAGCAGCACAACCTCGGCATCCTGCTCACCGACCACCAGTTCCGCGAGACGCTCGAGGTCACCGACCGCTGCTATGTGATCCGCGAGGGCCGGGTCTTCGCCTACGGCGATCGGCGAGCAGATCCTCAATAATGCCGACGTCCGCCGCTACTACATCGGCGAGCGGTTCGACGTCGGCCACCTCCTGGATGGGCGTCAACCTCACGGGCTGCCGCCTCGGACCGGGAAGGGCCCGGCGAGGTGATCATCGACGACGTCGACGACGAGCCGGGCAAGCCCCCCGGCGGGCCGAGTGATTCATCCGCACGGGCCGTCGTGATAGAGTGCGGTGCCAGTGAAGGCTGACCCCGAGGGACCACGACCCGAGTGGAAGGGTGGGGCTCTCGCCCATGCACCTGCACCGTCGCGATTGGCTCCGGCTCGCCGTGAGATGAGACCCTCGGCCTGCTAAGGAATCCTCTCCGGAACCGCGCGGCCCTCGGCCGGCCTCTCAATGCTGGCCGCGCGATCGCCGCGGAGCCGAAGCCGCCGCTGAAGATCACCGGCCTGAAGGTCACCCCGATCGCCCTGCCCGACCCGCCGATCCTGGCGGCGAGCGGCTGCCACGGGCCGTATTTCCTCCGCAACGTCGTCGAGGTCGCCACCGACGCCGGCCTTGTCGGCATCGGCGAGACGGCCGGCGGCGAGGGGAACACGCGGGCCCTGGAGCGGTCCCGCGGAGGTGATCGTCGGCCGCGACGCCTTCGCCTATCGCGGCTTCGCCCGCGAGCTGCTCGCGCTCTCGCCCGCAGCCTATGCCGCGATCGAGATCGCCTGCCTCGACCTCGCCGGCAAGGCCACCGGCCGCCGGCTCTGCGATCTGCTGGGCGGGCCGGTCCGCGCCCTCGGCCGAGTTCTCGGCATACCTGTTCTACCGCTACGCGGCCGACCACCCGACGGTCCTCGCCGACCCGCATCGCGTCGGCTCCGCGGGCCGCGCCCATCGACGAGTGGGGTGAGGTCCGGACACCCTCCGCGATGGCCGAGATGGCCGCCAAGTTCCGCGACCGCTGGGGCTTCCGCACGTTCAAGCTCAAGGGCGGCGTGCTCAGGCCGGACGTCGAGCTGGAGACGATGAAGACCCTGGCCGACCGCCTCGGGCCTGACGCCCTCCTGCGGATCGACCCCAACGCGCGGTGGACCGTGCCCACGGCGATCCGCATCGGCAAGGGCCTGGCCGCGCTCAAGCTCGAATACTACGAGGACCCCGTCGCCGGCCAGCCCGCGATGGCCGAGGTTCGCCGCGCCACGGGTCTGAAGATGAGCACGAACATGTGCGTGACGCGGTTCGCAGATCTGAAGGAGGCGCTTGCAAATCCGGCCGATCGACGTGCTCCTGGGCGACCTCCACTACTTCGGCGGCTTCGCGGGCAACCTCGCCCTCGGCCCGGTCTGCGACGCGGCGGGCTGGACGATGAGCCAGCATTCGAACAGCCACGCGGGCCTGACGATGGCCGCGATGATCCATCTCGGCGTGACGTGCCCCCAGCTCACGCTGGCGAGCGACACGCACTATCCGTGGCTCGTCGACGACGCCGACATCATCGAAGGCCCGAAGCTGCCGATCAAGGACGGGCGGATGGCGATCCCCGCCGGCCCCGGGCTCGGCGTGTCGCTCGATCGCGACAAGTTGTCCCGCGCGCACGAGGTCTACGCCAAGTGCGGCATGCGCGGCCGCGACGACGCCACCTTGATGCGGCGGATGGAGCCCGGCTGGACTGGGCAGAAGTTCTGACACGGGCTCAATCGCCCAGCTCCCGCAAGAACTCGAGGATCACCCCGTCGGCCGCCGTCTTGTTCTCGAGCGGCGCGAGATGGCCCGCCTCGGGGATCATGACGAGCTGCGAACCGGGGATCCGATCGGCCATCGCCAGGGAGTCGGCCGTCGGGATCATCTGGTCGTCGGCGCCGGCCATGACGAGGGTCGGCACGCTGATCCGCGCCAGCTCCGCCGTCCGGTCGGGCCGGACGGCCAGGCCGCGGAGCGTGTTCGCCAGGCCGCGCGGGTTCGACCGCAGGGCACGCTCGCGGACCCGATCGACCAGCTCGGGGTGATTCACATAGCTCGCCGGTGAGAACAGCTTGGGCAGCATCGAGTCGACCACGGGGTCGGGCTTGCCGGTCGCCTCGAGCTCGCGGGCGAGATCTTCGCGGATCTTCGCGACGGAAGGCGTATCGGCCGTGGCCCTCGTGTTCATCAGCATCAGGCCGCGGAGCCGCTCGGGGTAGCAGGGCCAGCGAGAGCGCCACGTATCCGCCCATCGACAGGCCGCCGATGACGACGGGGTCGTCGAGCTCGAGTGCGTCGAGGGTGTCAATCACGTCGTCGGCCATCAGGTCGACGGTGTAGATGCCGTCGGGCGCGGCGGTGGAGCCCGAGCCGCGGAGGTCGGGGGCGATGACGCGGTAGACCGACCCGATCTCGGCGAGCTGGAACTCCCACATCGAGCGGTCGAGCGGGAAACCGTGGAGCAGGACCACCACGGGGCCGGGCCCCACATCGTCGAAGGCGAGCAGCATCGGCGTTCTCCGGAGGGGGGAGCCTCGTTTCCGCCCGATCGCCCCGCGCGATGGCGGGAGGCGCATGGGAATCGAACCCACCGGGAGCCTGTCTCCAGACCCCCCACCGGTTTTGAAGACCGGGGCCGGCACCAGCCGCACACGCACTCCCCGCTCAACGCCGCAAGACAGGGGCCATTGTCGCCCCGGTGGAGACGAGGGTCAATCGCCGGCCCGTTCTCGAGGTGCACCCTACCTCAGGGGCATACCCTCGCGGATCGCGAAGAATCCAAACGTCTTGTCCAGCAGCCGGAACGTGCCGGCCATCGCGCCCTTGCCCTCGGTCCAGAGATAGCCCTCGAAGTCGCCTTGCGACCTCGGGAACTTCACGGCCAGCGTCACCTTGTTCGGCGCGTCCGACGCGACCTGGCCGGTCACCGGGTAGGAAGCGACCGTGGGCATCGGACCGGAACTGGCCGGAGACCTCGCCCTTATCCTCGACCTTCAGGTCCAGCGTCCCCGACCACTGGCCGTTCGCATGGAGCCGGTAGCGGCCCACGAAGTCGCCCGGCACGACGGCGCGGCCCGGCGTCGGCTGGGGCGGCTTTGTGGGATCGGGCGCGGGGGCCTTCGCAAGGGCGAAGAGCGACGAGCCCTTGAGCGGGACGAGCGCGGGCTCACCGTCCTTCGTGGAAGCGACGTCGCCGCCCTGGCCGTCGGGGACGACCTGGCCGGTGTCGAGGTCGAGCCGGAAGCCCGGGAAGAGCATCAGCGCGCGGCCGCCCGCGACCCGCGCTGAGAGGTCGGCGGCGTCGAACGTGTCGAACCGCTCGACCACAAACACGGGGATCGGCGGGCCGCTGGCCTCGTCCTTCCTCAGCTCGGGCACGACGAGCAGCCGGGCGATGTTCCCCCGGCTCGTCTTCATGCCCAGTAACGTCGCCGCGCATCCTTCAGCAAGTTCGGCATCGCACCCAGGTCGGAGATCGTCAGCCGCTCGACGGCCTTCGCGTCGGCGCCCTTCAAGGCCGCGGCGAGCTGCTTACCCTCGATCGCTTCAAACTGATCGGCCCGGAGCGAGCCCCGCGAAATGAGCACGGCTGCGAGCGCCAGGGACCACCGAAATCGCGCCATCGATCTCCCCCTCTTACTGGGTCGGTTGGAAATCTGGGCCTGGGTGCCACGGGTTCGTCCGCGAACCCGTGCTCAGGCGCATCGCGCACGGGTTCGCGGACGATCCCGTGGCACCCGACCCGTTCCAATCGCAAGGCTCCCGATCGATCCAGTCAAAGAGGGTCGGTCACGCCGCCGCGAAGCTCGCCGGGTCGGCCAGCGCCCTGAGTAACGCCTCCGCCGCCTCGTGGCCCGAGCGGATGACGTCGGGGATGCCAACGCCCTCGAACGCGTTGCCGGCGAGCATGAGCCGGTGATGTCGCGACAATCGGCGGCGGATCGTCGCCACGCGTTCGATGTGCCCGAGCGTGTACTGCGGCATCGCCCGCGGGTGCCGAGCCACGCGAACGAGCAGGGGGGTGCCCGCGCGCCGAGGAGGTCGGCCACCTCCTCGAGGACGATCGCCTCGATCGCGTCGTCGTCGAGCTCGAACAGGTCGGCCTGCGTCGAGCCGCCGACGAAGACGCGGAGCAGCACCGTCCCCGCCGGCGCTCGGCCGGCGAACTTCTTGCTGGTGAAGGAGACGGCGAGGATGCGGCGATTCTCGATCGCCGGGACGACCACGCCGAAGCCGTCGAGCGGGTTGGCCACGTCGTCGCGGTTGAAGGCGACCGTGACGATCGCCGACGAGGCGTAGGGGATCGACCGCAGGTGCAGGGCCAGCTCGGGGTCGTGGGCGTCGAGCAGGCGTGCGGAGGCGTGGGCCTCGGTGGCGAGGATCACGCCCTCGGCCTCGATCGGCGGGCCGTCGAGCGGCTCGACCAGCCACGGGCCGCCGGGCTCGGGGTTGGCGACGCGGCGGATCGGCGCGTTCAAGTGGACGGTCCCCGGTGGCAGGGCCGCGGCGAGGGCCCTGGGCAGGGTGTCCATGCCGTCGATCAGGCTGGCGAAGAGGCCGTAGCGGGCGCCGGAGACCTTGCGGTCGGCCCCCTTGGCCGCACGGGCGTCGGCCAGGCCGCCGCGGATCAGGCCGCCGTGCTCACGCTCCATCGCTTCGAACTGGGGGAGCGTGGCGCGGAGGCTGAGCTCGCTGGGGTCGGCCGTGTAGATGCCCCCGACCAGCGGCTGGACCAGCCGCTCGAGCGCCTCGCGCCCGAGCCGCCGCTTGACGAAGGCCGCCACGCTCTCCTCAGCCTCATCCACCCGGCGAGGACGCACCAGATCGAGAAGCATCCGCAGCTTGCCGCGGAGCGAGAGCACCGACGTCGTCAGGATCGGCCCGATCCGCCGCGGGGCCATGAGGACGAACCCCTCGGGCACCGGCATCATCCGCCCCTCGCGGACGACGAACGAGCGGCGGAACCGCGTGTCGGGCTCGATGAGCTGGTCCCCCAGCCCGAGCTCGTGGCAGAGGTCGACGCCGTGGTGCTTGTTCGTGATGAACGAGTCGGCGCCGCCCTCGAGCAGGAACCCGCCCTCGCGCTCGGTCCAGATCGCGCCGCCGACGCGGTCCTTGGCCTCGAGCACGGTCAGCTCGACCGGCCGCCTCATCGCCCCGGCGCGCGTGGCGACCCGGTGCGCGGCGGCCAGGCCCGCGAGCCCGCCCCCGACGATCACCACCCGGTCGGCCACGCCTCGTTCTGCCACGATTGAACTCACCCTCGTTCGATGCAAGATCCCGGCGCGAGTCTCAACCCGCCGCAACCTTCCGCTTCACCAGATCCGCTAATGCCCGGAGGAATGCAGGGTGGTCATTGACCGTCCCCGCGCGGGACATGCCCAGTCCGAGCTCGCGGCACGTCCGGGCCGCCTCCAGGTCGAGATCATACATCACCTCGACGTGGTCGGAAATGAACCCGATCGGGCAAATCACCACGTCCCGAACGCCCTCTTCCTTCAATTCATGCAACCTCGCATTGACGTCAGGTTCGAGCCAGGGCGTGCGAGGATTGCCGCTCCGGCTCTGCCAGTCGAGCTCCCAGTGCCTGCCTCCGAGCCGCTCGGCGACGTTTCGGCAGGCCGTCTCGATCTGGGTGACATAGGGGCAGCGCTCGGCGACGGCCGTCGGGATGCTGTGCGCCGTGAACAGGAGCTTCGCGGCGGCGCGGCGGTCTTCCGGCAGCGTCTCCAGCGCCTTCCTCACCTGGTCGGCCTGGGCCTCGGCGAACAGGGGGTGGTCGAACCAGGGCTCGACCCACTCGATCCGAGGGGCGGTCTCGGGATCGCCCGCCTGGAGGACCTCGGCGACGGCCTCGTGGTATTTCTCCCAGCTCGGCTCGCTCCGGTAGGGCGAGAGGACGATCGCCACGGCTCGCCGGCGGCCGTCGCGGACGAGGTCGCGGATGGCTGCGAAGATATAAGGGTTTGCGAACCGCATGCCGACGTAGACCGGCATCTCCAGGCCGTCGTCCCAGAGCGCCCGCCGGAGGCCGTCCGCCTGGCGCCGTGTCAGCTCGTTGAGCGGGCTCTTGCCGCCGATCAGCTCGTAGTGATGGACGACGGCCTCGTACCGCTCCTTGGGCACGGGCAGGCCGCGGAGCACGTTGTCGAGAAACGGCCGGACATCCTCCATCCGCTCCGGGGCGCCGTAGGCGAGCAGGAGCACGCTGTCGAAGGGCATGGGCATAGTCGGGCCGGTCGGGGGATCGGGCGGGGTGGGTCGAGCTCCATTGTAATCCGCCGCCGTCCCGACGGGGAGCGGCGGGCCGGCAGGGTCCTCGGGCGGTTCCGGGCCCGGCACACGGGCCTCATCCCGCACGGACGCGGACGAAGGCGAACGAAAGGCGTACGCTCGGGTTCGGTCGGTTGCCGTCCAGGTCCCGAGCTGACCCACCAGCGGCGTCAGGCCGGGCGGCGGTGGGCGTGGACCTCGTCGACGAGAGCCAGGACGTTGGGGACCGGCGTGTTGGGCAGAATGCCGTGGCCGAGGTTGAAGATATGGCCCGGCCGGCCCCCAGCACGATCGAGGATCCGCCGGACGCCGGGCGCGGACCTCCTCCTCGGGGCCGAAGAGGACGGCCGGGTCGAGGTTCCCCTGGACGGCCACGCCGGGCCCGAGCCGGTCCCAGGCCTTGTCCAGGTCGACCCGCCAGTCGAGGCCGATCACATCGCCCCCGGCATCGCGCTGGAGCTCCAGCAGCGTGCCCGTGTCGGTGCCGAAATGGATGGTCGGGACGTCGGGCGGGAGGCCCTGGAACAGGCGCCGCATATGCGGCTGGACGTACCGCCGGTAGTCGTCGGGTCCGAGGGTGCCGACCCAGCTATCGAAGAGCTGCAAGACCTGCGCCGGCCTCGGCCTGGGCTGTGAGGTAGGCGATCGTCCCGTCGACGAGCCGGGACATGAGCACGTCCCACGCGCCGGGGTCGCTATACATGAAGGTCTTGGCCGTCTCGTAGTGCCGCGACGAGCCGCCCTCGATCGCGTAGCACGCCAGCGTGAACGGGGCCCCCGCGAAGCCGATCAGCGGCAGGTCCGGCTTCAGCGCCGCGCGGATCATGCGCGGCGCGGAACACGTATTCGAGGGGATGCGGATCGTCGAGCGCGAACACGCGGTCGACATCGCCCGCCTCGCGGACCGGGTTGTGGATGACCGGCCCTTCGCCCTTCGAGTATTCGAGCTTGAACCCCATCGGCTCGAGGATGAGCAGGATGTCGGCGAAGAGGATCGCCGCGTCGACCCCCAATCGTTCGGCCGCGGTGACGGTGACCTCGGTGGCCAGCTCGGGATTCTTGCAGAGCTCGAGGAATCCGACCTTTTCGCGGACCTCGCGATACTCGGACATGTACCGCCCGGCCTGGCGCATCAGCCAGACGGGCGTCACGTCGGTCGGCTCACGGCGGCAGGCGCGGAGGAAGGGGGAATTGCGGAGGGCGTCGGTCATGCGGGGCTCGGGGGACCGTGGCAGGCGGGAAACGGCGAGGACCTATCCTAGCAGCCTCGGTTTTGCGCTGCATCCCTCTTGTAGGGTCCGCTGTGCGGACGTCCGGCGGGCATGGCCAGGAATTGAAGACGTCCGCACAGCGGACCCTACCAGTCCCGTTCGAAAAGCAACCCCGCCTCGGCCAGGGCCTCGGCGGAGATCGTCTCGAACCGCTAGAGCAAGAGGTCGCGGCCCCAGTCCTCGTTCTCGATGGCGTCGAGCGGCGGGAGGTCCGTCACGCCGAACCGCTCGGTGAGCAGCTCGTACGCCTCGGACACCCCGAGCTCGACGACCGGCGTCAGCGCCATGAGCCGTCCCGCGGCGGGACCCAGGTGACGACGATCGGCGAGAGGCGGAACACGCCGTCCCCGCGATCGACCCAGCGATAACCCGGCGGCGGGGCGGGCCAGCCGTCGGTCTGGCGGCGGTTCCACTCGTCGCGGCGGACCGAGGCAAGCTCGGCCGATGCCGCGGTGAAGACGAACATCGCCAGCGCGGCCTGGAAGAGCAGGCCGTGGAACAGGAAGTACAGGCCCGCAAGGACGGCGATCCCGCGGCCGATCGTCGCGGCGACCTCCGTCGCCCGGACCCGGCCCATCGGCCCGGAGAGCGCGGCCCGCAGGACGCGGCCGCCGTCCATCGGGAACACCGGCAGCATGTTGAAGACGAGCAGGCCGATGTTGATCCAGAGCAACTGGACCATCAGCACGGCGAGCAGCGAGGCGCCCATCCACGGCCCGAAGACCTCGAGCCCGGCCCACAGGCCGGCCGCAATGCCCAGGTTGACGGCCGGGCCGGCCAGCGCGATGGCGAGCTCGGGGCCGCCGCCGCGGGGCATCCGGTCGAGCCGGGCGACTCCGCCGATCGGATAGAGCGTGATATCGGCCGTGCCGATCCCGTACCGGCGGGCCATCAATGCATGGCCCAGCTCGTGGAGGACGACGCAGCCGAAGACCCCTGCCAGAACGACCAACGAAAAGGCGCCGCCGCCTTGCAGGAGGACGAACAGGGGCAGGAGCAAGAAGGACGGATGGAGGAACAGGTCGATCCCCGCGACCCGACCGAGATTCCAGGAGAACTGCGGCATCTTGGTGCCAATCCTTTCCGGGGTAGACCGAAATCGGTCGACACCCTATTGTACTTCGCCCGGATAGAGACGAATGTTCGTGCCAAATCGGCCCGACGAATCCCAGGGAGGGGACACTCGGATGCCTACGCCCGCCCCGCGACCCGCGTCGCCGCACGCGACCGGCCACGAGGCCCCGCGGCTCGCCTACGCGACCACCTTCGGGCTCCTCGGCGTGGCCCTGTTCTTCCCGGTCGCGCTCATGGTCTTCAACCCCACGCTCATGTTCGAGCGGGGCTGGGAACAGTACGTCGGGACGAGCCTCTACGTCTGGGCTGTCGTAACGTTGGGTCGCGAGCTCCTGCGGCTCAAGGGCGACGAATCGCCCTTCGCCGAGGCCTCCAAGTTGCTTCGGGAACCCTCGAAGATTGCTCCTTCAGACCGCCGCGTCCTGCCCTCGCGGCTCCGCGGGCTGGCGGCGTCGAGCGGTGCCTCGGCCGACCAGCTCATGGAGCTGAGCCGCGAGGCCTCCGCGCTCGACCAGGAAGAGGCGGCCGGGCGGTTCACGCTCACGAAGTACATCCTCTACCTGCTGCCTGTCATCGGCTTCATCGGCACGGTCGAGGGCATCAGCAAGGCCTTGATGAACATCAGCCTGGTCCTGCCGATGGTCAAGAACCTCGACGGGTTCATGTCGAATCTGACGGGCGTCACCTCGGCCTTGCAGATCGCCTTCGACAGCACGCTGCTGGCCCTGTTCCTGAGCGCGGCGCTGATGTTCGTGCAGACGTTGGTCCACCGCCGTTCCGACGACCTGCTCGCCCGCGTCGACCGCTGGGTCGTCGCGCACGCCCTGTCGGGCCTCGGCTCGACCCACGGCAACGACGCGGCCCTGGCCGAGATCGCCCGCAAGCTCGACGAGCTGGGCGAGCGGCTGGGCGTTGGCCTCGGCCCGCACGTCGACCGGTTCGCCGACTCGGTCCAGGCCCTGCCGAAGGCCCTCGCCGGCCTGCACCGCGGGGCCGACGCGATCGAGCGGCTGGGCGAAGGATTGTCCGCCGTCGGCGGGACGTCGGACGTCGTTCGCAAGGGCGTGGCCTCGCTCGGTCGGATCGAGGCGATCATGGCCGAGCCCGCCGAGCCCTCGGCGCAGCTCGACGCGATCCGCCTGGGCGTCGACCGGACCTCGGCGGCCATCGAGGGCCTCTCCGCCTCGTGGTCGAGCTCCTTCGAACGCTCCAGCCGCGCCAGCCAGGAGCAGCTCGCTCGGACGCTCACGAGCCTCAAGGACGCGATCGAATTGCTCCAGGTCAGCATGGAGCAGGGCAATACGCTCTACCGGACGATCGTCAAGAAGCTGTTCAACGACCCCAAGGCCGGGTTCAGCGTGACGACCGAAGACGCGGCCTGATTCCTACGACGGCCCTCCTCGTAGGGTCCGCTGTGCGGACGTCTTCGGGCGATGGTCCTGGATCGAAGACGTCCGCACAGCGGACCCTACGAAGACCGGAACGAGCGAGCCATGAGACGATCGCGGCGCGGGCATTCGGGGATGGAGTTCGGCGGCTCGGGCGAGGACTCGTTCGTCGCCGTCGTGGTGACGAAGCTCACCGGCGCGCTGCTGTTCATCCTGCTGCTGACGATGGTGATCATGGCCCTCCTGCCCAAGGCCGTCGACCTGCCGTCGTCGCCGGGCGAGGGCGACGAGGCCGCCCCGCTCGCCGTGACCACGCCCGACACCCTGCCCGAGGCCATCGCGGGCCGTCCTTATGAGCTCGCCCTCGCGGCCGACGGCGGGGACGGCCATCGCCGCTGGACGCTCGTCGGGGAGCTTCCTGCCGGGCTGGCGTTCGTCCCCGAGAAAGGCCTGATTCGCGGCACGCCCCTCAAGGGCACGCCCGAGCCGATCTCGCTGACGATCGCCGTCGCCGACGGCCGCTCGCGGGCCACGCAGACGACCCGGCTAGTCGTCTACCAGCCCGATTCGCCCCTGAGCCTGCCCTCGAAGTGGAAGCCCTCGCTGCCGAGCGTGCCCTGGGGCCAGTGGCTCGACCACGGCTTCGGGTTCCTCGTGCTCTGGCTCGTCTACTGGGTGGGGCTGAGCACGATCGACGGCCTGAAGCGGCGGGCGCTCGAGGATGAGGCGGACGAGGACGAGATGCGGACCGCTTCACGCCGGTTCGTGGCCTACAAGCTCGTGCTGAGCCTGGCGGTGCTGGCGGCCTCGGCGTTCCTGGTGGCGTGGATCTGGCGCCCCCGGTAACGACCTCATCGCTTCGTAGGGTCCGCTGTGCGGACGTCTTCGCGGCATCAGCCAGGCAGACGTCCGCACAGCGGACCCTACAAGATCCGAGCGTAACTCAGCCCCCCAGCGCTCGCTCCAGGCTGGCCAGGATCTCCCCCGTCGTCTCGAACCCGTCGAGCAGGTGGATCCGATCCTCCTCGGCGAGCCACCGTCGGACCTTCTTCTCGGCCGAGATCACCGTCGAGTGGTTCCGCCCGCCGAAGAACCGGCCGATCTCGCTGTACGAGGCCCCGACGTACTTGCGGGCCAGGTACATGCCGAGCATCCGGGGATAGCTGACCGCCCGGGCGCGGCCATCGCTGCGAAGGTCGTCAGCAGTCACACCAAACAAAGCCACAAGGGCCCGCTCGACGTCCTTCAGGCCGACCGCCCGCGCCGTGTGGCGGATCGTGTCGCGCAGCGCGGTCCTGGCCAGGGCCAGGTCGAGCCGCTTGCCGGCGAGCGTGGCGTGGGCGATCAGGCTGTGCAGCGACCCCTCGAGCTCGCGGACGCTGGCGCGGAGGTTGTCGGCGATATACGCGAGCACCGAGTCGGGCACGTCGACGCCCCGGGCGCGGGCCTTGGCCTTGAGGATCGCCTTGCGCGTCGCCGGGTCGGGCGAGTCGAGCCGGACGACCATCCCGCCCAGGAACCGGGTGACCAGCTCGTCGGTTAGCTTCGAGACCTGCCGCGGGTGCTGGTCGATCGAGAGGACGATCGGCGCCCCCTCGGCGATCAGGGCGTTGAAGGTGTGCAGGAATTCGTCCTGGGTCGCCCGCTTGGCGGCGAGGAAATGGACGTCGTCGACGACCAGGGCCCCGGCCCCCCGGTATCGTGCGCGGAAGGCGTTGAGCGAGCCCGTCCGCATGGCGTCGAGGAAGCCGTTGGTGAACGACTCGGCCGTCGTCTGCACGAGGCGCACGCCGGGCCTCGTGGCCTTGATCGACGCGGCGATCCCCTCCAGCAGATGCGTCTTCCCGAGGCCGACGCCCCCCTGGATCACGAGCGGGTTGAACCCCGCGCCGAGGCTCGCGGCCATCTCCTGCGCCGCCGCGAACGCCATCCGGTTGCACGGGCCGGTCACGAAGTCATCGAGCCGCCGCGCGGGGCGACCTGGCGGGCTCGGCAGCGGGGGCAGGGGTGCCGAATTCGCCGCGGGAGCCGTTGACTTGGCGCGCGACCGCGATCTGGGCCGATCGGCGGGGGCTTTGGGCGCGGGCTGGGGCTGGGCGGGCGGGCGATCCGAGGGGATCGGCTCCGGCTCGACGACGTGGCCGATCGGCGGCGGGGCCTCGTCGTCGAGGCGGAAGGCGAGGCGGAGCTGTCGGCCGGTGACCTGCTCGCCGGCCTCGACCAGGCTCCGCGAGAATTGGCCAGAGATCCAGTCGCGGAAGAAGGCGTTGGGGACGCCGACTTCGAGCGCGTCGCCGGCGACGCCCAGGCTCACGCCCTCGCCGAACCAGAGCCCGAAACGCGACTCGCCCAGGCTCCCCGAAAGCGCAGCGCGGAGCGGGATCTCCAGCCGGTCGTTTCGCGTTGCCAGTACCATGGGTGCCCGCCCAACCCCCGGGCGCAGCGGGTCGACTCCCGTCCCGCGGCGCTGCCGGCACGGAGATATGCCCCGCAAACCCCCGGTGGTCAAACGGTGTGGAGAGTCCGTCGGGGAGGGTGAGTGGAGGAATTCCGGTCGCCCGGAATGCGATGCTCGGCCGAGCGTTGATGCCGGAAATCGACGCCAGGTCTTTCCAGGTCAGACGTCCGGACCGAATGGATTAAACTGGAGTGAGGGACGGCGCAGGCATTTCGGAGCGGAGGGCCGATGACGATTCGACGCATGTCCTTTCTGGGCCTTGTGCTCGGCCTCGCCCCGACCGCGTGGGGCCAGGATCGCGACGACACACCCTACGACGAGCCCACGGCGTTCGTCCCGGGAATGGTCGTCGCCCCGACCGCCCTGCCGCCGCTCGGCCTCAGGGAGCCTGATGGAATCGTGCTCGCCCGGCCCGACGTCCAGGCCGACCTGAAGCTCTCCCCCGAGCAGCGGCGGAAGCTGGCCCCCATCGACCGGGCTCGGGTCGAGGGCCAGCGCCAGCTCGATGCGGAGGCCGACGTTTCGAACCAGAACGTCTACGCGCCCCTGCCGATCAGGGACATCGAGTCGCTCACGTCGATGCAAACCGACTTCAACCGCGACATCCAGGACGCGACGACACGGATCCTCACCCGGCAGCAACGGGTCAGGTTCGCCGAGATCCGCCTCCAGCTCGACGGGCCGATGGCCTTCGCCCGGCCCGAGCTGCTGGAGAAGCTCGACATCGACGATGATCAGGCCACGACGATCCGCGACATTCTCGACGAGGCCCGCGAGGAGATGGTCAACAACGCCCAGTTCCCGCTGACCACCCGCGACGTCCCCCGCCGCGACGGCCCCAAGCCGCCCCAGCCGGAGGAGGCGTTCCAGGAGAAGCTGGCCCGGGCCCGCCTGGCCAACGACCGCATGCTCCAGGCGGCGTTCGGCCGGATCGCGGGCGTTCTCCGCAAGTCACAGTGGGACGCTTATTTGAAGCTCCGCGGCGCCCCCTTCGTGGCCGCCGAGGCCGGCGCGGTCCCTGCGCGAATGGCGCCCGGATCGCCCGCGCCCTCCGATGCCCGCCGGACCGCGCGCGGCATGGCCCGCTGCGATGAGCGATGGTTGGATGCGCAGACGGGCGGAAATCGTGGGATTGGCAGGCCGAGCATCGCGGACTTGTCGCTTATCATGGTGAATGCTCGTAGCGAGATAGGGCCGCGGTCCGCCTCGACGCGAGGGGTCGCCCGACGCAGGGCGCGGGCGCCGATCCGATCGAGGCCGTTGGCCGTTTCCTTGGAGGTCTCAGCGATGAACACCGTCCGTCGAGGATCATTCGCCGTCGCGCTGGCCGTGTCGCTGTCGACCGCCACGCTCGCCCTCGCGCAGGGCCCGGGTGGCGGCCCGGGAGGCCCCGGAGGCGGAGGCCGAGGTGGCTGGGGAGGCCCCGGCGGCCCCGGCGGCCGCGGGGCCCAGTCGATCCTCCAGCTCGTCGAGAACCCGGCCGTCCAGGAAGAAATCAAGCTCACCGACGCCCAGAAGACGAAGATCGACGCCATCAGCAAGGCCTCGCGCACCAAGCGACAGGCCCTCTTCGCGGCGGTCGGCTTCGGCAACCGGGGCAATGGCGGCAACAACGGCGGCGGCAACGGTAACGGCGGCGGGAATGGTAACGGCAACGGCGGAAACAACGGCGGCGGCGGCCGGCGCGGCGGCGGCAATGCCAACGCAAACAACGGCGGTGGCAACGCCGACGCCGGTGTGGCCGCGAACAATGGAGGCAACGGCGGCGGCCGGCGCGGCAACGGGAATGGCAACGGGGGCGGCAATGGCCAGGCCAACGCCAACGCCGACATCGCGGCGATCAACGGCGGCGTCCCGGGCGGCCCCGGGGGGCCGGGCGGAGGGCCCGGCGGGTTCGGCGGCCCGGGAGGTCCCGGCGGCTTTGGTCCCGGGGGACCCGGCGGCCCAGGCGGCTTCGGCAACATGACCGAGGAGCAGCGGGCCCAGATGGCCGAGATGTGCGCCACGATGCAGCAGCTCGACAAGGACACCGAGGCGATGGTCGTCAAGGTCCTCGACACCAAGCAGAAGGTCCGCGTCGCGCAGATCCGGCTCCAGAGCCAGGGCCTGAACGCCTTCCGGACCCCCGAGCTGATCGCCCAGCTCAAGATCCCCGAAGTCCGCGCCCAGGAGATCGCCGAGATCCTCGACGGCCAGAACCAGGCCCGGCGCCAGGCGGGATCTCAGATGCGAGACCTCTTCGCCCAGTTCATGCCGAACAACAACAATAACGGCGGAAACGGCAACGGCGGCAATGGCGGCGGCGGAGGCCGGCCCAACCGGCAGGCGATGCAGGAACTCATGAACAACCCCGAGTTCCAGGCCAAGCGCGACGCGGTCCAGAAGAAGATCGACGCGGCGACCAGCACGCTCGAGGACCAGACCAAGGCCGCCATCGCCCACCTGCTGACCAAGAAACAGCGCGACCAGTACGACAAGATGCTCGGCGAGCCGTTTGACGTCGAGAAGCTCCGCCAGGGCCGCGGCCCCGGTGGTCCGGGCGGACCGGGCGGTCCCGGAGGCCCCGGCGGGAACAACAACGGCAACGCCGCCAACACCGCGAACAACGGCAATGCCGACGGGCAGGCCGCGCCGGCCGCCGCCGGGTCGACCGCGCCAACCGCACCCGCCCCGGCCGCGGCGGGCTCCGCCCCGGCCCGCAAGAGCCTCCGCGAACGACGCGGCGGCACCTCGGGCTAAGTCGTACAAGTCGCCGAGCGTCTTTCGCGACGGCCCTCCCCTTGGTCGGGAGGGCCGTCGTCGTTTTGGGGCATCCCGAGGGCACCGCGACTGGCCTTCGCGAATCGGCCGCACGGACGTATAAAGGGTGCGCCCCGACGTCCGCCGGCCCGGCCGGTCGACGGGGGTTGGTGGCCCGGGCCGACCTGGAAGGAGCCGGACGATGCACCGACGGATCGCGTCCACACTCGCCCTGACCGCAGCCCTGGCCCTGGCCCCCAGCGCCCGGGCCGGCGAGGGCCTGCCGGACGCCCGGCTGGGCATCCGCGCCACGCCGATGATCTTGATGACCCGCGCCGACGTGCAGGCCGATCTCCGGCTCTCTCCCGAGCAGGTGGCCGACGCCGAGCGGACCCTCGACGACCTCCGCGAGAAGGCCCGCGCCCTCAAGGGCCGCAACGACACCGAGGCCGTCGCGCTCCGCGGCGAGATCGACACGGCGAGCCGGCTCTGGATCGAGCGGAAGCTCACGCCCGCCCAGCGCGACCGGCTGATCCAGCTCGACCTCCAGTGGGAGGGCCCCGCTGCGGTCATCACCCGGCCGATCGTCGCCGAGAACCTGGCGCTGACCGACACCCAGCGCCAGGCGCTGGCCAAGGTCGTCGCCGAGCACCACGGACGCCGGGGCAGCGGCCCGCCGGTCGTGGCCGACGAGGAGAAGCTCGGCCGGCTCGTGTACGAGAGCCTCACCGAGGGCCAGCTCAAGCGCTGGGAGACCCTGATCGGACCGGCCGCCCCGTTCCGCGGCGGGGCGAGGGCCTCCGTCGCGACCGCGCCTCGGCCCTGAGCCGCGGCCGCCCGGCCCGCTTGCCCGCGGCCGGGGTTCGCCCTAGTCTGGACGCTCGACGCAGTCCCGCCCGACGGCCCGAGCGAGTCCCGACGATGGCAAACGCCGCCCCCCGAGCGATCCGCTGGGGCTTCATCGGCTCCGGCAAGATGGCGACCGCCCTGGTCCGCGGCATGACCCGCGCCGGCACGGCCGCGCCGGCGTCGATCACCGTCAGCGACCCACTGGAGTCGGCCCGGAATTCCCTGGCGCACGAGGCGGGCGCCAGGGCGGAGGCCGACAACGCCCGCGTCGCCGAGGCCTCCGACGTCCTCGTCCTGGCCGTCAAGCCGCAGAGCATGGCCGCCGTCCTGGCCGAGCTGAAGCCGGTGGTCGGGCCCGGTCACCTGGTCGTCTCGATCGCCGCGGGCGTGACGCTCGGGACGCTTTCCGAGGGCCTCGGACCGCGACGGCTGGTCCGCGTCATGCCCAACACCCCGGCCCTGATCGGCGAGGGCGCCTCGGCCTATTGCCTGGGCCCCCACGCCCAGCCCGACGACGAGGCCACCGTCCGCTCGTGCCTCGACGCCGTCGGGCGCTCATTCCGCGTCTCCGAGCCCTTGCTCGACGCCGTGACCGGCCTCTCGGGCAGCGGCCCCGCGTTCGTCTACACGGTGATCGAGGCCCTCTCCGACGGCGGCGTCCGCATGGGCCTGCCCCGCGAAGTGGCCACGGCGCTCGCGGCGCAAACGGTCCTCGGCGCCGCGAAGATGGTCCTCGAGACCGGGCTGCATCCGGGCGTGCTCAAGGACCAGGTCACCAGCCCCGGCGGCACGACGATCGCCGGCCTCCATGCCCTGGAGCGCCTCCGGCGTCCGCGCCGGCCTGATGAATGCCGTCGAGGCCGCCACCCTGCGCTCGGCTGAGCTGGGGCGGGGGTAGGGGCGGGTTGACGGGCGTGTCATCGAGTCGACAATGGAGCGGTCGAGGTCGGCGCTCGGCGCAAATCCCTCACATCCTTGCGGAGTACGACCGATGGACACGGGACGCAGACACTGGCTGGGACTCACTCTCGGCGCGATCGCGGGCGCATTGGCCTTCACGACAACATCCCACGCCGCGGCCGGGATGACGTTCGAGATCTACAAGGACGCCAAGGGCGAGTTCCGCTGGCGGCTCAAAGCGTCGAACGGGCAGATCGTCGCCACGGGCGGGCAGGGCTACTCGGCCAAGGCCGACTGCAAGCACGCGATCGAGTCGATCATGAAGAACGCCGCCACGGCGACGATCGTCGACGACACGGCCAAGGCCTGAGGGCCGTCGCCGCACTTCAACGGGAGCGTCCCGGCGGGTATGATGGGCTTTTGGCCCCTCAACCCTCGGCTTGGGAGGTCCGGCCTGCTCATGGCAAGCCCCGGCCCCGTCGGACGCCCCGTCCTCATCCTCGACTTCGGCTCGCAGTTCGTCCAGCTCATCGCCCGACGGGTCCGCGAGCGGCACGCGTTCGCGACGATCGTCCGCCACGACATCTCGGCCGAGCGCGTCCGCGAGCTCGACCCGCTCGCCATCATCCTCTCGGGCGGGCCGGCGAGCGTCTACGACGAGGGTGCGCCCCGGTGCGACCCGTGGCTCTTCGACCTGGGCGTTCCGGTCCTCGGCCTATGCTACGGCATGCAGCTCGCCTGCATGGCCCTGGGCGGATCGGTCAAGCCGTCGCCCGACCGCGAATTCGGCCGGGCCGAGTGCCACGTCATCGCGCAGGACGAGCCGCTCTTCCGTGACGTGCCCGAGCAGATGACCGTCTGGATGAGCCACGGCGACCAGGTGAAGGACCCCGGCGGCGCCTTCATCCCGCTCGCCGCGACGGCGACGTGCCCCGTTGCGGCCGTGAAACACCGCGAGCGGCCGGTGTATGGCCTCCAGTTCCACCCTGAGGTCGGGCACACCCCCTACGGCACGCTGATCCTCGGCAACTTCCTCGACCGCGTCTGCAAGTCGCCGAAATCGTGGACCATGGAGGCGTTCGTCGAGCGCGCGGTCGCGTCGATCCGCGACCAGGTCGGGCCCAAGGGACGGGTCGTCTGCGGATTATCCGGCGGCGTCGATTCGGCGGTCGCTGCGGCGCTGCTCACGAGGGCGCTGGGGGATCGGATCGTCTGCATCTTCGTCGACAATGGGCTCTTGCGGTCGGGCGAGCGCGAGTCGGTCGCCGAGGCGTTCGGCAAGCATTCCTCGGCGGAACTGAGGGTGATCGACGCCTCCGACCGCTTCCTCTCCACCCTGGCCGGCGTGACCGACCCGCAGGAGAAGCGAGTCCGGATCGGGCACACGTTCATCGACGTCTTCCGGGATCAGGCGAAGTCGATCCCCGACGCCCGCTTCCTTGCGCAAGGCACGCTCTACCCCGACGTGATCGAATCCGGCGGCAGCCCCGACGCCCCGGCCGCGACGATCAAGCACCACCACAACGTCGGCGGCCTGCCGGCCGAGCTGGGCTTCGAGCTGATCGAGCCGCTGCGCGACCTGTTCAAGGACGAGGTCCGCCGGCTCGGGCTGGAACTGGGGCTCCCCGAAGCCCTCGTCTGGCGCCATCCCTTCCCGGGTCCGGGCCTCGCCGTCCGCTGCCTGGGAGCGGTGTCGAAGGAACGGCTCGACGTGCTCCGCCAGGCCGATGTGATCTTCCTCGAGGAGCTGCGATTCGCCGAGCTCGAACGGCGGATCGGCCAGGCGTTTGCGGTGCTCCTGCCGATCCAGTCGGTCGGCGTGATGGGGGACGGGCGGACGTACGAGAATGTGATCGCCCTGCGGGCGGTCGAGACCGACGACTTCATGACGGCCGACTGGTCGCGGCTGCCGCACGACGTCCTGGCGCGGGCGTCGACGCGGATCATCAACTCGGTCAAGGGCGTCAACCGGGTCGTCTACGACGTCACGAGCAAGCCGCCGGGGACGATCGAGTGGGAGTGAACGGCCTGACGCCGTTTCGTCGCGGCTCGTACAATGGGGATGGTGTCCCATGCATTCCAGGAACGAGCCCGACGCCCGCGAGGTCGTCAAGGTCGAGGCCCTCGCCACGGTCGACGACCCGGTGCGCGCGGAGGAGTTCCTCGAACGCTGCGTGCCGTTCTCCGAGTGGTCTGTGAAGATCCGCACGGCGGAGGTCACGGCCGAGGTCAAGAGGCGCAAGCCGCTCGGCACGTTCGCCGAGACGGTCTGCACGTGCGTCACCCTCCGGCTCAACCGCCCGGTCCCGGTCGAGCCCGGGCTGCGGATCTACATGGCCCTCGAGGATGACCCGACGCTCACGGCCTCGGCCGTCGTCCGCCCCTGGGAGGGGTGACGGACCGGCCGGCACTCGCGACCCGGGCGAGTCCCCCGGCTGGCGACCCGAGGAGTCCGCCTCGCGGAGAGAAGCCGGCTGGGGTCGACCCGGCGTCCGTCGGCCGGATTGGCTTCGTTTCGCAGGTCGGATTGGCTTCGTTTCGCGGGCGGGATTGGCTTCGTTTCGTCGGCCGAATTGGCTTCGTTTCGTCGAAAAGGGGCCGCGGGGGCGAACCTTGGCGATCATAGACGAACGCTTCTTGCACGCTCGGGTTCGCTCGGCGCGAGGGATACCACCCCGGGGGGCGAGACGTCCCGGCCAAGGTCACCCGCTGCGCAATCCGGGGAAGGAGCGACCGCCGGTCAGGGTGGGGTGAGGGGATTCCCGCGACCGGCTCGGGCGTTAGAATTGCGGATGTCCGGGCTTGCGCCGCCGCTCTCCATGGCCCGCGGCCCTCCGGACGTCCCGGGAGTCCTCTTTTCGATGGATCGCGACGACTATCCACAAAACCCCCGGCGCGGCGATGCGGCCGGATCATCCTCGACCTCAGCCAATCTGCCCGACCCGCGGCCGAAGCGGATCGTGATGCCGACGCTCTCCCCCGCGCGGTCCGGCCGGCGGCGGACCGCCGACGAGGGATTGCTCAACCGCGACGTCCCCTCGACCCCCCGGGCCCGCGCCCGGAGCTAGGCGAGTTCACCCACACCGATGCCTGGCGCGTCCTCCGGATCCAGAGCGAGTTCGTCTACGGGATCAACTCGCTGGCCGAGCTGGGGGCGGCCATCTCGGTCTTCGGCTCGGCCCGGTTTGGCGAGGACCATCGGTATTATGAGCTCGCCCGCGCCTTGGGCCGGGCGCTCGTCGAGGCCGGCTTTGCCGTGATCACCGGCGGCGGCCCGGGCGTCATGGAGGCCGCGAACAAGGGGGCGCTCGACGCCAAGGGTGTCTCGGTCGGCCTGAACATCGAGCTGCCGTTCGAGCAGAAGGGCAACGGCTACACGACGATCTCCGTGAACTTCCGGTACTTCTTCGTGCGGAAGACGATGTTCGTCAAGTATTCCAATGGCTTCGTGATCTTTCCCGGCGGGTTCGGGACGATGGACGAGCTGTTCGAGGCGCTGACGCTGGTCCAGACCCAGAAGATCAAGCGGTTCCCGATCATTCTCTTCGGCTCCGAGTACTGGGCCGGCCTGCTCGACTGGATCCGGGCGACCGTGCTCGCCGAGGGCGCGGTTTCGGCCGGTGACCTGGAGCTGCTCGTCGTGACCGACTCGATCGAGGAGGCTCGCGACCTGCTCGTCGATTGCTACAACAGCCGGTGCTGGGGCACGTACGAGCGGTCGGTCGGCGCCGCGCTCGGTGCCGCGCCGGCGGTGGTCCCGGACCCTGCGAAGGCCGACGGGGCGTGAGCCCGAGACTTGCCGCGAGAGCCTTTGGGCGATCAAACTATCTTCCGGGAGGGCGAGGCCCCCGCCGAGCCGGGCAATCACCCCGGCTCGGCGCGAGCCTCGCCCTCCCAAGACGGGCCGCTGGCCGCCTTCCACACGCCGTGACGAGCCGACGATGACCCCCACGACCATCGACGCCGAGGACGCCGCGACCGCCCCGTTCGACGCCGTCGACCGGGCCTTGTCCAGCGACGGCCCCGCCTCGGCGCTCGAACGCCTGGTCGCCTGGCAGGATGAACGGGGCGACGCGCGAGGCCTGCTCGACGCCCTGCTGCTCAAGGCGCGGCACGAGCTGCGCCTGCCCCTGGTCCAGGTCGGCCCGCTTGGCGAGATTCCCGAGCCGAAGCGGTCCCAATACGAGGATCGTTATGTCGAGGCGATCCGCCGCGTTGGTCGCAAGCTGCTCGACGCGGGCGACATCGTCGGGGCGTGGCCCTACTATCGCGTGCTCGGCGAGCGGGATGAAATCTCCCGCGCCATCGATGCCTACACGCCCTCGGGCGAGCCGGGGGATGAGACGCTCGGCCAGGTCGTCGACGTCGCCTTCAACCAGGGGGTTCACCCCCGGCGTGGGTTCGAGCTGATCCTCGACCACTACGGCGCGTGCTCGGCGATCACCGCGTTCGAGCACCTGCCGCCGGACGAGCCGACCCGCGTCGCCGCCGCCGGGCGGCTCGTGCGGAATCTCCACGATCACCTCGTCGCGAACCTCCGTGCCGACATCGCCCGCCGGGGCCAGCCGCTGCCTCCCGAGGCGACGTCCATCGGTGGCCTCGTCGAGGGTCGCGACTGGCTGTTTGCCGACGACGGGTACCACATCGACATCTCGCACCTGGGTGCCGTCGTGCGGATGACGCCTCTGCTGACGGACGCCGAGACGCTCGCTCTGGCCGTCGGTCTGACAGACTATGGACGGAACCTGTCCGAGCGGCATCGCTACGCGAGCGAGTCGCCGTTCGACGACACTTACGCCGACCACGCCGTCTACCTGCGGGCCCTGCTCGGCGAGGACGTCGACGCGGCCATCGCGCACTTTCGGGCCAAGCTGCCGCCCGTTGAGCATACGAGCCCCGACGAGGAGCGATTCACCGACCCGATCCCTGCGCAGGTGCTCGTCCGGTTACTCGTCCGACTCGGCCGGCTCGACGAGGCGATCGAGGTGGCCTCGGAGCATCTCGCGGGCCTGCCGGACTCGTCCCTGGGCTGCCCGAACGTTGCCCAGCTCTGCCAGATGGCCGGCCGGCCCGACCGGCTGGCGCAGCTCGCGCGCGAGCACGGGGATTTGGTCCACTACGTGGCGGCGCGGCTGTCGTAGGGTCCGCCATGCGGACCATCTTCGATCAGGGCCTATGGTGCCGGATGGTCCGCACAGCGGACCCTACAAAACGGCCCCGCCAATCAGGCGTTCGAATTCCGGGTGATTCCGGATCGCGTCGAAGTCGGACTCCTCGGCGACCATCGACCGGATGTCCGGGGCGAGGCCGAGGGCCGTGGCCAGCGAGTCGAGGGCCTTGCGCGGGTTGTTCGCGAGCGACCAGTAGCAGGCCAGGTTGTAGTGGAGGATCGCCTCCTCCGGATGCTCGCGCAGGGCGCGGGCGAGGCTGTCGATCGCCTGGGCGAGGCGGTGGGTCCGCTTGTAGCACCAGCCGAGGGCGATGGCCACCCCGACGTCGCCGGGCCGGAGCGAGGCGGCGGTCTCCAGGGGCTTGAGCGCCTCGCGATACTGGCCGAGCGTGCGGAGGGTCTCGCCGGTCAGGAAGCTCGCCTCGAACTGCATCGTCGCCCAGTCGGCACGGCCCTGGAGGATCTCCAGTGCGCGGTCGGGCAGGTTCAGGGCGAGATATCCCTCGGCCGAGGCGAGCTGGCGCTTGATCCGATCGACGATGATCTGAGACATCGCCCGCCGACTCCTCCGGATCGCCCGTAGACCTCCCGAAGCCGCCCCCCGACGCGCGGCCCTCCCGATTCCTAAATCTATCCGACGAAGCACGGCGGGGAAAGGCCTCGGACGATGCCGGCGTCGCACCCACCCCGTTCAGACGCGGCTGGCGCCGAGGTCGCCGCCGTAGGGCGGGTGCGAAAGCAGGGATTCGCGGTTCCGGCCCTCGCGGGCCGTGAGCTCGTGCTCGCGCGGGACCAGTTCGGGGATCTCCAGGCCGCGGGACGACTTGCGGTGCAAGGCCACGGCCCGGGCATCGATCCCGTCGGCGTTCTGGAGTCCGACCAGCCATCGGTCGGGCAGCGCCGAGGCCCCGTAGAGGATGCCGGCCAGTGCGCCGAGGATCGCGCCGGCGGTGTCGGCGTCGCCGCCGAGGTTGACGACGTCGATGAGGGCCTCCTCCAGGCTGTCGGTCGTGAGCAGGAGGTAGAGGCAGCTGGGTAGGCACGCGGGCGGGAAGCCCTGGGTGGGCCGGCGCAGGGGCGAGTCGGGCCCGTGCCGGTTGGCCTCGTCAAGGATCGCCGCGATCGCCCGGTCGCGGGGCTGGTCCAGCACCGACTCCACGTGGGCGATCGCGTCCGAGACGCTCCGCCGGTAGGCGCCGAGCGAGGACACCGAGCGGCCGAACTGGGCGGCGATCCGGTCCTCGGCGCGCTGGACGTCGGCGGCGAGCCAGAGGACGAAGCTGGGGTCGCGCGTCGGCTCGTTCAGGAGTCGGGCCGCGGCCATCGCGACGGCCATCGCGGCCGAGAGGCTGCGGATGTCGCGGTGGGTCATCAGGCTGGCGCCCATGACCGCGTCGAAGAGCCCCTCGGGGTCCTCGGCAAAGTACAGGCCCACCGGGGCGATCCGCATGGCGGCGCCGATGCCGGCCGAGGCCTGACCGGTCAGTCGCGGGCTCACGCCGCGCTTGAGGTCGGCCAGGACCTGGCGGAAGCTCTTGCCGACGCCCCGGTGGGCTCCGGCGTAGCCGTGGTCGGGCGTGGCGAGGTCGATGTAGAGTGCGGCGAGACGATCGACGTCGAGTCTGCCGGTCGCCAGCAGGACGTCGATCAGCGCCAGGGCCTGCTGCGTGTCGTCGGTGTAGAGGCCCGGGAGCCGCCAGCGGTACGGTTTCTTCTTCCAGGCCTTCGCGCCGTCGACATAGTCGGTGACGAGTCCGTAGTGGGCCCGGACTTGCTGGGCGCTCAGCCCCTCCAGGGGGGCGCCCAGGGCGTCTCCCACCGCGAGACCGAGTAGAGAGCCCCGGACGCGGTCGGCGCGGCTTGGTACAAGCATCGTGTCTCGGCTCCATCGGATCGCGGGTCGGCCAGGCTGCACCGCGGGACGGCCGACTCCGTCCTCGTCGGACGGAACGAAGATTACATAGCTGGCCGGGGCACGCCAACCGAATTCTTCGGCCAGCCCGTCCCCCGGACCTCGCCGCGACGCGACCGTGGCAACGGCAGGGCCAAGGCTCCGTTTTCACTTAGAGCGTTCGGGGACGCGCGGGGCGGCTTCGCAAATTTTTCACGCGCCCGACACTTCGGCCGGCGCGAGCGGCGCCCGGATCGGCTCCGGGCGGACTGCTCCGGCGGCCACGTTCCTCCTATCGGCCAGCCCCGGCGACCGACGCGACGACGGCTCGTGGGGTTTCTCCGGCGCGGAATCCCGACCCCTATAATCCCACCCCCGCACGGCCGCTGTCAGCCGTCTCGCGCCGGCGGCATTCGTTGTGCACGACAGAGAGAGTCCGGCCACGCGGCCGTCGATTCGCCCCGAAGCCCCGCGGAGGACCCGCCGGCCATGTCTCACCATTCGCGAAGGCTCACGACGCTCTCCGCGGTCCTACTCGGCCTTGCTGCCGGCTGCGGCGACTCCCGAGTCGGCGGCTCCGACGGCTTGCACGAACCCGGCAAGCAGACGACTGCCGGCACGTCGAGATCCGGCGAGCCCTCGTCGCCCGACGTGGGAGTCGCCGGGCCCAGGGAGTCGAAACGTGCTTCGAAGTAGCGACGGCCCGACGCGCCGCGGGAATCGGCGAGCCGGATCGGCGCAGATTCGCGGCGCCTCGAGATCAGGCCCTGAGCGGCCCGTCGACGTGGAACTCGGCGACGAGCGTCCCTTTCTGGGCGCACGGTCGGATGTCGGCGTAGATGTCACCGAACCGGCCGTCGTCGAGCACCAGGCGATACATCGCCTTGTCGTCGAACCCCTTCGTCTTCTCGGGCGGGACGTCGAAGAAGCCGAAGTATAACGGCGAGCCGTCGCGCCTCGGGTGCGAGCCGAGGTAGCCTTCGATGCTGTCGAACACGACCTTCGTGCCATCCTCGGCGAACAGCTTGCCGCGGATGTGCTCCATCTGATCCATCATGGTCATCCTCCCGGGGGCGAGGCGCCACAAGGGGCCGATCATCATCCCTTCATCTGCCGCGATGCGTGCGTGTGACGATCCCGGCGCAGGGTGATTCGTCCGATCCACACGACTATTACCCACACCCTTTCTTCCGTGTGACCCGGAATCTCGCCCCGAGGACGGTGCGCGAGACCGGACCCCACGGGGCTCGCCGAGGCGTCCATGCCCCCGAGCCGCATCTTGTCGGATTGTCCGGAGTTCCGTAGTCTGATCCGATCGGGCCGGGAGGGCCGGCGCGGCTTCGACACGGGACCGATCGCGGGGCGAGCGATATGCATCGGTGCGCAGGACGAGGGGCCCAGGCCCTGATGATGGCGGCGACCCTGATCCTCGCCTCGGCGCGTGCGAGCGACGCGACCGATGAGCCCAGGCTGGCCGACTACTTCGGCTTCCTCCCCACCGAAGTCTACAAGCTCGACCCGCGCATCACGGGCCTGATCGTCCGCGACCTCGACGGTGACAAGGTCGACGACGTCGCCGTCGTCAACAACGGCCGGTCGCGGATCGACCTGCTCCTGTCGTCGAAGAAGCCCAGCGACGCCGCCGAGCCCGAGGCCAAGAAGACGTCGCAGGAGCCCAATCATCTCGAGAACGACCGCCGTATGCGCCTGGTCAGCGTCTCGGTGACCAAGGAGATCCAGAGCCTCGCCGTCGGCGACTTCAACGGCGACGGCAAAGCCGACCTGGCATTCTACGGAACTCCGGCCGAGCTGGTGATCCTGCACGGTGAGGGAAAAGGTAAATTTGATGACCCGAAGAAGATCAACACGGGCGAGGCCGTCGAAGCCCCCGGCGCCCTGACGGTCGGCGACCTCAACGGCGACGGCCGCGACGACCTCGCGCTGCTGACCTCGGGCGAGGTCATCACCATCCTCCAGGGCGAGGGTGGCAAGCTGGGCGAGCCCGAGCGCATCCCACACACACTGACCAACCCGCGGATGGTCAAGGCCGTCGACTTCGACGGCAACGGCAGCCTCGACCTCGTCCTCCTCGAAGGCTCGCCCGACGACCCGATCCGCGTCCGCTTCTCCACGAAGGGCGGCGCCCTCGGGCCCGAGCAGCGGTTCGCCATCGAGCCGCTCCGCGCCTACGCCTTCGGCCAGATCGACGGCAAGCCCGGCTCCGAGCTACTCACCATCGAGCAGCAATCAGGCCGCGTTCGCGTCCACGCGCTCGACGTCGTGGACGACGACGACACCGCGAAGCGCGGCCGGCTGCTCTTTTACCCTCTTCCCCATGGCAACACGCGCGGCCGCTCTCTCGACCTCGGCGACCTCGACGGCGACGGCCTGACCGACGTGGTCGTCTCCGACCCCGCGAACGCGCAGTTCTACGTCTATCGACAGGCCAAGGGCGTCGGCCTGGGCGCGAGCCAGGGGTTCCCGAATCTCGTCGGTGGCCGGACCGTGAAACTGGCCGACCTCGACGGCGACAAGAGGGCCGAGGTCTACGTCCTCTCGGAGCAGGAGAAGCAGATCGGGCGGAGCGTCCTGGCCGACGACCGCCTCACGTTCCCCGCACCGCTGCCCCTGAGCGGCGAGCCGGTGGCGCTGGAGATCGCCGACCTCGACGGCGACAAGGTCGGCGAGATCCTCTACGTGACCCGCGAGCAATCGGCCAAGTCAACGGCCGACCAGTTCACGCTCCGCGCGCTCAAGCGTGAGAAATCGGGCGGTTTCGTTCCGTTCCGCTGGGGCCAGGCCGACTCAGTGAGCTTGCACGGCCTCTCCGACGCGCCGATCGTCCAGGTGCTCGACGTCAACCGAGACGGCCAACCTGACATCCTGCTCTACAGCCCGAGCGGCCCGAAGTCGCTCCTGCTGGGCCGCCAGGGCGAGCCCCCGCGCCGGCCGCCGGCGGCCTCGGGCCGCTTACCGACATCAGCCCCGCCGGCCTCAGCCAGGTCGATCTCGACGGCCCCGCGCTCCTGCTCGCGCAGAAGACCTACGCCCGCAACCTCGTGCTCGACAAGGACGGCCACTGGGTCGTCAGGGACCAGTACAACACCGGCCGCAACAGCGCGAGCGTCATCGGCGTGGCCGCGCTCGACACCGACGGCGACGGCGTCAAGGAGCTCGCGCTCCTCGATCGGACGTCGAAGTCGCTGCTCTACCTGGCCAAGCGCAACGGCGTCTACCGCCCGAGCGGGATGCTCTCGGTCGGCTCGTTCGACCTCCAGGAGATGCACGTCGCCGACCTCAACGGCGACGGCCGCGACGACCTGCTACTGGCCGGGGCCGAGCGGTTCGGCGTGGTCCTCACGGGCAGCAAGGGCCAGCGGCTCAAGCTCGTCCACAGCTACGAGGCCGCCCGCGAGCAGGCCCGGCTCGCCGACCTGATCGTCGGCGACCTCAACGCCGACGGCCAGAACGACATCGCCCTGATCGACCCGGGCGAGCACTTCGTCGAGATCGTCACGAAGGGCTCGACGGGCGAGCTCGAGAGGGCCCTCGCGTTCAAGGTCTTCGAACGCAAGTCGATGCGGAACGTCTCCGACCTCGTCGAGCCCCGCGACCTGGGTGTGGGCGACGTCGACGGGGACGGGCGGACCGACCTGGTCCTGCTCGTGCACGACCGCGTGCTGGTCTATCGTCAGGACGCGGGGGCCGAGAAGGCGAAGGTGACACAGGGGGAGAAGAAGTAGGGCCCGCTGTGTGGACCTTTTCGAGCCAGCGGCGGAATCGGGTCGTTTACCAGAATCGCCACCACGGTCGGCGTGGTCCGCCCGACCACATCGACTGGACCTCCGCGATCTGCTTCCGGATGACTTCGAATCCCCCGACCAGGAAATCCGTCTCCCCGCGCTCCCAGCGCTTCGCCACGAAGTTCGCCGGGTAGATCAGCACGTCGCCGCGGTCTGGCAGCGCGAGGACCGCCAGTTCTGAACCGGCTTTGTCGGTGGCGATCACCCAGGAGAACCCGGCCTCGTCCACGAGGAACTGCCCGAATCGGATGCCGACGATGTTGATCGCGGCATTCACCTGGATGTTGTCACGGACGCCCAGGGCCGACCAGGCGGCGAAGACACGATCCAGGGTCGATAGCGTGATGGCGCGTCCCGCGTCATCCGGCGCGTAGGCCTCGACGAAGAGGGGCAACGTCCCCAGTTGCGCGTCGAGCCAGACCCGCTCCTTTTCGGTCAGGGGTGAGAAGGTCGGTCCCTGCACGAAACGGCTCCTCGGGGCTTAGATCAGGCTGTAGGGCCCCCGTAGGATGGTGGGCATCGCCCACCGCATTCGAGGTCCCCTCGTCACCGCTACTGATCCCGTTCGAAGAGATACGGAATGAGGATAGCCGGGCCACCGCCAGAGCGACAAGCGATCGAACGACTCACTCGACCACCAGGTCGATCGCCGCGAAGTGCTCGTGATCACTCTGGGTCTGCTTGGTCTCGATGCGGATCAGGTACGCGCCAGGGGCTTCGACCTTGAACGTCATCCGGGCCCCGGCCTTGGCGCCCGGCTTGAAGTCCATGTCGAAGGCGGTCTCGAGCACGACGTCCTTGCCGTCGCCGACGTTCGGCAGCTCCTTCTGGCCGACCTTGCCCTGGCGGGCGACGTAGAAGTGGACGACCACGTTCTCGAGGGTCTTGTGAGGATAGATATTGGTCAGCATGTACTTGACGTGGATCGGCTCGCCCTTCTTCGCCCGCAAGACCGGCCGGGGGTTCTTGCCCCAGTCGGGCGGCGTCTGGTCGACGAAGGCAGTCGCCTGCGAGCCCTTCGATGAGACGTCGAGCTCGATCTTGGCGTGCTCGGCGCGGGCGGTCGAGGCTGCGATGACCAACGATAAAAGGGCGATCGTCCGGGGCATGGTTCGAGTCCCCTGGAGTGGCCCATCCGCCGCGCGTCACGGCGTCAAGTATGGTATCGTACCCGAGCGACGGCCGCCCCGGGGCGCCGTCGCTCGCACCCCCCGAGGAATCCGGCACGCCCCTTGCGGCCCGGGGATCGGCGATGGCTCACAATGGCACGATCCGGATCGGCATCATCGGCGCGGGGGCGATCACGCGCTCGCGCCACATCCCGGGCTTCCGCGCCATCCCGGGCGTCACGATCGCGGGCGTCTGCAACCGGTTCCGCGAGTCGTCGGCCCGCGTCGCCCGGGAGTACGATATCCCCCGGATCTACGGCGGCTGGGAGCAGGTCGTCGACGACGACTCGATCGACGCCGTCGTCATCGGCACCTGGCCCTACCTGCACTGCGCGGCCACGCTCGCGGCGTTGGGGGCGGGCAAGCATGTGCTGACGCAGGCCCGCATGGCGATGAACGCCCGCGAGGCCCAGCGCATGCTCGACAAGTCCCTCGAGCGTCCCGAGCTCGCGACGATGGTCGTGCCGAGCCCCTACGGCCTGACCGGCGACGCCTTCGTCCGGCAAATGATCGCCGACGGCTACCTCGGCCCGCTCCGCGAGCTGCACGTCGACGGCCTGACGAGCGACCTGGCCGACCCGCGGACGCCGATCGGCTGGCGGCAGCAGACGCGGTACTCGGGCTTCAACATGCTCACGCTGGGCATCCTCCACGAGACGGCCCTGCGCTGGACCGCGCCGGCGAATCAGGTGATCGCCGTGGCGTCGAAGATCATCCCGGCCCGGAAGAACCTCGAGAAGCCAGGCCACCTCAGCCGCGTCGGCACGCCCGACAGCGTCCAGGTGCTGACGAGCCAGACCGACGGCTCGCGCGGGGTGTACCGTCTGAGCGGCGTGACCTGGCACGGTCCCGGCCTGGCGATCTCGCTCTATGGCACCGACGGGGCGATCGTCTACGACCTGACCCGCGACGAGATCCGGGCGGCGCGCCGCAAGGACCCTGAGCTCCAGCCGCTGGCGATCGCCGCCGGCCTCCGCGGCGGCTGGTCGGTCGAGGCGGACTTCATCGCGGCGATCCGCGGCGAGCGGCCCGTGACCCACACCTCGTTTGCCGACGGCGTCCGCTACATGCAGTTCACCGAGGCCGTCGCCCGCAGCTCGCGGCATTCGACGCCGGTGGACCTGCCGCTCAGCGAGTTCTCGAACCCGAGTCTGTAGGCCGATACCGCCGGACATCGGCCCTTCGTAGGGTCCGCTGTGCGGACCATCCTCGGCGGGGCCATCCGCGCCCGGATGGTCCGCACGGCGGACCCTACGAAGAGCCATCCGGCCGGGGTGAAAGCCATCGCGCCAGCCCCCGGGCCACGACACCTCCACAGACCGCAACAACCCCAAGCGTCACCAGCACGAACCCGGCCAGGCTGCTCTCGGGTGGGATGTGAAGCTTGTCCCAGATCCGAAGCGTCAACGAGGTGTGCCCCGGCGGCGTCGCCAGATAAGCGGCCGGGAGCTCGCCCAGCGTCAGCACGAGCGCCGCGGCCCAGGCCAGGCCGATCGCGCCAAGGGTCAAGGGCACGGCGATCCGCCGCACCTGCCCGGCTGGCCCATGGCCGTCGAGCTCGGCCGCCTCGAAATACTCCGGTGGCAACGACCGGACGGCCGGCCAGAGCAAGAGCAAGGCGTAGGGCCAGGTCCGCATCACGTAAGCGAGCACGATGATTGCCGGCGAGTCATACACCGGCCGGATTCCGTGATAGGCGAGCACCAGGGCCATCCCCGCGATCGGCCCCGGCGTGGCGAGGGCCAGGGCGACCGCCAAGGCCGTGACGAACCGCCACGGCCCCGGCTTCCGGCAGGCCCAGGCAAGGCACCACCCCAGCCCGACGGCCCCGGCGGCGCCGAGGGATCCCCAAACCACACTCGCCCCGAGTGGCCCTCGCCACGGCTTGCGCAGGCTCGGTCCGATGACCTCGGACACCGCCTTGCCGAGCGTCCCCCCAAAGCCCGCGAGCGACCAGTGCGGCGCGGTCTGGAGCCGCGCATTGCCGCCGACGCGCCCCGCCTGCCAGACGAGGCTGTAGAGGGGCAGGCCGATGACCGCGGCCATGATCAGGGCGACCGCGAGCCCGGCCGCGATCCGCCATCGTCCCAGCGGCCACGGTTGGGCCTGCATCGCCGAGGCGATCCGCGCGGGGTCGCTGCGGAGCAGCCACGTCGCCGCCGCGACGAGTAGAGCCCCGAGCACGACGAGCGGCGGCAGGGCCGTCGCGGCAGCGGCGCCGGGGCCCTTGCCCAGGCCGAACTGGATGTAAGCCTCCTCGGCGTAGGTCCGGATCGAGAGGATGTCGGTGATCGTCATGTCGCCGGCCGTAAGCACGGCCACGGCCAGGGCCGCGCCGGCGATGGCGCCGAGGCTCCGGCGGAGCGAGACCGACCACGCGACACGCCACGGCGGCAGGTCGAGGCTCGCCGACTCCTCCAGCTCGGGCTCGACCGCGAGCAGCCCGAGTCCCACGATCCAGACGATCCACGGCAGCGCGGCCGTCGCGTGGACAAACGCCGCGGCGAACCGCCCGACCAGCCACGGCCTCGACCCGAGCACCTGCGACCGCCCGATGTCGCCGAATCCTCCGAGCCAGGCGGTCGCCAGCAGCGGGGTGGGCACGAAGGCGGCGAGAGCGAGGACGAATAGCCAGAGCGTCCGCCCAGGCACGTCGGTCCGGAAGAGGAGCAGGGCCAGGGCAATCCCAATCGGCAGCGCGATCGCCTCGGTAGTGAGAACGAGCCGAATCGTCTCGGTCGCCATCCGCCAGGGCCTGACGTCCGCCCCGCCCTGCACGGCCGTCATCAGCCCGCCCGAGGGGTTCTCGGCGCCCCGGACGGCGTCGAGCACCGTCGCCAGCGCCGGCCAGCCGAGCACGGCGGTCAAGGCCGCGATCAGCATCAGGTCGAAGCCGATCCGCGAGCGCCGACCGATCATCCCCGCAGGCCCGCCGACTTCATCATGGCGGCCGTCGACGCATACGCCTCGCGGACCCAGTCGACGATCCTATCCGGCTCGGGCGAGTATTCTAGCTCGATCGAGATCGTCCCGTTGTCCAGGCCGAGCCGCTTGATGGCGTCCAGATAAGGGGGAAAATCCACCACGCCGCGCCCGGGCGGCAGGTCGCCATGCACGCGGCCGTCGCAGTCGGAGATGTGGACGTGGGCAACCTTGCCTCGGAGCTTCTCGACCAGGTCGGCCGGCTGGTTCGCGAGGACGAGGTGTGAGATATCCAGGTTCGCCTTCACGGCCGGGTGGGCGACGTCGTCGAGGAACCGGGCCATGCTCGCCACGTCATTGAGCAGGGAGAGGTGGAAGGGCTCGAGCTCCAGGGCGATCTCCAGGCCCAGATCGGCGGCGTATTGCCCTAATGCTCGAACGTGCCGGACGCCCGTGTCCCACTGCTCGGCCGGCGGGATCACTTCCTTCTGCCAGATGTACTCGCCCAGGACGAGCAGGACGTTCCTCGCGCCGAAGCCGCGGGCCATGTCGAGGTAGGCCTTCACGCGGTCGACGTGGAACCGCTGGACGCTCGGGTTGAAGTCGATCAGGCCGACGGCGACGCACGCGACGCTGACGATCGGCAGCCCGGCCTTGTCGCACTCATCCTTGATGAGCCGCCGCTCGGCCGCTGGCGTGTCGAGCGGGTCGGCGAAGATGTCGATCGTGTCGAAGCCGATCTCCTTCGTCATCCGGATGCCGAAGGCAGTATCTCGCCCCACCTGGGCCCAGGCGGAGTTGATCAGGCCGAGATTCATGATGACGGGCCCTTCGCGATGGAGGATCGCCCCAATGTGCCCGGCCCCAAGACGGTCCGCAATAGCGGACCCTACAGGGAGACGACCCGATGCTCCCTGGCCGCCGTCAGCACGGCCTCGCAGAGGTCGAGGGTCTTGAGGTTGTCACGGCCCGAGATGTCGGGCTCGGTGCCGTCCTCGATGGCGCGGAGCAGGCCGGCCATGGTGCCGGCGAAGGCGTCGGGGAACCAGGCCTCGGGCCATCGCGGGCGGAGCCAGGCGCCGGCATCCGCGGTCCGCGAGTAGTCGAGCGTGCTCGGCTGTCGGGTCGGCCAGGTGGGCCAGCCGATCGTGCCCAGGGCAAGGCCCTCGGTCCCCTCGACACGCCAGCGGACGGCGATGTCCTGCCCCGCACCCTCCCGCGCCGGGCCCGCCCAGACGTCGTCCCAGCTCGAGCCGCGGGCGCCGCCGGGGAACTCGAGGATGTAGAGGTTGATCCCGTCCTCGTGGGCGAACTTCGTCCTCGGGTCGGGCCGGGTGCTAGCGAGGACGCGCTCGGGGTCGCCGAGCCAGTAGCGGAGGGTGTCGAGGTGGTGAATGCTCATGATATAGGTCGAGAGCGACCGACCGTGCTCGGCCCACGACATCCAGTGCGGGATCGCCCGCAGCTCGATCGTGGCGAGGACCGGCGTCCCCAGCGCACCGCGGTCGAGCAGTGTCTTGCAGGCGCGGACGGACTGGTCATACCGCATGTTCTGGTTGACCTGGAGCAGCACCCCCGCGGCCTCGCAGGCCTCAACCAGCTCGCGGCCCTCGGCGGGCGTCATCGCCAGGGGCTTCTGGGCCAGGATGCCTTTGGGCCTCCTGCGGTGGGCGAGAATCTTCCGGATTACCTCGGGCTGCTCCAGCGGCGGGACGGAGACGTCGACCACGTCGATCTCCGGGGCGTCGAGCAGGGCCTCGAGCGTCGGGAAGACGCGCGGGACGCCGCGGAGCCCGGCAACCTCGCGGGCCGTGGCGAGCGTCCGCGAGGTGATGCCCTCGACGCGGAATCCCGCATTCCTGTACGCCACGAGGTGGCAGTGGCAGACGATGAATCCCGCCCCGACAACGCCGATGCCGAGGGCGTCGGGCCGGCGCGGCATCGCGGGCAGATGACCGAGATCGTCGACCTTCGGTGCGCTGCATGGACGGCGCCCCTGCCGCGTGATGGACGCATGAGGCGGAACCGTCGCCCCATACTGACCATTCAGTCAGCGTCCCGACGGAGAGCTTAGCTCAGTCTCAAACATTTTACAAATCGGCGGTCGTCGAAATTAGCGATGTCGACGATTCTGTGTCACTCAGGGGCGGGTTCGAACCATTTCCGGAATTCCCGTTCGACGCCGGCCCCCAGGACCGTCCGCGCGGCACGCCCGACGGCGAGGGTGGGTGCAAGCACCGCCATGGCCAGGACGCCGGCCTTCCACCCGAGGTCCCACCACGCGGGGCCGACCACGGCGACCGCGGCCAGACCCGTCTGCCCGAGCAGGAGGCAATGAGGCTCGCACGCCTTGTAGGCCGGCCAGGTTACCAGTCCTCGGCCCGATCGCGGCCACGGCATCGGCGGCGAGGGGCGGCCGCCCGCGCCCCCGTCCACCCGGAACGAACGAGTCTCTCGTTTCAGCCGCTGGAACGCGGCCTTGTAGCGGCAGTCGTTGTGCAGGCCGAGAAACAGCCAACCGAACCCGGCCGCGAACCCGGCCGCGGCCCAGCGGACGTCGCCCGTCCGCGCGGCCAGCCCGTAGCCGAGGGCGAAGCCCTGCCCCAGGGCGATCGCGTGGTGCATCAGGTAGTCGAGGTAAACGCCGTCGAGGCTGACGGTGCCTCGCCAGCGCGCCACCTGACCGTCGACGTGGTCGAGCCAGTACGCCAGGTGGGCTAGCGCGACCCCCACGATGAAGCCGCCGCGCGTTCCCGACGCGAAAGCCAGCGCCGAGGCCGCCGAGGCCAGGATCGCGGCAACCGTGACCTGATGCGCCGAGGCCCCGAGCCGCACGGCGATCCACGTCCCGTAGACGGCCGACGGTCGGCCGACCTTTCTCGCGAGCCAGTTGCCGATCTCGCGATGCCGGTCCTTGTGGACCTTCACGCGAAGCTCGGCCAGCGTCGGTCGCTCGCGCACGGTCATCGTCGGACCTCCGCGAGTTGTTCTGGGTCATCGAGTGCGTAGAGCGCGTAGCGTCGCGCCACTCCATCGGGATCGACGATCCGCTCGCGGTAGATCGGTGCCCGGCGTTCGAGCCAGGGCTCGAGCAGGCCGCCGAGCGTCGCGTCGAACTCGACGGCGTCCTCGGGCTCGGGAGGGCAGAGGAGAAGGTGAGTGAACCCCCCATCGCGTAATGTCGCGACAATGGTCCCGGCCGACTCCCCGCGCGTGCCCAGGCCGGTCCGGCGGCGGTGGGCCAGCTCCATCGTGTACCCGCGCGGGATGTAGAAGCCGCGATGGTCCTGCCCCACAATCCGGGCCGATTCCGGCAGATTCGCCCCGATCCAGCGGCCCACGCGGTAAGTCGGCTCGCGGCGGGTCAGGTAGTCCGAGGCCGACTCGCGGCCGAGCACGACGCTCAGTCCGTGTCGCGCCCGTCCCGCAGCAACGCTCGCCTCGAACGCCAGGCAGCCGACGAGCAGCGCCGTCAGCGCCCGCGCGGGGATGGTGCGCCGGTCCCACCAGCGGGATGCGACCCAGGCCGTGCCCACGGCCATCGGCCCGACGGCGATTAGGACGAATCGCATGCTCTGCCGCTGGGTCAGGCACAGGGTCAAGAACCCATAGCCGATCGCCACGATCGCCCAGACCCTCCGCGGCGCCCGCTCGAGCACCAGAGCGGGCAGGGCGAGCAGGAAAATGGGCCCGAACTGGTGCGAGACGCTGTCGAATCGCGCGGGCTGGAGCGTCATCGGCACGAGGGCCGTCAACAAGTTCCAGGGCGTCGCGGGCATCGGCCGCTTGATCGGGTCGAGGACCACGTCGAGCCCCGCGCCGCCGAAGACGTGGCGGAAGAAGGGGTACACGGGGTTGCCGGTATGGATGAAGGCTCGTGCATACCAGACACCCCCGACGGCGAGCGCGACGAGTCCGAAGAGCAGGGCATGGCGAATCCGGGGGCGAGGCACGAGCATCCCCAGGCCGATCACGCCCGCCAGCACGAGCGCCGGGTACTTGACACCCATCGCCAGCCCCGCGAGGCATCCCGCGAGCGCCGCGGCGCCGCCCGTCGGGCGATTGAGCCAGCGCGTCCACGCGAACAGGGCGGCGTTGCCGAACGCAGCGAGCGCCACGTCGTTGAGCGGCGCCCCCATGCCGTTCGAGACCGCCGGCACGAGCAGCGCCACCGCGGCCGCCCATCGCGCGCGATCCCCGAGAACCGGTCGCGCCAGGGCCGCGACGTTCAGCGCGAAGGCCACGCCCAGCAACCACTGCACGAGCCGGCAGGCGACCGGGCTGCGGAGGGCCAGGGCCATCGCGTAGAGTAGCTCGGTCAGGAGCGGATAGATCGTTTCGTGCAGATCGGGATCAAAATCGACCGAGGCCGCGGCCAGGAAGACCTTGGGCACCTGGAGGTGGTAGCAGAGGGCGTCGCCGTCGGTGACGGGCGCCAGAGCGGTGAGGAGGGTGCCGACGAGCGCGACGGCCAGCGGGATATCACAGGCCCAGGATGACGTGAGCAGGCGGATCCGACCTCTCTGCGGATCGACCCCGCACCCTATCCTCCGCCCCAACGGGGGAGGGTTAAGATGTTCACTGTCATCGGCGGGATTCGGGAACCCTCCCCCCTTGAGGCGGACGGTAGGGTGGGGAGTGATCCCGGCAGCCGGATGGGCCCATGTCGCGCCGAACCCGGCGCGCAGTGACCTCATCGCCTCCGGCAGACCCACTGCACCCGCAACTCCGAGCAGCCCGGCAATCGCCCCCGCGTTCATCCACCCCAACTCACCCAACGCCAGAACCCCGAGCGACAGAACACCGAGCCCGAGCGGCAGAGCGAGCGCCAGGGCGTCGCCCGGGTGCTCAATCCCCGCACCGAACCGGCGGACGATCCTCAGCCCCAGCCCGGACGAGACCGTCGCCAGCATCAGGAGGAAGCCGAGGTCGAGAACCATGGTCACATCGCCCCCGAAGGACGGCGGGTCAACGGGCGTGGTCGAAGGTCAGCCAACCACGATGCCACGACCAGAGGGCCACCGGCGGCAGGAACCAGATCACGAGCGCTGGCAGCTGAATGCCGAGATCAGGCCAGGCCCCGAGGCCGGTCGATAGGCTCGCGGCGCAGACGGCTCCGGCGAAGACCCAGCCCATCGCCGCGGCCAGGCGGACCAGGTGGATGAACCACTCGCGAAGCCCCAGGCACGGCACGAACGCCGTCGCGCTCGACAGCAGGAACACGGCCGCGTACCCCGCCGTCATCCCCCAGGCCACCCCCACGATACCGGCCCGGTCGGCCCCAATAACGCCCGCGATCCCACTCATGGCGAGCCCGACGAGCGTCGCCACGGCCAGGCGATAGGGGCGGCCGATCGTGATGAGCATCTGCCTCGCCGGCCACGCGAGCCCGAGCAGGGTCACGCCCGGCAACAGGGGTCGCAGCGCCGGCAAGCCCTCCGAATACCAAGGGAGGATCGCCCCCAAGAACACAGGTCCCGCGAAGTAGGCCACCGCACTGCCGGCGGCGAGCAGCGGAGCTTGCAACTCGGTCGCCCGCAACGCCTGCTGCGCGACCTCGCGCACGTCTCCGCGTCCGCCCCAGGGTCGTCTGAAGGTAAGGGTAAAGGACCGTCACGATCCGCCCCGCGAGGTCGAGGCTCCAGCCCGTGCCCATCAGCGCCATCGTCGCGTACAGGCCCAGGGCGCGCTCGCCGTCGGGCACACGCCAGAGGATCACGACGCGGTCGACGTTCATCACCGCGCCGAAGACCGCCGTGTTCGCGAGGATCGGCAGGCCGGTCTTCATCAGCCGGCCGGCGACCGCCGTGTCCCACGCCCAGCCAAACCGGTAGGGGTGTCGCGCGTGCAGGAACGCGATCTTCGCGGAAAGGATCAGACCCACCGAGCCCAGCAGCCCCCAGAACCCCGCGAGCCGGAGCCCGATCGTCACCGCGAGGATCGAGACGAGGGCCTCGACGACGTCGACCTGCGATGTTACCGCGAACTCCTGCCGCGCCCGGAGCACCGCGATCAGGAAGCTCTCGTACCGCTTCAGCAGCGCGAGGCCGGCGACGGCGGCGAGGCCCCATGTCCATTCGCCTGCCAGTCTGTCGGTCGCCACGAGCGGAGCCCGCAGCCAGGCCCAGACGAGCAGCCCCAGAGCATAAGCCACGCACGTGATGGCATTCGTCGTGTGCGCCACGTCGGCCACCAGGCGGGCCTCGGCCTCGCGTCCCGACGCGCGGAGGATCGGGATCTCCTGCACCGCGCCCAAACCGACGCCCAGGCTCGACCGGTTCGTGTTGTCGAGGTAGATCCGCAGGCCCGTGTAGACCCCGAGCCGCGCCGGGTCGAGGCCCCAGCGGATTGCCAGCGCCGTGACCGTGCCCAGCACGCGTTCGATCTGCCCGGCGAGGACGACCATCAGGCTGTCGCGCGAGCGCGTCGTCCATCCGAACGAGACGTCTCAGCGACAGCCGCGGCCACCGGGACCGCCGGCGTCACGGTCGCCACGGCTCGGCCACGCAGAATTGCGAGTGCACGGCGTCCGGGTCGACGTCGACCTCGATCGGCCCGGCTTCGAGCACGGAGATCCCTTCGGACTGATACCACGCGGCCGTGTCGTAGCCGAACCGGTTGTAGCTGACGTTCGTATCCTCGTTATGCGCAGCCAGGCGACGCGAGACCCTCACGACCTCGCGGCGGATCTGCTCGGCCTCGCGTGGGGGGTTGTGCAGAATCACGGCGGACGTGAGAACCAGGTCGAATGAGCGGTCCGGGAAGGGCAGGCGAAGTCCCGTCGCCAGCGAAAGACCGATGCCCGTCATCCCGGCCAGATGGCGCCGGGCCTGTTCCAGTTGGGTCGGACTGAAATCGACGCCGAACAGGGGCACATCGGGCAATCGATTGCGCAACAGTCCGAGCTGTTTCCCGTAGCCACACCCGATCTCGAGGACCGACGCTGGCCGGTAGGCGGCGATCCGGTCGGCGAGCCAGGCCGAACGGAGGGCCCGCGAGGGATGGTCTTCCTGTTCGCGGAAGTAATCGGGGCCGCCGCGGAGGGTCCAGTAGGCTCGCGGATCCGCGTAGACGAGCCGGCGCTTCCAGCCCGGCCAACGGCCGAGCGAGCGGCGGAGGGCCTTGTGCGCGACGTAGCGCATCCCCCGATCGCGCCAGGCGTTCCAGGCCCGGACGGCCACGGCCGTCGCCGAGCGGTCCACGTCCACGTCAGAGGCCCCCATCCGATGCGGTTTCGAGGGTCGCGGAGGGGTGTGGCGCGAGGTGCAGGCGGAGTCTACGGGCATCGCCCGGGCCGGTCAAGCCGGCCTTCGGCACCGATGGATTTGTCGGGTTGACGACCGGGTTTTATAATAGTGATGAATCGCGGGCCGACACCGCGGTTCGGCATCAATGACGACGCACCGGCCGGGAGGGCGGGCATGCCGACGAGTCTGCCGGGTCTCAGAGTCTCCGACGTCCGCTTCCAGGTCTTCGCACGGCCGATCCACCCCGAATGGTTTACGGTCCGGGCTCACCGCAGGGTCGTTCAGGACCTGTGGGAGATCGACATCCGGATCGTCGCCGGCGGCCATGTTGTCGAGTGGCGATCCCAGGGCTTCCGCCTGACCGAGACGCTCAGCGGGCCCGACGCGGCCCTTCCCGAGCCCGGTCTGCTGTTCCACTCCGACCTCCGCCACGAACGCTCCGCCCGGCTCCAGCCCGGCGGCGGGCTCGAATATCAGACCGCGTTCGAGGTCGAGCGGTGCGACGCCGAGGTCTTCGACCACCTCTGCAATGAGGCCGCGCTCGACTCGTCGAAGCACCGGCTCTTTCACGCGTTCGCCTCGAGCAACCGCCTGGCCCCCTCGGCCCTGAGCCTGATCCACTTCGAACCGAGGGCCAAGGGCGTCTCGGTTCACACGTTCCACTCGTTCCCGACCGAGCGGGCGATCGTGAGGACCCATTCGCTCTTCGAAGCCAGGCTGGCCCTTCCCGCGCGCTAGCCGTCAATCGGCCCGCAGGGCCGCGAAGGCCGGGTGGTCGATCAACGCATAGCGCTGCCGGAGGCGCGGCGATCGGCTCGCCGCGCTGGGCGATGTGCCGCTCGGCGATCGGTCCGAGCCGGCCCGAGGCGAGAGCGAGGTATTCGATCCGCCACGGATCCAGCCCGATCAGGCGCGCGGCCGTGGCGTCGACCGCCGCGAGGTTCGTCCCCAGGATGAGCAGGCCCGACCGGCGGGGCGTCCCCATGATCGGGCCGTCCCCCTCCATCCCGACGACGCCGTCGACGATCGCCAGGTGCGGTCGCACGGTCGCGGCGATGTCGACGATCGACCGGGCGATCCCCTGGTGGTGCAGGACGTTCTTCGGCCAGCCGTAGCAGAGGCCCGGCATGACGCCGAAGAGGTTCTTCATCGACGCCGTCAGCCCGGCCCAGTGGTGCGTCTTGAGCTTGGGCACCGAGACGATCAGGTCGGCGCGCCGGAGCGTCGCGGGCAGGTGCAGGTTCTCCAGCCGCGTGTTCTTGCCGCGGTTCGGCGTCGCGAAGACCTCGTCGTAATTCAGGTCGACGTAAGGAAGCCGCGCCTCGCGGATAATGGGGCCGAGCGTTGATTGTTCGAGCACGAGGTCGGTGTCGCGGCAGTGGCCCTGGCCCTCGGCGACGATCACCTCGCGCGCGCCCGCGCCGACGGAAGACCTCGGCCGCCGCCCGCACGACGGCCGGGTGCGTGTTGATGTGGGGCGCATCGCGGCTCGGCTCGACGAGGTTCGGCTTGAGCAGGACCGACTTGCCTCGGCCCCATCCGTCGCCCAGTCCCAGCTCAACCAGCCCGCGCTCGATCACCTCGGCGAGCCGGTCGTCGTAGCCCTCGGCCCGGGCGATGACGACCTCGGCCCGGTGCCCGCCTTCATCTCGACGGAGCAAGAGCCGCCCGCCCAGACCGGCGGCCGTCGCGGCGCCGAGCCCGGTGAGGAACTTGCGGCGCGAGTCCATGCCTTCGCGGCGAGAATCCATGCAGTTCACCCCACCCGTCTCGGGACGAGGAGCCCGACGCCGGACTTTGCCGAGGCGATCAGGAGCAGGCCGAGTCGGGGCGCGGCGTCCTCCCGTGCGAGGGCAGCCAGTGCCGATTCGGAGAGCCATTCCTCGGCGTCTGCCGGACGGCAACCCCAGGCCAGAAGGCCAAGGACTCCCCACCCGAGCGAGATCGCCGCGCGGAGGCCCGGCAGCGACCCCCGCAGATACTCCAGAGACGTCTCGATCTCCTCGCGCCGACAACCGCAGGCGGCCATCGCCAGGAGCGACATTCCGGTCGGCGCGGGCTGGGGGCGGAGGGCCCGGCCGAAGACGGTCGTATTGCCGTAATTCCAACCCCCGGTTCCGATCTGCCGATCGCGCAGGAGGCGGACGCCGTCGGCGACGCGGGGATGGCCGATGAACCCTTCGCGCGCCAGAGCCAGCATGGCCAGGGCCGTAGGCTCGACCCAGGGGTGTGTGTCCTCGACCCACGGCCAGCCGGCGACGGACGGGTCGTGGCCCGCGATGCGGTCGGGCTCGGCCGGACGGGGCGTCGTGGCGACCCGCTCGCCAAGGAGCCAGGCCGCCGCGCGGCGGCGCTCGTCGTCGAAGCCGCCTACGACTTGCCAGAGGAGCAGGGCGAACGAGGTGGCCCAGCCTGGCGTCGCCATCGTGGCGACAACCCCCAGCGATCCGTCGCCGCGCTGAATACGGGCGAGTCCCTCGCCGGCCCGCGACGCCAGGCATCGTGCGTCAGGGTCGTCGGCCGGCGCCGCGGCCAGGAGCCCCAGGCCGGCGAGCGCGGTCGCTTCGGGTGAGGCCGGCGCACCGTGACGATATCCCCAGCATCCGCCGTCTGCCAGGGCGACGAGCCTGCGTCGGGCTTGCCCGATCCAGTCGTCGTCCACCCCGCGGCTCCAGGAAGGCTGGGACGCGCGTGGTCCCTATCTGAGAACCATAGGACGCTCCTTGCAATTTGCGGCCCCGCGTCCCCGATATTCGCCGACAACGTGGAGGGTTCGACGTGCGCGTTCCGAATTTGACACGCCTTCGGAGAGTGGCCTAGGTTTCTCTCGTCCGACGCGGACGGCAGCCCGCTCGAATGCGGACCGCTAGCGAGTCGGACGACATCCCGGCCCCGTCCCCGAGCCCGTCGCGGGGCGGGATGGCTCGCGTAGAGCCCGCCGGGAACGGGGCGGTCACGAGAGAGGGAGTGGAAACACCATGAAGAGCCTGACTTCGAAGGTTCGTCGGTTCCTGGTCAGCGAGGACGGCCCGACCGCGGTCGAGTACGCGGTGATGCTGGCCCTGATCCTCGTCGCCTGCATCACGGTCGTCACCACGCTCGGCACCAACGTCAGCAAGACGTTCAGCACGGTCGGCTCGAGCGTCGGTAGTTGAGCCGTCGTCAGCGGCGTCCGCACTGCGGACCGCCCTTCAACCACGGCCGGATGATCGCTGGAAGCCCTATCGTCCGGAGGATCGACCGGCCGATCCAATTTGACGACCCCAGTGGCTTGTTGACCGAGACCGGTCCGACTGCCGGCCGCAGCCCGGGCGACCCAGCGAGAGTTGGAGCGTTCTCGGAAAGGCGGTGTGGAGATCTATGAAAAACCTGAGCTCGAAGATCCGACGTTTCCTCGCGAGCGAGGACGGCCCGACCGCGGTCGAGTACGCGGTGATGCTGGCCCTGATCCTGGTGGCCTGCATCACGGTCGTCACCACGCTCGGCACCAACGTTAGCCAGACCTTCAGCACGGTCGGCTCTGGCGTCGGCAGCTGAGCCGTCGCGAGCGGCCCGCTCGGGGCCTGAAGGATCGCCGGGGCCGCAGATGACCCCGGAGGATCGCCACGAAGTCGCGCTTCTCCCCCTTCAAACCCTCGTCGACGGCGCCCGGGTGTCACGACCAATGCGCATCATCCTCACGCGGTTCCGCGATCTCCTGACGAGCGAGGACGGCCCGACCGCGGTCGAGTACGCGGTGATGCTGGCCCTGATCCTGGTCGCCTGCATTACCGTCATCACCACGTTCGGGACAAACCTGAGCACGACCTTCAGCACGATCGGCTCGACTGTGCCGAACAACGGCAGTTGAGCCCCGGCCGCCTCCCCCCGGCGGCCCCAAACACACACCCCGCCGCGTCGGCGCCGAAACGAGGCGGCCGACGCGGCTTTTCTACGACACGGCCCTCACGACCGACATACCCCGGAGGAACACGAGTCTCATGGAACCGATTGCACCGTGGACCGCCTGGCTCGTCGCGGCGCTGCTCGTGGAGGCGGCGATCATCGACGGCATGAAGCTCAAGGTGCCCAACTGGCTCACCTTCCACCTCGCCGCGGGCGGGATGGCCTTCGCCACTTACACCGGCGGAGCGCACGGGCTAGCCTGGTCGCTCGGCGGCATGGCCCTCGGGCTGGCGCTCCTGATGCCCCTGTACATGATCGGCGGCATGGGCGCGGGCGACGTCAAGCTGCTCGCGGGCGTGGGTGCCTGGATGGGGCCGTCGGTCGTCCTCGGCGCGTTCGTCGTCTCGGCCCTGGTCGGCGGCGTGATGGCCGTGGCGATGGTCATCCGCGCCGGCGAGGTCGCCAAGCACTGGGCGATGTTCCACTCGATCGGGCAGGAGATCCTGGCGATCCGCAGCCCCGAGCGGCTCTCGCAGCTCGCGGCCGAGCGGAAGCCGACGATGATGCTCCTGCCCTACGGCATCCCGATCGCCGTCGGCTCGATCGGCTACTTCGGCTGGCTCGGCCTCTTCGCCTGACGAACGACCGGGGGAGGACCATATGAACCGCAAGACGACGCCTGTGCTGGTCATCGCCATCCTCTGCGGCCTCGGCGCGATGGTCGCCTCGAGCAAGATGCTCGCCGGCGGGACGGCCCCGGCGGCCGAGACGCAGCAGATCCTCCTCGCCGCGAGGGACCTCAACTTCGAGGAGGTCCTCAAGCCGGACATGGTCAAGCTCGAGACCATGCCGAAGTCCTCGGTCCCCGACGGTGCCTTCACGTCCTTCAAGGACGTCGCCGATCGATGGATCAAGAAGGAGATCCTCCAGGGCGAGGCGATCATCGAGAAGAAGCTCGCGCCGAAAGGAAGCCCGGCGGGGCTGATCGCCCGAATTCCGAAGGGCATGCGGGCCTTCACGATCAACGTCAACGAGCAGACCGGCGTTTCGGGGTTCATTCAGCCCGACCACCGCGTGGACGTCTTCCAGGTCCAGATGCCCGAGAACGGCCAGCCAGCCCGGGCCATCCCCGTCCTCCAGGACGTGCTCGTGCTGGCCGCGGGGACGAGCACGCAGAGCTCGAACGACCGCTCGACCCCGGCGAGGACCGTGACGGTGGCCGTGACCCCCGAGAAGGCCGCGATCCTGACCATGGCCCAGTCGCGGGGCACGCTCTCGCTCGCACTCCGATCCATCAACGACCACGAGCTGGCGACGTTCCCCGAGCCGCCGCCCACGGAGCAGCCCGCGCCCAGGTCGCCGCGGCCCCGCCGCCCGAGCCCGAGCCGCCCAAGCCCCTCGCCTCGGCCCCGCCGGAGGAGGAGCCGGCCCCGCGGCACGTGACCATCTATCGCGGCGGCAAGCCGCCCGAGCGCATCCGCGTGGACAAGCCCCCCGACGAGGAAGAGGGCGGCCTCGGCTTCCCCAGTCCGGCGGACCTCGCGTCTGCACCGCCGCAGCCGCCGATCCAGGGGCCCCAGCAACTGCCAGTTCCGCCTCCGCAATAAGGACGATCGGCCGGAGCGACGTCCCGGAAGCTGTTCCCCCAAGGCGGGAGATCCCATCCATGAACGGAAGCCCAAGAGCACTCCTGATCGACCCCGACGACAGGTCGCGCGAGACCCTCCGCCAGGCGCTGGCGGCCTCGGGGCGCGTGGGCGCCACCGAGGCGTCGGCGTCCTATCAGGGGGGCGTCGGGCTTCTCGGGAGCTCGACGTCGGAGCTGGTCGTCATCAACCTCGACCACGACCGCGAGGCTGCGCTCCGCGTCCTGCGACACGCCTCGGCCCTCGATCCACGCATCCCCGTGCTGCCCGCCAGCGCCAACCCGGACAGCAGCCTCGTGCTCTCGGCCATGAGGGCCGGGGCCCGCGAGTTCCTCGTCCTCCCGCCCGACGCGGGCGAGCTCTGCCAGATCCTCGACCGACTGCCTGCGACCGTCCGACGACGGCCCCGCGCAGGCCGTGCGCGGGCCGGGGATCGTTGCCGTCGCCGGGACCGTCGGCGGCGTCGGCTGCACGACGATCGCGGTCAACCTGGCCGTCACGCTCGCCAAGCGCCCGGAGGACCCGGTCCTGCTCGTCGACTTCGACCTGCTCTTCGGCTCGGCCGACGTGGTGCTCGACCTGCTGCCCGACTTCACGATCCTGGAGGCCACGCAGCGGATCGATCGCGTCGACGAGGCGCTGCTCCGCCGCGCCGTCGCGAAGCATCCCACGGGCGTGCAAATCCTCCCCCGCCCGATCGAGCTCGAGGACGCCGCCAAGGTCGACCCCGAGGCCCTCCGCAAGCTGCTCGCCGTCGCCAAGTCGGCCTTCTCCTCGGTGATCGTCGACACGAGCAAGGGCCTGCAATCATCCGACTTCGTCGCCTTCGAGGAGGCCGACATCATCCTGCTGGTCATCCAGCCCGACCTCTACGGCCTGCGGAACGCCGCCAGGCTGCTCAAGCTGCTCCGCCAGTACGACGGCCTCGGCGAGAAGGTCCGGCTCATCGCCAACCGGGTCGGGGCCTTCGAAGCCGAGATCGGCCTGAAGAAGGCCGAGATGACGCTGGGCGCGCCGATCGAGTGGCAGCTCCCGAACGCCACGAAGCAGATCCAGGAGGCCCACGCCAAGGGCGTCCCGCTGGTGGTCGACGGCAACCGCACCCGGATTCACCAGGCGTTTCAGGACATCGCCACCGCGCTGCGACCCATTCCCGCCGGCGAATCGAACGGCAAGGCAAAGCGCGGCTTCTTCGCGTCGATCTTCCGGTCGTCCCACGACCTGTCTACGCCGGCCCGGCCGGCGAATCGTGGCCTATAGATCGAGTGTCAGTCGATCTGTCGAAGACCTCGAGATGTTCGAGCGGAGGACGGTCGATGCTCAAGGGAATCGGACGCAGCCCCTTCGGACCACGCCCGCGCACGTCGCCGGGCGGCGCGACGCTCGAGGAGGCGCCGTCCGAGCCGCTGTCGTCGACGGAGCCCGAGCCGGCCGCCCCCGCGCCTCCACTCCCGCCGCCGCCCGAGCCGGTCTTCGTCCAGCCCCAGCACGACGAGGAATACGAGAAGCTCAAGCGGGCGATCCACTCGCGGCTGGTCGACCGGCTCGACCTCAACCGCGTCGGCGAGATGGACCAGGCGACCCTGCGGGGCGAGATCCGCATCCTCGTCGAGCGACTCTGCGACACCGAGAACGCGGCGCTGAACCGGCCCGAGCGGCAGCGGCTCGTCGGACGAGATCCTCGACGAGACCTTCGGTTTCGGTCCGCTCGAGCTCCTGCTCAAGGACGACAAGATCGCCGATATCATGATCAACGGCCCGAAGAAGATCTTCGTCGAGAAGGGCGGGAAGTGTCAGCGCTCGGAGGTGACCTTCCGCGACAACGAGCACCTGCTCCAGATTATCGACCGGATCGTCTCGCGCGTCGGCCGGCGGATCGACGAGACGTCGCCGATGTGCGACGCCCGCCTGCCCAACGGCTCGCGGTTCAACGCGATCATCCCGCCCCTGGCTCTCGACGGCGCCGTGGTCACGATCCGCATGTTCGGCTCGAAGCCGATCGGCAAGGACGACCTGCTCCGGTTCAAGGCGTTCACGCCGGAGATGCTCCAGCTCCTCGAAGGCGCGATGAAGGCCCGGCTCAACATCATCATCTCGGGCGGCACGGGTTCGGGTAAGACGACGTTGCTCAACACGCTGTCGAGCTTCATCCAGCCCGACCACCGGGTCATCACGATCGAGGACGCGGCCGAGCTCCAGCTCCAGCAGGACCACGTCGTCCGGCTCGAGACGCGGCCGGCGAACATCGAGGGCAAGGGTGCGGTCACGGCAACCGACCTCGTCAAGAACGCGCTGCGAATGCGGCCCGACCGGATCATCATCGGCGAGTGCCGCGGCGCCGAGACGCTCGACATGATCCAGGCCATGAACACGGGCCACGAAGGGTCGATGACCACCGTCCACGCCAACACCCCGCGCGACGCCATGAGCCGGCTCGAAACCATGATCAGCATGGCCGGCCTGGAGCTGCCGATCCGGGCCCTCCGCTCTCAGTTCGCCTCGGCCGTCGACCTGATCATCCAGGCGAGCCGGCTCGCGGGCGGACCAAGGAAGGTGACGAGCATCTCCGAGGTCGTCGGCATGGAGGGCGACACGATCATCATGCAGGAGGTCTTCGCCTTCCGGCAGCAGGGGATCGACGGCAACGGCCGGGCCTACGGCGACTTCGTCGCCACGGGCGTCCGGCCGACATTCATGGACCGGCTCGAGCAGGCGGGCTGCTCAGTGCCGGCCGACCTGTTCAAGCAGCGGGTGATGCTGAGGGACTGAGCCCCGAAGGGGCGGGAGGATTCGGTGGGAGGCCTGTCGCCGGCAATCGCGGTTCCGGTGCTGATCGGCGTCGCCGTGCTGGTCGTCGTCGCGACGCTGGCGCTGCGAATGTCGAAGACGTCGAACGAGGTCGCCGAGGAGCGGCTCGACCAGATGACGTCGCGGCCCGCGGCCGACAAGAGCCCGTCGGCCGACACGCTGCTCAAGGTGATGCCGATCGACCCCGACCGGCCGTCGGTCTGGACCAGCCTCCTGCCCAAATTCGAGGACATCCGCAAGCTCTACGAGCAGGCGGACGTGAACCTCGCGTTCAACAAGTTCATGATCGTCGTCGTCTGCCTTGCGGCGATGGGCGGCGCGGTCTCGGTGCTGACCGGGCTGCCCTATGTCATGGTCCCGCTCGGCGCGGCGGTGATGGGCATCGCGCCGTTCTTCTGGCTGGTCAAGCGGAAGAAGAAGCGGGTGCAGGCGTTCGTGGCGGCGATGCCGGAGGCGGTCGAGCTGATGAGCCGCGCCCTCCGCGCGGGGCACGGATTGGCCTCGGGCATGAACCTCGTGGCCGAGGAGATGAAGGGGCCGATCGCCCAGGAGTTCGGGCGCGTCTTCTACGAGCAGAACCTCGGCGTGCCGATCGAGGCGTCGCTGCGCGGCATGGCCGAGCGCGTGCCGTCGATGGATATCCGGTTCTTCGTCACCGCCGTGATCATCCAGCGCGGGACGGGCGGCGACCTCGCCGAGGTGCTCGAGAAGATCGGCAAGCTGATCCGCCAGCGCTACGAGCTCTTCGGCCACGTCCGCGCCCTGACGGCGGAGGGGCGGCTGTCGGGCATCGTGCTCCTCGCCCTGCCGCCGGCCCTGCTCGCGTTCCTGACGTTCTCGAATTATAACTACGTCTCGCCCATGTACACGACGCCCGCGGGGACGAAGATCCTCGCCGTCACGGCGGCGCTCCAGGTCGTCGGCGCTTTGTGCATCAAGAAGATCGTCGCCATCAAGGTGTGACCCCCCGATGAGCCCCGAGCTGCTCCATACACTCGTCCCGATCGGCAGCTTCGTGACGATGACGCTCGTCGTCTGGATCGTCCTGGCGCGATCGCCGACCGGCCGTCGGGCCTCGAGCAGCGGCTGAGCCGGCTGATCGACCCGGCGGCCCGCAAGAAGGCCGCGGCGTCGATCCTCGCCGAGGACGACCGGTTCCAGGCCCGGATGACGGTCGTCGCCGGCAAGTTCGGCCAGTCGTTCCGCCCGAAGAACGAGGCCGAGTTGGGCAAGGCGAAGCAGATGATGCTTAACGCCGGCTTCCGATCCGAGCACGCGGTCGCGGCCTTCTACGGCGTCAAGGTGATCGGCGGCCTGCTCGGGCTGCTCGTCGCGGGACCCGTCATCTATGCGAAATACGGGCTCGACAAGACCGGCCTCTCGTACCTGCTCATGTGCGGCGCGGTGGGGTTCTACCTGCCGGGCTACGTCGTCGGGGCGATCCGCAAGAAGCGGATGGAGGGGATCTTCCTCGGCCTGCCCGACGCGATCGACCTGATGGTCGTCTGCATCGAGGCCGGCCTCGGCTTCGACACGGCGATGAGGCGCGTGACGCAGGAGCTCGCCCGCGCCTGGCCCGTGCTCTGCGAGGAGTTCTCGATCGCCCTGTTCCAGGCCCAGATGGGCCGCGCGCGGAAGGACGTCCTGCGCGACCTGGGCGTCCGCACGGGCGTGGACGACATGCGCTCGCTCGCCGCGGTGGTCATCCAGGCCGAGCGGTTCGGCTCGAGCATCGGGTCGGCGCTGCGGGTCCAGTCGGAGTCGATGCGGACGAAGCGGCGGCAGCTCGCCGAGGAGCGCGCGGCGAAGACGGCCGTCAAGATCATGATCCCGCTGATCCTCTTCATCTTCCCCGGGGTGTTCATCGTGCTCGTGGGACCCGCGGCCTTGAATATCGCCAAGACGATGATGAGCAACTAACGCTCGGCGGCGCTGCATCGAGGAGGACGACGTGCGTAAGGTCAAGGCCCCGTTCTATATCGAAAAGCTGCCGAGGACCGTGAGCGGGTGGCTGGTCTTCCGCCTGTGCCTCATCGGCCTGACGCTCGGGCCGTTCGTCTACGAGGGCAGCCTGGTCATCTACGGGCGCTGGATGAGGGTGCTCGGACATCGCGCCCCGATCAAGACGCCCGTCCTGGACGGCGTTCGGATGCTCGCCCAGTCCGCACGCTCCTCCCTCATGACCCAGTTCCGCCGCGTGCCGTGGAACCCGCAGGCGGTCATACTCGTGGGCGTTGCCTCGTGCATGGCGTGCATGTTCCTGCTCAGGGGCCGCGGGTCTCGTGTAGAATGACGATGGGGCCGCAGGGGAGCGGCCCGATCGAGAGGCCCGCCATGTCAGCACCCCGAGTCCTCAGCGTCGGCCAGTGCGGCTACGATCACGGCCGCATCGCCCGCTTCCTGCGTGATACCTTCGGCGCCCAGGTCGAGGGCGTCGATACCGCGGACGAGGCCCTGGCCGCGCTCCGCGCGGGGCCGTTCCGGCTCATCCTCGTCAATCGCGTCCTCGACGGCGACGGGTCGTCGGGTCTTGGATTGATCCGCTCGATCAAGGCCGACGCCACGACGGGGGGCACTCCGACGATGCTGGTGAGCAACTACCCCGAGGCGCAGTCCCAGGCAGTCGGCCTCGGCGCGATCGCGGGGTTCGGCAAGGCCGACCTCGGCAGGCCGCGGTGTCAGCAGGCGCTGGCGCCGATCCTCGCCGCGGCCGAAGCTCCTCACTCGACGACCCGCACGTGACTCACGCGCTGGTCGCGGAGCCAGAGCAGCAGGGCCTCCTGCTCCTCGGTAATCTCGACCTCGGTCATGTTGGCCGTGTCGAGCGGCGAGACGAGGTAGAAGACGCCCTCGTCGACCCAGCGGTCGACCTCGTCGGGCCGGAACCAGTATTCGCCGTCGCCCAGCGGCGGGACGCCCTCGGCGTCGGCGGCCGCGGCGAAGTAGACGAGCTGGCTACGGAGCCTCGATGAGATCGGCCGCGGCGCGAGGTCGGGACGGTCGACGGCGATGAGCGTGAGCATGAGGGCCAGGATACCCGCGGCCGCCGTCCCGCGAAAGCCGCCCCGCTCGCTCCCCCGTGGGGCGGGCGTATGCGAGAATCGAGCCAGATGCCCGTGCATGCCGAAGGGAGCCCGGTTCATGTCCTCTGAGTCGATGAGGGTCGAGTATTCGAAGGGCAGCCTTGTCGAGTCCGAGGTCGCCGCCGATCCGATCGCCCAGTTCCGCACCTGGTTCGATGCGGCGAAGGCCGCCGAGGTCGTCGAGCCGAACGCGATGACCCTGGCCACCGCCACGCCCGACGGCCGGCCCTCGGCCCGGGTCGTCCTGCTCAAGGGCTTCGACGAGCGGGGCTTCTCGTTCTTCACCAACTATCAAGGCCGCAAGGCCCGCGACATCGAGGCGAATCCGCGGGCCTCGCTCGTCCTGTTCTGGCAGCCGCTCGAGCGGCAGGTCCGCATCGACGGCCGCGTCGAGAAGGTGTCCGAGGCCGAGTCGGACCAGTATTTCGCAATGCGTCCCCGCGGCGCGCAGCTCGGCGCCTGGGCGTCGGAGCAGAGCGAGGTCGTCCCCGACCGCGCGGCGCTCGAGGCGGCGCTGGCTGAGGTCGAGCGGCGGTTCGGCGAAGGCCCCGTCCCTCGGCCGCCGCACTGGGGCGGCTATCGCGTCGTGCCGGACGAGGTCGAGTTCTGGCAGGGCCGGCCGAATCGGCTCCACGACCGGCTACTGTACCGGCGGACGCCCGGCGGCTGGGACCTCGTGCGGCTCTCGCCCTGAATCGCGCGGCGGGCTCGACATTTGCAGGGGGCTGCGCCATGATCGATGGGATTCAGAGGCGAACGGCCGCGCGAGGGTGCCTGCGATGACGTCGCTCAAGGGCCAGTTGCTGGTGGCTCACCCAGGGCTGCTCGACCCGAACTTCGCGAGGGCCGTGCTCCTGATGTTCGACCATGACAAGCAGGGCGCGGGCGGCGTGATCCTCAACCGGCGGACGTCGGCGACCGTGAGTGACATCTCGGAGCAGGTCTTCTCGGAGCCGTTCGACTGGGACAAGCCGCTTAACATCGGCGGCCCGGTGCTCGGGCCCTTGATGGTGGTCCACGAGACGTCCTCGCTGTCCGATCAGGAGGTGATGTCAGGCCTGTACACGACGATCGACGCCTCGAAGGTGCAGGTGCTGATCCGCCAGCGGGTCGAGCCCTGCCTCATCGTCGCGAACTACGCGGGCTGGGGCCCCGGGCAGCTCGACGCCGAGATCCGCGAGGGCTCGTGGCTCCTCACCCCGGCGACGGCGAGGCTCGTCTTCAACACGGACGACGAGGACGCCTGGGAGTCGATCGTCCGCACGATCGAGAAGACCAAGATCCCCAACATCCTCGGCATCCGCGAGGTCCCGGGCGACCCGTCGCTCAACTGACATCGGACACCTCAAGAATCCGCCCTTATCGGAGCGCGACTGGATGCGTCGACTGCGATGGATCGCCCTAATCGTCCCCGCCTGCCTCGGCTTGCTCGCGGCAGACGCGCGTGGACAGGACGACGACACGTACGTCGCCACGCACTATACCAAGGCCGAATACCGCATCCCGATGCGGGACGGCGTCCGCCTCCACACGACCGTCTACGCGCCGAAAGATCGCTCGCGGCGCTATCCGCTCCTGATCGAACGGACGCCCTACGGGACCCGGCCCTATGGCGCGGGCAAGTTCCCGGCCGAGGTTGGCCCGTCGCCGCTGATCGCGCGGGCGGGCTACATCCTCGTGCACCAGGACGTGCGGGGCTGCTTCATGTCGGAGGGCCAGTTCGTCGACGTCCGCCCCCAGCTTCCGGCGGGGCATGATCCGAAGGAGATCGACGAGAGCACGGATGCCTATGACACGATCGAATGGCTCGTGAAGAACGTCCCGGGCAACAACGGCCGGGCCGGGATGTGGGGGATCTCCTACCCCGGCTTCTACGCGGCGTGCGCCGCGATCGACGCCCATCCCGCGCTCAAGGCGGTGTCGCCGCAGGCGCCGCTGGTCGACTGGTTCATTGGTGACGACACCCACCACAACGGGGCGTTCTTCCTCCAGCAGGAGTTCGTCTTCGACGCCGAGTTCGGACTTCCTCGGACCGGTCCGACCTCGGAACCGCCGCGGCGCATCGACCTGGCCTCGCGCGACGCCTACGGGTTCTTCCTCAAGCTCGGCCCACTGCCGAGGGCGAACCACCTGTATTTCAAGGGCAAGCGCCCGTTCTGGAACCAGGTGATGGCCCACGGCACGTACGACGACTACTGGAAGGCCCGCAACCTCCTGCCGCGCCTGAAGGACATCCGCCCGGCCGCGCTGACCGTCGGCGGCTGGTACGACGCCGAGGACCTGTACGGCACGCTCCACACGTATGATCAGATTGAGAAATCACAAAATCATGAAAACAACCTCGTCATGGGCCCGTGGATCCACGGCAACTGGAGCTATGGCGACGGCGGCGCGGTCGGCGCGGTGTCGTTCGGATCGAAGCCGTCGGCGATGTATCGCGAGCGGGTCGAGCTGCCGTTCTGGGAACATCACCTGAAGGGGAAGGCCGGCTGGAACCCGCCGGAGGCGATCGTCTTCGAGACGGGCAAGAACCTCTGGCATCACCTCGACGCCTGGCCGCCCCGCGGCAGCGAATCACGGCCGCTCTACCTGAGGGCCGGCGGCCTGTCGTTCCGGCCGCCGACTGCGGCCGAGGCCGCGTTCGACGAGTACGAGAGCGACCCCGCGAGCCCAGTCCCGTACACCAGGACGAATACGATGTCGTATCCGCCGACCTTCATGGTCGAGGACCAGCGGTTCGCCGCGAAGCGGGCCGACGTGCTGACCTACCAGACCGTCCCCCTCGCCGACGACGTGACCGTCGCCGGTCCGATCAAGGTCGAGCTGGTCGCCTCGACGAGCGGCACCGACTCGGACTGGGTCGTGAAGCTGATCGACGTCCACCCCGACGACGCGGAGGACGAGCGGCTCGCGGGCTACGCCGAGCTCGTCCGCGGCGACGTGATGCGCGGCAAGTTCCGCAAGAGCCTGGAACGGCCCGAGCCGTTCGTCCCGGGCGAGCCGACGGAGGTCCCGTTCGCGCTCCAGGACGTCTTCCACACGTTCCGCCGCGGGCATCGGCTCATGGTCCAGGTCCAGTCGAGCTGGTTTCCGCTGGTCGACCGCAACCCGCAGACGTTCGTCGACATCTACCACGCCCGCGAGTCCGACTTCCGTAAGGCCACCCAGCGCGTCTACCACGCCCCGGGGCAGGCGTCGCGACTGGTCTTACCCATCCTCCCCCCGCGGACGCGCTGACCATGGCGACCAAGCCGACCCGGCTCCAGGAGCGGGCCGCCGACCTGCTGTCCGAGGCCCTGTTGAGCGTGTTGCAAGCCGCCCGGATCGACGGCAAGGGCTCGCTCGACCCGGCGGCCTTCACTGCCCTCGGCGAGCTCGCCGCCCGGGCCTCGTCGGCGTTCGACCTCGACACGATCGTCGCCCGCGCCCTCGAACTCAGGGGCAAGTCGCTCGGTCTCCGGGCGGGGACGGCGGAGCTGGTCACGCTGCTCGACCCCGAGCGTCGTGCTGTCGAGCTGCTCCTGCTCGATGACGACGGATTCCGAGATCTCGTCGCGCGGCTCGACGAGGAGCTTGGCGAGGTCTGACCTCCTCGCTCGGGATGGCGGGACGTCTCCGGGTGCTCCGAGTGAACCCGGCGCCAGGGTCGGTCGGGTCCGAAGCTCCGGCGCCGACCGAACCCGAGCGTCCGCCTTTCGTTCGCTGCCGTGCGGCCTGGTGCGATCCAGGGTCTCCCTCGCGCCGCACGAAGCGGAACGCGGGTGGGCGAACCGGAATTGGCTTCGATTCGCAGCGCAGGAATTGGCTTCGTTTCGTCTGTACTTTCCGGGTGAATGTATATGTCATGCGGCCAAGCTGAGCAGCCTTTCGGCCGTGGCCTGAATTTCCGCCTCGGTAGCCCCCGGGCGTAGAGACACACGAATCTCCTCACCCAGCAATTCACGACGCCACGCCCGCCGCTTGTCCGCGTGACTCGGACGGCGCAGCGTTGAGTCCCATGGCGAGGCCGAGCGGTCCACCAGATCCTCCGCCTTGCGACCCCAGGCCCACGCCTCGGTCAGCGTGAATGTCCACAGGCAGATGTGAAACGCCCCGATGTTCGCCCAGATGAACCTCACCTGCTGCTGCCCGGCACCCACGACCTGCTTGCACTCGCGAAAGGTGATCTCAAGGCTAAAGCGGTCGGCCACCGCCCCCAGGATGTCGGCGACGCTCGCCGAGATGTCGGTGCAGAAATACGCCCGCCAGCCGGTTGGCTCGTCCACCAGCACCACCCGGATCACCCCACCGGCCGGCCGCCAGGTCGCCAGGAACGTCTTGTACTTCTTGATCGTGGCGACCCCGTACAGGGTGACCGTCTCGGAGGACCAGCCTCGTTTCTGGCCGGACCGCTTGGCCAGGTCGATCACGTCCGGGCCATAGGTCCTCGGCCGGCCTCGCTTGCCGGCCGGCCGAGGGCCGGGAACCGTCCGCAGGGCCGCATCCTTGCGGAGCCGGCTGACGACCGTCATTCCCGACGACATTGCCGGCTTGAGGAAATCCTTCTTGGCATAGGCACCGTCGGCCACCACCCAGATCGGCAAGTTCAGCAGCCCCAGCCAGGGCTCGGCCCACCGCAGCAGCTCGACGGCCAGCTCCAGCTTGGTGCGGAACGGCGGCCGGTGCTTCGGGTCGATCTTCGGCAGGTCCTTGTCGCGGACGTAGAGCCGGGCCAACAGCGGCAGGGCGACGCCCCCCCAGGCCGGGTGGGCCACGAGCAGGGCCAGGACGACGAAGACGTGCCCGTAGACGTACGGCGAGCCGGCCGGCCCGGGGGTCGGGTTGTGGTGGATGCCGGCCCCCTGGACGTGCGGCCCGTACCGCTTCGTCGGGGTGTCGTCCAGAGCGAGCGTCAACCGCTCGGCCCCGCCCAGCAGCGGCCTGACCACCGTCAGCACGAGGTGCGCGGCGATGGTCCCGGCCTTCTTCCCGGCCGCCGCGACGGCGGTGTAGCAAGGCCGGAACTGGTCGCTCAGCCCGGCCGCCCGAATCCAACTGGTGACGGTCCGCCGTCCGCGGGCGAGGACCGCGCCGAGGAACAGGAGGGCGAGCCGGGGTGCGGACCGCCGGTCGAGGGCGGAGGCGAGTCGGGCGAACCACTGGCACGGTGCGGGGAGCGGATGCGAGGATGTCATGGCTGGCTCCGTCCGGGATGATCGGCTGGCTTGGTAACCGCCATCGTCCCGGTCGGGGCCGGCCTTCGTCTACTCGACGGCTGTCAAGCGGCGGGGGGTTGCGATGGAGGAGGCTAAGCCGCATCCCTCAAACGTGCCGGGAGACTACTTCGTCGAGGATGGTTGCTGCATGATGTGCGAGGTGCCGTTCTCAGCGGCACCCGACCTGTTCGGGGTCAGCCTCGACCCGACGGGTTGTCCCCACTGCTTCGTCAAGAAGCAACCGGAGACGGCCGACGAGCAGGATCGGATGTTTCTGGCGATCCGACGTGCCGAAGCGGGGTGCATCCGATATCGCGGCCGGGAGCGTGCAGTCCAGCAGCGTCTGGTCGAAGCGGGCGAGGGCCCGGCCTGTGTCGACTTGCCCGCCGAGTTGCAGCGGAAGTCCGACGAGCTGAACGCGGCTTTGGAGCGGCAGAGGCGCTGGCCGCAGGCGCTGTGGAAGCGCTTCATGCGATTGGGGCGAGGAAAGCCCGCCTAGCCTCGGGCTGCAGCGAGCCCCGGACCAAGGGGCGTGCTCCCCTGTCTATCGTCGCTCACTGGTACGCGACTTGGACCGCAGGGCTGAAGCCCGAACGATCCGGTACATAGAATCCCGGAAAGTGCAGTTTCGTCTAACGGCCGGCGGAATTGGCTTCGGTCGGCGCCCAGCCCCGCGCGGCGAATTGGGTTTGCTCGGCGCAGCGGCCGCGGTCGGCGCAAGCGGGGCGTCCTTGCTCGATCAATCGAATTGGCAAAGAGTGTTGCTGAATACCATCGTAAGAGAGCGGCGCGTCGTTCTCCGATTCCATCCGGAGAGCCTACCGGGCACGGCGTTCGAAGTAGGACTTCGCCTCGGCCGTGCTGGGGAAGATCTCCCAGTAGGTGTCCATGCGCATCTCTTCGAGATGCTTCTCCAGCGCGGGCCGGACGCCCGCGAGGACGAGCTCGCCGCCGTCGCGCCGGGCCGCGCGGGTCAGGGTGGTCAGGAGGCCCAGGCCCGCGGGGCCGAGCGAACCGACCTCGCGGAGCTCGATCACGAACGACGAGAGGCCCTGATCGACGAGGTCCTCGACGTCCCCGAGCGCGTCGAAGTGCCGCGGGTCGTTCATCAGCCGGCCGATGTTGCTCAGGATCGCGACGCTTCCGTCGATCCGCACGTTCATCCCCATGGGAAACCTCGGCCTATCGCGCCCGGCGCTTGACCGCATAGCCGTAGGAGATCGGCCAGGGCGGCTCGCCGCCGAGTTCCTGGGTCGCCTTGATCGCCCAGTAGGGCTCGCGGAGCAGCTCGCGGGCGATCAGGACGAGATCGGCGTCGCCCGCGGTGATGATCTCGTCGGCCTGGTGCGCCTCGGTGATCATGCCCACGGCGCCGGTCAGGATGCCGGTCTCGTCGCGGATCGTCCGGGCGAATGGGACCTGGTAGTTCTTGCCGACGGGGATGTTCGCCGTCGGGACGATCGCGCCCGACGAGCAGTCGATCAGGTCGACCCCGCGCTCCTTCAGGGACCAGGAGAGCTTGACCGACTGGTCGAGGTCCCAGCCGCCCTCGACCCAGTCGGTCGCCGAGATCCGGACGAACAGGGGCAAGTCCTCGGGCATCACGCGACGCAGCCGCTCGGCGACCTGGAGGACCAGCCGCATCCGGTTCTCGAGCGGGCCGCCGTATTCGTCCTCGCGCTTGTTCGTGAGGGGCGAGAGGAACTCGTGGAGCAGGTAGCCGTGGGCGGAGTGGATCTCGAGCACGCGGAAGCCGGCCTTGAGCGCGCGGCGGGCGGCGGCCTCGAAGGCGTCGATGATCGCGGCGATCCCGGCCTTGTCGAGCGCGACGGGCGGGCGGTCGCCCGGCTGGAACGGGATCGGGCTCGGGGCGACGGTCGTCCAGCCGCCCTCCTCGAGCTTGAGCTGGCTGCCGCCCTTCCAGGGGAGGTCGCAGCTCGCCTTGCGGCCGGCGTGGGCGAGCTGGATGCCGGCGACGGCCCCCTGCGACTCGACGAACCGGGCGATCCGGGCCAGGGGCTCGATGTGGGCGTCGTCCCAGATGCCCATGTCGCCGGGCGTGATCCGGCCGTCGCGGGTGACGGCCGACGCCTCGACGATGACCAGCGCCGCGCCGCCCAACGCGCGGCTGCCGAGGTGGACGAGATGCCAGTCGTCGGCGAATCCCTCGTTCGCGACATACTGGCACATCGGCGACACAACGATCCGACTCCGGAGCCGCACGTCGCGGATGCACAGGGGGCTGAGCAGGTCGATCTCAGGGACCTCGACGTCGTGCTGGGCCTCGGTCGGGCAGTTGTGGACCGGCGGGCGGTTCGTCGCGGCGGTGTCGGACATGGTCGGGCCTCCGGGGTGGTCTGATCTCGGGTATTCTAGGGGGATGTCGAGCCCCCCCGCGACCCGGCGCTCATCGCTGGTCGGGGCATCGGCTTAGCACAGTAGGCGAACCCGATACCGAGACGCGGCCGTCCGAACGAGGAGAGGGACGAAATCATGACCATCGTGCAGCGGATGCGGGAACAATTGCGTGCGGCCATGAAGGCGCGCGACGCCGCGAAGACGACCTTCCTGCGGTACTGGATCGCGGGTCTGACGCTCGGCACCGGCGAGGAAATGACCGACGACGCGGCGATCAAGAAGATGCGGTCGGTCCTGAAGGAGGCCCAGACGGGTCAGAGCACGTTCACGCCCGAGGAGATCGCGCTGATTGCGCGAGTGGCTCCCCGCGACCCTCGACCGCGCCCAGATTCGCGAGGCCCTCGGGCCCGCGGCGGAGTCGATCCGCTCGGCGCCGAAGGACGGCATGGCGATGGGGGCGGCCATGAAAGCGCTGGCCGGGAAGCCGGTCGAGAGTGATGACGTGAAGGCGGTGGTGGCCGAGCTGCGGGCTTGAGGAGGCTGGGCTGTTTCACTCTCTTCTTCCGCGGTTCCTCTCTTCACCCTCCCCCCTTGAGGGGGAGGGTGGGGTGGGGGGTGCGCGGGCGCAACCGACCGGCCCGGCGTGTGTAGGGTCCGCCATGCGGACCATCCTCGACGACGGCCCTCGACACCCGATGGTCCGCATGGCGGACCCTACGAAGCCGACCGCCTCGGTCGTCGTGAGGTCGCCGGCGACCCCACACACTACCCTCCCCCGCAAGGGGGGAGGGTTTCAGAATCCGTCGTCCGAGTTGAACAGAGAATCGAACGGCGTTGGCGAGCGACGCCTCCGCGCTATACGATGATCGGCCCCGTTCGACCCTCCCGCGAAGGACCCAGCCATGATGCCCCGGACCGCGGTCGCGATCGTCAGCCTCTCGGCGCTGTGCCTGGCGGCCGGGCTCGCCGACGAGCCAGCGGTCCTTCCCAAAGCCTGCATCGACGGCACCGGCCCCGGCTGGCGGGCGCTCGGCGGCGACGACTTCGTCACCGTGAACGGCGACCCCGACACCTGGACCTGGAAGGATGGCCTCGTCCACTGCTCGGGCCAGCCGGTCGGCGTGGCGCGGACCAAGGCACCGCTCAAGAACTTCGAGATCGTCGCCACGTGGCGGCACCTGAAGTCGGGCGGCAATTCGGGGCTGTTCGTCTGGGCGCCGCCGGAGGCCTTGGAAGGGATCAAGCCGGGCACGCTGCCGCGCGGCGGCATTGAGGTCCAGGTGCTCGACCACGGGTTCGCCGAGCAGTACGAGAAGCAGACGGGCAAGAAGGGGGACTGGTTCACCACCAACGGCGACGTCTTCCCCGTCGGCACGTCGAAGATGACGCCGTTCCCGCCGACCTCGCCCAACGGCTCGCGAAGCTTCCCGCGGAAGAACCTGAGCCGCGGGCTCAACGAGTGGAATTATTACTACGTGCGGTGCATCAACGGGGAAGTCCGGCTTTGGGTCAACGGCGAGGAGGTCTCCGGCGGCAGCGGATGCTCGCCGAGCGAGGGATACCTGTGCCTGGAGTCGGAGGGCTCGCCCGTCGAGTTCAAGGACCTGCGGATTCGCGAGCTGCCCTAGCCGGCGGGTATCTTCATGGCACTGGTGAGCCTGCGAGGGGTCAAGCTCGCGTTCGGCGGCCCGCCGCTCCTGGACGGCGTCGACCTGATGATCGAGCCGGGCGAGCGCGTCTGCCTGCTCGGGCGGAACGGCGAGGGGAAGAGCACGCTCCTCAAGCTGATCCGCGGCGAGATTGAGCCCGACGAGGGCGAGGCGATCCGCCAGCAAGGGCTCCGCGTCGCGAGGCTCCCACAGGAGGTCCCCGAGGGGCACCACGGCACGGTCGCGGACGAGGTCGCGGAGGGGCTGGCCCATCATGCGGACGGGCCCGACCATCGCGTCGACGCCGTTATTTCTCGGATGGGCCTCGATCCCGCCGCGCGCTTCGTCGACCTGTCGACCGGGATGAAGCGGCGCGTCCTGCTGGCGCAGGCGATCGTCGAGGAACCCGACATCCTCCTGCTCGACGAGCCGACGAACCACCTCGACATCGAGTCGATCCGCTGGCTCGAGGACTTCCTGCTCCGCTACGGCGGGACGCTTGTCTTCGTCACGCACGACCGCGTCTTCCTCGCGAAGCTGGCGACGCGGATCGTCGAGCTCGACCGCGGCCGGCTTTACGACTGGGCCTGCGACTACGCGACGTTCCTCAAGCGGAAGGAAGAAGCCCTCGCGGCCGAGGAGCGTCAGAACGCGCTCTTCGACAAGCGGCTGGCTCAAGAGGAGGTCTGGATCCGCAAGGGGATCGAGGCCCGCCGGACCCGCAACGAGGGCCGCGTCCGCGCCCTCAAGGCGATGCGCGACGCCCGAAGCCGTCGCCGCGAGCGGCAGGGCTCGGCAAGGATCCAGGTCCAGGAGGCCGACCGATCGGGCACGATGGTCATCGAGGCCAAGGGGGCCAGCTTCGCCTACGACGACGGCCGGCCGGTGATCCAGGACCTGACGACGACGATCGTCCGCGGCGACAAGGTCGGCATCATCGGCCCCAACGGCGCGGGCAAGAGCACGCTGCTCCGGCTGCTCCTCGGCGAGAGTCCTCCGCGGACTGGCTCCGTCCGCCACGGGACGAACCTGGAGGTTGCCTACTTCGACCAGACCAAGGCCGCGCTCGACGACGACAAGACCGTCCAGCAGAACGTGAGCGAATATGAGACGATCGCGATTGGCGGCCAGTCGCGACACGTCCTTGGATATCTGCAAGACTTCCTCTTCCCGCCCGAGCGGTCGCGGAGCCTGGTCAAGCTCCTCTCCGGCGGCGAGCGGAGCAGGCTGCTGCTCGCCAAGCTCTTCACGAAGCCGTCGAACGTGCTCGTCCTCGACGAGCCGACGAACGACCTGGACGTCGAGACGCTCGAGCTTCTCGAAGGGCTGCTCGTCGCCTATCAGGGGACGGTCCTGCTCGTCAGCCACGACCGCGGCGTTCCTGAACGACGTCGTGACGAGCACCCTCGTCATCGAGCCAGACGGCCGCGTGAAGGAGTACGACGGCGGCTACGACGACTATCTCCGCCAGCGCCAGGCCGAGGTGCCGGTCGAATCGAGCCCGAACCCATCCCGCGTGACGACTGCCGCCGGCCGAGCGGCCACGGCGGCTCGGGTTCAAAGAGAAGCGCGAGCTCGAGGCCCTTCCCGGGCGGATCGAGGCCCTTGAGGCCGCTCGCGAGGAGCTTCACGGCGAGATGGCCGATCCGGCGTTCTATCGGAAGGACGCAGGCGCCATCGTCGAGGCGAACGCGAGGCTGGCGTCGCTCGAAGCCGAGCTGGCCGCCGCCTACCAGCGGTGGGAGGAGCTCGAAGGCCTCGACGGCGGATCGTAGGAAAGCCCGATCGGCGCGGGTAATACCGAAGGTGGGACTTGAACCCACACCCCCTTGCGGGGACCGGATTTTGAGTCCGGCGCGTCTGCCATTCCGCCACTTCGGCGACAACCCATTCATACTCGCAGCCCCTCGCCCTGGCAAGGGCGGCAGGCGTTTCCACGAATTCTTACAGTGTCCGCTTGACACCGCTGACGTCTGTCGTACTATAAAACCAAATCTGGCAAACCAAATCCCAGTCCGGATTCCCGGGAGAAACGCCATGGGACGGCCGGCGGCGAAGGAGTTGACCGAGCGAGAGCTCGAGGTCATGCACGTCTTCTGGGGGCTCGGCGAGGCGACGGCGGCCGAGGTCCGCGAAGAGCTGGCGCGGTCGGGACTCGACCGGGCGTATACGACGATCGCGACGCTCGTCCGCATTCTGGTCGACAAGGGGTTCCTGTCGGCGACCAACGACGAGCGGCCGTTCCGCTACCGGGCGACGCGGTCCTTCGAGGAGGTGTCGGGCAGCCTGCTCGGGCACATGATCGACCGGGTCTTTCGCGGCTCGCGGGCCGAGTTGCTCGTGAGGCTGATGGAGCAGGAGGGGCTGACGGATCGCGAGCGGGCGTTGCTCGAAGACATCCTGCGCGAGGAGGGCGGCCGATGAACGCACTGGGCATGTTCCTCCTCGGCGCCGCGGTCCGGGGGGCGGGGCTGGTGGCGATCGCCGGCGTGGTCGGCTGGGCGTTCCGCCGCAAGGGGCCGGCGGCCTCGGCATGGCTCGGGCTGGCGACGCTCGTGGGGATGGTGGGGGTCGCGGTGCTGGGGGCCTCGCCGTGGCCGAGGTGGGAGATCGTCGGGGCCGGCGGGATGGCCGGTCCGGCCGCGGTTCCGGCGGTCGCGGCGCCGGCGGGCACCGTGGAAGCAGCGGCGGAGGCGCCGGAGGCCCCGGCCGCTCTCGATGTGAAGCCACCCGACGAGGGCCTGGCCGCCGCCGTGCGGTCGCTGGGAGTGGCGTTGATGCGGCCGGCCGCCGCACCCGAGCGGGCCGGCTGGGGCTGGCCGGGATGGATCGCGGCGGTGGCGATCGTGGGCATCGTCATCGGACTCGGACGCTTCGCGCTCGGGCTCGCGGCTGTCGCGGCGCTCAGGAGGAGCAGTCATCCCGTCGACGATCCGGACTTGCTCGAGCTCGCTTCGGTGCTCCGGCAGAGGCTGGGCGTGGGCCCTCGGGTTGAGCTCCGCGTGGCGCCGGGGCTGGCGATGCCGGCGACGATCGGCTGGCGGCGGCCGCTCATCCTGCTGCCGGCGGACTGGCCGGGGTGGGACGAGCGCGAGCGGCGGGTGGTGCTGGCGCATGAGCTGCGCACATCCGAAGAAACGATTATCTGGCGGGCGTCTGGGCCCAGTTCAGCCTGGCGCTGCAGTTCTACCACCCGCTGGCGCACCGGCTCGCGCTGCGGCTCCGGCTCGACCAGGAGCTGGCGGCCGACGCGTGGGGGGCCGCGCTCTCGGGCGGGAATCGGACCTACCTGGCGACGCTTGCCCGGCTGGCCCTCCGCAACGAGCCGCGACCGGTCGGTTGGGCCGCCCGGTCGTTCTCTCCGGCCCGTGGCACTTTCCTGAGGAGGATCGAGATGCTCCGCGACTGCGCATGACGTCTCTCCCGCCCCGCTCTCGCGCGGTCCCGGGCGATCGCCCTCGGGGGCCTGCTCGTGGCGGGCCTGGCCCTGGCCGGGCTCCGCGTGCCGGGCTCCGAGAAGGAGGCGGATGCGGCCCAGGCCGAGGCCGCAGGTGAGGGCGTTTCCCTCGACCACGGATTCATCCCGGCCGACTGCGGGATGGTCGCCGCCATCCGGCCCGCCGAGCTGCTGGCGAGGCCTGAGTTCAAGCAATGGCTCGGGTCGATCGAAACGGCTGACCACGTCAGCAATGCCATCGGAATCCCGCCCGGAGAGATCGCGCAGGTGACCGTCGTCTGGCTCCAGGGCCAGGCGACGGGTCCTCCGCGGGCGAGGCCGATGCTCGAGCCCGCGGGGGTGATCTTTCGGACGATGAAGGCGAACGGCGGTAGACCGCTCGGCGACATCCAGCCGGGCGTGTTCCGGGAGGAGGTGCCGTTCGGCGACTTCCGTTACACGCGGCTGGGCCAGGGCGAGGTCCGCGAGTGCTTCGCGAGGCCCGACGACCGGACGCTGATCTACGCCGAGGAGCCGAACATGCTTCGCCTGCTCGCCGCGAGGCGGGGCGACGCCGAGCGGGCCTCGTGGTCCGCGGCCTGGAAGGAGATCAAGAAGGGTCAGGTGGCCGTGGCCGTCGACACGACCTGGCTGCGGATCAAGCTCCAGCCCCTCGTGGCGGGCGGGGCTCGCGGTCCGGAGTCGCCGTTCGACGGGTTCGAGCCGCTGTTGAGCAAGGCGACAGGCCTATGCCGTCGGCCTCGACCTGGTCCAGAAGCTCCGGCTTGACGGCCTCGGCTCCTGCGAGAGTGAGGCGGACGCGGCGCGGGTCGCCGAGACCCTCAAGGCTCTGCTCGTCCTGGGCAAGAACAGCCTCGAGTCGGTCCGAGTCCACGCGACGGGCGAGGGTCGCGAGGTCAACGTGGCCGAGAAGCTCCTCGTCAATGGGTCGACGTTGCTGGACCGGGCCGAGATCAAGGCCGAAGGCAAGACCGTCCGGGTCTCGGCAATCTCCGACCTCGACCCGGCGAGGACGGTGGCCGCGCTGGCGCCGGCCGTACAGGCACGCGCCCTCCGCCAAGCGGACTCAGAGCGTCAACAACCTCAAGCAGCTCGGCCTGGCGATGCACAACTACTCGCAGGCCCACGGCGGCCGGTTCCCGGCGGCCGTCATGGTCGGCCCTGACGGCAAGACGCCCTACAGCTGGCGGGTGGCGGTCCTGCCCTATATCGAGCAGGAGCCGCTGTTCCGGCAGTACAACTTCAACGAGCCGTGGGACGGGCCGAACAACCGTAAGCTGCTCGACAAGATGCCGATGATGTTCGCCCACCCGGACGGCCCGCGGAACTCGCCTGCGTACTACATGCCGACCGGGCCGCACACGATCTCGCCCGACAACCAGGGCCCGTTGCTCGCCCAGATCACCGATGGGCTGTCCTACACAATCGCGCTCGTCGAGGCGAGGCGCGACATCCCCTGGACGAAGCCCGACGACATCCCGTTCGTGGGGATCGGGCAGGGGGCGGACAACGCGCCGCTGCCCCCGCTGGGCGGATTCTCGGCCGGCGGGTTCAACGCAGCGTTCGCCGACGGCGCAGTCCGGTTCATCTCGGAGAAGGTCGACCCGAACGTGCTCAAGGCCCTCCTCAGTCGCGATGGCGGCGAGGTTATCGACGCCAATGCGGTGAATTGGTGAGAACGCACCATCCCGTAGGGTCCGCTATTGCGGACCATTCGGCATCCAATACGGTCCGCAATAGCGGACCCTACGGGACTCACGTCGCCTCGGGCGTCTTGACCCGGTACTCGCGGCGGGCGAAGGCGAAGGCGCCGATGATCGTCAGCACGGCCGTGGCGATCGCCAGGTTCAGCGCCGACCATTCGAGGCTCGGCGCCTGGGTCAGGTCGATGTTCCAGTCCTCGGCCTGCAGGCCGAGCCAGCGTATCGCGAGGACGCGGGACTGGTACATGATCGTCGCGTGGCGGATCACGAACTCGATGTTCGCGAACACGCCCTCCAGGATGACGATGTAGGGCACCCCGAAGAGCAGCGTCCTCCGGACGAAAAGGCCGACGAGGCCGAAGACCGAGCCGTACGCGGCCAGTGCCAGGAGCATGATCGCGACCGCCTCCAGCGGCCGGACCGGCATCAGGCCTTCGAACGGGGCCGGGTCGATTGCGTAGAGGACCCCGTAGGTCGTCAGGACGAAGACGGCCGTCATGGCGGCCATGACGGTCCAGGTCGCGGCGAGCTTCGTGATGTAGATCATCGGCCGGGGCAGAGGGCGGATCAGGAGGTACGTCAGCGTCTGCTCCTCGACCTCGTCCTGGATCATCCCCGAGGCGAACACCAGGGCCGTCAGCGGCAGGATCGCCTGCGGGATCAGCCCGAAGACGAGCACCAGCTCGGCCTTGTCGGTGTCGAAGCCGGGATTGTAGTGATAGGCGAGCATGGCGATGACGATCGGCATCGCGTAGAGCAGCGACAGCACGACCAGCCGGCGCCCGCGGATGAGCCGACCGACCGTCAGGCCGAACAGCGCGGCGACGGCCGGCGGGTCGATCCGCCGCGAGAGCCGCACCGGGCGGCCGTCGTAAGGCACGGGTGCGACGCTCATGAATTCACCAGGTACTTGAAGACGGCCTCGAGGTTGTCGTCGTCGGAGTAGACCTCCTCGATCGGCGTGTCGCCCTCGAGCGAGATCCGCGCCAGGCGGCCGTAGAACCGGTCGGGCGAGCGGGTCTCGACGAGGATCGCGCCGTCGTCGCGCCTGAGCTCGACGCCGACGACGTCGTCGTGGCCGACGAGCTTCGCGGCCAGGGCCCGTTCGCGGGGGCACTTCAGGACGATGCGGTGCGGGTGGGTGTCAATCAGGTCGCGGATCTGGCGGATGTCCCCCTCGGCCACGAGCCGGCCGTGGTTCAGGAGCACGATCCGCGGCGTGACGACCTGGACTTCATGCAGCACGTGGCTCGAGACGATGATGCTCCGGCCCTCGTCGCCCAGGCGATGGATCACGTCCATCAGGTCGCGGCGGGCGACCGGATCGGTGCCGGTGAGCGGCTCGTCGAGGAAGAGGACGAGCGGGTCGTGCACGAGGGCCTGCGCGAGCTTCGTGCGCTGGCGCATCCCCTTCGAGTAGCCGCGGACGGGCCGGTCGGCGTTCTCGGTCATCTTGACGACGTCGAGCGCGCGGGACGCGGCCTCGGCGGCGTCGCGACGGCGGAGGCCGCCGAGCCGGGCGCACGCCACGAGGAACTGGCGGCCGGTCATCCACTCGTAGAAGGCGTCCTGCTCGGGGCAGAGGCCGATGTAACGGTTCAGGCCCGGGTTGTTCCACGCGCGGTGGCCGAGCACGCGGACCTCGCCCTGGCTCGGCCGGAGCTGGCCGGTGGCGAGCTGGAGGACCGTGCTCTTGCCCGCGCCGTTGGGGCCGAGCAATCCCGTGACGCCTGCGGGGATGCTCAGATTCAAGTTATTGACGCCGATGACGTGACCGTACCACTTCGAGGCGCCGCGGAACTCGACGACGCCCGGGCCCGGCGACTTGGCCGAGTCGGGCGGCTCGACGTCCGAGCGGAGGGCGTCGGGCATCATCACCGGAGCCGGTCGAGCGACTTCACCCGCGTCGAGAGAATCCATGTCGAGAGCACCAGGAGGCCGACCAGAACATAGGCCGACCATTGCCAGGGAAACGTGGAGTTGCCGTCCTCATCGTAGCCCGGCATCGGCGGCGGGCTCGGAGGACGGGGCGGGGCGCAAACATGACTCGGGGGCCGCCCCGACGGCCGCCCTTCATCAGGCTGGAGAACATCTGGGCCTTCCGCATCTCCGTGCGGCCGACATCGAGAAGGTCGAGGAACTTCGAACGGGCCGACGGCGTGTCGAGCATGGCCTCGCGAATCCGCAGGAGATTGGTCTGATACGACACGAGCGGGCACCAGTCCTGGCGGACCGATTCGGAGAGGATCTGCCCCACCACCGGCCCGATGATCCAGAGCCCGACCCACAGCGCGCCGACGGCCCGCGAGTTCCGCGAGAGCGACGAGATCGCCAGCATCAGCGTCCCGGCCGAGACGCAGACGACGAGGCCGTAGCCGATCGAGGCGAGGAGGATCCGCCCCGTATCGCTCACGACGTTCGCGTCGAAGCTGAACGCCACCCCGAGCAGCCACGCCCCGACGGCCGGCGCGATCGAAACGGCGGCGATGAACGTGGCGATCACGCCGAGCTTGCCCAGGAAGTAGTCGAACCGCCGCACGGGCCGCGAGAAGTAGAGCGGGACGGCGTTGTACCGCAGATCCTGGCTGATCAGGTTCGGGCCGACCATCAAGGTCAGAAGCATCGAGAAGAACATCTCGACCGCGAAGAAGTAGTGGAAGGCCATGGTCCAGTAGACCGTGCGATAGGCCTTCGGGCCGGCCTTCACCTCCTCGGGGAGCTGGAGGACGCGGAAGATCATCTGGAACGTCGGCGACTGTTCCTCGGGCTTGGGCGACTGCTGCTCGACGAGGCCCCAGACGATGAGGAAGCCGGCGAGCAGGAGCGCCGGGCCGAGCGCGGCGGCAACAGCCCACTTGACCCCGCGGGCCCTCCACTGCGAGGCGACGCCCCGGCGGGTGATCGCGAACCATCGCCAGGCGTGGCCTGAGAGCCGCCCGCGCCAGTGCTGGTAGCCCTGGTCGAAGATCGGCATCAGCCCGCCTCCGCCAGGGCGTCGAGGAAGACCTCCTCGAGCGTGCTCTGCCTCGGCCGGAGCATCCGGATCTGCTCGACGCCCTCGCGGGCCGCCTCCCAGAGCACGCCGAGCGTCTGGCCGTCGTCGAGCTCGACGAGGAGCCGGTCCTCCAGCGGCTCAGCCCGCACGCCGAGCCCCGCGAGCCGGCCGGCGAACGCGAGCTGGTCGCCCTTGACCCGCGCCTCGAACTGCTGCGTGTGCCGCTTCTTCAACTCGTCGATCCGCCCCGACGCCAGGAGCTTGCCGCGGCCGAGGACCATGACGTGATCGCACACGGCCTCGACGTCCGGAAGCAAATGGCTCGAGAAGAGGAGGCTCATCCCCTTGTTCCGCGTCAGGTCGCGGCAGAGCTCGAGCACCTCCTCGCGGCCGGCGGGGTCCATGCCGTTGGTCGGCTCGTCGAGGATCAGGAGCCGCGGGTCGTGGACGATCGCCGACGCGATCTTGATCCGCTGCTTCATCCCGGTCGAGTACGAGTCGACCTTGCGATATCGCGCCTCGCCGAGGCCGACGTAGTCGAGGACCTCATGGGCCCGCTGGAGCGCATCTTTCGGAGCCATCCCCGAGAGCTCGCCCGCGTAGGCGACGAACTCGACGCCGACGACCGAGGGGAAGAGGCACTCGTCCTCGGGCACGAAGCCGACGGCCTGGCGGATGTCGAGCCGTCGCGAGCGGACGTCCATGCCGAGGACCTCGCCGCGGCCCGAGTCGATGCGGATCAGGCCCAGGAGGGTCCGGATCATCGTCGTCTTGCCCGCGCCATTGGGGCCGAGCAGGCCGATGGCGCCCTCGGGCATGGCGACACTGAGGCCGCGGAGGGCCTGGACCTTGCCGTACGACTTCGAGACGTCGTGGAGCGCGAAGAGCATCGTCGGTCCGGCCCCGCGGGGGTCGCGAAAACGGGGTCAGGAGCCCCTACAAAGGCTCCTGACCCCGTTTTCGCATGGCTCAGCCCGTCGCCGCGCCGGCCGGGTCGACATGGCCGGGCGTGGCCGCGGCCTCGGGCGTCAGGTCGCGCCACTCGATCGAGTAGCCGTTCTCCTTGGCGAAGGCCAGGATCTCGGGCTCGGTCTGCGGGACCGGGATGTGCTTCGTCTCGCGGTAGAAGCCACTGCCCGACCGCTTGTACTCGACTTCCTCGCCGTGATATCCCTTCGCGGTCCGGTGGACGATCAGGGGGGTCATGACGGTCGGGTTCCCTCGACTTGAGACGCGCGGATCGCGGACGGGAGCGGGATCAGCCCCGCAACGAGACATTTAGGTTAGCCCGGCCGCAGGGTCGTCGCAAGGCGGTTCACCGCGAGGGGTCGACGACGTGGCCTAGGAAGAGGATCGCGCCCGTCTTCGCGTCCCGGATCGCGTAGAGGAACGGGTGGTCCACCTTGAACTCGACCGGCGGCTTGCTCGCCGGCCGCTCCGCCGCACCCGCGGCGACGACGGCCGTGGCCGCCGCGGCCTCGGTCCCCTCCTCGTCGACCTTGACGAGGGCCTCGTGGATGACCGCGGAGATCCAGAGCGGGTCGTTCTCGGCGATCCCGGAGAAGTCGGCCGACGGTGTAAAGGCCGCCTTCATGCCGAGGCCGGCGAGCGGCCGGGCGAGGTCGAGCGATGCCTCGGCGCGGAATTTCGGTAAGGTGACCATCACGTCCCGCCGCTCGGACTTCGCGAGCCATCGGTCAAACGCCTCGGTCGTGAGGGCCCTCTCGACCGCCTCGAGCCCGTCCGGCTGCTTCGGCAGAACGACGACCATCGCGAATTCGCCCCCGAGATAGGGCATCTGCACCATCTGCATGTCGTCGGTCTCGGCGAAGGCCAGCTCCTCTTTCTGGCGCATCATCGGCACCTTGACGGTCTTCGGCGGGGTGATGTGAAAGTCGTCGGCCCGCGTGGCTTCGGGGCGGAATTCGTGCGACCACTTCGCCCTGAAGATGATCGCGTTGACGAGGACGAGCCTCGTGTTCTCCGTGATGGCGGCCGGGGCGACGAGCTCCGAGATCCGGTGATGGGTCATCCCGTCGACCCACCTGTTGATCGCCGTCCGGGCGGAGTCGGGTTTTTCGCGGAAATTGACGACCATCAGCGAGGCGCCGTAGGACTTCGAGAGGAGATGGGTGTACTCGGTCCGGAACTCGAATCCCAGTTGACCCCAGAGCGAACTGCCCGCGACGAGGCCAAACGGCGCGCGCGCCGCCCGAGTCGCCCCAGCGCCGGATCAGTGCCTGAAAGTCCCGGCGCATCGCCTCGCGATCGCCCGGGAAGTGGAAGACTCCGGCGATCTCCTCGGCCGTCTGGCCGCGGGCGCCCTCGTAGATCATGGCGATCGCGGGTGCGACGCTCGCCGGGGAGATCGCGACGTTGGCCGACGGCGAGCGGACCTCGCGGAACAGGTCGATCGCGAAGCGATTCATCCCCGCGACGACGGGACTCCCTTTAAGGTCCGCCGCCGGATTCGGGGCGTCGGCAGAGAGGAGGAGCAGCACCATCGCGAGGCGCATCATCCGTCACCCCCGCCGTCAACGCGTCGGGTCGGCCACCCGCCCCAGGAAGAGAATCGCCCCGGTCTTGACGTCGCGGATCAGGTAGAGGAACGGCCGGTCGACGCGGAAGACGAGCGGCTGGGCGATCCGCGCCATGGCCCGGGTAACGACCACCGCCGTGCCCGCCGCGGCCTCGGTCCCCTCCTCGTCGAGGTTGACGACGACCTGGTGGACGACCTTCGAGACGAAGAGCTCGCGCGTCCCGTCGATCCCGCTGAAATCCGCCTCGCTGCTGCTGAAGGCCCGCGCCATCCCCAGGCCCGAGAGCGGCTCCGAGAGCTCGGCGCCCGACGTGACCTTGAACTTCGGCATCGCCAGCGCGACCTCGCGCTCGCCGAGGCGTTCGATCGTCTGCTGGAGCTGCGGCAGGGCCAAATTGGACTCGACCTTGTCCAGCGATACGCCGTCGTCCGGCAGCACGACGTCGAAGGCGAGGTCTCCGCCCTTGTAGGGGAGCTCGAGCAGGCCGAATCCGTCGCCCTGGGCGTGCGACAGCCGATGCGTCTGGCGCATCGTCGGGACGCTGACCTTGGAGCCGTCGCCGCGGTGGAAGTCGGCCGGGGCCGTCGCGGACTTGGCGAACGGGTAGAGCCAGCTCCCCTTGAAATAGACGGTGTTCACGAGGACGAGCGAGGTATCAGGACGGACGTCGCGCGACGAGAGCAACTCGGGGATCAGGTGGTTCGTCTTGCCGTCGACCCAGGCGTTGATCGCGAGCCGGGCCGCCTCGGTCGCGTGGCGGAAGTCGACGGGATGGAACTCGGCGCCGTAGACGTCGGCGAGGATGTGCAGGAAGTCGGGCAGGAAGCGGTCGCCCTTCTGGCCCCAGAGCGAATTGGCCGAGACCAGGCGATACGGTCGCTCCGCGCCCTCGCCATTGAGCCGGGCGATTAGCTCGCGGAACCCTCGGCGAACGGCCTCGCGGTCGGCCGGGAGATGGAGGACGCGCGCCATCTCCTCGGCCGTCTCGCCGCGGGCTCCTTCGTACGTCATGGCCAGCGCCGTCGAGACGCTGGCCGGGGCGAGCGACACGTTTCCCGGCCGCGATCGGATCGCGCGGAACAGGTCGATGGCGAACTGGTTGTTGCCGCCGATGACCGGGCTGTTGTCGAGGCGGATCACGGGCTGGCCCCCCACCTTGCGCAGCTCGACCCCGAGCAGCAAGCAGATCGCCAGCACCATCATCATCAAGAACCGCATCATCCGCCACCTCCCGCCCGCGCAATCGCGGGCACACCCGGTCGATTACCAGGTATACGGAGGCCGGCGGGATTTATTTGGTTCGAAATTTCCCGGAGAAGGAGATCCCGCGCATCGAAAGCTCAGGGTGGGGCGGGGCAAGAAGCGCGGGCACAGAGGCCCGCCCCACCAGGAAAGACCCCCAACGTCCTACCGCGCCGCCGTCGAACTTCCGGGAAGGACTTCAAGCCGGACGTTCCGGAACCGGACCTCCGTCGGCCCGCCCGAGTGGAGCTGGAAGGCGAAGATCCCACGACGAGCGCCCTTCGGATCATCCAGGTCGACGCACGGCTTGCCGTTGATCGCCGTCGTGATCTTCGACCCGTCGGCCACGACCTCGTAATGGTTCCAGTCGCCGAGCTTGACGTGGGCCTCGCCCGACTTGTCCCACAGGAGGCCGCGGCCGTTCTCCTCATACAGCTTGCCCCACCAGCCGGCGCCGACGTCGGCCTGGTCGCCCTTCATCTCGCCATCGGCCAGGGGCTCGCTACGGAACTGGATGCCGCTGTTGCCCGCGTTGTCCACGAGCTTGACGTCGAGCGACAGGCGGAAGTCGCCCGCGACCATCGTCGAGCGGAGGAACTCGTTGCGCTTGAGCCCGGCCGTCTTGCCGACGATCTCGCCATTTTCCACGGACCAGAGCTTCGGGTCACCGACCCAGCCGGTCAGGTCGCGACCGTTGAAGAATGACGCGGCATTCTCCGGCGTGGCGAGGATCGCCGTCTGGCCCGGGCTGGCGAGGTAGGCGATCAGGCTCCGGGTCTCGAAGTCCGAGAGCGGCTTGAGCAGGTCGTCGGGCATCATCGACGCCTCGCTCGGCCGCCGGGCCTCGACCTCGGCCTTGGGGATCGTCAGCGTCTCGTTGGCGGTGACGAGCGTGATCGCGTCCTTATCCTCGGCGCGGATGATCCCGGTCAGCGTCCGGCCGTCGCTCGTGGCGATGATGTGGGCGAGGTAGTCCTTGCCGATCAGGGCGGACGGGTCGAGGATGTTTTCGAGCACGTACTGGAGATCCCGCCGATTCGAGCCCGTCAGGTCGGGGCCGACCGTGCCGCCCTCGCCGAAGAGGGCGTGGCACTGGGCACACGTCTTCGAGAACACCGCGCGGCCGAGCGCGAGGTCAGGTGCGGGGTTGGTTCCCAGCGTCAGCTCTTGTTTGAATTCGGCGATCTGCTTCGCGCGATCGGCCGAGGTCGGCCGGGCCGCGCCCCAGACCTTGGCGATCTTGTCGTTCACATACGGGTCGTTCAGGTTGCGGAGCTGGCGGACGAGGTCGGCCGAGAGGTCGCTCCGGGCAATCCGGCCTCCCTCGACGGCCGCGAGCAACGCCTGGGCGAACATGGGCCGCGAGGCCAGGGTGTTCAGGGCGTCGCGACGGTCCTCGGGCGAGAACCCGGCGTAGGAGAAGAGCAAGACCGCCAATGTCCCATCGTCGCCGTATCCCGCCAGGCCGCGGATGGCCGCGCCGCGGAGGGCCGGTTCGGAGACGAGGACGTGCAGGATCGGTGCAAGCTCGGGATCTTTGGCCTTGAGGAGGGCCGCGAGCGCCTCCTTGCGGAGGCCGATGTCGCCCTTCGCGTCGGCCACGAGCTCGCGGAGCGTGGTGCGGGCCGAGGTGTCGCCGAAGGTCAAGGCGAGCGCCGTCGCCTGCGAGCGCATCTCGGGATCCTTGACCAGGCTGGCAAAGACCTCCGGCCACCGCGGCGGCATCGCGACCTGGCGGCGGCCCTTGAGCGACTCGTTGAGACCCCGAAGCAGGGCCAGCCGAATCCGGCCGTCCTTCGCCCCCGCGATCGCATCGACCAGCCCCGCGATCGCCGCCGGCGTGCCGATCGCGCCGACGCGGCGGATGGCGAAGTCGCGGACGAGCGAAATCTTCCCGGCCAGGGCGATCGCGAGCAGCCGCGAGGCGTCCCGCTCGGCCAGCGGCTCGGCGGCGTACCAGATCAGGAAGGGGATGTTCCGGTCCGCGGCGTCCTCTTCGCGGGCGAGGAGGGCTTCGAGGATTGGCCAGCGGTCGTCGAGCGGCGTTCGCTGCATCGCCGAGGCGATTTCGAGGCGGACGACGGGGGAGGGCGTCGAGGACGCGAGTTCACGGACGGCCGTCAACAGTGCGGGCGACGGGTTCTTGTCCTCGAACGCCAGCCGGACTCGCCAGCCGACCTCGGCTGGAGTTCCCGAGGCGAGGGGAGCCTCGAGCAAGCTGAAGACGGAACCGCCGATCGAGTGCAGGGCCCAGAGGGCGCGGAGGCGACCGTGCTCGGTCGCGCCCTTCATCGCCATCTCGGCAAGCGAGATGCGACCCATGACCACGTCACCGCTCGCGTTCGGTTTCCCGCTCCGCTCCTGCAGGAGACGCCGGGCCGTGCGGACGTGCCACTCGTTCGGGCTGGCGAGGAGCGCGACGAGTTCCCTGTCATTCATCGCCCCGAGCGCGGCGGGCTTTGGCTTCTGCGACCCGTAGCTCACCTTGAAAATCCGCCCATTCGACCGATCCGGCCGGTCCGGGTCGTTAACGTGGCACTGCTGCCCGTCGTACCAGTCGATCATGTAAACATTGCCGTCCGGCCCCGACTTGAGGCTGATGATCTGCGACCACGAGTCGTTGGTCACGAGCAAGTCGGGCGCGTGCGAGCCGACGAAGCCGGAGCCCTGGGGCTTGAGGATGTCGCGGTTGACCCGGGCGCCGTGGATGTTGTTCATGTAGATCGAATTGCGATACTCGGCGGGCCAGGCGTCGCCCTGGTAGATCATCGCGCCCGCGTGGGCGTGACCGCCGCCGGCGGCGAGGGTCGAGGCGGGCGGAAGGGGACTCTGGCTCCACCAGGCGTGGTCGCGGATGTTGCCGACGTAGTGGCGGTGGTCGGCGATCGTCTTGATGTCGTCGTATGTGTATGACTCGAAGTGCTGCCCGGCCTGCCGCTCGTACCGCCCGCCGGGGACGATGTGGTAGAGGTGCGGGATCACGCACGAGGTGAGGAAGCCCTGGCCGTTGGCGTCGAAGTCGAAGCCCCACGGGTTGCTCGTGCCGTGGGCGAAGACCTCGAAGCGGTCCTTCGTTGGGTGATAGCGCCAGATGCCGGCGTTAAGCGGCACGCGGTCCGTCGCGGGCGTGCCCGGCTTGCCGACTTTCGAGTGGGTGAAGACGCCGTGGCAGCCGTAGAGCCAGCCGTCGGGACCCCAGATGAACGAGTTCAACGTCTCGTGAGTATCCTCGAGGCCCCAGCCGTCGAGGACGACCTGCGGCGGCCCGTCGGGCCGGTCGTCGCCGTCCTTATCCGGGATGAACAGGAACTCGGGCGCCGCGCCGACCCAGACGCCGCCGAAGCCGACCTCGATCCCGCTCACGAGGTTCAGCTTGTCGGCGAACACCTTCTGGGAGTCGAAATGTCCGTCGTTGTCCTTATCCTCGAAGATGAGGATCCGGTCGCGACCTTTCCCCTCGGGCTGGCGGACGGGATAGGAGTACGCCTCGGCGACCCAGAGCCGGCCGCGGTCGTCGATGGCGAAGGCGACGGGCTGGTGGACGTCGGGCTCGCCCGCGAACAGCGTGACCTTGAAGCCGGGCGGGACGGTCATCGCCCCGGCGGCCTCGGTCGGGGGCAGGCCGGAGTGGGCGAACTCGCCGGGAGTCTTGTCGAGGCGGTCGGGGATCGGTGGCTTCGCGTCGTGGAGCCGGAAGTCGTCGAAATTGAGGTGGCCCCAGCCGCCGCGCTGGTCGTCGACGAGGCGGATGACCAGCTCCTTGCCGAGGTGCGGCGTCAGGTCGACCACGACCCGGCTCATGTCCTCGACGGACTCGCCGGAGACCCGCCGGACGGTTTTGCCCGTGTCCTTGCGGATCAGCTCGACAGCAGTGGTCGGGAAGTTACCACCGCCCACGAGGAAGCTCGCATAGGGCTTAGTGACCACGAATGGGACCGACGTGAGGGTACCCTTCGTGTCATCCCCGCGCCGCTCGTAGCTGCCGACCCAGAACCGGCCGGCGTGCCGGCTCTTCATGTCCGAGCGCCGGGCCGAGACCGTGTCGCCCTCGACCGGCTTGCCGGCGAAGGCATCGCCCTCGGGCGTCCAGTCCTTGAGCGTGCCGGCCTCGAAGTCGAAGTTGAGCGGGGTCCCTTTCGCGTCGGTCGGCAGCGTGCCGCCGAAGGCGCCGGGCTCGTCGGCCGCAACCGTCGTCGCTACCAAACAGGCCACGGCAACCGCCGCGGCCCATGCACGTCCCAGAAGCGGCTTGCGCATGCCTCGTCCCCGGTGCAACTCAAGAGCGGACCGCGCCCCTCGCGGCCGGATCGACCCGAGGACGAGGATAACAGCCCCATCGGCGCGGGGAATGCGCCCGCGGCCTCTCCACACGAAGCGAAGCCGGCGGCGGGATCTCGACTCCCGCCGCCGGCCGCCTATCGTGAAAAGGCCGTCCCCGCAGTCCTGGGTGAAGCTAAGTTAGGCACACTCATCGTGCCTCCTGAACTGATGCAACATGCGACGTTGCCCACAGGGACGGCCCTGTTATGACGGGTATCGGCGCCGTGACAGGTTGACTTTGGCCATTCTCCCGCAAAACTAGGCTTGTTTTGAAAGGCGCGTCATCGGAGCAGTGAACAGCGAACGAGGGCGAACGGTTGTCAACGGGAAGCCCGGGAGACGACAATCGGGCGGTCGGCCGCCCCGGGCGGCTGAGCCATGACGAGGAGTTCCATCGCCCGCCGGGGAGGAAGAGACCGCCGATGTCGATGCACGACGTGATCCGGGGCCTGCTCGAGCCGAACAAGACCAAGATCGTGATGCTCGTCGCGGACGGCCTCGGCGGCCTACCGATCGAGCCGGGCGGCAAGACCGAGCTCGAGACCGCGCGGACGCCGAACCTCGACGCCCTCGCCTCCGAGGGGACCGTCGGCCTGAGCACGCCGGTCGCTCCCGGGCATCGCGCCGGGCTCGGGGCCGGGGCATCTCGGCCTCTTCGGCTTCGACCCGCTCGAGCACGACATCGGCCGGGGCGTGCTCGAGGCCCTCGGCATCGGCGTCGAGGTCGGCCCGAAGGACGTCGCGATCCGCGGCAACTTCTGCACGGTCGACGACCGAGGGCCGCGTCACCGACCGCCGGGCCGGCCGGATCCCGACCGAGACCTGCGAGAAGCTCGTCGAGAAATTGCGGGCTGGGGTGAAGGTCGAGGGCGTCGAGACCCTGATTGAGCCCGTCCGCGAGTACCGCCTCGTCGTCCGGTTCCGCGGCGAGGGGCTGGGCGACAACGTCGCCGACACCGACCCGCTCACGACCGGCCTGCACACGCTCGAACCGAAGGCCGGCGACGCCGCGTCGGAGAAGACGGCGAAGATCGCCGCCGAGTTCCTCCGCCAGGCGAAGGACGTGCTCAAGGACGAGCGGCCGGCGAACTTCCTGATGATGCGCGGGTTCGCCAAGTTCCCCAAGATCGCGACCATGGAAGAGGCCTACGGCCTGAAGGCCGTCGCGGTCGCCGTCTACCCGATGTATCGCGGGCTGGCGAAGCTCGTTGGGATGACCGTCGTCGAGCCCGGCAAGACGCTCGCCGACCAGATGGAGGTCGTCAAGGAGCAGTGGGAAAAGTTTGACTTCTTCTTCATCCACTACAAGTACACCGACAGCACGGGCGAGGACGGCAACTTCGCCAAGAAGGTCGAGATGATCGAGGCGCTCGACGCCGAGATGCCGAAGCTCGCGCGCCTTGAATCCCGACGTCCTGATCGTCACCGGCGACCACTCGACGCCGAGCCGGATGAAGTCGCACAGCTTCCACCCGGTTCCGACCCTGCTCTGGGCCCCGGCCACGAGCCGTCCCGACCTCGTGACGACCTTCGGCGAGCGCCCGGCTTTGCAGGGGGGACTCGGACAGTTCCTCGCCAAGGACCTGCATGCCCCTGGCCCTGGCCCACGCCGGCCGGCTCCAGAAGTTCGGCGCGTAATCCTGTAGGGTCCGCTGAGCGGACCATCTTCGGTCAAGGCCATCACCGAAGATGGTCCGCACAGCGGACCCTACGAGGACTTCGTCAGGAACGCCACCAGGTCCCGGACCCCCTCTTCGCCGAGCGCCCCGAGCAGGCCGACGGGCATGATCGACGTCGCGCTCGGCTTCAACTCCTCAATGTCCGCCTTCGCGATCACGGTCGACTTCGCCTCGGTGTTCGTCACCTTGATCGCGTCGCCCCCCTCGGCCCGGACGATGCCGACGAGGACGCGGCCGTCCTTCGTCAGGACCGTGTACGGCACATAGTCGGGATGGATCACCGCGCTCGGCTCGCTGAGCTGGCGATAGACCCACGCGCGGTCGCGACGAACGAGGTCGCTCAGGTCCGGCCCGACGTCGCCACCCTGCCCACCGACCTTGTGACAGGTCGCGCACTTGGCCCCCTCGCTCTTGAAGACGAGGGCTCCCTTCGCGGGATCGCCGCCCTTGAGGATCGCCTCCGGCACGGGCAGCGGCGCGGAGTTCGGGGCGGCCGGCGGCGCCCACGGGAGGATCAGTTGCTCGGGTGAAATCGACCGCTCGGTCGGGTCGCCCTCGGTGCGAAAGGTCGCGGAGAAGCTGGGCGGGCCCGACGCTTCGAGCGTCCAGGTCAGGTCGGTCACGTCGGTTTCGACCTCCGTCGCCACGACCGCCTTCTGATCGCCCTGGGTGCCGAGGGACTTCGCCGAGTCGCTTCCGAGATCCATCGTGAAGGGCACCGACGCTTGCGCCGTCAGCGTGATCTTCCCCCTGGGCAGTGCGACGAGCGTCTTGAGAACGAGCCGCCTGGACGTCTCGGCAGGCCGATTCCCCGCCGGCAATTTCGACGAGTCGAGCGCCGGCCAGACACCCGTCGCCAGCGGCTTCGACCCCTCACCTTCGTCCCACGCGAACTCGACGCCCCGGAGCCGATAGGTCACGCCCGCGTTGACCGGAGCGGGGAGCCAGACGGTATAAGTCGTGTCGCGGGAGTGCGGGTCGGTCGCGAGGATCAGCATACGCCCTTCGACCCGGGCCGCGGCGATCCGGAGCGAGCCGCGGGCCGGGGCGTCGGGGTTGGTAGGACGGCCCGCGTCATAGCGGTCGCCGGCCTTCACGTCGTCGCCGGAGACGATGCGGGTGCCGACGAGGGCCTGGGCGAGCGATGGCGGCACGTCGCGATGGAAGGCGATTCGCGCTTCGAGCGGGCCGGCGGCCCACGCGCGCAACGGCCTCAACCCCTCGTCTCCGCTCGAGGGCTGGACGACGATCAGAAGAATCCCGAACGGGGCGAGTCGGCACATGAAGTCGGATCCATCGGAATCGAGCGGTCGGGCCCGGGTGGGGCGGGCCTCCACGCCCGCCCGGCGATGGCCCTCGACGGCGGGCACAGAGGCCCGACCCACCCGGAGACCTCCCGGGTGCCATGGCCACAAGAAACGCGCGTCAGGGCGGCCGTTTCCCGGTCGATCTTATCAGGCCCGACAAGGGCGCGGCATCGCGGTTGCTCGGGTCGATCGCCGAGGTCACGCCATGAAACGAGCCAGCCCGCTACCGCGCAAGGTCACGGCCAAGGAGCCCTTCGACATCGACGAGGCCTTCCGCCGCCTCCGCAAGGCCGTCGCGGGCCTGCCCAAGGCGGCGATGTTCGACCTCCGCGACCGCGGCTTTTCCTCGCCGTTCGAACAGCTCGTCGGCAGCCTGGTCTCCGCGAGGACGCGCGACGAGACGACCACGGCCGTCTGCCTGCGGCTCTTCGCCGTCGCGAGGACGCCGAGGGAGTTCCTCAAGCTCGGCGAGGCGAAGCTGGCGGAGCTGCTCCATGGCGCGTCGTTTCCCGAGCCCAAGGCGCGCGACCTGGTCGCCATCGCGCGGCGGGTCGAATCCGAGTTCGGCGGCGAGGTGCCCGACTCGTTCGAGGAGCTCGTGTCGTTCCGCGGCGTCGGGCCGAAGATCGCCAACCTGACGCTCGCCGTCGGCTTCGGGCGTGCGGCGCTCGCGGTCGATACCCACGTACACCGCGTGACGAATCGCTGGGGATACGTCGCGACCAGGACGCCCGAGCAGACGCTCGCGGCGCTCGTCGAGATCCTGCCCGGGAAGTACTGGATCGAGATCAATGAGCGGCTCGTCCCGTTCGGCAAGGCGATCTGCACGGCCGTCGCGCCGCGGTGCTCGACGTGCGTGCTGCTGGCGATGTGCCGGCAGGTCGGGGTCACGACGCATCGCTGACGACGGTCGCTCACCCCCCTCCGGGGGACCGGTCCCGCGGTGCGAAACGAACCCAATTTTGGCCTGCGAAACGAACCCAATCTCCGGCCCCCGAAACAAAGCCAATCCCGGGCCGTTCACAACCGTTGACGGGGCGGCAAAAAGCTGGTGATTTTCGCTGGTGGCGCTATGCTCGTCTGATGCTCACCATCCGCGACCATCAGACCGGCGACCTCTTCGACCCCTGGGCCCACCTCGGCGAGAAACGCCGAGGTCTCCTCGATCGCTCCTGGGCCGCCATCTTCCGCGAGCACCTCCTGAAGCACCTGCCCGTCGCTGAGCTGGCCGCCCACTTCTCGCGCCAACTCGGTCGCCCTACCAAGGACCTCCACGCCGTCGTCGGCGCCCTGATCCTCCAGCAGCTCCACGACACCACCGACGCCGCCACCGTCGAGGCCGTCGCCCTCAACCTCGCCTGGCAGTACGCCCTCGACATCCGCTCCGAGTCCGACGCCTACTTCTGCGAGCGGACCCTGCGGAACTACCGGAGCCTCCTGATCGAGCGCGGTCTCGACCGGATCCTCTTCCACTCGCTCACCGACCAGCTCATCAAGGCCGTGGGCGTCGACACGAGCAGGCAGCGGCTCGATTCCACGGCCATACGATCGGCGATGCGCACGCTGACACGGCTCGGCACCGTCGTCGAGACCATCAGCAAGTTCCTCCGCGAGTTGCGGCGCCTCCACCCGGACCTGCATGCGACGGTCGACCCCGAGCTCGTCCGCAAGTACGTGGACCGCGAGGGGACGGGCTGCTTCGCCTCCACGACGCCGAGCGAGTCGAGGCGTCGATTGCCCGAGGCCGCGGCCGACCTGCTGCGGCTGGTCACCGGGTTTGGCGAGACTGCGGCCGCCGGGTCGGAGAGCTATCGAATCCTGGCGCGGGTCCTCGGCGAGCAGTTCGAGGTCGTCGGGTCCGGGATCGATGCGACCCTCCGGGTCAAGGAGCCGGACGAGATCCCCTGCGACAACGTCCTGAACCCGGCCGACCCCGACGCCAGCTACAACAAGCACAAGGGCGATGGCTACCTCGTGCAGGTCATGGAGACGTACACGATCCACGAGGATGAAGCCCCGGAGGATCACCGCCCCGGCCCGGACCTGATCACGCACGTGCCCATCGGCAAGCTGAACACGCACGACAGCGCGGCGCTGGTGCCGGCCCTCGACGACACCGAGACGCGGGGGATCAAGCCCGCGGTCGTGCTCGCCGACACCCACTACGGCTCCAACGAGAACCTGCGCAGGGCCGCAGGGCGGGGTGTCGAGGTCGTGGCGCCGGCGATGACGGCCAAGGGGAGCAAGCGGGGCCAACTGACGCTGGAACGGTTCGAGCTCGACGAGAACGGCCACATCCTCCGCTGCCCGGGCGGGCACGCGCCGATCTCGACCAGCGGTGGTGCGGACAAGATCCAGGCGCTGTTCGATGCGGCGGTCTGCTCCGCGTGCCCGCTCCTGTCGGCATGCCCGGCGTCCGCCGTGGGCCGTCGCGAGGCCCGCTATCAATACACGCCGGATCGCGTCCGGCAGCGCGAGCGGAGGCTGGGAGATCGGACGGAGGGGTTCCGCGAGCGATATCGATGGCGGTCGGGGATCGAGGGGACGATGTCGCGGCTGAAGTACCAGATGGGCCTGGCGTCGCTGCGGGTACGAGGGCTGGCCTCCGTGAGCTACCGGACGTTCCTCCGCGCCCTCGGACTGAACATCCGCCGGATCGCGGCCTGCCGGGCGGTGGCTTGACCGCTTCGCGCGGATTTCTCGACACCGGAGTGATCGCGTGAGGCAACAAGAGGCGTGAATCAGGTCGAGGGGTCACGTCTCTGACCCTTTCGCAACCAGACGACAATGCGCCGGGACCGCGGAGAATGGTCCTCCCGCCGTTCGCTCGGGGCCTATTTGCCGTCCCGTCAACCGTTCGGCCTGGCTCACACTCTCACCGGACACAGCCACACGGAGGCGAACGGAAGGCGTACGCTCGGGTTCGGTCGGCGCGGGGCGACCCCGGGGCCGGGAACCCGAGGCTCCTCGCCGGTTTGCCCTGTTGAAGACCCTCCTCGATCTCCGGGAGGGCGAGGCTCCGCCCGAGCCCGGGTATCGAGGCGCGTCGGTCGGGATGAGCCGATGACCCCCGGGCCGGGGTCGATACCCGGGCTCGGGCGGAGCCTCGCCCTCCCGGGAAGGTCGACCGCAGACCGACGCAGGTTCTCAATCGGCCTTCCAGCGCCGCGGGGGGGCCCCATCGAATCGGCCCGTGGGCGGGGCGAAGCGGACGCCGAGCTGCCAGAGCAGGTCGGGCTGGTGCTTGGCGAGGAGGTACTTCATCACGACCTCGTCCGACGGCGGCATCCCGGGGTCCTGGAAGACGACGCAGAGCCGCGCCTCGGGGCGGTGGGTCTTCACGTCCCAGACCTCGATCAGGCCGTGGGGCCTGCGGGGGATGCGGAAGTGCTTGCCGCCGGAGGTCACGGTCACGCGGTCGAGCCGGCAGAACTCGTCGAACTCCTTCGGCTCGACCACGTCGCGCACCAGCTCGGCGGCGACCAGCTCGGGCACGCCCGCGCCGTAGGCCGAGGCGTCGAGCCGCATCGGCTCGGCGTCGATGGTCGGGGCGGCCGTGCTCCTGCCCTCGATCACGCGGAAGATCTCGACCTCCACAAGCCGCGCGTAGCCGGCCCGCAGCGCGGGGCTGGCGATGACGAGCTGGGGGAAGTCGGCCGCGGCTCGGACGACGTCGTGGGCGAAGGCGTTCGCCTCGCGCTGGAGCTTCGACATCCAGAACCGGGGCGTCTGGAGGCGGTCGCTCTCGGAGTAGCGGAAGACGCGCGGGCCGACGTCGGGGACGGTCACGTCAACCTCGGCGGCCTCGCGGCGGAGGGTCCGCAGGACGGTGTCGTAGGCCTCCTCGCCCCGGACGAACCGCTCGGCGGCGTCCTGGTGGCCGGGGGCCTTGACCCGGATCACGCGGTAGCTCGGCCTCGCGAGGAACGACACCTCGCGGCGGCCGACGGGTCGACCGCGCGAACGAGCGTCGTCGACCTCGATCTCCCAGCGCAGGTACCCGGTGCGGATCATGGGCGGGTTCGCCAGGATTGCGTCTCAGCCGCCCTGGATCGCCGGCACGAGCAGGATCTCCGTCGCCGTGGCGTCGAAGGCCCGGATCGGCCGCGTCTGGCCCGGTCCGTCGAGGCGGAACGCCATCCGGCCGGCCGTGAAGTGCTCGGCAAAGGCCGACTCGGCCAGGGCCACGGTCTCGGGCCGGTCCTTATCCCACTCGGCCAGGCAGAGGTCGCCGTGGCCCGTCTTCAGCAGTCTCAGCTTCGCCATGAGGGGTCGCTCCGTCTCGCGCGGGCCGCAGCCCGTCCTCCGCACTGAATCCGTCCGTTCGGAACGGAGTCATTCTACACGATCCCGGCGATACCAGCCAGGTCGCGACGCAAGCACCGGCATCCCGCGTGGATGCGTTGTCCACGCGGATGGAAGCCGATCAAACTCGATCCACGACGCAGGGCGCTATCGATGCCAGGCGAGCGGGATCACCTCGGCGACGTGGCGCCAGGGCAGCGCCGAGAGCAGGTTCCGATCCAGGTCATGCGAAGCGCGTTGGGCGTTGCGGATCGCCAGGAATTCGACCGGCACCGCGAGCACGCCGAGGGACGCGGCGGCGAAGAGGCCCTGGAGGCCCAGGTCGAGCAGCAGACGGCTGCCGGTCGCGATCCCGTCGGCGACCGCGAGCAGGCCAGCCACCGTTCCCAGCCGCACCGCGATCGCCAGCGCGGGCCGATACCGCGCGAGCCAGCCGATCGGACCGGCCGCCATGGCGAGCCGAAGGTGAGCGGCCTCGACCGCGGCGATCGCGCGCGCGGCCTCGTGGCCGGCCAGGGCGGTCGACTTCGCCAGGCGGACGACCCGGCGCGGGGTCGGCGAGGTCGAGCGGGCGTTCGGTCACGATGGCGATCGAGTCGGAGTCCGTGTCGGGGAACGCGGCCCGCACGGCCCCGGATCCCGAGACAGCCGCCCTGCGGATGGAGGCCGATCGCCAGGCGCCTCGGAGGCGCCACCAGACCCACCCGAGGAGGGCGGCGAGCGGGATCGACCAGGCGAGCCGCACGTAATCGTCGAACTCGATCCGATAGCGGGGAAGCGGTGGTATGCTCTTATCGGCGGGGTTCGGCTTGGACGTCCCAGGGTCCGCGCGGTGGAAGACCCACGTCGTGTCACCCCGATGGACGACCTCGAATCCCTGTTCCGTCAACCAGACCGGGGCCAGCTCCGTCGGCCGGGCGAAGACCCACTGGTAGTCGGGGCCGAGCTGGGGGAACCCGTACGGCTGGTCCGTGATCATGCGGTAGCTCCTCAGCGTCTTCCGCGACGAGAGCGGCGCCGCCAGAGGGTAATTCGTGAGGACCCCGTCGTCCGGGCCGACGCGCCCGATCCAGGCTAGCAACCCGTCCGCCTCGGCCTGGGAGATTGCGGGCGGGGCGTAGGCTGACTGCGACACCATCGCGGCCCTCGCCGCGAAGAGTCCCAGGGCCGCGACGACGAGGATGCCGAGCCGCCCGGCGATCGCGACGAGCCGCGACCCCGGCAGATCGATCAGCCGTGCCGAGCGGCAGAGCCCGACGAGACCGGTCGCGATGCCGATGCCGGCCAGCGGGGCCATGTAGCGGACGCTCGACCAGTACTCGGTGCCCACCACGCCGATCGTCGAGCCGGCCCTGGCGACGAACCAGGCCCACGGGAAGACCACAAGCCACATCCGGGGCAGGCCGACCAGCATGGCCGACCACGCGCCCAGGCCGAGGAGGATGAGCTCCGCCGCCGCCGGCAGGGCGACCTGCCACGGCAGCTTCTCGCCGGCGAACTGCAGGAGGTACCCCGTCACTATCCCATAACTCCGGGCAAGCCCGAGATAGAGCAGGAAGACCAGCCACCAACCGACACCCGCATAGAAGGTCTGCGCGGGCCCACCGGGCGGTTCGGCCGAGGTCCTCCGGCTCCCTCGGCGGAATGAGGCCCAATGAGGCGACCAGCACGGCATATTCCTGGCGGCAGGCGAGCATCCCGACGATCCCGGCCGTGGCGAGCCAGCGGCGCCGGCCCCGCATGCCCTCGACCGCGAGCACGACGAACGGGATGGCAAGCTGGAGCTCGCGGAAGTCGTTGGCCGCGATCGGGACGAGCAGGGGGGTCAGCGGTACGAGACAGGCCGAGGCAAGCCCGACGAGAATCGAACCCGACTCTCCCCGGGCGAGCACGAACGCCGCGGGCACGACCATCCAGAGCAGCACGGCCTCGACGACGAGCAGCGTCTCGGGGCCGGGGCGGAGGGCATAGATCGGCGCGATGGCCAGCCGGATCGGCGCAAGGTAGTTCGAACGCCAGACCGACAGGTCCTCCTGAGCATAGGTCGCCACCGGCCGGACCGTGATCCGTCCATCGCCCTGGGTCAGCGACCAGAACCACTGGTTGTAATAGGCGAGGTCCCAGCTCCAGCCGCTGTCCAGGGCCCGATAGCGGCGGATCGCCTCGCGGGCGTTGCCGACGATCAGAACCGTCGTGAGCGCCGCGATGGCCAGCCAGGCCAGGGCAAGAGCTCGTCGATGACTTCCCATGGCGCTACCCCGTTCGGCCCTTCGCAATCGGTTAGAGTTGGGCCAGGGCGGGGAGGGACCGCCGATGATCCTCTGAAAATCGACGCGAGCCACCTTCGGTCGCTTGTCCTTTGGAGACTGAGGGTTGATGCGCGCCGCCCGACCTTTCCTTGACCCCTACTCCGGGTCGCGACTACGATAGCTGGGCCGGGCGGCGGCACGACCGCTCCTGCATGCATCCTACTTATCTAGCGATAAGGACGGCGACGATGGCCTACAGCACGACGATTTCCCGGCACCGGACCCGCGAAGTCGGCCTGGGCGACCACGTCGTCGGCGGCGACAACCCGATCTGGGTCCAGTCGATGACGACGACGAACACATTCGACGTCAAGGAGACGGTCGACCAGATCCGCCGCCTCGAGGACGCCGGCTGCGAGATCATCCGCGTGACCGTCCCCAAGAAGGAAGACGTCGAGGCGTGCCGACTCATCCGCGACCAGATCAAGCTCCCGCTCATCGCCGACATCCACTACGACTATAGGATGGCTTTGGCCTGCCTCGACGCCGTAACCCCTTCCGGCAAGCGGGCCGTCGACAAGATCCGGATCAACCCCGGCAACATCGGCGGCGAGGAGCGGTTCAAGGAGGTCGTCCGCAAGGCCCGCGACAAGGGCGTGCCGATGCGGATCGGCGTCAACTCCGGGAGCCTTGAGGAGGACCTGATCGCCAAGTACGGCTTCCCGTGCCCCGAGGCGATGGTCGAGAGCGTGCTCCGTTACATCGAGATGGCGGAGTCGCTCGGCTACCACCAGATGATCGTCAGCCTCAAGGCGAGCCACGTGCCGACGGCCGTCGAGTGCTACACGCTCTACGCCTCGAAGTGCGACTACCCGACGCACGTCGGGATCACCGAGGCCGGCTCACGTGAGTATGGAACGCTCAAGAGCTCGGCCGGTATCGGCGCGATCCTGCTCCGCGGCATCGGCGACACGATCCGCGTCTCGCTGCTGGGCGACCCGGTGCCCGAGATCGCCGCGGGCTTCGACATCCTCCGCGCCTGCGACCGCCGCGTGAACCAGCCCGAGGTCGTGGCCTGTCCGACCTGCGGCCGGCTCGACATCGACCTGGAGCGAATCGTCGCCGAGGTCGAGGACAAGATGAAGGGCCGGACCAACCCGATCCGGATCAGCATCCTCGGCTGCCTGGTCAACGGCTTCGGCGAGGCGAAGGAGGCCGACCTGGGCATCGCCGCCGGCAGCGGCAAGGGCATCATCTTCAAGCGCGGCGTGCCGATCCGCCACGTCAAGGAAGCCGAGATGGTCGAGGCTCTGCTCCAGGAGGTTGACCGCTTCGAGGAAGACACGCCGGCGCTGAAGTCGCACCAGGAGAAGGAGAAGCGGAAGTCGGCGCTGACGGTCTTGAATTGACCACTTGCGCCGCGTCGAACGAGGCACGCCATGACACGGACCTATGCCGCACTGCTCCGGGGCGACCGCCTCGAATGGACGGGCGAGACCCCCGCGGCCGGAGACCCGGATCACCCCGTTCGCGTCCAGGTCGTCATCGACGAGCCTCCACCGCAGGAGGACGAGGCCGAGCGCTGGAAGAAGGCCGTCGAGGCCCTCAAGCGGATCCGCGAGCGAGGGACCCTCGCCGCCCTGATCCCCGACCCGGTTGCCTGGCAGCGTGAGATCCGCAAGGACCGGCCGCTGCTCGGGCGCGAGGACGAATGATCCTCGACAGCAACATCGTGATCGAGGCCGCCCGCCCCGGGGCCGACGACCTCCTGGCCGTCCTCGGTAGCCACCGCCGCTTTGTGTCGTCGATCACCCGCGTCGAGGTCCTCGGCTTCCACAAGCTTACCGAGGCCGACCGCCGCGACGTCGAGACATTCCTCCTCGCGACGACCGAACTCCTGCCGACGCCGCCCGTTATCGAGCAGGCGATTGTTCTCCGCCGACAGCGCAAGATGGGTCTCGGCGACGCCCTCATCGCCGCGACGGCCCTCGTCCACGGGCTGACGCTGGTCACACGCAACATGAAGGATTTCCGCTGGATCGAGGGGCTCGACCTGCTCGATCCGTCCTCCAGCGACGAAGGCGCGACGGAAGTTTGAGCCCGCTCGATTCCTTCGTTAGCTCCGCAGCCCAATCGACACGTACTTCGTCTCCAGATAAGCCTGCAACCCCTCGATTGCCAGCTCCCGTCCCAGCCCCGATTCCTTCATCCCGCCGAACGGGCATTGCGGCGTGGCCGGAACCGGGTCGTTGATGCCGATGATGCCGGCCTCGAGGCCCTCGGCCATCCGGGTGGCGACGGTCAGGTCGTTCGTGAAGACGTAGGCGGCCAGGCCATAAGGCGTCGCGTTCGCGGCGGCGATGACGTCGTCGACCTTGCTGAAATCGAGCAGGGGCATGACGGGGGCGAACGGCTCCTCGGTCATGAGCTTCATCCGGCCGTCGACCTCGCGGAGGACGGTCGGCTCGAAGAAGTATCCCTTGTCGAACCGGGTCGAGCGTCCGCCGCCGGTCAGAATCTGGGCACCTTGGGCCTTGGCGTCCTCGACGAGCCGGGTCGTCTTGTCGAGGAACCGCGACTCGAACATGGGGCCGACCTGCGTGCCTTCGGCCAGGCCGTTGCCCATCTTCAGGCCCTTCGTCAATTCAACGGCCGCCTCGGTGAAGTCCTTGCTGATCTTCTCGTGGATGTAGAACCGCGACGGCGCGATGCAGACCTGGCCATTGTTGCGAAACTTGCCGAGGACGGCGGCCTGGGCGACCTGCTGGACGTCGGCATCCGGGAAGACGATCAGCGGGGCGTGGCCGCCGAGCTCCAGGCTCAGCCGCTTGACCTGGTCGGCCGAACGGCGGATCAGCTCCTTGCCGACCGCCGTGCTGCCCGTGAAGCTGATCTTCCGGACCGCGGGGTGGGCGAAGAGGGCGTCGGCGAAGGGGATTGCTTCCCCGAGGACAAGGTTCGCGGCGCCCTGCGGCAGGCCGGCGTCGGCGAGGCACTGGAACATCGCGATCAGGGAGAGCGGCGTGCCGTCGGCCGGCCGGCTGACGACCGTGCAGCCGGCCGCGAGTGCCGGGGCGACCTTGCGGCTGGGCATCGCGATCGGGAAGTTCCAGGGGGTGATCGTCCCGACCACGCCGACTGGGTGGCTGATGGCGTGGTGCCGCTTGGCGACGTTCGTCGGCGGGATGATCCGGCCGTAGGCGCGCTTGGCCTCCTCGGCGAACCACTCGAAGGTGTCGGCCGCGTGCATGACCTCACCGCGGGCCTCGGGGAGCGGCTTGCCCTGCTCCTGCGTGAGCGTCCGGGCGATCGCGTCGGCCCGCTCGCGCATCAGCTCGGCCGTCTTCTTGAGGATCTTCGCCCGGTCGTACGCCGACAGGGCCCGCCAGGCGGGGAAGGCCTTCGCCGCGGCCTCGATCGCCCGGTCGGCGTCGGCCCGGCCGCCGAAGGCGACTTCCGTCAGCGTCGACTCATCGGCCGGGTTGATGACCGGGAGCGTCTTGCCGTCGGTCGCGTCGACCCATCGACCGTCGATGAACATCTGCGAGGGCAGGGCGGAGGCGGTGGCGGCCATGGTCGTGGGTCCCGGTCGTTGACGGATTCGGAGAGAATGCGAGCCGAAGTCACGATAACCGGCGGCGGCTTATCCGGGGAAGATGGTCCGCACAGCGGACCCTACGGCAGGTATTCTTCGTGCTCCAGGCCGCGGATATAGCCCAGCGCCTCGTCAAGCCCCTCCACATGCCGGCCCGGCACGCGGCCGGCGAGGTCGACCTCGTGGAGCAGCCGCAGGTCGTCGAGCCAATCGGCGGGCTCGGTCGGCCGGACGGCCCGAGGATTGTCGTCGAGGTCGTGGTGGTGGGCAATCAGCCAGAGCGTCCGCTCCGTCACCGAGCCGCGGAGGGCCTCGACGGCCGTCGCGATGTGCTCCGACGGGTCGATCGCCTTTCCGACGTCGTGCAGGAGCGCGGCCAGGAGGAACTCCTCGTCATACGGCCGGACCTCGCGCACCAGCTCGAAGGCCTGGAGGCTGTGATAGAGGGCGTCGCCCTCGGGGTGCCTGGGCGGCTTCTGCTTGACGGTCTCCAGCGGAGCGAGGCGGACCCGATAGAGCGTGAACCGGTCGAGGACGTCGGCCATCCGCCCCGGCGACATCCTCGGGCTCGGGCATGGGCTCGCGGGCCGGCTCGGGCAAGCGCTCAATGAGATGACCTGCGTCCGGACCTCGGAGTCGCTCGGCAGGTCTCCGGGACGAACCCGGTGGCCGAGCACCGCAGCGGCCTTCCGCTTGGCGGTGTAGAAGTCGGCCTCGGTCAGGGCGTCGAGCCAGGACGCGTTGGAGCCTTCGCGTTCCGACAGCAGTCGCCGCGCGGCCTCGCGAGCGATCTGGATCCGGAGGCGGTCGTCGCCGCGGCCCGAGCGGTGGGCCCTCTTGTATTTGTCGTGCATGGCTCGATCGTATCGCCGGACGTCATCGCCTCGCTACCCGATCTCCTCTCGCGGGTCGTGGGTCAGTTTGAGCCGGGGATAGATCCGGCGGGCCTTACCTGGGTGGCCCGGACAACTCGTTGTCCGGACGGCGCAGCCGCAAGAGGTCCGAGGGACGAGGCTGGTGCCGACCTCTCGTCGCTTCGCGACCCGGACAACGAGTTGTCCGGGCCACCCATTTCCCGGCGATCGCGCAGTCAAACAGACCCGCTACCCTCACGCGATTGCATTCGTGCCGCGAGCCCCCGACAATGCGCGCCTCGACCGCCGCGACCGCCCGCGACCCGGAGCCGCGCCATGCACGAGCCGCCGACCCTCTTTTTCGACGTGGGGGGGGTGCTCCTCACCAACGGCTGGGACACGCCCGCGCGGAAGAAGGCCGCCGAGACCTTCGGCCTGGAATACCAGGATTTTCAGACCCGCCACGAGATGCTCAAGACCGCCTTCGAGACCGGGCGGATCGACCTCGACACCTACGTCAAGCGTGCGATCTTCTATCAGCCACGATCGTTCACGGCCGACGACTTCAAGAAGTTTATGTTCAGCGCCTCGGCCTTGCTGGGCGACACGCTCGACTTCGTCCGCGCCCTGGCGGCGACGGGGAAATACAAGCTCTACACCCTCAACAACGAGTCGCGCGAGCTCCAGAAATACCGCGAGACGACCTTCGGCCTCGGGTCCGTCTTCCGTGGCCTGCTCGCGTCGTGTTACCTCGGCCAGGCCAAGCCGGACGAGGACATCTACGTGAACGCGCTGGGGATCGCATCGTGTTCCGTCGAGCGGGCGCTGTTCATCGACGACCGGCCGATGAACGTCGAGGTGGCCGAGGCGCTGGGGTTGAATGCGTATCAGTTCGTCGGGCTCGATGAGTTGCGGACGTTCTTGAAGTCGGAGTGGGGCGTCGAGGCGTGATCGATCGCGCGCTTCGGCGCCCTCGTTACGCCGCTCCGCGTCGTAATGCCTCTTCCGACGCTCTGCGTCGGCGGGCTCCGCTCGCGGAATGGCCGCAGAGCGGCCGGGCACGCATTACGACGCGGAGCGTCGTAACGAGGATGGAGATCGACTGGGGGACCCAACACCGACCTTGCCCGATTAGCCCGTCCCGATAAAATGGAGAACCATCAGGCCTCGACCTCGCGAGGGAGGATCGGCGTGCGCCTCGCCTATTTCGACTGCTTCAGCGGCATCGCCGGCGACATGACCCTGGCGGCGCTGGTCGATGCCGGCGTGGAGGCGCGCGCGATCCAGGAGGCAGTCGGGAGCCTCGGCCTGCCCTGCGAATTGACCTTCGAGACCGTCCGCCGCGGCGGGTTCCGGGCCAATTACGCCAAGGTCACCGCCGCGCCCGAGCATGTCCATCGCCACCTGCACCACATCGAGGCGATGATCGACAAGAGCACGCTCACCGCCCGCCAGAACGAGCTGGCCAAGCGGATCTTCCGCCGCCTCGGCGAGGCCGAGGCCGAGGCGCACGGGATCGAGATTCAAAAGGTCCACTTCCACGAGGTCGGCGCGATCGACTCGATCGTCGACATCGTCGGCTCGGCCGTCGGGCTCGATCTGCTCGGTGTCGATCGCTTCGAGGCTAGCCCGATCCCGCCCGGCCGGGGCACGATCCGCGCGGCGCACGGGCGGATGCCGCTGCCCGCGCCGGCGACGGCGACCCTGCTCAAGGGCATCCCGCTCTCCGAATCCCCCGTCGAGTTCGAGCTGACGACCCCGACCGGAGCGGCGATCATCTCGACGGTCGCTGAGGCGTTCGGCCCGCTGCCGCCGATGACGGTCGAGGCGATCGGCCTGGGGGCCGGGACGAAGGAGTTCCCCGAGCACGCGAACATCCTCCGCCTCTTCGTCGGCACGGCCCGCCTGCCGGCCTCGGCCGATCGCATCTGGGTGCTCGAGACGAACCTCGATGACCTGCCCGGCGAGGTCGTCGGCTACGCGACGGCGCAGCTCATGGCCGCCGGCGCTCTCGACGCCTTCGTCACGCCGATCCAGATGAAGAAGAACCGGCCGGGTGTGATGATTACGGTCCTCTGTGACGAGTCGAAAACCAGCGACATGGAAGAAATCCTGTTCCGCGAGACGACCACGCTGGGCATCCGCCGCTACCCGGTGAGCCGGCACAAGCTGAAGCGGCAGGCCGCGGAGGTCGAGACGCCGTTCGGGCTCGTGAAGGGGAAGCTCGGCTGGCTCGAGGGCCGGCCGCCGACGTTCAGCCCCGAATATGAGGACTGCGCCCGCGTCGCCCGCGAGCAGTCCGTCCCGCTCCGCGACGTCTACCAGGCGGCCCACGCCGGCTACGCCCAGGCCCGGCCGACCGCTGCGGCCCCTGCTCCACCGCACGGACATGACCACGGACACCATCACCACGACCATTCGCATGCCCACGACCACCCCAAGGATTCGGGGTGAGTCTCCGGCCGGCCGGGAATTCGGATGCCCAGGGAGGGACGCGGTCATGACAGGGGTGTGGCAATCCGCGGCCTTCGCGGTCCTTGGAGCCGCGGCGCTGGTGGCGGCCTCCGTCGCGATGGCCGTTGCGCGGCGGTCGCGGGCCGATTGGAGGGAGCTGGCGCGGGGGGTTGATGAGCTTTCGCTGCGGTTGCGGGCGCGCGGGACCGCCGCCTCTCCCGCAAGCGACCCCCGACCCTGCCCTCCCCCGCAAGGGGGGAGGGTTTCCGAGGGCCGCTCCCCGACCTCATTTCCCTCCCCCCTTGCGGGGGAGGGTAGGGTGGGGGGCGGAATTAGCCTACGCCTCGACCTGCCCTCGGCCATCCCCGGGCCGACGCTGATTGTCGTCCCGAGCATGGCCGCGCCCGGCTCCGAGACCATCGCGCAGGATGCCGCCGAAGCCTTATCCCGCCGCTACGGACCGATCTGGGACCTCGCCGACGCGGGCGAGCCCGCCCAAGAGATCGCCCGGGCCACCGGCCAGCCCATCGGCCGGATCGAGCTGATCCTGGCCCTCCGCCGCCAGGCCGAGGTGCCTCATGGATGACGCTCGCGAGGCCCTCGAACCGGCCGCGCTCGCCTGCCTCGACCGCACGCGATCGGACGTGCTGAACGTCCTCGTCGCCGTCGGCGCGGGGATTGCGGTGAGCGGGTGGGTCCTCGGCCGGCTCGACCGGGGCGCGCTCCTCTGGGACCCCGTCATGGCCCGCCGCCTGTCGATCATCGTCGTCGTGGCCCTGCTCCTGGCGAGTCGGATCGTCCTCCGGACGGGCTCGGGAAGGGCCGCGCTCAAAGACCCGTCGACGCGCGCTCAACGATTCGAACGCTCGCACCTGATCGCGGCAATCGTCGGCGCCCTGGCCGTGCCGCTGGGGTTCGCCTACAGCTGGGCCGTGAAGCCGAGGCTCGAGGATATCAGCCCGTTCTGGGTCGTCGCCCTCGCGGCGGGATTCCTGGCGCTGCCGCGATCGCACGAGCTGGCCGGCTTCGACGAGCCGATCCCCGACTTCTCGAAAGGGGGAGCGGCATGACTCCGACCCAGCGCACGATCCTCATCGTCTACGCCTGCCTGGCCGCAATCTGGCCAATCCGGCTGGTCGTGGTGCTGATCGTCGAGCGGTTCATCGACTACCTCACGCCCGAGTCGCCCCTCTACGCCGAGCCCGACCCGCCGCTCGTCTCGGCGATCATCCCGGCCAAGGACGAGGAGGGGACGCTCGCCGAGTGCCTCCGGACGGTGTGCGCCAGGGCTATCCCCGGCTCGAGATCCTCGTCGTCGACGACCGGAGCACCGACGCGACGCCCGAGATCGCCCGCCGGTTCGCCGAGGCCGACCCGCGGGTCCGGGTCATCACGATCAAGGAGCTTCCCGGCGGCTGGACGGGGAAGACGCATGGCCTCCAGGCCGCGGCCACCCAGGCGAGGGGCGACTGGTTCTGGTTCATCGACTCCGACACGCGGCACGAGCCCGACAGCCTCGCGATCGTTATGGAATACGCCCGGCGCGAAGGCGCGGCGATGGCCAGCGTCCTCCCCGAGATGCGGTGCGAGACCTTCTGGGAGCGGGTCGTCCAGCCGCTGGCCGGGGTCGTCTTGATGCAGTCGTTCCCGCTGCCGATCGTGAACAACGACAAGTCGAAGCTCGCCTTCGCGAACGGGCAGTACATCCTGATCGCGCGAGATGCTTATGAGGCAGTCGATGGTCACACGGGCGTGCGGGACAAGTTCGTCGAGGATATCTACCTCGCCTCGCGCGTGAAGGGGGCCGGCTATCCGATCCGCGTGGCGATCGCGCGGGGGATCGGATCGACGCGGATGTATACCTCGCTGCCGACGCTCGTCCGCGGCTGGTCACGCATCCTCTACGACGCCACCCGGCGCAACCCCTGGCGGCTCGCCTGGAAGGCGATCGACCCGCTGATCTTCAGCCAGCCGGCGCACGTCGCCCTGGTCGCCGCGGTCGTCCTCCTGGTGGCCGGCGTCGGCGGGCCGTTCGCGTGGTGGCTGCTCGGGATCAGCGCGCTGCACCACGCGTTCTCGCTGCTGACGCTCTGGCGGCTCTATCGCCTCTCGGCCGCGGGCTGGCGCGAGGTCGTCTGGTATCCGCTGGCCGGCCTGATGATCGACTGGATCGTCGGCCGCTCGATCCGGTCGTGCCTGACCGGCCGCGTCACCTGGCGGGGGACGGCGTACGACAAGGAGCCGGTGGCGGGCGTCGTGGTGCCCGTCTCGAAGGCCGGGTAATCGCCGCTTCGGCCAGCCAGGGAGGGAGACATGCGAACGACCCACGTGATGGCCTCGGCGACGGGCGCGATCCTCAGCCCCTTCGGGCTCGTGACCGCGTTCCTCATCCTGTCGCGATTGCTGCCCGACGTCTTCGTCTTCCCGCTCTGGATCGCGGTCCTCGTCCTCGGGGTCGTGCTCGGCGTCTTCTGCCTGTGCCACCTGACCGCGAACCGGTGGCGGCGACTCGTCCTGTCCCTCGTCTACGTGCCCGTGATCCTCGCGACGACGGTCGTGTACTCCTTCTACGTCACGGGCGCGTTGAACGGCGCGTCGACCTAGGGCCGGCCGGGTCGATCGACCTCGGCGAGGAGCGTTCATGTCCGCGACGACCGTCGACGCCGACGTCCTGATCGCCCGCAGTCCCGCCACCGGCGAGACGATCGCAAGGATACCGAGGACATCGCCCGAGGCCGTCGCGGAGATCGCCGCCCGCGCCCGATCAGCCCAGGCCGCCTGGTCGGAGACCTCCTGGGGCGAACGGTCCGCCGCGCTCGATCGCTGGCGGCACGCGATCGCCCGCGACGCCGACAGCTGGGCCCGGGCGATCCGCGACGAGGTCGGCAAGCCGATGGGCGAGGCCCTCGGCGAGGTCATCGCATCGCTCGACGCGATGCGCTGGACGGCCCGCCACGGCCGCAAGGCGCTGGCCGACGAACGGCTCGGCCCCGGCCTGCAGCGGCTGCTCCTCGTGCCGACGGCCCGGCTCCGCTGGCGGCCACTCGGCGTGGTCGGGATGATCGGGACGTGGAACTATCCGCTCCTGCTCAACGCGCCGCCGATCGCCCAGGCCGTCTTCGCGGGCAATGCCGTGGTCTGGAAGCCCTCGGAGCTGGCGCCGGGGCTGGGCCAGAAGCTCGCCGAGAGCCTCGCGGCGGCCGGATGGACCGAGGGCCTGGTCGCGACGGTGCAGGGGGGCGGCGAGGTCGGGGCCGCCCTGGTGGCTTCAGAGATCGACAAGGGCGTCTTCACCGGCGGGATCGAGAACGGCCGGCGTGTCCTGGCGGAGCTGGGCCGGAGGGGTATCCCGGCCGTCGCCGAACTGTCCGGCTTCGACGCCGCGATCGTCGCGCCCGACGCTCCGCTCGAGTCGACGGCCGACGCGCTGGCCTGGGCCGCGTTTGTCGGGGCCGGACAGACGTGCGTGGCCGCGAAACGAGTCCTCGTCGTGGGCGATCCGCTGCCCTGGGCCGAGGCCCTCGCGAAGCGGGCCAGGGGCCTCCGCGTGGGCGATCCCGCGCGGGCCGATATCGATATCGGACCGATGATCTCCGAGTCGGCCCGTGGGCGATTCGACGCCTCGATCCGCGCGGCCGAGGCGGCGGGGGCGCGGCTGCTCGCGGGAGGGCGGCTCCTGGACGGGGCCGGCTGGTTCTATGCGCCCACGGTCCTCCTCGCCCACGACGCCGAGCCCGAAGCCAGGCTGGCCGGCTGCTTCGGGCCGGTCGTCGTGGTGCGGGGCGTGGCCTCGGGCGACGAGGCCGTGGCCGCGGCGAATGCGTCGCCGTATGGGCTCGCCGCGAGCGTCTGGGGCCGCGACCGCCGCGAGGCGAGGCGGCTGGCCGATCGGCTCGATGTCGGCATGGTTTCGATCAACGATGCCGTGGCCCCCTCGGCGCACGCGGCGGCCCCGTTTGGCGGGGTGAAGGCGAGTGGGTTCGGGCGGACCAAGGGCGGGCTCGGGCTCCGCGAGTTCGTCCGGCCGCAGACGATCTCGGCCCGCGGACCCGGCGGCTTCCGGCCGCAGGTCTTCCCCTACTCGGGGCGGGTCGAGTGGCTGATCGGCGGCGTGATCCGGCTCATGCACGGGCGATGACCGGACGGTCGGCTTGGGTTCCCGGGTCGGGCCCTCCTGGCGCCGAGCGAACCCGAGCGTGCAAGAAATGTGCGGCGTCGAGCGGTAAAGTCCGCTCCGGAGGGCCATTTTCGACGAAACGAAGCCAATTCGGCCGGCGAAACGAAGCCAATTCGGCCGGCGAAACGGAGCCAATTCGGCTGCCGGCGCCGGGCGGCCGACTCATCGAGGAACGCCCGCTTCTGATCCCCTCCCCCCTTGCGGGGGAGGGTAGGGTGGGGGGGCGAGAGGCCGAGGCCATCCCGAAGAACCCCCCACCCTACCCTCCCCCGCAAGGGGGGAGGCATTCTCTTTCTGTCGGAGGGGGAGCGAAGAACCCTCCCCTGGAAGCGGCGAGGAACGCTGCGTCCCCGGGGAGGGAACAGGGCGCCCGTCCCCCTTCTCGCGAACGTCCGAGCCCGCGTAAGATCGCGGGATGAACATGGACGCGCCGCGTCGTGTCCGTTTGTGGGATGAGCGTCCGCGCGAAGGAAGGGCGAGCGACCGATGCAGTCCGAGAAGCGTTTCTACATCACGACGGCGATCGACTACCCCAACAACCGGCCCCACATCGGCCACGCCCTCGAGAAGATCGGGGCCGACATCCAGGCCCGGTTCCGGCGGATGGAAGGGTACGCGGTCCACTTCCTGATGGGGAACGACGAGAACACGATCAAGGTCTCCCAGCGCGCCGAGGAGCTGGGCGTCGCACCCAAGCCTTATGTCGACGACATGGCCCGCCAGTTCCAGGAGGTCTGGAAGGCGCTCGAGATCTCCAACGACGACTTCATCCAGACGAGCGAGGACCGCCACCACCGGGGTTGTCAGGAGTTCATCCAGAGGGTCTACGACGCGGGCGACATTTACAAAAAAGCCTATAAGGCCCTCTATTGCGACGGCTGCGAGGAGTTCAAGACGCCGAAGGACCTGATCGACGGCAAGTGTCCGAACCACCCGAACCGGACGCTTCGCGAGCTCGAGGAGGAGAACTACTTCTTCCGCCTCTCCGCCTTCGCCGACCGCCTGCTCGCCCACTACGCGGCCCATCCCGAGTTCATCCAGCCCGAGAGCCGGCGGAACGAGATCGTGAGCCTCGTGAAGTCGGGCCTTCAGGACGTCTCGATCAGCCGCAAGGGGTTCACCTGGGGCATCCCGGTGCCGTTCGACGCCGAGCAGACGATCTACGTCTGGTTCGACGCCCTGCTGAACTACATCACAGCGATCGGGTTCGGGACGGACCAGGCACGTTTTGAATCACTCTGGCCGGCGGATGTCCACGTGATCGGCAAGGACATCACCCGGTTCCACTGTGCGCTCTGGCCGGCCATGCTGATGTCCGCCGGGCTGCCGCTGCCGAGGCAGGTCTTCGGGCACGGGTTCGTCTATTTGAAGGGTGAGAAAATCAGCAAGAGCCTGGGCAATGTCGTCGACCCGATGGACCTCATCCAGGGGTTCTCGGCCGAGGCATTCCGGTTCTATTTCGCGAGCCAGTGCCCGTTCGGCGGCGACGGGGAGTTCACCTACGACCGCTTCGCCGACGTGTACAACTCGGCCCTGGCCGACAACCTCGGCAATCTCTACAGCCGGACGCTGTCGATGGCCGTGCGCGTACTTCGAGGGCAACCTCGGCGACGCCTCGGCGATCGACGCAACGGCCTGGCGTGCGGGCCTGAACCTCTCGGCCCTCGTCGAGGAGCTCCGCGGGCTGATCGGAGCCTTCGAATACAACGTCGCGATCCAGCGGATCTGGTCCGAGGTCCTCGACCGCGCGAACCGGTACATCCAGACGACCGAGCCCTTCAAGGTCGTGAAGACCGACCCCGCGGCGGCCCGCGCGATCCTCGTGAACCTGGCCGAGGCGGTCCGGATCATCGCCATCCTGATCAAGCCGTTCCTGCCGCGGACGGCCGAGACGTTTTACCGCGCGTTCGATGTCGCCGACGCACAGCCCTGGGAGTCGATCTCGTATGCGAGCGTCCTCGAACGGCCGAGGGTGGCCGACCTGAAGGTGACGGCCCCGCTCGTCAACGGCAAGCCAACGCCACTGTTCCCCAAGATCGAGGCCACGGCCGGCTGAGCCGACGGGCTCCGGCATGGGGTTTGCTTATTTCGCGGTACGAAACGCGGACGTCCGCGAAAAACGCCGGACGACCCGCCGAACGTGACATACGTTGTCTTTGAGGGACGCGGCGAGGGAACGACGCCACAGCGATGTGGCTCGCTCGCCGCGGCCGGATGATTCGGAACAGCATCCGCTCAAGGAGAGCCGACGATGACGACGAAGCCGAGCGTGGACGTGACGCTCTCCCCCGACCTCCTCCGCCACCTCCGCGCCGAGGCGCGCGAGCTGGGCGTGCCGCTCCACTGGCTGATCGCGTCGATGATCGTGGACACGGTCGAGTCGATCGAGGGATCGCCCGCGCCGGTCGCGGCCTGAGCTCGGGTTGACGGGGCGCGGTCGGCCCCTCATGATCCGTGGGTCGCGAATTCGACAGCCCCTCGGAGCCGCCCGGCCGACATGCCCTTCGCCTTGCCCAGCTATGCCACGCTGTCGGCGATGATCACACCGGCGATCTTCCTGACGGCGAACGGGTCGCTGATTATCTCGACGTCGAACCGGATGTCGCGGATCGTCGACCGGATCCGGGTGCTCAACGACCAGGGCGACAGGCTTTGCCGGGGCGGGACGGACCTGGATTTCCCCGGCGACCGAATGGACCACGTGCGCGACCAGCTCCGCCGCCTGCTCTGGCGGAGTGACCGGATCCGGTACGCATTGATGATGCTCTACCTGGCGTTCGGCTCGTTCGTCATGACGAGCCTCGGCCTGGCGGTCGACGTCCTCTTCGGCAACCAGCTCGCCGCCTTGCCGACGGGCCTCGCCATGCTGGGGGTCAGCCTGATGCTCGGCGCCTGCGTGAACCTCGTCCGCGAGGCGCTCGAGGCGATCGCGAGCAACCGCCTCGAGGTCCGGTTCTACCAGGAGCTGTATCGGCGGCGGATCGAGAGCGGAACGGGATGCAACTTCGGGTGAAGTTCCCGATGTCCCGTTGATCTCAACCGAGCGCGAGCGCGGCCAGGAACGCGGCGGAGACCAGGCCGAGTAGGGCCAGGTGAGCGGCCAGCCAGAAGCGGTCGTCGGCCGCGGTACGGGGAATGGGGGCCATGGGACGATTCCTTCGCTGAGATATGAGGGCGTGCGACGCGAGTGCGCTGCGGGGCCGCAACGGGGCGCATTGAGGGCGCGGTCGGGCCGGTGAGCTCAGGCGAAGGGACGAGGCGGTCGTTCGAGCTTGGCCGGAATGAGGACCGGCCGGCCGGCCGAATCGTCCGTGAGAACGGCGGATGCCGGCGAGCGGGGCACGAATGCGGTGGCAGTCAGGCTGCACCACTCGCGGAGCGAGACCGGGACGGATGACTGAGGGGCCGACGGCATCGGCCGCCCGCCGTCCGAGCAGCCAGGGCCGGAGCAGCGCTCGGGCGCGCTCGTCGGTGGCACGGGGGCCGCGTCGCGGAGCCCGTCGAGTTGCGCGGATCGAAACGCGCCCCGGACGACATAATGTCCGCACCCGGCCGCCCCGGCCGGGACGGTTCCGAACAGGACGATCCCCAGAGACAAGGCGAGCGCCGCGGCGAGATTTCGCCCGTCGAGAGCGATCGGGATGTTCGTCCGCGGGAGGGCCACGCGACGACTCCGCGAGGAGAAAGGATCAAGCTAACCCTACCCGTCCGCGTCATCGGGATCAAGCCGGAAAAAGCAATGAACTCCGCGACGACGGCCGGTACGGAGTCGGAGGGACGCGCCCCGACGCGGCCGGCATGACCGGTCCGATCCGCAGATCCGCCCCGGGCGCTGTCGGTTCCGGCTCTCCCGGGGCGATCTTCCGGGCCGATTTTCATGGGGGATCATCAGGATGGCATGGATCGCCGGCCTGTCCAGGGAGGGCACGTCAATGGCACGCCGCTCGCGTCGGTCATGGAAGCCGGAGGTGGCCCGCCTCGAGTCGCGGGACGTGCCGACGGTCGTCTCGCCCCTGGCGTTCAATGCCGCGGGGCTGAGGGCCCAGCAGGCCCAGGCGAGCGCCCTGGACACCGTCATGTCGAACACGGTCATCCCCGCGGCGGGGTCGTCCAATGGCCCGTCCAACCAGGCCTCCAGTTCGGCCTTCCTCGACCCGACGACCCTCACGCCGAGGGGCAGGGCGGCGGCCCTGTTCAAGACCCAGGGTAGCGGGCCCTACGCCGTCTCACCTCCGCTCTACAATTCGCAGACGAAGGCCGTCACATACCTCGGCACGCTCCACTCAACGCAGTTTCTCCACGGCACGCTCTTGATGCGGATCGAACTCAACAAGGATGGCACGGCCGACGGCTTCGCCGCGGTCCGTAACCGCAACGTCGCCGCGACCGGCTCCATCCTCGTTCTTGACATCGGGGGTTTCGCGCAGAACGCCGCGGGAACCGGCCAGAGTATCCCCTCGACCTTCGACTCGCTCGGCCGGCCGGTCACGCTCGGTTTCAATGTCGACACCAACGCGAGCGGCGGGGTCTACGCCGGTGCGTATGGACAGGGAACCTTGACGATCACGTACAACGGCAACCACGGCAAGTCGAAGAATAGCGCCGGCAGCGCGACCGTCTTCTTCAACGGCCTGGTCCTGCCGAACAATGTCGCCGACATCACGCAATACGACATCCCCAAGTTCAATTGACGGGTGGTGGGCCCTTGGGCCGGGCTTGCCGGCATGCGCGTGATCGCTATGCTGAGAAGATGATCTCGCTCGAGAAGGCCGTGTCGAAGGGCGTCCTCCTTTTGCCCTGGCCGATCCCACGCCCTGCTGGACGATGAGCTGCACCGTTGACTAAGTTCCTGCATGTCGCGGACCTCCACCTGGGCCTCAGGATCACGCGGTTCGACGAGGGCGCCTGCAAACGCATCGGCGAGGCCCGATTCGAAGCGGTCGATCGCCTCCGCGCCGTGGCCGCGGAGCATGCGGTCGACTTCATCCTGATCGCGGGGGACCTCTTCGACGACCACAGCGTCTCGAGGGTGGTCGCCGAGCGTGCCTTCACGCTCTTCGAGGGGAAGGAGATTCGCTGCCCCGTCTACATCATTCCCGGCAATCACGACCCGCTCACGCCCGGGGGCGTCTGGGATCGCGACCCGTGGAGGCGGGATCAGCCGACCAAGAACATCCGGCTGCTCCGGGAGCCGAGCCCCGTTGCCGTGCCCGGGTTGCCGGTGACGATCTTCCCCTGTCCGCTACGGACCCGAAACTCGATCGACGACCCGACCGCATGGATCAGGGACCATGCCCGGCCGGATGGAGACCGGACGATCCGCATCGGCCTGGCCCATGGGAGCCTCCACCTCTTCCCCAACCTGCCGGAAGACGACCATCTCATCCGCCGGGACGCGGCCGATCACCTCGGCCTCGATTACCTGGCGCTCGGCCACTGGCACAGACCGCTGCGGCATCCGTCGGCCGACGGGGCCGAGCGAACGGCCTACAGCGGCACCCACGAAGCCATGCGCTTCCCCGGCTCGGGAGCGAGCCTCTCGACCGGCTGGGCTTCCTATTCGTCCGACGGCGACGCCGATCGCTTCCAGGATGAAGGCGGCTCAGCGCAGCTCGTGTCGATCGACGAGGCCGTGGCGCCGCCGCGGATCGAGACGATCAGGATCGGACGATTGACCTGGTCCGCGGAGCGGCGCGACGTGACCTCGCAACCCCTCGGCGAGATCATCTCGGCCTACGCCGAGGCCGAGAACCGAGAGCTCACCCTGCTCCGGCTGAGCCTGTCCGGCGTCGTCGATCCGGAGAGGCATCTGCGCATCGACACCGTCCTGCGCGACATCATCTGCAACCGCTACTGTCGAGGCTCGAGCCTGGATGCCGAAGAGGTCCTCGTCGAGCCGAATCCCGAGCAGTTGAGCAAGATCATTGGCGACGGCGTGCTGTCGCGGATGCTCGGGCGGTTGCGGCAGGAATCGCGATCGACCGACCCGGGGTCGAAGCTGGTCGCGGACCACGCGCTGAAGCTGCTGTACCGCATCGCTTGCGAAGAACACGTCGCATGATCCTCGAAGGCTTCGAAATCGAGAACTGGTCCTGCATCGGTCGTCTATTCGTCGAGGACCTGCCGCCGACCGGCGTCGTCGTGCTGCACGGCCCCAACGGCACGGGCAAGAGCAGCATCCTCGAGGCGCTTCGCGCCTGCATGATGGACAATAAGTCGACCTCCAAGTCGCTCGGGCGAGGGTTCCCCAAGAACTCGAGCGACAAGCCGCGCGTGAGCGTGACGTTCCGCGCGGGGGGACTTCGTGGAGGATCACGAAGCAGTTCAACAGCAAGGACAGCAAGCTGGAGAGCCGGACTCCATCCGGCCAGTGGAAGCTGGAGACGGCCGACCCGTCCGAAGCCCACGACCGCACCCGCCAATTGGCCGGCGGCGCCGACTCCTCGCTGGGCCTGCATCAATTGCTCTGGCTGACGCAGGCGGAATTTCAGCTCCCCGAGCCGAAGAAGTTCGACTCTGACGTGCAGTCGCGCCTTCGAAACGTTCTCGGCGTATTGCAGACACCGCTCGACGACCGGTTCATCGGTCGGGTCAAGGAAGAATGGTCACGATGGTTCAGCGTGAGGAACAGGCCCGGAGAGAGGCCGAAGATCAAGAAGGATTGTCTACTCGACAAGGCGCTCGCGGAGCTGGACCGGCTGAAGATCGAGCTACTCAACAGCGAGTCGGAATATCAAGACTTCGAGAAGAAGATGGTGAGGTCCGCGAATCTCGAGGTCCGGTCTCGCGATTTGCAGAGGCAACTGTCGGATAAAGCGCGTGTTTGCGATCTCCTTCAACAGGAATTCGAGACCAGCCGCAATCGCCTCGAGAACCATCGGTTCGCGGACGAGCGCGTCGTCCAGGCGGAGAGGCTCCTCGGTGATCGGCAGGCGCTCCGCCAGAAGCGAGAGGATGTGGAACGGCGCATCCGGGAGGCGGAGAGCTCGGCGGACGCGGCCGGTCATGACGCCGAAGAGATCGGCAAGCAGCTCGGTGCCATCGAGCGGAGAAACCGCGAGCTCCAGGGCGAGATTCAGGTGCTGGACGATGCGAAGAAGGAGCTGCAAGGCCGTCTCGCCGAAGTAGTCGAATGGCGGGAGTTGCTGAACCTGACAGGCCAGATTCGAAACGCCCTGGAGAATCGCCAGCGTGCCGAGCAGGCGGCCCACGACCTTGAGGAATTGAAGAAGCGAGCGCGGGACCGGCCTGCACCGGAAGACGCGACCGTCCGGCGCTTGAAGAAAACCGGGCGAAGGCCGGCCGCCTCCGGGCTGACCTGGAAGCGGCCGCGATCGTGCTGATCTTCGTCCCCGAGCCCGGCGCCGCGGTCCCGCGACTGGCGATCGATGGCGAGGCCGCGATGAACGCCGGGCCGACGTCCAACGGGTCGCCGATCCGACGGACGCTCCGCCGCAGGGCCGAAATCGTCATCCCCGGCTGGGGACGGGCCGAGATCGCTCGGGGATCAGACGCGCGAAGCCTCGATGAGATCGAGGCCGAGCTGCGTGAGACCGATCGTCTTTTCGCCGAGGGCCTCGCCCCGTTCGGCGTCGCCGCGGTCGATCCCACGGCGCTCGACCAGTTGCGCAGCCTGGCTGGCGAGAAGATGGCGCGTGACCCCGAGATGAAGCGAAAGCAGGATGAGATCGATCGGTTCGCGCCGGGAGGGCTCGAAGTCTTACGACACGAGATCGCGCAACGGGAGAAGCGCCGACAGGCGAAGGAATCCGAACTCGCCTTGCAAGCTCGGCGCGCCGATCTTCCCACGGATACCGCGGAGCTGGAACTCCTCGCCGATCGGCTGAGGAAGGACGTCGCTGCGAATGAGCGGGATGTCAACGATCGGCGCGAGGAGAACAGAGAGATCGAGATCAGAATCAACGGTCATCCCGAGGCCGGCGCGTCCGCAGGTTTGCGGCAGCGGGAAAACGCAGCAAAGGAACGACTCGCGAGATTCAACGCCACAGCGACGGTCCTCCGCGACGAACGGAATCGCATGGCCGCGGCGGAGCAGATCGAGAGCGCCGTTCGCGACGCCCATGAGGCTCTCGACCAAGCCCGCCGCGAGTTCGAATCCGCGAAGCTGACCGAGAGTGAAGAGACCATCCGCGACGCGCCTTGACGATACCAATGAGGCTTTGCGCGCGATCGAGAAGCAACTGGCCGAGGTCAAGAAGGAGTTTCACCAGATCGAGGGCGCCCTGCAGCAGACCGAAGGCCTGCATCAGCGACGCGCCGCCATCGCCGCCCGCGTCGAGGAGCTCACGCGCCAGACCGAGCTCGAGCGACTGCAGAGCGCGGCTTACGACCATCTCTACGCGTTGTTCGAAGAATGCCGCGAAAAGCAGCTCGGGGCCGTCATGGGGCCGATCCACGATCGCGTGCTGCGCTGGATACGCCTCCTCCGAATTGGCGGTTACCAGTCGATTCGCTTCAACGATCAATTCCTGCCCGAGACCCTGATCGACGGCGACGGCGCGACCGAGCTGATGCTCAAGGACGAGTCCACGGGGACGATCGAACAGGTCGCCTTGATGGTGCGGCTCGCGCTCGGCTCGGCGCTTTCGACGCCGGACGAGCCCGTCGTCGCCATGCTGGACGATCCGTTGACGCACAGCGATGTGGTGCGGCTCGATCGAATGCGCGCGGTCCTCAAAGCCGCAGCCTCGGGCGATCCCGGCTCGACGCCGCCCTCGGGACCGCTGCAAATCGTCGTCTTCACCTGTCATCCCGAATGGTTCATCATCGACGGGGCAAGGATTATCGACCTCTCGAGTCCGGACGTCCTGATCCAGCGCCGCTGAGACGAGGCGTTGGCCGGGCCACGGGAAATGTCGCGATGTCGACTTGGGATTGACCGGCAACGTCGCCGGACTAGAGTATCGCCGGCCCGCGCAAGCGTAGGACCGACCCGGGGATGGATCCCATGCACGACCCAGTCGCCGCCACGACACACGACGCGGAGCTCGCTCGCCGTCGCAGGCGCCGGCGCATCGTGCGGACGGTTCTCTCCATCGCGTTGCTGGTCGTTGTTGTGTTCCTCGGCTACTTCCGCCGGCCGATCTTCGAGGGGAACCGCGGTATCGTCGATGAGGGCCTCGTCTATCGCGCGGCGCAGCCGTCGGGCGACGTGGCGGGGCTGATCCGCGCAGAGAAGTTAGCCTCGATCGTCAACCTCCGCGGCGGCGCACCCGACGATCCGTGGTACGCGACGGAGGTCGAGGCCACACGCGCGCTGAACGTCGATTTCTATGATCTCCCCATGAGCGCGACGAAGCGGCCGACGCGCCGTGAGCTGCTTACGCTTCTCGACGTCTTCGGCCGGTGCAAGTATCCGCTCCTGATCCACTGCAAGAGCGGGGCCGACCGGACGGGCCTGGCCTCGGGCCTCTACCTGATGGCCCGCCGCGGCGTCGACCCCGTGCGGGCCGAGTCGGCCTTCACGCTCTCCCACGCCCATATTCCGCTCTTCGGCCCCGAGCGACTGCACGAGCCGTTCCGGGAGTACGCTGCGTGGCTCGCGGCGAACCGGCTCGATCACACGCCCGAACGGCTCGTCGACTGGGTCCGCAAGGAGTACCGCGCGGACGATCCCGCCGTCGCGATCGAGCCGGTACGACCGGGGCCCAGGGCCCGTCGGCAGGCGTCGAGGCCTGGCGAGCCGACGGCCCGGCGCTGAGGATTGGCTTGCCCGAGTCGTGTTCCGCGCCTATCGTTTCCGGTGACGACGCCGAATCGAGCCGTGTGTCCACGTCGACTCGGTGTCGCGGATCGGGAAGGACCGCACTCCATGCGCCGCGCCCTGTTCGGATGGTTCCTCCTCGTCCTCACGGCCTCGTCGCGGGCCGATGATTTTCCCAAGGACCTCGTGCACTGGAAGCCCCGCCCCGAGGCCGCGGTCTTCGCGGGGGAGGGGAACGATGCGTGGGACAAGAAGATCCGCGAGCGGGGCTGGATCCTCCGCGACGGCGACACGTACCACCTCTGGTACACGGGCTACAACGACTCGCGGACGAAGGATCGCCTCCTCGGTCACGCGACGTCGGCCGACGGCGTGAAGTGGACCCGCGACCCAGCAAATCCGCTCGTGAAGAACGACTGGGTCGAGGACGTCTGCGTCGTCCGGGCCGACGGGGCCTACTGGATGTTCGCCGAGGGTGCGGGCGACATCGCCCACTTGCTGACTTCGCCCGACGGCAAGGCCTGGACCGAGCTGGGGCCGCTCGACATCCGCAAGACCGACGGCTCACCGATCTCCCCGGGCCCTCGCGGGACGCCGACGGCGTGGGTCGAGGGCGGCGTCTGGCATCTCTTTTACGAACGCGGAGACCAGGGTATCTGGCTCGCCACGTCGCGTGACCGGAAGGTCTGGACCAACCTCAAGGACGATCCCGTGCTGGCGATGGGACCGGAGCCGTACGACAAGGCCGCCGTCGCTTTCGACCAGATTCTCAAGCGCGACGGGTTCTATTACGCGATCTACCACGCCAACAGCGAGCGGCCGTGGAAGGACTGGACGACCTGCCTCGCACGATCGCGCGACCTGGTCCACTGGGAGAAGTATCCCGGCAACCCGATCGTGGCGAACAACTGCTCCAGCGGGATGATCGTCGACACGCCCGAAGGGCCGCGGCTCTACACGATGCATCCCGACGTCCGCCGGTTCGAGCCCGCGCGATAGAAGGGCCATCGCCGCTCGGTCTTCGTAGGGTCCGCCGTGCGGACGTCTTCTCGGCGAAGGCCCTGAAATCGAAGACGTCCGCACAGCGGACCCTACGAGGAGTCCGCTATCGATAGAGAATGCCAATGCGGCGGCGGTAGTCGTCGTACGTGTCCTCGAAGATCTTCGCGGCGCGGTCGGCCCCGACGTGGCAGGCCGCAGTCAGGACGGACGGCGGCTTCCCCAGCTCCACCAGGCGGTGGGCGGTCTCGGCCTTCAGCAGGTTGATGACGACGCAGCCGGAGACGCTCGAGATCGGCGCGACGGGCGTCTCCAGCCCGTCGATCCAGACGGCAGCGTCGCCGGCGGGGGCGTGCTGGTCGAGGACCAGGTCGGCCACGTCGGCGAGCTTCCGGCCCGATTCGTGCTTCGACGCCGACACCGCCGCATGGGCGAGCGAGGTCAGAGCGACGACGAACATCCCGAGCCGCTTTGCCTCCCGGGCCACGTCGATCGTGACGGCGTTGCAGCCGCTCGTGGAGATGGCGAGCAGGCAATCGTCGGGCGAGGTGACGAAGTTCCGCCAGAGCACGGGGCCGAAGCCCTGGACGTTCTCCAGGAACATCGCCTGCCGCTGGCCGTTGGCCCCGACGACGGGGTTGTGATAGGTCATCGACAGCTCGACGATCGGGTGGAACCCGGGGAACGACCCGTACGCGCGGGAACATCTCCTCGACGGCCATCCGCGAGTGTCCGGTGCCGAAGACGTGGACCAACCTGCCGGCCGCGATCGCCCGGGCGAACCGGTCGGCGGCCTGGCGGATCGGGTCGAGCATGTCGGCTTCGATCGCATCGATCGCGGCTCGTGCCGAGGCAAGGTACTGGGCGAGTGGATCTTTCATGGACGAGAATTATCCACGGAAGACACAGAGGGACACAGAAGGGGAGAGAATCCATCGAATTTCATCTGTGTCCCTCTGTGTCCTCTGTGGATGATTCTTCGTGCTGTCCCTCGGAGAGGCACCAGCCGCCGTCGACAGCCAGGATCGCGCCTGTGACGAACCGCGACGCGGGCTCGCAGAGATAGAGCGCGGCCTCGGCAACGTCTTCAGGCCGACCGGGGCCCGAGGCGAGGGGCTGCTTGGTGCGGAGGTAGTGGAGATACGTCGGGTTCGTGGTCGAACGCGCGGCCATCGGGGTGTCGATCAGACTGGGCACCACAAGGTTGAAACGGATGCGCTGCGGAGCGTAGGTCGCTGCGGCGCTGAGCGTCATCGAGCGGAGCGCGCCCTTCGCGGCGGAATAGGCGAACGTATTGAAGAGTCGCGGCGAGGGTGACTGGCCGAGCACAGACCCCGTGTTCACGACCGTGCCCCTCAGCCCGGTGTCGTCCAGCGATTGCGAAAGCATCTGCCGGACCGCAGCCCGATTGGTCAGGAACACCGAGCGGGCGTTGGCGTCGAGGGTGCCGTCCCAGCCGTCGTCGGTGCAGGCGTCGAGCGGTCCGTCGCCGAATTTTCGCCCACTCATCCCCGCGACATGGAAGAGGATATCGAGCCGGCCCCCGAAGATCTCCACGGCGCGGGGCACGAGCCCGGCGATCGCGTCTCGATCGGCCAGGTCGGCGACGATCGCCGTGGCCTCACCGAGCCCGGCCAGTTCATGGCTCGCGAATTCGGCCGAGCCGTCGGCCCGCCCGGAGATGACCAGTTTGGCCCCCTCCTGGAGGAACCGGCGGGCCGCCGCGAGACCGATCCCGCCAGTCCCACCGACAATCAGGCAAGTGCGGCCGTCCAGGCGGCCCGGGCAATCGCGCGGCACCACGCTGCCTCCGAGTCTGATGAATCACCGCCGTTCCCAGGGCCGGAGACGATCCACGTTAGACGCTCAAGGGAGGGATTCCTAGTCGGCTCGGGCTTCGCCTCTCGAGGCCGGCCGCATCGCCCACACGAGCGAGGCGAGCAATCCGACGAAGCCGACGAGCGAGACCACTTTCCCAATCGCGAACGAGCGAGGCCGGTACTCGTAGACGAGCCGGTGCGGGCCCGCCTCGACCGCCGCGCCTCGCATCATGCGGTTCGTGCGGATGATGGTCGCGGGCTTGTCGTCCACGGTGAGGGTCCAGCCAGGGTAAAGGGCGTCGGCGAGGACGACGAGGCCGGGGCGCTCGAGGGCGACGTCAAGCTCCGCTCGCTCGGGCGAAGGATAGCGGACCGTGACGGCCTCGCTCGCCCCGGCGGGGCCGCCCGGGTGGAAGCGGGCGAGCGAGTTCGTGTCGGCCACTTCGACCCAGGCCCACCGCTTCGGATCGTAGGCGTAACGGTTCGGGTCGTTCCACAGGGCATCGGCGGCGTAGAGCATCTCCTCCATCGGCCCCGACCGCACGACGCGGCCGAGGCCCTCGATCGGGTTCGTGAACCGGAAGTCATGGACGACCCAGGCGCGAGGCATTGGGTTTCGATTGCGGAGGATCTGGACGTCCTCGGACAGGAGCTGGTCCTCGCGGAGCTTGGCGCCGTCGGCGCCCTCGAAGCTGCCGGGCCGGGGGTAGATCGTCTCGACGTCGAGGAGGAACGAGGAAATACCCCTGTCGGGGTTCGTCACCGCCGGGATGCCGGGGAGGATGAAGTAGCGGCGTGTTCCACAGGTCGAAGCCGCGGCGAGGATAGTAGACGATCCGCTCGTTGGGGTCCTTGGGATTGATGCGGGCCGCGATCGCCGGGTCGGGTAGAACGGTCCATGGCGCGAAGAACCATTCGTAGTCGTAGAGCTCGGCGACGCCGTGGGTGAGGGTGTATTCGACTCCGTACGGAAGGCCGTACTTGGGCTGGATCGTGCCACGTTCCCAGCGGACGAAATCGACATAGCGATTCTGCGATCGGACCTCGCGCCAGCGATGGGGCTGCCAGATCGGCATACGATGGACCCGGTAGGGGCCGGGCGATGGCGAGGCATTCTCGGCCTCGGTGATGACCTGGAATGCCTTGGGGACACCCTCGAAGTCGGCCTGATCGATCGTCACCACGAGCCGCCTGTTGGCGACGCCCAGGTCGAGCGCGACGAGGAGGATGACCGCCGCCCGTGCCATCGCCGGCGAGCGCCGCCAGGCCGAGACCACGATGAGGAAGGCGGCCAGGACGCACGACGGCTCGAGGGCCGCCGTGAAAATGTCCTCGAATGTTCCCTGCGCGTCGAGCGGCCCGAAGATCGTCGCCGCTTCCACCGCGGCGAAGGCAGCCACGATCCGAGCCTTCGCCAGCCCGACGCCGACCCCGGCCGCCGCGGCGACGCCGAGCAGCGCCGTCGCCCATCCCACCGCCGCACGCCGGCGCCGGCCTCGAGCCGATCCCACCCGTAACCGGCGAGGACGGCCAGCGCCAGCGTCGTCAGCGTAAGCAACTTGCTGGGGTAGCGGAACTGCTGGAAGCCGGGCACGACCACCGAGAGCAGGTGATACGGGCTGCCGTCCCCATCGCGGAGGAAGCCGTCCGTGCGGATCGTGTTGGTCGGCGAGGGATCATGCGGGCCGATGAGCCGGGCCATGGGCTCAAAGCAGCGTGCGATCCAGATCGGGCTGGCGAACTCGCCGAAGCTCGCCACGAGCGAGACCGCGGCGATGCCCATCATCCACTTCCGCCACGGCGGCGCCGCCCGCCCGCCGAGGCCGACCAGGGCCAGGGCCAGCGTCGCTGCGCCCATGTAGAGCGAGTCGACCCAGATCTTGTGATTCCCGGTCGGCGGGACGAGATTGAGCCAGAGCCGGTTGGTCCGATCCATCGTCCCGAAGAGGTTCGGGAAGAGCAGCTCGGCCGCGCGGTAGGGCTCGAGGCTGAAGGGGTAGATGTCGTGCGTCCCCTCATCGGCGGCGCGCCCGGTCCGGCCGGTGAACTCAATGACTGGCAGGAGCTGCGCGGCGGCGAGCGCCGCGGCGAGTGTCGCCGCCGCCACGAGCCCAACGAGCCTGCGGCCCAGCGACGCGGCATCCCGGCGCCCATTGCGCCACAGAAGAATCATCGCGAAGCCCGCCAGACCCCAGCACGTCGCGACGATCGGCGGGATCATCGGGTTCCATGCGAAGGTCGGCACGGGCATCTTCTTGGGGCGCTGGAGCGGCAGGTAGTAGGCGAGCCAGAGCGTCAGGCCGACCCAGGACGCCACGGCCAGGAGACAGGCCAGACCAACACCAAGTCGACGCCGGACGGTCCTGGGCGTCGGGGCGGCCTCGGCCCTCGCCAGGATCAGCGCATACGCCATGGCGCAGAGCCCGACGATATAGGCCGCCTGCGGGTCGCCGCCCAGGACCTGCATGGCCAGGCACACGCCTAGCGAGGGGACGGCCCACCTCCGACCGCGTCGGAGCCAGGCGTCGACCGCGAGGAATGCCCACGGCAGCCACGCCGCGCCGACGAGATAGATGATGTTGCAGTACTGGAAGAGAACCGGCCCGCCAAATCCATAAGCAATCCCGGCGATGACCGAGCCCGTGGCCCCGATCCCCAACCCGTGCGCCAGCGCGGCCGCCCCGGCCAGCGCGAGGAGCGTGTGCACGATCACGTACACCCGCGCGGCGAGCGGATACGGCATCACCCGGTAGATCACCTTGCCGGGATAGAGGACGGCCGCCGTCGGGTTGCCCAGCAAGGGCATCCCGGCGTTCTCCTCAAGCTCCCAGAGCGGCCACCGGCCGGCGTCCCACTCGGCCTCGACACGCTGATACAGCGGATAGTAATAGTGCGCGGCGTCGCGGAACGCGAACTGGCCCCCGGCGATCGCCGGGCCGTAGCAGAGGCCGACCAAAAGGGCCAGCGCCGCGAGCGACGCCAGCCCAAGCGAAAGACGTGACATGACGACGTTCCTGGGGACGTCACGAGGCGGAGGGATGAAGGATTTGAATAGAGGGACGCCTCGACCATCCCGACGACGATCGTAGCATGTCGGGCCCGCGAAAGACGAACGCCCGGCGCTCCGCCCCTTGTAAGGGAGGAGCGCCGGGCGCCGGCGTTTCTCACCCGTGGCTCAGTGGCCGATCACACCATGCGGGTCGTCGATGGCCGCATGCTTCGGCACCGACGGCGGCGTGAGCGCGGCGCGGGGGTCGGGGGACTTGCCGTCCGGGCCGGGCGGCAGGGTTGGCAGGGCGACCTTGGTCTCCTCGCCGGTCAGGGCCTTCATGAACTCGACGACGTCGGCCTTCTCCTGCGCCGAGAGGTTCAGCGGCTTCATGTCCCGGTCGAGGTGCGGGTTGCGGTTACCACCTTTGTTGTAGTATTCGACCACATCCTCCAGCGTCTTCTCCGACCCGTCGTGCATGTAGGGGGCCGTGCGGGTCGCGTCGCGGACGGTCGGCGTCTTGAACGAGCCAATCTCCGAGTCGTTCTTGCCGCCGATTGGAGAGATCACAAACCGGCCCAGGTCGGCGAACTTGCGGGACTTCTCGTCCCAGCCGACGCCCAGATTGTGGAACTGCTCGTCGCTGAAATTTGCCCCGGCATGGCACGAGGTGCAGTTGGCCTTCTTCAAGGTCACGCCGTGCTGGAAATCGTCGTCCTGGCGGAGCCGGAGGCCGAAGAGGACCATCCCGCGCTTGGCACTATCCGAGAGAATTTTGAGGGACTCGGGGCTGTCTCCCTGGTCGTAGCGGTCGTACGGGGAATTGCCCGACAGGGCGGTCCGCTCGAAGGCGGCGATGGCCTTGGCCATGCCGTCGAGGGTCACGTCGGTGCCGAAGACCTTCTTGAACTGGTCGCGATAGCCGGGGATCGTCCGGAGCCGCTCGATGATCTCCTTGTACGACTGATCTCCCATCTCGATTTTGTTCTGAACCGGCCCCTGCGCCTGGCCCTCGAGCGACGGGGCGCGGCCGTCCCAGAACATCGTCAGGCCGTAGACGGTGTTCAGTACCGTCGGGGCGCTCCGCGAGCCCTTCTGGCCCTTGATGCCGATCGAGCCAGGCATGTTGTCGGTCCAGCCCTTCTCCGGATTGTGGCAGGTGGCGCAACTCACCGTGCCGTCCTTCGAGACCCGCGGGTCGAAGTAGAGCTGCTTGCCCAGCTCGACCTTGCCCTTGGTCATCGGGTTGCAAAGCGGGATCTTGCCGTTGAACGCCGACTCGTTGAAGCCGAGCGGGGGCTTGATGGCGATCGGCTCGTCCTTGATGAGGGACGGGTCGGTCGGCAGCCAGAGGTAGGCCAGGGGAGTCGGCCCTTCGCTCGCCTCGCCGCCCTTGACCTCCTCCTTGACCACGTCGATGAGCTGCTTGGGGTCGACGGGGCGGTCGGGCGTGACGGTGACGGGGGTGTCGGCCCTGGCCTTCTGGGAGACGTCGGCCTGATTGGCCGGCTGCGTCTCCTGCGCGACCGAACCCGCCGCCTGCGCGGAGCTCGGGGAGTCGGCACGCCGGCGCGGAGCTCGTCGCGGCAGTTCGCGTGGCCCCGGGGTTGCCCTCGAAGCAGCCGAGGGCGGCCAGGGGACAGAGGCCGAGGGCCAGGGCCAGGATTCTCCGGGGGCTCGTCATCTGCATGGCTCCAGCCTTGGTAAGTGCGGTGATGCCGGGCGGGCGCGCACCATGAGCGTTCGGTCCCGGTTTGCGCACCGGAACTCTTCAGGAGGGAACATGGTCGTAAGCGGATCAACCGGTCGCGCGGCCGTTCATTTCTTGCCGGCGACGAGCTTCTCGGCATTGCGCTGGGCGGCGTCGACGAGGTCGTCCCAGTGGCGGCCGATGTAGCTCGGCGGGCCGCCCTTGACGGCCACGGCGTGGGCGGCCAGGGTCGTGTCGATCATGTCGATCGCGTCCCACGGGCAGACCTGGGCGCAGTGCTTGCAGCCGATGCAGCGGTCGAGGTCGACGTCGCACCAGGTCTGAAGGCTCGGGTGCTCCTCGCCGGGCACCTTGTAGATGCAGTCGACCGGGCAGACCTCCAGGCAGGCCTCGCAGCCGGTGCATCCGTCCGCGTGGATCACCGCCAGGATCTTCGGGACCACCTTGCGAGGCTTGCCGGCAAGTGAAGCCATGACTCGATACCCCGAAGATTCAGGTCGGCGTCGGCCGCGATCAATAACGATTATTGACGGGAGGGAGGCCGGGGTCAAGGACGATGCGCTGACATCGCCGCCGCGCAATTCTGTGCTTGACGGCCGTGTTATAGTAACCCGTTTGGGACGGGACTGCCCAGCGGATCCTCCGGGGGGACCATGGCCAAGCATATCTTCGTGACCGGCGGGGTGGTCAGCTCGCTCGGGAAGGGATTGACCTGCGCGTCGATCGGCATGCTCCTGGAGCGTCGCGGGCTCCGGATCAGGCTCCAGAAGTTCGACCCGTACATCAACGTCGACCCCGGCACGATGAGCCCGTATCAGCACGGCGAGGTCTATGTCCTCGACGACGGCTCCGAGACCGACCTCGACCTCGGCCACTACGAGCGATTCACCAAGGCGCCGCTCACGAAGCAGTGCAACTACACGACCGGCAAGATCTACCTCTCCGTCATCCAGAAGGAGCGCGAGGGGAGCTTCTACGAAGGGCGGACGGTCCAGGTCATCCCGCACATCACCGACGAGATTAAATCAGGCATCCACAGCCTGGCCCGCGAGGACGTCGACGTCGTCATCACCGAGATCGGAGGCACGGTCGGCGACATCGAGGGCCAGCCGTTCCTTGAGGCGATCCGCCAGTTCGCGCTCGATGTCGGACGCGAGAATTGCCTGTACATCCACCTGACGCTCGTCCCCTACTTAAAGGCCGCGGCCGAGCTCAAGACGAAGCCGACGCAGCACTCGGTGGGGGCGCTGCGGGCCATCGGCATCCAGCCCGACATCCTCATCTGCCGGACCGAGCACCCGATCCCCCAGGACGAGCGCGACAAGATCGCCCTGTTCTGCAACCTCGACCGCAAGGCCGTCATCGAGGAGCGCGACCGCGAGTTCTCGATCTATGAAGTCCCCCTCAGCCTCGTCAACAACGGCCTCGACGACCTGATCGTCAAGCGGCTCGGCCTCAAGGCCAACCCGCTGAACATCGACGACTGGCGCGAGCTGGTCGAGCGGATCAAGAAGCCGAAATACGAGGTGACGATCGCCATCGTCGGCAAGTACATGAAGCATCGCGACGCGTACAAGTCGGTGTACGAGTCGCTGGACCACTCCGGGATCGCCAACCACGCGCGGGTGCTCGTCCGCCGGGTCGAGGCCGAGGACGTCCAGCGAATGGGGGCCGAGAATATCCTGGCCGGGGTCGACGGCGTGCTCGTCCCGGGCGGGTTCGGCATGCGGGGGATCGAGGGGAAGATCGAGGCGATCGGCTACGCCCGGCGCAAGAAGATCCCGTTCTTCGGCATCTGCCTCGGCATGCAGTGCGCGGCCATCGAGTTTGCCCGGACCGAGCTGGGCCTGGCCGACGCCAACAGCACAGAGTTCGACACGGCTACCCACAACCCCGTCATCGCCCTGATGGCCGACCAGCAGTCCGTCACCGAGCGCGGGGGCACGATGCGGCTGGGCCTCTGCCCGTGCGTCCTGACGCCCGGCTCGCACGCCCACGAGGCCTACGGACGCGACAAGATCGGTGAGCGGCACCGCCACCGATTCGAGTTCAACAACGACTATCGCCAGCGGTTCGAGGACGCGGGATTCGTCCCGACCGGCATCAGCCCGGACGGCGAGCTCGTCGAGATCGTCGAGCTGAAGGACCACCCCTGGTTCCTCGCCGTGCAGTTCCACCCCGAGTTCCTCTCGAAGCCGACGGCCGCCCACCCGCTCTTCCGCGAGTTCGTCGCCGCCGCGCTCAGGCGACGGGAGGCGTCGCGATCGGAGAGCGAGCCGCGATGAGCCGGAAGGCCACCGACCGGATGACCGTCCGCGACCTCGCCACCGGCGAGTGGGTCGCGATCCGGGTCGAGGGCGGTCGGTTCGCCGAGGTTGAGCCGGCGGAGCGCGTCGTCTTCGGGACGACGACCTGGATCGCGCCGGCGTTCTGGGACATCCAGACGAACGGCGGCCTCGGCCACTCGTTTTCCGGTCCGGGAATGACGCCCGAGCTTGTCGCGTTCCTGATCCCGATGCATGCGGGACACGGCGTGGCCCGGTTCTGTCCGACGCTGATCACGGCGCCAGTCGAGGCGATGCGGCACGGCGTCGCCACGATCGCCGCGGCGTGTGAGCAGGACGCGAAGACCGACCGCATGATCCTCGGCATTCATCTCGAAGGCCCCGCGATCTCGGAGCGCGACGGCTACCGAGGCGCCCATCCCGCCTCGGCCGTCCGCGACCCGGACTGGGAGGAGTTCTGCCGGCTCCAGGACGCGGCAAAGGGCCGGATCATCGTCGTCACACTGGCCCCGGAGCGGCCCGGCGCGATCCCGTTCATCGAGAAGGCCGTCCGGGCCGGCGTGACGATCGCGCTCGGGCATACGGCGGCCGACCCGGGAACGATCAACGATGCCGTCTCGGCCGGCGCGCGGCTCTCGACGCATCTCGGCAATGGGATCGCCTCGCCGCTTCCCCGGCATCCCAACCCGATCTGGTCGCAGGCGGCCGACGATCGGCTCTTCGCCTCGTTCATCGCCGACGGTCATCACCTCGACCGCGCGACCCTCCGCGTCCTCCTCCGCGTGAAGGGGCCCTCTCGCTCGATCCTCGTGAGCGACGCCAGCCCCCTCGCGGGCCTGGAACCGGGATCGTACGGAGAGTGGGACGTCGACCCGTCGGGCAGGATCGTCGTGGCCGGGACGTCGTATCTCGCCGGCTCGAATCGCGACCTGCCGTTCGCGATCAACGAGGTCTTCGCGACTGAGCCGGGCCTTGCGCCGACCGATGTCCTCGCGATGGCCACGCGGAACCCTGCGCGCCTGCTCGACCGAGACGAGCCGAAAATCGCAGTCGGCCTGCCGGCGGACTACATCACGTTCCGGCTCGAAGACAGGATCTTCGAGCTCGTATCGACGCACGTCGGCTCTTCGTAGGGTCCGCTATGCGGACCATCTTCGATGGGACGCCGAATCGAAGAGGTCCGCACAGCGGACCCTACGGGGAGCGCACGAAGAACCCCGCCCGGACGGTGCCGGGCGGGGTCGGTTGGAAGATCCTCGGGCCCGATCGCTCAGGCGTGCTTGGCCGGGTCGCGGCCGTCGATCCAGTCGCCCTCGAGCTTCTGATAGTCCGGGGCCTTGACGGTCGAGCCCTCGAGCGGATCGGCCTTCCAGCCCATGATCTGGGCCGGCTTGCCGCGCTCGTGGCTGATCTTCTCCCACTTCTTGGCCCAGGTGTCGTCGGCCTCGGAGACCTTGTCCGACGCCTTGTCGAAGAAGTAGGCCTTGCCCTGGCGGTAGGAGTCGACGCCGAGGTTCACGGTGACGATCGCCGCGTACCCCGTCTCGGGCGGGCAGAGCGTCTCGGGGTTGCGGGATCGGATGCAGCCGATGAAGTGGTTCCAGAGGGCGCGCGTGTCGCCGTCCTTGCTGTTGTCGAAGTCGGTCGTGATCAGCTCGCCGCCCTCGCCCTGGTTCTGGCCGGGCTTGGCGGGGCGACCGTCGATCTTCTGGGGGATGACCCGGAAGGCCTTCTCGCCCTCGAACTTGATCGTGCCCAGGTGGCCGCGGATCACCTCGCCGAGCTGGACGTCGTTGCACATCGTCGCCGAGATGACGACCTGGCAGCCCTCGTCGTAGTCGGCGACGACCGTGGCCACGTCGGGCACGTCGCGGCCGTCATACTCGAGATAGAGCCCGCCGGCGCCGACGACCCGGCGTGGGAAGCGGACGCCCGTGGCCTGGATCAGGTGGGTAAGCTGGTGGACGAACAGGTCGGTGTACATGCCGCCGCCGAAGTCCCAGTAGCAGCGCCACTGGGCGTACTTGGCGCGGTTGAACGGCTGGTCCGGCGCGAGGCCTTGCTCGGTCCCGAGGAACATCTTCCAGTCGACAGTCTTCGGGTTCATGTCCTCGGTCAGGTGGTAGTACCGCCACTGGCCGACGGCGCTGTTGCGATAGTAGCTGGTCTGGGCCTGCATGACGTGGCCGATCCGGCCGGAAGTGACGACGTCATGGGCCATCTTCCAGATCGGGCTGGCCGTCGACTGGACGCCGACGGTCATGATCTGCTTCGTCTTGGCCTGCGTCTCGGTGATCCGACGTGCCTCGTCGATCGTGTGGCACATCGGCTTTTCGCAGTAGACGTCCTTGCCCGCCTCCATCGCCTGGATCGCCATGGTGGCGTGCCAGTGGTCGGGGGTGGCGATGACGACGCCGTCGATGTCCTTGTTGTCGAGGAGTTTGCGGTAGTCCTTGGTGACCTTGGACTTATCGTTGACGTCCAGGCCGCACTTCTCGGCAGAGGGGTAGAGGCCGCGGCCGACCTTCTTGTTGCCGTCCCACACGTCGGCGACGGCGACGATGTCGACCGGCTTGCCCTCCTTCTTCATGTCGAGGAGGTGGCCGATGTGCGCTCGGCGCGGCCGCCTGGGCCGAGGATGGCGAAATTGAGCTTTTCATTGGCCCCCTTGACGGCCCCGATCGCCGGGTGGGCGAACGTGCCGGCCGTCAGGGCCGCTCCGGTGGCAGCGCCCGCGGTCTGGAGGAAACCGCGGCGGCTCACCGATGGCTTCTCGGTCATCGATCTGAACTCCTGCATGTAGCATGGGCATCGGACGAGCCCGCTCTAAGAATTCGGGCCCGGCACGCTGGGGTTCTGTCATCGTCGCCGAGCGCCGACCGACTTGCAACCGAAATCTTCATGAACCGGCCGCTGGACGGAGCGTCCGAAGCGTCACAAAACGTCATGATCGAAGCAAGGTGTCCGGCCCGGGGAGCGACGTGGCCATGAAGTTCCTGAAGGAGTCCGCGATAGCCGCCCCGCCGGAGCGCGTCTTCGCCTTCCACGAAAGCCCCGGAGCATTCGAGCGGCTGACGCCACCCTGGGAGCGTGTCGTGGTTGAATCTGGAGGAGCGTCGATCCGGCCCGGGTGCCGGGTGACCCTCGCGACAAAGCTGGGCCCGCTCCACCTTCGCTGGGTGGCCGAGCACACGGAATACGACCCGCCGCGCCTCTTCGCGGATCGACAGTTGTCAGGCCCGTTTGCGTCGTGGTATCACAGACACTGGATGGTCGACGACGGCCAGGGCGGCACGCTGCTCCGTGACGAGGTCGATTACACGCTGCCTCTCGGGGCGCTCGGGCGATGGATCGGCGCGGACTATATCAGACGCAAACTCAACCGAATGTTCGACTATCGCCACGAAGTGACCAGGCGGATCGTCGAGGCGGGGGATTTTCCGAACAGTTCTTCGGGGGCCTGCGTCTAAGAGCCCGTCGCGTCGACCGTTTTCATCAAAGACTCCCGGGGAATTGTTCGCAATCCCGCGTGCGTCCGTTAGAATACATCAGTAAATCGGCGAACGGTTCGGTCGACGACCTGACGCGGACCCCAGAGGACCATGGCGATGGGTTCCTCCTCCCAAGCACTCCACGGCCCAGGGACGATGCCGCGCACGATCAAGTGTCCTCAATGCGGTGCGGTACTGAACGTGCCTGAGGCGGCGGCCGGCCGTCGCCTCAAGTGCCCGAAGTGCGCCACCAAGTTTGCGGTCGACGGCGGACCCCCTCCGCCCCGGCCGTCATCATCGACGCTCAACACGCGCGGCATGGCCTCGTCGGTGACGCTGCCCGCCGCACCGTTGAGCGAGCTCGACTTGCCCGTCGCCCCCGTCGCCCCGGGCTCGCTCCGCGAGCAGTTCGACCTGCCGTTGCTCGGGGAAGACACGCCCGCGTCGCGCCCGCCCGTCGAGGCCGATCCAATGGCGCTGCTCCGGGACGACCCGCCGGGCCGTCGCAAGCCGATGGCGGCCGAGGCGCGGAGCCAGACCCGCCGCTGCCCGACCTGTGGCGGCGTCGTACCCCGCGGGATGTCGCTCTGCTCGACCTGCGGGCTCGACCTCGAGTCGGGCCGGCGCATCGACCTGACCGAAGAGCTCGACGCGATGCCCGCCCCGCTCCGCCGGTCGGCCCCGCCGATCGGGGCGTGGGTCGTCGGCGGCCTTTCCATCTTCATGAGCGTCCTCTTCTCCATCATCTCGCTGATCCAGTGGTCCAAGGGCGAGACCGGCTATCTCTTCCTCCTCGTCGTCTGCCTCTTCGGCATCTTCGCCTCGCTCCAGTTCGTCCGCGGCAAGTCGCTCAAGCAGCTCGTCATCGCGCTGACTCTGGGCGTGGGGATCAACGTCCTCGCGATGATCATCCTGCCCGTGTACACGGCCGTGGCGGACGTCGAGGTCGACCAGCAGGCCGCCGACGGGCCGGCAATTCGCAGCGCCACCGAACGGCTTGATACGCAAAAGCTTTCGTGGGGGATCACGATCGTCGTGGGCTACGCGGCCGTGGTGCTCTACCTGAATAGCCCGCCGGTCCGTCGGCGGTTCCATTAGAGCGGATTCCCTTTGAGTCGAGCGGTCTGCTCCGGGTGGGGCGGGCCTCCGTGCCCGCCCGTCTCGGCCTGCTGGGCGGGCACAGAGGCCCGCCCCACCCGGAACTCTCCGCCGTCCGCCACAGGCAAAGAGAAACCGCTCTGGTGGACTGAACAAAACGGGGTCAGGCACCTTGGATTGAGGGCGCCAGACCCCCGTTTTTTCGGGCGGGTCAGGCCGTCGCCGAGTCGAGCGGGCTCCGCCAGATCGGGCGGACGGGGAAGAGGACGCGGGCGGCGTCGAGGGCCGTGCCGGTCGAGCACTCGACCCCGTCCTCCTCGATCGCCGCGCTCGATGCCCGTGTGGCCCATCGCCAGCCGGACGAGCGCGGCCGGGGTGAGGGTCAGGTGGCGGCGGCTGAGCTTGTCGGGCTCGACCTTGCCGCGTTTCGCCTCGATGTGGAGCAGCCAGCGGCGGTCGCCGACGGTCAGCCCCAGCTCGATCGGCAGGGCGCACCCCGGCCTCGACGGCCCGGCGCGAGAGCTCGGGCAGGATCGCCGCCAGGAACCGCTCGACGTCCGGGATGTGGTACATCGAGCGACGTGCCCTCGTATTCCTCCTGGTCGATGATCCTGCCCCGAGGCCTGCGCGGACGACCTCGATCACCGGGTGGTCGCGCGGGGCGTGGACGATGACCTCGGGATAGGCCCGCTCCAGCGCCTCGGCGCGGACGCGGCCCAGCAGGGCCCGGAGCGCCTGCGGGATGCGGCGGGGTGGGAGGCGATCTCGAGGATCTTGTGGTCCTTGACGAAGGCGTAGCCGCGGACCGCCTCGCCCTGGCAGGCGACCCAGATGACGTGGGCGTACCGCCGGCCGATGATCCACCGCCAGTAGTCCTCCGAGCGGACGACCGAGCCGGTCGTCTGGCCGTACTGGCGGTCGTAGAGCGCCATCAGGTCGTTCAGCTCGACCTGCCGCCAGGGCCGGACGTGCCAGAAGCCCGCCCTTGGCCCTCGATCACGCCGTCGGTGACCTGCGGGCAGGTTCCGGCTCAGGGTCTGGCCGAACGTCTGCCGGCCGCAGACGCCCCAGCCGAGCGGCCGGTAGAACTGCGGCATCCCGGTCGTCAGCGCCTGGAGCGCGACGCCGGTCGTCGCGGGCCCGGTCGTCGGCCAGGCGCATCAGGTTCTGGGCGAAGCCGAGGCCGCGGTACTCGGGCAGGGTGCCGACCCACATCACGCCGTTCATCGGCAGCGTCGGCCGAGCCGTAGCGGACGTCCGCTCGGTCAGGTGGACGTGGCTGACGACCCGGCCGTCGACCTTGACGAGCAGGCGCTGGTCGGGCTTGTACGCCGGGTCGCTCAGGGCGCCGAGGAACGAGTCGCGGTCGGGGCCGTGGAAGACGTGCAGCAGGGTCTGATAGACCGCCTCGTGGTCGGCCTCGGTCCCGACGGCAGAACTCGACCGAGCCGCGACGAAACGGAAGCCGGGGCGACGGCTCGGGGGATTTCATCGGGACGTGCACCTCGACGACTGACGCATGACGACGAACCGACGCGGCCGCGGCGTCGCCCTATCGAGGCGAGCGGCCGAGCGACTTCGACGTCGCCCACATTCTAGGAGGACGGTCGGCCGGCCGCTCCACCGTAGGGGCGGAATCGCGCGATTTTTTTCCCGGGTGCCAGCCCTCACCGCGCCGCCTCCCGGGCGATCGCGGTCATGGCGCGGCTCGATCTCCGCTCGTCGAAGAGCACGAACGCGTATTCACGGGAGCGGGCGACGGCGTCGTCCTGGACCGCGGACGAGCCGATCGCGCATCGCCTCGGCCGAGCGCGAACGGGCCTCTTCGTCGATCCGCGGCCGACAGCAGTGGCCTCGTTCGCAGCGCGGATCGCCCGGAACCGGTCGAGCGCGCTCGGCGGTGGGTCGCCGGCTCGGCCGGCGATCAGCCGCCGCTTGGCGTCGACCAGGTCGTGCGGCCTCGTCGCTGGTCTCCAGGTACCGGTCGGGGTTGCTAGGTCAGGTCGCGGACGCCGCGCTGCGACGCTCGGCGAGCAGCCTCGCGGCGGGCCCCGAGTCGGGCAGGCCGAGCCAGAGGGTCACGAGAGCGTCAGGAAGGCGGGCGGCTCGAGCCGGAAGAAGCCGCGGACGATCTCGTCGCCCAGCTCGTCGTACTTGGCGCCGCCGATGCCGTGGACGAAGAGGTCGCCGAGGAAGAGGCGGGCGAACATGGTCGTCGTCAGGGCCCGGGTCCGGAGGCGGATGCCCCGGCCCGGCAGGTCGCGAAGGGCCTCGACGGCGCAACACGCCTCGCGGTCGGGCGCCAGCGGGATCTCGAGGAACGGGTCCGTCCTCGCCGCCGATCCGCAGCTCCATCGTCCTGGCGAGCTGGCGGGCCAGCAGCGGGCGGCGCCGCGGCTCGGCCGCTCGCCAGGCCCAGAAGGGGCCTCAAGCCAGTCGCCCTGGCGGCCGAGCGCGGGACGGGGTGGTGCTTGCTCCGGATCTTGTACAGCGGCGCGGTAGCGGGCGAGGGCGCCGTCGTGGACCGCCTGGAACCGCGGGAGCTGGGCCAGGAGGTGCGAGGCGAACCAGAGGAAGGCGTCGGTCTCGCAGAGCTCGCCCAGCGGGACTTCGAGGTTCTGGACGCCCCACTCGGCCTCGACGGCCCGCCGCGCCCGCGCGAACCGGCGCCCGACGCGGTCGCGCCCGGCATGGCCTCGGGAGCGGCCATGACGTGGGGCCAGAAGTCGTCGACGAGCGGGTCGGTCGACGAGGCCGTCGAGGGCCTCGCGGACGCGGTCGGGGAAGCTGGCGAAGAGGGCCTCGTCGCGGATCGGCAGGTCTTCGAACGGGACCTCGCCCGCCCAGTCGTCGAAGGCGACGCGGCCGACGTCCGGCGGCCGGCGCCCTCGCGGCGCGGGACGCGGATCGACGGCCCCCTTGGGGATGTCGTTGTCGACGATCAGGTTCAGCGCCGACGCCCGCCCGGCCTTCGCGGCGATGCCGGCGACCGCGAAGTTCTTGACCCAGACGCCGGGGTGGAACAGCTCGGGCTGGTGGCCGGTGACGACGAGCGGGCCGGGCCGCGGGGAGCTCGGGCAGGTCGAGGCCGGCCGCCTCGTGGTAGCGCCGGGCGATCGCCGAGCGCCTGGCGCCGGGCCAGCGCGCGGAGCCGACCGGCCGCGGCCCTGGAAGTCGTGGTCCCACGCGTCGAGCCGCTCGGCGTTCGCGGCGAGCAGCGGCGCCGGCCCGGTCGAGCGGGGGCTCCGCCAGCAACGCGCCGTCGGTCGCTGGGTGCCCGGAGGCTGTGGGCCTGCATCAGACGACAGCCCCCGGCCACCGCCAGCCCGGCACGCTCCATCGCCTCGTGGAAGACCGCCCGGTAGTGGTTGAGCCGGTACGTCGCGTCGTCGAGCGCCCCGCCGAAGGCCCGCTACTCGTCGAGGTAGATCAAGCGGGACGGGCACCTCGACGATCGTCATGCCGTGCTCGACGGCCTGCACCCAGACCTGCAGCGGCATCGCGTAGCCGTCGTCGGTGATGTCGAACTTCTCCAGGGCCGAGGCCCGATACGCCTTGAACCCGCAGAAGGCGTCGGTCAGGTTCAGGCCGAGGCACTCGTTGAGCCAGCGCGTGACCTCGACGTTGATCCGCCGCCGCTCGGGCGGGGGCATCTGGCTCGGGTCGAAGACCTTCAGGTACCGGCTGCCCGGAGACGATGTCGGCGTCGTCCAGGCCCGCGGCGATCTCGGGGATCCGGCAGGGCTCGTGCTGGCCGTCGCAGTCGAGCGTGACCAGGCCGTCGTATCCTCCCTCGATCGTCCGGCGGAACGCCGACTGGAGGCCCGCGCCGTAGCCGCGGTTCTTCGGGTGGCGGATCACCTGGACCTCGGGGAAACGCCTTGAGCAGCTCGGGCGTGCGGTCGGTCGAGCCGTCGTCGACGACCAGCACGTCGTCCGCGTATCGGAGGACCTCCCGGAGGACCGGCTCGAGGTGCTGGTCCTCGTTGTAGACCGGGATCGCGGTGAGGATTCGCATGGACGAGCCCCAGGACGAAGGCCGGCGTCGAGGGCGGATCGGTCCGAGAGGACGCGGCGCAGGCCGTTCATCGAACCCTCGCAAATCGGAGACCTTCGCATTCTAGGTGGGGGCAGGGAGAAGTCAACGACCGCCGGGGCGGCCGCCGAACGCCTGTATTTCCGTGCGGTTGCGCCGAGGGCCCGGCACCCCTTGACCACCGTCACCGCCGGGCCCTAGCATGGTTCTCATCGACTCAATCCGTCCGAACCCGCATGACGGGTCGGCTCATTCTATCCCTCATCCCCACGGCCCCGATGCCCGACGCCCGATCCCCCGAGACCTCGCCCGACGAGACCCAGTCGTCGACGGCGGCCGATGCCGACACCTCGACCGCCACGGCTGAGGCCCCCGCGCCCGAGCCCTGGACGGCCGCGAAGGTCGTGGAATGGAACTCCTATTACGACATTTATGTCGTCCTGGCCGTCCTTCTGATCACGTTCCTCGGGCGCCACCAACTTGCTGACCAGCTCGTCGGTCTGGACTCATCTCCGCGCCGGGCAGGTGCTGACGGAGCGGTTCGACCCGACGGCCGACCCCTTCTCGTACAGCGAGCCGGGCCACCGCTGGATCCACATCCCGTGGCTGTCGGACCTCGTGCACTACCAGGTCTTCAACTTCGTCTCCGGCTTCGCGCCCCCCGACGCCGCGCCGTCCCCCGCCGCCACGGCGCCCGGCGCGGCGGAGGTGGCCCCGGTCCCCTCGCCCTTGGCCGAGCAGTGGGGGATCGCCGGGATCACCGTCATGGACGCGCTGGTCCGTGCCATAACCCTGCTGGTGTTGCTCAGCGTCCGCCATAAGGGACCGGGTCTCTGGTGGGCGGCACTCTGCGGCGCCGTGGCGCTGGCCGTCCTGCCGATCCCGTTCCTCGTCCCCGGCCATCCCATTGCGCTCTCGATCGGCGGGCTCGGCGGCTCGACGGTACCCGGCTCGTGGCAATGGGGGCTGCTCTTCCTGACGATCGAGCTCTTCCTGATCTTCCGCGCCCTCGACCGCGGCCGCGTCGGGGCGCTCTACGGCCTCATCCCGGTTTTCCTCCTGTGGGTGAACGTCGACGAGTCGTTCTTCTACGGCCTCGTGTTGCTCGCCGCGGGCGTGATCGGACTGGCGTTCGCCCCGCCGTCGCCGAAGGGCGATGGTGTCGTTCAGCGGACCGCGTCCGCCCCGGGCTGATCGTCCTGGCTTCTTGCGCCGTGATCTGCCTGGCGAACCCTTCGTTCTACAAGGTATATCCGGCGGCCATCGGGTCGATCCTGCCGATCCCGGCGTGGGCCCCGGGCCCGCTCACCGAGCTGGATACGTCGATCTTCGGCAACCTTCTTGCCGGGAAGCCGAGCGACGATGACGCCTCGATCCTGCTCTTCGGCGTGCTCGCCGGCGTCGGCTATCTCAGCTTCATCCTCAACGCGCGGCGGTTCTCGCTCCCGCGGTTCCTGGTCTACACGGCCGCGGTGGTCTTCTGGGCGCTCGTCCGCCGCTACGTTCTCGAGTTCGCCCCGGTCTTCGCAGTGGTGATGGTGCTCAACGGTCAGGAGTGGTATCAGGACCGATTCGGCACCCAGGGCCACCTCGGACGGGGCTGGGCCTTCTGGTCGACGGGCGGCCGCGCGCTGACGCTGGCCGCGCTGGGCACGATCCTCGTCTTCCGGGTCGTCCTCGGATGGTGGACCATCCCCGGCGAGCCGCAATTCGGCTTCGGCTTCCGCGAGGGGGAATTCGCCTTCGAGGCCGCCGACCTGCTCCGCGATGCGCCGATCGAAGGCAACGTCTTCAACATGTGGCTGAAAGAAGGGGACGCCCTGATCTGGCGCGCCTATCCCAAGCGCAAGGTCTTCATCGACAGCCGCAGGCACCTCTACGGCCCCGAACTCGTGAACAAGTATGTCGCGCTCCGCGGCTCGCTCAGGGACGACGACGTGGCCGCGTGGAAGCCGCTGCTCGACGAGTACGGCGTGAGCGCCGTGATGATCGACACGGTCGTCGCCCGGAACACGTACCAGTCGCTCAGCCTGAGCCGGAACTGGATCCGCTTCTACGACGACGGCGACCACGCCGCTCTTCGGCCGCGCCGACGCCAAGGCCGAGGACCTGGCGTACTTCCGCAAGCACGAGATGAACGTCGAGAACCTGGCGTACAAGAATCCCGAGCTCGCGCCCTCGACCGAAAAGCTGCCCCGGGCCACGAGCGTGCTGGACCGCCCTTACGTGAACCGCGGGCGACCGAACCCGCACACCCTCGCGGCCTCGCGCTGGCTACGACCGAGCGATGCCGCGGCCAATAACACGGCCTACATCCCCGACCCCGGGCGCTGCATCCTGGCGATCCGCGACGCCAGGCGCGCTCCACGCCAACCCGAGCGAGTCGACGGCCTATCTCCAGCTCGCCGACGCCTACACCGCCCTCTTGACCGAGGAATCGGCTCTGATCGCGGGCCTCGAGCTGACCCCGGCCAACGTCTCGTCCATCGCCCGGGTCCAGCCCCAGCCCGGGGTCCTGTCGGATCGTTACCGGCAGCTCATCGCGGCGCTGCGCTACGCGCTGCTGACGACCCCACCCCCGCAGACCTCCGAGGAACGTCGCGAGCTGGCGAACCTCAACCTGCGGCTCTTCCAGACCTACTCGGGTCAGGGCGCATTCGACCTGGCGCGCGATAACCTCGATGCCTGGCAGAAGCTCGCCGCGCCCGAGGATTATCCACCCGAGCAGTACACGGCGCTGACGCGGCAGCTCTCGGCGCTGAACAATCACCTCGACGAGGTCCAGCGGGCGGTCACGAACATGGGGATCGAGACGCAGGCCGGGCCCGTGCAGAAGTCGATGCTGGCCCGGCAGCGGGGCGCGGTGGGGCTGGCGATCCAGCTCCTGGAGGAAGGGCTCCAGAGCGGGATCAACCCGGCCGCGATCAAGCCCACGCTGCTCGACCTCTATTGCGAGGTCGGCGAGCCCGACAAGGCGGGCGAACTCTGGACGAGCGGCAACGCCGCCGACCCGGCCCTGGGCGACGGACCCGGCACCGCCGCACTCCGGCAGGGCCGCGTGTTCCTGCTCCTGGGCAACTACGACAGCGCCCTGGTCGTCTGGAACCGCGAGGCGATCCCCACCCTCCGCGGCAAGCGTACCCTGGGCGCCACGATGGCGACTCGCGACCTCCTCGATGGCGAGCCGACCGCCGCGACCCGCGACGCTGCTCGAGATCCCCGACGAGGTCACACGCCAGGCGATCTGGGAGTTCGAGGCCGGCATGGCGAGCCTCGAGGCCGGCCACCCCGTCGACGAGACCGCGTCCCACCTGACGAACGCCCTGAAGCTCGCCCCCAGGCTGACCGTCCGCCCGGTGATCGCCTACTACCTCAAGAAGCTCGGCCGGCCGGTCCCCGAGCTTCCGTCCGATGCATCCAAGGCGGAGCCGGCCAAGGCCGACACCAAGGCCGCCGCCCCCGCCGCGATCCCCGTCCCTCCTGCCGCGGCGGTAGCGCCGAAATAGCCTTCAAGGCTCCGTCACAAGCGTCATGTTATCGACCCGGCAGACAACGTCCTGGAAGTCGTCGTTCGTCGAGTATTCCCAGCCCAGCAGGTAGCTGTTCGGGACGAGCTTGCCGGTCGTTTTGTCCTTGTACGGATAGATCATCAGCTTGTAGGGCTGCTTCGCGAGCCGCTCGTTGACCGCCGCGACGACCCTGGGCTCGCTGAACACGCCGCCGTCCTTGAGCCCGTCGTTCGCCACCCAGAGCCCGAACGGCCCCGCGCCAGGGTCGAAGGTCGTTTTCGAGCCCGGCGCCAGGGGCGGCGGTAGATTCTTGCCGGTTTCGAGATCGTCGGTCGTGTTCTTGAAGGTGTAGGACCAGAGGTCGTGCTTCGCGGGCTTCTTCGCGTCGTCGCCCGCCTCATACCAGCCGCCTCGATTGGTCGTCTCGAGCCCCAGCGCGATCACGGGCGTGTACGAGACCGGTCCGGGGCCGGCCTTCTTGAACAGTCCCGGCGTGGCCTCGGCCGACGTCCGGACGGGGTTGAGCAGGTCGTCGAACATCCTGAGCCCGTAATGCCGGTCGAGGACGACGACCCAGTCCGGCTCGTTCGGCCCCGGCGCGACCTTGGGCTGCTTCGGAGTCTGGGCGGACGCGACCGCCGCGAGCGCCAGGGCGATCGGCAAGGCGAGCCATCTCATCGGTTCTTACCTCGCGGGAACGTGGTGCAGGGCCGCGGATGGGGCTAATCTATCAGGCGAATTCGCCGCCACAAGCCAACGCCCCGAGCCCCCCACGCCATGCCCGCACTCCTGGCCCTCATCCTGATCGCGCAAGTCCCCGCACCGCCGGGCCTGCACGTCGACCTCGGCGACGAGGCCACGCTGTTCATTCCCGAGGGGTACCGGGCCTCGGGTCCGGCCGTGAACGTCGTGCTCCACCTCCACGGCGCCCCAGGCGTGATCGAGCCGGCCCTGGTCGAGGTCGGCTGGCCGGCGGTCCTGATCGAGTTCAACCGCAAGGGGCTGTCGAGCGTCTACACCAAGCCCTTCTCTGACCCGGCCCTGTTCCCTCGCCTCCTCGACCGCACGCTCGCTCAGGTCAAGGACGCGGGGTTCGCCGGCGATCCCCGCGTGGGCTGGGTCGTCGTCAGCTCATTTAGCGCGGGGTTCGGCGGGGTCCGCGAGCTCCTGAAAGATCCCAGGAATTACGACCGGATCGATGCCCTCGTGCTCGCCGACTCGCTCTACGCCGGCTACCTTGGCGACCCGAAGGATCGCAAGGTCGACCCCGCGCTCATGACGGATTTCCGCCGTCTCGCCCGCGACGCGGCCGACGGCAAGAAGTCGCTTCTGGTGACCCACTCGGCGCTGGTTCCCGACGGCTACGCGAGCACCGGTGAGACGGCCGACGACCTGATCGGCTCGCTCGCGGGTGAGCCGCAGACCGTCCGGACCGAATGGGGGCCGAAGCTCGCCGCAACCCGCCGCTTCGAGCGCGGCAAGGCCCTGATCGTCGGCTTCTCGGGCACGACGGGCGAGGACCACATGGCCCACCTCCGCGGCATCGCCCGGCTCTGGAAGGCCCTGCCTGGCTGGCCCCCGCCGCCGTGGCCTTGACTGGCCTCTCCCGGCCGCGCGTGTCACGCCGCGTTCCGACGCACCCTGCCCGGGAGGGCGAGGCTCCGTCCGAGCCCCGGGTATAACGATCGGCCCAGCGACAACCCGCGCCGTCCCGAGGTCCGGGCTGGATACCCGGGCTCGGACGGAGCCTCGCCCTCCCAGGACGGGGAAGGTCAAGGTTCGCAGATCAGTCCTTGACCTGAAAGATCGCCTCGATCTCGACGGCGATCCCGCGGGGCAGGGCCCCCATGCCGACGGCCGAGCGTGCCCCCTTGCCCGCCTCGCCGAAGACCTCGACCATCAGGTCGGAGAAGCCGTTGATCACGAGGGGCTGGTCGCCGAACTCGGGCGTCGAGTTGACCATCCCCAGCACCTTCACCAGCCGGACGACCTTGTCAAGCGAGCCGAGGTGCGAGCGGAGCGTCGCCAGGATCGCCAGCCCCGTCTGCCTGGCCGCGGCCGCGCCGGCCGGCACGTCCATGTCGGCGCCGAGCCGACCGATGATCAGCGAGCCGTCGCTCTGGTAAGGCCCGTGGCCGGACACGTAAAGCAGGTCTCCGAGCCGCGCGGCCGTCAGGTACGTCGCGACCGGCTTCGGGGCCGGGGGCAGCTCGAGGGCGAGTTCCGTGAGGCGGGCTTCGGCGGACATCGGGGCGGTCCTCGCGCTGGTTGGAGGCGTTCTTGCCTGGTCTGCGCAGCCTAATCCATCGACGACGCCAAAGCAACGGACGGCGACGTCGCTTGCTGCCCCTTGCGTCCGGTCCTACCATGAGGGCAGATCTTGCCGGAGGACTCGCCCGTGCTCAGCCTGCCCGTCTACCTCGACAACCACGCGACGACCCGCCCCGACCCCCGCGTGGTCGCGGCGATGATGCCCTATTTCACCGAGATTTACGGCAACGCCGCGAGCGTCTCGCACAAGTTCGGCTGGGACGCCGCCGAGGCCGTCGACCGGGCCCGCGAGCACGTTGCGCGACTGATCGGTGCCGAATCCAGGGAGATCATCTTCACCTCGGGAGCGACCGAGTCGGACAACCTCGCGCTGAAGGGCCCGCTCGACGGCCTGAAGCGCAAGGGCGACCACATCGTCTCGGCGGTCAGCGAACACAAGGCGGTGCTCGACCCGCTCAAGCGGCTCGCGCGCGAGGGCTGGAAGGTGACGTTCGTCCCCTGTGACCCGACGGGCCTGGTCACGCTCGACGCCGTGGCCGCCGCGCTGACGGATCGGACTGTGCTCGTCAGCGTGATGGCGGCGAACAACGAGGTCGGTACGATCAACCCCGTCAGTGCCATCGGCCGCCTCTGCCACGAGCGCGGCATCCTCTTCCATACCGACGCCACGCAGGCGGTCGGCAAGATCCCCGTGGACGTGCGGGCCGACGGGATCGACCTGCTCAGCCTTTCTGCCCATAAAATCTATGGCCCCAAGGGGATCGGTGGCCTCTACGTCCGCCGTCGTGATCCGCAGGTCCGGCTCCAGCCGCTCTTCGATGGCGGGGGCCACGAACGAGGCTTCCGGAGCGGGACGCTGGCCGTGCCCCTGATCGTCGGCCTGGGCGAGGCGTGCCGGATCGCCTCCGAGGAGATGGCCGACGACGAGGCCCGCATCTTCGAGCTTCGCGAGCGGCTCCATCGCGGGTTGGTCGAGCGGCTGGACGGGCTCAAGCTCAACGGGAATCCGACCGAGCGGCTGGCGGGGAACCTCAACCTGAGCTTCGAGGGCGTCGACGGGGAGGCCCTGATGCTGGCGATGCGCGACGTGGCGGTCAGCTCGGGCTCGGCCTGTTCGGCGGCGAATCCGGAGCCGAGCCATGTTCTGGCCGCGATGGGCCTGGACGAGGACATGGCCCGCGCCAGCCTCCGGTTCGGCCTCGGGCGATTCACGACGGCCGAGGAGGTCGATTTCGCCGTCGATGCGGTGGCCTCGGCCGTCGCCCGGTTGCGCGGGATGCCGGCCGTCGCGCGGAGCGGCCCCGCATAAGGGACAGCAATCGGCACCTTTGACTCAACCGCTACCCTCGCCGCGGCCGAAACAACCGGAGCATTGCTTCGATTTTTCGCGGCCGGCCACGGAGGGCGGCGGACATGCCCGCGCGGATCGCCGCCATCGCGTTGTGCCTCGCCGGGCTCGGGTGCACGAACGCCCAGCTCCGCCACAACACGGTCGCGCAGGCCGGCACGCTCACCGACGTGCAGCACCAGCAGGTCCTGAACAACCTCGCCGCCTTCGCCTGCAACCCGCACGGCATCCCGTTCCACGTCAACATCCGCGACGGCACGGCGCAGATCGCCGACAACGGGGCGGCCACGAGCCAGGTCCTGTCGATCGCGTCGCTTTCCTTCGGCGCCCAGCGGACAGCCGTCGACCAGTGGTCGATGACGCCGATCACCGACGACGTCACGATCCGCCTGCTCCGCATCGCCTACCGCCGCGCAGCTCTACGGGGTCGGCGACGACCTCTACGGCGAGGACGACCTGGCCAACGACCTGGCCCACGCGCTGAAGATCCAGACGACCGTCGTCGACGACCTGCGGACGACCGAGTCGAACGTCGAGAGCCTCCAGAAGTCGGAGGGGGCGTTCGACATGAACATGCACCACTCGCTGAGCCGGTTCGAGCTGACGCTCTACGCCAAGGAGCTGTTCGCGCACCCCAACCTGTCGAAGCTGCTTGCCGACCCCCGGGTCGTCCCGCACGCGAAGGCCATCACCGACGACGCGACCCAGGCCCTGGCCCGGTATGACGACGTCGTCAACTACATCGACATCTTCCGCGACCTCCGCGAGGACGCCGAGATCGACCCCGAGTTCGCCGAGCTGATCCGGGCCTGCGAGCGGGAGGTCCGCACGATGGTCAACGGCCTCCGGTCCAACGCGGGCATCCGGGGCGAGACGGACAAGGTCGGCTACAGCCGGAGCGAGATGTTCCGCTACCGGATCGCCTACACCAGCGTGCTCTCGACCAACGGCGAGAACATCGTCCTGCCCGGCGAGAACCTCGGCCGCGACGGCATCGACCACCGGAGCGTCAGCTACGCCAGGCTGCCCGACAACGCCGTGGTCAACCTTCGCCTCAAGAACCTCGTCACCGACGTTCCGGCCGTGTGGCTCAAGAGCTGGAAGGAGACGGGCGGCAAGGACGGCGTCGTCCATTTCCGCGTGAGCCGCAACGGTCGCACGGTCGTCGTGCCGCTCTCGATCGACGCGGAGTTCTTCTCGGTCGTCCGCGAGGACAACGAAAAGGCTCGGCCCGCCGTAAACGCCTTGATCGACCTGTTCGGCCGCGACTATTTCGTCCTGGCCGGCGGGCCGCTTTCCAGCGGCAAGCCCGTGACGGTCATGCTCCTCGGCACGCTCGCCTACAACCCGGGGACGCGTTACGAGGCGATGGATCCCGAGCTGGACATCGAGGACGAGACCCGGTTCCTCAAGGTCTCGCCGCTGGCCATGGAGGTGCGCCGCCAGATCATGGACGTCGAGCGCGACCTGCAGGACGTGCACCCCGGCTGGCTCGGCGTCGGCACCTCGAAGCACGACGTGCCCAAGGACGCCTGCTACGTCGCCCGCTGGAAGGACTGCGGCGTCGAGCGCTACGTCTGGGTCTGCCCGGCGTTCCGCAAGGAGTTCGAGGACTTCACGATCAAGGTCCTCAACTTCTCGGGCCTGGTGAAGAACGTGCAGGTCCAGGGGGCCAGCGGCGTGAAGTATTCGCCGGGCACGAGCGGCGGGTTCTTCGGCCATTGATCGCCGGCCGGGCTGATCGCCGTGGCGTCGGCATTGACCGGGCGTTATGATTAGGGAGTGAGGGGACGAGCGTCTCGTCGTCCCGGCGACCCGGACTGCCAACCCACCCCGACGGAGGGAATTCGATGAGCGTGACCCTGAGCGAGTCGGCCGCCCGTGAGGTGAAGAAGATCATCAGCGAGCAGAACCTCCCCGACGGCACGGTCCTCCGCGTGGGCGTCCAGGGCGGCGGCTGCAGCGGCCTGTCGTACACCCTGAACTTCGACGCCAACGTCAGCGAGCGCGACCGCGTGGCCGAGTTCCACGACGTCAAGCTCGCCGTCGACAAGAAGTTCGAGCCCTACCTCGAAGGCACCGTCGTCGACTTCTACGACGGCCTGGAGAAGCGCGGATTCGTCTTCAACAACCCGAACGTCGTCAAGAGCTGCGGCTGCGGCAGCTCGTTCCAGGTCTGAGCGGACGACGCGGGAGAGCCACAGGAAGGGCGGGACGTCGAGTCCCGCCCTTTCTTCGTTAATTCCGCCGCTCCCGGGAGGGCGAGGCTCCGCCCGAGCCCGGGTATGGCGCCCCTCCGTCGGGATGGGTCGCCGCCCCTGGCCGTGCGTCATACCCGGGCTCGGGCGGAGCCTCGCCCTCCCGGAGATCGAGCCGCCTCTACGAGGTCTTCGCCACCTCCCGATTGACCATGCACTCCACCGGCCACCGCCCCTGATAGACCTCGACCATGCACCGCGCCGCGAGCGTGGCCATGTCCTCCATGCTCTTCGAGTCGATCCCCGCCAGGTGAGGCGTCGAGACGACGTTGGGGTGATGGAGGATCGGGTTCGCCGGATCGGGCGGCTCGCGTTCGAAGACGTCGAGACCCGCGCCCGAGAGCTGGCCCGAGTTGAGGGCGTCGAGCAGGTCGCGCTCGACGACGAGCGAGCCCCGGGCCGTGTTCAGGAGCACGGAGCCCCGCCGCATCCTGGCGAAGGTCGTCTTGTTGAACAGCCCGTTCGTCTCGGGAGTGGCGGGCAGGTGGAGCGAGACGACGTCGGATTCGGCCAGCAGCTCGTCGAAATGCCGGCGCTGGAGGCCGTGCTGGAGGTCGAAATCCGGGTCGTGGACGGGGTCGAAGGCGATCACGTTCATCCCGAAGGCCAGGGCCCGCGGCACCATCGCCCGGCCGATCCGGCCCATGCCAACGATCCCGAGCGTCAGCCCGCGCACGGGTGCCACGACGTCGCGGACCCACTGGCCGGCCCGGATCAGGGCGTCGTAGTAAGCGATCTTCCGACGGACAGCCAATAGAAGGGCGAAGGCCTGCTCGGCGACGCTCTCCTGGTTCGTGCCCGGGGCGATCGTCACGGCGATGCCCCGGGCCGTCGCGGCGGCGACGTCGATCGCGTCGTAGCCGACGCCCGTCCGGGCCAGGATTTTGACCTTCGGGGCCAGGGCCAGCAGGTCGGCCGAGTAGCGCTCGCCGCCGGCCATGACGACGTCGGCGTCGGGGAGCAGGGCGCGGAGCCCGTCGGCCGTAAGCGTGCCGTCGCCCTCGGGATAGACGAGCGTGAAGCCGGCGGCCTCGAGGATGTCGCGGTAGGGACCGGGCTGGCGGCGGATCGGCTCGGGGCCGATCAGGGCGATGGGCATCGGCGGGGCTCTCGGGGAGGCTCGGGTGGGATTGGCCCCGTCTTAACCGATTGGTTCACGTCTTTGTAGGGCCCGCTCGCCCGTACGGTCTTCGTACTCGACCCCGTCGGCGAAACGTCGTATCTTGCCTCCACTTCCAGGAAATCGGGAATTCCAGGCCGGCTCGACCGCATGGGATGGAGGATCACGGGCAACGGAGGGCCACGATCGTGACTCATGCGCGACTCGGCCGGGTCGGCGAGGATCTGGCCGGCCTGTTCCAGTGCGGGGCTGTCGGCCATCGGACGGACGCGGAGCTCCTGCGTCGGTTCGTGGAGGGGAGCGGCGACGCCGAGGCGGCCTTCGCGGCCCTGGTCGAGCGGCACGGGGCGATGGTCCGCGGGGCGTGCCGGCGGGTCCTGGGCGACGCCCACGCGGCCGACGACGCCTTCCAGTCGACCTTCCTCGTGATGGCGACGAAGGCCGACCGGATCGGGCCCGACGTGCCGCTCGGCGGGTGGCTCTACCGCGTGGCCGTCCGCATCGCGCTCAAGGCCCGACGCGCGGGACGGCGGACCGCCCCCCTGGACGGGATCGACCCGAGCGGGCCGGACGCCGGTCCTGGTCCCGGAGAGCGTGCCGAGCTGCTCGCGGCGATCGACGCCGAGATCGCCCGCCTGCCGGCGCGGTATCGCGAGGTGGTGATCCTCTGCCACATCGAGGGGCTCGACTCCGCCACGGCGGCCCGCCGGCTCCGGCTGCCCCAAGGGACCTTGCAGAGCCGGCTCCATCGGGCACGCCATCGCCTGCGGAGGGCACTCATCCGCCGGGGCATTGTGCCGGCGGCCCTCGGGTCGGTGCTCGCGAGCGTCGAGGGGTCGGCGAGCGGCGTCATGCCGGCGTCGCGAATGATGCCGGTTCTCTTGCGAGGGATTGCCATGAAGAAGGTCGCATGGATCGCTGGGATCTCGATCGGGCTCGCCGGCCTGGGCGGTGGCGTGAGCCTGGCCCATCGCCGCGGGGATGATGCCCCGGCCAGGGCCGCCGGGGAGGCCGTCAAGCCCGGCGTGGCCGAACGGATTCGCGCCGTGATGGACGAATACAACCGGGCCGAGGCGAAGGCCAATGGCACCCGCCTCGTGGCGGGCCTGAGCGAGGAGAAGTGGCAGGCCTGGTATCGCCAGTACGAGGAGCGATTTGTCGAGGCCTCGCGGAAGGTCCTCTCGCTGATCGAGGAGAACCCCGCCGACCCCGAGGCCCTGAAGGCGATGCTCTGGCACGTCTCGCAATACTGGACCTCGGGCACGACCGGGCCGATCTTCGACCAGCTCGTCCGCTCCGTCGACGTCGTGGTCCGCCACTTTGCCGACGAGCCCCTCATGGCCTGGCGCGATGCTCGTCAGGCCGTCCACCTTGCCGACGCGGCTCGACGACCGGCTCACCCCCGGACTCGTCGCCAGGGCCCGCCGCCGCGAGGCCAAGGGGTTCGCCCTGTTGGCGCTCGGCGAGCATCTCGAGGAGAAGGCGGCGATGGTGCTCGCGATCCAGCAGCACGCGGGGCCATTCCACATCGACCTCGGCGAAGGCACGAAGACGGAGAAGCCGCTCTACGACGAGGCGTACGAGAACGAGCTCCGCGCGTCCGACGCCGCGGCCCTCCGCCAGCAGGCCGAGGCCACGTTCGCGCGGGTCGCCTCCGAGTACGGCGACGTGATCATTTACCAGAAGGACCCCGTGGACGAGAGCTTCAATACGTGGGTCCGGAGCCGCCCGCTCGGCGACGCGGCGGCCGAGCGCCGCTCGATGCTGCGGGGCGTGCCGATCGGCAAGCCGGCGCCCGACGTATCCTGGACCAAGGGCGGCGTCACTGCAAAGCTCTCCGACCTCCGCGGCAAGATCGTCGTCCTCTCGTTCCGTGAGAAGGGTGACGACCTGACCGATCGCCAGGCCACCCGGCTTGCGCGGCTCGCCGCGCGGCTGAAGGGCCGGCCGCTCGCGGTGGTCGGCGTATCGTCCGACTCCCCGATCGCCGAGCGGTTCGGCGTGCGCCGATTCCCGAGCACAATCGTCGTCGATGCCGACGGCATCGTCCGGTTCCAGTGCGGCTGGAGTCCGCTGGTCGGCGATTACATCGAGGGGCTCGTGGCGCAGGCGGGGACGAAGGCCCTCCCGTAGGGTCCGCCATGCGGACCATCTTCGACGATGGCCTTCCATCGAAGACGGTCCGCATGGCGGACCCTACGAAGGCCGCGTCCCCTCGGGGACGAGCCGGTTGGTGAGGTCCGGAATCGTCCCGCTGATCTCCGACCCGCGCCTGGCCTCCGCTCCGCCGGTCGCGCCGGGCAACGCCCTGTCGATCAGCGAGTTCAGCTCCGCGTACCACGACGGCATCAGGTCGTGCAGCGCCACGGCCAGCTTCGCGTTCAGGCCGAAGACCAGCTCGGGGTCGCCGTGGAGCACGGCGTCCCACAGGGCCCCGGCGCAGCGGTGGGCCGACGCGGACAGGCCCGGCACGACGTCCGACAGGCTGAACCACGAGTATTCCGCCTCGTAATCGCCCTTCATCTCGGCATGGCGATGGCCGCCCGTGCGGATCGTGCCGGGGTAGACGGCCGTGACGAGGATGCCGTCCTTCCACAGCTCGGCGCGGAGGCCTTCGCTGAATCCGCTGAGGGCGAACTTGCTCGCCGTGTAGGGCAGCAGGTGCGGCACGGCGACCTTGCCGCCGACCGAGACGACGTTGCAGATCCGCCCGAACCGCTCGCTCTTCATGTGAGGGATCGCGGCGAGCGTCGGATAGACCGCGCCCCAGAAATTGGTCGCCATCACGCGCTCGAAGTCCTCCGGCGTCATCGTCTCGATCGGGCCGACGACCATGACGCCCGCATTGTTGACGAGCACGTCAATCTGTCCGAAATACTCGACCGCGCGGGCGATCAGGGCCTCGGCCTGGTCCTCGTCGGAGACGTCGGTGGGGACCGCCAGGACCTCGGGCGAGCCGGCGATCAGAAGGTCCTCGGCCGCCGCGAGCAGGTCGTCCTCGTCCCTCGCGGCGATGACCAGCCTCGCCCCCCGCTCCGCAGCGATCCGGGCCGTCACCAGGCCGAGGCCGCTGCTGGCGCCGGTGATGACGACGACCCGGTCGGCGAGGTCGATCCATCGCCGCGACCGAAGATACGAGCGACCGGCCCAGAGCGCGGCGCCGCCGCCGATCAGGCCGAGCATGAGCTTGTCCTGGAGACGCCTGGTTCGAGACTCCGTTCCGGGAAGCCGGCGATGTCGGGGCGGAGAGCATCCGGCGGAATCGGCCGCACACGTCGTGCCGCATCCGGTCCCGGAAATCCATCCCGGGGAGACGCCCGGGTCTCGCCCCCGACGGGAAAGGCTTCATAATAGAGGCACGGCGGGATCGGCCGATCCCGCCACTCGCCGCGACGCAGCCCATGGCCGGCGTGAGGCTTGCATCGATGGATTAGGAGGCTCGACCGGATGTCGCGGCGCGTCGTCATCACCCGACCGATCCCCGACCCCGGGCCCGGCCTCGTCGCGGGCGTCGCCGATGAGATGGTCGCGAACCGCGAGGACCGGTCGCTCAAGCCCGACGAGCTGAGGCGGCTGGTCGCCGGGGCCGACGGCGTGCTCTGCCTGCTGACCGATGCGGTCGACGCCTCCGTGCTCGACGCCGCCCGCGGATGCACGATCTTCGCCAACATGGCCGTCGGTTACAACAACATCAACGTGCCCGCCGCGACCGAGCGCGGGATCCTGGTGACGAACACCCCGGGCGTCCTCACCGACTGCACGGCCGACCTCACCTGGGCCCTGATCCTCGCCGTCGCGCGGCGGGTGGCCGAGGGAGACGTCGAGATGCGGGCCGGGCGGTTCCCCGGGTGGGGTCCGCTCTACTTGCTCGGCGGCGACGTGAGCGGCCGGACACTCGGCCTCGTCGGCCCCGGGCGGATCGCCGCGGCCGTCGCCCGCCGCGCCACCGGGTTCGGGATGCGGCTCCTCTACTCGGGCCGGCGCGCCTCGCCCGAGATGGAGGCACTCGGTGCCGAGCGGGCGGACCTCGACCGGCTGCTGGCCGAGAGCGACTTCGTCAGCCTCCACGTGCCGCTGACGCCCGAGACGCGGCACCTGATCGACGCCGCGGCCCTGGCCAGGATGAAGCCGACGGCCTACCTGATCAACACGGCCCGCGGCCCGGTGGTGGACGAGAAGGCGCTCGTCGACGCCCTCAAATCGGGCCGGATCGCCGGCGCGGGGATCGACGTCTACGAGGACGAGCCGGCCATGGCGCCCGGCCTGGCCGAATGCACGAACGCGGTGCTCCTGCCGCATCTCGGCTCAGCCACGCTGGGCGTCCGGGCGGCGATGAGCCGGATCGCCGCCGAGAACCTCGTCGCCGCCCTCGAGGGCCGCCGGCCGCCGAACCTCGTCAACCCCGAGGCCTGGCGCGGTCCAAGCCAGGGCGGGCCGGGACGAATCACCTAGGACAGCCCAGGGCTCGCCGACCGGCCCTCCGCCGCCTCTCCCGGAATCATCGCGAATGGCCGTCTTCAAGTATCGACTGTCGCCCCTCGCGGATCGCCCGGCCCTCGGCCGCGCGTACATGACCGGCCTGGACCGGTCGGCCACGAGGCTCCGCGTGTCGATCGAGGGCGAGCTGCTCGTCTGCCGCCGCGAGGGCGAGGAGAGCGGCCGGCTCTTCGTCCCCTGGCCGACCCCCGGCTTCGGCACCGCCTACGTCGGCACCGCCACGCTCGGCGAGCGGGCCGAGCCGTACGACCTGGCGGTCGAGCTGGCGCGGGGCAAGCTCAACGACGTCCGCAACCAGCTCGCCGACTGGCAATTGATGGGCCTCCGGGCCGGCTCGCCACTCCTGGCGAAGCTCGGCGAGGCCCAGTCGGCCTTCTTCCGCGCCGTGACGTCGCGGTCCGAGCCGGAGGCGGCCGCCGAGGCGGCCCAGCAATGCCTCGTCGCGAGCTGGCAGGCCGGCCAGGCGCTGGTCGAGCATTACATCCAGCAGGTGATCCAGACCCGCGTCGCGGGCGGGGTGAAGCTGCCGACCCAGCTCGCCGTCGCGGCCCACTCCGAGCCGAAGCGGCCGTGGTCGGCCGAGCTGAAGTCTCGGATCAACACGCTCCGCCTCGCCTGCCCGTGGCGGACGATCAGCCCGACCGAGGGCCAGAACCGCTGGGAGACGTTCGACGCCCAGCTCACCTGGGCCCAGAAGCACCGGATGGCCCTGCACGCCGGGCCGCTGATCGACCTCCGCCCCGACGCCTTGCCCGACTGGCTCTGCCTCTGGGACGGCGACTTCGAGGCGATCCTCGGGCTGGCGGTCGAGCTCGTCCGCCAGGCCGTCGGCCGCTATCGCGGCAAGATCCCGACCTGGACGCTGATCCATCGCCCGGGCTCGTCCGACGTGCTCGGCCTCGGCGAGGAGGACCAGGTCCGCCTGACGGCCCGGCTGCTCCAGGTCGCCCGCCACGTCGATCCGTCGGCCCAGTTCCTCGTCGGCGTCGACCGGCCGTGGGGCGAGTGGCTCGGCCAGAGCAAGTTCCAGCTCGGCCCGCTGCACCTGGCCGACTACCTGGCGCGCTCGGAGCTGGGCCTCTCCGGCATCGAGCTCGAGTTCGCCATGGGATACACGGCCCCCGGCAGCGGCCTCCGCGACCTGTTCGAGTTCTCGCGGCTATTGGATTTATATGCTCTGATCAATCTCCCGCTGTTCGTGACGCTGGCCGTGCCGTCGTCGACGGCGGCCGACCCGAAGGCGGACCCGTCGGTCAAGCTGGTGCCCGGCGACTGGCCCGCGGACCTGGACGAGGACGCCCACGCGCGGTGGGCCTCGGGGTTCATCGCGATGGCGGCGGCGAAGCCGTTCGTCCGGAGCGTGACCTGGTGGCAGCCGACGGACGGGCTGCCCCATCTGTATCCGAACGCGGGCCTGATGCGCGCCGACCACTCGCCGAAGCCGCTGGCGGACTGGCTGAGGACGTTCCGTAAGGACCTGCTGGCCTGAGCGGGAATCGGGCGGATTGGCGGTGTATCCGAGAGCACGCCGGATCGGAGGGGCAGCCGCTCGGAGAGTCAGGCCCGGCGCGCACCCCGGCGCGGCCCCCGGTCGAGGCCCCGCTCAATGATCCACAGCCCTTGATCTCAGCCCCTCGATCGCCGCCGCTTCCTCCGCCGCGGCCCCCTCGCAAGCCCCGCCCGACCACCCCGCGACCCTCCCGAGGCCCCCACAGCCCCCGCCGCCTCAGGTTCGCTCGGCGCCGCGGCCACCCCCGCCTCGGACCGGACCGCCGGCTCTGCATCATTCGCCGCAACTGTTTTCACATTAACGACTTGCGACGCCTCATCCGCGATTCGCGGCCGCGCCTTCTCCAGCGCCACCAGGTCCTTGATCGCCGCCCGCATCGACCGCTCGTGGGCCATCTCATAGCGATGCATGAGCATCAGTCCGGGCGTGACGCCGGCGAAGGTCGCCTCGGGCTCGGGGGAGGGCGTGTCGTCGAGGTCGGGCCGGGCGGCCGCCAGCTCGCGGCGGAGGGCCCGCAGCGCGGCCCGTTCGTCGGCGACCCCTCGGCCGAGCCGCGCGGTCGCCTGCCGCTCCTCGTCGTCGGTCAGCAGGTCGTCGCCCCTCCGCGTGTACCGGCAGTGGCGGTCGAGGACCAGGCGGTGCGAGTCCTCGGCCAGCGGCCCGGCCGCGACGGCGTCGGCGTCGGGCCGGTGGCCCAGCAGCGGCATCAGCGCCTCGTGGGCCTCGTCGTCCCATTCGCGCTGGAGGGCCTCGGCGATGTGGTCCCAGAGCCCGAGCAGCCGGTCGACCCCCTCGGGCGTCGACCTCAGCTCCGCGAGGGCCCCGGCGGGGTCGGTGTCGAACGCATCCTCAGCCCCGTCGAGCTTCTCACGCAGCTCGTCGTCGACGCCGTCGTCGTCGTTGTCGGGCCGCTCGTCGTCGCGGCGCGCGGCGGCGAGCTCGAGCAGTATGCCGGCCTCGGCGCGGACGCACCTCCGCAATCGCCACGAGGCGACGGCGGGGCGCTCGACGAGGACGGCCGCCGTGTGGCTGGCGGGCTTCCAGTCGTCGGCCCAGCCCTTCAACTCGGCGTTGAACTCGGCCGCGCTCTCGCCCGGCAGCACGACCTGATTCGAGCGCAGGCCGTGCTTCAGGCCGTTCATCTTGGAGACGTCGATGCCCTCGGGGGTCTTGGGACCCTTGGATTTCTTGCCGTTCTCACGGCTGGCTTCGCGCTGCTTTTCGGAACGCATCGGTGTTGACCCCTGGTTGGTTGATCGCGGGCGCCGCCGCCCCTCGCTGCGCGCGACGCGGCGCAGCGTCCACATGAGGTATCATCGCAATTCGGAGCGGAATCGTTCTCCCGGGAGGGCGAGGCTCCGTCCGAGCCCGGGCATGACGCCCGGCCGAGCGGGGGTCGCCGCACGCCGACGGAGGCGGCCGATACCCGGGCTCGGGCGGAGCCTCGCCCTCCCGTGGCCTTGCCCTGCCTGGGTGCGTCGGGGTGGCAGGGGTTCGCTTGCGAACCCCGGTCCGGGGCCCTGGAAGACCGGGGTTCGCAAGCGAACCCCTGCCACCCAGAGACGGCGCCCTCGGGCGGGGTAGCCGGGGCAGAGCGGAGCGGTGCCCCCGGCGGTGACGGCCTCCGCGCCGGGGCACCGCTCCGCTCTGCCCCGGCCACCCGCAAACGGCTTCGTCGTAGCCCGACTTGCGGCTCGCCTTGCGATCCCCGGCCATTTTCCGTTATCCTTGTGGGTTCTCGATTTCGACGAATCCGGGGACTCCGCGCGGCCATGTTCGACGACTTGCAGAAACGGCTCGGATCGGCGTTCAGCCGGTTCCGCGCGCGGGGGGTCCTGACCGAAGCGAACATCGCCGAGGGCCTCCGCGAGGTCCGAACCGCGCTGCTGGAAGCGGACGTCAACTTCAACGTCGTCCAGCAGTTCATGGAGCGCGTGAAGGAGCAGGCCGTCGGGGCCCAGCTCATCAAGGCCGTCCGGCCCGAGCAGCAGATCGTCAAGATCGTCCACGACGAGCTCATCGGGCTGATGGGCCCGGTCGACCCGACGATCCGCTTCGAGAAGGCCGGGCCGACGATCGTCATGCTCTGCGGCCTCCAGGGCTCGGGCAAGACGACCACCGCGGGCAAGCTCGCGAGGCTGCTGGCGAGCCAGGGACGCAAGCCCCTTCTCGTCGCGGCCGACCTCCAGCGGCCGGCGGCCGTCGAGCAGCTCAAGGTGATCGGCCAGCAGCTCGAGATCCCCGTCTTCAGCGAGGCGATCACCGACCCGGTCAAGGTTTGCCAGGACGCCCTGATCGAGGCCAACCGCCAGGCCCGCGACACGATCATCCTCGACACCGCCGGCCGGCTCCACGTCGACGACGAGCTCATGGACGAGCTCAAGACGATCGAGAAGCGGGTCAAGCCGCACTCCGTCTTATTTGTTTGCGACGCACTCACCGGTCAGGACGCCGTCGCCTCGGCCGGCTCGTTCAACGAGGCGCTCGAGCTCGACGGCGTGATCCTCACGAAGCTCGACGGCGACGCCCGCGGCGGCGCGGCCCTGTCGGTCCGCAACGTGACGGGGGTGCCGATCAAGTTCGTCGGCCTGGGCGAGAAGCTCGACAAGCTCTCCCCGTTCGACCCCGAGCGGCTGGTCGGCCAGATGCTCGGCATGGGCGACATCGTCGGCCTCGTCGAGGCGGCCCAGGGGGCGGTCGACGCCGAGGAGGCGGCGCGGCAGCAGGAGAAGATGGCCAAGGGGAAGTTCGACCTCAACGACTTCCGCCAGCAGATCGCGCAGATGACGAAGATGGGCTCGATGAAGGAGCTCATGGGCAAGATCCCCGGCCTGAACCAGATGGCCGGCCAGCTCGAGGGGATGGACGCCGACGGCGAGGTCAAGCGGCTCCAGGGCATCATCGACAGCATGACCCCGTCGGAGCGGTCCGACCCGCACTCGATCGACATCCCTCGCCGGCGACGGATCGCCGCGGGAGCCGGTGTTGATCCGGCTGATGTCTCCAGTCTGGTCAAGCAGTTCGACGCCATGGCCTCGATGGTCAAGCAGATGGCGTCGATGACGATGATGGATAAGTTGAAGGCCTTGACGGGACTAGGACGTGCCGGCGCGTTCAATCCCGGTGCGCGGTTGATCGCCCCGAAAGGGAACACGGGCAAAAGGCTTTCGCCGAAGGAGCGGGAGAAGCTGAGGAAGCAGAGGGAGAAGGAAGAGCGCAAGAAGCGACGAGAGCAGAGGGGGGAGGGGAGGCCGCCGGGGCCGTGAGCGGTTGTCATTCGGGGGTGTCATCTCATTCCCGGCCGTTGAGGGATCGCGATTGACGCCAAGCCAGGCCAGTCGGACGGTCCAGCGGGGAAGCGGGCCGCCGGGCATCCACCGGATTGATCCGCCTCGATTCTCCGGCGAACAGTGGCACGCCCACCTGGCGCCGGGGACGGGAAGCATCGCGGTGAATTATGATGGCTCGTGGAAGCACCTACCGGCCGGCCAGTCACCGCCCAGGCTGACGAGGGCGCAGCGGGATTTCCTCAAGGCTGCGGGATGGAAGAACGTATGACGAACGGCAAGAACTATGACTCCGCGCTCTGGACGATCCTCGTCAAGGAACGCCTCGCGGACCTGCCGCAGTACCACGAGCCCGGCTTCTTCGACGAGGTCCCCCTGTTCTCGCGCTTGTCCGACCTGGCATTCCTGCCCGACACGCCTCGCGGCCGGGCGGACTCGATCCTCCTCGCCTTCGCCCTCAAGTTCCTCAAGTCGGTCATCGCTTACGAAGAGCGCAGGTCTCCCTTCTTCGCGGCGATCACCATCTGGGAGTTCTCCGAGGCCGATCGAATCATCCCGAACCTCTTTGCGTGGTCGGGGCCTATCGGCAATCTGAAGAAGAAGCTCTCCCTGGATGACGTGGAGACCTCATTCGGAAGGAGGGTCAGGAAACTGGTCCGCCAGACTCATCTTCATGGCCCGTTCGAGGTCCTCGAAGATTTGTCGGAGGGGATTGAGATGCCCCGAGTCTTCATCTCTCTGGCGAGCCAACCTTATCCCGGATTCGTCCCTATCGAGACGTTTCACAGGCCGGCTCGTGCCGTATCCCGATGAGGAACGCCCCGTCGTGCCCAACCCCCAGTCCCTCGCCATCGGCCTCGTCGTCCTCGCTGTCGGCGTATTCGTCCCGACAGCGACCTTCTCAAACTGGGGGTGGTTCTGGAATAATCATCGGGCTCGGTTCCTGTCGGCGATGATCACGAAGACGGGGGCCCGGGCCGTTTATACGTTCGTCGGGTTGATGCTCACACTGATCGGGGTGCTCGCGACGTTCGGCGTCATCGACATGTTGGAGCCCCCGAAGTAGCGGTTGCAGGAATTCGCCGTATCGACAGGGTTTGCCCGGCACGAAGGCCGGGCGCGGGGCTGCCGTAGGCTCGGGACCGGCCCCGTCCCCCGAGTGCAGGGGGTTTGCGACTCAGTAACCCGCCGGTCTTGCCATGCGTCCGAGCCGTGTCCGATTTCCCAGGAGAAGAGAGTGGTCCGCATCCGCATGAAGTCGTTCGGCCGTCGACATCGCCCGTTCTTCCGGATCTGCGCGATGGACTCGCGCACCGGCCGCGACGGGCGAGCCATCGAGGAGCTGGGGCACTACGACCCCATGGTCCGCAACGTCGAGGCGCGCACGGTCCTCAACGCCAACCGCATCCGCTACTGGCTGTCGGTCGGCGCCCAGCCGAGCGAGAAGGTCCAGGCGCTGCTCAACCGGCTCGGCGTGAAGAAGCCGCTGCCGGGCGAGCCGTGGGAGCAGCCCGAGCCGATCAAGACCGCCCCGGCGCCGGCCCCCGCCTCGGCCCCCGAAGAAACACCCGCGCCGACCGAGGCCTGAGCCCGATGGGCCGAGGCCCGCGATGTCCGCGACCCCGCCAACTCCCGCGATCGTTTTCGACGTCCTGACGCTGTTTCCTGGCCTCTTCGACGGGTTCCTGGGCGAGAGCATCCTCCAGCGCGCGATCGAGCGCGGCCTGGTCGACGTGAGGCTCCGGGACATCCGCGACTGGGCCGAGGGCAAGCACAGGCAGGTCGACGACCGGCCGTTCGGCGGCGGGCCCGGGATGGTCCTGATGGCTCCCCCGGTGGTCGCGGCGGTCGAGGCGGTCCGAGGCGAAGGCGAGTCGCCCGGCCGGCTGATCGCCCTGACGCCCCAGGGCCGCAGGCTCGACCAGGACTGGGTCCGGGAACTGGCCAAGGAGCGGCGGGTCGTGCTGCTCTGCGGACGTTACGAAGGCTTTGACGAGCGAATCCTGGAGACCCTCGGGCCCGAACAGCTCTCGATCGGCGACTACGTGCTCTCGGGCGGCGAGGTCGCGGCGATGGTGGTCATCGACGCGGTCATGCGGCTGATCCCGGGGGCACTCGGCGACGACGAGAGCGCGTCCGACGAGTCGTTCGGACCGGACGGCGGCCTGGAATATCCCCATTACACCCGGCCGCGCGAGTATCGGGGGCGAACGGTCCCCGAGATCCTCCTCGGCGGCAACCACGCGGCGATCGAGGCCTGGCGGCGCGAGCAATCGAGGCGACGAACCGCCGACCGCCGCCGCGACCTGATCACACCCGAATCATCACCACCCCAGACGACGGAAAGGACGGGCTGAGCCCATGCAGAACAAGTTCATGGAGCTGGTCGAACGCTCCAGCATGAAGGAGACCGTGCCGAAGTTCGAGATCGGCGACACGGTCGATGTCCACGTCCGCATCCTTGAAGGTGAGAAGGAGCGGATTCAGGTTTTCAATGGCGTCGTGATTGCCAAATCAGGCACGAAGACGCGTGAGATGTTCGTGGTCCGGCGGATCGTGCAGGGCGAGGGGGTGGAACGGAAGTTCCCGGTGCACTCGCCGAGGATCGCCGACATCGTCGTGAAGCGCTCGGGCAAGGTCCGGCGTGCGAAGCTGTACTACCTCCGCGAGCGGTCGGGCAAGGCGGTCCGGCTCAAGGAGCGTTATCCGAGCGGCCAGGCGAACTCGGCCGAGGCGAAGGCGGCGAAGGCCGCCAAGCGTGCGGCGCGGGCCGAGCGCAAGGCGAGCAAGGCCACGGCCGGTGAGCCCAATGCCTGACGCCCCGGGGGGTTGGATTGCGAATTCTTGCGGGAGGCGAGCCCGGAAGGCTCGCCTTTTGCATGCATGGCGTCCCGCCCACCGCCGTAGGTCCTCTCGACTCAAGACGTGCTTGGCTTTCGCTCATCGGCGCCGGCCCTCCCGGACCGGCCGCCCGGGTCAGCGGGCCATCGCCCTTCCCGCGGGAAGGCGCGCGTCTCCCGGGTCGCGGGGCGTTCATCAGGTCGGATCTGTCGTTTCGCGCAAGAGTCTGCTCTCCCGCCGGCCGGGCCCTGCCTGGCGGCGGGCACGCTGCCGGACACGGGAGTCCGGCGGCCGTTGAAGACCGCACCGGATCGAGGGGCCTCGGGGCCCTGAGCCCGCCGTCGCCACCAGCACCGAGGATCGCACCATGGCAAAGTCCGCCCGCCCGCGTCGTCTGCTCCGCCGCCCGTCCGTCGAGGGCCTCGAGTCCCGGAGGCTGCTGGCGTCGTTCGTGGTGAACAGCTCGGCCGACACCCTGGCCCCGCCGCCGGGGACGGTCACGCTCCGCTCGGCGATCACGGCCTCGAACGCGACGCCCGGGCCGAACTCAATCACGTTCAGCCTCCCGGCCGGGAGCACGATCTCGCCCGCCTCGTCGCTGCCCAGCATCACGCACGCGGTGACGATCGACGGCACGAGCGGGGGCAAGCCCGGGATCGTCGTCGACGGCACGGGCGCGGGGAGCGGCACGAACGGCTTCACGCTCACCACGGCCGGCGTGACGGTCAAGGGCCTCGATATCGTCAACTTCTCCGGCATCGGCGTCGAGATCCTCGCGCCCGGCGGCGACTCGGTCTCGGGCTGCTACATCGGCATCAACTTCGCGGGCACGGCCGCCGCGCCCAACCATGTCGACGGCGTCTTTATCTTCAACTCGCCAAATAACACGATCGGCGGCTCGAGCGGCGGCGCCAACCTGATCTCGGGCAACACCGGGACCGGCCTCGACATGGCCGGGACGTTGACGAAGAACAACGTCGTCTCGTTCAACTTCGTCGGCACCAATGCCACGGGCGCCGGCGCCGTGGCCAACAACGTCGGCGTCAGCGAGGAGCAGGGCTCGAACAACCTGTTCGCCAACAATCTCATCTCGGGCAATACGACGGGCGGCCTGTCGCTCGAGTCGGGCACGAACAACACGGTGCGCGCGACCCTGGTCGGGACCAACGCCGCGGGCACGGCCGCCATCGCCAACGGCTCGTTCGGCGTCAACATCCAGTCCGAGACGAACTCGACGTTCGGCGTCGCCGGGTTCGGACTCGGGAATGTCGTTGCCGGTAACACCGGGCCCGGCATCATCATCAACGGGTCGACGGGCACGGTGGTCGCCAACAGCGTCGTCGGGATGAACAAGTCCGCGACCGCCGCGCTGGGCAATACGGGCGACGGCATCGTGATCGAGGACTCGTCGGTCGGGACGACGATCGGCGGGACGACCGGCTCGCTGGGCGACTTCATCTCGGGCAACACCGGCAACGGCATCATCGTTGAGAACCTGTCGAGCGGGACGGTGATCCAGCTCGCTCACATCGGCTCCGACGTCACGGGCCTCATCGGGATCCCTAACGGACAGGACGGGATCCAGTTCCTGCAGACCTCCGGCACGGTCAAGCTGAGCACGATCCTCGACAACGGCCAGTCGGGCGTGCTGCTGATCGGCAGCTCGGGCTCGCTACTGACGAGCAACACCATCGGCGACGCCCCCTCTGGCCAGCACGGCAACGCCCTTGACGGCGTGTTCGTCTTTGGCTCGAACAACAACACGATCGGCGGCCCGGCGGCCGGCAACATCATCTCGGCGAACACGAACTACGGCGTGGAGATCAGCGACTCGTCGCAGAACAACATCGTCGCGGGCAACTTCATCGGCCTCGACGCCGCGGGGCACGGCGGCCGGGGCAACGCCAACGGCATCGCCGTGTTCGACTCGACCGGTACGACCATCGGGTCGACGGCCGGCAACGGCGGCAACATCATCGCGAGCAACACCAATTACGGGATCGACATCCACGGGACCGACTCGACCGGCACGCTCATCACCGGCAACCTCGCCGGCCTGGCAGGCGACCTCATGACGCCGGCGCCCAACGCCAGCGGGCTCATCCTGGACACCACAGCCGGCGTCGTGGTCCAGCAGAACTTCTTCTCCGGCAACACGGTCGACGGCATCTTCGTCAGCGGCGGCAGCGGCTCGCTGATCCGCCAGAACTTCCTCGGCACCGACATCACCGGCATGGTCGCGAAGGGCAACGGCGGCGATGGCGTCGACATCGTCGGCGCGGCGAACATCACCGTCGGCGGGACCAGCAGCTCGCAGGTCAACGTCATCGCGGCCAACCACGGCTACGGCATCCAGCTCTCGGTGCCGGCACCTCGGGCACCACGATCACGCAGAACCTGATCGGCGTGAACCTGACCGGCAGGACCGCCGCGGGCAACGGCCAGTCGGGCATCTGGGTCAACAACGTCCCCGGGACCATCATCGGCGGCTCGCCGCAGCTCGCCAACGTGATCGCGAACAACGGCGCCGAGGGAATCCTGATCACCGGCGCGGCAGCCACGAACACGTCCGTCGTGAACAACTACGTCGGGCTCGGGGCCGACGGCCTGACGGTCGGCGCCAACGCCGACGACGGCATCCTCGTCGAGGGGTCGCCGAACGTGAACATCGCCTACGACCTGGTCTCGGGCAACACCGACTACGGCATCCACATCGCCTCCGGCGCCCACGGCGCGACGCTCACCGGCAACCTGATCGGCACGGACGTCTTCGGCGCCGGGGCGAAGCCCAACGGCCTGGCGGGCGTGGTCCTCGACAACGTCTCGGGCAACATCATCGGCGGCAACGTCAGCGCGGCCCGGAACGTCATCGCCGGCAATTCGCTGTATGGGATCTTCATCGCCGGGACGTCCGCCACTGGCAACACGATCGCGGGCAACTTCATCGGCGTCGACTCGTCCGGCGCGAAGGCCCTGGCCAACGGCGTCGACGGCGTGCTGGTCCAGTCGCCGGGCAACACCATCGGCGGGACGGCGTCGGGCGCGCGGAACGTGATCTCCGGCAACGCCTCGGCTGGCGTCCACCTGGCCAACGGCGCCTCGAACAACCTCGTCGCCGGCAACCTGATCGGTACCGACCTGCATGGCGTCGTCGCCGTCGGCAACGGCACCTTCGGCATCAACGTCGACGGCACGGGCACCGGCTCAACAACGCACAATACCATCGGCGGGTCGACGACCGCCGCCCAGAACCTCATCTCGGGCAACGGCTTCGTCAACCTCAACATCAGCGGCTCGCTGTCGACGGGCACGCTGGTCACGGGCAACCTGATCGGCACCAACCTCGCCGACACCGCCGGGCTCTTCGCGACGCCTTACGGGATCATCATCAACGGGTCGCCGACCGACACCGTCGGCGGCACGACCGCGGGTCTGGGCAACACGATCAGCGGCAGCATCTCGGCGGGCCTCTACATCGTGAATTCGGGCGCGTCGGGCAACCTGGTCCAGGGCAACCTGATCGGCCGGGTCGCGGGCGCCGCCGCCTCGCTGGCGAACAACATCGGCGTCATCATCAACGACGCGCCGAACAACACGGTGGGCGGGGCCGCCTCGGGCGCCGCCAACACGATCACGGGCAACACGACCAACACGATCCAGGTCACCGGCTCGGCGCGACCGGGAATCAGACCAGCGGCAACATCATCGGGCCCTGATCCAGGCAGGGGCCAGGTCAGCGGTCGCGGATCGCGGCGTCCTCGGGCAGCGTGAGGGTCACGCCGGTGACGAGGCGGCCTCCGTCGTCGAGGGCGTCGCGGTTGAGGTCGAGGATCTCGCGATAGCGGTGGGGGTCGCCCAGCGTGTCGCGGGCGATGCTCCGCAAGGTGTCGTGCGCGCGGACGCGATACGTCGGGCGGGTCGGCTCATCCACCTCCCGCGCGCGAGATGAGCCCACGCCCCGGGCGACCTCGCCGCGGGTCCGGCTCGGCACCGAGCGGCCGTCGTCCGCCGACCTCGGCCGGGCTGATGCAGCCGTCGGCGATCGGCTGGCGCGGGTCGCGGCGTCGTCGGTCGACCGCGACGCCGGGTCGATCATGCTCGGGTCGAGCGCCTCGACGGGCGGGACCTTGATCGTGGTGCCGACGTAGAGCTCGTCGATCTTCGGGACCAGGCGGCGGTTGGCTGCATGGAGGGCCCTGTAGTAGCGGCCCGAGCCGTAATAGGTCCGCGAGATCGTCCAGAAGTTCTCATTGCTCTCGACGACGTGGAGGATCGGGTCTTCCCGGTCGCGGGCGCCGACGTCCTCGCGGGGCAATGGCGCGTCGCGGACGGACCGCTCGGGCCCCAGCCTGGCCTGCGGCTCGGGGTCGGGCATCCTCCGCTTGCCGAGGCTGCGGACCAGCCGCCCGCCGGACGGGGCGCGGCCGCGGCGTCGGCCGGGGATGGGGCGGGCTCCGACTCGATCGGCGGCTTCGTGAACGCGGGCAGCTTCGCCGCCGGCGTCGGCTCGGGGGCCAGGGCGGGCGTCGAGGTCAGGGGTTCAGGCCGGGCCGACGATGGGGTGTCGGAGACCTTCGGCTCGACGGGTGTCGGTTCCGGCAGGGGATGGGGATCGGGGTCGTTGCGGGGTCGAGGCCCGGGCGAGCCCGGCCGCGCCGCCGGCTCGGGCGCGGGAACCGAGTCGTTGCCCGGGAAAGGGTTGAGCGGGGCCGCGGCGGGGGCGGGCAGGGTATCGACCGCCGGCTCGGCCGGCTTCGGGGCGGGCCTGGGATCGGGAGTCGCCGGGGCAATCGACGGCGGCTCGATCGCGGGGCCCGCGACGGCTGGCGCGGGCATCGAGGGCAGGTCCTCGCTCACGGGTGCGGGGCCCGGGGTCGGCGTCGGAAGCGAGGGCGGGGCGGCGGCCGCGAGGGGGTTGGGCGGCGGCTCGGCGGGCTTCGTCGAGGCGGTCGCGGGTTGGGGCCGGACGATGGGCTCCTCGGCCGGCCTGGCGGAGCCAGCGTCGGCACGCGGCTTCGTGGGTGGGGTGACGGCAACCTCGGTCGTCGGCGACGGGCTCGACATCGCGGGGAGACCGTCGGCCGGCGGCGTCGGCAGCGTGGGCGAGGGGGGCGTCACGTCCTCGGGCGGCTTCGCCCGGTCCGGATCGGGCCGGCGGGTCGATGGCTTCGCCGGCGGGATCGGGTCCTTGGGCGGCTGCTCGGAGGATGCCTTCTCGACCGGGTCCTTCGGCGGGGCCGCGTCGGGCTTGCCGCCCGATTCCGGCCCCTTCTCCTTGCCGCCTTCGTCCTTCGCGCCGAGCGCGAGCAGCGTACCCGAGGCCGCGGCGTCGGCGGGCTTCTCGTCATTGCGCGTGACCCGATTCACGACCAGGGCCACGACGAGGATCAGGAACGACGCCAGCGCCGCCACGCCGACGCGGGTCTCGCGGCGGGCGTTGGCCAGGGGGAGCTTCCGCCAGTCGATCCGCGGGAATCGTCGCGGCGACGCACTGGGCTCGGGGCCGACCGCTTGTTCTGCGTCGACCGGCGCCGCGGTTTCCCCGCCGGTCTCAGCCTTCTTCCGACCGAACCTGGGCAGCGAGGCCGTGAGCGCCCCCAGATTGAACCGCGGAAAGGCCCGCGACGCGGGGGCCGGTTCGTCGAGGTTCGGCTCGGTCCCCGGCGGCGGGGTCAGCGACGGCTCGTCGCCTCGGGTCGGTTCGTGGTCGGGCATCGCTCGGCGACCCTCAGTTTCGCGCTTTGCGCTCGGGGGTTGGCGGCCAGCTCGGAGTCGGACGCCGTCACGGGTTTCCTGGTCAGGACGGTGAGCCTCGGATCGTCGCGGAAGGCATGCTTGACCGGGCGATCCTCGAGCGAGTGGAAGCTGATCGCCGCGAACCTGCCGCCGGGATTGAGCCGATCGGGGGCTTCCTTCAAGATCCGGTCGAGGTGGCCGAGCTCGTCGTTCACCGCGATCCGCAGGGCCTGGAACGTCCGGGTCGCCGGGTCGATCGCCCCCCACTTGCCGGGCACGCCCTTGCGGACGATGGCGGCCAGTCGGGCGGTCGTCGTGATCGGCTCGATCCGCCGCTCCTCGACGATCCGCCGGGCGATCCGTCGGCTGTGGCGCTCTTCTCCGAATTGATAGATGATGTCGGCCAGGTCGTCGGCGGAGAGGTTGTTGACGAGGTCGGCCGCGGTCGTGTCGGACTCGGGGTCGAACCGCATGTCGAGGGGGCCGTCGTTCGCGAAGCTGAACCCGCGCGAGGCCCAGTGGAGCTGGTCGGACGAGAGGCCGAGGTCGAGCAGCAGTCCGTCGATCCCCCCGATCCCGAGGTCATCCAGCACACGGCCCAGGTCGCTGTACGGGGCCTTGACGAGCGTGACCGGAAGCCCTCGGGTCGCCACCTCGGCCAGTCGGAGCATCTCGGGGTCGCGATCGAGCCCGATCACCCGGCCCGTCGGACCCACGCCCTTGGCGAGTGCCGCGGCGTGCCCGCCGGCGCCGGCCGTGCCGTCGACGATCGTCATCCCGTCGCGCGGAGCGAGCCAGTGGACGACCTCATCCACCAGGACGGATCGATGCACCGGCGCGGGAGGCGGCTCGTCGGGGCTCATGGCCGGCTCGACTCGAAGGACGATCGGCCGGTTCGGACGCGATCCGAGGGGCGACTCTACGGATACGGGCCATCCTGTCAAGCTCGGCTGGCCGCGACAGATCGACCCATGTCTCTCCATCGGCATTTCGGAGGCCGAGAATCGAGCCGTTCGTGGACGAGGCCGCAGGGCGCGGGTAACCTGATCTCCCTGAGATTAAGAGGGCAGCTCAAGCCGGAGGTATCGACGTGGGCCTCGACGAGCGCGTGCTGGTGGTGCCCGGTTCCGAGTTCGACCGCCTGGGGCGATTCCAGGGCTTCTCGGCCGAGGTCGACCGCTACCTGTCGGACCTCCTCGCACCCGGGCTGGGCAGCTTTCACGCCCGACGCGACGTCGAGGACGATCCCGGTTTCAAGCAGATCATCCCCTACGTCATCTTCCGCTCGGGCGATCTTATCTTCACCTACCGCCGCGGCAAGCAGCAGGGCGAGTCGCGGCTGCACGCCCTGCGCTCGCTCGGGGTCGGCGGACACGTCGCGGAAGAAGACGCCGACGGCCAGTCGACCCTCGACGCGTACGAACTGGCGCTGCGGCGCGAGCTGGATGAGGAGGTCGCGATCGGCTCCGAGGGGACGTTGCGGCGAGTCGGGCTCATCAACGACGACAGCAACCCGGTTGGGGCCGTGCATCTGGGGGTCGTGCATGTTTATGAGCTCGATCGCCCGTCCATCAAGCCCCGCGAGGAGGGGCTGGCCGATCCGGAGTTCGTCGAGGTCTTGGAACTCCGCCGCTACTGGGAGGAGTTCGAGACGTGGTCGCAGATCTGCATCGGTGCGCTGCTGGACCCGGAGTAAACACCGGGCGGTGGCGGTGCCCATCCTACTGAAGATCGAGGCTGACCGAGGCGTCGACCGCGTACATCAGTCGTCACCGCGCAATTCGCGAATCGCCGGGACGCCGATGTCGAGCAGGCCGTGTTCTCGGTAGATTTCCTCTCGGATGCGGTCCATGCTCTCACACGCGGCCTTCATGGCCTCCGGGTCGCGGATGCCCGCCGCGGCGCGGTCGGCGGCCTCCTGGAGCTTGGCCATGATCTCCGGCGGGATCGTCGAGGCGAATTTCGTTTCCATACCTCGATTGTCGCCCGGTTCGACACCCTGTCAATCCCGACGGCCACCTCAGCTCCGCCGCGTCTTGTATCCGATGGCCTTCAGCGTCGCCTCGGCCGTCGCCAGATGATCGCCCTGGAGCTCGATCACGCCGTCCTTGAGCGTCCCGCCCGTGCCGCACTTCGCCTTGAGCCTCGCGGCGAGGTCGGGCAGGTCGTTCCCCTCGGGATCGAGGTTGGAAACGGTCGTGACGTGCTTGCCCTTGGGCCTTTTTTCCAGGCGGAGCCGGGCCGTCTGTGACTCGGGGGGGATTCGCTTCGGCTCGGCCACCGGCGGCGGACACGAGCATTCGGTTTCGAGCTTGCCGCAGCGGTCGCAGGTTGGCGGGCGATCCCAGGGCGTGCCGGCGAAAAGGCGGCCCATCGCTTCACGTCACTCCTTCATCTCTCGAAGACGTCGATCGGACATGGTTCGGGTGGCCGGGGCAGAGCGAAGCGGTGCCCCGGGGGTCCCGGCCTCCGATTCCGGGGCACCGCTTCGCTCTGCCCCGGCCACCCGCGTCCATAGCTTGGCGCCCAAGTCCTCGAAAGGGCATTCAATCCTGCGAATACCGCGGCGCGATCCCCGCGCCCAGCGCCCGCGCTTGCCGTAGAGGAAGCGGAGGTGGTGGTCGAGGTGATTGACGTAGCCGGCCAGCAGCTTCGCCAACGTCTTCGGGCCGTCCTCGGTGTGCAGGCCCGAGCGGGCGAAGTCGGCCTCGGAGACGTTGCGGAGGACGCGGGCCATCCACTTGCGGTTGGCGGTGAAGAGCGAGGCGGCCTCGTCCATCGGCATCGACCGCGAGTCGAGCCGGTCGATCCAGGCGTTCTCGTCGTAGGCCTGGAGCGTCGGGTTCTCCTCGGCGATCACCCGCTTCATCCGCTCGATCCCAACGAGGTCGCTGTCGAGCATGTGCGCGACGACCTCGGAGATGCTCCACTCGCCCGGCCCCACGCGCTCGCGGCCCTGCTCGGCGGTGAGGCCCTCGATGGCGTGCTCCAGCATCGGTCCGCCGCGCTCGTACCGGTCGATCACGTCGCTGGCATTGCCGCTCATGACTCGTCCTTTCGCCAGATGGCCAGTTGGGTATCGGTGTATTCGACGAACCAGATCTCCTCCTCGACGCCCAGCTCCTCGGCGAACCGGTGGGCGACAAGGTGATTCACGACCTCGAGCGCCGCCGCGAAGAAATCCCCCGAGGACCCCGCCGGCCCGCCCTGGTCGTGGAAGATGAACCGGATCACCAGCACCCGCTCGTCGACCGGACCGGACGGCCCGATGTAGCGGCCGTCCATCTCGTAGATCGAGTAGCCCCGCGAGGCGCGGGCGAGGGTCTTGATCCACCCCTCCTCGTCGAACGCGCGGTTGGCCTTGCGGCGGTCGCGGATCGTCCTCCGGACGAACGGCACCTTGCGGATCGCGGCCTCGCTGAAGAGGTCTTCGAGGACTTCCTGGACCTTGCCGAAGTAGCCGAGCTTCTTGGGGAGGATGACCTCGTACATCCGCGCCGGCTTGGGGCCTTCGAGACGGTAGCCAGGCATGGATTGGAGGACCCCGAAGTGGGCCGAGTGGTTCACGGGCCGCACGTCACCGTCAGAAGAAAACGCCGGGCTCGACCTTGAAATAGTCGGCCAGCGCCCTGATGGCGCGACGGCTCGGGGCTCGCTTGCCGGTGAGGATCTGGGAGATCGTGGCCTCGGAGAGGCCTGTGTCGGCCGCAGCGACGCCCTGGGTGACACCCTTGGCCTCGAGGAGGTGACGGAGCATCGCGGCCGGGTTCGACCTCGGCTCGGGTTCGTGCTCGATCTCGTAATTGTAGAGCAGGCCGGCGAGCAGGTCGCGATAATCCTCCTCGTCGCCGTCCAGGGCCCGCTGGTCGGTGAGACGATCGATCATGGCGGAGGCCCGGGCGGCTTCGGCTCCATTGGTAATCGGCAGGAGCGGGCACTCCCGGACCAGTTCGAGATAGCGATCGCTGGCGGCCCTCGTCCGGTTCTTGTCGAGATGTTTCGTGGCTGGCATTCTCTTCTTCACCCCGTCCTGAGCCGGAAAGGATAACGACCTGCTTGGCTGACCCCCCCCGGGAGGTCGAGGAGGGTCCTCAACAGAAGAGCGATAACGACCTCTCTTCCGTTCCCCGGATTGAATCACAGGACGCGAGCCGATAGAATGGCATTGTTCTCTAAGATCACGTAAATAGTGATGTTTCGCGGGAATTCGACCCGTTCAGGAGATAGGGGACGCGATGGACGTCGAACGGCAGGGGACCGGCAAGCCCTTAAGTAAGGTCGAGGCGATCAAGGAGGCGAGCCGCTACCTGCTCCAGCTCGTCGCCGACGAGGTCAAGAACGACGCCACGCACTTCACCGAGGATGCCGCCACGGTCCTGAAGTTCCACGGCACGTACCAGCAGGACGACCGCGACGTCCGGACCCAGTTGAAGCGCGAGGGCAAGGAAAAGGCCTACGACTTCATGGTCCGCGTCGCCATGCCGGGCGGCAAATGCACGGCCGCGCAATACCTGGCGCTCGACCACCTCGCCCGGACCGAGGGGAGCGGCACGCTCCGGATCACGACGCGGCAGGAGATCCAGCTCCACGGTGTCCTGAAGGTCGACCTGAAGTCGACCATCCGCGCGATCAACGAGGCGCTGCTCTCGACCTTCTCGGCGTGCGGCGACGTGAAGCGGAATACCCTGGCCTGCCCCGCGCCGATCCGCGACCACGTCCGCGAGGCGATGCAGGCCGACGCCGACCGCTTCAACGTCCACTTCTCGCCGAGGTCGAGCAGCTACTACGACATCTGGCTCGACGGCGAGAAGGTCGAGAACCCGCTGCTGCCGAAGGTCGAGCCGACGATCACCCACGCACCCGCCGACGATCCGGTCGAGCCGATCTACGGCAAGACGTACCTCCCGCGCAAGTTCAAAACAGCCTTCTCGTTGCCCGAGGACAACTGCACCGACATCCTCGCCAACGACCTCGGCTACCTGGCGATCGTCGAGGGTGGCAAGCTCGTCGGCTACAACGTGACTGTGGGCGGCGGGCTCGGCACGACCCCCAGCGCCGACAAGACGTTCCCTTATCTCGCGAAGCCGCTCGCGTTCATCCCGCGCGACGCGATCCTCGAGATCGGCGAGGGGGTGCTGAAGGTCTATCGCGACTTCGGCAACCGCTCCGACCGCAAGCGCGCCCGGCTCAAGTACATCATCCACGACTGGGGAATTCCGGCCTTCCGCGCGAAGGTTGAGGAGTATCTCGGACACCCGCTGGAGGACCCCAGGCCCGTCGAGGTCTCCGAGGTCCACGACCACCTCGGCTGGCACGAGCAGGGCGACGGCAAGCTCTGGCTGGGCGTGCCGGTCGAGAACGGCCGGATCAAGGACGAGGGCTCGTTCCGGCTGATGAGCGGCCTCCGCGCGTACTTCGAGCGGTTCCAGACCCCGCGCGGTTCACGTGCCAGCAGAAGGTCCTGCTCATCGATGTCGACCCAGCGGATAAGGCCGAGGTCGAGGCCCTATTGGTGGAGCACGGCGATTGCGCGAGTCGAGGACGTGACAACCGTGCGTCGGTGGTCGATGGCCTGCGTCGCGTTCCCGACGTGCGGCCTCGCCGTCACCGAGGCCGAGCGGGCCTTGCCGACGATCATGGACCGGCTCGAGGGGGAGCTGGAGCGGATGGGGCTCGATAAGGAGCGGTTCACCGTCCGCATGACCGGCTGCCCCAACGGCTGCGCGCGGCCCTATAACTCCGACATCGGCCTGGTCGGCCGCTCGGCCTCCAAGAACCCCGACGGCACCCCGGGGCCTGGCACCTACACGATCTTCCTTGGCGGCCGGACGATCGGGGATCGGCTCAACGTCGAGTTCAAGGATTATGTGCCGTTCGACCGGGTTGTGGATGAGCTCGTGCCGGTCCTGGCGCGGTACAGGGCCGAGCGTGGCGAGGGGGAGACGTTCGGCGACTTCTGCCACCGGGTGGGGGTCGAGGCTCTGGCCGGCGCGGCGAGCGGGGTCTGATTTCGTAGGGTCCGCTGTGCGGACGTCTTCGGTCGGGGGCCATCTCCGTGTGAAGACGTCCGCACAGCGGACCCTACAAGACGCCCTTGAAGGCGGGCGAGCCATTCTGCTAAGGTGGGGACTTCGCCGGGGCGGGTCGTCCCGGCCGATTTCATTGACGACGTCAGGAAGGGCCGGAGTCGCCGCGCCCTGGAAACCAGCCCATGCCGAATTCGCCGTCCGCGATCAAGCGCCTGAAGCAGAGCCAGAAGCGCCGTCTGCAGAATCGGATCGCCAAGAAGCTGATCAAGACGTACACGAAGCGGACCCTGGCCGCCATCGTCGCGAAGGAGTTCGACAAGGCCACGGCCGACCTCCGCGCCACGATCTCCAAGATCGACAAGGCCGGCGTCCGCCGGGTCCTCCATCCGAACACCGCGGCCCGCCGCAAGAGCCGGCTCGTCCGCGAGTACTCGGCCGCCCTGGCGAAGGCCCAGGCCTCAGCCTGACGTCTTTCGGGGCCCACGGTGCCGACGTTCACCGACGCGATCCCCGTGATCCTCGCGGCCCTGGATGGGCCCGAGGAAGGCCCGCCGAGCCAGGGCACATTTGAAGCGGTCGCGGCCGCCTACCTCGCCCAGTGGGGCGAGGCGAGGGCCGTCGCGCAGGCGATCGACGCCCTGCGCGAGGAGGGATGGCTCGAACCTGGGGCCCTCGCGGCAGCAGACGAGGCAGCGGTCGCCGACGCCTGGCGTGAGGCCGGGTCGCGCGGGCTCGTCAAGCTCATCCCGGCCCTCCAGCGGCTCGCCCTATGGGCCGCCCGCTCGCTCCGGGACGGGGCGTCGACCGAGACCTTGCGGGATGGGCTACGCAAGATCAAGGGCATTGGCGCGGCGTCCGCCGATGCAATCCTCCTCCGAGGCCTCGGCCGCGCGGCGTATCCGGTCGATCGCGCGACGTACCGAATCCTCGTGCGCCACGGCTGGCTCGACGCGTCGGCCGGCTATGACGAGGCCCGTTCGCTCGTCGAAGCGGCCCTGCCGGACGATCCCATGGGTCTATCTCGCCTCTCGGCGGAGTTCGAGCACGTCGGGCGGCTCTGGTGCCGGGCGAGCGTCGCGAAGTGCGAGCGATGCCCGCTGCGGCCGCTCCTGCCCGAAGGGGGCCCGCTCGGCGAGGCGTAGGGTTTACTTGGGCGCCGCGGCCGGCCCGGAGTCGGTCGGCCTGGGGATCGTGATCGCCTCGGGCAGCGTCGGCTCGGCCGCCTTGGCGGCCTCGGCCTTCTTCATGGCCGTCGCGTACTGGATCGCCTGGTCGAGCTCGCCGAGGACGGTGTCCGTCGCGTCGACCACGCCCTTGGCGTCGGCCGGCGGCTGCCAGCCGAACATCTCGGGTTTGATCGGCGGGTTGACCTTCACGTCGGTGTAGAGGAGGACGATCCGGCTGGGCTCGACCTTGGACGTCTGGGGCTTCGCGCCGATCGGCTTGTTGTCGGGGCCCAGCCTCCGCGTGTCGGCGGCGAGCATCGAGGGCATGTTGCCGTACATCTCGACCTTGTACGGGAATCCGTTGTCCTGCCCGAGCCAGACGGCGACGTTGGCCGGCATGTAGGGCGGCAGGGGGACGGTCGGGGGCAGCGGTTGCTGGTTCGGGCCGGTGAGGCCGGTCCGATCCTTCCACTCGCCGCGGATCACCCAGACCTTCTTGCCGTCGAGCGTCTCCTCGGCCTTCTGGTTGAACCCGACCTTGCTTCGAAGCCCGGCGAGCAGCACGTCCGGCCCCGCGAAGCCGAGGCGGGTGATCACCTTGTCTCGCATGGACTCTTCGAGGACGGGATTCTCGAGCTTCGCGAAGATCGGGCCGACCTTGAACTTGGAGTAGCTCTGGGTGTCGAGGACCTGGCGGAAGTCCCAGAGCGTCGTGCCGTCGCAGGCCTGGAGGGTCGTCGCCGAGGCGTCGCCCAAACCGTTTACGGTCAGCTTCAGGTAGACGCGGTTGTTGCCCGACTTGAGGTACGTGCCCTTGATCTCGAACTTCTGGCCGAGCATGTCGACAGTCTGGAGCAGCTCGGCGGAGAGCGACTTGGTGGCCTTGAGCTTGGCGATGGCCTGGTCGATGGTCTTTTCGGCCTCGGTGGGCGGGGCCGCCTTTTTCTCTTCCTTGGCGGCCGCGCCGGGCAGGGCGAATCCGCCCTGGGGGGCCGAGCCCGGGGCCTGTGCCAGGGCCGCCAGGGGGACCAGGAGGCCGACGGCGATCGCGTAGATGGCGCGGTTCTTGGGCATGGTCGGGATGGAGGGCATTTTCTCAAGGGTACGAATGGAAAGCCCGATCCTAATCGCTAGGCGTCGCAGGACGCAAGGCCGGCCGGGCATGGGCGGGGGGCGACCCCCATCCGGGCCCGGGGTCCGCGCCCGCGCGGGCGGCCGGCGTCCGGTCGACTTCGATGCGAAGGCTCTGGGCGTGTGGGGATGGATCCCGGGCGGCCCCGACGCGCGTCGATTCCGTAAGTCACTAGGATGGTGCGCTATCCCCCGGCCGAACGCCTTCGCGGCGCCGCGGGGTTCAAGGAGGTCCGATGCAGACTCTAGCCTTGCTGCTCGTGGCCGCGGCGACGACCGGCGACGGGTATTCGAAGCCGTATGCCGGTGGCCTGAAGCTGTTCCGCCACGACGCCGTCATGGAGGGCGCACCCCCGCCCGGCGGCCCGATCGGCCCGGCCGGAGCCGGCGGCGCCGCGGGTGCCGCGGGCATGGGCGGCGGGATGGCCGGCCAGCCGGGCCGGCGGTTCCCCAACGTCCGAAGCCAGGTCATCTTCCTCGATCCCAAGGACATGAAGATCGCCTGGCAGACCAGCGCCGGCCCCGGCGGCGAGCGGGTCTACACGCCCGGCCTGGTCGTGCCCGACCGGTTCAACTTCCTCCAGGGCTACATCTACCGGCTCAAGATCAGCGACGTCCAGGGCCGCCCCGGCGTGTCGCTCTATCCGACGATCGAGGTCGCTCCGTCGACCCCCGTCACCGACGCCTACCTGACCCACAACGCGATCCCGGTCCAGTTCACGGCCGAGGATTTCGACCAGGTCATCGACGGCGGCAACTTCGTCACGAAGGTGATCTACCTGCCCGATCCCAAGTACCAGGAGCTGGCCGTCCCCGGCGGTCCCGAGACGCTGATCTCGACGCGGCTCGAGCCGGGCGTCGACCCGATCCTCGAGGCCGACAAACGGGGCACGATCCTGCTGATCGTCCGCCTGGGCGGGATCAACCTGGAGCTTCCGCCGGCCGGCACCGTGATGATGCCGCCGACGATCAACAGCGTGCCGGTCGACGCCGCCCCGACTGTCGTCCCCGGGCCGGCCACGGCGATCCCCGCTACGGCCGTCCCGCCGGTCATCGTTCCCGCCGCCCCGGCCCCCGCGGCTCCGCCGGCCGGCGTCGTGCCGACGACGCCCCCGGCCCCGGGCGCTCCGCCGGCCCCGGCCCCGGGGACCCTGCCCGGACCGGGTGCGGCGGCCACGCTGTCCGCCCCGTCGCCCGAGCCGCCCGCGGCGATCCCGCCGATCGAGCCGCCCCAGCCCGTCCCGGCCCCGGCCGGCGGGAACTGAGCGGCCAACGACCTCCGACGACCATCCTTCGCCCCGGCCGGACGCGTCAAACACCGCGGTCGGCCGGGGCTTCGACGTGATACGTAGCGCAGGGGCCGGGTGGCATGGTCACGTCTTCGTGGCCATGTCCGGGCCGAGGCATGGCCACGAAGACGTGACCATGCCACCCTGATCCATACGAAGATCAAGATGACGAGCAGGCCCACGCGGGGACAACGCCCATGAGCCGAACAGGATGCGACCGCCGACACCGCCGGCCCGCGCGACTCGCCCCGACGCTGGGCCTGGCGCTGGCGACCGCGCTGCCCGGCGCTGGCCCAGGACGGGCCGAAGGTCACCGACCCCGCGCCGAGCTCCGCGGTCGGGACGCTCCGCGACGGCACGTCGCCGCTCGCCGCCCCGCCGGGGACGGCCGTCACCGTCGACCAGCCCGCCGAGGCCGCGCCGGGCCTGCCGGCCGACGTCCAGGTCGTCCGGTTCCAGGGACCCGAGGGCCTCAAGATCGAGGTGCTCGGCCCCGCGCCCGAGGCCGTGCCCCAGGGCGACGGCAAGGGCCTGCTCACGGTCGGCCTCAAGGTCGGCGTCGGCTATCGGCTCCGCCTGAGTAACATCCCGGTCCGGCCGGACGTCGAGCTCTTCCCGGTCGTCGAGGTCGTCGGCCACCTGCACCGGCCGGCGAAGATCGACCCGGGCAAGTTCCCGATCCGCATCGTCTTCGACCTCCAGGACCTCTACGACGCCGCGGACTTTGCCCATCTCGTCACGCGGGTCGTCTACCTCGAAAACCCCGACTTCGCCGTGCCGCTGAAGACGGAGAAGGACGCCCCGCCCAGCGTCGAACTGAACGCGGCGGAGGAGCCGCTGAAGGTCGCTTCGGCGCTGGGTCGCGTGATGGCGATCGTCCGGCTGGGGGTTCGCAAGCCGGTCGTCGAGGAGCTGAATCTCGCCGCGGGCGACGGCCTGGCCCACGGCGGCTGCCCGTTCACCCTGTCCAACGGCGAGCGCTGCGGCCTGCCGTGTGGCCCGGTCGTGGGGACGGCCCCGCCGGCCGGCCGGCCGTGGCTCCCGCGCGACGAGTATCTCTGCGACGGCGGCGACCGCGACATCCCGATCCACTTCGGCGGCGACGGTGGCCTCCGCGGGATCGACCCCCGCGACGCCCTGGTGACCTTTCACGACAACCGCCGCCCGCGGATCTTGCCGACGAACACGGTCTGCATTTACGCCCCGCGGTTCGCGTCGGTCCGCCTGAGCCTGGGGGCGAACGAGTCGCTGAACGTCCAGCACCTCGACACGTCCACGCGGCTCCAGCATTTCGAGACGGGGACCGTCCGCCAGGGCCCGCGCAAGTTCGAGCAGAACGCTGCGCTCGAGGCGGCGCGGCATCGCTCGCGGGCGTCGGGCCTGGCCGGGCGGATCTACGCCGGCGAGCACACCGAGCTGCGCATCCTGGCCGGCATCGACATCGCCACGCACATCGGCGGCCACACGACGCTCGAAGGGCCCCAGAGCCTCAAGGTTCGCAAGAAGGCCGCGCTCGGGCGTCTCGCCGTCCGCCCGATCGAGCTGGACAAGCCCGAGGCGCTGCGGATCACGGGGGTCATTCAGGGCGGCGGTCAGATGGTCATGACCTGGATGCCACGCGAGATCGCCGGCGTCGAGACGCCCCCCAACAAGCCGGGACTGTCGATCATCAAGCAGGTCGACGTCGACCAGGCCGAGCCCGGGGACGTCGTGACCTACACGATCCGGTTCAAGAACATGGGCAACACGCCGATCCGGGCGGTCTCGATCGTCGACAGTCTGATGCCGCGGCTCGAATACGTGCCGAACTCGGCGAAGGGCCCGGCCGACACCATCTTCACCGCCGCCCCGAACAGGGCCGACACGCTCGAGCTGCGGTGGGACCTGCCCGACTCGCTGATGCCGGGCGTTGAGGGAACGGTATCGTTCCAGGCCGTCGTAAGGTAAACAGGGAGGCTCCGCCACCCCGCCGCTCCGGCGTCGGGGTGGCAGGGGTTGGCTTGCCAACCCCGGTCCGGGGCGCCGCGAAGACCGGGGTTCGCAAGCGAACCCCTGCCACCCCGACCCTGTCGCCAAGCCCCGACGACCCGACGAGGCCCCATGAGTCGACCCGATCGCCCGCTCGCCGGGACGTCCGGCCCGATCCGCCTGGGCCGTGACGAGCACGGCGTCGCGATCATCGAGGCCCGCTCGCGCGACGACGCCATCCGCGGCCTCGGCTACTGCCACGCCCGCGACCGCGGCTTGCAGATGCTTTTCGTCCGGATCCTCGGCCGCGGGCAGGGCAGCCGCTGGCTCGAGGGGTCGGACCGGATGCTCGCCATCGACCGCTACTTCCGGCGGATGGACTTCCTGGGCGACTCCGAGGCTGAGTTCGCCGCGCTCACGCGGCGCCGCTCGCGGCACGGTCGAGGCTTATAGCGCCGGCGTCAACGCCGGGCTCGCCGACTTCGGGCTGCCCTGGGAGCTCAAGCTGCTCGGCTACGGCGGCGGCTTCGAGCCGTGGACCTTCGCCGACACGGTGCTGACCGGCAAGGTCATCGGTTACGTCTCCCTCGGCGCCACGCAGGGCGAGATGGAGCGGTGGGTCGTCGAATGCGTCCAGGCGGGCGTCCCGGCCAGGGCCCTGGAGGAACTCTTCCCGGGCCAGCTCGAAGGGCTCGACGTCGATCTCCTCCGCCGAGTCACGATCGGCGATCCGGTCGTGCCGGCCGAACTGTGGTCCGAGTCGGGGATTCCCTGGGCCGCGGCGTCGAATAGCTGGGTCGTGGACGGCTCGCGGACGGCCTCCGGCAAGCCGATCCTCTGCAACGACCCGCACCTGGAGATCAACCGGATCCCGCCCGTCTGGTACGAGGCAGTTCTCCGGTGGTTCGGCGACGACGGCGCCCCGCTATGCGATGGGCGCCACGATGCCGGGTGCGCCCGGAGTGCCGATCGGACGCAACGCCGACCTCGCGTGGGGGATCACGTACTCCTACATGGATTGCGTCGACTCCTGGGTCGAGGAGTACCGCGACGGCGGCTGCCGCCGGGGCGATTCGTGGGTGCCGCTCCGCGTCCGCGAGGAGACGATCGAGCGCAAGGGGAAGCCGCCCGTCACCGTGAGATTCCACGAGACCGAGGACCACGGGACGATCGACGGCGACCTCGCCGAGCCGGGGTTCTATCTCGCCTCGCGGTGGTCGTGCGCGACGGGCACGGCCGCGTCGACCGTCGCGGCGCTGACCGACCTGCTGGAGGCGAGGACGGTCGAGGAAGGGCGAAGGATCGCCGGGGGATTCAACAACTCGGCCTGGAACATCGTCCTGGCCGACCGAGCGGGCTCGATCGGGTCGCAGATGACCGGCCGGATGCCCGTGCGCCGGCCGGGCGCGGCGGGCGTCGTCCCCTTGCCGGGGTGGGACCCCGCGAACGACTGGCAAGGCTTCGCCGACCCCGAGGACTTGCCTCGACGGCTCGACCCGGCGGGCGGGGTCATCGTCGCCGCCAACGACGATCAGAACGCGTTCGGCAAGCTCCAGCCCATCAACCTGCACCTCAACCCGTACCGGGCCGAGCGGATTCGCCAGGTCCTGGAATCGTCGGAGAAGAAAAAGCTCACGGCCGACGACATGACGCGGCTCCAGCTCGACTTGAAGTCGACCCAGGCCGATCGGTTCATGCCGCTCGTCCGGCCGCTGCTCGACGAGCGCCGGGGGCGATGCGCGGGCCGGGGTGCTGGCCCGCTGGGAGGGCGACTATGGCGGCGGCTCCCTCGGCGCGACGTTGTTCGAGCGGTTCTATCGCGCGCTCTACGACGACGTCTTCGGCCGCCGCCTCGGCGCGTCGGCCCTGGCGCACCTCCGCGAGCAGACGGTGTTGCTCGTCGAGTTCTACTTCGTCTTCGACCGGGTGCTGCTCTCGGAGCGGTCGCGCTGGTTCGGCAACCGGACCCGCGCTGAGGTCTATCGGGCGGCGCTGGATGTCGCCCTGGCCGATGACCCGACGCCCTACCGGGCCGGCGATGGACCCCAGCTCTTCGGCCACATCCTGCTCGGCGGGAAGCTGCCTCGCTGGCTCGGGTTCGACCGCGGCCCCTATGACCTCCACGGTTGTCGTGCGACGGTGGACCAGTGCCAGGTGGCCCGGATCGCCGGCCGCCTGAGCGCGGGGGTCCGTCGATCCGGATCACGGCGGACATGGCCACGGACGAGCTCCACACCGCCCTGCCCGGCGGGCCGAGCGACCGGCCATTTTCGCCCTGGTATGCGACGGGGCTGGAGGATTATCTGGCCGGGCGGACGAAGCTCGTCCGGGGCCGGGCCTGAACGCTCGCTCTGTGTGCCTTTGTGCCTTGTGCTTTCTGCCTTGATCCACAAAGCAGGAAGGCACAAGGCACAAGACAGAGAAATTCCGCGAACCTGGTCAGTCCTTGGACGGCGGCAGGATCACCGTGTCGATGGCGTGGATCACGCCGTTCGTGCACTCGATGTCGGTGGCGACGACCTTCGCCTTGTTGATCATCACGCCGTCATCGCCCACGGTGACCTTCACCGGGCTGCCCTGCGCCGTCTTGACTTCCTTGCCGTCGAGCTTGGCCACGTCGGCCTTCATCGCCTTGCCGGGGATGACGTGGTAGGTCAGGATCGCGACGAGCTTGTCCTTGTTCTCGGGCTTGAGCAGCGCGTCGATCGTGCCGGCGGGCAGCTTCGCGAAGGCCTCGTCGGTCGGCGCGAGCACGGTGAACGGGCCGTCGCCCTTGAGCGTGTCGACCAGGCCCGCGGCCTTGACCGCGGCCACGAGGGTCTTGAAGCCCTCGGCGCCGGCGGCCGTGTCGACGATGTCCTTCTTGTCCGCCGCGACCGCGGGCGCGGCCAGCGCGCAGACGACCGCCAGGCTGAGCAGGGTACGCATCAGCAAACTCCTGAAAATTCGGGTTGTACAAGCGAGAAACCGTGACGGAGTCTGCTATCCACATCGGATAGACGTCCGCCACTCGCCTCGCGGATTGTAGTCCGGCGACGGTCGTCGTCCAGGCATCGCAAGAAAAACCTTGGACAGCACGCGGCGCGCAGGCCACCCCGGCGTCGGCCCGGGAGGAGGCGACGAGGGATGGCCGCAGCTGGGGGGGCCGCTTACTTCGCCCGGCCGGTCTTACCCTTGCCGGATTTGACGGGTGCCGCGACCGGCCGCGACGGCTTGGCCGCGACCTTCACCTTCGCGGGAGCGGGCTTGGCCACGGGCTTGGCGACGGCCTTCGTCGAGATCGCCGCCTTCGCGGACTTGGCGACGGCCTTCGGGGCAGGGGGGGCCTTCGCGGCGGCCTTGGCGGGGGCCTTGGCGACCGGGCCGGGCTTCGACTTGGCGCTCGCGGTGGGGCCGGCCTGAGCGGCCGGCAGCGCCTTCGCCCCGGCCTTCGCCGACGGCTCCGGCTTGCGGATCTTGCTCGTCGGACAGGGCTTCCGCAGCTCGCAGCGGGGGCAGTCGGGCTCGCCCTCGACGCACGTGTCGTGGGCAAGGTCCTCGATCAGGTCGACGAACTCGTTCCCCTTGGTCTTCGGCACGGCTCGCTCGAGCGCGGCGCGGAGCGTGTGGTCGTCCTGCTTCGGCTCGGCGACGCCGAGCCGTTCGAGCGCCCGCCGGGTCGGCCGGTCGATGCCGATGGCGTGGCCGCCGAGGCCGAGCGCGGATCACGGTCGCCAGGACGAAGTCGCGGTGCAGCGCCTCGAACTCCTGGAGCGACTTGGTCGCGTCCTTCAGCGGCTTCTTCAGCAGCGGCTCGAGGTTGAAGCCGTAGAATTTCTCGAAGAGCTGGCGGAGGAACCGGCGGAGCCGGCCGGCGCGCTCCTCGGCGTCGGGGATACGGAGCTTTCGAAGACGCCCTGGATCTCGGTGATCGGGCTGACGCGGACCTCGTTCCAGTCGAAGAAACCGGTGCGGAACGCCTCCATCGCGGCGTCGGCCTGCGTGCGGGTCGCGTCCTCGTGGCAGATCCCGTAGATCACCGACTCGAACACCGTCAGCTTCGGCGGCGCCGGGCGACGGCTTGTACCGCTTCTTGAGCAGCGCCTGGATGTCGGCGAGATGCTGCGCTTTGCTCTGTGTGGCCATGGCGATGGGGCTTCGTCCGCGGTGGTAGTGTGGGTCACGTTATGGTTTAGCGTCGTCGTCCGGCTTCGTCGTCGTCCGCGTCGTCTTCGTTCTCGCTCGGCTCGCCGCGGTCGGCGCGGTCGGCGGCGAGGGTTTCCTCGATCAGGCGCGACATCTCGACCGACTTCTTGATCCCCTCGTCCTTCCTGAAGCCCAGGACCGGCGTGAATCGCGTCTGGAGCCGGGCGGCGACGAGGGACTGGAGATAGCCCGTCGCGCTCTTCAGCCCGCGCATCGCAGCTCTCCTGCTCGGCCGGAGTTCCCATGATCGAGACGAAGACGGTCGCGGTGCGGAGGTCGCCGGAGACCTCGGCGTGGAGGACGGTGACGCCCTTGACCCGGGGGTCGGAGACCTCGAAGAGGATCGCCTTCGAGACGACCTCGCGGATCGCCTCGGCCATCCGGAGGCTGCGGTGGGACGGCATCGCTGGTTCAGACCTCGATCAGGGCGTGGCCGAGGAGCTCGACCCGGGGGTGGACGGCCATGGCGTCGGCGATCCGCCCGAGCGGCTCGCGGGCCTCGCGCCGGGTCTCGGCCACCGACGCGACGCCGAGGACGACCTCGCAGGGGTGGTCGCGGCGGTCGACCTCGGCCACGGAGACGTTGAAATGCTTGTGAAGTTTCTCCACGATCGCCCGGATCCGGCGCCGCTTGACCCGGGCCGCCGTGCAGTCCCTGACGCGGATCTCCAGCCGGAGCGCGGCCACGTGCATCGGGCCCTCCCGCCCTGGGGGTCCGGGCCGCCAGCGAGCGCGCCGGCGGCCGGGCCGGGGCCGGTCAGAGGGTCCGCCGGATCACGTCGACGCGGTAGGCCTCGATCACGTCGTCCACCTTCAGGTCGTCGAAGTTCGCGATCTTGATGCCGCACTCGAAGCCCTCGCGGACCTCCTTGACGTCGTCCTTGAACCGCTTGAGGGCCTCGAGCGACCCCTTGTAGATCTCCCGGCCCTCGCGGAGGAGCCGGGCCTTCGACGACCGCTCGATCGTGCCCTGGGTGACGAAGCAGCCGGCCACGGTGCCGACCTTGGAGATCTTGAACATCTGCCGGACCACCGCGCGGCCGAGGTGGACCTCCTTGATCTCGGGGACGAGCATCCCCTCGACGGCCTTCTTGATCTCGTCGGTGACCTGGTAGATGATGTCGTATCGGCGGATGTCGATCTTCTTCTCGTCGGCCTGGGCCATCGCCCGGTCTTCGGGGGCGACGCGGAAGCCGATGACGATCGCCTGCGAGGCGTCGGCCAGGAGGATGTCGCTCTCGCTGATCCCGCCGACGCCCTTGAGCAGGACGCGGATCGGCACCTCGGGGTTCTCGAGCTTGCCCAGCTCCTTGACCAGGGCCTCGAGCGAGCCCTGGACGTCGGCCTTGAGGATCAGGTTGAGGCTCTTGACCTTCTGCTCGGCCATCTTGTCGTAGAGGTTCTCGAGCGTGATGGCCTGGCGCTCGCCCAGGGCCTCGCCGCGGGACCGATCGCGGCGGCGCTCGGCGATCTGGCGGGCGACGGAGATGTCGTCGATCACGGCGAACTTCTCGCCGGCCGTCGGGACCGCGTCGAGCCCCGAGACCTCGACGGGGGTCGACGGCCCGGCCTCCTCGACCGAGCGGCCCTTGTCGTCGTAGAGGGCCCGGACGCGGCCGAAGCCGTCGCCGCAGACCATCACGTCGCCGACCTTGAGCGTGCCGTCCTGGACCAGGACGCGGGCCACGGCGCCGCGGCCCTCGGAGATCGAGCGCCTCGAGGCAGGTGCCCGTCGCCGGACGCGCCGGGCCGGGCCTTCAGGTCGCAGTACGTCTCGGCGACCAGCCCGATCATCTCGAGCAGCTCGTCGATGCCCTGGCCGGTGATGGCCGAGGTCTTCACAACGGGCGTGTGCCCGCCGTACTCCTCGGGGGCGAGGTCCTGCTGCGAGAGCTCGCCGTAGATCTTGTTGAGGTTGACGTTGGGCAGGTCGATCTTGTTGAGCGCGACGATGATCGGCACCTCGGCCGCCTTGGCGTGAGCGATCGCCTCCTGCGTCTGGGGCATCACGCCGTCGTCGGCGGCGACGACGAGCACGACGATGTCGGTGACGTTCGCCCCGCGGGCCCGCATGGCGGTGAACGCCTCGTGGCCCGGCGTGTCGACGAAGGTGATCGACTTGCCCTGGTGCTCGACGGTGTAGGCGCCGATGTGCTGGGTGATGCCGCCGCTCTCGGTGTCGACGACGTTCGACCGGCGGATCCGGTCGAGCAGCGACGTCTTGCCGTGGTCGACGTGGCCGAGGATCGTGACGACCGGCGGCCGCGCGGCGTACTCCGACTCGTCGACCGTGCCGTCGTCCTCGAACGAGGCGAGCATGTCGTCCTCGGCCGTCCGCTCGTGGACGATCTCGAGCTCGACGCCGAACTCGATGGCGAGCATGACCGCCGCCTCTTCCTCGAGCGTCGAGTTGACGTTGAGGCTGGGGCTCAGGCCCATGGTGTTCATCAGCTTGCGCATCAGGTCCTTGACCTTGATGCCGGTCGCCTCGGAGAGGCTGCGGACGGAGATCGGCGGCTCGATCTCGGCGTGGGTCTTCCGGGCCTGCGTGACGACGCCGCGGCGTCCGGCCGCGTGCAGGCCGCGGCGGTTGCGGCGCCCGCCGTCATCGTCGTCGCCGGTGATGGCCGAGGCGGGGACCGGGGAGCTGACGCGGTTCCGGTCGGTGGCGCGGGCATCCCGCTTGGCGCGGCGGCCGGCGCGATCGGCGGCGCCGCCGCCGACGCCGCCCTTGCCCTTCTTGCGCTCTTCCTCTTCGTCGATGACCGGCGGCGGCGGGCGCCGGCGGGGGCGAGGCCCGGGCGCGGGGCGAGGCCGCGGCCCTGGAGCGGGGCCGGGCCGCCGGCGAAGCCGCCGGGACGCGGCGGGGCCATGCCCGGCCTCGCCTGCGGGCCGCGGCCCGCCGGGGGCCGGCGGCGAGACGCCCAGGTTGCCCGACTCGCGCATCGCGAGCATCTGCTCGCGGGTGAACTGCATCTCGGGCCGCTGCGACCTGACCTCCGGCGCCGCCCGGCCTCGGCTCGGGACCGGCGGGGCTGAGGCGGGGGCGCGCTGGGGGCGGCGACCTGCGGCAGCGGCCTCCCGCCCGGGCGGTCGCGGCGAAGGCTTTCGCCCTCGGGGCCGGTGCCGTCGGTCCGCCGCGCCGGGCGAGGGCGTGTTCAGGTTGCGCATCCCGCCGGGCCGCACGCCGGACGGCGAGATGTAATCGCTCGGCTTCAGCGGCGGCGGCGTGGCCGGGTTGGGCCGCGGCTCGGGCCGGATCGGCACGCCCGGCTGAGGGCCCCGCCTGGGCGGGGCCGGGACCGGACTGGCCGCGGTGCGGCGTGTGCCGCGAGAGGGGGCCGGAGCCGCTGCCGAGCCGCGGGGCGCCGGTCAGGCCGCCGGCCGGGCCGGGCGGCCGGCGGCGCGGGCCGGAGCCGGGCGGGGCGGGCGGCCGATCGGGGGCCGGGGCCGGGCGCGGGGGCCGGCCGCGGGGCGTCGGGGCCGTCAGCCGGCGACAGGGGCCGGCGGCTTGGGCTCGGCGCTCGGGCGGGGCGGGTGCAGGGGCCGCCGGAGGCGGCGGCGGCGGGCCGCGGGCGCCTCGGGAGCTAGTGTCGAGCGAATGGCGGGCGTCTCCGGGGGTGCGGGGCTGCCGGGCGCGGCGACGGCTTGGCGACCGGGGCGGCCGACGTCCCGGCCGGCTCGTTGGCGTGATAACGCCCGCGGATCTGCTCCACCGTCGCCGGGTCGAGCCCGGCGAAGATGCTGGACTTCACCTCGAAGCCCCACTCCTGGATTCGGTCGAGCAGCTCCTGGCTCTTGACTCCCAGCTCTTTCGCCAACTCGTGGACACGCGTGGACAACGGCAACTCCTCCTGGGTGGGCTACCGGCCCGGCTGGCCCGGTCCGGCCCGATCGGTATTGTGAACTCGCCCGACCGATCGTGCCAAGCCCATTTCAGGGGGGTTGCCGCCCCCGACCCGCGATCCGGGATCAAGCAGGAGGGCGGCCGCGCACGACGCGGCCGATCGAACGCGGATGGCCCGCTGGGGGCCTCATGGTTGGTGCATTTCCGAATCACGCTCCCCGGGCCGTTCGGCCGGGAAGTGCTCCGTGGGGGGTAGCGGTGGGAAATTCGGGCCCGCGCCCGCCTCGTTGGCGATGATCTCGTGCTCGCTGTACCGCGGGTCGAGGCCGACCTCGACCGCCTCGGTCACGATCCGCTCGGTCTCGGCCTGGTCGGCGTCGCTCGGGGCGGAGGTCACCTCGCGCTCGCCCGAGTGGCCCTCCTCGGCGATCGCCAGGTCGCGGAGCTCGCCGTCCTCGTCCACGCCGACGCCCGCGGGCTCGACGCCCGACTCGGTGAACTCCGGCTCGGGCTCGAGTTCCGACTCGGAGGGCAGCTCGCCCTCGGCCGGCGGTTCTCCGCCCGCGGCCAGGGTCATCCGCATCATCGTACGGCGATTCCGCGGCCGGCGCCGGCTGCGAGGACTTGCCCTTCCGCCGCGGCGCCTCGTCGCCCTGGGCCTCGGCGAACACCTCGGCCTGGGCGACGAATATCCTCTGCTTGTTCTTCGGTCAGGCCCTCGATCGTGTTCACCAGGTCAGGGATTTCCATGACCGACAGGTCGTCGTAGCTGAGGATGCCCTGCTCGACGAGCTTCTCGGCCAGCTCGGTATCGACGCCCTCGATCTGGGTGAACTCGCCGACGGCCTTCTCGATCAGCTCGTCCAGCTCCTCGCTGGTCATGATCTCGATGTCCCAGCCGACGAGCTTCGAGGCGAGCCGGACGTTCTGCCCGCGGCGGCCGATGGCCAGCGAGAGCTGGTCCTCGCGCACCAGGACGATCGCCCGGCCCAGGAGCTGGCAGAGCATGACCTCGTCGATCTCGGCCGGCTGAAGGGCGTTCGGGATCAGGACTTGCAGCGACTCGTTCCAGCGGACGATGTCGATCCGCTCGCCGCCGAGCTCGTCGACGATGTTCTTGATCCGGGTGCCGCGGACGCCGACGCAGGCGCCGACGGCGTCGACCTTCGAGTCGATCGACGTGACGGCGACCTTCGACCGATACCCGGCCTCGCGGGCCAGGGCGCGGATCGAGATGATCTGGTCGGCGATCTCGGGGATCTCGAGCTCGAAGAGGCGGCGGACGAAGTCGGGATGGGTCCGGCTGAGGATGATCTTGACCCGCTGGCCGACCTTGCGGACGTCGAGGATGACGGCCCGGACCCGCTCGCCGGGCTGGTGGCTCTCGCCGGGGATCTGCTCGGAGCGGGGGAGCAGGGCGTCGCGGTCCGGCCGAGGTCGACGGTGACGGCGCCGCCTTCGAACCGCTTGACGGTGCCGGTGAGCAGCTCGCCGCTGCTGGCCTTCGTACTCGTCGAAGATGCTGTCGCGCTCGGCCTCGCGGATCTTCTGGATGATGACCTGCTTGGCCGTCTGCGCGGCGATCCGGCCGAAGTCGGGGGGGTCGACCTTCTGGCCGTCGGCCGTGGTCTGGGTCTTGCCGGTGTCGCGGTCGATCTTGACCGTGATCTCCTCGGCTTCGGGGAAATGCTTCTTGGCGGCCGTGGCCAGCGCCGACTCGATCCCCTCGAAAAGAACCTCCTTGGGGATGTTCTTATCGCGGTGGATGCTGTCGACGATCCGGACCAGATCGACGCTCATGCGACTCCTCCGAGGCGTAACGTATCGGTGGACGGGGCAATGACTCCCGAGCCGGCGCCCGAGCGGGTCAGGCGCGGATCGAGTTGTCGCCACGACGTCCTACGACCGAGGGCATGCGGCGCATCCCAGATCGGCCGGGAGAGCTTCGCTCCGGCCGAGGGTCGTCCGCGCCGCGTCGGACCCGACGTTGCGCCTGCCGTTTCGTCTACGGCCCCGAGGTTTAAACTATCCGCGGATTGACTCGTATGTCAAGACGGCGAACAATCGAGTGCTCGCGATGGACGACCCGAGCCGCGTCCGCCGGCCGCCGGAGGCCCCGCGAGCGATCGGCCCCAGTTCCGACGACCCCGCCGAGCCTGCGAACCGCCCTCGAAGCCGCGGGCTGGAAGCTCACGCCCCAGCGGCTGGCCGTCTACGAGGCCCTCCGCTCCTGCCGAGGGCCATCCGACGGCCGAGGAAGTCTGCCGCCGGGTCCGCCGGACGATCCCCACGATCAGCCTCGCGACGGTCTACAAGGCCCTCGAGGCCTTCTCCGCCGCCGGCCTGGCCGCCAAGCTGTCGGCCGAGGACGGCACGGCCCGCTTCGACGCCCGCCGCGAACACCATTACCACTTCCGCTGTCTCCGCTCGGGCACGGTCGAGGACCTGCCGACCGCTTACGACCCCGACCTGATCGCCAAGCTCGACCCCGAGCTGGCCGACCGCCTGGGCCGCCGGGGGTTCCGGGTCACGGGCTACCGGCTCGAGCTGGTCGGCTACTTCGAGGACGATGGCGACACCGAGGCGTCATGACCCCGCCGGCTCTTGTCGACACCCACGCCCATCTCGATCACGACCGGCTCCGTCCCGACATCGACGCGGTGCTGAGCCGCGCCCGGGCCGAAGGCGTGGTGCAGGTCGTCGCGATCGCCACGACGGCCGCCGATAGTGCGTCCGTGCTCGACCTGGCGGGTCGACATCGCGGCGTGTTCGCCGCCGTCGGGATCCATCCCAACGACGCGGCCGAGGCCGGCCCCGACGACTGGGCGAAGATCGTCGCCGCTGGCCGACCAGCCCCGCGTCGTCGCCCTGGGCGAGACCGGGCTCGACCGCCACTGGGACCGTACGCCGTTCGCCGTCCAGCAGGATTACTTCGGCCGCCACCTCGAGCTCGCCCGCGAGCGGGACCTGCCCGTGGTCATCCACTGCCGCGAGGCCGAGGATGACATCCTCGACCAGCTCACGCGCCTTGAACCGTCCGGTGAAGGGCGTCCTGCACTCGTTCACGCGGGAACTGGGATCAGGCCCAGGCCTTCCTCGACCTGGGCCTCCACCTCTCGTTCGCCGGGATGCTGACGTTCGCGAACAAGAACCTCGACCCGCTCCGCGACGCCGCGGCGCAGGCGCCCGCTCGACCGGATCCTGGTCGAGACCGACAGCCCGTACCTGACCCCCCACCCGTTCCGGGGCAAGACGAACGAGCCCGCGCCACGTCGCCCTGACCGCCGCGCGGCTCGCCGAGATCCGGGGGACGAGCCTCGCCGAGCTCGCACAGGCCACGACGGCGAACGCCCGCCGGCTCTTCGCGATCGCCGACGACGACGTGCTCGACGGGCGGGTCGTGCCGTCGGCGTAACCTCCGGAGCGGTACCCTCGCGCTCCTGGGCGTCGACTCGCGTTGGGTGGGCCTCCGTGCCCGCCCCACCCGGATCGCGACAAACAGGCGGCAGACCCGCGAGAATGCCGCCGACCGCTCGATTGCGACAACCGGAGAATACCCCGCAATTTGCGGAGAATCCCATCTGAACCCAACCCCTTCCCGCGGTATCGACGGCTATCTTATGATTCATGAGACGGCTGCGTCCGCGACCTAAACTCGACTGAGCCGGCCCGGTATCTGCTCCAGAGTCACGGTGGATCGCACGCCTCCGAGAGGCAGCGGCCATGTGGGTCCATCAGGTCGGACAATACTCCCTGGTGATCCCCGCGACGATCATGCTCGTCGCCGGGTTCTTGCTGGCCCTCCGCAGCGTCGATGTGCCGACGCGGCTCGGTGCGAGGCGTCCGCCAGCTGGCGGGCAACCTGACCTATACTGTGGCTATGGTCGCCCTGATTGTGGCCGTCCTGATGCTCTTGCAGGGCATCGTCGGCTTCAACCTCCACGCGAAGTCGGTAACGCGCATCAGACCCCGCGAGCCTCGGGCCCCCAGATCCGCTTATGCAGCGGAAGCTGGAGCCGCATGCGGCAGGCGCGGTTTCCAGGACCCACGCGGCCAGCTCGGCCGGGTCGACCAGCCCGTGCGCGGGGCTGACGAGCAGCTCGAACGCGATCCGGATCGAGCTCGTGCCGCTCGGCGTGCTCGGCCGACCATGCGAAGTCGTCGCGGTCGCAGACGACGTACTTGACTTCGTCGCTCGGCTTGAGTCGATCGAGGTTGACGTCGAGGTTCGCCGCGACCTCGCCCGAGCCCGGCGTCTTCACGTCGAGGATGATGTGGACCCTCGGGTCGACCGGCGCGACGTCGATCGAGCCCGAGGTCTCGAGCAGGACGGTCCGCCCCGCGTCGGCCAGCCGGGTCATGAGCGGGAACACCTCGGGCTGGAGCAGCGGCTCGCCGCCGGTGATCTCGACCAAGCTCGTCGCCCAGCCCCAGCGCCCGTCTCGACGACCTCATCGAGCGCGAGCGTCTCGCCCGCGTGGAAGGCATGGGGCGTGTCGCAATATCCGCACCGGAGGTGGCACGCGGTCAGGCGGACGAAGACGCAGGGAAGGCCGGTGTAGGCGCTCTCGCCCTGGATGCTCCGGTAGATCTCGTGGACGACGAGCGAGCCGACGGGCTTGTCGGCCAGGGGGCGGAGCCGCAGCGCGGCGGGCTGGTCGATTTGCGGGCGTTCGGGCAGGGCGGTCGGAGGGGGCATCGGGCGCGGTTCGGCTGGCGGACGAGGAATCGGGCGATCGCGGGGGTGACGTCCCCATGATAGCGACGGGAGCCCGCGGATGACCAGGTCGACGGTCATATCCCGATCTCCGCGATCTTGTAGGGTCCGCCGTGCGGAGCCATCGCTCCTCGTCTCGAGGGCCCCAAATCGAAGATGGTCCGCATGGCGGACCCTACAAGGGTCACTTCACCATCTTGCCCACCCGCGCCGACTCCTTCTTGAGGAAATCGACGTCAAGGAACGGATCGGCCGAGATCCGCTGGAACCGGACGAAGCCCCTGGGCGTCGATCAGGAAGGCGCCGTGCAGGGGCGTGTTCTCGAAGTCGTCGTACGAGCGATACGCCTTGAAGAACGCCAGCTTCGGGTCGGGCAGGATCGGCATTGGGAAGGCGATGCCGTCCTTGTTCGCCTTGAGCGACCGAGACGCTTCGACATCATCGGTGCTGATGGCGACGACGTCGGTATTCAGCTTCTGAAAGGCCCCGTACTCCTTGCCGAAGTCCTGGAGTTGTTGCATGCAGTGGCGCACTTGCCGCCGAGGAAGAAGAGGACGACGACGTTGCGTCCCTTGTGGTCGGCCGAGCGACCAGGGCTTGCCCTCGGTGTCCTCCAGGACGATCGGCTCGGCCGCGAACGGGGACCAGGTCAGCGGGCCCACGGACTCCAGGTCGACGCGGCCGGCGGTCGCCTCGTCGGTCGGGGCGTCGGCCGCGGGCGGGGTCCAGCCGGTCGACTTCCAGCGGCGAGGATGGCGTCGAGCCGGCGGAAGATCGGCGTGTCGCGATCGGCCTGGCGGGCGAGCGGGGCCAGGGTCTTGTAGGTCTCCTGCGCCTCCTTGTCCTTGCCGTTGGCGTGGAGGACCTCGACGAGCTCGGTCGAGCGGCAGGACCTGGTTCGTGGCCTGCGTCACGGCCTTCCGCGCGCCGGCCTCGGCCAGGCCGAAGTTCTTCGCGGCGAGGTGGGCGCGGGCGAGCGACTCCGGGCGCATCGAGGTCGCGAGCCTTGAACCTCTCGAGTGCCGCGGCGTAATCGCCCTTCCCGTTGAGCTGCAATCCTTCCAGCTCGGCCAGCGTCGAATCGAGGCCTGCGGGTGCCGAGCGACGCGGGGCCGGCGGCGGCGGGGGCGTGCCGGGCTTGGCCGGCTCGGCCTTCGGGGGCCTCCTTCGGTTGAAGGGCCTTGAGGGCGGTGATCTCGGCTTCGAGCCGTGCCGCGTCGCCCTTGGCGGCATAGGCGAGGCCGAGGGCGTGGTGCTTCTCCTTCTGTTCGAGCGGGATGTCGGACCAGTCGAGCGCCACCGACTCGGTCGCGGCGATCAGCTCGTCCCAGAGCTCGAACTTCTCCAGCGCCTCGGCCCAGCGGATCCGCCCCACGCGCTGGGGCGATCCGCCGTCGTTGACGCCGTTCTTCTGCGGGTCGCGCGGCTGCTCGACGAGATTCCGGGCGACGGCGATCGCGTCGCGAGCCCGGCCGATATGAGACAGGCTGGTCGAGAGCCATTGATTATTGTGCGCATAGTTATGGATCTCGAACGGCATGACCCGATCGCGGATCATGTAGGCATGGTCGACGCGGGCCGAGCCCTCCTGCTGGTAGGCGGCATCGGCGTAGCGTTTGAGGTTCGTGTAGGTGTGCCCGGGCATGTGCCAGGCGTGCGCGATCCCGGGTGCCGTCTTGGCGTAAGTCGCGGCCGACCGCTCGGCGCGGCTCGCCTTGCTGCCGTCCCAGAGGTGGATCCGGTAGTGGTGGGCGCCCGGGTGCATGGCCTCGCGGTCGAGCACGCTGTCGAGCACCGTGTCCACGGCCTGCCGGCTGCCGATCCCCGACTGGCCCTCGTTCTGCCACGTGACCATCGCCATCCACGCCCGGGCGTCGATGTCGCCGGGGAACTCCTGCACGATCGTCTCGAGGCCGAGCAGGTGATTCGTCTTCTGCGACTTCGCGTCTCCGTCCTTGTAGAGCGCGGCGAGGGCATCGAGGTAGAGCTGTTCGCGGCGCGAGACCTTCGTCGTCTTCGCCTTCTCCTGGGCCTCCTTGAGGAAGCCCTTCGCCCGCTTCGCGTTGTTGACGTTGGCCATTGCCATGCCCCAGTAGGCCATCGGGCAGGCGGGGTCGAGAAGCGCGGCCTGGCGGAACGAGCGTTCGGCCTCGAAGTAGAAGAACGAGTGGAGCTGGCCGACGCCTTGATTGATGAAGGCCTGCGCCTCGGGCTTGCTCGTGGTGACGGGGAAGTCGGCCTTGCCCTGGCCGGCCATCAGGTGGGCCTTCTGCCGCGGCCCGTCGTTGAACGCCTCGCCATGCACCGAGTGCCCCGCGGCGGGAACGGCCGGATTGGCTTCGCTCGGCGCGGCCGTGGGCTTCGAGGGCTCGTCGGCCCGTGCGCAGGATCGTGGCGAGGAGACAGCAGGCCAGGGCGAGGGCCCGGGTCGTCAGATGGGGCATCGGCGGGGTCTCCGGGCGTTGGGAATCGTCACCCTGGCGCTGAGGATTCCATCTTAGCCGCCGCGGACCCCGGTACAAGTTGCTCCGCCAGCCCGAGCCCGCGCCGGAAGGGCGGGGCGAGGAGGCGGCCGAGCCCGAAGCTCAGCGCGAGGACGGTGAGCGGGGCGGCCATGAAGATCGCATCCATCGCCGGGGTCCTCGGCCCGAGGAGGCCGAGCCAGAGGCGGCAGAGCATTTCGAGGTCGGTCGCGACCCACAACCCGACGGCCGAGGCGAGCCGGCCCATTCGACCCAGGTGCGCCGGCGACCCCGGCGGCCGAGGAGGTCGAGCACGGCGAAGGCCGTCGGCGCATGAGTAAGGACGCGGTTCGGGTCGGTCTTGAGCGCCCAGTCGAGCGCGGCGCGGGCGGACGAGGACGGCGCCGAGTGGTCGCCCAGCAGGGCGTCGATCGCCGCCGCGTAGGCGACCGACACGATCGCCGCCGCGGCGAACCAGGCGGCGAAGACCAGCAATCCGCGGGCCCACCCCGGCAGCCGGCACCTCCTCGCCAGGACGAAGATCGACGCCCCGCCGATGAGGAGGACCGCCCCGATCGCGATTCGCTCCGGCACGCCGTTGAAGACGGTCGCGGGCACGACGATCAGCCCCCAGCCGAGCGCCGCGAACTCGCCCGGCCGGACGGGAGTCGCGTGGCGGATCTTCCGGACCAGGATCACCGGGACCAGGGCCTCGCAGGCCTTCTCGAAGACCTGCTTCGCGTAGAAGAGGACGACGAACCAGCCGGGCAGCGCTCTCGGGATGAGGGTCCCCGGTCCGGTCGTGAGCACGTTCCAGCCGGAGACCACGGCCAGCCCCGCGCCGGCGATCAGGGCGACAAGGTCGCCGAGCGTCATCTGAGTCGGCTCGGTCGGCACGCCGTCGTTCGGAGGAAGGGGGACCGTGCTCATGATCGGGATTCTATCCTTGGCGACCCCGGACCCGGCACAAGTTGCGGGCCGTCGTCGAGCCCACGGTCGATCGGTTCGTCAAGCCTGGGAGCGACCCGGTTCCGGGTGCCACGGGTTGTCGACAACCCGTGCGCGATGGCCCCGGCCGCCCTGCACGGGTTGCCGACAACCCGTGGCACTCCACGCCGTCCACGGTTTTCCGGGTTTACCGGCGTAACGGCTGGCGTCTGATGTGGTTAGGTCCATTCGACCGACTTTCGACCATGTCAAACAGCCGATCGACGCAACGTGTTGCCGCTGAAGAAGATCGGTTGATGCGTCCAGGACGAGTCCCGGAATCCGCTCGATCTGCCGTAACCCCCCTTCATCAAAGGACATGCAATGCGAACCCCTCGATGCTCGTGCACGGCGTAGCGTGGCACCCTTGAGCCCATCCCACAGATTCAAGAACGGATCGGCCCCGCGTCGTCGAGCCCGAGCCAGCGGCGGAGCGACGGGGCGAGGGCCCCGGCCAGGGCGAAGGCCAGGGCGATCCCCAGGATCGTGCTCACCGCGTCGACCGCGTCGGTATCGGCGCTGCGCGGGCCGATGTCGCCGAGCCGGTGGCGGAGGAATTCCTGGGCGCGGACCAGCAGGCTCCAGCCGAGGGCCAGCGCCAGGCCCGCCCACTCGACCCACGTCCGCCCGGGCCGGCGCCGGAGGGCGTCGAGGCCCGCGAAGGCCGGCGGGAGCAGGTGGATGACCACGAACGGGAGCCACATCGCCTGGCCGAGGACTTCCCTGCCGACGGCCGGGAGCCGGCGATAGAGCCCATGCGTCCGGTAGGAGAGCCACTCCATCGTGACCGTCTGGAGCGGCGTCACCAGGCCGAACCACGCGGCGACCAGCAGCAGGCCCGCGACGGCCTTCGGCAGCCGCCGCCGGGACGTCGCCAGCACAAAGGCGGCCAGGGCCGAGGCGGCGAGGGTCGCGGCGTTCCAGGCCTGAAACCGCGCCTCGTCGACCTCGAAATGCTCCGTCCGCCCCGGGATCGGCCGGAGGATGCCGAGGGCCGGCCAGCCGTAGAGCGCCAGCATGAGCTGGTCGGCCGCGAGGCAGAGCGCGGCGAACTCGCCGGGGCGGATCGGCCCGCGATGGCGGACCTTGCGCGCCAGGATCACCGGCACGAGCGCGATGCAGCCCTTGGAGAGCGCCTCGCGGGCGACGACGACGACGACGTACCATCCCGGCGCGGGCCGGCCGGCGAGCGTCCGGGCCCTCACGGTCTGGCTGTACCAGAACAGGCTCGCCGCCAGCGCCGCGCCGGCGACGAGGGCAGCGAGGTCGCCCAGGGTCATCCCCCGCCGCTCGGGCCGGTCGTTCTCGGAGGGTTCGACGGATGTCATGGCCGCCGGTATTCGACCATCGTCCCGGGCCGGGCACAAGCCCGTGGACCCTCGCACCCGGTTTCGAGAGGGATTGCGGCTCGGATTGGGAGAACGGCCAGGCCCGTACTTGCGATGATCCTCGTGTTCTTCCTGGCAATTCGGACAACGCCCCGACCTCTGGCCCCGCGCGAAGTCGCGCCGATCGGAACGGACGGCGGACGCTCGGGTTCGCTCGGCGCCGGGCCTCGGCCACGCGAGGCACGACCCAAGGAAGCCAACTCGGGGCCGCGAGTCGGTGACCCGCCGGTCATTTCTACACCCAAGGCTTATCAAGGCAAGGATTACCGGAAAATTGGCTTCGCTCGGGAAAAACGTACGGACCCGCCCGGGTCCTCCGGCTCGAACCGCCCCGTGACCGAACCCGCCCACCCCGCGATGCGTCCGCCGCGATGTGGTAGACTCGTCCGATCCTTCGAAGCGGAGCTGCACCATGTCGCGATCGAGCGTCGAATCGATCTTCCTGCACGGCCCCAAGGGCGAGGCCATGACCCGCGTCGACGAGGCCACCGCCCGCGCCGGGCTGGGCCTCGTGGGGGACCGCTACTTCCAGCCCGAGGGCAACGAGCCCGATCGCGAGATCACGCTCATCGAGGCCGAGGCCGTCGAGGCCCTCGTCCGCGACGAGGAGGTCCCGTTCGAGCTTGCCGAGAGCCGCCGCAACGTCGTCACGCGGGGCGTGGCCCTGAACCACCTCGTCGGCCGCGAGTTCTCGGTGGGCGCGGCCCGCCTGCGGGGCATCCGGCTCTGCGAGCCGTGCGACCACCTCCAGAAGCTGACGAGGCCGGGCGTCCTCAAGGGCCTGCTCCACCGCGGCGGCCTCCGCGCCCAGATCGTCGCGGACGGGCCGATCCGCGTCGGCGACCCCGTGGTGACCCACTGAAATGAGCGTGCCCTCAAGCTCCGATCGGTCGCCCCTCGTCGGGATCGTGATGGGGAGCAAGTCCGACTGGGAGACCTTGCGCCACGCCGCCGAGATCCTCGAAGGGCTCGGCATCCCCTTCGAGGCGAAGGTCGTCTCCGCCCACCGCACGCCCCAGCGGATGTTCGATTACGCCCGCACGGCCGAGGGCGCGGGATCGAGGTCCTCATCGCCGGCGCGGGCGGCGCAGCCCACCTGCCGGGGATGCTCGCGGCGATCTCGATCCTGCCGGTCCTGGGCGTGCCGGTCGAGAGCAAGATGCTCAAGGGGATGGATTCCTTGCTGTCGATCGTCCAGATGCCCAGGGGCGTCCCGGTCGGCACGCTGGCCATCGGCCCGAGCGGGGCGGCGAACGCGGCGCTTCTGGCCGCGGCGATCCTGGCGCCCCGCTATCCGGCCATCCGCGAGGCGCTGGCGAAGTTCCGCGAGGAGCAGACGGCATCGGTGGACGAGTCGCCGACATGAGCCGCGACGGCGTCCTCCATCCCCCGGCGGCGCTCGGCGTCATCGGCGGCGGCCAGCTCGGCCGGATGTTCCTCCAGGCCGCGCAGCGGATGGGGTACCGCGCGATCGTCCTGAGTGAGACCGACGATGGTCCGGGTGCCCAGGTCGCCCACGACGTCATCGTCTCGCCGCCCGACCACCTGCCCGGCCTCCGCGCCCTGGCCGAGCGGGTCGAGGCGATCACCGTCGAGTTCGAGAACGTCTCGGCCCCGGCGCTGAGGTGGCTTGCGCAGCGGCGAATTGTCCGGCCGGGCTGGAAGACCGTCTGGGTCAGCCAGAACCGCCTCCGCGAGAAGTCGTTCCTGGCCGGCCACGGCTTGCCGCTGGCGCCGTGGCGGCCGATCCGGACCGAGGCCGACCTGCACGCATCCCTCCGCGAGCTGGGCCTGCCGCTGATCCTCAAGACCGCCGCGTCGGGCTACGACGGCAAGGGCCAGGTCCGCGTCGACCGGGCCGACGACCTCGAATCGGCCTGGGCGAGCCTCCGCCGCGTGCCGTGCGTGGCCGAGGGCTGGGTCGAGTTCGCGGCCGAGGTCTCGGTCGTGTGCGTCCGCGGGGCCGACGGTATCGCCTCGGCCTTTCCTGTCGGGCTGAACCATCACGAGCGGCACATCCTCGACTCGACCCTCATGCCCGCGCCCGTCGGCCCGATCGTCACCCAGGAGGCCCGGGGGCTGGCCCTGAGCGTCGCCGAGGCCCTCGGTACGGTCGGCGTGCTGACCGTCGAGTTCTTCCTGGGCGGCGACGGCTCGCTCAGGATCAACGAGCTGGCCCCAAGGCCGCACAACTCGGGGCACCTGACGATCGAGGCCGGCATCTCCAGCCAGTTCGAACAGCAGGTCCGCGCCCTCTGCGGCCTGCCCCTCGGCTCGACCGACCTCGCGACGCCCGCGGCGATGGTCAACCTGCTCGGCGATCTCTGGTCGGCCGGCGAGCCCGACTGGGATACGGCCCTGCGCCGCCGAGCCGGGCGTCAAGTTCCACCTCTACGGTAAGCGAGCGGCCGCGCCGGGTCGGAAGATGGGACACATGACAGTTCTGGATGTCGATCCCGAGCGGGCGCTGCGCGGGCCCTGGCGGCGCGGGCGAGATTGGTACGGAAGTAAGGCGGGGCTCTCCCAGCTTCGACCGCCCACCCTACCCTCCCCCGAAGGGGGGAGGGTCTTGATATCCTGCTCCGGAAGAAAAGAAAACCCTCCCCCCTTGCGGGGGAGGGTAGGGTGGGGGGCGGCACGATCGGAGACCACGGTCATTCGAGATCGCCCTGTCCGGCTCCTCCGGACCCCGGCGACCGACCGCCGAAGTCGGGCTTGAAGCCCTGCCCACCCCAGTAATAGCCGAGGAAAGTCCCAAGCCCGATCATGATGAGGACGAGATACGGAAGTTGATTCATGTGAGTGAGGAAGAACCCCAGGCTGACGTCAGCCACGAACGGGGCGTTCCACCATTCGGCGAAGATGCCCGAGCGCCAGTGCCCCGAGGCCGCAGATCATCCCCCGGGCCTGCGAGGGTCGGCTCGAGAGCAGACCGCTCCCCAGGCCGACCAGCGCCCCGGGGACGACGCCGGCCTTGAGGCCCTGCTGGAGCCCGAGCTTGTAGAGGAAATAGCCGAACACCCCGCCCATCGCCGCGCCGACAGGCCGGGGACGAAATCCATCACACGCACTCTCATGTCGTTGGCCCCCGGCAGCGGCCCGGCGTCGGGACGCCCGATCGATCGGCTTGGAGGATGACCCCTGATCCCTCTATCGTATTCATTAGATCGTGGATTGCACTCGTTTTTCCGGACGTGGGTGCAAAAAGGACACATCGTGATGCGATGGGCCGAGCCAGCCTGGCTGGCGCTGCTGATCCTCGTGCCGCTGCCGTGGCTCTGGGAGCGTTCGCGCCCCCGCCTCGCCTGGCCGACGCTCGCCCCCTTCAGCTCGGCCCCGCGAGGATGGTCCGCGCGGCTGGCGTGGTTGCCGACGTTCCTCCTCTCGCTCGCGATCGCCGGCATGGCCGTCGCCATGGCCCGGCCGCAGACCGTCGGTGGTCGGACGCGGGTCGCCGCGAAGGGCGTGGCCGTCGTCGTCGCCATCGACCGCAGCTCGAGCATGAAGGCTCCCGACTTCCCCGACGGAGACGCAGAAACAGACGCGGCTCGACGCCGCCAAGCGGACGCTCGCGCGGTTCATCTCCGGCCGGCCGGACGACGCGATCGGCGTGGTCGCCTTCGCGAATTACCCCGACCCGACCTGCCCGCCGACCCTGGACCACGCCTTCGCCCTCCGCGCCGTCGCGTCGCTCTCGCCCGCGGTGGGGCCCGACGACGGCACGAACATGGGCGACGCGATCGCCTGGTCACTCGATGATCTGAGGAAAGCCTCCGCGACGAGCCGGGTCCTCATCCTGCTCAGCGACGGTCACAACGACCCGAATCGTCCCGAACCCCCTCGACCCGACGATCGGCCGCCCGGCTCGCCCGCGAGCTGGGCGTGACGCTGCACACGATCGCCGTCGGCGGCGAGGGCGGCGTGATCCACGAGAAGGACCCCGCCACGGGCCTCCCCATCGCCGCCGAGGTTGGTGGGCCGGATTTGAATCTGCTTGCGGATCTGGCCAGGCGCGGTGGCGGCCAGGCGTTCCGCGCCACCGACGCGAGGTCGCTCGACGCCGTGTTCGCCGCGATCGACGCGATGGAGAAGACGACGATGACGGACACCATTTTGACGCGGTGGCACGAGCGGTTCGCGCCGTGGGCGGTGGGGCGCTGGTGTGTTTGGCGTTTCAGCGGTTCTTGAGGGGGGGCGGCTGGCGAGGTTGCCGTGATTCGTGGATCGTACCTCGGCAACGCTTGCCGGAACCGTGTCGTGCCCCGAAGATGGGATTATCAGCCCAGGATGCGCGATTCCTCGTTCCCACGCTCCGCGTGGGGACGCCTCTCCCGACGCTCCGCGTCTTCACGGGGGAGGGCCGGCCCGGTCGCGAGGTGCCGAGACGATGGAAAACCTAGCTCTGCGCAGCGAGGTCGAGGCGATCCATTCCCTGGTCGACGCGATGCTCTGGCGCAGTCGCGGACGCCACCCGCCGAGTTCGTCGACGCGATCGCACAGGACGAGTTCACGCACGACGTCGTCCTTCGCGTCACCGGGGATCTGTACGTCATCCTCGACACGACCTGACTGGGCGCCGTGATGGCGGTCGCCATCTGGGATCATCGGCCGAACGCCGACGAATTGCTCGAGCGGCGGGTCGCCGCGGGATGGCAGCCGATGACGTCGCCCATGAAGGAGGGAGACGTCGTCCTCGGCCACGCCGCATGCCTGTTGCAGCCTCCGACCCCTTCGTAGGGTGGGCTCCGCCCGCCTCGTCCTGGTGGCGAAGATTCGACCGCGAAAGGCGATTGCGTGGACCTCTCCCACCCCGAATGGCTCTGGCTCCTCCTCCCCTGGCTCCTCACCCTGGCCTGGTCAATTCGCGGCCGTCGCCGCCGCGAAACGCACTGGAAAGCCCTGGGGCAGGGCGGCCGACCGCCGGGCGATGGGGCCCTCGGCGGGATGATCGCCACCTTCTTGTTGATCGTCGCCCTCACCCAGCCAAGGTGGGGCCGCGACCCCGAGTCGGCGCTGCCGCCGGGGCGGGACGTCGTGCTGCTCGTCGACGTGAGCCGGAGCATGGGCGCCGAGGATGCGGTGCCCAGCCGGCTCGGCGTGGCGATCGAGTCGGCGCGGGGGCTGATCGAGGCGATGGCAAGGGAGGAGGGAGACCGGGTCGCCGTCGTCGCGTTCGCCGGGGCGGGGGTTGTTCGGTGCGGGCTGACGGAGAATCTCGGGGCGGCGAGTGAGGTCGTCCGGCGGCTCCGCGTGGGGACCGTCCAGCCGGGCGGGACCGACCTCGGGGCCTCATTGGGGGTGGCCCTCGGGGCGTTCGACGATCGCGACCGCGCGGAGGGGCGGATGGTCGTCATCTTCACCGACGGCGAGGACCACCCCGGCTCCTGGCGCGACCTGGTCGGGCCGCTCCGCGACGCGGGGGTCATCGTCAACGCCGTGGCCGTCGGCGACCCGGAGAAGGGGCAGCCCGTGCCATCGGGCGAGGGGGGCACGGTGATGTCGTATCAGGGCCAGCCCGTCGTCTCGAAGCGCTCGGACGAGGCGATTGACGCCCTGGCCCGCGCCACGGGCGGGATGGTCCTGCCGATCGGCCTCGCCGCGGCCGACATGAGCGGGCTCTACGAGGCGAAGATCGCCCCCGCCGCGCGGCAGGTCCGCCACGCGACTCATCCGCCCGAGCGGGCCGAGCGGTACGGGCTGTTCGTGCTCGCCGCCCTGATGACGCTGTCGATGGGGGCGAAGCCGCGGGCGTCGCGGAGATCAGCGAGGCGATGGGGGCTGGTTGCCTCGGTCGGACTGCTGCTCATCGTTGGCGCCGGTCCGGCCGGCGAGTCGCCGCGGCGGATGATCGAGCGTGGTCGTGCCGCTTACCACGGCCGGCAATATGTCGAGGCCCTCGCCGCCTTCGAGGCCGCGACCGAGGCCGTCCCCGCCGCGGCCGTGCCGCGCTACGACGCCGGGGCGACGCTGTTTGCCCTCGGGCGCTTCGATGAGGCGGCCGAGCGGTATCGCCAGGCGCGCGACCTCGGCGACGCGGCCATGCGGATCAAGGCGGATTATGCCCTGGGCAACGCCCTGCTGATGGCCGACGACCCCGAGGCCGCGGTCGGCGCGCTATGATGATTGCCTGGCCTCGACCCGCCGCTCGCGGGACCTCGACGCCGTCCGCCGCGATGCGGCGATCAACCGCGAATACGCGCTGAATCGGCTCAAGGAGAAGGCCAGCCAACGCGAGCCGGCCCCGGATGATGAGCCGCCGCAAGCTCCACGCCCCGAACCCAAGGCCGCCGCCCCGCGCGGGCCGGGCGAGGGTGGCGAGGGCCCTCGCGGCGCCGGCGGCGCCGGCGGCTCGGAGCCCGAGCGCGGAAGGCCGAGGGGCCGTCGCCCGAGCAGAGGCTCGATGACGCGATCGAGCAGATCCGCGAGGCCCTCGAGCACCGCCTGCCCGAGGCGCCGGAGCGGTCGCATTCGCCCGATGGGAAGGATTGGTAATTGTCCGACCTCGTTGCTGTGTCGAAAGGCTCGTCTCCGCCCCTCCGGGTGGCAGGGGTTCGCTTGCGAACCCCGGTCGGGAGGCCCCGGAAGACCGGGGTTCGCAAGCGAACCCGTGCCACCCCCGAACGGCGTGCGGCGTCGACGCTCGGATACGCGATCGCCTTGCTCCTGATGGCGTTCAGCCCCCTTCAGGCCCAGGATTCCCGTCTCCGAGTGGAAGCCCGCGTCGCGAAGGAGACGTATTACGTCGGCCAGGCCATCGAGGTCCGCGTCGGGGTCGTCGCGGAGGGAGAGCGGCCCAAGATCACGCCCCCGACGATCGATGGAGCCGAGGTCGAGGCCGTCGACACCCTGTTCCGGCCCGTGGGGGCGAGCGGGATCGGCGATGTCACGTCCGAGACGAATGTCTTCATCACCCGATATCGCGTCACGCCCGCCCGCCCGGGACCGCTCGCGATCCCGCCCTTCATCGCCCGCCTCGGCGAGCGTCGCGGGGCGTCGGCGCCGATCCGGCTGACCGTCCGCGCGGTCCCGCCCGAGGGGCGTCCGGCGGGCTACCTGCGAGGCGTCGGGCCCCTGGAGGCGAGGGCCGAGGCGGTCCCGGCCTCGATCCGCGTCGGGCAGGCGTTCGAGTACCGGCTCATGCTCACCGGCCCCGGCGCGAGGGCCTCGACGCAGTGGCCGGTCCTGCCCGAGTTCGATCGCCTCCGCGGGCTGAAGATCGAGCCGGCCGGCACCGACCGCGTCGCCGACCCGCCGTCGCGGACGTTCCGCTACCGGGCCCGCGCGACCGAGCCGGGCATTATGACACTGCCGAGCGTCGCCGTCGCCACGTTCGACCCGAAGATGGACCGTTACGTCGAGACGAGGGCGCCGAGCGTCGCGGTCCGGGTGGTTGACGTGCCGCGGTTTGATCCGTCGACGCTCCCGGAGCTGGCCCCTGAAGCGACCTCGGAGCCCGGCCCCTGGATTTGGGGCGTCCCCGCGGCCCTCATCGCCGCGGCCTGGGTGACTCTCTTTGTCGTCCGGCGCCGGACCTCGGCGCGACGGCTGGCGCGACGCGTCTCGCATCGGCTCGCGAGGGCGACCCCCGAGGAGGCCGCGGGGCTCGTCGCCTCGGCCCTGAAGGACTACCTCGCCCGCGCCGTCGGGCGGCCGCGGGGCGAGCTCACGCCCGAGGAGGCGGCGCGGGACGTCGAGCAGGCCGTGCGCGGACCAGGACCTCGCCGAGCGGGCGCGACGGCTCGTCGAGCGGTCCGACCGCGCACGGTTCGGCCACGACGCCGAGGCGGCCTCGGGGCTCGGCGCCGAAGCGTCGGCCTTCTTCGCAGAGGTCGCCCGCAGGCGGCCCTCGTAGGGTCCGCTGTGCGGACGTCCGGGGGATCGGCCGGGATCGAAGACGTCCGCACAGCGGACCCTACGAAGAGCCGCCAGGGTCAAAGAGGCTCCGCTCCGGCGTTTCGAAAAGCCGAGGGAGGCAGTCGCGACCGCCTTGTGCGGCCGAACCCTGCCTCCCGCTACCTGCATCAGCCTGTCAGATCAGATGACCCCGCCGAAGGCGGCCCGGGTCTTCGTCGTGCTGTAGATCTCGCGGAAGCTGCCCTCGCGCTTGGCCTCGCGGCGGTGCGCTTCGAAGCCATCGGGCTTGAAGCTGGGGATCGTCTTGTTGATCAGGAGCTCGATCGCCGTCAGGGGCTCGCCCTGGTCGGGGCAGACGAACATGTAGGCGACGCCGTCCTTGCCCATCCGGCCGGTCCGGCCGATCCGGTGCAGGTAGTTCTCGGGGTCGTCGGGGATGTCGTAGTTGATGACGTGGCTGATGTCGTTGACGTCGATGCCGCGGCCGACGACGTCGGTGGCGACCAGGACGGGGATGGTCCCGTCGCGGAAGCCCTGCATGACGCGGTTGCGGACGGTCTGGGCGAGGTCGCCGTGGATCGTGGCGACGCCCTTGACCCGGCCGCGGAGCCGGTCGGCCAGCTTGTCGGCCCCGCGCTTGGTGCGGGTGAAGACGATGCACTGCCGGGGCTTGTCGCGGTCGAGCAGGTGGAGGAGCAGCTCGAACTTCCGGTCGTGCTCGACCGTGATGTAGTACTGCTTGATCGACTCGACCGACGGCTCGTCCTTCGACAGGTTCAGCTCGACCGGCTGGTACATGTACGCGCTGGGCGAGCTTGCGGATGTCGTCGCTGATCGTCGCCGAGAGCAGCAGGGTCTGATGCGGGTCGGGGACCTTGCGGAGGATCCGCTCGATGTCGGGCCGGAACCCGATGTCGAGCATCCGGTCGGCCTCGTCGAGGACGACGTGGAAGATGTCGCCGAGGTAGAGCGTCTGCCGCTCGATGTGGTCGAGGACGCGGCCGGGCGTGCCGACGACGATGTCGACGCCGCGGGCCAGGGCCCGGAGCTGCTTCTCGATCGGCTCGCCGCCGTAGATGCCGCAGATCGCGACGTCCTGCCCGTAGGCCAGCTGCTGCGAGCTCGACGACGATCTGCTGGACGAGCTCGCGCGTCGGCGCCAGGATGATCGCCTGCGGGCCCGCGGCCTCGGGCCTCGAGCATCTCGATGAGGGGGATGCCGAACGCGGCCGTCTTGCCGGTGCCGGTCTTGGCCTGGCCGATGACGTCGTGGCCGTCGAGGGCCTCGGGGATGAATTCGGCCTGGATCGGCGAGGGGGTGTGGTAGCGGACCTTCTTGAGGGCCCGGAGCATGGTCCGGCTCAGGCCCATCTCGATCGGAAACCGGGAGGGGATTCCTCCTCCACTGCACGTTGGATCAAACAAACCTCCTGAGAACGTGTTATGGTCTTGAACCGTCTCGATCGGCGCGATAAGCTTCGCCTACCCGATCGTCCAAGATGATACACAAAGGCGGCGGTTTGCGTCAAAGCCGGATTCCCGACATCGTTGTGTCATGCGTCCACGGAAACGTATCGGTGCAGCCGGGTGGCCGGGGCAGATCGCAGCGGTGCCCCGGGAGGGGACAGCCTCGGCTCGCCGCCTCCGGCGAGCGCCGCGCTCGCCCCGGCCACCCGCCACTTCGCCTCGGGAGCGGCGGAGCGAGGGAGTGCCCGGAGCGTCCGGAGTTGAAGGCGAGACCGGGGCCGGGCCGAGTCCGCCCGGCGCGACTGCGCTGCCCGCGCACGGGCCGGCGGGCTAGGCTCGGGAGGGATCGCGTCGGGCGACCGGGCCGCTCGGCCGGGATCGGCCCGAACTTGACCGATTTTCTCCGGGAGACTGCGCCGTGGCCGACCCAGCGAACGGGGGCACCGACCTCCAGCAGAAGTACCGGCAGTTCCTCGACTTGATGCCCCTGACGATCTCGCTGGCGGGCCTGCCGCCGAGCGAGAGGCGGCTCTTCAGCGAGGAGCAGATCGAGGCGCGGGCGATCACCGTCCGGCTCGCGTACAGGGTCGCGCGGAACGTCGCGCCAAGGAATGCCTGGGCGGGTCGTGAGAGCGATGCCGGGGGGCCGGGGCGTCGGGACGATTTCGAGCCCGCGTCGGCTGTTCGGGCCGCGGCGGGCGAGCCGATAAGAAATCGCGTGGCGGGCAGGGCCGACGACGGGGGACGGGGACCCAGCGGCCGCTCGCGACGCCGAGATCGGCACTCCAGACGTGAAAGGCCACCCGCGACCATGACGACGCCACCAGACCGCGGCCCGCGACGGATCAGGGCCGCGATCATCGGGTTCGGCCTGGACGGCCACGACCACGTGAACCGGCTCACGCCGGGCGACTCCTCGGTGCTGCTCGGCGGCTCGGCCGAGACCCACGCCGAGATGCTCGAGACCATACTCAGGCTCGAGTCGGAGCTCGAGCGGATCGGCCAGCCGCTGGAGGATGTCTCGCCGATCGAGCTCGCCGAGATCGCCTGGCGGATCGACAGCCCCGAGCTGCACAAGATCGCCCTGAGGATGCACCACGGCCTCCTGCGGAGCGGCCGCGGCTTCCGCGACTCGTCGGCCGAGGAGCTCTCCGAGCTCTCGGCCTGAGCCGGGTCGATCCCAGATCCACGCCAGTCGACGGCCCGGGGGCGATCCCGGGCCGTCGGCCTTTCGAAGGCGAATAATCGGCCGCGGCGGGCGAATGTTGAAACGGCCCATCCCGCCGGGAGGTATCCCGGTCGAACGTCGGAACCGGCGAGCCCCGCCCGTGACGCTGAGGGACGAGCGTGACCTGGTCGATGCGCTCCGCTCCGGCGACCCCCTTGCGCCGGCCGAGCTCGTCGCGCGGTTTCACGGGGTGGTCTTCGGGCTTTGCTTCCGGATGATGGGCCACCGCCACGATGCCGAGGACGTCGCCCAGGAGGCGCTCGTGCGGGCGCTGCGGGGGATCGCCGGGTTCGATGGTTCCAGACCCCTCCGCCCGTGGCTGCTCGGGATCGCCGCCAACCGCTGCCGGACCGCGCTGGGCCGCCGCTCGCGACGCCCGGTCGTCGTCGACGTCGCCTCCGACCCGGTCGACCACCGGCCCGGCCTGGACGACCCCGAGGACCTGGCCGGCGAGCTCGAGCGGGCCCTCGACCGGCTCCGGCCCGAGTATCGCCTCGTGTTTGCCCTGTACCATGAGCAGGCGTTGCCGTACGAGGAGATCGCCCTGGCGATCGGGCGGCCGGTCGGGACGGTCAAGACGTGGCTGCATCGGGCGCGGGGGGAGCTGGCGGAATCGCTGGCGAGGCGGGGGGTGACGGGGTGACGGGGAGAGCAAATAAAGCAGAAAGCACAGGGCAAATTCGGAAGGAGTGCGCAGTGAAGAGTGCGGAGTGCAGAAGGGGAAGTGTGCTTGTGCCTTCTGCTTTGTCGCTTCTGCTTTGTGCCTTGTGCTCTTTGCTCTCTGATTTCCGCAACTGCCCGTAACGAGATCGGACCGACGCCCATGACCTGCCGCGACACCGAACGCCTCTGGAACGAGCTGCTCGACGCCCGCGACGCCGCGCGCCGGAGCTCGAAGCCATTCTGGAGGTCCACGCCGCGGATTGCCCGGCGTGCGCGGCGGTCGCGGCGCGGTATCAGTCGCTCCGGCGGGTGATCGCGGCCTGGGAGCCGGCGACGGCGCCGGAGGGATTCGACGAGCGAGTCCTTCACGCCGCGGAGCTGCCCGGGCCGCCCGCGGGTGTCCTCTCGTCCCGCCGGCCGACGGCGGTCCGGCGCGGGGCGTGGCTGGCGGCCGCAGCGGTCCTGGTCGCGTCGACGGTCGTGTTCTGGACGGTGCCACTGGGGAAGAGAGACCGGCTCGCCGATGCGCCGACGCCCCCCCCGGCGGCGGGGGGCCTGGACTTCTCCGATGCGCTGGCCGACGCGACCTCCGCGACCCTGGAGCTGGCGCGCGACGCCTCGGCGCCCGCCGGCCGGCTTGGCCGCGACGTGCTCGCGTCGGCCGGCCTGCCGTCGGCGTCGCCGCCGTCGCCCGAGGTCACGGCCGTGCCCTCGGCCGAGGTGCTCCGCTCGGTCGGCGACCGCGTCGGGGCCGGCGTCCGCCCGCTCTCGGGTTCGGCGATGCGAGCCTTCGGCTTCCTGCTCCCCTCCAACGGTGGCGAGGCTCCGCAGGCGCCGCCCGTTCCGCCGCGGAGTGGCGCCTGATCCACGGCCTGAACCTAGTGGGACCGACCCGATGATCCGATCGTCCGTCCCGGTCCTGATCCTCGCTGTCGTCCCCTGGCTATCGTCGCTGGCCGACGAACCCCGCCCAGCCGACGCCGAGGCGGCGCTCCTCCGCCTCGTCCCGCCCGACGCTGGGCTAACGCTATCGGTGACCGACCTCCGCGGCCACGCCCGCGAGATCGCCGGCTCGCCGCTGGTGCGGGCGTTCTGGGCGCTGCCGGCCGTGAAGGACTGGCGCAATTCCGAGGCCGGCCGCAAGTTCGATCGTGCCCGGGCGCACATCGAGCGGCGCTGGGCGTACCCGTCACGACCATCCGCGACGACCTGCTCGGCGACGCCGTCGTACTCTCTCTCCACCTCGCCCCGGTGCGCCGCCCGAGTCGGCGCGGGGGCTCTTGCTGGCCCGCGTCCGCGACAGGGCGCTGCTGACTCGCCTGATCGACCTGGGAAGCCAGGCCGGTGGCGCCGAGGTCGCCGAGGCCGGCTCGGGCGAGGGTCGCTTCTCGGTCCGGAAGTTCCCCCGCGGCGACAAGGAGCCCGACTACTTCCGCCTCTTCGACGACGGCACGTTCGCCTGGTCGAACTCCGAGGCCTTGATCCGCGGCGTGCTCGACCGCCGCGCCGGCGCCGGCGGGCCGGGATTGGGGGACGAGCCCGTCTTTCGAAAGGTCCGCGCGGGCCTGCCGGCCCAGGCCCTGGTCGCGGTCCACCTGAACCCGAGTTTCGCCGCCCGCGTCCTGGAGTCGGCCCCCCGATCCGGCGGCCCCGGCGACGACCGCGCGCTGGAACTTCTCGTGCGCTATCTCCGCACGGTCGAGGGGATCGGGCTGGGCCTCGAATGGCGGAACGGCCTCCTGCTCCACGTCCATGAGACCTACGATCCGAAGGGGCTCGACGACCGCCTCGTTCGGTGGGCGAAGTCCGGCGCGACGCCCGACGCGCTGGCCCGGCGGATCCCCGAGACGGCGATCGCCTCGGCCGCCGCGCCGATCGATTTCGCGACGGCGTGCGACGCCCTGATTGAGCTGATTCCGCAGTCCGACCGGCCTCGGCTGGATATGGTGTTCGAGGCGCTCCGCGGCGTCCTGCTCGGGCGGGACCTCCGCAAGGAGGTTCTCCCGAGCCTCGGGCCGGCGACCGTGGCCTATGTCGAGGCGCCGTCGACCGGCTCGGCGTGGCCGCCCGTCGTCGGCGCGGTCGAGCTACGGGATGACGGCGGGGAGCGGAGTATCGCCTCGGCCCTCGACAACGCCCTGCGGACCCTGCTCTGCCTCTACGCGCTCGACCCGAAGCACGGCGCGACGAGTTCTGCGCGTCGAATCGCGCCGCGCGGGGACCCTACAGGTCACGACGCTGGGCGGCCCCAACGCGCCGTTCGCCTACGGGGTGGGCCGCGATTGTCTGGTCGTCGGCTCGTCGGCCGACGCCGTCGCGCGGTTCGGCACGTCGCCGCCGGATGCCCGGCTCGCCGCGCTCAAGGCCTCATATTTCCCCGAGGCGCGGGCCTACGCCGGGGTGGACGTCGCCCGGCTCGCCCGCTCGGCGCGCACGAGCCGCGAGCCACTGGCGCGGCACGTCGCGGCGTCACGCGGCGTCACGCCCGAGGCCGCGGGACGCGACCTCGACCGGGCCCTCGCCCTGCTCGACCTGTTCGACGCCGCCTTCGCCGCCGTGATCGTCGACCCCGCGCTGACCTCGGTCCACCAGACGTTCGGCCTGGTCGGCCGCTGAGCATCTGGCCGCGATTGCGCCCGACTCGCCGCAATCGCTGTCACAGTTCGTCGAAGCTGTTGGGCTTATCGTCAGCGAAGTGACCCGCCAGGCGCGCGCGGCAGACGTCAATGCGTTTCCGAATCTGTGGTCCCTCGGCCCCGAGGAACGTCCCGCGGCCGTAGAGCACCTCGGCGCGCGGAGCTTATCCCAGGCCCGATCGAACAGGCCCAGGTCGATCAGCGCCTGGCAGTAGGAGCAGAGCTCGGCGAGCCTCCGGCTGCTCGTCAGGTCCGCCCGATTGAGCTCCGAGAGACCGACTTCGGGCAGGCCCAGCTTGCAGAGCGACAGCGCCTTCCGGCGCCGGTTTCCGATGTCGAAGGGGCACCGGTCCCCGATGTCGAACGACACATCGAGGACCTCGGCCCATCGCTCCTGTTTCATCAGGGCGTCGGCCAGGGCGTTCCACCGCGCGACGGACGGGCCGTCGGCGTCGATCGCCTGTCGCAACTCGCCGATCGCCCCGTCAAGTTCACCGGCCTTGATCAACTCCTCCGCCCGCGACACGGTCGGGTCGGCGAGGCGCCGCATCAGCCGATCGCCGAGCCGCGCCGCGACCCACGCGAGGAAGACGACACCCGCCCAGAACAGACACCAGTTCAGGTTCCATCGGAGCGCCTTGGAGAATGGCGGGAGCGGCGCCAGATACGTCCGGGCCGCGGGAGGGGTCAGGAGCGGCATCACCGTAGCGGTGAGGAACCACAGGGCGACGGGGGCGAATGCCCAGACCTTGACCAGTGCCGTCGTCAAGAGAGGGCTCATGGATTGCGCAGGGGAGGGTAGTCGGCGCGCGGCAGCCGTCCGGACATCTTCTCCCGGTGGACACGTTGCTTCGCGCCCCGCTCCGCCAGCCAGAGGCCGACGAGGGTCCCGATGCAAAGAACGGCGGTCGCGGCCAGTCCCACGGCATCTCGGCCATTCATCGGGAGACCCCACGAGTCGGTTCCCGCGCGAATCCGACGAATCGGGTCCGACGTCGGGCGGACGGGGCCTAGACCGTGCCGAACCTCGTCCGCCAAGAAGTCCTTCGGAACCGCGTCCGGGTTCTTAGCCCCGGCTCTTCGCCTTCGGGGCCCGAACCCTCGGCGCGACCATCTTCGGTGGCACGGGGCCATTCCCGTCGCCGAAGAGGACCTCGAGCACCGCGATCGTCGCGCAGCGGATGTGCGTCTCCATGGCGGCGGCGGCCCCGTCGGCGTCGCCGGCGCGGAGGCGAAGGAGGATCTCCAGGTGCTCGGGCACGTCGTCGGTGCGGGAGTAATTCGTTGCGGCGTCGCGGTGGTGGCCGACGTCGCGGAGGGTGCGGAAGAGCGTCAGATAGCGGCCGATCTCGGCCGTGAGCCGGGCGCTGCCACACGACTCCGCGATCAGGCCGTGCAGGCGATTGTCCAGCTCGCGCGCGTCGCGGTCGCGGGCCTCGTCGGGCTTGCGCGAGGCCAGACGTTCGAGGCCGTCGCAGAGCGCGGCGACCTCGGCCTCGTCAATCCGCCCGGCGGCGCAGCGGGTCGCCTCGACCTCGAGCACGCGGCGGACCTGACTGATCTCGCGGACCTGCTCGGGCCCGAACGGCAGGACGACGGCGCCGCGATTGGGCAGCAGCTCGACGATCCCCAGCGCCGCCAGTTCGACAAGCGCTTCGCGCACGGGCGTCGGGCTCACGTCGTAGGCCGTCGCCAGCTTCTGGACGATGAGCCTCTGGCCCGAGGCGAATCGGCCGAGGAAGACGGCCGCCAGCAGCCGAGACGTCACCTGCTGCCGCAGGCTCCCGCGGGCGACCGGTTCGCCGAATGACCCGTCGTGAGCGGGATTCTCGCCCATGTCCGTCCCCCGCCGATTTTTCGCCTCGCACTTGAGCCGGATGCCGATTCGATATAATATCCGAAAAGCTCACGTCCCCCGCTACTCCAGAAAACGCGCGATCGAAGGCGCGGGCCGGCCCCGCCGAGCTGCCCCCTATCGCTCATAAAGGGCAGCCGGGCGCCGACACGGGCCGCTTCCGGGGGCCGAGGGCTCGTGCGTCGTCGCGACGTAGGCGACCTGCGCACCGCTGTCTCATCCCTCATCCTTCGTCCCAGGTCCGAAGTCCGAGGAGGACGCGTCCATGCCGACCAGACGTCGCGGATTCACCCTGATCGAACTCCTGGTGGTCATCGCGATCATCGCCGTGCTCATCGCACTCCTGCTGCCGGCCGTCCAGGCCGCGCGAGGCAGCCCGCCGCTCGCAATGCGTCAACAACATGAAGCAGATCGGGCTGGGGCTGCACAATTACCACTCGGGGAACAACTGCTTCCCCTGGACCTCGAGCTGGACGACGAACATCTACCCGACGCCGACGCCCAACGCGCCGGGCGGCGGCAACGAGTGGTCGAACTTCAGCGCCCTGGCCCTGATGCTCCCGCAGATGGAGCAATCGGCCACCTACAATTCGTTCAACTTCGTCTTCGGCCTCTACCCGTTCCAGAACGGCACCGAGGTCGTCCAGGCGACGGGCTGCTATCAGAACATCTCCTCGTTCCTCTGCCCGAGCGACCCGGGCCGGGGCCGGAACAACTACCACGCCTCGAACGGGACGAACTACGACTGGCACAGCCGGACCTCCGGCGCCGGCGCCCTGACCCGGCCCGAGCCGGGCGGCCAGGGCATCAGCAGCGCCTCGTTCATCACCGACGGGCTGTCGAACACCATCGCCTTCTACGAGCGGATGCGCGGCAGCGGCAACAACACGTACTTCAGCAAGGGCGACCTGTACACGGGCGTGGGCATCGCCGGCTTCCCGACGTATGTCATCCAGAACCCGGGCGACCAGACCTACCTGATCCAGACTGCCATCCCGACCTGCATGGCCTTCGCCCAGAGCAATGCGGGCAACGCCGGCGCCGTCTACACCTACGGCGGCTGGACCTGGGCCGGCGGCGAATACACCAACGCCGTCGGCAACTTCGTCCTGACCCCCAACCACAAGTCGCCCGACTGCTCGCCCTGGGGCGGGGTCGGCACCGGCTACGGCTTCTTCACGGCCCGCAGCTACCACTCCGGCGGCGTCAACGTGCTGATGGCCGACGGCTCGGTCCGGTTCATCAAGGATTCGATCAACCCAATGACCTGGTATGGGCTGGCCACGGCCCAGAATGGCGAGACGCTCAGCTCCGACTCCTACTGATCGCGGGGTCGGGACAACAAAGAGGAAGCCCGCCGGACCTCGGCTCGAGCCGGGTCCGGCGGGCTTCTCGCGTCGCGGGTGACGTCGGTTATTTCTTCTTGCCTTCGGCGGGGCCCATCTCGCCCCTGCCGGCGTTGACGCCCTTGATCGCGTCCTTGGTCTGCTCGGGGGTCATCGGGGGGGCCGTCGGGGGCTTCTCGGGCTCGCCGGCCTGGCCGCAGCCGGCGAGGAAACCGGCCAGGATGGCGGGGACGATGAGGCGACGCAGGAAGGGGCTGTGCTTCACGACGGGAGCTCCTCGTTGAGAGACTCGATGCTGCCGGAGGCCGGTGGGCAGTCACCCGGCCCTCGCACAGAGGTAAACTAGCCGGGGCCGCAGGGACGATCAAGGGCCGAACGAGCGGGGACGTCGACCGATGCCGCACCGCAGCCTCGCCTGGGCCGCCGGGCTCCTCGCCGCGACCGTGGTGGCGATCGCGGCGGCGCGGGCGTTCGACGCCTGGCGGGCCCGGTCGGCCCTGGCCGAGGCCCGGCTCGCGATGGCGCGGGGCCGGTTCGACGAGGCCGCGGCGCGGCTCGTCCCGCTCGCCGCGACACGCGCCGAGGCGGCGCTCTCGCTCGGCGATTGCCGGGCCGCCCAGGATCGGCCCGCCGAGGCGATCGCGGCCTGGGCGCTCGTGCCCGAGCGCTCGCCGCAGGCCATCCCCGCGGCGCTTCGCCGCGCCCACGTGGCGTCCGACCTCGGCCGCTTCGCCGAGGCCGAGTCGGCGTTCGACCTCGCCGTCCGGGCCGGAGGCCCGCGGGCCGCCGAGGCGCGCCAGGCCCTCCTCAAGCTCCTCTGGCGCCAGGCCCGGTTCGACGAGGTCGCCGCGCGCATCGAGGATCAGTGGGACGACCTCCAGCGCTCCGGCCGGCTCAACCGCGGCTCTGCCTTCGAGCTGCTCCGGGGCCGCCTGGCGCTGGACCTTGAGACCTTCCCCGTCGACCGGATCGAGGCCGAGCTCCGCGCGCTCGACGAGGCCGGCCACGGCGACGCCCGCCTGGCCGTGGCCCGGGCCCGCTGGGCGCTCGTCGCCGGGCGGCTCGACGACGCGAAGACCCGCGTCGACGGCGCCCTCGCGCGATCCCTCGGACGCGGTCGCCTGGCGGGCGCTGCTCGACTGGTCGCGCGCCGCCGGACGCGTCGACGAGGCGGCCCGCGCGATGAGGCACCTCCCCGCGAGCGATCCCGACGGCCGGCTAACCACGGGCCTGCGGGCCTGGCTCGCCTCGCGCCGCGGCGACGACACGGCCGAGCGCGCCGCTCTTGACCGACTCTCGGCCCTCGACCCGGGCGACGCCCGGGCGCTGGAACGTCTCGCCGCCCTGGCCACCGCCGCGGCCGACCCGGCCCGCGCCGCTGAGCTCCGCCGCCGCAAGGCCAGGCTCGACGCGGCCCGCCTCCGCTACGCGCAGCTCTTCGCGGACGACGCCCTGTCCCCGCGGGCGGCCGAGATGGCCGGGCTCGCCGAAATCCTCGGCCGCCCGTTCGAAGCCCAGGCGTTCGCGAGCCTCGTCGAGGGGAAATCCCCCGGCACTTCGCCAGGCCCGACGAGCCCCGCGGCAGCGCCCTCCAGGTTGGCCGACGGCCGCACCCTCGCCGACCTGCTTGCCGCCGAGCTCGCCCCGTTCGCGAATCCGTCCCGGCACGCCGCTTCCGCCGTCAATCCTCATTTCACCGACCAGGCCGGTCCCGCCGGGCTGGCGTTTACGTTCGACAACGGCGCGTCGCCCGCGCGGCAGCTCCCCGAGACGATGAGCGGAGGGGTCGGCCTCATCGACTTCGACGGCGACGGCCGGCTGGACGTCTATGCCGTCCAGGGTGGCCCGTTCCCGCCACCCTCGGGCGGATCGCGGTTCGGAGACCGGCTCTTCCGCAACGTTGGCGGCGGGCATTTCGAGGACGCGACCGCGGCCTCGGGCCTCGCGACGTTCCCGGGCGGCTACGGGCACGGCGTCGCGGTGGGCGACTACGACAACGACGGCCATTCGGACCTGTTCGTCACGCGGTGGCGGGCCTACGCCCTGTATCGGAACCGGGGCGACGGCACGTTTGAGGACGCGACCGCTCGCGCCGGCCTCGGCGGCGACCGCGACTGGCCGACCTCGGCGGCCTTCGCCGACCTCGACGGCGACGGCGACCTCGACCTCTACGTTTGCCACTACCTCAAGTGGGACGCCGAGCACCCCCAGCCTTGTCCGGCTCGCCGGGGCGAGGGCCTCCGCTACTGCGACCCCCGGCACTTCGAGGCGCTTCCCGATCACCTCTTTCGCAACGATGGCGGCAGGTTCGTCGACGTCACGGCCTCCGCCGGCCTGGCCGACCGCGACGGCCGCGGCCTGGGCGTTGCCGCCGCCGACCTCGACGACGACGGCCGCGTCGACCTGTTCGTGGCGAACGACGGGACCGCCAATTTTCTGCTCCGGAATCTGGGCGGGATGCGGTTCGAGGAGGTGGCCCAGGCCTCGGGCGTGGCGGGCAACGCCTCGGGCGGCTACCAGGCGGGCATGGGCATTGCCTGCGGCGACCTCGACGGCGACGGCCGGCCCGACCTGCTCGTCACGAACTTCTACGGCGAGTCGACGACCTACTTCCGCAACCTCGGCGGCGGCATCTTCGCCGACTCGACCGACGTCGTCGGCCTGGCCGCGCCGACCCGCGGGCTACTCGGCTTCGGAATCACTCTGTTCGACGCGAACGACGACGGCCGGCTCGACGTGGCATCGACGAACGGGCACGTCAACGACGACCGCCCCGAGTTCCCCTGGATGATGCCCTGCCAGCTCCTGGTCAATGGCCCCGACGGCCGGCTCTCTGACGTCTCCCGCGAGGCCGGGGCCGCGTGGTCGGTCCCTCGCCTGGGCCGCGGCCTGGCCTCGGGCGACCTCGACGGCGACGGCCGGCTCGACCTGGTCGTCCTCTCCCAGCGCTCGCCGCTGGCGCTGTTCCGCAACGACTCGAAGGGCGGCCACTCCGTCACGCTTCGCCTCGAAGGGACGACGTCGAACCGCGACGCCGTCGGCGGCGTGGTCACTGCGAGGGTTGGCGCGCGGACACTCCGCGCCTGGCGCACGGGGGGCGGGAGCTACCAGTCGGCCTCCGACGGGCGGATTCACCTCGGGCTCGGAGACGCGACCCGCGTCGATTCGATCGAGGTACGATGGCCCGCGGGACGGGTTGACACGTATCCGGGAGTCGAGGCCGATCGGTCGTATCTCCTCCGCGAAGGCGACCCGAAGGCCATCCCGTAGGGTCCGCTGTGCGGACCTCTTCGCGGGCCAGGCCGCAAAATCGAAGAGGTCCGCACAGCGGACCCTACGAGGACTTCAAGAGGTCCCGCTGCCAAGGAAGGGAGCCAACCACCGGCGCACGCCTCGCGGCCGTTCCGCCTCGATCGTGCACATGCGGAAGAGGTCCTCCAGCTTGTGCCGAAACGACCAGGCTTCGCTCAGCATCCAGAGCCGATCGAAGTCGGCCTTGCTCATGAATCCGCGGTAGCTCAGCCGCCTGGTCGCGGTGTCGTAGCTGATCCGGCCGGCGAGGTCGGGCGGGAATTCGAGGCCGTCGGGCAGGTGATCCAAGATGACGAAGTGATCCATCGGACCCCCCATCAATTCCACGGACACTCCGGATGGACATCAGGCCGGGAGAGGACGCACGCCAAAAGCATTATGCACGACTCCATTTAATGCATGCTAGCAACGAGGAGGAGTCGACGCGAGTCTCTGGAAATGGGCGTCGTCGGCGCCGTCAATGGCCCGCGGGCATCTCGCAGCTCACCGAGACGATTTCGGGGCCGTCGCCCGCCTCGATCGCATAGGACCTCGGCAACCGGTCGATCGTCTCGGCGTGCTCGTGGGTCTTGCCGGCCTCGTTCCAGCGGTGGACGACGCGGAAGGGCGTCATCGCCTTCGCCGCGAGCGGGTCGCGGTAGTCGGCGTCGACGCGGAACGACTGGACGCCGATCGTGTTGTTGCCCGTCATCTCGAAGCGGAGCAGGGCCCTGCGGACGCCGGCCGGCCAGTCGTCGACGCGGACGTGATGGGTCCGCCCCTGGGTCGGGCCGGCCATGACGGCGACCTCACGCCACGTCTTCCCTCCATCAACGCTCGTCGAGGCCCGAACCCTGTCCTTCTCGCCCCGGGCCCGGATCATCGCGCTGAAGCCGAGCGAGACGAGGTCGCCGGCGACGTCGATCGGGATCGTCATCGTCCCTGTGTTACCCTTCCACCAGCAGGCGTTGTGCTCGAGGTTGAGGTTGTCGAATGTGACGCCCATCGACTCGGCCGTCTGGTTCTTGTCGAAGCCGGGGCCGGCGGCGATCCGGCCGGCGATCGTCTTCGTGGCGATCGAGGGGTCGAGCGCCAGCGGCGACGGTGATCGTGTTCTTGCCCTTCTCCAGGCGGGGGAGGGTCCGGGGGGCGTGCTGGATATCGTTGTCGAGTATGAGGCGGGTGAGCCTTGCGCCGCCGACCAGTTCCACCTTGATCCGGTACGCGTAGCGTCGGTTGATCCACCCTTCGAGCTTTCCGCCAGCGACGATCGTGGTTCGCATGCCCTCAGTGCCCGTCGGGACAAAGGACCGCCCGCCGTCCGTTGAGATCGAGACTGAGACACGACCCGGCGCATCCGGCGAAATGGCCCATACAAAATGCCGCTCGCCGCCGAGGTAGACGTACGGCGAGCTCATCTCGACGACAAGCACCCCCGCCTTGCTCCGATCCTTCACCGTCACCCCGTCCCGCCCGGATTCCAGGTTTTCGAAGACCTCCGCCCCCCGCTCCAGGTCGCCCGCCGCAAGGTTCGGTGCATAGACGTGCTTCCCGTTCCCGACGACCCCGCCGCGATACCCGCGATCGAACTCCGGCACATACGCCAGGTCATTCTCGGGCACCCGGGCCTTGAGGCCGTCCCAATCCTTGTCCCCGTTGACGTGCAGCCCGCGGTTCCCGGCCTCGCGGACGAACGACTCGCCCGGCCGCAGTGAGAACAGGGCCCGGTGGCCGACCTGGTAGCCGTACTCGAAGACCTCGGCCTTGCGGTCGTACTCGACCATCGTCGCGTCCCACCCGTGCGTCCGCGCGGGGAGGTAGCCGGACCTGTAGAACGGGCAATGAGACAGGAGGCGAGGGCCCTCGGCCTTCCAGCCCATCCAGCCATCCTTGCGCATCAGCTCGAACACCTTCGCGTTGTTCTTGCGGTAATCGGGATGCTTCGCGTACCAGTCGGCGACGCTCGCGGCGATCTCGTCGACCGAGGCAACCACGCCGTCGTCGGGGCGGGGGAAGTAGGTGATGAGCGAGGCGTCGAACATATGCCAGGCGTCGCGATAGCGGACCTCGGGCACGCTGTGGCCATTCAGGATCCGGCCGCGTGCCTCGCGCCCGTCCTCGCGATTCAGGGCCTCGAGGATCGCCGACGAGCAGCAGCACTGGCAGTAGCCGTAGACGTTGAACACCTTCACCGGGTCGTGCGGGTGCTCGTCGCCGTCGAGGTACTCATTGGCCGGGACTTGCTGGTGGCGATACTTCACCGCGGCTCGCCAGAGGGCCTCGACGCGCTGCTGGTCGGTCATGCCGGGCTTCACGAACGACTTGACGATCTGCTCGACCGTCGTGACGTCGTCGACCTTGTCGGACAGGACCTTGAGGTTATTGACACGACCGCCATCGCCGAGGGCATGGGAGGTGAGAATGAGCGGCAGGGCGAGGAGAAGTCGCATGGTGCACCGGTTGCGGGATGTCGCGGGGAGAGGACCGAGTCTCCCATGCTCGCGAATCATGGGCAACCGGCCGGCCGCCCGGGAATTCGCTTGCGTCGACCCGGGCGGGGAGAGATCCTGAAGGGTGAAAGGTCCGAGGCCGGCGATTCACCCCGCGGAGCACCTTGGCCATGAATCGACCGCATCCGCGCCCCGTCGCGCTCGCTTTCGCGCTCCTTCTCGTCGGTGCCCTCCGCGCCGGAGGCCAGTCCCCGGCGCCGAATGGCGGGCGTGGCCGGGTCGATCGCGGGGATATGCCCATGCTTGCCCAGGCCTTCCCGGGGACTTACCGGGTCGAGACCACGGCGGCGCGGGCGTACGATCGATATGGCACCGCCCCGGCACAGGTGGCCGCCCCGCCGCCTCAGCCGCGGCGGACGATGACGAGCTATTACCCGGCCATGGGCACGGGCCAGTACGCGAACCAGAGGGTCCACGCGGCCCACTGCACGCCCTCGCGCGTCTCGCTCGCGCTCGGCCGCTGAGCCGGCCCGCGGCGGCTCGGCGCTCGTGCTGGTAGAATGGTCGATATCCGCCCTATCGACGGGCCATCGACCGAACCAGGCCGAGGAGCCGACATGCCCGCGCTGGAGACGTTCGCCAACCAGTTCCCCGACCGCGACTACGAGATCGAGATCACCTGCCCCGAGTTCACCGCCGTCTGCCCCAAGACGGGCCAGCCCGACTTCGGCACGATCGTCATCACCTACGTGCCCGCCGACCGGTGCGTCGAGCTGAAGAGCCTCAAGCTCTACCTCGTCGACTACCGCAACCGCGGGATCTTCTACGAGCACTCGATCAACACGATCCTCGACGACCTCGTGGCCGCCTGCGCAGCCGCGGAGGATGACCGTCGTCGGCCAGTTCACCCCCCGCGGCGGCATCTCGTCGCGGATCACCGCGCGGTTCGAGGCGAAGGCCTGACTCACGGCCGCTGGGCGAGGTAGGCGACGCGGAGCATCCGCCGCTCGCTCGTCAGGCGGTGGACGACGGCCAGGAACTGCTGGAGGCCGGCGAAGGTCTCCTCGCCCTCGATCCGGCTGAGTTCGTCGCGCCGGGCCTCGCGGGCGTCGCGCCAGCGGCCGGAGACCTCGACCTCGTTGGCGGTCGCGTCCTCGGACGCCAGCCACTCGAACCCGGCCGCTGCGAGCAGCCGCTCGTTCACCCCCGCCGCACAGTATTCGAAGGGGCCGGTCGAGCTCCGCTCCGCGATCTCCTCCTTCGAGACCGGGCCGGCGAGGACGACCGGGTCGGTGAACAGCACCCGGCCGCCCGGCCGGAGCACGCGATGCCACTCGGCGAATAGTCGGCCGCGGTCGGCCATGTGGCAGATCGCGTCCATGCAGACGAGTGCGTCGAACGAGCCGTCCTCGAACGGCAGCCGCTCGCCGGCGTCAGCCCACTGGAAGTCGACCTTCCCGTCGAGCCGGGCCGACTCGACCAACCCCATCGCCGTACGGAGCCCCGCCGGGTCGACGTCGACGCCCATCACCCGGCAGCCGATCTCTCTCGCCAGGAAGATCGCCGGGCCGCCCGACCCGGAGCCGACGTCAAGCACCTCGTCGGAGGGCTCCAGCCGCAGGAGTCGGAAGAACCGCCAGTACTCGTCGGCCGTGACCCAGCTACTCTGGCCGAAATCCTCGCCATACGTCTCGCGCCTTACCTCCGCCAGGGCCTCCTCGGCGAAGTGGCTGTACGCCGTCTCGTAGAGCTCCACGGTCTGCGGCATGGGTGAATCTCATGATGCGTGGCGACGGGTGTTGGGATTCGACGCATTCCGATATCCATCATACCACGAGGGTCGCTCACGCGACGCCGCCCGGGCCCGCTTTGGGCCGGCTCCGGACGGGGACACCGGGCCGGAGACGGGTCGGGTCTCTCAGGGTCGCGTCATCCCGCCGACCGAACCCAAGCGTGCAAGAAATGTTCGGCTTGGAACGGCCTGGTGCTGCCCTTTCGAGACTTCCCTGCGAAACGAAGCCAATTCCCGCCGGCCTTTTTGCGAAACGAAGCCAATTCCTGCTTGGGATGCCCCGGGCTTGCCGACCGTCCGAGGCGCAGTCAGACTGAGCCGGACGCCCCCTCCGAACCACCGAGGCCGCCCATGCCGCAACCGACCCGGACCGCCGACGCTCTCGGGATGATCGGCCTGCCGGAGCCCGTCGCCGACCTCGCGAAGCGGCGGTGGGACGTCATCGTCATCGGCGCCGGGCACAACGGCCTGACCTGCGCGGCCTACCTGGCGCGGGCCGGGAAGCGCGTGCTCGTCCTGGAGGCCCGTCCGCGCGTCGGAGGAGCCTGCACGCTCGATGAGGTCTGGCCGGGATACCGGATCTCGCCGTGCGCCTACCTCGTCGGGCTTCTGCATCCGAAAGTGATTGCAGAACTCGACTTGCACTCCCACGGCTTCGAGTTCATCCCGGCCATGGCCGGCATGTTCGTCCCGTTCGACGACGGCTCGAGCCTCCAGCTCGGCGAGGACGACGACCGGTGCGAGGCCGAGATCCGCGCCCTCAACCCCGCCGACGTCGCCGGCTGGCGGGCGTTCTGCGACGTCAAGCGACGACTCCGTAACGCGTTACGCCCCGAGGGCGACGCCGACCTCTGGCTCGACCCGAACCCGACTCGCGACGAGATCGAGCGCCGCTTGAAGGGCGACCGCGAGGCCCGGTCACTGCTCTTCGACTGGTCGATGGTCGAGTTCGTCGAGCGGTACTTCGCCGACGAGCGGCTCCAGATGGCCTACCTCGGCCAGGGGGTCATCGGCACGAACGCCAGCCCGCACGACCCCGGCACCGCCTCGATCCACTTCCACCACAACTCCGGCCGGCTCGGCGGCGTGCCGGGTCTCTGGGGCTACGTGAAGGGTGGGATGGGGATGGTCTCGTTCATCCTCTGCGATATTGCGCGGGAGTCCGGGGCAGTCGTCGCGGCCGGAGTACCCGTGGCGCGAATCATGCCGGGGCAGGGGGTCGAGCTCGAGGATGGGACGCGGATCGACGTCCCCGCCGTCGTCTCCAACGCCGACCCGCGCGTGACCTTGAGGCTGCTCGGCAACGCGGCCGACCCCGCCTGGAAGGCCCAGGTCGAGTCGGTCCCAATCAAGGGCTGCACGGTCAAGCTGAACGTCGCCCTCCGCGAGCTCCCCGACTTCCAGGCCCGACCCGGCCAGAACCGCGAGCACCACCACGGCCAGATCAACACGCCGCTGACCAAGGAAGAGTGGCGCTACTACCACCGCGACGCCCGCGACGGCCTCCTGCCCGCCCGCCTCTGGACCGAGCTCTATTTCCAGACCGCCCACGACCCGAGCGTGGCTCCCGAGGGCGTCCACACGATGAGCGTCTTCGCCCAGTATGTTCCTTATGAGTTTGCGGCAGGGTCGTGGGAGGATCGGCGAGGGGAGGTCGGCCGCCTCGCCCTGTCGTCGATCGGACGCTACTGCTCGAACCTGCCCGACGCGGCCATCTCGGCCGAGATCCTGGGGCCGCCGGATATCGAAACGAAGGTGGGATTGACCGGAGGACACATCTTCCAGGGCGAATGCCTGCCGGCCTTCATGTGGGACCGCCGGCTCAAGGCGAGGACGCCGATGGAGGGGGTGTTCCTGTGTGGGGCGGCGACGCATCCGGGGGGGAGCGTGATCGCGGTCAATGGGAGGAATGCGGCGGTGGAAATCCTCCGCGATTAGCGCGTTCCTCGCTTGATCGGGGCCTTCGTAAAGTCCGCTATTGCGGACCATCTTCGGTCGAGGCCGTTGAGCGAAGATGGCCCGCACAGCGGACCCTACGAAGAGACCTCGCGGAAGAAGTCGAGGAACTGCCGCGCGACGACCGGCCAGTTGTAGACGGCCCGGGCACGGGCCAGCCCGCGCTCGGAGAGGTCGCGGCGGAGAGCCGGGTCCTCGATCAGCTCTCGCAGCGTCGATGTCCACGCGGCCACATCGGCCTCGGGGACGATCCGGCCCGCGTCGGAGACGACATAAGGGATCTCCCCCGAGTCGCTCGCGACGATCGGCAGGCCCGTGGCCAGGCCTTCGAGGAGCATCCGGCCGAGCTGCTCCTTCCATATCGGCAGGGTCTGGCTTGGGGCGGCGAGGATGTCCATGGCGTTGAGGTGGGCCGGGACGCCGGCGTGGGCGACTCCGGTGACGACCTTGACCCGGCCGGGATATCGCTCGGCCCAGGTGCGGAGGGCCCCTTCGAGCGGGCCACCGCCGACGAAGAGGGCGCGCCACGAGCCCTCTGGCAGGGCGTCAAGGGCCCGGGGCAGGAGCTCGACCCCCTTCTCGGGCACGAACCGGCCGAGGTAGCCGACGATCGGCGGGCCGGGGTCGGTCCAGCCGAGGTCGGCGCGGACGCGGCGGCCGGCCTCGGGGTCGGGCCGGAAGACGCCGCAGTCGACGCCGAGCGGGATCATCCGCCAGGGGCGGTCGCGGTAGCCGGGGCGGTCGCCGAGCGCCTGAAGGCCAGTCACGCCGCCCATGACGTAGCCCGAGGCGCGGCGGAGGCTGTACCGCTCCATCAGGTTGAAGGGCGGGGTGTATCGCTTCGAGATGTTCTGGTACGTCGAATAGACGAGCTTCGCGTTGCGCGGGGTGGCGCGGGCGATCTGGTAGCCGGGCAGGATGTAGGGCTCCTCCCAGGCGTGGACGACGTCCCACCGCTCGCGGCGCATGATCGAACGGAGCGCGCCGGGGGCGTAGAAGGCGACGTGGAGCTTCCTCGTCAGTCGCATCGGGATCGGGACGAGCTCGTAGGGCTCGTCGGCGATCGGCTCGAGCTTGATCGGCCGGAGGTCGCCCCAGAGGAACTCGGGGGCGACGACGGTGAGCCGGGCCGAGTCGCCGGCCGCGCGGGCGATCTCGACGCTGAGGCGGCGGTTGAGCGCGACGCGTAGCGAGTGGCCGATCATCAGGATCTTCATCGCGCCGTCACGAGGCGTAGCCCCGCGGGTGGGTCGAGTGCCACGCCCAGGCCGAGGCGACGATCGACGTGATCTCGGTGTACCGCGGCGACCACCCGAGGTCGCGGCGGGCGGCGTCGGCCGAGGCGACCAGCGACGGCGGGTCGCCCGCCCTGCGCGGGCCCTCAATGACCGGGATCGGATGACCCGTCACCCGGCGCGACGGCGTCGACGACCTCGCGGACGCTGACGCCCGAGCCGGTGCCGACGTTGTAGGTCAGGGCCCGGCCCGGCTCGATCGCCTCGAGGACGCGGAGATGGGCGTCGGCCAGGTCGTCGACGTGGATATAGTCGCGGATGCAGGTGCCGTCGGGCGTCGGGTAGTCGGTGCCGGCGATCGTGATGTTCGTCGCGCTGGCCGAGGGCGACCTGGAGGATCAGCGGGATCAGGTGCGTCTCGGGCCGGTGGTCCTCGCCGATCGTCGCGTCGTCCGCGGCGCCGCAGGCGTTGAAGTAGCGGAGCGAGGCCGTGCCGAGGCCGTAGGCCGGGCATAGTCGGCCAGGGCCCGCTCGATGGCGAGCTTGGTAAATCCGTACGGGTTGATCGGTCGCGTCGGGGCCGTCTCGGGGATCGGCACCTCGTCGGGCACGCCGTAGACGGCCGCGGTGCTCGAGAAGACGATCTTGCCAACCCCGGCGGCCCGCATGGCGTCGAGCAGGTTCAGGGCGCCGACGACGTTGTTGCGGTAGTAGCGGGCGGGCTCGGTCACGCTCTCGGGGACCGAGGTGAACGCCGCGAAGTGCATCACCGCGTCGATCGCCCCGGCGCGGAGGGCGGACTCGAGCCGGGCGGCGTCGCCGAGGTCGCCCTGGATCAGCCGCCCTTCGGGCACGGCCGGGGCGGTGGCCGTGGACCAGGTTGTCGTAGACCCAGACGTCGTGACCGGACCGCGCGAGGTGGCGGACGGTGTGGCTGCCGATGTATCCGGCCCCGCCGACGACGAGGATGCGCATCAGATCCGCCGCTCCGAGGGCCGCTGCCGAGGGTGTCATCATCCGGGTGGCAGGGGTTCGCTCGCGAACCCCGGTCCGGGGGCCGAATCACCGGGGTAACGAAGACGTTACCCCTGCGCACCCGGAACCGGAGTGTTCTATATCTAGCGTACCATACGGCCCGCCACGGCCTCAGAGCACGGCCCGGAAGTATTCGAGCGTCCGCTCGAGCCCCTCGGCGCGGTCGACCGTCGGGTTCCAGCCGAGGATGGTCTGGGCCTTCGTGATGTCCGGCTTGCGCCGCTTGGGGTCGTCCTGGGGCAGGTCGCGGTAGTCGATGGTGCTCTTCGTGCCCGGCACCATCGCGATGATCTCCTTCGCCAGCTCGAGGACCGTGATCTCGACCGGGTTGCCGATGTTGACCGGCAGGGCGTAGTCCGAGAGCAGCAGGCGGTAGATGCCGTCGACGAGGTCGGTCACGTAGCAGAACGAGCGGGTCTGGTCGCCCTTGCCGAAGACCGTCAGCGGCTCGCCGCGGAGCACCTGGCCCATGAAGGCGGGGAGCACGCGGCCGTCGTTGAGCCGCATCCGCGGGCCGTAGGTGTTGAAGATCCGCACGATCCGCGTCTTCACGCCGTGGAAGCGATGATAGGCCATGGTGATGGCCTCGGCGAACCGCTTGGCCTCGTCGTAGCAGCCGCGGGGGCCGATCGAGTTGACGTTGCCCCAGTATTCCTCGACCTGGGGGTGCACCTCGGGGTCGCCGTAGATCTCCGACGTGCTGGCGAGGAGGAAGCGGGCGTCCTTGGCCTTGGCCAGGCCGAGCGCGTTGTGAGTGCCGAGCGAGCCGACCTTGAGCGTCGGGATCGGGTGCGCCAGGTAGTCGGCCGGGCTGGCCGGGCTGGCGAAGTGGAGCACGGCGTCGACCGGGCCCGTCGATCTGCACGGGCTCGGAGATGTTGTGCTCGAGGAAGGAGAACTCCTTGTTGTCGAGCAGGTGGGCGATGTTGCGGCGATGCCCGGTCAGGAGGTTGTCGAGGCAGATGACCTCGTGCCCCTCGGCCAGGAACCGCTCGCAAAGGTGCGAGCCCACGAACCCGGCGCCGCCGGTGATGACCGTTCTCAAGGAAGCCTCCCGCGTCGGCCCCGATCCGCGGCGCGGACACGTCCCGCACCGTTCCGAATACGATAACGGACGACGCTCCCGGCTGACAACCGGACCCGAGATGCTTAGGAGTCCCTGGCATCGTCGGACGGGGGCGCTGTCGGCCTGGGACGACGCCGACGTTGACCCTCGCCAACACCCGCCGCCAGAACGACGGCTCGGCGGGCGGCGCCGGCTTCCATCGTCCCTCGGAGAAGGGACTCGCCGACGCGGCCAGGCCCATCCCCTTGAGCTGGAGCATCATCACGTAAGCGGCCACGCCGTTGTGGCTGTGGACGAAGAACCGCGCCCGCCGGAGGTGCGGGCGCGGCTCGAGCGAGAGCCAGCGGATCACGGCCATGCCGCAGTCGTCGCGGGCGACGTCGACGTGCTGCTCGCCGCCGAGGTCGTGGTCGAGGTGGACCTCGTCCCACGACTCGGCGAGCCGGGCGATGCACTCGGCGGCGGTCGCGACCCAGACGGCGTCGGGGTAGACGGCGAGAAACTCCTCGGCGCGGGCCGGGTCGTCGTCCAGGAAGAGCCGGCGAACGGGGGCGGGCTCGCTCGGGGACGGCTCGGCCATCGGGAAGCGGTCCCGTCATGCTCCCCTGGCGACGGCGGTCGATTCGGCGTCCGCCTTCCACTTCGCGACCGCCTCGGGCAGGGGATAGTCGATGATCGGCAGCTCCAGGCTCGTGACCTCGAGCAGGCGGAGGTAGCCGCGGGTGACTCGCTGCTCCTCGTCCGCGACGAAGTCCGGGTCGAGGCTCGATTTGTCGAAGAACCCCCCCGCGTGGACGGGCTCGAAGCCGTCGGCCACGATGAACTGCGCCAGGATCGGGTTGCAGCGGATGTGCCGCTCGGGCGTCAGGTGCAGCGACTCCGGGGCGACCTCGCCCAGGACGTAGCGAAGGTAGAGGTCGGATTCAGTCAGTTCGGCGACGTCGCAGCCGCAGACGTCGCAAAGATACCCTTGCTCGCAGACAGCCATGGTGGACACCTCCTCGTGTCAGCCCCATCTTACCGGGTAGACGCATCCTGCAATCAACCCCGCACGCGATACGCGGTGTCGTGGTCGTCGCGAATCACCCTAGGATGTCCAGCATCGAATACAGCCCGGGCGGGCGGCCGACGAGCTACTTGGCAGCGTCAAGGGCCCCGCGGGCGAATCCGTCGCGGTTCAAGCGCGCGATGCGAGAGCTCGAGGCATTCTCCCATCAGCCCGAAGACGACGGTGTGCTCGCCCGGGTTGTCGCCCGTCCGCAGGGCATGCAGCCCGATCTCGCCCCGCGGCCGCTCGCCGACGAGTCCCGAACGGCCATGCGTATATTTATCGGTGCCGATCTCGCGGGCGACGATCTCGGCCAGCCTCAGGGCCGTGCCGCTCGGGGCATCTTTCTTCAGCTTGTGATGCCGCTCGACGATCTCGACGTCCGCCGAGTCGCCCAGCGCCCGGGCTGCCTCGCCGACCAGCTTCATCAGCAGGTTCACCGCGCGGCTCAGGTTGGGCGAGATCAGGAGCGGGATCGTCTCGGCAGCCCGCTCGAGCGCGGCCTTCTGGTCGGGCTCGAAGCCGGTCGTGCCGACGACCAGGGGGATGCCCTTCGCGCAGCAAACCTCGCCGATCGCCAGCGCGGCCCGGGGCGTCGAGAAGTCGATGACCGCGTCGACCGGCGCGCCGAGCGTCCCCGAGAGGTTCACGCCCAACTCGCCGAGGCCGACGAGCGGGCCGACGTCGCGTCCGATCGCGGGGTGATCCGGCCGGTCGACGGCCGCGCCGAGGGCGAGCGCGGGGTCGTCCTGGATGAGCTGGATCAGCCGGGCGCCCATTCGGCCCGTGGCGCCGTGGATCGCGAGCGAGAGGGGAGTGGTCGTCACGTGAGTCCTTTCGCGCCCCGTAGGGTCCGCCATGCGGACCGTCCGTTGCCGGGGCCATCGGCCGAAGATGGTCCGCATGGCGGACCCTACAAAGATCGGGAATTCACTCCGACGCTGCGGGGGCCTCGGAATAGAGGGCGATGGTCCGGATGATGTCGTCGAGGTCGTTGGGGACGATCACCGGCCGGTTGGCGAAGCCGGCCCGGCGGACGCCGCGCGACCCGAGGACCTTCTCGAAGTTGTCCTGATCGGTCCCATGGTAGGCGACCGTGGCGGTCGGGTCCTTGAGCTGGTGGCCCGTGAGGATGCAGACGACCGTCTCCGACGGCGGCGATGACACCTTCCTCGCGGAGCCGCTTCGCCCCGGCCACGCTTGCCGCGCTGGCGGGCTCGCAGCCGAGTCCGCCGGCGCCGACCTTCGCCTTCGCATCCATGATCTCCTGGTCGGAGACCTGGCGGACGACACCGTCGCAGAAGTCGAGAGCACGCAAGCACTTCTTCAGATTGACCGGCCGGTTGATCTCGATGGCCGAGGCGATCGTCGAGGCCTTCCGCTCCGCGGCGTCCAGGCCCGCGTAATAGCGCTCGGCGACCGACATCTCGGGCAGGCCGTCGGTCCAGGACATCCCGTGCGTCTGGACAAGCTGGTGGAGCGTCTCGGCCCCCGCGGCGTTGATCACGGCCAGTCGGGGCACCCGATCGATCAGGCCGAGATGCTTCAGCTCGATGAATGCCTTGCCAAAGGCGCTCGAATTGCCCAGATTTCCGCCGGGGACAACGATCCAGTCGGGCGGCTGCCAGGCGAGGGCCTCGAGCACGCGGTACATGATCGTCTTCTGGCCTTCCAGGCGGAACGGGTTGATCGAGTTCATCAGGTAGATGCCCAGGCGGTCGGCCACCTGGCGGACGCGTGTCATGGCGTCGTCGAAGTCGCCGACGATCTGGATCGTCAGCGCGCCGTGGTCGAGGGCCTGGGCGAGCTTGCCATACGCGATCTTGCCCGAGCCGATGAAGATGATCGCCTTGAACCCGAACGGCGTGGCCGAGCAGTAGACGGCCAGCGCCGCCGAGGTGTTCCCGGTGCTCGCGCAGGCGACGCGGCGGGCGCCGACCATCCGCGCATGAGTGAAAGCCGCGGTCATGCCGTTATCTTTGAAGCTCCCCGAGGGGTTCATCCCCTCATATTGAAGCTTGAGGCGGCCCGGATTCATGCCGACGAACCGGCCGACGGCGTCGGCGGTCTGGAGCAGGGTCTGGCCCTCGCCGATGGTGACGACCTGGTCGGGTGGGGCGAAGGGCAGGAGCTCGCGGAACCGCCAGACGCCCGAGAATGCGAGGGGGTCGAGCCGGTCGGACCACTTCGCCTCGAAGTCGCGGAGGCTCCGCGGGACGGGCAGGCGGTCCCAGTCGTAGACGACGTCGAGCAGGTCGCCGCAGCTCGGGCAGGCGAAGGCGGCCTGGTCGACGCCGAGGGTCGCGCGGCACGCCGGGTTCAGGCACTGCTGGTAGGCGGTCTCGACGGCCACGGGCATCGGCGGCGCTCGCTCGGTTCGTCCCATCGACGCGGAAGGCGTCCCGGGCCCTCGTGCGCGGGGACGGGGCCGACGGATCGCCGGCGTCGCGCCACCCCGAATCTACGGCCGCCGCTACCCCGCGGCAAGCCGAATTCCCGCCGCTACAAGACGCGGAATCGTGCGCGAGCCATGCTTATGCGGGAGACCCCATCGGAAATCTACATGGACTGGGGCTCGTGTGGGTTGACGCGAGTAGCGGATATCATATTATTTGAAGAAGCAATCTGACATAACCGATGGAGCCTGGCCTTCCCCCGACGCCCGCCCTCCGTGTCGGTTTTCACCTTTTCTTGTTTTGAGGAGTTTCATGGCTGCAACCTCTCCGAAGTCGTCCGTTTCGTCCCGGTCGGCGAAGTCCGCCCCCCCGCGCGGCCCTCGGCGGAAATCCGCCGGGTCGCCGACCTCCTCAAGCAGGTGTCCGACCCCACGCGTCTGCAGGTCCTGATGCTGCTCTCCGACAAGGAGCGCAACGTCTCCGAGCTGTGCACCGACCTGGGAACGCAGAGCCAGCCCGCGGTGAGCCATCACCTGGCGCTCCTGCGTCACGGCCGCCTGATCGAGCCCCGCCGCTCCGGCAAGCACAACTTCTACGGCCTCACCGAAGGCGGCCGGGAGCTGGCGAAGGTGGTCAAGTCGATCATCGGCTGAACCGACGTCGAACCGGACAGAGAGAGCGGACAAACCACAAGGCAGAATGCAAACCTCATCCGCGGATGAGATTGCATTCTGCCTTGTGGTTTCGTCGATCCCTCAGCGACCCGGCGCGGGGAGCTCGCGGGGCGGGACCGACGGCGAAGGGGTCGCGGTCGCGAGCTGGTCGAAGACGCGCGCGACACCCACTGTATCGGCTGCCAGCTTGACCGCCTTGGCCCGCGCGGGTGCATCGGCGACGGTCCCGGTCAGGGTCACGGTCCCGTCCCGCGCGGCCGCGACGTCGATCGTGGCGCCGTCGAGGGCCTTGTCCCAGCGGAGGCGGCCGTAGACGCGCCCTTCGATGCCCATGGCGTTGATCGACGCCTTGGCCTTATGGAACTGCTCCCGGACGGCCTCGCCCGCCCGGTCGACGTCGCGGCGGATCACCGCGGCGGCCTCGTCGATCCTCTCGCCGATCCGGCGGCCTGTCGTCGGCTGCTGGGCCGGCTCCTGAGCCTCGGCGCGGTGCGTCAGCACGGCGGCCGTCGCGAGCAGCGCCGCGAGGGCCACGCGGTCCCATCCTGTGCGAGTCATCGGTCCGACTCCTCGGTCCTCCGTTCGATCGCGGCCGGGAGCCGCGCCCGGAGACCTAGAACGCAAACCGCGGGCCGGCGCCAGCCCGGGTCAGGCGAGGCAGCGCTGGATCACGTCGAGCCCCTGACGGATGTCACGCACCCGGGCCGCCTGGTCGCCGACCTCGCGCTCGACCATCAAGGGACCGGTATACCCGACCTTCTTCAGAGTCGCGATGAACAGCGGGATGTCAACGTCGCCCTGACCGAGCGGGACTTCCGTCCCCCAGGCGCCCGGCACCGCCGGACGATGGGCATCCTTGACGTGGACGCTCCGGATATCCGGTCCGAGGATCTCCACGGCGCGGATCGGATCGCCCATGTCGTAGAGGAGCATGTTGGCGGGGTCGAAGTTGATTTTCAGGTTCGGGGCCTGGAGGTCGTCGAGCGTGCGCCGGAGCAGGTCGGCCGTCTCCTGGCCCGTCTCGAACGCCAGGGTGATGCCCTTGTCCGCCGCGAGTTGACCGGCCTTCGCCAGAGTATCCAGCATGCCCGATCGGCCCGGGCCGCCGACTTCGGGCAGGAATCCGGCGTGGAGCATCAGGTCGGTCAGGCCGAGGGCGGACGTCCGCTCGAGCGCCCACGCCAGGCGATCGAGCCGCTCAGCGCGGGTCGCCGGATCGCCGAAGCCGCCGGTGGCCTGGATCGTCTGGGGCGTCGTGTAGTCCTCGCCCGGAAACCCGAGCATCGCCCCGGTCATGTGCAGGCCCGAGTCGAGCGCGGCCTCGGGCATGGCATCGCCCTCATCCCAGCTCGCGTGGTGCGCGTCGCCGCAGGCGATCTGGGTCGCCGAAACGCCGAGGTCGTCAAGCAGCCGCTTCAGCTCGGCGATGCTCTTGACCTGGAGGCTCCAGCTACAGACGCCGACGATGGGCTCGGGCACGGTGACACCTGGCATTTCGGGCCGTCTCGCATTCGTTTTGTCTCCCCGGGAGGGCGAGGCTCCGTCCGAGCCCGGGTCCGGCGCGCGTCCAGGCGTGATGCCCGGGCTCGGGCGGAGCCTCGCCCTCCCGGAAGAGGGAAGTGCCCGATCTTACCGGCTCAACTGGCCGGGGTCGAACCGTTTTCGGCCTCCCTGGCCGTGAGCGGGTCGCCCACGCGGGCGCGGGCCTCGGTGCCGAAGACGACGCGGTCGCGGCCGGCGTTCTTGGCCTGGTAGAGACCCTGGTCGGCCACGGCGAGCATCGCGGGGACCGACCGCTGGCGGCCCGGGGGCGCGTAGGCGACGCCGATGCTGACCGTCACGCGGACCGGCCGGCCGGAGACGAGCAGCCGCCGCGCTGCCAGGCTCGCCCGGATCCGCTCGGCCCGCTCCGCCGCCTGGTCGGGCGCGGCGACCGGTAACGCGGCGACGAACTCCTCGCCGCCGTAGCGGGCGATCAGGTCGTCGCCCCGCATCGACTGGCGGAGCAGGTTGGCAACGTCCCGGAGCACCTGGTCGCCGGTCTCGTGGCCGTGGGTGTCGTTGATCCGCTTGAAGTGATCGATATCGATCATGAACACGGCCAGGCCGAGCCCGCGGAGGGCCCCGCGGTCGCCGAGCGCGCCGACCTCGCCGAGGAAGTAGCCCCGGTTGTACAGGCCCGTCAGTGAGTCGCGGACGGACCGTTCGAACATCTCGCGCTGGAACCGCTCCTCGGACGCGTCGGGGCGGACGAACTTGACGACGATCGACGTGCCGAACTGGACCCGGTCGCCGTCGCGGACCGGGGCGGGGGTCTTCGGCGGCAGGCGGCGGCCGTTGAGGTAGGTCCCGTTGGTGCTGCCCAGGTCGGTCAGGCGGACCTGCCCCTCGTCGTCCTGGCCCAGGAACGCGTGATAGCGGGAGACGCTGTCCTCGGGGAGCTGCAGGGCATTGTCGATCGCCCGGCCGATCCGCGTCCCCGAGGCCGAGAGCTGGAGCATGGCCCCGGGAATTCCGCCGCTGATCATGATGAAATAGAGCGGAGAGGGCGTCGAGGACTTCGACTCGACCTCGCAATGCCCGGCGACGATCGGCTCGAAGTAACCTGTGGCGGTCTTGTCATCCATGGCGATCGTTCCCCGGGCTGACCCCCGCCCCACCCCCAAGGCGGCAAGGTCCGCTTGAGAGGAACTTAGGTCACCTGTCGGGTCTGTCAAATCGACCCCGCCAGGCGTTCCTTTCGTTCAACACGGCCCGTTGAACCGGGAAAGCACGAATGGCCGAGAAGCCCTGGAAGCCCACCCCCGCACAGATCGCCGCCGCCAAGGGTCAGACCGTTCCGGACATCCTTGGTCCGGAGTTGGGCGTCCTCTTCTGCGGGATCAATCCGAGCCTCTACTCGGCGGCCGTCGGGCACCATTTCGCCCGCCCGGGCAACCGCTTCTGGCCGGCGCTCGAGGCGGGCGGGTTCACGCCGAGACGGTTCTCTCCGTTCGAGGGAGGCGAGCTACTTCCGCTCGGGATCGGGATTACAAATGTCGTGGACCGGGCGACGGCCACGGCGGCGGAGTTGTCGACGGGGGAATTCCTCGAAGGCGGCCGGCTCCTGGCGAGGAAGGCCGAGCGGTACCGGCCTAGGTTCGTGGCATTCCTCGGGATCATTGCCTATCGTTCGGCGTTCGAGAGGCCCCGGGCGGTCGTTGGCCCACAGGAAGAGCACCTCGGAGGATGCCGGATCTGGGTCCTGCCCAATCCGAGCGGGTTGAACGCCCATTACCGACTCGCCGACCTCGGGGCGCTCTTCGCTGAGCTGCGCGCGGCGGCACGCTGAAGCGTTCAAACGCCGGGGCGACGTCTGGTACGATCGGACCCGTTCTCCGATCGAAGCACCGAAGGAATCGCTCATGACGGCCATCGCGAGCCCGACCCGCCGCAAATCGGCCCCCGGGCCGAAGGGACACTGGCTGGGCGGGAATCTGCCCGAGTTCCGCACCGACCGGCTTGGCTATCTCACCCAGCTCGCCGAGCATTATGGCGATTGCGTGTCGATCCGCCTCGGCCCGCGGCGCATGCTGGTCGTGAACCACCCGGATCTTGTGGAAGACGTCCTCGTCACCAAGAACCGAATGTTCAAGAAGCACTTCGCCTTGCGGCACACGAAGGACACGCTCGGGAACGGCCTGCTCACCAGCGAGGGCGACTTCTGGCGCAAGCAGCGCCGGCTCGCCCAGCCCGCCTTCCACCGCGAGCGGATCGCCGCGCACGCCGCGATGATGGTCGAGTTCACCGAGCGGATCCTCCGCGACTGGGCCGACGGCCAGACTCGCGACGCCCAGGAAGACATAATGCAGCTCACGCTGCAGATCGTCGCCAAGGCCCTCTTCGACGCGGACGTCTCGGGCGACGCGGCCGACGCCAGCGCGGCGATGGAGACGACGCTCAAGGCCTTCACCATCCGCGTCAGCCAGATACTCAAGTTCCCGAACTGGGTCCCGACCCCGCTGAACGTGCGGACCCGGCGCGCGATCGATCGGCTCGACGCGATCATCTTCCGGATCATCGCCTCCCGCCGCGCCACCGGCGAGGACCGTGGCGACCTCCTGTCCATGCTCCTGAAGGCCCGCGACGAGGACGACGGCACGCGGATGACCGACCGCCAGCTCCGCGACGAGGCCATGACCCTCTTCATGGCCGGCCACGAGACGACCGCCAACACCCTGGCCTGGGTCTGGTATCTCCTGGCGACCCACCCCGAGGTCGAGGAGAAACTCCACGCCGAGCTGGATCGCGTCCTGGACGGCCGGCCCCCGACCTTCGACGACCTGCCGCAACTGTCTTACGCCGAGCATGTCGTCACCGAGGCGCTCCGGCTCTATCCGACCGTCTGGCTGCTGGGACGCGAGGCGGTCGAGCCATGTGAGGTGGGCGGCTATGACGTGCCGGTCGGACGGACTGTCTTCATGAGCCAGTGGGTCATCCACCGCGACCCGCGGTTCTTCGACGACCCGCTGTCCTATCGGCCCGAGCGCTGGGCAGGACGGTCTGGCGAAGCGGATCCACCGTTATGCCTATTTCCCGTTCGGCGGCGGGCCAAGGATCTGCATCGGCAACGGATTTGCACTCATGGAATCCGTCCTCTTACTCGCGACGATCGCCCGGCGTTATCGCCTGGCGCTGGCTCCCGACGCCGTCATCAAGCCCCTGCCCACGATGACCCTCCGGCCCGAACATGGCGTGAAGGTCATCCTGGGCTCTCGCCGACCTCGTTGAGCCGCCCCCCGAGACTTTCCGGTCGCCGGAGTGACCCGCGTCGGCCCCCCGCGTCGTAAGAAGAGAATCCGGGCGCGGCGTCATGCCGCGACGGGCTCTCGACTCCACGGTTCCAACAGGAGCACGACGATGCACCGGTTGACCAGTCTGGCTTCGAAGGCGGTCGTGGCGGCCGCGGTCCTCTTCATCACCCCCGCGAGTTTCGCCGGTCACGGCGGCGGCGGTGGTGGTCACGGCGGCGGTGGCGGTCACATGGGTGGCGGCGGCCACATGGGCGGCGGTGGCTACCACGGCGGCGGGTTCGGGGGATACCGCGGCGGGTACGGCGGATATCGCAGCGGATACGGATACAATCGGCGGCTACGGCGGTTACGGGGGATACGGGGGATACGGGCTCGGCTACGGCGGCCTCGGCCTCTTCGGCCTGGGCTACGGCGGCTACGGCGGCTACGGCGGCTACGGCGGCTATGGCGGCTATGGGTACGGCAACGGCTATGGATACGGCTCGCCGTACAACTACTCGAGCGGCTACAGCTACGCTCCGGCCACGACGTCGGCCCCGTACTTCACGGGCCAGTATTACGAGCCGGGCGACGGCTACCGCTACCCGGTCTACTACAACCCGGCCACGGGCCAGAACATCTATTACCCGGTGGCCCGGTAATCCTCGAAGTCCAGGCGGACGCGACCGGCACTCACTTCCCGACGCAGAAGCGGCGGAAGATGCGGTCGAGGATGTCCTCCGAGACCACCGCGCCGACGAGCGTGCCCAGGTCGTCGACCGCCTGGCGGAGCTCGACCGCGATCAATTCCTCGGAGCCCCCTCGGAGGCGAGCGCCAGGGCACTGCCACCGAGCCGGCGGCGCGGTCGAGGGCGTCGCGCGACTCGGGGCCGATCGAGCGGTCGCCGCCGTCCTCGGGGGCGATCGAGCGGAGCCGCTCCGCGATCGCCGCACGGAGCGACTCCAGGCCGAGGCCGGTCGAGGCGCTCGTGGCCATCGCCCCCGGCGGCGCGGGCCCCGCGGCCAGGTCGGCCTTGGAGACGACGCAAATGACTCGCGGATCCGTCGAGCCAACCGCTCCGGCGTCGAGGCCGTCGGCCGGGACGCATCGGACGATCAGGTCGGCCTCAGCGATCCGGTCGGCGCGGCGAGACTGGGCCGCCGCGGCGATGGGCGAGGACGCCGGCTCCTCGCCCGCCGTGTCGACGAGCTCGATCGCGAGGCCGTCGAACTCGACGTGGCGCTGACAGGTCGTCGCGCGTCGTGCCGGCGACGGGGCGACGATCGCGCGGTCGTCGCCGAGCAGGGCATTGAACAGCCGGCTCTTCCCCGCGTTGGGAGGCGCCCGCGAGGACGACTCGCGGCCGCGCGCCCGGGCGGTCCCGGTCCCGATGCCGATCGACCAGTCCGTCCAGCCGGCGCGGCCGCGGCGGGAGCTCGGCGATCAGTGCCCGTCGCAGAGACCGGCGGGATGTCGGCCTCATCGACGAAGTCGAGGTTCGCCTCGAGCTCGACGAGCCGGTCGAGCAATCGGTCGCGAACCTCGCGGACCGGTCCGGCGAGCCCGCCGGCGAGCTGGCGAAGCGCGACGTCGAGCCCGGTGGCGGAGCGGGCCTCGATCACGCGGAGGACCGCCTCGGACTGGGCCAGGTCGATCCGTCCCGCCAGGAACGCGCGGAGCGTGAACTCGCCCCGCTCGGCGGCCGCGCTCCCCGCGTCGAGGCAGCGCGCGACCAGATGGTCGAGCAGACGGCGGTGAGCCGACCGTGTGGATCTCGGCGACCGGCTGGCCCGTGTAGGACCGCGGGCCGGGCCAGAGGACGAGAGTCGCGGGGAGCACCATTGCGGGATGACGACCGCCGCAGGATCGTGCTCGGCCAATGGGTGACTTGGAAACCCTCCCCCGCGGGGAGGGTAGGGGGTCAGGCTCCGGCCAGCCCGCAGAACCCCCGACCGACCCTCCCGCAGGGGGAGGGGAGACGTCAGCCGAATGCGGCCGGTGTAGCAGACCGCCGTGTGGAACCGACACATCCCATCCCCCTCGAACCCGTCCAGCGCGATCGCCAGCGCCTCCGGCCCCGAGAGCCGGACGATCCCCCGGGCGGCGGGGCCCGGGGTGGCTGGAGATGGCGACGATCGTGTCCGATGGGTCGAGCACGGCCGTGCGATCCGGGGATCGGCCTCAGCGCCGCTTGCCGGGCCGCGGCCGGTTGCGGTTGCGATCGGGCGGCTCGGGGTTCCGGCCGTTCCGGCGCCGCCGTCGTTGCGGATCGTCCGCTCGTTCGAGGCCTGCTCCAGCAGCGACTCGAGCTTCTTCGACAGCCAGCCGTTGACGCCGCCGGCCGGCTTCTGCGGCGGGAGCAGGGTCGCGGCCTGGCCATCCGCCGTCCGTCGCCGCCGGCCTCGACCTTCTTCGAGCCCGTGAGCTTCGGCAGCAGCAGCCGCTCGCCGATCGACCAGAGGCTGCTCGTGATGAAATAGAGCCCCAGGCCCGAGGGGACCCGGTAGAACATGAAGGCCATGAACACCATCATGTACTTCATCATCTTCTGCTGCATCCGCTGCTCCTCGCTCACCGCGGGGGGCGAGAACAGCTTCGTCTGCACGAGCATCAGCGCGACGACGAAGAACGGCAGCAGGTTGAAGTACTTGCCGACGATCGGGCAGCTCGGTCGGGAACGGGAAGAGCATGTCCGGGCGCGGCGAGGTTCTTGATGTAGAGGAACGTCGAGTGCCGCAGCGCCACGCTGTTGTTCAGGGCCTGCCAGAGGCCGACGAAGATCGGCATCTGGATCAGGGCCGGCAGGCAGCCGGCCGCAGGGTTGAACCCGTGGGCCCGGTAGAGCTCGAGCGTCTCCTTGGTCTGCCGCTCCTTGTCGTCCTTGTACTTCTCCTTGATCGCGGCGAGGTGCGGCTGCAGGTCCTGCATCTTCTTCGAGATCATCGCCTGCTTGCGGCCGATCGGGAACATCAGCAGCCGGACGGTGATCGTCAGCAGGATGATCGCGACCCCGTAGCTGCCGTTCTTGAAGCCGAAGAGGTTGGCGACCCACGAGGTCCCGGCGTAGATCTTGTCGAGCAGCGGGGCGATCACGTTCTGCGCGAGCGACGAGGCGAACGGGATCGAGATGAGCTGGTACTTGCGGTAGGACGCCAGGTCGTCCGCGCCGTAGGGCAGCAAGCGCGTCGCGGGTCTTCGGGCCGGCGAAGACCTTGAACTCGTGCGTCGCGGATCGGCCCGGGGCGACGGCCATCGGGCCGGAGATGATCTCGACGCCGACGTCCGACTTCTGCGATCGCCGTCGGCGTTCTCGCGGGCGACGAACGGCATCGCCTTCGCGATCCGGGGGTCGTCCGCGGCCGGGCGTCGGGTCGGGCTCGAGGAAGACGGCGAAATACTGATTCTCGACCCCCGCGAACTTGAGCGGGAGCGACTCGAAAAGCTCGCCGGATCGGCCTTCGCCTTCACGACGTCGGCCGCCGAGCTTCGTCGCGACCTGGACCGTGCCGCCCTTGACCTGGCCGAAGAAGACGTCGCGGAAATTGGCGGTGTACGACTCCCCCTCGATCGGGATGCCGTGCGGACCGAACAGGCGATAGCGGAGCTTCGCCGTCCTTGTCGCCGTCGACCGAGATCGATAGCTCGAATCCGTCCTCGCCCTTCCACAGACCGGATAGCGCTTGGTGACGGTCGACGGCCGGGTCGTCGACCGCGCGGACCGGAAGGCGATCTCCTGTCCCTCGACCGCGGTCCCGTCAGCTAGCTTCTTGGTGATCGCCCGTACGGCCGGGCCGCCGGCGCCTTCGCGGACGACCTCCCAGCGGCGGGTGTCGTGGTCGGTCTCGCCCTGGGGAAATGGCCCCTCGGCGCGCGACCCGGCTCGCGTCGCGAAAGGTCGTCGCGAACGAGAGCGGGGCGTTAGAGAGCGGGTCGGGGTGGATCAGGGCGAGCCGGGCCTTGCGGTCGGGGATGCCGTCGGCCGTCTCGCCGCTGTAGCGGGCCGCGTCGATTTCGCGGACGGCGGCGCCGACCTGGTCGAAGCTGGACCTTGAGGCGATAGGCCCCGGGGCTCGGTCGTCGTCGGCTCCGAGGACGAGCTCGCTCGCCTTCACGGCCTCGGGCTCGGGCCGTTTATCGGTCGTCGTCTGGGCAGCGTGTAACAGGGGCGGCCGGCTTCGGAGCCGGGCCCGCGTCGGCCTGGGCGACCGCCGGCTTGGCGGCCTCGGCGTTCGCGGCGGCGCGCGGCGGGGGGCTTCTGGGCGGCGGCAGCAGGCCCATGCGCTCCATGAGGGCCTGCGTGCCGTAGACCATCACGAACGAGAGGGCGAAGAATAAGAGAAGCCGCTTCTGACTGCTCATCGTATAGGGGGCTTTCGCTTCGGTCGCGGGACGGGGGCCACTCACCGGCGGAGGCCGACCGTCCGCGGAGGTCCATTATAGGGGGATTTCGTCGGCGGGGCCCCGATCTTCGTCGGGGCCGATTGCGGTGAGGTGCGGGCAGGGCGGTCGCGGGTCGCGTCGTCAGCGGCCCTGGCGGAGCCGGTCGCCGAGGAACGGCTCGAGCTCGGGGATCGCGTAGATCTTCTTGATCGTCGTCTCGTGGTCGTAGGCCAGGCGGCGGAAGGTGATCCGGGCCGGGCCCGCCGTGCCGTTGCCCTTGCCGTCCTCGAGGATCACGTAGCAGGCCCGGGGGTCGCCGTCGCGGGGCTGGCCGACCGAGCCGACGTTGACCATCACCTTGCCGTCGCCGAGCGTGTACTCGTGGTCGATCTCCTCCGGGGCGTAGAATTGGTAGCCCTCGGTGAAGACGCCCGGGACGTGCGTGTGCCCCTGGAAGCAGTACCGCTCGACGAGCTGGAAGAGCCGCTCCATCTTGCGGTGGTTGTAGATATCCTCGGGAAAGACGTATTCGCTCAGCGGGTTGCGGGGCGAGCCGTGGACGAACAGGAACGGCTCGACCTTGTGGGTCCGGGGCAGGATGCCCAGGAACTCCCAGCGCTTCTCGTTGGCCGCGCGGTCCGACGGCAGCTCGAGCTGCTCGCGAGTCCAGAAGATGGCCCGCTCCGCCCCGATATTGAAGCCGTCGGGGTCGAACATCGCTCCCTGGTCGTGGTTGCCCAGCAGCGAGAGGGAGCAATTCTCCATCACGCGGTCGATGCACTCGCGAGGGTTCGGCCCGTAGCCGATGATGTCGCCGAGGCAGTAGATCTCCTCGATCCCCTGAGACTTTATGTCTTCCAGGACGACCTCCAAGGCTTCGAGGTTGCCGTGGATGTCGCTGATCAACGCGCGGCGCACGTGGGGGGACCCTCCGACGATGGACGGCAAACGAAGACTCCGGGCCCCCGCGGCGCTCTCGGCAATGGACGCGCAGGATAGGATACACCTACCATAAATCGCCGCGAGCGGCGGGGTCAAGTGGGGTTGCCGGCTTTAGGTCGCGGTCCATCGATGGAAATCGCTTCCGATCCACGGGTTCTGTCGGCTGCTCCGCTCGCCGGCGCTCGGCTGGTCCTCGACACCTCGACGGATCGTGCGGCCGTCGCCCTCGCGACGGCCGACGGCCGACTCTTCGAGGCGCCTGCCGGCACCTCGCGCCAGCATGGACGGGGGCTGCTGCCCGAGTATCCGCGCACTCCTCGCCGAGGCGGGTGTCCGTCCCGACGAACTGGCCGCGATCGGCGTCGGCCTCGGCCCCGGATCGTTCACGGGGCTGCGGATCGGTCTGACGGCCGCGAAGACGCTCGCCTACGCGGTCGGCTGCCCGCTCTTCACCTTCGACAGCCTCGAGGCGATCGCGGGCAATGCGCCGTCGGAGGCACTCCGAGTGGTTGCCGTCGGCGACGCCCAACGGGGCGACCTCTTCGCGGCCGACTTCACCCGGGATGAGCCGGGCGGACCGCTCCGACGGACGGCTGCGACACGTCTTGTACGGGCCGACTCCTGGCCGGCAACCCTGGAAGGCGGGACACACGTCCTCGGCCCGGCCCTCGGCCGCGCGGAGCCTTCGTGGCCGGCGGATGTCGTTCGATCCGACGGCCCAGCGGGCTACCCGGCCGGCTCTCGCATGATCGAGCTGATTCGCGAACAGATGATCCGGGGCCAGCAGGTCGACCCCTGGTTCCTCGAGCCCGAGTACGCCCGCGGCAGCGCCGCCGAGGAGAAGGCGGAAAGCGCGGGCCGACGATGACCGCGACCTCCGACCAGGACCGGACGAAGGCGACCTACGGCCTCCAGTGGAACCGGTTCCGTATCCTCCGACCCGAGGAGGACCGAGCCACCTTTTTCGGGCGGACCGGACAGACTGCTGAGGACCTGATCGGCGCGACCATCCTCGACGCCGGCTGCGGCATGGGCCGGTACCTCCGGGTCGCGGCCGAGGCCGGCGCGAACGTCGTCGGGCTCGACCTGAGCGAGTCGACCCGCGCCGCGAAGGAGCTCACGGCCGACCTCGCCGACCGCGTGCTCGTTCTGCGGGGGGATTTACTCAGGCCGCCGCTCGCGGAACGCTCGTTCGACCAGGTCTATTCGATCGGCGTGCTCGACCACACGCCCGACCCTCGGCGAGCGTTCCTGTCGCTGGCGCGGCTGCTGAAGCCGGGCGGGCGGATCGCGATCTGGGTCTACCGGAAAGAGCGGCCCGCGCTGGAGCGGATCATCGACGCCCACCGCGCGGTCTCGACGCGGCTCCCGCTCGGGGTCTTGCTGGGATTGAGCCGCGCGATGGCTCCGGTCGGCGGCCTAAAACGGGGTCTCATGGCGAGCCGGAATCGGCTCGTGGCACAAGCCGGGGTCGCGCTGAACCTGGCGACGCTCGGCGTCTCGATGCACCCCGACCCCGAGGTGCCGCGTCTGCGACACTCTCGACTGGTATGCGCCGAAATATATGTCGCGACACACGTACGAAGAGGTCGCCGGCTGGTTCGCCGAGGCGGGCCTGGTCGACGTGGTCGACCTGTCGCAAGGACAGGCCTTTTACCACGCCGGCCAGGGGAACGGGATCAACATCGCCGGACGTCGGCCTTCGTAGGGTCCGCTGCGCGGACCATCTTCGATCGAGGCCCTTGACCGAAGATGGTCCGCACAGCGGACCCTACGAAGACTATGCACCCAGCCACGGCGGCAATTCGCCGAGACCCGGCAGGCGGATCAGGCTGAGGCTGAGGATGTCCTTGTGGGCCTCGACCTCGGCGATCGCCTCCTGGGACGGATTCGAGTCGAGGTTCACCACGCCGATCGCCTCGCCGCCGGGCTGCTCGCGGCCGACGTTCATCTGGGCGATGTTCACGCCGTGGCGACCGAACGTCGTGCCGATGAAGCCGATCAGACCGGGGACGTCGCGGTGGGTGAAGACGAGCAGCGTCCCGTCGAGGTGGGCATCGAGCCGGTACGGGCCGAGCTGGACGAGACGGAGGTACTGCTTGCCGAAGAGGGTGGCCGCGGCGATGTAGGTCTTCCGCTCGGTCGTCACCTCGGTTTGGATCATCGAGCCGAAGTCGCCGGGCTCGGTCGACTTCTCCTCGACGATCGCGATGCCGCGCTCCTTGAGCAGCACCTCGGCGTTGACGAGGTTCACGGGCGTATCGAGCGCGGCCTCCATCCAGCCGGCGGCGAAGCTCGCGGTGATGAGCTTCGTGTTCTTGCTCGCGACCTCGCCCCGATACCGGAGCGTGGCGCCCTTGACCGTGCCCCGGTCCATCTGCGCGTGGAGCATCCCCATCCGCCGGCCGAGGTCGAGATAGGATTTGAGTTCGGCCAGCTCGGCGCGGTCGAGCGAGGGCATGTTCACCGAGAACTTGATCTGACCCCGCTCGAAGAAGTCGATCAAGAGCCGCGCGGCCTCGACAGCCACGGAGACCTGAGCTTCTTCCGTCGAGGCGCCGAGGTGGGGTGTGACCAGAGTTTTGGGATGAACGACGAGCGGGTGATCGGCCGGCGGCGGCTCGGGGTCGAAGACGTCGATCGCGGCGCCCGCGGCCTTGCCCGAGTTCAGGGCCTCGAGCAGGGCGGTCTCGTCGATCAGGCCGCCGCGGGCGCAGTTGATCAGGCGGACGCCGTCCTTCATCTGCGCCAGCTCATCCCGGCCGATGATGTTGCGGGTCTCGGCCGAGAGCGGCGTGTGCAGGGTGATGTAGTCGCACCGGGCCCACAGGTCGCTCAGACGAGGGACGCTCTCGACGCCCAGTTCCTGCGCCCGCTCGGCCGAGAGGAACGGGTCGAAGCCGACGACATCCATGTCGAACCCCTGGGCCCGCTTGGCGACCGCAAGGCCGACGCGTCCGAGGCCGACGATCCCCAGCGTCTTGCCGCCGACCTGGCTGCCGGTGAACTTGTTCCGGTCCCACTTGCCGCCCTTGAGGCTGGCGTTGGCCGGTCCCACGTTGCGGGAGAGCGCCAGAATCAGGGCCATCGTGTGCTCGGCCGTCGAGACGGTGTTCCCGCCCGGCGTGTTCATCACGACGATGCCCTGCCGGGTCGCGGCAGGCGCGTCGATGTTGTCGACCCCCACGCCGGCGCGGACGATCGCCTTGAGCCTCGGCTGGTCCTTCAGGACCTCGGCCGTGAGCTGCGTGGCCGATCGGATCACGATCCCGTCGGCCTCCTTCAGCGCCTCTCTGAGGCCGGCGGGGTCGAGCTTGGTGTTGACGACGACCTCAAGCCCGGGCTGGCTCCGGAGCAGGTCGAGGCCCTCTTCGGCCAGCTTGTCGGTCACGAGCACGCGATACGCCATCGTTGTTCTTTCCCTAACGAATGTGCTTCGGACGGTCGGAGGTGTTTCCCAGTGGGGCGGGCCTTCGTGCCCGCCCGGGTTTATACCCGGCGGGCACGAAGGCCCGCCCCACTGGTACTCTCGCCGGGCTCACTCTTTGGAGATTCGTTTTAGACGCGTGCCGTCTGATTCATGAACACCTGCTGCGCCGCCGTCACGGCCCGCCCCGGCTCGACGTCGTATCCCAGGTCGTTCAGCACGATCTCCAGAGCCGCCAGCCCGGAGACGACGTCCAGCTCGTCCGTGTACCCCATGTGGCCGACGCGGAGGATCTGCCCCTTCAGCCTGTCCTGCCCGCCGACGACGGTGATGCCGAACCGCTCGGTCAGGCCCTTGCGGATCGCCGAGTCCTTCAGCCCCTCGGGCACGCGGAACGCCGTCAGGCCCTCGGCGGGGCGGGCGCTGAAGAGGTCGAGGCCCAGGGCCTTGATGCCGGCCTGGCACGCCTCGCTCAGCCGCCGGTGCCGCTCCCAGACGTTCTCGATCCCCTCGGCCCGGATCATCCGCAGCGACTGACGGAGGGCCAGGATCAGCGTGTGGGCCGGGGTGAAGGGGGTGTCGAACTCCTTCGCCTTCTTCCGGGCCGTCTTGAGGTTGAAGTAGAAGCTCTTGGCGTCGAAGGCGTCGACCTTCTTCCACGCCTTCTCGCTCACGGCCAGGAAGGCCAGGCCCGGCGGGAGCATCAGCGCCTTCTGCGAGCCGACCGCGAGGAGGTCGATCCCCCAGGCGTCCGTCCGGCACTCCATCGCGCCGACGCCCGAGATGCCGTCGACGGCGAACACGGCGTCGGTCGTGCCGACGATCTTGCCGAGGGCCTCGATCGGGTGGCCGGTGCCCGTGGAGGTCTCGCTCAGCGTGGCGAAGACGCCGATGGCGTCGGGATGCTGCTTCAGGGCGTTGGCGACGGTGTCCGGATCGACAGCCTGGCCCCATTCCGTCTCAAGCGTAATGGCTTCAATGCCATAGGCCTTCGCAATGCTCCCCCACCGGGCGCCGAAGTAGCCGGCGGCGAGGACGATGGCCTTCTTGCCGGGCGGGACGGTGTTGACCATCGCCGCTTCCATGGCGCCGGTGCCCGAGGCGGTGATGATGAGGACGTCGTTCCTGGTCTGGAAGACGTCCTTCAGGTCGGCCGTGACCTCGGTGATGACCTCCTTGGCCTCGGCCGAGCGGTGGTGGATCACCGGCCGGGCGAGCTCGAGCAGGACGTCCTCGGGGACCGGGGCAGGGCCCGGGGTCATCAGTCGCGGCTTCCTCATCGTCGGATCCTCTGCCTCTCTCGTGCATTCGTGGATCGGCCGGGGCCTCGGCCGTCACAGGGCGAAAGTCCCAGTTTAGCGATCGGACCCGGTTTCGGGGAGACACGTTCACTCGGGGCGTGTACTCGACCCACGCGACCGCTCTCGTTCCGCCGCCCCGCCGGGCGGCGGGCGATGGGGGCGTCGGGGCGCGGCCCGGTCGGCGACGACGAGGAATTACCGACCGAAGCCAATTCTCCGCAAATCATTGCCGCGTAACAGGTTGAACTCGGTTTTTTCAGACCGGTCCTCCGCGACGGCGACGCGGTCAGTGCCGGACCGGGCCCCGTGCCGCACGGGGCCGCACGAAGAGGAACGAAGCCTGCACGCTCGGGTTCGGTCGGCGCAGGGCCCGGGTCCGCTCGCCCTCACCCGGGCGGGGCAGGGTAGACACGGCCGGCGTCGAAGACCGGCTCGGCGACGGACCGCAGGCTGCCCGTGCCGTCGACCTCGCGATAGAAGCAGGAACGATAGCCCTCGTGGCACGCCCCGCCCGTCTGCCGCACCCGGATCAGCAGGACGTCGCCGTCGCAGTCGATGCGGATCGACTCGACGTCCTGGACGTGCCCCGACGTCGCCCCCTTGTGCCAGGCCGACTGGCGCGACCGCGAGTAGAAGTGCGTCTGCCCGGTCTCGACCGTCCGGCGGATCGCCGGCTCGTCCATCCAGGCGAGCATCAGCACCTCGCCCGACTCGGCATCCTGGACGATCGCCGGGACGAGGCCGTCGGGCGTCCATTTCAGTTTCGACAGGAAGGGCAATTCGCTGGACATCGTCTCGATCTCGGTAGGGTCCGCTGTGCGGACGTCTTATGGCGAGTGGCCCCCGAACCCGGACGTCCGCACAGCGGACCCTACGGGGAGGGGTCATGGTTCGAAGCGGTCGAGGAGGACCTCGGCCTCGCGGGCCGTCGCCACGTCGCCATGCTCGAGGGCGAGGTCGCGCGCGAGCGCGGCGAGGCGGCGGCCCTGGTGGTCGTGGCCGTGATCGAGCAGGGTCTCGGCCCCGTCGAGGGCAATCGAGGCCGCCGCGGCCGAGTGATCGACCAGGGTGCGATACGTCGACTCGGCCCGGTCCGGCTCGCCCGCGCGGGCGTGCAGCTCGGCCCGCCAGGTCAAAAAGGCGTCGCGGGCGCGACCCTCGAGGGATTCGTCGGCCGCGATCGCCTCGTCGACCCGGCGCAGGGCCTCCTCGACCCGTCCCTCGGCCAGCGCGACCCGGACCAGGGGGGCGAAGACCTCGCGGAGGTCGAGCCGCCCGACCGCCTTCGCGGCGACGAGCCGGTCCGCGAACCGGGCCGTCCGCCGGTCGTCCCCGAGGGCCGCGGCCGAGCGGAAGGCGTCGGCCAGGGCATGCTCATCGAGCGCGGCCGGGTCGAGCCGGTCGAGCTCCTCGCCGCTCATGATCGCCACGTCGGCCGCGTCGACGGCCTCGGGGTCGCGGAGCGGCAGCCCGAGCCGGCGGCGGAGGCGATCGAACGGATAGCCCTGGTACAGCTCGAGCGAGGCGGGCCGCTCGGCCAGTTCCTCGAACAGCGAGACCGTCGCTGCGAGCTTCGCCCGGAGCGCGATGTCGCCCTGGGCCGCCGCCAGTGGCGTTGCTCCGCCGAGGCCCGCGCCGTGGGACGGAGATCCAGCGGTTCTCGAAGAAGTCCTCGACGTTCTCGCGATGGAGCCGCCGCCTTGACCCGTCGTCGATCCACTCCGGAAGTCGGATCGTCCACGCCGCCGCATCGAGCAGCGCGATGGCCAGGGGCGTGCGAATCGGCGACGGCGCACCCGGTCCCACGTAGGTCAGGGCCGCGGCGACCGCCTCGATCCCGCCGAGAGTCGTGGAGGAGAACCGGACGAGGTGCTTCGTCGCGAGGACGATGGCCAGGACGCGCGGGACCTCGTCGAGGTGGAGCGTCCCCTCGCGAGGCTCCGGCCAGGCGCGGTCGAGCCACTCGAAGACATCGACGTCCATCCTGGCCGCCTCAACCGGCGGCGGGAGCTTCCGCAGGGCGCCGCGGCGGGCCAGCGCGTCCAGGAGCGGAGCCGGGTCGCCCGGGCGTTCGATCGCGTAACGGAAGTCGTCGGCGAGCCCTTCGGCCCCGCCGCCCTGGCGGAGAATCGCGGCCAGTTTCCAGGCCTCCACGGCCGCGTCGAGGTCGGCTTCGGCCCCGAGGCGGACCGAGCGGTCGAGGCATTCAATCGCCTCGGCGTTCCGCCCGAGCCAGGCGAGGCAGAGGGCCTGGTTATAGGGCGCGTCGGGATCGGCGGGATCGGCGTCCGCCAGCGACGCGAAGGCCGAGGCGGCCTCGGAAAGGTCCGACAGGTCCCGGCCCGCGAAGGTGGCGTCCCATCGCCCGCGACGAGCCGGGTCCTTGGGGTTCCGAAATCGATACTCCTTGCGGGCCGAGGCGGGCAGCTCGGCCGAGTGGGCCAGCCGGTCGAGGGCCTGGCGCGCGGCCGGCTGCTCGGGATCGACCCGGAGCGCTCGCTGCCACGACGCCCACGCGGCGAGCGGGCGCTCGTGCTTCAGGTGGTCCCAACCCTCGTGGACGAGGGGAAGTGCGTCCGATGTCGCGGACATCGCAAGGGCCCCGGGAAGGCGGTCACCGGCCGGGGATGATCAACTTGGGCTTGTCGGCGCCGCCCGATGGGGCAGGGGACGCCGAGCCGGGGGTCCAGATCCCGCCGGACGAGGCACCGCCCGCGCTGTCGGGGGTCCAGATGCCTCCCTTGGTCGCGGAGATGCCCAGCTCGCCCGAGGCGGTCGTGACCCGGGGGCCATACTCGGCGAGGAGCGCCTGGAGCGGCCTCGGGTCGATCATCAGCTCCTGGGGATTGTCCGGGTTGGGCACCATCCGCAGCAAGCCCATCTCCAGGAGACTGAGCATCAACGTCTGGCTCGCCGCGGCGTTGTCGCGGTAGCGCTCGAGGACGACGGCCACCTCGGGTACCCACGTCTCCGGGTCCTCGAACCGGGCGCAGGATGCGAACCTCGAGCAGGTCCCACGCCGGGGCCGTCCGGGCCCGGTCGGCGGGCGGCTCGAGCTTGCGGCCCTGCTCGACCCAGCGGAAGGCCTCGTCGAACTGGTTCCGGCCGGCCGCGGCGAGGGCCAGCTCGGAGAAGACGGCCAGGGCCGGCACCTTGCCGCCCTCGATCAGATGCGGGCGCGAGGCCAGGGCGCGGTCGGCCCGCTCGAGCGGGCCCATCAAGGCCGCCTCGCGGGCAATCTGGGCGAAGGCGAGGAGCTTGTCGTCGTCCAGCCGATCGGCCGGGACGTAGGCGAACCGGGGGAACGGTAAGGACGCGGGGCTCGACGGCCGCGGGGTCGACCTCGGGCTCGGGCGGGATGCCGAGCGACGCGCGGAGGGCCGCGATGTCGGCGGGCTTGCTGCTCGTGAATTGCTGCCACTCGAACTGGCAGCACGCCGCGCGGAGCGGGACGACGGCATCGCCCGCCTTCGCCGCCTCCCGGGGCGTGCGGTTCCCAAGGTAGGGCAGCTTCGTTACCGGCCAGACCTCCATGACGATCCGCGCCTGCTCCTCGTCGCTGAGCCGGCGGAACTCGGCCGGATCCATCCCCTCGGGCGGCATCCACTCGAACGACAGCGCCAGCGCGACCCGCGAGACGTGGTCGATGACCTTCGTCTTGGGATGCGCCGGCGGGATCGCCGAGCCCGCGAGCGTCGTGAACCGCCGCGGAGAGGGCGTCAAGCTTGCCGTCGTCGTGCGCCTCGAGTGCGACGATCTGCCCGCCGACGGCGACGCGGCCGACGACGCGGGGGATGTCGGACGGCTTGAGGCCGGCGCCCTTTCCGGGCGGCAGCGCGGGATGGTCGAGCAGGGCGAACCACTGGACCTCGGGCGACTCGGGGTCGTCGGCGTCGATCGGCGCGGGTCCCTCCTCGAAGACGTCTTTCTGGCGCGCAGGGTCTTCAAGAGGCCGTCGCGGTCGCGAAGCGGCCAGATGAGCTGGACGAGCTCGACGCGGTCGTCGGGGCCGGGCGGGGCGATCAACTGGCAGAGGGCCTCGAGGTCGACGGCCTCCGTGGTCGTGCCCAGCTTCTTGATGGCGCGGCGGAGGGCCTGAATGGCCCCCGGATCGTCGGCCATCCAGAGCCGGCAGAGGCCGACGTTGCGGTCGGCCTCGGGCCCTTTCACGACCGCCGACAGCGACTCGAACGCGGCGGCCGCCGACGCCCAGAGGCCCGACTCGGCCCAGGCAATCGCTTCGTTAAACTGGCGGGTCCGCTCGGGGTCGAGACCCGCCGGGGCGGGCGAGAGCCGGTAGTGGTCCTTGAGCCACGGGAGGATCGACGCGTTGCCGAGGATCGACTCCTCGACGGTCGACGTCTGGTCGGCCTGGTCGGGCCGTGCCGTGAGCTTGCGGCCAGGGCGAGATGGGCCAGGGCCGCCGGATAGTGGCCGAGCCTCGCGAGGAGCGAGCCGGTGATCCCGATCATGCTCGCCAGGCCCGGGCGGTCGGCCTCGGTGACGGCCGTGAGGGCGTGCTGGAGCTCGGCGATCCCGGCGAGCGGCCCCTCCGACTCGAGCACCGCGCGGATGAGCAGGGCGTGGGCGGCGACGTGCTGCGGCTGGCGCTGGAGGAGCTGGCGGAGCGTCGCCTTCGCCTCCTCGGCCTTCCCTTCACGGATCTGGATCAGGGCCTTGCGGATCAGGAGCCAGGCGTTCGCGGGCTCCCTGCGGAGCCCCTCGTCGAGCGCGTCGATCGCCGCCTGCGTCTGCCCGGTCTGGAGCAGCCGCTGGGCGCGGTCGGCGTAGGCCTCCACCTTCTGGCAGCACCACTTGAATTTCTGGCCGCTGCCGCAAGGGCAAGGGGCATAGGAGTCGATGCCCGCCATCGCTCGCCGTCCTGAGGTCCCGAAGTGAATCCCGTCGCACGCGGTTCGAAGGGTACACCGTAGCAAACCGCGCTCGGGGGCGTCTATGCTCCTACGGCCGCTCGGACCGCCTCGGAGCCCGCCTTCACCCCGCCACAAGTCACCATGAAAACCACCCTGAAACGCTCGATCGAAGACCTCAAGCCGAGGGTGCGCCTCCGTAGGGGAACGATCTGGATCTCGCTCGCTGCGATCCTCGCCACCCTCTCGACCACCGGCACGGCGCTCGGTTGGGGCCGGATCGGACATCGCACGTCATCCCGCCTCTGCGAGACCCTGCTCACGCCCGCGACGAAGGCCGCGATCCGCGACCTGCTCGAGCCGGGCGAGTCGCTCGCCGACGCCTCGCTCTGGGCCGACGAGGTCCGCCCCAAACGGCGCGAGACCGCGCCGTGGCACTATGTCAATGTGCCGATCACCGACGCGAAGTACGACGCGAAGTATTGCGCCCTCCAGAAGGAAGGGTGCGTCGTGAGCAAGATCCACGACTTCCACGCGGTCCTCAAGGACAAGAGCGCCCCGAAGGAGCGGCGGCGCGAGGCCCTTCGCTTCCTCGTCCACTTCGTGCAGGACATGCACCAGCCCCTGCACGTCGGCGAGCGGCACGACCGGGGCGGCAACGACCTCCAGGTCCGGTTCTTCGGAGACGGCTCGAACCTGCACCGGGTCTGGGACTCGGGCCTGATCGACCACGCCGACCGCGACGAGAACCGGACCTACGACCGGCTCACGGCCGCGTTCACGCTCCAGTTCGCTGTCGCCGCGGCGCGGGGGACTGTCGAGGACTGGGCGACCGAGAGCATCGCGGCGGCGCGTGACGCTTATGTCGAGCCCGTCTCGGGATCGCCGCTGAAATCGGGCGTGAAGCTCGGCCAGGCCTATCAGGATCGCCAGCTCCCGGTCGCCGAGCGGAGGATCCTCCAGTCGGCCGCGCGGCTGGCGCGGCTGCTGAATGAGGCGCTCGATCCCGCCGTCACACCTTGAGTTCGGATTTACCTCGATTGCGGCCTGTCGCCGGCCGTCCCCAGGATCGAGGAGACGCACGAGGAGGGCCCCAGAGCGGCCGTCTTCCGCGGTGACGACGCCACCTAACCCGCCCAAACGGACCCATGGCGATGAAGCAATCTTTAAGGGAGACGCGCCGAGGGCCGCGCGATGCGGAGGTCCGCCGCGTCACTTGATCCGGCACCGACTGAGCGACCGCCTGAGCGTCTTCCGGCCCTCGGGCGAGATCCGGGTGTCCTGGATGACCAGCTCGCGCAGGCCCCTCATCTGGACGAGCTGAGCGACGCCCGCGTCGGTGATGGGCGTGCCGCTGAGGTCGAGCGAGCGCAGCCGTCTCATCGCCGTAAGGTGGGCGAGCCCGGCGTCGGTGATCCGCGTGTTCGCGAGGCCCAGCACCTTCACGCCGTCCAGGCCCTCCAGGTGGGCGAACCCGGCGTCGGTGAGCGTCGCGACTTCGAGGGTCAGGACGCTGAGCCCCGGCAGGTGGTGAAGCTCCTTCAGGTCGTCGTCGGTCGTCCTGTCCCCCGCCGTCACGACCATGCCCGGGGGGATGAGCCCAACGCCCGGCGTGGCGTAGCCGCCGCCGTGCACGATCACCGCGATGGCCCGCATCTCGTCCGGGCTGGGCTCGCCGCCGCGCCGGGGCGGGCAGGAGTGCGCCGAGGACCACCAACGCCGACATGCCGGTCGTGACACGCTTCATCGCATGGGCCTCCTTGCCTGTGGCGGTACGCGACGGGAACGTATCCCATCGCGAACGAGGTGTCTATCCCAAGGTCGTGCCGGGCGGCGCGCCCGGGCGTTCGACCGGCGGCGTGGGCACCTGTAGATTGAGGATTAGGCGAGGATCTCCTCCTCGGTCAACGGCGGCTTGACCGTCGGCTGATGCTTCGGCCGGACGACCAGGCTCACCACGACGATCAGCACCATGCCCGCCCAGAAGAGCCACCACGGCATCTCCAGCGGTACGCGGAACGCCCAGTCGGGCATCCGACCGTGCCAGGCGGGCTTGGGGGCGTCGATCGGCGGGTTCAGGGCGTCGTGGAACCCGCTGCCGACGAGCTTCAGGCCGATCCACGCCACGAGGTAATACGCCCCGCCCGCGAGGCCTGGGAACCGATCGAGGAGTCTGATGAAGTACCCGGCGACGAACCGCATCGCCACGATGCCGAGGATGCCGCCGATGTAGACGATCGCCAGTTGCATCGTGACCGGATAGCCGACGATGCTGAACACGACCTTCTGGGCGACCCGCGCCGGCAGGCCGGCGGCCATGGCGACGGCCGCGACGATCGAGTCGATCGAGAACGCGATGTCCGCCACCTCGACCCAGAAGACAGTGGCCCAGAAGCCGCGGCCGGCCCGGGCCCTCGACGCCGGGTCGTCGTCGTCGCCGAAGACGAGGTGCGAGACCGCCAGGTAGAGCAGATAAATCCCGCCGACGACCTTGAATGCCCAGACACGCAGCAGCGTCGAAGCAAAGAGCACGGCGATCAGGCGGAACCCGAACGCGCCGAAGATGCCGTAGCGAAGGGCCCGCCCCTGCTGGTTGCGGGGCAGGTGGCGGACCATCACGGCCAGCACCAGCGCGTTATCGGCGCTGAGCAGGCCTTCGAGGAACACCAGCATCACGACGGTGCCCGCGACCAGGGTGAAGTCCGGGACGGTCAGGCCCCACATTCGGGGGAGCTCCTCATCCTGCCACGGCGCGGTGTGATCGGCCGGTTCGAGTCGTATCCAAGGGGGAAGGGTCAGGCTAACAAAGTCTTGTCGAGTTGACGACCCTCGTGTCAAGCTGGTGCGTCGGCCCGCGGTCGCGCGGGTCGGGAGGGACCGGACCATGCCCCGACCGTGCCGGATCGACCTCGGCGTCGTCGCGACGCTGCTCGCCGCGGCACTCGCGTCCGCGCAGGTGCCGGCCGATTCGACGAAGGGGGCCGGGGCCGCGCCCGCCGCCCAAGGCAGCACCCCGGCAAACACGGCGCCCAAGCCGGCCGCCAAGGCCGCCGCCTCCAAGCTATTCGACGAGCCTCGCGTCTTATCGGCCGAGGAGTCGGCGAGGCGCGCCAGGGGGTCGAGCCTCTTCATCGGCCCACCCGCGGGCGATCGCTACGGCGAGACGGTCCCGTGGTCGGAGGTCCCCGCCTGGCGGCGGGCGAGCTTCTACGGCGTTCGATCGGTCGCGCAGACGGTCGTCTTCGTCGTCGACTGCTCGGGCAGCATGGGGGACAACGGCCGGCTCGAGCGGGCGAAAATCGAGCTGCGGCGGAGCATCAATGCCCTGCAATTCCCCCAGCGGTTCACCGTGATCTTCTACGACGACGAGCCGATCCCCATGCCCGGCACGGGCCTGCAGTCGGCCGACACCATGGCGAAGGACCAGTTCGTCGCCTGGCTCCGCCTGATCGACGCCGACGGCGGCACCGACCCGCGCGCGGCGCTCAGCCTGGCGATGGGCCTGAGGCCCGACGCCATCTATCTTCTCTCCGACGGCGCCTTCCCCGACGGGACCGTCGAGGACGTCACCGCGCGGAACCGCAGGAAGCTGCCGATCCACTGCATCGACCTTGCCGGCGGCGCCGCGGGCGATCACCTCAGGCGGATCGCCCGCGACTCGGGCGGGCAGTACGCCTCGCGGCCTTGATCTCTATTGCCCGGCCGAGAGCGACCCCGACGGGCTGCCGCGGATCGCCATGCCCGCCGGCAGGGGCCGCGCGGCGACGAGGAAGCCGCGCGCATGCAGGTCGTCGCGGAGCCGGCGATAGAGCGCGAAGCCGTCGGGGTAGATCCAGAAGGTGATCGTCGCCTTCTCCGGGTTGAGCCGACCGATGGCCCGCGCGAACGACGCCGTCGGCAGCCAGGCCCGCTCGTACGTCTCGCCATGGTCGGGATGGATCGGCACGATCTCCCAGCCGCGGAGCTGGTAGCTGATCTCGCGGCGGTCGAGCGCCTCGGCGATCGCCGCGGTCATCACCGGGCCCATCTCGTACTTCATCGTGAACTCGCCGACCGGCCCAACCTCGCCGCTGAATGGCTGGCCGCGGAGGTTCATGCGGAGCTGGAGCCGGACCTCGGTCTTCACCAGGCTCGTGAGCCGGTCGAGGTCCACGTGGGAGACCCGGTCGCCCTGGACCTCGAAGTGGTACTCCTTGCCGTCGATCGGCCTCGCCACCGCGCCGCGGTCCTGGAGCGGGCTCGCCTTGGGCCGCGGCGTTTTGTCGAGCGCGGCCAGCTCGTCCTCGAGCTTCTTCGACTCCCACTTCGTCCGGGACGCGAGGTTGGTCGCCCGCTCGATCCCGCGCTCGGATCGCGGACGCGATAGGCCAGGTTGCGGCCCTCGGCGACGCCCGCGGCCGAGGCGAGCGTCGCCTTCCGCAGCGCGAGCTCGGCGTCGGCGAGCCGGGCCTCGGCCATCGCCCGCGCCCGCGTGGCCGCGTCCAGGTCGGCCTCGGCCCGCGCGATCGCACCGCGGTCCGGCTCGACGACCGCGGCGGCCGGCGCCGGGCTCGCGGCGGCGGGCTCCGGGGCGGGCGGCGCGATCTCCACGACGACCGGGGCAGGGGGCAGGGGAGGCGGGAGCGCCTCGGGAGCCCGGCGGCCGCCCAGGCCGATCCAGGTCACGAGCGCGAGCGTGCCTGCCAGGGCCGCGAGCGGACCGGAGAGCGTGGGCCGTCGGCGAGCTTTCGCGGGCTGGGCCATCACCAGTCGTCCGTGGAGAAGAGGCGGAACACGTCGCCGCCCGTCACCTGGGTCTCGCTCGGCCAGCCGAGGCCCGTCAGGGCGACCTGGCGCGGGCCACTGCGTACGTCTCGCGGCCGCCGGGCTCGATCACGTAGCGGAGATTCGGGTGGATCGCGTGCTCGGGGTCGGCCTGCTCGCGGCGGCGGACGATCGCCCGGATCTGGGCGACGAGCAGGTCGTCCTTCGCCTTCAGGGTCGCCTTCGTCACGCGATAGTCGCCCGGGTGGACCGCCACGCCCTTCGGACCGCACGCCAGGACCAGGTCGAAGGGTCTCGACGTCCGGCCGAGGTCCGGCGACCGGATGCCGGGCTTTCCGCCCGACTCGCCGAACGACGACTCGCCCGGGTCGCCGGCCTGGCCGGTGTTGACGCCGATCTGGCCGCCCGAGCCGGAGCCGCCGGCCTGTCCGCTGCCCGGCTCGCCGCCGCCCGAGCCCTGGCCGCCGCCGCCGGGCTCGCCACCCGAGCCGCCTCCGGCTGTTCCTGGTGACGAGCCTCCGGAGCCCCGCGCGGACGTCCCACCCTGGCGGCCGGCTCCGTGGCCCGATCCCCCGCTCTGGTCGTCGTTGCCTGGTGCCGTTCCCGGCCCGATCAGGCCGGATTCCGGGCGAGCCGGGCGTCCCTGTCCGCCCGGGCCGGCCCCGGTCGGGCCGGCAGCGACGCTCGCCCCACCCGCAGAAGAGCCCCCAGCGAGCGGCAAGCGGTCCAGCTCGCGGAGCACGTCGCGGTTCAGTCCGGCGGGGCTGCCGCCTGGCCGGTCGCCTCCGCCGCCAGGATTCCGCCCGCCCGGCGCCATCGCCCCGGCCGGCCGGCCAGTCCTCGGCGTTGCCGCCGGGGCCGTCGCCGACATCCCCCGAGCCATCATCTCGGGACCCGCCATTCCCGCGGCCCAGCATGGCTAGCGACGGCGGTCGCCTCGGGTCGTACCGCTCCCCGACGCGCGACCAAGCCGTCTCGCCGCCGCCCTCCGCTCCGTTTCCGCCGAAGCCCGCGCCCCCGCCGGCCTCCACAAGACCGCCGCCGCCGTTCCCCTCCCGACCCCGAAGCGCCGAGCGCCGACCGCCGCGACGGTCATCGCCGGAGGAGGCAGCCTGCCGCGCGAGTTCCTCGGCCAGACGAATCGCGGGTCGATCCCCCCCCCGCCGCCCGTGGGCCCATCGCCGGCCCGGCCGGATTCTCTGACGGGCGAAGCGGCGACCGAGCCGGGATTGAGGGGCGGAGGAGACCCCTCCCACGTCGCCGGGTCGTCGAGGTTCGGCACGTCGATGGCCCACTCGGCGTCGGCCAGCTCGTAGCCGAAGGCGATGCCGATCCGCTCCAGCCGGGTCCGCGCCTCATAATACGAGCGGATGCCGTCGGGGCGGACGATGAAGAAGATGTACGGCACGACCTCGCCGCCGTCGGGGGCGTCGCTGCTTCTGGACGCGGACGGCCTCGCGGGTGATCGCCACGAGGAACGAGCTCGCCCGCAGCTCGAATGGGGAGGCGATCTCGCCCGAGGCTGAACTGCCGGTTGGCCGGGCGGAGCACGACGCCTTCGCTGTTGCATTCCAGGACGATCGGCCGCTGCCACGTCCCGTGCGGGCCGCGGTGGGGGAGCACGGCGTAGCCCGGCCGCTGCTGGTCGCGCTCGAGGGCCTGCTTCACGTCGTCGCGGCGGCGGGCCAGGGCGTCGCGCTCGAAGCCGGCCATCTGGGCCGTCGCCCTCGAGCCTGTTCGCCTCCGCCTCGCGGGCGTCGAGCTGGGCGCGCGTCAGCGCCGAGGCTGCGCTTCCAGCGGTCGGATTCGGCCACCGCGGCCTTGGTCGCGGTCTCGAGCGCCGCGATTCGCTGGGCGGCCTTCTCGGCCTCGGCCCGCTGCTCGGCCTCGGCCTCCGCGAGCTCGGCGATGATCTTCTGCGTCGGGTCGATCGCCGGAGGCGCCGGGGCCGGCGCAGGGGCCGCGCGCACGGGCTCAGGACCCTTCGGCGCGGGCGCCGGGGGGGCGAGGACGACCGTCGCCGGGGCCGGCCTCGGGGGCGGGCGGCGATAGACCGAGATCACCGCGGCGAGGGTCCCGGCCAGGCAGCCGCCGAGGAGCGCGACCGCCAGCAGCTCGGCGCCGATCCCCCGCCGAGGGCGACCCATCTTACCGCCTCCGTGCCGCGTGGCGCCCCTCCACGCTTGCGAGGGGGCGCATCCTCCACCAAGAGGTTATCGGATCAGCCCCCCGCCGGGCTTGAAGCCGGGGGAGCGGCGGACGACCGTGCGGGATGGGTCAAGACGGCCGGCGCCGGCGGCCCCGCCTGGGCCGGGTGGGCCGTCAGGGTCTTCGGCTGGAGCAGCTTCGTGGTGGAATAGCCCTCGACGAGCGGGATCAGCACGAGCCGCCCGCCCGACGCCTCGACCACGTCGCGGCCGACCACCTCGTCGGGCCGGTAGTCGCCGCCCTTGACCAGCACGTCGGGGCGGATGGCGTCGATCAGGGCGAGCGGCGTGTCGTCGTCGAAGACCGTCACGGCATCGACGGCGTCGAGGGCCGCCAGCAGCTCGGCGCGGGCGTCCTCGGAGTTCCTCGGCCGCTCCGGCCCCTTGAGGCGCCGGACGCTGGCATCGGAGTTGAGCCCGACGACCAGGAAATCGCCCAGCGCCGCCGCCTCGCGGAGCAGCCGGGCATGGCCGACGTGGAGGATGTCGAAGCAGCCGTTGGTGAACACGACCCTCTGGCCGATCGACCGCCGACGGCCGACCTCCGCGAGCAGCATCGCGCTTGTCGAAGACCTTGCCGGGCCCGCCCTGCTGGTGCTCGAGCAGGTCGCGGAGGATCTCCTCCCGCGTGAGCAGGGCCACGCCGATCTTCTCGACCTCCAGGCCTCCGGCGACGTTCCCGAGCGCGGCGGCCTCGTCGTAGTCGGCCCCCGCGGCCAGGCAGAGGCCGACGATCGCGAGGACCATGTCGCCCGCGCCGGTGATGTCGTAAACCTGACGCGGCCGGGTCGGGATCAGTTCGGAGCGGCCGTCGCTGCGGACCAGGGCCATCCCGTCGCGGTCGAGCGTCACCAGGACCGATTCCATCCCCAGTTGATCGACCAGCCGTCGACCGAGTGCCAGCGCATCCTCGGGCCGGTGGATCGTCATCCCCGTGGCGAGCTGGGCCTCGAGGCGGTTGGGCGTCATGCAGTGGACGCCCCGATAGCGGGTGTAGTCGTTCGACCGGATCGGGTCGGCGACGACCTTCACTCCCCGCAGCCCGGCACGCGTCGATCAGGGCACGGAGCAGGCTGGGGGTGCAGACGCCCTTGTCATAGTCGGAGATCAGGACGACGTCGACGTCCTTGATCGCCGTGGTCAGCGCGTCGAGGATGGCCCCCTCGGCCACGGCCGGGATCGGGGCGCGGACCTCGTAGTCGACGCGGATCATCTGCTGGGGGTGCCGGTCCTGGGCGCGGCCGATGTACCGCTCCTTGAGCGTGGTCGGCCGGTCGTCCAGGGCGACAACGCCCGAGTGGTCGATCCCGCGCTCGTCGAGCATCCGGCGGACGAGCATCCCCTCGGGATCATCGGCAACGCCCCCAGCGAGCCGGACCTCGGCCCCGAGCGCGGCCAGCATCGTCGCCACGCTGGCGGCACCGCCGAGGCGATGCTCGCGGCTGTCGGCCCGCAGAAGCGGGACTGGCGCTTCCTGGCTGATCCGCTCGGCGTCGCCCCAGACGTAGCGGTCGAGGATCAGGTCGCCGACGACGAGGAGCCGGGGCCGGCCGAGCGACTGGACGCGGCGGATCAGGTCGAAGGCCATGCGCGGTCCTCCTTGACCGCTGGGGCGGGGCCGACGCGCGCTGGGCGCGCCGACCCCCGGTTTTCTGCATGACCGGCATCATCGCTATCGCGGGGAAGCTGTCAACGTCGCTTGAGGGAGCGAGGGCGAGCCAACCCTCGTTCCCACGCTCCGCGTGGGAACGCCTCCCCCGACGCTCCGCGTCGTCCGGGCGTGTCCCCCGGAATGGCCGCGGAGCGGCCGAAGACCCGTTCTGGTGGCTCATGGATTTGCGGAGGGTCGTTCGAAACTCGAGCTCTGAGACGAGCCGCACCTGGCCCCCCCTCATCATCGCCTCCCGCACCTTGAGTATCTTGCCCTGCGGACGGGCCAGGCATTGATAAATGATGAACTCGCCGTCGGTCAGATGGGTGTACACGAAGGAGACCGTCCCGTCGCGCTCAACCTTGCCGTCACGGATCACGCTCACGGCCCCGTCGTTCGAGCAGGTGCCCGTGACCTTCTCCCCCTGTCGTTTCAGCGTCAGGACGTTCGTGACCTTCTGCCCGCCGGGGCGACTCGAAGCCGTAGTTCCAGGTGCCGAAAACGCCCTCATCCACGACCCGTGGCCCGGGGCTGTCGGATCCGGGGATCAGGCCGAGGACGACCAGGGCGATGCCTGGAAGGGAGGTCGTCGCCATGCGTCATGTCCCACTTCGGGATCTGTGATTCCGGGATTTGGCGGCCCGGCCATCTCGTTGGCCGGGCCGCCCGGACAGCGTTCCAGGGAAGACCGTGACGGATCGACCGGCGGCCTTCTTCAGGCCTTCTCGCCCTCGCGCTTGGCCTCGATGTCGCGGGTCTGCTTCTCGCCGTTCCGCTCGGTCTCGACCTTGAGCATGAGCTTGTCGCCGTTGACCTTGCCCGTGTAGATCGCTTCCATCTTGTTGCCGTTGAACTCGCGGACGACCTTGAAGCTGATGCCGTCGGCCGTGACCTTGCCGTCGCTGATGTCGGTCTTCATCTCGGCGCCGTCGCGCCCGGGCCTCGTGAGCGAGCCGGTGAGCTTGTCGCCCTCTTTCTTCAGCTTGAGGGTGCTCTTGATCTCCATGTCGTTACGGGTCTGGACCCACGACCACGTCCCCGTCGGCGTGTCGTCGGCCGCGCGGGCGGCGCTGACGAAGCCGGCGAGCAGGCCAAAGGCGGCGAGAGCGACGAAGGTCCGCGTGCGAGAGGTCATGCGAAGACTCCTGGTGCTGGGCACTTGGGATCGTCCGACCCGCGCCCCACTCGGGCAGCGGGCCCTTTCGAGGTGAAGTCACCAAATAGGCGACGAATGCTCGGTCTCTGTCCCGTGGAACCCGGGTGGACTCAGGCCTTCTCCTTCTCCCGCTTGGCCTCGAACTCGCGCGTCCGGACCTCGCCGTCGCGCTCGAACTCGGCCTTGAGCTTCATCGTGTCCGACTCAACCTTGCCCTTGTACTTGATCGTGACCGAGTTGCCGCCGAAGTCGCGGACGACCTGGAACGAGACGTTGCCGTCCTTGTCGACCTTGCCCTTCTGCACGTCGGCGTCGCTGCCGAAGGCGGTGAGCTTGCCGGTGAGCTTCTCGCCCTCCTGCTTGAGCTTGAGGGTGTTCGTGACCTCCTCGCCGTCCTGGCGCTGGAACTTCCAGGTCCAGGTGCCGGTGGCGTCGGCCTTCTTGTCCTTGTCGTCGGCCCGCGAGGCCCCGGCGAAGCTCGCGACGATCCCGAGCGCGACGCAGGCCGGCAACGATCCGCGTGCGCGTGGCCATGCGAACGGCTCCGTGAATGGGTGATGTGTCGGCGGCACGATGGAAGGCGCACCGACCCGGAGAGGCCGACCCGGGAAGGAGTCCCACAACGGCGGTCGGAAGACAAGGGGCCGGCGGGAAATTCGGGATGGATCCGAGCCGGAGAGGAGAATTCACGGGGCAAGAGCCCGCCTCCCCGACTTGGCGGGCCGGACCCGGCCGCGTTATCCTGGCGGCCGACCCGATCGCCGCGCCGCGACGCCCCGGGTCGCGGACCTCCCGGGGGCGTCCCGCGCGGCCCATGAGCCGACGACGAACGCGACAGCCTCGGCTTCCTCTACGGCCGGACTCGACTACGAACGGGTCGGCATGCCCGCGTCCGCCTTCGACCTCCGCATCGGCCGGATGCGCCGGCTCCTCCGGCGCCTCGGGCGACCCGCAGGAGGCGATCCGGATCGTCCACGTCGCCGGGACCAAGGGGAAGGGCTCGACCTCGGCCATGATCGCCGCGGCGGCGACCGCCTCGGGCCTGCGGACCGGGCTGTTCACGTCGCCCCACCTCCACCGGCTCGGCGAGCGGTTCCGGGTCGACGGCGCCGAGGCGACGGCCGACGAGGTCGCCGGCCTGGTCGAGGCCGTTCGGCCGGCCGTCGAGCGGCTCGATGGCGACCCGCACTTCCGCGACCTCGGCGGCGCGACCTTCTTCGAGATCACGACGGCGATGGGCCTGCTGCACTTCGCCCGGCGCGGCGTCGGGCTGGCCGTCGTCGAGGTCGGCATGGGGGGCCGGCTCGACTCGACGAACGCCGTCCGGCCCGCCGTCTCGGTGCTCACGACCATCTCGTTCGACCACACCCGCCTGCTCGGGTCGACCCTGGGCGCGATCGCGGCGGAGAAGGCCGGGATCATCAAGCGGGGGCGGCCGGTCGTCAGCGGCGTCCGGGGCGACGAGGCCCGGGCCGTGATCGCGTCGGGTCGGCCTCCGCAAGGCGGGCGCCGTCTCCGCGAGATCGACGCCGATTTCCGCTACGACTACGAACCGCCCAAGGCAGCCGCTCCGACGCCCGACGCCCGGCCGGACCCGCGTCGCGACCTGGCGTACCGACTGGGGCGACGTCGGCCTCGGCGCTGCTGGGCGAGCACCAGGGGCTCAACGCCGCGGTGGCGCTGGCGGCCGTCGACGCTCTGGGGGAGCAGGGGATCGCGATCGATCGCGAGTCCGTCGTGCGTGGTCTTGCCCAGCTCGCCTGGCCCGCCCGGGCCGAGGTGCTGGGCGAGCGCCCGTGGGTGGTCGTCGACAGGGCGCACAACCCGGCCTCGGCCGTTGCGCTGGCCGAGACGCTCCGGACGTGCTTCCCGCCCGGCCCGAGGACATTGGTCTTCGGCGGATCCCGCGAGAAGGATTTTCGGAATCAACTGGTGGCGCTGCTGCCCGAATTTGATAGAGTCGTCTGCACGCGATACCTCGAGAACCCCCGGGCCGTGCCGCCCGCCGACGTCGCCGAGACCATCGTCTCCCTGGGCCATGAGCCTCCCCTCGTGGCCGACGACCCGGCATCGGCCTGGGACCTCGCCCGCACGATCACGCCCGACGCCGGGCTGATCTGCGCGACCGGATCGCTGTTCCTGGCTGCCGAGTTCCGTGCCGAGGTCCTGTCGCTCGACGCAGACCCGGCACGGCAAGCTTGATCCCGCGGACCCGCCGAACCACTCCCATGCCCGACGAAGTCTGGATCCTCATCCCGGCCCTGGGCGCCCTCGTCGCGCTCGGCGCCCTGCCGCTCGCGGGCTGGCTCGTCCGCCAGCCCTGCCCCCACTGCGGCCGGCGGTCGTCGCGGAGGGTCGCACGACGTCCAATCGATCGCCGGCGTCCCGGACGCCCGTTCGATCACGTACAGTTGCCGGGCCTGCGGCGGGGCGATGCGCTACGCCCGCCGGCCGACCGGGCAGGAATTCTGGGAGCCGATCTCCGCCGGACAAGACGGGGGTCAGGAGCCGTAGAATCGAAGGCTCCTGACCCCGTTTTATCCGGGCCCCTAAGCACGGTCTTCCACCTAATTTCGCATCAGCCCGGGTACTCTCCATGAACGGCTCGACCTGGCTCCGGCTCGGAGCCGTCCTCGGCTTCCTGTCCGTCGCGTGCGGCGCCTTCGCCGCGCACGGGCTGAAGGATCAGCTCGACGAGCGCGGCATGGCCCTGTTCGAGACGGCGGCCCGCTACCAGATGTATCACGCCCTGGCGCTCGTCGCCGTCGGCCTGGTCGCGCGGGGCTCGGCGGTCGAGCGGCGCGCTCTGCGTGGCGGGGTGGTCGTTCCTCGTGGGCATCCTGCTCTTCTCGGGCAGCCTCTACGCCCTGGCCCTGTCTGGGGTAAGATGGCTCGGCGCGATCACGCCGTTCGGCGGGGTCCTGTTCCTCGTCGGCTGGGCCGCGCTGGCCGTCCACCGACCTGGCCCGGACAAGGCCGCCCGCGACCCCGAAGTCTGACCCGAGCCGAGCATGCCCACCTACATCGTGACGGTCACGGCCGCCGACCGCGTCGGGATCGTCCACTCCGTCACCGGGACGATCCGCGAGCACGGCGGCAATATCCTCGAGCTGTCCCAGACCGTCCTCCGCGACCACTTCACGATCATCCTCGCCGTCGATTTCACCGAGCCGAGGAATCCCAGGACTCTCGAGCGCCGCCATCATCGCCAACGGCGGCAAGTTCGACCTGAACGTCGAGGTCATCGACGCGGCCGGCACCAGGCCCGAGCCGGTGACGGTCGAGGGCGAGCGGTTCATCCTCACGGTGCTCGGCCCCGACCGGCCCGGGCATCATCCACGCGATCTCCGGCTGCCTGTCCCGGCTCGGGGTCAACATCGTCGATCTGCACGCCCGGATCGACAGCGATCGGTTCGCGATGATCATGGAGGCCTTCTTACCCCACGACCTGGCGCCGGGGACAGTCCGCGACGAGCTCGATCGGTTCGGCCGCGACATGAGTCTCGAGGCGTTCGTTCAGCACGAGAACATTTTCCTGGCCACGACCGAGCCGAGCCCCGTCCGCGTCGGCCCTGGCGCCTTCGGTCATTCGGGAAGGAGCCGCCATTGCACCGCACTGAGGACGTCCTGGCCACGCTCGGAATGGTCCGGCAGCACAAGCTCGACGTCCGGACCGTCACGATGGGCGTCGACCTTCAGCCCTGCGCCTCGCCGGATCTGAATGGGCTTTGCGGGCGAATTCGGTCGCGGATCGTTCACTTTGCCGGCCGCCTCCGGGCCGTCTGCCGCGAGGTCGAGGGCCGCTACGGCATCCCGATCGTCAACCGACGGATCGCCGTCAGCCCGATCGCCAACGTCGCCGCCGCCCACACGGTCGAGGGCTACATGGCCGTCGCGCGGACGCTCGATGAGGTCGCCTCGGAGGTCGAGGTCGACCTCGTCGGCGGCTTCACCGCGCTCGTCCAGAAGGGCTGGACCGACGGCGACCGCCGCCTGATCGAGATCCTCCCCGAGGTGCTCTCGACGACCGAAGCGCGTCTGCGCCTCGGTGAACGTCGGCACGACGGCCGCGGGGATCAACATGGACGCCATCGCGGCGATCGGCCACGTGCTCAAGGACACGGCCGAGCGGACCCGGGACCACGACGGCTTCGGCTGCGCCAAGCTCGTCATCTTCGCCAACGCCCCGAACGACAACCCGTTCATGGCCGGCGCCTTTCACGGCTATGGCGAGCCGGACTGCGTGATCAATATCGGCGTCAGCGGCCCGGGCGTGGTCAAGGCCGCGGTCGAGGACCTGGTCCGCGTCAATCCGAAGGCGACCCTGGGCGAGATCGCCGAGGAGATCAAGAGCACCGCCTTCCGCGTCACCCGCGTCGGCGAGCTGATCGGCCGTGAGGTGGCGGCCAGGTTAGGGGTTGCGTTCGGGATCGTCGATCTGTCTTTGGCACCGACGCCGCAGGTTGGTGATAGCGTCGGCGAGATCCTCCAGGCGATGGGCGTCGTGCGGCTCGGAGCGCCGGGCTCGACCGCCGGCGCTGGCCCTGCTCAATGACGCGGTCAAGAAGGGCGGCAGCTTCGCCTCGTCGTCGGTCGGAGGGTTGTCCGGAGCCTTCGTCGCCGTGAGCGAGGACGCGGCGCTGGCCGAGGCCGTCGAGCGGGGCGACCTCACCCTGGCCAAGCTCGAGGCGATGACGGCGGTTTGCTCGGTCGGGCTGGACATGATCGCCGTGCCCGGCGACACCGACGCCGAGACGCTCGCGGCCCTGATCGCCGACGAGGCCGCGATCGGTGTCATCAACCACAAGACGACGGCCTCGCGGATCATCCCCGTCCCCGGCAAGGGTCCCGGCGACCGCGCCGTCTTCGGCGGGCTATTCGGCGAGATGGTCATCCTGCCGATCCACGCCGCGGGCGGGTCGACGGCGTTCGTCCGCCACGGCGGACGCATCCCGGCGCCGCTTTCCAGCCTGCGGAATTGACCTACAGTTGATTCGTTCCCACGCTCCGCGTGGGAACGACGAGCTACGCGGCCTCGACATCGACGAGCAGGCACCGGCGCGCCCTCGTTCCCACGCTCCGCGTGGGAATGCCTCTTCCGACGCTCCGCGTCGTCCGCTCTCCCACGCCGAGGCCGCGTCCATGGCCCGAGGCCGCTACCGATTCAGCGAGTCGCCGCATCCTCATTTCCTGACCTGCACGATCGTCGGCTGGCTGCCCGTCTTCACGAGGCCCTGCGCGGTCGAGGTCGTCCTCGATTCCTGGCGGTTCCTCCAGGATCGCGGGCGACTCCGCGTCTTCGGCTACGCCGTTCTGGAGAATCACCTCCACCTCATCGCGTCGGCCGACGAACTGGCCAAGGAGATCGGGGACTTCAAGTCCTTCACCGCCCGGACAATTCTCGATCATCTCACGACTCGCGGCGACGCGACGATCCTGGAGCAGCTCCGCCGCGAGAAGGACGCCCACGAGCGCGACCGCCCCTATCAGCTCTGGCAGGAGGGCAGCCACCCTCAGGTCATCCAGGACGAGGCGATGATGCGGCAGAAGCTAGAATACATCCACAATAACCCCGTGAAGCGGGGCTACGTCGATCGGCCCGAACACTGGCGGTATTCCAGCGCGCGGAGCTATCTCGGCCTCGAGGGATTCCTGCCCGTCGAGCGGGATTGGTGAGCCTCGTTTCCGCACCCGCCAGCCCCTGCGTCCTCGTTCCCACGCTCTGCGTGGGAACGCGTCTTCGGCCACTGTGCGGCCATTCCGGGATAGCCGCCCGAACGACGCAGAGCGTCGTGGGAGGCATTCCCACGCAGAGCGTGGGAACGAGGGAGTGCGATCACGCCGCCTCGACTTCCGCTAGCAGCCTCCGCGTCGCCTCGGTCCTCGGTGCGTCGAAGACCTGATCCGGCGGCCCGGACTCGGCAATGAGGCCGTCGGCGATGACGTGAACGGTCGTCGCCAATCGCCGGGCGAACCGCATGGCGTGGGTGACGACGACCATCGTCAGACCGTCACGGGCGAGGTCGGCCATGACGGCGAGGACCTCGGCCGTCATCCTCGGGTCGAGCGCGCTCGTCGGCTCGTCGAAGAGCATGGCGAGCGGCTCCATCGCCAGAGCCCGCGCAATCGCCACCCGCTGCTGCTGGCCGCCCGAGAGGGAGCGTGGCCGCGCTGCGAGCTTGTCGCGAAGGCCCACGCGATCGAGCAGCCGCTCGGCCCGCGCAGGCCTCGGCGCGATCCATCCCGAGGACGTAGATCGGCCCCTCCGCGACGTTCTCCAGCACGGTCCGGTGCGGGAAGAGGTTGTACGCCTGGAAGACCATCCCCGCCCGCCGGCAGACCTGGCGGGCCGTCGACTCGCGGACGCTCGCGGTGCAGCGACGCATCGAGCCGAAGGCCGTCCACGGCGACCGTGCCCGCCTGGAACGTCTCGAGCCCGTTCAGGCATCGGAGCAAGGTACTCTTGCCCGATCCCGACGGCGCCGATGATCGCCGCGACCTCGCCCCGGGCCACGGAGAGGCTCACGCCGCGGAGGATCTCGGCCCCGCCGAACCGCTTGATCAGGCCGTTGACCTCGATCATCGAGCTCACCCCCTCGGCGTCGAGCCGTCGTTCCATCCACCGCGAAAACCACGACAGCGGCAGGCTCATCGCCAGGTAGAGCACCGCCGTGGCGATGCCGAACTCGACCACGCCACCCACCGTGTTCGAGAGGATCGAATACCGCTTCGTCAGCTCCGTCAGCGTCAGGACCGAGCAGATCGAGGTGTCCTTGAAGAGCGCGATGAAGTCGCTCGTCACCGGCGGGATCACGATCCGGACCGCCTGCGGGACGATCACGCGCCGCAGGGCCAGTTTCCTCGACATTCCCAGCGCCAGGGCCGCCTCCATCTGCCCCTTGGGAATGGCCTGGAGACCGGCCCGGTAGATCTCCGACTCATAGGCCGAGTAATTGATCGCCAGCCCCGCGATGCCCGCCGCCCAGGGACAGAGCATGACGCCCAGCTCGGGCAGGACGTAGAACAGGACGAAGAGCTGGAGCATCAGCGGCGTGCCGCGGATGACCTCGACGTAGCCCGCCAGCGGCATCGCCAGCCATCGTGGACCGTACAGGCGACCGATGGCGATCAGCAACCCGGCCACGATCGCGATCGGCATCGAGGCGAACTGAGAGGCCGAGCGTCACGCCGGCCGAGAGCAGCAGGTCGGGGAAGAAGTCGCGGAGCAGGTGCCAGTCGAACCAGGGCCGCTCGGGTCGTCCGCTCGCCGCGGGCCGTGCGCCTTCCAGTCGGCGAGGACGGTCTGGGCGTCGTTCCAGATGTGGTACTTCGCGCAGATCGTCTTCCACTCACCCGAGCGGACGACCTTGCCGATGGCGTCGTCGAGGGCGTCGCGGAGGGCCTCATCGCCCTTGCGGACGTACATCACGTAATAGCCGCACCCCTCGGGCGGGCCGGCGAGGACGAGGTCCTTGAACTCGGGCTGGCGGACGTAATGGAGGGCCGCGGGGAGGTCCTGGAGCGTGGCGTCGATCTGGCCGCTGCGGACCTTCATCATCGCGTTGGTCGCGCCGTCGAACCGGACGACGCGGACGAGCCGCGGGTCGAGCCGCTGGGCATAGACGTCGGCCGCCGAGTTGCCGAGCACGCCGAGCTGCCAGACGCCACCGCCTGGCTTCGGCAGGCCGAAATCGGCCAGTGCGTGGACGGGTCCGCCGGGCAGCGCCAGGAGCTGGAGCTGGAACAGGTAGTAGGGCCGCGTCGCGAGGTAGTCGCGGGCTCGCCGTTCGGTCAGCTCGTAGCCGTTGACGACGACGTCGATCTCGCCCCGCGCGAGGACCTGGAGCAGGTTCTCCCAGAGGGCCTGCTTGAAGACGGGCGTGACGTTCAGCTCGCGGGCGACCCGGTCCATCAGCTCGGCCTCGAAGCCGATCCGGGCGTGGGGCGGGTTGCGGTCCTGGTAGAGATAGGGGGCGCCGCCCTCCTCGTCGGAGCCGTAGACGAGCCGGCCCGTGGAGCGGACGTTGGCCAGGGTGTCGGCCCGGGCGGCGGTGGTCGCGATGAGGAGCAGGGCGAGGAGTGCGGCGGAACGCCGCGAGGGACGGGGAAGGGGAGGGGCGGAGGGGGCCTGTTCCATCAAGAGACCTCTTTCTTCTCGGATCGACCCGCGGGGCGACCTTCGACTTGTGGATAAGCGACCGATCGACCTGACCACAGACAGCCGCTCGTCCTAGAGGTTCGCGGCGACCGGATCAGACCCCTCGCCCGTGCTTCGCCCGGCTCCTCCGGACCCGCCGGACCCGGCGGCGGACCTGCCGGGAGATGCCCGTGCGGTGCAGGCGGGTGAACTTGCCGATGACGAACGTGTTCCCCCGCCAGTGGACCCGGCGGTCGAACAGGGCGTCGAACCAGAGCGGCAGGAGGAACAGGTCCTTGATCGGGCTCAGGAGCAGGTACTTCAGGCGGGGTCGCGAGCCGCGGAGCCGGTACGAGCCGATCGCGTCGCGGGCGATGCCCAGGCCGATCAGGCCGGGCAGGGCGAGGCCGACGAAGTCGGAATGGCCGGCCAGGGCCCAGGCGATGCCCACCGTCGCCAGGTTCGAGAGCGGCTCGATCGCGAAGGTCGGCCGGGCCATCCGGGCGCGGATCTTGAACCAACGCGAGTGGCGGTTGAGGAACCACCGGCTGCTGCGGACCTCGTTCACATTGCCGACGACGTGGTGGCTGAGCCTGATCGAATACCCGGCCTTGCGGATCCGGACGCCCAGCGCCTGGTCCTCGGCCAGCAGGTTGCGGACCCCCGCCAGTCCGCCCGCGGCCTCGATCGCCCGGACCGGCATCAGCATCGACTTGCCGACGACGCAGGTGATCCCCAAGGTCGACGCCGCCGCCACCCCCGAGGCGATGAACCCGTTGAGATGCAGGTTCTCGAGCGCCGCCCCGAAGTGCTCCTCGCCCACGCCGGCGAACAGGTTCGTCACCAGTCCGACGCCCGGGTCGGCCAGGTAGCAGGCCGTCTCGCGGAGGTACGACGGGCGGACGCGGACGTTCGAGTCGCTGATCAGGACCGTGTCGTGGCGGCGGTAGGACCACATCGCCGCGAGGTTCTCGACCTTCGGATTGAGCCCGAACGGCGGCGTGCCGACGATGAGCCTGGCGTCGCGATCGGGGAAGGCCTCGATCAGCTTCTGGACGACAGGGATCGCCGGGTCGTCGCGGTCGGCGACGCCAAAGAGGAGTTGGTACGTCGGGTAGTCGAGCTCGAAGAAGCTGCGGAGGTTGGCCTCCATGCCGTCGTCGAGGCCCTTCAGGGGCTTGAAGATCGTCACCGGCGGGGTGAAGTCGGCCAGCCGCTTGCGGCGGCGGGTGACCCAGAAGAGGGCGGCGAGGGTCGTCAGCGTGGTGGCGACCGCGAACGCCGCGACGCCGCCGAGAATCAGGTCGCCGTTCCATCCGCTCATCGACGGTGGCTCCTGACGGACCGGGGAGGAAGATTGGCAGTCTGCGGAGCGGGAGGAGGGACGTCGCCCCTCGGGTCGGGAATCGGCCCGCGAGAGGAGCGGAAGTCGAGGGCGTCAGCGGCCTTCGGGCTTCATCTGCAGGATCATCGGCCCCTGGCAGCAGGGGCAGATCTGGGGATATCTTACGTGAATGGCGCAAATCTCACAATAATACTCGGGCGTCCGCATCGCCCCGTCGTCCTCGACCTTGAAATTGATGACCTGGAGGTAGGGCATGCCGGCCCGGCGGAGCCCGGCGACCTCAGTCTTCCGGCCGCGCAACCGCTTGTCCTGGAAGAGCGCCCGGCTCGCCTCGTCCGACAGGAGCGGGATGACCGACCCCTCGTCCGTCACCAGCGCGACCTGGCCCGCGATCGGCTCGGGGTCGGCGTTGACGCCCCTGGATTTCAGAGCCTCGGCCAGCTCGACGACCTTGCCGCGGAGGGTGACCGATTCGGGCTTCTCGGGCGTTCCGTCGGGGGGCGTGAAGGAAAGGGTGGCGAGGAGCGTCAGGAAGGTGAGCATGGGCGACGGCTCGTGGCGGGCTAGGAGTGGCGGCCTCGTCTCTCCATGGTAGCGACGTCACCGTCCCGCGCCGATAAGATGAGGACGAGCCGAACTCTCCCGAAGTGAGTCCACGTCATGGCCGACCGAACCTCCTCGAGGCTGGCATCCTCCGCGGCAATCGCCCTCGCGGCCGTCGCCCTGGCCGCGGCCGACGACAAGGCCGACCCCACGGCCCCCGCGCGGGCCAAGATGGTCCAGCAGCACCTGGTCGAGCGGGGCATCAAGGACCCGCGGGTGCTCCAGGCCTTCCGCGTCGTCCCCCGCCACGAGTTCCTGCCGCCCGGGAACCGCAGGCTCGCATATGACGACGAATCGATCCCGATCGGCGAGGGCCAGACGAGCACCCCGCCGTTCGACATGGCGTTCATGACCGAGGCCCTGCAACTGAAGCCGACCGACAAGGTTTACGAGGTTGGCACCGGCAGCGGCTACCAGGCGTCGATCCTCGGCCAGCTCGTCAAGGACGTCTACTCGGTCGAGATCCACAAGCCCCTGGGCGAGCGGGCGGCGAAGGTCATCAAGGAGCTGGGATACGCCAACGTCCACACCCGCGTCGGCGACGGCTACGAGGGCTGGCCCGAGGCCGCGCCGTTTGACGCCATTATTGTGACATGTGCCCCGACGAAGGTCCCGCCGCCGCTGGTCGAGCAGCTCAAGGAGGGCGGCCGGCTCGTGATCCCGATCGGCAACCGGTTCGACCAGGTCGTCCACCTGATGGTCAAGAAGGACGGCAAGCTCAGCGACAAGCTGCTCCGGCCGACCCTGTTCGTCCCGATGACGGGGCGGGCCTTCCGCGAGGCCAAGGAAGGGAAGAAGCCGTGAGCGATCAGTCGGGCGGTCGCGACCCCGGCATCGCCCTCGTTCCCACGCTCTGCGTGGGAACGCGTCTTCGGCCGCTCCGCGGCCACGGGCCTTCGCGCCCGGACGACGCGGAGCGTCGGGGGAGGCATTCCCACGCGGAGCGTGGGAACGAGGGGATCAGCCCGTGGCGCGGGAGGGTAGGGTGGCGTGCGGTCTTCGCCGCCCTCCTCGCCCTGTCCACCTGCCAGGCCCAGAACCCCTCCGACGACGACATCGAACGCCCCCCCGTACCCAGGCTCGACCCGCTCGAAGTCGACGCCAACGGCGACGGCGTGCCCGACGGCTGGTACAACCTTCGGGACGCGAAGTGGGTCGAAGGCGGCGTCTCCGGACCGAAGTCCCACTGCCTGCGCTTCGAGAATGCCCGGCCCGGACGCCCAGCAAGAGCAAGCCGGGCCTTCGGTGTGGACGGTCGAAAGGTCGAGGCAATCATCCTCGGTCTCTGGGTCCGGGCCGAGAACATCGGCCCCGGCGAACGGATGGGGGATGAGCCGGGGCTGTTGCTCGACCTGCTCGGCCACGAGCTCCGGGTCGTCCGCCGGGGTGCCCTCGGACCCTGGACGAAGTCGATCGGCCGCGAGTGGACGCGGGTCGTCAAGCGGATCGCCGTCCCGCCCGAGACCCGCGACGCCATCCTCTCGCTCGGGCTGATCGGGGCCACCGGGGTGCTGGAGGTCGACGACCTCGCCCTCGAGATGGTGCCGGTTGGGGCGACGACGGACCCGAGCCTCGTGGTTAACGGCGACTTCGAGCTGGGCGATCCCGGGCCGTTCGGCTGGATCGTCGAGAACGGCACGACCCGGGCCTTCCCCGGCCACGACTCGGCCGCGGCGGCGATCCTCGACAAGGCCGGCGCCCGGCTCCTGACCGCGCTTGGCGTGCCGGTCCAGGGCCTCGACTCGCTCCGGGTCGGCGTGGCCTTTCGCGCCAAGGACCTCCGCGGGGCCGACGCTGTCCGCGGGGCCGTCTTTTACCTCGACGACGACGGCCGGCCCATCCCCGGCCCGACCGGCCAGCGGCTGCTCTTCCGCTGGACCGGCACGAACCCCTGGGCGACCGACCACGCCACGGCCTCCGTGCCGCCCGGGGCAACGCGGGCCGTCCTCCAGTTCGAGAAGACCCACTCGGCCGGATCGGTCCTGATCGACGACGTCGTGGTCCTCTCGAATCCTCCCCTGGACCCCGCGAGCTGGCGGCCGTTCCACATCGAGACCAAGAAAGAGGCGTGGCTTCCGGTCGACCCCTCGAAGGGCGTCGCCGCGGGCTCGGCGCTCGACGCCTCGGGCCTGCTCGACGCCCCGGCCGGCAAGCGGGGGTTCGTCGCGGTCAAGGGCGGCCGGCTCGCCTTCGAGGACGGCGCCCGCGCCCGGTTCTTCGGCGTCCAGCTCCTGCCGCCCGTGGCGTTCTCCGAGCCCGACCGCGCCGACGCCCTGGGCGACCGCCTGGCCCGGTCGGGCGTGAACCTCGTCCGGCTGGGCGACCTCGACTCGGCCTACGGCCCGGCGCGGAGCCTCTTCGACGACACTCGCGAGGACACCCGCGAGTTCGACCCCGTCTCGCTCGCCCGGCTCGACCACATGATCGCGGCCCTCAAGAAGCGGGGCATCTACGTCGCGCTGGAGCTCCAGAGCGCCCGCCGGTTCCGGCCCGAGGATGACGTCCCGTCAGTCCCCCTCTTGACCATCGGCGGCGGCCCGGCCTCGGTGTTCGACCCCAAGCTTCGCGCGGCCACGCTGGAGGCGGCCAACGGGCTCCTCGGCCACGTCAACCCCGAGACCGGCCTGGCCCTGAAGGACGACCCGGCGCTGGCGTGGGTGACGCTGTTCGGCGAGGTCTCCCTCTTCGATCAGATCGACGACCCGAGCAGCCTTCCCGGCAACCTTGCCTCGGCGCTCAAGGCCCGCGGCCAGGGCCGCTCGGGCTGGCGGGTCGTCGAGTCGGCCTCGCTCAAGGAGCTGGCCGACGACCTCCGCGGCTCCGGCCTCAAGGTGCCGATCGCCGGCGTCTCGCACTGGCGGCGCGAGGCCGAGTTCGCCCAGGCCCAGCAGGTCCTGGACCTGGTCGACGACCGGCTCTACTGGCTGCCGTCCCCGTTCGCCTCGCCCCTGCGGCGATCGCAGGTCTGGAGCCGTGACGGCGGCCTGCTCGCCCTCGCCGCCAAGAAGCGAAAGGCCGACCGGCCCTATGCCGTGGGCCAGTGGTGCGACCAGACCTCGGGCGCCTGGGCCTTGCCCTTCGAGGCGGCCGACCTGATGCTCGCGGCCCAGACCGCCGCTGCTGAGGACTGGGACGCCCTGGCTCGCCGCGGGGTCTTCTCACAGCCCAATCCGTGGGGTGCCTCGGCCACGGGCACGGGCGGGGGCGATGACATCTTCGCCGTCCCCGAGTCGATCCCCGGCATCCCGCCCGTCTATGCTCTGCTGCCTCATGCGGCCTCGATCGTGCTCCGGGACCGGACCGAGCCGGCCCACCACCGGACCACCCGAGCACGCGCCCGGGGGCCTCGCGGGATGGGACCCTCGCCGCGGCCGGCTGGTCGTCGACACGCCCCACACGGCGGCCCTGGCCGGCTGGTCCGGAGGCGAGCCGGCGAGGGGGGAGGCGATCACGATCGAGGTCGATAATGACTATGGCGTGATCGCCGCCTCGGCCCTGGGCAAGGAGCCGATCGCCGCGTCTCGCCGCCTGCTGGTGACGGCCGTGGCCCGCGTCGAGCCCACCGGGTATGCGTGGGTCGACGAGTCCCGCCGCGACGTCGCTGACCCGGGGCGGCCGCCGTTGCTTCGGGAGCCGGTGAAGGGGTCGGTCGAGTGGCGGCGGGCGGGGTCGATCAAGGCGTATGCCCTCGACGCCGAGGGGAACCGCCGCGAGGCCGTTTCGCTGGTGAAGACAGCCGATGGGGTCGCGGCTGGCCATCGACGGAAAGGGGGCGGGGATGCACTGGGAGATGGTGGTGGAGGAGTGACGGCGGTCGGGAAAGCCATGTCGAAGAGCGAAGGGGCCATGCGGACGCTCGTCACCGGCGGCGCGGGGTTCATCGGATCGACCCTCGTCGATCGCCTCTTGATCGACGGCGGAGAGGTCGTCGCGCTCGATAATTTCGACCCGTTCTACGACCCGGCGATCAAGCGGGCCAACGTGGCCTCCGCCCTGAAAAACCCGCGATTCCGCCTCGTCGAGGCCGACCTTCGCGACCGCGAATCCATCCTCCGCGTCGTCTCCGAGGTCGCCCCCGATGCCATCGCCCACCTCGCGGCCAAGGCCGGCGTCCGCCCGAGCATCGAGCAGCCGGCGGCTTATGCCGAGGTCAACGTCCTGGGCACGACCCACCTCCTCGAGGCGGCCTGCCGGCTCGATCCGCTGCCCCGGTTCGTCTACGCCTCGAGCTCCAGCGTCTACGGCGACCGGCCCGACGCCCCGTTCCGCGAGACCGACCCGGTCGACCACCCGATCAGCCCCTACGCCGCCACCAAGAAGGCCTGCGAGCTGCTCGCCCACACGTTCCACCACGTCCACGGCCTGCCCGTGACGGGCCTCCGCTTCTTCACGGCCTACGGGCCCCGTAACCGCCCCGACCTGGCAGTCTCCAAGTTCGCCCGCCTCATCGACCGGGGCGAGCCGATCCCCGTCTTCGGCGACGGCACCACGCGGCGGGATTACACCTTTGTCGAGGACCTCGCCGACGGAGTCGTCCGCGCCATCGACCGCTGCCGGGGCCACGACCTCTACAACCTCGGCCACTCGTCGCCCGTCGAGCTTCGGACGATGATCGCGACGCTGGCCGAGGCGCTGGGCAGGACGCCTGTCTTGCGGTATTTGCCCGAGCAGCCGGGGGACGTCCGCCAGACGTATGCCGACATCAGCCGGGCCCGGTCGGAGCTGGGGTACGACCCGAAGACGCCATTCGCCGAGGGGATCGCCCGGTTAGTGGCGTGGTATCGGAACGGGGGTCTTCGTAGGGTCCGCTGTGCGGACGTCCGGGGTCGCGGATCGCGATTGAAGACGTCCGCACAGCGGACCCTACGAGATCCCCAACGCCCTCAACGCTTCCTCCGTCGAACGAGGTCGGCCAGGAAGCGATGCCCGCTCGACCATTCTCCCTCGCGCCGGCGGTGCCCGACGGCCACGGCCTCGATCCCCGCCGCCCTCGCCGAGGCAAGCCCCGTGGGCGAATCCTCCAGCGCCACCGTTTGCTTGGCCGGGACCTCCAGGCGACCCAAGCGCGAATCATAAGCATCCGGCGACGGCTTCACGGCCGCGACGTCCTCCTTGCCCACGATGAGCTCGAAGGCCTCGATCAGGCCCGCGGCTCCCAGTACGACCTCGACATTTCGCCGCCAGGTCGTGGTGACGACCGCGAGCCGAACCTTCTTTTTCCGCAGGGAATGGACCAGTTCAACGACCCCCGGATAGAGCCGGCGGGCGTCGGCCAGCATCATCTCGGCGACTTCCTGCTTGCGCCGGATCCAACCGTCGATATCGGCCCCCTCGATCTTGCGGCGGCTGAAGAGCTCCTGGAGGAAGTAGCGGTCGTCGATCTCCGCGGCCCGCGCGGCGGCCTCGTCGGCGAGCTCCCAGCCCATCCGGGCGAGGGTCCGCTGCCAGGCGGCGACGTGGACGTTCTCGGTGTCGGCAAGGGTGCCGTCGAAGTCGAACAGGACGGCCGTCGGCGGCATGGGAGGGCCTCGGTCACGCGGGCAAACCGGGAGCTTACCGGACGGCGTGAGCGGCGGTCAAATCGTTGACACCGCGCCACCCCCCGACTAGGGTTGCGTCCATTCCCTCCGACCCTAACGACGCTAGCCCAGGGAGACCCACGCCGATGGCCCGCCCCGTCACGCTCTTCACCGGCCAGTGGGCCGACATGACGCTCGAGGACATCTGCAAGAAGGCCCAAGAGTGGGGCTACGACGGCATCGAGCTGCCCTGCTGGGGCGACCACTTCAACGTCCAGAAGGCCCTCAAGGACGACGGCTACTGCAAGGGCCGCCACGACCTGCTCGCCAGGTACGGCCTCAAGTGCTGGGCCATCTCGAATCACCTGACCGGCCAGCTCGTCCTCGACGTCCTCGACAGCCGCACCGACGACTGGGTGCCGGCCGAGGTCCGCGGCAACTCCGAGAAGAAGCGCGCCTGGGCCATCCAGGAGATGAAGGACACGGCCAGGGCCGCGGCCAAGATGGGCGTGAAGGTCGTCAACGGCTTCACCGGGTCGTCGATCTGGCACCTGCTCTACTCATTCCCGCCGGTGTCGGATCAGATGATTGCTGATGGGTTCAAGCTCCTCGCCGAGCGGTGGAACCCGATTCTCGACGTGTTCAAGGAGGTCGGCGTCAAGTTCGGGCTGGAGGTCCACCCGACCGAGATCGCCTTCGACCTCTACTCGGCCCGGACTGGCGCTCGACGCTTTGAACAACCGGCCCGAGTTCGGGTTCAACTTCGACCCGAGCCACCTGCTCTGGCAGTTCGTCGACCCGGTCGCCTTCATCCGGGAGTTCCCGGACCGGATCTATCATGTTCACGTGAAGGATGCGGCCCGGACGCTCGACGGCCGGACGGGCATCCTCGGCTCGCACCTGAACTTCGGCGACCCGCGGCGGGGGTGGGACTTCCGCTCGCCGGGCCGGGGGCAGGTCGACTTCGAGGAGATCGCCCGGGCCCTCAACGGGATCGGGTACACCGGCCCGCTCTCGGTCGAGTGGGAGGACCCCGGTATGGACCGCGAGTACGGCGCGGCCGAGGCGGCCGCGTTCGTCAAGAAGACAATGGGCTTCGCCTCCGCGGGCCGGCTCTTCGACACGGCCTTCGCCGAGGCCCAGGCCAAGAAGTGACGGGGGGGCGTGCGGCACTTTGAGCCCTGGGCGGGGGTCCGAGGCCGCGAGCGAACCCGGCGACCCGCGGATCGCCCCGACGACCCCGTGCCGACCGAACCCGGGCGGCCGCCTTTCGTTCGCCTTCGCGCGGCTTCGTGCGTAGAGTTGAAGAACTTCGGCGAAGTCCGGCGAGCCGGCTTGCCCGCCAGGGGGGACGAGACGAGAACTTAACGAGGTCGGGGCGGGACGGTCGGCGGCGTCGGCCATTGATAGACCCAGGCGTAGGTCGAGTAGACGGTCTCGGACGGGTCACCCTTCTTCTTGCCGCCGAGCGAACCGTCCTCCGTCTCGCCGCACCGGCAGGTCAGGCGGAGCCCCGAGCGGAAGAACAACGGGTCCTCGTCGTGGAACCGGTACGCCGAGAACGACCGGTCTTTCCCGTCGAAGTGCGTCAGCCCGGCGAGGTCATTCGCGTACCGGCCCCGGTTGAAGTAGTACGTCCCGAGGAAGTAGTCTTCCAACCCCGAGGACAGGAGCGTCGGCCCGGCCTCCCCGTCGAGGTAGGCCCGCATGCACGCTTCGAGGAAGCTGAGGCGCGTCCAGTCGGGCCGGTCGTGCAGGCCGCGGGCGGCGATGGTCACCTGGTACAGGGCCCCGGCCCCTTTCACGTCGCAGAGGGCGAACTCCTCCAGGGGCTTCGCCGTGTAATGATCCCGACGGTGGAGCTTCAGCCGGGCCGACTCGGGCAGCCGCACCCCTCCAAGCGTGACCGGCAGGTTCTCGCTCCCCCTGACGATCCACCAGAAGGGGGAGTCGGGCAGCCCGTCGGGCCGCTGGGCGGTCACCTTCACGCCGTCGCCGAAGGGGATGCGATAGGTGTTGTAGAGGCCGCTGGGGCGGCCCGTCTTGCCGAGCCGCCCGGTCCCCCACGGGCCGGCGGTGTCGGCGAACCCGACGCCGTGGCCGAGGCCTAGCTCCATGTCAATCGAGGGCTTCGCCTCGCCGTCGACGTAGACCCGAATCCGGGTCCGTTCGTAGCCGGGCCAGTCGCCGCCGAACCACATGTGCGTCAGGCAGCCCCGGCCATCGTGCCGGAGGAGCTCGGCCTCCTTGCCGCCGTCGAGCGACCGCGATTCCTTGCCGATGGACGAGAACGTCTTCCAGGCCGCCGGGTCGTCCGCGGCGAGGGTGGGGGCCCCGGGGGTGAGGAAGATGGTCGCGACCGCCGCGAGCCGGGACAAGCGAGACTTCCACATGACGCGAGGACTCCGGCCCTGCTGCGGGATTCCAGGACGATCGCCGCCATTCTGCTGGACGTCCGATTCACACACAAGTCCGGGGCCGGCTTCGCCGGTCCACGATTTCGTTTATCATGGAGTCTGCCCCGCGACCTGGGGCCCGCCCGTCGCGGCCATCCGCAGTCCGTTTACTTCGAGGGAGATATGTCGGGTCCTATCGTCCGAAAATATGGCTTCCCGAACTTCGACAAGATCTTCGGCAAGAAGGAGCTCGAGCACGGGGTCGAGGACCTCCCGAAGGACGAGGCCGAGAAGGCCCCGCCCGCCCCCGAGCCCAGGCCGGCCGAGGGTTCCAAGCCCTCCCCGTAGACCGGGCTGCCCGGGCGGGGGCGCGCACCGCGACCGCCGACGGTCCCTGAAGCCACCTTCAGCGATGGGTCAGCTTGATGAGCGGGTCGGGCCGCCATCGCCCGGCCGGCGGCGAGGGCCTCGGGCGGGGCGAACGTCGTCGCCACGCACCGCTCGAGGTCGCGGACCCGGCCGGCGATGAACCGCGCGAGTTCGCCGGCCTCGTCGGCGTCGGCCGGGCAGCGTCTACACGGCCTGGAGCGAACGGGCGGAAGGGCGGCCTCGGCTCTTTGCCCCCTTCACCCTTTACTGCGCGCTGATCGTTCCCCACGCCCGCCCCCATCGAACGACGAAAGGCGGCCCTCCCCGGGGAGGGGGAGGGCCGCCGAGGCGGACGGCCGGCGGGGCGGGAGGTCAGAACGAGTTGGCGTCGATCACCTCGTTGTTGGCGCGGGTGCCGAGGGACCACCAGGTGTTGGTGTTAAGCGTGCTCTTGATGAACCGGACCGAGCCGTCGGCCATCAGGACGTTGCAGCCGCCCGAGTGGTTGCTGCTCGCGTTGGCATACGACGACCCGTCGGGGCTGCACGTGTTGCAGCCGTTGCGGCACGAGCCCCACTTGTACTGACCCGAGCTCGGCGGCACGATCGTGTTGAACATCGAGAACGCCGTGGCCCCGGTGATCCACCACTGGCCCTCGTTGTTGATCAGGGTGGCCGCCCCGTTCTGCAGCCCGATGAAGGTGCTGGTGCAGGTGTTGAGGTCGGTCTGGACCTGAGTGGGATTCTGCCACGCGTCGAAGATGTTGGTGGAGACGCCCGTGCCGTTGACGCCGTTGCCGCGGTACAGGGCGCCCTGGCCCGTGCTGCTGCCGGGGGTCCCGCAGAGCTTCTCGGCGAAGGCGACGGTGTTCGACGAGCCGTCGGTGCAGTCGCGGATGCCGTAGACGCTGCCGTCGGCGAACAGGCCAGTGGTCGTGGCCGAGTAGCCGCCGTTGGCCGAGGTGCCCATGCTCGCCATGTAGCTGTTCAGCCGGCCGCCGTCAGACGTCTGCCCCTGGCCCTGGGCGTAGGGGTCGGACGGGCAGAGCAGCGTGTTGATCTGCGTCCGCCGCGCCGTCTGGTTCACGGGGCCGGGGGGGTTGTTCTCGCCCGAGGAGACGATCGAGAAGTTGATCGAGCCGTAGATCGCCTGCTGCTCCATGAACGGCAGCATGCAGGCGATCGAGCTGAAGCCGTTCCACTGGCCGGTGCAGCCCTGCGTGCTCTGGGTGCAGACGCCGCCCGGGGGGAAGCTGTCGTTGGTCGAGTGGTAGTTGTGCAAGGCCAGGCCGACCTGCTTCAGGTTGTTGACGCACTGCGACCGCCGGGCCGCCTCGCGTGCCGCCTGGACGGCGGGCAGCAGAAGGGCGATCAGGACGGCGATGATGGCGATGACCACCAGGAGCTCGATGAGCGTGAATCCGCGACGCGATGAACGGGGCATGGGGTCCTTCTTTCCCTGGCTGAGTGGAGATGATCGACGGCGTCGTCGCTCCCGCGGGCGCGGCGGCGTCTCGCCGAGAGGGTGGGCCGCTCTCGGTCGGCGTTTCGGGGGATGAAGTCGGGGTGACGGCCGCGAGGAGGGATTCGGCGTCGCTGTTCGGTGGGTCGAGAGGGGGGAGAGCCCGGCCCGTCGTCGTTGGCTGCTCGACACCTCCCTGCGACGGCCCTCGGGCCGTCGGCGACTGGGCGATCCGCGCGGCGCCGGCCGTGGCGCGGGATAACCCCGAGCCGGCCGGCCTGGATGAAACCGTCTGAGCAATCGCGAAGAAAAGGAAGGCGGGCGATGATCTGACCCTGACGATTCGATCATCCCCCCGTCCCAGTGTGCATGGACCCGAGCCGCCGTGCAAGACCAGCACACCTAAATCTTTAGTCTGGACCGCGGCGGGCCACGAAGTCGTGGCATTGACCGTTACCGGGATTTGAGTTTCGTCGATGTCGAAAAAAAACCCTCCCCCGCGGGCCGGGGGAGGGTCGGCGAGTCGACGGCGTCTGGGCCTGGATCAGAGGCTGTCGGCGCTGATGACTTCGTTGCCCTGGCGGGTCCCGACGGCCCACCAGGTCTGCGGGTTGATGGTGTTCTTGACGAACCGGACCGAGCCGTCGCACATCAGCATGTTGACGCCGCCGGAGTGGCGGCTGCTGGGTGTGAAGGCGCCGAAGTTGAAGTTGCCCGCGCCGTTGGCCAGCGAGTTCGTGGCCTGGCAGCTCTTGGAATTCGGCGGCATCAGCGTCTTGAAGTGGCCGTTGTCGCGCTGGGTGGTGTGCCAGTACTGGCCGTAGGCCCAGTCGGTCGAGGTGGTCGACGCGGTGGTGGTCGCCAGGCAGGCCTGGTAGTCGTTCTGGGGCGTGCCGTTGAAGTTGCCGACCAGGTAGATCGTGGTCGCGGGCGAGGTCGAGTCGGGGGTGCCGGCCGACTGGCCGATGCCCTTGTTGATCTCGCTGTAGGCGGCCGTGTTGCTAGTGCCGTCGATGATCGAGGCGAAGCTGATGGCGCCCTGGCCGCTGGCGTAGAGCGAGACGCCGATCCCGACGAACTGGGTCGGGCCCTCGGCCCCGATGGCGTCGGAGCCGGTGCACATGCCGTAGTTGTTGTGCGCCTCGACGTTGGTGAGGCGGTCAAGGTCGGACGGGCAGACGAAGCCGTTGATCTTCGTGCGGGCCACGGTCGCGTTGAGCGTGGTCGGCGTGCCCGAGCCACCCGGGTCGGCCGAGTCGCAGATCGTGTAAGCGAAGTTGGCCGAGTTGTAGACCGGGGTCTGCTCCATGTAGGGCAGAAGCATGGTGATCCCCGACCACTCGTTCCAGCAGCCGGGCCCGTGGTCCCAGGGCAGTGCGTTGATCGCGCTGTGGTAGTTGTGCATCGCCAGGCCGATCTGCTTCAGGTTGTTGACGCACTGGGCGCGGCGGGCCGCCTCGCGCGCCGCCTGGACGGCCGGCAGCAGGAGGGCGATGAGGACGGCGATGATCGCGATCACCACCAGCAACTCGATGAGCGTGAATGCACGTCGCTTCGTCGGTTTCATGAATTCTTGGTCCTTAAAAAGATAAAACGATCGACGACATCGCCGCAATTGCGGCATCGGTCGCCAAGAGGGGGGCCGCTCTCGGTCGGCATTTCGGTGATGGGGCGCGGGATCACGGCCGCGGGGGAGGGGCGGCGACCGCTGGGGGGAACTCGACGGGGCGGGGGGAGGAGGGGGGACCGTCCGGACGTTCTGGTCGGCTCGTCACCTCCCTATGGGGGGCCAAGGGCCGCGCGGCCGCCGAATCGGCACGCGCACCCGCCCGGGCCCGTGGCCCTTCACCTCATGTGGGACAGCCCGCAAGTCCGGGGCCGGCACACGCCTAGTTATTTCGGATCTGGGGAGTCTAGGGCATGACGGCGGCGATATCCATAGGTGTCCCCGATTTTTTTCGGACCGTCGCCAAAAAGCCACAAGTCAGGGCCCATGAAAAACCGAGGAAATGATCTGGTACTCCCTGCACACTCCTCGTATAAGGGGCGACCGCGGTGGACGCGCTCCCCTCCGTTCGGGCGTACCGGTTCAGGGATTGGACCGGGGGCATGGGCGACAGGGAGGTCGCGGAAACCGCACCGTCGGTCGAACTCGGGGCGTGCCGCGCGAGCGGGTCGCGATCGGGCGAGGCCGGCGGGACTTGGCCTCCCAAGATGGGGGGCCGAGGGGCCCGCGATGCACGGCCCGCCCACGGATGGACCGGGGACGCTCGTCCCCGGAGAGACTGCGCACCCCGACTCCTCAGACCCAATCCGTATGGCATGCTTGCCCGGCCCCGCGAGGCCGGGCCGGCGAGCCGTCGCGCGTCGGCCCGACCCGGCGATGCGTCCCGCCCGTGAGGACGCGCGCCGAGCCCGGCCCACGTCCCCCGCCACCATGGGGGCGAACGGGTCGTCCCCCGGGAAAGGAGTCCGTGCGGCATGACCTTCGCAGCCCTGTTCCTCGCCCTCATCGCCACGGCCGACGTCCCCGCAAGCGCCTCGGCCGATCGCGGCGAGCCCGTCCTCCTCGACTTCCACACCGAGTGGTGTGCCCCCTGCCGGGCCATGCGCCCGGCCATCTCCAAGCTCATCGACGCCGGCTATCCCGTCCGCTCGGTCGACGGCGACCGCGAGAAGGACCTCGTCCGCAAGTACGGCGTCTCCGCGTTCCCCACCTTCATCGTCGTCGACGAGGACGGCCGCCAACTCGGCCGCGTCGAGGGCGCCCGCCCGGCGCAGGAGCTGGCCACCCTCTACCGCGAGGCCCAGGCCAAGGTCCGCACCCGCCTGGCCGCGCGCCAGGTCGCCAGGCGCGATGCGCGGCGCGATGACCTTGAGGTCCCCTCCGACTCCGAGCCCGAGGAGAACCCGGCCGCCCGCAAGGCCTCTCCCAACCCCAGGCCCTGGCAGACCGTCGTCCGCATCCGCATGAAGATGGGCAACGGCTACGAAGGCGTCGGCTCGGGCACGGTCATCTACTCCGACGCGAACCAGTCGCTCGTCCTCACCTGTGCTCACATTTTCAAAGAAGAGGGCCGGAAGACGCCCCCGCCGTCGCAGTGCCGGATGCCGATCACGGTCGACCTGTTCGACGGCGTGCTCGGTGGGCCGAGGAAGAACCAGGTCCACTACCTCGAGACGGTGAAGGGGGAGGCGGTCGACTACGACCTTACGAACGACGTCGGCCTGATCCGGATCAAGCCCGGCAAGGTGCTGCCCGCGGCGAAGGTCGTCCCGCCGTACTGGCACCCGAAGGAGGGCATGCACATGCTGACGGTCGGCTGCTCCGAGGGGCACGACGCGACGGCGTGGGACACGCAGATCCTCCGCTCGAAGGCCGGGCTGAAGAACACGGGCACGGGCGAGACGTTCCACGTCATCGAGTGCAAGAACCCGCCCAAGCAGGGCCGCTCGGGCGGCGGACTGTTCACTGATGATTTCTACGTCGCGGGCGTGTGCGACTTCGCCGACCCCCAGCACGGCAACGGGCTTTACGCCGAGCCGGCGTCGATCTATCGCCTGCTCGACCGCAACCGGCTGGTGGCGCTTTATGACCCGTCCCAGCGCGATCGGGCCGGGGCGTCTCGCGAGATGCTCGCCGACAGCGGCAAGCCTCGCTCGGCGGGCGTCTATCGCGGCCAGTCTCCCGGCGACGGCGAGCTGACGATGCCGCCGCCGGCCGCGTTCGGGATCAAGCCGCCGGTGGTCGCGAGCGGGAGCGAGTCGCGGAAGCCGGTCGTTTCGGGCGGGTGGCAGTCGGCCGGCGGCGCGAAGTTGGCCACCCGGACGAAGCCCTCGAACCGCGAGGCCGAGGCCGTCCCCGCCGAGATGAGCCGCGAGGACGTCGATTCGCCCCCCGCCCCCGCGGCCGAGGAGATGCGGAACCCCGACGATGTGCCTGCTCGCCCGGGCCGGCCGGCGAACTGGCGGCCGGTGCGGAGGGTGTCGGAGGGGATGTGACCCAGGCGGTCGGAAGGACGCCTCGCGCACGCCCACGGATGGGTCATGGGGAAGTTTCCATGTCCCGACGCATGTTCAGACTCATGATCCTCCTGGCGACGTTCGCGCCTGGGGCCGCGGCCCGCGGAGGCGCAGGATGTCCTCCGCCTGCCACAGGATCTCCTCCTCCTGAAGACCCGCGAGGTACAGCTCGATCACCGACGGGCTCGCCTCCAGGAGGACATCGATCGCGGGGACGCCGCGGCGGTGTACCGCGACCTCCAGGAGGTCCGGAAGTTCGAGCGGAAGGTCGAGACCGATCGCTGGATCCTACGGTCGGACCTCTTCTTCCCCAACGCCTTCACCACGCACGTGAAGGCGATCCCGCCGGTCGAACCGAATCCGATCCTCACCCCCCACCCGCAGTATCCGGGCTACGGCTCTTTCACCGCCGATCCGGGGCATCTGTACCGATTGCCGGCGACTTCGCCGGCGGCGTCCGCACCGGCCTGCGCGGGCCAGCTGTCCATCGAGATCGTCAACGCCGCGCGGCCGGGGACGAGCGTCGATTATGTCATCGACGGCGTCGCTCATCGGATCGAGGGCGGCGGACGCCAGACGCGCGCCGTCGGCCCTTCGTCGACCATCGCCTACGACCGCGGCGGCGGGCAGGGCGGGCGGCGGTATTCGCTCTCCGCGGGCACGTACGAATTCCGGCCGGGCGACCCGGGCTGGGACTTCTTCAGGCTCGGCGCCGACGCTACGAAGTCCGCCTCGCCTTCGCCGTCCGCGGCACCCTCTCCTCGCCCTCAATGAACGGCAGCCCCAGCGAATCCAGCACCTCGCGGAGCCTCGGCCAGAGCGGCTCGACGACGACGACGGCCGTCGGACCGAGCCGGTCGCCGAGGTACGGCGCCGTCTCGGGATGCTGCAGCAGGCCGTCGAGCAGCGATTCGGACGGGACGCTCAGCACGAGCGGGCGGGTTGCGGCGAGCGGCTCGGCATCCGCCGATCCGGCATGTAAGAGCAGGCGGATCGCCGCCGGCAGCCCGGTCCCAGACCGCTGGTGGAACCACCGCGTGAGCGACGACACGCTCAGTCCGCTATCCAACGCCCTCGCCAGCGACTCGGGCGAGACGCGGAACCGGCGGCGGGTCGCGGCCGGCAGCAATTCGTCGGCGAACCGTGCGAGCTCGGCGTCGACGAGCAGGTCGGACCGGCCGAGCTCGAGCGCCAGCGTGACGCCGTCGGGCTCGATCTCGACGCACGGCTCGGGCTGGCGGCGATAGTCCCGTGAACCCGCCAGGCGGAACCGGCCAAACGGGATCGCGCTGGCGTCCTCGACGAGCAGCAGCCGCTCGCTGATCCGGATCGGCCCGGTCGATCCCGGCTCGACATCCCACACGGCCAGCGCGCGTCGAGGTCGAGCGGGTCGGCGAACTCGACGAGCGTGGCCGCGCCGTAATAGGTCACGCGCTCGCGGCGCGAGGCCCAGGTCCGCACCGCGTCGTCCACGCTCGGCGGGATCGGCCGGGCGCTATGCCTCGCCAGGCGGTCGAGCATCGCCTCGGGCGTCAGGCCGCCCTCGAGGCCTTGATAAACGGATTCGGGTGTGAGCTTCAGTTCCAGCGCCGATCCGATCTGCGACCACCGTGCGAACCGGCTGAACTCGCCGATCAGGCCCGGCGTCAGGCCTTGGCGGTAGGCGACGACCTCGAAGTTCGGCTGCACGAACAGAAAGTGCTCGAATGTCGGCCGCGGCTCGGGCGGCGGGCCGAGCGCGAGCACGTAGCATCCCAGCGGCGTGAGCTGCACGACCCGCCGGCCGCTCGGCACCTCTTCCGCGGTGCGGACCAGGCCGAGCTGGTACGCCGGTCCGAGCAGGATCGACGCGAGCACCGTGGACCCCTCCCCGGGCGGGATGGGCTTGGGATGCGGCAGCGTCGGGTGATGCCAGCCGGGGGCGATGGCGTCGAGGTGCGCGGCCAGGTCGTCGAGGGCGGTCCATTCGTCCTCGCCCAGCCGTGCGAGCCAGAGGAGTACGACCGGCCGGAGGTGGGGCAGTGCCAGCTCGACGGGACTTCCTTCGGCGACCATCCCGCCTTGCTCGTGCCACTCGTGCAGAGCCAGCCAGCGCGTCGCGGCCATCTGCGGCAGGTGGACGGCGTTCTCGGCCCAGAACCCCGGCGGCGCGGCCACGACGCGGTCGGTGCCGGACTCCTCGGAGAGCAGGCCCACCGAGGTCGCCAGCGCGATCCAGAGCAGGGCCATGTCGGGCAGAGGCTCGAAGGCGTCGGAGATCGGCCCGGTGACGACCGGGTCGTCCTCGATCCGCTCGCGGTCGCGTTTGAAGAACGTGCCGTGCTGCGTCTGCCGGAGCGGCGACTCGGCGACCCGCTGCCAGACCGCGGCCATGCGGAGGATCGGCTCCAGCCCGTCGGCCTCGCGGACCTGCCGGACCTTCGTCACGACCGGCGGGCCGTCGCCTTCCGGCGGGACCGTGCGGGCCGCGGCCGTCGCCGCAGGATGGGCGAGCAGGAGCGCGGGCTTGGGATTGGGAGCGGGCTCCGGATCGCGCAGCGCCAGCAATCCCCGTTCGAGTAGAGGATACACAGCCTCGTCAGGATCGAGGCCCAGCGCCGTCAGCGCGAGGCTCATCCCGGGCGCGGTCCAGGCGTGCGATTCCGTCAGGGTGAAGAGGCCCATCGCCGTCCGCGAGGGCGCCGCCAGCGCGCTCAACAGCCGCTCGGCCGCGCGGGGCTCGGCCAGGCGGTCGACGATCCAGTCGGGGCGGACCTTGTGATTGGTGCCGACCTCGGCGCCGCCCGAATGCCTGTGGATCGCGAGTAGTCGCCCCTGGTCGTACCGCTGGAGCGCGGCGCGATAGGCCGAGGTCGGCGGCTCGGGCGGCCGGGCGGCGAAGGCGGTCGTCTCGGTCGGGTCGGGCATGGGCGTCCGTCGCTGATCTCGTTCCCTCGCGATCCGCCCGCCTCCGTCGAGGCGCCCGATCGGCCGGCGCCGATCGATCCGACATCGTAGCAAATCCCCGCGCGCCGATCGAGGCGAACCGGCGATCGGGCGGGGCTGTTCGGTTCGCCCTGTCGTCTTCGCGAAGGTCTTCATCTTCACCCTCCCCCGCAAGTGAGGAGGGTTTCTGAACCGGACAACCGGCCTGAAGAAAGGAACGGCCCTGGCCGATCAGCGGCCCGCCGGCGCGTACGCGCCGCGGCCGGATTCCTGCGGCCGGGTGGCGGGGGTCGCCGCAGGCCGGGCGGTCCCGCGGAGCGATTTCGCCGGGCTGTACGGCGTCTTGACGCCCGATCGCGCGCCCTCGCGCCGCGCCGTCGACCGTGCCGGGGCAGGGGCCGGCCCCGAGCCGAGGATCGTGCTCGGAGAGGGGAAGGAAAACCCGGGCTGTCCCGGCATCGGGAACGGCAGGGCCATCGGCTGCAACTGCGGCAGGGCCGTCCCGCCGGGCAGAGGCGCGCCCCTGGGATCGCGATCGGCATCTGGGGCATCGCCGGCGGTTTGACGTACTGCATCATCGCGATCCGACCCGCCATCGACAGCGACACGGCGACCAGCGTTCCCACGATCTTGTACATCGGTCTCGCCCCCGGGGCCTCATCGGCAGAGCCACCTATCGAAGGTCTAGCTCGGCCCTCGGGCCCCGGCAAACGCGCGCTGTCCTGCGTCGACATGCGGCGTCGCGAGGCGTGGCTACCGGACCACGCGCGGCGTCTGGCCCATCCGCCGGAGCTCGTCGAGGATGGCGTCCTCCTCCTCGGCGTGGACGAGCAGCACGGTGTCGGAGAGCCGGCCGACGACGAGCTTGGCCAGCGTCTTGCCGCGAGCAATTCCTCGGTCAAGACCGGGTCGGCCGTCCGGATCAGGCTGACCTGGCGGTGGAGCTTCACAGGGATGCGCGCGGCGGGGTTCGGCATCGGCGGTCCTCCGGTGGCGGATCGAACATGGTAACCGACGGGGCGGGGTCGCGTCGGCGCCAAGTCTCTCGTCGGGGGCGAATGGGGAATGTGGGCACTCATACGAAAACCGATGGCGGACTGACCTTTGGAAATGTTACCGGCACGACTGGATTCCGTATAAGACGGCCGTCGGAGCGCGGCTTCGTCATGGTAAGCCGCAGCCATCTATCCCCGCGCGGCTTCGACGTTTACGCTGGAAGCCGGCCGCTCCCGCGCCGGAGCAACGACGCTCCGTGATCGGTGGTGTGCGTGGCGCTGGCGCGCGGCCCGGGTGCCGGCGCAACGACACGGATTGGCCCGGCAACGCCAGGACATCCGCCGGGCCCGCGATCGGCCGTGAACCGCCGACGCTGCGATTCGCCCCGGACGGCGCAACGAGGAGACGCACATGCCGACGAAGACGCGTAGGAACGACGTCCGCCAGCGGAGGCGGCCCAGCCGGCGGGTCGCGGTCGAGGCGCTCGAGGGTCGCGCGCTGCTGACGACGATCAACCGGGCGATCGTCGAACAATATTATGAGCTCTTTTTGGATCGCCCCGCGGATCCGGCGGGGCTCGCGCTCTGGTCGTCGGCGATCGACAACGGCGTCGGCGCGGACGTCGTCGGCCTGGCGATCGCGCATAGCCCCGAGGCCGCGGTCGACGACGTCAATCACCTCTTCGAGACCTACCTCGGCCGGGCCGCCACGCCCGACGAGCTCGCACGGGGCGTTGTTGCCCTCGGCAGCGTCACGACCGACGTGCTGAACGCGACGATCCTCGGCTCGCCGGAGTTCTTCGCGGACTCCGGGGCGAGCAATCCTGGCTTCGTCGAGCGCCCTCTACGGCGATGTGCTCGGCCGGGGCGGCGACGCGGCCGGGGCCGCCGTCTGGGGCCGGGTCCTCGCCGCGGGCATCAGCCGAACGGCCGTCGCGTACGACTTCCTGACGAGCACGGAGGCCGCCCAGATCGAGGTGACCAGGGACTACGAGCAGGTCCTCGGCCGCGCACCCGACCCGGCCGGGCTCGCCGCCTGGACCTCGGTGCGCGAGCGGCACGCCGACGCTGACCGCCCAGGAGGTCGTGGAGAACTTCGTCGCCTCGCCCGAGAACTATTCGCGGATCTCCCTGACCGTCGCGCCGAGTAACGCACCCGACCAGGCAACCGCCGACGCCGTGATCGACCAGGCCTACGACGCTTGGAAGGCCGACTACGTGACCGCATCGGCGCCGGCGGGTTTCTCCGCGTGAAGCGGCCGAGCGACGGCAACGACACGGTCTCGGAGGGGATCGGCTACGGGATGATCCTGGCCGCCTACGAAAGCGATCGGGCCACCTTCGACGGCCTCTGGAATTACGCCAAGAGCCACTTCGACGCCAACGGCCTGATGAACTGGCGGATCGACGCGAACGGCAACACGATCGGCAAAAACGCCGCGACCGACGGCGACGAGGACATGGCGATGGCGCTGATCGTGGCCGACCGGACGTGGGGCGGCTACTCCGCCGACGCGAAGTCGATGATCACCAAGATCATGGCGCACGAGATCGAGCCGGGCACCTGGGTGGTCAAGCCCGGCGACGTCTGGGGCGGCTCGAGCGTGACGAACCCGTCCTACTTCGCCCCCGCCTATTACACGGAGTTCGCGCTCTATACCGGCAACGCGAGCTGGAACAACGTCACCAACGAGGTCTATACCGTCCTGGGCGCGATCGACGCCAAGAACAACGGCACCGGCCTCGTGCCCGACTGGTGCGACGCCGCGGGTGACCCCGCCAACGGCATGGGGTACAACTACACCTACGACGCGACCCGCACGCCGTGGCGGCTCGCCACCGCCTACGCCTGGACCGGCGACGCCCGAGCCAAGGCGCAGCTCGACAGGCTCAACACGTTCTTCGAGGGCATCGGGATCGCGAACGTCAAGGACGGTTACACGATCACCGGCTCGGTCGTCGGCCAGTATCACAACGCGGCCTTTGTCGCCCCCGCCGCCTCGGCGAGCCTGGCCTCGTCGGACGCCGCCTATCGCGCGGCCAGCTGGCAGGCGACCGTCGCCTTGACGCCGGAGAACTACTACAACGACAGCCTGCGGGTCCTGGGGTTGCTGCTCATGGGCAGGAAGATGACCGATCCCGGGTGAACCACGACCGCGACGTTTGCATTCATACTCCGGCCCGAGTTCCCATGCTCGGGCCGGAGGCCGGCGGCTCTGCGCGTCGCGGGAGCGTCTGACAGTTCCAGGCCCCGGGCCATCCCGCCCGCATGGTCGACAGGGCATCCATGCCGCGAAAGGTCCGCGAGTCGATTTCCGATTTAGAGCGAGCGGGCTTCGTCGACCGGGGCGGCAAGGGCAGCCATCGCAACTTCCAGCATCCCGACGGGGGCCGAGTGACCCTGTCGGGCCGGGCGTCCGAAGGCGGGGACGGGGATCGCGCGGAGGATCGCGTGAGCCGGGTTGGAGAATGGCCGCGGAGCGGCCGGGGAGGCATTTCACCGCGGAGCCGCGGAACAAGAGACGCCGGGCCTCGGCCGCCGTCAGGTCAGCCCCCGATCTTCGCGTCATCCTCCGCCCACTTCGCGACCTCGGCCTCGTCGAGGATCTCGTAGCTGTAGCCCTGCTCCGTCAAGAACAGTTGCCGGTGGTGGGCGAAGTCCATCTCGCGCGTGTCGCGAGTGACGAGGGTGTAGAACCGGGCGGGCTCGCCCTCCTTGGGACGGAGGATTCGTCCCAACCTTTGAGCTTCTTCCTGACGCGAGCCGAAGGTGCCGGAGACCTGGATCATCACGTTGGCGTCGGGCAGGTCGATGGCGAAGTTGCCGACCTTCGAGAGCACCAGCTTGCGGATCTCGCCGGCGCGGAAGGCGCGGTAAAGCTCCTCGCGCTCGCCGTTCGTCGTCGCGCCGGTGATGAGCGGAAGGTCGAAGCGATCGGAGATCTTCCGCAACTGGCGGAGGTACTGGCCGATGATCAGCACGCGGTCGTCGGGGCCGTCGTGGACCTCCAGCAGGTGGGCGACGACCTCCTCCTTGACCGGGTTCTCGCTTGCGATCCGGAACTTCTCGCGCCACTCGGCGACGGCGTATTCCATGCGGGCCGAGTGCGGGGGTAACGCAAGCCGGACCTCGTGGCAGAGCGCCTCGGCGATCCAGCCCTTCTGCTCGAGCACGCGCCAGGGGACGTCGAACTTCTTGGGGCCGATCAGGCTGAAGACGTCCTCCTCGCGGCCGTCCTCGCGGATCAGGGTCGCGGTCAGGCCGAGGCGGCGGCGGGCCTGGATGTCGGCGGTGATCCGGAAGACGGGTGCCGGGAGCAGATGCACCTCGTCGTAGATGATCAGGCCCCAGTCGCGCTCGTCGAAGACGTGGAAGTGCGGGTAATCACCGTCCTTCTTGGGGCGGTAGGTGACGATCTGGTACGTCGCCAGCGTGACCGCGGCGATCGCCTTCGAGTCGCCGGTGTAGAGGCTGACGTGCGACTCGTCGAGATCGGTCTTGTCGAGGATCTCCCGGCGCCATTGCTCGACGCTGGTCGTGCTTGTCGTCAGGACGAGCGTATTTTTCCCCAGCGCGGCCATCGCGGCGATGCCGACGATCGTCTTGCCGGCGCCGCAAGGCAAGACAATCACGCCGGAGCCGCCGCGGACGTCGCCGCCGGCGTGGAAGGCTTCGACGGCTTGGCGCTGATAGTCGCGGACGCGCCAGGGGTGGCCGCTGACGGTGGTCTCGCGGAGGCCGATGGCGAGGTCGGCGCCCGCGGTGTAGCCGGCGAGGTCCTCGGCGGGATACCCGACCGCGATCAGGCCCTGCTTGAGCACGCCGCGGAAGGCGTCGTCGATCGCGAAGCTCGTCGGGTCGACGCGCTCGCCGAGGTAGTCGCGCACGCCCTTCTGGCGGGCGAGCTCTTCGAGCAGGGCAGCATCGGACGAAACCAGCCGGAGCGTGCCGTCGACGCGCTTGAGCCGGACACGGCCGTATCGGGAGACGAGCTCCTTGATGTCGGCGGGGACGTTGGCGGGGATGGGGAACTTGCTGAAGAGCGCCGAGCGCGTCGATCATCGCGTCGGCGGTCATGCCGGCCGCGGCGGCGTTCCAGAGCGACAGGGGGGTGAGCCGGTAGGTGTGGATGTGCTCGGGGCTCTTCTCCAGCTCGGCGAACGGGGCGAGGGCGTCGCGGGCCTGGGGGTACTGCGGGTTGTCGACCTCGAGCAGGACGGTCCGGTCGCCCTGGACGATCAGCGGGTTGGCGGGGTTATATTGCATGGCTCCTTGCCGGGGGTTCTCGCGGCCGTTCTCGCCTTCACGCCTGCCGAAAGTGTGTGCCTTGTGCCTTCGGCGTTGTGCCTTCCCGATGAAGGCAGTAAGCACAAGGCACAAGGCACAAGGCACAGGGGGACCGGGAACGACTTACTCCTCCTCCTCCGAGCCCTTCAGATCCGCCTCGGAGAGCCCCAGATACTTGGCGACGGCCTCGAGCTGGTTCTTGACCTCGAAGACACCCGCGGGGCGTTTGTCGGGGTTCATGTCGAGGCAGGCGACGATCGTCTCGTTGAGCGTGCCGGGGATCTTGGGGTCGATCTGCATCGGCGGGGGCAGCTTACTGCCCTTGCTCACGTCGCCGGCCTTGGGCGGACCCTGATTCGCATAGCGACCCGTGAACATCCGATACATCGTCGCGCCCAGGTTGTAGAGGTCCGACTTCTCGTCGACGACCTTGTCCTCGACGGTCTCCGGCGCGATGTATTGCGGGGTGCCCTGGATCCGGTTCTTGTCGCTGCCCTTGAACCAGGCGGTGCCGAGGTCGATCAGCTTGACCTTGCCGTCCTTGGTCAGCATGATGTTGCCCGGCTTGAGGTCGCCGTGGTAGACGCCGCGGCGGTGCATCGTCGAGAGGCCCGCGGCGACCTGGCAGAAGATGAGCACGAGGTCGCCGAGCAGCGGCCGCCGACCCTCGCCAGAGAGCAGCTCCTCGAGCGTGCGGCCCTCGACGTATTCCATCAACAGCTCGACGCCCGAAACCTTGAAGAACGACTTCTTCACCCGGCAGTCATAGATCCGGACGATCGCCGGGTGCTTGAGCTTCTGGGCGACCTCCCACTCGGTCTTCGCCTGGTCGATGTAGATGTCGTCGTCGGAATCCTGGCGCTTGACGACCTTCAGCGCGTAGCGTTTGCCGCCGTGGGTCTTGTCGGCGATCAGGAGCACGGTGCTGCCCGCGCCCTGGCCGAGGGGCTTGACCACGCGATACTGCATCTCGGCCAGGGTCGGATCTTCGCTCGATACGTCCGCCATGCGTCCCTCGGCCTCGCCGTCGCCGCGCGGTCGGGTCGTGGCGATCGCGCGTGCGACCCGCCGCCCTCTCGGCCCGTGGATTGATGGGAATCAGCGTAGCGGAATGGGGTTCGGGCGGCAATCCCCCGGGCTTCGCCGCGGGCTGGACCGGGTGGTGGGTGTGGAGTGCAGAGTGCAGAGTGCAGAGTGCGAAACCCGGCCGAAAGGGCGGTGAGAGCCGAGCAGAGTTCTGGCAGGCACAACAGGCTTTCTCTCCCGTCCGTACTCTTCACTGTTCACTCCGCACTGTTCACTCCGCACTCTGCACTCCGCACTCCGCTCGCCGCTTTCCGCCTTCCCTCCCCCACCCCCCCGCGCCCTACAATGCCCCCGGTCCCGATCCCAACTCCGCTCGGAACTCCGCGCCATGCCCGACCCACGCCCGAAGACGTCCGACCTGGGAGCCGCGCTCGGCCGGGTGCCGAGCGGGCTCTACGTTCTGACCGTCCGCAACGGCGATCGCGCCACCGGCATGCTCGCGAGCTGGGTCCAGCAGGCCGGCTTCGAGCCGCCGATGGTCAGCGTGGCCTTCCACAAGGACCGCTACGTCGCCGACTGGGTCCGGTCGTCGGGCCGGTTCGTGCTCAACCAGATCCCCGGAGGGAACAAGACGCTGCTCAAGCATTTTGGAAAGGGTTTTGCCCCCGACGAGCCTGCCTTCGAGGGCGTACGAATCGCCAACGAGCACGAGGCCGGCCCCGTTCTGGCCGAGTCGCTCGCCTATCTCGTGGCTGAGCCGGCCGGCGAGGTGGCCGGCGGGGACCATGTGGTCATGCTCGCCCGGGTCGTCGAGGGCGGCCTGATTGACCCCGAGGGGCAGCCGCTCGTCCACATCCGCCAGAACGGGACGCATTATTGACCCGGCGCATCTGGCGACGGGCGGCTGCGGTTTCGTCCGCGAAATCACAGGACGCACGCCCCGGCGCTGTCGCTAAGATGGGAACTTGATTCCCAATCGCGGCCCGATGTCCCTTCCGGTCCACGCGGCCGACAAGGGGGCATGAAGTGATCGCTTACCCGCTGGTCTGTCTGCTCCTCCAGGCTGCCCAAGGTGACGACGCCCAACTTCGGGCGCGGTTCGACCGAGAGTTCCCCGCCGCCGTCGCCCGCAACAGGGACTTCTACTCGCGAATGTCGGTTTCGGGCACGATGTCGTTCATCTTCATCCTAGCTGGCTCTTCCAGAGAAGAGATGAAGAAGGCCATAGACGAGGCGAAGAGGGCTGCCAAAGGCGGCAGCGCTGCGAGCCAGTTCCGACCAGACGGGCGGGGTACTGGGCAGGGCCCAGGCGTTCTCCTTCGCCCTGCAGGGGTCCTTCAAGAAGGTCAAGCTGACAACATTTCTGAAGACAGTGCCGAATCCCGACCCGGGCGCAGGCGCGCCTGCGACCAGGGAGGATTCCAGACCCGGCACCATCAAAGACCCCCACGCGGTGGCGAGATGTGTCGGCCGCGACGGCTCATTCCACATTGTTTGGCTGGGCGAGGGCGCGGCCCCGACGCTGGTGAGTTACCTGCCGGGGCAGAACGCCGCGATGGCGAATCGGATTGAAAACGACCTCGCCAAATTCCTCCGATGCCCGTATAAACCGTATAATATGACAGATGAACAATTCGTCCCCAATCCCTCGTTCAAGGTCAAGAGCGTCACCCGCCGGGTCAAGGACGGCCTCAACCTCGCCCACGTCGAGTTCACGATCGAGTATCCCGGCGAGCCGCCCGAGGCCGTCGCCGACCGGTATTCGCACGGCTGGTTCGACGCGATCCCGGACCGGGGCTGGGTGATCCGGGAGGGGGTCCACGGCTCGGCCAACAGGCCGGAGATTACGGCCTTCAAGGTCGACTACGAGGGCTCGCAGGACGGCTTCCCGCTCCCCAAGCGGGTCACGAGCTATGCCCCTCTCGCCCGGCAGATCGCCGAGTTCGACGCGATCGGCCATGGCTCGCTCCCTGAGACCGAGTTCACCCCGGCCGCCTTCGGATTGCCGGAGATTAACCCCAAGGCGGCGCCTCCGGGGCCGAACTGACGGGTGGATGCGGCATCGAGTCTGGTATAAGGACATCGATCCGCCCCCCACCCCGAGGGCCGCCCCCATGCTCCTGCTCCTCGTTTCGCTCCTGCTGGCGACCGCCCCCGCCGACCCGGCGCCTCCGGTCGCGATCGTCCACGTCACGGTTATCGACACGAAAGGCGGCCTCTCCCGCCCGGGTCAGACGGTCCTCGTTCGCGACGGCAAGATCGCCTCCGTCACGCCCGATGCTGACGCGTCACCGGCCGACACCACCATCATCGATGGCGCGGGGAAGTTCCTGATCCCCGGCCTGTGGGACATGCACGTCCACCTCGTCCGGGATAAGGCCCTGGCGCTGAACCTGGCCAACGGCGTGACGGGCGTCCGCGTGATGTGGGGCAACCCGGCGGCGTTCGGGCCGCCGGTGCCGCATTCGACGTGGCGCAAGGAGATCGAGGAGGGCAAACGCGTCGGGCCGCGGATGGTCATCGCGAGCAACATCCTCGACGGCCCCAAGCCGATCTGGCCCAGCTCGATCGCGATCAAGAATGAAGAGGAGGCCCGCAAGGCCGTCCGCGAGGCGAAGGCGGCCGGGGCCGACTTCATCAAGGTCTATTCGATGCTCTCGCCCGAGTGCTTCCGTGCCATTGCGGCCGAGTGCAAGGCACTGGGCATCCCGTTCGCGGGGCACGTCCCGTCGCTCGTGTCGGCCCGCGAGGCCTCGGACCTCGGGATGGCGAGCATGGAGCACCTGTACGGCGTCCGGGCGGCATGCTCGGAGCGCGAGGCCGAGCTGATCGCCGCCCTGGGCAAGGCGATCGAGGAGGCCAAGGGCAGCTTGATGGCCGCCCGAGCCGGGCTCAAGGCCATCGACGACCGGGCCCGGGAGTCGTATCGCCCCGAGGTGGCCGAGGCGCTCTTCGCCCGGTTCAAGGCCAACGGCACCCGCCAGTGCCCGACGCTGACTGTGCTCCGCGCGTTCGGCTCGCTCGACGACCCGAAATTCACCGAGGACCCGCGGCTCAAGTATGTCGAGCCGTTCGCGCGGGCGTTCTGGAACCCGAAGCTCGACTTCCGCATGAAATCCATGAAGCCCGAGGACTTCGCCGCCCAGCGCAAGGCCTTCGAATCGACGCTCGAGACCGTCGAGGCCCTGGGCCGCGCGGGCGTGCCGATCCTCGCCGGGACCGACGAGGGGAATCCTTATATCTTCGCCGGTTTCAGCCTGCACGACGAGCTCGGGTTGCTCGTCAAGGCCGGGCTGACGCCGATTCAGGCCTTGCAGGCCGCGACGATCGCCCCGGCCCGGTTCCTCGGCCGCGAGGTGACGCTCGGCTCGGTCGAGCCCGGCAAGGAGGCCGATCTGGTCCTGCTCGACGCCGACCCGCTGGCGGAGATCGGGAACACGACGAAGATCCGCGCCGTGATCGCGCGGGGGCGAGTTCATGATCGGCCGGCGCTCGATGCGATGCTCAAGTCGTGCGAATACCCGATGCCCGCGAAGCCGGCCGACACGCCGAAGGAATGACTCATACCGAATCGCCTGGATCGCTATCCTTAAAGACGTGGAGGTCTCATCCGCACGGAGGAATAGCACCATGGCGCGCCCCCGACTACCGATCGTCCCGCACCTTGACCCCGCCGAGATCGCCCGCCGCTACCGCGCCTGCCGGACCGGGGTCGAGAAGACCCACTGGCAGATCCTCTGGCTGTTGACCCGCACCGACGACCCGCCGTCCCCCGCCGAGGTCGCCGAGCGGATCGGCCTGACGCCCGCCTGGGTCCGCACCGTGCTGAAGCGGTGGAACGCCGAGGGGCCATCCGGCCTGGCCGACCGCCGGGCCGACCGGAACGGCGGCCGGTCGAAGCTCACGCCACAGCAGCAGGCCGAGCTGTACGCGGCGCTGGAGCAGCCGCCGCCCGACGGCGGGCTCTGGAGTGGCCCGAAGGTCGCCGCCTACGCCCGCGACCGCTTCGGCGTGACCGTCTGCAAGCAGACCGGGTGGGAGTGGCTGAAGGGCCTGGGCTTCAGCCTCCAGGTGCCGAGGCCCAAGAACCCCGGCGCCGCGGCGGACGAGCGGCGGCGGGCCTGGAAAAGACGCCCTGCGGCGGCGGGTCGCCGCGCTCCGCCGCCGGCATCCCGATAAGCGGATCGAGCTCTGGGCCGAGGACGAGGCGCGGCTGGGCCTCAAGCCGATCGCCCGCCGGGTCTGGTCGCGGAGGGGCCGACGACCGACGGCGAACGGGCGGACGAAGTACCAGTGGCTCTACGTCTATGGGTTCGTGCACCCGGCCAGCGGCAGGAACCTGGAGCTGATCCTGCCGGCGGCGAATACGGACTGGATGGGCCGGGCGCTGGAGGAGTTCGCGCGCTGGGCCGACCCGCGGCGGCGGAAGCTCCTGGTCGTGCTGGTGGACAACGCCGGCTGGCACGTGGCCAAGCGGCTGGCGGTCCCGCCGAACGTGGTGCTCCACCCGCTGCCGCCATGCACGCCGGAGTTACAGCCGGCCGAGCCGCTCTGGCCGCTGGTCCGCGAGGCGGTGGCGAACAAGGGGTTCGGCGACCTGGAGGCGCTGGAGCCGATCCTGGTGGAGCGGTGCCGGTGGCTGATCGACCACCCCGAGGTCGTCCGCGGCGCCGTCGGGTTCCGATGGGCGGCGGCCCTCAATGGTTAGCGATCCAGACGATTCGGTATCACTCTTTGCCGGCGAGCTTGGCGGCCTTGAACTCGTCGGCCGTCATCGTGCGGATCCGGCGGTCGAGCGTCAGGACGGGCCCGCCTTGCTGGGGCACGTCCTTGGCATAGGCGAGGATCTCGTCCGAGGCGGGAGACGTCGGCTCCTCGGCGGTGTCGGGCAGGGTGGCGCCGTAGCGGACGAGGACGTCGCCCTTGCGGATCGCCTCGAAGCCCGACGGCGTCGCGTTGCCGAACGCGGCGAGGTCCTTGAGCGCCTTGGCGGGCGCTGCGGGCAAGCTGGTGGGCGCGGTAGAGCTCGGCGACGTCGCGAAGCCGGACGTCCTGCATCTCGACCGGCGAGAGCGGCTGGGTCCGCTCGCCGCAGCCCGCCATGAGGAGGGCCACGGCGAGCGTGAGGCAACGGCGAGGCATCATGGACTCGGCTCCGCTCAATACTGGTCGGCGCTGATGATCTCGCCGTTGCCGATCGTACCGAGGGCCGACCAGGTGGCGGGGTTGATCGTGTTCTTGATGAAGCGGATCGAGCCGTCGATGAAGCCGACGTTCACGCCGCCGGCGTGGTAGCTCCTCGCGGCGATGTGGGCGCACGAGAAGCCCGAGTTGGCGCAGTCGTAATAGGTCGAGTTGGGCGTGATTGTGTGCGAGTAGAACGCCTCGGACGGGATCGCCCGGTAGTATTCCTGGCCGCGGTATTTCAGGCGTGTCCCGGCCGTCGGGTTCTGGCAGGCGGGCAGGTAGACGTTGGTCGTGAATCCCGAGGGCAGGGCGAAGACGTTGAGATAGCTCAGCGGCGGGACCTCGGCCCCGGTGTTGGCGACGGCCGTCGAGCGGGTGATCTCGCCGAAGAGGGCCGAGTTGCTCGTGCCGTCGGTAATCATCGCCAGCGTGACCTTGCCGAGCACGGCCTGGTAGTTCGGGTTGTTGACGCCGTTGATCTGGGCCGGGGCGTTGTAATCGAGCGTCACGTTGAACGCGCCGCGGAGGGCCTGGTTCGCCTCCTGGATCTGGGCCGTCGTCCCGAGCTCGGGGCAGGCGGTGGCGCCGATCGAGCCGAAGTAATTGTCATAGCCGATGAAGCCGCCGAGCTTCGCCTGCGACGGGTCGGACGGGCAGATGTAGGCCTTCACGAGCTGCTGGCCGGCCGTGTAGTTCATGTCGGCCACACCGAAATTGAAGATCTCGTTGAGGTTTTCCTGGAAGTTGAACGCCGAGTACAGGCTCGAATTCTCCAGGTAGGGCAGGATCGTCACCTGCGGCGTGGCCCGCGGATAGAGGGGCACCACCAGGACCGGCGTTGGCCCGTATCCGGGCGGGAGCTGGCCGTAGGTCGACTCGAAGTTCAAGGCCGCCAGGCCCATCTGCTTGAGGTTGTTCACGCACTGCGCCCTGCGGGCCGCCTCGCGCGCCGCCTGGACGGCCGGCAGCAGCAGCGCGATCAGCACCGCGATGATCGCGATGACGACGAGCAATTCGATGAGCGTGAATCCTCGGCGACGAGGTGTCATGGATGGAGTCCTCCTCGATCAGGCGGGCCGACTCGGCGGGTGGGGCTGCGTGGGACCGGACCCTAGCAACCCGCCGAGACGTTCTGATGAAGAGGCGCAAGAGAATGAAGGGAGAATCTATTCTTCGACCGACTTGCACACGTCGCAATGCCCGCACGTGGCCCAGTCACGCTCCGACTGGCCGAAGTAGTCGACGAGCGCCTTCCAGCGGCAGCCGCGGCCCTGGGCGTAGTCGAGCATCTGCTGCTGGCGGACCCGGTCGTGCTCGTCGCGCTCGCGCTGGCTGATGGTGAGGCGCTGCAGCTCATCGGGCGTGAGGTCGGGCCGGAGCAGGGTTAAATGCCCGCCGTCCTCGGCGACGACGCCCTGCTGCTTGAGCAGGTTGAGCACCGCCTTGAGCCGGGCCTTGCGGACGGGGGAGATCGCCTCGACCTCGGCGACGGTCGGCGCCCCCTCGGCCAGCCGCTTCAGGGCGTGGTGGACGTTGACCAGGTCGGCCCCGTCCGGGTAGCGGCCGGCCTGGAAGAACTTGAGGAGCGCCTTGTCGGCGGGGTCGAAAAGCAGCGTGCAAGTCGCCGGCTTGCCGTCGCGGCCTGCGCGGCCGGCTTCCTGGTAATAGGCCTCGAGGTTGCTCGGCAGGTGGTGGTGGATCACGAAGCGGATGTCGGCCTTGTCGATCCCCAGGCCGAAGGCGTTGGTCGCGACCATCACGCGGAGGTCGCCGCTCATGAACCGGTCCTGGTTCGCCTCACGGTCCGACTTCTTCAGCCGGCCGTGATACTGCGCCGCGTCGATCCCCTGGGATTGGAGGAACTCGGTCAACTCGCCGACGGCCTTCACGGTCGCCGTGTAGACGATGCCCGTGCCTTTGGTCTTGCGGATTAGCTCCAGCAGCTTCCGCCGCTTCTCGGCCTCTCCCGAGGCCGGGACGACGGCCAACTCCAGGTTCGGGCGGTAGAACCCCGTGTGGACGACCTCGGCGTCGGGGGTGCGGAGGACGCGGCGGATGTCGTCGATGACGTCGTCCGTGGCCGTGGCCGTCAGGGCGAGCACGGCCGGCCGGCCGAGGTCGTCGATCGCGTCGCCCAGCGCGAGGAAATCGGGCCTAAAGTCATGGCCCCACTGGCTCACGCAGTGGGCCTCGTCGACAACGAACAGGTCGACGAGGATCGAGCCCAGGGCCTCGCGATACTCGGGCCGGGCGAGCCGCTCCGGCGTGACGTAGACGAACTCGCGCTCGCCCGCGCGGATCGCGGCGAGCTCGGCCTCCTCCTCGGCTGCGGTCAGCGTGCTGTTGAGCGTTGTCACCGCCACGCCTCGGTCGCGGAGGGCGTCGGCCTGGTCCTTCATCAGGGCGATCAGCGGGGAGACGACGACGGTCGTCCCCTCCAGGGCCAGCGCGGGCAACTGGAAGCAGACGCTCTTTCCCGAGCCGGTGGGCATGATGACGATCGTGTCGCGGCCCTCGATGGCCGACTTGATCGCGCGCTCCTGGCCGGGGCGGAAGCGTCGGAAGCCGAAGTGTTCGCGGAGACGGCGCTGAAGGTCCGTCGCGGAGGTCATGATCATGGTCGCCGTCGCCATTCGTCACCCGCCCGTATCGCCCGCCGGAGATGGAAACGGGCCCGAGAATGGGCCCACGCTCCCACTGTCAGCAGTTTCCGTGCCGGTTAGCAGTTTCCGTGCCGCGGAGGCCGATTACCAGTCGCCGGTCTTGGGCCAGTTTGAATCTGGGGGTTCCCGGTCCGACCGCCCCTGGGTGGCCCGGATGACCCGTTGTCTGGGCGGCCGGGTCGTGAGAGGTCATTCGGCGATGGCTCCCGCCGCCTCATGTCGCGACGCCCTCCAGACAAGAAACGGTCCGGGTCACCCGGGCTTCATTTCGGGCCACTCGCCCGACCGCCCACGTGCGTAAGACTCAAATCTGATTGGGATTTTCATTGTAAATAACCTCAAGCTGCCTTAAGACTATCGATCGTTCCGATGACACACCCTCTCTGGCGCCGGTCCCGGTCCATCGCTCAAGGAAACTACCGATCCTGGCCTTTGCGCGCGATCCCGCGGCCGACGCGGATCGCCCTCAGCGCGGTTCGTCGGCGATCGCGCGACAACTTCAATTTACCGAAAGAATATCATGTCTCGATCCATTTCGTTCGTCTCGTCTTATGTAGCGGGCCTCGCCCTGGTGCTCGCAGCCGCGTCCGTCGCCGAGGCCGACACGTTCACCTATGCTTCCGGCACCAACACCTCGCTCGCCACCTCGCAACTCATCAACCCCACCCCGGATCTCATCGTGCATCAGCAGGCGCCGAACTACACGCTGGGCACGGCCCAGGCCGTGAGCCCTCAGTTCTACGGTTATGACGTCCTCGGCTCGATCAACATTGTCAGCACGCCGAACGAGTTCTTCAGCTACGCCCTGAACAGCGGCGATCAGCTCACCACTTTCGTCCAGGCCGGCCATCCGGCCACTCAGTCGCCCGAGGCGCTTCTGTACGACCCCAGCGGCAATCTCGTCGCCGTCGCTGCCGGCAATGCCCCCGACGGCTCCTCCTCGATCATCGGCTTCACCGTCCCCCTGGGTGACGCCGGCAAATGGACCTCGCAGATCACGAGCAGCCCAAACTACCCTCCCACCAACTTCAACTTCGACCTGCGCATTACCGGCTCCTTCCAGACGTACCAGACGGACGTCCTGGGCACGTACGACGCCGCGAACCACTCCGGCTTCTATGCCGTCGGCGCCAACGTGGGAGACAATCTCCACTTCTTCGTAAAGGCCGGCGCGCCTGGGGCGGCTGAGTTGCTCCTGTACGACCCCAACGGCAATCTCGTCGCCGTCGCCGCCGGCAATGCCGCCGATGGCGTTTCCTCGATAATCGATTTCACCGTCCCCGCGGGTGACGCCGGCAACTGGTTCGTGGAGGTGACGGGGAGCCCGAACGTCCCCGACCCCAACTTCTTCGATTACGATCTCCAGATCTCCGGAGCCACCGGCCTGGGCCCGATCAATCCGCTAGCGGGGGCAATCGTGCCCGAGCCCTCTTCCCTCCTCCTCACGGCGGCCGGGGCGATCGGCCTCCTCACCTTCTTCCGGCGGTCGGCATGCTCACATCCTCGTAAGTGTGAGCCAGCGAAGCAGGGATAAACGACTCGCGCGGCCACAGGACGTGCCGCCACGGAAATTCAATGCTCAAAGTGAGCCACTACCAGTCGCCCCGGCCGAGCGGCCGATACGCCTCGCCAAGCTGATTCTTCGTCATCGCAATAATCTCCTGCGTATGCCCCGCCAGGTGCAGGAGCGCGCGGAGGATGACGGCCAGGACGGTCGCCTCGACCGGGCCCTTGGTCGTCGGATAGGTCCGCGGGTCGATGACGCGGTCGGGATCGAAGCCGTCGAGCACGGCGCGGGCGCGGTCGAAGGCGGCGTCGAGCCTCCCCGTCAAGATGGCCCTGGGCATCGGCCCGCGCTCGGCGAACTCGGCCGCGCGGTCGCGGCGGTCGGGGTCGCCGGCGATGGTCGAGCCGAACCTCTGGCCGATGTTCCCCGCCAGGTGCAGAAGCAGGTTGCCCACGCTATTCCGGCCCTCGTCGAGCCGCCACCAGAGCTGGGACTCGTCGAGTTGGTCGGCGCAGTGGCGAAGCTTGTCGAGGCAGCCGTCGAGCTGGCGGCGGGCCTCGGCGAGGAAGACGGCGCCAGGGTGGGATGGGTCGGGCATCGCGATCAGACCTCGGGGGCCGGAGTGGGGGCCGGCTTCGTGCGTCGCTCGGGCGAGACGACGCCGGCCACGGCGACGAGGGCGATCGCGAGCGGGGGGATCAGGGCCGCGTAGATGCGCGGCGGCCATTTGTAGGCGTAGATCTGGTAGGTCCGGCCGTCAGCCCAGATCAGGGCGGCGGTCACGTCGTAGATGGCTGCGCCGAGGGCGCCGCCGACGAGCCCGCCCAGGATGACCGAGGGCAGCCGCCCGCGCATCCCCGCTCCCAAACCGAGCGCCGCCCCGGAAGCCGCGCCGAGCGCGGCCCAGATGCCGGCGTGGATCAGCAGGGGGATGGTCAGGTCCTTGGTGACCGAGTCCGGGTCCTTCTGATGCTGGTGGGCGTGGATCGGCACGGCGACGGCCGCCGCCCCAACCCCCGCCCCCGCGCCGAGGACGAGCCCCGCCACGCCGCCCAGCAGCGCCCCCGCATCGAGCACCGCGCCAGGCCGCCGGCCAGGCCGAGGAGCATGGCGAGGAGGCCGCCGGCGACCGAGAGGGTGATCATGGCATTCTTCCGGTCCGCCACGATGACGTCGGGCAGCAGGGGCTGGTTGACCATCTGCCCCATCACCCTGACCATGTGCGGCGGGGGGATGAAGATCGTGGGCGTCGCCTCGTAGAGGCCGGCAGCCACGGCCCCCGCGATCAACGCGCTCGCCACGGCGAAGGTCCAGAGCAGGCCGGGACTGATCGGGGTCGATGGCGGCGCAACGGCGCCCGCCGGCTCCGGGATCGGAGCGTCGGTTGGGGACGGGGAGAGGTCCATGGCGGGCTCCTGGTCGTTCGCGGCTCGTCGAAAGCGGTGATCGCCTCAATAGATCGGACCGGACTACCCCGAACAAGATCGGGGATCGGGAAAAATGGGAAGGAGATGCTGGCTACTCTTCCGGAGGCGCTCTCGCCGGGCGAGGGACCGATTCGTCTGGTCGAGTCCCGCGGATTCTGGTACACGGGCCGCGTCACGCGCCGCGGTCCGGCATCCCTCTCGCGAAGGCCGTGCGGAATCTCGTCCTCGCCCGACCGGGATGGCCCTCCCGGCGGTACGGCACGCGGCGGAGGAATCGCGACATGGACGTCCTGTGCGTGGGGATGTATCGCGCCTGCTCGACCTGGCAGTACGAGGTTGCGGCGCACCTGACGGAGCGCCACCGGCACGCCCGGCTTCTGGGCTTCGTCCTGGGCGAGGACTACGCCCGGCGCGAGCGGCTGTTTGGGCCCGGCCACGGCTGGCGCGTGCTCAAGTCGCACGAGGGGCACCGCGAGTTCGCCGCCGCGCTGGCCCGGGGTCGCGCCCGCGCGATCTACGCCCGCAGGGACGTCCGCGACGTCGTCTTCTCGTTCATGTTCAAGCGGGGGATGGCGTTCGACGAGTTCCTCCGCCAGGGGCTGATCCACCAGGTCGTAGAGAACGACCGGTTCTGGTCGGCCCAGCCTCTGCGCCTCGACCAGCGGTATGAAGACCTGATCGACGACCCGGCCTCGGGCGTCGAGGGGATCGCCGCGCACCTGGGCATCGAGCTCGAGCCGGGCGAGGCCGACGAGGTCGCCTCCGACTACTCGTTCGAGCGGAACCGGAGCCGGACCCTCGAGCTCAAGCGCAGGCTCGCCGCCACGGTCGGGAGCCTGGACGACCCGGCGCTCTCGCAGATCTACGACGGCCGGACGCTGCTGCACTGGAACCACCTCCGCGACGGCCGCCCCGGCGGCTGGCGCGAGACGGCGACGCCTCGCCAGCGCGCGGCGATGCACCGGATCGTCGGTCACTGGTTGATCGAGCACGGCTACGAGGCCGACGACTCGTGGGTCGGCGACCCGTTCGCGGCGAGCGCGCTGGAGCGGGCAAGACTCGAGGCCGAGGTCGCGCGGGGTGGCGTCGCCTGCAAGCTCCGCGGCCTCTCGGCGCGTTTCCCGCTGCTTGCGGGCGCCGTGAAGGCCGGGCTCCGCATCCCCAACGAGCCGCCCCTCGCCCGCCCCGCGCCCGACATGCCGCGCCCAAGGTCCCGTTCACGCCCGCGACAAGGCCGCGCGACGTGGCGACGTCCCGGGCCGGATGATACATTCGTAGTGTCCGCTATCGCGGACCATCTTCCTGCAAGGCCTCGGATCGAAGATGGTCCGCGATAGCGGACCCTACGGGATACACCATGTCCGTCGCCGATGCTCCCCCGATCGCCCCGAGCCTGCTCGATGAGCTGACCGAGGCCGTGGGGCCCGAGAACGTGCTGGCCGCGCGCGATGAATTGGTCGTCTACGAGTGCGACGGCTACGTCATCGAGAAGAACGCCCCCGATGTCGTCATCTTTCCGACCTCACGCGAGGCCCTCGTCGCGGCCGTGAAGGCGTGCCACAGGGCCGGCGTCCCATTCGTTCCGCGCGGCGCGGGCACGAGCCTCGCGGGGGGCACGCTGCCGGTCGGCGGCGGGGTGATGATCTGCCTGACGCGGATGCGGAAGATCCTCGAGATCAATACCCGCGACCGCTACGCGATCGTCGAGCCCGGCGTCGTCAACGTCTGGCTCACGCGGGCGCTGTCGGGTTCCGGTTTTCATTACGCGCCGGACCCGTCGAGCCAGACCGCGTGCACGATCGGCGGCAACGTCGCCACCAACTCCGGTGGCCCTCACACCCTCAAGTACGGGGTGACGGTCAACCATGTGAAAGGAGTTGAGCTCGTCTTACCTAACGGCGAAGTCCTCGAGACCGGCGGCCCGGTCGAGGACATGCCGGGGTACGACCTACCGGGCCTGATCGTCGGCCACGAGGGGACGTTCGGCGTCGTCAGCAAGGTCGTCGTCAACCTGGCGCGCGACCCCGAGGCCGGGCGGACGTTCCTCGGCGTCTTCGCGACGGTCGACGAGGCGACCGAGGCCGTGAGCGGGATCATCGCGGCGGGCATCGTCCCGGCGGCGCTCGAGATGCTCGATAATCTGATGATCCGCGCGGTCGAGGCAGCGTTCAGCTTTGGATTCCCGACCGAGGCCGGGGCCGTGCTCATCATCGAGATCGACGGCCTCGAGGCCGGCGTCGAGGCCGAGTCGCACGCAATCGCCGAGGTCGTCCGCAATAACGGCGGAGAGGTCCGCAAGGCGATCGCGTGGCGGACGAAGAAGGAGCCGGAATACGTCGCGATCTGGAAGAGCCGCAAATCCGCCTTCGGCGCCATCGGCCGCCTGAGCCCGACCTTCTGCACACAGGACGGCGTCGTCCCGCGGACGAAGCTGCCACACATCCTCCGGTTCATCACGAAGGTCGGCGAGACGCACGGCATCCGGATCGCCAACGTCTTCCACGCGGGCGACGGCAATATCCACCCGATCCTCCTGTTCGACGAGCGCGACGCCGAGCAGGTGAAACGTGTTCTGCTGGCGAGCCACGAGATCCTCGAGGAGTGCATCGCCGTCGGCGGAAGCGTGACGGGCGAGCACGGCATCGGCGTCGAGAAGATGGAGTTCATGCCGAAGCTGTTCGCGCCCGAGGACCTGGCGGCGATGATCGCGCTGCGCGACGCGTTCAACCCCGATGGCCGTTGCAGCCCGTCGAAGATGATCCCCGTCGGCAGCGGCTGCATCGAGAAAAAAGGCCCGGGACACCACGCCTCGGCGTGAACGGGAGGCGCGAACGGTGGCGCGACCCGAAGCGACCGCTCTGGAAGCGACCCTACACCTCGTTCCGCCACGGCGAGCGCCTCCGCCCCGACGTGGACGACGAGCCGATCCGGCTCACGCTCTACCTGCCGGGCCGCGTGCTCGACCTCGCCGAAAAACTGTCGAACCGCGCGAAGGTGCTGACGGTCCAGCTCTACTGCGAGCGGCTGCTGACGCGTGCCCTCGAGGCCGAGTGGTCGATCGGCCACGTGGCCGAGGCCGAGGAGAAGCACGGGCCGTTCGAGGGCCTGCGCGACGTTACCGACGACCCCGAGTATCTCGCGGAGTGGACCGCGTCAATCGGCCGGCGCGACGGGGCGGACGATTCGGCTAATGATGACGCGGTTCCCGTGGACTCTTCTCCCGCGATTGCGCTCCCGCCGGAGCCGACCATGCCGCCCGACCCATCGACCGAGATTGTCATCCGCCACGCGGGGCTCGCCGGCGAGGACTCGCTGTGCTTCTTACCGTGCCTCCGCCGCGGCGACGTGCCGCCGCTGGAGACGGTGGAAGAATTAGGAGCAGCGCTGGTGCAGCTCGACCTCTCCTTGAGCGGCGCGACGTCGCTGGATCGCAAGCTTGCGCATGCCCTGCACCGGCTCGCGCTCGAGTCGCAGGTCCTGCATACCGACGCCTTCCCCGGGGCCTTCGACGCGTGGACGATCGACGCGATTCGGGCGGTGCAGGCGGCGGTCGAGCGGATCTTGTCGGGGGAGGCGGGCGGTGACTGAGTGCGAAGTTCAGAGCGCGAAGTGACGAGTCCGGAACCAGACAGGCCCTCGTTCCGACTCTCCGCATCGAAATGACTCTTCTCGTGCCACGCGATGGAGTGTTCGACCTTGGACTGGCCCTCTCCGGACACCGCCGCAACTCCCCTCGGCGACGGCCGATTCGCCTGCGCCCTCGACCGTCCGACAACGCTCGACGAGCTCCGCGACTCCGTCCGCCGCCGGGTCGCCGAGGGCCTGGCGATCTATCCCCAGGGCGGCCGAACCTCGCTCGATTACGGTGGAGTCCCCCGCCGTCCCGGAGCGGCGGTCGACCTGACGGGAATGAACCGCGTCATCGACTATCCCGTGGCCGACATGACGATCACCGTCGAGGCCGGTATCACGCTGGGAGAGATCGCGCGCGTCCTTGACGCCGAAGGCCAGCGGCTCGAGATCGACGCCCCGCAGCCCGACCGGGCCACGGTCGGCGGCGTCTTCGCGACGAATGCCACGGGATCTCGCCGTTTCGGCTGCGGGCGGCCACGGGACCAGATTATCGGCGTCGGGTTCGTGACGGCCGATGGAAATGCGGTCAAAGGCGGCGGGCGGGTCGTCAAGAACGTCGCGGGCTATGATTTTCCTCGATTATTGACCGGCTCGCTCGGCACGCTCGGCGTGATCAGCCACGTCACGCTCAAGGTCCGACCGAAGCCCGAGGCGACGGCGATTGTCGTCGCCTCCTATGCCGACCCCGAAGCCCTCGCGCACGACCTCGACCGGCTCAACACGTCGAGCACCCGGCCCGTCGCCGTCGATCTGCTCAACGAGCCCGCGGCGCGTCGGGTCGGGTTCGAGACGGCGGGCTGGACGCTCGTGCTCGGCTATGAGGCAAACGCGGCGTCGGTCGCGTGGCAGGTCGATCGCGCGGCCGTCGAGCTGGCGGGGGACGTCGAGGCGCGGCTCGACGCCGGATCGGCCGCTCAGTGGTCGGCCCTCTGCGAGCTGCCGGCGAACGACGCGAGCGTCTCGATCGTCGCGGGCGTGCGGCCGTCGGAGGTCGTGGGGATGGCGCAGGCGATCGACCCAGGCCTCTGGGCGATGCAGGCCCACGCGGGCAACGGGATCGTGCGAGCCCATGCGGTTGCGCAAGACCTCGCGGCGATCGAGTCCGGCGTCCACAGGCTCCGCTCGCTCGCCGAGGGAATGGGCGGTTATCTGATCGTGGCGAAGTGCCCGTCCGAGCGAAAAACCAGCTTCAATGTCTGGGGCAACCCGCGGGCCGACTGGGCCTGGTCTGAGAAGGTCAAGGCCGCGCTGGACCCGGCGGGGGTGATGAACCCCGGTCGGTTCGTTGGTACGATCTGAAAGTGTCGACGTAGCGGTCTTCGTAGAGTGGGCTCCGCCCACCGATCCGAGGCCGACGGACGGTGGGCGGAGCCCACCCTACAAGACGGCCCCGGACCACCTCACCCCATGCCATCCCCGCCTCGAACGGCCACGGCGTCGACCTCGACTGGCTCGCCGCGAAGGTCGATTACAGCCTGTATCAGCAGTGCGTCCACTGCGGCCTCTGCACGGCGAGTTGCCCGACGTACGTCGAGCTCGGCGACGAGAACGACGGTCCGCGCGGGCGGATTTATCTGATGCGCGCCGTGGCCGACGGTCGCATCCCCGCCTCCGAGGCCGTGCGCCGCCACGTCGGCCTTTGCCTCGACTGCCGCGCCTGCGAGTCGGCCTGCCCGTCGGGCGTCCAGTACGGCAAGATCGTCGAGCCGTTCAAGGTCGCGCTGGCGCGGTCGGCGAGGGAGGAGGATCGGCCGAGCCTGATCCAACGGATCATCCTCGAACATCTGTTTCCCTATGCAAGTCGCGTGAAGCTCGCGCTCGAGCCCGCGCGGTTCTTCCAACGGTGGGGCCTGCTCGATTGGTTCGAGAAGGTCGGCCTGACGAGGTTCCTGCCGCCGACCCTGCGCAAGCTCCAGGCGATGCTCCCGAAGCTCGCCCGCCGGCCCGCGCCGCCCTTGCCCGAGGTGATGCCGCCCGTCGGCACGAAGCGGGCTCGCGTAGCCTTGTTTCTCGGGTGCGTGGCCGACGCGATGTTCCCCGAGACGAACGCCGCGACGGCCCGAGTCCTCCAGCACAACGGCTGCGAGGTCGTTGTCCCCCCGGGCCAGGTCTGCTGCGGCGCGATCCACTACCACTCGGGCGTCGAGGGGCCGGCGCTGGAGCTGGCGCGGGCCAATCTTGCGGCCTTCGATCCGGACCAGTTCGACGCCATCATCGTGAACGCCGCGGGCTGCGCGGCGATGCTCAAGGACTACGGCCACCTGCTGCACGAGGAACGCGCCGACACCTTCGTCGCGAAGGTCCGCGATATCTCCGAGTTCCTGGTCGAGCTGGGCGCGATTCAACCGACGCATGAAGTTCCGCTCAGGCTCACCTATCACGACGCCTGCCATCTCTGCCACGGTCAGCAAGTGCGGAATCAACCCCGGCAGTTGCTGGCGATGATCCCGGGCGTCGAATTGCTGCCGCTCGAGGAGAGCGAGCTGTGCTGCGGCGCGGCGGGCACGTACAACCTGACGCAGCCCGAGATGTCCGAGCGGCTCGGCCGGCGGAAGCTCGACCGGATCGAGGCGACGGGGGCTGAGGCTGTGGCCGTCGGGAACGTCGGGTGCATCCTCCAGATCGCACGTCAGGTCAAGGAGCGGGGCTGCCCGATCGAGGTGGCACATCCGGTCGATCTGCTCGACCGCGCGTACGGGCCGATCCCATCGGAGCATTGATCGTCGGAGGACGGCGATGGCGAGTCTCGACCCATTCGGCGACCGCCAGCGCTGCACGGGCGACTGGGAGGGGCATTACGCGTACGCCGCCTCAGTCTGGAGCAACCGAGCATTTCCCATCGCCGCGACGATCGTCCCGCGCGGGCGGAGGATCGTGGGGACGATGGCCGACGGCCTGACCGAGTGGATCCGGCCGCTGGCCGAGACGATCGCCGCCCACGACTGCGGCCCGAACCCGCAGCCGATCCCCTCGCTTCGAGGGTGGCTCCGGGAGTACCCCTGGGCAATCTCCGAGACCGTTTTCCCCCAATTCTCCGACCTGCGGGGGCGGGTCCGGGGGGACACGGTGACACTCGCGAAGGTCTACCGCGGGGAGATCACGTCCCGAGTCCGGGCCGGGGACACGCTCCTTGCCGTCGGCCGCAGGCCGGGGCCCACCGTCCATTATCGAGGGACGCTCGACTGGGCAGGCGACACCATCGAGGGGACCTGGCGGATTCGGTTCCCCGGGCCGTTCAGCCGGTTCGTCCCGCCGATGGCCCTCGGCCGGTTCGTCCTGAGGCGGCAGCGGTCTTGATGCCGGAAATCCGTAGGAAATCGGCCGTGACCGGGCAATAAAGGTATAGAGACCTCGTCCCGATCCCGAAGGCGGCGCGATGAAGGCGAGAACGGCCAAACCGCTGCTCCGCGACATCCAGACGCTCTTCCGCACGGGATCCACCGGCGGCCTGACGGACGGCGAGTTGCTCGTCCGGTTCGTCGCGACCGGCGACGAGGCGGCGTTCGAGGTGCTCGTGCATCGGCTCGGGCCGATGGTACTGGGCGTCTGCCGGCGGACGCTCAACGACCGGCACGACGCCGAGGACGCGTTCCAGGCGACGTTTCTCGTCCTGGCGCGGCGCGCCGCGAGCGTCGAGCCGCCTGAGAGGGTGGGGTCGTGGCTTTACGGCGTTGCACGGCGGGTCGCGGACCGGGCCCGGGTCGTGCGGGCGCGGAGGAGGGCACGGGAGGCGACGGCGACGAACATGCCTGAGCCGGCGATCGAGACTCCGCGCCACGACGACCTGCTGCCGTTGCTCGATCGCGAGCTCGGCCGGCTGCCCGAGAAATACCGGGCGCCGATCGTGCTCTGCCACCTCGAGGGCAAGCCGTACAAGGAGGCCGCGCGACAGCTCGGCTGCCCCGAGGGGACCCTCGCCGGCAGGCTCACGCGGGGCCGGACCCTGCTGGCCGCGCGGCTGAACCGGCTCGGCGTGGCAATGTCGGCCGGAGCGCTGGCGAGCCTGCTGGCGAAGGAGGCGTCGGCGCGGGTGCCGGCGGCGTGGGCGGCCTCGGCGGTAGGGGTGGGGTGCGGCATACGGAGCGGGGGATCGGCGGCCGTCGCGGCCGGCGTCGCCGCGCTGGCGAAGGGGACCTTGAGGAACATGCTCATGACCAGGCTCCGCGTGGCATCGGCGGCGATCGTGGCGGTCGGCGTGATCGGAGCAGGCGCAGTTGCGGGGGGACGGGACGATCCGCTTCGCGCAGACGGCGGTGAGGCGGCCGGAGCGACGACCGTCCGCTTCGATGGCGCGGTCGTGGTCAATGGGCCGGGCCGCTTGACCGATACCGGGCGCGCCCAGCCGGTCGAGGCTTACAAGATCGGCGACGACCTGTATATCAACATCGCGCCGCCCGGCTCGGGCCGGGTCCTGCTGGAGAAGGTCACGTTCCGTCCTGCACCGGCCTTCGACCCCGCTCAGGCGAAGCAAGCGCCAGCGCCTAAGCCGGGGGCCGGGTCGGAATCGAGGGCGACCGCGCGGGAACGCGCCGTGCAAGCTCTCGACGTGATCCGTTCCGGGCTGCCGGATGTGCTCCTGGTCGACGGCATGGCGGACCCGGCCGATCCGACCGCCGCCACACGCCTCTACGACAACCTCGTCCACGGGCGCGACCAGACCGGCGACGCCCAGTTCGTCCGCCGGCTCTACCTCGACCTCCTCGGCTGCGTGCCGACCGACGACGAGGTGAAGGCGTACGTCGACTCCGCCGCGCCCGACAAGGCCGAGGCCCTCGCACGCCGCCTGGTCGACGACCCGGCCGCCGTCGAGCGGATGAAGCAGTCGCTCCGCCGCCGCCTGGAGGCGAGCGTGAAGGCGCAGAAGCCCGCCCCGAAGCCCGTCACCTTCACGCTCGCCGACGCGACGCTCGACCGCGTCAACCTACCGGCCGGCGACCTGATCGACATCCACCTGGATAACGGGCCGCACGACCCGCGGAGTACCTCGGCGGAGCAGCAGACCACCTTGGGACTCCACGACGGCCGGCCCATCACGACCGTCTCGCCCCCCGCGACTCGGATCCTGGGCCTGCCCGTGGCGGTCGACGCGACGCTCCGGATCGAATCCACCGGGGGGGTCGTCACGACGGGAACTGGCGAGGGGATGCTCGGCCAACTGAAGCCCGGGATGCGGCTGACTCTCGAGATCGTCGCGGAAGGCTACATGCTCGCCGTCAGGTCGATCACCGCGCGACCCGCCCCGCCGGCGATGGAAGTGCCGTATACTCCTCTCCTCTTCCCGGATATCCAGATCACTCCAACCGCGCCACAACAGCGGCGATGATCTGCCCGAGCCGCCGCCCGGCGTCGTCGGCCACGTCGAGGACCTCGGCGTGGTCAATCGCCTCGCCGGTGACGCCTGCCGCGGCGTTCGTGACCATCGCGAGCGCCAGCACCTGCATGCCAGAGTGCCGCGCGACGATCGCCTCGGGGACGGTCGACATCCCGACCACGTCGGCGCCGAGGGTCCGGAGCATGCGGATCTCGGCCGGCGTCTCGTAGCTCGGGCCGGGAAGGGCCATGTAGACGCCCGATTTCAGCGGGATTCCCAGCGCGGCCGCCTGCTCGTGCGCCAGCTCCTGGAGGGGCTTCGCGTAGACCTCGGTCATGTCGGGGAACCGCTTGCCCAGGCGGTCGTCGTTCGGTCCGCGGAGCGGGTTCTGGCCGAGGCCGTTGATGTGGTCGGAGACGCAGACGACGTCGCCCTTGCGGAAGTCGAGGTTCACGCCGCCGGTCGCGGCAGTGAGGATCAGCGTCGCGCAGCCGAGCCGGGCGAGGACGCGGGTCGGGAAGGTGACGTGGGCGAGGTCGTGGCCCTCGTAGTAGTGGATGCGGCCCTGGAGCATCGCCACGGTCGTCCCGCCGAGCTTGCCGACGATCAGGTTGCCCTTGTGGCCCTCGATCGAGGGGCGGGGGAAGTGGGGGATGTTCAGGTAGTTGATGACCGTCGGCGACTCGACGAGCTCGGCCAGCCCGCCCAGGCCCGAGCCGAGGATGATCCCCACGCGGGGCGGCTCGGGGATGGACGAGAGGATGGCGACCGCCGCGTGATTGATCCGTTCGAACGGAGAAAATCCGGCGTTCATAGCAGGATCCCCGCGATGCAGGCCGAGAGGAAGTTGGCCAGCGTCCCCGCGATCAGGGCCCGGAAGCCCAGTCGCGCGAGGTCGTGGCGGCGTTCGGGGGCCAGCGCACCGATGCCGCCGAGCTGGATGCCGATCGAGCTGATATTCGCGAAGCCGCAAAGCGCGAACGTGGCGATCGTCACCGAGCGCTCGCTGATCGCGCGCGATTCGATCATCGCCTTGAGGTCGGTGAAGGCGACCAGCTCGTTGAGCACGGTCCGCGTGCCGAGCAGGGCGCCGACCTTCGAGCAGTCGGCCCAGGGAATTCCCAGGAGCCACGCGACCGGCGCCAGGATGACGCCGAGGATCGACTGGAGCGAGAGCGTCTCCAGCCCGTGATTCGTCCCGGCGATCCGCTCAATCCAGCCGCCGAACAGGCCCAGGCCCGTGTTGATCAGGTGGATGATCGCCAGGAACGCGATCAGCATCGCCGCGATGTTCAGCGCCAGCGCCAGTCCCTCGCGGGTGCCGCGCGAGGCGGCATCGAGCACGTTGGCGTCGGGCTTCTCGTCGCTCGGTCTGACGTGGCCCAGCGTCTCGGGCGTCTCGGTCTCGGGGATCATCAGCTTGGCGACGAGGATGGTCCCGGGCGCGGTCATGATGACGGCCGTGAGGATGTGCCGAAGCTCGACGTGGCACGCGACATAGGCGGCCATGATCCCGCCCGAGACGTGGGCCATGCCCGAGGTCATCACGGTGAGTAGCTCCGACCGCGTCATCTTCGGCAGGTAGGGACGGATCGTGAGCGGCGCCTCGGTCTGGCCGATGAAGATCGACGCCGCGACGTCGAGCGACTCGGCGCCGCTGGCCCCCATGAGCTTCGCCATCACCACGGCGACCCCGCGGACGACCCACTGCATGATCCCCAGGTGATAGAGCACCGCGAAAAACGCGGCGACGAAGATGACGGTCGGCAGGATGTGGAACGCGAAGACGAACCCGGCCGGCCCGGCGGGGTCGAGCAGCTTGTCGCCGAAGACGAAGCGCGAGCCGACGACGGCCGATTCGAGGACGCCCTGGACGACGTCGCCGGCCTTCTTGATCGCCACCATCCCCCAGTTCCATTTGAGCACGAGGAAGGCGAATCCCCACTGCAGCGTCAGGCCCCAGAAGAGGACGCGCCGGGAGATGGCGCGGCGGTGCTCGGAGAAGAGGATGAGCAGGCCGAGGATGACCACGATCCCCAGGAGGCCGCGGAGGCGGTCGGCCAGGCCGATCGCGGTGGCCTCGGCGAACAACAGAGCCGGCGTCGGCATGATGAGGCCTTTGGCTCGGGTATCAGATCAGAAGGATGGAAAAGCGACCATCCCGCCGGCCTTGGAGGTGGGGCCTGTGAGGGCGAGGCTCCCGCCGAGCCGGGTATCCGCCTCGGCGCTGGGGTGTCGCGGCGACCACCGGGCCACGCGTGAGACTCGGCTCGGCGGAAGCCTCGCCCTCCCGGGAGGATCGAGGACGCGGTGATTCATAATCGCTCCACGATCAAATCAGGCACGTCCACATCGCCCTCGCCGATCGCATAGGCATGGCGGATCATCGCGATCGCCTGGTCCAGCGCGCTCTCGTCGTTGACCAGCAGCGTGCAGAGCGGCTCGCCCGCGTCGACGTGGTCTCCGAGCTTCTTGTGCAGGATCACACCGACGGCCGGGTCAATCGTCGAATCGACCCGCGCCCGGCCCGCGCCCAGGAGCATCGTCGCCTGGCCGATCGGCCTGGCCGCGAGCCAGCAGACGACGCCGGAATGGTCAGCGGCGATCGGCACGCGCTTCCGCGGCTGCGGCAATCGCGACAGGTCGTCGATCGCCTTCGGGTCGCCCCCCTGAGCCTCGACGACGCGGCGAAACCGATCGAGGGCCGTGCCGCTGGCGATGGTCTTCTTGCAGAGGGCGCGGGCCTCCTCGATCGTCGCGGCTCGCTCGCCCATCACGGCCATCTCGGCGGCGAGCTCGAGCGAGAGCTCCATCAGGTCGGCCGGGCCTTCGCCCCGCAAACATTCGACCGACTCGGCGACCTCGACGGCGTTGCCCACGGCCAATCCGAGCGGCTGGTCCATCCGCGTGATGAGGGCCCGCATCCGCTTGCCGAGGCCGCGGCCGATCGCGACCATCCTCTCGGCGAGCTTGAGCGAGTCCTCGTAATTCTCCATAAAGGCGCCATTGCCTGTTTTCACATCCAGGACCAGTCCGTCGATCCCCTCGGCGAGCTTCTTCGACATGATCGATGCCGAGATCAGCGGGATCGACTCGACTGTGGCCGTCGCGTCGCGGAGGGCGTAGAGGGCCTTGTCCGCCGGCGCGATCTCGGCCGTCTGGCCGATCAGGACCAGGCCGCAGGCGTTGAGGACGGTCTTGTAGCGATTCAGATCGAGGTCGACGCGGAAGCCGGGGATGGCTTCGAGCTTGTCGAGCGTCCCGCCCGTGTGCCCGAGGCCGCGCCCCGAGACCATCGGCACCGGCACGCCGGCCGCGGCGGCGATCGGGGCGAGGATCAGCGATGTCTTGTCGCCCACGCCGCCGGTCGAGTGCTTGTCGATCTTCAGTCCGGGCGTGTCCGAGAGGTCGACGACGATGCCGGACTTCATCATCGCGTCGGTCAGCGTTTCGGTCTCGCGGCTGTCCATCCCGCGCCAGACGATCGCCATGAGGAGCGCCGACCACTGGTAGTCGGCCACGTGGCCGTCGGCCAGACCGGCGACGAGGAAGCGGATCTCGGCGTCGTCGAGCGGGTGGTTGTCGCGCTTCTTGCGGATCAGGTCGACGGCGCGCATGGGAGGGGGCCCGGTAAGACGAAAAGCGAGAGTGCGGAGTGAAGAGTGCGAAGTGCGAACTTGGGATTAGCGTTCGAACGTGGCAAAGAGCCGGTCGCCCGCGTCGCCGAGGCCGGGGTGGATGAAGCCCTGATCATTCAGCCGCTCGTCGATCACGCCGACGTGGACGGCCACCTCGGGCATGGCGCTCGTGAGCCGCTCGATCCCCTCGGGGGCCGCGATGAGCGCGAGGAACTTGATCCGCGGGGGCGCGAACTTCTTGATCAGCTCGCAGGCGTGGACGGCCGAGCCGCCGGTGGCGAGCATCGGGTCGACGACCAGGACGGTCGCCTCGCGGGCGTGGTCGGGGAGCTTGTGGTAATACTCGTCGGGTAGCAGCGTCTTCTCGTCGCGCTTCAGGCCGATGTGCCAGACCTCGGCGTCGGGGATCAGGTCGAGCACGCCGTCGGCCATGCCCAGCCCCGCGCGGAGGATCGGGACGATCAGCACCGGATCGGCGAGCAAATGACCCTGCGCCGTCCCGAGCGGGGTCGTGACGGTGATCTCCTTCGTGGGAAGGTCAGCCGCGGCCTCGTAGGTGACGAGGGCCGCGAGCGCCCGGACCAGGCGGCGGAACTCGGGCGGGCGCGTCTCCTTCGAGCGGAGCGCGGCGAGCTTCTCAAGGATCAGCGGGTGCGTGCAGGGATAGACCAGGGCCACGCGGCCTCCGTCGAGATGTGGGGTCGCGGCGTCGGGACCGGGGACGACGTGGGAGAGTGACCGAAATGGTACACGAACCGGCGAGCGGATACCTCCCGTTCGCTCCGTCATTTTCGACCCGGGCGCGTTCCACGGGGAGGATGAGGCTCAGCGCGAGCCCGGCCCTCGGCCGCGGAGTCGGAGAACCACCGGGCCCGCGCTGGCGATGATGAAAGGCGCTCCATGTCCGCCGGCCACACGGCGCGGGGATTGGGTTCGTTTCGCAGAGGGGTCGTCGTCGGCCGGCGCCCCGGGCCCGCGGACCGGTCCTGTCGATCCGCACCGTAGCGCACGATGGCGAACAAAACGCGTACTCTCGGGTTCGGTCGGCGCGAGGCCCTGGGTTCCTTCGGCGACGGGCTTGGGTTCGCCCGGGACGAGGGGCGTCCCTGGAGGGTGCCAGCGGTCTGCCGGCCGTCGCCGGCATTTCTCACGAAGACGCTCCTTTGCGAGCATAACGCGTACGCTTGGGTTCGGTCGGCGCCGGGTCTCGGGTCGGCCCGGCGATCGGTCCGCCGCGGGCAGCCCGTACCTGGCTCACGCCTCGTGTTGTCCGGTTCCGGCCGACTGGGTAGACTCGTTCAGGTCCGATGTCCGACCCATCCCGAAGGCACGACGCCTCCATGCCCCTGCAATTTGCCGTCCTCGCGAGCGGTTCCCGAGGGAACGCGACCCTCGTCAAGACCGGGGGCGCTGGGCTGCTCGTCGACTTCGGCATCGGGCCGCGGGCCATCGAGCGGCGGCTCGACTCGGTCGGGTCGAGCTGGGCCGACATCCGGGCCGTCGTGCTCACGCACACCCACGGCGACCACATCGACGGCGCCACGCTCGGCCGGTTCGCCCACAGGGGGATCCCGCTCTACTGCCACGACGGGCATCTCGGGGAGTTGCGCCGGCTCGAGCAGTTCCCGCTGCTCGATTCGGCGGGACTGATTCGCACTTACGACGACCGGCCGTTCCTGACGCCCGACGGGCACCGGGTCGAGCCGATCGAGCTCTCGCACGACGGCGGGCCGACGTTCGGGTTCCGGTTCGAGGGGCGCGCCGAGCGCGGGGCGAGGCCGGTGGCGCTGGGGTATGTGGCGGACACGGGCATCTGGTCGGCGAACATGGCCGATGCGCTGGGCGACGTCGACCTGCTGGGCGTCGAGTTCAACCACGACGTCGAGCTGCAGCGGAACTCGGGCCGGTCGCGATACCTGATCGCGCGGAACCTGGGTAATCGCGGGCATCTCTCGAACGTGCAGGGGGCCGCGCTCATCGAGGCCATCCTCAACCGCTCGTCGCCGGGCGGGCTCCGGCACGTGGTGCTCCTGCACCTCAGCCAGCAGTGCAACCGTCCCGACCTGGCCGTGCGCGCGGCGAGGGCGGCGATCCGCGGGACGGGGCGGCGGATCGCGGTGCACGCGGCGGAGCAGGGGGTGGCGTCTCCCAACCTGCTCGTCACGCCGAGGCGCGGGCGGCCCCGCCGGCCAGTCCCTGCGTTCGAGCAGGCCGAGTTGCCGTTCTGATCGACCATCCCGGGCCGAGCTCCGTGGCCGATTACTTCCTCAGCGACGTCCATCTGCGACTCGATCGCCCAGACCGCGGGGATCGGCTCGCGCGGCTGGTCGACAGCCTGGGTCCGGCCGATCGGCTCTTCATTGTCGGCGATCTCTGCGACTTCTGGTTCGCCTCCCGCCAGCGCCGGTTCGATCCGCTCGGTTGCGCGGGATTGAAGTCGCTCGCCGACTTCCGCGCCCGAGGTGGCGCGGTCACGGCCCTGGCCGGTAACCACGACGGCTGGCTCGGGCCGTTCTACCGGAGGCTGTTCGAGCCGGAATGGGTCGACGACGACCTGCGGGTCGAGTCGCACGGCCTGCGGCTGTACCTGACGCACGGCCACCGACTCGGGCGCGGAGCCTCTGGAAGGCGACGATGGAGAGCCGCGCGTTTCTCCGCGGCTTCGCCGCGCTGCCGGGCCCGCTGGCCTCGAGCCTCGAGGAGCGGCTCGATCGCTCGAACGACGCCCGCCGCGAGGCGGACGAGCGGCGGCACGTCGCGGTCTATCGCCAGTTGGCCGACGCGATGTCCGGCGACGTCGACCTGGTGGTCCTCGGCCATATTCACCGCGCGGCGGACGACCCCGGCCGCCCGCGGATGCTGATCCTCGGCGGCTGGCACCGCAGTTCGAGCTACTTGCGCGTCGATAGGAGCGGGGCGGACTTCATCGTCGAGCCGCGTCCGACTACGGACGTCATTGGCCGCGGCGGCGGGGGCCGGTGAGGGGAGACTCGACCTAAAGGCAAGCGACAAGAGAGGCAGCGTGCCTTGCAATTCGCGCGGGTGTCCGCATAATGGGCGGATCGTGCCTCCCGCCGCTTGCTAGGGAAAGCCGAGCCGCCCATGCGACGCCTCGCGGTCATGTTGCTGGTGGTCTCCTGCGTGTCCGCGATCAGCGCCTCCACCGAACGGGGCGCCGCGGCCCAGGCCGTGAGGTCGAACCCGCGGCGGCTCCTGCTCGTCGCGATCGGCTCGCCATGCCGGCCGTCTCCGTTATCGCCGTCGCGGCGTCAGGACGCGTTCGAATTGGCGCTGGATGAGGAAGAGGCGAGCGACCTGAACCCGCTCGTGTCCCCGCCCCGCGCGGCCGCCGTCGAACACCTCTCCCGGCCCGAGCCCGGGCCGTTTGCGATCGTCCCCGCCTCCTCCTCGGGCGCCGGCCGGACCCGGAGCCGCCTGCTCCGCTGTTGACTTCGCCGGAGGCGTCGGTCCCGCTGCGCCCCCGGGCGGGGTCTCATCCCGGCCCGCATCGGGGCCGCTTCCGAGACCGCGCGGCCCACTCCGCCCGACCGGCCCCGCGCGAGCCGCGGAACCATCGCACGCTCGGCACGCCCGATCGCCGACCGATCGAGACGAATCCCCACTCTCCCTCCAAAGGAGTTCGCACGCGATGTTCAGCGGTCAACACTGGCTCTCGCTGCCCGCGCTCTTCGACGGCGGGCAGGTCCTCCTCGCCGCATCCCCATTCGCGTCGTTCCTCGACAACGTCCAGCACAACCTCTTCAAGCCGCTTCTGCTGTTCTTCTACATGGGGTTCCTTGCCCCGATCCTCAAGGTGAAGTTCGACTTCCCCAATGCCGTCTACCAGGCGCTCGTGATCTTCCTCCTGGTCTCGATCGGCTGGGAGGGGGGAGAAGCTCGCGAGCCTCGACCCCAAGTTATTGTCGACGGCGCTCGGCTTCATGATCGTGGGCTTCATCGTGAACTTCTTCATCGGGATATTCGCCTACCTAATACTGCGGACGGCGACGAACCTCCGCCAGATCGACGCGGCGACGGTGGCCGGCTACTACGGGTCGGACTCGGCGGGGACCTTCGCGACGTGCGTCGGCGTCCTGAAGGCGCTGCAGTACCATTACGCCTCGTACATGCCGGTTATGCTCGCGGTGATGGAGATCCCCGGCTGCCTGGTGGCGCTGTACCTGGTCTCGACGCTCCGCCGCAAGGGGATGGACGCCCGGGGCAACATGCCCAGCGAGCCGGGCTACGACCCCGCGCTGCCGGCGCTGCCGCGGTCGGAGGGGCACGGGCACGGTGACGGGCATGGCCACGGCCACGGAGAGGCGGCGGTCGAGGAGAACGGCGGTGGGAAGCCCAAGGGGATCTTCAGCCGCGAGCTGCTCCACGAGGTATTTCTCAACCCAGGGCTCTTCCTGCTCTTCGGCGGGATCATCATCGGCTTCATCAGCGGCAAGCAGGACGTGCTGACCCCGCGCGCCACCGTGGCGGTCGAAGGCCGGACGATCCCGCAACCCGGGGCCGAGAAGAAGGCGCCCGAGCAGGTGGCCGTGGTCGTTGACGGGCCCAAGGCGCCGCCGCCCGGCGAGCCGATGCCCAAGGAGAACAACATCACGGGCGAGCCGAACAAGCTCTTCCACGAGCTGTTCCAGGGGATGCTCTGCCTGTTCCTCCTCGAGATGGGCATGACCGCCTCGCGGCACCTCCGCGACCTCCGCCAGGCCGGCTGGCGGTTCGTGGTGTACGGCCTTGTGGCGCCGAACGTTTTCGCGACGCTCGGGATGGTCGTTGCACACATCTATTCACACATGACGGGGGCCAATTTTGAGATCGGCACGTATGTGCTCTTCGCTGTCCTCTGCGGCGCCGCGTCGTACATCGCCGTCCCGGCCGTCCAGCGCTTGGCGATCCCCGAGGCGAGCCCGACCCTGCCGCTGGCCGCTTCGCTCGGCCTGACGTTCAGCTACAACGTCACCATCGGGATTCCTGTCTATATCGAAATCTCCAAAGCCCTGATGAACGCCTTCCCGGTCTGACCGGGGGCGCGGAGCGCGCTCCAGGCCGACAAGGTGTCCTTCTCCGCGGCGAATTTCTTAAGAGATAGCCTGCACCTAGGGAGAACCCCGAGGCGCAATTAGGGCAGTCGCAAATCTAGAGAATTTCCGATCTTGCGACCGGCATCGCCTGTGTGAGACGGAGTATCGGCATGAATCTTCCCTCTCGCGGGAAACAGGACGCTTGAAAAGTGCGCAGGAACGCGTAAGTTACTACCAGCAACGGGACGGTTGAATGGGCCTTCCCGCGAGCCAGCCCGGGAGTCCCGGCCTGTGGCGAGATGTCGCGTCCCCGGGGGGGAAGACGCGGTGTCTGTCACGGGCCGGGATTCCCGGGCTGGCCGCGTTTTCCGCCCCGCGAGCCCAAGCCGGGTCATCTGTGTGATACAGAAGCGATTCGCGGACCGACGTGCCCGCGGAACGGGGCTCAATCCTCCGCGGCTTCGAGCTCGGCGACGGTCTCGCGGAGTCCGTCGCTGTAAGGCTGGAGCTCGAGGGCCCGGCGGAACGTGCGAATCGCCTCGGCCCGCTGGCGGAGCCCGAGCTGGCACTGGCCCAGGCCCCCCAGGGCCCCGAAGTGGTAGGGGTTGAGGTCGAGGACGCGGCGACAATCCGCGGCGCTCTCGGCCAGGCGGCCCGCGACGAAGTAGGCGATCGCCCTCTGGTTGTACGCCTCCGCGAAGCCCGGGCGCGCTCGACCAGCCGCCCGGCGCGGCGGATGGCCTCGTCGTGCCGACCCGCCTGGATGAGCGCCTGGATCGCCTCGAGCTCAGTGTTGTTCTCGGGCGTATCGGCGCGGCACCAGATGGCCCACAACGCGCTGACGGCCATCGAGCGGGTCGTGGGATCCTTGTCCTTGAGCCGGCGCGCGACCGTGGCGTTGCAGGCGTACGACCCGCCCACGCCCAGCGCCAGCACCGCGGCGCGGCGGATGCGGACGTCATCGGCGAACGTGGCCCGGCAGAGGGTGCCCTCGGTGTAGCGGAGCTCGACGTTGCGGCGGAAGGCGTCGAGGTCGTGATCCTTGAGGAACCGCTCGAGGTGCCCGACGAGCAGCGCGGCGGGGTGGGCGGGCATGCCGGGGTCTCCGGGGCGGGCCGCGGCCATCGAGCCGTCGGCGAGGCAGGCGGGAGGGAGGGAGAGCAGGGCGGACGCCGCGACCAGGGCGGTCGCGACGAGGCGGGTCGGGCTTGAGGCGGAGGGTACGCGGCGTGCCACGGTGGCGGTCTCCGGTCCTGCTCGGGCGCCGGGCGCCCCGGGAGGGGGGCCGCTGGCCGGGCGGAGGAGCCCCCGGACGCCCCGAGTCTAGCCGCGGCCTTTTCGCCACGCCAGCGGGTTCCGCGCCGCCGCGCGACCGGATCCCGAGAAATTCGTCCCATACCCACGCGAGACCGGTGTAGACTCGTTGCGGATTCACCCCCCTCGAACCAAAGGCGAGGCCGCCCATGATCAGCGGAGTCCACGCGATCCTCTACAGCAAGGATGCGGACCGTCTCCGGTCGTTCTTCCGCGACGTGCTCGAATTCCCGGCCGTCGACGCCGGCCACGGCTGGCTGATCTTCGCCCTGCCGCCGGCCGAGATGGGCATCCACCCGACCGAGGGACCGGGCGGGGGCGGGGTCGAGGGCAAGCACGAGTTGTACCTCATGTGCGACGATGTCGAGGCGACCATCGCCACCCTGGCGGCCAAGGGCGTCTCGTGCTCGCCCGTGAACGACGCCGGCTGGGGCCTGCTCACAACCGTCTCGCTGCCCGACGGCGGGACGATCGGCCTGTACCAGCCCAGGCATCCGTCGCCGATCATGGCCTCTTCGTAGGGTGGGCTTTGCCCACCGTCTTCGGCCGCCCCCGGCGGTGGGCAGGGCCCTCCCTACTCAATCGCCTGCACGTCACGCCCGTCGAGGCGGATCGTGCCGCCGTCGCGCCCGGCAACGGTGATCCCGCGCCCGACCTCGATCGCTTCCAGCCGCCCCTCGACCACGCCCGTCGTCGTCGCGACGCGCACGTCCCGGCCCAGGTGCTCACTCCGCGCGCGAACCGGCGCGTCGAGCGACGCCGGGCCATCAGCGAGGCCCAGGCCGTACCAGTAGTCGAGCCGGCGGACCAGAAGTCGGACGATTTCCGAGCGGTCGAACCCCCGGCCGGCGAGGCGAAACATCGAAGTGGCCGAGTCGGCCAGCTCGGGCGGGAAACCATCGGCCGCGACGTTCACGTTTAGGCCGATGCCGACAACCGCACCCGGCCCGCGCTCGACGAGGATGCCGGCGAGCTTCCGGCGCTCGACGCGGACGTCGTTCGGCCACTTGATCCGCGCGTCGGCGCCGGTCGCCTCGGCGACGACCTCGGCCACCGCGACCGCCCCCAGCGCCGTGAGCCAGCCGGGGTCGCCGAGCGGGCCGTCCGGAAAGATCAGGACAGAGAGCAGGATCGACGACCGCGGCGGCGCCGACCACGTGCGACCCCGGCGGCCTCGGCCTGCGGTCTGCTCCTCGGCGAGCACGGCCAGGCCGTCGTTGGCCCGGCTCGACGCGGCCCGCGCGGCCAAGTCGTTCGTGCTCGGAACGCGATCCCAGACGGCGATCCGGCGACCGATCCGGCTCGTGTTCAACTCCCACTCGATCTGATCGGGGCAGAGCCGCTCGGCCGGCCCGCGATAGGCCGCGCCTTGGAACGGGTGGCGCTCGATGGCGAACCCGAAGGCGGCGAGCTCGTCGAGGTCGGCAACGGCGCCGGGCCAATCGCTCGCGAGCGAGGACCAGGGGACGAACGCCCCGTCGGCCGTCCGGAGGCGGTCGAGCAGGGGGATGTTCACGACGGCAGGACCTCGCCGAAGTCGAGTCCCAGGTCCAGCGCCGGGCGCCGAATGGGTCAGGGCGCCGACGCTGATCCGATCGACGCCGGCCTCGGCCAGCCCGCGGACGGTGTCGATGTTCACGCCGCCGGAGGATTCGAGCAGCACGGACGGGGCGAGGGTGTCGCGCATCCGCACGGCCTGGCGGGTCTTGGCGGCGCCGAAGTTGTCGAGCAGGACGATGTCCGGGTCCGCACTCCAGCGCGCGTTCGAGCTGGTCGAAGGTGTCGACCTCGATCTCGATGACCATGCCTTCCGGCGCGCAGTCGCGGGCGGTGGCGATGGCCTTGCCGATCGGGTCGCCCTCGTGGTCGAGCCAGGCGAGGTGGTTGTCCTTGATGAGCACGGCGTCGAAGAGGCCGATCCGATGGTTCTCGCCGCCGCCGCAGCGGACCGCGTATTTCTCGAGCAATCGCCAGCCGGGCAGCGTCTTCCGCGTGTCAAGGATCGACGCCTTCGTGCCCGCGACGGCCGCGACGTACCGGGCCGTCAGGGTCGCGACGCCGCTCAGGTGCTGGAGGAAGTTCAGGGCCGTGCGCTCGAAGGCCAGCAGCGTCCGCATCCGTCCGGCGACCTCGGCGATCACCTCGCCGGGCACGACGGACGTGCCGTCGTCGACGAGCGGCTTCCAGCCGTTGTCGAGCTCCATCTCGAACGCGAGTCGCCCGGCCACCGGAAGGCCGGCGACGACGCCGGGCTTGCGGGCGACGATCCGGCCCGAGCCCCGCGCGTGGGCCGGGATGAGGATGTCGGCCGTGCGGTCGCCGAAGTCGCCGAGGTCCTCGGCTAGTCCGAGGGCGATCAGCTCGTCCGCGGCGCCGAACTCTGAGGGGGTGAGCGAGGACATGGGGTTGACCGGCCTACACCTGGGGCTTGGGGCGACGCCCGGTCTTCCTGCCGCCGGCCTTGGCCTTGGCCCGGGCGCTCGTGGCCTGGGGCGTCGCCGACGACGACGGGGCGGCCCGACTTGAGCTGGACGATCCGGTCGCGGATCGCCGCGGCGCGTTCGAATTCGAGGTTCTCGGCCGCGGCGAGCATCTCGGCCTCGAGCTCGTTGAGATACTCCTCGGTCGCGTCGGTCACCTCGTCGCGGCCGACGGCCTTGCGGGCCTCGGACTTGGCCTGGATCTCCTCCTCGATCCCGCGGCGGATCGCCTTGACGATCGTCTCGGGCGTGATGCCGTGCTCGGCGTTGTATTCGAGCTGCTTGGCCCGGCGGCGGTTCGGTCTCGTCGATGGCGCGCTGCATCGAGGCCGTCACGGTGTCGGCGTAGAGCACGACCTCGGCGTTGACGTGCCGGGCCGAGCGGCCGATCGTCTGGATCAAGGACGTCTCGCTCCGGAGGAACCCCTCCTTGTCGGCGTCGAGGATGCAGACCATCGAGACCTCGGGCAGGTCGAGCCCCTCGCGGAGCAGGTTGACGCCGACGAGCGCGTCGAACGCCCCCTCGCGAAGCTCGCGGAGGATCGTCACCCGCTCGAAGGCGTCGAGCTCGGAGTGGAGCCACTTGCAGCGCACGCCCTGTTCCTTGAGGTAACGCGAGAGGTCCTCGGCGAGCCGCTTGGTGAGCGTCGTGATCAGGACGCGCTCGCCGACCTCGGCCCGCCTCTTGGTCTCGGCGAGCAGGGCCGGCACCTGGCCACGGGCGGGCTCGACGCGGACGATCGGGTCGATCAGGCCCGTCGGGCGGATGACCTGCTCGACGACCTCGCCGCCCGACATCGTGACCTCGTAGTCGCCCGGCGTCGCCGAGACGTAGATCCGCGGGCCCAGCTTCTTCTCCCACTCGTCGAACCGCAGCGGGCGGTTGTCGAGCGCGCTCGGGCAGGCGGAAGCCGTGCTCGACGAGCGTGCTCTTGCGGCTGAAGTCCCCCGCGAACATCCCGCGGACCTGGGGGACCGTCACGTGCGACTCGTCCATGAAGAGCAGGGCGTCCTTCGGGAAGAAGTCGAGCAGCGTGTTCGGCGTCTCGCCCGGCTTCCGGCCCGAGAGGTGGCGGCTGTAGTTCTCGATCCCCGAGCAGTAGCCGACCTCCAGGAGCATCTCCATGTCATACCGCGTGCGGGCGGCGAGCCGCTGGGCCTCGAGGAGCTTGCCCTGCTCGCGGAGCCGGGCCAGCCGCTCATCCAGCTCGCTCTGGATCGACTCGACCGACTCCTTGATCCGCTCCTGCGGCAGGACGAAGTGCTTGGCCGGGTAGACGTACAGGTCCTGCTTCTTCTCGAGCACGTCGCCCGTGACCGGGTCGATCACGGCGAGGGTCTCGACCTCGTCGCCGAACAGCTCGATCCGGACGCCGACCTCCTCGTAGGCCGGCCAGCAGCTCGACCACGTCGCCCCGCACCCGGAACTTCCCGCGCTCGAAGGAGACGTCGTTGCGGTCGTACTGGATGTCGACGAACTTCAGGAGCATCTCGTCGCGGTCGATGGTCTGGCCGACCTTGAGCGGGACCATCATCTTGCGATAGTCGTCGGGCGATCCCAGCCCGTAGATGCACGAGACGCTGGCGACGACGATGACGTCGTTGCGGCTCACCAGGGCGGACGTGCAGGCCAGTCGGAGGCGCTCGATCTCGTCGTTGATCGAGGCGTCCTTCTCGATGTAGATGTCGCGCTGGGGGATATAGGCTTCGGGCTGGTAGTAGTCGTAGTAGCTGACGAAGTAGCGGACGGCGTTGTGGGGGAAGAAGTCCTTGAACTCGGCGTAGAGCTGGGCGGCGAGGGTCTTGTTGTGCGACATGACCAGGGCGGGCCTGCCCATCTGGGCGATGACGTTGGCCATCGTGAACGTCTTGCCCGAGCCGGTGACGCCGAGCAGGGTCTGGTTGCCCTTGCCGTCGCGGAGGCCTTCCACGAGCTGTTCGATCGCCGCGGGCTGGTCGCCGGCCGGCTGGTAGGGGGAAACGAGCTTGAATTCGGGCATGGGGGCGTCACCGATCCTTGGAGGCGGGGGCCCTCTCGGAGTCGAACCGGAGGTGGGGAGCGAGTGCCTGCGCGGGTGGCCGGTCCGATCCCGCGGACGCGGCGGTCGAGGTCCTCGAGATCGACGAACGGCCGCGCCTCGACGATCCGCGCGGCCATCGCGGGGCCGATCCTCGGCAGCGTCTCGAGCACCGCGAGCGGGGCCATGTTCGGGTCGATGCGGAGGATGACGGGCCCGGGCGCGACCTCGGAGCGGGACGACGGGACCGCCCCGACGATCGCGACGAGGGCCAGGCCGATCAGGGCCCGGCCGCGCTTCGTCGCCAGGCTCGGTCGAGGTGCCGATTCCGCTGTCATCCGGCGGCCTCCGATCGACATCTTGTATGCTCGTACAGTATAACGCGCGGCCCAGGGACCCTCAAGCCTTGCGCTTTGCCTGCGAGCCGGCTCGGGTCGGCCGGACCTGAGCCCCGGCGCCGACCGAACCCGAGCGTACGCCTTTTGTTCGGCTTGGTGCGGCTTCGTGCGTATGCCGGGGGTTCAGAGCACGCCCGCGGTGATCTCGGTCAGCGCATTGAGGAACGTCGTGATCTGCTCGTCCGTTGTGAACGGCCCGGGGCTCAGCCGCAACGTCCCATCGGGGAAGGTGCCGAGACGGCGGTGCAGGTAGGGGCGCAATGCAGACCCGGGCGGACGGCGATCTCGAACGAGGTGTCGAGGATCGAGCCGAGATCCTGGGGCGTCGAGTCCCTCGGGCACGACCAGCGACAGGGCGCCGACGTGGCGAGCGGGGTCCCACTTGCCGGCGATCCGCCAGCCCTCGGCGGTCTCGGCCCAGTCGACGACGCGCTGGAGGTGGGCGACCTCGTGGCGCCGCAAGGTGTCAGGGTCGTGGTCGACGACCCACTTGATGCCGGCGAGCAGGCCGGCGACGCCCAGGACGTTCGGCGTGCCGCCTTCGAGGAAGTACGGCATGACCTCGGGCTGCGTCTCGGTCTTCGAGTCGCCGCCGGTGCCGCCCTCGCGCCAGGCGCGGGGCCTGGCTCGCGGCCCCACGTAAAGAGCGCCTGTGCCGGTCGGCCCATACAAGGCCTTGTGTCCGGGGAAGGCGAGGAGGTCGATCTCGGTCGTCTTGAGGTCGATCGGCCGGACGCCCGCCGACTGGGCCGCGTCGACGAGCAAGAGAGCGCCGGCCTGGCGGACGATCGGGGCGATGGCCTCGATCGGCTGCACGGTGCCGAGGACGTTGGCGGCGTGGGTGATCGCGACGAGCTTCGTTCTCGGCGTCAGGGCGGCGCGGATGTCCTCGGGGTCGAGATGGCCGTCCGTCGAGGCGACGCGGGTCAGCGTGATGACGCCCGCCTTCTCGAGGGCGCGGAGCGGGCGGCTGACCGAGTTGTGCTCGAGGTCGGACGTGATGACATGGTCGCCGGGCTCGACCGTGCCCTTGATGGCGATGTTCAGGGCGTCGGTGCAATTGAGCGTGAAGACCCAGCGCTCGGGGCTCTCGCCTCGGAAGAGCTGGTTCAGTGCGTGTCGGGCGTCGTCCAGGATGCGCTCGGAGGCCAGGGCCATGCGGTGTCCCGAGCGGCCGGGGTTGGCCAGCGACGAGCGCGCGAAGGCGTCGAGGGCCTGGTAGACGGGCTCGGGCTTGGGGAAGCTGGTGGCGGCGTTGTCGAGGTAGATCATGGGAGCGCGGGCCGGCGTGGGGTGATTTCGGGGAGAAGGCGGAAGGCGGAAAGCGGAAAGCGGAAAAACGGACCGATAGCCCGCCATCAATTGGGATCCGGCCGGGGGTGTCGGTCCTTCGATCGGCGATGCTGGACGCGGCGCATTTCTTCGAGGAACGCGGCCTGACGCGCCCTCAGCTCGCGGACCTTGCGGGTCGCCTCATTCTGATCGCGGTGGCCGCCGTACTCCGAATTCTTCACGGACTCGATCCACGCCCCGAGCTGTCGCGCGATGTTATGACAGAGCGCAATCAGCGAGTCGAGCTCGCCGCGAATCTCCACCCATTCTCTCGCCCGCTGGAGAAAGCCGAGCATGGAGCGGACTTCGCCGAGCGAGCCGCGCGCGTAGTAGAGAAAGGTCAGGAGTTCCTCGAGCGTCCCGCGTTCGTATCCCTCGGCGATGTTATTGGAGATCGACACGGCCGCACATTCGATCTGGTCGCGAAGGCCCGGATGCCCCCGGAAGGCCCCTTCGTGGGCCATGTCGAAGACGCGGGCCGCCAGCTCGACCGCCGCCTGCCATGCCGGCAACTCCTCGAACTTGCGGAACGCCATGAGACCCCTCTCTTCGTTTTTCGCTTTTCGCTTTTCGCTTTTCGCTTTCTTGCGACCACCTTCCAACTTTAGGTCAATTCCCCACAAACTGCGCATAAAGCGTCCGCGCCTTGCTGATGTCATTCGTCCCCTTGATGATCGCCCGCCCATCGGGAAACACCGTGAATTCGTGCCCCTCGGTGGCGAACCGGAGCATGAACGCGTTGTGCCGGACTTCGCCGAGTGAGCCGAGTCGAGAGGCCATCTCAGGGAAATTCAAGGGCTGCGGCCGCCGCGCGGCGATCTGCACGGCGTTCCGGCCGCAGAGCGTCGTCGTGTGCGAGCCGAGGGCGCCGTCGAGCCACTCGAACTTCCTCTGCTGACAGCACGGGCAATCGACCTTCCCGAGCAACCCCTGCACTTTGAGCCGGCGGAAGGTCCAGTCCCAGATATCAATCACGAACAATTCGTTATTGAGGGCATCCTCCGCCCCGCTCAGGAGCTTGATCGCCTCGACCGCCTCGAACGACGCGACCACGGCGACTGCCGGCCCGAGCACGCCGGCCGTCTCGCAGGTCGGAGTGAGTCCGGGCGGGGGATTGTCCTCGATCACGCAGCGCAGGCACGGCGTCCTGCCCGGCCGGATCGTCATCGTCTGCCCCTCGCTGCCGATCACGCCGCCGAAGACCCAGGGCTTGCCCAGCTTCACGGCCGCGTCGTTGATCAGGTAACGGGTCTCGAAGTTGTCGGTGCCGTCGAGGATCAGGTCGGCGTCGGAGACGAGGTCGAGGATATTCGTGTGATCGATATCCGTGACGACGGCTTCGATCTCCACCTCGGAGTTGATCGCCCGCAGCTTCCGCGCAGCGGCCTCGGCCTTGGGCAGGTTGGCGGCGACGTCGGCCTCGTCGAAGAGGATTTGACGCTGGAGGTTGTGCGTCTCGATGAAGTCGCGATCCACGATGCGGACGTGCCCGACGCCCGCGCGGACGAGGTGGTTCGCCAGCACGGTGCCGAGGGCGCCGCACCCGCAGATGGTCACGCGCGAGGCCATCAGCTTGCGCTGGCCGGCCTCGCCGAGCGAGGGGAAGCGGACCTGGCGGCTGTAGCGTTCGATCGGGTCGGTGTCGGTCGGCGAGGCGGCGAGCATGGACAGATCCTCGGTTCGTTCAGCGCCAGGTGATCCAGTTGAGTTGAATCTCGGGACGTTTCGCTTTGAGGCAGTCGGCCCAGCCCGGGTCGGTGCCGGTGATGTCCAAATGGACGAGCTCGTCGAGCCCGCAGAGCTTGGCCAGGCCCGCCTTGCCGACGCGGGTCTTCTCCAGGTTGAGCGTGTTGAGCGAGTGGAGCCCGGCGACGCAGGTCATGCCCTCGTCGCCCACACTCGTCTCGGAAAGCACGAGATGCCCGAGGTTGCGGAGGCCGGCGAGGTGAGCGAGGCCCGCGTCGGTGATGCTCGTGTGGCTGAGGTCGAGCAACGTCAGCGATCCGAGCCCCTCAACGTTCGCGAGGCCCGCGTCGGTGACGGCGGTCCAGCCGAGGTCGAGGCGCTTGAGGTGATGGAGACCCCGGATGTGGGCCAGGCCAGTGTCGGTGATGGCACTGCCGTTGAGATAAAGGACTTCCAGCCTCGGGAAGTTCGCCACCTGGGCCAGCGCCGCGTCGTCGCATGTCTTTCGTGCGCAAAGGGATACGTAGACGACGGAGCGGAACGGCTCGTCGCCGACCAACGAGCGGAGCCAGCGGGCGCCGGGGACGGGTTTCGTTTGGTCGAAGCTGCCGAACTGCGTCTTCTGGTAATCGAAGCAGACCTCACCGCCCGCGGCCTCGATGATCGCGATCGCTCGCCCCTGCGCCCTCGTCCACGACACGAGCCCGCCCAGCGCGAGCGCCGCGAGGACGACCAGCGCCATGCCCGCGCGGAGCGTCAGGGCGAGCCTCCGGCGGGGGACAGGATTCGGCGCGGCGTCGGTCACGGTCGTCTCCCCGCCGAGCCCGGCTCAGCCGCCCGCGACGGCCGGGATAATGCTGACCTCGTCCCCCTCGGCGACGGCGGTCGCGAGGTCGTCGAGGTAGCGGATGTCTTCGTTGTTCACGTACACATTCACGAACCGGCGCAGCTCCTCGCCGTCGAAGATGCGTTCCTTGAGCGCCGGGTACTGCGTGCCGACCTGGCCGAGGACCTCGCCGACGGTCGTGCCGGCGGCGTCGACGGTGTCGTTGCCGCCGGTGTGGGGTCGGAGCGGGGTGGGGATGCGGACGACGGGCATGGGGAGAGATTCCTTCCGATCTTGTAGGGTCCGCTGTGCGGACGTCTTCCGGGCGATGGCCTCGGAAAATGAAGACGTCCGCACAGCGGACCCTACGGGAGAGGTCAGACCATCGCGGCGGCGAGCTCGGCCGGGGCCGGGGCGTCGCCGATGAGGGCCTCGAAGTCGGCGAGAGTGGGTTTGATGACCGTCGGCCTAGCGATCTTGCCGGCAAGGGCCTCCTGGGTCTTCAGGCCGTTGCCGGTGATGCAGAGGACGGTCGAGCCATCGCGGTCGATCCGGCCCTGCGCGATCAGCTTCTGCGCGACGGCCAGGGTGACGCCGCCGGCCGTCTCGGTGAAGATGCCCTCCGTCTCGGCCAGGAGCCGCATGCCGGCGACGATCGCGTCGTCATCGACATCCTCGCCCCAGCCGCCGGTCTCGCGCATCAGTTGCGAGGCGAAGAAGCCGTCGGCGGGGTCGCCGATGGCGAGGCTCTTGGCGATCGTGTTCGGGTTGCGCACCGGGCGGACCTTGCCCGAGGCCGTCTTGACCGTGTTCGTGATCGGGTTGCAACCGGACGCCTGGGCGCCGAACATCTTGGTCGCGACGGGGGCTTCGAGGAAGCCGAGCAGCTCGAACTCCTTGAACGCCTTGTAGAGCTTGCCGATCAGGCTGCCGCCGGCCATCGGGGCGACGACGTGGTCGGGGGCGCGCCAGCCGAGGTCCTCGGCGATCTCGAAGCCCATCGACTTCGAGCCCTCGCCGTAGAACGGGCGCAGGTTCACGTTGACGAAGCCCCAGCCGTAGCGGAAGGCGATCTGCGAGCAAAGGCGGTTGACGTGGTCGTAATTGCCCTCGATCGCGATCACGTTCGCGCCGTAAATCTCGGCGCCGAGGACCTTGCCCTGCTCGAGACCGTCGGGGATCAGGACGTAGGCCTCCAGTCCCGCGGCCGCGGCATTGGCGGCGACGCTGCCGGCGAGGTTGCCGGTCGAGGCGCAGCCGACGGTCTTGAAGCCGAACTCGACGGCCTTCGAGAGCGCGACGGCGACGACGCGATCCTTGAACGACAGCGTCGGGTGGTTCACCGCGTCGTTCTTGATGTAGAGCTCGGCGACGCCGAGGGCCTTCGCCAGCCGGTCGGCCCGGATCAGGGGCGTCCCGCCGACGTGCTGGCCGACGGTCGGCTCGCCGTCGACGGGCAGCAGCTCGTGGTAGCGCCAGATCGTCCGCGGGCGGGACTGGATCGCCTTCTTCGAGATCGTCCGGGCGACGGCCTCGTAGTCGTAGACGACCTCGAGCGGGCCGAAGTCATCGGTGCAGAAATTGAGCGGCTCCTTGGGATAGAGCTTCCCGCAGAGTCGACACTTCAGGCCCTGGACGAGTTCGTCAGCCACTGGCGGAGCCTCCCCGACGGATCGATGACGCGGTGTCTCGGGGCGGTCGTCATCCGACGACGACGCCCGGGGCACGGATCGAAACCAGCGGGGATGGTGGGGACAGGGAGGCGATAGGTAGGAAGGGGCCGACGCAGGGCATGACGCCGTGCATCGGCCGCGACCATCTTATCTGTCCCTAAACGCCGCGGATTCGTGCGAATCGACGCGGCGCTGGGCAGGAGTTAGCACCAGCATCCACCGCGTAGGTGGACCGGTTGCTGTGGCGTCGTCGGGCCCGTCCCCTCAGCCACTCTGGATAAGATGCGTGCCGAATTGTTATGGAGGGATTCTAACCGCGCCGCCGAGGGGGCGTCAACCCGCCCGTCGATTTCCGCGGTGCGCGTGACCTCAGTTCGCGTCCTTCTTCTTGCCCGCGCCCTTCTTGATCATCACCTTGGAGGCGACCGCGTTCTCGTGGGTCACTTCGACCTGCGAGCCCTTCTTGAGCTTGGCCAGGTCGTAATTGTCCATCTTGCCCTTCTTGTTGTGCCACTCGGTGTCGTCCTTGATGGTGACAACCACGTCGTCGCCGCCGTCCTTGGGCGTGATGGTGATCTTCTTGGCCTCGGTGTCGACCGACTTGACCGTGCCGAGCAGCTCGGCGGCCAGGGCGGTGCCGACGGTCAGGGCCAGCGCGACGCATGCGGTCGTGACGCTCAGCAGGAACTTCCGGCGTGTTTGCATGGCCATGGGACGCTCCTCATCCTCGGGGCTTTTATCGCGACGACGGCGTGTCTTGCGCGGGGATACGCCCCCCCGGAAGGTCGTCGGCGCCGATTGAACCCCGTGTGCCCCCGAAGGTAGTGCCTGCGCACCAATTTCGCCAGGGCCATCCACGGGCTGTACAATGCCTGCGGGAGGCGGGCCGGGCCGGGCTCGACCTCAAGGGAACGGAGCCCGTATCGATGACCGTCGTCACGCCTTCCGCCGAGACGGGAATCCCGATGGCGGCCGACGCCGACGCGGTCGAGCGCCGGACCCTCGCCATCGGCCGGGAGCTGTTCGCCGCCATCGGCCGAGGCCCCTCGATCCTCGACCGGGGCTGGTGGGATGACCGGATGATGGGCATGACCCTCACCGACCCGGCGGTGAAGGTCCAGCTCTTCCGGTTCATCGACGTCCTGCCGGGCCTGACCAGCCCCGAGGCCGTCGTTGAGCACCTGGCCGACTATCTCCAGGAGGCTGGCAACCGTGTCCCGTGGTGGCTCGGGGACGCGGTGAAGTTCGCCCCTCCCGGGACGCTCCGGGGCGAGCTGCTCGCCTTCGCCGCCCGGTTCGGCGCGGGGCACATGGCACGGCGGTTCATTGCGGGATCGACGCCGACCGAGGCGTTCCACACCGTGCAGTCCCTCCGCCGCCGCCACCTGGCGTTCACGGCCGACCTGCTGGGCGAGGCGGTCATCAGCGAGGCCGAGGCGGACGCATATCAAGGCACCTGCCTCAGCCTGCTCCGCGGCCTCGCCGGGCCGCTGGCGCTGGAACGCGAAGACCCGCAGATCGACCGCGACGACCGCGGCCCGATCCCCCGCGCGAACCTCTCGCTCAAGCTCACGAGCCTCACGACCCACTTCGACGCCCTCCACGCCGAGGACACGACCGAACGCGTCCTCGACCGGCTCCGCCCGATCCTCCGCACGGCCCGCGAGGTCGGGGCGTACGTCCACGTCGACATGGAGCAGTACGCCCACAAGGACCTGACCTTCGCCATCTTCCAGCGCGTGATGGACGAGCCCGAGTTTCGCGACTGGCCCGACGTGGGCATCGTGGCCCAGGCGTACCTGAGGGACACCGAGGACGACCTGCGTGAGCTCGCCGAGTGGGCAGGCCGCCGGGGCACGCCGGTCACGGTCCGGCTGGTGAAGGGGGCGTACTGGGATTACGAGACGACCTTCGCCCGCCAGGTCGGCTGGCCGGTGCCGGTCTTCGGCCAGAAGTGGGAGACCGACGCCTGCTACGAGCGGTGCTCGCGGTTCCTGATGGAACATCATGACCGACTCCGGCCGGCCTTCGGCAGCCATAACGTCCGGAGCATCGCCTGCGCGATGTCGTGGGCCGAGGCCCTCGGGGTGCCGACGTCGACCTACGAGATCCAGATGCTCCACGGCATGGGCGAGCCGATCCAGCGGGCCCTCGTCCGCCGCGGGCTGCGGGTCCGCGTCTACACGCCCTACGGAGCGCTCCTGCCGGGGATGGCGTACCTCGTCCGCCGTCTCCTGGAAAACACGTCGAACGAGTCGTTTCTCAAGGCCAGCTTCGCCGACCGCGCGGCGGTCGAGGAACTGTTGCGGAACCCCGAGGAGGTCGGTGCCATGTGGGTCCGTCGACCCAGGGTCGAGCCGAAATCGAGAGCCGGGCGCGCTGCCGCCGTTCCGGAACGAGCCGCCGACCGATTTCTCCCGGCGCCGAGAATCGTGACGCCATGCGGCGGGCCCTCGACGACGTGAAGTCGCAGCTCGGCCGGACGTACCCGATCCGGATCGGCGGCAAGAACGTGGGCCTGGAGCCGGACCGGGCCGTCGATCCGTCGCTCGACCCGTGCTTACGCTCCCGGGTCGTTGGGCGGACGCCTCGCGGGACGCTCGCGGACGCCGCGGACGCTGTGTCCGCCGCTCGTTCCGTCTTTCCCCAATGGTCGGCGACGCCCGCACGCGATCGGGCCGATATCCTGGTCCGCGCGGCGGCGATCATGCGGGCGCGGCGGTTCGAGCTGGCCGCCTGGGAGGTCTTCGAGTGCGCCAAGCCCTGGCGCGAGGCCGACGCCGACGTCGCCGAGGCGATCGACTTCTGCGAGTTCTACGCCCGGCAGATGATCCGGATCGCGGAGCCCCTGCATCGCGACGTCCCGGGCGAGACGAACGCGATCGAACCGCTGGCGCGGGGCGTCGCCGTCGTGATCCCGCCCTGGAACTTCCCGCTGGCGATCCCGGCGGGAATGACGGTCGCCGCGCTGGTCGCCGGCAACGCAGCGATCCTCAAGCCGGCCGAGCAGTCGCCGGTCATCGCCGCGCACCTCGTTTCGATCCTGGAGGAAGCCGGTCTGCCGCCGGTGGTCGCTCGCGTTCTTGCCGGGGCCGGGTGAGGTCGTTGGCCAGGCGCTGGTCGACGACCCGCGGGTCGACGTGATCGCCTTCACCGGCTCGCGACCCGTCGGCCTGGAGATCAACCGCCGCGCCGCGATGCCGAGGCCCGCCCAGGATCACGTCAAGCGCGTGATCGCCGAGATGGGCGGGAAGAATGCGATCATCATCGATGACGACGCCGACCTGGACGAGGCCGTGGTCGGCGTGATCCAGAGCGCCTTCGGCTACGGCGGGCAGAAGTGCTCGGCCTGCTCGCGGGTGATCGCGCTGGACGGCATCCACGACGCGTTCGTCGCCCGGCTGGTCGAGGCGGCGCGGGCCGTCGTGGTCGGGCCGGCGGAGGAGCCCGAGACGATCGTGCCCGCGCTGATCGATCCCGAGGCACGCGGTCGGGTCCTCGACTACGCCCGGATCGCGAGAGAGCAGGGGGCCCGAGAGGTAGTCGCCACGCCCGTCGGTGCACTGGCCGGACGCGGGAACTTCGTCGGTCCTCGTATCTTCGTGGACGTCAAGCCGACCGATCGCGTGGCCCAGGAGGAGATCTTCGGGCCCGTGCTCGCGGTCATCCGGGCCCGCGACCTGGACGAGGCCCTGGCGATCGCCAATGGGACCGACTACGCCCTGACGGGCGGCGTCTATTCGCGGAGCCCCGCGCATATCGAGCGGGTGAAGCGCGAGTTCGTCGTCGGCAACCTCTACATCAACCGGCCGATCACGGGTGCCCTGGTCGACCGCCAGCCGTTCGGTGGATTCAAGCTCTCGGGGATCGGCACCAAGGCTGGCGGGACGGACTATCTCCGCGAGTTCTTGCTCACGCGGACCGTCACAGAGAACACGATGCGCCGGGGATTCGCCCCAGAGGACGAGGCGAGCGAGGCACCGTTGGTGATCGGCTCGGCGGGCGTCTGAAGTAGGGTCCGCTATCGCGGACCATCGGCCGTCCGAGGCCGATCGCCGAAGATGGTCCGCAACAGCAGACCCTACGGGTCATCCCGCCTTGCGCTGGGCGACGCGCCGTTTGGGGCAGATCATCGAGGCGAACCGCCCGCGCATGGGGGCCTCGAGTGCCTCGTAGTCGCGGAATCGCATGCGGATGCCCTCGTGCCGTGAGTTGCCCACGAAGACGATCTCCGAGCCGCCGGCCAGGGAGGCGTCGACGATTGTCGAGAGCCCGTAGAGCCGGCCGAACGGCGGCAATGCCCCGCGCTCGCAGTCGTGGAAGACGGACATCACCTCGGATTCGGTCGCGACCCGGACCTCATCCATTCCCAGGATCGACGCGAACCGATCGAGATCAACCCGGTGCGTTGCCGGCACGACCGCCAGGGCATACGACGAACCCGCGCGGAGGAGCACGCCCTTGGCGACCGTCCGGCCGGACACGTGGACCGTCCGGGCCATCCGCGTTGCCGAAGGCGCCGGCCTGTGCAGCAGGACCTCGAAGCGGACCAGTCGGCTCCGGAGATAATCGCGGATGCACATGGTGGCGGGCTCCCGGGTGAACGTCGAGGCAGTGTTAGTATAGGGTATTTGGAGGAAATGAAAAGCTTGAGTCGGGAATTTTCTCCAGCGAAGAGCGGGCCAATAGCGGAGATTCGTCGAGATTTCGTCCCTTGGCTGCAGGATCGGCCGGCGGTAGACTTTCTCCGGTGATGTCGGGCCGGATGGTCGCTCGGTGGCATGGACGCGCCGCGAGGCGTGGTCGGGACCGCCGGGAGGAAAGTCCGGACTCCGCAGGGCGCGGTGGTGGGTAACGCCCACCGCCCGGGCAACCGGGTAGGGAAAGTGCCACAGAAAACAAACCGCCACGGCCGGCGCAAGTCGTTCCGTGGTAAGGGTGAAACGGCGAGGTAAGAGCTCACCAGCAGGGCGGGTGACCGCCCTGGCTCGGCAAACCCCACCGGGAGCAAGACCAAATAGGGGAGCAGAGCCTTGGGTTCGTTCGCGACCCCAGGGCGAGCGGGCCGGCCCGGCCCGCCATGACTCCCGGGTAGGTCGCTCGAGGCGCCGGGAGACCGGCGTCCCAGAGAAATGACCATCCGAGGGAGCAATCCCTCGACAGAATCCGGCTTACAGGCCCCTCATCACCACCTTGGGTCAGAATTTCGCCACATTGGGACGGTGGGATCATCAATCGTCGAACTTGGCTTGACCACTCTCGCCGCTTGAGCTATGATGGATGCATTGAGCCTGGAGACTCTGGCACGCAGTCGAGGCGCTAGCTCTGCGGAGGAGGGGGTCATGAACAGCGAGGCCACGGTCACGGGCGCGATCATCGACTCCTGGGTCGAGCGTGCCGGCGTCGAAGGGCCCGCGCGGCTTGTCCTGCAGGTGGCCCCGATGGGTCGGCCGAGCGACCTCCTGATCGTCGAGGCTGCGGCCTCGCTCGTCGGCGACCGCGGCTGGCTCGATGATCTGGGCGAGAACCTCTGCCACGGCAGCCCCGTCGCGGCGGTCGGACGGTTCACGATGGGCGGCATGCTCAGCGCGACGAAGTTGAAGCTGGATCGCTGACGGGCCCGCGCTGAATGCGGAGTACAGAGTGAAGAGTGCGGAGTGAAGGAAGCGGAAATTGACACTGACACTCTGAAGGGGGAAGGTCACGGCAATGCCGACCTTCCCCTCTTGCTTTGCGCTCCGCACTCTTCACTCCGCACTTTGAAGGGGGAAGGCCACGGGAATGCCGACCTTCCCCTCTTGCATCGCGCTCCGCACTCTTCACTCCGCACTTTGAACTCCGCACTCCGCACTCCGCACTCCGCACTCCTTCTCCGAATCCGCCTCGCGCTTTCCGCCCGTCCTGCGCCCCGTTTCCCTCCGCCCCGCCGCTCCCCCCTTGACCGCCCCCCGAGCTACCCCTAAAACCTCAGTAGAGGCGTGCGTCGCCGCGAGGCCGAGTGGGCCCGCTGTCGACGAGGGGTGGTTTCGCCACCCCGCTCCGACTCGAGAGCCATCGCCGGAGGAGGCCGCGGCGGTCGTCGCGCGGTCCCGGGATCTTTCTTGACATGGATCAGCCTGCGCCTCGCGCCGCACTACTATCGCCGCGGCTTCTGGGAACGGATGGGCGAAGGGCTGCGTTACGGCGGGGGCGTCGGCCAGTGGTCGTGGCTGATCCACCGGTTGACCGGGCTGGGCATCCTGCTCTTCCTGGTGATCCACATCGTCGATACCTTCCTCGTCGTCGCCTACCCCGCCACGTACGACGCCACGGTCGCGATCTACGGCGGCAACTTCGAGGGGGCGTACTACTGGCCCCTGCGCTGGGCGTTCCGCGTGGGTGAACTCGGGCTGATCGCCTCGGTGCTGTTTCACGCGGTCAACGGCGTCCGGATCGTGCTCTTCGACTTCTGGCCCGGCGCGGCCAAGTATCAGAAAGAGCTGTTCAACGCGGTCCTCATCATCTTCTTCGGGATCATGATCCCGCTGACGATCTGGGTGATCCGCCCGCTGACGTCGGCCCCCGAGCCGCAGCCGGTGCCGAGCCTGCCGGCGGGCTCGACCCTGGCGCCGATCAACGCCCGCTGAACGACCGGGAGGAGCGAGCGACCGTGGCGCGAAATTACGGCGGGCGGCGGATCAAGCCGAGCGGCGGGCGCGAGCTGGCCTGGTGGTTCTTCATGCGGATCTCGGGCCTGATCCTCGTCTTCCTCGCCCTCGGGCACCTGACGATCACGCATATTCTGAATAATGTCGAGTCGATCAATTACTTCTTCGTCTCGAACCGCTGGGCCAACCCGAGGACGGGCGTCTTCTGGCGGCTCTGGGACCTGACGATGATCAACCTGGCCGTGCTCCACGGATTCAACGGGCTCCGCCAGGTGCTCGACGAGTACGTGACCAAGCCGGGCCGGCGTGTGATCGTCCACACCCTGATCTGGATCGTCGCCGCGCTGCTGATCGGCATCGGCACCTACGCCATCCTGATGTTCCGCCAGGACGACGCCTACCTCCGGGAATGGATCGAGAAGCGGCGGCGGGAGCAGCCCGTGGCGATGGCTCCGGTCGACCGCGTCGCCGCCCGGGCCGCCTCGCATTAGTGCCTCCCGGCCCGCATCCCCAGGACCACCCCGGCCGCTGGCCGGGCGGACATCCCTCATGAATTACCATCGGTTCGATTGCATCGTCGTCGGGGCCGGGGGCGCCGGCATGATGGCCGCGCTCGAGTCGAGCCGGCGCGTCGGCACGGCCGTTGTCAGCAAGCTCTACCCGACGCGCTCCCACACCGGGGCGGCCCAGGGCGGCATCGCCGCGGCGCTCGCCAACCTCGAGAACGACTCGTGGGAGAACCACGCCTACGACACGATCAAGGGCGGCGACTTCCTCGTCGACCAGCGGCCGGCCGAGATCCTCTGCAAGGAGGCCGTCGAGTGCATCTACGAGTTGGAGCACATGGGCCTGCCGTTCGACCGTACGGCCGACGGCCGGATCTCCCAGCGCCGATTCGGCGGGCACACGAAGCCCAACCCGGATTATGACCCGAAGGCGCCGCCCGGCACGGCCAACGCCCGGCCCCGCGTCCCCGTCATGCGCGCCTGCCACTCGGCCGACCGCACGGGGCACATGATCCTCCAGACGCTCTACCAGCAGTGCATTAAGCAGGGCGTGACGTTCTTCGATGAGTTCCACATGCTGGACCTCATCATGGCCGACGGCGAGTGCCGCGGGATCGTCGCGATCGAGATCGCCACGGGCCAGTTGCACACGTTCCACGCAAAGAGCGTCCTGCTCGCCACCGGCGGGTTCGGGCGTATGTTCAAGGTCTCGTCGAACGCCTACGCCCTCACCGGCGACGGCCCCGCGATCGCCTATCGCCACGGGCTGCCGCTCGAGGACATGGAATTCTACCAGTTCCACCCGACGGGCATTTATCGCCTGGGCATCCTGCTGAGCGAGGCGTGCCGCGGCGACGGCGGCGTGATGTTCAACGGCAAGGGCGAGCGGTTCATGGAGGTCTACGCCCCGAACTTGAAGGACCTCGCCAGCCGCGACGTCTGCTCGCGGTCGATCTACCAGGAGGTCCGCGCGGGGCGGGGCGTCGGTGGCAGCGACTACGTCTACCTCGACATCCGCGCCGAGACGATCAACAAGTACAAGACCAGCCCGACCGGCGGGACGGTCGACAGCGAGTGGGTCGAGAAGCGGCTCCCCGACATCATCGAGTTCGCCCGCACCTACCTGGGCGTCGACCCGATCAAGGAGCCGATGCCGATTCAGCCGACAGCCCACTACGCGATGGGCGGCATCCCGACGAACGTCGAGGGCCAGGTTCTACGAAACGACTCGGGCGAGATCGTCCCCGGCCTCTACGCCGCGGGCGAGTCGGCCTGCGTGAGTGTTCATGGCGCGAACCGGCTCGGGACGAATAGCCTGGTTGACCTCGTCGTCTTCGGCCGCCGCTCGGGCCGCGCGATGGCCCGATACGCACGCGAACTCGAGTTCCAGGATCTCCCGGCCAACCCCCAGGCCGCGACGAAGGCCGAGCTCGAGGGCCTGCTCTCCCGCCCCCGCACTGAGCCGTGGGCGAAGATCCGCGACGAGATGCAGTCGACCATGATGGACGACTGCGGCGTCTACCGAACCGAGGAGGGCCTGACCCTCGCCCGCGACAAGATCGCCGACCTGAAGCGGCGCTACCGGAACCTGGGCGTCCAGGACAAGGGCAGCGTCTTCAACACGAATCTCCTCGAAATCCTCGAGCTTGGCTGTCTCCTCGACCTCGCCGAGGCCACCGTCGCCGGCGCGCTGGCCCGCAAGGAGAGCCGCGGCGCCCACTCGCGCGAGGACTTCCCCGACCGCGACGACCTGAACTTCTTCCGGCATACCTTCGTCACGAAAGAAGGCGACGGCCCGCCGCGGGTCGACTACAGGGACGTCGACGTCATCTACGTCGAGAAGGACGGGAAGACCACGACCAAGTATCCGCTCGAAATCCGCAAATATTGATAGCGAGAAGGGTGGCCTCCGACATGGCGACCAGCGAAACCGTCCGCACGCTCACGCTCCGGATCAGCCGCTACGACCCCGAGCGCGACGAGAAGCCGCACTGGGAGGAGTACACGGTCGAGGCCGACGGGCACGACCGGGTCCTCGACGTGATCCAGAAGGTCAAGTGGTATCAGGACGACTCGCTCGGCCTGCGGCGGTCGTGCGCGCATGGCGTCTGCGGGTCGGACGCGATGCGGATCAACGGGATCAACGGGCTCGCGTGCAAGATCCTGGTCAAGAACCTCGCCAGCGACACGCTCGCGATTGAGCCGATCCTCGGGCTGCCGGTGATCAAGGACCTGATCGTCGACATGAAGCCGTTCTTCGACCACTACAAGTCGGTGATGCCGTTCCTCGTCAACGACGAGCCGCCCCCGACGACCGAGCGGCTGCAGTCGCCGGCCGAGCGGGCGCGGTTCGATGACACGACGAAGTGCATCCTCTGCGCCTGCTGCACCACCGCCTGCCCGCCGTTCTGGGGCGACCGCAAGTACGTCGGCCCTGCGGCGATCGTCAACGCGCACCGGTTCATCTTCGACTCCCGCGACCGCGGCGCGGCCGACCGCCTGGACATCCTCAACGACGTCGAGGGCGTCTGGCGATGCCGGACCGTCTTCAACTGTACGAGTGCCTGCCCGCGCGATATCAAGGTGACGCAGGCGATCCAGGAGGTGAAGCGGGCGATGCTCACGGGGAACATCGAGCTCGAAAACCCGGCGGCGCCGGTCGGCGCCTGAATCGAATCCCACCTGTCGAGGCCTTGCCAATGAGCGCGCGGTCCGCCCGACTCGCCTCTGTCCTCGTGCTCATCGCCGCCTCGACGTCGTTCGCCGCGGATGGCCTGGAGGCCAAGGTCGAGGCCGTCCTCCAGACGCCGGGCTATCAGAACGCGCACTGGGGCCTGCTCGTCGTCGAGTCCGGCACCGGGAGGGTCGTGTACGAGAAGCACGCCGACCGGATGTTCGCGCCGGCGTCGGTAACGAAGCTGTTCTCGACCGCCGCGGCCTGGGTCGATCTCGGGCCCGACTATCTGTTCCGCACGCCCGTCGTTCGCAGGGGGAACGTCGACAACGAGGGCATCCTCCACGGCGACCTCGTGCTCGTTGCCTCGGGCGACCTCAACCTCGGCGGACGCGCGGGGCCGGACAACACGCTCCTCTTCGAGGACAACGACCACATCTACGCCGACGGCGCCAACAAGGCGACCCTCGTCCCCGCCGACCCGCTCGCCGGGCTCGATGAGCTGGCACGGGGCGTGTCGATGGCGGGGATCAAGTCGATCGAGGGCGACGTGCGCGTCGACGACCGGTTGTTCGAGGACGCCGAGAGCACCGGCAGCGGCCCGAAACGGATCACGCCGATCGTCGTGAATGACAACCTCCTGGACGTCCTCGTCGCCCCGGGCGAGAAGCCCGGCGAGCCGGCGAAGGTCCGGCTCGTGCCGGCGACGGCCTACGTCTCGGCCGACGTCCAGGTCGAGACGATCGCGGAGGGGGGCAGAGCGGTCGTGTCGGTCCGTGGCGTGGGGCCGCGTTCGTTCACAGTCCGCGGACGAGTGCCGGTGGGGCACAAGCCAGTCGTGCGGATCTTCGAGGTCGACGAGCCGGCGGCGTACGCGCGGGCGCTCTTTATCGAAGCGCTGCGGAGGCGCGGCGTCCGGGTCGGCGCGAGCCCGCTGGGAGATAACGACTTGGATGAACTGCCGCCGCGGGAGCAAGTCCTCGGGCTGCCGACGGTCGTGACGTACACGTCGCCCCCGTTCCGCGAGGAGATCAAGGTCGTCCTCAAGGTGAGCCACAACCTGCACGCGAGCACACTGCCGCTGCTGGTCGCGGCGCACCACGGCGAGACGACCGAGAGGGACGGGCTTCGGCGGCAGGGACGGATCCTCAAGGAGCTGGGTGTCGATATCGCGACCATCTCCTTCGGCGGTGGTGCCGGCGGTGCACGGGCGGACCTCGCGACGCCGCGGGCCACGGTCGCGCTCTTGCGGGCGATGGCCGCGCGGCCTGATTATCCGGCGTACGAGTCGGCTCTTCCCGTGCTCGGGCGCGACGGTACGCTCGCCAAGGCCGTCGACCCCGACAGCCCGGCCCGCGGCCACGCGCGGGCCAAGACGGGCACGTACTGGCTCGACAACCCGCTCAATGGGAAGAGCGTGCTCACGAGCAAGGCGCTCGCCGGAACGATCGACGCGGCCGATGGGCGGAAGCTGACGTTTGCGTTCTACGTCAACAACGTCCCGATGGACGCGTCGGGCGTGGCCATCTCGGAGCAGACCGTCGCAGCCGGCCGGCTGCTCGGCAAGCTCTGCGAGGTCTTCTACGGCGCGACGCCGGCACCGACGGCGGGCGGGTCGCGCTGAGGAAGACTCGGGCGCAGTCGATCATCTTCGGCTTGTCCGGGTCGCGGGCTTGAGATAACCTACCGGCCCCACGACGACCACCTCTGACGATCGCCCCCGTCACCGATCCACTCTCCCCGAACCGGAGCGACCGAGATGGTCCGAGGCTCGGCCCAGCTCGTCGTTTGCGCGAGCCTGCTGCTGGTTCCCGCCGCGCGCGGGCTCGCCGACGAACCGGCAACCGTCGCCCGCCTGCCTCGGCAGGCCCCGGTGCAGCCGGCGCCCGCGACCGGCGAATCGCCCAGGGCCCGCCTCGAGGCCGAGGCCAAGAAGGCCCGCGGCGACGCCGAGGATCTGCTCAAGGGTCTGCCGGAGGCCGAGGGGGACCTGACACCTGCGCAGAAGGCGCTCCGCGACGTCTGGAACGAGCGGCTCGCGCTGATCGATGACTGGCGGAAGGTCGTCAAGGAGCGCGGCGAGGCCGAGAAGCCCGGGCGGTCGGCCGACCGCGAGATCGGCGAGCTGAGGGCCAAGATTGAGCAGGCCAGGGCCTTCGCCGATCAGCTCGCCAAGGCGCCAGAGTCGGTTATGCCCGACGTGTTCCGTCTGCCTCCGGAGCAGATCGACGAGGCCAAGCTCGCGGAGATGAGCCGGGCGATCGACGACCGGCGCGTGACGCTCGGCGAGCGGACATCCGAGCTGGAGAAGTGCCGCGCCGAGCCGGCCGCGCACGCCACGGCGCTGCACGACCTCGGCATTGAGCGCGACCGGGCCCACGCGCGGAAGTCGACACTGCCGACCCTGCGTGCGTCGCTCGAGGCGGCCCACGCCTCGGCCGCGACCGAGGAGGCGCGGAAGCTCGCGCGGGAGAAGCTCGTCAACTTCCGCTGGACGGCCGCCGCGGGCGAAGAGAAGCTGGCGCAGGCCGAGGCGAAGCTGGCTCTCGAGACGCGCCGAGTCGAGGCGATCGACCTGGATATCAAGGTTCATGAATTCCAAGTCAAGGCTTTGCAGGACTTCCTGGCCGCCCTATCGAAGCAGTACGCGGCGGTCGCCGAGCGCCGCAAGGCGGCGCTGAAGACCGAGGCCGTACGCGAGCAGGCCCGCGCTGCGGCGTCCGACGATCCGGTCGTAAAGTTCACGGCGCGGCGGTCGTCGGAGATCCACGAGATGGAGGCGCAGCTCGTCGAGTACGACAAGCTCCTCTCCTCGAACCCGTCGCTCTCGCTCGAGGAGCAGAAGGGGCTGGCCGACCACGCCGCCGCGGACTTGGAGAGCCTGAAGCAGGTCGTGAAGGAGAACCGCGTCGGCGGGCTTGTGGCGCTTCGGCTCAACAACGACTTTCGGCGCGCTCAGCCGCGAGCGGGGGATGATCCAGCGCAACGAGCTGGCACAGTCGGCCGCACTCAACGCCCATTACGAGAACGCCCTCACCGAGGTCGAGCTCAATTTCATCAACGACGCCCGCGACGACCGCTTCGAGCGCGACGCCTTCATCGAGACGCTGCCGCCGGCGCGGCGGTCCGCGGCGGGCGCGGCGATCGACGGGCTCGATGCCAGGCACAAGGAGCTCCTCGGCAAGAAGAAGGCGGTGCTCGAGAAGCTGCTGGACCGGGCCGAGAAGACGCACGCGGCCGTCGAGCGGAGGCTGCGGATCCTCGACGAGCAGTACGCGTTCATCCGGACGCACATCTTCTGGGTCCGCGACTCGGAGCCGCTCGGCGCGCAGACGCTGGTGCAGGCCCGCAGAGACCTCGCGAAGGTCGCGGCGGCCGCGGCCCGGCTCGCCGCGGAGCCGCTCGACCGCGGGCTGTGGACGACCACCTCGGCCGAATTCGGACTGATGCTCATCGCGCTCGTGATCCTGCCGCCGGTCATCGTCTACGCGCGACACCGGCTCAGGGCGACGATCGCGGCGCCGGCGTCCCCAACGATCGTCGTCCGCATCGATTGACGGGCCGGGCCTCCGCCGGATGAGTACGAGGAGCACAGATGTGTTGAGTACGCTGCATCGCTTCCTGATCGGCCTCGGCTCGGCGCTGCTCTGGCCGTTCTATTTCGGGCTGCTCTCGGTGGCCGCGCGGACCGGGCCGTGGCCCCGGTCGATCGGGCGGCCGGCCAGCTTCGTCCTCGCCGTACTGGCCCTGGCGATGTTCGCCTCGTCGCTGCTCCGCCGGGTCTTCCGCAAGAACGGCTGGGTGCAGCACACGTTCGACCTGCCGCCCGACGTCGTCCAGCAGCTCCGCCGGGCGAAGGTCGCGCTGGTCGCCTGCGCGACGGCGTTCCTCGTGCCCGAGGAGCTGCTGCGCGCGGGCTCCTGGCCCCGGGGGGCCGGCCGGTCTCGGTGCCGACGATCGGGCACCTGCTCATCATTGGGTTCGAGGTGATGGTCTGGGTGGGTCTCTTCCGCCTCCTGCGACCGGGCGGGCCGGTAGGTCGGTGGCTACGGACGTCGCCCGAGCAGCTCGGATGGGTTGGCAGGCATCGGCGGGCCGTCCGGGCTTTCCTACTCGCGGCGCTGGCGACTGTGATCGTCCTTGAGACTCGCGGCTACGGCTTCACGGCCCGGCGAGTGGCGCTGGCGGGCGTGCAGTCGATCGTCCTCGTCGGCCTGGGTTGGGCGATCCACAGGCACTCCGTCGGGCTGATCTCCCGCCACGCCTGGCGCTGGGGCCGTCGCGAGGCGCGGATCGCAGCGCGGGCGCACGCCGAGGAGATTGCCCCGCCCGCCGACCTGCCCGGCCGGGTGAAGCATATCTGCGGCTGGGCGGTGGTCGGCCTCGTCGGAGTGGTCGGCCTCTGGGTCTGGGACGTCGACCTCGCCCTGTTCAACTACATCGGCGAGCAGCCGCTCTGGCACGCCGGCGACAGGACGGTGGCGGTCGCCAATTTGATCCTCTCCGTTGTCTTCCTCGGCGTCACCGCCTGGCTCTGGCGCTACCTGAGCACGATCTTCACACTGGTCGTCTACCCGAGGATGACCGAGGACCCGGGCGTCCGATTCGCCGTCCTGACGCTCTGCCGCTACCTCGTGCTGGCTGTCGGGACGCTCGCCGGCCTGTCGGCGATCCACCTGGGGCTCGACAAGATCGGCGTGGTGCTCGCCGCCCTCGGCGTCGGACTCGGGTTCGGTCTCCAGGAGATCGTCTCGAACTTCGTGAGCGGGATCATCCTTCTCGTCGAGCGGCCGATTCGCGTGGGCGACGTCGTGACCGTCGCGTCGATGACGGGCACGATCGACCGCATCAACATCCGCGCCACGACGCTGATCAATGGCGACAACCAGAGCCTGATCATCCCCAACCGCGAGTTCATCACCGGCAACCTCGTGAACTGGACGCACCGGGACAAGGTCATCCGGTTCGCCATCCAGGTGCACGTCGCGCGCGGGACCGACCCGGAAACGGTCTCCGGCCTCCTCCGCGAGATCGCCGGGGCCGACGCCGACGTCCTGAAGGACCCCGCGCCCTCGGCCTACCTCGAGGCGATCGGCCCGGCGGGCCTCTCGTTCGTGCTCTACGTCTTCGTGCCCGACCCGAACTATCCTGGCAAGGTCAAACACCGGCTCTGTGGCCAGATCCAGCGCCGATTCGCCGAGGCCGACATCGAAATCCCGCTGCCGACCCACGAGATCCGGTTCGCGCGGACGGAGCACGACAATGAAGCCGCGATGACCCGCGTCGACGGGCCGGAGCCGATGGCCTCGCGGGGCATGCACATCCTCTCGCCGGCCCGCGTCGCACCGCGAAGCTGGGCCGAGGAACGGCCGCGATGAGGGGCAATCGGGCCGCGGAACTTCCGCGGACCCGTCCTTATCAGCCTGCCCATTCCGCTTCCGCTGAAGCTCCGGTTCGAACGACGCGTGTCACCTTGGGATGACATCCACGCGGCGCCGCTTCGAAATCCATTTGACATCTCCAGATGCTCTCTCTACGATGTGTGGACCTTTCGCCGCCTGAATGCGTCGCCTGCCGGCGCCGGACAATCCGGGGCGGTGAGGACGGCGTATCATCGCGAAATCTCCTGCTTCGCCGGCAGGTCTTTCCGCCCGACAACGCCGCCCCGCCGGGGACGGCCCGGATCGTCTCTCCCCCCGCCGTCGCGAGCCCGACGGGATCGCGACAAGTCGTGCCCATCGAGCGGACACTGCGTCCCGCGCCGCACCGGTCGACATTCGTCGAACCGTTCGCCCTGACCGATCGTAACGATCCGGCCGGCCTCCCCGGCCCGTCCCGCAGGGATGCGGATCTCGCCCCCGTCGCGGGCCCGCCGTTTTTCGTCCTCTTCAACCCGGTCCCACTGAATTCGCCGGCATGCCGCGCGGCGAGGTCGCTGCACAACCTGGAGCTGCCCACTCGATGCAACGTCCCACCCGAGCCCGCGCCTCGTCGAGGCTACGCCCCGCGTCCCTGACGGTCGACACACTGGAAATCCGCCAGCTCCTGAGCACGGCCCCGGCCGGGCAGACCGTGCGGCCGATGTACGAGGTTGGCCGCCCTCGTGGTCAACACTACCCCGCCCGCGGGGGCCTACACGCCGCCCCAGATCGCCGGCGCGTACGGCTTCAGCTCGGTGAGCTTCGGCTCGGTCAAGGGCGACGGCACGGGCCAGACGATCGCGATCGTCGACGCCTACGACGATCCGAACATCCAGGCCGACCTGAACGCGTTCGACACCCAGTTCAATCTGCCCGTCGTCACCGTCACGCGGGTCGGCCAGAGCGCCAGCTCCGCCCTGCCGGGGACCGACTCGTCGGGCGGATGGGAGCTCGAGGAGTCGCTCGACGTCGAGTGGGCCCACGCGATGGCGCCGGGGGCGAAGATCGTGCTGGTCGAGGCCAAGTCGACGAGCGACACCGACCTGCTGGCGGGCGTCACGTACGCCGCGTCGATGGCCAGCGTCGTCTCGATGAGCTGGGGCGGCGGCGAGTTCTCGGGCGAGAACTCCTACGACGGTGATTTCAGCAAGGCGGGCGTGGCGTTCGTCGCGTCGTCGGGCGACAACGGCGCGCCGATCTCGTGGCCGGCCGCCTCGCCAAACATTCTGGCCGTCGGCGGCACGGCGCTGACGCTGGGCTCGGGCAACACGTATGGAAGCGAGTCGGGCTGGAGCGGCAGCGGTGGCGGGCCGAGCTCGTACGAGTCGCAGCCCTCGTATCAGGCGGGCGTCGTCACCCAGACGACGGCGCGGGCCAACCCCGACGTGGCTTACGACGCCTCGCCCTCGACCGGATTCGCCGTCTACGACTCGTTCAACTACAGCGGAACGAGCTACGGCTGGATCCAGGTCGGCGGCACGAGCGCCGGCGCCCCGCAGTGGGCGGCCCTGCTCGCCGTCGCCGACCAGGGCCGCGCGCTGAGCAGCCAGTCCGCCCTCGACAGCACCGGCGCCCAGCAGGTGCAGGCGACCCTCTACGCGAACGCCAAGGCCGACTTCCACGACGTGACGACCGGCACCAGCACCGGCAGCCCGAACTACAGCGCCGGCGTGGGGTATGACTACGTCACCGGCATCGGCTCGCCGATCGCGAACCTGGTCGATCCAGTCGCTCGACGGCACCGTGACCGCCCCGCCGAGCGACCACCTGGTCATCTCCTCGGCGACGACCGACGTGGCCGGCAACGCGCTGAGCGTGACCGTCACCGCCGACAACGCGAACAACGCGGCCGACGCGGGCTTCACCGGCACCGTTCAGTTCAGCAGCACCGACGCCCAGGCGGGCCTGCCGTCGAGCTACACGTTCACCTCGGCCGACAAGGGGTCGCACACGTTCAGTGTGACCCTGAAGACGGCCGGCAGCCAGACGGTCACCGCGAGCGATGCGGCGATCTCCAGCTCCACCACGACGGGGTCGATCGCCGTCAGCCCGGCCGCCGCGAGCCAGTTCGTGCTCTCGGGGCTCGCATCCTCTGTGACGGCCGGCGCGACGCAGACGCTCACCGTCACGGCCGAGGACCCCTATGGGAACGTGGCGACCGGTTACACCGGCACCGTCAGCTTCACGAGCAGCGATGCCGCGGCCAGCCTGCCCGGCTCGTACACGTTCACGACGGGCGACGCCGGCAAGCACGTCTTCAGCGTGACGTTCAAGACGGCCGGCACGCAGTCGGTCACAGTCGCGGACACGACGACGACGAAGTTCTCGGCCACGCAGACGGGCATCACGGTCTCCCCCGCGGCGCCCCTGAGCCTCACGGCGACCGCCGCCTCGACGAGCGGGATCAACCTGACCTGGAGCGGCTCAACCGGCGCCACCGGCTACATTATCCAGCGGAGCCTGAGCAGCACCGGCGGCTGGGCGCAGGTCGGCACGACCGCGGCGGGCACGACGACCTACTCCGACACCGGGCTGACCGCGGGCACGACCTACTACTACCGGGTCCAGGCCACCGGGGGCAGCGGCTCGGGCTACAGCAACACGGCCTCGGCCACCACGACCGGCACGAGCCCCGCGCCAACCACCGACACCCTCTGGGCGAACTCGTACACCCCGTCCGAGAACTATTACGCGTCCGGCTCATACGACGTCGGCGTGAAGTTCGAGTCGAGCGTCGCGGGCACTGTCACCGGCGTCCGCTTCTACAAGCAGACCTGGATGGGCGGCTACACCCACGTCGGCTACCTCTGGTCGTCGAGCGGACAGCTCCTGGCGTCGGCCAGCTTTACCGGCGAGACGTCGTACGGCTGGCAGCAGGTGAAGTTCTCGAACCCGGTCGCGATCGCGGCGAACACGGTCTACATCGTGTCGTTCTCGACCGGCGGCGGCTACTTCGGCATCACGTCCCCGTACTTCTCTGGGAGCGGATACACGAACGGCCCGCTCGAGGCCCTGCCCAGCAGCACTTCCGGCGGCAACGGCGTGTACGGCTCCGGGAACGCCAGCTTCCCGACCACCAACAGCGGGGGGATGAATTTCTGGGCCGACGTGGCCTTCTCGCCCACCTCCTCGTCGGGCGTCAAGACGTCCGCCGAGGTCGCCGGCTCCCCGGCCACCACTGGCCTAGTGGCGCCGACGTCCCCCGCGACGCGCACGGCGACGGCGAGCGTCTCCGTCGCCGCCCGCGTGTCGACTGTCCCGTCACAGGTGACGACCGTCGTGCCCCAGGCGTCGACGCTCGCCTCGTTCCGCCGCCGCGGGTTCCTCTCGGACGCCTTCGGCGTCTGACGCAGATTCCGCCAGGCAACACGAAGGGCCGGCACCTTGTTCGGGTGCCGGCCCTCTTCGTGGGGTCCGCAATGCGGACCGATGCTTGCGACACGCCTCCGCTAGATCTGCGAGAACTCCGCCGGCTTGAGGACGATGTTGGTGATCCCGCTCAGGATCACCTTGTCGGCATATTCGGGCATGCCGCTGATCCGCTTCCAGTCGGGGTCGGTGCGGAACTTGTCCCAGGCGGCCTTGAGGGCGGCCTCGCTCTCGAAGCCGAGCATGTAAGTCAGGTTGGGCATCTTCGATCCGACGATCGCCTCGCCGAAGAAGACGGGGTTGAGGCCGACGCGGCGGAAGATGGCGATCTCGCCCGCGTCGTCGAACATCTCAATCTTCTTCTGACCGGCCGCGACGCTTGGGCTCTCGTAGATCCGGAGCTGGAAGACCCGGTCCGGGCCCTTGGCGGGGGTCTCGAGCGTCGGCATGCCCTTGAAGGCGAGCAGCAGCGAGCTCTCCATCCGCTTGTACACCGGCTTGCCGGGCGGAGGGGCGAGCACAGCCGAGCCCTTGGCCCGCAGGTCGGCGTCGGCGGCCAGGCCGTGGGTTGAGGCCACCAGCGTCGCTGGCGACTGATGCCGCAGGATGACGTACCTCGGCCCGGGGTCCTTCACAGGATGGAAGACGCCGACCGTCGCGACGCCCGCCCGGTTGAGCGCCGGGATCGCGGCGTCGCGGAGGAAGGCGTCGAGCTGCTGCCGCTGCGACTCGTCGTCGAGGTGGTACTGACGGATCTCGTAGAGGTCGCGCGCCGGCCCCTTCGTCGGCGGCGTGCGCCGCGGCCGTGCCTTATCATCGATGCCAGCCCTACTCCGCCCGCCGCGAGGAAGTCACGTCGATTCGCCACGATCCGCCCTCCGCTCCGCCGCCTTCCGTCCGGTACATCCCGCCAGGCCCGCCATTGGAGCGCACCCGCCGGCCCGGGTCAAGCATTCGGGGCCTCGAGTCGTGGGTCCGTTTGGGCCCTGGGAGGTCGTGCGGGTCGGCGAGCCGAGGCGCCGAGCGAACCCGAGCCCCCGCGCCGACCGGACCCGGGATCCGGCGCCGAGCGAACCCGAGCGGCCGCCTTTCGTTCGCCGTGGTGCGGCTTCGTGCGGGACAGCACCCGAGTGCCGGGCCTCGAGCCGCCCGCGATCGGATTGCCGAGGGCCAGCCTTCGTTATCGGGTGTCGAGGCCGCCAGCGTCGGCCATGAGGGAAATCCGCGCGGAACTCTCGGCGCCGGGGCAAGCAGCCGCGGGCCGAGGTCGAGGTTCGGCGGCAAGGTCTGGTCCTACGGCGACGTGGGCCCGCAGAAGGAATGAGCCGGCGTCACTCGTTCAGAAATCGTTGATTGCGGACGTCGAACGGCCCGCGCGTCGTGATCCGGAACTCGGGGATCACCGGCAGCGCCAGGAACGAGAGCGTGCCGAACGGTGCCGCGAGCGGGCAGCCGAGGGCCCGCGCGACGGCGTGGACCTCGTCGAGCCCGCGGCAAACCTCGTCGGCCGTCGCCGTCGAGAGCAGCCCCGCGACCGGCAGCGGCAACAGGGCACGGACCTCGCCATCCATCGCCGCGACGAACCCGCCGCCGGACTCGGCCAGAGCCCGGGCGCAGGCGAGCATGTCGCGCGGGTCGGTCCCGGCGATCACGAGGTTGTGCGAGTCGTGCGCCACCGACGAACCGATCGCCCCGCGCTTCGTCAGCCCGAACCCCGCGACGAGCCCCAGCCCCATCCGGCCGCTCGCCCGATGCCGCTCGATGCTGGCGATCGGCACGACGTCGCGCGTGGGATCGAACGCCCAGGCCGCGTCGCGGATCCCGACGTCCATCGTCTCGAACCGCGTGACGATCTGGTCGGGAACGATTCGGATGACCGGCTGGGTGCTCGAGGACAGCGGCAATCGGAACGCCGACTCGTCGAGCCGCGCGATCCGTACCGTGTTCTCGGCGACGAGCCGGCTCGCGGGATGCTCGGCGAGATAACGACCCTCACGCGCGACGACACGGCCGGCCTTGGCCACGAGCTGGACGTGGAAACCCGCGAGGTCGTCGACCACGACGAGATCGGCGAGAAAGCCCGGCGCACGGCGCCGCGATCCCGGAGCCCATAGTGCCGCGCCGGGACGAAAGAGGCGTGACGGACGGCGACCTCCGGCCGGACGCCCCCGGCAACCAGGCGGCGGAGCAGGCCGTCGAGATGGCCCAGACGGCGGAGGTCGTCGGGGAACACGTCGTCGGTGACGAGGCACCACGACTCGTCAATCTCGCCCGAGGCCAGGAGTGGCAGCAGGGCCTCGAGGTTCTGCGCTGGAGACCCTTCGCGGACCTGGACCAGCATGCCGACGGCGGCCTTGGCCCGGGCCTCGGCGGCCGAGGTCGACTCGTGGCACGAGCGGATGCCGGCAGCGGCGTAGGCCCCGAGCGCGAGCGCGTCGAGGCCCGGCGCATGCCCGTCGACCGGCCAGCCGAGGTCGTGGGCGGCGCCGAGCTTGGCGAGGACGTCGCGGTCGCCATTGAGCACGGCCGGCACGTCCATCATCTCGGCCAGCCCCAACACGTGCGGCCGGCCGAGCAGCTCGCGCACGTCTGCGGGACCGATCACCGCGCCGGCGTCCTCCCAGCTCGTCGCGGGCACGCACGACGAGGCCATGAAGAACAGGTCGAGCGGCAGCCCCTCGGCCGCCTCCGCCAGCCGGTCGATGCCGGCGACGCCCAGCACGTTGCCGATCTCGTGCGAGTCGGAGATCACCGCCGTCGTCCCCATCGGCACGATGAGCCGGGAAAGCTCGGCCGGCGTGAGCAACGTGCTCTCCAGGTGCATGTGCGAATCGACCAGCCCCGGGATGACGACCCGGCCGCCGATCGCGATCGTCTCGCGCGCCGTCCATGCGTTCCGGCCGACGCCCGCGATCCGACCGTCGACCACGACGACGTCGGCCTCCTCGACGCGTCGTGTGAAGACGTTGACGACGCGCCCGCCCGTCAGCAGGAGGTCGCCCGGCTCGCGGCCCAGCGCGACGCGAATCCGCCGGGCGATCGCCGCGGGATCAGAGTGGGAGTCATCCATCGTCGCGCCTCGTTCAATAGGCCTGGCTCAGACCCGCTCGCTTCCACTCGTCGAAGAGCGCGGCGCACTCCTCGCGGAGCAATCCCCCATCGACCACGAGCGGGCTGCCGCCCATCCGCGCCAGGTCGGCGGCGGCAACGTGCAGCTCGCTGAAGCCGGCCGCGCCGGCATCGTCGATCGTGGCGCCGAAGACGACGCGGTCGAGCTTCGCCCAGTGGATCGCGGCCAGGCACATCGGGCAGGGCTCGCACGTCGAGTAGAGCGTGCAGCCCGAGAGGTCGACCGTGTTCAGGGCCCTCCCCGCGCAGCGGATGCAGTTGACCTCGGCGTGAGCGGTCGGGTCGGTGTCCCGCCAGACTGTGTTGTACGTCGCCGCGACGACCTTGCCGTCCTTGACGATCACCGAGCCGAACGGCGACTGCCCCGCGGCGATGCCCTCGCGGGTCGTCTCGATCGCTCGCCGCATGAAGTCCGCTTCCGTCATCGATCCCTCCTCCTCCTCAGTTCGATCATCGAACCCCCGCAGTCTCGCCTGCGCCGGCGAGCCGGAGCAAGACCTGCTCGGCCGTCGCGGGCAGCGCGAGCCCGACGCCTCGTCCCGGTCCAGCGTACCGAAGGGCGTGGATCGTCGGGTGGGTCGACCCCTCGGACCTGGCCCAGGAAGCTCTGGCCGAGGCCGACCGCCGACTCGGGGCGTACTCCGAGGGATCGGCCGCTGCCCTTTCCCCTCCGGCGGGCGGTGGCCGAACGGGTGGCCGCGGGCCGGAGTGGGCGTCCGGCGATTTCAATACCGGTAACCGTTCACGGATGTAGGGGCTGGCGCGATCCTGGGTGGGCGGTTACAAGGGTGGCATGAGTGCCGAGCCGCCCATCGCCCGAGAGCTCTGGGACACGATCCCGCCCGACGCGCAGGCGGCGATCCTCGCGCTGGTCCAGGCCTTCGAGCGGCGGATCGCCGCGCTGGAGGCGCGGCTCGGCCAGGACTCGTCCAACTCCTCGAGGCCACCATCGAGTGACCCGCCTCACGTCAAGCGCCCCCCGCCCAGGCCGCCGTCGGGGAAGAGGCGGGGCGGGCAGCCCGGGCACGGGCGACACACCCGCGAGCTGGTCCCGCCCGAGCGGCTGACGGCGGTCGTCGACTGCAAGCCGACGGACTGCCGCGGCTGCGGCCGGGCCCTGCGGGGCGCCGACCCCGAGCCGATCCGCCACCAGGTCGCCGAGCTGCCCGAGGTCCGGCCCGACGTGATCGAGTACCGGCTCCATCGCCTGACCTGCCGGCGTGCGGGGCCGCAACGCGGGGCGCGCCGCCCGCCGGGGTGCCGCGCGCGGCGTTCGGCCCCCGGCTCCAGGCCACCGTCGCCTTGCTCGGCGGCGCCTACCGGATGAGCAAGCGGCAGGTGCGGGCCATCCTCTCCGACCTGCTGGGGCTCTCCGCCTCGACGGGGATGATCTGCAAGATCGAGCGGCATGCGGCCGAGGCGGTCGCCGCCCCGGTCGAGGCGGTCGGCGAGCACGTCCGCGGTGCGGAGTCGGCCGGGGTCGACGAGACCGGCTGGCGGGAGGGCAAGCGGCGGGCCTGGCTCTGGGCGGCGGTGACCGCCGAGGCGACCGCCTTCCGCGTCGCCCGCTCGCGCGGCGCCGACGCCCTGCACGCCTTGGTCGGCGAGCCGATCGCCCCGGTGATCATCAGCGACCGGTTCCCGACCTACGCCCGCGCCCCGAACCGCCAGGTCTGCTGGGCCCACACCATCCGAACACAATCGACAAATCGGCCGGGGGCCTGGCTCCTCCTCGGGTCCGGGTCCCTCCCCATCGCCCGATCCGGGAGGCTCCTCCGGGCCGGGGCCTGAGGGAGTCCTTTCGACCTGGCCCAGCGGGATGACGTGCCGGATCTCCAGCGAGTCCTCCCCGACTATGATCCGCTCGATCAGCAGTTGCAAGATCCGCTGACGCTCCGCGAACGTCGCCTGGTCGAGCCGGGATCGCACCCGGCGGCAGAACGACTCCAGGTCCGACCAGACCTCCTTCGCCGCCTGTCGCTCGGCCCATAACCGTTGTTCCTGGTCGCGCTGGGTGACCAGGACCTGGCGTCGTCCCCGGATCTGATCGCGGCGGGACTTCAACTCCTCCAGGTCGATCACCTCGGCCTGGTAGGCGTCGACCAGCCTCTGTTCCTCGCGGCCGAGCCTCTGAAGCTGGGCCTCCCAGCGCCGGGCCGAGTCGAGGCCGTCGTCCTTCGACGCCGAGAGTCGGGCCAGCTCCTCGAATCGCGACGCCAGCGTCGCCGGGTCCTCGAGCAGCGATTTGACGTGGTCCCAGACCGCAGCGTCGAGCTCCTCGACCTTGGCCGGCGTCTGCGTGCATCGGCAGGCCCGGTCGCGCATCACCGTGTCCTTGCCGTGGCACTTGTAGTACCGGTGGACGGCCTGACCGGGCTTGCCGTACGTCGTGACCCCGAACATCGCGAGCCCGCAGCCGCGGCAAGTCAGCAGGCATCGCAGCAGATACTCGTTGTGTGTGTTGTTCCGGAACGACAGGGCCGCGTTGCGGGCGAGCTGCTCCTTCGCCGCTTGGTGCGTGGCCTCGTCGATCAGGGCCGGGACCCGGATCGGGATCCACTCCTCGCGCGGCTTGGGCTGGCGGCACGTCGCCGTCCCCGCCCTCGGGCCGGTCGACCGCGGCTTGCGGGGCACGACGAAGGCGTGCCGGTTGACGTAGCCGGTGCCGGTGTAGACCGGGTCGGACAGGATGTGATGGACCACGCAATTCGCCCAGAGCCGCTTGCCGCACCGGGGCCGACACGGGCCGGCAGCAAGCCGCTTGAGGATCTGGCGGACGGTCGATCGCTCGTCGATGAGCCAGCGATAGAGCATCCGGACCACCTCGGCCTCGGCCTCCTCGATCTCCAGGTGGGCCGGCACGCCGTCGCGGGCCGCGACGTAGCGATAGCCGTAGGGGGACCTCCCGGAGGTCCAGTGGCCGGCCCTGGCCTTCTGGAGCTTGCCGCGGCGAAACCGCTCGCCGAGCAAGGCCCGCTCGTATTCGGCGACGGCCCCCTGGATCTGGAGCAGGAGCTGGTCGTGCGGGTCGTCGGAGATCGGGCGGTGGACGAACTCGACATCGCAGCCGGCCCTGCGGAACTCCTCCAGGAGGACGACCTGATAGGCGTAGCGGCGGGCCAGGCGGTCAGGGCTGTAGACCGCGACGACATCGAACTCGCCCTCGCGGGCGGCGTCGCGTAGACGGTCGAGAGCGGGCCGGTCGAGTCTCGAGCCCGAGTAACCCTCGTCGATGAAGGTATGCTCGCGTTTGAGCTCATGCCCACCGGCGACGGCCCAGCCCCGCAGGGCCTCGATCTGGCTGTCGATCGTCTGCTCACGCCCCTGCCTCTCGGTCGAGACCCTGGCATACACGGCGGCTCTCATGATCGATCTCCCCATCGGTCGTGGATGAAATGCCGGCGCCCTCACCGGAGTCGAGCAGGACCTGGAAGGCCTGTTGGAGCCGGCGAGGGTCGTCACGTCGCGGGACGAATGCGGAGTGGACGGCCCACCCGCCGGAGCGGGGCTCGCGGGATTTCCGGCGCATCGGATTGACCTCCTGCTGGGAGGTCAGGATGGCCGGGGCTATGACGCCGGGCTAGGACTGCCGGGGGCGGCGAGGGGCGTAGGGACGAGTCGTAGACCTGTACGGAATCACCAGGGTAGCCCGCAATCTGTCGATTGCGTTCGGATGGTGCATCTCCGGAGAGACTTCCAGTCGATGATCGACCGGGCGGCCGGGGGCCGGGGGGTCGGTGAGAGGCTGCTGCGGCTGTCCGGCCTGGTGTTCGCCTGGTGGGGTCGGCACGAGGCCGGATCGGTCCACCGCCAGACCCTGCGGGGCTACGTCGCGGGGCTGAGGCCGGTGGTGCGCTCGCTGCTGGTCGAGGGGGCGGCCTGCCCCTGCGCCTGGACGGCGAAGGTCTGCCGCAAGCTGCTGTCGGCCGAGGCCGCGCTGTGGACGTTCGCCACGGCGGAGGGGGTGCCGCCGCACAACAACGCGGCGGAGCGGGCGCTGCGGCACGGCGTGATCTGGCGGAAGACGAGCTACGGCACCGACAGCGAGGCGGGGAGTCGGTTCGTGGAGCGGATGCTGACGGTCGTTGCGACCTGCCGTCAGCGGGGCGGCGACGTGCTCGGCTTCCTGACGGCATGCCTCCGCGCCCGCCTCGACGGCACACCCGCCCCGTCACTCCTGGCCTGAGCGCCGACGAAAACCGTCACGCGCGGCACGGGCCGTGAACGGTTACCAATCCCGTTTTTTCGGTCCCGCTTTCTCGCCGGCGCTCAGATACAAAGTATGGAGACCTACGCGGCAAAGACGCCCGGCGACTCGTCCGATCCGATCGACCGGCCCCGCGGCGGCGACCGCGGGGCCCTGGCGGCGCTCTTCGCCAAGCATCGCGATCCCTTCACGCAGCCGTCGCCGCTCGCCTTTTATTGAGTCGCTGTCGGCGGCGGAGAAGCAGAAACTCAGCGAGCTCTCCCAGCAGATCGAGCGGGAGCCGACCGATTTTCAGCAGTGGCGTGGGCGCGGCGGTTTCTTCGCTCGTCGAAGCGCGTGGGCCCCGGCGCTGATCGATTTTCGCAAGGCGCTCGAGCTCAGGCCACCCGCGACGTGGGTCGAGCCGGGCGACACGATCTTCGCGATGGAGGCCGCCGTCGTCCTGGTCGAGGCGGGAGACCGCAACGGCTTTCATCGCCTCGCCCGGGCGATGCTCGAGCAATTCGCCGAGTCGATGGATTCGAGCGTCGTGGAACGCACCGCGAAGGTGAATCTGCTGATCCCGCCGCCGGCGGACGAGTTGAAGCGCGCGGGTGCATTGGCCCAGCGCTCGGTCGATCTCGGCGAAGGCAACGGCTTGATCGGCTGGTTCCAGTTGGTTCGCGGCATGTCGGCTTACCGATCAGGCGAGTTCGCGACAGCGGTCGAATGGCTCGACAAGGCGAGCAAGTCAAACTACGCGGGAGAGCACAGCAGCACCTGGAAATCGTACCTCGCCGTGGCCGAGTTTGGTCTGGGTCACGGGGAACGGGCCCGCTCCCCGATCCTGGAAGCCGGCGAATTGATCGCCGTGCGGGCCGCCCAGAAGGATGTCGGCGATTCTTGGCACGACCTCTGGATCGCCGACATGGCCCGCCGCGAGGCCGAAGGGCTGATGAACCCGGCGCCGTCGCAGGCCACCAAGGCGGCGAAGCCGTGAGTGGAACTGAGGGTGACCCGGCGGGCCCGCCAACTTCTCGGTCGAGATCGTCGCCGACAGTGCCGGAGACGCCGACGAGACCGACGCGACTCGAGAGGATGGGTCACCACTGCGGGGGCTATCCATCCCGGGCCGGACGCCCTTGCCCCCGAGCTATCACCGAACGACCGCGGCCGGGTCGCCCTGCGGACTGGCGCGAGATGCTCGAGGCAGTCGGATAGATTGATGCCCGGGCCGAGGACTGGGGCCCAGAGGTCCCCGACCTTGTCGACTCTCCTGGCGAGGGTGCGGATCGTGAACTTCGCCGGGTCGAGGCCAGGCCTTACCTCGCGCCATTTTAGCGGGGTCGAGACCGGCGCTCCCGGCGCGGGGCGGACGCAGTACGGTGCGGCGAGCGTTTGACCGCGACGGTTCTGCAGGAAGTCGAGATAGACGCGGCGCTGCCGCTTCGCCGGGCTCCGCACGACACTCGTGGTTTGCGGCAGGGCGCGGTGGACGATGTTGGCGACGATCTCCGCGAACTGCCTCGCCTGCTCGTAGGAATAGCGGGCGCCCAGGGGGACGAAGACGTGGAGGCCGGTCTTGCCCGAGGTCTTGCACAGGCACTCGGCCCCGGCACGGTCGAGGACCCGGCGGACGGCGAGCGCAGCCTCGATGACGCGTGCGAAGGGGATCGATTCCGGGTCGAGGTCGATCACAAGGTAGTCGGGCCTCTCCAAGGAGCCGACGCGGGAGTTCCACGGGTTGAGCTCGATGCAGCCGAGGTTTGCCAGATAGAGCAGGGTGTCCTCGTCCTGGCACACGAGGTACTCGATGGTCCCGCCGCCAGACTCGGAGGCGATCCTGGCCGTCTCCACCCAGCCGGGCGGGGGCCGGCGGCCGACGTCCTTCTGGAAAAAGCCCTCGCCCGCGACCCCCTCGGGGTGGCGGTGAAGCGACTCGGGCCGGTCGCGAAGATAGGGGAGGATCAGCGGGGCGACGTCGCGATAGTAGTCGACGAGGTCCCGCTTCGTGTAACCCTCAGCCGGCCAGTAGACCTTGTCCTCGTTGGTCAGCGCCACGCGCGGTGTCCTTCTCCGAAGGGCGGGCTTCTTCGCCGCGATCCGCGGCCTCCGACTCTCAACGACCTCGGTCGCGGCCAGGGCCCGTTCCCGGTAGACGTCGGTTGCCCGCTTGTCCTCCCGGAAGGCAACGAAGATCGGGTGCCTGGCGACGCCCGACTCGGTCCATTCCTGGAAGGTGATCTCGCAGACGAGCCGCGGCTCGACCCAGTGGACCGGCGCGTTCGTCTTCGGGGGAGTGCGGAAAGGACACGTGCGGCGCTCGAGCGGTCCGAGGCGGCCACGCGCATCGTCGAGTCCTCGGCGTCGAATCCCCCGCCGGTGTGGCCGATGTAGACCAGCTCGTCGCCCTCATAAACGCCCAGGACCAGCGCTCCGAGGGATTTCCTGCGCCCCGCGGGTCGGTGAAGCCGGCGATCACCGCCTCTTGCCTGCGCTGGGTCTTGATCTTGAGCCAGTCCCCGCCGCGCACGCCCTCGGAGTAGGTGCGCTGTCCGTCCTTGGCGATGATCCCCTCGAGATGATGCGCCGGGCCGCCTCAAAGAGGGCGACGCCTCTCCGCTCGACGTGCTCGCCGATCCGCACAATCCCATCGGTGCCGAGGACCGTCGCGAGGATCTCCTTGCGCTGCACGAGCGGCAGCGGCCGCAAGTCATGACCGTCGAGGTGGAGGAGGTCGAACACGTAATAGAGCAGCTGTCCCTCGCCGTGCTTGGCGAATTGCTGCAAGAGCTGGAACTGCGGCCGACCCCGGTCGTCGACGGCGACGATCTCCCCGTCGAGGACGGCCTCGTGACCGAAGCCTCGAAGAGCTTGCACGACCGGGGCGAACCTGGCTTCGAAGGTTTTATGATTCCGCGAATAGAGTTTGACGTCATTTCCGCTGACCTCGGCGATCGCCCGATAGCCGTCCCATTTCGGCTCGAAGATCCATCCCTCGCGGTCGAACGGACGATCGACCAGCGTGGCGAGCATCGGCCTGACCTTGCGGGACATCGGCGCCGCGGTGCGCCGGACAGCATGGCCTCCGCCGCGTGAGTCGACCGGCCGTTGGGCGAGGGACGGGTCTCGCGTGCGATCTCGTCCATCGTCCGCCGTGTGACCACCGAGCGCCCGTCGGCCGTGACGGTCGCCTCGGTCGCCGATTCGTCGGCCGCCTTGAGGAGCAGCCACGAGTTCGGCTCACCCTTCTTGAGCCTGACGAGGGAGAAGGCCCCGCGCAGCTTCCGGCCTTCGAGCACGAAGCGGAGATGCCCCTTCCGGAGGCCCTCCCTCAGCCTCCGCTCTCCGTCGCGGACGCCGTCCGCGCCGGCCGCGCGGTAGGTGCCCTGATCCCAGACCATGACAGTGCCCGCGCCGTAGTTGCCCTTGGGGATGGTCCCCTCGAAGGTCCGGTAGTCGAGCGGATGGTCCTCGACCATGACGGCCAGGCGACGGTCGCGAGGGTCAAGGGAGGGGCCCTTCGGCACCGCCCAGCTCTTGAGGACGCCGTCGAGCTCGAGCCGGAGGTCGTAGTGGAGCCGCGAGGCGTGATGCTTCTGGACGACGAACCGCAGCGACCCATCGGACCGCGCACTCCGACCCCGGGGCTCGGGCGTGTCCGACAAACTCCGCTTTCGCCGGTAGGTCGCGAGGCCCACGGGTCTCCCCCCGGTAGTCCGGGAACGCCAAGGCGTGACGTATTAGCCCGTCTTTCGGCGAGCGGCCGGGTGCCGCGATTTCGAGGTGCTGGCCCTCTTCTTCGGCTTGGCCGACTTCGCCGCGCGGCTTCCGGCCTTGGCGGCGCCGCCCGCCTTCGTCCGCGCGAGGCTTTGGCGGAGGGCGTCCATCAGATTGAGTACGGCCGGCTCGTCCTCATGCCTCGCCCGCACGACCTTCTTGCCCGATGACTTCGCCTCGAGCATCTTCGTCAACTTCTCGGTGTACTCGTCCTTGTAGTCGGAGAAGTCGAACGTCTTGCTCGTCGAGGCGTCGACGAGGCTCTCGGCAAGCTCGAGCTCCTTGGCCGCGATGCTGACGTCGGGCACGTCGTCCGCGAACTCCGCCGGCTTCTTGATTTGCTCGTCATAGTTCAGGACGGTCATCGCCAGCAGGCCGTCGAGTGGCCGGACCAGAACGATCTGCCCTCGCCCCGACATGACGACCTGGGCGACCGCGTACCGCTCGCGTTCGGCCATGACGCGCTGGAGCACGGCGTAGGGCTTCTGCGCCACCCTCCCGTCGGGGACGAGGTAGTAGGAGCGGTCGCCGTAGTAGATCGGGTCGAGGTCATCGGGCCGGATGAAGGTATCGATCGCGATCGTCTTCTCGTCCTCGGGGAGGAGTTTCGCTCGCTCCTCGTCGTCCACGACCGCGTACTGGCCCTTGGCGAACTCGAACGCCTTGACGATCTCGCTGTCCGGCACCTCGCCGTGTGTGGGACAGACCTTCTCATAACGGATGCGGCTGTTGCACTTCGCGTGGATCAGGTGGAAGCCGATCTTGCCGCTGCCGCTGATTGCCGTGTTGTACGCCTTGACCGGAACGGAGAGGAGGTTGAGCTTGAGATACCCCTCCCAGCTCGTGCGCGAGGCCATGGGGAGATCCTCCCGATCAGTCCCGCGCGGCCGCAGGCGGCAGCGGGACGGGAAGGCCATTCTCCGTGGCCCGGGGGGCCGGCGCCGCATCGGCACCGGCCCATCCATAGGCGAAGATCGCCGTCGAAGCAGGGCAAGACATCAGCACAGTGGAATGTCATCGCCCCATGACGATTGGTTTGCAAAGGACGTGCCGCCGCGTTTCACGGGTCGCTGACCGCTGGCATTCGAGATACGGGCCGTGATCGACCATCGGGGGGGGCAAGAACATTCCTACGATCAGGAAGCCGAGCACATCACGATCCGCTTTTAGTCGGCAGACATTCGCCAACTGGGCTCCTTCGATGACGACAGGTCCGCCGGAGGACGGGAAGCGCACCTCGTTCGCCGGGCTCTCCGTCGCGAGGATCGCTCGCCTCGAGAGGATGGCTTTCATTAATCCCTAGTTCGGATCTCGATAGAGATTCCGGGTCATGTCGACGTTGTGTTGGAGCCGATCGGCGGCGGGGAGGGTCCCCAAGGCGTTGTAGATGACCAGCGGGATCTCGGTCTCGTGCAGCGACCCGTGGGTGCGGAAGGTCGGCGGGAGCCGCTCGAGCTCCTGGTCGGTCTCGCCGAAGACCGTCTGCTTGTCGCCGAGGACCACCAGCTCGCCGATCCGTCCGGGCATGAGGTGGAACCGCCGGGCGGCCTCGTCCCGAGGGATCACGGCCTCAACGCCCTCCAGCCCGCGGATGATCTCGGTAACGCGGGGGACGTCCTCCGGGGATTTCAGCCAGACCCAGGCCGTGCCGCCGAACGTCCGGTGGTGCTTGACGTAGCGGTCGCGCTCTGCCGAGAGGGCGTGGCGCAACTCCACGCCGCGATTCTTGCAGGCCTTCGCGAGGTCCCAGCACCGGGACTTGGCGTTCAGCCCATGGTCGGCGGTGATCAGGAAGGCGGCGTCCGGGGCGGCGGCGACGGCCCGACCGAGCAGGGCGTCGAGCCGCGCCAGGTGTTCCTTCGATTCCGGCGCCTCGGGCGGCCAGGTATGCATCGGGTAGTCGGTCGTGTGGACGTAAATGAGCTTCAGGTCCGGCCGGTTCGCGAGCAGGTCGACCGCCACCTCCCAGAGCCAGTAGTTGATCTCGCGGCTGTAGATCGGCGGCGGCGGCCCGTGGCGGCGGGCGACGTCGGCGTCGGTGCCTCGGCCGCGATCGCGATCCCGGTGCCCCGCGACAGCAGGGCAACCGTCTTCTTCTTGGCCGTCAGCAGCGCCGACTTGACCCCTTGCCGAGCCGCCCTCTCGAACATGGTCGGCGCCCGGAGGTACTCGGCACTCTCCATGTACTCGGTGCGGTCGGACGCCTCGTCGAAAAACGAGTTGCCGGTGATCCCATGCACTTCCGGCCACGTCCCGCAGCAGATCGAGGCGTTGTTGACGTTGGTCACTGAGGGCATCACCCCGCGGACCGTCCTGGAGAGGCCCTTCGCCATCAGCCCCTTCAGGACCGGCATGGGGCTCTGCTCGAGGTAGTTGACGCCGAACCCGTCGATCATCACGACCACGACGCGCTGGCCCTTCCCGATCGGCGACGGAGCGTCCGCCGCCGGGGACGTGCCCTGGGCCCGGGTCGGTGACGGCAGGATCACCGCGGCGAACAGGCAAATCAATGCAACCCGGTTTCGTGGGCGGTGCATGGAACCTCCCGATCATCTGGAGCAGCGGACTCACGACTCATCGCGGTATACGTTAACGGTCCAGGCGACGAGCAACAGGGGCCGACGCCCGCGGCCCTGAACTTTCCGCACTCCTTCATCACCTCCATAACGAGGTCTTCAAGAAATCTCCTTCAAACAGAGGGGGATCGGATACGAGCCGATGTCGTAGTCTCAACCGCTCCTCAATGCCGAACGACCCCGCATGGCTGAGGGCAGGGGACCGATTCATGGACGGCAGACTCGGCGGATCGCCGGTCCCACTCGTGCCACTGATCGCCGCGCTGCTGCTCGCGCCGACGGGCGGCATGACCGCGGACAGACCGGTCGCCAGGGCTAGGGCGAGCTTCCAGTCAGGCCTCGGTGGCTACGACGGCACGGTCGATATCGAGCTCTGGGCCCTCGCCCCGACCACCATCCTCGACACCAACCCGAACGCCACGACGGACGCCAACAACGACGGCGGCGAGAGTCAGATCCTCCTCCGGTTCGAGGGGATCGTCGGCACGAGGCCGGGCCAGGTCCCACCGGGTTCGGCCGTACATTCGGCGACGCTGATCGTCAGCGCATTCGACCAGGGGGACACGGTCCACCTGCACCGGATGCTCGTCCCGTGGCCGCGGCAGGCGACCTGGACGACGATGGTCGCCGGGGTCACCGCGGACGGGATGGAGGCCTCGCGGCATCGCGAGAGCTTCACCTTCGGCAAGATCGCCGCGAACTCCTCGGCCATCCCCTTCGACGTCACCGACTCGGTGCAGGCCTGGGTTAACGGGGCGGCGAATTACGGCTGGGTGTTCATCAACACCGGCGGCAATGGCTGGGACTTCTACACCCACGAGTTCGACGACGTGAAGCAGCGCCCCAAACTGGTCGTCGAATACACTCCGCCCCGATCCAAGTGAGACGAGATCACCCCTCGCCATCGAGGAGGATTGAGATGCCGACCCCTCGGCCCGGAACCTGGCACGCCGACCCCGCGCACTTCCGCCGCCCGACCCGCCGCGACATCCTCCGGGCGGGGTGGCTCGGGGGCTGTCGGCCTCTCGCTCGGCTCGTTCCTGAGGCTCGAGGCCGCGGCCAGGGCCGAGGGCCGCGCCCCGACCGCCAAGGCGACCTCGGTCATCCACATCTATCTCCAGGGCGGCTTCGCCCACATGGACAGCTTCGACCCGAAGCCCGACGCCCCGGCGGAGTACCGCGGCATCCTCGATGCGATCGAGACCAAACTGCCGGGCGTGCGGTTCAGCTCGCACATGAAGAAGACCGCCGGTATCGCCGACAAGCTGACGGTCGTCCGGAGCATGACCCACACCGAGGTCGACCACAGCCGCGGCGAGCACAGCATGTTCACGGGCTACCGCCCGAGCCCGGCGCTGGTCTACCCGAGCATCGGGAGCGTCACCGCCCACGAGCTCGGGCCCCGCGAGGACATGCCGCCGTACCTCTGCGTACCCAACCAGGGAAGCCAGTTCCTGGGCAGCGGCTACCTCTCGAATGCCTCCGGCCCCTTCGCCCTCGGCGCCGACCCGGCGCGTCCCAACTTCAGCGTCCGCGACCTGACGTCGCCGAAGGGGGTCGACGATGCCAGGGCTGCCGGCCGCCGCGAGTGGAAGGAGCTCGTCGACGACCACTTCGCCCGCATGGAGTCGGACGACGCGCTGTCGACGATGGATAGCTTCTACCAGCGGGCCTACGGGCTGCTCAGCTCGCCCAAGGCGCGAGACGCCTTCAGCCTCAAGGGCGAGACCGACGAGACCCGGACGCTCTACGGGATGATCGGTGAGGGCCTGGGTATCTACCGCTCGGCCGGGGCCCGGTTCCTGATCGCCCGCCGGCTGATCGAGGCCGGGGCCCGGTTCGTGACGGTGACCTTCGGCGCCTGGGACACCCACGCCTATCACTACCGGAGCATCGAGCCCCAGATGCCCGACTTCGACCGCGCGCTTCGCGGGCCTTGATCACCGACCTCGACCAGCGCGGGATGCTCGACTCGACGCTGGTGGTCGTCAACAGCGAGTTCGGCCGCACCCCGAAGGTCAACGCCGGCGGCGGGCGCGACCACTGGCCGCGCGTCTTCAGCATCGTCCTGGCCGGAGGCGGCATCAAGCGTGGCCAGGTCTTCGGGGCCTCCGACGCCCTCGCCGCCGAGCCCGCCCGCTCGCCGCTGGGCGTCGAGGATTACGCCCACACGATCTACCACCTGCTCGGCATCAACGCCCGCAAGGACCTGATGTCGCCCGGCAACCGCCCGCAGCCGATCGTCACGAACGGCCAGGTCGTCAAGGGCCTGCTGGCCTGACCCACGGAGCCGCCGCGATGCCCCGTCCGTGGGACGTCCGCGTCCTCTCGGTTGGCCTTTGCCTGGTCGCGACGACGTCGGCGATCGCGGCCTCGCCGACGGTCGAGTCGGTCGTGCCCGCCGTCGGCCGGATCGGGCAGGAGTTCACCGTGCTCCTCACCGGCGGGCATCTCAAAGGTGCCGCGGAGCTGCTGATGTATGACCCCGGCCTGACCTGCACGAAGCTCGAGGTCGTCTCCGATAACGAGGTCCGCGCCACGCTCCGGGCGGCGTCCGACTGCCGGCCGGGGGCCCACCCGTTCCGGCGTCCGGACGCCGGGGGGCTCTCGGAGTTGAAGGTCGTCCATGTCACACCGTTCCCCGTCGTCGCGGAGATTGAGCCCAACGACCTTCCGAAGGACGCCCGGACCGTCCCCGCTCAACACGACCGTGGCGGGCGTGATCGACTCGGGCGACGTCGATTGCGTGGCCGTGTCGCTCCGCAAGGGCCAGCGCCTCTCCGCCGAGGTGCAGGCGGTCCGCCTGGGGGGCGAGATGACCGACACCGTGCTCACCGTCCTCGGCCCCGACGGCCGCCAGCTCGCGCAGGCCGACGACACGCCGATCACCCGGCAGGACCCGTTCGTCACCTTCGCCGCACCGACGGACGGCACCTACACGATCCAGGTCCGCGAGACCGCCTTCGGCGGGGGCCCGAATAGCACCTACGCGCCTCCACGTCGGCGACTTCCCCCGGCCATCGGGCGTCTTCCCGCCGGGGGGCCAGATCGGGAAAGGCCGCGAGGCTGAGCCTGCGTGGCATCGACGGAGACGCTGGCCGTCGAGTCCTTGACCCTGCCAGACGACGCGGGCCCCTGGTGGGATTACTACCCGACCCTCGAGCGGGCGGACGGCCCCGACACCGACGGCCCTGCGGGTCCGCCCGTACCCGGCGTGTTGACGAGACCGATCTCGAGGAGGCGAGGTCTCCGTCGGCCACGGCCCTCACGCCGCACGACTGGCCGGTCGCGTTCCACGGCGCCATCGGAGGCCGGGGCGACGCGGATGCGTTCGCGATCAACGCCCACGCGGGCGACGCGATCCAGGTCGAGGCCTTCGCCGGGCGGATCGGCTCGCCGCTCGACACGGTCCTGGAGGTCTACGATCCCGAAGGCGACCTGGTGGCCTGCAACGACGACGACGCGTCGCACGACAGCCGACTCGTCTTCCGCGCGGGAATCGACGGGACCTACCGGATCGAGATCCGGGACAAGCGCGGCGAGGGGGGACCGGGGTTCCTCTACCGCGTCGAGGTCGAACCGCCCCGGCCGTCGCTGACGCTCTTCCTCGCGGGGCCGGTCCGCAAGTCGCAGGCGCGCCAGGTGATCGCCGTGCCCCGGGGCAACCGGGTGGTTGCGTTCCTCGGCGTCCGCCGGGACGGGTTCGACGACCCGGTCCAAATCGACGCCGGGTCGCTGCCGCGGGGGGTGTCGTTCGACCTGAAGGCGATCCCGACGGGCACGTACCTGACGCCGGTCGTGATCGAGGCGGCGGCCGACGCCCCCCTGGGCGCGGCGCTGGTGGAGCTCAAGGGCGTCGCGTCGACGGCCAACGGCACGGTCTCGGACGGCTTCCGGCAGGTGGTCGACCTGGTCCCGGGCTCGGGCGACAGCAGCTACGAGTCGCTGGCCGTCGGATCGCTCGCCGTGGTCGTCACCGAGGCGGCCCCTTACGCGGTGAGCCTCTCCACGCCCGGGACGCCGCTGGCGCGCGATGGCGCCATCGACCTGATCGCGACGGTTGAGCGATCCAAGGGATTCGACGAGGCGGTGGAGGTCTCGCTGCCTTACCTGCCCCCGGGGGTCGAGATGGACGGCCCGGGGATTGTGCCGCCTGGTCGAGTCGGAGGCCACCCTCCGGCTGTTCGCCCGGTCGGACGCCGACCCGGCGGCGTGGCGGCTCGCCGCCGAGGCCCGGCCGGCCCCGCCCCGCCGCGATCGCCGCGATATGACGCTAGCTCTCATGACCCAGCTCGACCCGCAAGCGGCCGGCGGGCGGCGGCGGAAGGCCCCCGTCGAGGGATCTCCCCAGGTCGCCTCGCGGTTCGTCCCGCTCGATCTTGCGCCGCGCCGGTCTCAGGGCGGCTCGAGGCCGTCGCCGTCGAGCAGGGCAAGACCGTGACGGTGATCTGCACCCTCGAGCCGGTTTGGCCCCCTGGCAGCGCCGCCGTGGCGACCCTCGAGGGCCTCCCCCCGCGGGCCGAGGCCGCGCCGGTGGAGGTCGCCCCGGGTGCCCGGCGCGTCGAGTTCCGGGTCGCGGTCGCCACCACCACCCCCGCTGGCGAGCACGAGACGCTCTCATGCCGACTGACCTCCAAAGTCGGCGGCCGGGAGTTCGCTTACCGGATCGGCCGGGGCGGGCAGCTCAAGGTCTACCCCCCGGGTCTCCTGACGACCGGCGCCGACGGCAAGCCGCTCAGCCCGCTCGACGCCCTCCGCCTCAAGCTTCGCGGCGAGGCGAACGCGGCCCGCGAACGCACGCCGGAAGCCCGCCCGCCCGGACCTCGTTGAAACCTTCCCGGGGGGCCCTCCCGACATGAGACCCGGACCGTACCCGCCCCGGCTCGCACTCGCGATGGCCTGCCTCCTGACGCCGGCCGCCGCCGGGCCGGCGGTGCCGATCCTTGCCACGGCCGAGACGCCCGTTCGCATCCGGGTCGTCCCCGGATACCATCGAGCTGTCGACGGCCCGAGACCGCCAGTCGATCGTGGTCCAGGCCGAGTATGCCGACGGCTCGACCCGCGACGTGACGGCGCTCGGCCGAGCCGCCATCGAGCCCGGGGTCGCGACCGTCCGCGATGGGATCGTCGCCCCCGCGTCCGACGGCCGCGGCGTGCTCCGCGCGAGTATGCCGGGGCCCGGGCCGACGTGCCCGTCGAAGTCCGCCGCGCCTCGGCGATCGATCCGCTCCGGTTCCGGAACGACGTCATGCCGGTCTTCACCAAGGCCGGGTGCAACACGGGCAAGTGCCACGGCTCGACATCGGGCAAGGATGGGTTCCGGCTCTCGCTGTTCGGCTACGACCCCGAGGGGGACCACTTCCGCCTGACCCGCGAGGCCATAGGCCGGAGGGTCGACCTGGCCGCACCCGCGGATTGCCTCCTGATGAACAAGGCGACCGGCAAGGTCGCCCACACCGGCGGCCGAAAGCTCGAACCCAGCGGAGAAGGCTATCGGCTCGTCCTGGCCTGGCTCGAATCGGGCGCTCCGGCCGACCCGGCGGGCATTTCCGAGCCGATCGGGATCGACGTGTTCCCGGGCCGGGCCGTCTTCGCCTCGCCCGGCGAGGCCCAGCGCCTGGTGGTCCGGGCCGCGCTACTCCGACGGCACCGACCGCGACGTCACCCGCTTTACCGTCTTCCTGAGCAAGAACGACGCCGCCGTCGCCGTGGACGACCAGGGGCTCGCCGCCGGCACGCGGGCCCGGCGAGGCGTTCCTCCTCGCCCGGTTCGACAAGTTCACGGCCGGCATGCCGATCATCGTCCGACCCGGCACGCCGTTTCACTCCCCGGGGACCGAGGCCGTCAACTGGATCGACACGCTCGTCCACGCCAAGCTCGACCGTCTCCACGTGGCCCCGTCGGAGGTCTGCTCCGACGAGACCTTCCTGAGGCGGGCCACCATCGACCTGGTCGGCCTGCTGCCCACCCCCGCCGAGCGGGAGAGATTCCTCGCCGACCCCGACCCCAACAGGCGCGCGGCGCCTGGTCGACCGCCTGCTCGCCCGCGACGAGTTCCTCGACATCTGGGTCATGAAGTGGGCGGAGCTGCTCCAGATCCGGACGGCCAACGGGCTCAGCCCCAAGGGCCTACAGCTCTACGACGCATGGCTCCGGGGACGGGTCCGCGACGGCGTGACGATTGACCGGATCGCGCGCGAGCTGCTCCCCGCGACGGGCGGGAGCTTTGACAACCCCGCCGTCAGCTACTTCCAGACCGAGACAACACCCCAGCAGATCGCCGAGAACGTCGCGCAGGTCTTCCTCGGCACTCGGATCCAGTGCGCTCAGTGCCACAACCACCCGTTCGACCGCTGGACCCTGGACGACTACTACGGCTTCGCGGCGTTCTTCAGCAGGATCGGCTACAAGCAGGGCCAGGACCCGCGCGAGCTGATGGTCTTCGACGCCGGCGCGGGCGAGGTCAAGCATCCGATCGCGGGCCGCAACGGTGCGCCCGGCATTCCTCGGCGGCCCCGCGGCCGAGCTGAAGCCGGGCGACGATTATCGCCAGGCGGTGGCCGACTGGCTCGCCTCGCCCGAGAACCCGGCGTTCGCCCGCAACCTGGCGAACTTCGTCTGGGCCCACTTCTTCGGCCAGGGGATCGTCGAGCCGGTCGACGATTCCCGCGTGAGCAACCCGCCCAGCAACCCCGAGCTGCTCGACGCGCTGGCCAAACGGCTGGTCGAATCCGAGCTACGACATCAAGCCGCTCGATCCGCGACATCCTGCGGAGCCGGACCTATCAGCTCTCGACCCGGCGGACCGACAGCAACCGCTGGGACGAGCGGAACTTCTCGCACCAGAAGGTCCGCCGGATGAGGGCGGAGGTTCTGCTCGACTGCATCTCGGAGGTGACTCGAGACCTCGGACAGCTTCCCCGGCCTCCCCCGGGGCGGCCGCGCCGTGCGGATTCCCGGCGGGAGGGTGCCGAACTACTTCCTGACGACGTTCGGCCGCTCGAGCCGCGAGACCGTCTGCTCGTGCGAGGTGAAGACGACGCCGACGCTCTCGCAGGCACTCCACCTGATCAACGGCGAGACGACCACGGGCAAGATCGTCGAGGGGAAGGTCGTGGAGCGGCTTCTCGCCGAGACGGGCCGGCCGCTCGCCGTGGCCGGAGCCCTCTACGTGCGCTGCCTGTCGCGCGAGCCGACCGCCGGCCGAGGCCGAGCGGATCGGCGCGAAGCTCGCCGGCCGCGCCCGACAAGGTAAAGGCCCTGCAGGACCTGTTCTGGGCCCTGCTGAATTCCAACGAATTTTTGTTCAATCATTGATTCTTCGGAGCGCCAGCGACATGCCCGCTCGCCGGTGGACCCTCGCCGGGGCCGCGTCGCTGACCCTGTACGCCGCGGCGTTCGCCGCCGCAGGACGCGATGCCCTCCGTCACCTTCGAACGCGACGTGCGGCCGATCCTCCGCAAGCGCTGCGGCAATTGCCACAACGCCGAACGCCCCCGGGGCGAGCTCGACCTGACGAGCTTCGGCGGCGTCCTCGCCGGCGGTGCCGGCGGCAAGGTGGCCGTCGCCCGGGCCCCCGAGGACAGCCCGCTCTACACCCAGGCCGCGCACCTCGAAGACCCGAACATGCCGCCCAACGCCCCCAAGATCCCCCAGCGCGAGCTCGACGTGCTCCGCCTGTGGATCGAAGGGGGACTCCAGGAGAAGTCCGGTGACTCCGCCGAGGTCGCGACCGTCAGGCCGGATGGCCCTTCGGCCGGCCTCGTCCCGCCCGAGCTCCGTCCCCGCGCGGCGGCCGTCACCGCCCTGGCCGTCAGCCCCACCGCGCCGATCGCCGCGGCGTCGGGTCACGGGCAGGTGCTCCTCTTCGACTTCGCGGCCAGGAAGGTCCTCAGGCGCCCTGCCGTTTCCCGAAGGCGACGTCTTCGCCGCCAAGTTTTCGCGCGACGGCCGGTCGCTGCTCGTCGCGGGAGGCGAGGGGGCCGAGTCGGGCCGGGCCGTCGTCTTCGAGACCAGGACCTGGTCCCGCGTCGCGACTCTCGGCGACGAGCTCGACGCCGTCCTCGCCGCCGACCTCAGCCCCGACGGCACCCGCGTCGTGCTCGGTGGGCCGACCCGGGTGGTCAAGGTCCTCGCGGGCCACGGCGGCGAGGTCGTCCACACCTTCCGCAAGCCGACCGACTGGGTCACCGCCGCCGGCTTCAGTCCCGACGGCCTGCTCGTCGCCGCGGGCGATCGATTCGGCGGGCTGTTTCTCTGGGAGAACCAGTCTGGACGCGAATTCCTGACGCTCCGCGGGCACACCAAGGCGATCACCGCGATCGCGTGGATCGCCGGAGCAGACCGCCTCGTGACCGCGGGCGAGGACGGGGCGATCCAACTCTGGGACCTGCACACCGGCAAGGTCGCCTCGCGCTGGGAGGCACACGCTGGGGGCGTGCTCGCCGTCGACGTGCACCCGTCGGGCCGGATCGCCTCGGCGGGCCGCGACCGCCGGGTCAAGGTCTGGGAGGCAGACGGCCGACCCGTCTCGGATTTCGGGCCGACCTCCGACCACGCGACCCGCGTCGCCTGGACCGCCGACGGCGGGTCGCTCGTCTCGGGCGACTGGTCGGGCGAGCTCCTGCTCTGGGAGCTGGCGGGCTCGACACTGGCCCTCCTGCCGACGCCCGTCGCGGCCCGGCACGCGGCACCCACGCTGGTCGAGCCCGTCCTGACACCGGCGCGATCCGACATCCCGAAACCGACCGTGGCCGACCGCGCGGCTGCGGGTCAGGTCGGGGACGACCTGGACGTGGCCCTCGCCTCGGCCCGCGACGCCGCGGCGGCCGCGGAACGTGCCGCCGAACGCCTTGCCCGGCTTGCCAAGGCCCGGGGCCGTTCACCGCGCGGGACCGGATCCGGCGGCTCCCCGCGGACGTCGGCCGGCGACGGCCTCGCCGCCGCCAACGCCGCTCTGGCCTCGCTCCGGGCCGCACGGGCCGCCGATCCGGGGAATCCCCACATTGCACGTGCGATCGAGGAGACCGAACGTGCAATCCGACTCCTCGAGTCGGCGGGAGACCGGCGCAGTGCACCCCGCTGACGTCGCACCGACAGCTTCCCGATAGGGGTGCCCCGTCGCCGGGCCATCAAACGGGCCCGAGGCCCGTGTAGGTCGTCCAGGCGGCGAGGAACTTGTCCCTCTGGGGTCCGCTGTAGAGGACCGGAGGGGCCCCGCCGCAGTAGATGCGAAGTACCCGGATGATCCGGGGCGGGCCGCCCGATCCCTCCCGGTACTCGATCTCCTCGCCCTCGATGTAGGAGACGTTGGCGAGGTTGAACTCGCGATGGTCGATCGTCACGAACGGCATGGGCGCCTCACGAGTGCGGGCGACGCTCAGCGGGCTGACCTTCTCTCCGCGGGGCACCAGCCGCGTCGCAGCGTATCGGGTGAATGCCCCCGGCGTCGAGGATATTTCCCGTCGTCCTTCCCAGCTCCGAACCGAACGGTCGCGTTCAGGGCGTCGCGTGCTCGAGGAGAATCCGCCGGACCTCGGCGATGACCTCGGGATGATCCTGGCAGAGGTGGCCGGCCGACACGACCTTTTCGGACTCGACCCCCGGCACGTGCGCACTGTCATAGGTCACGAGCCCATCCGACCGCACGCCCGGCGGGGTGTCGGGCCGGACCGCGACGATCGAGTGGACCTTCACGGGGGGCGTCACGGTCAGGTCGGAGAGGCCCGCAAGGATCGGCGACCCCCACTCCAGCTCGTCGATGCTGGTCGGCAGCCCGCGGCGGAAATGCGGGCGGAAGAAGGCGGGCTCGTTGCCCGCGACGAGACGGTCGTGGGCGGCCCGGAGCGGGTCCGGCACGCGGACCAGCCTCGTCCCGACCCGCTGGATCGAACCCCGGTCGAACCGGCTGCCCCGATGCGGGGTGGCGATATAGACGACCCGCCGTACCCCCGGCACCGGCCCGAAGAACAGGCCCTCGCGGAAGAGCTCCACGTCGCGCTTCTCGCCCGAGAGGTCGCCGAACGGCCGATCGCTGATAACCCGCCAGAGGCGGTCGCCGGTATCCACGGCCATCATCTTGGTCAGCAGACCGCCCATGCTATGGCCGACGAGGACCATCCGGTCGAACGCGGCGTCGGATTTCGTCGGGTCGAGCGTCCTGCGCACCTCGTCCAGGTCCCTCCTCATCAGGTGGGCCGAATACGGGATCGGGTCTCCGGTCGAGTAGCCGAACGTCCAGAACTGGTATCGGCCCCCGATCGCGGGGTCCTCCTCCAGCGCCTCGATCATCCGGTTCCACGACCAGGGGCTGACCCAGAGCCCGTGGATGAGGACGACGGGCACCTTGCCCTTGGCGTACGGCCGGAGGAGCGAGAGCCCGGTCGGCTCGTATCGGAGGAGATGACCGATCCCCTGCATCGCCCCCCCGGGCTCACCGGCGGCCGCCCGCGAGGCGCCGGGGCCGCTCGCGAGGAGCAAGCACAGGCGCAACCGCGGTGATCGCGAGCCTGTCGAGGGGGCTGCTCGTCCACAGCTCCGGGTCTGTCAGTTCGCTGCCATCGGCAACGCGCATCGGCGGGCCTCCCGGATCGAGGTTCCGGCCTGTCGCATAAACCAGTCTAACACGCGGCCGGGTTGTCACGGGCTGGCGTGCGCCGTGAAACCATCTCGTGGGCCGGGGCGGCGCGGGGGGGCATCAACTGACGAGGGAGGCCGAAGTCTCCCTTGACGCAAACCCTTGTTTCGACGGTCTTTGTGGACGATTGGCGGGAGCTGGCGTTCCGGGCGAATAGCTGGGGAACTAGGATTCGAATCTACTTCAACACGGTGTTGCAACCCGGTGCGACCACACGACTTGCTACTCTAACCTGCTGTTCTCTAACGAATTGTAGCGAGGGCCCGTGTCCTGCTATGTGGCCTTCGTGTGGCAACATCTGGTGCCACACGGAGGCACTATTGAGGCACCGAATGAGATTAGATTGTTGATCGGAAATCACCGTGATCGCCCGACACAGATGTATTCAGGGTCCCAAGTCAGAGGCGACGGCACTATTGCTTTTAAATAGGTTTGGTATGACGCGTACAAAACTCCCGGGGAGGTGGTGCGTTCGCCCTCCTGGTCGGTTCAACCCGGCAAGTATTCCCGCACTCGAATACCAACCGCCAGTCGAGGTTCTCCCAAATCATGCCGGCCGCAAGGGGCTCGATCGTTCGCGCTAGCGATCGCGACGAGTCGCACGCATGCGGTTCACCGAGCGCGCTCGCGACCTGGGCGAACTGGTCGCTCATTGCTTGCGATCGCTTGATGAGCCGCTCCAGTTCGGCTTGAACGCTGATGGCGTGCAGAGCCGCTGCGAGCGCCGGGCATACAGCCGCGATAACGAGGATCACGCCGTCCTTGAGACCCGGCGGCTCTGCTTCTCCGCCGGACGCCAGATGGACGACGCCGGCCATCAGCACGGCCAGCAGCAGCAGAAAACTCGACAGGTGAATTCGGCTCAGCAGTCGAGATAAACGTCGTTTGACGCTCTCTTGGTGGTACTGCCATTGATCGATAACCAACTTCGTCGAGACGAACCGCCGATAGGCGCGCAGGTACGCTGCATCAACTTTCGCCGACGGCATGCCGGCAGCGCGCACGACGGCCTTGAAATACCAGTAGACCCAGGTGTCCCGCGGATCACCGTAAGACTGGTGCGGACCGGGCCGCGCAGGGGTGCTGATCCACCCAGTGGCGCGAGAAAGCGCTGCACACGCAGCAACTCAGCAAGCAAGCGATAATCGATCCAACGGTCATGCCACTGCCGCCGGCGGCTCCTGGCCCACAACGCCACGATGATGATCAGAGATGCAAGCTCCGCGAAAACCAGCCCCTTTGAGGTCCACGGGTCCCGCCAACAACAGAAGGCCAGCACGGCGAAGAACACGGCGAGCACACCGAACCCGTAGTTCAACACGAATGCGCTGCGATGCAAGTTCGCGTAGTAATCCGCCAGCTTGCCCGACCAGGCACTTTGTGTGAGAAAGCCTCGGGCGAGGTACTTTTCCGTCGAATCGGGTAAGGCCGGCGTTTGTGCCCACTCGGCCTCCCAGCCCCGGGCCATCTCACGAGGTACGTTGAGGTCGGCCGGGACCTTGGCGAACTCGCTTTCCCATTCGGTCCAAGTTGCGGATTCAAAATCATCCACATCGACCCAGCATTCTTGAATCCGAAAGTCAGCCAGGAGGTTGCAGAACGATTCCCAGAGAGCGACGCTCGTGCCCGGCTGGGTTTCCGCAAAGTACCTCTCCCGCAGATCGCCGCGATGGTGTTCCGGCTGCGGCGGCAGCACGAGCTGTCGGATCCGTTCGGTCAACTCGTTGAAATCGCCGGCTTCCGACCACGACGATTCCGCGGGGCCGCCCCGCGAGGCTCGCAAGAGACAGCAATCGTGGGGGGCTTGCGCCTGATCCACACGACCGGAATGTTCTGCGCACGCGCCGCCTCAATGATCTCCGCGGTGCCTCCCCGACCGTGTTGCTCCTCGCCATTCCAGATGGCGATGAGGATATCACACTGTGTCAGCACCATGCGTCCGACCGCCGCGTATGCCTCGGCGCTGTTTGCACGCGAGCCGTCCAGTTCCAGGGTGGATGTGGCGTTCGCCAGCAGTCTCCGAAAGGCGCCCTTCGACTCCCCGTCCTCGAAGTCCTTCTCGTACTCATCGATCGGAAAGGGAAGCGGGCACTCGAGCTGCCAGCCCAGCCGAAGGCCTTCCTCGGCGACGATCCGGTCCGCCCCCTCGGCGATCGGAGAGATCACGGCGCAGGACGGGGGTATCCGGGGAATAGAGCGAGGGGTGCGTCTTCGGCACCTCGGCAACAGCTTTCGCGACGGTCTCCAGCACAAAACGAACGGGTTCGGCCAATGCTGCCACGTCCGCCGGCGCGAGACGCTCGGGACGATGGCCGGTTATTCCCACGCGAAATGCCAGACGCGACTTCGGAGGATGGCGATTGATCGGAGGGCCGTCGCCCTCTGATGACACGACCTTGGATGCGGCAGGCCCGCTCGTGCTTGCGCTCATGGTGCGAGGTAGTTCCAGGAGGACGCTGCAAAAGACAGCGGGAGGTCAACTGTAGCGTTTCAACCCGGGTGGCACAAACCGACGTCGGTCGGACGTAACGACATCGCGGCCCTCGGCCTTGAGCCAGTGATAGTCACTCCGCGGCGCGACGCCGAGGGCCGCCGGCGACTTCTCGGCGGTCCAACCACTCCGCCGCTCCTCCCGCTCGATCTGTTGATGGGCCGCGCTGCTGAAGTTCGAGCGGCAACTGGCCGTGGTCCTCTAAACCAAACGCCCCTCCGTTGGGTCGAGCTTCTCGGCGGTCATCTCGGAGATCAGGTTTTTTAACTGCTGGAACCGGGCCGAAGACGGATTTGACGACTTCTTCAGCTGCCCACCACGACACGAATGGGACAAAAACGGCGCAGCAAACCAGGGCCGCTCGGGCCAAGGTCGTCCTGGATCCGCCGGTCCAGCGCGGAATACGTGGGGGTTCCCGGTGGCCGCCGTCCATCCCTTGAACAAAGGGTGCGAGGGTGTAGTTCAGGTCTACGGCATCTCCCCGGATCCAATCCACCGGACATCGATGACTCAGCACCTGAAGCTGTGGGGTCCAGTTCTGATCGAAGTAAATGAACGAAGGCCGCGTCAGGTGAGGAATCGCGCGCGGCAGGGTGACGCCGAGGATCCGAGTGAGAACCTCAGCGACTTCTTCATACCGTTGCGGGTTCCTCCAGTAGCTGGCGAGGCAAAGGAGGAGCCGGTTGGGGTGAACGCTTTCGCGGATTCGTTCGAGTTCCCAGTAAACCCCTTCCGAAGAACCTGGGATCAGGACAACGGCTTGAGCTCGCGGGAGCTCGTCAAGGATCGCCTGTTGCCAGGTTGCGTCAGTCCGATACATGCGCCTTGCGCCGGCGGTGGCGAGTCGTTGATGATGTCCCGGCCGTAGTGGAAGGTTGACCCGAAGAAATCGGTGGCGGCTCCCAGCTGGAGGGACATACCCTCCGGTTGCCAAACCTTCACGAGGAGCCACCACCGATGACCCGACGCTACCAGATCGTCGACCGACCCGACAGTAGATCCACGCTCGACCCCGCCAAGCTCGCCACACTCCTCGCCAAGGAGGGCCAACTCCTGCTGCCCCTGCTCGACCTCATCGAGCATGCGGAGGCCGCCGTCGACGACCTCATCGACGTCATGGGACGGGCCACGATCGAGGCCGTCCTGCTCATGAGCGCCGCCGCCGTGGCCGGCCCCAAGCAACAGGGCAAGAAGGCCGGCCGCGACATCGCCTACCACGGCAGCCAGACCGGCCGGGTCGCCCTGAAGGAGCGACAACTCCGCGTGACCAAGCCCAGGCTCCGCAAGAAGGCCCCCCGGCCCGGAGAGGCCGGCGAGGTCGAGATCCCGGCCTATGAGGCGATGCGCAAGGACGGACGGTTGGCCGACCGCATGCTCGAGATCCTCATCGACGGCGTCTCGACCCGCCGCTACGAGGGCGTGCTGCCGGAGATGGCCGCGACGGTCGGGGTGTCCAAGAGCCAGGTCTCGCGAGACGATCGCGGCCGGCGAGCGGCTCCTGAAAGAGATGGCCGAGCGCGACCTGAAGGGGCTGGAGCTGCTGGCCATCTGGATCGACGGCCTCCAGCTCGGCGGGCACCATGTGATCTGCGCCGTGGGCGTCGATGCCAAGGGGTACAAGCACGTCCTGGGCTTGCGCGAGGGGGCGACCGAGAACGCGGCGGTCGCCACGGCACTCTTGGAGGACCTGGTCCGCCGCGGCCTCGATCCGGCCCGTCCGCGACTCTTCGTCATCGACGGCTCGAAGGCCCTGCGGTCGGCCATCGGCGCGGTGTTCGGGGCCGATCAACCGGTCCAGCGCTGCCGCAACCATAAGCAGAGGAACGTGACGTCGCACCTGCCCAAGGGCCAGCACGAGCAGGCCCTGGCGACGCTGCGGGCGGCGTTCAAGCTGGAGGCGGCCGAGGGCATGGCCAAGCTCGAGCAGTACGCCTCCTGGCTGGAGCGGGAGTGGCCCGGGGCGGCGGCCTCGCTCCGCGAGGGCCTGGAGGAGCTGTTCACGGTGAATCGGCTCGGGCTGACGAGCTCGCTGCGCCGCTGCCTGGGCACGACGAACCTGATCGACAGCGGGCACTCGGCGGCTCGGGATCGGATGCGTCGGGTGAAGAACTGGCAGAGCGGCGAGATGGCCCTGCGTTGGACGGCGGCTTCGTTCGAGGCGGCCTCGAAGGGCTTCCGGCGGATCATGGGCTACAAGGACCTCTGGACGCTCAAGGCCATCCTGGACGAGCGCGATCGCGACAAGCAGCTTGCCCGTCAGGCGGTTGCCGGATAGGGTCAGATCGCGCGCCCGAGCCGCCGCCACTTCCAACTACCGGCGGGTCATCATCGAGTCGTTCTCCCGGCTTGCCAATCGCGATGACGGGACCTCGCTTCTCGAAGTGGCGGGTGATCGACTCTTCTGCGGTCGCGACGCCGCGGTTGAAGATCAATCGCACATAGCGGACGGGGTTAAAGTTGGAGAAGAATACTTCCCCCCACGAGATCCTGCCGTCCGACACCGACGTTCCGCCGTAAGCGGACGCACTGCCTTGGATGCCGGCGAAGGCCGCGAGAAAGCCCGGAGGTTGCAGGCTAACGGCGTTGTCTTCCTCGAACGGGCGGAGAAAGAGGATCGGCCGACGAGGATCCCTCCGCTCCTCGGGGTCGTGCTCGCGCTGACACAACCTGTAACCGACAAGGACGCACAACGTTGCCGAAAAGGCCATCAATTTATATAGCCTGCTCTCGGTAGCGTTGTAGACCATGACGATTAGGTGGCTCTCGGTAGCGTTGTAGACCATGACGATTAATCGGTAGGTGAGGGAGGTGGAGACCGCGAACCAAAGCAGCACGCCTACGATTTTTAGGGTCAAGCCCAGCAATTGCGAGCGACGCGGCGGCATTGCCCACAGGACCGGCTGTGGCGCGGTTTTCTGGTCCTTTTCCCGGAGCTTCGCCTCGTATTCGTCGAGGCTCATGAAGCCGCGCTGCGATTCGCTGCATAAGCAGTAACCCGCCAGGACACACGCGATACCGGTCGTAATCAAGCTGATGGAGGCCCCAGCATCTCCCCTCTTATAAGCAGAACTGCACGACCACAAAAGTAAGATCGCGGCGACCCAAAAGAGTAAGCCGATGTATCGGACGATCCTGGAGAGGCCGCGTTTCTTGACGAGAAAGCGGTCCTCAAGTGATTGGGACAGGGCCCGACGCACGTGGCCCACCTGGGACAGGGGCATGTCGATCTTGAGCGACTTCCCTTTATCGGCCCTGAATTCAAAGCGGCATGTCCGGTTCGCGGGGGGATTGGGACGGGTCGGCTTGGGTTTGAATGTGCCCGCGGTCTCTCGGACGTCACGCACGTCATCGAACATCACTCTCCGAAACCGACCGAGATGATCCATCAGCTTGAGTTCACCGGACACATGACACATCTCTTCGGTGATTTCGAAGGGAAGGCGGCGTTTACAATAGAGGACGTGGTCCGGATAAATCGCCACAAATCGCTTTTTATAAATAGCGCGGTGTTCGACTCGGATGATCGGAAATTGAGCTTCGGCAGGGGCCTCCTGCCGAGGGTGTGGACGCATCGCGCGTGGGGTTACCACATGTCTGGGAGCGGGCTCGACCAGCGCATAGGGAGTTGCCGCTGCCGCAGGCGGCTCAGTTGGAAAGAGTCCCCTGACCTTTGCAGCGGGGCTCCACTGCACCTTATCCAGTGAAATCATCGTTTCCGGGACGACGCGTCCTTGCGACACAAGAGCACGAAGTTGACCGATTGTCAGAGGACCGGCAATCTGGCCGTCGATTTGTGCCCAGCATTCTTTTGTCGCCATTGACGTGTCCCCGGGCGTAATGGCGCCCGTTAGGTTCGTACCCTACCGCCCCGGTCATGGCGGCCGGCCCCAGGGCCGTCGTCCAGGGCACGATGGCCTCCGCCGCCGGCAGCCGATATCTTCGAGATCCTTTGCTGGTCGTCTACATCGACCACATCGCCAAGGCCGACATCAGCCGCGGCGGTAACTCCACTACTATACCGAATCGGCCGAAGCCGTACACATGTCGGCGTTCCAGGCATTCAGCTCGACTGCTGCCGATTTCGTGGGGCCGCCTCGGCGGTAATCTGAGGGGTTGCTGACGCACCTCAGGATACCGACCGAGGACGGACCCGCCATGATCTTACCACCCGAGGCCCTGCCGCTTCTCGAGGCTCTCGGCCCCGCCTTCACCAGGCCGACCCTCCGCCGCTTCGTCGTCCTGCTCGCCGCCTCGATCCTCACGCAGGGGCGGCACACCGTCGACAACCTGCTCCGCACGCTCGGCGGGCTCGCCCCGGGCCATCGCACCGACTACCAGCGCGTCCTGTGCCGCGCCCCCTGGTCGGGCCTGGCCCTGGGATGCGCCCTGGCCGGCTACATCCTCCGCCACCTCTGCCCGACCGACCCGGTGGTCCTGGTCGGCGACGACACCGTCGACGGCCACCCCGGCAAGCACGTCTACGGCAAGGCGCGGCACCGCGACCCGGTCCGCTCGTCGCACGCCTACACCGCCTGGAAATACGGCCATCGCTGGGTCGTCCTGGCAGTGCTCGTCCGCTTCCCGTGGGCAACCCGGCCCTGGGCACTGCCCGTGCTCGTGGACCTCTACCGTAGCGAGGAGGAGGACCGGCGGCATGGCCGGCCGCACCTCACCCCGGCGCAGTTGATGTGCCGCCTCCTCCGCACCCTGATGATCCGCTGTCCCGGCCGCCGCTTCGCCTTCGTCGGCGACTCGGGCTACGGCACCCACGAGGTCGCCCGGTTCGCCCACCGACACCGGGGCCGCCTGACCCTGGTGAGCAAGCTCCACCCCGAGGCCAACCTGTTCGACCCGCCGCCGCCATACCGCGGCCTGGGGCGACCCCGGGTCAAGGGGGAGCGGCGGCCCAAGCCCCGTGAGGCGGTCGCCGCGGCCCGACGGCGCCGCCGGCTCACCGTCGGCTGGTACGGCAGCGGGACGCGGCGGGTGTCGGTCATCACCGGGACGGGGTACTGGTACAAGGCCGGCGCCGGCCTGGTCCCGATCCGCTGGGTCCACGTCCGCGACCTGGAGGGGACGCACCGCGACGAGTACTTCTACGCCACCGACCCGGCCCTCGACCCGGGCGAGATCGTGACCCGATACGCCGGCCGATGGAACATCGAATGCACCTTCCAGGAGTGCCGCGCCCACCTCCGATCGGAGACGACGCGGGGCCGGTGCCGACGGACGGTATCGCGGGCGACCCCGTGCTTATTCGGCCTGTACTCGGTCGTCGCCCTGCTGTACCACGCGCTGCCCGAATCGAAGCGGTCCTGTGGCGTCCGCTGGCCGGGCAAGGCCGGCGTGACCTACTCGGATGTCCTGGCCTCGGTGCGGCTCTGGGTGTGGTCCGACGGGGTTTTCCCAGGGGCCGGGAGCCGGTTCGGGCTGGAGAAACTCCCCGATCCCTTGCGCGAAGTCCTGCGATCAGCCCTCGCACCGGCGGCGTAGCCGCCGAGGATCGGCAGCAGTCGAGTTCAGGGGGCTTCGCAGAAGCCATTGGGCATTTGCGATTTGGGCGACCAAACCTGGACGTGGGGGTTCGGGAAAAACTCAGGGTCGTCATACGTCATGTCGTAGACGAGGTCCGCGTGAGTAGCGCGATCGATCACCATCCCGACGTCATGCCAGAGCGGATCATCCAAACGGTTTCATGCAGCCTAGTGGTCTGACACGGAAGTCTTGCCAGTTATCCCGATAAGGGTTATCCTGGCACCTCTTCACATGGAGGTGGCTATGGCCCGGCCCCAGACCTTCTCTGTCAGCTTGACCCGTGAGCAGCGCGAGTCCCTGGAGCAGCTCCGCGGCCAGGCGGTGTCCCGCAAGCAGCAGTACCGCCTCGAGATCCTGCTGCGCGCCGACGAGGGCGACACCGACGGGGAGATCGCCGACGAGCTGGAGATCCACGCCACCACCGTACAGCGGACCCGCCGCCGATTTGTCGAGGGCCGGCTGGAGGCCGCGCTCGCCGACCGGCCCCGCTCGGGTGCTCCCCCGAGGATGGACGGCAAGCAGGAGGCGATGGTCGTCGCCCTGGCCTGCGGCCCGGTGCCCGACGGCCGGGCCCGCTGGTCGGTCCGGCTCCTGGCCCGCCGCGCCGTCGAGCTGGAGGTCGTGGAGGAGGTCTCGCGGGAGACCATCCGGCGGGTCCTGAAAAAAACTCCCTGAAGCCGTGGCAGAAGCGGTCGTGGTGCCTGCCCGAGGTCGGCGGCGAGTTCGTCTGGCGGATGGAGGACGTGCTCGAGCTGTACGCCGAGCCGTACGACCCGGCCCGGCCGGTGGTCTGCTTCGACGAGGTCAGCAAGGAGCTGCAGGGCCAGGTCGGCCCGCCGCTGCCGGCCCGGCCGGGCGAGACGGCGCGTGAGGACTGCGAGTACACCCGCGCGGGGACGGCCAACGTCTTCCTGGCCGTCGAGCCGCTGGCCGGGGAGAGGCACCTGGCGGTGACCGAGCGGCGGACGCGGGCCGACTTCGCCGGGCAGATGAAGCGGCTCTGCGACGAGCTTTATCCCGAGGCGGACGTGATCTGGGTGGTGCTCGACAACCTGAACACGCACGGCCCGGCGTCGCTGTACGCGGCGTTCGCGCCCGAGGAGGCGCGGCGGCTGACGAAGCGGCTGGAGTTCCACCACACGCCGAAGCACGCCAGCTGGCTGAACATGGCGGAGCTGGAGTTCTCGGCGCTGGCGCGGCAGTGCCTGGGCCGGCGGATCGCGACGCGGGAGGAGCTGGCGCGTGAGGTGGCGGCGTGGGAGGCGGGGCGGAACACCGCGCGGGTGAGGATCGCCTGGTGCTTCCGGGTAGCCGACGCCCGGGTCAAGCTCTCGAAGCTTTACCCCGCCGGCGTGGAATAACTGGCAAGACTTCCGTGTCAGACCACTAGCCGGAAGGGCACCGATGTTCTGCAAAGTCCGTCCCAGTAAATGGAATCGGGACATCCTCGTCCGGACCCTTCTTTCGTCCGATCTTAGTGCTGATTCTCACTCCACACCTTTTGTCTCAGTCAAGTGGTCTCTAAACAGTCGATGAATAAAGCTGACCTTGCCCCCTTCAACGATCCTGCTGGCGAATTCTAGATCAGCGACCCGGGCTCGCTTACGCTCCGTCCGAGAGGAGTTTCACCCGGACGGAGCCCGCCCATGTCGCTTCACCCCCAGCCGATCGGGCCTGTGCCCGAGGAGACCGCTCGCTGTGCCCCTATCGTAATCCTTGCCGTCGATCGGGGATCAATTCACCGGAGTAATGCGCCTCCTCGTGACGTGAAGGAGACCGAGCGCTTCGAGGACGGGTTGCGCCGCGATTCGCTCGATCTCAGCTTGCGTGTAATGCAGGAGTCCGGTCGTCGACTCCAAGCCACGCTCGGCGCAGACGGCGGCGATCCTGCTGCACAACTCTTGCCACACGATCGCGCGATCGTCCAGCGACATTCGGCGCCGACTTGCCCACTTCTCTTCGGGCGTGGCCTCCGATGGTCCCCAGGGCCGGCTCAATCGATTCGCCCGCAGCCGCGCTGTTAAGAGGTCGTCGCTCGTCCAGAAGCCGGGCCGACCCGCCCGGTTGGCGATGTGCTCGGTCCATTCCTTGAGCGTGCGATTGGCTCGTTCACACGCGCCGTTGTACCGCGCACAGTATGGCGGCGAGTACAACGTGAAGATCGACCGGTCTCGCGCCAGCTCCTTCGTCGCCTGCGCACGGAATGCCGGGCCGTTGTCGCACTTCAAGACCAATGGCGCCCCGTGCGCCGCGAAGAGGTCGTCGAGCGCGCCCACGACTGTGGCGGCGTCCTCGCGCAGCACCGGGAGCCAGAGCAACTGCTGATGGCTCGCCAGATCGCGCACGTTCAAGATCGCCGGGAAGCAGCCATCGATCAGGTGCGGCGGGTGGCTGAAGTCCATCGCCCAGACACTCCCGGGAACGAGCCACGTGAGATCACATCGGGTCGGCGCGTGTTCGGTGCGCCACGCCTTACGAAAGTCGCCCCGGAGGGCCTCGAGCTCTCCCCGCGCCACGTCCGAAAACTCGGCCTTGAGCGTCGCGACGCTGATGGCCGGCCCGTGCGTCGTGAGGAAGTCCGTTACATCCACGCGTCGCGCCTCCGTGGTGCTTTGTGGTGGCCGGCCGCGGGGCGTGATCTCGAGGTCATCGAATGCGACGTGCCGGCACCAGTGCGCCAGCGTCCGCGGTGGCAGCGCGAGGGCCTCGGCAACGTCGCGGGGTGACCAGCCGAGGCGACAATGCTCTTGGCGGAAAGCCACCGCGCGGCGACGAAGCTCCTGTTCTGTACGCCGCCGCTCAGCCTGGCCGTGCGAGCGCCAAGAGGCCGCGGGGGCCCGGTCACATGCCGACGCCGGGACGAGTTCGGCTCGGTCCCCGTCTGCATGAGCGATACGCTTTGCGACCGGCCGCGGCGCACCCTCGGACGCGAGACCGCCCGCGCATTCGACGGCCACGGCCGCTCGCTCGGCCACCTCGCCTGCGCCTTGTCGGTTGTGGTGAGGACCAGCCTCCCGACGGTGTGGCTGGTGCCTCACCCACGAGCTTTTTTTGCCGCGTTGGCGGGCCCCGGAACGCCGACGAGCGCCAATTCCTCGCGCAGCCGCGAGGCCTTCAATTCCAGCTCGAGCCTCTCGACCTGCTGTTCGAGGTCGGCGATCCGCTCATGCTCGGGCCCCGGCGCCGTTCCTGGCCGCCGGCCGGGCGGCTCGGGCTCCAACGCCTCGACCCAGCGTCCCAGGGCGCGGTGCCTGAGCTCGAAGTACCACGATTCCTCGATCCCCAGCCCGGCGCACGCCTCGCTCGGCGTGAGCCCGCCCGCGAGATTGGCCAGGATCGCCCGCAGCCGCTGCTTGGCCAGGGGCGATCCCGGCAGCCGCTCGACTTGATCAGGGATGCTCAACGGCTTTCGGCCAGCCATGGCTCGCACCTCCGTGACCGCCCCCCGTCGGGGGGCGAGTCGACTCCATCCTCGCCGGTCGGCTCCTACCGGCGGTGGGCCCCGCGGCGCCGAGGCCGCTCTGGGCCACTTCTACCTCCTGGCCCGCAACGGCTCCAGGGGGGAGCCCCTCTCGCAACAGCCGCGCGGCACGCAGCCCACGCTTGACCGACTTCCGCTGCCGTCGCTTCGGCGCGGGTGACGCGGCCTGCCCCCTGTTGACTAGCGATGCAGACGTCAGGCCCAAGCGCGCTGAGCTGTTCGCGCCAGCGCCTGCTGACGAGTCAGGTCGCGCCGCGCGGTGGCCAGCTCGCGCTCCAACTCGGCGAGGCGGCGATCGGCGCCCTTCGACCGCCCTCGAGGACGTGGCTCGCACGCCGCGACCAGCCCCTGCACGGCTCGCTGTTCGAGAAGGTAATAACGCTGGGGCCGAATCCCCAGCGCACAGGCGGCGCCGGCTGGCGTGCGCATACCGGCCAGCACCTCGAGGATCACGGCCGCGGAGCGGCGTGCCTCGACGCCGGCGCCCGAAGGAGTGGCCGTGAGCTGTCGGCGGTAGGGCCCGCGAGGCCGCCTCGTCGTCTCCGCGCCCGTCGACCCGCGTCGCCGCGAGGGAGGGGTTGTGTTTCCGGTGCTCATGGCTGCCCCCCTTCCTGCCGCGCCGGCGTCATCGCGTCGGACTCGGCCCGAGTGTCGAGGACGTCTTGCAAGTCGGCCGCATCCGGTGGTGCAACCCCAGCGGGTGAGCCGTCGGGGCAGATCGCCACGGGCATGGAAGGGGTACTCGCTGGGCCGGCGGGCGGCACCAGGTCGACCTCCTGCCGCGTGCCGCCTTCACCCATGAGGAAGACCCGCTCACCCTCGGCGTGCAGGCTGAAGGCCCGGCCGCCGACCTGGCCCGCCACATAGAACGGCGGCCTGGGGAGGCCGTTCCGCGCCAGCTCCAGGCGCATTCTTGGCCGCCCGCTCCTTCAAGGCGCGCAACATGTCGGGGGCCGCCCCGAAGTAGCGGTCGGCCGGGGCCAGGCCGTCGATGCCGCTGTGCGTGCGCTGGAAATTGTACCAGTCGATGAAGTGCCCGATCCGCGCGCGGGCATCGGCCAGGTCGAGGAACACCGCGGTTTCCAGGCATTCACGCCAGAGCGTGCCCCAGAACCGCTCGATCTTTCCCAGGGTCTGCGGATGTCGCGGCGCCGCGACGATCTGGCGGATGCCGCGCCGCTTGAGCTCCTTATGGAAGGCGCTCTCGCCCCGCCAGGTGACGTACTGCGCGCCGTTGTCGGTGAGCACCTCCTCCGGGGAGCCGTAGGCCGCGACGGCGGCTCGGAAGACCTCGAGCACAAGCGCCGTCGACTGACTGGCGTGGAGGCCGAAGCTGACGAGAAACCGGCTGTGATCGTCGAGGAACGCGACCAGGTAGACGCGGCGGTTCTGCCGCTTGAGGATGAAGGTGAACAGGTCGGTCTGCCAGAGCTGATTGGGCCGGGCCCGCTCGAAGTGGCGGACCTTGTCGGGATGCGGCCGCGTGGGGGTCCCGTGCAGCTCGTAGCCGGCCGCGGCAGGGCGCGGGTGACGGCCGAAGGGCTCGCCGGCAGCGCCGGGCCGCGGAGGAGCATCTGGCTGATCCGCTCGCAGCCCCAGTCGGGATGACTCTGCTTGAGCAGCAGGATCGTGCGCCTGGTGAGCTCCGGCAGGCGGCTGCCGGAGCGGGCGCCCTTGTGGGGCTCGAGCAAACCCGCCGGCCCGAGTTCCTCGAACCTCTTCTTCCAGGCGAAGAGAGTGGGCTTGGAGAGGCCGACCAGCGGGGCGAAGTCGCCGGCGGGCAGGCCGCTCCGGATCCAGCAGTCGAGGATGAGGAGGCGTTGCTCCGGGTTGTAAGTTGGGGACTTAACCTCGTCGGGCCGAGCCAGAATGGGCCCGCGCCCGCGGCCGGCCAGCCGCGGTGTCACGAAGTCGGGCAAATCGAGCGCGCCGCCTGGGGTATCGGGAAGATGATCGTCGGAACGATCTCGGAGGGCGGCATCGCCGCGGCGACGAGTCTCGAATTCCGAGCCGCTCGCCATGTCGGCGGCGACGGACCAAGTCTCCAATTTCTCAGCTTCGGCGCCGCCCTGCGGATCGAGCGGATTCTCCGATCTGGGCGAGCACGCCTCCTGTGATCGCTCAGACGGAGCGTGCCCACCGTCCGGCCATCCCGCTTGCCCGTGACTCCAATTCTCTGCCATCGATTCCTCGCCTCTGCGGCCTCGCCGCGGAAGGGAGGAGACGGCTATTACTCCGGTCAATCTTCGATTTCTTCAGGCAAGAATTTCGGGAGAGAGCACAGGCGCGAGACCGGTCGATCTTCACGTTGTACTCGCCGCCATACTGTGCGCGGTACAACGGCGCGTGTGAACGAGCCAATCGCACGCTCAAGGAATGGACCGAGCACATCGCCAACCGGGCGGGTCGGCCCGGCTTCTGGACGAGCGACGACCTCTTAACAGCGCGGCTGCGGGCGAATCGATTGAGCCGGCCCTGGGGACCATCGGAGGCCACGCCCGAAGAGAAGTGGGCAAGTCGGCGCCGAATGTCGCTGGACGATCGCGCGATCGTGTGGCAAGAGTTGTGCAGCAGGATCGCCGCCGTCTGCGCCGAGCGTGGCTTGGAGTCGACGACCGGACTCCTGCATTACACGCAAGCTGAGATCGAGCGAATCGCGGCGCAACCCGTCCTCGAAGCGCTCGGTCTCCTTCACGTCACGAGGAGGCGCATTACTCCGGTGAATTGATCCCCGATCGACGGCATGGATTACGATAGGGGCACACACGGCCGGCGAGGAGTCCCTGCGCCATGCGCTGGACTGTTTGCAACATAATCGCCTGGGGTGCGATAGGCGTACGGGTCTGCTAGATTGAGAACTCTCGCACGCTACGTTCATCGGCCCGTTGGCATGAGTCCGGTCACATCGCACCCGATCTAGACATCGGCGGATGGTTCCGTTTGTGCGACTACGGCGACAGGCGACAGGGCGCCCCACGGAGTTTCTCAATCTTGCGGGACATCGGCCAGGAACCGGTCCGCAAGTCTGGGCCCCTCGAGGATGTGCGACCGCCAGAGGACGCTAACGTCGCCGATATGCTGGGCGAGGCTAGGACTCGGATACCACACCGGAATGCCGAAGCGATCCGCCCACACCCCGATCAAGATATCGATGGCGACGAGGCCCATGACGGGGTCCGACCAGCGGTGCGCCAGGACCCAGGGATCGGCGACAAACTTCCGGGCCAGTTCCCTCGGGAAGATGAATGTCTGGGCTCCCCAGACCCAGGGTTCTTCGAGCCGATGCCAGGCTGAGCCAGGCTGCGTGTAGGCCGACGAGCAGAAGAGCGAGACGAGGCATGGCGCGGGGGTGGGCCAGAGGATGCGTTCGAGATAGGCGCGGAGGTCCTGGCGATCGTAGAGGAGGACGTCGTCCTGAAGCATGAAATAGACGTCCGCCTCGGGGTGTCGGAGGACTAGCTCGGACAGCGCAAGGTAATAGCTCGGCCAGGCGCCGAGCGCCGGGAGGCGGGTAGTGAGGGGTTGGCCGGAGTGCCGTGGGGCAATCGTCGTCGGGAGATCCTCGAAGATCCGCACGTCCTCCCAGCCGGCGCGTATGAGGCTGTCGAGGGTCCAATCCAAGGTCGGCTTCGCCCTGGGAGACGTCGTGACCCCGACTGCCCAGTTGCGTACGGGCGACCCTTGCCGGAGCGGGGATGCCAGGGTCTCATCGAGACACCGCGGCGCCGAGCGCGGCCGGTCGGTCCAGTCCCGGCAGAGCATGCAGCCGTCGGCGGTAGTCGTCCCGTGTGCCGGGTGGCGGCACGAGTGCTCGGCAACGCCGGACAATCCGGACGGCCCTCCCTCGGGAGGTGGATCGAGCGGGGGACCAAGGAAGTGGCAGGCCCGGTCGAGCCTTGGCGGCGTGTAGGAGGCCTGGACAACGGGCCCGTCCGCGACGAGATACCTGTGGGCCCAGCCCCTGAGCTCTTCGGCCCTGTCCGCGTCGAAGCCTGGCACCCCCCCTGCGCACGGCCGCCTCCGCCGCCCGCGCCACCATTGACGCGACCACCGGGCCGGGCCGTTGGGCGTCGGGCACCGGCCCGGCGCAGCAGGCGCGGCACGCGTCCGGGCCGACGGCCCCGCCGCCGGGGAGGTCGACGTGGGCGATCTCGGCGACGAGGCGGCAGGCGGGGCCGGCCGGGTCGCGGTGCGGGCACGACTCCATCGCCCGGATCGGCCCGACATGGAGGGCCGCCCGCGCGATCACGGGGCTTCGGCCTGGGGCTGATCCCTGTGGATACACTCTTGGGTCCAGTCCATTTTGATGGTCCAGCCGGCGAGTCGGACGCGGCGCGAGAAGGCGTGGTCGAACCAGTAGTGCTCGTCGAAGCCGAAGAGGAAGGTCTCGCCGGCGAGGGCTGCGCGGCGGACGAGAAGGCAGCCGAACCCGCAGCCGCCGATCGACTGGACCCCCTCCCCGCCGTAGAAGTGGCGGGTCCGGTCGTCCCAGGCAACGTAGGCGTCGTGAAATCGCGACCGATACGGGGCGGCGACCGCCGCCGTCCGCCGGTCCATCGCCCGTAGAAGGCGCTCGATCACCCCGACGGGCGGGAGGATGTCATCCTCGACGATCAGGACGAACGGGGTCGTCACCTCGCGCGCAACCCGGTTATAGATCCGGGCGCAGGCGAGGTTGACGGCCTCGGCTGACGAGAGCCGCGGCCGATCCGCCAGGCCGGGCTCCGCCACGCTCAGGGCCAGGTAGCGGGTCGCGGGATAATCGCAGGCGGCCAGGAACTGCCGGACCTCGCGGCCGAATCCCGCATCGGCCGACGTGTCGAACAGGAAGACCTGGCTCCGCTCACGCGGCCAGGTCTGCGCGGCAAGCCAGTCGCGATATTCCGGCCAGAACGTGGCACGGCCCGCCAGGGGGGTAACGATTGTCACGTCGGAGTGTCCGAGCCCTGCCTCATCGAAGTAGGAGTTCCCGACCTTCAGGACGGACATGCTCGGCCGGTCTTCGGGATGGCGCCGATACTGGACGGCGCTGGGATGCTTGACGCCCCGCCAGCCCGCCTCGACGACCCGTCGCCAGACGAGCCAGTCCTCCAGGGCATGGGGCGCATCCGGCTCGCGGAAGGCGTCGGCGATCTCCAGCGCCCTGCGCCGGACCAGGGAGGAGGCCGGCATGAAATTGCGGAATTCCAGCTCGTCGCGATCGAAGTCCGGGAAGACCCGGCGGCCACTGGTCGCGCCGAAGTAGTCGACGTCGGGGTACACGATGCCGACGTCGCGCCGGTCGAACAGGGCCAGGCCCAGCTCGAGGAAATCCGGGGGGAGGAGGTCGTCCGCGTCGAGGAAACCGAGAACCTCCGATCGGGTCATCTCAAGGCCCGCGCGGCGGGTCCGGTAGATGCTCCGGAATTCGACACGGCGATACTCGACACCGCTCGATTGATAGCGAAGGGCAACCTCTGCGGTGTCGTCGGAGCTGGCGTCGTCGAGGACGAGGATCTCATCCGGCCGGACTGTCTGGGCCAGGGTGCTCTCGATCGCCGGGCCAAGGAAACGGCCGTAATTGTGGCACGGGATGACAATCGCCGACGAGGGGAGGGGCCGGCCGACGGCCTCGGCGTGGGGCGGTCGGGCCCCCGCGGCGGCGATGGAGATCGCCAGGACGTGGTCGTGGGCCCAGCCCCTGAGCTCTTCGGCCCTGTCCGCGTCGAGGCCTGGCACCCCCCCGGCGCGCACGGCCGCCTCCGCCGCCCGCGCCACCATTGACGCGACCACCGGGCCGGGCCGGTGCGCGTCGGGCACCGGCCCGGCGCAGCAGGCGCGGCACGCGTCGGACCCAACGGCGCCCGCGCCTGGGAGCTCGACCTCGGCGATCTCGGCGACGAGGCGGCAGGCGGGGCCGGCCGGGTCGCGGTGCGGGCACGACTCCATCGCCCGGATCGCGGGACCGCCCCGGCCGCCGATCATGCGGTGACCACTCGCTGGCCGACATAGAGGCCGGGGAAGCTCGACGCGTCGAGCGGCGAGGGCTCGTCCCGGCCGGCCCCGTCGAGCACCTCGACGATCGTCCAGCCCTGGCCCGTCCACTCCTGAATCGACAGCCGTGCCGAGTCTTCGGTCACTCTCGGACCCGTGGGCCCGTGAGGATGGGTCCCTGCGAAAATGGGGGCGAGGACGTCCTTCGGGATCTCCCGCATGGCAATCGCTCCTCGGGGTTTCGCCGGCTCGACCGTCTCCGCCGCCCGGCGCGATCCGGGGTTCTGACGGCGGACTCATCTATTAACCATGCCGTCTCATCAGCGGCAAGTCCTGGCTACCCGAAACCCGACGGATGGGTCCCTCAGGCCCGGCCGATTAAGGTTGCGGTACGTGACGTAGCCGAGGAGCTCGACGGTCGACGTGTAAGACCCACCGCGAAAGGCCCAATCGAGCTCGTCGGGGGGTAGCCCAGCCCCAGCGTCGGCCGCAACGTCCGCCCCCAACGAGAAGGGGGTGAGCCATTCGTAGACGTTCCCGTGCGCGTCGAACAGCCCGACGTCGTTCGGCTTGAGCCGGGCGACCGGGCCCGGTCGGCCATCGCCGTTCGAGAGATAGCGGGCGTAGTGGCGGGCGAGGTCCAGATCCCAGCCGAAACTGTAGAAGGACCGCGACCTGCCGAAGCAACCGGCCATCCACTCGGCCTCGGTAGGCAGGCGATAGCCGGTCCGTTCCAGGTAGTCGGCAGGCAAACGCATCCCGTCGTCGATCTTGTCGGCGGCCGGATAACACATCTGCGCTTCCTCGACCCCCTCGAGCTCGCTAAGCCGGCGGCAGTACCGCGCGGCGTCGTAGTACGAGGTGAAGTTCGCCGGGTAGTCCGAGGCGTCGCCGGTAATCGGGATCGGCGCCCCCAGCTTTTCTAGCGCCCCCGGGTCGAGCACTTTCGCGAATTGGCCGCGTGTGACCTCCGTCGTCGCGAGTGCGAAGGAGCGGCCGACGCGTACAGTCGGGATCTTCTCCTCACCCTCAGTGACCTCGGGGTCGAACAGGAACTCGACCGGGCCGCGGACGATCGCGAAGGTCTGTCCCTGGCCGTTGACGAACCAGTCGCGCCCGGCGACCGGGCCCTGACTCGTGGGGCCCGGATCGAGCGCTTCCCCCGGCCGGAGCCGGGCGAGGAGCCGGCCCGAGGCCGAATGGACTCCAGGGTCGGGGTCTTCGCGGTAAAGCGCGCTGAGCCGCCGGATCAGGCCTGATCGCCCGGCGACCGGCAACTCCTTGGCGTCGTATTCCTCGAGGGCCAGGATCACCGCCTGCCTGGCCGTTGCCTCGAGGTCGGCCCGGTCGAGGAGATCGACCAGCGCCATCGGGTCGATCCTGGACCCGTGGAGTTGATGGATAAGGTAACTCCGCACAGTAGGGTCGGGGCCGGATTGGAGCGACTGGACGGCCCGGTCGGCCCGGCCGAGCCCCAGAAGCGCGGTGGCGGCGGAGGCCCTCCGCCGCGCGGAGAGGTCCTGACGGCGAATGTGCGGCTCGACGGGCCGGGCCCACCGCGCGAACGCGGCGTTCAACAGGCCGCCGGCCTCGGGATAGCGGCGGAGGACGGGAATGAAAGCGGCCAGTTCGGTCGGAGACGACTCGACCGCCAGATCGACGAGCGACGTGATGTCGTCTCCTAGGTATCGGGCCAGGGCGGCAGCGGCGACCTCCCGCCGGGCATCGGTCCAGCGCCGACCCAGGAACTCCCTCTTGAGCTCGGGACCGAGCGCCCAGCGAGCCGGCTCGAGTAGCTCGATCCAGGCGCCCGCGACGAGCGGGTCCCTTGTCAGCAGGCACTCGACCACCTCTGGCGCGGCGGCGGCCCAGCGTGAGTCCTCCGGAGCGAACTCGGCCAGCCCGCAGGCGGCACGAAGGGTGCCGTCGCGCGTCAGCGACGCGTCGGCAAGGTCCTTCCAGAGGCCCACTCGGAGCGCATCCCATCGGCCCGCGGGCAGGGCGTTCCGGTGCTCGCTCAGTGCAGAGCGGATGACATTAAGCTCCTCCGGGCCCGCACGGAGCAGGCGATCTCGGAGCGCGTCGACCTGCCGGGGGTCGCCGGAGAGTAGTGCGATGCTCAGGCCGAGCGGCATCGCCCGGGCCTCCTGCCCTCGGTCGCGGGCCGCCTCGGCCCGCATCATCGGGTCAATCCAGCGGCGGAGCGGTGCCATCTCCTCGACGATCGCCGGAACCTCGGCGGGCGAGGCCCTGAGCAACTGCCGGAGCGAGGCGCGAGCCCGCATCCGGCCGTATCCTTCCCACGCGACGCCGCCCATCGCCAAGAGGGCGGCAGCCAGGAGGGCGAAGCTGCCGCGGCGTGATGGCGGCCGGCGGCCCGGAGATACGCCGTCTGCGGCCCCGGTCGCTCCCGCCGCCTGGTGCCGGCCCAGAGATAAAAGTACTCCGGCAGCGACGGGAGCTGCCGGCGCTCCCGCCGCCGGTCCCAGAAGGCGGCCCGCTCGGCAAGGAGGATCGCCGCCCGCCCTCGCCAGGTCGCCCGGCCCTTGCGATCGAGCCACTCCCGGACCGACCGGATCAGATAATCGTGAGTGAGTTGATACGAAGGCTCTCCGGGCCGATCGGCGGTCGAGCCGTCGCCGGACAGGCCCTCGGGATCCGCCAGCGAGATCAAGCGAAGCTCGCCGACGAGGATATGCATCAGCTCCTCGAACTCGCGCGGGCGTGCCGCATAGCCTGACACCTCCCGGAGGACCGCCTCTGGACAAAGCTTGCCCTTGATGTCAGCAACGCTCTCGGGGAGGAGGGCCTTGAGCACGGCCTGGACCGCGTCCTGGTGCGGCGAATGCCTCGGGTCAGCGTGGGCTGAGGAGAATGTCTCTTCGAGGAACGTCACGCCCAGGCCCTCCGCGCCGCCGACCCGCTTCAGAGTCGCCGGGGTCCAGGGCTTCGACTTCACCATCTCGGCGAACAGCGCCAGGCGGACCGGGACGATCTTGTCGTCGCGGGCGAGCCCGTCGATCGCCTCATCGAGAAAGAGCGCCTGCTCCCTCGACAGGTCGTCAGCCCGCACCGGGAGGGCGCCGTAGCCGCGTCCGAATTCCGCCAGGACCTTGCGCGCGTGCCGCCGATCGAACAGGTCGATCGCCCCGATGTTCCTGTCCGACATCAGCTCCAAGTCGAGGTCCCTCATGAAGCGAGTCGCGGTCATCCAGAAATCGTCGCGGACGAGGAGGAGGGCCTGGACGTTCTCGCCATCACATTGTCGGAGGGCGGCATAGAGTTCGGAGGAGGCGTCTCCGCGGTAGTTGAGGAGCCACTGCTCGAACTGGTCGAGGACGATGAGGACCTTCCGTCCCGCCCCGCGCGACCGGTCACGCCGGAGCCTCGCCACGAGGTCGACGAGCCCGAGTCCCTGGGGCAGTGACGGGTACACCCTGCGGATCGCCCGGAGTAGCCGAGACTCGGTCTCCGCCGAGCCTGCTTCGACGTAGATCGGAGAGACATGGCGGCCGAGACGGGGTAAGAGCCCCGCCTTGACGAATGAGGACTTGCCGCAGCCCGAAGGCCCGTAGATCATCCCGACGCGGTAGGCCTGCCCGTGGCCGTGCGGCTCGATCCGCGCCAGCCAGAAGCTCAGCCCTTCCGGCAAGCCGTCGCGGTCCCTCGGCCCGGGCAGCAGATCGAGGAAGACGTCGGCGTCCCGCTCGTCGAAGCTCCGCAGACCCTTCGGGACGACCGACGCGCCCTGACCGCCGGGTGCGCCCGCGGGGACGCCGAGGAGGTAGTGGCGGATGTCTTCGGCCATGTCCCGGGCCGTCGCGTATCGTTCCGAGGCCCGCTTGGACAGGGCCTTCAGGCAGATCCGCTCCAGCTCCCGTGGCACGGCCTCGTCGATCTGCCGCGGTGGGCAGGGCTCGGACGTCGCGATCTCCTCCAGCAACACCAAGACGGTCTCGCCCCGGAACGGTACGCGGCCGACAACGAGCTGATAGAGTACGACGCCCAGGCTAAAGACGTCGGATCGCCCGTCGACCCGATGCGCCTCGCCCCGGGCCTGCTCGGGGCTCATATAGGAGGGAGAGCCGGCCAGGCCAGAACCCCGGCCGAAATTGTCGTCGCGCAGGGCCAGCCCGAAGTCGGTCAGGTAGGGCCGGCCCGACCCTTCGATGAGGATGTTCGAAGGCTTGATGTCGCGGTGGACCAGGTTCTGAGTATGGGCATAGTGCGCGGCCTCGCAGATGGCCTCGACCAGCAACGCCGCAGCTTGGAATGACGGCCGGCCTTCCGTCAGGCGGACCGACAGGTCCGTGCCGTCGATGTATCGCGAGACGATGTAGAGCAGGCCGTCCGCGGACCGGCCGACGTCGTGGACCGGGACGATATTCGGGTGGTCGAGCCTCGCGACGGTCCGGGCCTCGGCCAGGAACTGCTCGAGGTCTTCCGCGGAAGTGACGCGGTCCGCATGCGGGATCTTGATCGCGACGAGCCGGTCGAGCTCCGCATCGCGGGCCAGGTAGACCCGACCGAACCCGCCACTCCCGAGAAGACGGATCGTCCGGTATCGGCCGAGCGTCGCGCCGTCCAAGGACGGCGCAGCCTCTGACGGCTCGCGCCAGGTGTCCCCCAACGTCACGGTGTGCGCGGCACCCGGCGCATCGCCGGGGGATGCCATCTCTAACGTCTCGACGTCCAGCAATCGCCCGACGTCCTCCCGCAGCGTCGTGTCATCGCCGCAGGCCTCGCGCACGAATTCCTCGCGGTCAGCGCGCGATCGGCTCATCGCCCCGATGAGGATCTCGCGAATTCGCTGCGTTCGGTCCACGTTGATTCCGAGGGCTTTTCAACGCCGAGGTTCGACGGACCCGAACGGGGTGCCGACAGCGTAACCGGTAAGCAGCGTGGAACGAACTCGAACCGGCGACCTCCAGCTACTATGATACGGCCGGTCAATCCATCCAAGATCGAGCACCTGAAGAGCCGTTGCCGTGGCACACGTCTCACAGTCCGGAATCCGGCCCTGAGACGGGATTCGAGCTGAGCCGCACCTTATCGTCACGGTCATGTTCTTGAGCCCTCGCACGATCTGCACAGCGAGCGCGGCCATTGTGAGGGCCCTTGGGAAGCGGGACCGCAAGCCTCCGTGTCCGGATAACAGGCCATTGCTCTCTTTGTCGGCGGCCTCGACGATCGAGGAAAGGTTCAGGCCGCCGGCCAGCTGATCGATAAGATTCGAGATTACTGGGCCGGCGTTGGCCGATCAACGACCTTCTTCATTCGCAGCAAACCCGTAACCCAAGCTCCACGCTGTGCGGATCGGATCAGACGGCCTGCCAGTCGGCGACATCCACTTCTCGCAGCAACGCGAGGGCGGCGCCGACTGGACTAGGTTCTCATCCTAGTCAATAGAGTCGCTGCACAATAGGGCCGCAATCCGATAGGCTGGTCCTCATGAGCCACACCGATCGCCTCCGCCGATCCCCGAGCGCCTTCCGCCAACTGACGGGGATCACCCCGGCCGCCTTCGACGGCCTGCTGGTCGAACTCGCCCCGCGGCACGAGGCCGACGACGCCCGCCACAAGGATCGGCCCGGGTGGAGGCGCAAGCCGGGGGCGGGCGGAAGCACGCCCTGGCCCTGGCCGACCGCCCGCTGATGCTCCTGATCTACTATCGCACCTACGCCACCCGCGCCCTGCTCGGCTTCCTCTTCGGCGTCGACGACTCGGCCGCCGGCCGCAACATCGACCCGCTCGTGCCGCTGCTGGCCGGGATCTTCCGCATCCCGGAGCGGAAGGTGGAGCTGGACCCTGAGGACATCCGCGAGCTGTTCTTCGACGCCACCGAGCGTCCCACGTGCCGGCCCGGGCGGGGCCAGCGGGAGTTCTACTCGGGCAAGAAGGGGCGGCACACGATCAAGGCCCAGGTCGTCGTCGTCCGCCGCACCAAGCCGCCGGGCCCGGGCCGGAAGCCGCGGAAGGTGCGGATCGCCGCGGTGTCGGAGTCGCACCCGGGCCGGGTGCACGACAAGAGGGTCTACGACCGGGCGCGGGTCGTGGGGCCGCGCGACGCCAAGCGGACGGGGGACACGGCCTATCTCGGGACCGCGCTGACGACGCCGTGCGCAAGCCGCGCGGGGGCGAGTTGACCGGGCGGCAGAAGGCGGAGAACCGGCGGATCTCGCGGCGCCGGGTCGCGGCCGAGCACGGGATCGGCAAGATGAAGGTGTGGCGGATCGCCTCGGAGCGGTACCGCAACCGCGTGAGCGGTCACACGCTGATCATGAAGAACGTGGCCGGACTGCACAACCTTGTGTACGCCTGAGCGGACTTCGCAAGGCGGGGCTGCGCCGCAAGTCAGAAGGCCCCTCCAGACTATTGTGCAGCGACTCTATTCCCCCGGGACGGCGACCTGCTCGTCGTCGGCTGCCCCGCCTTCGCGCGGCCCGAGCTGACCCGCGACGACAGCGTCGATGTCGGGCGGGCGGGCGAGTTCGTCGCTTTCCGAGCCGGCCCGTGGACGATCTGGCTGGCGACGCGTACCGGCGTCCGCTTCCCCGAAGTCGACCGGGCCGTCCCGGCCTTAGACCCGACGCCCCTCGCCTGCGGCTCCATCCCGCCGACGCCGCGTTCCTGGCCGACGCGCTCGATCGCCTGCCGGGCGCCGACGACGAGGACGTGCCCGCGACGCTCGACCTCAACGGCCGCGTCTGCGTGCGAGTCCGGGGCGGGGCCGGTCCGGCGACGGAGCTGGTCCTGGCCCGCTCGAGCTACGCGGGTCCGCCGGCCCGCGCTGCCATGAACCGCGAATAACTTGGCCGCGCCGCGCGGCTGGGGTTCATCGAGATCGGGCTCGCCGGCCCCGACGCCGCCCTCTGCGCCCGCGACGGCCGGCGTACCTACGCCTGGCAGCCGCTGGGCGAGGCCACTCTCGTCGGCCCGGCCGACGATGTCCTGCGGGTCGAGTCGACGGCGGCCGTCGTGCCCGCGCCGGCCCGCATCGTCGCCGCGACGATCGCCCCGCCGCGGACCGAGGGCGAGACGAGTCGTCAGACCGGCCCATCGCCCCGGCCCCATGCACCCGGCGGGATGGCGGCGCTGAACGAGGACGCCGTGGCACTGCATGCGGCGCTGGGCGAGGCCCGGTCGCGGTCGGCGCGGCTGGTCTCCGCGCTGCGGGGCGAGCGGCGGCGGTCGCGGCTCCTGGCGAGCACGATCGCGCAGCTCCGCCAGATCCGGCTCCAGGACGTCGCCGGGCAGGCGGTCGCCCAGCGCGGCCCGCGGCCCGCCCAGACCATAAATCCCCGAACGAAGGAGGGACCATGCCCCTGAAGTTGACCGTGGGCGTCTCGCGCAAGGTGGGCCAGCCCGGATTCGGCTCGGTCGGCGCCGCCTGCGGCGTCGAGCTCGAGCTCGATTCCGGCCTGCTGCGCGACGCCCCCGAGAAGTTCGACGCGCGTGTGCGGTCGGCCTACGCCGCCTGCGCCCGCGCCGTCGACGCCGAGCTGGCCCGGCTCGCCGGCCCGACGGCCCCGACCTTCGCCCGTACCGATCGTCTCGACGGAAATCTTGCCCCAGGCCCGGCGGCGCGACCGGCGACGCCGCGCCAGCTCCGCGCCCTGGGCACCATCGCGCGGTCGCGGGGAATCCAGCCCGACGACCTGCTGTCGGAGCACGGCCTCGACGCCGGGAGCGTCTCGTCGGCCGAGGCGAGCCGCCTGATCTCCGGCCTCCGCGCTACGGCGGGGCTGAGCCGCCCGGCGCCACGACCGAGGAGGTGTCGCCATGACGAGGATGACCCAGGACGAGAAGGGGCGATGGATCGCCGCCTTGGCCAGGCGGATCCGAGGATGGGTCGTGGCGACAATACAGTCGGGCCGCGTCCGGGCGGTGGCTGCCGACGAGCCGCGCGATCTGCCGCCCGCGGCGAAGGGGGACCGATGAGCCGCCGGCACGGTCGCCGCGGGCGCCGGCCCTCGGGTTTCACCGGGCCGGGCCTGCGCGAGCTGTACAACGTCGTCCTGCCGTTCCATGGGGCCGACAAGCGGCGGTTCTTCAACGAGCTGAGCGACCGGCTCGTCGTGATGCTCGGCGTCACGGCGGCGGTCGTCGGCTACGGCGCCGGCGGCGCTGCTGGCGCAGCGATCGGGCTCGGCCTCGGGCTGGCGTGGGCCGCCCGCGCGATGGTCCGGGGCCGATTCCGCCGCGGAAGAGGCGGATTCTCGTCGACAAGACTCGCCCACCGATGGAGGCGGGCCCGGGCAGCCCGACGGCCGCCCGGGCGCCTCGTTTTTAGCCATCGTCGCCGGGTCACGGTCGGCGCATCGACGACCCGACAGGGGTTCGCTCCCATCGGCTCGCCCGCGGCGATCGCCACGAGACGCCCGGGGCAAACGGGTCGGGCCGAGGGCGGGGGGTGCGCCTCGGGAGCGAGCCGGGCACGGCCGGAGGATCGGGGAGGTCCGGCAGGCGCGAGACGGCCCCGCTCGCCCGACCGCGGTGGCGCCGGACAGGTCGGCGGTCGTTCGCCGCGCCGTGGATATGCGCCTGGGTCGCACGAACTCCGGTGAGCGGTCGCGGAACAAGGCGTCGCGCGCGGGCCGTCTCGTGCGGCGCAGCGCTGGGGGTACTGCCGCCCCCTCGTGGCGCGGCGTACACCCCGCCTGCGCCGAGGTCGATCCGACCGGTACACGGTACAGGGGGACTATAGGGAGGACCCGTGTACCGTGTACCACCTCGATCGAGGGAATGTCGGCCGCGCGGCGAACGCTCCTGGCCGCGAGCAGGGCCTGATCTCGCTGCCCCGAGCGCGGTTCGCGCCCGTCCGGGCCCGACCGACCTCGACCCGCGCGGGCGATCGGTGGGGCCGGCGCGATGTCCTCAGGTCGAGGAGTCCGTCGACCCGGCATGCGGGGCGTTGGCGACGTTCGAGGCGATCGGCGCCCCGTCCTCAGCCTGACGACACGACCGCTCCTTCCCGCGATTCGCGACCTCGATCGATCGCCGACCATGGTCGCCGACGTCGCTCGGGGAAGTCCCGCGGGGCTTCCCGGCGCATCGCCGATTTCCATGAGAGTGGCGATTCATAGCTTGGGTGCGGCGGACGACGACGCGAGCTTCTGTCCCCCTTGATATTGAACGGCCCGGCGGCCCGGGGCGGCTTCCGCCTGGCCCTCCCCCGGTAAACGAGACCGGCCGCGATGGGGGTGTCATGGCGGTGCGCTTGACCGGCCGGATGGTTCCTCGCATTCGAGAGCCGTCATGGGATGATCGGCCTCGGCTGGATGGCCGGGGCGATGAAGAAGAGCGAGTTCACCCACGAGCAGATCACCTTCGCCCTGCGTCACGCGGAGACGGACGCCCCCCAGCGGGCCGGGATGTCATAGCTCCCGATTGGGCAGGTCTCGGACCCGCTCCCGGAACTGCTCGCCTGTGATCTTCGCCCCCCACTTGCCCGGGATCCTCAACGCCCGCTTCACGTCTTCGTACGAGAAACCGGCCTCGGCGGGCCGGCTCAACGCCGGCAGGAACTCCTCGCAGAAGAAGGAGCCCATCTTGCCGACGACCTGCCGGTCGAACGACTCGGCGGTGATCGTCTTCCTTTTCTTCTTTTCGGCGGCCTCCTTCTCGGCCCTATGATCGCCGACGTGCCCCAGCCGGGCCTTGGCCCCCATGATCGCCGCCACGATGCCCCGCTCCTTGGCCTCGGGCTCGGACAGGCCGCCCAGGAGGGCTCTGGCGTAGGCGTACGTCGCGAGGATGTCGAACTTGCCGATCGAGACGTCGTCCGGCTTCGATTTGGCCACCTTCGACTCCCCCCGGGCGGGCCGAGGACCGCGACCACGCGGTCCGTTCGCAAGGGCACTCGATTCTGAACCGGAGGGATCGCTTCCGCGGGGCCCGTCGCCTGCCGCGGAGGAGTCATGCCCCGGCGGCCACGGACGTCTCCGGCGTCTCCTCGATTTCAGCCGAGCTTGGCGACATCCTCGGCGCGGCAGATGCACTCCCCGTCATCCGCGGTCGCTCGGAAGATGCCTGCTTTCACCGGGCCGCGGGCGACGACCGTGCGCCGCGAAAGGGTGCCCTTCACCCGGACGATGACCGTCGTCCCATCCTGGATCCTCGCGAGCTCTTCCTCGGTCATGGTCGCAACTCCGCCGGGGGGTGCCGAGTTCTGATTCTCCACGATTCGGCGCCCCGATCCAGCGAACGGATCGTCCTCGAACGATCGCCGGACGTCGCATGATACCAGCAAGACTCGGCCCGTTCGGTCGACGACACGAATGGCACGCAGAAAAGGCGCAATGCCTTACTGCAGAAGCGTTTGCGATGCGTGCCTTACAACCGCTCCGAATTCAGTGTAGACATGCACCGACCTACACTTGACTGCAAATCAAGGGATTGCGGACTGGTTACCTAATGATCAGTTGAATGTCCGACTTGGATGACCGTCCACGAAATAGACCTAAGCCCAATCAGGATCAGGGTTTTCGCTTTTCTACGTGCCATTCGTCGACGACACCGACGTGCGCAACGCTCTGAACGTTCGGCAGGTCCTTCCCGTACCCTCCCTCTGGGTGTTGCCCGCTCACGGGGGCCCATCTGGTCACGTTCCGCGATGTGACGGCCGTCCCGTTGGACCCGAGGCCGTAGTCGGCCTGTTGAAGAGCTTCAACGCCGGCCGCCGCGCCCTGCTCGACCGCCTTGGCGCGGAGGCGGCGATCGTCAACCACTCGTTCCGGTGGACCCGGGACTACGCCTCCTTCGAGGCGATCCGCACCGGCGTCCCGGCGGTCCAGGGGCGGTTCCCGCCGGTCCCTACTACTCCCTGCGGCTACCCCGGCGGGCCCACGTGCGGGCCGTGCCGGGGCGCTGGGCTACTGCGCGTGGATGATGCGCGGCACCCGAAGCAAGGAGCCTGGATACTCCAGCGGCTGGGAGGACTCGGCTGACGGAGTGCCAGGGGATGATCCGCGGCAAGGGCGACGCCGGCGGGGAGGACTGAGGCGGTGGCCCCGCCGGCCCGCCCCCGACTGATGAAAAACGCTAAGAAGCTGTTTCAAAACCCTCATGCGATGCGCTTGAGGCAGATCAGCGAGGCCGCCAATTCGTGAAAGGCCTGGAAGTGAGCCCCCTTCTTCTCGTAGCACATCTTGAGCCTCCGGGCGTTCCCGAACCAGCTCAAGGTGCGCTCGACGACGTACCGTGTCTTGCCCAGGCCGCTGCCATGCTCCCGAGCCTTCCCCAGCGACGCGAGCAGGGGTTCGACCCCCAAACATCGAACTCGGGCCTTGTTCGCGGCCGAGCCGTAGCCGGCGTCCCCTTGGAGCACTTTGGGCCTCGTCCGAGGCCGACCCAGGGCCCCTTGGACCGGCGCATGCTCAGCACCATCGCCTCTGTCATCGCGTCATCGCGAATGTTCGCCGGGGTGGTCTTCACCACCAGGGGCACCCCTCGAGCATCGGTCAAGATGTGGTGCTTGCAGCCCGCCTTGGCTCGATCCGTCGGATTCGGACCGGTGTGCGCCCCCCAAAAACCGCGCGGACGCTCGCGCTGTCGATCACCGCGCGTTCGAGATTGATCGCCCCCGCCTTGCCCAGGGCGGTAAGCAGCGCCGCATGCAGTCGCGGCCACACATCGAGCGTCGTCCAGAGGGCGAATCGCCGCCAGCAGGTGCTGCCGCTGCCGCAATTCATCTCCCCGGGTAGGGCCTGCCAGGGGATGCCGGTCTTGAGGACGAAGATGACGCCCGCGAGCGCCTGGCGGTCCGAGATCCGAGGCCGTCCCCCCTTCGGACCGGGCGGCGACTTGGGTAACAACGGCTCGATGATCGACCAGAGCTTGTCCGTGACGAGTTCCGCCATGCCTGAGCCTCCTTGCGGTCGGCGATGGCGGTAGTTTACAGAAATCCCGGGGTTTTGAAACAGCTTCTAATATAATTTGTGATGCGACCAGCCTTCGGGAGGTGAGGAGGCCATGGAGGAGACGAGCGGCACGGAGGGAGCAGGTTGCCTTGTCCGTCCGACTGGAGGAGCACGCCGACGGCGGGTGTCGTCCGCAAGACGCTCATGAGCGAGTCCAGGTTAAGTCGGCGGAAGCCGCGGTTCGGTGGCATGGCAGTCGCCGAGCCCCGGAGGTGGCCCCGTCAGGGCCGGCGCCCGGCCCGCGCACTCCACTCTGAGCAGGAGGGACCACGGGGCCGGACGTCCCCGTCGGCCCGACAGCGGCGACCCGCCCGCGACTCGTTGACGGTCGCGGACCGATCGGCGTAAGGGGCACGGCCGGAGGACATCGGCGTGGGCTCCAGAGCCCTGTGACGAACTCAGACTCGACTCAGACGCCCTGCCGGCCCGAGTCGTGCCGGGCCCCGTCCGATCCCACCTCCCGGCGGCCGCGAGGGCCGGTGCCTGAGGGCGGGCCCCGTGGCGATTCATTCCAGGGTCATCAAGTACGCGAACAGGTCGTGCAGCTCCTTGACCGTCAGAGTTTCGCTGAAGTTCTCCGGCATCAGCGACTGCTTCGACACCTTGAGCTCGTCAAGGTCACGCTTCATCAGCGAGTGGAACCGGCCGTTCTCCTCACGCAGCTGGATGTCGAAGTTCGTCTCGTTGACCCGCAGGCCGGTGATCACCTGGCCCGTCTTCGTGACGACAGCGACCGATTCGTACTCCGGGGCGATGTCCTTGGAGGGCTGGAGGATCGACTCCATCAGGAACTCGGGCGCGCGGCGGCTGGCGAGCCGGTCGAGGCTCGGGCCGATCCGCCCCCCCTCCCCGCCTACGGTGTGGCACTTGGCGCACTGTGCCTTGCCCTTGAGGTCAAAGAACACGGCGCGGCCGGACTTCGGGTCCCCCGCCAGGTAAGGCTTCCAGGTCGACTCGGAGGGGGAGCGTGCCAGGCTCCGGACGTAGGCGATCACCTTGGCGATCTGGTCGTCCTTGAGCGACTCGCCGAGTTTCTTCATCGTCGTCCTGGGCACGCCGTTCCTGATCACCTGTGCGATCGCGGCGTCTGTCCCGCCGTGCAGCCAGCGGTCGTCGGTCAGGTCGGGCCCCTTGCCGCCCCGGCCGAGTCCGCCGTGGCAGCCGCTACAGAGCCCCCGGAAGAGGGCCTGGCCCTCCGCCAGGGCCGCCGGGTCGGCGACCTTCGGTGCCGCCGCCGCCGGCCGGTCATCCGCCCCGTCGGCCGCGACCCCGACAGCCAACGACGACGACGCCAGGGCCAATCCAATGACCCGCCGCGTCCGCGCGCTCATGGCGTCTCCCTCGATTCCGGGCGTCGGGCCGCGGCCGGCGCGTAGGGAACGTGCCACCGCGCGAAGACCGCCGCGAGGCGTCCCGATCGCTCAAGCTCGACCCAGGTCCGGGCGATCGCTTCGTTCAGGTCGCGGTCCCCCTTGCGGACCGCCGCGCAGACGGGGAAGACTTCGGCATCCGGCCCGGAGGGCAAGAACGTCAGCACGCCGGGCCAGCGCTCGTGGGCCAGCCAGGGCCCCCGCGTCGAAACTACGTAGCCGGCCCGGACCCGCCCGGCCGCGACCGCTTCGAGCACCGCCTCCGTGCTCGGGTAGGGCCGGACCGCGCGCCCGGCGAGACTCCGCACCGCGACCCCCGCCTCGACCCCCACGGGCTCACCCGCCGCCGGCGGGCCCTCCCCGGCGCGGACGACCGTTCGATAGGCGGCCTGGTAATACGGCCGCGAGTAGAGCACCCGCTGCGCGAACCGGTCGTCGGGGGTCACGCCGAGGATCACGTCGCAGAGCCGCCGGGCCGCCAGCTTAGAGGGGTAGGAGTCGTGCGAGGAGTAGGCCCAGTAGATGCGGAGTGAGAAACCGAGCCGTTCGGCCAGCAGGCCGGCGACGTCCACGTCCAGGCCCGCGGGGCTCGGGTGCGCCGTGGAAAACGGCAAGTTGTTCTGGTCGAGCCCGACGACCAGCTCCCCCGCCGAGCGGACCCGGGCGAGGCCGGTGTACCCGTTCCTGGAAGTCTGGACCCGTTCCATCGTCGGCTCGGGGCCTCGGTCGACCGGCCTGTGCCGGATCACGCCCTTGGCGTCGCCCCGCTCGGCGGGGAAGGCGGGCAGGTGATACTTCGCCAGGAGTCGGGCGACCGTGCCGTCGGCGGCCAGGGCGTCGAGCGCCGCGTCGACCCGCTGTTTCAGCCCGAGGCCCCCCGAGTTCATCGCCGCCGCGACGTCCCAGCGGTCGTCCGCCCCCTCCGGAGTGACGACCTCCAGTGGGAACTCCGGGGTCGCGTGGAGCGTCCACCTCGCGTTGGCCCAGAGGTACGCGGCGTCGATCCGGCGGTCGTCGACGGCCTTCAGTGCGGCCAGTTGGTTGCGGAAGAGCTGTCGGAGGAAGCCCCGACGGCGGAGCCGGTAGTCGGCCACCGAGCCCGCCTCGGCGCCAAGCCGCTGAGACCTCTCCCCCGCCAGGTCGGCCAGGGACCGGACGGCCGCATCCCCCTTGCGGCGGACGAGCACGTAGCCGGTCGTGTAGTACGGCCGCGAGTAGAGGACCCGGCCCGCCAGCGCCTCGTCGCCGGCCACGGCGTTCGCGTCGACCGCCTCGCCAAAGACGAGGTCGCAACGTCGCTCCAGCAGGTGGCCGACTGCGCTCTCGCGGCGGGTGTCGAGCCAGTCGACCCGGAGCGCGACCCCGAGCCGGTCCGCCGCCGCGCGCGCCAGCTCCAGATCGAGGCCCGGCGGGTCATCGCGGGCGCTGGAGTAAGGAAGATTGGCCGGGTCCATGCCGACGACCAGCTCTTTCCGGGCGGCGACCCGCTCCCAGGCGTCGCTGGCCGGCCCGCGACGGGCGGAGGCCGCGAATGGGGAATGGAACGTGACGCCGAGTGAGCGGTACGCGTCGCCCAGCTCCCCGGACTCAGCCGTCTGGGCGAGCGCCCGGTTGAGAGCGATCACCAGGTCGCCGTCCGAGGCGCGGACGGCCAGGGCCATGTTCCATCGCTCGCGGGGGGCGAACCCATCGACCAGCCGCAAGGCCAAGCCGGGGTGGTCGTGCAGGTACCAGGCGGCGAAGTCGGCGTCGATCAAGGCGGCGTCGAGCGTCAGGTCGGCGAACCGGTCGAGCAGCTCCTCGCGCGACCGGGCTCGGACGACGGTGTGGTCCTTATCCGACAGGGGAACCGTGCCGGCGACCATCCCGACACGGCGACCGCGGAGGTCATCGAGCGACCGCGCGCCGGCACCGCCGCGGGCGACCACCAGGCCGAACCGGGCGCCGGCGTAGGGGACACTCCAGGCGACGCCGTGGGGTGGGCCGGTGTCGAGCGGCTGTCCGGCCACCACGTCGCAACGCCCCTCCGGCAGGCAGTTCCACCCGCACGCGACGCTGGCGCACCAGTGGAACTCGACCGGCCGCCCGAGCCGGCGGGCCACGAGGCGGACGACGGCCACGTCGAGACCCTGCGCCGAGCCGTCCGCCGCCCGGCCGGTCCGGGGCATGGCCGACGGGACCGCGCAGACGACCAGCGGCTTCGGCGCCGGGCCGCCTCCGGTTCGCGCCCGGGAGCCGGGCGCCCAGGCGAGCACGACGCTGGCGCAGGCAATAAAAAGCCCGTCGACTGGGCGGATCGACGATCTCATAACGGGCCTCCCGCCGGGCCGGGTCACTCGGCCTTTCGCTCCTCGGGCAGGGCGAAGACGAACAGCGTGTTGCCCCGTCGGGCGTTGCGGAGCCAGGGGGCGCCGTCGCCGGCGAATCCGGCGGTCCACCCCCCCCAGCCGACGCAGACGGCGATAAACTGGCGGCCGTTGAGACTGTACGTCATCGGGCCGGAGTGGTGCCCCGAGCCGCACTGGAAGTTCCAGAGGACCTTGCCTGTCTTCGCGTCGTACGCTGTGAAGAACCCTTCCGCGTCCCCGGTGAAGACGAGCCCGCCGCCGGTCGTCAGCACCCCGGCGACCATGGGCGATCGGGTGGCGACATCCCACTTGATCGCCCCGGTCGCCACGTCGATCGCTTTCAAAGAACCGGAGGCCTGGTTGTCGATCAAGGTCAGCGAACTGCCCCAGTAGGGCTGCCCCTTGATGAAGAAGGCCTTGCCGGAGGTGAACTTGGCGCAGTTGTTGATCACCGGCACATACGCCAGGCCCGTGCCGGGGTGGTACGCCATCGGGTTCCACTCCTTGCCCCCGGCCGCCCCCGGGCAGACGCGGACGCCCGCCTCGGTCGGCAAGGCGGCCGGGTTGACGAATGGCCTGCCGGTCTTCGGGTCGAGCCCCTCCACCCCCTTCGACCGGTCGGTCCAGGTTACCTCGCAGAAGGGCTTGCCGTAGAGGAACTCCCCGGTCTCGCGATTCAGGCAATAGAAGTAGCCGTTGCGGTGGGCCTGGACCAATGCCTTGACCTGCTTCCCGTCGCGGGTGATGTCGACCAGGACGGGCTCGTTGACGCCGTCGTAGTCCCAGAGGTCGTGGGGGCTGTTCTGGAAGTGCCACTTGTACGAACCGTCGTCGGGGTTCAGCGCCAGGATCGAGCTGGTGTAGAGGTTGTCGCCCTTGCGGACCTCGCCGTTGAAGTCGGGGGAGGGGTTGCCGACGCCCCAGTAGAGCGTGTTCAGCTCGGGGTCGTAGCTGCCGGTGACCCAGGCCGATCCGCCGCCGGTCAGCCAGGAGTTGCCCTCCCAAGTGGCGAGGGCCCTGCGCCGAGACTCGGTCTTGTCGCCGGCGCCGGGGACGGTGTAGAACCGCCAGGCGCTTGCCGGTCCTGGCGTCGTAGGCGTCGATGAACCCGCGGATGCCGTACTCCGCGCCGCTGATCCCGATGACGACCTTGTCCTTGATCACCAGCGGGGCCACTGTGGCGCTGTACGCCATCTTGTAGATGTCGCCGACCTCCTTGCCGTCGTCGCCGGTGACGGTAATCGGGGTGTCCCAGACCTCCTCGCCGGTGTTGCGGTCGAGGCAGACCAGGTGGGCGTCGAGGGTGGCGATGTAGAGGCGGTCGCCCCAGGCGGCGAAGCCGCGATTGACAGCGTCGCAGCACAGCGCGAGGTTCTCCGGGAGCGACTTCTGGTAGTGCCAGAGTTGCGTCCCGGTCTTGCAGTCGATCCCGAAGGCGTGGTTCCACGGGGTCGTGACGTACATGATCCCGTCGATCACCAGGGGCGTACACTCAAAGCCGTCGAGCACACCGGTCTGGAACGTCCAGGCGGGGATCAGGCGGGTGACGTTCCCGGTGTTGATCTGGTCGAGCGGGCTGTACCGCTGGGCGTTGTAGGTGCGGGCGTGGATCAGCCAGTTGGCGTTTTCGGCGCCGGCCTTCTTGAGGTCATCGTCGTCGACCGAGCCGACCAGCGCAGGCTCCTGCGCCGCCTGGGCGGCCAGGGCCTCCGAGGAGCGTACGTTCCATGCCATGGCGCCGAGCCAGGCGGAAAAGCCAATCGCGGCGGCGGCCGCCGCGGCGCAGGTACGTGGGCTGTGCGGTGCGTTCACGGCAGTTCCCTCGGTTCTCCCCGCGGAACGCCTGCCGGTATCAGCGGCGACCGGGCCATGCCGCAACGGCCATGGGCGGCGACTCGCTTCTCGGGGGGCCGAAGGCCATGCCTCGCCCGGCGGCGGAGGCGTCGAGGGGACGGGTTACGGGTCAGCAGTTGCCCGTACGATCCGGGACGACCGGCCGTCATCATACTGGGAGCCCCCGGTCAGTCAAGCGACCGGCCCGGGCCCGCTCCGATACCAGAAGGGGCTTCGCCTCCAGGAGTCCCGGCGCTTGATGTTGGGCGAGGGACTCGACACGGCCGAGGCTGCGTTTCGGGTCGGGTACGAGAGCCCATCCCAGCTCAGTCGAAAGTACCGGCGGATATTTGGGCCCCGTCGCGCCACGACGTGGCCGCGCTCAAGCTCGAAGCCCAGCCGACGAGTTCGTGGACTGCGCGTCGGTCCGCCTACGCCGGAGTAACCTCGGGCGACGCCACCGACGCGCCGCCAACAGATGCTCGTCATCTAGGCATCGGACCACTCCGTTCATGCAATGCTGGGAAATGATCGTAAAATGAAGGGCGGGGAGCGACTACTCAGTCCTGGTTCAGGTTGTGGACAGGCAGGGCACGCAGAAGCGCGGCAACAAATTGACGAATCGGGGCACTTAACCCGGTCCCGCTGATCCGTCTCTGCTCAAATCCGTCCTGGGTGGTTAGTCGGGTCGAATTGGTCCTATAAAGAGCCGAGACTCCCAATGGCCGAACTTGGAGTGCATGAGTCCGCACTGCTTACGGACCTGGCGTTGTGCGTCAACCGGTGGCGCTGTTCTCGCCGGGCTGGTACGTCTGCGTGCTGGCGAGGGTACAACTGTCCGCGGAGGAGTGGGAGGTCCCGGGTCTCGTCGCAATGGTCAATTACGGTAGGAAGAAGCAGTGCGAGGTGCGCAACGAGGTCTTCCATGGGCCGCCGAATTTCGTACTCGACGTGTTCGACGCCGCCGACGACGAGCACTACCTGCGTCGCCGAGATCGGTTCTCCAGGTACGGCGTTAACGAGTACGTCGCCATGCTGAACGACGACCCGAAGGCGCTCGCCTGGCACCGGTTGGACACCGGCGGCTACCGGTCGGTTGAGCCCGACGACGACGGGATCTTCAGGAGCGAGGCGCTGCCCGACTTCTGGGTCCCGCTGAATGCCCTGCGGGACCGCGATTGGTGGACTGTGCTAGGATGCATCGAGCGAGGGGTGTCGCGCGCGCGAACTTCAGCTAGACCAATGCTGCCGCCGACCTACGCTTCGTGGACCAGGGCCGCGGCATCGAGTGTCTGGCCGGGGCGCTCTGCACCAGTCGCGCCGCGGCGAGCTTGCGCAACTGGTCGTAGACGAGCGGGAGCAGGTCGGCCGCAGCCTTGGCGTCGCAGGCAGCGACCCAAGGTGGCGTCGTAACCGACAAGAGACTGGAATGATCCGGTCAAAGCCCTGTCGCTCGCCGTCGCCGCACCGGCGGGGGACAGCTTCACGCGACGACTGCGGCCGCACCAGCTCGCGCAGGCCGGGCGCGCGGCCCGTCCAGGAATCGTCCCAGCCACGTGTAGCGCACCAGGGTCTGGTATGTCCACAACAGGAAAGACGTCACGACCGTGACGATGAGCAAGAACTTGGCAAGAGCCGGGATCGGCCAGTCCTTCACCGCGAGCTGGGCCGCGATGATCAGCGGCAGATGGGCGAGGTAGAGCCAGTAGGCGGAGTCCGACAGGTACCGCATCGTCGGGCTCTCGACCGAGCAGACCCGCCGGAACAATCCCATGAGTCCGAACGTCATGAGCCAGGGGTAGGCCGCCTGCAGGAAGATCCCGAGGATTCGCCGCGGCAGCAGCCCGAGCCCCACGCCCGGAGGTCCGGACCACCCCGCGCGAGGGCCATCCCCAGCGGGAGGACGACGAGCAGCGCGATCGAGAGCGGGAGCCACCATCGCTTGCCGACGCGACCGGCCCGGTCGTCGGACCCGTAATAGAGCGCTCCGAAGCCGAAGAAGATCGCGTAATAGGCTAGGACATGCGGGATCGGCAGGGGACCGGCCGAGGGATCCGGCCCGAAGAGCGGGGACACGCCGCCGCCTCGCATGAACGACTGGGGGATCATCGTCAGGGGGACCAGCCAGAGGTAGCAGGCGGGCGACAGGACCAGCCATCCGGGCAGGCGGACCGACGGGAGCCACGCACCGAGGGCGGAGACCGCCGCATATCCCACGACGAGCCACCAGAGGAACCAGAGGAACCACAGGTGCCCGAAAAGGGGCATCTGCATCAGGAGCTCGGTTACGCCCGCCTTCTGGCCCGCCGTCGCGCCGTGCTGGCGCAGGGACTCCGCGATCGCGGCCTTTCGAGGTCCCAGCCCGTCCTCGTTGACCTCCAGGTGGAGGACCGACGCGAAGTACCGAGTCGTCCCCTCATCGAGGGCCGCGCCGTCCAACGGCGTCTCGCCGCGCTTGTTCGCCGCGTTGACCTTCGCGCCGTTTCGGACTAAGAAGCTGTTTCAAAACCCCGGGATTTCTGTAAACTACCGCCATCGCCGACCGCAAGGAGGCTCAGGCATGGCGGAACTCGTCACGGACAAGCTCTGGTCGATCATCGAGCCGTTGTTACCCAAGTCGCCGCCCGGTCCGAAGGGGGGACGGCCTCGGATCTCGGACCGCCAGGCGCTCGCGGGCGTCATCTTCGTCCTCAAGACCGGCATCCCCTGGCAGGCCCTACCCGGGGAGATGAATTGCGGCAGCGGCAGCACCTGCTGGCGGCGATTCGCCCTCTGGACGACGCTCGATGTGTGGCCGCGACTGCATGCGGCGCTGCTTACCGCCCTGGGCAAGGCGGGGGCGATCAATCTCGAACGCGCGGTGATCGACAGCGCGAGCGTCCGCGCGGTTTTTGGGGGGCGACACCGGTCCGAATCCGACGGATCGAGCCAAGGCGGGCTGCAAGCGCCACATCTTGACCGATGCTCGAGGGGTGCCCCTGGTGGTGAAGACCACCCCGGCGAACATTCGCGATGACGCGATGACAGAGGCGATGGTGCTGAGCATGCGCCCGGTCCAAGGGGCCCTGGGTCGGCCTCGGACGAGGCCCAAAGTGCTCCAAGGGGACGCCGGCTACGGCTCGGCCGCGAACAAGGCCCGAGTTCGATGTTTGGGGGTCGAACCCCTGCTCGCGTCGCTGGGGAAGGCTCGGGAGCATGGCAGCGGCCTGGGCAAGACACGGTACGTCGTCGAGCGCACCTTGAGCTGGTTCGGGAACGCCCGGAGGCTCAAGATGTGCTACGAGAAGAAGGGGGCTCACTTCCAGGCCTTTCACGAATTGGCGGCCTCGCTGATCTGCCTCAAGCGCCATCGCATGAGGGTTTTGAAACAGCTTCTAACACATCGACAGCCTTGTCGTGGCCCAGGAAGGCCGCCGCGTGCAGGGCCGTGCTGCCGTCGCGGTCAACAGCGTTCGCATCGGCACCCGCGATCGAGAAGCGCCGATGGCCTCGGCCCGACCGGTGACCGCCGCCCAGAGCAACGGCGTCCCGCCGCGTTCGGGATCCACGCCGTCCACCGCTACTCCGCTCGCCATGTGCCGCTCGATGGCCCCGAGGTCACCCGCCCGCGCGGCCGTCCAGATGTCCAGCGCCGCACCGACTGGCGAAGAACTGCCAGCCCTCTTGGAGGCGGACGAGATCGCGACGCCGGAGATCCAGTTCACAGTCGGGACGATGGTGACCATCCCCAGCAGCAAGGGGAGGAACACCCTGCGGAACCGGTGCTTGATCAGCGCACCGCGGCCTCGCCGGTGGAGCAGCATCGCGCTGAAGTAGCCGCTCATCACGAAGAACAGCGGCATCCGAAAACCGTGGATGGCCGAGAAGACAATACCGAAAATGTCATTCTGCCGAGTATCCGTGACCATCCAGTACGACGGGAAGAACGAGAGGGAAGCGTGCAGGACGATCCCCAGCAGCATGGCGCCGGCCCGCAGGGCGTCCAGGTCGGATCGTCGGGCCAAGGCTGGGTTTTCGGTGCTCATGGAAGACGTTCGCCCGACTGCGCTCGATATTGAGCCAGGACTTCCTGGCTTGACGGATGAAGCTGAGCGCCCCGGCCCGCAGCGTCAAGCTTGATCCAAGGAAAGGGGCGGCGGGTCCGGTACGACGTTGAGTTAGGGAGGCCGGGCTACCCGATCACCATGGGGTCCGAAAGACGCTTACTTACAGTAGCATGTCGCGATGACCGGGGGATCCCACCGCGCCGGGGTTGTACTTTGCTGCACAATAACCCACTTCGGTCCGCGATGCCGAAGCCGACTGCCCCGGGCCAGCTCCGGGCGACGCCACCGAAGCTCCGCACGCGGGCCGCGAGCGACGCCCGCATCCCTTTGGGTCGAACCGTCCTCGCGCCGTCTCTGGGCGGCCCGCGGAGTCCGGGCGGGAGCCCGTTCCCACCTGACGGCGATTCAGGGCCTGGTCGCGGGTCGCCGATCCCCCGCGGGTGGAGGCCCGACGCCGATCAGGGAGCGAGCCTCGCGGAGTAAGATGTCCTGCTCCATCTCCTCCAGGATCTGTGGCGACGGCTTCGGGGCGGCGGCCCGCGGCGGTTTCGGCTTCATCGCCGCAGTCGCCTTGTCCAGGGCGGTTCGGGCCTCCTTGGCGTCGCCGAGCCGGTGGTGGGCCATCGCGAGGAAGAGCAAGTCGGCGGCGAGGTCGTCCCTCCCGTCCTGTTTTATGGCCTCGCGTAGTCGCCCGATCGCGTCCTCGAACCTGCCGGCGCGATAGAGGATGGCACCAGCGTGTTGAGGCTGTTGTGGTCGGCTTTGGCACTCACGGCGAGCTCGGCCAGGCGGACCGCCTTGGCGAGGTCGGGCAGCGCGTCGGGGCCGAGGCAGCAGGCCCAGCACGCGTTGTTGGCGGTCGTGGCGTCGGTCGTGTTGCCGTACCGATGGATCAGGTCCTCGCACGTCCGCCGATAGCCCGCGAAGTCGCCCCGTTCCAGTCGGATCCGGGCCGCGTCGATCCAGGTTGTCACCTGGGCCCCGGAGGTCCCGCAGGCCGCGTCGAGGTCGGCGACGGCGCGATCCCAGTCGCCCCACTCGACGAACAGCCGCGCAGCGTCCGAGCCGAGGCCGAGATCCCGAACTCTTGAGTCCGATCGCCCGGTCGAGGGCCGCAAGGGCCTCGGCACGTTGGCCGAGCCGGCGATGGGCCTCGGCCGTGTCCATCAGGATGTCGGGGTTGGCTGCCCCGCCTCGCCGAGGCGGGCGTAGTCGGCCACGGCCTGTTCCCATTGCCCCCGCCTCTGGTGCGCCTTGGCCCGCTCGATCCAGTCGTCCGGCCCGGCGGCCCCGAGCGAGACGACCTTATCGAGGCAGCGCAGGACCTCGGCCTCGTCGCGGCCGATGTTGGCCTGCGCACGCTGGCGATACCAAGAGGCGACTTCGGCGGGCGAGCAGGTGAAATCGCCCGGGTACTTCGCGGCCAGCGCCTCCTGGGCGGTCAGCAGCTCGGACCCCTCGAACGGGACGAGGCCACCAGTGTCGTCGATCCGGCGGCCGGAGAGGACCTCGGCCAGGCGTGTGACGTCCTCGATCGGATGGCGGTCGAGTGGCACCTCCCAGACCCGGACCTTCGTCTGGGTGTTGTAGTCGACGACCCGCCGCGCGGCGAAGTTGCATGCGGCCTTGCGGTAATACGCGAAGCCGCCGACGCCGAACGTCGGCGTGATCGCCCCGCCCGTCTCGGCATCCCAGAGCCGCGAGCCGCCGTCGAGCGACGAGGTGAAGATCGTCCGGCCATCGGGGCTGAACGTGGCGACGTTGACGATGAACGTGTGCGGCAAGGGCGGCGTGAGCGGACGGCCGGTCCGCGCATCCCAAACGCGGGCCACCATGTCCTCGCCGGCCGTCACCACGCGGCGGCCGTCGGGGCTGAACTCGGCCGAGACGACGCCGTCGTTGTGCGCCAGCGGCGGCAGCGCCGCGGCGCCCGTCGCCACGTCCCAGATGTAGGCGCTGCGCGGATCGAGCTCGGGGTCGCAGGCCGAGGTGACGAGCCGGCCGCCGTCCGGGCTGAAGGCCGCGTGCTGGACTGAGGTCGGGTGCGTCCACGTCCGGAGTCGCTCGCCGGTCTCGGCGTCCCACAGGCAGACCGTCCTGTCGTAGCTTGCCGTGGCGACGCGGCGGCCGTCGGGGCTGAACGTGGCGAAGCAGACGGTGTCCTTGTGCGGCAGCCGGGCGATGAGCTTGCCGGTCTTGACGTCCCAGACCGCCGCGTCAGCGGGCTTGCCGAAGTTGGACCCCGGCCCGACCGCCGACGTCTGCGAGCCGCCGCAGGCCGTCACGATGCGGCGACCGTCGCTCCGGAAGCCGACGTGGACCACCGCCGCGAGATGCCCCAGCCGAGGGCCCACCGCCGCGCCGGTGCGGCCGTCCCAGAGCTGGGCCGTGCCGTCGGTCGCGCCGCTGGCGATCAGCCCTCCGTCGGGGCTGAAGGCCAGCGCACGCACGGGCGAGCCATGGACCATTGGCGCGAACAGGTGCCGGCCGTCGGCGGCGCCGCGGAGGACGACGTTGCCGGACTCCGTCCCCGCCGCCACGGTCGCGCCGTCCGGGCTGAGCGTGAGGGAGCCGATGCGGCCGTTCTCCGACCAGGCAGCCGTCGATGCGACCGACGGGGCGAGGTACCAGAGCCGCGCCGCCCGGTGGATGCCGACCACGACAAGCCGATCGCCGTCGGGGCTGAAGGCGGCCCCGTAGGTGGGGCCGGGATGGGGGATCGTCGCGAGCAACTCGCCGGTCGCGGCGTCCCATAGCTCCGCGCCGCCGCCCTCCATCGTGGTCGTGACGACGCGGTCGCCGTCACGGCTGAACACAGCGACGGCACCTCGGCGGCCGCGGGACAGGTCGGCGAGAGGCCGGCCGGTGGTCATGTCCCAGAGATTGACGGGGGCCATGGTGTTCGCCAGCGACATATGGATGAGCCGGCGTCCGTCGCGGCTCAGCTCCATCAAGTATTGCCTGCCCGCGAGGTTGCGGATCGGCGGCAGGGCTGACTTGCCGGTGGTCGTTTCCCAGAGCCGGATCTCGGAATCGGCCATGTTCTGCAGGTCCAGCCCGGTCGTAGCCAGCCGTGTCCCGTCGCCGGAGAACGACGCGCCCGAGACCTCCCTGTCGTGCCTGAGCGTGTGCAGAACCTTCCCCGAGGCGGCGTCCAGCGGGCGGACGTCCCGCCCGCCGTCCCCCACCGCGACTTGGCCGCCGGCCGGGTTGTATCGGGCCCAGGTGATGCGCCCCAGGTCGCGCCAGGGCCCGGCGACTTCGCGACCCGTGGTCGCGTCCAGCAGCCTGGCTCCGGCCGGCCGATAGTTGGACGAACTTATATCCCTCCGTGTCACGGCGATCGCCCGGCCGTCGGGCGTGAACTCGGGCGGAAACATCAGGTCCGGCCCGCCGAAGCGAACGGCCGGAAACCGCACGGCGCCGGAAGCGACGTCCCAGACCCACATGTCGATGGACCACTCCCCGGCGTAATCGCGGCCCGAAAGCACGAGCATCGACCGTCCGTCGCGGTCGAACGCGAGGTAATTCACTTGCTTCTCGTGCTTGAGTGTCTTGACCAGTGCACCGGTCGTGGCATCCCAGAGCTTCACGGTGGTGTCGTGGGAAGCGGTCGCCACCAGGTGGCCGTCGGGGCTGAAGGCGGCGTCCCGGATCGCCCCGTCGTGCATCCACACTTGCCCAAGTCTTGGGGCCCGGCGGAGGACCGACCCGAGGCGCAGCCGTTGGATCTCTTCTCGCGCCGAAGTACCGGCGTCGAGCCGCAGGCGCCTCGGCGAGCCATGGGAGGGCGCCCAGGTGGTCTCCGTTGTCCGCCAGCCGCATCCCCTTGTCGACGTTTAGCCGGACGAGCCGCGCAGGCTCTCGCTGGCCGAGGCCTCGGCCTGGCGCCGCGCCGCGTTGGCCGCCACGGCGTGGGCCTCGGCGGCGTCGCGCGAGCGGGCGATCTGGACCGCGGCCACGCTCGAGCCGATGGCGATCGCCAGAAGGAGCAGGGCCAGCGCGCCGGCCAGGCCGGCGACCGTCGGGTTGCGCCGGCCCCAGTGCCGTAGCCGCTCGACCGGGCTGACGCGGCGGGCCCGGATCGGCTCGTCCTCGAGGAACCGTTCCAGGTCCTCGGCCAGCTCGGCGGCCGAGCCGTAGCGCTGCTTCGGGTCCTTCTCGATGGCCTTGTGGACGACCGTCTCCAGGTCTCGCGGGACCTGCGGGTTCAGCCGCCCCAGCCGGACAGGCACGACCTCGGTGACCTGCTTGACGAGCCGGCGGCGCTCCTTCTCGTCGAACGCCGGCCGGAACGCCAGCATCTCGTAGAGCGTCAGCCCGAGCGAATACACGTCGCCTCGCGCGTCGGCCCCGCCCTCGAAGGCCTCGGGCGGCATGTAGCGGAGCGTGCCGAGGATGTCGCCGGTGTGCGTCAGGTCCTGCTGGTCGTCCGCCTTCGCCAGGCCGAAGTCCGTCACCCAGACGGTGCCCCGGTTGTCCAGGAGCAGGTTCGACGGCTTGATGTCGCGGTGGAGGATGCCCTGCTTGTGGGCGTACCCAAGCGCCTCGGCCACCTGCCGGCCGACCGAGGCCACGCTCTGCCAGTACGTGTGCTTCCGCCGCCGCGAGACGCTGCCGTGGCGGCCCCGCCCGGGCAGGACGGCCGACGACGACGAGAGGGCGAGCGAGTCGGAGATCGCCGAGGAGCCAGCGGCACTCGCGTCGGCGGCCGCGGCGTCCTCCATGGCGGCGGACCGCTCCGTCGCCGACGCATCGTCCAGGCGGTCGATCGTCCGGGCGAAGCCGCCGGTCAGCAGCGAGCGGGCGACGTCCGCGGCGGACGTCTCGCGGGCCTGCCGGGCCGGCGCCGGCCGCTCGTCGCCCGGATGGCCGGGGGGCATCGCATTCTTCGACGGCCGGGGCTCGCCGGCGGCGGACGGGCCGGCCTTCGTGGCGGAGACGTGCAGCCTCTTCAGCTCGTCCAGAACCTCGTCGAGGCCGAGCCCCCGAATGAACTGCATGACGTAATAGGGCAATCCGTCCTGCTCGCCGACGCCGAAGACGGGGACGATGTTCGTGTGGTGCAGGCGGGCGGCGGATCGCGCCTCGCGCTCGAAGCGGCGCCTGGCCTTGGGGTCGAGCAGCGCGGCGTTGGGCAGGATCTTCAGCGCGACGTGCCGCCCGAGCGAGACCTGCTCGGCCTCGTAGACGACGCCCATCCCGCCCTTGCCGACCTCGCGGACGATCCGGAAGTCGCCGAGCTGCCGGAGCGACGGGCCGGCAGCCGCCGGCGAGGGCGTGTCGAGCTTGTCCTCGCGGACCTGCTCGATCTCGACCATGGCCGGGAACAGGTCGCGGATCTCGTCGGCCAGCCCCGGGTGGCGGTCGACGTACTCCTGGAGGCTCGGCCGCTCGCCGGCCCGGTAGCGCGCGGCGAACTCGTCGGCGAGCCGGGTGAGCAGCAGGTAGTCGGCGGCGCTGTCCGTCGTTTCGTCAGGCATCGTCGATCCCCCCCGGTATGCCGGCGAGAACGGCCTTGAGACGCTTGAGGGCCCGGATGTACCGCTTGGCGGCGGCCGATTCCGCGATCTCCAACGTCAGCGCGGTCTCGGCGAGGCTCATCTCCTCGAAGTGCCGCAGGGAGAGGACTTCGCGGTCGATCGGCTCCAGCGCGTTCAGCGCCTCCTGAAGCCGCATCATCCGCTCGGCGCGCACCGCGGCCTGGGTCGGCGACGTGTGCTTGCCGATCAACTGGGCCGCCAGCGCCGACGACGAGGCCGCCGGCAGGGCCCCGCGATAGATCGACACCTCCAGGCCCGCGTCGCGGAGCTGCGTGCCCAGGTGGTGGCGATGGAGTTTGAGCAGCCGCTCCCCGACGAGCAGGCGGAGCCAGAGGAACGGTGGGTATCTCGCGTCGCGGAGATAGTCATCCAGTCGCCTGACGGCCTCGACATAAGCCTCCTGGAGGACGTCGGATGCGTCGATCCTTGCCTGGAGCCGACGGTCGAGGCGCAACTCTACCATCCGGCGCAGCCTCGCCCGGTACTTCGCGAAGACCTCGTTCAGGGCCGCATCGTCGCCGCCGCGCGCCCGCTCCAGGAGGCGTGCGGTCTCATCGGAATTGTCGTCCATCGGAGCCCCCTCCAGGGATTAACTCCGCGAGGAGCGATCCGCAGGACAGCTCGCGGAACGTTCTTTGAAAAATTCTGGCGGACGGCCGCGCCGGTGGATGCTTCGGTCCGCTCCCCCGCCGGCACAAGAGTTTGGCATCCACGGGGCCCACTCGCTCGGGGTTGACCGCATCACCCGGCCGCAGATCGTCTCGTCACGAGATGGCGACGAGACCGAGGCGGGGAGCGAACCGCAACTCGCAGGCGCGATAATTTCCCTTCGGCTCCGCCGAGGCTGCATGCGGCTCGACGAACCCGATCATCGCTTTCCCTTCCTGGCGCGGGGGCGGCTGGACCCGGCCTCGAGTGCAACTCAGTTCGGCAAACCGAACATGTACATGTAATGGCCGGGAACCGATTCGAGTTCAGCATCCTCTCCGGGGTGGAATGGCTCGCGCTTCTCCCAGGCATTCTCGCCGGCCGGGACGACCCAGAATCGGCCCTCGCGGTCTCGCACGATCCACTGCGCCGGGCAGCCCTTGTCCACATAGAGGCTCATGACCGGCTTCCTGGTGGTAAGCATGAGGTGCTCCGTCGGCTCCGCGCTGGACCGGTTGCGCCTTTCGAGAGGACCAGTCTGTCAACTCCAGGCGGTGGCGTAAAGGCATGTTTACCGCCGGAAGGGTCTGTTCCGACTTTGAGGGAATCAACGATTCTGCCGAGGCCGAGCGACTATTTGGAACAATTATGCTGGTACTCAGGCGTCGTATCGCTCGTGGCCTGTTATGCTGAAGCGTGGGAGTTCCACATCTTCGGTCATCTCGCACCGGCCCAGGCCCAGGCGGCCACACCCATGACGGCAGAACAGCTGCGCCTCGAGGAGGCTCGGAGGCAATCCGTACCTTGGAAAGCTTGGGGGCCGTACCTCAGCGAACGTCAGTGGGGCACTGTGCGTGAGGACTACAGCGAGGGGGGTGACGCCTGGAGCTACTTCACCCACGACCAGGCCCGCTCGCGCGCCTATCGCTGGGGGGAGGACGGCCTGGCCGGCATCTCGGATGACCAGCAGCGGCTTTGCTTCGCCGTGGCCCTCTGGAATGGGAAGGACCCGATCCTCAAGGAGCGGCTCTTCGGCCTGACGAACAGCGAGAGCAACCACGGGGAGGACGTCAAGGAGTATTACTTCTACCTCGACAGCACCCCGACCCACTCGTACATGAAGTTCCTTTATAAGTACCCGCAGGGTGCCTACCCCTATGGCGATCTGGTCGAAACGAGCCGACGCCGGGGGCGGGACGAGTTCGAATATGAGCTGCTCGACACGAGGGTCTTCGATCAGGATCGCTACTGGGACGTGTTCGTCGAGTACGCCAAGAACACGCCCGAGGACATCCTCATCCAGATCAGCGCGCACAACCGGGGCCCCGAGGCGGCCGAACTTCACGTCCTTCCCACGCTCTGGTATCGCAATCTATGGTCCTGGCAGGCCACCGCCGACCGGCCCATCCTGCAGGAGGTCCCCGGGCACGGCGGGCGCGTCGTTCGGGCCGTCGACGGCGAGCTCGGCGTGAGGTACCTCGACTGCGAGGGGGATGCCCACCTACTTTTCACGGAAAACGAGACGAACACGCTGCGGATCTTCGGCGTCCCGAACCGGACGCCGTACGTCAAGGACAGCATCAACGACTTCGTCGTCAGTGGCCAGGAAGGCCGATTGAACCCGGAACAGACCGGAACCAAGGCGGCCGCCCATTACCGCCTGACGGTCGGCCCCGGCGAGTGCCGGACGATCCGGTTACGCCTCACCGACGTCGCCCCGCCGGCCGTGACCCAGGGAAACGGCAACGCCGCGGGGTTGTTCGGCGGGCGGTTCGACGAGGTCTTCCGGACGCGGCGGGCCGAGGCGGACGAGTTTTACGCGGCCGTCATACCACGCTCGCTCGACGCCGACGCGGCCAGGGTGATGAGGCAGGCCCTGGCGGGGATGCTCTGGTCCAAGCAGTTCTACCATTACGACGTCGACAAGTGGCTCGAGGAGCGCGGGTCCGACCCGTTCAAGCCGACGCGGAAGGCCGCCCCGCGCAATGACCACTGGCATCACATGTACAACGGCGACGTCATCTCCATGCCCGACAAGTGGGAGTACCCCTGGTACGCCGCCTGGGACCTCGCCTTCCACGTTCTCGCCCTGACACTCGTCGACCCGGACTTCGGCAAACATCAGCTCAAGTTGATGCTCCGCGAGCGGTACATGCACCCCAACGGCCAGATCCCGGCCTATGAGTGGAACTTCGGAGACGTCAACCCGCCGGTCCACGCCTGGTCGACGATCTTCACTTACCGGCTCGAAGCAGCGCAGCGAGGCGAGGGGGACCGGGAGTGGCTCAAGAGCTGCTTCCAGAAGCTGCTGCTGAACTTCACCTGGTGGGTCAACCGCAAGGACCGCACGGGCCGGAACGTCTTCGAGGGCGGCTTCCTTGGCCTCGACAACATCGGCGTCTTCGACCGCAACGCGCCCCTGCCGACCGGCGGATACCTGGAACAGGCCGACGGCACCGCCTGGATGGCGTTGTTCTGCCAGAACATGCTGGAGATCGCCGTCGAGTTGGCGATGACCGACCCCGACTACGGGGAGATGGCGCTGAAGTTCGTCGAGCACTTCCTCTGGATTGCTTCGTCGATGGCCCACCTCGGCGAAGACACCGGGATGTGGGACGAGGAAGACGGTTTCTTCTACGACGTCCTCCGGTTGCCGGACGGCCGGGCACAGCGGCTGAAGGTCCGGTCGATGGTCGGACTCCTTCCGCTCTGCGCCGCCACGGCCTTCGAGGGGGAGGTGATGGCGAAGTACCCCGAACTCGGGGAGCGGTTCGGGTGGTTCCTCGACTCGCGACCCGAGGTCTATGCCACGATCCACGACCCGAAGCGGCCCGGCGTGGCGGGGCGTCGGCTCGCCTCCATCCTGGACGAGACGAAGCTCCGCCGTGTCCTGGAGAAGATGCTGGATGAGGACGAGTTCCTCGGCCCCTACGGCCTGCGCTCGCTGTCGCGTTACCACGCCGACCATCCCTATGTCATCAACGCGGGGGGCCAGGAATACCGGGTGGCCTACCTCCCGGCCGAGTCCGACACGGGGATGTTCGGCGGCAACTCGAACTGGCGGGGGCCGATCTGGATGCCGGTCAACGCCCTGATCATCCGGGCGCTGCTGCACTACTACCTCTACTACGGAGACGAGTTCACCGTCGAATGCCCCACCGGTTCGGGCAAGCGGATGAACCTTTACCAGGTGGCCGAGGAGATCGCACGCCGGCTATCCGCACTGTTCCTGCGGGGACCGGACGGTCGCCGCCCGGTCTTCGGCGGCAACCGTACATTCCAGGACGATCCCCACTGGCGCGATTGCCTGTTGTTTTATGAGTATTTCCACGGAGACAACGGCGCCGGGCTCGGGGCCAGCCACCAGACCGGCTGGACGGGGGTCATCGCCCGCCTGATGCATCTCTTCGCGACCCTCACGCCCGAACAGGCCCTGGAGAGGGGGAAGAAGTCGTATTTCCCGTCGCGGGATCGGGCGGATGTGGTCGGATCGTCCGCCGGTCGATAGCGTCGCTCCCTCGAACGAGAAGCCCCGGAAGCGAGGGGGCCCGGCCGTGAACGCCTCGAATCTGATCGCCGTCCTCAACGGCACTGCGCTCGTGACGATGATGCTTTCGATGGGGCTGCGCGTGGGTTACGGCGAGCTTCTGGCGTCGGCTCGGCCGGCGCGTCGGCTCGTCCTGGGCGTGATCGCCAATTACGCGCTGGTCCCGACGCTCACGCTCGGATTGCTGCACGCCTTCCATGCCGACCCGATGGTCTCGGTGGGATTCCTCATACTCGCCTCCTGCTCCGGGGCCCCGGTCGGGCCGCCGATTACGGCGATAGCCCGCGGGGATGTCCCCTGGGCCCTGGGGATGATGCTGATCCTGGCCGGGGCCTCGGCGCTCCTCACGCCGGCCCTTCTCAGTGTGCTGTTGCCCTGGGTCGCGCCCGCAACCGACTTGCATGTGAACTATCCGGGGATCATCCGGATCTTGCTGATCACCCAGTTGCTCCCCCTCGCCCTGGGCTTGGGATTCCACCACGCGGCGCCCCGATGGACCCGCCGCGTCGATAAACCGGTCGGCCTCCTCTCCAACGCCCTGCTCCTGGCCCTGGTCGGGGCGATCGTGGCCACCCAGTTCGGGATGCTGGCGGCCATCCGGCCCCGAGGCTGGTTCGGGATGGGCCTTCTCCTGATGGCCAGCCTGGGCCTCGGCTGGTCCTGTGGCGGCCCCGGCATCGCGAGTCGGAAGGCGCTGGCCATAACCACGGTCACGCGCAACGTCGCCGTGGGCCTGATGATCGCGACGAGCAACTTCGCGGGTACGCCGGCCGTCACCGCCGTCGTCGCCTACGGACTGGCCTCCCTCCTCGGCGCGCTCGGCTGTGCTCTGCTGCTCGGCAGGACCGACGCCATCGAAACGGAGAGGGTTCTCATCGCTTCGCCGCGTTGAGTCGCGCCGACACGTCCCGTCTCGTCGAATCCGTGAAAGCAAGGCCGATGGGAAAACCCCGCTATCCATCGCTCTACCAGATCAATACCCGCGTGTGGCTCACGGAGTTGTCCCGCGCGCTGGGCCGGGCGGCGACGCTGGATGACATCCCGGACGCGGAACTCGACCGCATGGCCGAGATGGGCTTCGATTGGGTTTGGTTCCTGAGCGTATGGCAGACCGGCGAGGCCGGGCGGCGGGTCTCCCGGAGCAACGCCGATTGGCGGAGGGAATTCGAAGCGACCGTGCCCGACCTCCACGACGAGGACATCGCGGGCTCCGGGTTCGCGATCTCCGGCTATACGACGCATCCCGCCCTGGGGGGCGACGAGGCACTCGCCCGGCTCCGCGACCGGCTTCGGGACCGGGGCGTGAAGCTGATGCTCGACTTCGTCCCCAACCACACGGCGCTCGATCACCCCTGGGTCGAGGACCACCCGGAGCGTTATGTCGCCGGCACGGAACTCGACCTGGCCCGCGCCCCGTGCAACTACACCTGGGTAAGGCGGCGCGGCGGCGACCGTCTGCTCGCCTACGGGCGCGACCCGTACTTCCCCGGCTGGCCGGATGCGCTCCAGCTCGACTACGGCAATCCGGCCGCCCAGGACGCGATGCTCGACGAGCTGCTGAGGATCGCCGGGCAGTGCGACGGCGTGCGCTGCGACATGGCGATGCTGATTCTGCCCGAGGTCTTCGAGCGGACCTGGGGCATCGCGTCTCAGCCCTTCTGGCCGAAGGCGACCCGCGCGTGCGCGAGCAGGCCCCCGACTTCTGCTTCATGGCCGAAGTCTACTGGGACCTCGAATGGACCTTGCAGCAGCAGGGGTTCGATTACACTTACGACAAGCGGCTGTACGACCGGCTCCGCGAACGGCACGCCGGGCCGGTGCGCGGCCACCTCCGGGCGGGCCCGGATTACCAGGACAAGCTGGCGCGCTTCCTGGAGAACCACGACGAGCCCCGCGCCGCCGCGACGTTTCCGCCCGGCGTCCACGAGGCCGCCGCCGTCATCACCTACCTCGCGCCGGGGCTGCGGTTCTTCCAGAAGGGGCAGATGGAGGGCCGCACGAAACGCGTCTCACCCCACCTCTGCCGGGAGCCGGTCGAGCCTGTCAACCGAGGCCTGGAGCAGTTCTACGACGGGCTCCTCGCCGTCCTGAGATCGCCCGCCGTGCGGGACGGCCGCTGGCAACTGCTCGAGTGCCGGGCCGCCTGGGACGGCAACTGGACCCACGACGGCTTCGTCGCGTCCGCCTGGCAGGGCCCGGGCAGAGAACGGATGGTGGTCGCGGTGAATTACGCCGAGAACCAGGGCCAGTGCCACGTCCCGCTCCCCTTCGCGGACCTCGGCGGCAAGACCTGGCGCCTCCGGGACCTCCTCGGCCCGGCGACCTATGACCGCGACGGCGACAGCCTGATAACGTCGGGCCTATTCCTGGACATGAAGCCGATGAGTTTCCATGCCTTTGGGATCTCGCCTGCCTGTAGCACGGGGTGAGCAGGAATAGACCGTTTTCATGCTCCGTTGCTGTCCGAAGGGAAAACCCTCATGGGCCTCATGCGGGGAATCATCACTGGAGCATTGCTGCTGGCGGCTGCCCTGCTCGCCGTTCGGATGGTCGGCGCGATTTAGACCGCCTAACACAAGCCTGCTCTGAAGTCGTCTCCGGCATGGCGATCGCACGACTGGCTCTCGGGACTTTGTACCGGGAGCGTACGACCATGGCCAAGCCGATCCTCAGCGACGAGCTGTGGGCGATCATCGAGCCGCTCCTGCCGGAGTGGACGCCGAGCCCCGAGGGCGGGCACCCCCGGGTCGACGTCCGGAGGGCCCTCACCGGCATCCTCTTCGTGCTCAAGACGGGCATCCCCTGGGAGGACCTTCCCTGCGAGCTGGGCTGCGGCAGCGGCATGACCTGCTGGCGGCGGCTGCGGTACTGGCAGGCCGAGGGGACCTGGGAGAAGATCCACCGGGTCCTGCTCTCGAGGCTGAGGGCCGCCGAAGGGATCGACTGGTCGAGGGCCCTGATCGACAGCTCGTCGGTCCGGGCCGCCTGCGGCGGTGGGTCCAGGGGCCCCAGCCCGGTGGACCGGGCCAAGCCGGGGAGCAAGCACCACGTGATCACCGAGGCCTCGGGCATCCCGCTAGCCTCGTCGGTGACCGGGGCCAACGCCCACGACGTGACCGAGACGGTCCCGCTGTTCAACAAGCTGCCCGAGGTGGCCGGCAAGGTCGGCCGCCCGAGGCGCAAGCCCGACGCCCTGCAGGGGGACCTGGCCTACGACTCCGAGATGCACCGGCAGTCCCTCGAGCGGATCGAGGTCGAGGCGGTCCTGCCCGAGAAGGGGGTCGATGATCAGGAGGGGCTGGGTGAGACCCACTGGCCGGTTGAGCGGACCCTGTCCTGTGTCCACCGGAACCGGCGTCTTCGCGTCCGGTACGAGCGGCGGCCGGAGATCCACCAGGCGTTCCTGACTCTGGCCTGCATCAAGATCTGTGCGAGTGTCCTGCTCGGGGCGTTGTGTTAGGCGGTCATAATTGGACTCGGCCCGAATCCTCCTGTCCAGGTGCAGGCGGAGAGATCGGGGAGTCCGGCTGCCCGATCGGATACCTTCGTCAGACCGCCGGGTACGACAGGTAGCCTTGTGTGCGTCGGTCCGCGATGCCGGAGCGACTTCGACCGACTACACCGACGCGCAGTGTCGCTGGCTCTGACTCGGACGATTGTGCCGTCCACACGCGGTGGGAATCCCGCGGGCGAGTCGAGTGAATAGTGTCCCCGAGATAGGACCGACCGGGGGCCACCGTCACGGTGCGGTGATTCCCTTCGCCCGACGAGAGCAGCCGAGTCGATGACCCGCTCGCGGGGCTACAAACCGTGCGCGATCGGGTACGGATGGCGCAGCCGATCGGGCGCCACGAATCGGTCTCGGAAATCCGCGGAACGAGTGTCGGTCAGCGATCAGGCTGAGGGGCAATCAGATCGATTCTGGCCGGTCCGCGACGTCCCGGATTCCGGCAACGACGCTCCGGTCAGCCAGGGCCCGCCCGGCGAGCGCCCCCGCCCCGGCACCGGACCGGGTCAGGCAGGCCAGAAGGTTGAGCATCGAGGCGTCGAGGGACCGCACGCGCGTGGCGTCGACGAGCCGTACGGACCCGCTCGTGGGCGTGGGCGAGTCGGGCATGAAGACCGTGCAGAACCCCGGGGGCCGCGCTCGACCAGCAGGGCGAACGCCCAGCCGTCGTCGGTCTCCACCAACGAGGGCTCCGGCCGCGTCTCCCCGCTCAGGCCCGGGAAGCTGCCCACCGCCCCTCGCACCAGGAGATACCCCGGCACCCGGTAGAGCACGGAGCGCTCCAGGCGTTCGCTGAGCAGCCGGCCCGGCCGCGTGCCCACGAAGAGGCCCGCGATCGGGAAGACCAGGGCGATCGCCACGACCGAGATCAGGTCCTCGGCCAGGAACCCGAGGACGCGATCCCCGGGGAGCAACCGGGCGACCGGCCGGGCGAGGCGGCGAAGCATCTGGTAGCCTTCCCGCGCCAACACGGTGACGATCACGATGGGCACCAGGAAGAGGACCCCCTGGACGAGCGTGACCAGGAGGAGCCGGCTGAAGTGTCGCACGGTCGATTGGACCTCCTCATCGGCCCGGATCGCGATCGCGCCGGCCATCCGTCGATCGTCCGCTCCCCGCGCGAGGAGCAAGCCGGTCGTTCCCCGAGGCCCTACATCGGCGCCTTGATCATGGGCGGGAGGCGCTCCAAGCCTCGGGTCCGCGATACCGACGCTCTGCCGGGCGTCGTCAAGCGCCAGGGCCGGTTGACCGTTGGTCGAGACGGTCGACCGAAGCCCGACGGCTTTTTGGCCGGAATTCCGCCCCGTGCAGACCTGGCGGTTGACCTTCGCGAGCAGGGTCAACCGCCGTCAACCCCCTGGTCGCAAAGGGCTTTCGACGAGATATCGACGAAAAGTTGACCGTCGGCGCGGGAGGGAGCCCTCATGTGCGTGAGGTCCACAGCTCCGTCTGTTGGCCCGATCTAGCCTCCCACTCGGCAAGGAATGGCTACACTGCAGATCTGGGTCAACCATCAACCGAGGCGATCCAAGTGTCTCGGGACCAGCAACTTAACCCGGTTGACTGTGCGCTTGACAGGGTCGACTAGGGTCAACCAGGGTCAACCGGCTCGACGCGAGAGGAAGCGGCGGCGGCTCGCCCCGAGATTGAACGCGGGATGGTGCACTCCGCGGGCTCAGCGCGACGCGCGATCGCACCGGCGGCGGCGGCGGCCTCGCAGCCCTCGGGTTGGGCGTGCGACGTGCGGCGGGAACATCCCCGGCGTTACGCGGGCCGGTCGGGCGTTGCCACCACCGAGGCCGCCTTGCGAGTCGCCGCGCCGGCCCCAAGCCTCGAGAGGCGGCAAGCATGGGGGGGGCGTTGCCGGGACGGTCGACAAGGAGGTCGAGCACGAGCCTCAGAACCGCGTCGGGATGGTCCCGGACTGACGCGAGAATCCGGGAAAAGTCTCGGTGCCCCGTATGGTCCGGCCGCGATTCCGGTATATGTGGGCGTATCCGATCGCTGGCGAACCGGAGGACCGTCGATGGCCGACGCGCGCACCTGCCCCGACTGCGGCTCCGAGCTTCCCGCCAGCGCCCCCGAGGGCCTCTGCCCCCGCTGCCTGCTCGGCGCGGGCCTGAACAGCGAGGCCCTGAGCATGGGCCGCGGCGGCGACGTCGGCGCGACGATGTCGCTCGGATCGGCCGGCGTGCTGGAGACCCTCTCGGCGAGCCTCGGCGCCGTCCCCCGCGTCCTGCTCCGCGACACCGACGCCGGCCTCGAGCCGCCGCTGGTCCGGCCGGATCGCGAGAAAGGCGACGACTCGACCCGCTACCGGATCGACGGCGAGATCGCCCGCGGCGGCATGGGCGCCGTGCTCAAGGGCCGCGACCCCGACCTCGGCCGCGACGTGGCGATCAAGGTCCTCCGCGAGGACCTGCGCGAGAACCCCGACATGGTCCGCCGGTTCGTCGAGGAGGCCCAGATCGGCGGCCAGTTGCAGCACCCGGGGATCGTGCCGATCTACGAGCTGGGCGCCTTCGCCGACCGCCGGCCGTTCTTCTCGATGAAGCTGGTCAAGGGCCACACGCTCGCCGCGCTGCTCGACGGCCGCAAGGACCCGGACTCCGACCTTCCGCGGCTGCTCAACATCGTTGAGGCCGTCGCGCAGACGGTCGCCTACGCGCACGCCCGGGGGGTGATCCACCGCGACCTGAAGCCGTCGAACGTCATGGTGGGTTCGTTCGGCGAGGTCCAGGTCATGGACTGGGGACTGGCGAAGGTGTTGCCCTGCGGCGGCGTGGCCGACGACGCCACGGCCGGAAAGCCCCCCCGCGATGAGACGGTGATCGCGACGGCCCGGAGCGGGTCGGGCGACTCGGACTTGTCGCACGCCGGCTCGGTGCTGGGGACGCCGTCGTACATGGCGCCGGAGCAGGCCCGGGGCGAGATCGACCGGGTCGACGAGCGGGCCGACGTCATCGCGCTGGGGTCGATCCTCTGCGAGGTCCTGACGGGCCGGCCGGCGTTCACGGGCCGCTCGTCGGGCGAGATCCAGCGCAAGGCGGCGCTGGGGGACCTGACAGAGTCGCTGTCCCGGCTCGACGCGAGCGGGTCCGACCCCGAGCTAGTCGCCCTGGCGAGGGACTGCCTGGCCCGCGAGCCGCAGGACCGGCCGCGCGAGGCCGGCGCCGTGAGCGGCCGGCTGACCGCATACCTGGCCGGGGTGCAGGAGCGGTTGCGGTCGGCCGAGCGCGAGCGGGCGGTGGCCGAGGCGCGGGCCGTCGACGAGCGGAAGCGCCGCCGACTGGCGGTGGCGCTGGCGGCCTCGCTGCTGGCGATGACGATGCTCGGCGGCCTGGGCGGGGCGTATCTGCTCCAGCAGCGGCAGGCCCGGCTCGCGGCGGCCGACCGCGTCCTGGGCGAGGCCACGACCTTGCTGAGCCAGGCCCGGGCCCGGCCGGAGGACCCGGCCGGCTGGCAGGCGGCGCTGGCCGCCGCCGGGCGGGTCGACCCGGCCGGCCTCCCCGCCGGGGCCCGCGCCCGGCTCGACACCCTGGCGCGCGTCGCCCGCGCCGGCGCCGAGGCCGCCGAGGCCGACCGGGACCTGCTCGACAAGGTCGTCGACATCCGCGCCTCCAAGGCCTACGGCCACGACGGCTCGGTCCGCGACGCGGCCTACGCCGCCACCTTCCGCGCCGCCGGCTACGACGTCGACACCCTCGGCGCCGACGCGGTCGGCGCGAAGATCCGCGCGCACCGCGCCGACCGCCCTGGCGCTGGCGGCGGCGGTCGACGACTGGGCATACGTGCGCCGCGAGGCGCGGCCGCAGGACGAGGCCGGCTGGGGCCGGCCGGCCGCCGCGGCCCGCGCCGCCGACCCCGACTCGCGCCGCGACGAGCTGCGCCGGCTGTGGGCGGAGGCCGACCCCAGGGCACAGCTCGGGCCGCTGCGGGATCTGGCCGCGCAGGCCGACGTGGCCACCTGGTCCGCCCCGACGCTGCTCTTGCTGGCGCGCGCCCTCGAGAGCGCGGGCGACCCCGACGCGGCCTCGGCCCTGCTCCGCCGCGCCGTCGTGCCGCACCCGGGCGACGTCGGGATCAACGAGCAACTGGCCTATCTGCTCGAGCGCAGCCGCCCGCCGCGCCGCGACGAGGCGATCCGCTATTACACCGCCGCCCGGGCCCTGCGCCCCGAGACGGCCGCTGGTCTCGCCGAAGCGTTGCTGGCCCGCGGCGACACGGTCGAGGCGATCGCCATCCTCCGCGACCTGATCCGGCTGCGGCCGAGCAATCTCAACCATCCCATCCGGCTGAGCGTGGCGCTCCGCTTCCAGGCCGGCCGGCCCGAGGAGGGCCTCGCGGTGCTCGATGCGACGGCCGCCGCGGCCCGCGAGGCGGTCCGACTCCGGCCCGACGACGCCACGGCCCGCGCCGTCCTGGGCCGCGCCCTGACGAGCCAGGGGAAGTTCGACGAGGCGGCGGCCGAACTCCGCCGGGTGGTCCCGCTCAAGCCCCAGAGCGCCGGCGGCCATGTCAACCTTGGCATCGCGCTGGGGCGGCAGGGCAAGTTCGCCGAGGCGGAGGCCGCGCTCCGCGAGGCGATCCGGCTGAGGCCCGAGGTTGGCATGATCCACTACAGCCTCGGCAACGTCCTGCTGCGCGAGGGCGGCAAGGACGACGAGGCGCTGGCTGAGCTCCGCGAGGCACTCCGACTCGGAGCCGAACCCGCCCTCGGCATGGCCCACTTCAGCATCGGCGTCGCCCTGGCTCGCCAGGGCAAGCTCGGCGAGGCGGAGGCCGCGTACCGCGAGGCGACCCGGGTCAAGCCCGACTTCTCCGAGGCCCATAGCTACCTCGGCACCGTCCTGAAGCGGCTGGGCAAGCCCGCCGAGGCGGAGTCCGAGCTCCGCGCGGCGATCCGGCTCGAGCCCGGCGATCTCGAGGCCCGCTTCCGCCTCGACGAGGTCCTGCTGGCCCAGGGCAAGCCCGCCGAGGCGGAGGCCGCGCTTCGCGAGGCGATCCGACTCCGCCCCGACGACGCCGACGCTCACGCCGTCCTCGGCAGCGCCCTGATGAGCCAGGGGAAGTTCGACGAGGCGGCGGCCGAAATGCGCGAGGTGGTCCGGCTCAAGCCCAACGACGCCAAGGCCCACAGCCAGCTCGCCTTCACCCGGAGGGAATCGGGCGACCTGGACGCCGCGATGCGCTCGGTCGGGGACGCCCTGCGGCTCGACCCGGAACTGGGTATCGCGCAGTCGATCCTGGCGAAGCTGCTCGTGCTCCGCGGCCGGTTCTCCGAGGCGGTCCCCGCCCTGGAGCGGGCCGCGACCCGGCTGAACGCGACGGGGCTCCGTGACCCGGCGGCGACTGCCGAGGCCCTCGCGCCCGCGCCCGATGGCTGGCCGGGCAGGCCGCCGCACTGGAGGCCCTGGCCGCATCCGCCCCGCCGGGCCGGGGGGAGGCGACCACGCTCGACCTGGCGGCCCGCGCCCGCGAGCGGGGCCGGCCGGCGCTGGCGGCGCGGCTGTACGAGGCGGCGCTGATCGCCTCCCCCGCGCGGGCCGACGACCTTGAGGCCGGGCACCGCATCGCCGCCGCCCGCGCCGCCGTTCTGGCCGGCTCCGGCGGGGGCCAGGACGACCCGCGCCCCGACGACGCCGGGCGGGCAGAACTCCGCCGCCTCGCCCTCGACTGGCTCAAGGCCGACCTGGTCGCCTGGTCAAAGCGCCTGAAGGCTGACCCAAAGGCCGGACCGGAGGTCCGCAAGGCCCTCCAGGGCTGGCGTGAGGGGCGCGACCTGTCCGGCGTCCACGACGCCGGCGGGCTGGCCAAGCTCCCCGAGCCCGAGAGGAAGGACTGGCGGACGTTCTGGGCCGACGTCGACGCTCAGCTCAAGAAGGCCGAGTCCCCGTGAGGTCCCCGGCCGCCCGCCAGCGAAGGCTCGGGCGGCGGCCCACCGGCTCAATCCGCCTTCCACGGGTCGTAGCTGCCGAACGACCAGACGTGGCCCTCGGGGTCGCGGCGGGTGAAGCCGCGGCCGGGCGTCGGCCGAAGTTGCTCCGGCATCGCGGACCGAAGCACATCCGGAGCCAGGCTCCTCGGCTCCGGTTCGCTTGGCTTCCTGCGTCATTAGCCGCTGGTCAGGGGCAAGAGCCAGGGGGGATTGGCCCGGGGGTCTAGCGCCGCCCGACGCCGGCGCGGTCGCGGCCGGGGACACTTGCCATTGGAGGATTCCGGCAGATAGGTTCGGCCGGAGCTTCACCTCGATGCGAAGTGCCGTCGTCTCGACCGGCTCGAACTCGACCGTATTGGCGGTATCCAGCTTCGTCCCGAATTCGCCCCGTGCTCGGACGGGCTCCCATGTGCCGTCCGGCTTGCGGAAGACCAGCCGCCAGCTCATCGGCGCGGCGCAGTGGCGGCCGAGCCGGTGTGTCGTCCCACCAGTAGACGCTCGTGCCGCCGACCCTGCGCGGCTCGGTCGAAGTCGTACTGGGCCCACTCGTCCGTCCCCCTCCGGTCCCACCAGGTGAACCTCCTGCGCGTCTCGTCCGACGAATTCTTCGGCGCGACGCCGTCGTTCATCGCGTCCACGGTGTCGTTGGCGAAGCAGTGAGAGGCTGATCGGCGTGGAGAGCGACGCGATCGTCGGCCGCGTGCGCCGGCCGGCGTCGTCGGCACCCAGACGATCATCTCCGCGGGGCCGCGATTGGCGTTCGCGTAGTAGGGGATCGCCACGACTTCGGCTCGACGGCTCTCCGCCTCCCAGCGGCAGTCGTTCGGCCGCGGCGCGGAGGATCGTCACGCCGCCGAAGAGGCTCGGGCCGCCATTCGGGGGTCGATCGGCTCGCTCTCCGGGAGGCAGACGTCCCGGATCGGCCTCGATTGTCGATGGGACTCGAGGCAATAGACGATCGGCCCACGCATGAGGGCGACGCGACCGCGGTCGCTCTCGACGCGGTCGTCGGCCCTCACTCGCTGCGCCGGCATGGCCATGCGGATGCGGATCTCGTCCCCCGGGCGCCACTGGCGGCGGAGCACCGCATACCCGCCGACGATCGTCGGCGAGGCGACGGGCTCGCCGTTGACGGAGATGCGGAAGGCGTCCGGCCCGGCCGTCGGCGTGGTGTAAAGGCCGCCGTTCATCGCGCCGCCTCGACACCAGGCGGGGACCCGGACTCGGACGTCGAAGGTCGCGGGCCGTTCGGGATCGACGGCCAACCGAACGTCGCCATCCCACGGGTAATTCGTCGTCTGGGTGAGGGAGAGCCGCTTCCCCTTCTCGCCTTCCAGAGTCGATCTGTGCGCGCGACCCGATGAAGAGGTTGACGTACAGGCCGTCGGCGTCCGTCGCGTAGATGTAGCCGGGCAGCGCCCCCATGAGCTTCAGGAACATCGGCGGGCAGCATGGGCAGGCGTGCCACGACCATCGCGCCCGGGCTCCTTCCGGCCTCCAGCGGGTTTTCGTAGAAGTAGGCGTCGCCTTTCAACGAGACGCCGGCGAGGGCCCCGTTGTAGAGCGAGCGTTCCAGCTCGTCGACCTTCGCGGCGTCGCCCGTGGCGAGGTAACAGGTTGTAGTCGAGGAATCCGCACGCGACGGCGGCGCACGTCTCGAGGTAACCGTCGTTCGGCAGGACGAAGTCGCCGCCGAACTTCTCGTCCTGCGCGATCGCGCCGACGCCGCCGGTGATGTAGAGGCGGCGGGTGACCATGTTCCGCCAGAGACGCTCGGCCGCTTCGATGTACTGGGGCTGCTCGCCCGCGACGCCGACCGCCGCGACGCCCGCGGCGAGGAGCGTGGCTCGCACGGCGTGCCCTTCGATGGTCGCTTGCTGGAGCACCGGCAGGTGGTCCTGGCCGTATTCGCCGAAGCTCTGTCGGCCCTCATGGTGGCCTCGCGCGTCGATCCAGAAGCGGGCGAGGTCGAGGTAGCCCCTCTCGTCGACCCGCACGCCCAGGTCTCCTCTTGAGCCGGGGCGGTCCCGGAACAATTCATAAAGGCGGACGAATGACTCCTCGCTGAGGGCATGCCCGGGGATGATGTTCTTCCGCGGCGGAGGCCCCATCACCGCGACCATGCCGTTCGCCGCCCGGACGGCCGTGGCGAGCAACTTCGTCTTGCCCGTGGCGCGGTAGTAGTGGATGCCGGCCTCGACGAGACAGCCGATGTTATACAGGTCGTGCTGCTCGCGGTCGTTGCCGCCATTCTGGCCCCAGCGGTGGCCGGGCTCGCGCATTTGCGTGTAGGTATTGATGTAGCCGTCGGGGTCTCGCGCCGCCGCGGCGACGATCCGATCGATGTAGCCGTCGATCCGCGCCTCGAGCGCAGGGTCGGGCTCCTGCGACCATCAGATCGGCCGCGCCACGAATGACTTCGTAGACCAGCCCGTCGTACCACGGCGGGCCGCCGTGCGGGGCGTCGAGTTCGCCGCGGGCGACGTGGTCGAAATTCCCGAAGGCGCCGTCCCTCTCGAACTTGTCGAGGCAGTCTTTGATCGTCACCGCCCGCCAGGTCTTCAACTTCGGAGACCAGAACGCATCGTCGATCGTCACGCGGTTCGCGGGGACGGGGATGGGCCGACGCGGCGAGGGAGCGGATGCATTCGCCGACGCCGCCACGACGGTGTACGCCAGCAGGGCGGGCAGGCCCCGCGCGAATCGTCCAGCGAGCCTCATCGCACCCTCCTCGAATTGCGGGAGCTTCGAATGCGGAGTGCGCCGACCGGCGAAGACCCGAATAATGGAGACGGATGGCCGCCAAGGCGTCAAGTGGCCCCGGGAACTTTCACCATGCCACTCGATCTTTTCCGCGATGGCGAGGCTCATACACGGAATCTTAACCGACGCCGCCTGCTCGCCGCGGCCAGGTCCTGGCCCCTGATCGCGGCGGTCAGCAGGCTTGCGGCCGCAGGGCCTGAGGACGCGCGGAGAGGCCGGCTCGTCTTCACCTCGCGCGGCAAGATAGGGATCGTCAACGCGGACGGCACCGACCTCCGTTATTGCGAATTCGACAAGCCGGGGCAGGCGACCTGGCAGGTCGGGGCAGCGTTCCCCGACAGCCGTCGCCTGGTCCTGCTCAGCATGGAGCCGAGGCGCGACGGCCCCGGGCGCCCTTTCGACGAGTACTACACCCAGACGCCGACGCACCTCTGGATCTACGAGCTGGAGACCCGGTCGATCAAGGAGATCGCCCACAAGGAGCGGCTCGCGCCGTTCGTCACGCCCGCGCTCCTGATCGGCGAGGACCGGCTGCTCGTCCAGGTGGTCAGGAACAGGGTCGGGTAGATCTTCAGCGTGAAGCTCGACGGCAGCGACGCCCGCGAGTTCACGCGCGCCGGCGAGGGACTTCCCTACGGCCTCAGCCTCAGCCCCGACCGCCGCCGGGTCGCGTTCCACCTGGCGAGCCCCGAGGGCTATCAGATCTGGACGAGCGACACCGACGGGTCGAATCGCGTGCGGATCGCGGCCAGGGCGGAGCATCTCTACTTCGGCACGAGCTGGTCGCCCGACGGCCGTTGGATCCTATACGTCGATTGCCTGTACCACGCCGACCCGGGGCACGACTGGGCCGACGTCTGCATCGGCCGCGCGGACGGCTCGGAGCATTGCGTGCTCACGACGGGGCAGGCTATGTGGTTCGCGGCGACGTACGGCGACCCCGCGACCCGGGGCGGCGGGTCGAACGTGCCCGCGTGGACCCGCGAGGGCGCGATACTCTTCCCGCGACGGCTCCCCGGCTCCAGGGTCCCCTGGGAGTACCAGGCCAGTCGCCCGGACGTCGACCACTTCAACCGCGACTACAAGCCCGGCGCGGCCCGGGGCGGCGTCGAGATCTGCCGGCTCGACCCGGGCGACGGTCGGATCACCACGCTCTCAAGGACCGTGCCGCCCGCGTGGGACTTCCGCGCGAGCGAGTCTCCCGACGGCCGGCTCATCGCGTTCTGCCGGGCGGAGATCGGGGGACCGCCCGCCCTCTGGATCATGGACGCCGACGGGGGCCGTCCGCGGCTCGTCACCCGAGGGATCGAGGACCGGGGGGTCGATCATCCGCGCTGGCTCTGATCGGACGGGGCGAGGCTTCTCGCCTCCGGGCGAGTCGGGCTGACGACCGGCTTCGGCCGGCTCACAAGAGTGTTGGCCGCGGACGGCACCGGGGCACACGGTCGCCGCCCGCTCGGCCCGTGACCCGCGGCACTCCGTTCTCAATCCGATCGTGTTCAACTGCTTCGGTATGGTCGGCCGGAGCCACCTCGGATCACTCCGCTTCGGCATCGCGGACCGACGCGTGCAACGCGAAGCGGACAGGGAACACCTGCGCCGGGAATTGGCGGCGGAAGAACTGACCGGCATTGTCCTTGGCGGCCGGGCGCCATGCGCTGGCAGTTCCCGGGAGATGGCGGCGGACATGCCCGCTTGATCGATGACCCGACCCCTCGGGTCGCCGGCAGCGAGGTCATCCGCTCCGGATTTCCGCGATGGTAGACGGATCAACTTCGTTCTCGCGGCAGTAGGCCGGTGCGGCTAGGATGAGGGTCGTCGGACGGCCCCGATCCGAGTCCGGCGATCCTGTGCATGCGGACGTCCGACCGCCACTTCTCTCCGAGGCGCTCGACCCTCGGCACGCGCGATCGGCGCAAGGAGGCGCCCGAGACGCGAGGAGGATGCGGCATTGCACCCGACGGGGAAGCCCTACCCGGACGAGCCCTCGGGCGATGTCGCCGTGGAGTCGGATTCCTCGCTCCCCGGCCCGGCCGCCAGGGAACCGGAGTCCGGGAGCGAGCCTAATCTGACGGTAGCCCTGACTCCGGGTCGCGATGGCCGAGCCGGCGACGATGAGGGACGCCCCGGCTCCTCCGACGGCATTCGGCCGCTACGAGGTGCGGGACGCCCTGGGGTCCGGGGGCTTCGGCGCGGTCTACCTCGGCCACGACACCCAGCTCGACCGACCCGTGGCCATCAAGGTCCTCCGAGGCGGCCCCGGAGTGCCGCAGGCCGAGGCGGATCGGTTCCTCCAGGAGGCTCGACAGGCTCGCGCAGTTGAGCCATCCCGGCATCGTGGCGGTCCATGACGTGGGCCTGGACGGCGGACAGGTCTACCTCGTCTCTGATTTCCTCGAGGGCCCCGACCTCGGCCGGTGGCTGCGGGATCATCGCCCGACGTGGTCGGAGGCGGCCCGGATCGCGGCGGCCCTGGCCGACGCCCTGGCCCACGCCCACGCCCGGCTGATCGTCCACCGCGACGTCAAGCCGGCGAATATCATCGTCACCCCGGACCGCGGGCCGGTCCTCGTGGACTTCGGCCTCGGCCTCGACGAGTCGAGGTCCGGCGGCTCCGAGCTGGACATCATCTCCGGCACCCCGTCGTACATGGCACCCGAGCAGGCCGCGGGCGCGGCCCATCGGATCGACGGCCGGACCGACATCTACAGCCTGGGCGTGGTGCTCTACCAGATGCTCTGCGGCCGCGTGCCGTTCCGGGCGGCCGACACCGGCGAGCTCCTCCGGCAGGTGCGCGACGACGAGCCGCAGCCCCCGCGCCAGCTCCGCCGCGAGATCCCGCCCGAGCTGGAGCAGGTCTGCCTCAAGGCGCTCGCGAAGCGGCTCCAGGACCGCTACACGACCGCGGCCGATTTCGCCGACGACCTGAGGCGTGTGAGCCAGGCTCACGCCGGGACGGGCCCCTCGCAGCCGTCCGGTCCACCCTCCACGGTCGTACCGTCGGGTGAGACGCTCGCGCCCGGATCGGTCGCCTTGTCGCAGTCGTCCTCGACGTCGACCTCATCACGCCGCCGCGCCCGCGAGGCCGAGCGCCGGCAGGTGACCGTCCTGGTCTGCGGCTGCGACCTGTTCGAGTCCGAGGCGTACCTGGAGGACCTCGACGCCGAGGACCAGGCCAAGATGCTCCGGGCCTTCCAGCAGTCCTGCGAGCGGGCTATTCACCGATTCGATGGGACGGTCGTGCAGTGCAACGAGGAGGGGCTGCTGGCCTGCTTCGGCTACCCGGTGGCCTACGAGGATGCGGCACGCCGCGCCGCCCTGGCCGCCCTCGGCCTCCTGGACGATCTGAAGGCCCTGGGAGAGCACCTCCGCCGCGGACAAGCGCTGGACCTGAATCCATGGGTCGGCATCCACACCGGTCCGGCCGTGGTGGAGGCGGGGGAGGAGTCGGTCTCGCTGGTGGGGGAGGCGCGCATCGTGGCGGTCCGGCTCAAGGATGTGGCCGAGGCCGGCCAGGTCGCCTGCACCGGGACCACCCACCAATTGCTCCGGGCCCACTTCGAATGTGTCAGCCTCGGCAGCCGCAAGCTCAGGGGCGTGGCGCACGCCGCCGAGCTGTTCCGCGTCCAGGCCGTCGCCCCGGCGCGGAACCCGATCGAGACGGCGGTGCCGGCCGGGCTCACGACCCTGACCGGCCGCGACCACGAGATCAACCTGCTCAAGGACCGCTGGGAGCAGGCCCAGGAGGGCATGGGGCAGGTCGTCCTGCTCGTCGGCGAGCCGGGCCTGGGGAAGTCGCGCCTGGTGTACACGCTGAAGGAGCACGTCCTGGGGCAGATGGTCGAAGGGGCGGTGGACGCGCCCGTCATCGAGTGGCGCTGCTCGCCGCACTACCAGAACACGGGGCTGTACCCGGCCATCGAATTCTACGAGCGGGCCCTCGCCTTCGGCCGCGAGGAGCCGCCGCAGGCCCGGTTCGACCGGCTGCTCCGCCGCCTGGAGCAGTATGACCTGGCCCGACCGGAGGCCGTACCCCTGTGGGCGTCGTTGCTGTCGCTGCCGCCCACGGACCGCTTCCCGCCGCCCTCGCTGACGCCGGCACGGCAGAGGGAGGAGACGTTCCGGGTGATGCTGGAGTGGCTGCATACGCGCGCCGCCCGGAAGCCGATCCTGTTCGTCGTCGAGGACCTGCACTGGGCCGACGCATCGACCCTGGAGTTCCTGGGGCAGGTCCTCGACGAGGGCCAGCACGACTCGCTCCTGACCCTGCTCACCTTCCGCCCCGAGTTCCGGCCGCCCTGGCCCGCGGCCGCCCACCAGACCAGCCTGGCCCTGAACCGCCTGACCCGGCGGCAGGCCGGCGACCTGATGCGGCGGAAGGCGGGCGCCGCCGTCCCGGAGGCGCTGATCGACCAGATCTACGACCGGACGGGCGGCGTGCCGCTGTTCGTCGAAGAGTTCACCAAGATGGTGCAGGAGACCGGCGCGCTGCACCCGGCGGAAGGCGGCTCGCGGGCCGGGGCGTTGCCGGCGCGCGAGATCCCCACCTCGCTCCAGGACCTGGTGACGGCCCGGCTGGACCGGATGGAGGGCGAGCGGGAGGTCGCCGAACTCGGCGCGGTCCTCGGCCGCGAGTTCAGCCACGAACTGCTCGCCGCGGTCGCGGGCCTGGACGAGGTGGCCCTCCAGGCCGAAGCTGGCGAAGCTGGCGCACGCGGAGATCCTCTACCCGAAGGGGCGACCTCCTCGATGCACCTACTTGTTCAAGCATGCCCTCCTCGAAGACGCGCTGTATAACGCGCTGGTCAAGGGCAAGCGCCAGCAGTTCCACCGGCGGATCGCCGAGGTGCTGGAGGCGCGGTTCCCGCAGACCGTCGAGACGCAGCCGGAATTGCTCGCCTACCACTTCACCGAGGCGGGCCTGACCGAGCAGGCCGTCGGCTACTGGCTCAAGGCGGGGCTGCGGTCGCGGGAGCGGGCGGCGGACTCCGAGGCGATCGCCCACTTGACCAAGGGCCTCGCCCTGCTGGAATCGCTCGAAGAGACGCGCGGGCGCGACGGGCAGGAGTTGAGGTTCCTCACCGCGCTGGGCCCCGCCTACATCGCGGCCCGCGGTTACGCCGCGCCCGAAGTCGGGCCGATCCTGCTCCGCGCCCGCGATCTATGCCGGCGGATCGGGGATGAGCCCCAATTGTTCGGGATCATGTTGGGCCAGTGGGAATGGCACCTGGTGCGCGGCGACCTGCGTCCGTGCGTCGAACTCGCCGCCGACGGGATGGCGCTCGCCGAGCGTCTGGGCGATCCCGGCATGCTGATGGAAGCGTTGTTCATGCGGGGTGCCACGATGTTCTATCGCGGCCAATTCGAGGAGGCCCGCGATTGCTTCGAGAAGGCGGTGGCCGACTACGACGACCGTGATCGCACCAGCTTCTGGGCCGCCTATTCGGGCCACAACGCCGGGGTGACCAACCGTTGCTATCTCGTGCTGGCCTTGTGGCACCTCGGCTATCCGGACCGGGCCTTGAGGCTCGACCGCGAGACGCAGGAGCTGGCCCGGACGATCGGGCACACGTTCAGCCTGGGCCATGCCGTGGACTTCTCTGCGTTTCTCGGCCATTACTGCCGACTCGGAGCCGAGGTCCTGGCGGCGGCCGAGGAAGAGCTGACGATCGGGACCGAACACGGGTTTCAGCTCTGGCGCGCGCTGGGCACGCTCCACGATGGGGCAGGGATGCTCGTCCAGGGCCGGCGGGAGGAGGCGCTGCGACTTCTCCTGAAGGGGTTTGGTGCCTTCCGGGCCACCGGGGCGGAGGTGCGTGTCCCGTCTTACCTCGGCATGTTGGGCGATGCCTACACGCAGTCCGCGAGCTTCGAGGAGGCGCACAAGGCGCTGGACGAAGGGCTGGCGGTCGCCGAGAAGAATGATGACCGATGCCACGAGGCCGAGCTGTATCGGCTCAATGGTGAATTGTTGCTGGCCGAGTCCTCCGACCAAACCGCCGCCGCCGAAGGCTGGTTCCATCAGGCCGTCTCGGTAGCCCGGCACCAGCGGAGCAAGGCGTGGGAGCTGCGGGCCACCGTGTGTCTCGCCCGTCTCTGGCAGCGGCAGGGCCGCCGCGACGACGCCCGCGTCGCTCTGGCGGCCGTCTACGGCGCGTACACGGAAGGGTTCACGACGCCGGACCTCGTGGAGGCCGGCTCGCTACTCGCAGCCCTGGCCTGAGGACGTGTGCGAGAATCCCTGATCAGCCTACGTATCGCCGTCGACATAATGGGGCTGCGCGCTCCGGCATGGTCATGCGGAAAAGGCTTCGGAGCAATCGGCTTCGGCCTCGCGGACGAATGGCACGTAGATTTCTGCAAACTATTACGTGGATTTCGCTTCGGCCGATTCTGAGAGCCGCCAGAGACTCGGTTGCTAAAATGAGCACGCCTCGGTCGTCACGATGCGCCCTTGATTCGCAGCCGAGCGTGGACGGGCGGACACGTTCGGAGGCTCCTCAGGGCGACGGGCTGGCCTCCGCCGCAAACGTTTTGGCTATAGCGGATTGCGCAAATCTAAGTGCCATTCGCCTCGCGGACCGACGCGCGCAAGGCTGTTGCCCGTCGTTCCCAGCGGCCTGGCGAAGCTGTCCGATCGGGCAGCCGTAGGCCCGATCTCTCCGCTGACACCTGGACACGAGAATTCAGACCGAGTCGAATATGTGTTGAAGACGCCGCCGCGAGATCGCAGGCGGCGAGGCCGCCGCCCAACCGGGAAGTCCGGGCCGATTCAAGGCTGCCCAGCCGGGGAGGTGAAGTGTGGGAGAGGCACTCCGGCGAGGATGGGAGGACCTCGTCGGCCGTTCGAGCGGCCCGATGACCTTCCGGCTGATCATGCAGCCGGCGATGGCCGCCCTCTTCGCGATTCGGGCCGGATTACGCGACGCGCGAGAAGGCCAGCGCCCCTTCCTGTGGGCCTTCTATGCGCATCCGGGGCGCCGGCGTGAGCTGTTACAACAGGCGCGGAGCGACGTGGGGAAGGTCTTCATCCTCGCGCTCGTCCTCGACGCGATTTACCAGGTCCTCGTGATTCCGGCATCTACGCGCTGGAGTTGCTCCTCACGGTGACGTTCTTGGCCCTCGTCCCGTATGGGATCGTCCGCGGCCTCGTCACCTTTGCCCGCCTCGCGATCACCCGCCTCGCAAGCCGACGGTCGGCTGTGAGCCGTGTCGGTGGACGACCCACAGATCGAGCATCACTGAACGAAGATCCGCGACAAGAAGGGCAGGAAGTCTAACATGCAGCACGACTGGACGAAGCCCGCGGCCAAGGCGATCCCCAAGGAGGGATTCTTCGAGGAGGAGCCGGGGCGATACGGCCCGATCTTCCCCAGGACTCCCGCCTGCTACGGCTTCACGATCATCGCCAAGATCAAGCCCGGCACGGAGGAGACGATCCGCTCGTATGGGACGAAGATCGAGGAGACCATCGCCGGCCTGCCCGACGCCCTCGAGGTGCTCAAGCTGCACAACCTGCGCCTGGGTGCTCTTCGACATCGGCGGCGACACCTACTTCATGTACCAGGGCATCTTCGACACCGACTTCGACAAGTACACAGAGGACGCCGTGGCGCTGTTCTCGAAGTACGGCATCAACACGGTCTTCGAGAACCTCGAAGGGTTCCCCGAGGACTGGAAGTCGAACCCCGCGGTCTTCGTCCAGTTCGTCCGGGAGCACCAGTGCCCGAGCTTCCTCGAGTACGGGGAGTACCCCTACGTCAGCGCCGACGAGATCAAGAAGGCGCTCAAGCTGAAGGCGGCCTTCTCGACGATGCTCGACCAGATGCAGTGATCCCCGGCGGCGGGACGGAAAAGGGGCATCTCCCGAGTCATTGCGGACCGGCTCTCGAATCAAGACACGACAGGCGCGAGGAACCCGATGGAAAGCACGTCCGATCCGATGGAGACGGTGCGCCGCTACATCGATTGTTTCAACAAGTCGGACGTGAAGGGCATGGCGGCGGCGTGTGATGCGTCGATGTCCATCCTCGACGGCCTCGCGCCGCACGTCTGGCATGGGCCGACGGCCACGCAAGATTGGCACCGGGACGTCATCGCCGCCGGGGCCCGCGAGGGGGCGACGGACTACTCCGTCGCCGTGGGTGAACCGAGGCATGTCCAGGTCACCGGCGACCGCTCGTATGTGGTCGTCCCCGCGACCATGGCGTTCCGGCTGCACGGCCAACCGGTCACGCAGACCGGCTCGGCCCTGACGCTGGCGCTTCGCAAGGTCGACGCCGAGTGGCGCATCATGGCGTGGGCGTGGGCCAAGGGGTCCCACTAGGGCCGTTCAGGCAGAGGGTGACGCCGGCCGGGGGACGGGGGCCGCACCAAGCTCGGTCCGTGCGATATTCGCGCTCGAGGAAGTGTCATGCTGGAACTCGACGACATGCAACACATCCTGCTCGCCCGGGCACCGGCGAGGACGGCGCGCTACGAGTTCCTCACGTTTCGAGGCCCCTCGGCCGGCCGGAGCTGGATCGCGGGCCTGTTGCCGACAGTCCAGTCGGCCGCCGAGGCACGCGCCTCGATGGACGAGAACAACCGCTGGGTGACCCTGGGGTTCACCTGGAACGGCCTGCGACGCTCGGGCTCGACCGGGCGTCCCTCGACTCGTTCCCCGAGGAGTTTCGGCAGGGCATGGTCGCCCGCGCGGAGATCCTCGGCGACACGGCGCGAACCACCCCGACCGCTGGCTGGGTGGCCTGGCCGGCCCCGACCTCCACGCCATCGCCATCCTCTTCGCCCGAGATGGCGCCGAGCGCGATCGCTGTGCGGCGGAACACCGGGCCCTCGTCGCGCGTTGCGAGGGAGCGGAGGTGCTCTCGTCGCTCGACCTCGACGCCACCCCGCCGTTCGACTTCGCGCACGACCACTTCGGCTACCGCGACCGGATGTCGCAGCCGGTCATCGAGGGCTCGGGCGACGAGCCGACGCCCGGCTCGGGCGGCCCGCTCAAGCCCGGCGAATTCCTCCTCGGCTACCCCGACGAGGACGGCCACGTGGCCGTCCAGCCCGAGCCGGAGGTCCTTCGCCGCAACGGCACCTACGCCGCCTACCGCCGCCTCGAGGAGCACGTCGGGGCGTTCCGCGAGTTCCTCCGCGCCAATAGCCAGACGCCCGAGGAGGAGGAATTCCTCGCCGCCAAGCTCATGGGCCGCTGGCGGAGCGGGGCACCGCTCGTGCTGGCGCCGGAGAAGGACGACCCGGACCTCGGGGCCGACCCGCGGCGCAATAATGACTTCAATTACAAGGAATCGGACCCTCACGGCTACGCCGTGCCGCTGGGATCGCACATCCGTCGCATGAACCCGCGCGACACGGCCGCGAACATGAACCGTCGCCGCCTGATCCGGCGCGGGGCCACCTACGGGCCACACCTGCCGGAGGACGCGCCGGAGGACGGACGGGAGCGCGGGATCGCGGCCTTCGTGATCTGCGGCAACCTGATCCGCCAGTTCGAGTTCGCGCAGAACGTCTGGGCCAACGACAGGAACTTCCACGAGCTGGGCAATGAGCGCGATCCGATGATCGGCAACCAGGACGGCACGCTGGAATTCAAGATCCCCAAGCGACCGATCCGCAGGACCATCAAGGGCCTCCCGGCGTTCACCACCGTCCGCGGCGGGGCGTACTTCTTCCTGCCCGGCCTGGGCACGCTCCGCTACCTCGCGACGCTGCCCGATGGCCACCCGAACCCGCACTGAATGCCCGAGCACCGAAAGGACATGGCCATGGGCGCGTCAACGCATACCGGTCGGACCTACAACCAGAACCACGTCCCGCGGCCGTACACGCCGGGCCGGCGACGGTTCAGCATCTACTGGACGTGGAGCTACCCCTGGGAGTGCAACCGCGACACGACCGAGCTGGATAATCGCTTCTCGACCATGACCGAGGTCCGCCGGGTGGCCTGGCCGGGCTTCGAGACGTCCGAGTGGGACAGGATGAACTTCCTCCAGGGGATCGCCGGCACCCTGGAGTTATTCCACCGCTCCACCATCGCCTTCCAGCAGATCGTGGGCGACACGACCGGTCATCCGGTGGCCGTCTACCAGCGCATCGACCAGGCGGGATACAGGCTCCCGATCGACGAGAGGGTCCTGGCGGACACGGATACCCTGATGATCTTCGGCCTGGATCACCTCGTCTCCGAGCAGGACGCCGCGCGGGATGAGATCGATGCCATCCGAGCGTGGCTCGATCGGGAAGGGACGTGCCTGCTCCTGGCACCGCACCACGACGTCGGGTTCACCGACGACATGAAGCAGCGCCAGATGGAGTACAAGCATCACGGCGACGAACTCGTGCCGCGCCAGCAACGCTTCGGCCAGTACACGCGCTCGCTGATGCAAGGGCTCGGAGTGCCCGTGCTCAACCAGTTCGGGCTCCGGCCCGCCGTCGTGCAGGGGACCGACCAGATCGCGCCCCTGACCGTCAACAAGGACCTCGACGTGCTGGGCTTGCTGAATGGAGTGACCACGTTCAACTTCCATCTTCACCTTCCGCATTACGCGTTGACGACGACAGATGAGGAGTCCATTCGGGTCTTGGCCAGCCAGCCGATCGACCTGTCCCGGCCTCACCCCTTCACCGCCGCCGGGAACAGGGAGTTCAATTCCTTCATCTGGATGCCGCCGAAAGGTACGCGCGGCGGCGACATCCTGCTCGCCGACTCGACGATCTTCACCACCCTCTTCGGGGGCACGGAGAGCCTCGAACGCTTCTGGCGGAACATGGCCAAGCTGCGTTGAGGCTACCCCTCGAAATCAGACGCATGCGAGGCGATTGCTCCATCGGCAGGCCGAGGAAGTCGCCGAACCACCACGGCGCCACCTGGTCGGTCCGTTTTCAGGAGCACGCCTCACTCGACCTCCCTACGTGATCCTCGCCGCGACGGCCGGCGCGAATGTTCGCCGCAAAGCGAGCGACGTCCCCGATTCGGTCTCATCGACCGGAGGCTTGGAGTGCCGCTCGGCCATGATCAAGGCGCCGATGTAGGGCCTCGGGGATGGACCGGCTTGCTCCTCGCGCGGGGAGCGGACGATCGACGGATGGCCGGCGCGATCGCGATCCGGGCCGATGAGGAGGTCCAATCGACCATGCGACACTTCAGCCGGCTCCTCCTGGTCACGCTCGTCCAGGGGGTCCTCTTCCTGGTGCCCATCGTGATCGTCACCGTGTTGGCGCGGGAAGGCTACCAGATGCTTCGCCGCCTCGCCCGGCCGGTCGCCCGGTTGCTCCCCGGGGATCGCGTCCTCGGGTTCCTGGCCGAGGACCTGATCTCGGTCGTGGCGATCGCCCTGGTCTTCCCGATCGCGGGCCTCTTCGTGGGCACGCGGCCGGGCCGGCTGCTCAGCGAACGCCTGGAGCGCTCCGTGCTCTACCGGGTGCCGGGGTATCTCCTGGTGCGAGGGGCGGTGGGCAGCTTCCCGGGCCTGAGCGGGGAGACGCGGCCGGAGCCCTCGTTGGTGGAGACCGACGACGGCTGGGCGTTCGCCCTGCTGGTCGAGCGCGGGCCCCCGGGGTTCTGCACGGTCTTCATGCCCGACTCGCCCACGCCCACGAGCGGGTCCGTACGGCTCGTCGACGCCACGCGCGTGCGGTCCCTCGACGCCTCGATGCTCAACCTTCTGGCCTGCCTGACCCGGTCCGGTGCCGGGGCGGGGGCGCTCGCCGGGCGGGCCCTGGCTGACCGGAGCGTCGTTGCCGGAATCCGGGACGTCGCGGACCGGCCAGAATCGATCTGATTGCCCCTCAGCCTGATCGCTGACCGACACTCGTTCCGCGGATTTCCGAGACCGATTCGTGGCGCCCATCGGCTGCGCCATCCGTACCCGATCGCGCACGGTTTGTAGCCTCGCGAGCAGGCCATCTACTCGGCTGCTCTCGTCGGGCGAAGGGAATCACCGTACCGTGACGGTGGCCCCCGGTCGGTCCTATCTCGGGGACACTATTCACTCGACTTGCCCGCGGGATTCCCACCACGTGTGGACGGCACAATCGTCCGAGTCAGAGCCAGCGACACTGCGCGTCGGTGTAGTCGGTCGAAGTTGCTCCGGCAGCGCGGTCCGACGCGTGCAACTCGGCTCCGGTTCCCCTGCCTTCGCCGGAGCCCGTCGACCCGCCGCAGGACGTCGATCTGACTCAGGACGGGACGTCCACCGTCGAGCGGCATGGGGTCATCGCGAGCCGACCGGGGTCGCCCTCCGTCGGAGTCGCCACCCGGCCGCGGTCCGTCTGCTCATCGGGCGGCGAACACGACCCGACTCGGGGGGAGCGGGCCGCGGCCCGGCGGCGCGATCATCGCCCGGCGGGCTGCGCGGGGGCGGCGGGGGGATCGGCGAGACCGATCATGGCCTTTGCTTCCTTGTAGGCGAGCCAGAGGATGAGGTCGTCGTGGTCGCCCTTGCCGCCGAGCGGGTTCTTCTCGTCGGCTGGAAGCGGCTTCATTCGACCGACGGCCTCGGTCGCCACCTTGCGAGCCTCGGTTCCATTGCCCTGCCGAAACAGGCTCATCGCACGGTACAACGCCGCCGTGACAGAGACTCTATAGTCGTTGCTTCCGAGCTTCTCTGCGGCGCTGAGCGCAGTGTCCGCCGCCTTGTAATCGCCGTTGCGGTATTCGGCAATGCCCAGGGCCATCTGAAAGTAGGCCAGGTTGGGATATCCGGCCCCCAGCTCGACCGAGCGCCGGGCGAGCGCGAGCGCGGCGGCGTGCGTCCGGGCGTCGGATGGACTCAGGCTGCAGATCTTGGACACACGCTCGGCGAACGTCGGGTCTTTGGTTTGCTGGCCGATCTTGAGTGCCCGCTCGCGAGTGGCGGCGAGCTCCTTATCGCGGGCGAGCCAGGCTTGGAGCGCCGCAGTCCTGAGCAGCAGGACCTGGGCCATATTGAGAGACATATCGGAATCATCGAGGGTTTTCAGCCCCTCGCGATTCGCCTCGTCCGCGTCCTGAACCCGTCCGACCGACGCGAGGCGCTTGGCGAGGTTGTAGTAATTCGTGATCCGGGCCACGCGCTCGAGGGGCGTCGCGGGCTGAGAAGGCTGCGGCTCCTGCTCCCACGGCGAACCGGCCCCCGGGTGCCATGCCAGGCCGATCCGGCCGAGTTCCGCCTGGATCCCGGGCACGTTCCAGATCTCCAGCCCGCCGTCCGCCAGGCCGACCCCCAGGCGCTCGCCGTCCGGGCTCCAGGCCAGCGACCAGATCGGACCGCTCTCCTGCGGCAGCGTGAAGACCTGCGATCCCGATCGGGAACTCCACAGGTTGACCGTCGAGGAATCCTTCACGGTCGCCAACCACCGGCCGTCCGGGCTGGCGGCGATGTAATGCCCCTCGCGCCCGAAGCTGGAGAGCCTCCGAGGGGCGCGGGCGTCCCACGTCTCGACCATTCCCTTGGCGGTGACGAACGTCACGCGATCGCTATCGGGATAGAAGGCGAGGTTGTGCCAGCCCAGCAGCAGCAGCGGCCCGGGGAACGGGATCTCCCGGTTGTTTTCCAGGTCCCAGAGGCAGACCAAGAAGGCATCGTCCACCCACGCGAGCAACCTGCCGTCGGGGCTGATGCGAAGGTACAACGATCGTTGCCCGGGCAGATGGACGACCCGTCCGAACGATGGGCCTGGAGTCGCCCCCGCGCCTTTTTCATCGTCCGCCACGCGCCATATCGTCAGGCCCTGGCCGCAGGCGGCCAGGGTCTTGCCGTCGGGGCTGAAAGCGGCGGCCATGGCGAAGCCGCCCAGCTCGTCATCGGGCAGGGCGGTCTCCTTCAGGGTCGCCAGGTCCCAGACCTTCACGGGATGCGAGATCGGTGGGAACTGGCCCGTGGCAAGCAGGCGGCCGTCCGGGCTGAAGGCGACGGATTGGACCGCGGTCTCGAAGCGCGGGAGGGTGCGCAGGAGCCGCCCGCTGTCGGCGTCCCAGAGCTTGACCAATCGGTCCTTGCTCCCCGATGCCAGCGTCTTCCCGTCCGCGCTGAAGGCGACGCAGGTGACCCCGCCTTCGTGACCGGATAACGCCGGCTTCTCGCCCGAGCCGGACAGCTTCCAGATGCGGACGGAACGGGCGCCCATCGTGGCGAACGTGCTGCCGTCCGCGCTGAAGGCCACGAGCGAAGAGTCCGCCGTCCCGAGCGCTCCGGGGTGATAGAGGGTCGCCACCTCCTGGTGGCGGGATACGCTCCAGAGTTTGATGACGCCGGTGATCGTGCGGTAGACCAGGAAGCGGCCGTCGCCGCTGAAGCAGGCGCCCAGCACCGAGTCGGAGCGGATCAACGGCCTGGGCAGCGATTCCTGCAGGTCGAGCAGGACCAGCCCGTCATCCCCGTGGAAACACGCCAGGAACCTGCCGTCGGGGCTGATCGCCAGCGCCGCGCGTGTTCTGGCTCGTGTTCGCGAAGACGACCTTCTTCGGCGCGGGGGCCGGTAGATCCCATACGAGTGCGTGGAGCGTCAGTTCTCCACGGACACACTGGGCCACGCGTTGGCCATCGTCGCTCACCTGGAACCCGCCCGCGAACTTCTCAGGGGGGACCTCGAGCTGCGCCTTGACCTCGTGGCGGGCGACGTCCCAGAGGGCGAGCGCCCCGCCCTCTTTCCGCGGCGAATAGACGACGGCGAACCTCCCGTTGCCCGACATCCCCGCGAGATTCGCACCCATCTCGCTGGTCTGCACGGCGGGCGCCGCCGCCGTCCCGAGATTGGGCCAGGCCTTGATCGCCCCCTTGGCCCCGATGCTGATTAGCCGGCGTTTCTCCGGGTCGATGCCCAGGCCGATCGCCGATTCGGTCATCGTCGCGGCCACGCGGCCCGTGCGGACGCTGCGCACTTCGATCGTGTCGTTGTCCAGCGCGACGGCCAGGTTTTCTCCGTCGGGCGTCAGGGCTAGATCCCGGATACTGGACGGGAAGTCCTCCCAGGTCATCGGCTCCAGGCCGACGAAGTCTCCCAGGCAGTTGACGGCCTCCTGGCGAAGCCGGTCACTGTCCCTGTCCGGTGTATCGAGCTGCAGCGCTTCCCGGAGAAGGTTGAACACCTGTCCGCGGTAGCCCATGGCACGTGCGCGGCGCAAGGCACCGGCTTCCTCGACGCGGGCGTGATACAGGTTGGTCACCGCCTGCTGTCGCTCGGCCTGGGCGATCTTCTGGGCCTGTGTGGCCTTGGCGTGCTCGACGGCCAGTGCGGAATTCTTCTCGGCCAGGTCGGAGTTGGCCCGGCGCTGCACCTCCAGCACAGCCAGCATCCCGCCGATGGCCGCCAGCGCCAGCAGCGCGGCCGCCCCGAGCACGAGCCGCCGCCTCTTGCGCCGCTCGGCCGCCCGAGCCCGGGCCGTCGCCTGCTCGCCTTCGATCCTCACCCGCTCGAGCTCCGCGCAACGCGCCCGGTCATCGGCCGACGCCCTCAGGCCGGCGACGGCCCGCGCCACGGCCCCTGCGTCCTCCGGCCGATCCGCCGGCTCGAACGCCAGGCACTCCTTGCACAGCGCCACCAGCTCCGGCTCGGCGCCGGAGGCATCCAGCCGGGCAAAGCAATCCTCCAGCGTGCCGCGCACCGCCATCACCCGCACCGAATCGTAGGACTCTCCCACATAGGGCGGCTTGCCCGTCAGGACCACAGCCAGCAGGGCGCCCAGCCCGAACACGTCGGAACGCGCGTTGACCCGTTCGATCTGGCCGACCGCCTGCTCCGGCGGCATGTACGCGGGCGTTCCCACCATGCTCCCGGCCTCGGTATACGAACCCGAGTCGGGAGTCGAGCTGATTCGCGTCCAGACCTGGGTCTGCTCCGCCCCGAGCGGCAGGTCGGCGGGCCGTTCCTCGCCGAGGACCTTGGCCAGGCCCCAGTCCATGACCTGGACCTCGCCGAAGGCGCCCACCATCACGTTGGCCGGCTTCAGATCGCGGTGAATCACCCGGTGGGCATGGGCGTAGCCGACCGCCTGGCACACGGCCTCGAAGATGGCCAGCAGCCGCCCGCGCTCCGCCGTCGGGTCGGTCGGCTGTCCCAGGATGGCTTCGAAGGTACTGCCCTTGATGAGCTTCATCGCCAGGAAGGGCCGGCCATCGGCGAGGGTGCCGACCTGGTGGACCGCCGGGATGCCCGGATGCTGCAACTGGCTGGTGATGCGCGCCTCGCTTAGGAAGCGCTGGGCGCCCGATGAGTCGGCCGCGTAACGCTCGGCCAGCACCTTGATAGCGACATGGCGATCGAGCGCGGTGTCGAGCGCACGATAAACGACGCCCATGCCTCCGTGGCCGATCTCCTCGCACAATTCGTAGCCCGGCAGGCTGGCAGGAGGGGCGACGGTCGGCTCGGCGGTGGCGACTGCGAAAGGCCCGGCTGTGTGAGACGGATCTTCGGCCATGGCGGCTCTGCCAAGGATTGCTTTCACCGCAGGTGGTCACTCTAATCCACGGACCGGCGGGATGCCAGCCGGGCATCGGCCGCCGTCGCCCGAGGCGATCGTGCCGTGGACGCAGGCGCTCGGGGCGCGGCTCCGGGTCCGGCGGCTATGGCCGGAGCGGTCGCGGCAGTAACATAACATGTGGAGTCACGGCCGGGGGCATGTCAGTGCCTAGTAGCTGTCCGCGCTGACGACCTCGCCATTGGCCTTGGTGCCGAGGGCCCACCACGTGGCCTGGTTGATCGAATCCTTGACAAACCGGACGCTGCCGTCGGCCATGAGTACGTTCACGCCGCCGGGGTGGGAGCTCTGCGCCTTGGAGAACTCGCACTCGTTGTTTTGGCTCGGCGCGTCGGCGCACCAGGACCAGGGATTCACCTGGGAGTTCGGCGTCGCCACGGTGTTGAACAACGTGTCGGCCGCCCCGCCGCGCATCCAGTAGTTGCCGCTGACGTTGCTGATATTGGCTCCCGAGGTAATGGCTGCGTTGCAGAGCTGCATTCCAGCCTGGACCGCGGGCCAGTTCGCCGAGGCGTCGTAAACTTCGGCCGCGGCCGGGAGAGCGACGGCAAACACACCCGTGCCCCGGTTCACGTTGGCGGTCGTGCCGTCGCCGACCCTATTCTCCGAGAAGGCGATTGTATTCGACGTGCCGTCGATGCAGTTCTGGATGCCGTAGGATCTCCACCAGGTGAACAGCCCCGTACTGCCGGTCGTGACCTGAACGGTGGATGGGGTCGTGGTCGTGCCGAAGGAGGCGAAGTAGCTGTTCAGGAGCACCTCGCCCCCGGGGCTCACCGCGACGCCCACGTTGGGATCGGACGGGCACATGAATACCGCCACCTTGGTCGTGCAGGCGGTTATTTGGATGGGGCCGATGGTGGGATCTTGCGCAGCCACGCCGAAGTTGAAGTTGATCGAGTTGTAGAGCGTCGTCAGCTCCAGGAACCCGAGCATCTGGGCCTGGGCACTGAGACCGTGAGGCCCCGCATAGGTCCTGGGCAATTGCGTCACGTTCGCCGATGACCCGATCGGGAAGCCCCCGAGCGCGTCATGGTAGTTGAGCAGGCCCAGCCCGATTTGCTTCAGATTGTTGACGCACTTGATGCGCCGCGCCGCCTCGCGAGCGGCCTGGACCGCGGGCAAGAGCAGCGCAATCAGAACGGCGATGATCGCGATGACGACGAGCAATTCGATCAGCGTGAAGCCCCCGCGACGTCGCTGTGGCTTGATCATGGCTGCCTCGCCTAATGGGAGCGATAGGTTGTTCGGCCCGCGCGGGTCCGCCACATACAGAACGAAACCGGTGGACGCGCCGACAGACGGTGTGTTAGCCTTCGATGCGCTGCGTACTTATGGCAGCTGCGAAGGCGGGCGATCGATGAATGAGGCCCCCGACCCCGCGGAACCGGCGACCTCGCAGTTGTTGCCCTACCTGGCGGTCGGCGGCAACGAGGAGGCGTGGCGGGTCTTCGTCGTACGCTACCGGCCGCGCATTCTCCGCTGGTGCCGCCGGCTCCAAGCGGACGATGCCGAGGAGGTCGCTTCGCGCGTGCTGCACAAGCTCGTCGTCGGGCTGGCCCGCGGGGTATACCGGCGGAACGCCCCCGGCAGCTTCCGCGGCTGGCTGCGCCGGGTCGTCGGCAACGAGGTCGTGGACTTTGCCCGACTGCAGCGCCCCGGCCAGCCGGCCGGCGACGTCCTGAAGTGCTGGCCCGACCCCGCCAGCGTTGACGAGCTGGCCGGCGAGCTGGACGAGGAATTCCGGGCCGACTGCGAGCGCGCCGAGCAGGTCTGTGCCTGCGTCCGCGGCCGCGTGCAACCGCACACCTGGGAGGCCTTCACCCGGACATTCCTCCAGGGCCAGGAGGTCCGCGAGGTGGCCCGCGACCTCGGCCTGACGCTCTCGGGCGTGTACAAGGCGCGCGACCGGGTCCGCCGGCTGCTGGAAGAGGAAGGGCAGGCAGAGTCTCCCCCGTCCGTTGGAAACGATGCGTTGCCATGAGCACGCACCTGTGCGACGAGCAGATCCGCCGGCTTTTGGGCGGCACACTGCCCGACGACGAGCTGCTCTAGGCCGACGCCCATCTCTGGGATTGCCCCGACTGCAGGGACGCGCTGCAACGGCTGACGGAACCGACACCGGACCTGCCCCCGCTCGGCGCGCCGCGGTCCGAAGCTGCCGCTCCCCAGAGCGCCCTTGCCCGCGGTGCCTGGCTACGAGATCCTGGGGGAGTTGGGCCGCGGCGGCATGGCGGTCGTCTACAAGGCCCGGCAGCTCCAGCCCAATCGCATCGTGGCGCTGAAGATGATCCTCGCCCTTGAGCACGCCAGCCCAACCGATAGGCTGCGCTTCCAGATCGAGACGGAAGCGGTGGCCCGCCTGCAACACACGCATATCGTGCAACTGTACGAGGCAGGCGAGGTGCGTGGCCAGCCGTTCTTCTCGCTGGAGTTCTGCGACGGCGGCACGCTCGCCCAGCAGTGGAAGAAGCAGCGGCCCACCCCGCTCGAGGCCGCCGGGTTGATCGAGACGCTGGCGCGGGCGATGCACTACGCGCATCTGCGTGGGGTGGTCCATCGCGACCTGAAGCCGGGCAACGTGCTGCTGACTGGGCCGGAGCGTCTGGCGAAGATCACCGACTTCGGTCTAGCCAAGCGCATCGACGCCGAGGCCCGCGACCTGAGCCAGTCGGGTGCGATCATGGGCACAGCATCGTACATGGCGCCCGAGCAGGCGGCTGGCAAGGTCCACGACACAGGACCGGCGACCGACGTGCATGGCCTGGGGGCGCTGCTGTACGAGTGCCTGGCGGGCCAGCCGCCGTTCTATGCAGAAACGGCCCTCGAAACGATGCAGCAAGTGCTGGAACGAGACCCGCTGCCGCCGTCGCGCCGGGGGGTAAGGGTGCCGCGCGACCTGCAGACGATCTGCTTAAAGTGCCTGCACAAGGTGCCGGGGCGTCGTTACGCCAGCGCCGAGGACCTGGCTAACGACCTCCGGCTGTTCCAGGCGGGCGAGCCGATCCGGCGCGTGCGGTCGGAGCGACGGAGCGCACCTGGAAATGGGCGCGGCGGCGGCCGGCGCTCGCGGCGCTCCTGGGCGTAGTGCTGCTGGCGATTGTCGGCCTGTCGGCTCTGTCCGTCGTTGCTCTGGACCGGGAGAAGAAGTCGCAGCGGGAAGCGGACAAGGCCAGGAAGGCGCGCGACTTCCTGGTGGGAATCTTCCGCATCAGAGACATTCAGACGGGCAACACTACAACCGCCCGGCAGATTCTCAACGATGCCGAGCGGCGCATCCCCATCGAGTTTGCCAATCAACCGGAGCTGCGCGAAGAGCTGCTTGCGGCCATCGAAAATGTGAACCGCAACTTGGACCGAACTATTCCAGCCGCCATGATCCTGGAGGCACGCGGCGCCGTCAAGCTGCGCTCCGCCCGCGGCGACGGCGTCCGAGCGGTGCCGCAATCGCTGCTCTATCCCGACGACCGCCTGACCCTGGCCGCGGATGCGCACCTGCAGATCGTCTTCATGTCCGACTTGCATAAGGAACGGCTGGAACCGGGCCGGGAGGCGACCATCGGCCGCAAGGGCTGTTCACCGCCCGGTGCGGTGCGGGAGCGCGATGACAGCGTATTGATGACGTTCGTACGTCTGCCGAAGGGGACCTTCTACATGGGCTGGGATGGGACGCCGGGTTCGGCGAAAGAGACGGAGATCAAGGAGGACTTCGAGATCGCGCTACATGACGTGACGCAAGGGCAGTGGGAGGCGATCATGGGCAACAACCCGAGTTGGTTCTCTCGCGCGAACGGCGGCAGGAACTGGGTTCTGGAGATCTCCGATGAGGAGCTGAAGCTGTTTCCGGTCGAAAATGTGTCCTGGGATGACACGCGTCAGTTCATCAAGAAGCTGAATGAAAAAGAGGCCGGGCGTGGTTATTTGTACCGCCTGCCGAGTGAGGCGGAATGGGAATACGCCTGTCGGGCCGGAGCCACTTCTGAGGAAGAATGCTCGTACCTCTTCTACTTCGACAAGCCAACCAACGACCTGTCGTCGGCAATGGCGAACTTCAACGGCAACGAGCCATTCGGCAAGGCACCGGCGGGACCATGGCTTACGCGGCCGACACGCGTGGGGGCCTATCCTCCGAACAGGTTGGGTCTGTGCGACATGCACGGAAATGTGTGGCAATGGACCGACACGGCGCAGGGCTCGGGCCGAGTGGACCGGGGCGGCAGTTGGCGCGACAACAGCCGCGCCTGCCGGGCGGGGGAACGCTTCAAGTTCCCGCCGACGGTCCAGGCCATGAACCTCGGCTTCCGTCTTGCCCGAGTTCCCGTCCGCGAGCCAGGTAGAGTACCTGACGCTCCCATCTACCGCGTCCGACTGACCGAGGCCTGGTCCCAGGCGGACAAGGCATACTGAAGCGCGCGGCGGCACGAGCAATCCGGCGCGGAGTTGCGCCGCGGCGCAGGTGGCCGACCGCCTTGCGGAGCGTCGGCCGGAGTACCGCCCCATGGCCGGCTCGAATGGCGTCGGCCGGTCCCGGAGACGCTCCAGAACTTAGAAGCTGTTTCAAAACCCTCATGCGATGCGCTTGAGGCAGATCAGCGAGGCCGCCAATTCGTGAAAGGCCTGGAAGTGAGCCCCCTTCTTCTCGTAGCACATCTTGAGCCTCCGGGCGTTCCCGAACCAGCTCAAGGTGCGCTCGACGACGTACCGTGTCTTGCCCAGGCCGCTGCCATGCTCCCGAGCCTTCCCCAGCGACGCGAGCAGGGGTTCGACCCCCAAACATCGAACTCGGGCCTTGTTCGCGGCCGAGCCGTAGCCGGCGTCCCCTTGGAGCACTTTGGGCCTCGTCCGAGGCCGACCCAGGGCCCCTTGGACCGGGCGCATGCTCAGCACCATCGCCTCTGTCATCGCGTCATCGCGAATGTTCGCCGGGGTGGTCTTCACCACCAGGGGCACCCCTCGAGCATCGGTCAAGATGTGGCGCTTGCAGCCCGCCTTGGCTCGATCCGTCGGATTCGGACCGGTGTGCGCCCCCCAAAAACCGCGCGGACGCTCGCGCTGTCGATCACCGCGCGTTCGAGATTGATCGCCCCCGCCTTGCCCAGGGCGGTAAGCAGCGCCGCATGCAGTCGCGGCCACACATCGAGCGTCGTCCAGAGGGCGAATCGCCGCCAGCAGGTGCTGCCGCTGCCGCAATTCATCTCCCGGGGTAGGGCCTGCCAGGGGATGCCGGTCTTGAGGACGAAGATGACGCCCGCGAGCGCCTGGCGGTCCGAGATCCGAGGCCGTCCCCCCTTCGGACCGGGCGGCGACTTGGGTAACAACGGCTCGATGATCGACCAGAGCTTGTCCGTGACGAGTTCCGCCATGCCTGAGCCTCCTTGCGGTCGGCGATGGCGGTAGTTTACAGAAATCCCGGGGTTTTGAAACACCTTCTTACTCCACAATCCGACCTATGCGCGGATCTACCGGTGGGGCCGAAGGCTTTCCGAGCCCCTGGGAAGGTCCCGGAGCCGGCCGGGGAGGCGTGCGGACGATGATCGTGAGCCAATCGTGATGGAGGGCCATCTGCCGGCCAACGTCACCGCCGAGCGGTTCCGGGCCAACCAGGAGCGGCCCGCCGCGAACCGGGCCCGGGCGGACGCCCCCGTCGCCCCGCGCGATGGGCCGTCGCTGCTCGGGGATCCTCTTCTGCGGGCGATGCGGGCAGCGGAGGCGCGTGGACTACGGCCCCTCCGGCGGGCACCTGCGGTACACGTGCGTGCAGGGGACGACGTCGTACGCCGAGCCGACCTGCCAGACGGTCGCCGGGCGGGTCCTGGACGGCTATGTCGTCGAGCAGATCCTGGCGGCGTTGACGCCGGCCGGGCTGGAGGTCAGCCTGCTCGCGGCCGAAGACCTCCAGGCCAAGCGGGACCGGTTGACCGGCGAGTTCGAGCAGCGTCCGGAGCGGGCCCGTTACCAGTGCCGGCGCGCCGAGCGGCAGTACCAGGCCTGCGAGCCGGAGTACCGCCTCGTCGCCCGCGAACCGGAGCGGCGCTGGGATCAGGCGCTGGGCAAGCGCGGGAGACGGAGGCCGATTGCGACAGGTCCCGGCGATCGCAGCCGACCTCCCTGGCGACCGAGGAGCGGGCGGAGTTCCTGGCGCTGGCCACCGACCTCCCTCGGTGTGGGCGGTCCCGACCACCACGCCGGCGGACGGGCAGCGCGTCATCCGGTACTTGGTCGAGCGGGTGACCGCCACGGTTGACCGCAACACGGAACGGATGTCCGTGACCGTCCGGTGGGCGCGCGGTTTCGAGGGGGCCTCTGACCTCAGCCGGCCGGTGGCCCGATAAGACCAGATGGCCGGCTTCACGGCCGTGCTCGCGTGGATCGAGGCCCCGCGGCCTAACGTGTCGACCCTGGTGGCGGTCGGACAGGGGTTGGACCGGAAGGGCTTCGTCTCGCGGAGCAGGCGTCCCTCCGACCAGGCCTCCGGCGGATTCGAGCGATCCGATCAGAGCAGGACACGGCCGGGCGTGGGAAGATGTTCTGCACCGGTCAATGCGTCCGAGGCGCCACGATCTCGACCTCGACGCGTTGTCCCAGCTTCAGAGGGGTCGGCTCCCCCAGGGCGATCTTGACGAGCATGACGCGGCTGTCGGTCGGTCGACCCGGGTCCTCGGGCCGGATCCGGCGAGGGACGACGGCGTCGGGGATCTCCTCGACCGTCCCGCGCCATGAGCGGTCGGAATGGCCCTCGGCGGTGATCCGGACCTCCCCGCCGAGGGCGATCCGGCCGATGTCGAACTCGTCGACCTCTGCCTCGACTCGCACCCGGTCCAGGTCGGCGACCTTGACGAGCTTCGAGCCGGCCTCGACCGTCTCGCCGGGGTGGAGGAAGCGGTCGATGATCATGCCGTCGATCGGCGAGGTGATCCGGGACTTGGCGATCAGGGCCCGGCATCGATCGCACTCGGACCGGCCGGCGTCGCGCCGGGCGCGAGCGGCCTCGAGGTCGCGGGTGCGCGCGTCGGCCTCGCCCTGGGTCCCGGCCAGGCGGACCTGGAGGCGCTCGATCCGACGGAGTTCCCGCTCCGCGTAGGCGATCTCCGCCTCGGCCTCGGCGACCTTGGCGCGGGCCCCAGCCAGGGCGGCCCGCAGGTCGTCGGACGTCACCTCCGCGATCAGGTCCCCCTTGCGGACCGTCGACTTCTCCCGCACGGGGAGGCTCACGATCCGCCCGGCGATCTCGGCGCCGACGACGACCTCGGCGCCCGGATAGGCGACGACCCGGCCCTCGGCCACCGCGCGCTCCGGCTTCGGCACAGGCGGCGCGGCCGAGGCCGGCGCGCGGGGGTCGAGGATCGGCCACGATCCGCCGAGCCGCCCGGACTGCCAGAGCAACGCCAGCACGATGCCCAGCCCCAGGCCCGGGACGAGGAACCGGCCTCCGACGGGATGGATCGTCATGGCCGCGGGCCCTCCTCGGCCAGGAGCCCGTCGCGGATCAGTAGGACGCGGTCGGCGATCGCGCGGACCCTCGGGTCATGGGTCACGATCAGGACGGCCCGACCCTCGCCCTTCGCCAGGGTCCAGAAGAGGTCGAGGACCAGGGCGCCGAGGCGGGAGTCGAGGCTCGCCGTCGGCTCATCGGCCAGCAGGATCGGGGGTGACCCGGCGAGCGCCCGGGCGATCGCGACGCGCTGCCGCTGGCCGCCCGAGAGGTCGCGGGGCCGGACGCCCCGGCGGTCGACCAGGCCGACCGCGTCGAGTAGCCGCGACGCCTCGAACCGGGCCGCGGCGCCGCGCGTCCCGCGGAGGTTCAGGGCGTACTCGACGTTCTCCAGGGCCGTCAGCGCCGCGATGAGGTGATCGCGCTGGAAGACGAAGCCGATCGAGCGCCTCCGCATGGCGCCGAGGCGCTCCGGCCGCCCGGGGTCGAGACGCCGCCCGTCGACGATGACCCGCCCGCTGCTCGGAGTCAAAAGGCATCCCAGGATGAAGAGCAGCGTCGTCTTGCCCGACCCCGACGGCCCCTCCAGCGCCACGATCTCGCCGGGCCGCAGGGCCAGCGAGACGCCGCGGAGGACCGGGACGTCGGCGCCCCCCTCGCGGTAGGTCTTGGTGACGGCGTGGGCTTCCAGGACGGTCATGGCGCGGGCCTCCTCAGCCGCGGAGTACGAGCGCTGGGTCGATCGAGGCGATCTTGCGGTACGAGACCGCCGAGGCGGTGAGGCAGAGCGCCAGGGTCGCGACGAAGACCGTCGCCGCGAACTCCGGTTCCAGGACCAGCGCCAGGTCGACGCGTGCCATGATCGGCCGCGCCGCGTACGCCATCGCCGAGCCCGCGAGGAACCCGAGCATAGCGGCGATCGCCGCCTGCTCGGCGAGGATCCTGTAGATGTCGGAGTTGCCGCCCCCGAGGGCCTTGATGACCGCGAACTCCTCGTAATGATCCAGCGTCGAGGTATAGAGGGTCTGCGCGACGATGACGACGCCGACGAGCCCGCCGAGGAAGATCGTGACGGTCATGCTCAGGCCGATGCCGGTGCACTCGACCCAGTAGCGCCGGCACCGGGCGGCCCACCCGTCGCTCGTCCAGACGTCGTTGTAAGGCAGGCGCCTGCGGATCTCCTCGGCGACCGCCACGGCGTCGGCCCCCGGCTCCAGCTTGACCAGCGTGTAGGTGGTCCGGCCGCGCAGCTCCTGCGGCAGCAGCGACTGCGCCACGCGCTGATCCATGAACACGATCGGATTGGTCGTGAACGAGCGCGCGCCGCGCGTCCGGCCGATGATCTTCATGCGGCGGCCGAGGAACTCGCGATACTCCCCGAGGGCGAACGGCCCGAATCGCCTCGTCGCCGACTCGTCGACCATTACGTAGGCCCCGCGCCTCAGCTCGCGAGGGTCGCCCTCGGCGACCGACCACGGCAGGCTCCATCGCGAGAAATCCTCCAGCGCATACAGGAGCGTCGACTCCTTCGACCCGTTCGGCAGCGCGACGGTCACGAACCAGACGATCAGGTTGTCGGCCCGCTCCACGCCCGGCACCGAGCGGACGCGGCGGACGTACGCCTCGGGATAGGTGTTGCCGAAGTCCACGTTGGGCGCGTTCCGCGCCGTCACCCACAGGTCGGCGCCCGATCGCGTGATCGTCACCGACGCGTTGTCGAGCATGCCGAGGTAGAGGCCGATCTGGACCAGGACCAGCATCACCGAGAGCCCCACGCCCGAGACCGTGATCACCGACCGGAGCCGGTCGTCGAGCAGCATCTTCAGGGCGAGGTTCACCATCGACCCGTTCCCTGACCGGTCGGTCATGCTCCGACGCCGCACCCGTGCACCGATCACTTCGAAAGCTTGTATCGCCGTAAGCATACACATGCCAAGGCCCACCCTCTTGATGATTATTGGCAACACGGTGGATTCGAAGGAAAATTGTGTTTGACTTTCATGTGACCTCTGCCTTAACTGGGCTCTTGATTGAGGCAAGCGCAAGTCTCTGTCTAAAGAAAGTATGAGAAGAGTGCCCGCCGTCTCCCGGAGGCACCGGCCCCGCCCCTGGCGGGTCGGCCGGGTGCCCCGACGGCCGTCGCGCGAGATCCCGCGCCCGGTCGTCGTCTCCGCGCAACCCGTTCGGCCCGGAGGTCCGACCGGGACAGGTGTTTTTCCCCTTCCGCGGAAGTGATCGGAGCGGTCTCGGAGGCTGCTCGCGGCCGGGGCGAATCCCGGCCTGGCAGCGCTGCAATCGTTCGAGACGCCGACGGATGGGGAGGATGACCTCCCCGCCCCTCGGTTAGGCCGCCGGCCTCGACGTTCCCGGCGGCGAGTTCCACCCCAACAAGGGCATCACCGGCAACGAACGCCTCGAGATCGGGGACGGGCCCTCGCGTGCCCTCGATGCGCCGTCGCGGATTGCTGGCCGCCGCGCGATTCCCATCAACGAGTCGCCCTCAACGAAAGGGGTCTGCCATGCGCATCCGCTCTCTCCGCCGGCCCGCGATCGCGGGGCTGGCGCCGGCCGTCCTGGTCCTGTCGCTCGCGGCCACCGGCCGCGCCCAGCTCACGGTCGACCCGGGGTACGACCTCTTCCAGACCGACCCGACGCAGACGTTCGCCGTGCTGGGCGGTCAAACCATCTTCTTCATGGGCGTGCCCCTGGGGACGAGCAACTCGCTCCCCGGCATGCCGGACGTCGGCCTGACGGACACGATCGTCCAGCGGCTCAGCGCGGCCTCGGGCGCGGCGGGCACGACGGCCCCCGCGATCGGGATCCAGCTCGTCAACCTGCAACTGGAGAGCGTGAACGCGGTCGACCTGACTCCGTTCGGCGGCGCCGGCTTCGGCCATATCTTCGCGACCGCGGACCCCACCCAGACGCAGGGCTCGATGAGCATCACCTTCGACGCCGCCGCGACGCCGACGAATCAATTCGGCACCTTCATCGCGTCCCTCCCGGTCAACGTCGACCTGAGGATAGGCAGCCTCATGGCGTCGCCATTCGCCACCGAGTCGTTCACTCTCCAGAACCCCTTGGACACAAATCTGAACCCGATACCGACGAACTGGACGTACCTCGCCCCGCCGGACTCGGTCCTGCTCGACGGCATCAACCACGACCTCCAGGGGAAGAACGACGACACCCGTGACTTTTGGCCCGGCGTGGCCGGCCCGAACGGCGGCGTGGGCGTCCCCGGGGGTTTCGCCGGGGCAGGCGGCCCGGCCGCCACGTACCTGGCCGGCGAGACCACGAGCAAGAATGACGAATCCCATTTCTACACGGCCCCGCACCACGGCCCCAGCGTCCCCGAGCCCGCGTCGCTGACCAGCCTGGCGATCGCCGGCCTGCTGAGCCTGGGCTATTCCTGGCGCCGTCGCCGCAAGGCCGCCGCGGCCTGATGACGCGGACCGATCGTCGGGCGGGCGACCCCAGGGCTGACGGCACGCTTCGGGACGGGGCGGGTGGAGCGATGACCTCGACCGTGAGACGGCTCCGTCGGAAGCTCCTCGGGATCTCGGTCGCCGAAACGAGCTTCGCTCGCCGCGGGTTCCGCGGCGGCGAGGCCGCGGTCCGGGACCGCCTCGAGCGGATCGGCCGGACCTTTCTCCAGGGCTACCACGCCGCCCTCGAGGAGGGCCGGCCCGAGGCCCTCGGATACCACCTCGACGGGGTCGATGCCGAATTCCGCGGCTTCGCCTTTGAGGGGGCCGCGATGGCACTGGCCCTGCTGGACCACATGATGCCCCAGCGCGGGAACAGGGTCGCGGGATTCCTGGGCGGGCCGGGCGCCGATCATCTCTACATGGTCCACGTCGGCGTGGGCTGGGCGCTCGCCCGGCTCCCCTGGCTCCGCGGCGACCCCCGGCGCTGCCTGGCGCGGCTCGACCCGCTCCTCCGCTGGCTGGCGCTGGACGGCTACGGCTTCCACGAGGGCTATTTCTCCTGGCGGCGCTTCGTCGAGCGGGAAGCCGTCCCAGTCCATCTCAGCGGCTACGCCCCGCGGGCCTTTGACCAGGGGCTCGGCCGGAGCCTCTGGTTCGTCGACGGCAGCGACGCCGGGCGGATCGCGGCGACCGTCGCGGCCTTCGCCCCCGAGCGGCGGGCCGACCTGTGGAGCGGCGTCGGCCTGGCCTGCGCGTACGCGGGCGGCGCGGACCGATCCGCTATCGAGACGTTGCGAGAGGCGGCCGGCCCGCATCGGCCCCACCTGGCCCAGGGCGCGGCCTTCGCGGCCAAGGCGCGGCAGCGTGCGTGCAACCCGCAGGACCATACGGACTGCGCCTGCGGGGTCCTATGCGGGATGTCGGCCGACGAGGCGGCGGTGGTCACGGATGGCGGCGCTGGCGGACCTGCCGCCCGACGCGGAGATGCCGGCCTACGAGGCGTGGCGCTCGCGTATCCGGTCTCGTTTCACCGAGGGGAGTGCGAGATGATGGCCTCGGCGTCCGCGATGATCCGTCGTCACGCCGCGCGGCTCGTCGCGGCGGCGATCATCCTCGTCCTCTACGCGATGGCCCGACTGCCCGCGGCGTCGAGGACCGAACTCACCGACCTCGCCGCGCGGTTCCGCTTCGCCCGGCAACCGTTGCCCGAATGGCCCGGCACGCCCCGGCGGACGCTCCGGCCGGTCCATCCGAGCCTGGAGCGGATCGCTCCCTGGATCTCCTCCGTCGGGGCCGCGGTCGCCCTGAACGACGTCGACGGCGACGGGCTGCCCAACGACGTCTGCCTCGTCGATCCCCGGTCTGATCGGGTGTTCGTCGCGCCGGTGCCCGGGACCGGCCGCCGCTTCGCGCCGTTCGCGCTCGATCCGTCGCCACTCGATTACGACCCCCGCACGATGGCCCCGATGGGCTGCCTGCCGGGTGATTTCAACGAGGACGGACAGACGGACCTGCTCATCTACTACTGGGGAAGGACCCCCGTCGTCTTCCTCCGCAGGGAGGGCGCGACGGGGGACGACGGCCTCGCGGGCGAGGACTTCCGGCGGCAAGAACTCGTCCCGGCCGGCGCCCGGTGGTACACGAACGCCATGACCCAGGCCGACGTCGACGGCGACGGGCACGTCGACCTGGTCCTCGGCAACTACTTCGCCGACGACGCCCGCATCCTCGACGCCAGGGCGTTTGGCGTCGAGTCGATGCAGCGGTCGATGTCGCGGGCGTTCAACGGAGGGAGCAAGAGGGTCTTCCTCTGGGCGGGCGCCTCCCCCGGGGCGTATCCGTCGGCGGACTTCCGGGAGGCCGAAGGGGCCTTCGAAGAGACGGTCATCCACGGCTGGCCCCTGGCCGTCGGCGCCGCCGACCTCGACGGCGACCTCCTGCCGGAGATCTACTTCGCCAACGATTTCGGTCCCGACCGCCTCCTGCACAACCGCTCGAAGCCCGGCGGGCCCTGGCTCGCTCTCCTGGAGGGGCGGAAGACGCTGACGATTCCTTCCTCGAAGGTGCTCGGCCGCGACTCCTTCAAGGGCATGGGCGTCGACTTCGGCGACCTGAACGGGGACGGCCTGCCGGACATCTACGTCAGCAACATCGCCGCCGAGTTCGCCCTGCTGGAGAGCCACTTCGCGTTCGTCAGCACCGGCGAGACGGCCTTGATGCGCGAGGGGGTCGCCCCCTACGTCGATCGGAGCGAGCCCCTCGGACTCTCGCGGAGCGGCTGGGCGTGGGAGTCGCGGCTCGGTGACTTCGACAACGACGGCGAGCTCGAGGCCCTCCAGGCCGTCGGGTTCGTCCGGGGCGCGGTCGATCGCTGGGCGGAGCTTCAGGAACTCGCGATGGGCAACGACGAACTCCTGAGCGACCCGACGAGCTGGCCCCGCTTCGCGACGGGCGACGACCTGAGCGGTCATCTCCGCAACCCTTTCTTCGCGCGAGAACGCCCGAACGGTCGATTCCGCGACGTCGCGGCGGAACTCGGACTCGACGAGCCCGGCGTGAGCCGAGGGATCGCCACGGCGGACGTGGACGGCGACGGTCGGCTCGACATGGCCGTCGCGAATCAGTGGGCCTCGTCCTCCTTCCGCCACAACGAATCGCCCGGCGTCGGCTCGTTCCTCGGCCTGCACCTCCGGATTCCCCTGCGAGAGGGGCCGACCCGTGCACGTGCGGGCCATCCCGGCGCGGACAGTCCCGGGCGTCCCGCCATCGGGGCGGAGGCGACAGTCTTCTTGGCCGACGGTCGCCGGCTCGTCGCCCAGGTCGACGGCGGGAATGGTCATTCCGGCAAGCGAAGTCCGGACATCCATTTCGGCCTGGGTCGAATCTCTCCCGAAACTTCGCTGAAGATCTCACTCCGCTGGCGCGAGCCCGGCGGGCGTGTCCGGAGTGAGGAGCTGACCCTTGCCCCGGGGTGGCACACGGTGCAACTCGGCCGGGGACACGACGCGACCACGAGCGTGACGGAGGCTCAAGGCCGATGATGAATCAGCTCCCCGCGGCTTCCGCATGCAACCGTCTCGCGACGCTCCGGCGATTCGCCGCGGCGATCACGGTCCTGAACGTACTGGGCCACACGATCCTCGGGTTCGAACAGTCGTGGGCGCAGCCTCTCGTAGCGATCGCCGTCGCGTATTCGGTCGAGATTCTGATGGAAGTCGTCGGCGCCTGGGCCGAGCGACGACCCACGCATTTCTCCGGGGGGATCGGGAAGGTCGTCGACTTCCTCCTCCCGGCGCACATCTCGGCGATGGCCGTCTCGATGCTCCTCTACGCGAACGACCGGCTCGCGCCCATCGCCTTCGCCGCGGCGGTCGCGATCGGCTCGAAGGTGATCATACGGGTCCGCGTCGGCCGCGGGATGCGCCACGTCCTGAACCCGTCCAATACAGGGATCGCTGCCACGCTCCTGATCTTCCCCTGGGTCGGGATCTCCCCGCCGTATCAGTTCGCCGAGAACCTCGTCGGGATCGGCGACTGGCTGCTGCCGATCGTGATCGTGATCTCGGGGACTTTCTTGAACACGCGATTTACCGGGAGAATTCCCCTCATTCTCGGCTGGCTCGGCGGGTTCGTAATCCAGGCCGTCGTCCGGAGTCAGCTCGCCGGGACGTCGCTGATCCCCCCGCTCCTGCCGATGACCGGGACGGCCTTCCTCCTCTTCACGTTCTACATGGCCACCGATCCGGGGACGACGCCCTCGGGCGTGTGGACCCAGTTCCTCTTCGGCGCGTCGATCGCGGTCGCCTACGGGATCTTGATGGCGCTGCATGTGGTGTTCGGGCTGTTCTTCGCACTGCTCGCGGTCTGCACCCTTCGCGGCGCGGGGCTGGCGATCCTGGACATCCTGAGCCGACGGTGGCGGGGCCGGGAGTCCGCGGGCGTCAACAGGCTATTCCACCGGCCGGCGGAACACCCGTCGACGGCGGTCCTGGAGGCCGTGGAACGATGACCACACCGCCGATCGCCATCGTTGGCATGGCGTGCGAGTACCCCGACGCCCGGACGCCGACGGAGCTCTGGGAGAACGTGCTCGCGCGGCGGCGAGCCTTCCGCCGCATGCCCCCCGAGCGCTTGAATCTGGACGACTACTACGACGCCGATCCCGACGCCCCCGACAGGACCTACGCCACGCAGGTCGCGGTGCTCCGCGACTACGAGTTCGACCGCGTGCGGTTCCGCGTCACGGGCGAGACCCACCGGGCGAGCGACCCCGCCCACTGGCTAGCCCTCGACGTCGCCGACCGGGCGCTCGACGACGCCGGCTTCCCGGGCGGCCGGGGGTTGCCGAATGAGTCGACGGGGGTCTTCCTCGGCAACACCCTGACCGGCGAATTCTCCCGCGCCCAGGTGCTGAGGCTGCGCTGGCCGTACACGCTCCGCATGGTCAATGCCGCCCTCGACGACGAGGGCTGTCCGCCATCGCGGCGTCGGCATATCCTCGAAGCGCTGGAGTCGAGATACAAGGCGCCGTTCGCTCCCGTCGGCCCGGAGACGCTGGCCGGGGGGCTCTCGAACACGATCGCCGGCAGGATCTGCAACCACTTCGACCTCAAGGGCGGGGGCTCGACGGTCGACGGGGCCTGCGCGTCGTCCCTGCTCGCCGTCGTCCATGCCTGCACGGCGCTCGTCGGGGGCGACCTCGACGTCGCGCTCGCCGGGGGCGTCGACCTGAGCCTCGACCCCTTCGAACTCGTCGGCTTCGCGAAGGCTGGCGCCCTCGCGGCGCGTGAGATGCGCGTCTTCGACGCCAGGCCCGAAGGCTTCTGGCCCGGCGAGGGCTGCGGACTGGTCGTCTTGACGCGGCTCGACGACGCCCGAGCCCGTGGGCTGCGCGTCCTCGCGACGGTCGCCGGCTGGGGCGTCTCGTCGGACGGCCAGGGGGGCATCACCCGGCCCGAGGTCGAGGGACAAGTGCTCGCCTTCCGCCGGGCCTATCGCCGGGCCGGCTTCGAGATCGGGTCGGTGGCCTATTTCGAAGGCCACGGGACCGGCACGGCGGTGGGCGACGAGACGGAACTTCGCGCCCTCGGCCAGGCGCGCCGCGAGCAGGGCCCGTTGTCTTCGCCCGCCGCGATCGGCTCGGTGAAGGCGAACATCGGCCACGCCAAGGCCGCCGCCGGGGCCGCGGGCCTCATCAAGGCCGTCATGGCGCTCGACTCCCGGCTCATCCCCCCGATGACGGGCTGCTCCGAGCCTCACGCCGAGTTGCAGGGCCCCGAAGCGGCCCTGCGCGTGCCGTTCGACGCCGAGACCTGGCCGGGCGACGGCCCGTGCCGGGCGGGCGTCAGCGCGATGGGATTCGGCGGGATCAATGCCCACGTCGTCCTCGAGGGACATGCAAGCCCCAGGGCTCGGCGGTTTTCTCGCGCGGAAGGCCGCCTGCTGAGATCGCATCAGGATGCCGAACTCTTCCTCTTCTCTGGATCGGGGGCCGCCGAGCTGCGATCCCGGCTCGAGCGTTTCCGGGGCGTGGCCGAATGGATCTCGCGGGCAGAGCTGGGCGACGCGGCGGCCGCGCTGGCCGGCGGGCCCGGACTCTGCGACGGGCGCTGCCGTATTGCCTTGGTCGCCTCGACACCAGAGGATCTGACGACGGGTCTGGAACAACTGCTGACCTGGATTGACGAGGGCGTCACTTCCGGGTTCGACAAGCGGGCCGGCCTGTTCCTCGGCACTCGAAGCGATGACCAGGCGGCACGCGTCGGATTCCTGTTTCCCGGCCAGGGGTCGCCGGTTCGTGCCGAGGGGGGCATCTGGTCTCGACGTTTCTCGGAGGTCCGGGAGACCTATGAGGCGGCCTCGCTCTCGACCGATCCAGGCGCCGGGATGACGGCCCGGGCCCAGCCCGCCATCGTCGCCGCGACGCTCGCGGGGCTGGCCTTGCTCGACCGGGCGGGAATCTCCGCCGACGTCGCCATCGGACACAGCCTCGGAGAGCTGTCCGCATTGCACTGGGGCGGGGCGATTCACGCTCCCTGCGCCATCAGGGTCGCGAAGGCTCGGGGCCGGGCGATGTGCGATCCGTTGACGGTCCCGGTCGCCGGCGCGATGGCGAGCCTCGGCGTGGACGGCGATCGCGCGGCCGAACTCCTCAATGGTTCCCCCGTCGTGATCGCTGGATACAACTCACCCCGGCAGACCGTGGTCTCGGGCCCGGCCCCGGCGGTGGGGGAGGTGGTCCAGACGTGCCGGGCGCTCGGCCTCGCCGCGGTGGAACTCTGCGTCGGCCACGCCTTCCACTCGCCGCTCCTCGCCGGTGCCGTGCGCGCCCTCGGAGGGGTGCTGGGCACCACGGAATTCTCGCCCCTAGCCCGAAGCGTCGTCTCGACGATCACCGGCGAGCGCCTCCCCGCCGACGCCGACCTCCCCGGGCTCCTCTGCCTTCAAGTCACCTCCCCCGTCCGGTTTCGCGAGGCGCTCTCCTCCCGCGAGGATGTCGACCTCTGGATCGAGGTCGGGCCTGGCGAGGTCCTCACCGGGCTCGCGGAAGACTGCGGCGCAGCACGAGCCCTCTCGCTCGATGTCGGCAGCCCTTCGCTTCGCGGTTTCCTTTCAGCCGCGGGAGCGGCTTTCTCCGTCGGGGCCCCGATCCGCGCGCAATCGCTCTTCGACGACCGCTTCACGCGGCCCATCGCGCTGGAACGTCGCCCTCGATTCCTAGCGAATCCTTGCGAATCGGCGCCGCTCCCCGCGCGGGACGTGGCGTCGCGCCCGGAGAATCAGGAATCGACGGTCGACGCCTCGCCGGGCCCCGACCCTGTGGCGAGACCGTCGGAGACGGGTCGCGATGTCGAGATGATCGACGTCGTCTCGCGGCTCGTTGCCGAGCGGGCCGAGCTGCCGCGTGAGGCGGTCATGGGCCATCACAGGCTCCTCGGGGATCTCCACCTCAACTCGATCGCGGTCAGCCAGTTGGTCGTCGCCGCGGCCAGGGAACTCGGCCTCGCGCCGCCGGTCGCCCCGACGCGCTATTCGACCGTGACGGTCGCCGAGATGGCGGCGGCTCTCGAGGAACTGTCCCGGACCGGGCCGCCCGCGGTCGAGCCCGAGGGCCGGTTCCCCCCGGGCCTCGACGGCTGGGTCCGACCCTTCGTCGTCGATTGGGTCGAGTCCGGGTGCACGGAGCCATCGGCCGAGGACCGCGAGGATGGCTCCTGGACGGTCTTCGCCCTCGATGACCACCCGTTCGCGCGCCCGTGCGCGAGTCGTTCCGCGACCTCGGGGGCGGAGGGATCGTCGTCGTCCTGCCGACGTGTCCCGACGACCGACCGCTCGGCCTGCTGATCGAGGCCGCCCGGGCCGCGATCACTCCGGCGGGCCCCGCCCGGAAATTCGTCCTGGTCGGAGACTGTCGCGTCTGGGGCGCGCTTCGCGAGGTCGCTCCACCTGGAGGCTCCCTGGGTTGACACGGTGGTGGTGGAAGTCCCGCACGACCACGCCGCGCCGGCCGACTTGATCGCCCGCGAGGTCCAGGGCGCTCGCGGTTACCGCGAGGCCCGCTACGACGCGCGCGGCCGTCGCTGGGAGCCGGTGCTCCGGCTCGCCTCGCCCGAGGCCGCCGATGTCAAACCGCTGCCGGTGGGGTCGGCCGATGTCGTCCTCGTGACCGGGGGGGGCAAGGGCATCGCGACGGAATGCGCGCTCGCGCTGGCCACCAGGACGGGGGCCCGGCTGGGGGTGGTCGGCAGGTCCGACCCCCGGGCCGACCCCGTGCTGGCCGAGAACCTCCGACGGCTCGAGTCGGCCGGGGTCACCTGCCACTATGAACGGGCGAACGTCGCGGACTCCGAAGAGGTCCGTCGGGCGGTCGCCGGGATCGAGGATGCGCTCGGGCCGGTCACCGCCGCGATCCACGCGGCCGGCGCGAACGCGCCCCGGTCCGTGGGCGAGTTGGATCTCGACGCGATCCGCGCCACCGTCGCCCCGAAGGTCGCGGGGCTGGAGAACGTGCTGGGGGCCGTGGAGCCCGGCCGACTCCGACTGCTCGTGACATTCGGGTCGTTGATCGCCCGGACGGGGATGCGGGGAGGCCCACTACGCCCTGGCCAACGCATGGCAGACCGACGTCACCGAACGATATGGGGCGGAGAACCGATCCTGCCGCTGCCTCTCTCTGGAGTGGTCCGTCTGGGCGAGCGTGGGGATGGGCGAGCGGCTCGGGCGGATCGAGGCGCTCTCGGCCGAGGGCGTCCATCCCATACCGACCGAGGTCGGGGCGGATCTTTTCCTCCGCATCCTCGAGCATCCGGAGCTGCCCCCGACGCTCGTGATCGCAGGTCGGATCGGGGAATCGCCGACGATCCGAGTCGATCGTCCGCCCATGCCGGATCACCGCTTCCTCGAACGGGTCGCGATCGACTACCCGCATGCAGAACTGGTTGCCGAAGCCGACCTCTCGCCCGACAGAGATCCCTTCCTCGGCGATCACGTCTTCCGAGGCGATCGGCTCCTGCCCGCCGTTATCGGCCTGGAGGCCATGGCCCAGGCCACGGTCGCGCTGACGCGTGCCGACCTGGCGGTGCGCGTCACGATCGAGGATGTCGCCTTCGATCACCCGGTCGTCATCCCCGATGGCGGCACGACCATCCGTCTCGCAGCCCTCTTGCGGGCACCGGACCGCGTCGAGGTGGTGTTGCGGTGCCGGACGACGGATTATCAGGTCGGCCATTTCCGCGCCACCTTCCGGCTGGGGTCGGCCCCGGCGATCCCCGATACCGCGAGCCGTCTCGCGGCAGAGCCGCCCGCGAGGCTCCGACTCGATCCGGGGCGCGATCTTTACGGGTCATTCTTGTTCCAGGCGGGGCGGTTCCAACGCATCCTCAGCTACACCGCGCTGAGGGCGACCCGTTGCGAGGCGACGCTGACGAGCGGCGATCCCCGCGGTTGGTTCGAGGGCGGTCGCGGGGCGACACTCCTGCTAGGCGACGCGGGGATGCGGGATGCCGCGATCCATGCGATCCAGGCCTGTATCCCGCACTCCACGATCCTGCCGGTCGGCGTGGACCGGATCATCGCCGACACGTCCTGGCCGGCCGGCCCGCGGCGCGTACTGGCCGAGGAGCGTTCCTCCGCGGACGGCATTTTCACCTACGACGTGACCCTCTATGATGATGACGACGCGAGGATCGTCCGCGAGCGCTGGGAGGGACTCCGGCTGAGGAAAGTCGGGGAAATCCGGCCGGGAGGTCACTGGCCTCCCGACCTGATCGCCCCCTACCTCGAGCGACGGGTCGGGGAACTGATCCCCGGGGCGGCGTTGTCGGTGTCCCTGGAATCGTCCGGGGCCGGAGATCGTCGGGAGCGGTCGGATCGGGCGGTATCGTCGGCGATGGGCACCAGGATCTCGCCCTCGAGGCGACCGGATGGCAAGCCCGACCCCTGCGCGGGCCAGCACGTCTCGAGCTCGCACGCCGGACCCGCCACGCTCGCCGTCGCCGGGTGTCAGCCCGTCAGTTGCGATATCGAGCCGGTCGTGAGGCGGCCGGCCGAGGGCTGGGAGGGCCTCCTGCGCCCCGGCCCTCCTCCGACTCGCCCGCGGGATCGCTCGCCGCTCCGGATATGATCTCGACGAGGCTGGCACCCGGGTCTGGGCCGCGATGGAGAGCCTGAGGAAGCTCGGCCACATCGACCCGGAGTCGATGGATCACGTCTACTCGGTGGGGGACGGCTGGGACGTCCTCCGCGCGGGCAATACGGCCATCGCGGTCTGCTCACTGACGATCGGCGGCGAACCCGGGCCGACGGCCTTCGCCATCGCCCTCCGGGAGCCCGGCGAGCGGCACGCCCAGCAGGGAGGTGCGACTCGGCGTTCCTACGACTATCGCCATGTCGTCGGATTCGAAGAATCCAATCTGATTGGTAACGTGTATTATGTCAATCACCTGAGGTGGCAGGGGCGCTGCCGGGAGATGTTCCTCCGCGACCACGCCCCGACGATCCTCGCGGACCTCGAGCGGGACCTCGCCCTCGTGACGAGCAGCGTCTCGTGCAAGTACCTGGCCGAGATCAAGCCGTTCGATGAGATCACCGTGCGGATGACCCTCACCTCGCGCGGGATCGATTCGCTGGTCTTTCGCTTCGACTACCTGAGGGTCGTCGGAGACGTCGAAGAACTCGTCGCCTGCGGAGAACAGTCGGTCGCGTGCATGCGGCGCGGTTCGACCGGTCTGGAGCCCCATCCGATTCCGGAGACCCTGGGTCATGCTCTGGAGCGATACGCATGATCAAGGATCTGCCGAGCGGGCTTGAACTGTACCCTCGGTGCTAGTGCGACGCGAAATAAGAAATCCATCGAAGTTACAAGTATTGCTAAGATAATGAATCTTAGAATATTTCATTACTTTGTGTCGGGCTGCGGCTCCCGCCCTGTCCCAGGTCTAGGCTTGCCCTCAGGGCGAACTGCCAGGAAATCCCCGTCCGCGAGGCGGGCCGCCGGCCCGAGGCCGATCATCTAGTCCCCCCGACGATCGCCACAAATCCTTCTGGCGCCATGCTCGACCGCGTCATCAGCGGCGGCCCGGCCCCGACGCCGTCGCGTTCGGCCGAAGCCGCCGGACGGGCGCCTTGGGGCCGCCCATGCACGCCTCCACGTCGGCCGGGCCGCACCGGCTTGATGCCGGAGTCCAAGAGAATTGCAGATCTTATTGAGTTGCACGTTGTAATAGATCAACACGGAGAAGGGACCAGAATTTTTTCTTCCCTCGGCGGCGGCCGTCGCGCTAGCCTGGGCGGAGACGAACCCCGTGGTGTCGCCCGGCCTCGGCCGGCGATCGGAGGCATACCGATTGCGTGCGATGATCCGAATTCTGGCCGTCGCGGTGGCGGCGGCCTGCGCCGCCGGGCGCGCCGATGCCGACGTCGTGCTCGCGGGCTGGGACCTCTTCCAGACCGAGCCGGGGACCTCGTTCGACGGCGTGGCGTTCACGGGTGTCCCGATCGGGACCTCGTTCACCTTCCCCGCGGTCAACCCCGAGGGGAACCCGATCGATCCGCAGAACCCGAACCTCGGCCCGACCGACACGATCATCGAGCGGACGCAGAACGTGATGGCCGCGCCCGGCGGCTCGGGCATGACCGCCCTCGTGATGGACGACCTGCAGCTCGTAACGGCGGCGCCCGTGGCCGCGAACACGTTCGGCGCGGGGACCGCGGCCGGCAAGTATTACATCACCCTGCAGAGCATGAGGCCGGGCGGGGGGGCGGCCTCGACCGGGACGATGACGATCAACTTCGCCGACCCGACACCCGGCGCCCCACCGCCGACCCAGCCGGTCGGCGGGACGTTCACTTCCACACTCGACGTCAATTACGACCTCCGCTTCGGCTCGCTGACCGGCGCCATCGTCGCCAGCGGGAGCGTGACCCTGACCTCGACCGCCCCGACCGCATGGAGCCACTACCCGGCCCCCTCGACGGTGCAGATCACCAACGTGAATTCGATCCTGAACACGGCGAACCATGCGAACGACTTCTACCTCGTCGTCCCGCTCACGGAGACGGAGCCCGGGGCCGTGCACGTGGTGGACGAGGCGGGGGTGGTCCCGGTCCCCGAGCCGTCCTCGCTGGCCCTCTGCGGGCTCGGGGCCGTCGGCCTGGCCGCGTACGCGCGGCGGCGGTCTCGCGGCTGAGACGGCGAGGCCCCCGGCGGTCGGGACCCGGAGCGGCCGTCGCCCCTTGGCAACGGGACAGGGGGTCAGGCCGGCGGCCCGCCCCCGGCCTTCAACTCCCGGAGACGGTCCACGGTCCGGTCGACCAGCTCGACCCGTGCCGGCGTCGGCCAGCCGCCTCTCGAGGGATTTCTGGCGGAACGCCTCTCGGTCCTGCGCCGGCATTCCGCCCCATGCCCCGGGCCCGGAGCGACTCGACGACCGCCCGCCACACCCGCGCCGACTCGGCCGCGGCGAGCCGCCCGTGGACCCGGGGCGCCAGGGCCTCGGCGGCGCAGCGGAAGTCGTCGTCCTCGAGCGCGGCGAGGTCGAGCAGGTCGCGCGGGTCAGGCCGGATTGTGGCGGGCGGGTCCATGACGCTGCCGCGAGCTGTAAAACGATTTCCTGCCGATGCGCGGCGCGGAGAAGAGGCGGTCCTTCAACGAGCTGATTGACCGGCTGGTCATGATGATCGGCGTCGCGATGGCGGTCGTCGGTTACGGCGCCGGCGGGCAGATCGGCGCGATGGCGGGGCAGGCCGCGGGCGTGTACGCCACCGCCCGCGCCACGGCGAGCGGTCGATTCCGCCGCGGGTCACGCGGGCCGCCGACCTCGATCCACGAGCGATCGGCGGGACGCCGGGCGGCCCGGGTGGCCGGGGGCCGCCCCCCTTTACCTGGTATGAACGCAGACGGAGCAGTCACGGAATACCGCTCCTCTCGCTTGCGTCGTCCCGAGCCGCCGGCTCTCGTTAGGGGTGCCGGATTCGGGACGAGGTGAAGCGCGATCGACAGGGACCCGTTCGGGTGTGAGGCGGGCCGTTCACCTCGGGGGCCGGTCGGCGATGGCTATGGGCTCCGAGCCCGGTCTTTTAAGTGACCACCCCCGCGGCCCACCGGGCTGAGCCACGAGCTCGAAGAGGTAAGTGCCGTTCGGACCCGCATGCTCGCCCGCGCGAGCCCACCCGCCCACGCCCGGACAAACCCATCGGGAGGTCACCGCCATGGCCCGCACCGTCGGGCTCGACGTCCACAAGCACTTCGTCGAGGCCTGCATCATCGACGCCAGGGGGAAGGTCTTCTTCCGGGGGAGGGCCGGATGCCTCCGCCACGAGCTCGAGGCGTTCGCCCGCGCCCCCCCTCAAGAAGACCGACCGTGCCGCCCTGGAGGCCACCACCAACACCTGGTCCGTCGTCGACGTCCTCCGCCCGTTCGTGGCCCAAGTCGTCGTCGGCAACCCGCTGAAGACCCGCGCCATCGCCGAGGCCAGGGTCAAGACCGACAAGGTCGACGCCGAGGTCCTCGCCCAGCTCCTGCGGTGCGATTACCTCCCCACGGTCTGGCAGCCGGACGGCCGCACGCAGCAGCTCCGCAGCCTGCTCACCCACCGCGCCGCCCTGATGACGCAGAGATCGCGGGCCAAGAACCGCGTCCAGTGCCTGCTGGCGCGACTGCTGCTCCGGCCGCCCTGCAAGGTCCTCTGGACGAAGGCCGGGATGGCCTGGCTGAAGGCGCTCGATCTGCCGGCCTGCGCGCGGCTCGTCCGCGATAGCGAGCTGCGGCAGATCGCCGCGGTCGACGCCGAGCTGACCGAGGTCGATAAGGAGCTTGCCGAGGTCGCCAGAGAAGAGAAGCGCGTCCAGCTCCTGATGACCATCCCCGGGGTGAACTACGTGGTGGCATTGGGCGTGCTGTCGGCGCTCGGCGACATCGGCCGGTTCCGCGACGGCGACCACGCAGCGAGTTACCTCGGGCTGGCGCCCTCCACCAAGCAATCGGGCCGGAAGTGCTACCACGGCCCGATCACGAAGGCGGGTAACGGGCAGGCCCGCGGCTCCTGACGCAGGCGGCCCCGCACGCCGGCCGCCACCCCGGCCCGATCGGGGCGTTCTTCCGAAGGTTGACCAAGCGGAAGAGCCGCCCGGTGGCGATCACGGCCGTGGCCCGCAAGTTGGTCACGATCGCCTACCTGATGCTCAAGAACGATGAGCCGTACCGGTACGCCAAGCCCGACCTGATGAGCGAGAAGTTCGCCAAGCTCCGGGGAAACGGCCACGAGCCGGCCGAGGGCCCGCCGGCGCCGCGTCCCCGCACCAAGGCGAAGGAGGGCTTGGAGGAGCTCTACCGGTCGGCTCAGCTGCCGCCCGTGACGAGCCCCGAGGGCCTGCCCGCCGGGGAGCGGCGGATGCTCGCCGAGCGGGGGCTGGAGGGCTTTGTCCAGGGCCTGTACGAGCCGGCCGGTACCTCGACGCGGCGGGTCGAGCCCGGTCGCGAGGCGGGCGGACGGGCGACAAAGTCGCGTGCGACGGGCCGGCAGGCCGGGACGCCGAACTGACCCTTTATTTTAGATATCCGCTCGCATAACTATGTTCGCCGACGGCTCCCGAGTCGCCTGGGGTGGTCGCCGGGCGTTGGTCTTCAGCACTCTCGGGGATTCGCACCTCGAACTGCCGCGATCTCGGAAGCGATGACGCGTGCCCGATGCGGTACCGAGGCGAGCGACCCCGCGGGGCCGGGGCCGCCCGGGATCGCCTTACGCCCGGACGCATCGCCGGACTGCTATCGACGCCCTGCCGACGCCGATCGGTGCAGGCGTCTCCTCAGCCGGAGGGGTTGCCTGTACCGGATCGCGAGTCTCCGCGGGCGCGGGGCTTGACGCGTTCAGAGGTAGCCCTCGGCCGGGCGCCCGGGGCCGAGAGGCCCTCCGAGGCGCCGGTCGACCACACCGAAGTGCGCTGAGGAACACCCTGGCTCAGCGGCCCGGCCCGCCGAGAGCGGCCTTGAGAATCACATGGGCCGCCCTGAGTTGCTCGGGTCCGCACTCCGGCACCGGAACTCTCTTGAAGCCGCACCGGGCGACCCGGACCATCAGGGCGCGACCCAGGCCGTCCTCGGCGCGGCAGGGGCTGGCGGCGGTGCCGGTTTCGCGTCGGCCTCGGTCAACCCGCTGGCGGCCGGTGGACAACGGCGGGCCGGCCCGGTCACAGCGTCCCATCGCGGCGGCCGCGACCTGGACGGGGTTAGATGTTCGCCAACGCATGCCTTGTAACGAGTCGGGCCGTCGCCATGGGTCCCGCCCCCCGGATGGGATCTCCGAACCGGCGATCGAAGGGGCGCGGTCGTCATCCGTCGAGCATGCCCATGGATTCCGAGCATGAGGGTCCCGGCCGTGGGACGTTCCAGTCGACCCGCTGGAGCGTGGTCCTCGCCGCGCGCGACGGCGGCTCGCCGGAGGCCCGCGCCGCGCTGGCCGGGCTGGGCGCCGCCTACTGGTATCCGCTGTATGCCTTCGTCCGCCGCAAGGGGCACGACGCGGAGTCGGCGCGGGACCTCGTGCAGGGCTTCTTCGCCCGGCTCCTGGAGAAGAACGACCTGGCCGCGGTCGACCGGGCGAAAGGGCGGTTCCGCTCGTTCCTGATGGCGGCCTGCTCGCACTGTCTCGCCAACCAGTCGGACCTCGAGCGTGCCCTCCGGCGCGGGGGCGGCCGGCCGCCGATCCCGATCGACGGTCCCGATGCCGAAGGTCGCTACGGCCGCGAGCCGGCCCACGCGCTGACGGCCGAGCGGCTGTTCGAGCGGCGGTGGGCGACGACGCTCCTGGAGGGGGCCGTCGCCGCCGTCGGGGACGAGATGGCACGGGCCGGGAAATCGCGCCAGTTCGAGGTCCTTCGCGCCGCGCTTCTGGGCAATGCCGAACGGGTCCCCTATGCCCGGATCGCCGCCGAGCTGGGCCTCTCCGAGGAGGCCGCCCGCGCCGCGGCGCACCGGCTCCGCCGCCGCTACCGCGAAACTCCGCGACGAGGTCGCGCGGACCATCGACGACCCGGCCGGCGTCGACGACGAGATCCGCTCGCTCTTCACCGCGCTCGGAGGCTGAGGGCGGCCTCTGGGAATCTGCGTCAGCTTCGCCGGCGCACGCCTTATGCTGGGGGTCGAGGACGCGGCGGCCCGGCCGCGATCCGCCGAAGGGGGTCCGAGCCGATGGCCGACGACGACCGCCAGACCTGCCCGTCCTGTGGCGAGCCGAACGCGACCCTCGTCGCCGGGCTCTGCCCGCGCTGCCTGCTGGGAAACGCCCTGGGGGGCGAGACCGATGCCGGCGACGACCGCAGTAACGATGGAATCGACCGCCCCGGTGAAGTCATGACCACCGAGGCCCTGACGACCGCGTTGGACTCGGAGGTGCGCGTCGTCGTGACGGTCAACGACGGGCCCGGCGCCATCCCCGGGATGGCCGCCCCGTCCGGCCGCTCCGCCAGGCTGGAACTCTTCGGCGAGATCGCCCGCGGCGGAATGGGCGTCGTGCTCCGGGGCCGCGACCCCGATCTCGGGCGCGAGCTGGCCGTCAAGGTCCTCCGCGACGACCTCCGCGGCAATCCCGAGATGATCCGCCGGTTCGTCGAGGAGGCGCAGATCGCCGGCCAGCTCCAGCACCCGGGGATCGCCCCGATCCACGAGCTGGGCTCGTTCGGCAACGACCGGCCCTACTTCACCATGAAGCTCGTCAAGGGGCGGACGCTGGCCCGGCTCCTCGGCGAGTCCGGCCCGTCCGAGGCCGACCGGGCGAGGTTCCTCGGGATCTTCGAGCAGGTCTGCCAGACGGTGGCTTACGCCCACGCCCACGGGGTGATCCACCGCGACCTGAAGCCGTCGAACGTCATGGTCGGCGCCTTCGGCGAGGTCCAGGTGATGGACTGGGGCCTCGCCAAGGTCCTGCCCCGCGATGCCCCGGCCGAAGAATCGACGGACCCAGGCCAGGGACCGGCCCCCGAGACGGTGATCGCCACGGTCCGCAGCAAGACCGATTCCGACCTGTCGTCCGCCGGCTCGGCCCTGGGGACGCCGAGCTACATGGCCCCGGAGCAGGCGCGCGGGGAGGTCGATCGGCTCGACGAGCGGGTCGACGTCTTCGCCCTGGGTTCGATTCTCTGCGAGATCCTCACCGGGCGGCCGGCGTTCGTCGGCCGGTCGTCGGACGCGATGCTCCGCACGGCGGCCCTGGGCGACGTGGGCGACGCCCTGGCCCGCCTCGACGCCTCCGGCGCCGACGCCGACCTGCTGGCCCTGGCCCGGGACTGCCTGGCGCCGGAGCGCGAGGATCGCCCCGGCGACGCCGGGGTCGTGGCCGGGCGGCTGACGGCGTACCTCGCCGGCGTGCAGGAGCGGCTCCGCGCGGCGGAAGTCGCCCGCGCCGCCGAATCGGCCCGCGCCGAGGAGGCGACCCGGACCGCGGAGGCCGCCCGGGCCCGGGCCCGGGCCGAGCGCCGAGCGCGACGGATGACGGCCGTGCTGGCCACGGTCGGGGCCGTGCTGGTGGCGCTGCTCGGCGGCGGGGCCGTCTGGCTCCAGCGCCGGGACGCCGCGCAGGCCGCGACGACGACCCGCCTGGTCAACGATGCCCTGGCCGAGGCGCTGCGGCGCGAGGGCGAGGCCGGCAGCCGCGCGATCAACGACCCGTCGGGCTGGGACGCGGCGCTGACGGAGGCGCACCGGGCGGCCGACCTTGCGAACCAGGGCCGACCGGACGCGGCGCTGAGGGGCCGTGTGGACTCGGTGCTGGCGACGCTGACGCGTCGTCGCGACGAGGCGTCGCAGCGGGCCGAGCGGCTCAAGGTCGACCGGAAGCTGCTGGCCGACCTCGACGCCGCCCGTAACGGGAGCGATTCCCCGACCGGATACGATCAGAACTTCGCCGCCGCCTTCATGGCCTCGGGGCTCGACGTGGACCACACCGAGCCGCAGGCCGTGGGGGCCTGGATCGCCGCCCGGCCGTCGCGGGACGACCTCGTCGTCTACCTCGATGATTGGGCCCACACCCGCCGCTTCTTGAAGCTCAAGCCGGGGCAGCATCCCGATACCGATCTCGTCGCGGCGGCGCGCGTGGCCGACCCCGACCCGTGGCGCGACCGGCTCCGCGCCGCGCACAAGGACCCGACGGCGCTGCGGGCCCTGGCCGACGACGAGCCGGGCCTGGAGGTCCAGCCGGCGATCAGCCTGATGCGGCTGGCCATCGCGCTGAGGGATGACGCCAAGGACTGGGACCGCGGGGCGCGGGTGCTCCGGTTGGCCTGGCGGAGGTTCCCCAACGATTTCTGGACCAACCTCGAGATGTCCCGCTTCCTTGCGGCGAAGATCGCCGCGACTCCTCCCAATCAACGAGGCCCGTGGAATGAGCAGCGGGCGCGATTCCTCATGGCCGCGGTCGCCTCCCGGCCGCAGAGCGTGCATGCCCTGTCTGAGCTCGGGGATATCCTGATGGAGCTAGGTCGATTCGAAGACGCGCTGGAGGCATACCGCCGGGCGACGCGGCTGCGGCCCGGTACCGCCCCCTACACGCGGCTCGGCCAGCGCCTCCGGGGGCAGAAGAAGGTCAAAGAGGCGGAGGCCGCCTTCCGCGAGGCGATCCGGACCAATCCCGACGACGCCGCGGCCCGCGCGGAGCTCGGGACCCTCCTGAGAGAGCAGAAGAAGCTCGACGAATCCGTGGCCCAGCTTCGCGAGGCGACCCGGCTCAGACCCGAGAGCGCCATCTACTACTTCTGGTACGGGTGGACCTTCGAATGGGCGGGGAGGCGCGACGAGGCGATCGCCGCCTTCCGCGAGTCGTTCCGCCTCGATTGCAAGGCCAACCACGTGGGCGATGCCCCGTACTCCCTCGGCCGCAATCTGCGCTTGGCAGGTCGGACCGACGAGGCGATCGCCATGCTGGACGAGGCGCTCCTCATCAAGCCCGACGAGATGAGGGTCCACGAGTTCGCGACGCATCTTCTGACGCAGCAAGGGCGGTGGGTCGAGGCCCTGAAGCACGTGGACACGTTCGCCGTGCGCTACCCGGCGGATCCCCTACCCGCGGCCAAGATCGCCGTCCTGCGCCTCCTGTCGGGCGACGACGCGGGCTACCGCCGCCAGTGCCTCGCCATGCTCGATCGCTTCGGCGGGAAGGGGCGCGACCCCACCCTGTACGCCGTCCAGAGCTGCATGCTCAGCGCCCGGCCGGTTGAGGTCGAGCGCGCATCCCGGCTCATCGAGGACGAATTCCGCCGCGCGTCGGCGGCGAATCCGCACGCCGCCCACTTCGGCTACACCCAGCTCATCATGGCGCTGGTGGACTATCGGAGCGGCCGTTTCGCCCACGCGGCCGACCTCGCCACGGGGCTCCGGGGCACCGGCCGAAGGCTGGAGATCGAGGCCGAGATCATCCTGGCGATGGCCTCCTATCGCCTGGGCGACAAGAACCTGGCCACGCAGCAGCTCGCGTCCGCCGGGAGGGCCGTGAGCGCAGGCCTCGATGCACACGACGAGTGGGACGGCCACTGGCTCGACTGGCTGTCGTGCGACGCGCTGCTCCGCGAGGCTAGGGCCCTGATCGACGAGGGCACCACGCCGGGGGAACGCGGAGCCACGAACCTGTCGGTGGCTGTCGACTACCCATTCGTCGAGATCCTGCTCCGGGCCGGGCGGTTCGACGAGGCGATCGCCGTCTTCCGCGAGGCCCTCCTCCGCAAGCCCGACGACGCCCGGGCCCAGAAAACGCTGGGAGAACTGCTGGCGGAGCGGGGACGGTGGGACGAGGCTTCGAAGGTCCTCGACAGGGCCGCGGAGCTGGACCCCTCAAACGCCCTGCTCCAGAAACATGTCGCGATCCTCCGCCTCTACCGTGGCGACGACACGGATTATCGCCGCCTCGCCGCCGCGATGCTCGATCGCTTCGGCGCGGCGCGGGGCTGGGACGCTTCGCACGCCGCGCAGGCCTGCTTGGTGAGCCCGAAGCCGGTCGAGCCCGCGCGGGCGGAGCAGGTCGTCCGGCAGGCCTACGACGCGGCCCAGGCGGCGAACCCGAAGGCTGAGCACTACGGCTGGGCCGAATTCGATTGGGCGCTGGCCGAGTATCGTAACGGCCACTTCGACCAGGCGGCGGATCACCTCAAGAGGTGCCGAGCCGCGGGCGGCGCCTCGGGCTCGAGGCCGAGTCGCTGTTGGCGATGACCTACCAGCGCCTCGGCCTGAAGGCGGAGGCCGGTCGGCTTCTCGCGACCTGCCGCGCAGGCCTGCGCACGGTCGCCGAGGACCCATTGGGGTGGGGAGACGGATGGCACGACTACCTGACCTGCGAACTCTTCTGCCGCGAGGCCGAGGCCCTCGCCCCTGACGGAGTGCCCGCCCCGGCCGAGGGCAAGCCCCCCGGTCCGCCATCGACGCCGGCCGGGCCGCGACCCGGGGCAGGGCCGTAGAGCGGTCGGCCGGGCGTCGGTCTTCGCTCATCGTCGGAGGAAACTCGGCTACGCCGGCTCGTCACTGAAAACGGACCTTGCCGGAGCCGCCGCCCGTGCCGCTGGCCCCGTTGCTGTGGGCCGCGTCGCCGGTGCGTGGCACGAGGTCGATGCTCGCGATCTCGGGCCGGTGGTGGATGCTGGAGCCGGAGAGGAGTCGTCGGCCTTCGAGATCCTCGACCAGCGGGGACCGGCCGGCCCGGCACCGTCGCGCGGACGGGCGGGCGGGATGGCGGCGGACCGTCAGGTACGCGAACATCGGTCACCTCCTGTTTCGGCAGAGTCGCGGGTTGGGACGATCGCCATCGGCGATCCAGGACCGTCTCGCGCGGAGGCTCGCCCGCAGTAGGGCGTCATCGCGTCTGTGCCTCCACCCCGGAGAGAAGCGGCAGCGGCCATCCGTGACGGGGGGCGGCGAGTTTCTCGACCTTTCGCGGCCGATGGCGCGCCGGAGCGACCGACGCGATGGCCTTCGTGTATCGCCTGCGGGTTCTCTGGACGGGAAACTGATTGTACTCACGCCGCCGCTGCCTTGCTACCGACGAGATCGCGCCGCACCTGCGCGGGCGTCCGATGACCATGCCGGCCGATTAGCCAACGCTCGTTGTAGGTCCGCTTGAACTCCCGCAACGCGCCGGCCAGCTCCTCGACCGTGGCGAACGTCCGCGCCCAAAGCACCTGCTCCTTGAGCGTGCGGATGAACCGCTCGGCGCAGCCGTTCCCCTCGGGCTCCCGGACGAAGCTCGGCGAGCTGACGGCACCGAGGAAGGTCAGCTCTCGCTGGAAGTCGCCGCTCATGTAGCTGCTGCCGTGGTCGTGGCGGATGGCCAGGCCCTCGGCGATGTCGGGCCCGAACTCCCCGAAGTGCTCGCGCACCCCCTGGCGGAGCGGCTCCAGGGCTTCGAACCGGTTGCCTCCCTTGGCGGCGTGCAGGCCGACGCATTCGCACGTGCAGTGATCGACGGCGACGAAGACGTGGGCCGTCCCCTGATCGGTGGTAACCGTCGTGGTCATGTCGGTGCCCCACATCGTGTCGGGCTCCTTGGTGGTGATCGTGCCGTCATGGGCCGTGGGGCCGTGGGCGTTGCCGCCCCGGCGCGGGGCCTGGAGGTAATGCTCCCGCATCAGCCGTCGGACCCGCTCCGCAGCGGTCCGGATGCCCCGATGCCGCAGCCGCGCCCGAGACCTTGCGGTAACCCTCGCCGTGGAACGGGGACTCGGCCAGCACCCTCCGGATGTGGGCGACCAACTCGTCGTCGGTCGCCGCCCCGATCGGGCCGCGCTTCCTGGGCACGGGCCGTTGTCCGGGCGGGACGGCGTCGCGGGCCTTGAGGTAATAAGCCGTCGAGCGGGCCAGGCCGAAGATGCGGCAGACCCGCTGCAGGCCGTACCGCCTGCCGGTCGAGGGGGAGGCGGAGCAGCTCAGGTGCTCCGCCTCCTCGACGCGAAAGGGCGGCCGCTCTCCAGGTGCTGGCACCTCCGGTCGAGCAGCTCGTTGTCCATCGTGAGCTGGCCGACCTTCGATCTCAGCCGCGCGATCTCCTCGTCCCGCTCGTCGGCCGGCCGGCTCCTCATGGCGGCGGTGCCGCCGTCGAGGAAGCCGTCCCGCCAGGCGGACAGGGCGGCGGCGGTGACGCCGAGTTGCCTGGAGAGTGTCTCGAGGTCCTCGCCCCGGAGCAGTCGCAGGATGGCCTCGGTCTTCCGCCGGGCCGAGAATCGGCCCCGATCAGCGGTGTCGGTCTTGGTGCTGGGCTCGCTCATCTCGGGCACTCCTCCCAGAGCCATTATGGCTCAGGGGAATGTCCAGAGAAAACCATCGGCGAAGGATTCGAGACCTACGCCGAGCCCCGGGTGGCTGGGCTCGATAGCCTGATGCCCAACGGGGAGAAGAATTCTCGCCTCGCATCACGAATGGCCGCAGCTGCTTCTCTCTTCGGTGGGGGCATTCGGGACCGAGAGTCGGCCCGGACCCCAGCTCTTGCCGGAGGGAGAACCCTGCCATGTGGCCCGTACCCGTTCGCCGCAGCCATCCCAACCGCCGGACCCGGGTCGTTCGCGGCATCTGCCCCACGGTGGGCAGTTTCGAGCGCCGCGTCCTCCTCTCCGGGACCACGGCCACGACCGGCGTCATCAGCGGGGCGGCCTACCGCGACCTCACCGGCAACGGCGCCTCCAGCCCCCTCTCGCCCCAGACCGGGGCGACGGTCGAGCTATTCAAGACCGGCGGGTCGTCGCCCATCGCCACGACCGTCAGCGGGACGAACGGCGCCTACAGCTTCACGAAGCTGGCCACCGGCAACTATACGGTCAAGGAGGTCGAGCCCGCCGGCTGGGTCCAGACGGGCGGGGTCGGGGGCTACAAGGTCGACCTGACCAAGAGCGGCCAGGCGGTCACCGGCCGGAACTTCGACAGCTTCGACGCCGCGCTCCTCTCGACGTCCTGGGTCACCGGCATCAAGTACACCGTGACCGCCCCGAACGGCCAGGTCACCCACCCGACCACGCTCGGTGGCCACGTCGCGCAGGGCGACACGGTCACGGTCAGCTTCAAGGTCACCAAGCCGGAGGCCGTCACCCTGGTGTCGTACACCGCCCCCAACTCCGACTTCGGCTCGGCCAACCTGCCGAAGCAGACCCTCTTCGCCGAGTCCAGCGCGACGGGAACGGGCACGGAGTCGCTGACGGTCAAGGTACCCGACGGCTACTTCCAGGTCGACTTCATCGCCGGGTCGGCGATCACCAAGTTCAACCCCAACTCGAACCTCACCTATCATGACCAGGATCGATTCATCGGCGGTGCCACCGGCCGGACGCAGACCGTCCCCGCGCCCGCGGCCACGCTCGGCCTGACCGTCGCGACCGGAGACGACCTCGTCACCACGAAGGACATCCAGGCCCGAAAGCATTGAGCGAGGCGATCGAGGTTGCTGCTCATGCGGTGGGTGGCTATCATGCCGCCCCGACGAGGACGTAGAGACTCGCCCATGATCCCGCGATGAGGTGACCCATGCCCCGCACGGACGCGGGCCGCAACGTCCTGCTCGGTCTCCTGGCCCTGGCGCTGAGGAGGTCAGCCGTCGGGCCGCCGAGCTCGTTCGGCGCCGTTTATGTCGTGGGCGAATACTGGTAGATGAGCGGAAGGCATGCGGCAAGCTACGCCACCATGCCACCCGACAGCAGGCTATGCATCTTGGGCGACGTCTTCGTCGGCAATACCGGCAACACCACGGCCTGCGGCCCATCGCGTTACCACCCCGGCGGAGTGAACGTTGCCTTCACCGATGGATCGGTCCGGTTCGTCAACGGCAGTGCTAGCCCCAGGTGTGGTGGGCTCTAGGTACCAGCCAGGGCAGGCGGCGAGATTGTCAATGCTTCGTCCTACTGATCGGCATTCTCGAGTCACGCCATTTAGGCTTCTGTCGCGGCTCGTGCGCAGCGACTCCGGCGCCTACTCCGATGTGAGATACGGGCCCCCGGATGCGCTTGAGGCTCCCCTGGGCATCAACGGTGTCTGTCACTGTGCATTGGGTGCTTCGGTCCGGCATGCCGAAGTCGATTGGCCCGAAGCAACTCCGGGCGGTAACCGAAGCACGCTCCGCCAGGCCCTGATCCGCCGGCCCGCCGATGAGTTAGTGGGGTAGCTCGACGGGGCCGCGCAGGCGGCAGCCGTATGGCCACGGAGACATCCTTGGCGCCTCCGTCCCGGTGCAATGCGGAATCACAACGATCCCGGCGTTTATTGGTGTTTCGTTCGCCGTGTCGGCAGTCCTGGGGCTCATCGCCCGGGAAAGCCGAGGTCGTCCCCCTCGTGGATCGCCATGCCGATCTGCTCGACCGACCCGCGTCGGCCGTTGTACCAGAGCCGCCAGCGGCCGTCGCCGGGGATAGCGAACGGCTTGTAGATGGCGTCGGAGTCCCACTTCCCGGCGCCGGGGCGGAGGATCGGGTTGGAGGGGTGGCGCTCCCAGCCGGAGATCCCGTCCCGCGAGCGGGCCAGGCCGATCTGTGCGTGGTCGATGTCACGGAAGCCGGTGTAGAACATCACGTACCAGCCACCGTGGCGGACGACCTGGCAGGCCGTCACCTTCTGCCGCTCCCAGGCCCGGGCTGAATCGGCGCGGAAGATAGGGTTGTCGGCGTGCTTCGTCCAGGATAGGCCGTCGAGGCTCGTGGCAAAGCCGATGGCATCCGGCTCGTACTGCTCGCCCCCCGAGTACCACATCCGGTACCGCCTCGTCTCCTCGTCCCAGAGGACGTGCGGGCACATCACCGCGGCCTTCTCCCAGGGAGCCTCGGGGGCGAGCACGGGCCGGGACCCGGTGCGAGTCCAAGTCTTGCCGTCGGGGCTGGTCGCGTGCCCGATCCACGAATGCCCGCGCCTGGCCGGTATACCACATGTGGTAGCCGTCGGGACGCCTGACCACGACCGGGCGGTTGACGTCCTCCTCCCAGTCTGTCCGAGGGTTCGGCCCGAGCACGATGACCGGCGGCCCCCAGTGGACGCCGTCGGCCCCCTCGACCAGCGCGACCGCTTTCTTCGGCCGCCACGAGAACCACATGCGATCGGTATGTGCCTCTCGCGAGAGCGACACGTCGAAGCACGTCCCGAGGTTGCCCCCCAGGACCGGGTTGTCGGCCAACTTGCGCCAGCCGGCGGCCCCTTCCTCCCCGCCGTCGGCCGTCGGCCGCTCCTGCCTCGCCTCGGCGACAGCCGGCGCCTCGGGCGCTCCGACCGCCGGGAGTTTTCCCGTCAGGCGGCCCAGCCGGCCCGCCGCGGCGACCTCCACGCCATCGACCGGCGTCCGCGCCCACGGGCCGGCCGCGGCGGTCCATGAGACCCCGAGCCATCCTAGGAGCCATGCGAAGGGGGCCGATGTCCTCAAGGTGGATTCTCCGGATCAGATCCCACGTGATCGTTCGCAGGCCGCCGGTTGGCCGGGACCCTTCACTTCACCCGAGTCGGTGCCGGTTTCCAAGGCGCCTGTGCGTGTGGGGCAGCCGGCCTGGGCCGCCGGCCGCCCCGCGTGCCAACCGCTGGCTGTACTCGTGAGTCGGCCCGACCTTTCGCTTCCATACAGCACCACGGTCTCCATCGAGGCCAACCTGCTTCGATCCGCCGTGCCAGAGTAACCTCGGGCGACCACACCGATGCCGATGACTGTGCGGCGTCCCGGAACGATTATCTATGAGTCCTGGCCCGGTCGGTCAGGGCGCGATAGCCCTGGATCTGACGCAGCGGGGCCGCATCATCGTTATGGTCGAGGCCGCCGATGTCGCTGAAGCCGCCATCGATGGCCACCCTCAGTGCCTCGAGCGCGCGGTCGTTGGCGCGGTCTCGGGCATCGGTTCGCCCCGGAAAGTCGGCGGCGGTGGCCAGAGCGGCGGCGGATCGGGCGAGGGCGATCGCCAGGGCGAGCGCTCCGTTGGCGCCCGCGGTGGCCGGGTCGACCTCGGCGAGCCCGCCCGCCTCGGCCGCCGCAGCGGGGCCGCCGGCCGGCTCGCCTGCCAGGACGACCGTCCGCGCGGCCCGGAGAGCAAACTGGCGCGGTGCCGGCTGGGAGCGGACGTAGCCCGGGTCGCGGGCCGCACGCGCCTGCTCGGCGCAGTCCAGCACCTCGGCGCCGGCCTGCTCGAAGAGGTTCAGCGCGGCGGCCGAGCGCTCGAGGCGGCCGGCCGCCGTCAGGGCGGCTAGATCGTCCCGGATGCGGCCGAAGCGCTCGCCGGCTTCAGCGAATCGGCCACGCACCTTCGATAGCCGAGCCAGGTTCCACCTCGCCAGGTACAGTCTCAGCCGGAAGTCAAACTGCTCGGGGTCGGAAGCCGAGAGTTCGGACGTCAACCGCTCCACCTCATCAAGGATCGGGCCGGCCTCGGCGAGGTCGGACCGATCCAGGGCGTCCATGCCGAGGTTGTGCAGGACGGTCGCCAGCGGGACGCGATTCGGGATGACGCCTGGCTCGGCCGCGATCAGCTGGCGCCGCCCGAGCGGCGGCGCGATAGTGGGTCCGAAACCCCTCCGAGTTGCCCGATTCCCGGTCGGCGTCGCCGAGGAACGTCTCGGCCTGGCACACGGCCCGAAGGACCCCGTTATCCTCCGGGGACGTCGAGGGCGTCGCCCGGGCCAGGTTGAGCACCGTCTCGAACGCGGCGCGAGCCTCGGCCACCTCGCCGCACCAGAGATGCGCGTGACCGACTCGTACATAGGCAACGAGTCGGACGGCAGCCGCAAGGGATCCCTTCGGGTCGACGGCGACCCACTCGTTGGCCAAATCGACGGAGCGGCTGAGCAGCTCCTTCGCCGGCTCCCGCCGGTCTTCCTGAAGGGACATCTTGCCGAGCTCGCCCGAGGCCATGGCCAGACAGCCGAGCACCTCGGGGTCCCGCGGCGAGGCGGCAAGCAGGCCCCCGGCGACCCGGAGGCAGGATTCGTACTGCGTGCGAGCCTGCGCGACGTCGCCGACCTCGCGGTAAAGGTCGCCGAGCTTGCGGTGGGCCACTGCCCGCCGCAGGTCGGGCGTCGAGGAGTCGGGCCCGTCGGCGACCTCGCGGAGTCCCTCGATCGCCGTGCCGAGCAGGCGGCGCCGGATCGGCCGCGTCGCCGGGATCTCGCGGAGCGTATTCTGCACCTCGTCACGGGCCGCCGCAGGGCGAGGTCACGCCCTGCGGCGGCCCGTGACGAGGCGGCTCGGAGCCGGGCGTTGTAGCCGAGGATCAGGCCGCCCACCGTCGCCGAGGCCAAGACCAACAGCACCGCGGCCACCGCCGCCGCCGGGCGTCGTTTCGCCCACTTCCAGGCGACCTCCCAGGTCGGCGCACGCCGGGCCAGGATCGGTTCACCGTCGCAGAATCGCCTCAGATCCTCGACGAGCGCGCCGGCGCCCGCGTAGCGTCGCGAGGGCTCCTTCGCCAGGCACTTCAGGCAGATGACTTCCAGGTCACGAGGCACCCGCGGGTCGATCGAGCGGGGCGGAGCCGGCTCATCGCGGAGGATCAGTTCGATCAGCCGCGGACGGTCGACCTCCGGGAAGGCGGGACGCAGGGTCAGCAGCTCGTAGAGGGTCGCCCCGAGCGCGTAGACGTCGCCCCTCGGGTCGGAGCGCCCGTCGAATCGCTCGGGCGCCATGTAGCGGAGCGTGCCCAGGACGTCGCCGGTCCGCGTATAGCCCGCGCCGTCGTCGGCCTTGGCAAGTCCGAAGTCGGTCACCCAGGCCGTGCCCCGGGTGTCGAGCATGATGTTCGACGGCTTGATGTCGCGGTGCAAGATGCCCTGGCCATGGGCGTAGGCGAGCGCGTCGGCGACCTGGAGCGCGATCCGCGCCACGCCGTCGAAGTAGACTCGATTGGTACGTCCCGAGCCCGCCTCGTCGGCCAGGAGCGACGACGAGCTCGACATCGGCGACGCGATCGTTCACGAATCTGCGTTGGGGACCGACGCGTCCGGCGGGACCGAGGTCGGGGCGCGACGGTCGAGGCGGCGGCGGATGCCGCGGGCTCGAACGTGCCGCCGAGCAGCCGGGCCGCGACCGTCGGCTCGACCGCCATGGGAGCCGCGCCGGCCGAGCGGAGCCGGCGGAGCTCCTCAACGACCTGGTCGAGGCCCTGCCCGCGGATGTGTTGCATCGCGAAGTAGTAGACCCCGGCGTCCTCGCCGACCCCGAAGACCGGGACGATGTTGGTGTGATGCAACCGCGCCGCCGCGCGGGCCTCGAGGCGGAACCGCTCGAGCCCCGCCTCGGCACGAGACCCGGGCAGGACCTTCAGGGCCACATGCCGGCCGAGCGACTGCTGGACGGCCTCGTAGACCACCCCCATGCCGCCCCGGCCGATCTCGCGGAGGATCCGGTAATCGCCCAGGTACGATGACGCCGTGGTGGGGGGGACGAGCTGGGCTTCGGGCCCGCGCTCGACCGTCAGGTCTCTCTCCACGGCCACGAGGGCCGGCAGGATCTGCCGCAGGACATCGGCGAGCCCCGGGTGCCGCGCCGCGTATTCCTCGACACCGGGCCGATCGCCGGCCCGGAAGCGGGCCAGAAATGATTCGATAACAGGCTCCAGCGCCTCCTCTCTGAGGGACGATTCGATCATGGCGTCGGCTCCGCCCCGGGCTCTCCGAGGTCGGCGAGGTGCTCGCGCAGCCGGAGCAAGGCTCGGATGTGCCGCTTGCTCGCGGCCGACTTGTCGATGCCCAGGACCCGGCCCACCTCGCCGTTGCTCAGCTGCTCGTAATGCCTCAAGACCAGCACCTCGCGGTCGATCGGGTCCATCACGTTCTGGGCCTCCTGCAGCCGGACGCGCCGCTCGGTCCGGATCGCGGCGTCGCTCGGGGTGGTCAGCTTGCCCAGGAGCTGGGCGGCCAGCGCGGCCGTACTTACCTCGGGCATCGCGCCGCGGTACAGCGAGACCTCCCGCCCGGCATTTCGGCCCTCGGCCAGGTGGCGGCGGTGTGCCTCGATGACCCGCTGGCCGACGAGGAAACGCAGCCAGAGGTAGAACGGCATCCGCCCCGGCTCGGCGAGGTATTCGGGCAGGCGGCGCGCGGCGTCGAGATATCCCTCCTGGATCACGTCGGAGGCGTCCACGCGCCCGTGGAGCCTCGGATCGAGGCGCAGGGCGACCATCCGTCGGAGCCGATCCCGGTAGCCGTCAAGTAGGGGGCCCAGCGCCTCGGCGTCGCCCGCCGCGACGCGTGCGACCGCGCGTTCCAGCTCGCCGCTTGGGGGTGCCATGTCGCTCATGCTCCATCCAAGACTGCGGCGCATCGGCGATTGGGGACAGCCGCGCGGCCCGGGGGGGGCTGGACCTCGATTCGACCACGAAGTTAGCGCCGCCGCCATGATCCGTCCACGGCTTGGCACGAGACGGGTGTACCTCTCGATTCTCGGCGCAGGCGACATCCCTTGTTCCGCCGCCCCGCGGCCCTTCCCGATGGCTCGGATCGCCGCCGAGCGGCGGGCGATGGGGACATCGGGAGGCGCGGCTCGGTCGGCGACGACGAGGAATTACCGACCGAAGCCAATTCTCCACAAGTCCTTGTCAAATAATATTTTATATTCGGTTTTTCGACCCCGGATTCGGCGGGGGGTGGCCTGAGGGGCCTCGTCGATGGCGACGATGTCGGAGCCGGACCAGGCCATCCCCGGACCAGGTCGCCGGGGGCCGCAGAGCGAGGGCGATGCGCCCGGGTTCGACAGCTTCACCCGCACGAGACCTGGGTGGATGCGATTTGCCGGACAGTAGTCGCGCCGCTCTCGACGTCCGGCGGCCCGGACGGCGAGCGGCCCGCACATCTGGCGGGAAAACTCCGCGGGCCTGGTCCCCGATCCCTGAGGCGTCGCAGTCTCCAGGGCAGAGGCGTCGGCCCGGCCAACGCGATCGGCGACATGTCTAAAGGCGAGGCACACCGCAATGCGTCCGTCCCCGGTATCCCCGCGGCTCACCCGCACGCGCCCGTCGGTCTGTCGTGCCCACCGACCCCGTCTCGAGCCTCTGGAGGGCCGCGCCCTGCTCGCCGCGTTGATCGTGGTCACGAACCCGGCCGACTCGGGCCCGGGCACGCTCCGCGATGCGATCCAGCAGGTTGACAATTCCGGGGCCCCGACCGAGATCGCTTTCGCCGACGGCCTGTCGGCCATCACGCTGACGTCGGGCCCGTTGCCGACGATCACCAGCAGCATCACGATCGTCGGGCCGGACGGCGGCGTCGCGATCATGCGGAGCCAGGCCCCCGGCACGCCGGCGTTCCGCATCCTGAACATCGCCAACTCGGTCCCGGCCTCCACGCCATTCCCGGTGGACCTGGAGAACCTGACAATCTCCGGCGGCGATGCGACGGACGGCCCCGGCGGTGGAATCTCCGCGGTGGGCTGCAGCCTGCGGGTCGTCGGCTGCACGATCGAGAACAACGCAAGTTCGTTCAGCGGCGGCGGGATCCGAGCCTCGACCAGCGCCCTGAGCATCGTCGCCTCCACAATTCGCGGCAACACGGCGGGGGCCGGCGGCGGCGGAGTTTTCTTCGCCGGGGCGTCCTCGTGCGACCTGGAGTCGAGCACGGTGGCCGGGAACACGGCAACATCCGCCGGCGGGGGGCTCGACCTGACCGGCTTCACCATAAGCACAGTCACCAATAGCACATTCACGGGGAACGTCGCGGGAACGACGGGCGGCGGCCTTTTCGTGAACCCCTCGGGCGGGACGATAGCGATCGCCGCGAGCACGATCGCCAGCAACTCGGCCGGCTCGGGCCCCTCGCACGGCGTGGGCGGGATCGCTGCGGCGGGTGTGCCGCTGACGCTGGCCGACACCATCGTGGCCGGCAACACCGGCGGGGACATCGTGGGGAAGCCCTCCGGGCAATCGAACCTCGTCGGCGACGGCAGCGGTGGGCTCGACCCGGCGACCAACCTCCTCGGCGTCGACCCCAGGCTGGGACCGCTCCAGGACAACGGCGGCCCGACCCAGACGATGCTCCCCCAGACCGGGAGCCCCGCCATCGGCGCCGGGGCGAACTTGCCCGGCGTTTCGTTCGACCAGAGGTTCGGCAGTCGGCCGAGCGTTGGGCCCTTCGACATCGGCGCCGTGCAGCTCGGGTCTGAGTTCGGATACGTGGTGAACACCACGTCCGACGCGGTGTTCGCCGGCCCCGGCCTGGTCTCGCTCCGCGAGGCGATCGACCGCGCCAACGCCGAGCCCGGGGCCCAAACAATCACCTTCGACCCGGCCGTCTTCGCCGCGCCGCGCACGATTACACTCGACCCGGCCCTCGGCACGCTCAATGTGACGCAGGCTCTGACCATCGACGGGCCGCAGGGCGGCGTGACGGTCGCGCGGGACCTTTCCCCGGGAACACCCGCGTTCCGCATCCTGGCCCTCACCAACCCGAACCTGGGCACCTTGCCTATTCCGGTGGACCTGGAGAACCTGACGATCACAGGCGGCGACGCGACGGACGGCCCGGGCGGGGGCATCTCCTCCGCGGGCTGCACTCTCCGGATCGTCGACTGCACGATCGAGGACAACACGACGTCGGTGAGCGGGGGCGGGATCCGGGCGACGAACGGCGACCTGACGATTGTCTCCTCGTCGATCCTCGGCAACGCGTCGCGGGCGGGCGGCGGCGGCATCCTGGTCACCGGGTCGTCCACGTTCGACCTGGAGTCGAGTACCGTGGCCAAGAACACGTCAGCAACCGCCGGCGGGGGTCTCAACCTCGCCAACATCGGGACCAGGACCATCACGAACAGCACGATCGAGGGGAACCTCGCCAGAACGACGGGCGGCGGCGTCTTCGCGAACCCCTCGGGAGGCACGATGATGATCACGGCGAGCACGATCGCCGACAACGTCGCCGTCCCGGTTCCCACGTCGGGCACTTTGTTGCAGGGCGTCGGCGGGATTCAGGCGGCGGGCGTGCCGCTGACCCTGACCGACACGGTCGTCGCTCGCGACTCGGGCGGCGACATCCTCGGGGCCGTGTCGGGACGATCGAATCTGGTGGGCGACGGCAGCGGGGGGCTCGACCCGGCGACCAACCTCCTGGGGGTCGACCCCAAGCTGGGCCCGCTCCGAGACAATGGCGGGCCGACGCAGACCGAGGCCCTGCTGGCCGGTAGCCCGGCGATCGGGCACGGCGTTGCCTCGCTGCTCCCAGTTGGCCTGGTCCTCGACCAGCGCGGGGCGGGCTTCTCGCGGGTCATCGCCGGCCGGCTCGATATCGGGGCCGTCGAGTCGACCCCGGCCCCGACAGTCGTCAGCGTCGCGTCGGGGACGCCCAACGGGTCCTACGGCGCCGGCTCGCTGATCCTTGTGACAGTCTCCTTCGCCGCGCCGGTATTCGTCACCGGAACGCCCACGCTCCGGCTCAACGACGGCGGCGTGGCGACATACGCCGGGGGATCGGGCCTGTCGACGCTCACGTTCGCCCACGTGGTCTCGCCCGGCCAGAACTCACCCCGCCTCGAAGTCGCCGACACCGCCGCGCTCGCGCTCGCAGGAGGCTCGATCCGGGACATCACGGGTCGGGACGCCGTGCTCACCCTGCCCCCGCCAGGCGGCACCGGCTCACTGGCTGCGTCGGCGAATCTCGTCGTCGACACCGTCGCGCCTCGTGTCGTCGCATACCGTGTCCTATACGGCTCGAAGTCCTTCGATCTGACAACCGCACCGTCGCGGGGTCTCCCGTGGCAGATCAGCGGCATCCAGGTCATCTTCAGCGAGCCGATCGACTCAGGGTCGGGAGCGAGCCTGGCCGGCGTCGGGGCGGCGACGCTGTCCGGTCTCGCCTCGACGGCGCTGACGTGGAAATTCAGCGCGCTGGCCGACGGCCACGTCGTCACCGACCTGGCGGGTGCCGGGCCGAGTGCCCTCCGGGACGCGGCCGGCAACCCGCTGGCGAGCGGCGCGGGTTTCGCTCGCGCCTTCGACCTGCTCTATGGCGACGCCAACGGCGATGGGGTCGTCTCCATCACCGACGCGATCGCCGTCCGAGCCGGCATCGCGTCCGGGCTCTACGATCCGTTCGACGACCTGACCGGCGACGGCCTCCTCTCGGCCGCCGACATCGCCGTAGCGCAATCTCGCATCGGTCACAAATCGTGATTCGATCCCGGGAACGTCTTCCAATCGAAGAAGCTCCACACTGAACGCGACGATCCGCGGTCACGCCCCCGAGCTTTCGATATTCGCCGGAGATTGCGATGCGTCAGGGCGCGACTCGCGGAGCCAAGGCTCGTCCAGCTCTCTGGGATTCCTCGGGAGGCCGACACCTTTCACGCGACGTAGCAGACGCCGATCCTCAGCTGCCGACGGGCTCGGATTGCGGGGCGAGGGCGGGGGAGCCGCGCTGCAGGATCCGCGGGACCGCCCCGGGGTTCGCCCAGCCAAGACCCCGACCCTCGCCTCGTGTTTCCCCGACAGACCGCGACCGCCCCGATCTCGTTCTCCTGCACGATCGGCGGATAGGTGGTGAACATTGACCCAGACGACCTGAGGTACGGAGTGGCTCGTGCGGCTCCGTAAGCCAGCCGGGGCAAGGCACCGTCGAGCGATCTCAGCGGTCTTGCCCCTCGCTCGCGTGGATGACTGCCCTAAAGGCCTCTCTTGGCCGGTAGCGCTCGCCGTCCGGTCATCGTTGCGCGGACTCGATTTGGCGCGCGTCGGTCCGCGATACGAATGGCACGTAGATTTCTGCAAACTATTACGTGGATTTCGCTTCGGCCGATTCTGAGAGCCGCCAGAGACTCGGTTGCTAAAATGAGCACGCCTCGGTCGTCACGATGCGCCCTTGATTCGCAGCCGAGCGTGGACGGGCGCACGTTCGGAGGCTCCTCAGGGCGACGGGCTGGCCTCCGCCGCAAACGTTTTGGCTATAGCGGATTGCGCAAATCTAAGTGCCATTCGTCCGCGATACCGGAGGGCCGTCACGGCTTCGGGCCCTCGCCCGCCCTCGGGTCAGCGGGCGCGTGCCCGCCCCTTCGACGTCGAGCTCGCCCGCCGCGAGGACCTCGTCGCGGCCCCAGGCCGAGGTGGTCCAACGTCCCGGCCGGAGGTCGGCGAGCGACTCCCGAGACCCCGACCGTAACCACGTCGTCTGTCGCCGCGCGAAGCGGTCGCGACCCCAATGTCGTGATCGAGTGCCCGGCTCGACACACCCGGCGGACGAAGAGGGCCACCGGGCGCGGATCGGGTGTCGTCCGATCGTCATGTCGCTAACCAGGCCGATCCTCGGCCGCGCTACACGCGGGGGCCGGTCGCGGGGTGCGCGGTGATCGCTCGCGAAATAAATAGTGGCGCGCGGCCCGTCTCAGCGGCGGCGTACACCCCGCCTGCGCCGAGGTCGATCGACCGGTACACGGCACAGGGGGACTATAGGGGGAATGTCTCGTGTACCGCCGCGATCGAGGGGTCGTCCGTCGAGCGCCCCGCGCGTTGACCGCTTCCGCCCACGACCGTGCGTCCGGGAACATCGTGGCCGGCCGTGCCGTCCTTGTGTCGACGCGATCGTCGTTGCTTACGCGAACGAGCAACTCCTCCTCCGAGGTGGTCACCGCGAGAGCGTATCTGCCCAGTCTCGAAGGAAACCGGCGATCTTATTCATGAGCACGTCGAATGAAGGCAAATGCCGCGACGATCGAAGCCGTGGCCGGGCGAGGCTCGAGTTCACCACACGGCTGTGCCGTCGCAGACGCCCGATACGTCGTGCGTTCCCGGACCACATGATCCTGGATTCCGACCACGGAAGTCCACTTCCGAGCAGTGTTCGTCGGGCAAGAATAGGTCTTCTCTTGTCAGTACGTCTCCAGCAAACCACTCTGTCAACGCTCGCCTTCGCGGCCGGTTTGGTTTCCGATCGGCTCTCGCGCTCGGCGCCCCTCGTCCCGTTGACCCGGAGTCATCCTTGGAGCGTGCTGACCTCCATCAAGGCCTTGATCTTCCCGCTGATGCAGGCGATGGTGATGCCCGCGAGCTGCCGGGTCATGCCGTCCTGGACCTCGTCATAGACTTCGGTCAGGACGCTCTGGATGTGCAGCCCGCACGGGCATTCGGGGTTGGGCTCGTTGCGGTGGAGGGCGAAGATCTCGTCCTGGGGCTCGACGGCGCGGAGGATGTCGAGGAGCGTGATCCGCTCGGGGTCGACCAGGAGCGACCAGCCGCCGCCGACGCCCGTCTTGGACTCGACGATGCCCGCGGCGCGGAGCGAGCCGAGCAGGCGGCGGATCACCACCGGGTTGGTGTTCACGCTCTCGGCGATGAACTCCGACGTCAGCGGCTCATCCGGCTTCAGGGCGAAGATGGTCAGGATATGGATGCCGACGCTCAGCTTCGAACTCAACACGGCATCACCTCGTTCGTGAAGATGGGGCGGGCGGGCGCGCCCCCATCGCCCGAGCTTAGCGCCGGCGGTCCCGGCCTTCAACCCCTCCGCGGAGCTCAGTGGACGGCCACCGGAATCGTTTCGTGGGTCGGCGCGCGATGCCCGACTTGATGGTCTACGACCGGGGGATGCGGCCGGTTCGACTCGCCGCGGCCTCGGGAGAAGCGGTCGATCAGCCGTTCGCCCAGGACGTAATAGATCGGGATCACGAACCGGCCCAGGATCGGTGCTCACGGCGATCCCGAACGCGATCACGATGCCGAGCGAGTTCCGGCTGTACGCCCCCGCCCCGGTGGCACGGGCCATCGGCAAGACGCCCATGACGAAGGCGAACGACGTCATCAGGATCGGCCGGAGCCGCTCGCGCGACGCCGCCTTGGCCGACTCCAGGATACTCATCCCCCGCTCTCGCCGCATCTCGACGCCGAACTCGACGATCAGGATCGCGTTCTTGGTCTCCAGGCCGATCAGCATCACCAGGCCGATCTGGCCGAAGACGTCCAGCGGCATGTCGTAGAGCCACAGGCCGACCACCGCCCCGAACATGGCCAGTGGCACCGTGAGGATGATGACCGTGGGCCGGATCCAGCTCTCGTACAGGGCCGCCATGAACAGGAAGACGCAGACCACCGAGAGGGCGAAGATGTAGATCGCCTGGTTGCCGGTCTTCTGCTCCTGGAACGTGGTGCCGGTCCACTCGGTGCTGAATCCCTCGGGAAGGACCTCGGCGGCGACCTCCTGCATCGCGGCGAGCGCCTGGCCCGAGCTATAGCCCGGGGCGGGACCTCCGTTCATCTTGGCCGCGGCGTAGAGGTTGTAGTGGGGCACGTCGATCGGCCCGAGGGCGTAGCGGACCTCGCCCAGCGAGCTGAGCGGGACCCGCTCCCCCTTGCGGTTCAGGACGTAGAGGTTCTGGATGTCCTCGGGCCTGGTCCGCACGCCCCCCTCGGCCTGGACCATCACCTTCCAGACCTTGCCGTAGAGGTCGAAGTCGTTGACGTAGTAGCCGCCGAGGTTGGCCTGGAGCGTGGCGAAGAGGTCGGAGATCGGCACGTCGAGGCGCCGGGCCTTGGTCCGGTCGACGTCGAACTTGAGCTGGGGTACCCGGGCGGAGAAGGTCGAGAAGACACCGGCCAGCTCGGGCCGCTTGCGGGCCTCGTCCTGGAACCGGTCGACGACGTTCTGGAGGGCGTCGACACCCTTGCCCGAGCGATCCTCGATCATCAGCTCGAAGCCCCCGGTCTGGCTCAGGCCGCGGATCGGCGGCGGCTGGAGGACCATCACCATCGCGTCGCGGACCGAGGCAACCTTCGCCTGGAGCGTCGCGCGTCAGGCCGGCGGCCCGGAGGCCCGGCGTCCTGCCGCTTCGTGCCAGTCCTCGAGCCGGGCGAAGACGACGCCGCAGTTCGTCTGGTTGGTCGAGGTGATCACGTTCAGCCCTTCGAGGGCGACCGTGTGCTCGACACCCTCCTCGCGGCGGATCAGCCCCTCGACGCGCTGGAGGACCGCGGCGGTCTTCTCGCCGCTGGTGCCGTCGGGCGTCTGGATCACGCAGATCACGTAGCCCTGGTCCTCGGTCGGGATGAACGCCTTGGGCCGGCTGGCGACCATCCACCCGGTGAGCCCCAGCAGGGCGATCGACGGCACGACGATCGACCACCAGTGGTGGGCCGTCCATTCGAGCACCGCGTCGTAGGAGTTCTCGATCCAGCCCAGCCCCGCGTTGAACCAGCGGAACAGGAAGAACCGGGTTTGGCCGTGCTTCTTGCGGAGGAACAGCCGCGACATCGCCGGGCTGAAGGAGAGCGAATTGAACGCCGAGAACACGAACGAGAAGACGATCGTCATCGCGAACTGGTTGTACAGCTTCCCGGTCATCCCCGGCATGAAGGCCACGGGGACGAACACGGCTGCCAGCACCAGGGTGATCGTCACGATCGGCGTGGTGATCTCGGCCATCGCGGCGCGGGTGGCCTCCAGGGGAGCCAGGCCCCGATGGAGATACTTCTCGACGTTCTCGACCACGATGATCGCGTCGTCGACCACCAGGCCGATCGCCAGGACCAGCCCGCAGAGCGTCAGCGAATTGATCGAGAAGCCGAAGGCCGCCATCACCGCGAACGTGGCGACCAGCGAGACCGGGATCGCCAGCATCGGGATGATCGTGGCGCGGAAGCCCTGGAGGAACACGAACACGACGATCATGACCAGGGCGAATGACTCGACGAGCGTGTGCTGGACCTCCTTGATATTCTCGTCCACGTAGTCGGTCGTGTTGTACACGATCGTGTAGTCGAGCCCTTCCGGGAAGCTCTTCTTGAGGTGGTCCATCTCCTCGCGGACCGTGTGGATGATGTTCAGCGCGTTGGCGTCGGCATACTGATAGATCAGGATGCCGCCGGCCGGCTTGCCGTCGATGTAGCTGGCCGACTCGAAGTTCTCCGACGAGAGATCGACCCGGGCGACGTCCTTGATGCGGACGATCGAGCCGTCGTCGTTCCGGCGGACGATGATCTCCTCGAACTCGCCCGCCTTCTCCAGCCTCCCCTTGAGCGTGATCGGCAGCTCGAAGTCCTGGCCGGTCGGGACCGGACGGCCGCCGATCTTGCCGGCGGCGGCCTGGACGTTCTCCTGCTGGATCGCCTGGATCACCTCGGACGGGGCGATCTTCATGTTGGCCAGGCGGTCGGGGTCGATCCAGATCCGCATCGCGTACTTGCGACCGAGCACGTTGGCGTCGCTGACGCCGCCGATCCGCTTCAGGACGTCGGCGACGTAGATCTGCCCGTAATTGTCGAGGAAATTGGCGTCATACCGGCCGTCGGGCGAGATCAGGTTGACGACGCAGACCATGTCGGTCGACGTCTTCTTGATCGACACGCCGTACTGCTTGACCTCGGGGGGGAGCTGGGCCTGCGCCGTCTGCACCCGGTTCTGGATATCAACGGCGGCCATGTCCTGCGAGTAGCCGACATCGAACGTGGCGACGATGTTCGACACGCCATTGCTGGTGCTGTCGGAGTTATAATAGATCATCCCCTTCGTGCCGTTGATCTGCTGCTCGATCGGCGTCGTCACCGTCCGCGCGACGCTCAGGGCGTCCGCCCCGGTGTAAGTGGTCGTCACCTGGACCTGCGGCGGGGCGACCTGGGGATACTGCGCGATCGGCAGCTGCACGGCGCAGATCCCGCCGATCAGGAGCATCAGGAGCGCCGAGACCGTGGCGAAGATCGGCCGGCGGATGAAGAAGTCGACCATGACCGTCGGTTTCCCCGGGAGGATCGGACTGGCTCAGGGGCGGGATCACCCACCGAGGGCTAGGACTTCGGCGAGGCCACTGCGTCCGCGGTCGTGACATTGTTCGTGTCGGTCCCGCGCCGGGTCAGCGCGGCAGGCTCCGCCTTGACTGCGAGGCCGGGGCGGATCATCTGCAAGCCGTCGACGATGACCGAGGTGCCCGCGTCGAGTCCCCTGGTGATCACCCGCAGCCCCTCGTAAGCCTGACCGGCGACGACCCGCCGGATGGCCACCTTGCCCTCCGCGTCGACGACGTGGACGACCGTGCCGGAATCGGTCTCGACGACCGATGGGGCGGGGACGACCACGGCGTCCTCGAGCCGGTCGACGACCATCCGGACCTTGACGTACTCGCCCGGGAGCAGTTTGCCGCCGGGGTTGGGGAAGCGGGCCTTGACCAGGAAGGTCGAGGTGGTCTCGTCGACCCTGTTGTCGATGAAGATAGCCCCTGCCCTCGTGAGGGATGCTCCATCGGCCCTGCCGGGCCGGGACGGGCGAGGCGGACGGCCAGCCCCTCCTTCGACCAGGGTGGTGATCCGGTCGAGGTCACGCGAGCTGAGCCGGACGTCGACGCCCATCGGGTCGAGCTGCTGGATCGTGGCCAGGTCGGTGAAGGCGCCCCCGCCGCCGGAGTCGGGCCCGACCAGGTTGCCGACCTTGACCCGGGCCTCGCCGATCCGGCCCTCGAGCGGGGCGTGCATCCGGCAGTAGCCCAGGTTCAGCTCGGCGTCGCGGACGGCGGCCGTCGCGGCCGAGACCTGCGCCCGGGCCGAGGCGATCCCGACGGCGTAGTCGGCCTTCGCCTGCACGAGGTGGGCGCGGTCGGCCTCGACCTGGGATTCCCACCGCCTGCGGTCGGCCTCGGTCTTGTCGAGATCCTCGGCCGTCCCGGCGTTCCGCGACGACGAGCGACCGGTTCCGCCTCTCCTGGATCTGCGCGAGCAGCAGCTGGGCCCGGTCGAGGTCCAGTTGCGCCGCGGAGACCTCGCGAGCCTTCGACTCCTCGGCCTTGCGGAGCGAGGCCTCCGCCTCGGCCTGGCGGGCCTGTGCCGACCGCAGGGCCACCTGGTACGGCTCCTCGTCGATCACCAGCAGGAGCTGCCCTTTCTTGACCAGCGCCCCCTCGACGAAATGGCGCTCGGTGAGGAACCCGCGGACGCGGGCCCGGATCGTCACGTCTTCCAGGGCCCGCGTGGTCCCGTTGGGAGTCACCTCGACTGGCACGCTCATCCGCCGCGACTCGACCACCCCGACCGAGGGGGCCGGCGGTGGGGCCTTGGCGACCGTCTGCCGACAGCCCGAGAGCGTCAGCAGGGCGAGGGCCATCATGGAGCCCTCCACGGCGCGACGAGCCGCACGCACGGGAACGACGTCCGACGGTCTCATAGTCCCAATTCTCCCGCGGATCGGGCGCGCACTGGTCCCGCCCCGTGCATCGTCCGGGCCGTGTCGAAGCGGCGATCGCGCCAACGCCCGCCGATCCCCAAGGGGACCGGCACGGTCAGACCAGGCCCCCGGGCCCTCGATATCCTGCCCGGTGCGCCTGGCCCTCCAATTGGAACTATGTTAGTTACAATTCAGTCGAAGTCAACCCGCGACGTACCACGACGAGCACGTGCCCGAGTCGTGGTGGAGATCCTGGGCCACTCGCTCGGCGGGATCACCTACCGCCACTAGGCCCACCGCGCGCCCCTGGCATTCCGGGCGATCATGACGCTGCCACAGCCGACAGCGTTCCAGGCCCTGATGAGGGGAAGCGGGAGCGAGTGCCCTTGCTGTCGCCGAAGATTCGCGGACGCCGGTTGATCCGGGCGACGCCACCGACGCGCGCCACCCTAACGACGGGTGCGTCCGACAAACCCCGCCCCGGGCCGCCCGGGTCGCATCAAGCTCCGGAGTTGGGATCCCACGGCCCCCCCTGTGGGCTGCCCCGTCGAGGGCGCCGTAATGCACTTCGTCGGTCCAGCGAGCGGCAGGGATGTGGCGGCGCTCAAGGTCCGGCCGCGGCCACGAGCGCCATTGCGGCCCAGTTGGTCGCCGCCGCGGAGATCCACTGGTCGTGTCCGTGGGGAAAGCCGCTCTCGAAGTAAGGCTGGAACGGTATGGAACGGCTCCTCAAGTACCACGATCCGTCTTCGAGCTGCGTGGAGAGAAGGAATTCGACCCCCCGCTGGTAGGCCGGATCGGTCGCCGCGAGGGCGCCGGCCTCTTTCAGGGCCACCAGCGCTTGCCCCGTTGCAAACGCATCACTGGCGAGCGAGGGAAGTACTCCCCAACCGCCGTCGGTTCGCTGCTCCCTCAGCAGGTCGCGGGCGGCGTTTCGTCGGAGGGTCTCCCGGTCCTCTCCCGCCCAGCGCAGGCCGAGAAGTTGAAAGGCCCGGTCCTGGGTCGTCGCGGTCGGGGCCTGCTTCAGCCACTCCCTGGCGCGCTCGATCGCCTGCTCGTACTCGTTCCGCCTTGCTCTGGGGGCATAGACCTGAAGCGCCCGCAGCGAGGCGGCCGTGACCTGGATGGCGCTCGATTCGAGGGGAGGCCGATGCCCAGTCGGCTGCCATTGCCCGGCGGGCGATTGCCGGCTCGTGAGGTAGCGTGCCAGCGCGTCGGTCGCCGGATCGGGTCGATGGTTCTCCGCCGCCATGCCCATCAGGATGGAACTGACCGTATCGGCGTCCCCCGGAATGCCAAGGCTCTGAAGTGCGCGCTCGCGCCACACGTCGATGTAGGACGCGATCGACGCCAGTTGCGTGCGTGCGACCTGATCGTCCACCGGCACCCCGGCGCTGCGGGCCGCGGCGATGGTCATCGCCGTCAGTGTGTTGTGATGGCAGGAGACGCAGCCTGTCTTTTGCAGGAAACCGATGTCGGACCGCTGGAGGAGCGGGATCGTCCGCGACAGGGCGGCACGCACGGAGCCGGCCGGCCTTGGCGGGCTGACCCGCGCCGCGGGCGCGCTGCCTGGCCTCGCACGCGCCTTGACGAGCAGGTCCACGATGGGCGTCTGGCCGCGCTGGAGGGCGAAATCGAAAGCGGTCTGGCCCCCCTCCGTCCTGGTGTTGGTATCGGCGCCCCGTTCGATCAGAGTGGTGACGGTTTCCACGGGCAAGCTATCCGAGTTGACCAGGTCCATCAGAATGCTGCGACCGCCAGGGCCCCTGGCATTGACGTCGGCACCGCGATCGAGCAGCCGCTGGATCAGCTTCGTGTTGCCAAACGCCGCCGGATTGCCGGAGGGCGGACCAAGGGATGCGAGCGCCATGCTCAGCGTGGCGCGGTCGGCCGACGGGATGAGCAGGTCCACACACCGGGCATCGTTCGCGAAGAGCGCGGCGATCAGTGGGAAAGGCCCTTCCTTCTTCACGTCGGCACCGCGCTCGATCAGCAACCGCACAACGGCCTCATCACCGACTTCGGCCGCCTCGCGGAGTGGAGTCAACGGCCCCTTGTAGCTGGGCGACTTGACGGATGGATCCGCGCCAGCATCGAGCAGGATCCGGACGACGGCGAGGGAACCGAACCGGCTTGCCGCGATCGCGAGCGCGGTCCGGCCGTCGTCGGAGCGGGCATTCACATCGGCGCCGCGCCGGAGCAACAAGCGCGTTTTTTCGAGGTCGTCGGCCGCCCACATCAGCGCCGAGGCGCCGGCCTCGTTGCGAACGTTGGGATCCGCGCCGTTGTCGAGCAGGAGCCGGACGGCATCGGCATCGCCGTAGAGCACGGCGTACATCAGGGGTGTCGAACCGCCGGACCCTTTGAGGCTGGCGATCCGGGGATCCTCGCTCAACATCCTCTGGAACGCCCGATGATCGCCATCGCAGAGAAGCTCCATCATCCGAGCCGCCTTCGGATCTGGAGGCGCCGGAGAGGTTTCTCCGGCCAGATCATCGGGCCATTTCGCTCCCTGGTCGATCCAGAGCTTGATGATGTTGAGCTGCTCGGGATCGAGCGGTCCGGTCGGCGGCATCTGCGGGCCGTACTGGTCGGTGACGAGCTTCAGATAGAGCCGGCTCGCCGCGCTATTGCCGGGGCCGATCGCGGTCATGGTCCCCCCGCGCAGGGCATCCCGCCGCCGGTCGAGCCGGAAACCGTTCTTCTGCTGTTTCGGCCCGTGGCATTCATAGCACTGCGCCTTGAACAGCGGCTGAACGTCACGGCCGAAGTCGATCGCATCGTCGGCCCTGGAGGCCCGGCCGGAAAGCGCGCCTGTCAGAACGAGCGTCAGCGCTGTCCCTATCCAGGTCCTCGCCATGATTCGTGCTCCCTCGCACTGACCGCGTTCGTGATCCCCGGACCGTGGTCGCGGAACTCATCGCGGAAACCGTACGGCCCAACGAGTCGGCGGATCGATGATAACGGGGGCCGACTCTGCGGACCACGTCCAGCCGATACCTCGATCTTCACTATGCTTGAAAGGCCCGCCCACCGAGAAACCGTGTCGACGGCATCAGAAACGGCAGGGAACGCGCAGACCGCGGTCGCGACGGCCTCGGGCCGCGGGCAGAGCCGGACCGTGACCTCCGCGACGATACCGAGCGTCCCTTCGGCCTCACGGTCGCGGGGAGACGTGGAAGGACCGCGAAGAGGGTGGCCGGGGAATGCATTCCCCGGTCGACACACGGTCGCGAACAAGCCCCTCGGGTGGCGCCATCCCGCTGGACAGTACGTTCGAACCCCATCCCGATCTGAGATGGGGTTTCTCTGTTGGCTGCTAGCCCCCCATCTCGATCCGCTCATCGGCCAACAGGACCGCGGCGGGAACAGTCTGGACGGGCCGATAGACCGCCCGACAAGCGGCAAGTCGCCTCTCGACGTCCTGCCGGGCGACGTCAACGACGACGGCGCGGTCAACAGCTAGGACGCCGTGCTCGTCCGCAACCAGTACCTCGCCCTCGGGCCGGTCGCGATCGACCTGCTCTTCCTCGACGTCAACGGCGACGGCGTCGTCGACGCGACCGACTACGGCCTCGTCCACAACCGCGCCGCCACGCACCTGCCGTGAGCCCGGGGCCATCGGCCCGGGGACGTTCCCCGCCCCGATCGACCGCCGCGGGCGCGACCGCCGGCCCGGGGGTGATTCCGACCGAATCGCGAGGAGTCTCCGACCGATGACGAACCCCCGACTGATCCGAACCCGTTCCGTGTTGGCCCTCCTGGCGGCCGTCGCCCTGGCCCTGGCAGGCGTCGCCGCGCCGGCGCGGGCGGACCTGACCATCGAGGTCCTCGACGCGACCGCCTCGCCCGGCGGGGCCGGCAGTTTCGACATCGTCCTGAAGGATTGACGGCGGCGCGTTCCAGGTCGGCGGCTTCACGGTCGAGGTGTCGGTCGCGGCCGGCTCCGGCGTGACCTTCACCGCGGCCGACGCGCTGACCGACCCGGCGGCCGCGCCCGATCTCTTCGGCGCCTACCAGTCGTCCCCGTTGCCGTTCGCGACCGACCCCGCCGACCCGGACTTGACCGCGACGTTCCCCAACATCGACTTCGTTGCGGGCGACGTTTCCATGACGGCCCCCGGCTCAGTGACGCTCAACCCGGGCGACATCCTGGGCCTGATCCACGTCACGTTTTCCGCGGCCGCGGGCCTGGTCCCGGGCGCGGTGGTGCCCGTCGCCCTCGGCGAGACCTCGCTGTCCGACGGCAATGGCGACCCGGTCGCGTTCTCAGCCGTCGGCGGCACGATCACGATGACCACCGTCCCCGAGCGCTCGTCACTCGCCGTCTGCGGCCTGGGCTCCGACGCCGGGCCGTCGACGGAGGAGCGCACGGTCGAGGTCGGCCCGCTCACGCCCCCGGCCCGGGGAGATGGCCCGCCTGACCGACCTCGCGGACGTGGCCGTCACCAGGCGGGACCCGCGTCCAATGAACCGCCCCCTTCGGTCCACCACCGCATGCGGATGACGGGGGTCGTCTCCTTGATTCCATGTGAGTTTCGACGATGCCGAAGGATGCTGTCGACGACAGTCAGGCCGTTCCTGTCCCCAACTGATTCATCCGGCTCAAGCGTTGGTCGGTTATTGCCGCCTCAGTTGGTTGCGTGCTTCGGTCCGCGATGCCGACGCTCCCTGGTGACCTGTCCCCGAGTAACGAGTCTGGACGGGTAGGAATATCGTCGCGGCCAGTCCCGTTGTCCTCTCGTGGACGGCGGGACGGCGGGTCTGCATGTAACCCAGGGACCGACGAACGATCGTCCGGCAGTGTCGAGGAGGTCCTCGTCGGCCCGGGCGTCACCCGGGGACCCGGGCCCTCCTGACGCGTTCGCAAAATTCGCAGAATTCGCCCGTCGCCACCAAGACGCCTTTTCCCGTGGGTTTTCGATGGGTTCACGCCTCCGTCTACTCCGAAGACTCTCGGCCCGTTGATTTCGCAATATTCGCAGAATTCATCCTCGCGGGACGCGCCTCGCATTTTTGCGAATCGCCGTCGGGTCGCCTTGGTCGACGCCCCCCGAGGCAACGTGACCGGAAAGTGCTTAGAGCCTCTAACAAAATGACGGTTGGAGACGTTTGAAGCAGATTATCGCGCAGCCGAGCTTGAGGAAGCCATCGTGGATGTCCGCCCTCCTCTCGTAGCGGACCCGCAGCCGCCGGTTCTGATGCAACCAGGACAGCGTTCGTTCCACGACCCAGCGGACCTTGCCCAGGCCGCTGCCATTGGCGTCTCCTCGCCGCGCCAGCCGGGGCTTGATGCCCAGCGCCCTCAGGGAGTCGCGGTGCGGCTGCGAGTCGTAGCCCCGGTCCCCGTACAGCTCGTCGGGTCGACGCCGGGGCCGCCCGGCCTTGCCGTGCACCGGCGGGACGTCGTCGACCAGACCGTCGAGCTGGGTGACGTCATGGCGATTGGCCCCGGTGGTCCGGGCGGCCAGCGGGGTGCCGTTACCGTCGGTCAGGATGTGGTGCTTCGAGCCCGCCTTGCCGCGATCCGTCGGGTTCGGTCCGGTCTGCGCCCCCAAAAACGGCCCGCACGCTCGACGAGTCGATAACCGCTCGGGACCAGTCGATCTTGCCCGCCCCGTGGAGCCGCTCCAGGAGCACCCGGTGGAGCTTGTCCCATACCCCGGCGCGGGTCCAGTCGCGGAGCCGTCGCCAGCAGGTCATGCCCGATCCGCATCCCATCTCGGCGGGCAGGCGTTCCCAGCCGATGCCGGTCACGAGGACGAAGAGGATACCGGTGAGGCACCTGCGGTCGTCGATCGGCTTGCGGCCGGGGTTCTTTGCCCGCCGCGGCTTAGGCGGGGGTAGGAGCGGCGCGACGATCGCCCACAACGCATCGTCCACGAGTGGCTTGGCCATGGCTGGACCTCCGTGTCTGACCGGAGGTTACAGCTAGTAAAGGCACCTGATCAAGCCTTTTTGTTAGAGGCTCTTAAATTCGAGCTGGAAAGTCGACCGGACGGACTGGCCTCGATTTTTGCGAATTCTGCGAATCGATTTCGCTCATCCCGCTCGTCCCGGGCCTCGTTTCCCACCCCCGAGTCGAAGAACGTCCTCCTCCTCAGCGACCCGCGGGGCCGATGTCGGCGGCTCAATTCGGACTGGCGACCGCCGCGAATGCCTTCTTGTGACGAGCTGAGGGACATCGCCGGCTCCCCTTGCCGCTTGTCTCTACCCGGGTGCCGCCGAGACTCCGCCAATGCAGGGGACCGATAACAAAAGCGTCGGCCGATCTACGACGGGGCTAGGCTCGGGTATCTCCACCGCACCCGTCTGAACGGGGTGGGAATCGCACCGCCGTCCGAATATCCTCCGGGAAGGGGCTCCGCCCGTCCGCTCGGAGACGGCTGCCGATCGCGGGGCTCGCGCGAGGGATTCGCCGATGGAATGCTACACCTGCCGCCGCGAGGTGCCCCTGGCGTACCACGTCAAGCTCCGCGGCGATGTGACGCAGCCCTGGGGCGAAGGCCGCCCCCCGGCGCGACCGATAGTTTGGCCTTCAAGGCCTACGTCGAGGAGGGGACCTATCGCTGGGCCGTCGTCTGCCCGGCCTGCTACCAGGAACTGGACAGCTGGGACGGCCGGGCCGAGATCGCGGGCCGGATCTACAACATCGCAGGGGCCAGCCGAATGGGACGGGCGGCCGTCTACGACGACGAGAAGTACGGCAAGTGGCTCCGCCGGGACGCCGCGCGACGGGGATTGCCGGAGCCCTGATCGCCGCCACGATCCCGAACGAGCTCGGGCCCGTCGGGACGAGATACGATCGTTGTCCTCACCGGGCGACCGCCTCCAGGAGCCCGATCACCGCGTCCCGGATCCTCGGCTCGGCCCCGACCTCCAGGCAGCTCGACCGCGCACGCCAGGTCGTGTAGCCGCCCAGGGCGTGCTGCTCCGGCGGCGCGATGTACCCCGAGGCGCCGTTGGCTAGCTCGATCGCGAACGTCGGCCTCAGCGGGCTGCGCCGCTTGATCTCCAGCCCCGTCTCGGCATACACCTCGTTCGGGATCGCACCGATCCCCAGCTCGCCCACCCGCAGCGCCTGCAGCACCAGCTCGGCGTCGCGCGGCCCCTCGCTCAGGAGCACCGTCTCGCGGGCGTAGATCTCCTCCAGCCCCTTCAGGGGCCGCCCTTTCGCCCGATCCAGGACCTCCCGCGCGCGGGCGACCTCGGCGGCGTCGGGCAGCCGGAGGTCGACGCTGAGCCGGCGCTCCGCCATCCTGAGGGGGACCCGGTCGCGGAACTCGATACTCCGGAACGTCTCCAGCGCCACCTTCGCCACGCTGTCGGAGACGGTCTCGATCGTCACGTCCTTGCGAGGCTTGCTGTAGTCGTAGCAGTGCGTCTCGGCGCACGGGCCGTTGACAGGATGGCGACGAACGGGGCACCGCCGGCGTCCGCCCCGAAGGCCGCCTCGACCTTCGCGGCGAACCGGCCGAAGTAGTCGGCCGACGCCGTGCGGGGCGGGATGCCGTAGCCGGCGTAGTGCATCCCGTAATTCGCCAAAAGCGCGATCGGCCGGCCGTCGACTGCCCGGACCGCTAGCAGCGAGAGGTCGGGGTCGACCGGGCCGGTGGGCGCGATGGCGTCGGGGTTCTGGTAGCCGGGATGCATCTGCGCCCGGTCGTCGCGCGTGCCGCCGAAGGGGTTGGTCTGGGCGGTCCCGCGCCTCATGAGCCAGCGGCGGCAGAAGACCTGCGAGGGGTCGCGCCCGACCGCCCAACCGGCCCGCGCCGGGATCCGCGCGGCGTGGGCCCGCGCCACGGACTCGGCGATCTTCCCCGCGAGGAGCCGCGCGTAGTCGGCGTCGGGCTCGGTCTGGAAGACGCCCATGACCGCCGGCGCGGTGTGCGTGTGCGTGGCCGACATCATCATCCGCCCGACGGGGATCCCGGTCGCCTCGCTCGCGCGTGCCTTGGCCTCGTCGAAGAGCGCCCTGGGGATCATGCAGCTGTCGACGACGACGATCGCGACCTCGGTCTCGCCATCGTCGAGGACGAGGCAGCGCGCGCGGAGCCTGTCGAAGGCCTCGCGGGCGACCTGGTCGGCCATCTGGCCGTTCATGGAGATCGGGAACCGCGGCGGCGTGACGTCCACGGCGGCCGCCCCGGCGCGGAAGGGCTTCGCCGGGTCGTCGTCGTGCGGCCGGGGCGAGGCCGCGACCAGGCACGAGCCGAGCAGGGCCCACGCGAGGAGATATCGACGGTTGGCAGGGCGATCGGCCACGGGTCCGACTCCCGCGGCTCGGGGCTGCGAGGCCGCGGCGCCATCATCGCGGGCCTACGGCGGGGGATCAAGCGCGGCGGAGAGCAACCGCCGTCTTCCGATCGACGGCCGCAGGGCGCTGAAGACCGACGGCTGTTGAGCATGATGGCAATATATGAGGGAATGCCATGGCAACTGAAGACCCGCGGGACTTCGAGTAACGACGGGTGCGCCGGCCGTCTAAAGCCGCGAGCGACCGCGGGCGAGATTTCGCCCCAGGCGCTCGCGAGCTCGATCGCCCCGGTCAGCCGCCCCGCGACATCGCCAGACGGTATGCCGTCCCGTGCGACCGGCCACGCCAGCCGACGCCTCGGGGTGGCGGGCCCGATGGGTCCCGTCAGACGCCGACGCCGGGGAGCCAGCGCCTGGCGTTCTCGCGAAAGATCTTCCGCAGGACCGCTTCGGGCAACGCCAGCCCCCGCGTCGGCCGGCCCTCGTAATCCATCCCGGCGTCGCCCGAGAAGAACGCCCAGTCCCGGCCGTGCCACGCGAGCAGCGTCCTCGCGCCGGCCTCGGGGGAGGCGTCGCGCAGGCCGAAGTCGGTCGCGTAGAGGATCCGATCCTGATACCGAATGAGGAACTCGCGGGCCCGCTCCCGGTCGCCGCGGGCGAAGTAGCGGATGCGCGCCGCCGTGTCGACCGCGAAATTGGGGTAGGCGTCGAGCCGCTTCGCCAGGCGGGTCAGGTCGTCCTCGTCGCTGCCGAGGTGGCAGCCCACGACCCGTAACTTTGGGTAGCGGGCCAGCACCCGGTCGCGCGCCGCCAGGATCGCCGCTTTGGGCGGTGACCCCTTGCCGAGCATGTGCCACTGCGGGTTCTTCGAGTAGTAGGGCAGCTCCGGGTTCCTGTCGTCGAGCGGAAGCCACGCTCCGTCCGGCTCGGCCAGGTGGGCGACGAGCGTCCGGTCGGCCTTGCCGATCGCCTCGTAGACCGGCAGCAGCGCGGGGTCGTCGGGAAGCAGGTAGGCGCCCGACTTCGCCCGGATGGCCATGCCGATGTTCTTCCAGACCTTCACGCCGATCGCCCCGTCATCGAAGGAGCGGCGGAGCCGCGCGATCGTGCGCTCGGCGAAGTCTGGGTCCTCGAACCCACGAGCGTCGAAGGTCGACGCCCAGGCCAGCCTGCCGCCGCTGGCCTGGGCGCCCTTGAGCGTCGAGTCGAGCTTCGACTCGAGGTCGTACGGCTCGTCGCCCTCGGTCGGGCAGACGACCAGGTCGAGGCCGCTCCACCTGGAATCTTTGAGGCTCGCGAAGAGGGCCGGCGCGTCGCGGTGGACGTGGACGTGGACGTGCGAGTCGATCCGCTCAAAGTCCGCGGCGTCGGCCGCCCGGGCGGCCCGCCCGAGGACCGCGGCCGGGGCCAGACGGAGCATGTCTCTCCGGTTCAGCATCCGTCACCTGGCTCTCGGGCGTGGGGCTCGTGGGGTCGGCGTGGTGACGAGGATACCCGGGGTCCGTCTGGGCGGCCATGCACCGCGAGCCGCAGTGACTCCCGCGGCGATCCGGCTCGATCCTCGGTCGCGTCTGAGCGACCGATGCGCGACCCCCCTCACGCGAGCCCCTCCGGCGCCGGGCCGCTCGCCGGTGGCCGACCGAGACGCCGTCACTTCGCCTTGGCCGCCGGTGGGGGGCGGGTCACCCGCGGGGCATGGACTTTCGAATCGACCATCGCCCGGAATTGCTTCCAAGTGATGATCTCGATCCCCAGCCGCTCGATCTCGGCGGCCGTGGCCGGGTCGGTGAAGATCCGCCGGTCGCCGTCGCGACGCGGGGCGCTGTTGGTCACGGCGCGGAGCTCCTCGTCGTCGTAGCCGCAATGGATGATCAGCTGGCTGACGCCGGGAGGTAGCTCACGCAGGGCCTTCCTGTAGCTCTCGACGCGCTTCTCATGCGTCTCGCCGCCGTAGAGCTGAACCAAGTGGTCGAGCACCGGCAGTCTCCTCGCATCCAGGTCGGCGAGCAGCGCCTTGCCGCGTTCGCGGAGGGCGGGGTACTGTTCGACGACCGGCCCCTCGATCCGGCGGAGGAACAGCACGGGCAGGTCGTATTTGAGGCCGAGCCGGACGTACACCTCGACGAGGTCGGGCCGGCTGACCACGGCGCCCATGTGGGTGTCCAGGTGGCTGATCGGGATGCCCAGCGCCCGGGCCCGCTCGACCTGGGCCGTCAGCTCGATCTCGACCTCCTCGGCCTTGGCGGCCCGGGCGACGGCCTCGACGCCGCGGTGGAGATACCCTTCGGAGTCCAACAGGCTCGGCACACGCTCGCGCCCCGCGACCGGCCCCCAGCGATAGACCGCCCACTCCGAATTGAGCGTCAGGTGGACCCCGTAGTCCTTCTCGGGGTGCCGCCGGGCGTATTCGGCGAACTCCGTGATCCACGGGCACGGCACCATCGCGCTGCACGAAGAGACGACCCCATCCTCCATCGCCCGGATCGTGGCCCGGTTCGCCGAGTGGCACATGCCGGCGTCGTCGGCGTGGATGATCAGGTAGCGCTTGCCGTCGTTCGCCTCGACCGGGGCCGACATGAGCGTCAGCAGGAGGCCGAGTATCAACCGTGCACCACGCATGGGAAGTTCCCGTGAGCCTGGAAGGGAGGGAGAGACCGGCCCCAGGATGCCCCGACAACGCGAGCACTGCAAGCGAGCCCCGGCTTCGCCGACCTGCGGTTCATCCGGTCGTGATCTCGGGCACGACGAACGGCTTGCGGCATTCACGCCGCGACAGCCCGTTGGCGGCCTCGGCGAGGTCGCCGACGAAGCGGCCCTGCTTCGCGTCGAGGTTCACCCAGGGACCGAGGGTGGCCGGGGTGGCGTCGAGATCCACGCCGTTCTCACGCAGGTAGGCGCGACAGCGCTCGAAGGCGTCCGCCGTCTCGGCGTTGCCCGTGATCGCCGCCCGGATGGCCTCGGGGGGGGATTGCTTCCCGAGCCGGTGTGACACGTTCGCCATGTGGCAGCAGGCCGTCGAGCGATGCCCCTCGAGCGCCTCGGCCGCCAGGTCGCCGGCCTTCCGACTGCGGACTCCGGCGAGGAAGGCGGATATATGGGCCAGTTCCAGCGCCTTGGGGCTGTCGCCCTCCCCGAGATCCTGGACCTTCTTCCCCTGTCGATCGAAGATCGCCCCGCCGGACGCGTCGCCCGCGAAGTAGCCCCCCTCGCAGTCGATCACGATGCCCTTGTTCTGGCCGCGGAACTTCCCCATCGAGGCCCCCGTCTTGCCGGCGCTCACGTTGCGTACCTCGCAAATGAGGGGGGCGGGCTGGTAGTCCAGCAGGGCGATCTGGGTATTGGCCGTCTGGCCGCCATCGTGGAAGGCGAACCGGCCGCCGATGCTCATGGCCCGAGGCGGCGTCCGGTCCTGTCCCAGGGCCCAGCGGCACACGTCGATGACGTGAATGCCATTGTTCCCCATCTCGCCGTTGCCCGTGTCCCAGAACCAGTGCCACTCGTAGTGCAACTGCTTGCGCATCAGCGGCCCCTTGGGGGCCGGGCCGCACCATAGGTCGTAATCCACGGTCCGCGGCGGTAGCGTGGGTGCGTCGACCGACCCGATGCCGTCGCGGGCACGATACACCAGCGCGTGGGCGAAGCGGATGGCCCCGAGCTCGCCGCCGCGCAGACGGTCGAACACCCGGCGGAGGAATGCGCTGGACCGGTTTTGGGTGCCGACCTGGACCATGCGGCCGTACTTCCGGGCCGCCGCCACCATCTGCTGCCCTTCCCAGAGGTCGTACGAGAACGGCTTCTCGACGTAGACGTCCTTGCCCGCCTGGCAGGCCCGGACCGTGGCCAGGGCGTGCCAGTGGTTCGGCAGGGCGATGAACACCGCGTCGACGCTCTTGTCTTCGAGGACTTCGCGGGGGTCGCGATACGCGGCGACCTTTCCCCCGTGGTCGCGGGCCGCCTCGACTTCGCGATCCAGGTGCGCCTGGTCGGCGTCGCAGAGCGCGACGATCCTGACGCCGGGTGTCTCTCGTAACCGGCCGAGGAGCTGGTGGCCACGCCCGCCCACGCCCCCGACGGCCGTGGTCGACCCCAGCCCGATGACCGCGACATTCACCGCGTCGTTGGGTCCGCCCGGTCGGGGCCCGGCGCCGAGCATCAGTCGAGGCATGCCCAGCGCCAGACTGGCCGTCATCGAGCCTCTCAGGAAGTTCCGGCGTCGGATTGGTTTCATGTCCCTGCTCACCATGGACCTGGGGCGCTTCGGTGTAGACGCTCGCAGGGCTCAGAGACAACGGGTACGACGTGGGCGTAGCCCGTCGGCCCGCAGGTCAGAGCCTAGCCAGGGGGCCGCGGTCCGTCGACCCACCACCCGAAGTCATCCGTGCGGGCCCTGCCGGCCGTCATCCCTCACGCTGCGGGGCCGCTGGAACGCGGCGTGTCCTCCCCGGTCTCGGACCCTCCGCGTCACCGAATGATCGGGGCGGATCCGCTCGGCGAGCGTCTGTGCGCCTGACAGAGGTCTGTACCGGCCCGCTCGACCTCGCTGTCGCCCGTTGCCAAGATTCCGTCGCCGCTCCGGACCGCGACCGGCCAGTGCCGCGGCCGGAGGCCGAAGGGACGACCCCATTCCGAGTTCAAACAGACCAGAAGCGCCTGGCGTACTGACACGTCCGCCGGACCGGCCGATGTAACCGACGCGTTGGAGACACCGACAACCGAAGCCCCGAGGGTGCGTACCCTGCTCCGAGAGACGCGATCATTCTTGCTAATTCTGTCCTCAGGGGCCCGCTGCGATCGGCTCAGGGCGCGACGTCGATCGTAAACTTGTGGGTCGCGACGCCGACCCTCTGTGTGCTCGTGGACACAATCTTCTCTAATCCCCAGCTCAGCTTTCCGGCGTCCAAGCTCCGGACCTCGCGGTCGATCGTAGCGGTCACGACAATGGCTACCTTCCCAGGGCGGTCCGGGACGCCCGACAGCAGGCCGGTGTTTGCGTCAATCTTGAGCCAGGTCGGTCCTTGCTGCAGCGCAAAGCGAGGTGCCTCCTGGTCCCAGTAGTTCATCGTCTCCTTTCCGCCGACCACGCGCGTCCGGACATCCCCGAGCGAGCGAATGGCGGACAGCGCGTAACGGTACTGCGATCCTACCTTCGCGTCGGTAACCGGGCGGGAATAGAGGATCGGCCGAGGTGCCTGGGCGAAATCGGAAGGACCGCTCCGCTTCCCCTGCTCGTCCACCGCCACGACTCGGTAGTAGGCCCGATTCGCGTTGGTCAGATCGACGTCCGCCCCGATCACGACGGCCTCGGTCGTCGAGACTTCCGCGACGAAGTTCGCCTGACTCATCGAGGGAACTTCCTTCGATGCTCCGACGGCGACCTTGAACGGTTCGTCGCTGACGGAGAAGCCCTTTTCGTCGCTGCCGTAGATCCGATATCTCGCCGGTTTCCGTCCCGCCGGATTGGGCTTCCACCGCAGGGTCCCGACGCTCCGGTCCGGGTCGAACGCGAGCGTCACCTCGACAGGCGGCGAAGGTCCGCGCGGAGTGAAGCTCCAAGTCGGCACTCCAGGCGCCCCAGACCCCTTTCTCATCCTTGGCCCGGACTGCGCCAGTAGTACGTCTCGTCGGAGGCCAGGAGCCCGCCATGGGGAAGCGTGTACTGGTCTTTGCCGCGGTCGGGCGTATTCGAGACGAGCTTGTAGAAGTTCGTGGAGACCGGCCACTTCATATCAGGTCGATCCGACAGTTCGAAGTGGTAGTCGGCGATCCGGTCGCCGTCGGGGTCCCTGGCGGGAAGCCAGCGGAAAACGAGGTCGGTACCGTCGGCCTCGCCGCCATCAGTCGGGAACACAGGCGCGGAGCGGAGCTTCGGGCGGTCGGGAGGCGGACCGCTCGACCCAGTCGTGCGTGATCCGCACCTTTCGTCCTCCGGCAGACTGGTCGGTGTAGACGAACGAATTCTCGCCGACCGACATCGCCGGGAGCGCGAGCGGGGCCATCTGGACATCGTTCACGATGCCCAGCCGCTTGACGACGTGCATTCGCGTCCAGCTCGCAGCGGAGCCTGTACTCGTAGCGTGCAGGGCCAGTCGGGCGGGAAGAACGTGCCCAGGTCCGGCCCGGCTTCCATCCACGACTTCCCGTCCCACGAGAGCGAGAACTTGGCCCCGCTGCCTTCCACCTCGAGCCGGCCGCCCACGAACACGTACGGGCTACGAACGATCCAGACGACCGAGCCCATTTTCCCCTCGGCGGCCGTCAGTTCGCCACGTCTTGCCCGAATGCTCTCGATCGAGGCCGCGCCCTGTCTTCCAGAGATCGTCCGGAGAAATCGGGCCAATATTCCCAGAGGCCGTTGCAGATCATGTCCGGATACCGTGGCTTGTTGTCTCCGTGATACTTCACCGGATCGGCATGTCCCCAGCGCCAGATGATCGCCTCATGGGGCCGCAGCACCATGTTCATGGTGGTGCCGGTCACACAGTTGCGGTCCCCCTCGGGCTTCCCTTCGAAGACGTAGATCGAGGCCTCCCACTCGTCGTTTGCTCGCTTGTCGGGGTTGAGGATTCCCTGCGTGTGAGAGCGCTTGATCAGGTCGTGATCGCGCACGAGATCTTGCTCACAGGCGACGGTCCGGTTGTCGCGCAGCAGGTACATCGAGTGCATGTCGCCGTCGAACAGGTTCCAGCGGCCGTCGAAGAAGGCCTGCGAGACGCAATGGCCCACGACCCTGGCCGGGCGTCACCTTCAACCCCGCCTGTTTCCAGAGGCCGGCCAGGCAGATTGAGTCGTTCCCGCAGGTGTTGTGCCCATAGACATTGAAGACCTTGACGGGGTCGCCAAGTTCGTCGTTGTCACCCGACCAATGATAGCGGTGGCGAATCTCCTGAAACCAAAGTGCGAACGCTTTCTCGCGATCCGTCATGCCCGGGTCCACGGCCGACGACACGATCTCGCTTAGGGTGCGGAACGAGTTCCGGCCGTTGGACAACCAGGGGTTGACGACGTCCGTCTCTCCCACGTTCTCGAGCCGGACCGCGCGATTCGATTCCCAGGTCTGTTCGATCGCCGGCCCGTCCATCATCCCCACACCGATCGGCGAGCGGCAGTTGGTGCCGTCCATCGTGCCGCCTTGACGGACTAGTACGCATGCCGTCCGTGTGTTATCGGCTCGACATGGCGCTTCGGCACGTCTGTCGGGTGACGATTGGACGCCCCACGGCGCGAGCGGTTGGTCCGGGAGCTGAGCCAGGACGAGGACAAGCAGGCCCATCATTGGCACGTGCATGCGGCTCCTCTCTCTCGATCAGCGACGCCTGCCATGCCAGTGAATCGATCGAAGGATGCATGGCACAAGCTTGGCTCGTGTGAGGCGCGTTTGGCACGATCCTAGCCGTCGGTCGCGATGCGGTCCACCAGCCGGCCCCGGGTCCGCCACGTGCTTCGGTCCGCGCTGCCGAAGTCGATTGATCCGAGGCCGCCGACGGCCGATTGCACCGAAGCGCGCAAGAGAAACCCCGACAATCCGCTCGCGCCATGAATCGCCACTTCTGTGCGGCACGTGCGTGCGTGCCGGCTCGCGGCGTCCCTCGACAGGCGCGGTGTCTCCACGCGTCCGATCCCACGCCGGGGCCGAAGGGGGGTACGCAGGTCGCCCGGTGGTCCGGATAGGTCCTTGCCCACGGGGAAGTCCGCCCCCCGTCGGGCGCGGGCCCGGTCCCTCGTTGCGGAGCCTCGCCGGGCGTGGTAGCCCTGTACGATCGACGCGGCTTCGGGCGGCACTCGGGGCCGTGCCGAGGGCGGGACGAGGACGCGCCTGGGGCCGGGGTGGGTGCCTGAGGGGAGGAGATGGACGCAACCGAGGCGGGCGGCGGTCCGCTCTTCACCGACCCGTCCGCCGACCGGGCACGGCGGCACTTCCGCGGCAAGCGGGCCGGGCTCGTCGACAAGGTCACGACCGTCGCCGACGCCGTCCGCCGCCTCGTGCGCGACGGCGACTACCTGGCCGTCGGCGGGTTCGGGTGCGACCGCATCCCCACCGCCGTCCTCCACGAGGTCGTCCGCCAACGCAAGCAGGACCTCGGGTTCGCCGGCCACACCGCCACCCACGACTTCCAGGTTCTCGCCGCCGGAAACCTGACCGGCCGTGGGCGGCTCCTGGCGAGGGTCGACGCAGCATACGTCGTCGGCCTGGAGGCCCGCGGCCTCTCGCCGCACGCCCGGCGGGTAATGGAGAGCGGCGAGGTTGAGGTCTGCGAGTGGACGAACTACGCCCTGGCCGTCCGCCTCCGCGCCGCCGCCTCGGGCGTCCCCTTCCTCCCCGCCCGGACGATGCTAGGCACCGATACCCTCCGCCGGAGCGCCGCGAGGGTCATTGCGTGCCCGTTCACCGGCGAGGCCCTCGTCGCCCTGCCGGCGCTCTACCCGGACGTCGCCGTGATCCACGCCCACGAGGCCGACCGGTTCGGCAACGCGCGCATCCGGGGGACGACCGTCGCCGACCTCGACCTCGCCCGCGCCGCGAGGTCCCTGATCCTCACCCGCGAGCGGCTCGTCCCCGACGACGAGATCCGCCGCGAGCCGGACCGGACGTCGGTTCCCTTCTTCTGCGTCGACGCCGTCTGCGAGGTCCCCTACGGCAGCTACCCGGGCAACATGCCGTACGAGTACTACTCCGACGAGGACCACCTCCGCGCCTGGCTCGCCGCCGAGCGCGACGCGGCGTCCCACGTCGCGTTCCTCGACCGCCACGTGCTCGGGGTCGCGACGTTCGACGAGTACCTCGCGACCTGCGGCGGCCTGGATCGGATGCGCCGGCTCCGGGCCCTGGAACTGCTGCTCGACCGGGACCGCGAAGACTCGGGGGCGACGCGATGACGGGCGACGGCGATCCTTACAACCCGATGGAGATCATGGTCTGCTGCGCTGCCCGGCTCCTCGAGGACGGGGCCGTCGCGGCGGTAGGCACCGGGGCCCCGTGCGCCGCGGCGATGCTCGCGCAGAAGACGGCCGCGCCGAACCTGCTGATCCTGTTCGAGGCCGGGGGGGTCGCCCCGCTCCTTCCGACCATGCCGGTCAGCGTCGGTGACTCGCGCACGTTCCATCGGGCGCTGATGGCGACGAGCATGGCCGACGTGATGGAGACGTGCTCCCGCGGCCTGGTCGACTACGCGTTCCTCGGCGGGCGCAGATCGACCGCTTCGGCAACCTGAACTCGACCCAGATCGGGGCGGACCACGCCCCCGGGTGCGGCTGCCCGGCAGCGGCGGGGCCTGCGACCTCGCCTCGACCTGCTGGCGGGTGATCGTCGTGACCAATCACGACCGCCGCCGGTTCGTCGAGCGGCTCGACTTCCTGACCACCCCGGGCTACCTCGGCGGCCCCGGGGCGCGCGAGGCGGCGGGCCTCCCGCTCGGCACGGGCCCTTACCGCGTCGTCACCGACCTGGCCGTGCTCGGCTACCACCCGGAGACGTGCCGGATGCGTGTCCTGAGCCTCCACTCGGGTTGACCGCCGACCTCGTCCGCGCGGACCGGGTTCGCCCTGGACGTCCCCGACCCGGCCCCGGTCACGCCGCCGCCCACACCCGTCGAGCTCGCCGTCCTGCGCGGCCGGGTCGACCCCCATGGCTACGTCATCGGCCTGCGCCCCGCGAGCCATGGTTCAAGAGGGATGACCATGACGGGTGTCGCTGCGATCGTGCTCTCGCTTGGCCTGCTGATGGCAGTCGCCTACCGGGGCCTCGCCGTTTTCGTTTTCGCGCCGGCGTGCGCGGCGCTGGCCGTCGGTCTCTCCGGGGGCATGGTCCTGCCGGGCTACACCGAGGCGTTCATGGGCGCGCCGCCGGCTACGTTGGGACGGCGCCGGCATCAGGATGGATCGGGACCTCCCCGCATTCACCACGGCCCAGTGGTGCGGGTTCGCGCAACCCGCCCGGGTCGCCGAACGAGGCCTTGAGGCAGCGGCCGTGGCGGGCCTCGAGGTACTCGACCGCCCTCTCGCGGTCGCCGCGGAGGATCGACGCCGGAGGGTTGCGGCAGGCGTCAGGGGCGGCGGCGGCCTCGCGGCGGAGGGGTTCGCGAGGGTCTTCACGCAATCACATCAGCGATCGGGGCATCGTGATTTTCGGCGTCGCGACGGCGGTCGTCGTGAGCGGCTCCCGAACGTTGGACCAAGAGTTTACGGTCGGGCTGAGCCCTCGCTGAGCGACCGATTTCAGGAGGTAGTGACCTCGAGCGCATCGCGGACGAACGCCGGGTCGATCGTGACCCCGAAGCCCGGTCCCGACGGCACCCGGACGGTCCCGCCCTCGACCTTCAGCGATGAGGTCTGGCTCGTCGCCGGGATGTCGGCACTCACCTTGTACTCCGTGAACGGCACGGGGTTCGGGATGCACGCGGCGAAGATCGCCGCATCGAGCTAGCCGAGACCCGACCCCGACATGTGCGGCGTGCAGAGCAGCCCCGCCTCGTGCGCCATCCGTGCCACCCTCATCGAGCGGATGAAGCCGCCGTAGTAGTGCAAATCCGGCTGGATCACGTCGAGGCCCCGGTTTGCGATCACCCAGAGGAACCGGTACTCGCTCGACTCCTGCTCGCCCCCGGCGACCGGGATGCGGAGCGCGTCGGCGACGGCGCTGGTGTCCTCGAGGCGGTCGAACTCGCACGGCTCCTCGTAGAAGGCGTTCCTTCGCCGATGGTTTTCTCTGGACATTCCCCTGAGCCATAATGGCTCTGGGAGGAGTGCCCGAGATGAGCGAGCCCAGCACCAAGACCGACACCGCTGATCGGGGCCGATTCTCGGCCCGGCGGAAGACCGAGGCCATCCTGCGACTGCTCCGGGGCGAGGACCTCGAGACACTCTCCAGGCAACTCGGCGTCACCGCCGCCGCCCTGTCCGCCTGGCGGGACGGCTTCCTCGACGGCGGCACCGCCGCCATGAGGAGCCGGCCGGCCGACGAGCGGGACGAGGAGATCGCGCGGCTGAGATCGAAGGTCGGCCAGCTCACGATGGACAACGAGCTGCTCGACCGGAGGTGCCAGCACCTGGAGAGCGGCCGCCCTTTCGCGTCGAGGAGGCGGAGCACCTGAGCTGCTCCGCCTCCCCCTCGACCGGCAGGCGGTACGGCCTGCAGCGGGTCTGCCGCATCTTCGGCCTGGCCCGCTCGACGGCTTATTACCTCAAGGCCCGCGACGCCGTCCCGCCCGGACAACGGCCCGTGCCCAGGAAGCGCGGCCCGATCGGGGCGGCGACCGACGACGAGTTGGTCGCCCACATCCGGAGGGTGCTGGCCGAGTCCCCGTTCCACGGCGAGGGTTACCGCAAGGTCTGGGCGCGGCTGCGGCATCGGGGCATCCGGACCGCTGCGGAGCGGGTGGAAATGAGCCGCGTAAGCGGGGCCCACCTTCAGCGTGTAAGCGGAGCCCACCTGGGTCATCAAATTGACCGCTCTGGGCAAGAGCGGCAGGTTTGGTTCACTCGGCCTTTCGTCCCTTCTTCGATTTCATCGACTCGCGGAAGCGGTAGCTCTCGCCATTCATCTCGAAAATCTGCGCAGTGGTGGGTCAGGCGGTCCAGCAGCGCCGCCGTCATCCGCTCGCCCTGGAAGATCTGGCCCCACTCGCTGAACGGCAGGTTGCTCGTCACCAGGATGCTCCCCCGCTCGTAGCGGTCGGCGAACACCCGGAACAACAGCTCGACGCCGCCCCGGCTCATCGAGACGTAACCCAGCTCGTCGCAGATCAGCAGGTGCGCCCGATCGAGCTGGCCGAGGAAGCGGTCCAGCGTGTACTGCTTCTGCTCCTTCTCCAGCCGGCTGACCAGCTCGGCCGCCGTGAAGAACCGCACCCGCAGGCCCGCCCGACAGGCCGCGAGCCCGAGTCCGATCGAGATATGTGTCTTCCCGGTCCCGTGGCTCCCCACGAAGCAGCAGTTCGACTTCTGGGCGATCCACTCGCACCGCGCCAGCTCCAGGACCTTCGGTTTGGAGAGCTGCGGCATCGCGCCGAAGTCGTAGGTGTCGAAGTCCTTCTCGACCGGGAAGGCGGCGTCCTTGATCCTCGTGGCGACCGCGTTGGTGGCGCGGGTCGCCAGCTCCAGCTCGGTCAGGCGGAGCAGGAACTGGGCGAAGGTCTGGTTGGTCGCGGCGGCGTCCCGCGCCACCTCTCGAACTCGCGGCCCATCGTCGGCAGGCGCAACTGCCGCAGCTGGGCCTTGAGCAACTCGGTCGTGACATCGGCCATCGGCGCGTTCCTTTCCGGCACGGGGTCGGGGGGATCGGATCAGGCGAAGATGACGCTGACGGGCCCGCCGGGGGCGGGGCCGCTCAGGAGCTGATCGAAGCGGCCGAGGTCGGGGAGCGGGACGTCGACCCGGGGCGCGGCGGGCGCTCGGCGGGCATCGCCTCCGCGTCGCGGCTCGCGGCGAGCGATCGCGCCCGCTGGGTCACCGCCTCGGCACTCGGAAGGTGGTCGCGGAGGCAGGCCTCGATCGCCCGGCCCAGGCGGGGGATCGGGTGCTCGCCCAGAAGTTGCAGGACGAGCGCGAACCGCCGCGAACCGCCGGGCGCGCCGTGGATCCGTTCCAGTTCCGAACGCAACTCGGCGAAGCACGCGGGGAGCTTCCAGTCGCGGAAGACCGGCGCGTGGTCCAGCGCGGCGGGCTTCTTGCCCAGGGTCGCGAGGTAGTGGATCGGGTCGAGGATCATCGTCTGTTTCCGGGTACACCGCTCGTGTGAGGCGATGACCTGGCCGTGGGCCGCGATCACGACCTTCGCGACGTAGCCCTTGACCGTGACCATCTCGAACGCGAACGGCCGGGGCACGCTGTAGCGGTTGCCGTCGAAGGCCACGGTCTGATACTTGTCGACCTCGACGGCCGACCGGATCACGCAAGGGTCGAACCGATGCACGGGCAGCGGCGTCGCCGCGGCGAGGTCCTCGGCGAGGCGGTCCTTGATCGCGAAGGGGCCGAGGAGCGACTGCACGACCCGATCGCGCTCGGCCTCGCAGCATCCGCGGAAGAGCGCGTTCAATTCGTCGAGATCGGCGACGCGGGGCACGGGCGTGGCGAACCGCCTCTGCACGGCCTTGACGGTCCCCTCGGCGTCGGGCTTCTCGTTGCCGCGGGCCGGCATGCAGAAGAGCGGTGCGAAGGCGTAGTGGCTGGCCAGCGCCGCGTACCGCGGCTGGCACCGGCGTTCGCGCCCCTGGAGGATCAGGGCGGCGACGGTCCGGGGGTTATCCCACCAGACCTCCCTGGGCACGGCCCCGAAGAACTCGAAGGCCGCGACCATCCCCTCGAGGATCGCCTCGGTGCGCTCGAAGGGCAGCGCCAGGACGAAGGGGGCGTTCGAGTAGGCCCAGGTCGTGACCAGGAACGGCACGAGCCTGCGGCCGTCGGGGAAATCGACATGGATGTGGCCGAAGTCGGCCTCGAGGCGCCGACCGGGGAGATGCCCCAGGGGGATGAAGGTCTCCTCGTGCCGGCGTCGGCGCTTCCGCAGGTAGCGTTGCACCTGGGCATAGCCGCCGACGTAGCCGTGTTCGTCGCGGAGCCTGCGGAACACCTGCGCGGCGGTATGCCGCTGCTTGGGCGGGGCGTGCTCGTCGTCGAGGAGGATCCGGTCGATGATCGCCTGGAACGGCCCCAGCTTGGGGGCGGCACGGTTCCTGGTCAGAGGCTCGGGATGCGGGTCCGCATGCGCCAGGGCATGGCGGACAGTCTTTCGGGAGTGTCCGAATTGTCGGGCGATCTGCCGGATGGTCATGCCATCGCGCCGCGCCCGCCGAATCGCGCCGTAGTCGTTCACGGTCACCACGTCCTTGGCCTCCGTGTAGGTGATCGATCCGTGTAGGAACGTTCACCGTAACGAAGGCGGCTGGGGTGGGCCCCGCTTACGCGCTCATTTTGCCCTCAGGTGGGCCCCGCTTACGCGCTCATTTCCAGCGGGTCCGACGGCTGATGCGGGAGCATTACCTCCAGGCCCCGCGCCGGGGCGGCAACGCCCACGGCCCCACGGCCCATGACGGCACGATCACCACCAAGGAGCCCGACACGATGTGGGGCACCGACATGACCACGACGGTTACCACCGATCAGGGGACGGCCCACGTCTTCGTCGCCGTCGATCACTGCACGTGCGAATGCGTCGGCCTGCACGCCGCCAAGGGAGGCAACCGGTTCGAAGCCCTGGAGCCGCTCCGCCAGGGGGTGCGCGAGCACTTCGGGGAGTTCGGGCCCGACATCGCCGAGGGCCTGGCCATCCGCCACGACCACGGCAGCAGCTACATGAGCGGCGACTTCCAGCGAGAGCTGACCTTCCTCGGTGCCGTCAGCTCGCCGAGCTTCGTCCGGGAGCCCGAGGGGAACGGCTGCGCCGAGCGGTTCATCCGCACGCTCAAGGAGCAGGTGCTTTGGGCGCGGACGTTCGCCACGGTCGAGGAGCTGGCCGGCGCGTTGCGGGAGTTCAAGCGGACCTACAACGAGCGTTGGCTAATCGGCCGGCATGGTCATCGGACGCCCGCGCAGGTGCGGCGCGATCTCGTCGGTAGCAAGGCAGCGGCGGCGTGAGTACAATCAGTTTCCCGTCCAGAGAACCCGCAGGCGATACACAGGATTGCCAGGGACAGGACGTGGACAATTCGCATCGGTCGCATCGCATCACCTCCCCGCCTTCGGAGACCCGGGGCGCGACGACGGCATCACAATCCGCCCGACGCGACGAGCCCGGCGGCCCGCTTCCCCATGTTTGCCGCCCCGTTCTCGGAGCGGACGCCCGACGTGCCGGAGGGAAGCCACCGGCCTCCTTTTAATATGCTGATAGCCGTGATGCCAGGATATTCCGAAGACGAGGCTCCCCGATGTCCGCCGATCACGCCTCGCCCGGCAGACCCGCGACAATCAGCGCCGTCGCGGCGGGAGTACGGTGGGTTTTGGGAATCGCGGGCATGTCAACCGTCAGATCGACTTCATAGGGCGAATTCGGCCGGAAGAGCGTGAGCATCCGGTGACGGATCAGCGGGGGGGGCAGGATCAAATCCAATAAATCCTCAAGTCTGATCCGACCCCGGTCGATATAGGTCAAAGTCCACGTCCCGCGTCGATGGCGCTGCGGGCGATCCCGCTGGTCTACTGGGACGGATTCCCCCCCTATGTCTCGCCCAGCGCGCATTCAAGGCTGAATCCTTCGAGCTCGAAGGGCGGTTGCTCCTGACGGCTGGAGCCGCGTCGACTCACACCAAGCTTCCGGCCGTGTGGTTCGACGGTGCGGCGCCTCCAGGGGGGCCCTCAGGGATTGAGAAGTTTTTTCCCACAGAAGTGGTCTCGCAGGACGCTGGCGAGGTCACCGTGACATTGTCGCGTTCCAACACCGCCGGCAGTTTGCGGGTTGAGGTCACGACGGCCCCGTCGCCGTACGTGGGAGTGAACGTGGGCGCCGTGGATCAGACGGTCACGTTTGCCAACGGCCAGAGGCAAGCCACCCTGACCGTCCCAATCCTCCCCGGAGCACGCAACCCGGGCGAGGTGGTCGTCAACTTGAACGCCAAGATTATCGATCCCGCGCCGGCAGTGCCGCCTACGCTCAACGTGCTGGATCTGAGAATCGTGGCGTCGGATCCGACGCTCCCTCGGAAAGTCGTCTCCATAGTGGCCACACCCCAAGAAATCGTGCTGAGTTTCAACAAGCCGATGAATCCCGTCGGCGCCTCGAATGTGAAGAATTACGCGGTGAGTTTGGTGAACGATTCCATGAATTCGTGGCCGCTCAAATCCGCCGAATACGACCCCGCGACCCAGACGGTGACCCTGATCCCGAAGCACCGAAATGTCTACATTGACCTCCTCACGACCGCGACCGAGTTGCAGCGGGTAAGGACTTCGGTCCGTGCCAGGCATTCGTCGAATGCCGGTCCAGGTCTGGCCGACCTGCAGGGCAACCCGATCAATGCCGACACGACTCCAGGACAGGTAGGGATTCGCCTCGCCGAACCCCTCATAACAGGTAGTTTTTGACCGAGCGACGGAGGGTTTGATCGACCCGGTCCGCCGCGACGGGACTCTACGACGGCGGCCTAGTCTAGGCCTTGCGCGCTTCGGTCCGCGCTGCCTCAGCACGCCGGGGCCCTCCGCGTGGCCTTCCAGGCCGACGGCGACCTGCTCTGCGGTTCCAACGAGAGCGGCGAGGTCGTCCTCTGGGACGCCGAGACCGGCGCACTGCTCCGACGGGGCGAGACTCCCGCGACCCACCTCACCTGCGTCGCCGCGCTGCCCGACGGCCCCGCCCTGACCGCTGATGGCGACGGAGTCGTCCGGCTCTGGACGCCGCGGTCGCCGTAAGGCCTTGATGTCAACGTCCTGGCAGGGCGAGGCTCCAGCCGCGCCCGGGCATTACGGATCACACCCGTCAAGCCCGGCTCGTCGGAAGCCTCGCGCTGCCGGGAAGGAAGTGCCGCGGGGCCGCCTCAGCCCTGGCTCACCGAGTCGACGAAGTTCTGACCCGTGCGGTTCGTGTTCGTGTTGACGAACAGGGTGATGAACTTCCCGCCGCCGTCCTGGACGTATCCGGCGGGGACGACCTCGGCGATCCGGTAGCCGGCCGCGTTGCTCGCCTTGAGGCCCGCGAACGTGTAGTCGCCGGCCGTGTCGGTGACGGCCGTCATCTTGACTTCCTTGCCCGTGAAGTCGTAGCCGGTCAGGACGACCGTGACGCCTGCGAGTCCGGTCGCGGCCTTCCCGGACCCGACGTCGATGGTGCCCGAGATGCTGCTCGGGCCGTTGGTCTGCGTCCCGCCCGTGGCGCCGGCGATGAACCGGTCCTCGGCGTGGTAGAAGATGTTGCTGCCGGGGGCGCCGAACTTGTCGATCACGGGGCCGGCGACGAGGTCGAGCTGGAAGTCGCCGTTGGGTACCGTGACCGTGACCGTCTGGGCGCCCGAGATCGTCGTCAACGATTCGGCGTGCTGGAAGACGACCTGCCTCTCGCGGTTCGCCGCGTTGAACGTGTTCGTGGGCGCGACGTACGACACCAGCTCGACCATCTCCGGCTTGCTGAGCTGGAAGTTGACCGTGACCTTATCGCCCGGCTGGATGTTGCCATTGAGCGAGGTCGGGTGCGTGACCTGCCCGCTCGACGCGGTGACGGTGTACTTGATGTCGGAGATCGCCGAAGTCGAGTAGAGCGCCGCGTCGAAGTTGTCGAAGTTCCGTCCCGTCACCGGCTGGCCGCTCTTCGTCAGGTCGACCGTGTACCCGCCGAGCCCTCCCGTCTGGACCCAGCCCTTCGGCACGACCTCCTCGACCGTGTAGTCGCTGGTGCCGAGCTTCGTGAAGCTGTAGCCGCCGTTCGAGCCGCTGACGGTGCTGGCGATCGGCGACGACCCGCCGGCCTTGAACAACTGGATCGTCACGCCGGACTCGGGCGTGAGGTCGCCGGAGGGGCCGTTGCCGGTGATGTCGCGATAGGTCGTCCCGCTGATGACGGCCGTCGCGGCCGAGGCGCCCGACAGGAGCAGGCGAGGCTCATAGCCCTCGACCGCGGGACGCACGCGGCGGACATCCTGACGGCGAGCGGAATTCAGGCGGCGGGAGGGAAGGGACCACATGGCGATGCTCTCCGGGAAGAGTCGGGAGGTTCGAGACATCTCTCGTTTGATCGTCTCTACCCGGGAGAGAAGCAGCCGCAGCGATTCGTGATGCGGGCAGCCGGTTTTTTTCTCCGAACGTCTGGTATGAACCACGGGCCCCGCGACGGAACGCGCTCTAGCGAAACGACTTCGGACGCGGCGATTAGGACCGCTAGGGCTTCGTCGCAGGTCCAGCCTTGGCCGGAGGGGATCAGGGAGTGGCGCCGGCTGTGGGCGGATTGGCGGGCTTGCCGGAAGTGTGGCGGATCAGAGCCTCGGCCTCGCGTCGGTGCAGGTCGCAGATGAGCCAGTCGTGCAGCCACGGCCAGTCCGGAGTGCTGGGGCCGGCCCGCAGGGCGTTCGACTTGAGGGCGGCGGAGAGTAAGTTGTCGGCTTCCATCCTCTCTCCCATTCGCTCGGCGCACATAGCCTGCACGAGCCCGGCGCTGACCTCTAGCCGGGCGCGATCCCCGCGGTTCTGCGGATCTTCCTGGCCAGCGCGGCTCCTTGGGCGTAGTGGCCCTGGCGGTATTCGGCCAGTGCCATTCGGAGCTGGTCGTAATCCTGGTGGGCGGCCTTGGGGTTCTTCGCCACGGCCCGAAGGTAGTACGCCTCGGTTAGCCGCGTGGCCTGCTCGAGCGCAACGGGATTCGGGCTAAGCAGACAGGCCCATCCGGCGTGAGCTGCACCGTAGCCGTCTTTCTTGTCGGCGTAGCGGTCGAGCATCATCTGGCAAAGCCGGCGGTACGTCGCGTCCTCGCCCAAAGAGGCAGCAAGCGCGGCGGCCTGCAGTGACAACATGTCGTCCGACGGGGAGAGCTCGGCGGCCTTCGTCACGACCGGCAGGGCCGCGGCCCATTGTCTTCGCCGGGTCAAGTCGTTGCCCCATTCCTTCCAGGCCCTCGCCGAGTCGGGCCTGCTTTTGACCAGCTCGCGAAGGATTTGGGTAGCCTCGGCGGTCCGGCCCACCTGGCGGAGGTCTTCGACCAGGGCGAAGACGGCCAGGCCGACCGTCCCGTCCTTGGTGTCGATGCGGTACGCCTCACGATGCGGGGCAATCGCCGCCTCGCGCCGGCCGGCCGCGTCGAGGACCACGCCGTAGTAGTACAGGTTCACCGCGACGTCTGGCTCGCGCCGGACTGCCTCGCGCATCACGGCCTCAGCCTCGTCGAGCCGGCCCTGATCCTTGAGTAGGAACGCCAGATCGCGGCGGCCCTCGGTGTTCTCGGGGTGGCGCCGGACCAGCTCGTGCAGCTCGGCCAGCCCCTCAGCGGCCTTCCCCTGCTGCCCCAGGAGCGCACCGAGCTGGTCGCGTGGCCGGAACTCGTCGGGCTTGAGCCGGACCGCCTCGCGGTACTCGACGATGGCCGCGTTGATGTCGTTCCTCTCCTGGAAAAACATCCCGAGCTCGGTGTGCAGGTCGGCGGCCTCCGCGGGCTTAAGGCGAATCGCCTCGCGGAAGGCGGCCACGGCGCGTCCCACGGCGGCCTTCGCCTCGTCGGGCTTGCCCCGGACGTCGGCCATCCGGGCGAGCCGGATGTAGACCTGGGGATAGACGGGCTGGAGCCGGAGGGCATCGCCGTAAGCAACCAGCGCCTCGTCGTACTTCTTCTCGTTGTGGAACGACCGGCCGAGGTAGAAGTGGGTCGCGGCGTTGGTCGGCACGAGCCGGGCCGACTCGCGGAACTCGACAGCGGCTTGATCGTACTTCTTCTGAGTGAACAACCCGACTCCGCGCGTGTAGTGGACGCCGGCCTCGTCGGACCCGGGCTTCTCGACAGCCGCAGCGTCCTTATTCGCAACGGCCTTGGGCGAGACGGCGACCGATTTGGCCGGCTTCGATGGAGTCCGGTTCACCAGCCAGTAGCCGACCCCTCCCAGCCCGAGCATGCCGATTACGCCTGCGATGACTCCGCTCGATGCACGGCGCCGCCGCCCCTGCCACGCGGGCGCGGCGATCCTGGGCAGTTTCGGCGGGAGCTGGGCCTCGGTGAGCGGGTCGACGTGCTCAACCTCGCGGTAGTCCATCACGAGGTCTTCGAGCCGCAGGTCGGGGTCGAACGTCATGCCGTCCGACTCCCGCCGCTGCGCGAAGATCGAGGCCTTCGTGCCCCGGGTTCTCGGCCGGGGCGCGGCGCGCTTCAGGGCCCGACCGGCGAAGTCCTTCAGGGTCGCGCGCGCCTCGGCGGCGTCGCCCGGCGACGACCGGCACGCCTCCAGGGCGGCGATCACCTCGGTCATCGCCTGCGGCCGGTCGCCGGGCCGCTTGGCCATCATCGCCTGGTAGATCGACTCCAGCGCCGCGGGGATTTCGGGCCGGCGGGCGCGGAGCGACGGCGCGGGTCGGTTTTGGTGGGCCATCAGTCGCTTCAGGACGGTCTCGTCCTCGAACGGCGGGTGGCCCGTCAGGAGAAAGTAGAGCGTGCAGCCCAGGCTGTAGACGTCCGCCCGGTGGTCGGCCCGCTTCGAGTCGTCGGCCTGCTCCGGGGCGATGAAGTCGACCGTCCCCATGTAGGCGCCGCTCTGCGTCAGCGCCGTGGCGGTCTCGGCGAACGGGTTGGACGACTCGATTACCCGTGCCAGGCCGAGGTCGAGCACCTTCACCTGCCCCGAGCCGTCGAGGATCAGGTTGGCCGGCTTGATGTCGCGGTGGACGATCCCCCGCGCGTGCGCCGCCTCCAGCCCGCGCACCGCCTGGATCGTGGCGTGCAGCGCCAGCTTCAGCGGCAGCGGGCCTACGTCGTCGACCAACTCGTCGAGGTCGTGCCCCTCGATGTATTCCATCGTGAGGAAGTGGACGCCCCGGTCCTCGGCCGCGTCGATGGCCGCGACGACGTTAGGGTGGCTCAGCCGCGCGGCGACCTCGAACTCGCGGCGGAATCGCTTCACGGCGTCGGCGTTGTGCGCGAACGACGGCGGGAGGATCTTCAGCGCCACGACCCGGCCGTCCTTGCGGTGCCGCGCCTTGAAGACGACGCCCATGCCGCCGCGGCCGAGCTTGTCGAGGACGAGGTAGTCGCCGATGACCAGCCCGCGGGCTTTCCCCTGGGCCAGCGCGGCGGCCTGGTACGCGGTCAACTTGCCGGCCCGGATCAACGCGCGGGCCAGGCGTGAGAGGTCACCCGCCGTCCCGGCCGCGAGCCACTCAAGCTCCGTGGCATCGACAAGGCCCAGTTCGAGGACCGCGCGGCGGAACCCTGGGTCGTCGACGTGCCGGCCCTCGGGAGCGGGATCGGAGGCGGGCCCCGGCCGAACCGTCTGTGTAGCGGCAAGGGCCGCGCCCATCAGGCATCGCGGGCAAAGGCCCCCGGGGGTGTCGGCGGGCAAGGGCGTGCCGCATTCGGGGCAGGAGTGCGTTCGGGACATCGAACGAACCTCCACGTGACACGGTGACGTACGGATAACGAGAGAAGCCCGGGCGCCAAATCGTGACGCGACCTCAGCCGAGCGCGGCGAACAGCGAACGAATCTCGTCCTCGACCCCGTCCGGGTCGTCGACCGTCCGCGCGACCTCGGCGCGGAGCAGCTCGCGGTAGCGGCGACGGAGCCGGTGGGCAGCGGCGCGGCGGCCTCCTCGGTGATACCGAGCCCGGCGGCGATCTGCGCATAAGGGGCCCGCTCGGCCCCGCCCAGAAGTGCAGGGCGAAGAGCCTCGAACTGGCGCGACTTCCCGGCCCCGACCATCTCGGCCTCGACGGCGCCGATGACCCTTTCCAGGAGCGTTGTCGCCCATTTCCGCTCGAACAGCCGTTCGGCGGTCAGGTCGTGCGCTGGCTCCCTCCCGTAGCGGCCATCGGCCTCCGACCCGTCGATCGAGATCGGCGCCCGCCCTCCGCCGCGCTTCCGGGCCCGGTCGTAGTCCGACTGGTTGGCCAGGTAGTGGCGCAGGAGGCCATCAGGAACGAGCGGAATCTTCCCTTCGCCCGGTCGACCGAGGCCAGCCCGCCTTTCTCCAGAAGTACGGCGAAGTAGCCCTGCACGATGTCCTGGGCCGACTCGGCGTCGCGCCCCTTGCGGCGGACGAAGGCGTAGAGCGGATACCAGTAGACGCCGCAGAGGGCGGTCAGCGCCTCGCGGGCCTCGGCCGAGTCGCCTCCGCGCGCGGCGAGGACCATGCTCCAGCGGGTCGACTGGAAGTCCCGAGGCGCGGGCGAGGGCGGGTCGTGATCGCGGCCGTCACTGTTCATGGCGATATCGTCCCGATCCGGGCGACGGGCTATCGGCTCGTCGCCGCCTTGCTGAGGAGTCGATCGACGTCGATCCAGAGTTGCTGGAATGCAGCACGTTCGCTCGCAGGCAGCTCGGCAACTTCCTGCTCGTCGCGGATGCCGGCAAGGTCGGGGTCGACCTTCCAGCGCCGGAGGGCCGTAACGAGCCTGACCCTGCTCTCAGCCGGGCCGTCGTCGAGGACCTTGGCCCATGCGTCGAGTTCGGCGCGGAGCCACTCGCCGGCTTCCTTGCGGAGCCCGGCCCTGGCCGCGTCGTCGGGAGGAGGGACGTCCTTACCCGGGCCGGACGCGGCCAGGGCGGCGGCGCGGGCGGCGTGGTAGAGGTGCTCGGCCCGGCGATCGGCGGCGAGCCTGGGGTCCTTGGCGATGGCCTCGGCATACAGCCGGGCGGACGAGGCATGGAACGACTTCTCATAGGCCCGGAACGCGAGCCGGGTCCGCTCGCGAACGTCTTTGGGCGTCTCCTTACCGCCGAGGATCTCCGCCAGCCGAGCATCGAGGTCGACGTATCTCGGATTCGAGTCGCGGAGGGCGTCCCGCTCCCGTCTGGCTCCGGCGGCCTCACTGCTGCGGCCCAGGCTCCGGGCGGCCCGGATCAGGAGGGTCAGGTGGTCGTCGAGGCTTTGCCGATACCCGGAATTCTCGGGTCGGGCCGCCAGGGCTTTCCGCTGCCATTCGATGGCCTGCTTGATCTCGGCCCGGGCCTCATCGAATTGCCGCAGGTCCAGGCGGATCAAGCCCATCTTGTTCAAGATAGTTACCAGATCGACGGCGAGCTGGGGCGAATCGGGGCGCTGGCGCCAGGCGGTCGCGGATCGCGAGCGATTGCGCGTACAGCGCCAGCGCCTCCTCCGGCAGGCACATCTCCTCCTTGAGGTCGGCGATTCTGTTGTAACTGTGAGCCAGGTCCGTCTGGAAGAGGGTGACCCGCGGGTTCCCCTGCACCAGCCGCTCGCGGATCCCGAGGGCCCGCTCGTGAGAGGCCATCGCCTCGGGCAACCGCCCTGCGACACGCTTCCTGATGGCGATGTTGTAGTAGCTCTGCGCGAGATCGCTCTGGAGCGAGGTGGCGGAGGGGTGGTCGCGCGCCAGCCGCTTGCGGATCGCCAGCGATTGCTCGTACAACGCCAGCGCCTCCTCCGGCAGTCCCATCTCCCTCTTGAGGACGCCGATGTTGTCGTAACTGTAGGCCAGATCCGTCTGGAACCGGGTGATCCGAGGGTTCTCGCTCGTCAGCCGCTCGCGGATCGCGAGGGCCCGCTCTTGCGACGCCATCGCCTCGGGCAGCCGACGTGCGGCACGCATCCTGATGGCGATGTCATAGTAGCTGTGCGCGAGATCGCTCTGGAGCGGGGTGGCGGAGGGGTGGTCGTGCGCCAGCCGCTCGCGGATCGCCAGCGATTGCTCGTAAAGGGCCAGCGCCTCCTTCTCCAGGCCCATCATGCTCTTGACCATGCCGATGTAGCTGTAAGTGAAGGCGAGTTTCGTCTGGAACAGGGTGACCCGAGGGTCCGCTCGCGCCAGTCGCTCGCGGATCGCGAGGGCCTGCTCGAGGGAAGCCAGCGCCTCCTCCAGTCGACCCGTCTGGCGCCGCTGATAGCCGATGTCGAAAAGCGTCTGCGCGAGGTCGACCTGGTACTTGGTGTTCGAAGGGTTGTCGTGCGCCAGCCGCTCGCGGATCGCCAGCGATTCCTCGTAGGCACGCTCGGCCTCCTGCTTGTCGCCGATCTCATTCGTGAGGCTGCCCAGCTCGAAGCTCGCCGATGCCAGGCGCGCGAGCGAGTCGGAGGTCGTCTCCTTGTCCGCCTGGAGCCGCTCGCGCAGCCGTCGGAAGAACGCCTGCGGCTCATTCAGCAGCCTGGCCCGGAGCGGCGCCAGGGCGGGCTCATCCTTCAGCTCGGGGGTGTCGCGGATCACCTCGTTGAACCGCTTCACCGCCTCGATCGCCATCTGCTCGCGCTCCTCGGCCCGGCCCTTCTGCTCCGTCGCCTCGCGCTCGGCCTTCACCGCACGCACCCGCTCGCGATCCGCCCACAACGCCAGCCCGACGCTGACCGCCGTCGCCGCGACGAGCAGCAAGGCGAAAGTCCCGGCCGTCGCCAGCGCCACGCGGTGCTTGCGGGCGAACTTCTTCAGCCGATACGAGGTGCTCGGCGGGCACGCCTCGACGGCGTCGCCGTCGAGGTAGCGCCGGATGTCCCTGGCGAAGCCGTTGGCCGTCTCGTAGCGCCGCGTCCGGTCCTTCTCCAGCGACTTCATCACGATCCAGTCGAGGTCGCCGCGGACGAGCTTCGTCAGCCGGGCCGGCTCCATCTTCCGCTGGGTCGAGATCGTGGCGAGCGCGTCCTTCGACTCGCTCAGCCGCGTCGAGGGCCGGGTCGGCTCCTCCTCGATGATGCGCTTCAGGACCTCGGCGTAGGCGGCCTTGCGGAGCTTCGCCGCGCTCCAGCGGCGTCGAGCCGGTCAGAAGCTCGTAGAGCATCACGCCGAGCGAGTAGATGTCCGACCGGGTGTCGATGTCGAGCGCGCCCATCTCGGCCTGCTCGGGGCTCATGTATTCGAGCGTGCCGATCACGGCGCCGAACTCGGTGAACATCGTCCGCTCTGTCAGGCGCTGGTCGATCGCCTTGGCGACGCCGAAGTCGATGACCTTGGGGACGGGCGCGCCGTCGTGGAGCGTCACCAGGACGTTCGAAGGCTTGATGTCGCGGTGGATGATCCCCTTCTGGTGCGGCGTGCTGGGTCGCCTGGCAGACGGGAATGAAGAGTTCGAGGCGCTCCCTGGGCGAGAGATGATTTCGGTCGCAGTAGTCGGTGATCGCCACGCCCTTGACCAGCTCCATGACGAAGAACGGGCGACCCGTCTCCGTCGCGCCGGCGTCGAGGACGTGGGCGATGTTCGGGTGATCCATCATCGCCAGGGCCTGGCGCTCGGCCTCGAAGCGGGCGATGACCTGGCCCGTGTCCATTCCCGGCTTGATGACCTTCAGCGCCACCTTGCGCCGGACCGGCTTCTCCTGCTCGGCCATGAAGACGGCGCCCATGCCGCCCTCGCCGATCTTCTGGAGCAGCTTGTACGGGCCGATCATCGTGCCCGGCCCCTCGGCCAGGGGCCGCGGCGGGGGCAGCGATCCGGTCGCCCCCGGCGGCTCGACTTCCATGCTCTCCGCCGCCCGAGCGGTCGTCTGCCCGGGGTCGACCTCGGCTCGGGCACCATCGGCGAGGGGATCGGTGTCTTCCATCGCGTCGAGGGCGGGGGACTCCTCCAGGAAGCTGCCGGCCTCGTCCAGGGCCGAGAGCAGGACCTCGACCTTGCGTCGGAGGTCGGCGTCGTCGCCACACGCCCGATCGAGGTACGCGGCCCGCCCCTCGGGCGAGTTGATCTCGGACGCCTCGTCGAAGATCGATCTCACGTCGCGTCGTTCGCGGGCCACGGCACGGGCCTCCGTCCTCGGACGGGCGATCCGGAAATCCATGCGACGTACGGCCTTTGATCGTGCCACGACGGCCCGTCTTATTCAAGACGACGTGCCGGCGGCGGCAGCGGCCCGGCCCGGCCCGATCACCGGAAGAGGCGTTGCGACATCCAGTAGAGGTCGTTCTTCCAAACCGGCCAGACGTGCTCGCCGCCCCGGTTGACGTGCCAAACGTGGGGGACTCCCTTCTGATCCAGATCCTCGTGGATTTTCTTGAGACGCTCCCATTTTTCGGAGTCCTTGTCGCCGCAGGAGATCCAGAGGAGGCGCAAGGGCTTCGCGGAGTCCGGGTGATTGAGGAGGGACGCGACCGGTTTGGCGTGGATTCCGCCGGCCGAGAAGGAGCCGATCCAGGCGAAGGTGTCGGGGTGCGTCAGGCCGATATTCAGCGCCTGGCCCCCGCCCATCGAGAGCCCGGCTAGGGCCCGCCCCCGGGGCTCGGCGATCGCGGGATAGTGGGACTCGATGAAGGGGATCACGTCACCGAGCAGCTCCCCCTCGAAGCGGTTGTACTCCTCGTTTACCTTTTGCTTGTCCTGCGGGGCGTGCGGGTGCGCCGAGGAGCGATTGTCGGGCATCACCACGATCATGGGGACGATCTGCTTGTGGGCGTGGAGGTTGTCGAGGATGACCTCCGCGTCATTCTTCGTCCAGTCGGTCTGATCCCCCCCCAGGCCGTGCATGAGGTAGAGCACGGGGTACTTCTGGCTGGTCGAATAGCCCGGCGGCGTGTAGACGACCATCTTTCGCCGCGCGCCACCGTCTTCGAGTCGTACTCGACCTTATGCACCTTGCCCGCCGCGACCCCCTTGTGACGTTGATCGAAGCCGTGCGGCGCCTTCTCCGACTGGGCGACGGCCGGGAACGAGAGGCCGCCCACGGCGGCCACGACCAGCAAGGTCCGAGAGACACGCGGACGGTTCATGGCGGAAGCTCCTGATCGAATGATCTTGTTCGCCCCGGATTCCTCCGGGAGGGATCGGGCGCCTCCCCGCGGCCGACGGGAGGATAGGCCGGGCGTGCATGACGCTCCCGACCCTGCCCGGCGGCCCGAGGCAGTCGTCCCGCCGGATTTAGCCGATATGTCTGCCCGCGACCGCGGCGCTGGCGTTCGTGCCGATGTGGCTGCCCTGGACGAAGGTCGAGAGTAGCTTCCGGCCTTCGAGGTCTTCGAGGAACGGGCCGAGGGAAGTCCGCGGCGATCTGACGGAGGGACGGTCATCCTGGCGACGGAAGGTCGGGAACGTGAACATAGGGATCGCCTCCGGCTTCCTGGGGATCGTGATCCGTGGGCTCGGGCGACCATCACCCGATTCCGGGTACCAGTTTCAGGCCAAAGCACGTCCGTCTGCGGGGCCTCTTCGTCTCTCGGCCACGCAACCTATCCATCAGACAGAAGCGGACTCACCGATTCGTGACGCCGGGGTCGTCGTCGCCACGGCGGTCGTGCTCATGGTATGGGGCGCGACTCCCATCGGGCCGAAGCGATCTCATCGAAGATCGATTTCACGCTGCGTGGTTGGCGGCCCACGGTACGGCCATCGTCGGGAGTTCGATCCGGAAGGCAATGCGACGCCCGGGCCCGAACTGTGCCACGGCCGCCGGGATTTCTTCAAATGGACGTATCGCTCGCGGAGTTGAGCCGCTGATAGAGCCAGGCGCGGGCGAAGACCCAGTGGCGGTTGGCGGTGCGGAGCGAGATGCCCAGTGCCAGGGCAGCCTGCTCGGAGGTCAGCCCCGCAAAATAGCGTAGCTTGACGACTTCGGCGACGACCGAGTCCTCCGCGGTGAGTTGATCGAGGGCCTCGTGGAGCGCCAGCACCTCGCAGGAGGCTCCCTCTCCGACGCATGCCGCCTGGTCGAGGTCGATGCGGTCGAGTCCGCCGCCATGACGGACGCGGCGCTTGCGGCGGGCCTTCTCGACCAGGATTCGCCGCATCGCCTCGGCGGCGGCGGCGAAGAAGTGGCCGCGATTCTCCCACGATTGGCCGTCGTCATCGCCGACCAGGCGGAGGTAGGCTTCGTGGACCAGCGCCGTCGCCTGAAGGGTCTGCCCCGCCGGCTCTCGGGCGACCCTCGCGGCGGCGAGCTTCCGGAGTTCCTCATAGACCAGCGGCAGTAGCTCGTGTGCCCGTCGCCGCTCACCTCGGCCGATCGCTCCCAGGAGCCGGGTCACCTCGCTCATCGGCATCGCACCCCACACCTGCAGGGGATCGCTCCGGAATGTCTGCCTCACTCTCCTCTGAGTCTAAAGGCCTGTTGATCCGAAGACGATGGGAAGCTCGCTGCGGCGTGCGCTTTTGCCTACCCGTCGAAGACCGCTCTCGGGGACGGCACTCCCCAGGTGGCTCCGGGCAAGGCTTCATGGGCGATCAGGATCACTCCATGCGGATTGCAGCCTCCCACCCTGGCTGCGGAGTCCTTCGCGGGCTTGGTGCGCATCGACTCCGTCCCCGTGGCAACAACCCGTCACGCGTGACGGGCACCAGCGTCACGTTCGAGCCAGGTGCTCGGACGGCTCGGGCATATCCACCCGCTCGGTCAGAGGTTCATCGTGACACCTGGTACCGGTTGGATCCAGCACGGGGCGGCCCGATCCGGGAGATCCGCCCCGGCGATGTGATGTCGATGCCGCCGGGCCAGAAGGCCTGGCATGGGGCCACCGCGACCAGGCGCAGGCTGTACATCGCCATCCGGGAGCAGCACGACGGTAAGGTCGTCGGTTGGCTGGAGAAAGTCAGCGACGGGCAATTGCGGCCTTGAGCCTCCGGCATCGGATAAAGGCGCCGGGGATGATGATGGGCTTGTAGATCGCCTAGATCGAGGGCGCGAGCTTCGCCGAATAAGACCTTGCTCGCTTCGGTCCGCGCTGCCGGAGCAACTTCGGCCGACGCCACCGACGCGCGCAAGGCCACCGTCCGACGCTTCGGTCAAGAAGACCGACCGCGAGATCACCTACCACGGCTCCCAGGTGGGCCGGCTCGCCCTCAAGGAGCGCCACCTCCGCGTCACCGAGCCCAGGCTCAGGAAGAAGGCCCCCATGCGCGGTGAGACCGGCGAGGTCGAGATCCCCGCATACGAGGCGATGCGCAAGGACGGACGGCTCGCCGATCGGATGCTCGAGATCCTCCTTGCCGGCGTCCCCACGCGGCGCCACGAGCACGTCCTGCCAGGGATGGCCGAGACCGTCGGTGTATCCAAGAGTGAAGTCTCACGCGAGGACATCGAGGCCAGCGAGCGGCTCCTAGAGGAACTGGCCGAGCGCGACCGGTCGGGCCTGGAGATCCTCGCCGTCTGGATCGACGGCGTCCAGCTCGGACCGTACCACGTCATCTGTGCGGATCACTTCGGGACGACTGCAAACCTTCAAGCGGAGGTGCGGAATGTGAGTATTTCGTCGCGTCAGGGGCGGACGAACTCGCGGACGACCACTTGGTCGAATTCCGCCCGGAAGCTCCCCGTCCCATCCCGGCCGCTGAGCATGAACTCGCACGGCGTCAGGTCGTAGTCGAACGGGACCGCATCGCAGACGCGCACGGAGTTGACGAAGACCTCGAGGTACCGCTTCCGGACAATCAGCGTCAGCGAATTGACCTGGCCGCCGGGCCTGATGGCGGGGTGGAAGATCGGCCCGATGGTGGGGTCGACGTCCTTGTAGTCCTTCGCTGAGGTGAAGGGGTGGGGCGATACGAAGATCGCCCCCTTGGTGTCGATCTTCACCAGGCATCCCCGGAGCCCCGTGCCGAAAGGCCGGCTGAGGATCACCCCCCAGGCCCCCCGGTTGATCGGCCCCGCGGCGCTCGAGCCGCCCGAGGACCCCAAAGACTCCGTCGGTCCGCAGGGGCGCAGGGCACGTGAAATCCTGCACCCCCCGGCCCGGGTCCACGGAATAGACGCCGTTGCGATAACTCGCGTGCTCCGACTTGGTCCACCCGCTCTTCGGGTCGTTGAACTCGTCGAAGAACGTGACGCGGGTCGTCGACCGGAGTGAATTGAACACCGTCGGGGTCATCCTTGGTCGGTCGCCCCAGAACTCGCGGATCTCGACCTTCTCGAACTCCTGCGCGGAACGTCCCCGTCCCGTTGAACGAGCCGAGGGAGAAATGAGTAGGGGACAGGTCGAAGTCGAAGGTCACGGGCTCGCAGACCCGCACGGAATTGACGAGGATCTCCAGGGTCCGTTTCCTCAGGACCAGCATGAGCGAGTTCTTCTGGTCGCCCGGCTTGATGGCGGGGTGGACGACCGGTCCGAAGATCGGGTCGGTGCTCAGGCCGTTCTTGGCGTCGAACCACGGGGGAGTCGCGAGGAAAAGTTCGCCTTTCCCGTTGATCCTCACCGTGAATCCCCGGTGGGCCGTGCCGACCTCCTTGCCGACGACGATGCCCCAGGACCCCTGCGTAACTCGCCCTCCGGATTTCACGTACCTGACCGCCTCAATCGTTCCGTCGACTCGGAGACGTCTCGGCGATCGCCAGTAGCTGGTGCCATGGCCCGGATTGATGTAATAGATGCCGTTCGCATAGTTGTGGCCCTCATCCCTCGGCCACCCGCCGTTGGAGTCATGGAAGTCGTCGTGAAAGGCGGGGTAGGACGCCAGCTGGAGGGGATCGCCCGAGGTCGGCGGGGGCGACGGCCGGCCGTCCGTGAACTCGCGGACCTCGACTCGGTCGAACTCCGCCCGGAGATGAGACTGCCCGTCGAACGCGCCGAGCTGGAAGGAAGAGGGGGCCAGGTCGTAGCTCAGGGACAGGGGCCCGCAGACCAGCACGGAATTGACCAGGATCTCCAGGGTCCGTTTCTTCAACACGATCGTGAGCGTGTTGGCCTGGCCGCCCGGCTTGATGGCGGGGTGGAAGATCGGCCCGAGGGTCGTATCGGCATCGCGGAAGTCCTTCGCCTCCGGCCAGGGGTTCGGCGCGACGGAGAGCTCGCCCCGCCCGTTGATCCGGACGACGAACCCCCGCGCGCCCTTCTCCACCGGCCTGTTGACGATCACGCCCCACGACCCCGCGGTGCGGGGCTCGTCGGACTTCGGCCGCCCGACCACCTCGATGATGCCGTCGGCCCGGAGATGCCTCGGCGAGTTATATCCCCGCCATCCGCCGCCTGGGTCCACGAAATAGGAGCCGGCCGCATAACCTGAGAAGTCGTCCCGGCGCCATCCGGTCTCCGGGTCGTCGAACTCGTCGACGTAGACCGTCCGGGTCGACGACCGGAGGGCATCGTAAGTCGCCGTCGACATCTCCGCCGCCGGGATGACTCGCGCCTCCTCCTCGGGAGCGGAGGCCGCGGGCGGGTTGTCCGCTCGACCCGCGTCCGCGAGGGGGGCCATCCCGCTTTCGGGGCTCCGGGTCGGATTATCGGTCAAGACTTGAGGCTTCGATGGCTCGGTCGGTCGGGTCGGCCCTGCGACGTTCTTCTTGGCCTCGACGGCCGCTTCTCCGCCCCGACCGCCTCGGAACAAGAGGAAGGTGACGGCGCCCAGGAGGGCCGCGCCGAGCAGGGAGGCCGCGAGGACGGGGGGCCGGAACGTCCGGAGTGGACTCCGGTCGGGATCGGCGGCCGGCGAGGGCTCGCGAACGGGCTCGTCGAGCCGGAGGTTGACCAGGCCCTCCGGCACGGACCCGGCGACGGTCGTCTCGGCCGGTTTCGCCGCCACGGCCGCCGGCTGGCCGGCCACGGTCGCCGCCTGGGTCAGCTCGAAGCCGGCCCCGGGCGGAGGAGGGGGGGCGTCGGCCCTCGGGCCCGCGGGGCGCCCTTCGCCGCCTTGAAGAAGGGCGCGAGGGCCTCGGCGAATTCCCCCGGGGTCTGGAACCGCCGGGCCGGGTCCTTGGCCATCGCCCTGGCGACGCAGGCCGCCAGCTCCACCGGGACCGCCGGGCGGACGAAGTTGAGCAGGTCGGCGTCGCGCGAGATGTGGGCCTGGAAGATCTCGTAAAGCGAGTCCGCCACGAACGGCGGGCGGCCCGTCAGCAGGTAAAAGAGCGTGGCGCCGAGGCTGTAGAGGTCGGCGCGGATGTCGGCGCTCCGGGCGTCGGTGATCTGCTCGGGCGCCATGTAGTCGGGCGTGCCCAGGGCCTGGCCGTCCGAGGTCAGGCTGCCGTCGGCCTTCCCCTCGCGGGCCGCCTTGGACAGGCCGAAGTCGAGGACCTTGATGACCCCCCGGTCGCCCCGCCGCGAGAGAATCAGGTTGCCCGGCTTGATGTCGCGGTGGATCAGCCCCTCCTCGTGCGCGTGCTGGAGCCCCGAAGCCGCCTGGTGCGCGAAGGCGCAGGCGTGGGCGACCGGCAGCGGCCCCTTCGCCTTGACCATCCGCGAAAGGTCGAGGCCTTCGACGTACTCCATCGCGAAGACGATGCTCTCGCCGAGCCGGAGGGCGGAGTAGGCCGTGACGATGTTGGGGTGCCGGAGCCGGGCCACGGCCCGGATCTCGCGGAGGAACCGGTCGAGGACGCCGGCACGGTCGATGAGGTGCCGCCCCATGACCTTGAGGACCTCGTCGCGGCCCATCAGCTTGTTGTGGGCCAGGTAGACGACGCCCATCCCGCCCCGGCCCAGCTCCCGCCTGATCTCGTAGTCGGGATGGTCGGCCAGCCCCGGCGGGAGCATGTCTGCCGGGGGCGCAGCCGAGGGCGGCCCGCCTGCCCCGCGCAGATCGGCCCCCGTCACGGTCGGCCCGGCCCCCTTCGGGCCGCCGCGGGCCCAGTCGAGGAAGCCGGCGGACGACTGATCTGCGGCCCGTCTCCGGCAATCCGGGCACCCCTCCAGGTGCGCCTCGACCGCCGCGGCCGAAACGTCGTCGAGCCGACCCGACCCGAACACATTGAGCGCCTGGTCGGTCGGGTGCGGCGAGGGGTGGGCGTCCATCATGCGGCCTCCGGGAGGGGTCGACGACCATCTCCAAGAATAAAGGCCCAATTCCCCGTCGAACCGGCCAGGAAACCGCGGATTCGGGACGAGGAGCCGCCGGACTCGGCGACCTATCCTGGCTCTCGCCGCGCAGGAGCACTTACCCTCTCATCCTCCGCGACTCGATGATTTCCGCGAGCATAATCGATTTCTGATGATCCGTCGGCGGTATTCCTCCGTTGACGCGATGAATGTCGCCCGGAGACGACGCCATGCGACCCGCGGCCGTTGCGAATGCGCGGGGGATGTGCGGTCGAACATCCTCGGCGGCCGAGACGCTCTCAGGCTACAAGCCGGACTTCCGGCGAAAGATGGGCCTCGACGGTGCGTTCAACGAATCCCTGACCGCGCTGCGGGCGGCGGGCGACGAGGACTGATCGTACTCCACCCCGCCACGCCGGAGTTGTCCACAGACATGGAGCTGGCCAGGAGTGCGGAATATCCTGTGGGCAACTCCCTATCCTCGCATTTAAGAGACCGAGACTTCTCCGGCAATCGGCTCCATCGGATCGCACACCCGATGTCCGAAGGTCGGGCCGCGGAATCAAGGCTGGCGCGCGTCGGTCCGCGATGCCGAAGCCGACTGCCCCGAGACGGCTCCGGCCGACTATACCGAAGCGGCCAGGGCAACCCGCGGCGAGTCCCCCGGGGCGGGTCCCGGAGACCCCCATCAAGGCCGCCGATCGCGGAAGCGAACACCGCGGACCAGCCGATCGACGTGACCGCCCGCTTCGAAGGCGTCCTCGCGCCTCCCAGGGCCTCGTCATCGCGGCGTTCCGGCGCGATAATCGGTCGGAGCTTCCGCTGCGATCCTTCTAATGCGTTCGGCTCCAGGGGCGATCATGCCGCGACTCCAACCCCGTGGCGCTCGCCGGGCCGGTTCCCCACCCCGTAATTGGGGCGCGTGGCCGCGGCGGCCCGCCGCGATGACGGCGAGTCCCGGGAGGCACTGTCGCTGCTGTGCCAGGCGTACTGGCACCTCCTCTATGCCTTCGTCCGCCACCGCGGGTTCTCGCCCGAGCATGCGCGGGGCCGGACCCTGGACTTCTTCGCCTGCGTCCCGGAACGCGACGGGATCGCGAGGGCCGACCCGGCCCGGGGCCGCTTCCGCGCCTTCCTATGCACCGGGCGTAAAGGGATAGTAACGCCAGTCTCTTGTGTCCGTTGGCCCAACCTTTGTTCCAGGACCAAGGAGCGCCGTCATGAGAGCATCGCCGATGGGTTTCGTGTTGCTGCCCCTGCTGACCGGCCAGATCGCGCTGGCGCAGACCACGCAGCCCCAGTCCGCGCGGCGCAGACCGCGCCGGCGGTGGAGGATTTCAAGCCGGCGCCCTCGAACCAGGGCGGCAAGGAGTATCCCCAGGTCAACTCCGAGCACCGCGCCCGATTTCGCATCGTGGCGCCCGGGGCCCAGAGCGTGAAGGTCCCCGAGTGGGGCGGGATCACCCTGACGAAGGGCGAGGACGGCGCCTGGGTCGGCACCACGCGTCCCCTGGACGAGGGGTTCCATTACTACCGGATCAACATCGACGGTGCCGACGTGCCGGACCCCGGCAGTAAGTCCTTCTACGGCGCCGGCCGGTGGGGCAGCGCCATCGAGATCCCGGCCGCGGACGAGGAGTTCTACGCCGTCAAGCACGTCCCGCACGGCCAGCTCCGCCAGGTCCTGTATTTCTCCAAGAGCACCAACACCACGCGTCGCTGCTTCGTCTACACGCCGCCCGATTATGACAAGGACACCGGCACGCGGTATCCTGTGCTTTATCTTCAGCACGGCGCATTCGAGGACGAGACCGGGTGGGGGAACCAGGGGCGCGCGAACTTGATCCTGGACAACCTGATCGCCGCGGGCGAGTCGAAGCCGTTCCTCATCGTGATGGACAACGGCGGCAACAACTTCGCCGCCGGGCCGCGACCCGGCGGGCCGCGACCTGGCGGCGCCGGGGGGCCCCCTCGCCCGAGGTTCGATTTCTCCGGCTTCGCGAAGATGATGACCGAGGAGCTGATCCCCTTCATCGACGCCAACTATCGCACGATCGCCGACCGGCCGCATCGGGCGATGGCGGGGCTGTCGATGGGAGGTGCGCAGACCCGGCAGATCACCCTGGCCAACCTCGACAAGTTCTCGCACATCGGTCTGTTCAGCGGCGGCAGCGTCGCGGCGAACGACCCGGCCCTGGCCGATCCGTCGACCTTCAAGCAGAAGGTCAAGGTGCTGTTCGTCAGCTACGGCAGCAGGGAGAACACCGCCGCCGCGAAGGCGAATCACGAGGCGCTGGAGAAGCTCGGGATCAAGAACATCTACTACGAATCCCCGAACACGGCCCACGAGTGGCAGACGTGGCGGCGGAGCCTCCACCAGTTCGCGCCGCTACTGTTCCACGATTAGCGGAGCTTCGGCGCGCGCAGGTTCGCGGACGACACTCGACGAGGAGCGAGCGATGATGCGCCACGGATCTCTTGGGGCTGGCCGAGACAGGTCCCGCCTTCGACTTCTCGTGCTCGCCATTCTTGTCCTCGTCGCTGCCCCGTCCGGCCATACGCTCGCGTCCGATGGACCCGACAATGCCTTCATCGTCGACCATTGCGCGAGCTGTCACGACGGAGCGAGCAAGAAGGGCCGGCTCGACCTGATGGCCCTGGCCTTCGCCCCGAGCGATCCCGCCAACCTGGCCATCTGGATCAAGGTCCACGACCGCGTGAAGGCCGGCGAGATGCCGCCCAGGGCCGAGGAGCGGCCAGACGCGGCCCGGCAGAAGGCGTTCGTCGAGGGCCTGGCGCGGTCGATCGCCTCCGCGGAGCGGGAGGCCCTGGCCGGCGAAGGGCGGTCGGTCCAGCGCCGGCTCAATCGCTATGAATACGAGAACGCCCTGCGCGACCTGCTGGGCGTCCCCTGGGCGCAGGTCGCCAACCGGTTGCCCGAGGACGGCGAGGCGTATCACTTCAACAAGAGCGGCGAGGCGCTCGACGTCTCGTACCTCCAGATCGCGCGGTTCATGGACGCGGCCGACTACGCCATGAGACAGGCGATGGCGAGGCACGTCGCGCATCCGGCGAAGGCCACTCGAAGGCTATATGCCCGCGACGAGCCGAGCCTGCGCAACTGGTGGCCGCGCGAGAACGGGACGCTGCCCGACCGGCTCTCGTTTCCCGTGCTCGACGCGCGCGCCCAGCCCGACGTGCGCGCCGGCCGCTCCACGGCGACGAGCCCCGAGACGCGCGAGCGCGAGGCCGTCGGGCGGGTGTCCAGCATCTTCAGCGACGCGGGCGGCTACGGCTGGAACGCCTGGAGGGCGCCGCTCGCGGGGCGCTACAAGCTGCGGATCGCCGGGTACACCATCTGGGTCGCCGGGGGCGGCGTCGCGCGGTGGTTCTACGAGGGCCAGGGGGCCGCGAAGGCGCCGGTGTATCACACGCTCCTGTGGCACCGCCCGAACCTCGATGAGGTCTATCCCGGCCGCCGCAGCGAGCCGATCGGCGTGTACGCGCAGGGGGGCGGGCAGACCCGCCCGCTCGGCGCCGTGGACTTCACGCCGAAGACGTCGGTGAGCGAGATCGATGTCTTCCTGACGGCCGGCGAGGTCGTGCGCACGGACGGCTTGCGGCTCTTCCGCACCCGCGTCAACGGCACGGACGAGCAGTACGTCAACCCGCTCGCCACCGAGGACGGCATGCCGGGCTAGGCCGTCCAGTGGATCGAGGTCGAGGGCCCGTTCGACGACGACCCGGCAGTCGCGTCGGGCTACGAGCGGTTGTTCGGCCCGCTGGCGCTGGTGCCCTCCGAGCCGTCGCGCGGGGGCGTGTCGCTGGAGGTTGCCCCCGGCGCGCCGGGCGGCCCCGGCCCGGCGCCGGGTGCCGGCCCGAGGCGCCCGCCAGGGCCGGGGGGGCCCGGGCGCGGCGCCTTGCGCGAGGCGCTTTATGAAGTCGAATCCACGGCGCCTCGGGAGGATGCGGAGCGGCTCCTGCGATCGTTCCTGAAGAGGGCCTATCGCCGGCCGGTCGCCGAAGAGGACGTGCGGCGGTTCCTGGCGCTGTTCGACGACCAGTTCGCAAAGGGGGCCGGATTCGGCCGATCAATGCTCGCGGCCTTCACGGCCGTCCTGGCGTCTCCGGGCTTCGTGTTCGTCGAGGAGAAGCCGGGCCGGCTCGACGACCGCGCGCTGGCCACGCGACTTTCGCTGTTCCTGTGGAACTCGATCCCCGACGACACCCTGCGCGACCTGGCCGACCGCGGCGAGCTGGGCAAGCCCGACGTGCTACACGCCCAGGCCGAGCGGATGCTCGACGATCCGAAGGCTCGCCGCTTCGTCGAGGCGTTCACTGACTACTGGCTCGACCTGCGGAAGATCGACGACACCGCGCCGTCGACCACGCTCTACAACGATTACGAGCTCGACGACCCGCTGAAGCTGGCCGCCGTGGAGGAGACCCGGCTCTTCTTCGCCGAGCTGGTGCGCGGCGACCTGCCGTCGCGGAACGTCGTCGACTCCGACTTCACCTTCCTCAACGAGCGGCTGGCCGAGCACTACGGCATGGGCGGCGTCCCCGGGGTCCGGTTCCGCAAGGTGAAGCTGCCGGCCGACAGCCTCCGCGGCGGGGTGATGACGCAGGCGAGCGTCCTGAAGGTCACGGCCAACGGCACGACGACCTCGCCGGTAATCCGGGGACACTGGATCACCAAGCGCATCCTGGGACTGGAGACGCCTCCACCGCCGCCGACGGTCGAGGCCGTCGAGCCGGACATCCGCGGCGCGGTGACGATCCGCCAGCAGTTGGAGAAGCATCGCACGAGCGCCAGCTGCGCCTCCTGCCACAGCAAGATGGACCCGCCCGGTTTCGCGCTGGAGAGCTTCGACGTCATGGGCGGCCGGCGCGATCGCTATCGCGCCGTGTCCGGGAAGGTCCCCCCCGTCAAGGGGTTCGGCATCAACGGTCAGGCGTTCGCGTTCCACTACGCCCTGCCGGTCGATTCGGCCGGTGCCCTCCCCGATGGCCGGCCGTTCCGGGACGTGCGCGAGCTCAAGAGGCTGCTGGCCGAGGACGAGCGGCCCATCGCGCGGAACCTGGCCCGGCAGTTGACGGTCTTCGCCACCGGCGCCCGGTGCGGTTCTCCGATCGGGAGGCGATCGAGACCATCCTCGACACGACCGAGGGCGGCCATCACGGCGTGCGCAGCCTCGTCCACGCGATCATCCAGAGCGACCTTTTCCGTAACAAGTAGGAGGGACCGGCCATGAGCCCGCAAGACGGGCCCGAGTCCGTGGCCCCGTTCGCGTCGAGGCGTCGGCCGATCTCTCGGCGACGCTTCCTCCGCGGCTCGGCCGTGGCGATAGCCCTGCCGTTCCTCGAATCGATGCGGGCCCGGTTCGCGCGATCGGCCGCCGGCGACAAGCCCGGCCTGGCGCCTCGGCGGATTCTCGGCATCTGCAACAACCTCGGCGTGCTGCCGAAGCCGTTCTTCCCCGAGGGGGCCGGCCGCGATTACACGCTCTCGCCGTACCTCAAGCTCCTCGAAGAGCACCGCGAGGACTTCACCGTCCTGAGCGGCGTGTCGCACCCGTTCGTCGACGGGGGCCACCCCTCGGACATGTGCTTCCTCACCGCCGCGCCGCACCCGGCCAGCGGCTCGTTCCGCAACTCGATCTCGCTCGACCAGCTCGTGGCCGAAAAGATCGGGACGCTCACGCGGTTCCCGTCGCTCACCCTGGCGGTCAACGGCGGCCGGAGCCTGTCGTGGACGCGCACCGGCGTCGCGATCCCGCCGGAGGGCCGGGCCTCGGCGGTGTTCAACCAGCTCTTCCTGCAAGGCACGCCGGCCGAGATCGAGCGGCAGGTCCGCGAGATCGACGCGGGGCGCAGCATCCTCGACGTGGTCTCCGAGCAGGCCGAGATCCCTCCAGAAGGACGTCGGCGTCCGCGATCGGGCCCGGCTCGACCAGTATTATTCGAGCGTCCGCGACCTGGAGCACCGGCTCCAGGAGTCTCGCGGATGGGCCAATAAGCCCAAGCCGAGGGTCAAGGCGACTCCGCCGGTGGACCCGGCCAACCCGGCGCAGTACATGGCCAAGGTGCGGGCCATGTACGACCTGGCGCGCCTGGCCTTCGAAACCGACTCGACCCGCGCGATCACCCTGATGCTCAACGGCGTCGGCACGCCCGTCGTGCAGATCGACGGGGCGACGATCACCGACAGCTATCACAACCTGTCGCACCACGGCATGGCCGAGGACAAGCTGGCGCAGCTCAAGACGATCGACGAGTGGCACATGAAGCTCCTCGCCGGCCTCTTCCGGGGCCTGAAATCGGCCCGAGAAGGCGGCGAGACGCTGCTGGACCGCACGATGGTCCTGTACGGCTCCAACCTCGGCGACGCGAACGCGCATTCGACGACGAACCTCCCGACGCTCCTCGCCGGCGGAGGCTTCCGGCACGGCCGGCACCTGGCCTTCGACCGCGTCCGCAACTATCCTCTGCCGAACCTGTTCGTGTCGATGCTCCGGCGTATGGGGATCGAGGAGGCCGGATTCGGCCCCTCGACGGGCACGATGACCGGCCTGGAGACCGCTTGAGCCATGATGTATGCCCGAACGATCCTCCTGGCGCTCCTCGGCAGCCTCGCGGCGCCCGCTGAGGGCCCGGTCGTCATCACCTTCGATGCGGCCGAGACCGGCAAGCCGATGCCGAGCTACAGCGATCGGGGCGTCGAGTTCGCCCTCGCGCACGCCCCGACGAAGAGCCGCGCCGCCGGGAGGTTGATGTTCTTCCCGCACCCGAAGACGCCGCGCAAGGGCATCCTCAATGCGATGGCGAACGAGTCGATCCCGGTCGAGGTCCGCTTTCCGAAGCCGGTGGCGGGCGTCACTCTCGTGCTTTGGGGATCGATCGGCAGCGAGGCGGTCGTCGAGGCGTTCGACACCGGCGGGAACGCGGTGGACCGGGTCGCGCGGGACCGGGTGCCGGAGCGGACCGGGCCGGAGGAGCCGATCCCCAGCTTCGAATTGGCGGTGAAGGCGCCGGCGATCGCCTCCGTCCGCTTCTCGGGTTCGCGGCCGGGCGGCTACCTCGTGTGCGAGGAGGTCCGCGCCACGCCGGCCCGCGACCCGGCGGCAACCCGGCCTCTGCGAGAGGCTGCGGATGGCCGATTCCTCGTCGGCACGGCGGTCTCGTCGCGCCAGCTCGACAACCCGAAGCTGGCGGCGATGATCGCCGAGCAGTTCGACTGCCTCACCGCCGAGAACGAGTTCAAGCCGATGTCCCTCCACCCGCGAGCGGGCGAGTTCCGCTTCACCGCGGCGGACAAGATCGTCGGCTTCGCCCGCGAGCACCGGATGAAGGTGGTGGGGCATACCCTCTGCTGGCATAGCCAGTCGCCCGCCTTCCTGTTCCGGGGCGTGGACGGCAAGCCTCTGCCTCGCGAGGAGGCCCTGAAGAACCTCAAGGGCCATATCGAAGGCGTCGTGGGCCACTTCCAGGGAAAGGTCGTCGGCTGGGACGTGGTTAACGAGGCGGTCGGGGACGCGAAGGGCGAGTACCTACGCAATACCCCGGCGCGCCGGTCGATCGGCGACGACTACATCGTCAAGGCGTTCGAGTTCGCCCGCGCGGCCGACCCCGACGCCGAGCTGTATTACAACGACTACGGCAACGAGCAGCCCGAGAAGCTCGAGAAGACGATCCGCCTGATCCGCGAGCTCAAGGCCGCGGGCGTGCGCCTCGACGGGGTCGGGCTGCAGTGCCACCTGAGGCTCGACGATCCCGACGCCGTCGATCGGGTCGATCGCGCGGTCGCGGCCTACTCGGCCGAGGGCGTGAAGGTCATGCTCACCGAGCTGGACGTGGACGTCCTGCCGCGTCGCGGCCGCGGCGCCGACGTCGCCGCCCGCGAGCAGGGCGGAGCCAACCCGTATCGGGACGGCCTGCCGACGGAGGTGGCCGAGGCCCAGGCCCTCTTTTACGGCCGGCTTATCCGGGTGGTCCGGAAGCATCCCGGCGTGCTGACGCGCGTCACCTTCTGGGGCCCGCACGACGGCGCGTCTTGGCTGAACTTCTTCCCGGTGTCGGGCCGCACCAATCACCCCCTGCTCTGGGACCGGGCCCTCAAGCCCAAGCCCGCCCTCGGCGCCGTGCTGGAGGCCCTGGCCAAGCCCTGAGCGGGCCGAACCGACTGCACATCGCCCGGTCGACAATCGGGGCGGCACTCTCCCATCGTCGTCGAAATCCCGGGGACGAGCGGTGCGAAAGCAATCCGGGGGGCCTCGGCAGGCGCGCGTCGGACCGCGCTGCCGGAGCAACTTCGACCGACTGCGCCGACGCGCAGTGTCGCTGGCTCTGACTCGGACGATTGTGCCGTCCACACGCGGTGGGAATCCCGCGGGCGAGTCGAGTGAATAGTGTCCCCGAGATAGGACCGACCGGGGGCCACCGTCACGGTGCGGTGATTCCCTTCGCCCGACGAGAGCAGCCGAGTCGATGACCCGCTCGCGGGGCTACAAACCGTGCGCGATCGGGTACGGATGGCGCAGCCGATGGGCGCCACGAATCGGTCTCGGAAATCCGCGGAACGAGTGTCGGTCAGCGATCAGGCTGAGGGGCAATCAGATCGATTCTGGCCGGTCCGCGACGTCCCGGATTCCGGCAACGACGCTCCGGTCAGCCAGGGCCCGCCCGGCGAGCGCCCCCGCCCCGGCACCGGACCGGGTCAGGCAGGCCAGAAGGTTGAGCATCGAGGCGTCGAGGGACCGCACGCGCGTGGCGTCGACGAGCCGTACGGACCCGCTCGTGGGCGTGGGCGAGTCGGGCATGAAGACCGTGCAGAACCCCGGGGGCCCGCGCTCGACCAGCAGGGCGAACGCCCAGCCGTCGTCGGTCTCCACCAACGAGGGCTCCGGCCGCGTCTCCCCGCTCAGGCCCGGGAAGCTGCCCACCGCCCCTCGCACCAGGAGATACCCCGGCACCCGGTAGAGCACGGAGCGCTCCAGGCGTTCGCTGAGCAGCCGGCCCGGCCGCGTGCCCACGAAGAGGCCCGCGATCGGGAAGACCAGGGCGATCGCCACGACCGAGATCAGGTCCTCGGCCAGGAACCCGAGGACGCGATCCCCGGGGAGCAACCGGGCGACCGGCCGGGCGAGGCGGCGAAGCATCTGGTAGCCTTCCCGCGCCAACACGGTGACGATCACGATGGGCACCAGGAAGAGGACCCCCTGGACGAGCGTGACCAGGAGGAGCCGGCTGAAGTGTCGCATGGTCGATTGGACCTCCTCATCGGCCCGGATCCCGATCGCCCCGGCCATCCGTCGATCGTCCGCTCCCCGCGCGAGGAGCAAGCCGGTCGTTCCCCGAGGCCCTACATCGGCGCCTTGATCATGGGCGGGAGGCGCTCCAAGCCTCGGGTCCGCGATACCGACGCTCTGCCGGGCGTCGTCAAGCGCCAGGGCCGGTTGACCGTTGGTCGAGACGGTCGACCGAAGCCCGACGGCTTTTTGGCCGGAATTCCGCCCCGTGCAGGCCTGCCGGTTGACCTTCGCGAGCAGGGTCAACCGCCGTCAACCCCCCGGTCGCAAAGGGCTTGCGACGCGAAATCGACGAAAAGTTGACCGTCGGCGCGGGAAGGAGCCCTCACGCGCGTGAGGTCCACGGCTCGGTGTGTTGGCCCGATCTTGCCCCCCCACTCGTCTATGGATTCTACACTGCAGATCTGGGTCAACCGTCAACCGGGGCGATCCAAGTGTCTCGCGGGCTGTAACTTAACGCGGTTGATCGTTCGCTCGACTGGGTCGACCACGGTCAACCAGGCTCAACTCACTCGACGCGAGGGGAACGGCGGCCGCATTCCCGAGATTGATCACGGAATGGTGCGCGGCACCCGGGGCGAAGCGCAAGCTGGCCGGAGGCGATCGGGCCCTCGGTCCGTTACGAGTGATTCCGCGGGGCTAAGACACCGGGCCCCCCCCGTGTCCGACCCGGTGGGCCGGCTCCGGACTCCCATCGCAAACCCCGCGAGCCGGGTCGCGATCGTTCAGGGATCGGGGGAGACGAGCCTCCCAGTGAACGGGCGTCGGGGGGCCGGGTTGGCCGCGTTCGTTAACGACCCGGCCCGCGGCCGCGGTCGAGACGATGTGTGTCGAGAGTGCGAACCGGCCCTTGCGATCCGCCCCGAGCGGCCCCGCATCGCCAGGCCAGGCAACCTCGCCGCGAGGCAAGTCGCGAACCGGCGCGGCCCGGCTCCGGGGGTCGGGCCGGAAGTCCGTGGACTCCCGCTCGCATCTGCGCAATTTTGAACGCCCTGCGCTGGCGCCATTGGCCTTTAGGTTGCGCGGCCCGCGATCGCGTCCCGGGGCCCGAATCCACGTCGTCGAGCCGTCTGCAAGCCGACGTCCCGCGATGTGATATTTCCGCCGGAAAACATGATTCTCCTGCGCCACGTGTCCGGGAACCCTCTCCGCGGGGCCGTCCCGACGGCGCATTTCGGGGCAAAACTCGCCGGCACGGAGGGGTCTGGAATGATCCTCGACCCCTTCCAAGGTCGAAGCGCGGCACACCCCGCTCGGCGAGATGACGAAAGCCGTTGCGAGACATCGGATCAGTGTCAGTAATGCGGCCTCACGACCGCCCCTCCCCGGGGATACTCCGCCCCGGTCGACTTCGCGCGAATCGCGGGGGTGGGGGGTGGATCGGGGGGGGGCGCGACCGCCGTGATTGTTGAGGTGGAGGGTCGTCACCGGCTCGATCGGGTGGCCTCAGAAGCTAAGCCCCATCCGGTCTCGAATCCCGAGGCGGGTCGGAGAGCTGCGAGTGGTCCGTGCCGTAGGCCGATCCCCCCGTTGTGGTTTCGCCGCCCGCTGCCCCGGCCCTCCCGAGGAAGGTGGGCCGAGCTCGGGGCGGAAGGCGGGCGGCCGGACTCGGGGCACGGCCGCCCGCCGCTGGGTTTCGGGATCAGCGGCGTCCCCGCGAGAGGCCCTTGGACCGGTACTCGACCATCCGGAGCCTGAGCCGTGCGGTCCGGACCTGAAGGCCGGCCGCGGCGCGGGCGATCTGGTCCGCGTCGCGACGGCCAGGTCCCTCCGCGGTCATCGTCGCGGCCTCGACGGCCAGGGCCGAGGCGGCGTCGGCGAAGCTCGTCGCGACGGTGGCCAGGGCAGCCGCCCGGCTCGGGGTCGCTGTGTCTAGGCGGGCGCTGAGCCCGGCCGAGAAGATGGCGAGGACCGCGTCCAGGACCTCGATCCGGTCGCGGAGCGGCCGCGGACCGGATTCGCTGCCCCGGGCGGACGATCTAATCGACCGGGGATCGTCCGTCGGCTCGGCCACGATCCGATGCGTCTTCATCGTCTGCTGCTCCGAAGAGTTCCTGTATGGCGCCGGCGCGCCGTCCAACGCGCCGGGCAGAGTCGAGGCAGTTACGCGGGGCGTGTCAGTGGGTCAGCTTGTCGACCTCTACAACCTGGAGGACACTGGCGCCGCCGGCCACTACGACGCAGCCCGGGCCGGTGCCGGCCGCGACGATCGTCGCCGTGGGCGGGTAGTCCGGGGCCAGGAGATCGGCGACGTAGGCACGGGGCCGTGCAATGATGATGGCCGGGCGGGTTCCCGCGTGCCTCGACGCGTCGACGGCGGCATCGACCGCGGCAGAAGTCAAGGCGAGCTCGGCGAGGGCCCGCGCGGTCGGGTACGCCGGATCGAGGACGAGCACGACCGGGTCGACCAGGCCGAGCCCGATTCCGGTCCGGAAGCTCTCGGCGATCCGCGTGCGGAAGGCGGCGAGCATTGTCAGGTGAGAATCGCGGTTCGTGGGCTCGCGGCCGGGATCGCGTCGGTCATTCCGGTTTTTCTTCCGCCGGGACATGCTAAGCATCTCCGTGGAAATGGTCCGCGACGGCGTCGCGCGTGGGCTCAGTCTCTGTGGCAATCGGCCGACCGACACGCTGTCGGCCGAGGCACTCTCGGGGGCGGGGCGTACGATCGCATCAGGAATGGCCTCCTCCTCCCGAGTCGGCCCATTCGGCCACATCCGCGGGCAGCAGCGGCGGCATCACGATCGGCGACGCGCCCCCCTCGGCCACGACGATGATCCAGAAACGGCCTCCGGAGGCGTGCGGCTCGAGGATGACTTGGGCAGCGTCCGGGAAGTCGCGGGACAGCAGCTCGACGGCGTACGCCTTCGGGACGCCCCAGGTCATGACCGGATAGGCCCCACGCCGGGAAGCCTCCGCGATGACCCGGTCGTGATCGGGGGCGTTGATCGCCGCGTCGGCGATCCTTCGCGCCTTCGGGTCGTCTGGGTCGAGCAGCAGGACAACCGGGTCGGCGGCGCCGTCGCGGATTGCCTTGAGCAGGCTCACCTCGGCGCGCTCGCGGGCTTCAAGGATGTAGGCGCCATGGAGGCGCACGAGGTCGGGGTCGAGATCCATGGCGAAGCTCCTGTATCGGCGTTCGCGGTTAAGGGCGGATAGGCCTCGCCGGGGACGATGCCGATTTATGATCCAGCACCGGGCCTAGTAGGCTGGGACTGTCACGTTCAGCCGGACCGTCGACGTCGGTTCCTCCCGGTCCGCGCGGTCGGCTGGGAACGCTTGTCACGTCCTCGCTTCTTGCCCGGTCCGGTCGTCGGGGCCACCGGGTCGTGACGGTCCGACGGGGCCATCGGGTAGACAAGCCCGATGACGGCGATACCGTAGGCCATGACCACGCCGCCCCAGCTCTGCGGGGGTAGCGAGACGACCCGCGACGCCACGTCGGGGAGCTGCAGGGCCAAGATTCTGACCGCAGCGTCGCGCGACAGAGTGTAGATCCCCAGCGCTGGGTCGCCGAGACGTCGGGATTTCGCGACCGCGGAGGACACCATGGCCGGCGACGACCCCGCCTCGGCGATCGTGGTGAGCAGGGCGTCCTCGAGGTCGACCATCAGGACGGTAGGGCCGACGACCCCGTCGCGGGCCGCGTCGCGACATCGGGATGCGACGAGGTAGCGCTGGTCTTCCAGGAGCCGGCGGGCCTTCGCGTGGCGTTCACGCGCGGTCGAATCGCTGTCATTCACGAGACGTATCCTCGGGGCTGTGCGGGCGTCGCCACGGCGACGCCCACGGTGCGTCATGTCGTGGAAGTCGGGGAGGTGCCAACCACCAATCGCCGGGCGAACTCGGCCAAACACATCGCGTCGGCGATGCCGTCGTGCGGCACCCGCGATCGCGGCGTCGCCAGCAGCGGCACGCACGGAAATCGCCGAGAGGCGAAGGCGATCGCGGCCGCCTTGTCCCTGGCCGTGCCGGCCAGGATGACCCTGTTCCACGCCTGCGGGGACACCGCCTGGTGGGGGATCTGCAGCGCGGCGAGCACGCCGAGCCAGAGGCCGTAGCCGACCCCGAAGCCGAAGGTGCTTGCCACGCCCTGGCCGGGCATCGCGCCGACGGCCTCGATCACCGCCAGCTCGACCTCGCGGCCCGCCAGGAGCCGCGCCATGGCCGCCGCGTCGTACTGCCGTCGGCCTCCTCGCCCGGCGGCAAGCGTGGGCGTGACGGCCGCCTCGACGCCCTCGGGGCCGATCACGGCGACGGCCCCGTCGAGACCGGGGTCTATCCCGACGACTAATCCAGGAGTCTGCCCTGCCATCCGTCCCTCCGAAAGTGACCCGAGACCGCCGGCGACGCCCCGTCGCCGACGACGCCCGCTGTCAAGCCGGGACTCCCGGCGACCCGCCGCCGAGGCTCGACGTCGACACCGCGGCCTCGTGCTCGATGTCGCCCGAGGACAGGACGACGGCGTGGCCCACTCGGTCCGCCTTGGCCCAGGACGTCGCCAGGGCGTACTCCACGGCCACGCGGACGTCGGGCACGACCATCCGCATCCCCTCGACCATCAACGCGGCCACGCGCCGCGCCTCGGCCGACGCGCCCGGCCCGGCGGGCAGCTCGACCACGAGCTCGTCGTGGACGAAGTTGACGATCCGGTAGCCCGCGCGCGAGACGAGCCAGAGGGCGAGCTTGGCGCCATCCGCAGCGACACCCTGGAAAATGTTGTTGTGTCTCGCCGCGAAGGTGGCGCCTGCCCTGAGCCGGCCCGTCAGCGTGAACACGGGCGCCCGGCCGACCAGGCCCAGGACGCTGCGCCAGAGGGCGGGTGAGGGCCTGCGCGAGCACGGCGGCGCGGCGGTCGGCGGGGAGGGCCTCGAGTCGGCCCGCGACCCGGGTCCAGAAGTAGTCGAGCTCGCCGCGATCGTACGGCCGTCCGGCGCCGGTGGCGGGGGCCTCGACCCTGAGGGCCTTGAGGCACATGCCCCCGAGGATCGGGCTGGGCCGGTCGCCGCGGGCGGCGGACTCGCGGCGGTCGAGGAACTTGCGGCTGCCGGTCTCCTCGTAGAACGAGCGGGGCGTCAGGCCGAAGAACCGGGCCACCTCGAGCCCCGTGTCGGAGTCGTTCCGCAGGAACTCGCGCATCTCGGGGAAGAGCGAGAACCAGGCGTCCGAGAGCGCGCGGACCTCGGCGTCGGACAGGTCGACGCGGTAGGTGGACCGCGCGTACTGCTTGAGCGTGTCGTCCCCCATGCCGCCGGGCTTGCCGAAGTTGATCGGCTTGGCCTTCTGCCGGTCGTCGCCGGTGACGTCGGCCTCGTCCTTCCGGGTGGCGAGGGCGGCGACCATTTGGTGCGGGTCCCGCCCGGCGTTCAGCGCGTCGGCCAGCCGGGAAGCCAAGCCGAACTGCGAGACGGTGCCCTGGCCGAGCGTGGCCATCTCGATCGCCGCGAAGTCGAGGTCCGCGTAGACGTGCCCCGGGCGGGGGACGAAGCAGCGGCGGACACGCTCGTCGCGCGGCAGGTTCTGCGCGTTCAGCTCGCCCCGGCTCGAGGTCCGTCCCGTGGTCTTCAGGACGTCGAACGACGGGTGCAGGACCGGGCGGCCCATCTTGCCGAGGAACGACGAATCCAGCTTGCTCAGCGCGTTGTATTCGAGCAGGTCGCGGACGAATGGGACGCGCTCGACGAGCGGGGCCAGCGCCTCCTGCGACGTCGCGATTTTGCCGGTGGGGGTGCGGACCAGGCCGCCGCCGAGCCCCTGCCGCTCGACCTGCCCCAGGATGCGTGCGATGGCCTTCTCCGAGCCGGGCTGGCCCGGGATGTATCCGTGTTCGCGGAGCGCGGCCCGCTTCTCCTCAGCCGCCGTGCGCACGCCCGCGAGCAGCTCATCACGCCGGCCGACGTCGAGGTGCAGCCCGTTGGCCGTGATCTCGCGGAGGACGATCGCGGCCTTGAGCTGCGTGTGGTGGGTCTGGGGACCCCAGCGCTCGACCTGCTGCTCGAGCCAGTCGTCCGAGACGTAGCCCCAGACTCGTCGGCCCGAACGCAGGTGCGACTCGATCTTCCTCCGGAGCGCATGATAGACGAAGTGGGTGGCCACCGCGTCCTTCGCGAGATACTCGAGGTAGACTGGCTCGATCTCGCGCGGGTCGCGGCCGAGCCACCGGCCGTAGGACAGGCGGACGGGGTCGCCGCGGGAGTCGACGACGTCCTTCGGCAGGTCGACGCCGAGGTGCTCGGCGGAGCACCGCTCGAGCGTCGACTCGCCCTTGCGCGAGGCGGTCTGCCCTACGGCCGCCAGGCGCTCGAGACGGTGCAGGAGCTGGGTGTCCCAGACGAGGTCGTCGTCGACTCGACGGTAGATATCGAGCTCCGGCGCGAGGACGTCGACGACGTCGAGGTCGAACGCGGCATGGTGCATCGCGACCGGCACGTCGGCGTGGGCCCGGAAGAACGGCGGGGTGGTCTCTCGCGTTAGGAAGTAGCCGCGACCTGAGCCGACAGCGGCGCCGATGACGTAGGCCGGGGTGAGCCAGGGGCGAGCCTCGTCGATGAGCGTGGTCTCGGAGTCGAAGGCGTAAAGCTGCCGGAAGACGACTCCCATCGCCGGCTTCCAGGGGACGAAGTCGAACGCGTTGCCGGCGAACTCGATCAACATGGTGCTCCCCCCATCGAGTGAACCTCGGGGTTCCGCGGGTTCACTCGCGCAAGTCGTTTTCCGCCCAGGATTTTCGCCGCCGGAGGCGACGAGTGAACCTCGGGATGCACCCGCGGCCATGGCCGCGAGGATGTAGAGGGAGAGCGCGACAATCCAGCGTGCCCTGGCTGGGTTCACACGACGGGATCGGGTCTCGCAAATTCTGCGAGGATCTGGAGTTGGATCCGGTGAACCTCGGGGCCGACGAGGCTCACCCGCCCGGGGCGACGCCCCCGACGATGACCGGTTCATTGCCAGTCCTCCTCATTGCCCGATCCCGTTCGAGTCGGCGGCGCCGGCGGCCGGCTCACGGTCGCGGAACCGAATGGCACGTAGATTTCTGCAAACTATTACGTGGATTTCGCTTCGGCCGATTCTGAGAGCCGCCAGAGACTCGGTTGCTAAAATGAGCACGCCTCGGTCGTCACGATGCGCCCTTGATTCGCAGCCGAGCGTGGACGGGCGCACGTTCGGAGGCTCCTCAGGGCGACGGGCTGGCCTCCGCCGCAAACGTTTTGGCTATAGCGGATTGCGCAAATCTAAGTGCCATTCGTCGCGGAACCCTCCGTCCGGACGTCCGGCTCTCGGGTGCCGGCAAGCCTGCCCGACGCCCCCCGCCCGGGCTCGTCGACCTCGCCTGTCTCGGCGCCACTGAAGGCATGGAAATCTTCCTCGAGTGCGACTTCGAAGTAGTAGCGATGCTGCCTGCCCGACCCGTCGATCGAGCGGAGGCGTGCCCGCGCGGGCCGGCCATCAACCTCGATGGAAACCTCGCGGCCCAGGTAGACCCTGAGGAAGTTGCCGATGAGCGTCGCCCTCGCCTGCCGACTCTTGGCCCCCTCGAGCTTGTCGGCGTGGACGTCGGCCGCTCGAAATAGGGGCTCCCACTCGCCCGCCGGAAGACCCAAGGATTCCTTGTGCGTTTGGACTTTCATGGATCATCCCCGGACTGTGATGTTGACGACGACGGCCGCCGGTCCGCCGGAGGCGACGGCGGCCTCGGCCAGCGCCGCCAGCTCGTCGCGGGCCTGGTCGAACCTGGTGGCGGCGTCGTCGAGGTTGGTGAGGAACTCCTCGAGGCCGGCGGATCCGAGGATGCCGCCGATCGTCCGGGCCCAGGCGGCGCAGCGGTGCTCGGCCCCCCGTGCGCCGGCCGAGCTGGTTCCAGCGGACGACCATCCCGGCCAGCTCGTCGAGGATCCCGGCCCGATGCTCCAGCGCGTACGCGACCGGGTCGGGGCCGGGGAAGGCGCGGAGCCGCGGGTCGCCGTCGTGGCTCAGGCGGATCGGCACGCCGCGGGACACCAGGTCGGGCGATGCCTTCGTGTCGTTCATGGTCAGGGCCCAGATCACGTCGTTGGGCCTCTCGAAGTTGGCCGACTGGCCGAGGATCCGCAACGCGATCCGCGGCGCCATCGAGTTGGCCTCGATGAACCGCGAGTCGACCCGGTCGCCGCCGCGGACCTTGGCGTTGTCGATGAGGACCAGGCTCTGGCCCTGCCGGAGGGTGGCGCAGACCTTCTTGCCGAGCTCCTCGTCGTCGGTCGTGAAGCCGATCACGGCCGGGTCGACCCCGTCCATGAGGATGCCGATGACGCGACCCAGAAGCGTCTTGCCCAGCCCCGGCTGGTTGCCGTCGATCAGGGCGATCGGCTTGCCGACCGCCACGAAGCGGTCGACGAGCATCACCGTCAGGAGGAACGCGACCGCATTGGCGAGGTCGGCGTCGCCGGTGAAGCAGAAGCCCGCAAGCAGGGTGTGGAGGTGGTGCGGGAGGCGGTCGATCGCGGGCGAGCCCGGCCGGGGATCGTCGGAGAGGATCGGCTCGATGGCGGGCCCGTGCACGAGCACACCCTGGGACGGGTGATACCCGGGCGGGAGGAGGTTGAAATCGTCGTCGAACAGCGGCCGGGTCACGTACCGCCGGATGGGCGGCAGTGCCGCCCGGAACGCCTCGCTGTTGAGGAGGACCTGCACGAACATCGGCTGGGGCGCGAACTGCACGGGGTCCCTGTCGGGCGCCGCGGACTCGCAGACGAAAAGGTTCGCGATCACGGCCGCGGCGAAGCGCTCGACATGCCCGCCCTGCGAGAGCGCCAGGAGCCGTCGTCGGTCGCCGTCCAGGAGCTCGATCACGACGGACTGGCCGAACGCGTAGACGCGGCCGCTCGCGACCAGGATCTCCGTCGCGCGGGCCGACACGTTCTCGAGAGGCTCGATGAAGACGGACTTGGGCGTGATCCCCGCGAGGACCGGCAGGTCGCGCGCCCCGGCTCGCGGGGCATGTGCGGCGCAGGCGCAGGCGTCGCGAAGCCTCGCGGCCAGGGCTTGGCCCCGCAAGGTCGGTTCAGGCTTTGGCATCGCCGGCCTCCCCACCGCGGCGGGCACGCGGGGCCAGGAAGACGTCGTACAGCCGTTCCAGCCCGACCTTGCCGCACGAGCCGTAGCATTGGCCGGCGAAGTCGAGCGCGGAGAGCGAGGAGCCCTCGGCCTTGCAGACGGGGCACGGGCTGACGCGGTCGGAGCCGAACAGGATGCCGGCGACGGTTCGGAACGGGTTACGCGCCATGGCGTCGTAGAGCGTGAGCACGTCGGCGACGGGCGTGGGCTTGCCGGGTCGGAGGATTCGGACCGGCCGGCCCGTCCGCGAGTTGATGCTCCCGACCGGGCGTGTCAGCGCCGTCAGGCCCGGCTGGTCGGGGTCGACGGGCAGGGCCGCCTGGACGGCGCGGACGATCCCGTCCCACGGCCGCTGGTCGCCGTCGCCGGCGAGGGCGACTCGCTCCTGGAGCGGGAGGACACCGTGGAGGTTCCGCCCCGTGTCGCGGACCTCGACGCCGGCTAATGCCGGGTGGCGGGCGAGCCAGTGCGTCAGCGTGTTTTGGTAGAACCGCTCGGGATCCCCCGCCGCGCCGTCGACGGGCGCCGTCGTCCGGAAGTGGTCGAGGTCGAGGTCGAAGACGATAGACCCGACCGACGTGATCATCGCGAGCGGGAGCTGGACGTCCTCGAACGTCCCGATCTCTCCGCCGTTGTAGGGCTGTTCGCGCCAATCGACTCGACCGTCCGCCGAGCGGGGGTTGCCCCCGACGGTTGCCTCGGGTATAGTGGACATAGGAATAGGAATCCTGAAGGATGGGTGCATTCGACGAGGGCGCCGTGGTTTCCAGGCCGGCGGCGCCCTCGACCTTTCAACGCATTCGTTGTTCGGGATGCGCTCGCACGTCGGGCGATCGCGGGATCGGGGCGGCCGAGTCCGATGCGGCGACCGGCGACAATCGGCGCCCCCGGCCCGCGGCGACAAGGCGCTGTATTTCCCCGTGCGGCACGAGGAGTCGCCCTTTCGGGCCCGTACCCTGGATGCGCGTCGCAGCGATCAGCCCGTCCTTGACCCAGGAGCGGACCGTGTACGGGGCCCGCCCCGTCAACGCGGCGACCTCTTCGATCGTGTAGTGGGACTTGTGCTGTCCCTCAATTCGTCGGCGGAGCTCGGCGACGGCCTCGTCGAACCGTTCGCGAAGCTCGCCGATCGCCGTCCGGATCTCGTCCACGACGGGGATCAGGAGATCGGTGATTGGGTCGGGCGTGGGCTCAGCTCGCCCTGCCGGACAACGGCTCTTCTGCGGACGCTGAATCATCGGCCAACTCCTGCATGGGCCTCATCGCCGACGAACGCGTTCGTGGCGCGGAGAGCCTGCGGCGGGACGCCTCGAGAGGCGCACCACGGCACGGGCAGGGGCCGACCGATCGGCGTTATTTACAGGAAAAGGTCCCGACGCCCGAATAGGACGTAGGACGAACCGGTAGGGCTGAGCGGAGCAGCCCCGACCCGTGATGACCGTTTTGGTGAGTGAGGTGCGATCCGCAGATCGCGATGCCTTCGACACGGCCCGGTCTAGCCATCATCCCGAGTCGGGATTTGTGTCGAGCAAGAGTAGTCTATCCAAACACCGTCCGATAGGGCAAGGCTCTTGGATCAAACAGGCTCCCTCAGCCGACGGTCACCACGTCGAGGGTCGATCGACTCGACAACGGGGCGCGAGCGATGAAACCCGGAACAGCGCAGTGGCGGCCGACTCCGCGATATCTCGGATGCTGTCGTCGATAGAGGCGGGCGAGCCCTTCGGAATCTCGATCACGAACTCATCCCCAGCGAAAGCCACGAGTCGGCAGCCGGCATCGACGAGGGCAAAAAGCACCGACTTCATGACGTCTTCGGCGAAATCCACATGGTCTGCGAGGTGCGCTCTGCTGAGCGCAGCCCGTCGCCGAACCCTGCCGACCGGCGAGCTTGTGCAGACACACAGGAGTTGCTTGACCCGCTCGGGGCTGCCTGCTTCCGATTCCAAGCGTGACTTCCATCGTTCGTTCCTACAGGCCTCCAAGAGAGGGGCGGGCAGTCGCTCTGACTTACCAAGGCCCCCAACGATGTTCCGGATCGCGGCCATCCTGCTCTCGTGACTGTAGCCCGGCCCCAATCCACATAAACACTTTTATCAATATCCAACCTATGGAACATGGCATGCTCTCCGAGGTAGCTCTCCGACCGCGAATAAAGCTCGTCCAAGAAGGAATAGGACTTGGAGACGAGTTTTCGGACCTGTGCACGGTTCGTCGCCCAAGCTCGGCCGACCAGCCCATAGAAGAGATCCGGGCCGACCCCCCGGGGGAGGAGGTCGAGCATCTGCCTGGAGATCATCCTCCAGCGTTTGCCAAAGTCGGGATCTGCTCGCTCGCGACCCAAAAATTCTTCGCGTTGGGCCTCGACGAACGAGTCATCCGCCCAGAGCCGCCATGCCAGCTCGAGAACGGGTTCGAGGCCCCGTCGGAACCAAGCGGCCAGCTCAGATGCCTCTCCCATCCCCTCAACGTCGTCGGCGAGACACCTCAGCGCAAGTTCGTCCAGACGACCAGCCCGGAACTCGGAGCCAGCGCTCGGCTGGAAGGCGCCCGCGTCGAATAGCCGCCGGTACTTCTCCAGGTTCGGGTTCGTCGAGCGGAGGCGGGGCAGGACTTCGAAAACGGGCCGGATCGGTTCGCTTGTGGGCACATTCCCCCTGTCAAAGGCCTTGCGTACGGACGCCGCGGCCCTCACGTCGGACCAGGCCGTAAGCGCGCTGTTGAAAACTACCAGATCGCCCCAATCATCGGGGTCGAAGCTGACGTCCCCGGAGGCTCTGCGGGGCAGCACAAATGGCGGTCGCTCGAGGCTGTATTTGTCCCCTGCCAAGGACTCCAACCAGGTACGCATCTTCGTCAGATGCTTCCGATCGAGGTCGACGAGCCCGCGGTCGTTCTCGCGAATCACATCGCCATTCCACTGAAATGCAGGTCGCGCCTCCGGGCATCGAGAGAGCTGACGAGACGCGTTCCTCCAGATCTCTCCGCTTCGGGCTTTCACTTCCGGCAACGCACCCGGGCGCGGCGTCAGCCCGATGTCACCGCAACGGGCCGCAGCGATTGCGCCCTGGACCTGAAGGCCCAAGCTCAACGGGCCGTATGTTTTCCATCGGGACCACGTCTCGCGGCCCAGACTTCGCAGCAAGCTAATGGCCCTGAGCCGAAGCCGTCGGTAAGTCCGGTAAATCGCTTCCGCTATCCGGACGGGGCAAGGGTCGCCATCATCGCGCCAACAGGTGACGGGTCGATCGGGCTCCGCCTCTGTCAGCGCACTAGCCCAGGTCCCGATCGAGACAGGCCATTCTTCATGGTCCGAAGGGACACGATTATGGTCGATCTCCGTCGCCATGTAGAAAAGTATTGAGAATTGTCTTAAGCAGTACAGGCGCCTCTCTCTCGCGACCTTCCAGAGGGCTCCAGCAGACAACTCGTCGTGCGACTGCTCGAAGAATCGGGCGGCACCCCAGAAGAGGCCGGGGGCATCGTAACAGACGAAGCAAGAGGTCGGGTGGGCCCGCAGGAACTCACCCAACTGATCTCGCCGTAACAGGGTCCGGCTGCGGCGGCCGACGATGCCCAGCATGACGGGCAGGTCGGTCGTGTGCCCTCGCCTTACATTCAAGTCGGTCGCGGTTCCAAACGCTATGCTAGGCCCGAACCGTGCCTCGCCATCCCACAACACGGGTTCGTCGTCCTCATCGACCATTCTCGACCCTCCGACCAGATGGGGTGGGCTATCCGACGACCATCTTGAAAGCGTTGCGACGACGAACTAACCACTGGTGAGGTCGTTGAGCAAGGGTCGTCGCGCTCGCTGCGGACGCACCCGATCGGCTCGAATAGTCCAGTGGGCTAATGGTCGTCGCCCCCGTCAACCATGCTCAAGTTATGGACCTCCGGCCGCAGATCGTTCGAAGCCGAGGCGCCGGCGAAAGAAAAACTCGCCATCGCTGATCGCCGTTGCCTCGGGAACAGATGACGATATCGTTTGCGCATCGCCTCCGTCTGGTGACCCATCCACTCGTCGATGATCCGCTGATCGACTCCCCTGGCAGCGAGGGTCGACGCGAAGGAGTGGCGGTAAGTATGAAAGCCTATCTTGTACCAGCGCCTCTTCGGGTCCAGACACCAGGTGGTGCCCCGGAGCGGCTGGCAGAAGCGACGGTTCGCCGTCTGGACGTCGAGGGGCGAGTCCGAATCGGGCTCGCACACCACGAACTGTCCTCGCGGGCGCCGGTCCCGCCAGGCGACGAGCAGGGCCTTCAGCTCGGGGTGGAGATCGATCCGCCGGGCCGTCTCCGACTTCTGACGGGACTGCTTCCGGCTCCGCGCGATGACCGACTCCTGGTCGAACTCGACGTCGGACCACCGGAGCCTCAGTACCTCTCCGCGGCGCATCCCCGTGTAGGCCGGGATGGCGTGGAGCAGGTGGGCGTAGTCTTCCCTGGCCTCGGACTTCACGAGGACCAGAATCGCGCCGATCTCGGCGGGCGTCAGGTACAGGCATTCCCAGAGGTCCGCGGCCTCCTCGACGCCGAGCCTGCCCCGTGACGTGATGCCCGCGATCTCGGCGACCGTCCGGAAGGGCTTCTTGTCCGAGTCGCCCTTGATCGTCGGCAGGCGCTCGGCCGGCGAGGCGGTCAGGTAGCCGTGGGCGACCGACCACTCGAACAGCTTGATGAGCGTGAACCGCTCCTTCGCGACGGTGTCCGCCGTCCTCATGGCCAGACGGCCCTGGAGGTATCGCTCGAGGTCTCGGTAGGTGATCCGGTCGCACGGGGAGTCCGCCCTCGAGCCGAGGGACCTGGTGAGGTTCCGCAGGTGGACGGCCTGCGTGGCGACGTACGAGGCGGAAAGGTGCGCCTGGTTGGCGAGATAGTCATCGACCAGGGCGCGGACGACGGGAGCCGCCGATCGGCGCACGGCGGCTCGCCTGAGCGAACCCCCGCTGACGATGAAGTCGCCGGCATCGACGCCGTCGGGCACCTGGAGCATGCCCGTGGCCAGGCCATGGATGGCCCGCTCGACGGCGTGCATCGCCGCGCGGGCGTCGGCGAGGCTAGTCGTCTTCAGCGACTTCTTGTATTCCTTTCCGAGGTAGCGGAACCGGGCGACGTAGCACTCGCCCTTGCGGCCGAGATTCGCCATGTGGCACGCATGCGAGGATCGGGGTGGCTTGGTCGTGGCGAGGTTACGCCTGGACCGGCCCCAACACGATACCACACGAGTGCTTCTTGAGGCACCTATGAGGCACCTAAAATTCTGATCGAAAACGCCGTTCAGAGCAGCGCGTCCTAACTTGCTGCCATATATCCGTTTAGAGCGGAATGCGTCGACAAGAAATGAGCTGGGGAACTAGGATTCGAAGGTTATTTCGGCGTATGGGATGCCAATGGAGTTTGTGTGTCATCCACGTTGGATCTCGTTCCTGAATACGAGTTTCCGCGATGGACGTGGGGAAATCGCGGTGGCATCGAGTTGGTTCGGCGTGGCCCATTGCGTTTCATTTCCGTTTCACGCTCCGCTCGACGACGGACACCTGGTTCGGTTGAATTTCTATGGTCGCTGTAGGCGACTCATCCCGGTACGGGGCCAGCGGCCTCGGGAGACGTGCCCCTCGCCCGCGCGGCCGTCGTGGTAGCCGATCCAGTCGGCGACGCGGCCGGTGAAAATCTCGTGATACTCCAACTCCTCGACGAGCCTCTCCAGGTTTAGCACCAGCCAGGCCCAGATGACCGTGGGCCGGTCGGTCGACTCGCCGAAGGGGCCCCGCGCGAAGATGATCATAGGGGGGCGCTCGGGGTGGAGGGGTAGTACGGCTTCGCCGTTCAACTCCCACCACAGGTCGTCGCCTGTTGCCGTGAGGATGTTGCGGACCAGCCTGCGATCGGCCCACGCGAAGTACAGGAAGCTCTTGATCCCCCAAGGCGCGAGGTGTCGTTTGCGACGACCGACGATCCCAGCGTTCTCGGTGACGGCCAATCGGCCGCGAACCTCCTCCTCATGCCGCCGGCCGAGCACGGCGAGGGCCCCGAACGGCTTGCCGGTATCGCTGATGAGCTTGGCCAAGGTCCGCACCCGCGATGCCAACGGTCACCGGCACACTACCCGGTCTCAGATTGTGTCGGATCGTCGGACGAGCGAACAGTACAAGCCCGGTGGCGAGTCGACGCCGCATACTTGGGGGATCGCGATGGGAGGCAGCGACGTGTCCACGGAGATGATCAGGCAGTGCGGCCGGGCGCGGCATCTCCACCGTCGGGCAGGTCGCCAGCCGGAGTTTCGCTTCTTTACAAGGAGACGGCGGCCCCGGCTCCCCGTGATCCGAGACGGAGGCTTATTCTTCCCGCGCGGGGGAAACGGCTGGGGTCAAAGCCGCCTCCTCCCCGGACCGGATGGACGTGGCTGGCGACGACCCGAAATGGCGTCTCGCGGCACGGGGCGCTCCCGGTGGACATCCCGGCGCGGTTCACTTTCGACGACCGGAGAAGGTGGTATGTCATCCGTAAGGGCATCCGGGGATTGCTAGTCCCTGACGAGCGGGGCTGCGCCGTGGCCTACGTCGTGAGCGAGCCGGCAAGCCACTACTACAACGCCATGACGGGCTCAACCCGGGTGCCAGTCTTCATCAACGAGCGGACCTGAGATGGCACCTTGTCGAAAATACCGCGATGAGTCGGCGGGCACGGCGCCGTCCGGGCAAGTTCGGGTTGAGGAGCTATATTTCGAAAGCGGCCCCGATGAACCGTTAGGTCATGCCCTCTGCACATGATGCAGTGATCGCTTGCGAGGTAGTCCTGGACTTCTCTCGTCCGTCCTGGCAGGATCGTTTCGTTTCGGGTGCGATGGGGCCCCGGCAACCGAGGGCAGGTGACGAATGGCTCGCCTCGAAGACCTCCAGCGCGCGGTGCGTCGGTACGGGGCATCCTGCCCGACGGACTCGTCACGATCGTCGACGCGCGATGGCACGGCTCCACGGCCCTTGAGCTGACATATAAGGACGCCAACGGCCGACTCGGCAGCGAGCTGCTCTTCCGTGATAACGAGCCGTCGTTTGAGATCGCCGCCGCCGGTCGTCCCTGGAGCTTCGACGGCGATGGCGCCCTGTTGCGCCTCGTCTCCGAGGCCCACCGCATCCGGCTCGCGTACCTGTTCGATCCCTTGCTGGCGGTCCATACCTCTTTGGTCGACCCGCTCCCGCACCAGATCACGGCGGTCTATGGGGAGATGCTGACCCGCCAGCCGCTCCGCTTCTTGCTGGCCGACGATCCCGGCGCGGGCAAGACCATCATGGCGGGCCTCTTGATCAAGGAATTGCTCGCGCGTGGCGATCTCCAGCGCTGCCTTATCGTCTGCCCCGGCAGCCTGGTCGAGCAGTGGCAGGACGAGCTGAGTCGCCGGTTCCACCTCCCCTTCGAGATCCTCACGAGCGACAAGCTGGAGTCGGCGCGGACCGGCAACTGGTTCGCAGAAAATAACTTGGCTATCTGCCGCCTGGACAAGCTCAGCCGCAACGCGGACGTGCAGGCCAAGCTGGAGCAGACCGATTGGGACCTCGTCGTCTGCGACGAGGCCCACAAGATGTCGGCCACCTACTTTTCCGGCGAGATCAAGTACACCAAGCGTTACCGCCTCGGCCAACTTCTTGGCGGGCTGACGCGCCATTTCTTGCTAATGTCGGCCACGCCGCACAACGGGAAGGAGGAGGATTTCCAGCTCTTCCTTGCCCTCCTGGACGGCGACCGCTTCGAAGGCAAATTCCGCGACGGTGTCCACGTCTGCGAGCCCTCCGACCTGATGCGCCGCCTGACGAAGGAGCAGCTCCTCAAATTCGACGGGACGCCGCTCTTCCCCGAGCGTATCGCCTACACCGTCAACTACACCCTCTCCGAGAACGAGGCCGACCTCTACAAGAGGGTGACCGAGTATGTGCGCGAGGAATTCAACCGGGCCGATGACCTTCAGAACGAGGGTCGTCGATCTACGGTCGGCTTCGCCCTGACGATCCTTCAACGCCGACTGGCTTCCTCGCCCGAGGCGATTTATCAGTCGCTCCGCCGCCGGCGCGAGCGGTTGGAGGGGCGGCTTCGTGAGGAGAAGCTACTGAAACGTGGAGCCGAGGCCCGGGTTGACTTGGCCCCCGATGAGCCATCGTACTCGGACGACGACATCGAGGAATTGGAGGATGCCCCCGAGGCCGAGGTTGAGGCGGCCGAGGAGGCGGTCGTGGACAAGGCGTCAGCGGCCCGGACGATCTCTGAGCTTGAGGCCGAAATCTCCACCCTGAAGGAGTTGGAAGCCCTCGCCCTGGTCGTCCGTCGGGGAGAGGCTGACCGCAAGTGGGACGAGCTGTCAAAGCTCCTCCAGAACAACGCCGAGATGTTCGACGCCCACGGGCACCGGCGGAAGCTGATCATCTTCACCGAGCACCGTGACACGCTGAATTACCTCGTGGAGCGCATCCGCACCCTCCTGGGCCGCCCGGAGGCGGTAGTGGCGATCCACGGCGGGATCGGTCGGGAGGATCGGAAGAAGGCTCAGAACGCCTTCACGCATGACGTGGACGTGCAGGTGCTCGTCGCGACCGATGCTGCGGGCGAGGGCGTCAACCTCCAGCGCGCCCACCTGATGGTCAATTACGACCTGCCGTGGAACCCGAACCGGATCGAGCAGCGGTTCGGCCGCATCCACCGCATCGGGCAGACCGAGGTCTGCCACCTCTGGAACCTCGTCGCTGCCGAGACGCGCGAGGGCGAGGTCTTCCAGGCCCTCCTGGAGAAGCTCGAACAGGAGCGCGAGGCCCTCGGGGGTCGCGTCTTCGACGTCCTCGGGAAGGTCACGTTCAACAACCACCCGCTCCGGGAGCTGATCCTAGAGGCGATCCGCTACGGGGATCAGCCGGAGGTCCGCGCCAGACTGACGCAGGTCGTCGATCAGGCACTGGACCGTCAGCACCTTCGCGACCTGCTAGAGGAGCGGGCCCTGGCACACGACGCGATGGATGCCCGCCGTGTCCAGCAGATTCGCGAAGAGATGGAGCGGGCCGAGGCCCGGCGGCTCCAGCCGCATTACGTCGCGGCCTTCTTCCGCGAGGCTTTCCGGCTTCTCGGCGGGAACATGAAGGAGCGCGAGCCCAAGCGATTCGAGATAACCCACGTCCCCGCCCCGATCCGCAACCGGGACCGTCAGATCGGCATTGGCGAGCCTGTCCTGACGAAGTACGAGCGGGTGACATTCGAGAAGGAGTTGATTAGCGTCCCCGGCAAGCCCCTGGCGGCGTTCGTCTGCCCGGGTCACCCACTGCTTGACTCGACGATCGACCTGGTCCTGGAGCGATACCGCGACCTGATGAGGCGGGGGGCAACCCTCGTTGACCCCGCCGACCTCGGCGAGGAGCTGCGGGTGCTGTTCTATCTTGAACACTCGATCCAGGACGGCCGGATTGACCGCTCGGGAGATCGACGCGTCGTCTCCCGCCGCATGCAGTTCGTCGAGATGAGCGAGGGGGGGAATACCAGCGTCGCCGGGTCGGCTCCCTACCTAGATTATCGGCCGCTGACGGACGGCGAGCGGTCGCTGGTCGCGTCTCACTTGGAGCAGGGATGGCTAACGAACGACCTTGAGTCCAAGGCGCTCTCTTATGCCGTCTCGGAGCTTGTCCCCGGGCATCTTGGCGAGGTGAAGAGGCGCAAGGAGGAACTGGGTTCCAAGACGATGGCCGCCGTCAAGGAGCGGCTGACGAAGGAGATCAACCTCTGGGACCACCGCGCGGAGCAGCTCAAGATCCAGGAGCAGGCCGGGAGGGAGAACGCCAAGCTCAACTCGGCGAAGGCGCGCCAGCGGGCCGACGAACTCCAGGCACGGCTCCGCAAGCGGATGTCCGAGCTGGAGCAGGAACGACGGCTGGCCCCTCTGCCCCCGGTGATCCTCGGCGGGGCGCTCGTCATCCCCATCGGTCTCCTTGCCAGGTTGTCGGGCCGCGATGCCGCAGTGATCGAGGCCACGGCGAAGGAGACGACCCGGGTCGAGCGGATCGCGATGGACGCGGTGATGGAGGCCGAGAGGCGTCTCGGATACGAGCCCGTCGACGTGGGCTCGAAGAAGCTAGGCTATGATGTCGAGTCGCGCATTCCCAACAGCGGGCGGCTCCGGTTCATCGAGGTGAAGGGGCGAGCCGCCGGGGCGGATACCGTCACGGTTACCTACAACGAGATCCGCTACGCGCTGAACAAGCCGGATGATTTCATCCTTGCGATTGTCGAGGTAGAATCTGACACGGCCTCCACGCCCCGGTACATCCGGCGCCCCTTCGGGAGGGAGCCGGATTTCGGCGTGGCCAGCGTCAATTATAAGCGGGCCGAGATCCTCGAACGCGCGGAAGATCCAGCATGACCGTCCACGATCGGTATCATCGCGATCTCGGGCGAAGGATCGGAGCCATCAAGGAGGAGCTGGGGGAGGCAGTCCAGTCCATCCGATCGAAACGCCTGCGCGGGCTCTGGCCGCGTTGGGAGGAGCGGCTGGACGATGTCTTCGACTCTGGCCGCGAACGGCCGGACGTCCGGGTCGCGCTAGTCGGCGGGGTCGGCGCGGGGAAGAGTACGCTCATCAACGCCCTCATCGGGGCGAAGCTGCTGCCGGTCAGCAACCAGAAGGCATGCACTTCGGCGGTCACCGAGGTCTCGTTCAGCGACGGCCCGGGTTACGAGGCCGTGATCGAATTCGTCACGCGCGAGGACATCCGTCGAGAAGTTGAAGGATTGCTCGACGACGTCGAGGTCACCGCACAAATCCCATCGGACTTGGCCGACGATCAATTAGAACGGAAGGGGGCCGCCGACCTCTCGAAAGAGGCCCGGCAGAGGCTGCTGGCCATCTACGACGTCAAGTCTGGTGACGAGTTGCGGCGCGATGACTTCGCCCAGATGGAGCTGCCGCCCGAAATCGCTCACGCCCTTGACGAGGGCACAAGGTCGATTACTTGCGATACCTTGGCCAAGTTGAAGGATCACATCGCCGACTACCTCAGTTCGAGGAAGCGGTTCTGGCCGATCGTCCGTTCGACTTCGATCAGGGGGCCGTTCCCCGCGCTCGAAGGCGGTGCCACGATCGTCGACCTCCCCGGCGTCAACGACCCGAACGAGGCTCGGGAGCGGGTCACCCGCGAATACTTCAAGTCGAGCCGCTTCATCTGGGTCGTCCTGGGGAGCAACCGCTTGCTCACCAAAGACGTGAGCGAGCTGCTCCATCAGTTGTCGATGGAGGGTCGAGTCGACGATCTGACCTTCATCGCGACGGCCTCAGACAACGTCGACCATGAGACGGGCATCTCCGAGTTCGGCCTGGAAGATGAGGCCAGCAAGCTCGACGTGATCCTGGCCCGGAACCGGGCAGCGCGGCCGGAGATCGCCCGTCAGTTGCAGGACCTGGCCGACACCTTCGCCTTCGCGGCGAGAGAGGGGCCTCAGAAGGCCGAGGAGCTGGCGCGGCGGCTGACCGCGTCGCCGATGTTCACGGTCTCGGCCCGCGAATTCCTCCGGCTCGCCGGGGTGTCGAAGAACGACCCTGCCGGCCTGGACGACCCGGAGCAGACCGAGGTCCCTGCGCTCCGCCGCCACCTGGCCGAGATCAGTGCCCGCCACGACGTCTCGGCGCTCTTCCGCCGCCTCCACGACCAGGTCGACCATCTGCTGACCGAGGTCGCCAGCGAGGTCGACGGGCGGATCATGCGGCTCAATGCCCGGTTCGAGTCGAACCAGCAGCAACGCGAGGACGTGGAGGCCGCCCTGGACCGGGTCGGTTCGTTTCTCGGTCCGAGGCTTGCCGAGCTTGAGAGGCATCTGGCGCAGGACCTGGCGGCTGGTCGCGAGCTGCTGGGCGAGAGGATGAAGCGGGCCGTCGACCGGGGTCAGGCCGAGCTGGACCAGTACCTCAAGCGGCTCGCCGCCATGCACTGGGCCTCGATGCGCTCGATGGTCCGCAAGGACGGTCGCTACGTCGGCAGCGCCGGCGAGTTCAATTGCTCGGCCGATATCGCCCGCCCTGTCCTGAATTCGATCGCCTTCGCCTACTCGGAATTCTTCGCCGACCGCCTGGCCCGGGTCCTCCAGGGCGGGGCCGACCGGCTCAACGGCGTCGCCGACGACCACCGCCGCGCCCTGCTCGACGCCCTGACCGCTGTTGTCGGGCCCGAGTCGCCGATGCGGGCCGATTTGAAGAAGTTCTCCGAGAACGCCGGGAAGGTCGTCGCCGAACAACTCGCCCAGACGATGGCCAGGACGGAGCGGAAGATCCAGGACGTCCAGAAGGACCTCTACGGCTCGATCGTCGCCCAGGTCCAGGCGAACATGGTCCCGGCCTATCGCAAGGCGGCGCAGGTCTCCGGCCCCGGGGCCAAGGCCCGGATGTTCGAGATCCTGTCGAAGCATGCCCGCCAGGTCTCCGAGACGATGTTCGGCGACGCCGAACGGGCGATCCTCGACGGCGTTCGCGGCCTCGACGACTGGTTGGGCCGCCAGTATGCTGAGATGATCGCGACGGTCTCCCGCCAGGCCGAGGTAGCCGCCGACAACCTGCGACTCGGGACCGCCCAGATCGCCCCCCTGGACGAGCTGGAAGGTCGCCGCGACGCTATGCGTAGCCTCGAAGCCATCATCGAGTCCCTGGGCCATCCCTCGGCGAGCCTGGCAGCGTCGGCTTGAGCTTTGAACATCCGGGCTCGGCAAAGCTCGGATTCCGCCTCCCCATTTATTCGACCCCGCCCTGGAGAAGACAAGCAGGACAGTCTTCGCGACCGGCGTATTGACCGACGAGCTTGACCTTCCCCTGCTTGCAAGCCATCCTTCGACCTGGCGAACGACATCCTTTCGACGAGAGCTTGGGGCCGTTCGTCATGAGCACGTCGCTCGACCAGTTGCAGAAGTGGATGGAAGGTGAGGAGGACGAGCATCTCGAATTCAAGGAAGCCAAGAACCACTTCGATTTCGAGAACTTGGTGAAATACTGCTGCGCCCTGGCTGTAGCGTTTCAACCGTAGTGGCACAAACCGGCCTCGGTCGGAAGTAACAGCCTCCCCCCTTCGAGTGGCAAGGTCTCCTGACGCAATTGCAGGTTCCGCTCCCGGCGGCGATGCCGGGCCTGGAACAGCTTGACCCGGCGCTCCTCGAACCGGCGCGATGGCTCGCCCCGGTAGAACTCCCAGGGCGGCAGGTAACCCAACGCGCTGTGCAACCGCTCCTCGTTGTACCGCCGCACCAGCCGGGCCAGCACGCGCTCGGCCGTCAACAAGTCGGTCAGCTCCTCCCCGTCCAACGCCTCGCGGAGCGTCCGGTTGGCACGCTCGATCAGCCCGTTCTCCTCCGGGCAATGCGGCCGGATCCGATGATGCCCCAGGCCGTTCTCCCGGAGCACCACGCGGAACTCCTTCGCGATGTAACAGCTCCCGTTGTCCGAGCGGATCAAAGGCGTCACCGCCGGCTTGCCGTCGGGGCCCTTGGGCAACGTCTCGATCGCCTTCTGCGCCGCCAGGCTCACCGTCAGCCCGTCCATCCCCAAGAGCAGCTCGTGATGGACGATCGACCGCGAGTACTCGTCCAGGAACGCGACGACGTAGTAGACCCGGCCCCCGACCTGCACGTGCATCAGGTCGGTGCTCCACCGCTGATCGGGACGGCTCGCCTTCTCCTCCTGGGCCTTCTTCCGCCTGGCCCGCCGCCGCCACGGGCAGACCAGGTTCGCCGCCTTCAGGATGCGGTAGACCGTCGAGGCACTGAGGTAGGCCACGTCCTCGTCGACCATCCTCCAGGCCAATTCCCGATGCCGCAGCTCGGGGTGCTTGCGGGCGTAAGCGAGCACGGCCTGCTTCTCCTCGGAGAGTGCTTCGTACGGCGACACCAGCGGGGATGACTCGGCGGACCGTCCCTCGGCCCGGGCCCCGGCCTTGAGCCAGCGATAGTAGCTCCGCGCCGCGACACCCAGGGCCGCCAGCGTCTTCTTCGCCGGCCAGCCGCTGCGACGCCTCGTGTGTTCGACCTCCTCGTGGACGCGCTCTTGAAGCTCGGGCGGCAGTCGGCCGTGGTCCTCTAACCCGAGCGCCCCTTTTTTAGTTCGAGGTTCTCGGCGGTGATCTCGGCGATCACGTTCTTGAGCCGCTGAAGTTCGGCCTCGCGCCTCTGCTCGCGGGCGTCGGGGCGGCCCCTGCGATCCTCGAACACGCGGGAGGCCGCGCCCGGAGTTGCTTCTTCCAGGCGTAGAACTGGACCGGGTTGAGCCCCTCGCGACGGCAGAGGTCGGAGACCTCGACATCGGGCTCCATGCCGGCCAGGACAATCCGGAGCTTCTCGGCCGCGCTCCACGTCCGTCGCTTCCCGTTCGTGCCCATCGTTGGTCCTCCAGGTCGTCATCATCGTACCCCTGGAGGAGGCTGATCTCTAACCAAGGTTCTGTGCCATTCGGGCTGACACACTACAGATCGTCTACCTATGTACGGCATGTTTACTTGGGCAGATGCATTTACTCCCCGGCAGTTGGTTGCCATCTCGACCTTCTTTGGATTGGCGTTGGATGCCGGGACGCACGTTGCCCAAGAAAGGCAACATCGTCTCTCTCAACAAGGAAGCACGAATACTCTACTCGAAGAGCAAGAAGTATCCGACTCTTACGGCCGCGCGATCTCCACCTTACTCGCATTCTCCGTCAACAAGGCCGCTACACGGAATTGCACGCTCACGACTTGGTATACCGCCCGGGATTCGTCGCGGCGGCGGTCGTCGGCTACGGCGCCGGCGGTGTGCTCGGTGCAGTGGTCGGTCTGGGCTTCGGGCTGGCGGCGGCCGCCCGGGCAATGGTCCGGGGGCGATTCCGCCGTGGCTGATGTCTGATGGACGTCACGCTCGCGCCAAGTGACTGTCCTGATTCCGGGCGGTCCCACGGGGCCGCCCGGAACCTCCCTATTAGCGGTTGGCGACCCGACGATCGCCATCTCATTTCCTGCGAACTATGCAAGTCGAGCTCGAACATCGAGGTGCCTCGGCGGCCCATCTTGTGGACGGGACCGATGAGGGCGATCTCGTAGGACTCGAGCCGCGGAAATGACCCGTAATGCCGGAACCGGGGGATTCGGAACAAGCCAGACATCAGCTGGAGTGCTTTAGCTCCCCAAATAGCGGGCCACTGTGATGACGGAGCCGGTCTCGTAGAAGGTGGCGTTGGCCCAGCCGATCGCCAGGATGTCGCCGTCGGGCTCGGCGACCAGGCTCGTGACCTCGGATGCGTAGTTCGAGCCGAGCGACGTGAGGGCCACGCCGCCGTTGCCGAATGTGGCGTCGAGGGCTCCGCCTGGCGTGTATCGGACCAGCAGCTCCTGGAAATCGCCGAAGATGGGCTTCCCGTTGACGATCGATTCGGCGCGAAGACGCCGCCCAGCACGATGTCGCCCCAAGGGTCGACCGTCAGGCTGCTCGTGCCGCCATACGTGAGTGAACCGGGCGAATAGCCGGCCGCCGTGGTCAAATCGGTGATCGCCAGGCCGCCGCTGCCGAACGTGGTGTCGAGGGCGCCGGAGGGTGTGTAGCGCGCCACGGCCACGACCGTGTCGTTATTCGGGGCGTCGGCGAGCAACTGGCTTGTGACGAGGTCCCCGTTCGGCTCGAAGGTGGGGGTGCCCACGCCGATGGTCTCGGACGTCTCGTACGGGTCGGTGGGCACCTGGATCACGTTACGGCTCTGGAGGGACCCGCTCGCGCCGTAGTGGGCGATCACGTTCTGCCGCTTGTCCTGCCCCTCGACGGTGATCGAGTTGTCGGGCTGGATCAACACGGCGTTCCAGCCGTCGTCCGAGTCGGCGAGTGGGCCGTCGACCTCGCCGCCAGTGCCGAAGGTCGTGTCGAGGCGCCGGAGGGGCTGAACCGGAGGATGGTGTCCTGCTGGTAATAGTTCTTGATAGTCAGGTTGTTCCCGACCACAACGAGCCTGTCCACGCTGTCGATGGCCGCGGCCGACGGCGCGCCCCAGCTGTTCTTGGCCACGGCGACCGTGACCGAGCCATTTGTCCCGTAGGTGGTGTCGACACTCCCGTTCGAATTGAGCCGACTGACCGTGAACTCGTAGAAGGAGATGCCCTTGCCGTTATTGACGAGCGATGATCCGACGATGTAGATCTGCTGCGTAACCGGATCGGGAACAACCACGGCCGGCGTCTCGTTGACACCGAAGCTTGCGACCAGCCCTCCGGCGCCGAAGCCCGTATCGGGGCTGCCGTCGGCGTTGTAGCGATAGACGCTATTGCCCTCGGCGAGGATGGTCTTGCCGTCCCAGGGCTGGACGGCAGCATGCGGGTTCGACGTGCCCGACAGGGCCGGGTTGGTGATGTACCCGCCGCTGCCGAAGGAGGGGTCCAGCGCGCCGGCGGCCATGAGGGCGCGATGCTCGAGGGTCTCGACAAGCGGGAGGCGGCGGCGTGTCTTCATCGGGGTCTCCGGTCGGTTGAGGTGAAGGTGCGGCACGGCACCCGACGCGCCGCGACGGCGAATCGAGCGAGATCGAGGCATGGACCTTTGCGCCGAGTTCGCCAGCGAAACGCGCGACTTGAGTGCTCAGACTGCGGGGAATCGGAGTCGCTCGCGACGCTCGCCTCGGCATGACACTCATCAACCCCCGGTGGGGAGGGCCTTACTGACCGTGTCGGCCTCGCGTCGGGCGTCGTCGAAGCCGATGCCAGGCCGCCGCCGCTGCGAAACCGAGCCCCGCCAGCGACATCCCCCCTGGCTCCGGAACGGCGCTGAGCTGGGCCACCTGCGCGGCCGACAGGGCTGTGTTATAGACCTGCACGTTTTCGAGGCGTCCGTCGATGTAGCCGAGGCCCTCGGACTCGCCGATCGTGAGAGGGGCAGTGGGGGTCGGGATCGTCGATGGGCCGGTCGCCGTGCCGAGCGAGACGCCGTCGGCGTAGAAGGTGTAGACGTCGCCGCTCCGGGTCATCGTGAAGTTGTACCATTCCTCCGTCGTGGCGACGAAGCTCGTCGGCGCCGTGACGAAAGCCGGCCCCTGACTGCCGTTGACGTGGAACGAAAGATCTCCCTTCCCGTCGTAGAAGAAGGCCCACTTGCTCACGTTCCCGGGTCCGTCGTCGTCCGCAAGGAAGACATTCGGAAGCGATCCGACCGCTCCTTGCCTGATCTGGTTGAAGTCAACCCAGACGGAGAGCGTGAACGGGTTACCGCCGAACCCCCACGCGGAGGAGCTCGGCACGGAGATGTACTGGTTCACCCCATTGAGCGCGAACGCCTGGCCGAAGAGTCCCGGCCCGAATCCGGCCCCGCCGATGAGCGTCCCATCGTGACCGCCTGCCGAGTCCTTCGCGTTGCCGTTGCCCGACCATGAGGCGATTAGGTCGGCGCGAGCCTCCGGCACCGCCGCGAGGAGCAAGGCCATGAGGGCGAGCGGGAGCGCGACCCCTCCTCCTGCAGCGGTGTTTCGCACAGGTCTGAGCAGGATCGTCATCGTTGCACCTCGATTCGGGTGAGTTCTCGTGCCGCTCGGGTCGTCCCAAGGCGCACGGCCCGGCTTCCGCGCCGGCCGGAAGGCCGCGCGTCCCACATCCCCGAGGCCTCGCCGTAGCGAGCGCCGCTCGATTGCTGACGATTCCCCGGCGTCGCCGCCGATCGGTCGCCAATGCGTGGCCTCTACCTGCCCAGACGCTCGGCCCCGGCCGGGCGCGCGGCCACGGCGGGAAAATCGATCCTTACCGCGATTTTGCTTCCAAAGACTTCTTGTCACCGAGCCTCGCGTGCCATTCGGCGACCTTCTCGGGCCTGCCCCACGCCTCGTACAGCTTGACCGCCGCTGCGGCCGCCTCGGGCAGGCGGGTCTTCGCGGGCGGCGGGATCTTCGCCTCGCGGGCCTTCATCCCCTCGTAGCCGCCGACGATCAGCGGCTCGGCCTCGGCGTACTTCTTCTGGCCGAGCAGGCTGACGCCGAGCTGGCTCATCGTGTTGAACCGCTGCCACTCGTCGGGCGTTGCCTTCTCTCGGACCGCTAGGCACTCGCGCAGGACCACCTCGGCCTCGGCCCACTTCTCCTGACGAACCAACGTCAGGCCTAGCGAGGCCATCGCGCCAGCCCGCTTTCGGGGAGGAGTCCTCGGTTCGCGCCCGAGCCGCGCCAACGCGTCGCGCCTAAAGGGTTCGGCCTCCGCCCAGCGGCCGAGGCTTTCGTAGGCTTGGGCGAGGATGTCGACGACTGCGAGCGTGTCGGAGTGGTCGGGCCCGAGCTTGGCCTCCATGAGCTTGAGCGTCGATTTGAATAGCGCGATCGCGTCGGAAATACGTCCCGCGGCGAGGTAAGCGGCGGCGACGTTGTTGCGACTGTCGAGCGTGTCGGGGTGTACCGGGCCGAGCTTCGCCTCTTTCCGCTCGCGCGTCGACTCGTGCAGCGCGATCGCCTCCGTCGTGCGGCCCCCGTCCCGATAGGCTTGGGCGAGGTTGTTCAGGACTCTGAGCGTGTCGGGGTGGTCGGGCCCGAGCTTGGCCTCCATGAGCTTGAGCGTCGATTCGAATAGCGCGATCGCGTCGGAAATACGTCCCGCGGCGAGGTAAGCGGCGGCGAGGTTGTTGCGGCTGGCGAATGTGCCGGGATGTTCCGGGCCGAGCTTCGCCTCTTTCCGCTCGCGCGTCGACTCGTGCAGCGCCAGCGCCTCCGTCGTGCGACCGGCAGAGAGGTAGGCGGTGGCGAGGTTGTCGCGGCTCACGAGCGCGTCGGGGTGTTCCGGGCCGAGGGCCGATTCCCTAAGCTTGAGCGTGGACTCGTGCAGCGCGAGCGCCTCGGTCGTGCGACCGGCCTCGAGGTAGGCGACAGCGAGGCTGTTACGGCTGGTGAGCGTGCTGGGGTGGTCCGGGCCGAGCTTTCCCTCTTTCAGCTCGCGCGTCGACTCGTGCAGCGCAATCGCCTCCGTCGTGCGACCGGCAGAGAGGTAGGCGGCGGCGAGGTTGTCGCGGCTCACGAGCGTGTCGGGGTGTTCCGGGCCGAGGGCCGATTCCCTCAGCTTGAGCGTCGACTCGTGCAGCGCGAGCGCCTCGGTCGTGCGGCCCGCGTTGCGGTAGGCGGCGGCGAGGTTGTTGCGGCTCATCAGCGTCCCGGGGTGTTCCGGACCGAGGGCCGATTCCCTCAACCTGAGCGTCGATTCGAATAGCGCGAGCGCCGCCGTCGTGCGGCCCGCGCTGCCGTAGGCGACCGCGAGGTTGTCGCGGCTCATGAGCGTGTCGGGGTGCTCCGGGCCGAGCGCCGATTCCCTCAGCTTGAGCGTCGCATCGAATAGCGCGATCGCCTCGGAAGTACGTCCCGCGGAGAGGTAAGCTACGGCGAGGCTGTTGCCGCTGCTGAGCGTGTTGGGGTGTTCCGGGCCGAGGGCCGACTGGAACAGCTTGCGCGTCGATTCGTACAGCGCAATCGCCTCCGTCGTGCGACCGGCAGAGAGGTAGGCGGTGGCGAGGTTGTCGCGGCTCACGAGCGTGTCGGGGTGTTCCGGGCCGAGGGCCGATTTCCTCAGCTTGAGCGTGGACTCGTGAAGCGCGATCGCCTCGGTCGTGCGGCCCGCGTTGCGGTAGGCGGCGGCGAGGTTGTTGCAGCTCATGAGCGTGTCGGGGTGTTCGGGGCCGAGGGCCGATTCCCTCAGCTTGAGCGTCGACTCGGATAGCGCGATCGACTGGGAAATACGTCCCGCGGCGAGGTAGGCGGCGGCAAGGTTGTTGCGGCTGGCGAGCGTGTCGGGGTGTTGCGGGCCGAGGGCCGATTCCGTTAGCTCGAGCGTCGACTTATGCATCGCGATCGCCTCCGTCGTGCGACCGGCAGCGTGGTAGGCATTGGCGAGCTCGTTGCGCGCTCGAGCGCATCTCGGTGGGCGTCTGGGTCAACTTCGAGCACCGCGCAGGCCTTGGTGTGGACCTCGATGGCACGATCGTACATCCCGAGGCCCCGATAGGTTAGCCCCAAGGAGTTGAGCAATCGTCCCTTTACCTTCGGCGAGCCGGCAAACTCCCGTTCGAGCCTCGCGGTCGCCCGGTCGAGCATCTCGGCCATCTTGACTTCGCGTCCATCCCGGACCCTGGTCGGATCGGGGCTCTCGAACGCCCGGACAAGAAAGTCACTCACTGCTTGGGCATCCTTGCGCGACGCCTCCGACTCACCCAGCGCCGCTCGGTCGCGCCCTTCGCCGCTTTGAGGTCGTCGCGCTGCCTCACCAACGCGGCGTTGCGCCGCGAAATCATGGCGTTGCTGACCGTGAGGCCGACCACTCCCGCCATCATCAGCGCGAGCACGGCTGCGGTTAGGGCCGCCAGGGCCGGGTTGCGACGGCACCAACGCAAGAGCCGGCCGGCGCGACCGACAGGGCGGGCAGCGATCGGCTCGCCGCGGAGCCAGCGATCCAGGTCGTCGGCCAGGTCGAGAGCCGAGGCGTAGCGGTGCGTCGGCTCTTTGTCGAGGCACTTCAGGCAGATCGTCTGGAGGTCGCGGTCGACGCAGCGGTTGACGGACGATGGCGGGTCGGGGTCGTGGGACTTGACCAGCTCGATCGTCTCAAGCGTCGAGGAAGCCCGGAACGGCGGGCGGGCGGTCAGCGTGGCGTAGAGGATCGCGCCGAGGCCGTAGACGTCGGTCGCGGTCGTGATCGAGCCGCGATGGCCCGTCGCCTGCTCCGCCGCCATGTAGGGCGGCGAGCCGAGGATCGCTCCCGAGAGGGTCAGGTCGAAGTCCCCGTCGACCCGCTTGGCCAGGCCGAAGTCAGTGACATGGGGCCGGCCCTCGGCGTCGAGGAGGATGTTCGAGGGCTTCAGGTCGCGGTGGAGAACGCCGCGCTGGTGCGGCGTGATGCACGGCGCGGGCGACCTCCGAGACCAGGCGCGCCGCGGCCCTGGTGTCGGCGGCGAAGTCGTCGAGCCGCGTGGCGAGGCTCGGCCCCTCGACGAGCTTCATGGCGAAGAAGCTCGTCCCGTCGTGCTCGCCGACCTCGTAGATCGGGACGATGTTCGGGTGGTCGAGGTGGGCAACCGCCTCGGCCTCGTTGCGGAACCGTGCCAGGTCGTCGAGGGACGCGTAACGGCCGACGAGCATCATCTTCAGCGCGACCGTGCGCCCGAGGCTCCGCTGTCGGGCCCGGTAGACCACCCCCATCCCGCCCCGGGCGATCTCGCCGAGGATCTCGTAGTCGCCGAAATAGGGGACCGCATCGCCCGGCAGGAGGGGGTCAGGCGCTCCCTCGGGGATCGTCGCCTCGCTGGCGGCCGTGGTCGCCTCGCCTTTGGCGGGGAGGGTCGGGGGGTTGCCGGCCTCGCGTAAGGGCTCGGCCGCGCGGTGGAAGCGGTCCTGTTCGTCGAAGAACTCCTCGAGCTCGGCGGCGAGTCCCGGGTGGCGGCCGAGGAACTCGCCGCGGTCGGGGGCCTCGCCCCGCCGGACTGATTCGTAATAGTCGCCGAGCACCGCATACAGAGGGTCGTCGCGATCGAGTGGGTCGCCATTCACCGTCGGCATGGCTAGTGCTCCTCGCCCATCGCCGTCCTCAGCCGCTTCAACCCCCGGTGCAGAAGGCCCGCGACCGACGAGAGGCTCTTGCCCAGCTGCTCGGCGACCTCGGGGACAGACAGGCCCTGCAGGTGCCTCAACTCGAGCGCCTCCCGCTGATCGTCGGGGAGCGTCGCCATTGCCTCGACCATCTCCAGGAGACGCTCCTGCTTCATCATCCGCTGGCTCGCCGTCGGCCCCTCGGCCCCGAGCCAGCGGTCGAGCCGCGCCGACGACTGCTCGATCGCCTCCTCCAGCGACAGCGCCCGGTCGGGCCGCCGCCGCCCGCGGCGGCGGAGGGCGTCGGCGATCTCGCGGGCGAGGATCGCCCGGAGCCACGCCAGCTGCTCGGCCCCGGTCGTCCCGCGGAACTGGTCCCTCCGCTCGTGTGCCTTCAGGAGCGTCTGCTGGACGACGTCGGACGGGTCGATCTCCGCCCGGAGCTTCGGGCCGAGCTGGAGCCGCGCGAGCAGCCTGAGGTACTCGCGCAGGCCCTCCGCGGGCCGGAGTCCGGCCTCTGCATCGCGGGGCATGCAATCCCCCATCGGATAGGACGCTCGGGATGGCCCCGGCGCGCGCGGCGCCGGGAAGAATTGTCCCGACTTCGGCATCGATCGGGCCTGGGCGACTCTATCCGGCGCGGGACCGCCTCGCAACCGCCGATCGCGTCGCCGGTACGTCTTTGCGTGACCGTGCGAAAACGGACATGAGGTCTCCTGACGCCTCGCGAGCCCGCGGCGGCGAAGAAGGACCGATGAGCCGACGACGCGGTCGTCGAAGCATCGCCCTCAGGGCTTCACCGGGCCCGGGCTACGCGAGCTCTACAACGTGGTCCTGCCCTTCGGGGGGGCCGACAAGCGGCGATTCTTCAACGAGATCAGCGACCGGGTCGTCGTGATGCTCGGCGTCGCGGCGGCGGTCGTCGGCTACGGCGCCGGCGGGCTGCTCGGCGCGGTGATTGGGCTGTTCCTCGGGCTGGCGGGTGCCGCCCGCGCCATGGTCCGGGGCCGATTCCGCCGTGGCTGATGGCCGATGAACGTCTCATTCCCATCGCCCCAAGCGACCTTGGTGATTCCGGGCGGCCCCGAGGGGCCGCCCGGGCTCTCCTTCTTAGCGGTCGACGACTCCATCACGGCCCGAGGATGCCCGACATCGCCGACATCGATCGCCGTGGGGAGGTCCGGTTTCTATGGGGGGCAAGGACGGAATCGGGCCCCGCCAACGTACCGCACGTAATCCTCGTGGCGAGGCTCGACCCGGACTTGCCGTCTCCCTCCCCGTCCAGATAGGCGCCATGCATCTCGGGCAGGTCATAAGGGGCCGCTCAAGGGGGGAAGGTCACCTCTGGGACCGTGGAAGTACGGGCCTGGACGTGTTAGGGTCCCCGGCGAGCAGGTCGTCGGATGAAATAGGTGGTCGCCCGCCGATTCGGAGAGCCGATCCTGCCGTCGAGCTAGGGGGACGGTCACCGACCTGTGAAAGACCTGGACCTGACCCGGATTCATCGCGACGGTCCCTTGACCCGATCGGCGGAGGCCGACCATGCCCTTGGAAGCGATCGGCCCGTTGATCCGCCGTGCCGTGGAAGGAGGCTACGCCGTCGGGTACTTCGAAAGCTGGAATCTGGAGTCTCTCCAGGGCGTGATCGACGCTGCCGAGCCGCGCGCTCGCCCGTCATCATCGGCTTCAATGGCGACTTCCTGAGCCGTCCGACCCGGCACTCAACCGAGCGCCTGGGCTGGTACGCGGCCCTGGGGAAGGAGGCCGCCGGGTCGGCGTCGGTCCCTTGCGGACTGATCTTCAACGAATGCCCCGCCGATGAATGGGTCCGCCGTGCGATCGACGCAGGCTTCAACCTTGTGATGCCCGCCGACCCCGCCGCACCGCCGCGTGAGCTCGTGCGCCGGGTCGCCGCCCTCGTCCGCCTCGCCCATTCCCGGGGGGTCGCCGTCGAGGCCGAGGTCGGCGAGTTGCCCTGTGGCGCGGAGGGAGGGGCGCCGCGCGGCGGGTTGCCGACCGATCCGGCGTCGGCCGCCGCGTTCGTCGACGCGACCGGCGTCGACCTGCTGGCGGTGAGCGTCGGGAACGTCCACACCCGGCTCGAAGGCGGACAGGGCCTCGATCTGGCGCGGCTGGCGGAGATCCGCCGACGCGTTCCCGTCCCCCTGGTCCTGCACGGCGGTACGGGGATCGTCGCCGGGGCCCTCCGCGAGGCGATTGCCCTGGGTGTGGCCAAGGTCAATTATGGAACCTATCTTAAGCAGCGCTATCTCCGGGCGGTGCGAACGGCACTCGGGGGTGAGGCGGCCGACCCGCACTGCCTGCTCGGGCTAGGCGGCGAGGAAGACGTCCTCGTTGCCGGCCGGCTCGCGGTCCGCGACGCCGTCCTCGAGCGGATCGGGTTGCTGGGCTGCGTCGGGAAGGCCGACGGTGCGGAGGCCGGATGATGGACGTGGCGATGCGTGTTCCCGACCTGGCGACGAACGACTCCGTCGTCACGGTGATCCGCTGGCTCGTCGCGGTCGGCCAGCCGGTCCGCCGCGGCCAGCCGCTCGTGGAGGTCCAGACGGACAAGTCGGCGGTCGTGGTGGAATCGATCGTGACGGGAACGCTGCGGACCATCTCCGTCCGCGAGGGCGAGGAGACGACGGCGGGCCAGGTGATCGCGGTCTTCGATGCGGAGGAGACTCCCGGCGTCGCCGACGCCGCGCCGGCATCGGCACGCGTCTCGTTCTTTGAGGCGAACCACCGGGCCAGGGCGTCACGCGAGAAGCCGGCGACATCCTCGCACGCGGCGGGGCGCTGACGATCGCGACTTCCTGCTGGGGCTGTACGAGCGGATGGTCCTGATCCGGGAGTTCGAGGAGGGGGTGAAGTTCCTCTTCCTCGAGGGGGCGATGCCGGGCACGATCCACCAGTGCCAGGGGCAGGAGGCAACGGCCGTCGGCGTCTGCGCGGCGCTGGGGCCTGAGGACTTCCTCACCTCGACATTCCGCGGGCACGGTCATGCGCTGGCCAGGGGGCTGACGCTCGAGTCTCTACTGTTCGAACTCTTCGGCGCCTCGACCGGCTGCTGCCGAGGCAAGGGCGGGTCGATGCACGTGGGGGACATGGCCAGGGGAATGGTGCCGGGGATCGCGATCGTCGGCGGGGGCATCCCGCTCGCCGCGGGGATGGCCCTGGCGCTGAAGCTGCAACGGCGGCCCGGCGTCGTCGCCTGCTTCTTCGGCGACGGCGCGGTCGCCGAGGGGGCATTCCACGAGGGCGTCAACCTCGCCGCCATCTGGGACGTGCCCGCCCTCTTCGTCTGCGAGAACAACCTCTACGGCGCCTCGACGCACGTCGAGCGCGTGATGCGGAACCCCCGGATCAGCGACCGGGCGGCAGCCTACGGCATCCGGGGCGAGACCGTCGACGGCAACGACGTCCTTGCCGTCTACGAAGCGACGCGAGCCGCGGCCGACGAATGCCGGGCCGGTCGGGGCCCGGTCCTCCTCGAATTGCTCACCTACCGCCGGACCGGCCACTCGCGCCGCGACGCCTGCCACTACCAGCCGCCCGAGGAGCGCGAGGAATGGTCGCGCCGCGACCCGATCGATCGCCTCGGCGGACTCCTCCGGGAGTGGGGACTGGCCGATCGCCCCGCGCTCGACCTTATCAGGACGAAGATCGAGGCCCGATTCCGCGAGGCCGTCGCCGCGGCGCGACGCCAGCCGATGCCGATCCCCGACGACCTGACGACCGACGTATTCGCCTGAATCCGCCCCGCGCCGCGAGGACGAGCCCCATGAGACGGATGAGCGTCGCCGATTCGCTCCGCGAGGCGATCGCCGAGGAGATGCGCCGCGACGCATCGGTCTTCTGTATGGGAGAGGACATCGCCGTGCCTGGCGGCTGGGGCGGCGCGTTCACCGTCACGCTCGGCCTCGAGGGTGAGTTCTCCGATCGCATGCTCAACACGCCGATCGCCGAGCTCGGATTCTTCGGCGCGGCCGTCGGGGCGGCGATCATGGGGATGCGGCCGATCGTCGACGTCCAGTATGGCGACTTCCTCTTCCTCGCGATGGACCAGATCGTCAACAACGCGGCCAAGCTCCGCTACATGTCCGGGGGCGGGATCAAGGTTCCTCTCGTCATGCGCACCCCCGTCGGGGCGACTGGCCGGGGCGCGCAGCACGCCCAGAGCATGGAGCGCTACTTCGCGGGCGTGCCCGGGATCAAGGTCGTGGCCGTCTCCAATGCCTACGACGCCAAGGGTGTGCTCAAGTCGGCCGTCCGCGACGATAATCCCGTCCTCATCTTCGAGCACAAGCTCCTCTACGGCGCCAAGGGCGCCCGGACCGAGCCGGGCTCGGTCGACGCGACGAGTGACGTCCCCGACGGCGATTACACGGTGCCCCTCGACCGCGCGGCCGTCCGTCGCGAGGGCGCGGACGTCACGATCCTCGCCTGGCTACTGATGTCCCATTTCGCGCTGCAAGCCGCCGAGCGGCTCGCGGCGGAGGGGATCGACGCCGAGGTGATCGACGTCCGCAGCCTCGCGCCGATCGACTACGGGACGATCGGGGCGTCGGTCCGCAGGACGGGCCGTGTGGTCCTCGTGGAGGAGGGGCCGAAGACCAGCGGCGTCAGCGCCGAGATCGCCGCGGGGATCGCGGAGCGATTCGGCGAGAGCCTGCTCGTGCCTCCGGTCCGCGTGGCCTCGGCCGACGTGCCTGTGCCGTTCACCCCGATCCTCGAAGACCTCTACAGGCCGGATGCGCCGGATCGTCGTGGCCGTCCGGGAAGTCATGAGGGGTTCGTGAATGCTTTCGGAGCACCTGGGGAGGACGTCCATGAACCTTCGATCGGACTGGATCGCCGTCGTCTTCGTTCTCCTTCTCGCCGGCCCCGCATCCGCCGACGAGCCCCCCGCCGCAGCGAAGGCGAAGGGGACGTTCTGGGTCATCCCCCACACGCACTGGGAGGGGGCGGTCTTCAAGACTCGCGAAGAATACCTGGAGATGGGGCTGCCGAACATCCTCAAGGCGATGCGGCTCCTGAGGGAGCAGCCCGGCTACAGGTACACCCTCGACCAGGTGGCCTACATCCGGCCGTTCCTCGAGAGGTATCCCGAGAGGGAGGCCGAGTTCCGCCGCTATATCGCGGAAGGTCGATTGCAGCTCGTCGGCGGCCTCGACATCATGCCCGACGTCAATATGCCCGGAGGCGAGACCTTCGTCCGGCAGATGCAGTACGGCAAGGGATACCTCCGCAAGAAGCTCGGCGTCGAGGTCACGACCGCCTGGCACGTCGACAACTTCGGGCAGAACGCGCAGTTGCCGCAGCTCCTGACGCAGGCGGGTTACAAGACCTTCTGGTTCGTCCGCGGTGTCCCCCGGCAAGATCACCCCTCGGAGTTCTCCTGGGAGGGGATCGACGGCACGCGCATCCCGGCATTCTACCTGCCGCACAGCTACGCCCTCCTCTACCCAACGCCGAAGGACGAGGCCCAGTTCCGGGCGTTCGCGACCCAGCGCTATGACGCCCTCAATGCAAACGACCCGGGGCCGGACCGGGTCGGTGTCTCGGCCGCCGACGTCTCCGAGCCCGAGGAGCAGCAAGTCCACCGGATCGAGGCCTTCAATCGCGAGGGCAAGGCCCCGTTCGTGATGCGGATGGGCATCCCCGCCGACTTCGAGGCGGCCGCCGCCCGTCGTGGCGACCGGCCTGTGTTCAAGGGGGACTTGAATCCGATCTTCCAGGGTATCTACAGCAGCCGGATCGAGCTCAAGGCGTGGATGCGGACGCTGGAAAGGAAGCTCCTCGACGCGGAGCAGCTCGGATCCATCGCAGCCTGGCTCGGGGCGCCGGTCGACCCGGAAGCGACCTGGCGCGCCTGGGAACCGGTCCTCTTCAACGAAACTCACGACCTCGCCTCGGGTGTTATGACCGACCACGTCTATGAGGACACCGTCCGCAGCTACGAGTTCTCCGATCGGCTGGCCGAGGAGGCGATCGCCGGGCGGTGGGAGGCGATCGCTTCGAAGATCGACACCCGGGCGCCGGCGACCCGATCGTGGTCTTCAACACGCTCGGCTGGTCCCGATCGGACATCGCCCGAGTCGACCTTGGCTTCGACCGGGGGGACATTTATGGGATTAGCCTCACCGACGACCGGGGGCACGACGTCCCGGTCCAGATCCTGGAGTCGACCCGCTACGCCGACGGCGGCCTGAAGACGGCCCGCGTCTCGTTCATCGCCCGCGACGTCCCGGCGATGGGATTCCGGGCGTACCACGCCGGCCCCGGCCAGCAGGACGTCTTCGGACGCGACGAGGGGTTCCTCGAGAGCGATCTGTACCGGGTCTCGCTCGACCGAGACTCCGGCGCGATTACGAGCCTGCGGGTCAAGGCCGACGGCTGGGAGGTCCTCGCCGGGCCCGGCAACGTGATCGCGCGCCAGCAGGACCGCGGTGACCTCTGGGAGCCGTACCACGGCCTCGACGGCGGGAGCCGGGTGGCGATGACGACGAAAGAGGCCGTCCCCGACGCCGCTTCGGCCGTGCTCAGCACGGCGGCGAAGGGCAAGTCGGATACGACCGTCGCCGGGCCTGTCTTCTCCGAGTTTCGCGTCGACAACCTGCTCGGCTCCGGCCGGTTCGCGACGACCGTCCGGGTCTTCAACGGCCTCCGGCGGATCGAGATCGAGACCCGCCTGGTCAATGCCGAGAAGTTCGTCCGCTACCGGGCCTACTTTCCGACGGCGATCCAGGGGGGCAAGAACGTCCACGAGATCCCCTTCGGGGCGATCGAGCGGCCCGATGCGATCGAGTTCCCCGCCCAGAACTGGGTCGACCACGGCGACGGTCGCCGGGGCCTGGCGATCCTCAACATCGGCCTGCCCGGCAACGTCGCGACCGGCGCGACGCTGATGGTCTCGCTGCTCCGCGCACACGCTTGGTGCTTATGGATTCGGCGGCGGTTACGAGCCGGGGATGTCCTCCGAGACGGGCCTACAACTGGGGAAGGAGCGGCTCGTCCGCTATGCCCTCGTCCCCCACGCAGGCGACTGGCGCAAGGCGCGCGTCTTCCGCGACGGCCTGGAGTTCAACTGCCCCCTGCTGTGCCGCAAGGTCGCCCCGCACCCCGGCCCGCTGCCGGCCCGGTGGGGACTCCTCGACGTCTCGAGTCCGAACGTTGTGGTCTCGTCGCTAAAGCCCGGCCGTGAGGGCGTGGTCGCACTCAGGGTCTACGAGGCCACCGGCAAGGCGACCCCGGGCGTGACGATCAAGTTCCAGGCGGAGGTCCTCTCCGCCAGCGAGGCGAACCTGCTCGAGGATCCGGGACGCCCCCTGAAGGTCGACGCCGGCGGCGTCGGGTTTGACCTGCACCCCTTCGAGATCAAGACCATGCTCTTGAGGTTCGGCCAACGATAGGACGCGATTCTCACACGGATGCCGTCCGGCCCGAGCCTCGCACCAAATCGTGCCTCGTCATGAGGCACGGTCAGCGACGGCCGCACTCCACCGCCGACGTCGAGAGCGCCGGGAGCGCGATCGTGTTGCCATCCGGCCCGAGCGTGATGGTCTTGACGCGTTCAGCCCCGATCGCGTGATTCATCACGTCGCCCTGGCGCACGTCGCGCGCATCGCAGACGGACTCCGCCGCCTGGACCGCGAGCGTCCCGCCGTACTCGGAGAGGTCGAGCCTCAGCGTCACGGGCTCACGGCGGAGATTGACCGCGAATAGGCAGAGCTTCGCGCGCCTCGCGTCAGCGCACGCCATCAGGTCAAGCCCTTCTTGCGGCTCGCCGAGTTGTAACGGTATCGGCTTCGCGTGCTCGGCGTATAGCTTCATGACATAGTAGCTCGGCCTCCGGACCAGGCCCGCGGGCGTCGTGCCGATGATCCCGCTGCAATAGCTATTGGCCATGTTGGATCGGCAGCCCATCTCCACGACGTCCGAGTAGCGACACATCAGGTTGAGATACTGCGCGTTCCAGAGAGCGCCCTCCAGTGTCAGCATCTTGCCCCGCAGCAATCCCCAGTCCCCGGCCGTGAAATTCCATTCAGTCACCGCCAGGCGGAGATGCCCGCAGCCGGGCGTCGACGCGATCATCTTCGAGAGCTTCCGGAAGTCCGCCTCGCAGGCGGCAAGGTCGCGTGTATAGTGGTGGGGCGCGACGTGCGAGAGGTCCTTCCCCAGCCGTTCGAGCACCTTCTGCGACGGGAATGATGAGAGGATCGCGACGCCCGGGTCGGCCGCCTTCATCACGGCGATGAACTCGCGACATTTTGTGATATAGGAGTCATCATCTCCGGAGATCTCGTTGCCCAGCTGCCAGTACTTCACCCCGTACGGTGCGGGATGGCCGTCTGCCGCGCGGCGCGATCCCCAGGCCGACCCCGCGGCGCCGTTGCAGTATTCGACGAGGTCGGCCGCGCTCGCCGCGCCGTCGGAGAAGCTCACGCAGACGAGGGGCTGAGCGCCCACCATCTCGCAGAACCGGCAGAACTCGCCGATGCCCACGTCGTTCGAGTCGATCCGGCCCCAGTTCGCGTTGGGGAACGGCACGCGGAGGTCGCGATCGCCGATCCCTCCCTTCCAGCGATAGGCGCCGGGATCGACGACGCTGCCTCCCCAGCGGATGACGGCTGGCCGGGACTCCGTGATCGCCTCCACCACATCGTCCCGCCAACCGTCGTGATTCCGCTCGGGCATCAGCGAGACCTTGTCGACCCAGAGGCTCCCCCGGCCCCGGGCCCGGATCTCGAGGATTGCCCGATCGGTCGTGCCGCCTGCCTTCAATGCGGCGGAAACGCGGGCCCATCGCGGCGACAGGACCACCGGCTCCGCGGCCGACAGCTCCAGGTAACTTCCGTCGGGCTGCCGGGCCTTCAGCACGACCTGGGCGCGGAGTCCCTCGCCACCCCGAACGTAGGCCGAAAAACGATAGCCCTCGTCCGCCTTCACGGCCAATCCCGATTGCGAGAGCCTGGCCCATCGATCGTCCCGGGCGTTGAGCCGGGCACACCGGGGCCCGTTGAAGGCGCCCGCCTCCTCGAGGGACCAATCCGCGGTCCCGTCCCACGAGCGATCGCAGAAGGTCGACGAGCCGTCGTAGTAGACCCAGTTGGCCGCCGGCACCACGCCCTCGAAGCCGCGATCATTCAGCATCTCGGCCCACATCCCCGGGACCAGGTCGTCGAGAAGCTCGATGAAGTTGCCGAAGAGCATCGGGCTGATCCGGCCGTCGTGCCGGGGCCGCGCGGAGATCTTCACGGCCAGGTCGGTGGCGATCGCCGCCGACCCGATGGTCGCGGCGAGGACCAGGACCGTGCCGTGCTGCAGACAGCGACAGAAACGCATGAGAGCACCGGGATTCGGGCCGCGATTTCCCAGGTGAGGGGACGCCGTCATCGCGAGCGTCTCGCCCCGAGTGGCGACGATGGGGAATGGAACAGAATCCCCGACCTGTCGCAAGGATGTCACGGGGAAATGACGCGACCGGCGAACGGTCCGGGGTGGTGCGGACCCGTCTGCGTCGACTCGCAGCATCAAGCCTCGCCCCGACGCGACGACGATCTCCCGATCCAGATCGCACGACCGGCGCCGAAGCTCCGCACGCCGTCCAACGAAGAGAAGGGCGGGCTGATCGAGACGCCGACATGGACCGGGGGATTGCCGGCACTGCCGACGAGTCGCGCCACCGCAAGTGGAACTTCGCCTTCGACCTCGAGGCCCTGCTCGTGGCGACGGTTCCGATGTTGAAGGGCATTCTCCTTTCTGTCAGCGACCAAGTCGCCAAGCCGGTGGGAGTCCGCTACGATTGGGGACGATCGGCGGTGGTAACCTCCGTAGTCCACAACAGACTTGTCGCAGAGGGTCGAAAGGAGCGTCCAATATGCCTCGAATCTTCGCGGTCTGGGCGGCAACCACCCTCGCGCTTTCTCTCGGTGGCCTTCCCGCCTCAGCTCGGGACGGTGACGTCGAAGCCGTTGTTTCTTCGGTCAAGGGCATGCGGCTGAAGGTCAGCCCGAACGGCCGCTACTTCGTCGATCAGGACGGGAAGCCGTTCTTCTACCTCGCCGACACCTGTTGGCTGCTCTTTCAGCGGCTCGATCACGACGAACTGGACGATTACCTGAAGGACCGGGCCGCGAAGGGGTTCACGGTCATCCAGGCCTATGTCATCCGCGGGCTCGACAAGCGCCATCCGGACGGCAACAGCTCACTCCTCGGGGAGCCCCCGTTCATCGACCGCGACCCGACGAAGCCCAACGAGGCGTACTTCAGGAACGTGGACTACGTCGTCAACCATGCCAACGAGCTGGGACTGGTGGTGGGCCTTGTGACCGCCAAGTCGTGGCACGTCAATAAGACCTCAGAGCAAGTGTTCACCGAGAAGAACGCCTACGCGTTCGGCAAGCTCCTCGGCGAACGGTACAAGAGTAACGCCGTCATGTGGTATCCGGGAGGCGACTCGGTCCCGGGGAAGGACGACGCGGTCTGGGTGGCGATGGCGAAGGGCCTCCGGGACGGCTGCGGCGGCAAGCAGTTGATCTCTTACCACGGCTCCGGCCAGACGTCCTCCTCAACCTGGTATCACAAGGCTGACTGGCTCGATTTCAATACGATCCAGTCCGGGCATACCTTCGCGTCGGACAGCTACGCGTTCGTCAGCAAGGACCACGCGCTGTCCCCCGCGAAGCCGACGGTGGACATGGAACCGGCGTACGAGAATCATCCCACCGGGGCCGGAAAACCGCATGTCGACGCGCATAAGGTTCGTACCCAGGTTTACACCGCTATGCTCGCGGGCGCGGCGGGCCACGCCTACGGATCGCTCGACCTGTTCTGGCTCTACAAGGACGGCGACGGACCCTTCCCGAAGGGTGGGTTCCAACACTGGCGGACGGCACTGAACTACCCAGGCGCGGCTCAGATGAACCTGGTGCGCCGATTCTTCGAGCGATACCCCTGGTACAAGCTCGCCCCGGACCAGTCGGTCCTGGCCTCCGAGACCGCAGCAGGCCCGTTTCGGCTCGTCGCCGCCCGGGCCGAGGACGGGAGCTTCGCGATTTGCTACTCGCCCTTAGGCCAGTCCTTCCGAGTCCGCATGGAAAAGCTCGCCCGCACGGAAGTGAAAGCCAGCTGGTATGACCCGCGCGACGGAAGCTGGCGCGAGATCGGCGAGTTCGCCAACTCGGGCGTTCACGAATTCAACCCTCCATCGCACGGAGAGAGGGACGACTGGGTGCTGGTGCTGGAGGCTCCCAGCCGGGACACGCCCAGGACGAATCCCGGCAAGGCCGGAATGTAAACGGCGGGGGAAAAGTGGCTCTTCCGCAGGTTGTGTGACGAAGACGAGAATGTGATGACCCTACAGCACGACCCCACAAGACTTTGCGTTGTGTGGTCAGGCGTCCTCGAGAGCAGCGACTGAGATGTCACAAAGCTCGATGCGCCAATGTTTTCTGCGTTTGACGTCACACGACCTGCGGAAGAGCCACTTTTGCTCCGCCCTTCACACTCGCGATCGAGATCACCGGCAAGAACCGGGCCTCGACCGAGACCAACGCGGGCATCGAATGCTTCGAGATCGCGCCCGTAGAGGGTGAGTCGAAGCCGCCTGGCGCGATGAAACCGGGGCGCGCCGGCGCCACCTCGGGTGGAAGGCGCCTCGTGTCTCGAGCGGGAGGACCGAGTGATGACGATGCTTCGATTCGCCGTGCGTGCTCCCGCCCTCGCGGTCGTGCTCGCGCTCGGGGCCCGCGGCCACGCCCGGGGGGCCGAGCCCCCGCAAGCCAAGGGGCGGCGGCAGATCGAGGCGTTCGATTACCGGGGGGTGACGCTCGACGGCGGCCGGACGGGGGCCATGCTCGACGAGGTCAAGGAATACTACCTGCGGATCCCCGACGACGACCTGCTCAAGGGCTTCCGCCTCCGCGCGGGCCGTCCCGCCCCGGGCGCGACCTGGGTGGCTGGTACACCGCCGACAGGTTCCACGTCTTCGGCCAGATCGTCTCCGGCCTGGCGCGGCTCCACGCCGCCACGGGGGACCCGGCCTGCCGTCGGAAGGTCGAGGCCCTGCTGGCGGGGTGGGCCCGATGCATCGCCGCGGACGGCTACTTCTACGCCTCGTCGACGCCCTACGCGCGCCATTACATCTACGACAAGATGGTCGCCGGGCTCGTCGACGCCTATCTCTACTGCGACGACCGCGACGCACTCGAGTCGCTGGGCCGGATCACCGCGTGGGCCGAGCGGAACCTGGAACGCTCCCGCCGCGTCGACGACACGACCACCGAGTGGTACACGCTGAGCGAGAACCTCTACCGGGCCTACATGGCGACCGGCGACGCGCGGTACCGCGACTTCGCGGCGGTGTGGGAGTATCCCGAGTACTGGGATATCTACGCGCGGCGGGCCGACCCCTTCGCCCCGCGCCCGGGCGGTCGGCGCAACGACTCGTACCACGCCTACAGCCACGTCAACACGCTCGGGGGCGCCGGCGCCGCCTTCCTCGTCGCCGGCGCACCGCGTTACCTCGACATCCTCCGCAACGCCTATGATTATCTGCTGGATCACCAGTGCTTCGCCACCGGCGGCTACGGCCCGGACGAGCGGCTCCTGCCGCGCGATCGGGTGCTGGCGCACCTGGGGACGACCGCCAACACGTTCGAGACCCAGTGCGGCACCTGGGCGGGCTTCAAGATGGCGAAGCACCTCCTGACGCTGACGGGGGACGCGCGGTACGGCGACTGGGCCGAGCGGTTGCTGATCAACGCGATCGGCGCGAGCATCCCGATGACGGCCGACGGCCGGGTGATGTACTACTCGGATTACAACGTCCACGGGGGCCGGAAGCGGAACACTGACTTCGGATGGTCGTGCTGCACGGGGACGCGGCCGCAGGCGGTGGCCGACGTCTGCGACCTCCTCTACTTCCACGACGCGGAGAACCTCCGCGTCAACCTGTTCGTCCCCTCTCATGTGAAGTGGTCGCACGGGGGGGCCGCGGTGGTCCTGCGCCAGGCGACGCGGTTCCCGGAGGAGGAGACGGTGGAGTTCACCGTCGAGGCCGACCGACAGGTCGAATTCGGGCTCAAGATCCGCGTCCCGTCGTGGCTGGCCGGATCGCCGACGACGAGGCTCAACGGCGAGCCAGCGACGTTCGCGCGCGAGCCCTCTCACTGGATGACGCTGCGCCGGCGGTGGAGCAACGGCGACCGGGTGTCGTTGACGCTGCCGATGCGCCTGTGGAACAGCCCGCTGGTCGCCGGGACGACGTACCCGACGGCGCTCCTGTACGGGCCCGTGGCTCTGGCGGCGCAGGCCCCCGATGCACGCTTCGTCGCGAAGCTCGACCTGGCGCACCTCGATCGCGCGCTGACGCGGTCCGAAGGCGAGCCGCTGACGTGGCGGCTGAACGCCGATCCCGCCGTGCGGGTGCGGCCCTTCGCCACCTACAAGGAGGGGGAGCCCTACTATCTCTACGCCGACCCGGCGGCGATCTGGCACGTCCCGTTCCGGTCCGTCACCTTCGGAGGAAAGTGGAACGAGGCGGCGCAGTTCCGCTTCACGAACGACGTTGGCGCGACGGCGGAGGCCGCGGTCGAAGGTGCGGGAATCCGCTGGCTCGGGTTCCGCTACGACGACGCGGGCCGGGCCGAGGTGGCCATCGACGGCGAGGTGGTGGCCGAGGTCAGCCAGTACGGCCCGGGGCGGGACCTCCCGTTCGAATGGTCCCGCAAGGGCCTCGGGCCGGGGCGCCACACCATCAAGCTGAGGGTGCTTGAGCGGAAGGACGCCCCCTCGCGCGATCGCTACATCAACGTCGCCGGGTTCGAGATCATCCCCGGGCGCTGAGGCGTCAGGACGCCAGACCGGCCCCGAGCCCGCTCAACGAGATGTCCTCGGGACCCGCACGCTCTCGGTCGCGTCCACCTTCGGTTCGTATGAGTGAACATCGGGGCGTTCCACGTCTGCCTGTGGACCTTCACGATGACCGAGGCATGGTCACGGGGCCGGAAGGACGAGGAATTGGCGAACCGCTCGACCTCGCCGTGGGACGAGCCGTCACTCCGCCCGAGCCACGCGGACAAGGGGGCTAGGTCACTTCCTGCTTCTCCATCGCCAGCCTGAAGAGATGGGCGGTATCTAGGACGTGGGCCGCCGGCCAGCGGTTGAGGCCGTCGCCGATGTACGCCGAGAGGCCCTTCTCACGGGTCAGGCCGATCGCGTAAGTGATGAGGCCGTGCTTGACTCGGTCGTGCACCTGAAAAAGGCGCACCACTGACACGCGGGTGCCATGCGCCGCCACCGACGCTGCCGCCTCTTCCGATGCAACGCGCGGGTTGAAGCCGGTGTGCGAAGTGTGCGTCGTTTCCTCGATGGCGAGATGGCCCTGCGCAGCGTTCGCTATCCCGGTTCCGGAGGTGACGATCAGGAGGCGGTCGGAGCCCGCCAGAGCGGAGCCGAGCGCCTCGACGGCGCGCCGGTCCAGCTCGCAATTCTCCACGAATTTCGAGAAGTCGTGGTTGAAGGCGGTGTGGATCACGCCGTCCGACATTTTCGCCCCGCTGATCAGGCTCTCCTGGTCTTCAAGGTCGCCTCGATGCACCTGGGCGCCGGCGGCTTCGAGCGACTTGGCACGCGCCTCCGAACGGGCAAGCCCAAGCACCTGATGGCCCGCGCCGAGGAGTTCCCGGACGATGGCGGAGCCGATGAATCCCGTGGCGCCGGTGACGAAAACACGCATCGAAAAGTCCCCGTCATTTGTTTTCATGACCGCGCTCGCCATCTCGCGGACGCCCCAAAACCGGCCCTCCGCGTGCACGGGGCGATCAGAACCGCTCGCCAACCAACTCTTCGCTCTTCGCCCAGAGTGCTTTAGCACGCTTCGGATCGAGCGCATATCCCCGCACCCCCTCACTGATGGCGCTGATCTTGCGGTCGTCGGGCACGATGACGCCGACGTGGCAGTTCTCGCAATAGCGCCCGCCCACCTCGTCGGCTTGGGCGACCACGCCCGCCCAGACCGAGGTCGCCGCCCCCTGCGGGATGGTCTTGAACTGGAAGGGCGGCTTCCCCTCCGCCGCGAGGTCCCGGTTCATCTGCTCGATCATCCCTGGGATCCAGCCTGGATCGAGGTGGCGACCCAGCTCGGTCTGGATGCCGCCCAGGTGTACGGCCGTCGCTCGGATACCCCGCGACCGATGCCGGCGGTCGAACTCGACCGCGAACAAGATATTCGCCGTCTTGGAACGGCCGTAACCGACGAACGGCTCGTATGGCGTTCGTTCGAAGTTCGCGTCGTCGAGATCGACGTCGCCGAAGCGGTGGCCAGACGACGACAGGCTCACCAGCCGCGCACCGGACCTCATCAGCGGCGCGATCCGGTTGATGAGCAGGAAGTGGCCGAGATGGTTCGTGCCGAATTGGGTCTCGAAGCCGTCGGCGGTGCGTCCGAACGGCGTCGCCTCGCGCCGGTCACGTTGATGAAGCTGCGCCGGTCGATGGTCTTGACCACGTGGGCCAAGCGGTTGGGGGTCGGCTCTTCTCTCTGCATGGGAACCTCCGTGTTCTGCGTTTCCTAGACCGACCGTCCCCGCGGGGTCGCGCCAGCCATTCGTCCGCCAGATCGACGCTACCACAGCCATTCCGGACGTCATGGGTTACGATGAGGGGGGTCGCTCGCCGGCACCATCGCCCCGTTGCGGTGAGTGGGACGGCGGAGGAGCCATCGCGTTGTCGGCGAGGATCCGGGAGATCGTGATCATGATCATCGCCAGCGTCTTGGTGGCCGCCGTGCTGGGCCTGGGTCCGGGCGACGAGACCTCGGAGTTGGTGACCAAGCTGGGATCAAGTCGCGCCGCCGAGCGCGACGAGGCCGCTGCCCAACTCCTCAAGCATGGCCGCGACGCCCTGCCCGCCCTCCGCGAGGCCGTCAAGTCCAAGAACCCCGACCTCCACGAGCGGGCCGCGGGCCTGATTGAGAAGATCGACCAAGGGCTGATGCTCCAGCCCACGCTGATCAAGCTCGATGAGCGCGAACGGCCCCTGGACGAGGTCGTCAAGTCCCTCGGCGAGCAGGCGGGGGTTGCGATCCGCCTCGAGCCCGAGAACGCACCGGCCGGGTCGTCACGCAAGGTCACCTTGCAAGAACCACATCCCGTGCCGTTCTGGACGGCGCTCGACCGGCTCTGTAGGGCCGGCGAGCTGCGGTACGATGCGAACGCGAACGTGGAGATTCGCGGCCAAGGCGGCATGGTCTTTCGCGGCGAGGGCATGGTCTTCCGCCTCTACACCGGCCCCGCCAACGCGTCGCCGACGTCCGACCACGGCCCGTTCCGCGTCCAGGTGGCCCAACTGTTTCACATGCGCGACATCCTGACGGACAAGAACGGCGTGCCCGGTCGCCTGGCCGAGGGGATGGCGCCGGGGGGCATGCGGCCGGGCCCGGTCGGCGCAGAAGTTCCGGGGAGCCGACACGAGGCGGCCCGACTCCGCCCCGGATCCATTAGCGATCACCGACCTGTTCTTCATCAATCTGCAAGTCCTCTGCGAGCACCGGCTGAGATTCAGCCGGAGCCGTAGCTTCGGTAGCGTCGCGAAGGTGACCGAGGCCGTCGACGACCGGGGCCAGTCGCTGATCAAGGACGCCAGCGGGCGGGAGCCGCGTGACGTCGCGGCCGCGACAATCCGCGGCCCCACGCTCATCGAGGTCAGCCTCAACGGCTTGAAATATCCCGATCAACCTGGCCAGCGGATCAAGACGCTCCGCGGCGTCGTGCAGACGACGTTCGCCGCGAGGAATTCCTTCGACCCGGTCATCATTGCGCTTGATCCGGACCACTTCGAGAAGCCGGTGCGCATCGACGATCTCTGGGTGACCGTCAGTGAGCCCAAGGCCGAGGCCAGGACCCTACCTCTCACCATCGATGTGGTCTTCCGCTCGGATCGGCCGTTCGCCCCCGCGGGCCCGGGCACGCCCAAGGCCGCCCCCTCCCCCCTGGATCTCGGCGAGGTTGAGGTGGTCGATGCCCAGGGCCGCGTCCTGAACGCCGCCCCGCAGCCCGGGGGTGCCTTCCAGCTCGGCCAAGTCCGGCTCCGGATGGCGGTGACGACCCAAAAGGACGTCGGCCCTCCCGCGCAGCTCCGCTACAACAGGCTGACGGAGGCCACCGCGGAGGTCCCCTTCGAATTCCATGACCTGCCGATGCCCTGAGCATTATTTCCACAGGCAGGGGATCGAGGGGAAGTTGTAACTTGGGCGTTGGCTGAATGCGTTGATTTAGACGAGGCGAGGCCCAATTCTGCCGCTGGTCAGACCGCGATGCAAACACAAACACAAAAAGGCTGGCTCTTCCTCCTCAAGAACAGCGACGCCTCGGCTTGGGGTTCTGTGGAGGGTTTTTTTGACAGCATTCTCTCTGGAAACGACACTGATCCGCTGGAGATCAAAAGTCGTGTATGGGGTCAGTTAGCAAGGAAAGAATTCCGTCCCCGCAGAGGGGATGGATTCGCCTTTTACCATGCGACGCGTGCCCTATTCCCCACGCGAGATCCGCATGGACATCGAGCGCGCATTACTCTCGTTGGACAACTCCAAGCCGCGAAGGTTCAGGGGCGACAGATCACCCACATCACAGTCGAAGTCCCACGGGCCAATATCGACGCTATGCGGAATTCGCCCATCGTCCGCAATCCGTCGACCGAATCCCTTTTCAGGTCATGCGGGATGGTTAAAGGTCCAGTGGCCACCCTCTTCGAGGTGCCACCCGAGACATGGAGCGTTTTTCTGGAGCTCTGTGGCCTTCCGCAGCAGGAAATGGCAGCAGTGGCGGCCGAGGTTGGCGAAAGCATCCTTGTCCCTACGGAGAGGATGCGAATCATAACGACTCGGATTATTAGAGACTGTACTTTCCGGGTGAATGTATATGTCATGCGGCCAAGCTGAGCAGCCTTTCGGCCGTGGCCTGAATTTCCGCCTCGGTAGCCCCCGGGCGTAGAGACACACGAATCTCCTCACCCAGCAATTCACGACGCCACGCCCGCCGCTTGTCCGCGTGACTCGGACGGCGCAGCGTTGAGTCCCATGGCGAGGCCGAGCGGTCCACCAGATCCTCCGCCTTGCGACCCCAGGCCCACGCCTCGGTCAGCGTGAATGTCCACAGGCAGATGTGAAACGCCCCGATGTTCGCCCAGATGAACCTCACCTGCTGCTGCCCGGCACCCACGACCTGCTTGCACTCGCGAAAGGTGATCTCAAGGCTAAAGCGGTCGGCCACCGCCCCCAGGATGTCGGCGACGCTCGCCGAGATGTCGGTGCAGAAATACGCCCGCCAGCCGGTTGGCTCGTCCACCAGCACCACCCGGATCACCCCACCGGCCGGCCGCCAGGTCGCCAGGAACGTCTTGTACTTCTTGATCGTGGCGACCCCGTACAGGGTGACCGTCTCGGAGGACCAGCCTCGTTTCTGGCCGGACCGCTTGGCCAGGTCGATCACGTCCGGGCCATAGGTCCTCGGCCGGCCTCGCTTGCCGGCCGGCCGAGGGCCGGGAACCGTCCGCAGGGCCGCATCCTTGCGGAGCCGGCTGACGACCGTCATTCCCGACGACATTGCCGGCTTGAGGAAATCCTTCTTGGCATAGGCACCGTCGGCCACCACCCAGATCGGCAAGTTCAGCAGCCCCAGCCAGGGCTCGGCCCACCGCAGCAGCTCGACGGCCAGCTCCAGCTTGGTGCGGAACGGCGGCCGGTGCTTCGGGTCGATCTTCGGCAGGTCCTTGTCGCGGACGTAGAGCCGGGCCAACAGCGGCAGGGCGACGCCCCCCCAGGCCGGGTGGGCCACGAGCAGGGCCAGGACGACGAAGACGTGCCCGTAGACGTACGGCGGAGCCGGCCGGCCCGGGGGTCGGGTTGTGGTGGATGCCGGCCCCCTGGACGTGCGGCCCGTACCGCTTCGTCGGGGTGTCGTCCAGAGCGAGCGTCAACCGCTCGGCCCCGCCCAGCAGCGGCCTGACCACCGTCAGCACGAGGTGCGCGGCGATGGTCCCGGCCTTCTTCCCGGCCGCCGCGACGGCGGTGTAGCAAGGCCGGAACTGGTCGCTCAGCCCGGCCGCCCGAATCCAACTGGTGACGGTCCGCCGTCCGCGGGCGAGGACCGCGCCGAGGAACAGGAGGGCGAGCCGGGGTGCGGACCGCCGGTCGAGGGCGGAGGCGAGTCGGGCGAACCACTGGCACGGTGCGGGGAGCGGATGCGAGGATGTCATGGCTGGCTCCGTCCGGGATGATCGGCTGGCTTGGTAACCGCCATCGTCCCGGTCGGGGCCGGCCTTCGTCTACTCGACGGCTGTCAAGCGGCGGGGGGTTGCGATGGAGGAGGCTAAGCCGCATCCCTCAAACGTGCCGGGAGACTACTTCGTCGAGGATGGTTGCTGCATGATGTGCGAGGTGCCGTTCTCAGCGGCACCCGACCTGTTCGGGGTCAGCCTCGACCCGACGGGTTGTCCCCACTGCTTCGTCAAGAAGCAACCGGAGACGGCCGACGAGCAGGATCGGATGTTTCTGGCGATCCGACGTGCCGAAGCGGGGTGCATCCGATATCGCGGCCGGGAGCGTGCAGTCCAGCAGCGTCTGGTCGAAGCGGGCGAGGGCCCGGCCTGTGTCGACTTGCCCGCCGAGTTGCAGCGGAAGTCCGACGAGCTGAACGCGGCTTTGGAGCGGCAGAGGCGCTGGCCGCAGGCGCTGTGGAAGCGCTTCATGCGATTGGGGCGAGGAAAGCCCGCCTAGCCTCGGGCTGCAGCGAGCCCCGGACCAAGGGGCGTGCTCCCCTGTCTATCGTCGCTCACTGGTACGCGACTTGGACCGCAGGGCTGAAGCCCGAACGATCCGGTACATAGAATCCCGGAAAGTGCAGTTAGAGACTCGGCCGTGGCGAGAGATCTCAAGGCTTTGTACGACTATCGTTGTCAGGTATGCGGAGAGCGAATTGATCTGGGCGTTTATGGGTTCTATGTGGAGGTGCATCACATTCGACCGCTAGGCGGGCAACATCGCGGCCCTGACCATCCTAGCAACATGATCGTTGTCTGTCCCACGCACCACGCCATGTTCGATCTTGGAGTGGTAGTATTCTCGTCCGCCGATTCTGTTGCGTTGAGCGGCCAATGCCATCAGCTAATAATAAAGCATCGCATCAATTTAGAATATATAAAATATAACAACTCTATCTTTGCTCATAAATTCGGGCGGGGTCTTGATGAAGCGAACAAGCCCTGCCGGTCTGCCGAATGAGGTATTAGGATTAATAGTAGGAGCTCGCATACCGTCCTCGAGATGGCACCACGGATGGCCGCCGGAAAGAGTGGGCCCAGCGGCCCGCCTGGGGAAGGGTCGATTGGGGCGCCCGGCTCCGGATAACTGCCAAGCTTGAGGCGGACCAGAAACCGCATATCGCAGACTCGACAGGGTCTCAGACCCGGGTTGCAAGATGCTCCCCCGAAGCGGTGGGCCACGCCTCCTGGGGAGTGAGCGCGGCGACGAACTCATTGAAGAGCAGCGATGCCAATTGCGGCTCGTACCGCTCGAGTAGCTCCGCCCGGATCTGGGAGCCGATCACTTGTCCCGTCGCCCCCGCGACTCGGAGCCAGTCGCGGATCACGGCGACATCCGCCTCGAAGACTTCCTGAGCCCGGGTGGTGCGGCCGCAGTTGTGGTAATAGACGACGACCGAAACGCAGCGCGCGACGGTCTCCTGGATCTCGCGATCGGTCGTCATGACCGAGTGCTCCCGCCGAGTTGCGATTCTCAGCCTCAGACGTCGAGGCACCTGGAGCCTACCCGAGGGATCGGCGGGTTCAAGGGAGTACAGGACTGAGACCGGCGGAATCCTTAATGGGCTCCCGTGTGCGTAACCGTTCGGCTGTCCACACTCTTGACGCGGTTGGCTGCCTGACACCCATGCGGCTCGGTCAGCCCGCCGCCCGCAGGATGCGCCGCACCGAAGTCCGGCCGATTCCAAGCCGCCGCGCGATCTCCGAGTGGCTCAACCGCTCGGCCTTGAGTCGACGGACCTCATCGGCTTTGAGCGACGCGGTTCTCGGTCGGCCGTGAGGGCGGCCTTCCTTGCGGGCCTGCGCGATCCCGGCGCGGACGCGTTCGCGGAGGATCTCCCGCTCGAACTCGGCGAAGATCGCCAGCATGCCGGCCATCGCGCGACCCGATGGGGTCGTCAGGTAGGCACCGTCGGCCCCGAGCAGGTCAAGCAGGCCGCGAAGGAGGCCGTCCAGGGGATCGGCTACGACCTGCTCCTCGTCTGCGGATTCGCCTTCGACCCGCACGTCCCCGAGGAGGCGAAGCGCTACGGCAAGCTCACCGTCCAGCCCGTGCGGATGAACCCCGACCTCGGCATGGGCGAGCTTCTCAAGGCGACCGGCGCTGGCAACCTCTTCATGATCTTCGTCGCCGTTCGGGCATGTAGCATTGCGACTTGGACAAGAACTCGCGAGGGGTCACCCGGCAATTTCGCGGAGGGAGCGGATTCATTCGGCCCCGGGGGCGTTGTAAGGTGGGAGGGAGCGACGGACCGATTGAGGCCTCCGATCCAGCCCGGCCTCCGCAAGGTGCCGGGGGCCATCCGACCGCGAGTTGCTCATGATCCCTCCTCCGGACATTGGCGAGGTCGCCGCCCGGTTGCAACGCCTTGGCGCCCTCGCCCAGGCCGAGCCGCTCTATCGGCAGGCCCTCCAACAGCGGGCCGACGACGCCGACCTATGGACGGGTCTCGGCCAGGTCTGCAACGGGCTCGGCCATTGCGACGAAGCGGCGGCTCGCTTCCGGCGCGCCGTGCAGTCGCGACCCGACGATCCGGTTGCGCGGAACGAGCTGGGAATCCTGCTGATGCAGCAGGGCGAACTGGCCGAGGCGGTCGACAACTTCGAGCGGGCGCTGAAGCTGAGTCCCGATCTCGTCGCGGTCGGTAACAACCTGGGCCTGGCGCTGCTCTACCTGGGACGGGTCGAGGACGCGCAGCTCCGGTTCGAGCAGGCGCTGCGCGCGCGGCCGGACCTGGCCGAGCTGCACAACAATCTGGGCCTGGCGCTGCAGCGGCTGGGGCGGGTGGAGGAGGCACGCGGGCGGTTCGAGCGCGCGGCGGTCCTCCGCCCGGACTGGGCCGACGCGCACAACAACCTCGGCGTGGTCCTGGCCGACCTGGGAAGGCCCGACGACGCCCTGGCCTGTTACGAGCAAGCAGAGCGGTGCAATCCCGGCCATTTCGGCGCCCTGACCAACCTCGGAAACGCTCGCCAGGATCAGGGCCGCTCGGCCGATGCACTCGCCTTCTTCCGGCGGGCCCTGGCCCTGAGTCCGGAGGACGCGCGGGTCCACAGCAACCTGCTTTTGGCCCTGCAATACCGACCGGGCATCGCGCCACGGGAGACGCTCGACGAGGCCCGCGCGTACGCCCGGCGGCACGCCGAGCCGCTCGCCAGCGCGATCGCGCCGCACCGGGTCCGGCCCCTCGCGGGCGCCGGCTGCGGATCGGCTACGTCTCGGCCGACTTCCGCGAGCACCCCGTCATCCGTTTCCTCGAGCCGATCCTCGCCGCCCACGATCACCAGCAGTTTGAAATCGTCTGCTATTCCGACGTCCCCCGGCCCGATGCCGCGACCGGGCGTCTTCAGGGCCACGCGGATCATTGGCGATCGCTCGTTGGTCTCTCCGACGCGGAGGCGGCGGCGCTGATCCGCGCCGACGGCATCGATCTGCTCGTCGACCTCGCCGGTCACACCGCAGGGAACCGGCTGCTGGCGTTCGCACGCAAGCCGGCGCCGGTGCAGGTCTCCTACCTGGGCTACCTGGGGACGACCGGCCTGGCGGTGATGGACTACTACCTCACGGACGCCCATGCCGACCCCCCTGGCCTGGCGGACGAGTGCCACCGGGAGCGGCTGATCCGCCTGCCCGGCTGCGCCGTGTGCTACGCGCCTGGCCCCGCGCCGGAGGTCGCCCCGGCGCCGCCGGCCAGGCGGTCCGGCCAGGTGACGTTCGGGAGCCTGAACAACCTGGCCAAGGTGTCGGAGGAGGCCCTGGCCCTCTGGTCGCGGGTGCTGGCGGCCGTGCCCGGGTCGCTCTTGCTGCTCCGCACGGGGGCGGGCCGCCGGGCGGAGGAGCGGCTCCGCCAAGCCCTCGCCGGGCACGGCATCGCCCCGGAACGGCTGCTCCTGGCCGGACGGACGGCGACCCGGTCGGAGTACCTGGCGCTCTACCACGGCGTGGACATCGGCCTCGATCCGTTCCCGTACAACGGTCTGACGACCACCTGCGACGCCCTCTGGATGGGCGTGCCCGTGGTCAGCCTGGCCGGCCTCGCGGGTGCGTCCCGCCAGGGGGTTCGAGTCCTGCGGGCCGCCGGCCTGGACGAACTCCTCGCCGAGAACCCCGATGACTACGTCCGGACCGCGACCGAGCTGGCCGGCGACCTGCCCCGGCTGACCGCCCTGCGCTCAAGCCTGCGGGAGCGGCTCGGCCGCTCGCCGTTGATGAACTCACGCCGGCTCACCCGCGACCTGGAAGCGACCTATCGGGACCTGTGGGAATCGTGGGCCGGCGGCGCGAACGATGCCGGCCCGCATGCGCGCGACGACGGGCAAGACCGGCCGGCTCGCCCTTAACCCCTCCTGACAAGCGAGTGATGGAAGCCCCGGCTGCCGTAGCCAAGGATGATGAGAGGGATGGGAGGGCCCTGGCCGCGCACGTTCTCGGCGACGAAGTTGAACCTCCCGTTCAGGGTGATCGAGACATCGAGCGACTCGGTCAAGGGCCCGATCAGGTCGATGTGCACCAGGTCGACCGCCCGCCCTTGGAGGCTGGCATCGATCGCCCGGACGCCATGGAAGACGTGGACGGGACCGTTGTCCCACTGGGTCCAAACGTCCCCGGCGCCGTCGGTCGTGATCTGCAGCGTGCTGAAGGAGGGGGTGTTGGCGACGCCGATACTCAGGGCAGCGCCGGTCTGGACGGCGACACCACCGGTTCTGGGCAGACTGACGGTGGGGAAAATGAAGACGTGCCCGTCAGGGAAGGAAATGGTCTGGGACAGCAGGCGGCGGTCTTCCAGCGGAGTCACGTCCGGGACGAACTGCCGCGCGGGGCCGTGAGTCCGATCCGACGAATGGTCGCTCATGGTGGTACCCTCTTGGAGAGAGAGGGCGAGCGCCCTCCCATACTCTGGAATCTGTCTTCTGGCAAGACAAACCTTCCTATTCTGAGATCCGGATATCACGGGTGTAAAGTAAAAAACACTCTATATCGACCCCCAATCCCAGTGCCCGTTCGCCGGCCAGGACCCTTGGCCGGTCTGGAGACGTTGACAGCGCTGATCGAAATGTCCAATCAACCAAGGGCGAGGCACGAGTTCAACCTGCTGGGAGCCGGGCTTTCGACTCGGCCCGGCGTTGCTCGCGACGACGCTTCCGCGCACGGGCGGCCGCCTCCGCCTCATCGCGGCGGTACTGCAGGAAGTGCTCGGGATGCGCGCCGATCCAAACGTCGGGCAAGAGCGACCCCAGCTCCACGTCAGCCGACGACAGGGCGATCAGCAACTGACGGACATACGCGAACGGCTCGATCCCGTGTCGCTTGGCGCCTGCGAGGATACTCATCAAGATCGCCGCGGTCTCCCCGCCCCGATCGCTCCCGAAAAACATCCAGTTCTTGCGTCCGATCGCGCACGGTCGCAACGTCCGCTCCGAGGAGTTGTTGTCGATCTCCAACCGGCCATCGCTCGCGAACAAGAGCAGCGCCTCCCACTGATTCAGCGCGTAGTTGATCGCCTTGCCGAACTGGCTCTTAGGCAACGCCAGCCCCTTCTGCTCGCGGAGATACTCGCCGAGTCGCTTCAGCACCGGCAGGCTCCGCTCCTGACGCGCCGCCAGCCGCTCCCGATCGCTCCGCCCGCGGACCTCATCCTCGACATCGTACAACTGGGCGATCATGCCGAGCACGTAGTGCACTTCGCGCGGCTGATTGTGCCGTGCGTCGAAGAACTCCCGGTGACATGGGCCCAGCAGCCTACGGCAACGATCTTTCCCCCCGATTTGTTAACCACCGATTCATAAGAGGAATAGGCATCCGTCTGCAGGTAACCCGTGTAGCCCTTCAGGAACGCTGCCGGCCCATCCCGCCTCCGCGAGTCGGTGTAGTGGAAGGTCGTGTGGGGATGCGCGCGGTCGCCGATCGTCGTCCAGATGTACCCCTGCCTGGTCGAATCGCGCGAGCGGTCCAGGACCGGGACCGGCGTCTCGTCCCCCTGGATCACGTCCGACTGGAGCACTCCCTTGTGCATCAAGACGACGAGGGGCTGGAAGAGCTGCGCGCACCGATCGAGCCAGCCGCAGAGCGTGCTCCGCGAGATCAGGATGCCGGCTCGGGCCAGTTCGTCCTGTTGACGATACAGCGGCATGTGCTCGATGAACTTGCTGACGATGACATGAGCCAGGAGCCCCGGTGCGGCCAGCCCGCCAGCGAACGGGACAGACGCGGTTGGCGCCGTGGTCACGCCGTCCTTACAGCAGGAGCACGCGTACTTGGGATAGATGTACCGCAGCACCTCGATCTTGCCCGGGATGTAGTCGAGTTGCTCGGTCACATCCTCACCGATCTTCGTCTGGCGCGGCCGCAACGGCAGGTGCGCTGGTCCTCCGGTACATCGTGGAGCACGTCTCGACGCGGCAGATGATCACCGAGGGGACGCCGACCGTGGCCCTTGCGGTGCTTTGCGGGTGCGGGGTCACTCGGATCACTGGTGGTCGGTTCCGGGGGAATGCTCGCCGCGGTCGCCGTGTCGAAGAGATGGCCTTGCCCGGCAGCCTCGGGCAGCCGCTCGCGCCGCGGCCCGAACAGCAGCCGCTTCAAGGCCAGGTACTCTTCCTTCAGGCAGGCGTAGGAACGCTGAAGCTCCTCGGTCGTCGCGCAGGTCTCGTCGAGCTGATGCTCCAGGTCGTGGAAGCGCTGGAGCAAGGCGGCGTGTTGTTCCAGGACCGCGCGGAGTTGCGCCTGACAGGACGACAGATCGTCGGGGATGGGAGGCGAGTGCTCCACCATGATGAATTAGACGTATCATATTGAGGTTTATTCGTGGGATTTGCGAAGGATTCTGCAGGCGGGGTTCAGCCGACCCGTCTGTAGCGCCTGCGCCGCCGCGCGGTGGCCAGGTCGATCCCGTTGAGGATCAGGGCCAGGTCAGTGACAGAGAGCTCAATCCCCGCGGAGCCCGAGAGTGGCGTGGCACCAGGGATCGGCTCCGGGTTCTGGAAGCAACCGACCTCAAGTCGCTTGATGCTGGCATCACGATGCCCTCTTTCCTGTGGCGTTACACGAATTTGGTCCGATCGAACGGCTCCGGACCATGGGCCGCGGGGTTCCATGGCTAACCTGCCGGACGGCTCCTGGGAATGATCAGCTCCGGGTGCCGGGCGGCGATCCAGGAGTTCTTCCCGGTCGCCAGCTGTCGCAAACGGTGAAGCTCATCTTTGTCGGCCCAGACGATCAGGTGCTTCCCCGAAGGCGCCCGGCGCGAGTGGACCCAGCCCTGCTTCACCCAGTAGTGGATCTTCTGCGGGATGACGCCGAGTTCCCTGGCCAGGTCGGCGATCCACCATTCATCCTTCTCGACGAGGTCATCGCGGAACAGCTCACCGACCAGGCCCAGGTCACGCATCAACGAACCGATCGTCGATTCCTTGAAGACGCCTCGACGGCGCGGGGGGACGAAACCTTCGTCGTTGAGTCTGGCCGCGATTTGCGCGAGATGGAAGCCATCGCGGTGGAGTTGCCCGATCCGTTCGGAGAGGCGTCGAAAATCCTTGAGCTGGGTATAGGTGCTGACCGGGCGGGCGACCTCGTGTTGGGTGGTCATGCCTCCCTGCCAGACGATCGTGACATGGTTGTTTTCCGTCGATTTCTCGGACACCAGGATCACCCGCTCGACGACGCAACGGATGATCTGCTTCCGATCCACCGCCGCCGTCCCGGCCGCGTGCCAGAGCGCGGCGATGCTCCCGGAGAGCGACCTGATTCGCTCCCGGTCCGCGGCGCCGATGGAGGCCGGGAGTCTCGCCAGGAAGCGATGATATTCCTCCGCCACCTGGCGTTGCCTCTTCAAGGCGTCCTCCCAGCGGGCTTCCAGGGTGCGGGCCACGAGCCGGTTCTCGGGCTCCACGGCCTGATACTGACGCTCGGCCCGGGCGACCTCCTGGCCCGCACGTTCGAGGGACTGGCGCCACTGACCATGAAGACGTTTCCGCTCCTGCTCGACGTTCCCGATGGCCCGCAGGCTCAGGTCGAGCGCCGCCGGCTCCAGCGCACGGAGGACCTCCCTCGCGACGAGGTCGTCGAGCGTCGCCGCCGCGATGTGACCGCAGTACTCGATCATGGGCGACCGCGCATGCTCGCCGCAGTAATAGCTGGGCCTCTTGTCCGCCTTGTAGCGGCTCGCCATGCGAAGGCCGCACTTTCCGCACACGACCAGCCCTTGCAGCAGCGCCTCGCCGCGCTTCGGCACGCCGCGCGATTCGAGGTGCGACCGGTTCTGCTTGAGCTTCTCCTGGTTTTTCATGTAATGATCCCAGGAAATATAGGCGGGCAGCCGATCCCGGAGGAGCACGGGCAACTCCTCCGGCGGCACGAACCATTTGCCGCCCTCGGCACGTCCGGTCGACGGATGGCGAGTCCCCGCTCGATGCAGGCCGTAGGCATAGGCGCCGGCGTAGATGGGGTGTCGCAAGATCGCCAGGACTCGATTGGGAGAAGCGGGCTTCCACTCCAACTCCCCGATCCGCCCCCCACGCTGGCGGCGAAACCCCAGTCGCAGGTCGTTCACGATCAGATAACGGAAGACCGCGTACGCGGAGCCGAGTGCCTCGAACTTCTCGAAGACCAGTCGGATCATCCCCCTCGCCTGTTCGTCGGGCTCCTGGACGACCTCGCCCGATGCCGACTTGAAGTATCCCAGGGGGACCGAGAGGAACAGCTCTCCGCGTTCCGCCTTGTTCCGACTGCCCCGGAGCAGGCGATTCCGCAGGGTCACGAGCTCGAATTCGCTCATCGCGCCCTTCATCCCCAGGAGAAGGCGATCGTTGCTATCCAAGGGGTCGTAGACGCCGTCCTGATCGCAGAGGAGTGTGTTGAAGATCGCGCACACGTCGATGAGCTGATGCCAATCCTTGCTCGACCGCGACAGCCTGCTGAGTTCCAAGCCCAGGACGATCCCCACGTGGTTCAGGCTCACCTCGGTCATCAACCGCTGGAACCCCGAGCGGTTATCCGCCGACTTGCCGCTCTGCCCTTGGTCCTCGTCGACGATCACCACCCGCTGGGCCGGCCAGCCGAGCCGTCGAGCGAATCCCGCCAGGGCATATTGCCGCTCGCGGGACTCGCGGTTCTCGACCACTTGCTGGGGCGAGGACTGCCGCACGTAGACCATCGCGAGCCGGTCCAGATGGCGATCGCGGATCTTCGATGTGGACCTGAGCCCGAAGGTCGCGGTGGACGGACTCGTCCCGGCCGAGCCATCCTCGCGATCGACGACGTCTGCCTCACGAGTGCTCATCGCGCGCCTCCCGGTCGCTTCGGGGCGCGACGAGCTGTCGGACGATGATTCCGCTGAGGGTCGAGAGCGTCCGTTGACGCTGTTCGTCCGTCAGCAGACCCCAGAGATGGTCGATCGCCAACCGCCTGACAGCCGTCGGGCGCGGGGGGAGCGAGGTCAGAGCCGGTCCTTGACATGGGTCTCCTCCTTGCACGGGTTGATTCTTGGTGTGAGCCCACTCCGCCAGCCGTGAGAGGCCGGCCAGCGAGATTATCGGTGTGCCCGAGATTTCCTGTAAAGGGGCGAGGACGGGTGCAGTCTGGCGGTTGCTTCTTCATCCATACCGCGAGACCGTCGCGGTCCCAATAAAGGATCTTGATCCGATTGCGTATCCGGTTGGCAAAGACGAAGAGGTGTCCCGAGAGCGGGTCCTCCTTGATGGAGTCACGCGCGAGCTGAGAGAGCCCGTCGTACCCCTTGCGAAGGTCGGCCGGAGCGACGGCGACGAAGACCCTGACGGTGGCGGGCAGGCCGATCACCGGCGCGGCTCGATCGCGTCGATCAGGTGGCGGAGCGTCGCGGGATCGAAGCCCTTGCCGACGACGATCCGCCGGCCCCCGGGCAGGAGGACCGCGAGAGGATCGGCCGGGGGGTCGGGCGGGAGTTCGCCATCGGGCTCGAGTTTGACGGGGAGGAATCGTGTCGGTGCGACGGGGGCCGGGTCGCGTTTGCGCTCGAGAGCGGGAGCGAGGGCCTTCTGGCCGTAGAGCCGCTTGCGAAAGGTGTGCAGGGAAATCTCGCGCTTGCGGCAGAACTCGGCGTGTGTCAGGCCGCTACGCCGGAAGTCATAGATGAGGGCGAGCCAGCGGAGATCGATCGGGTTGTCTGACGCCATCGCGGAGGCTCCCGGGACACGGACGCGAGGTCCGGCCCGGGATTATCTACGCCGCAGCACGCCGACTTCCAGACGTGGTCCGCCGAACGGAAACCGCCAGCCGGTCTCGTCCACCCCGGCGGACGGTGCGGCGCGGACATGCTCGTAGACCGCCTCGACCGGCTCGGCCACCGCCCGCTCGGTCTTGCACACCATCCCCGTCGAGGCGGTCAGCCCCAGCAGGTCATCCAGCAGCGCCTTCACCTGCCGCTTGCTCAACCGGTAGGCCCCGCTGAGCAGGGCGACGGTCGCCTGGAGCCCGGGGCCGAACGCCCCGCGTGGCACCCCGGCGGGTAGCCCGCCCTGGGTCGCGGCCCCGCACCGCGGGCAGGCGAGCCGATGCAGGCGATATTCGGTGACATCGGGGCGGACCTCGGGCAGTTCGGCGACCTGGTGACGGAGCGGCTCGGGGTCGGCGCCCGCAGGGCACGACCGCAGCCGCGGCACGCCGCCGGCTTGCAGTCGACGACCGCCGTCAGCCGCTCGGGCGGGACCAGCTCGCGGGTGCGTCGCCCGTGCCCGGGCTGCCCGCCCCGCCTCTTCCCCGACGGCGGCCTGGGCGGGCGGCGCTTGACGTGAGGCGGGTCACTCGATGGTGGTCTCGAGGAGTTGGACGAGTCCTGGCCGAGCCGCGCCTCCAGCGCGGCGATCCGCTGCTCGAAGGCCTGGACCAGCGCGAGGATCGCCGCCTGCGCGTCGGGCGGGATCGTGTCCCAGAGCTCTCGGGCGATGGGCGGCTCGGCACTCATGCCACCCCTGTAACCGCCCACCCAGGATCGCGCCAGCCCCTACATCCGTGAACGGTTACTCGCTTTCAATTCGCCAGAGAAGATGAAAGTCGACGAGGTCGCGACGATCGACTTGAAGCTCTCCACAAAGGCATCCCGCGCTGAACTGGCGCGGGCGGTGGCCGGTCCAGGTCCCGTGACCACTGCTGAGGCCCGGATTTCGCGCCGCGTGAGGACGCAGCTCACAGGCCCAAAAGATGCTGTTACGATTGAGCCTCTGTTTGACGCGAGCCTGCCGAGGCTGATCGACGACGACACGTCGATGCACGATTGGCAGTGGGATATAACCGCCAAGCGCAAGGGAACGTACAAGCTCCACCTGAGCATCTTCGCGGAGGTCGATTACCTGGGCCGCGCGGCGACGGCGGAGGTCAAGACATTCGACCGCTCGATTACGATCCAGATTACCGTCGGGCAACAGCTCGGCGGGTTTGTCGAGAACAACTGGCAATGGCTCTGGGCAGTAATCCTCGCCCCTGTCGTCGCGCTCGTGTTCTCCCAGGTCAAAATCCGCTGGGTCAGACGCCGGGAGGGCAGGCGCGGAGGGACCTCTGAGCCTCTCGACGAGGATTAGATGGCCTCCGTCGCCGATCGGCGGCAGGCGTGGGGCGGTGGCTTCGGCGGCTGGCGAAAACTTACCCGGACCGAACGGGCTGACACCACCCGACGTTTGGGTTATGATCGGCACATGCTCGATCGTGTCATCAGCGGCGGTCAGACCGGCGTAGACCAGGCCGCTCTCCTCGCCGCGAAGGCGGCCGGCATCCCGACGGGCGGGACGGCTCCGAAGGGTTGGGAGACAGAGGAAGGCCCGGCTCCGTGGCTGGCCGACTACGGCCTGGTCGAGTGCGACGAGCCGGGATATCCGGCGCGGACCCGAGCTAACGTCCGCGACGCTGACGCCACGCTCTGGATCGGCGACCAGACGAGCCCGGGCGGCAAGGTCACCCTCGGCGAGTGTCGGCTCCGGCTCAAGTCGTGGGTCGTCGTGGCCGAGGGCAGCACCACCCCGCGGGCGGTCGCCGGCTGGATCGCGTCGCACAAGATCCGCGTGCTCAACGTCGCCGGCAATCGCGAGTCGACCGAGCCGGGCATCGGGCGCGGGCTGAAGGCTTCCTGGCGGCCCTGTCAAGGATCGCCCAAGGAGAAGGCCCCGGCGGGGGAGGCCGGGGCCGAGCCGGACGGGACCGTCAGTGCGCGGAGAGAGGTCGGCGCCGAGCGTTTGGGACCGATCGGTCCAGCACTTCCGCGCGTACGCCATGAGGCCTCGAACGGTGCCCGCCGTGGCGCCGTCGTGGGCCTGGCGTAGCCGCCGTGGGTCAACCAGGCGAGGTGATCCGGGCATAGATAGTCGGACTCTCCTTCGGCGGCGCATCGACTCGCGACCGGGGGCGTCGGGCATGGGATGTCGCCCGGGACGGTGCGCGGCTATCCTCTGGTGAGGCACGGCGCCCTTAAACGCGCCCCGCCGTCGCGTGTCGGCGGTCGTCGGCCGATGAGGCGAACCATGATCCTCCACGAGATGAGTCGGGACGAGTGCCTCGAGGTGCTCGCCGGGGCGAGGTTGGCCAGGCTCGCGTGCGCGAAGGACGGCCAGCCCTACATCGTCCCTGTCTACGTCGCATTCGAGCGACCGTCCGGCGGCGAGCCGCGCTTTTACGGATTCACGACGCCCGGCCAGAAGGTCGAATGGATGCGGGCCAACCCGCTCGTCTGCGTCGAGTTCGACGATGTCGCTGCCTCCGACCGCTGGGTGAGCATTGTGATCATGGGCCGCTACGAGGAGTTGCCCGACACCATCGGGAAGGAAGGCGAGCGGCTCCGGGCGCCTGAGGCATCCGAGGCCGGCGGCGACAGCGGCGACGATGCCCCGCGACGCCTCGACGAGCGGCTCTGGGCGTACGATGTCCTGCAGACCCAAGCCGAGTGGTGGCAGCCCGGATCGACGGCGCACGCCCGCCCAGCGGAGTCGGGGCGGCTGCCGTACATCTACTACCGAGTGAGCATCGACCGGATCACCGGGCACAGGGCGATCCCTGACCCCACGATAGCCGTCCCGCCGGTCGCGACACCGTAGGACGAGGGCCGGCCGGGGAGTTCAGAGCGCGTAGAAAAGCCGGGGCATGGCCGGGGCCTTGCCGCCGCACGCATCCACGGGCGCTATAAGCGGAATCCAGCTCTTGTGATACCAGTGGGCCTTGCGGAGTTGTACGATGGCCGCCGTACGAACCGCCCGACGAACCCGGCCGAGGCCGGAAGGGTGACGAATGGCGACCGACCGCAAGGTCCAAGAGGCCGCGGCCCGAGGCGTGGCCGTCATGGTCCATTTCCACAACGGGCCGAAGACGAAGCAGGCGAGGGAGGTCCTGGTCGCCGAGGTGCAAGCCCTCGCCGCCTGGGCTGACGGCGCGGGGCTCGACGCGGAGGCCAGACGCCTCGGCATCGTCGAGCCGGTGAAGGCGGGTCTAGACCTCCGCTACCCGGACGGGGAGGCCAGTCGGCTCTACGGCGAGTTCATCGCGGCGTTCGAGGGGTCCAGCGGCCTGATGCTGCGGAAGGCGTAGGGCCAGGGGAGCCGGCCGGATCAGTCCTCGCCCGAGCGACATCCCCAGCGGCCAGGTCAGGTCCGTCATCCGGGTCGTGACACGGCCGGCTCGCGCCGGCCCTACTCCCTCGGCCGGCGAATTCCCAGAAAGTTATGCCGACCGCCCCCGCCCGTGCAGTAATAGGGTCGTCCTGCACAATCGGAGGACTCGGTCATGGCAAGTGGACAGGGCGGCGGGGTCATCGCTGAGGTCGACCGGCTCTACCGGCTGGGGACCGCCGCCGCGATGACGGAGGGGCAGCTCCTGGGGCGCTTCGCCGCCGACCGCGACGAGGCGTCGTTCACGGCGCTGGTCGCGATCCACGGGCCGATGGTCCTGGGCGTCTGCCACCGGGTCCTGTCGGGCTCGGATGACGTGGACGACGCCTTCCAGGCGACCTTCCTGGTCCTCGCCCGCAAGGCCGGGTCGATCCGCAGACCGGACCTGCTGGGACCGTGGCTCCACGGGGTCGCCCGCCGGGTCTCGGTCCGGATTCGGAGCCAGGCCGCGCGGCGACGAGCGGTCGAGAGGCCGGGCGCGGAGCTTCTGGCCATGACGCGCGACATCGACGGCGATCGCCACGAACTCGGGGCGATCCTCGACGAGGAGATCGGCCGGCTCCCGGAGCGGTTCCGACGGCCACTGGTCCTCTGCGACCTCGAAGGGCGGACCCGGGAGGAGGCCGCACGCGACCTCCGATGGACGACCGGGACCGTCCGGGGTCGGCTGGCAAAGGCCAGGGAGATCCTCCGATCCCGGCTCATGCGGCGGGGCCTCGCCCCCTCGGGGGGGTGCCTCGTGGCCCTCCCCCCGCTCGATGCCGCCCCCGCGGCCGTGCCCCCGCCCCTGGCGATGGCGACGGTCCGGGCGGCCCTGTCCTTCGCGGCGAGGTCGACGTCGGCCGGGATCGCCTCGGCATCGGCGTCGGGGATCGCCGAAGGAGTCCTCAGATCCATGATTATATCACCTATGAGAATCGCCGCGACCGCCCTCCTGGCCGCCGCCGGGCTGGTCGCCCTGCCGTATCTCTTCGCCTCGGAGCCCAAGGCCGCCCCACCGGCGACCCGGGCTCAGGCCCAGGCCGCCCCGTCGTCCGTCACCCCGGCCGAGGAGGTGATAGCACGGATGGTCAGGACTTACGCCGACGCCCGGTCGTATCGCGACGAGGGGGAAGTCACCCTCGTCTTCGTCAACGCGTCCGGCAGGCAGACGCAGAAGAAGCCGTTCGCGACGATGTTCGTCCGACCGAAGCTCTACCGCTTCGAGTTCACGGAGCGCGGCACGTTCGAGGAGCCGAAGCGCTACGTCATCTGGAGCGACGCCGCCCCCGACCGGGCGACGACCTGGTGGACCATCCAGCCGAACATCAAGGAGGATTCGCTTGCAATGGCCGTCGGGGCCGCCGCGGGCGTGTCCAGCCTTTCGTCCCTCACGATCCCCCGCCTGCTGATGCCCCGGGCGATCCAGGGCCATTCACCGGCCGACTTGAAGGGCCTCAAGCTCGTCGGCATCGAGATCGTCGACGGGGTCCCGTGCGATAAGGTCGAGGGGACGAATCTCCGAGGCGACGTGGATACTGTCTGGATCGACAAGGCGTCGTTCCTGGTGCGGAAGGTCTCCGGCACGTCCAAGATCCCCGGCGCCTCGGTCGAGCAGACGACTGTGTATCGTCCGCAGGTCGACGTCGAGATCGCGGCGAAGGAGTTCGCGTTCGAGCCGCCGAAGCCGTGACGATCGGGGCATGCGGAGGATGAATTCTCGGAGGCGCGGACGCACGCGGGAAGGGGCCTCTGACCTCCTCCCGCGTGCGTTTGCGCCTCCGGCGTCCAGATCGACCAGGGTGTTGTTGACCCCGGGGTGCCGCCCTGTTTTCATGCCGGGTGGCTGGAGTCGAGGCGCAGCGAGCCCCCGCGCGGGAGCCGAGGCCATCGCGCAGGGGACTCGTTGGGTCGCGACGTGCTGACCCCGGCGGTATACGTCCTTCCCCGAATCCGGGCGGGAGTTCCCGTGCGGTTTGGTTCACAGGCGGGGCACGGGCCGGAAGACGCGTTGCGCGCTCCGGTCCGCGATACCGACGCTCGTTTGGACGCCTAGACTGCCGCGGCCGGTTGACGGTCCCTCGACACGGTCGACCGTGCGCGACGGGTCTTCGCCCGGAGATCCGCCCGGTCGTCGCCCGGCAGCCGACCGCCGCGTGCCGGGTCGGCCGACGCCCGACCGCCATCGGGCCCCCGCTTGCACGGGACCCGGGCCGCGAGATCTCCCCGAATGATGACCGGCGGCGCCGAAAGGCGCCCTCGTCTGCGGGGCCGACCCGACGGTTGCGGTGGACGGCCGCGCCAGCCCCCCCGACCCGAGCGGAGGACGCCGCAGGCGCGAGCGACTCCGGCAGGCCCGCCGACGCGGCCGGGGCGGGATCTCGGGAGAATCGTTCGGATGCCTTCCAGGTGACCGCGACGTCGCGTCATCGATGATCGGCCGCGCGTCGGCCGCGTCCGGCCACGGGGCAGGGGACGGGGACGCGGGTTGCGCGCAACCTGCCCATCCGCCCGGACCGGCCCCGTGCCGATCCCCGTCGCGGCGGAGGCGGCGCGATCCCGCATGGCCGTCCGGGCATCCGGCCCCGTCCCCGGGGGCCCGGGGTCGCCGTCGACGAGCGGCGGAGCATCCCGGGGAGGGAGGGACCTTCGTCGAGGATCGAGTCGAGCGACGCCGAGGACCTGGCCCGTCGCGGCCGATCCCGGCGGCAGGCCGTCGACCGCGCGGCGGCGAGGGTCGCCCGAAAGCGTCCGGTCGCGCGGCACGCAGCCGCCGGGGCACGGGGATTCGACCCTGCGCCTGCGGTCGTCGGCAACTGCCCGGGGCGCGGTTTCCCGGCCCGGGCCTCCCTCCCGGGCGGACCCGGCGCGTGCGGCGCGGCGACCCGGGATGGACTCGGCCCCAAGGTTCGGTCGTGTCGGACGTTGTCACAGAGGCGGCGGCGGGCGACCGGGTCGATCCCTCGTCCCTGGGCGCCCGCCGGCCGCGCCGCCACACTGAGCTCGGCGTCCCGTCCCCTGCGACGGACCGCCGTCCCCCCGGTCGTGCCGCGGGAGGGGCTTCCCCGGGTTCCCCGGGAACGGACCGGTCGCACCGCCGTCCAACGATTGAATCCGATCCCGTCGGTTGCGCGCGTGCAGGCGCGGCCGGCGTCACCTCCGAGGAGCGATCCGCCATGACCACTCCCACCGGCCGAGCCGCGCGTGCCCCCGCGATCTGGGTGCTGATCGGGATCTCCGCCGCACTTCTCGGCGCCGACGGGCCGGCGGCGACGTCGAGACGGGCGAACGGCCCGGTCGCGCCGGTCGTGCCCGGGCCGGTCGTCGCGGCGATGCAGGGGGGGCAGTATGCGGATGCCATCAATGGGCTCGACCGGCTGATCGCCGAGTCGAAGGACGCGGCCGACAAGGCGTACTTCGCGCTGATCCGCGGCACGGCCGAGCGGCTGGCGGGCAAGGCCGACGCCGCGCGCGAGACCTGGTCCGCCGCGTTGAAGGCCGATCCGAAGGGGGCCTGGGCGGCCAAGCTCCGCTACGAGCTCGCGGGCCTGGAACTCGGCGCCGGCCGCGCGGCGGCGGCCGAGGAGCTGCGCGGGCCGAGGCCGAGCGGCTCCTGGCCGGCGACCGCAAGGACCGGCTCGCGGGCGTCTACTACGCCTTCGCGCGGCGGATGCTCAGGCCCGACGATCCCGTCACGCCGCCCGATCCGAAGGGGGCGTATGAACTATTGAACCAGGCCCGCGCACTGGCGAAGGGGCCGGCGCTGGTCGCGACGCTCCGGCTCGAGATGGCCCGCGCCGCCCAGGCCGCCGGGAACCACGCGCAGGCCGTGGCCGATTTCCAGGAGTATCTGAAGGAACCGAAGGCGCCCGAGCGCGTGGCCGCCAGGTACGGCCTGGGCGAGTCCCAGTTCCACCTGGGCCAGCTCGCCGAGGCGCGGGCGACCTGGGGCGACCTGGCCAACGAGCTGGAGAAGGCCCCGGGGGCCGGCGAGGTCCGCGCCAGGGCGCTGTATCAGCGGGCGATGACACGCGGCATCCCGAATCCGCCGGATGATCCCCAGCTTGAGCTGGGCGTCGCCGCGCTCCGGCGGTTCCTGGTCGCCTACCCGGCCCATCCCTGGGCGGTCCGCGCGTCCTATCAGATTGGCGCCTCGTACCTGGTCCGCGGCAAGAGCGACCGGGCCCTCGCCGCGTTCGACGCCTTCCTCGCCGGCAAGGAGTACCGCGCCGAGACCGATGAGGCCAAACGCGACCTGGCCTCGCTGGCGATGACGGCGACCTACCAGGTCGCGCAGATCCTCCAGGGCCAGCAGAAGTTCGACGAGGCGATCGCGGCCTGGCAGGGGTACCTCGCCAGGTTCCCGAATGGCCCGCAGTCGGCCGACGCCCAGCGCGCGATCCTGGACACCAGGCTGCTGATCGCCGGCGAGGCACTCCGCCGCGAGAAGTACACCGACGCCCGCGCCGCCTGGGCCGCGTTCGTCGCCCAGAACCCGCTCGACGCCCGGGTCCCGCAGGTCCTCTTCCAGGTCGGCGAGAGCCTCGTCACCGAGGAAAAGTTCGACGACGCGATCGCGGCGTGGGAGACCCTGATCTCGAAATTCCCCGGCTCCGAGCCGGCCGCGCACGGGCAATTCCTGATCGCGTCGATCTACGAGGACCAGAAGGGGAACCCGGCCGAGGCAATCGAGCGGTTCAGGAAGGTTGCCGTCGAGCCCTGGAAGTCGTCCGCGGCGCAGCGGATCGCGGTGATGGAGTCGCGCGAGCTGACCGTCGTCACCCCGCGGACCTTCCGCTCGGGCGAGACGGCCCACCTAAAGGTCACGACCCGCAACCTGGAGAACCTCACGTTCTCGGCGTACAAGCTCAACGCCGAGGCGTATTTCCGCAAGAAGCAGCTGCTCATGAACGTCGAGTCGCTCGACATCGGCCTCGTCGCGGCCGACGCCGAGTGGACGGTCCCCGTGCCGAAGTACGCGAAGTACAGGCCGGTCGAGGCGACCTATGACCTGAAGGTGAAGACCCCGGGCGTCTGGGTCGTGAAAGTCACGGACGAGAAGCACCTCCAGGCGACGACCCTGGTCGTCGGCTCCGACCTGGAGGCGATCGTCAAGTCGTCGCGGGACCAGTTACTCGTGTTCGCCCAGGACATGAAGACCGGCAGGGGCCGCGCCAGGGCCCGGGTCCTCGTCTCCGACGGGTCGGGCGTGTTCCTGGAGAAGACGACGGGCGACGACGGCGTCCTGCTGACCAATTGGGACAAGCCCCGCGACCCGAACGCGAGCCTATTCTACCTCGCGGCCGACGGGCCGGACGTCGCCGCGATCGGCATGGGCATCCCCGGCCAGGTGGCGCAGGGGCTCTCGGCGCGGGCGTACATCTACACGGACCGGCCCGCCTATCGGCCGGGGCAGTCGGTGGCTCTGCGGGGCGTGGTCCGCGAGGCGAGGGACGGGCAGTATGCCGACCCGGCCGGCGAGACGTACCGGCTCGAAGTCCTCGACAGCCGTGGCCGACTCCTGGTGGCGCGGTCTGTGAAGCTCTCGGAGTTCGGCACGTTCCACGAGACGCTCGGCCTCGACTCGTCGGCCCCGGTCGGCCCCTACCGCGTCCGCCTCTACCAGCCGGGCAAGAGCGAGTTCGCCGGGGGGTTCCAGGTCGAGTCGTACCGGCTCGAGAAGGTGGACGTGGCGATCGAGCTGCCCAGGACGGTCTATTTCCGCGGCGAGACGATCGCCGCCGACGTCGTGGCCAGGTACCAGTACGGCGCACCGCTGGTCAACAAGCCCGTCGACGTCGTCTTCTCGGGCGGGCTCCGCAAGGCGGGGCGGACCGACGCCTCGGGGAAGTTTCACGTCGAGTTCTCGACCGGCGAGTTCGCCGAGGAGCAGGCGCTGCAGATCCGGGCGACGCTCGTCGATGAGAACGTCGCGGCCGTGGCCGACGTCGCGCTGGCGATCCGCGCGCTCCAGATTCGCCTCTCGACGACCCGCGACAGCTATCTCGACGGCGAGTCGTTTGCCCTGAAAGTCTCCGCCTCGGATGCGCTGGGCAAGCCGGCCGGGCAGTCGCTGACGGTGGCGGTGGTCAAGCGGATCGTCCGCAACGGCGAGATCGTCGAGCGGCAGGTCTCGGAGCGGGCGATCGTCACCGACCCGGCGACCGGCGAATTCTCGGCACAGTTGAAGGTCGACGACGCCGACGGCGGGCCGTACGTGGTCCGCGTCTCGGGCAAGGACCGGTTCGGCAACGCGATCGTCGCCGACCGTGTGCTCACGATCTCCGGCGTGAAGGACGAGACGAAGCTCCGCCTCCTCGCCGACCGGCTGACGTACAGGGTCGGCGAGACGGCGCAGGTGAAGCTGCACAGCCGCGTCTCCGCCGGCCCCGCGCTGATCGCTTGGGAGGCCGACCGGGTGATCCAGTACCGGATCGTCGACCTGAAGGAGGGGGACAACCCGCTGACGTGGGCCGTCGAGGGGCCGCAGTTCCCGAATTTCACGCTGACGGCGGCGCGGATGTCGCCGCGGCGGTTCGACGAGGCCAGGATGGACGTGCGCGTCGAGCGCGATCTGCGGGTCACGGTGTCGCCGAAGCGGCCGACGGTGGGACCGAACGAGGAGGCCGAGGTCGAGGTGACGACGGCCGACCAGCTCGGCAAGCCGGTGGCGGCCGAGCTGTCACTGTCGCTGGTGGACCTTTCGCTCCTGCGGCTGTTCGGCGACCGGATGCCGCCGATCGGCCCGTTCTTCTACGACCAGACCCGGACCGGCGCATTTGGCACGGTCTCGACGAACCTGTTCACGTACGCACCGGCGACGCAGCCGGTCGCCTCGGCGGTGGTCGAGGAGGCCGAGCGGCAGCTGGCGCTGGCGGCGAACGCCGCGTCGGCCGGCGACGTCCGCCAGCGGGCCCAGTCGCAGGTGGCCGGCCGGATGGCCGGGATGGGCGGGATGGGCGGCGGGGCGGGCGGGGCGAATGGCGCGATGGGCCGCGGCGGCGTGCCGGCGGCGACGTATGCAATGACCCCCGCGCCGGCCCCGATGGCGCCCGCCGCCATGCCGGCGGGGGAAGTCGAGGGCCTGCTCGGCGCGACGCGTTCCGGGCGCGGAGCAACCTCCCGAGGGAGCTCACGAAGTCCGTCGACGACTTCGACGCCGCCGGGGTCGAGGCCAAGGATAAGCTGGGCGAGATCGCCGCCAAGAAGGAGGCGGGGAAACCGACGGCGCTGGGTCTCCGAGGCGGCGTGAACCTGTTGACGCGCGATCGGAGGATGTGGGCCATGGCCGATATCGATGGGAAGCAGGACGCCGAGCCCGGCCGCGAGCGGTTCGTCGAGACGGCCTACTGGAACCCCGCGGTCGTCACCGGCGCGGACGGCAAGGCCACCGTCCGCGTCCGGCGCCGGGGGCGATGTCGGAGTATCGCTTCACGGCACGCGGCGTCACCGGCGCAGACACCCTCGTCGGCCAGACCACCGCCGGCCTGGTCGTCCGCAAGGACTTCTTCGTCGACCTCAAGGCCCCCGCGGCGCTGACGCAGGGCGACAAGCCGCGGTTCATCGGCCAGCTCCATCACGTCGGCGTGGCCGGCGACGTCGCGCTCACGCTCACGGTCTATGCGGGCGGCCGGCAGGATGCGTTCCCGAAGGCTCTGACCTTGAAGGGCGACGGCGTCGAGGAGGTCGTCTTCGACCCGGTCGCGGTCCCCGACGGGGACAACGTCCGCCTCACGCTCAAGGCGCAGGCCGGCGAGCGGTCCGACGAGCTGACGACCGAGATCCCGATCCGGCCCTGGGGCGTCCAGGCGTTCGCGTCGGCCTCGGGGACGTCGAGCGACGACGTGACCGTCTTCGTCGGCCTGCCGCCGGGGCGGACGTACGAGAACCCCGACATGCTCGTGACGATCGCGCCCAACCTCCGGCGGATGATCGTCGAATTGGCGCTCGACGAGATCGGGCCGTACCCGCTCGCGCGGTACGACCGTAACCTCGTCTCCCCCTGCCCGATCCTGCCGCTGACGATCGCCGACCGGGCGAGCGAGCTGATCGCCGCCTCGGCGGCGCTGCACTACCTCCGCGCCGTCAAGGCCGACCGGGCGCCCGAGGCCGCGCGGCTCTCGGCCCGCATCCAGGCGCTGACCTCGGAAATGATCACCCTCCAGAACGACGACGGCGGCTGGCCCTGGGTCGCCCCCGACCCGTCGTCGGGCCGCAAGGCGCCGAGCGACCGGATGACCTCGGTGCTGGCCGCCCGCGCCTTCGCCGCGGCCTGGTCGCAGGCGATGATGACCGACTCCGGCGCCTTCGATCGCGCGGCCCACCACCTGAGCCAGGAATGGGGCCGAATCCCGGCGACCGACCTGGAGATGCGGGCGATGGTCCAGCACGCGCTGGCCGCGATGAACCGCGGCAGCTTCGAGCAGGCCAATGCGCTCAACCGCTCGCGGCAGGCGCTCCCCGACGCCGCGCTCGCCGAGCTGGCGTTGGCCCTGGCCGCGCTCGACCGCGCCAGCCTGGCGAATGAGCTGCTCGACATCCTCTCGAGCCGCGCCAAATCGGAGCCGGTCGAGCCGGGCGCGAAGCGGCGGATTTACTGGCCGGGCGGCGGCCAGCGCTGGAACCGCGGCCGCGCCGAGACGACCGCGCTGGCGGCGCTGGCCTACGCCCGGGTCCGCCCGCAGGCGCCGAGCTGGCCGGGGCCGTCGAGTGGCTGCTCGCCCACCGGGCCGGCAGCGGCTGGCAGCCACCCAAGGCGCGGGGGCCGGCCGTCGCGGCACTGGCCCAGTATTACGGCAAGGCGGAGTCGGCCGACGACCGCTATCGGCTGGTCGTGACCGTCAACGACGCCGAGGTCTACAACGCCGAGATCGCCGGCGCCGCCGACGGCAAGGCCGTGCTCGTCCCGCGCAAGGCCGTCAGGCTCGGCGACCGCAACCGGGTCCGGTTCCACGTCGAGGGGCGGGCCACGTTCGGCTACGCGGTGGCCCTGACCGGCTTCGCCCGCGACTTCGGCCCCGAGCAGAAGCGGGACGGCCGGGCCTTCATCGTCAGCCACCGCGACTACCTCGCGGCCGAGCCCGAGCTGGACGGCAAGGCGCTGCCGACCGGCTTCAACTCGGTCGTCAACCCGCGCCACTTCACCAACAAGGTCACGCAGGTCGGCCCCGGCGGCCGCGCCCGGGTCGAGATCGGCACCGCCTTCTTCGACTATCAGAACCGACCCGCGTGGGACCGCGACTTCCTCGTGATCGAGGAGGCGCTGCCGGCGGGGACGACGATGATCGACGGGTCGCTCCAGTCGAACGCCGTCAACTCGACGCTGGTCGACGGCGTGCTCACGCTCTACTTCGCGCCCGGCTCGCACCCGGGGACGATCCGCTACGACGTCTTCGGCTACCTGCCGGGCGAGTACCGGGCACTGCCGACGAAGATCCGCTCGGCCTACGAGCCGGGAGAGCAGCACCTCGGCCCCGTCGGCACGCTCCGGGTCCTGAACCCCGGCGAATCGCCGAATGATCCGTACAAGGCCACGCCCGACGAGCTGCTCGCGCGCGGCAAGGCCCTGTTCGACTCGGGCCGGCTCGGCGAGGCGGCCGGCCCGCTCGAGGAGCTGTTCGGGGGGTACACACCGCGCGACGAGGTGGCCCGCGAGGCGGCGCGGATGCTCCTGACCATCCACATCCGGGACTACCAACCGCGCAAGGTGGTCCAGGACTTCGAGGTCCTCAAGGAGAAGGCCCCCGACCTGACCATCCCGTTCGACGAGGTGCTCGTCGTCGGCCGCGCCTACCGCGACATCGGCGAGCACGAGCGGGCGTACTTGGTTTGGCGTGCGATCGTCGAGGCGAGCTATCTCGAGGACGCCCAGGTCGGCGAGGTCCTCCGCCGCCGCGGCAAGACGCTGGATGCCGTCGCGTATCTCCTCGACCTCTGGCGCGACTACCCCGACACCGCGTCGATCGAAACCGACCTCTTCGGCCTCTCGCAACTGCTCGCCGTGTCGGCCGGCAAGGCGATCGCCGACCCGGCCCTCCGCAAGGAGCTGGCCGATGCCGGCGTCACCCGCTCGGAGCTGATCCTCCAGGCGATCCGGCTCGACCAGGTGCTCCTCTCCCAGTCGCCCAAGAACCCGCTGGCCGACGAGATCAGCCTGGCGCTCGTGGGCGACTTCCTCGAACTGGAAGACTACGCGGCCGTCGTCCGCCTGGCGGCGCGGTTCGCGGGTCTATACCCCAGGAGCAAGTTCCTCGACAGCTTCCAGTATTCCGAGGCGCTGGGCGAGTTCCACCTCGGCCACTACGACCGCGCCATCGAGGTCGCCGACAGGATCACGAAGGCGACCTACAAGGACGACAACGGGGTGGACCAGCCGAGCCCGAACAAGTGGCAGGCGACTTACATCCTCGGCCAGATCTACGACGCCCGCCGCCAGCCGGCGAAGGCCGTCGAATACTACAAGCTCGTCGCCGACCGGTTCAGCGACGCCGCCGGCGCCGTCAAGGGGTTCACGCGCAAGGGGCTGAAGCTCCCCGAGGTCTCGATCGTCCGCCCCGGCGTGAAGGTCGCGGCCTTGCGGGCCGGCGGCCTGCCGCGGGTCGACACCGAGCCGCCCAGGGTCATCGACAAGCCGGCTGTGCCGCTCGACTACCGGAACATCCCCGAGGCCGACGTGAAGGTGTACCCCGTCGACCTGATGCGGCTCTATCTCACCCGGCGCAACCTCGACGGCATCGCGGGGATCGACCTGGCCGGGATCACGCCGCTTGTCGAGACGACCGTCAAGCTCGGCGACGGCCGGGACTTCGAGGACAGGGCCCGGTCGATCGACCTGCCGCTGGCCAAGGAGGGGGCGTACCTCGTGATGATCCGGGGCGAGACGCTGTATGCGTCGGGGATCGTCCTGGTCAGCCCGCTGGAGCTGGAGGTCCTGGAGGAGGCCGACGCCGGGCGGGTCCGCGTCACGGTACGCGACGCCAAGACGAAGGACCCGGTTCGCAAGGTGAGCGTCAAGGTGATCGGAACCGAGAACCCGGCGTTCCTCTCGGGCGAGACCGACCTGCGGGGCGTGTTCGTGGCCGAGGGGGTGCGCGGGCAGGTGACGGCGGTGGCCCGCCGCGACGCGGCCCAGTACGCCTTCTACCGGGGCACGACCCACGTCGGCACGCCGTCCGCCCCCAACGCCGCCCCGCGCGGCGGCGCGAACCAGCCCGCCGAGCCGACCTCGGAGGCCCGCTGGGGCGATTCCGACCTCGGGAGGAACGTCAAGGAGCTCAACAATTCCAACGGGGAGCGGCAGCTCCGGCGGCTCGAGGATCGCTACAAGGACAGCCGCAAGGGGATCAGCGTCCAGGAGGCGAGATGAGGCGCCGGGCCGACGACGGCCCCGGCACCGCGGGCGGCGCCCGGACGGCCGTTGTCGAGACCCGAGGCGGCGGAGGAGCCGGGTGCCGACGACTGACCATCGCCCTCGGCCGGGCGGCCCACGCGGGCCGGGCCGCGTGTCCCGGAGCGACGGCCGCCGGCGCCCACAGGCCTCCGCACGTGGCGCCGCGTCGAGGCCCGATTCCGACGACGGCGACGCCCGAAAGACGCCCGCCCGCGCGGCCGCCAGGTCCCTGGCCCGAGGGCCGAGGAGGAATCCGGTTGCCGGCAACCACCTCTTTCAACGCCACGGCGTGGCCAACCGCGACGAACCCTCGTCGGGGCACCCTTGCGCGGGCCGGGAAGCCGCGCCCCAGTTCCTGACTCGACGGCTCCCGGGAGAGGAGCCGGGCGCGAGATCTCGAACGCGGTGCGATCGGTCGCGCCGCGAGCTGGCTCGAGGCGTGTGGTCCGCCGGCGGGATCGCGGGGGGGCCGGGGTGCCCCGACACCGCGGCCACGTCGTCACACCGCCAGGCCTGCCGCCCCTTCGCCGCTTCCCGGAGGACCGCGGTCGCAGACCTGGTGGTGCGGCTCCTCGGCGCAGCCCGGCGGCCCAGCCCCAGGGATATCCGCCCGGCGGCGGCCGTCCCGGTGCGACCACGCGAACGACTCGCGCCCTTGCCCCACGATGAAGGCCGTCGTCCGCATCCAGAGACGGACCTTTCCCGGGATGTTCTCGGGATCGAGCGATCGCCGGCGGGCCGCGGGGGCGCGGGCGAGCCCGGGGGGAAGCGGCGTCGCCTCGGCCCGATCCGCCGTCGAGGGATGGGTCGAGGTCGACGCCTCCGGCTGCTTGCCCGCAAGGCGCGATTCGGCGCCAATCATCGGGGCGGTCTCGATGGGGCGATCCGGGCCGGGTGGTAGCGACGGCGTCGCGGCGGCCTGGGACCGTCTCGCCCTTGCTAATCCCCGCCCGGGCGGGTTGCGCCAACCCGCCCGGGTCGCCGAACGAGGCCCGCAGGCGGCGGCCGGAGCGGGCCTCGAGGTACTCGAGGACGGTCTCGCGGTCGCGGCGGTCGCCGCCCCGCAGGATCAGCCGCGCGTTGTAGCGGCACGCGTCCGCGACGGCCGCCGCGACGTCGCGTCGGGACGGGTTGACGACGGCCCGCGCGTCGCTCGCCCCCGCCGGCACGGAGACGGCCCCGGCACTCACGCCCGGGGCGGCATCGAACGCGGCTGTGTTGACCCGGGCCGCGACGGCGCTCGGCGCGAAGAGGATCGTCGTGAACCTGACGACCCACTCGCGGGTCGGCATCCCGGTATCCTCCCGGGCCGCGGCGATCTCCCCGTCGCAGTCCAGGACCGTGCCGATCGCGGTCGACTCCAGGCCGCACGCGACGCCCCGCCGCCGCCAGGCGACGAACTCCGACGGCCGCCTGGCCATCGAGCCGGTGCCACTGGACCAGTCGTAGAACGACCGGCCCGCCCGTGAGATTCGTCGATCGAGGAAGGCGGAGAGAGGTAGGAAGTCGTCAGGGTTGACGGTCTCGCCGTCGGGCCGGACGGGGACGCGCCAGAAGCGGTACTGCTGACGCCGGACGAGCATGGTCACGCCCGCCAGGCGAACGCCCCGGGGCGGGGCCTCGCCGAAGAGCCCGCGGTCCAGGGGCGACCAGGCCTCGACCACGGCGCGGGCCCAGCACGCCGGGCAGAGGCTCTGGATGTTGCAGGGCTTATATCCGCCCGGCATCACGTAGGCGAACGGCGGCCGACAGTCGAGCAGGGCCTGGAGCCGATCGCGGACGAAGTCATTGGCGGGCAGGACCGGGTCGGAATACTCGGTCGCGAGGTCGATCCAGCGACGGCGCACGCGATCGAGGTAGCGGGCGAGCACACACGGCTCGTCGCGGAAGTCGATGTTGCCGAGGACCCGACGCAGGACCGCTCGCCGCATGATCCCATGGGCGAAGGTCCGCGCCGATCGCACGAAGACGTAGCGGGGCGGCTCGTCGAACGACGGACGTTCGGGCTCGGGCGCGTTTGGATCGTCGGGTCGAGGTCGGTGGCCCATAATCTGTCCATCCGTATAGAAGTCTGTTGCCCTTAGTTTCAATCCTCTACTTGTCTTCGTTTCACTCAGAACAACGAAGCCCTTCTGGCGAAGGACGGGTTTGCAACCCGTCGCCCGCTCATTCCTAGAAGAGAAGAAAAGAGACGGATCGGGATAGAAAGAGTTCCGGTTCCGCACCTCAGAGTCAAGGGCCCGGGAAGGGGCCTGGAAGGCCCGTGGTGAGGCGGGCGCGCGCCCCGGACGAGAAGCATTTCGTCCGGGGGCGCCGACGCGTCCTGGGGGCTTACAGGGCCGCGGGCGCCGGGGGTGGGATCCCGGAGCCTTCCAGCCACGACCTCTTCCGCGAACGAAGTGCCCGCTGGCCCGCGAACGACGACGGCCCGCCCGGGCCCGCGTGCGATGCGTGCAGAGTGCGCCCCGCCCCGGCGAGCCGATCCGGGACCTCGCCGTTGCGATCGCCTCGAGAGAGGCGCCGGCGGCCCACCGTCTGAGCTTTGCAGCGAGCACACCGTCCACCACGCCTTCCTCGATCGAAGCCAGCAGTTCCGCGCCGGTGGCCCTACTCGCGTCGGCGAACTCGATCTCCTCGGCGAACGCCAAGGCCGTCTCGAGCGCGTCCCCGGAAAGGCCACGCGCCCGCCAGGCGGCGTATCCGTCGAGCGCGCGGCCGGCGCGGGCCATGAGCAGCACCCACGGCCTCGCGATCGCCTCCTCGACCGTCGCGACCGCGGGCAGGTACGTGATCTCGAGGGGCGTCTCCGGGACCCGGGCGGGCAGGCCTCCGCGACGACCTCGTCGTGCCCGTCGATCGTGGGGCGGCACACGTCCGCGGCGGCGAGCGCGCGATCGCGGGCGGCGATCGCCGCGGCACCGATCCGCCGGGGCACGACCGGGGATCCGCTGGTCGTCCAAGTCAGTCAGGCGGGCCGCGAGGACTCGGGGCCGCCTGTGGAGGTCCTTCCCCTGTCCACCATCACGGGGGCCCAGCAGCCGAGCCGTGCGAGGTCGCGGGCGAACTTCCCGGACACGTGCGGCCCCGTGCCGACCGCGCCGAGGAGCGGGGGCGTCGCGGCGTCAGCCGGCCCATGCGCGATCGCGTCGGCCGTCCGCCCTCGCGGCGAGCCCTGACGGCCGGGCCGTCCGCGGGGGTCGCTGCGAAACGGGGGTCCGCGCGATCCCGGGCATCACCTCGAGAGACCCCTCTAGCGACCGCGACGAGCTTGGGCTCGCCTCTCGGGGACGCCGCTACGGACGCGACAGGGTGACGCCCTCTCGGACGCGGCCGGAGCCTATCTCGATCGGAGGTCCCGCTGGTGGCCCCCGCCACGGCTTCGGGGCCACGCGGTAAGCCGCCGGGAACCTCCGGTCCGTCCTCAGAGCGAGCGAAGTCAGCCGAGTCCGCGACACGCCGATGGGTCAGACCTTGTGGTCGGCGCGTCTCTCCCCGGCCGCCCGGCCGCGACAGGTGTCGCCGACGTCGCCGGCAACGGCCATCGTCAGCGCGTCTGCGGATCGATCGTCGCGGGCCCGGCGGCATCGCCCGCAGCCGCGGGATCCTTCCGGTCGACCGGCGCGTCGGACCACTCGATCGACACCCGCCAGTCGACCATCCGATACATGTTCGCGATGACCGATTCGGCGGTCGCCGCCGCCTGGTCGAGGTATTCCTTGGAGCCCACGGCCGCCTCGACGAGCCTCTGCGCGTGATACATCGCTTGGTCGCGGAGGGCGTCGGCGTCGCCCCGCCATGGGAACCACGAGAAGTGCTTGACGTCCCACGTCTTCGTGCGGCCGTGGTCGACGCGCGTCGAAAGGACGGTCGGCCGCGGGAGGCGGATCCTCGCCTTCCGCGCCACCCGGTCCAACTCGACGACCTCGGCCTTCCGCATGTCGACGGAGAGCAGACCGTCGCCGCGGATGAGCCACGAGCCCAAGTATCCCTCGTCCGTGGCCGTGAGGACGTCCGACACCTGAACTCGCGTCGTCACGAGCTGGGCCAGCGACTCGAGGTGATCAACCGTCGGCCCCGCCGACCACGAGCGGACGGCGTCCTGGTGCGTGCGCCCGCCGAGCCACCACCCGATGCCGACGAGCAAGGCGGCCGCGACGGCCGAAGCGATCCCGCGGGTCATTGCCCGCCCTTCCTGCTGTCGTAGCCGGTGAACTCGCCTGAGAATCGCGCCTTTGGCGCCGCGGGCTGGTCCGGCTTGGCGCGCTCGGACCCCCCGAGGGCGCATCCGCCCCTCCGCAGCCGAAGGCGGCCATCGCGACCACGGCAGTGCAGACGGCGAGGAACCCTTTCGTTCGCTTCATGGTCAAAGCCCCCTTCCTGTGCCTCTGGGTAGCCCTGCACGAGGCGTGCTCGGCCGCTCGCCTGCGAGGCGCTTCGCCGCAGTGCCAGCGCCCGGACTGGGTCGGGCCCGATCGGCCGATGGGAAAGCGCTTCGTCGAGACGACCGGCGGCCCTCGCCGGTCCCCGATTTCCCATTTTGGGAAATGATAACGGGTGGCCATAGGCTGCTGCAACGAGGAAGCGGCGGCCGGCGATGCAGAAGTCGCAACACACCCGACAATACGACCGGCTGCTCGCGGCGCTGCGGCGGGCGCGGTCGACGCCGCGCTGACTCAGGGCGAGGTCGCCACGCGGCTCAAGACGTACGCGTCCTTCGTGTCGAAGTGCGAGTCGGGCGAGCGGCGGATCGACGTGGTCGAGCTCGCCGCCTTCTGCAAGGTCTACGGCGTCGATCTCGTCGCGTTCCTCGAGGGCGCGGGCCTCGCATGAACGGCGGCGGATCTCGCCGCCCCAGGGCTCGCGGAGGGGCCAGTAGCTCCGCCGACGGGTTGCGCAACCCGGACCCGGCGCCTCGGCTGCCCGGACGCGCTCCCCGGCCGCGGAATCTTGACGGGGCGATGTCGCACGGACCGAGGTGCCCCCCGTATGGCGTCCATACACCGCCACAGGTGAATCGCGGGCACTCCAGTCTCTGCGAGTGGCGGCCAGTTCCCCGAGCACCCGCGATCGCCTGTCGTGAACCTCGACCGTGTTCGAATCGGCAACCGGACGACCATGCCTACCCACTCGTTTCGGGCCGGGCGGCGCGGCCACCGGTCCGTTCGGCCTCGATCCGCCGAAGCTCCTACCCGTTGAACGTTCGTTCCCCTCGACATAAGCTGACAGGCCATCTCTCCGCACGCGTCTGCCGGCAGTTGAGGGACGCTCCACGAGCGCGACGAGTACCCCGACCGGCCTGGTCTCGGTCATCGTCCCGTGCGTCGGGCCGCTCCAGACCATCCGCCGTTGCGTCACTGCACTGGCCTGCCGTACGCGATCCGCATGGGAGCTGATCGCTGTCGACGCGGGATCGCCCGGAGTCGCCGCGTATTTGGCGGACGTCGCGCCGTTCGGAGTGGAGGTCGTCTCCGACCTCGGGGCCCGTGGATTCCCTGGAGCCTGCTGTCGATCCCTGGAGGTCGCCAGAGGCGACTACGTTGTCCTGCTCGCCGATGACGTGGTGGTCACGGACGCTTGGCTCAACCAGCTCGTCGCCCTGGCCAAGAGCGATCCGGCGATCGGCATGACCGTGCCGATGTCCAACACCGCCCTGCCGCATCTGTATGTGGAGCCCGGGTACGCCGACGAGGAGGGCTTGAGGCGCTTTGCTGGTCACTGGCGCGAATCGCACCGCGGCCAGTGGTTCAGCCCTGCGCTGGCGCCATCGGCCTTTAGGCGGCGCGCCCCGTGATCGCGTCCCGGGGCCCGAATCCACATGGTCGAGCCGGCCGCAACCCGCCATCACCAACGTCGAAATTTCCGGCGGAAAACAGCGCTTCCCTCCGCTACCCGTCTGGTAACCCGCCCCGCGGGGCCATTCCAGGCGGCGCATTTCGGGGCAAAACTCGCCGGCGCGGACGGCTCTGGAATGATCCTCGACCCCTTCCAAGGTCGAAGCGCGGCACACCCGGCTCGGCGAGATGACGAAAGTCGCTGCGAGACATCGGATCGGTGTCAGTAATGCGGCCTCACGATCGCCCCTCCCCGGGGATACTCCGCCCCGGGCGATATCGCGCGAATGGGGGGGGTGGATTGGGGGGTGCGTGACCGCCGTATTGGCCGAGGCCTGGTCGTCACCGGCGCAAGACGATGGCCCCGGAGGCTAGGCCCCATCCCGCCTCGAATCGCGTCGCGGGTCGAAGGGCCGCGAGAGGCTCGTGCCGGACCCCAATCTCCTCGTTCGGGACCCGCCGCCCGGTGGCCGACCCTCCGGGGGAGCTGAGCCGAACTCGGGGCGGGCGGCCCGACTCGCGGAGTGGCGGCCCCCGGGGGTCGGCATCGGCGTCGTCCCCGGGAGTCGGAGCTCGCCCGGTACTGGACGCGCCGGAGCCTGAGCCTGGCGGCCCGGGCCTGAAGGCCCACGCCGGCGAGGGCGAGGGCGAGCTGGTCCGCGTCGCGACGGCCGCGTCCTCCCGCGGTCACCGTCGCGGTCTCGAAGGCCAGCGCCGAGACCGCGTCGGGGATCGTCGCGGCCACGGCGGCCAGGACCCCCGTCGGACAAGGACTTCGCCACCGTGATGAGGTGCGTGGCCGCGGACAACCACGTCATTGCGTCGGTCAAGCCGGTCCCCCGTCTCCGCCCGCCACTGCGTTGCCCTATTCGTGCGATCGAATCGCAGATCTATGAGCGACGCTCCTGCGGGCCCCTTCGCCGGCGTTTCTCCCCGCCCGGAGGGGTTGCGCACAACCCGGGCGGGCCGCCGAACGAGGCCCGCAGGCGGCGGCTTGGGCGGATCCTCGAGCGACTCGGTCACGGCGGGGGGATCATCGTGAGGATCGCCCGTGCGCGGCGTCGGGCCAGGGCTGGCGAGTGTGCCGCAGCAGGGCGGCCGGGCAGAGATGGACGGAGGGCGGCCGGCCGAGGCAGGTGACGACAACAGAGAACGGCGGCGGCTCCGTCTGGGAGGGCCGGGTGCCTGGCGGTTAACGGGATTGGGGGCGGGGCCGCTGACGATCTTGCCCTCCGCGAGGAGGGGAGGGTCAAAGTCGGCGCAGCCGGCCGGGCGATTCGATGGACGAATCACCCTGACGGTGATCTGAGTCCGCTCGAGCGTGGAAGAGGGCGGACACGCCGCGCGGTTCGCGCACAACCCGGAGACGGCCCAACCGTAGGACCGAGACGCGCACCCTGAGGACCGCGACGCGCCTCCCACGGGCGACGGTCCAACATCGGGCGACTTCTCGCGAATCGGGGGAGCCCCCCTGCGGGAGGGCGGCGACGAACCACCTGCGGTTCCGCCGTCGCCGCGCGACGCCGCACCGGACGGCAGCGTCCCCGCCCGGATTGACCTTTCGCCGGACGTGCCGGTGTCCCTAGCCTCGTGTCGTCGAGGCCGTTGCACCAACGCGACCAGCATTCACGGAGACCGCACCATGGGGAGGAAGACGACGCGAGGACGCCGGGCCGCCGAGGGCCGATCTCGGGCGAGGACGGGGGCCGCCACGGGCGAGCTCAGGGCCCATCCGCTCGCCGAGCAGTTCCCGCTCATGGAGGGCGCGGAGTACGAGCGCTTCAAGCGCGACATCGCGCGAAACGGACTGATCGACCCGATCACCGTCCATGACGGCCTGATCCTCGACGGCCGCCACCGCTACAGGGCCTGCCGCGAGCTGGGCATCGAGCCCCGGACGGTCGAATGGGACGGCACGGGCAGCATCGTGTCGTTCGTCTGCAGCCGCAACGCACACCGCCGCCAGCTGACCGACGGGGGACGCGCGATGATCGCCGCGCGGATCGCCAACCTCAAGCCGGGCAGGCCGGGCAAAACCGCCTCAATCGAAGCAGTTTCGCAGACGCAGGCGGCGGAACTCCTGGGCGTCAGTCGCACGGCCGTCCAGCACGCCACCACGGTGATCGGGTGCGGCGACGCGACGCTCGAGGCCATGGTGCGGCGCGGCGAGGTCGCGGTGTCGGCCGCCGCGGCCGTCGCCGACCTGCCCGATGCCGAGCGGGCCGTCGTGGTGGCAAGAGGGGCCGCGGCGATCGCGCGCCGGGCGGCGGAGCTCCGCCGGGCGAAGGCCGAGGGCGGGTCGGACGGGGCCGCGCCCCCCCAGGTCGATGCGGCGGGGGGAAGCCCGGGGCAGGGGCCCGGCGAGCACGCCGAGGGCTCGCAGTCGGCCGACGCCGCGACGTCGGAAGTCGGCAGCGGCGAGGGGCACGGCCCGGGCGACGCGCGTCGCGCAGGACCGGCGAATCCGACCCGGGTCGACGCCGAGCAGGGCCGCTCGGAGGCGGTCACCGGCGGCGGCCGTGAGGTCACACCGCCCGACGAGCCCGCCTCGGGGGCCGCGGCCCACTCCGAGCGGGCCGCCGGGGCGGCGACGCACGCCGCCGCCGAGCGGCGAGATCCCGGCCGGTACCCCCTGCGCGAGCGGCTCGCGGACCCGACGATCTTCGACCTGGAGGTCGCGAGATATTTCGAGAACGCGGACAGCCTCGCCCGCCGGGGCGGCCCACCGGCCGGCGAAGCCTACATGCGAATCTACGCCGCGGCGACGTCGCCGGGCGGGCAATCGAGCGTGTCGATCCGGCTGGACGTCCTCCCCCCGCCCGAGGAATAGGTGCCCTGCCGGTGGTGCCAGGGGAGCGGGACCGAATGGTGGCCCATCCCCCCCTCGCCGAGCGTCTGCACCACTTGCGGCGGCGCCGGGTTCGCGAGCTTCCCGGACCTTTCCCAGGCGATGAAGATCGCGAGGGCCCGGGAGCTCTCGTCGCGCTGAGCAGACCCCGCTGTCGGCGGAAGCAGGCGCCGGGCCTCACGACCACGTTATGCGTCCCGTGGGGCGATCCGGCGTGAGGATCTACGGTGCCGCGAAGCTCCGCGACATCCGCCGGGGTGAGCCGGCACGGCACGTGGTCGATCGCGTGGGCGGCCCGGCGCGGGGCCCAGGGGCTCGAAAGGCCTCGTCCTCTCGCCGCCGCGGGGGGGGGCGGGCCGGTCGTGTACGCAACCCATCGGAGGCGCCTTCCATGCGCTCTCGGGCGGACGGTCGGCGCTAATCGGCGTCCACGCCCCGAGCCAGGGTCCTGGCGGCCCTCACGTCCTCCAGCGATGCCCGGAACGCGGCGAGCTCGGCCCGGAGCTCGCGGACCGAGAGCTCGCCCTTGCGCCGGGCCCGCCCGTTGTCGGCCGAGCGCCGCTTGCCCTCGGGCGAGGTCGGGCCGGTCGCATGCCGCCAGGGCTCGTCAGCCAGCGCGGCGGCCCGCAGCCGCTCGCGGCCGGCGTCCGACAGCCCGCGCCGCTTCAGCACGTTTGCCCGCCCCGCCGCCACCCGTCGCGGGTTCTTCTCGCCGGCTCGCCTCGCCAACGCACGCCTCCCCGTTACTGACCAGTTCGCCGTCGCACCCCGCCTCGGCGGGGCCGGCGACCGCCCCTCCGGACTTCCTCGCGTCGCAGGCCGCGCGGTAGGCGGCCAACGCCAGCGCGGTCCTCCGCAGCTCGCCGACCATGGCGGTGGCCATGGCCCCGTATTTCCTCGCCACCTCGACGTCCACCGCCTCCGCCTCGACCGACCGGCAGAGCAACCGGCCGGCGTTCAGATGGGCCAGGGCGAGCGTCTCGATGAGCATGACCTCGACCGGGTCGGTGGGATTACCCGCGTCGGCGATGAGCCGGTCGCGGTACATCACGAACGTCGCCGCGTCGGTGTGCGGGAAGACCGAGCGGAGCGAGCCGTACAGAAGGATGGAGGGCGCCGAGTCCCGCAGCTTCTCCGCGATCTCCTCGCGGGTCCGGACCGGCACAGGGCCGGTCTCGCTCGTGGTGGCGTGAACGACGGCGGATCGCTCGCCTCGGGGGTCGGACTGCGGTTCGGCCATGGTCGTCTCTCCGGGGGATATCGGCGGGCCGGCCTCCGTTATTGGGCGGCCTGACAGGAGCCAGACTACACGGGACCGGGCTGCGGCCCGAAACAGCGACGCAACCCGGACGCTCAATCGGGCGTGCGATGCCACGCCCCGGGCGGTCTCGCGCGAGTTCGCGAGTAGAGGGGGATGTCCGAATCGGCCACGGTCCGTCGCGGTCGCACGCGTCGCCGCCGGATCGCCCCGTACCGGCCATCGGCGTGAGCCTTCGCGTTCGACGACGGCCGGGGGGCGTTGGGGGGGCGGGTCTGCGCAACCCGCGCCGTACGCCCGCGGTGGCCGCTCGACTGCCGAGTACTCCGTCAAGCATCCTGCCGCTTGCTCTCGCGGCATTTGCCCGCGCGGGTTCCGAAAGTCGCCGGCGCGAACGATCGACGAGCGGGGGGGCGCGGCAGCACGACCTCAATCGTCGAGGGCGTCGCGGACGGGCAGCGAGCCTCACGGGATCGAGACGGCGCGGGCATGGAGCTTCGAACGCCGCATGACGACGACCCGTCGGACGTCGGCCGGTCGGGCTCCCGGCCGGGCAACTGATTCGCCCTCAATCGGCCCTGTCGCCGTGGCGACCGCCGGTGCGCTCCTAATCATCGATACGCGGGCATCAGGGTTCGTCCATCCGTCCTGCGCACTCCCTGCTAAGGGCGCCCCTATCCCATCCGTCCATCCGGCGCCCCCCTTACAGGGAGGGGGGCCGCCCGGATGACCGGCATCGGGACCCGCGTCCTGTCCCGATGGATTGTCCCGATGGCCGGATGGACCCCGGTCGGGCCCTCCGCTTCTATCTCTTACCCCCTCTTCGGTGTAGCAATCGCCGAACGTCCGCCGCTTCATCGTCGGCGGCGTGGCCGCGACAAGGGGCCTTTCCTCGACCGTCCCGACGATCAGCCTGAAGCACCCTTGTGCGGGGCCGCGGCTGCGGCATGCCCGGGGGGGCCACGGACCGGATTTGCCGCCCAATCCCCGGCGCGATCGTTCGCGCCCGCTCTGCAACTTCGCGTGTGTCTCAGCTGCGCTTCGCTCCGTTCGAGGATCAACACCGCCAGCCCGAGGCGCGATGCCGCACCCTGGCCAGATTTCCCGCCCGAACGGACAGGCCACTGTGGGCGGGGTGATTGAACTTCATCGATCTCAACGGCGATCGGTCCGGCCGCGATGATCGGAGCCGCTACGGCCCGCACAGGACCGAGTTCTGACGGGCCGTCCGGATTCCCGACTCGATCACATGACCAATTCTCGGTGAACCGGCGGAGTCGTGACGTGCACGCCGGCTCGGCCGCCCCGGAGCATCAGGCGAACACACCGACAGCGATGAAGTCGCAAGGGGGGCGGCGGCGGCGACCGGACCCGCACGACCGATCCGTTTCCGCGGGCGGGGGGGCGAGAGGGACTCGTCCGCCGCCAGGTTCATCGGGCCCGGGCAGGTTGCGCAACCCGCTCGCGGGTGCGACCCGCCGCGAGTCGCGGCACAGTGAGGACTCGCGAAGCGCGCAAGCCGTCCAGGACGGTTGGGCGTGCAGGACCAAGCCGACCCGGGGTCACCGGCCGTTGTAAGGAGCCGTGCACGGTCGGGGGTGAGGGCCAAGGGAATTCCATCAGTCCCGGCGCGCCTCGCTGCGTTACGGCGCCGGACGATAGGTCCATCCGGACGTGGCCCCTTATAGAGGGCGGGTGTCCAGACGTCCGTCACCGAGGCCCGCGACCTGCCCCGACGGATCGTCCGGATGGACGGTTCAGTCGGGCTCAGCGTCGGGAGCCAGCCGATAGCCTGAGCACGTCCTCTGGCCCTTTCGCAACGCGGTCACGGGGACCAGAGCACCTTCCTTGACCATTCGATCGACGAGTGGCTTGATGCGCCCGGCCTTGGAGCGGCCCGACGCGTCGGCGATGCCGGTCAGAGAATCGCCCCCGCGGCAGTCCGGGCTCGCGAGATGCGTCAGGATCGCTTCGCGAGCCTCGGCCTCGGCCGCGTCGTTGCGAACCTGCTTCGCCCGCTCCCGGTCGTCCGCAACGGCGTCGCGCACCTCCTCGGCCGTCACGACCTTCACGCCCCAGCTCCGGCCGAGGAATGCGTCGTCGACGACACCCTCCTCGACGTCGACGCCCCAGAGCCCGGAAAAGCCGGCGGACCCCCCGACGTTGAGCCACAGTCGATGCCGGCCCGACCCCTGCTCGTACGCCTCCCTGCGGGCGATCAGGCACCATTGCCGCGCGAACTCCTGGACGCCGGCGAAGGCCAGCTCCTCGAGCTCTAGCGGCTTGTGCCGCGAGCCGGCCTCGCGGTTCTTCACGGAGTGATGGGCCAGGATCGGGGTCGCCCCGGCGTCGAGGCAGGCCCGGCTGAACCCGGAGAGGACCGGGCCCATGTCGTAGAGATTCCCGGGGTTGAGACCGCGGGTCCCGGCGAGCAGGGCGAGGTAGGCGGGGTCGATGATGACGACGCCGAGCGCGTACTCGGCGATCAAGGACCTCAGGACTTCCAGGTCGCCGTCGTCCGCGAGGTGGGGCAGCTCTGTCCCCCACATCACGCCGAGAGACCCGAAGTCGACCCCCTTCGACTTGCAGACCCGCCGCGCCGTCTCCTGGAGGGTCGCCTCGCCGCTCTCGCCCGAGAAGAAGCCGACCCTGACCTGAGTGGGGACTTCGAACTTGCCCAGGAACCTGGGGACGGTCCGACGCACGGGTCGGACGATAGGACCGTCCTCGCCCGCGGGGCCGCCCCCCTGGCGCGGCGAGCCGAGCGAGACGGCCAGGTCGACGAGCAGGCTGGTCTTGAGCGCCCTTCTTGGGGCCGCCGAACACCGCCGTCTGGCCCTTGACCAGAACGTTTTTGACGAGCCACTCCCTCGGATATTTCTGGGTCGCGAACGTGGCGGAATCGAGTAGCTGGATCCGGCGGCGTCTCTCGGAGTCGGCGTCAACGACGACGCTCTCGGGCCCGGGAGTCGCGATCTCGGCGGCGATGGAGGCCAGGAAATCGGGGGCCGGGGGGCCGTTCGATCCGTTACGGGATACGCGGCTCATGACACGGCCCTCGCTCGGAGCCGGTCCTTGACGAAGTCCCGTACGTCCTTGAACGGACGAGGGGGCAGCTGGGTACCGACGGGGCGTCCCAGCTTCCGCTCCAGCCGGCGGGCGAAGGGGCGCGGGTCGCCCGGCCACGGGCCGTCGGGGCGGGCGTCGCGCTCGCCGAAGACGACGATCTCGCGGGGGTCGCCGCCAAGAAGCTCGGCCAGGTCGTCGGCCCCTCCTCGGTTGTTCGGACGCCCGATCGCGCAGAGGCCGACGCCCAGCAAGGCGGCGACGTCCGAGGCCCCCTCGACGACGTAGATCGGCCCCGCCGTCCCGGCCCAGCCCGAGGGGATGGTCAGGCCGCGTCGCCCCCCGGCGACGAGCCTCTTCTCACGGGCCGGGTTCTCGTACCGGCGAAGCAGCCCGACGAGCTCCTCGCGGCCGTCGTACTCGGGGAAGATCCAGGCCCATGCGCCGGTTCCGACCCATTCCTCCTCGATCAGCTTGACGTCCTCGCGCCAGCCGACCTCGAGCCTTCGGAGCGCCTCCTCCGGGACCCCCAGGTGCCCGGCGAGCGCGGCGAGACTGGCGGGCTCGGCCTCGATCGCCTCGCACGCTCGCCGGTACATGTAGGCGAGGCTCGCCCGCTTCTGCTCGGAGATCTCGCGAATGACCGGCCCGGCACGTCGGGCCGCCGAGGCGCCGGGCCCGGGGCGGTAGAATGCCTCGACGGGCCTGAGACCGACAGCCGCCAGGACTTCAGCGAAGTCGCACCCCCGGTGGCAGAATGCGAGCAATTCGCCCTCCCGGCCCTGACTGAAGGTGAGATTGGGCCGGCTGCCCAGGTGGGCCGGGCAGCGGCTGGCGAAGCCCTCCCCGCAGGGCGTCCAGGCGAGCCCCATCTTCTTGAGCTGGACCTTGAATTTGTCAATCGGCACCTGGCCTTCGAGGTCCTCGCGGTCGGGCGGCGACTGCGGTGCGGCAACCGCCCGGGGTCGGAAGTTCGCGACGAGGTAGTCGAGGAGCGCCGTCGGCATCGGCGCGAATCCGGCGTCGGCGTCGAGGTATCGACGTGGCGGCGAGATCGAACCGTCCTTGGCCCTCGTCACAGTCGGCGGGGCGGCCGACTGGGTCTGTTTGGGCCGCGCGGGGTCGAGGGTCCCGAGCCGGACCTCCAGCCCGGCCAGGCAGGGATGGTTCCGGCCGTCGAGGGTCGCGGACTCGATCCCCGCGGCGCGGAGCCGGAGGGCGTCGTCCGGCGCCATGAGATAGATCCGGTGCTCGCCCCGGGACGACGCCCAGCCGGCCGTCCGCGCCGGGCCCGCCTCGCCGAAGACGGCCCGCAGGGTCGCCGCGGCGGCGGTCGGGTCGTCGACCTCGAGGTCGATCGGGCCTGCTCCGCCGTCCGGCGCGAGCCCGAGCACCAGCCCCACGCCTGCGCCGGGGTTCGCTCGGAAGACCGTCCTGATCTCCTCCTCGGTCGCGTAGGGTCGCGCAGCCCATCCGGCCCCGATCGGCGCCTTGCCATCCGATCCCGGCTCGCCGACCGGCCTCAGCGGCACGGGCCTCAGCCCATTCCGCCAGAGCTCGACGGCCGCGTCGGCCACGGCGCAGAGGCCGGGATCGGCCCCAGTCTGGTGGCGCGGCCCCAGGGCCCACTCGCCTGCCACCTTCCGTCGTCCGCATCGCCATCTCCTCCGTCTCATATGCCTTCCGGGCGTCGCGACGGGCGCCCGCCCGGACGATTGGGCCGCCGGCGAGGCCGGGTCTGCCCTGCGGGGCGGGTTGCGCGCAACCCGCCGCCGCCGGCCCGTACGCGACGGGGCAGGCCGAGCCGGGCCCCGGCGGCCTCGGTCACCCGGTCCGCCCCGCCCACCGGCCCGCGCCGATGAGGGGGGACACCATCGGCCGTCCCCGCGATCCAACGCAAGCCCAGCACTTCCGCCCGGGCCGAGCCGCCCAGTGGATCGGCGAGAAACGCCGAGTCCGGCCGCGCGGTCGAGGCCGCTGACGGCCCGCTGGGCCCCGCCCGGGCCCGAGGCCTGCGCCTCACGCCCAGCGGCCCGGAGAGAAGCCCAATGGGTCCCGGGGCGACCGCCCCGCCTGTGCCCTCGAGCATGCAGGCCGATCCGCGACGCCCTGCGCGGGCCGAGGACCAAGCGGGCCGGGTCATGGATCGGGCCGGGCGGGCGCCGCCGATGCAGACCTCCGTCGCGACGCGGCCCCTTGCTGAGACCCGGCGACGGGCCGCGCGAGGGAGACGGTCACGCCGTCCAGGAGACGGCCTCGGGCATTCGTCTTGATCCGGCGATCGATCGCGGCGAATTATCGTCTCCCGCGTGGATGGGCCTCGGCGAGACCGAGCCGACCGGCGGGGGGGCGAGTCGGGGCAGGATGCCGGCGGGACGGCGCGGTCGATGGCGTGGGGCGGAGACGATCCAGCGGCAGGGTGTGAGGACGCGGGGGATCATGGGCGAGGACATCGCGGGGAGATCCTGAGCAGGCTGGCCCGGCTCGACGAGCGTGTGGCCGAGCTCCACGGCCTCCTCGCCGGCGGGCGGCCGGCCAGGGAGTCCTACACGACGGCCGAGGCTGCGAACTTGCTCGGCAAGGCGGAGTTCACCGTCCGGGAGTGGTGCCGCAACGGCCGCATCCGCGCCGACAAGCGGGCGTGCGGGCGCGGCCGTTCCCGCGACTGGGCGATCTCGCACGCCGGGCTGACGCGCATCCGCAACGAAGGGCTGCTACCCCGCCGGAAATAGGCGCTCGATCGACTCGCGCAGGTCGTGCGGGAACAGATGCCGGTAGCGCTCGCGCATCGCCGCCGTCTGGTGCCCCAGCCAGGCGTCGATGTGCGATTGCGGCACGCCGCGGCTGGCGCAGTTGCTCGCGAACGAGTGTCGGAACGTATGCCAGCCCGTGATCTTCTCCCAGCGGCTCCCGTCCAGCGCCCGCCTCAGCGCCTTCTGCGCGACGTTCCACGTCAGCGGGGCGCCCGCGGCGCGGGAGAAGGCGTGGCGCCGGCCCGGGCTCCTCGCGAACCACTCGGATACGATTTCGGCGAGCGAGGAATGGAGCGGGACGTGGCGGTAGGACCCGCCGACAGAGTGCCTGCGTTTCTTCTCTCGGATCAGCACGACGCGCGCGCGAGGTCGAAGTCGGCCCGCTCGCTCGCGACGATCTCGCTCCTCCGCGCCGGTGTAGGCGGCGAAGGCGATCATCGGGTGGGCGAAGTCGTCGGCCGCGGCGCGGGCCGCGTGCGCGAGGACCTCGCGGACCTGCTCCTCGTCGAGGAACAGCGACTCCCAGAGCGCGCCCTCGCGCGCCGTGGTGCACCCGCCGGAGGCGACGATCGCCTCGATCTCCGACCAAGTCCGGAACGGCTCCTTCTCGGCCTGCTTCCGGTAGGTCACGCCCAGGGCGGGCACGGCCGAGCGGACGTGCCCGCGGTCGAGGGCCCACCGCCAGATGTAGCCGAGGGTAGCCAGCTCCTTCCGGACGGTCGCCGGGCCGACCGATCGGGTACGCCGATCGGCGTAGGCCTGGAGCTGGGCCTTGGTGATCGCCTCGACGGGCGACTTCGGCCCCAGCCCGGCCCGGAGGTGCCCGGTGTGGGTCCGCTCCGTGGCCAGCGTCGTGGCCGCCTTGGCCCCGTCGGTCAGCGTCGCCCTGTACACATCGAACAGCTCGCCGAGCGTCATCGATCGGGCCGGCACGGCCGGCCGGCCCGCGACCTTGCCGTCGGAGAGGAGATAGAGGCCGAGATCGGCGCCGGGCGGCGGGGGTTCGAGCCGGCCGCGCTCGAGCAGCCGCAGCCCTTCCTCCAGGCGTTCGCGGCAGGACTCGGCCTCGCGCAGGTCGGCCGTCCTGAGCGGATGTTGATGCTTCCGGCCGCCCCAGCGGAACGCCAGCCGATACCGGCCACCACGCAATTCCAGCGATGCCATGCCGCCCTCCCGGGGAGAGCAATGCAAGGCCAACGCCAGCCCCGTGCCGTCCCCATTTTGTCCCCATGATGACGGCTCCCGGACGGAGCTCGTCGGGGTCGTGAGACTCAAACGTCGCCTATCTCGCGAGTTGAGTCAAAGGGAAGGGGAGGCGGGGGAGCTGGGGAACTAGGATTCGAACCTAATTGCTATTCGTCGTAAGGCCAATCGAAGCAACCAATTCGGCAACCTCTCCTGTCGGATAGCAGTGCTAGTAGCAGTGCCTTTCCGATCCGGCCCATGTAGCAGCGATTCGGACCCGGCGAGGCATTAAGGGGCGGACGTCCAAGCGATCTTCGCGACTTCGCCGGCCGTGTCGAGCAAGGCCGAATCGGTGTAGATGTTCGCCGTGAGCTTGATGTCCGTGTGTCGCATCAGGGCCATAGCCTGGCGCATCGGGACGCCCGCTCGTTGAAGCATCGTTCCGAACGTCTTCCGCAGTGCGTGAAAGTCGGCTTGGCCTCGCGAGACGTAGTATTCGATCCCGGCCCGCTCGACGTGCTTCTTGTAGGTCGCCCACTTCGGCAACCTCGTGAAGACGCGAGCTTGCGGGGCGGCATCGGAGGGCCGGGCCGCTCGTAGTTCGACGACAAGCGACGGGTGGAGCGGGAGGACTTCATCGCGCCGGGCCTTGGTTGCGGGGGCGCGAAGGCGGACGCAGGGTTGCGGGGCGTCAAGGTCCAGGTCGCCCCATTCGAGCTTGCGAAGCTCATCCTTCCGCAAACCCGTGTAGGCCGCGGTCAGATAGAGTAGGCGATGACGACCGGCGATCTTGAGCAGGCGTTGAAGCTCATCGAGGGTCAAGGCCCGTCGGTTCCGCCGCTTGTCGCTCGTCTCGGCCTTATCGATTCGGGTCAACGGATTCCCCTCAAGGTAGTGCCGCTTGACGCACCAGTTGACGAAGGCCCGGGCCGTCTCCAAGTATTGGTTGAGCGTCCGGGGGGACTTGTCCTTGCGGCGGGCCGCTTGGAGCCATGAGGCCATCGGACCGGCCTGGATGCTCGCCAGCGTACTCCACCCGATCTCAGCGGCCAGCTTCTCCATCAGCTTCCGCATGTTGTAGCGGTACATGTCGTCCCGCCCGGCCCGCTCAAGATCGGCGAGCCACGCGGACAGCACTTCCGAGAACGGGGTCAACGCCTTGCCCGGGTCGGCCACTTCCAGGCCCACGCGGGCACGGGCGGCCGATCGCTCCAAGTCGCGGCCCTTCTGTTCGCTGGCCTCGTAGTCGGGGAAGCCGGGGACGGTCATGCGTCGACCGTCGGGGCCGGTGTAGTCGATCGTGTATTTCCGGTACGCCAAGAGGATCTTCGTCCCGTCCGACGTCAGGGGCACCGTCCGCGTCCGGCCGTTGCGACCCTTGAACCGGGCGAATTGTTCTCCCTCGCCCTTGCCCCGTCGTCGCGTGATGATCTCCGCCTCTGGCGGGATCGGCCGTGTGTAGGTCTTCTTGTAGACGCTCGGCATGGTTCTCCTCTGCATGATGGGGATTTGGTCGCCGCTTCCAATTCCCGAAGCCCGGGGCGATGCGGTATAGGCTACGGGTCCAGGGGATGGCCTGATGGCCTAATGCCTGTACCGGACCGGGACAGGCTAGAGGCCGCTTTGGGTTTGCGTAATGGCCATGCTAGCGATTATTCACGCGGCAGGCACTTTCCCGGCTTGGGCTTGTTGCCTTTTGCCATCCCCGTAGGACCAAGGTCGGGGGTTCCGGCGAAGCCAGGCGGGACCGCGAAGCCCTCCAAATCCGCCGCCCGCGCCGGATGTGACTCCGGCCCGGGGCGGTCGGGTTGGTCTTGTTCGGCATGGGCGGACGTCAGCGTCCCGTGATAGCTCGTAGCGTGGATCACCCGGCACGCTTGGTCATCGCTTCCCAGGCGTTGCGAGCCGGGCATCCGGCAGCCACCCACAAGGCGATTTCGTCGGCGCGCCACTTCTTCGTCTTGCCCCCGATCGAAATCGGTCGGGGGATCACGCCCGTGCTGTTCATCCTCCAAATCGTGCGCTCGCTCAGGTCGGTACGGCGGGCAACCTCCTTCGCGTTGATGAGGAGAACGTCTTGAACGGGGTGGGTCACATCTGACGGAACGGTCGTAGTCGCGGACATGATGCTGACTCCGGTTGCCAGGCGGCGCTACTGGCCGCGTGGGGCTTGCACTACAACTCCACGGATAGATACCCCAGACGTTCCGCGAGCCCGGCGATTTTTTCGATTCAAGCCCCGCCCGCTCCAAGACCCGGGCGACTTGAACCGGCCCCCACGCCGCGCCCTGACGGGTCGTGTGCCCCTCGCCATTGAGCACGTCCGCAATCTCGCGAAGGGACAGCCCCTCGCCGCGTAGTTCGGCCATCATCGGGGCCAAGTCCGCATGGGCGGCCGTGGCCTTCGCCCGAATCGCTCTCGCGGCGGCCTCTCTGCCCTTCATGCTGGCCTCTGCGGTGAGTCGGCGGCCCCCATCGGGCCGTGCGGCCCCGAGAAGCCCGCCGCGGGCCTTCTAGGCGGTCAGAGCGTCTTTCGTCCGTTGGGAGATCATCATGGCTTCGTTCTCCGCGACTGCCGCAAGGATGTGGATCGTCAGACGGTTCGCTTGGGGGTTATCGCACGCCACGAAATCGACGCCCGATTCCAACAGGTTCGCGAGGAAGGCCACCTTGCGGGCGAGGCGATCCAACTTCGCGATCCGGAACGTCCATCACGGTGATGGGCGTTGCGTGTCGCTCTGCGGCGCGGCCAAACCCACAGGAAAATCGGGTGGGGTCTGAGGCTCGTTGGGTAGCTATTGGGGTGACGATGCGGACGGCTGACCACGGATGACGAGATGACCGGGAGGGCTGAGATCATGGGAAGCGTCAGGTTGGGCGGGTCGGCGGGGCCGCGCGAAGCTTTAGTCGTGGACGCCGCGGGCGTCGGCGTCCTGCTCAGGCGATCGGAGTCCTCGGTCTGGCGCGACGACAAGGCCGGACGCATCCCGGCTCCGGTTCGCATCGGCGGCGCGAAGCGATGGCGGGTCGCCGAGATCAAGGCATGGGTGGCCGCAGGGTGTCCCCATCGGTCCGCGTGGAAGGCCCGGCATCACGCCGACCGGGGCAATGGGGCACGCGACAACGGCGACGGCGGGGACTCTTCTCGCGGTATCTAACGAGCCGTGCCGATGGCCATCGGACCGTGGGCCTTCCTTCGTCGCCTGCCGAATCCGTCTCACTCTCTCACACCAACGATCAACTTCGGGGATACCATGACAACCGATACCGACACCAACGCGGCAAGGCTTGCCGAGATGCTCTCCGGAATCCGGGTTACGCTCGATGGCCTTCGGGCCGAAGTCTCGGCCTTGCGTAGCGAGCGCATGATCTTGCCGGCTGGCCCTTTCTCGGGTCAGAGGTTCTTTACCGTCAAAGAGGCCGCGAACGTCCTCGCCCGGGACGAATACACCGTCCGCGAGTGGTGCCGGCTCGGGCAGGTCAACGCTCACAAGGGCGGCCGGTGTGGGAAGCATGCGGTCTGGCGGATCGCCGTGGAGGAAATCCAGCGCTACCGCGAAGATGGCCTCTTGCCCATCGACCCCGAACGAAACACGGGCGGACATCGGCGTCGGGCATGATACCCGCGGTGGCACACTGTCGAGCGCGCTTATGGGCTGAGCCCATCAGGTCCTCAAACTGAACGATCTCCGCCGGCCCACGCAGGCCGGTGACACGCGGGCCCTCGGACAGGCGCCGGGGGGTCCCCGCCCCAGGAACGTTCCAGTGCCGCGTGTCTCTCAACTTTCAGTTCCAAGCAACCTTGCCTTTCACACGGAGAGCAGAGATGTCCGCCATCAACAATCAGCGCCCCGAGAGCAAGAACAACACCTCGGGCGTGCCCAATACCGCCGCGGCGTCGCAGGGTATCGGTCATCTGTATCGACTGCCAGTGCTCGGCGAGGCCGATCAGGTCTACGTCGTCAGGGGCGAAGAGACCGCCGACCTGTTCCGTGAGGTGGGGGTTCCCGCCACGACGTCAGCCCGAGGGAATCAGACGGTCGAACGGACCGACTGGAGGCCGCTGGCGGGTAAGCAGGTCTTTATCCTTCCAGATTTCGGACAGCCTGGCGATGCCTACGCCAAGGCCGTTGCGGGTCAGTTGGCCACTGTCGAACCCCGACCAGAGGTGAGGGTCGTCCGCTTGCCGGGGATGAGCGAGGGCGGGGACTTCTTCCTGCAATGGTTCAGACGCTTCGAGGGCCAGACGCACGCGCAGATCGTCGCCGAACTGGATCGGATCGCGCACGCAACCCCTCCCGAGAGCGAACTCGCGGACGACGGTCTCGATGATGAACCCGGTCGCAGGAGGCGGGTGGCTTCCAATGACTCGGAACCGAGTCACGAGCCAAAGGCTCCGAGCCAATCGGAGATCTTGCGCGGGCTGGCCGAGGACGCAGTGTACTTCCACACGCCCGAGAAGAAGGCGTTTGCGACGATCCGTGCCCATACCCCGGCCGGGGGCCCGGAGGGGCGCATCGACCATCATCCGATCCGCAGCTCGGCCTTCCGGAACTGGTTGACATTCCGATTCTATAGGGAGCGGGGGACGAGCCCATCGCGCGAGGCGATGGAGACGGCCCTCAACGCCCTTGAGGCACGTGCCCAGTTCGATGGCGTCGAGGAGGCCGTGCACCTCCGCGTTGCTCAGGCCGACGGCCCCGAAGGCGTGGCGTATTACCTGGACCTCGCGGACGAGCAGGGTCGCGTGGTCCGAGTCACCAGCGACGGGTGGGCGGTGATCGACAATCCACCCGTGAAGTTCCGCCGCCCCAATAGCATGCGTCCCTTACCCGTCCCAGAGCCAGGTGGGACCGTCGACGACCTGCGACCGTTCGTCAACGTCCGCTCGGATACGGACACGGATTGGCGTCTGCTCGTCGCCGCGCTCGCGCCTACTTGCGACCGACCGGGCCTTATCCCGTTCTGGCGATCCAGGGCGAACAGGGCTCCGCCAAGAGTACGACCACGCGGGTCGTCGCCGATCTCATCGATCCCTGCCGTCTCTTGCGGAGTGCGTCCCGGGACGAACACAGCCTGGCGATCGCGGCGAACAGGACGTGGGTCCTCACGATCGACAATCTATCGGGGCTGACGCCGTGGATGTCAGATGCACTGTGCCGCCTCGCCACTGGAGGGGGATTCGCGACGCGGACCAAGTACTCGGACGACGACGAGACTATCTTCAGCGCCACACGGCCGATCGTCCTGAACGGGATCGACGACATCGCCGAGCGTCCAGACTTGCTGGACCGGGCCATCGTGCTCAACCTGCCCAGGATCACGACCGACAAACGGCGCACGGAGCAGGAGTTCTGGGGCCTCTTCACCGCTACTGCCCCGAAGATCCTTGGTGCTCTGCTCGATGCCGTCAGCGGCGGACTCAGGCACCTCCCCGGAGTCCGGCCCGACCGGATGCTCCGCATGGCGGACTTCACCTGCTGGGGAGAGGCGATCGGGCGCGGGCTGGGTTGGGGTGAGGGTGCCTTCCTGGAGGCCTTCGAGCAGAATCAGAATTCCGCGAGCGTCGCGGCCCTTGAGGCGTGTCCCGTGGCATCGGCGGTTCGCAAGCTGATGGACTTTCAGCCCGCCTGGGCTGGGACCGCTACACAGCTGCTGGAACGGCTCGTGAAGTTCGCGGACGACACCACCCTGCGGAGCAAGGATTGGCCCAAGAAGCCGAACATGCTCTCCAACAGGCTCAAAAGGTCCGCACCGACGATGCGCAGGGAGGGTATCGAGATCGAGAACGGGATCTCTGGGAAGCACCGAGAGATCAAGATCATGCGGTCCAACTCGGAGAAGCAGCACGAGTCATCGTCGACATCGCCGCCGCACGAGTGCGGGGGCTTACAGGACAACGACTTAAAGGGCGACGATCGGAAACATTCGGTCCCGGGATCGATCGTCGACGGCTATCGAGACGGACCAATGCCATCGTCGTCAGACGGGGCCGATCAGCGATCGTCGTCGATGATCCCGTCTGGCGGCTCGCCCCGGAAAGGCCTGTCGGCCGCCGGCTTAGGTGACTCCACCGGGGAACCAGCCAACGATGCCGACGGTGTCGACGATGGATTTCAAGAGTTGCCGGACGAGCCGGGGGTCAACGGCGAGGAGGAGATGGAATGGGACCTCTCCTGACACTCCTCCGCGACGCCCGGGAGGCCGGGCTGCGGCTGGCGGTCCAATCGGGTCGCCTCCGCATCCGGGGATCCAGGTCGGCAAGCGGACTCGTCCAGTCTCTGGGCGCGTACAAGGCAGAGGTTGTCGCACTTGTGGAGGTGGTCTCGGCCCTGATCGGGGCCACCTCCCGGGCCGACGAAACTCCGACGGCGAAACGTGAATCGCCTGCGGGTTCTCTGGACGGGAACCTGATGGTACTCACGCCGCCGCTGCCTTGCTACCGACGAGATCGCGCCGCACCTGCGCGGGCGTCCGATGACCAGGCCGGCCGATCAGGCAACGCTCGTTGTAGGTCCGCTTGAACTCCCGCAACGCGCCGGCCAACTCCTCGACCGTGGCGAACGTCCGCGCCCAAAGCACCTGCTCCTTGAGCGTGCGGATGAACCGCTCGGCGCACCCGTTCCCCTCCGGCTCCCGGACGAAGCTCGGCGAGCAGGGCATCGAGGAAGGTCAGCTCTCGCTGGAAGTCGCCGCTCATGTAGCTGCTGCCGTGGTCGTTGCGGATGGCCAGGCCCTCGACGACGTCGGGCCCGAACCCCTCGTAGTGCTCGCGAGTGCTCGCGCACCCCCTCGCGCAGCGGCTCCAGGGCTTCGAACTGATTGCCCGACTTCGCCGCATGGAGGCCGACGCACTCGCACGTGCAGTGATCGACGGCCACGAACACATGAGCCGTCCCCTGATCGATGGTGACGGTCGTGGTCATGTCGATGCCCCACATCGTATCGGGCTCGTCGGTCGTGATCGTGCTGTCGTGGGCCTTGGGACCGTGGTCATGGCCGCCCCGCCTCGGGGCCTGGAGCTGATGTTCTCGCATCAGCCGCCGGACCCGCTCGGCGCCCGCGCGGATGCTTCGATGCCGCAGCCGTGCTCAGACTTTGCGGTAGCCCTCGCCGTGGAACGGCGACTCGGCCAGCACCCTGCGGATGTGGTCGACCAGGTCGTCGTCGGTCGCCGCCCCGATCGGTCCGCGCTTCCTGCACGGGCCGCTGCTCGGGCGGGACGGCTTCGCGGCCCTGGAGGTAATGGGCGAACGAGCGGGCCATGCCGAAGATCCGGCAAACCCGCTGCACGCCGTAGGGCCTGCCGGTGCCAGGGGAGGCGGAGCGGCTTAGGTGCTCCACCTCCTCGACGCGAAAGGGCGGCCCGACTCCAGGTGCTCGCACTTCGTGCCGAGAAGCTCGATGTCCATAGTGAGCTGGCCGACCTTCGATCGCAGGCGGGCGATCTCCTCGTCCCTCTCGTCGGCCGGCCGGCTCTTCATTGCCGCTGTGCCGCCGTCGAGAAAGCTGTCCCGCCAACGCGAGAGGGTGGCGGCGGTGACGCCGACCTCCTGGGAGAGGGTCTCCAGGTCCTCGCCCCGGAGGAGCCGGAGGATGATCTGGGTCTTCCTCTTGGCCGAAAATCGGCCCCGATCCTGGACGTCGGTCTTGGTGCTCTGCTTGGGCATCTCGGGCACTCCTTCCGGGAGCCATTATGGCTCAGAGGAATGTCCAGAGAAAGCTCAGGCCAAGGAGAGGCTCGTAGCCGCGGCCGGTAACAACGCCCTTGCCATCCCGAGCCTTGCCACGTGTCGCGACGCAACCGAGGACCACCAGCAGGCCGCCTGCGACGAGGCGGATTGAGATGGGCTCGCCCAGAAGTGTCGTGGCGAATCCAAAGCCGAAGATCGGCACGACGTTCAGATAGACGGCGATCGCGGACGCCCCGACCGTTCGCAGGTGGGCGAACCGTTCAAGAGTCGGCTCTCGCCCCCCTCGGCGGGACGATTGCTTTCTCTCGTCGGCACGACGAACGCAAGCTGCAGGATCACGACGCCTCGCTGGCCAAAGGCATCTGCGAAGCTTGATGGCACGCGACGGTTTGTTTTCCGGGGCCGGTCGCGCCGAGGCGTTCTGGGCGGCTCGGCGTGAGAAACTGGCGCAGGCTGACGCCCGGCGGCGCGTCAAGAGCAGGGTGCAGTAATTGTTTCTGGTCCGCCTGCGTGTTTTGGGATAATTGGGCGATCTTACCCCTCGCGGAGGTCGCCCATGTCCGGTCGCACGTTCCACGCGGAGGATGACCTGGAAGCCGCCGCCATCGAGCACGCGCTGGCGATGACCCGCGAGCTGAAGCGGCTGGCCGACGACGCACCCGATGGGAAGGTCCTCGCCGTCGCCGAGAAGGCGGCGGTGGACCTCCGCCGCCGGTTCGTCCGCGACCCGCTCCAGGACGTGCTCAATGCCCAGGCGCACGCCCTGGAGCAAAAGGGGGGCGCGGCTGGACCTGTTCCTGCGGCGGGGCCAGGAGGAACCGCGGCCGGGCCGGGCGGAGGCTCGTCACTGCCGCCGGTGACGTGACACTCCAGCGCGTCTATTTCACCTGCCGCCTCTGTCGGCAGCACGCCCACCCCCTGGACGAGCGGCTCGGCCTGAATGGCTTCGTCAGCCCGCACGCCTAGCGGCGCCTCTGCGCCGTGGGGGCCGAGTGGTCGTTCGAGCGCTGCGCCGGCTTCCTCCGCGAGGTCGCCCGGCTGGTCGTCTGCGACAACACGGTCCGCGAGGTCTGCGACCGCCACGGCGCGTGGATGCGCGCCTGGCAGCGCGAGGAGCCCGAGGCGAGCCGGCCGTTCCGCGAGGCCGGAGGGGATGTCGCGTTCCAGACCGCCGGGACCTGTGTCAACACCGCGGCCGGGTGGCGCGAGGTGCGGCTGTCGATCTTCGCCAAGCGCGAGCGAGGCCAGGCGGTAGTCAACCTCGACGGATGGGACGACCAGCGGCTGCCGCCGCCCCATGTCCAAGTCGCCACCGCGACCATCCGCGCCGGTGCCGCGCTGGGGCCGCAGTGGCGACGCGCGGCGGCCCGGCTGGGGGTCAAGCAGGCCGCGGAGCGGACGGTCCTGGCCGACGGGGCCAAGTGGATCTGGAACGAGGTCGAGAAGAACTTGCCCGGCGCGGCCGGCGTGCTGGACATCTTCCACGCCGGTGAACACCTCCACGCGACGGCCGTCGCCCTCCACGGCGAAGGGGCTTCGGCCGAGGCGTGGTTCGAGAGTCGTCGCCGGACCCTGCTGGAGTCGGGCGCGGCCGGGTTGCTCTCTGAATTGGCGGCCGACGCCGAGGGCGCCCGGAGTTGTCCGCCTATCTCGGCCCGCACGTGGACCACACGCCGTGCCGCCGACGACTGGCCGAGGGCCGTTCGATCGGCAGTGGGATGGTCGAAGGGGCGTGCAAGACGGCGATCGGCCGCCGGCTGAAGCAGACCGGGGCCCGCTGGCGGATCAAGTGCCTGGAGCGGATGGCGGCGCTGTGCTGCCTGCATTACGAGGGCGACCAATTCGATGCCTACTGGAAGAACACAGCCAGGTAGCGACCCAGATTCCGTTACCGCACCCTCAAGAGCACGGAGAAGGAGATTGCCCAGTCACGGTCTTCCGACTTATATTGAGGGCCCCCGGGCCGAGGATAGGGCAACGCGGGGACGCGACCCGAGCGCCGACCCAGGTCAAAGACCGTCGATGGCGGCACGATGCCGCCCAAGCGCCTGCCGGGATTGGCCAGTCGCCATAAAGATATCCACACTTCTTGTTATCATTATCTTGCTTAACGAGCAATACCTTCTGTCCTATTCCCGCTGAACCAACCCGCAGCGAGGTAGAGAATCATGGCGGAGAATCCGGCCCCACCCGTGCGCCCGACGCAGATCGTGAATAACATCGGGATCGCGACCATCAGCAAACCACCCGTCAATCCCCTCAGCAGCGACGTTTGCGATCAGCTGCTCGAGTCCTTCGACGAGTTCGAGAAGGCCCATGTCCGAGTCGTCATCCTCGGCGCGAATCCAACCACGAAGATCTGGTCTGCCGGTCACGACATCCGCGAGATACCGCTCGACGGCCGCGACGCGGTGACCTGGACGACGGGTTTTGAACGAGTGCTCCATCGCGTCCGGAGCTGCACGGTGCCGGTGATCGCTATGCTTCACAGCAGCGTCTGGGGCGCGGCCTGTGACCTAGCCGTGACTTGTGACCTCGCGATCGGCACATCCAGAACGACCTTCGCCATCACTCCTGTCAAGCTCGGCATCTCGTACAATACGGCGGGGATGGCGCACTTCCTCGGGATCTTGCCTCTGCACGTCATCAAAGAGATGGTCTTCACGGGCGATCCCCTCTCGGCCGAAGATGCGTATCGTTTCGGGTTGCTCAATCGTCTCGTGAGTCCCGAGAAACTCGAGGCCACGACGATGGAAATCGCGACGACGATCGCCGGCCGCGCGCCTCTGGCGGTTTCGGTCGTCAAGGCCGAGCTGAGCAGCCTGACCAAGGGTGCTCCCCTGAGCGCCGACGAGTTCGAGTGTATTCAAGCCGCGCGGCGAACTGCCTTTCGGAGCGACGACCTCAAAGAGGGCGTCAGGGCGTTTTTCGACAAGCGACCGCCTGTCTTCCAGGGCAAATGATCGTATGCAAGCGAGCGAACGATGCCGTCATACGGGCGATTTCCCATTTGTTCGGCCGAGGCGGCAGCGGGGCTGATTTCCCACGGGGCAACCCTGGGCATTGGCGGCTTCACCGACCCTGGCTGTCCGAAGGCCGTGCCGAGAGCGCTCGCCGAGCGCACGCGGGGATTTCACGAGCGCGGGCTTCCGTTCCGGGTTCGAATACTCAGCGGTGCCGAGGCCGGGCCCGCAGTCGACGTGGAGCTTCCGCAAGCAGACGCGGTCAGCTTTCGGATGCCTTATCAGGGTGAGAAACCCTGCCGCGACGCCATCAACGCGGGGAAAATCGAGTTCGCGGACATCCATCTCTCGCACTGCTCGCAGCAGCTTTGCGAGGGACTGTTCGGGAAGATCGATTTTGCCGTGATCGAAGCCAGGGACATCTCGGACGACGGACGCGTCTCCTTCGCGACATCCATCGGCAATGGCCCTACCTACCTGCAGCTGGCCGAGAAGGTCGTGATCGAGATCAACCAGCATCACCCAACGCGCGTCCGGGAATTCAGCGATATCCTCGTCCTTCCTTTGCCGCCTCATCGCGAGCCCATCCCCATCCGACGCCCGCTTGACCGGATCGGTGTTCCCTACGCCATGGTTGATCCCGCCAAGGTGGTCGCCATCGTCGAAACGGATGAAGGGAGCACGCGTCGGCCGCCACGCCAGCCCGACGCCGCGAGCACTAAGATCGCCGAGCACGTCGTCAGCTTCTTTATGGAGGAGCTGGCTGCGGGTCGTCTGCCACGTGAGTTTCCGCCGCTGCAAAGCGGAGTGGGGAATGTCGGCAACGCACTCATGACGGGTCTTGGCGAGCATCCCGATCTGCCTGAGTTTATGGTGTACACCGAAGTTTTGCAGGACGCGTGCGTCGATCTCATGCGCTCCGGGCGACTGACCGGCGCCAGTTCGACCGCCCTGACCCTGTCCCAGGCCAAGCTCCAGGAAATCTACGACGACCTCGATTACTTTGGCTCGCGAATTGTGCTGCGCCCCCAAGAAATCTCCAATAACCCGGCGATCATCCGCCAGCTCGGAGTGATTGCCATCAATACGGCCCTCGAGGTTGATATTTACGGACACGTAAACTCATCTCACGTATGCGGTACACAGATGATGAATGGAATCGGCGGTTCCGGGGATTTTGAGCGGAATGCACTCCTTTCGATGTTCGTCTGCCCCTCGATCGCCAAGGGGGGTAGGATCTCCACGATCGTTCCCTTCTGCAGCCACGTGGACCACAGCGAGCACTCCGTGCATATCGTGGTCACGGAACAAGGAATGGCCGATTTACGCGGCTTGGTACCCGCGGAACGCGCGCGTCGAATGATCGACCGCTGTGCCCACCCGGCCTATCGCGACTACCTCCATCGTTATGTCGAGGGGGCGCGTGCCGGCCACATCCGCCACGACCTGACTCGTTGTTTCGAGCTGCATCGCAATCTGATCGAGCACGGGGCCATGCTCCCCGAGCTTGATCTCAACCAGTTCTCCGCGAACGGCGCCGGATGAATCGAGCGAGGCGGCCCGGCGCGTTGGAGGAACGGTTTCTCGATCGAGAATGCTCTGAGGTCGACCATGATCGCAATAGAATTTGCGCTCAAGAACGAATTCCCACGGATCGACTACTCGACCTGGCGCAAGGCCGTCGAGGCCGAGCTGAAGGGCGCCCCGTTCGACAAGAAGATGGTCTCGCACACCTACGAGGGCGTCGACTTGGCGCCGATCTACACCGAAGAGACATTCCCGACGAGCGGCGATCCCTTCGGACTACCTGGCTTCCCGCCTTTCGTGCGCGGATCGCAGGTGCTAAGCAACTCGCTGGCCGGCTGGGACATCCGCCAGGAGCACGCCGCCCCCGATCCGGACGAAGCCAACGCGCAGATTCTCGACGATCTGCGCAACAACGTCCGATCGATCGTCTTGCGTCTCGATGCGGCGTCCTCGGCGGGCTATGACGCCGACGACCAGAACGCCGCCGACCTCAGCGGCCGCGATGGCGTCATCATCTCTGGGGTGGCGGACCTGCAGCGCGTCCTCGATCAAGTGCATCTCGACATTACCGGGGTCTGGCTCGACGCCGGCGGCGCGTTCCTTCCCGCGGCCGCGCTCTATGTCGCCGCGGCGCGCCTGGCGGCGATCGGACCCGATCGCCTCCTCGGCGCCTTCGACGCCGACCCACTGGGGGCGCTGATGCGAGAGGGCTCGCTGCCCGTCCCGCTCGACCTCGCCCTGAAGCAGATGGCCGATCTGGCCGTGTGGACCGCCGCGCACGCGCCGCGCATGACCGCCGTCGAGGTCAGCACTTCGCCCTACCACCATGCCGGCGCGACCTCGGTGCAGGACCTGGCGTTCCTGCTCGGCACCGGCGTCGAGTACCTGCGGGCGCTCACCGCGGGCGGGTTGAATGTCAACACCGCGGCAAAGCAGATCACCTTCAGCGTGAGTCTCGGCTGCCGGTTCTACCAGGCCATCGCCAAGATCCGAGCGGCTAGGATGCTGTGGGCCGAGGTCGTCGCGGCGTGCGGCGGCGAGGCATCGGCCCAGACCATGCAGCTGCGCGCGACGACCAGCCGGCGCGTGCCGACGACGCGCAGCCCGTCGCTCAACATAGTGCGCAACACCGCGGCCTGCTACGCCGGAGCCATTGCCGGCGCCGACGCCATCACCACCGTTCCCTTCGACGCCCCGGTCGTGCACAGCACGGAGTCGAGCCGGCGCAACGCGCGGAACACCCAGCTCATCCTCGCCGAGGAATGCCATCTGAATCACGTCATCGATCCCGCCGGCGGGTCCTGGTACATCGACTGGTACACCCAGCAGCTCGCCGAGAAGGCCTGGGCGCTGTTCCAGCAGATCGAGGCGCAAGGCGGCATGCTGGCCGCCGCGAGCAGCGGCTGGGTCGCGCAACAGATCGACGTCGGCGAGCTGATGCGGGAGCGCGACATCGCCACGCGCAGGCTGCCGATCACCGGCATTAGCGAGCATCCTGCCGCCTCGGACAAGAAGCTCGGCCAGCCGGAACCGAACCTGGTCGAGCTCAGGATGGCGGCGGCGAAGCGGCTCGCGAACTGGCGGACGACGCACGCGCCACAGCCGGCCCTCGACATTCTGGCCGGCGCGGCCCACCGGTCGGATGTCCCGGTCGGCGAGCTGACGGCGCGCGCCATCGCCGCGGCCGCCGCCGGCGCGACCCTCGGACAACTGGCCACCGCCCTCCGCCCGCCGGGCGCCGAGCCGGCTCACGCGGTCGCCCTTTACGTGCACCCCTACGATGAGGCTTTCGAGGAGCTGCGCGACGCCAGCGACGCCTTTGCCGCGCGGCACGGCCACAAGCCGCGCGTCTTCCTCGCCGGCGTCGGCTCGATCGCCGAGCAGATCGCCCGCAAGACGTACGCGACGAACTTCTTCGAGGCCGGGGGCTTCGAGGTTTTCGCCCGCGAGGCGGAATATGACGTTGACTCGTCGGCCGCCGAGTTCGCGCAAAGCGGCGCGAAGATCGCGGTCATCTGCTCGACCGACGAGCAGTACGCGACGTGCGTGGCAAAACTGGCGCCGAAGCTGAAGAAGGCCGGGGCGCGCACGGTCATCCTCGCTGGCAACGCCGGCGTCCATCAGCCGGCCTACCGGGCGGCCGGGGTGGACCGCTTCATCTTCGTCAAATGCGATGTCCTGGAAGCGTTATCGTCCCTTCTCCGCGATGAAGGAGCGATGTCATGAGTACGATCCCAAGTTTCAAGGATCGTCCGTTCCCCGGCAATCGACACGCCGTCCCGACACTCGAGATGTGGAGCAAGGCGTCCCAGGATGTCGCCGACCGGCCCTTCTCGGAGCTCGGCTGGAAGACCGCCGAGGGGATCAAAGTCAACGCACTTTACACGGCGGCGGACCGCGCCGGCATCGAGCACCTCGACACCTTCCCGGGCTTCCCGCCCTTCGTGCGCGGCCCCTACGCGTCGATGTACGTCAACCGGCCGTGGACCGTGCGCCAGTACGCCGGCTTCTCGACGGCCGAGGCGTCGAACGCGTTCTACAAGCGCAACCTAGCCGCCGGCCAGAAGGGCTTGAGCGTCGCCTTCGACCTGCCGACGCACCGCGGCTACGATAGCGACAATCCTCGCGTCGTGGGCGATGTCGGCATGGCCGGCGTCGCCATCGACAGCATCCTCGACATGCACATCCTGTTCGACGGCATCCCCCTTGGCCAGATCAGTGTGTCGATGACAATGAACGGCGCCGTGCTGCCGGTCATGGCGCTCTATATCATCGCCGGCGAGGAGCAGGGCGTGCCCCAGGCGAAGCTAACTGGCACGATCCAGAACGACATCCTCAAGGAGTTCATGGTCCGCAACACCTTCATCTACCCGCCCGCGCCGAGCATGAGGATCATCGGCGACATCTTCAAATACACCAGCCAGAACATGCCGATGTTCAACAGCATCAGCATCTCCGGCTACCACATGCAGGAAGCCGGCGCCACCGCCGATCTCGAACTCGGCTACACACTGGCCGACGGCCTCGAATACCTTCGAACCGGCGTCGCGACCGGCATGAAGGTCGATGACTTCGCCCCACGCCTGTCGTTCTTCTGGTCGATCGGAAAGAACGTCCTGATGGAGGTCGCCAAGCTGCGCGCCGCGCGCATGCTGTGGGCGAAGATCGTCAAGACGTTCGATCCCAAGAATCCGAAGAGCCTGTCGCTGCGCACCCACAGTCAGACCAGCGGCTGGAGCCTGACCGCGCAGGACGTGTTCAACAACGTCATTCGCACTTGTGTCGAGGCGATGGCGGCGACCCAGGGCGAGACGCAAAGCCTGCACACCAATTCGCTGGACGAGGCGCTCGGCGCTGCCGACCGATTTCTCGGAGAGCATCGCCATCAATACCCAGAACTTCCTTCAGGAGGAGACCGACACCGACCGCGTCATCGACCCGTGGGGCGGCAGCTACTATGTCGAGTGGCTGACGCAGGAGCTGGCGCGCAAGGCCTGGCGCATATCGTCGAATGCGAGGAGCACGGCGGCATGACCAAGGCGATCGAGGCCGGTCTTCCCAAGATGAGAATCGCCGAGGCGGCGGTCCGCACCCAGGCGATGATCGACTCGGGACAGCAGACCATCGTCGGCCTGAACAAGTACCGGCCGGCCCAGGACGACCCGATCCGCGTGCTCAAGATCGACAACACGGCAGTCCGCGAATCCCAGATCAAGCGGCTGAAGGAGCTACGCGCCTTGCGCGATTCTGGCGCGGTCGCGGCGGCCCTCGACGCCCTGACGAAATGCGCGCAGACCAACGACGGGAACCTTCTCGACCTCTCGATCAAGGCAGCTCGTGTCAAGGCGACGGTCGGCGAGATCAGCTTCGCGCTGGAGAAGGTATTCGGACGCTTCCAGCCCCAGCCGCAGATGGTCACCGGCGTCTACGCGCGGCAAGTCGGTGACAGCGAGAGCGCCATCCAGGAGGTGCACACCAAGGTCGAGGCGTTCCTCAAGCGTGAGGGTCGCCGTCCGCGCATCCTGATCGCCAAGCTTGGCCAGGACGGTCATGACCGCGGTCAGCAGGTTGTCGCCTCGGGCTTTGCCGATCTCGGCTTCGACGTCGACGTCGGCCCCCTCTTCCAGACTCCGGAGGAGGCGGCGCGGGCGGCCGTCGACAACGACGTCCACATCGTCGGCGCCAGCTCACTCGCCGCAGGGCACCTGACCCTTATCCCGGCCCTCAAGAAGGCGCTGGCGGACCGCGGGCGTGGTGACATTCTGATCGTCGCCGGCGGCGTCATCCCGCCGCAGGACTACGACGAGCTATATGCAGACGGCGTCTCGGCGATCTTCGGTCCCGGCACTGTCATCTCCGAGTCGGCGACGAAGCTCCTCGAATTGCTTGCCGACGCGCTCCGGAATCGGCGTGACGACAGGCGAGCCGACGGGATCGGTTTTACTCATGACTTCGCCCTCGATCCCCCGCCTGCACAGGATGCCACAAGATTGACGCTCGCGGACTACACAGACGGTGTTCTCGGTTGGAACCGGTCGATACTGCCGCGGGCCATCACCCTTATCGAGTCAAACCGGCCCGATCACCAGGGGGACGGCTCAGGAGCTGCTCAACCGGTTGCTCCCCTACACTGGGCACTCGATCCGAGTTGGCCTCATCGGGGTCACTGGCGCCGGCAAGAGTGCTCTCATCGAAGCCCTCGGCTGCCGCCTTACTGCCGCGGGCCATCGCGTCGCCGTCCTAGCGATCGATCCCTCGAGGGTCCGCTCCGGCGGCAGCCTACTTGCTGACAAGACCAGGATGGTCCGCCTCAGCGCCGATCACGAGGCTTTCATTCGGCCCTCGCCGAGCGGCCTGATGCTCGGCGGCGTCGCCCGCAAGACGCGGGAGACCGTGCTGGTCTGCGAGGCGGCAGGCTGCGACGTGGTGCTTATCAAGACGGTCGGCGTCGGTCAATCCGAGGCGTCGGTCGCGAGCATGGCCGACTTTCTCCTGTTGCTGATGCTCGCCGGCGCCGGTGACGAACTGCAAGGCATCAAGCGCGGGTTGCTCGAGGTGGCTGACATGATCGCGATCACCAAGGCCGACGGCGAGAACCTCAACCTCGCCACGCTCGCCGCGTCAAAATACGCCTTTGCCATGCATCTCCTCCGTGGCGGCGAGCAGCCTCCCGTCGTCACCTGCAGCGCGCTCGACGGCTCCGGGATCGACGAGATCTGGCGGATCATCGTCGAGCGGACGCGCGAGCGGGAGCGCTCGGGCGCCTTCAACGCCCAGCGCAGGCGCAGACCGCAAATTGGATGTGGTCGCTGGTCAACGAGCAGATCCGCGAGACGCTGCAGCAATCCGAGGCGATCCGCCGCGTCGCCGAGGACGCCGAGCGCGACTTCCGCATCGGGGCGCTGTCGCCGATACTCGGCGCGCAGGCGATTGTCCGCGCACTGCGCTCCTCGGGGATGAGCGGCTCGGGCCGCGCGGACGAGCCGGCCTCATGTGCCAAAGCGGCGAGTTGACGATCGTGGCATCGCCCTGAAAATGAGTCTCCCACAGACCCCCGCCAGAATGGAACCAAGTTGAGAAAGGGAAGGAACATGCGCCCGCCGGCGATCTCGCTCGATCAACTCGCACCTTTGCCGGAGGTCTACCGGGCAGTGATTCCGCCCGCCTACGAGGACAGGAACGGCCAAATGAACATGCGATGGTACCTGGCGCTCTACGACGAGGCGGGGGACGCGATGTACCCCATGCTCGGGCTCACCGCAGATTACTTCCCGGCGTCCGGGATGAGTGGCTTTGATCTCGAGCACCACCTCTGGTATCCCGCCGAGGTGCGCACGGGCGACGCCGTGGTGATTCGCGCCGCGCTTTATTGCGCGGAGCTGTAGCGTTTCAACCGCAGTGGCACAAACCGCCCTCGGTCGGAAGTAACAGCCTCCCCCCTTCGAGTGGCAAGGTCCCCTGACGCAGTTGCAGGTTCCGCTCCCGGCGGCGATGCCTGGCCTGGGACAGCTTGATCCGCCGCTCCTCGAACCGCCGCGATGGCTCGCCCCGGTAGAACTCCCACGGCGGCAGGTAGCCCAACGCGCTGTGCAACCGCTCCTCGTTGTACCGCCGCACCAGCCGGGCTATCACGCGCTCGGCCGTCAACAGGTCGGTCAGCTCCTCCCCGTCCAGCGCCTCGCGGAGCGTCCGGTTGGTACGCTCGATCAGCCCGTTCTCCTCCGGGCAATGCGGCCGGATCCGATGATGCCCCAGGCCGTTCTCGCGGAGCACCACGCGGAACTCCTTCGAGACGTAGCAGCTCCCGTTGTCCGAGCGGATCAAAGGCGTCGCCGCCGGCTTGCCGTCAGGTCCCTTGGGCAACGTCTCGATCGCCTTCTGCGCCGCCAGACTCACCGTCAGACCGTCCATCCCCAAGAGCAGCTCGTGATGCACGATGGACCGCGAGTACTCGTCCAGGAACGCCACGACGTAGTAGACCCGGCTCCCGACCTGCACGTGCATCAGGTCGGTGCTCCACCGCTGATCGGGCCGGCTTGCCTTCTCCTCGGAGGCCTTCTTCCGCCTGGCCCGCCGCCGCCACGGGCAGACCAGGTTCGCCCCCTTCAGGATGCGGTAAACCGTCGAAGGGCTGAGGTACGCCACGTCCTCGTCGACCATCCTCCAGGCCAATTCCCGATGCCGCAGCTCGGGGCGCTTGCGGGCGAAGGCGAGCACCGCCTGCTTCTCCTCGGACAGCGCCTCGAAAGGCGACACCGGCGGCGACGGCTCGGCCGGCCGATCCCTGGCCCACGCCTTGAGCCAGCGGTAGTAGCTCCGCGCCGCGACGCCGAGGGCCGCCAGGGTCTTCCTGGCGGGCCAACCGCTGCGACGTTTGGTCTGTTCGACCTCCTCATGGACGCGCCGCTGAAGCTCGGGAGGCAACTGGCCGTGGTCTTCTAACCCGAGAGCCCTTTTTTTAAATCGAGGTTCTCGGCGGTGATCTCGGCGATCACGTTCTTGAGCCGCTGGAGCTCGGCCTCGCGCCTCTGTTCCCGCGCGTCGGGGCGGCCCCTTTTGTCCTCGAACACGCGGGCCGCCGAGCCCAGCAGTTGCTTCTTCCAGGCGTAGAACTGGACCGGGTTGAGCCCCTCGCGACGGCAGAGGTCGGCGACCTCGACGTCGGGCTCCATACCGGCCAGGACGATCCGGAGCTTCTCCGCCGGGCTCCACGTCCGCCGCTTCCCATTCGTGCTCATCGCTCGTCCTCCAGGTCGTCATCATCGTACCCCTGGAGGAGGCTGATCTCTAACCAAGACTCTGTGCCACTTGGGCTGACACACTACAGAGCGCGAAGTTGATGCACTTTCTCTTCTTCATGGTGAACGAAACCCGGAGTGTGGTCTCCTCGATCTTCGAGTGCGTGCACGCGCATGCCGACCTCACTGCCCGTCGCGTCGCGCCCTTCCCTGCCCAAGTGGCGGCCCAGATCGACGCGTTCATCACCGCACACCGTAAGCTGGCATGGCCCGCACCGGTCTCGGGGTCAATGGGCGTACAGGCAAGCGCTAGCGGCACAGGACCCCTGGCCGCGCGTGCTCATGGACCTTGCCGCGACTGAGGAACGCGCATGGGCGGGCCGGGCCGGGCCGATGAGGTTCGGACCTTTCATCCCCTGTTACATCGACGCCTGTTTCGCTGAAGTGGCCATCGCGGCCTTGGAGCTGGTGGAGAAGCTCGGCTGCTCGATCGAATACACCGACGGAGAGTATCGAGCGCGGTGCACAGGCCCCCTCACGTCGCCTGTGCACCCTCGGGCGACGACACGTCGGCGGCCTCCCTCTTCCAGCAGTTCGACGACTTGCAGTTCTCCAGCGCCAACGCCGTCATCAGGTCGTGTGTACCCTTCAGGTTCTCCGCCATGATCCTCTGCATGTCCGCCCGCTCTCGCGCGGCATCATTTCGGGAGGCGGCCTGCGACTTCGGCTGCTGCGCGGCCAGGAGGCCCGCCAGCGTCACGGACAACGCCACCGAGACCAGGACCGCCGCCACGGGCAGACCAGGTTCGCCCCTTCAGGATTCGCTAAACCGTGGAGGGGCTGAGATACGCCACGTCCTCGTCGACCATCCTCCAGGCTAGTTCCCGATGCCGCAGCTCGGGGTGCTTGCAGGCGAAGGCGAGCACGGCCTGCTTCTCCTCGGAGAGCGCCTCGTACGGCGACACCGGCGCGGGTGACCCGGCGGGCCGATCCCTGGCCCACGCCTCCTGCTCGAGCCAGCGGTAGTAGCTCCGCGCCGCGACCTCAAGGGCCGTCAGTGTCTTCTTGGCGGGCCAGCCGCTCCGCCGCTTCGTCCGCTCGACCTCCTCATGGACGCGCTGCTGAAGCTCGGGCGGCAACTGGCCGTGGTCCTCTAACCCGAGCGCCCCTGCTATGAGGCCGGTGGTCAAGTGGCGAGGATCGATTCCCGAGGCTTGCGAGGATCAGCCTGCTGCTATGAGGCCGGTGGTCAAGTGGCGAGGATCGATTCCCGAGGCTTGCGAGGATCAGCCTGCTGCTATGAGGCCGGTGGTCAAGTGGCGAGGATCGATTCCCGAGGCTTGCGAGGATCAGCCTGCTGCTATGAGGCCGGTTGTCAAGCGGTGCCGATCGTCAGGCCGGGAATTGGAAGGCCCTGCTGCTATGCGTGCTCGGGGCACAAGAGAGGGATGCGGTCGCAAGCGGGTGCCGCCCTCTATTCGTCGCGGGGATACCCCCGCAGCAGACTGAACGCGGTCAACCCAGCTCGCAGGCCCCCGTGACTCCCGCTACGACGACTCACCACGTGGACGGACCGATCGTGCCTCGCGCGGCGGACGGCCTACGCCGCAGCCCGGTAGGGCTCACCGCGGCAGCTCAGCCGCCACAGAAGCACCCCGAGACGCCGCGCCACGCCAACGATCGCCTTCTTACCGCTGCCGGTGTTGGCCACGAGCCGGCGGTACACGGCCTTGGCCGACTCGTCGTGGGCCACCCACCTCCACGCCGACTCCACCAGCGCCGTCCGCAGGCGACCGCTGGAGGACCGAATCAGGCCCCCCTCGCGACGGGTCTCGCCGCTCTGGCGGACCATCGGGGCCAGGCCCGTCATCCGGGCCACCTGGCCGGCGTGGTCGAACCGCCCCGGCTCGGGCAGCTCCAGCCGGAAGGTCATCGCGGTGACCAGCCCGACGCCCGGCACGGTCCGCATCACCCCGGACGCCGGCCGGTGACGCTCCGCCTGCGACAGCTCCTCCAGGCGACCGGTGATCCGCTTGACCTGACGGTTGACGTGCTCCAGCTCGTCGAGCATCACGTCGAGGCAGAACCGCAGCTCCGGCAGCAGCTCCAGCCCGCGCAGCGCCTCGACGGCCCGCCCCGCCCAGTGGCCCAGGCCGTCAGGCTCGGCGATCCCGTGCTGCAGCAGGAACGCCTTGACCTGTTGCTGGATCGATCGCGATTTGCGGACCATCTGCTCGCGGAGCCGCAGCACCTGGCGGTCGGCCTCCTCCTGCACGGTGGGGATGCGGACCGGGTGCAGGAGCCCCTTGGAGCAGAGAAAGGCCAGGCGGCGGCAGTCGAGCCGGTCGCACTTGGCCTCCTGGCCGAGAGGGGCGAGCACCTTCGAGGTGGCGATGACCTGGGCGGGCAGCCCTGCCGCGCGGAGGTGGCGGGCCAGCGAGAAGCCGGTCGGTCCCGCTTCGTAGACGATCCCGGCGACCTGACCCTTGATCGGCCCGAGCCGCTCCAGGAGCAGTTCGGGCCGGGCGGGCTGGACCCAGGTGGCCAGCAGGCCGCGCTCTGCGCTGAGGACGGCGACGTGGTAGCTCGCCTTGTGGACGTCGACGCCGACGTGGGCCATCTCGCCCCGATCGAGGCGGAGGGCGTCGGGAGAGTTGCGGACGACAGAGAGCCTGCGCGCCTTAGTGTTGGCCATGGCTGTAACCTCCGGGGGAAGACCAGCGATTCACCTGCTAAAGTCTGCCCTCCGATCGACACCTCGGCCTTCATGTTCTCTATTCGTGCTCGGGGCACAGGGTAGGGTCTGCGATCGCGAACGAGGGCCGCCATCTTTTTACGCGGGCCGGGGCCCGCCAGGGGCGCACGCGGTCACCTCACTCGCAGATCCTCGGTGGCTCGGGGTTCGATCGGCTCCGCTCGCCAAGGCGTTCGGGCGGGGTTTTTCTCGGGGTTGATGATCTTTTTACGCGGGCCGGGGCCCGCCAGGGGCGCACGCGGTCACCTCACTCGCAGATCCTCGGTGGCTCGGGGTTCGATCGGCTCCGCTCGCCAAGGCGTTCGAGCGGGGTTTTTCTCGGGGTTGATGATCTCCCTACGCGGCCGTTCGGTAGGGCTCACCGCTGAGGCTCAGCCGCCACAGCAGGATCGCCAGACGCCGGGCCATCCCCACGATGGCCTTCTTGCCGTTGCCCGTCGAGGCGACGAGGCGTCGATACTTCGCCTTCGCCGCCTCGTCGCCTGCGACCCACCTCCAGGCCGCCTCGATCAGCACCGTCCGCAGCCGGGCGTTGCCCGACTTCAAGAGCCTCCCTTCGCGGCGCGTCGGGCCGCTCTGCAGGACCTGCGGGGCCAGGCCGATCATCCGCGCCACCTGGCCGCCGTCGCGGAAGCGGGCCGGGTCGTGCAGCTCGACCCGGAAGGTCATCGCGGTGATTGGCCCCACCCCGGGGACCGTCCGCAGCGTCGAGGCCGTCGCGCGGTGGCGGTCGGCCTCGGCCAGCTCCTCCAGGCGTCGGGTGGCGCGAGACACCTGGCCCAGGGCGTGCTGCCGCTCGTCGAGCATCACGTCCAGGCAGAACCGCAGCTCGGCGTCGAGCCCCAACTGGCGCAGGGCGTCGATCGACTCGGCCGTCCAGTGCGTCAGGCCCGCCGGCTCGGCGATGCCGTGCTGCAGGAGCAATGCCTTGATCTGCTGCTGGATGACACGGAGCTTGCCGGCCAGCTGCTCGCGCAGCCGCACGACCTGGCGGTCGGCCTCCTCCCGCTCGTCGGGCACGCGTACGGGCCGCAACAGCCCCTTCTGGGCGAAGACGGCCAGCTTGCGGCAGTCGAGGCGGTCGCTCTTGGCCTCCGGGCCCGGCATCGTCGGGATCTTCGACGGGGCGATCACCTCCGCCTTCAACTCGACGGCCCGGAGCCGTCGGACCAGGGCGAAGCCGGTGGGGCCGGCCTCGTAGACGACCTGGGCGACCTGCGCGAATGGGGGTCAGACGTTCGACCAGCAGGGCCGGGTCGGCGGGCTGGGTCCAGGTGGCGACCAGGCCTCGCACGTCGGTGACGACGGCGACGTGGTAGCTCACCTTGTGGACGTCGACGCCGACGTGGGCGATCTCGCCGGTGTCGAGGCGAAGCGTGGAAGAGGTCAGGCGGACGGTCCGGGTCTTCTTGGTCGCGGTCATGGCCAGGATCTCCGGGAAGGGGACGAGCGTGCCACTTGCTCAAGTCTGCCCTCCGAGCGGCTCCGGCCTTCATGCTATCTTTTTTAGGTCGAGGTTCTCGGCGGTGATCTCGGCGATCACGTTCTTGAGCCGCTGGACGTCGGCCTCGCGGCGCTGCTCCTTGGCATCGGGGCGGCCCCTCTTGTCCTCGAACACGCGGGCCGCCGAGCCGAGCAGTTGCTTCTTCCAGGCGTAGAACTGGACCGGGTTGAGCCCCTCGCGGCGGCAGAGGTCGGAGACCTCGACGTCGGGCTCCATACCGGCCAGGACGATCCGGAGCTTCTCGGCCGCGCTCCACGTCTGTCGCTTCCCGTTCGTGCCCATCGCTCGTCCTCCACGTTCTCATCATCGTACCCCTGGAGGAGGCTGATCTCTAACCAAGGCTCTGTGCAATTTGGGCTGACACACCACACGGTTACTTGGTCGCGTGCTGCTCACGAGATCAGGAACGTCGGCTGGCCTGATCCAAATAGATGTTCTGGGGGCCGGCGTTATAGACAGCAAACGTGAGCGTGTTCCTGTAGGCCGGATCAACGTGAAAGCGGGATACATTGACCAGCCCTTGCAGATTGGTCGTGGATTCGATCGACATGAAGGCCCTTGCGTCGTTGGGGACGGCCACGACCTCTTTGGTGACGAGCAAACCGAACTGACCCGGCGGGATCACGATCCGATCGTCATCCCCCAGCCTCGTTTTCTCTCCGGGATTCCTCGTGATGTACGCTTCCGAGCCGAGGCTCAACTGATATGCCCCGTGCATGACCCGCTGGTGATCGTAGGGATCGATCAATCCCTGCTCGGCAACTCGCCGCTTGACAGTTTCGCTGCTTCAGAACGGCATGGCTCAGTCTCCCACCGCGATCACGCTGGCCATCGCTATCTCGTCCAGGTAGCTGATGCTGATAAGCCAGTCAGTTATCCCCATGCCTGATGCTAGCTCCAACACCTCGTCGCAGAGCCGTATATATGGTGCACCGCTCTCCCGCCGCAGGATCTCGATGCCGCGCCAGGTAATGTCGTCCCGGAAGCCCGTCCCGAGCGCCTTGACCACCGCTTCCTTGGCGGCGAAGCAGCTTGCGTAATATCGGTAGCGCGCCGGGGTCGTGCCAGCGCGTTCCCGCTCGTCGGCCGAGCAGAACTGCTCCGCCCACCTCTTGTTCGTCGAATCCACGTCGACCTTTATTTCGGCGATCTTCACCGCGTCGATGCCGTGCCCGATGATCCGCATGGTGCCCCCATTCAGGCTTCCCGGAGCGAGATACACCGCTTATCGAGGTCCACGTCCACGGTCCCGCCCCGCCGCTTCTTCACCTCGCGCCACACCCGGAATCCTTCGATGATCGCGTGCTCCCACTCACCGGGTGAGCAGGCCGACACCTCCAGGTGCCGCACCATGTTTTTGATCATCCGCAGCAGCCCGGTGCTGACCGAGGACTTGCCCTCGAAGAAGTTGTAATCACGGGCATAGGCGAAGATCATCGCCGATAGCCCCTCCTCGGTGGCGATGGCCCGGCCGCCGTCCTCGACCTGATCGACCTTCGGGTCGCTCTTTCGCTTCACCTTGAGCATCTTGCGGACGAGGGGGGACCAGCCGAGGATCGCCGCGAACGCCAGGTGGATCACGTCGTGGTAACCGTACCCGTCCTTCACGTGGGCGTTGTCGGAGAGGTCGTCCCCGAACTGCTTGCCCTTGTACATCACTCGGACCTTCGGCGCGTCGTCCTCGTCGTGGTAGGTCAGGAAGTCAATGGAGAACTGCCGGGGGAACCGCTCACCCTCGGGAAAGCCCGCGTCGAACGGCTCACGGACCGGCAGCACGCCCCACCGGCCCTCGCACTTGGCCAGGTTCTGCTCCGCCACTTGGGCGAGGTCCAGCCCGAACTTGGTGGCCACGTTAGCGACGTACCAGAGCAGGTCGCCCACCTCCTCGGACAGCCGTTCCTTGAACAGCTTGTGCGACTCTCCGTCGCGGAGGTACTTCTTGTATTCGCCCAGAAGCTCGCCCGTTTCGCTGGCCAGCCCGGCGAGCGGAATCATCCGCGCCTGCTCGTCCGTGCCGGGGTTGCGGTCTGTCTTTCTCGCGCGCTCTTGGTACGTGCGAAGATCCATCGTCTCCTCCCGCGCGGCCGCGAAAAGCGTGGTCGGGCTGCTTTCCCGAACGGGGTGACGCGCCACCGCGTCATTGATCCCCCACTTCGGCGGATACCAATAGTCAATCGGGTCCGGGTGCGGTCGGAACTTCTGTTTGATGCGCGTCCGCCCCGACCCACCGCTGGATTCGGGGTGGACGACGCGGGCGTATTTGTCGGTTTCGCAGAACAGACTCTGGCAGTCGATGAGCTGCAGCCGCCGACCCCTGAGCGTTCGGAAATCCAGCCCCAGGCGCTCGAACTCGGCTTCTTGCCGCTCGGCCATCACCCGAATCACATCCACATCGCCTATCCGGCCCGTGATCGAAAAGCATTTCCGTATCCCGTCAATCGCCCCTGGGCCGGGCACCACGAACTCCATCTCCGTGAAGTCGGTGACGGTGCTGTAGTTGACGTCGGTCACGAACTGGTAGGCCAGGAAGTCGCCAATCGTTGGGTAGGCGCGGATCAGTTTGAAGGCTGCTTGCATCGAGCCCGCGTCGGCGAGCCGTGCCGGCAACTCGCTCTGGATCATTCTTTCGATCAGCGTGAGATGGTTGCGGTGCTTACGCTGGTGCCCAAGCGATCCGCCGGACGGCATGATGTAGGCCGCCGAGTAAATCCTCTGGCCCCGGTTCATCGCGCGGCCGAGGATCTGGTCGTATCGCTTGAACGAATACCCATCGTAGGTCAAAGGTCCGAGGTCCTTCTCCAGCAGTTCCCACGTCTCGATCTTGTTGAACAGCTTGAACAACATGATCCGGAAGACTACCTCTATGGCATCATCCGGCAGGTCCGAGCGATAGATCACACGGCGAATTAGGTACTGGCTCACGCGGTCAGACGCCCGATAGGCGTTCGTGAATTTGTGCGTCCTCAGGACGGGATCGTCGGTCCAGGGCGGCGGTTGGCGTTCAAGCCGGCGAAAAAACACGCTCTGGCGCTCTGCCGCGAACCGCCAATAGGAGTTGTAAACCGCGGTCGGATTGAGGGGGCCGAGGTCGGGCAGCGGCGCATCCAGCTCCGGCCGCGCCCCTGCGCGGCGTGCCCATCCGCTCGCGTGTCATCGGTCATCTTCCGCCTGCCCACTCAGACCTCCCGGCAACAGCATCTTCGCCGCCCCCAACCGCGTTATTCGCCTGGGTCAGTCCTGCAACGTCCTGGCGGCCTTCTCGACCAAGCACTTAGCATCGCCCGTCTTCCAGCCGCCCTCCATATCGATTTCGGCGTGCGTGGAGACGACGGTGAGCGAGCCGACCTTCAGGCCCGCCTCCTTGGCCACGAACGCTTGGAGCTGGCCGAGGCCGATCAGATTACCCAAAAGCTTGGTCATGTAATAGTGGTTGCGGTAAACCCCCGTCAGCAACAGGTCGCCATCCAGATGGCGCTTGAAGCTGAGATAGCTCAGGCACGGACCGCTCATCGGCCGCCGGCGGTCGGACCCTGGGGCGTAGATGGTCAGGTCGAGGCCCGAGTCTTCCTCTTCCTCCTCCGGCTGTACGGGGCCTCCGAGCGATGGCCCTGTGACGGCCATCTCGTAGACGGCCTTGACGCGCCGCTTTTTCCCCTCGTTCGTCTTCAGCTTGGCGATCAGATCCCGCAGCGGGTAAATCGTCTCGCCGCCCGCGACCTTCCAACGTGTCATGCGATCGAAATACTGCCCCCAGCCCTTCGCCTCGCGAGAGAACCGGTCGAAATCCCGGTGGTAAATCTTGTAGAACTGCGGCGAGCCGTGGGCCTCATACAGCGCCTGCGGAAAGATCGTGTTCGCCACCGTCACGATCGGGTTCTCGTCGTGTTCCTTCAGGAACTTGTCCACGAGGCTGATCGTCGCGTTGTCCTTGGCGTCGTGCCTCACCGGGTCGGCCACGTCGATGACGACGTTGTACCCCTCATTCCTGGTTGGCATGATCGACTTGCAGGCTGCGACCCAGGCGCTGGCGCAACTCTTCGCCTCGATGCCGCGGAACATTGTCTCCTCCTATTTAATGACCAGTGCGACTCTGATCCGGGGGCCCGTGTACCGCTCAACCAGCCACGCGTACCCCGACCGCCCCCACGTGGTGCCCCAGCTATTCCGCGCGAGTAGCAGCCGCTTCTTGGCCTGAGTGCCCGTGGCTACGACGACGACGGCGTGCTTCCGCGTCGGGTCTTGGGGTTCGTCCGAGTCGATGACGCCGTCCGACCCCGGCGTGTAGAACGCATCCGAGATGGTCATGCCGACCAGCACCGGCTGGTCGCCCTGAACGGCGTTCCAGATTTCGTCGAAGACCGTGCCGTTCAGGTCGGAGCCGCGTCGGAAGAGCGTACCCACCTCGGCGGGCGGCTTCCACCGCTTCAGATCGGTCGGCAGTTGGCTCACGTACGGCCACCCAGACTCGGCCGGCTGGCCATCGTGTTCGAGAGCCGCCCGCATGGCCGGAACCGTGGTCCCGTGATGGGCAGAGGTCGTGTCCCGTTGCTTCGCTTGGTAGAACAGGAACTCGCAGGAGAGTGGCGACCACGCCCCGCCGATCGCGGCCGCGTGCGCGTCGCTCATGGCGAAGGCCAAACAGGTCTCGCGCCCCTCCTGGTCACGAGCCGGTCCAAACCGGCCGCGAAGGTCGTGGCGGACAGTTATCGTGCTCATGCGACTTCCAGTAGGTCGGCCTTCCGTTGGATCGGGTGAGGCCCGTCGGGCAGCGGCCCGGACAGGTCGAGTTCAAGATCGAGTGAGTGCAGAGGCGCCCCTTTCAATTGCCACGGCCGCACTTCGCGCAGGTTGACGTGGCCGCTCACCCCTACTCCAGCCTGCGCCTCGGCGACGACGGTCCTGAAGACCACCCCGCCGATGTGTTGGTCGCTCGCCCCATTCGCCCGCCCGTCCTCAACGATGGCCATGCCCGCATCGACAAGGTCGCCGAACTGCCAGACGTAACCGGAGCCGGAGTGCTCCAGGAACTTGAGCACCACAAGGTCGGACCGGCTGCCTTCGAGCACCAGCCCGTTGTCGCGCTCGGTCACGAGCCACACGTCGCCGCGCCAATGCTCCGGTACGTGGGACGTGACAAGGGATTGCTTGATCGCCTTGGGCTTCACCTGCAGGAGCTGATCCCGAGCAGGCCGGTCGATGGCGTTGCACTCGGCCAGGGCGTAGCAGGTCGCGGAGTAACTGGACCCCATTCGGAGGGCGAGCTGGTAGGCAACGGCGGGGTCGTTGAAGCTGCTCCGCCGCCATCCCTGCTGCTTCATGTGGTGGACGATCAGCCACTGCGGCGTCAGCAATTGGGCGGCGAAGGCGTTGGCCTGGTCCTCGTGGGGGTCACCGCTCGTGTCTGAGGCGAAGATTGGCCGCTCGAGTATTTCCAAATCGTCGAGGCTGGCCTCATGGCCGAGCGCGGCGTGCCCGAGCTCGTGCGCGGCCGTGAACCGCTGCACCGGGAGCGGTCGCTTCGTAGTCACTAGCACGCCGGTATCGGGGTCGCTGAAGTACGCGCCGAGCAGGTTCTTGAGCGGGCGGAAAATCACGTAGATGTCTCGGTCGAAGAGCATACGGAACACGTCGACTCGGCCCGCTCCACGCTCGGCCTTGCCCTTCGTGTCGTACTTGGCGTGGAGCCGGTCGGCCTCAACTACCGCTTTCAGGATGTCAGCGCGGTTCGCCACGGCTCACCCCTCTTTACTTTTCTTCCTGGCACGCAGGAAATCCGCGAACTGATCCACCTCCTTGCGGTCGTCGGCCGAGAGTTCCGCCACCTTGCGGGCCAGGTGCTTGATGTCGGCACCGTAAGATTCTTCCCCCTCCTCGCCGGTGAAGTAGCCGACCGGACGCTTGTAGAGTGCCGCCAGCTTCTTCAGTTCCAGCACCTCGACCTTGCGCTGCCCTGTCTCCATCAGCGACAGCGCCGACCTTGGGACGCCGAGGATGGTGGCGACCTGGTCCTGCGAGAATCCCAGGTACTCCCTCGCTTGCCGGAGACGCTCGCCCAGCGCCTTCCGGTCCTCGTCGCCGGCGTGGGGCTGCTTCTCGCGTTCTTTGCTCATGTGCGCACCTTTTTCGGCTTGGTCTTCTCGGCCGCGAACCGCTTGTGCCGGCGGATGATGTCGTCGACCGCCTCTTTCACATCGTTGTACCCGCCCTTCTGGACCAACTGGTCAGGGGGGATTCTCACCGGGAACAGATCCTCCAACACGAGGACGGTGCCGACGATCCGCCGCGAGTCGAGTAGCGGCTTCCACTCGGGGCGATCCGGGTCGAGGAACGTCACCTCGTCAGCGATCTTCTGCAGCTCGTCTGTCAGGCGACGCCGGGCGTTGTCGTACTTGGCATTTGTCGTGTCGGGCTCCGCTACAGCAACCGCTCTGGCAACCATCGCACTCCCTCCTTCCTAACCGGCGGTCATCACGATCCCCCTCCTGATCCGATCATACCGCAGTTACGTCCGAAAATCAAACGAAATAGGCTATTATTGTTCGGTTTTCGCACTCATAAGCCGTGAAGACGACGCAACCCACCATTATTTTTTGTGTTGCGCGTGAATCGGAGCACAGGCACTGAGACCTTCCAAAGCGCGTGTCGGTCCGACGTACTCTGAGGCGCGGCGACCGGCGCGGGGCGAAGACACAGGCTGACTTCCTGTTGATTGTCGCTGGGCTCAGCTGGCCAAGTCTTTGATCTCCGTGCTATAAGCCATCATGTTACCGAGCATCCTGGCGAGGATCTCTTCGGTCAGGATGGGCACGTCCATGTCATCCTTCTCGGTCTGATAGATCCTAATAGCAGCCACATCCGAGTCCGTGATGCTGGCTGAATCGGGCTCCGTTTCGAGCCCATCCGCCCCAGGGTGCTCGAATGTTTCGGCAGAAGCCTCGTCGAACGGCGGGTCGAGCCTGTCGATCTCAGCCTTGACCCACTCCACGTCGAACACCGCGTCTTCGGGGACGGGCGTGTGCTGGCCCTCGATGATCGCCTCGGCCACGGGTTGCACGGCAGGCGGTAGGTCGTCGAGCGCGCTCGGCCGGATCGGCTTCGGGGCCAGGGCCTCGATGCCCTCGGCCGGCCGTTTCAGCTTCTTCGGCCCGCCCTTGACCTTCGTCCACGACCGCTGCATGTCGGCGTCGTCGATCGTCCGGGCGATGCTCTTGGCCAGCGCCATCTGGAGGTTGTCCTCGCCCGCCATCGCCGCCAGGCCGTCCTCGGAGAACTCGCCCTCCAGCGCCTGGGCCGCCGCCATCTTCCGCGACATGAGCTGCATGGCCCGGTGCTGCATAGTCTCCCGGTAGTAGAGATAGTAGATCCGGCAGTCCTTCGGCTGACCGATCCGCCAGGCACGCCGCGCCGCCTGCCGCATCGTGAAGAGGTTGTAGCCCGTCTCGTAGAAGACGATCGTCGCGAAGTTGTGCCCGCCCTCGGCCTTGCTGAAGAGGTCCAACCCAGTCGAAACCAGCTGGGGGTGGGAGATCATCACGTCGAAGTCCCGGCCGTTCGCGGCGATCCAGTCCTCGCGCTCCTTCGGGTCCACGTCGGTCGAGCGCAGGACGCCGACCCTCAGCCCCTCGGCTTCGAGGAGCTTGGCCAGCCTCGGCTGGATGTTCCGCTTGCCGGTCATCTGGACGAAGACCCAGGTCTGGTAGCCGTCGGCCTTCTGGCGCTTGCAGATGTCGATCAGGGCCCGCTCCTTCGGGTAGATCACCGACTCGGGGCAGTCCCGGGGCGTCACTACGCCGACCCAGTCCTCGGCACGCCGCGAGCCCGGCTTGTTCCAGTAGCCGACCGTGTGCGGGGGCCTGAGTTGGGCGGCCGCCTCCGCGCCGAGCGACTCGGTGGCAGCGGCCTTCATCGTCTCGAACGCCCTCTTGACCTCGGGGTCGCGGGCCCAGCCCCAGGGACGGTCGGGGTAGTCGATCGTCGTCCAGAGCATCGCACCGAGCAACTTCATGCTGCCCTTCCTGAGCAACTCGCGGTTGGCGGCCTCCAGGATCGCCGCGACCCGTTTGTACTCGGCGGCCTGGGCGGGCTCCATTGTGACCGCTGTCTCGAAGTAGCCGGCCTTCATTCGGCCGTATCGCTCCAAGTCGTCGTCGGGGCCGGGCGGAGGGAGCGGGCCGCCGATGTACTCGAAGAGGTCGGGCAGCTCGTCGGCCATCTCCTCCAGGGTAATGAAGGCGGACGAGCCGATCAGGTGCCGGCCGAACATCGTCGGCATGACGCCGGGGCGGACCGCCTTCCGCTCGGTCGAGTTGCCCGAGCGAGCCCGCCGCATCGACTTCACGTTGCCCGAAACGCTCGTGCCCGAGTCACCCTCCTTTGTCGTGACGATCCGGTCGATCCGGCCGTACTTGACGGAGAACTCCAGGTCCTTGCCCCACTCGAAGCCCTCGTCACGGAGCGTCCTCGGAGTCAGACGCATCATCAACGGGTAGAGGTGGTCGGCGTAGCCGCCGATGATCGTGCCGGTCAGGGCCAGGACGTGGTCGACGGCGCCGATCAGCTTGCCGCAGGCCATCGACTGGGCCGACGCGTCGCTCTTGTGCTCGTGGACCTCGTCGATGATCAGGTACTGGAAGAGCCGGCGGAGCTTCTTCTGGATGACCCGGGCCGGCGACCAGCGATAGGGCCGGCTCGTGTAGTGGAAGAGCGGCTCCTTGCACTCGCGGATGACCCACGTCTTCCCGCCATACTTGAACGGCTGGCCGGCCGCCTGGTTGGCCAGTCGATCGCCCGGCCTGCGGATGTCGAGCCCGTCCTGGCCCTTGCGGGTTGGGTCAGCCACCTCGACCATGACGCGGCCGGGGCACCGCCGCTGCCGGGCGCCCTTGGCCCGGGCCGAGAGGTCCTTGTCGCCGAGGATCTCGCCCTTTTTCTCGTCGCGGCAGATGTTCCCGCACCTCGGGCAGATGTACCGCCGGCCGAAGACGGACTTCATCAGCGGCTCGCCTCGCCGATCGCGGAGCGGGCGGCCGTGCTCGTCGAGGAGTGGGGTCTTCTCGACCAGGACCGTCTTGGCGGCGACGCTCTTCATCGAGTCCAGCGCCCCGAACGTCCGCTTCTCGTCGGACAGCCCGACCCAGTCACAGAGCCACTTGGCCTGATTCCGGCCGAGCACGTAGAACTCGGGCCCCTCGGGCTTCTTCCACCGGCCATGGGCCGCCGACTTGCCCAGCACGTCGAGCGTGTGCCGCAGCGTCAGCCGGCTGCCCGTGACCTCGTCGATCTCGTCCTTCTTCCTCCGGGCTCGGCCCTTGGCCTGGGGCTCGGTCGCCCTGGGCGACGGGCCGAACCGGCCGACGATCGCGCCGGGGACGGTCTCCTCGATCTCGCGGGCCCACTTCGAGATCAGGTGGTCGGGGCAGAGCACGACGCAGCGGAACCTGCCGCCGTAGCCGCCCTGGTTCCTCGACCGCTGGCCGTGCTTGAGGACGGCGGTCATTCCCAGGAGCGTTTTCCCGGTGCCCATCTCCCCAACGATAAAGCCGCTACCGACGTTATCGAGCATCCGCACGGCGGCGGCGATCACGTGCCGCTGGGGCTCGAACGGGCTCGCGGAGCATGTCGTCGAAGTCGGGTAGCGGGTCGCGGCCCGGGACGTGGAGCGGGGCCAAGGCGTTGATCGCCTTCTTGCCGAGGATCGAGCCGTAGCTCTTCAAGTAGTCGTCGAGGCCCTGGATGTCGGGCAATGCCTTCGCCGTTGGCATCAGGATCGGGTCGATCGACGTGCCGGCGTCGGCGTCGAGATCCTGTCCAGGGTTGTCGTCGCGGTTGCTCATGGGCGAGTGTCCTAAGCAATTAGGGGACGAGGGCACACAACGCCGTGAAGCGTGCCCTCGGTCTCCCGATTGGTGCGTGGGGGATCAGACGGAGGTGGGACGGGGGATCAGGATCGACTTGCCGGCGAGAGATTCGCTCACGATCTCGTCGAGCTTCGTCGTCGTGGCCGTGAGCACGCCGCATCGGCAGTTGAAGCCGTAGGCGTCTTCGAGCCGCTCCTCCTCGCGGAGCCGGCCTTCGAGATACGGCACCCATTCCTTGAGGACGGGCGTCGTGAACCGCGAACTGGTCAGCTCGTGCCAGAGCGACTCGGGCGTCACGACCTTCATGAACCCCGGCATCCGGGTCAGGAAGAGCGCGTGGACCAGGCCGTAGCCGAGCCTGTGAGTGACGACCTGATAGCCGTCCGGGGTCGGGTAGAGCCGGCCCGGGGTGTGGGCCGACCACGACGGGTCGCCCGGCCTGCTGACCTGGACGCCGCTCGCCTCGACCACGACCTTCGCGTTGTTATTACCGGGGCTCAAGAGCGCCCGGATCTGCTTGAGTCGCTGCGTCTCGGTGACGAGCGATACGAGAAGGAGTTCGCCCCGGCCGCTCTTGGCTAGCCGGTCGAACTTCGCCTCGGTCTGGTTGCCGTCCTTCAGCAGGACGGCGAACTCGCCGAACTTGGGATCGCCGCCCTCGCTCATGGACTCCACTCCTTCCTCAGATCTTGGACGGGCTGGACCAGCCGGTCGGCGAACACCGCCGACGCGGGCTTGCCCTCGCTCAGGGCGAAGTCGTCCCATTCGGATTGCCGGCGCATCCAGGACTCGTAGAAGCCCCGGATGATCCGGGCGGCCCGGTCCCAGGGGACGTGATGGTCTCCGTTCGTTCGGCGAGCCGGAGGTTCATCTCCGCCTCGCACGCCCTTCGCACCCGGTTCTGGTCCCATGGCCGTCCTTCCTTCGTCTTGAGCTTGAGGTCGTAGGTGAGACGGTCTGCGATCTCCTTCCAGGTAAGCGGCGGGTCCTGCGTCCGCCACCCGAGGATGGACCGCATCACGGCGCGCTCCTCTTCGTCCGTGACGGCGACTCTGGCGACCTTGCCGTCGACGATCTGCTTGGCCCAGCGCCGACCGTAACCCGGATACCGGCAATGGGCGACGCGGCGGCCCTTGCGGCGGGCCAGGCCGTCCTTCGTCCGCTCCGAGATGAAGGCGCGCTCCAGCTCGGCGAACGCGGCGAGGATGTGGATCATGAAACGCCCCATTGGGGAGCTGAGGTCGATGGCCCCGCCGAGCAGGTTGACGACGTGGAGCTTGACGCCCATCCGCTCGAACTTCTCCAGCACCACCACGCAGTCGGCGAGCCGGCGGAACGCGCGGTCGAGCTTGGCGATGACGACGTGGTCGCCCGGACGGATCTGGGCGAACAGGGCCTTGCCGGCGTCGCGGTCAGCCCATGGGACCTTGCCCGACTTGGCCGCGTCGACGAAGCATGTGACCTCGCCCAGGCCGTGCAGCGCCGCGTACTTCGCGATGGAATCCCTCTGGGTCTCGGGCGATTCGACCTGCGTCCTGGTCGACGCACGGGCATATCCGAAGACCCGGGGCTCGCGGGTGTCACTCATCGGGGCCCTCCCCGGTGCATTGGCACTCGTCGGGGGGAAGGCCGCAGGAACCGCATGCCTCGTCGACGCAGCGGTCGCAGAGGACGAACTCGTCGTCGTCCAGGGGAGTGAGGCATCTCCCGCAGAAGTCCGTCGGGGGATCGTCGCCATCGTCGGGCGGCGTCGGGCTCGGGGACCTCCTCGATCGCGAGGATACCCTCGTGGTCGCTGATGCCCACGGCATCGTCGCCGGTCTCCAGCTCCCACTTCCTGCCACGCTCCAGGACGGTGACGGGGTATCCCATCACGTTCCTGTGTCGGCGGAGCCTGCGGGACGCGGCGTGCCGGCATTCGACGATGTCGACGGTGTCGACGATGTCCACCGGGCCGCTGCCGTCGTAGGGACGGAGTCTCAGCCTGTAGCTCACGTGATGCTCCTGATTGTCAAAGATCGGATGGACCAGTCCGTCCTTGGTCCCGCGCCTCCAAGTCTCAAGGAAAATCGTTTCAGGCGGCCTCGGTCTCGTCGTCTGCTTCCGCCTCGGTGACATCGTTGGAGTGGGTGTAGATCACCCCGTCCTGCTCGACGCAGCGGATAACCGTGATCATCCGCTCCGAAAACACATCCTTGGTCGTGACCGCCCCCGTCTCGGGGTCCTCCTCGGACTTCGACGCCTCCTTGTTGTGGTACTCCTTCTTGTGGGACGAGCCCCGGACGACATGGACGCCGTGCGGCCCCTCGACCACGCCATCGAGCATGCCCGAGGCGAGGATCAGCCCGAGGTGGCCCTTGTCGAGCGGCAGCGGCGGCCGGGCCGGCGGCGGCACGACCACCTCGGCGAGGATCGCCCCCAGCGGGCTGGAATCGACGGCCTCGGCCAGCTCCTCGTCGGTGAACGCCGTCTTCTTGAACGTGTGTGGCTCGCGGGCGAGCGGGATCGTCCACTCCCGAACGACCTGTTCAAGCTCGATGCTCGGCCGGCCGTTGACGTAGCCCTTGGGGAGCCTGGCACCGAGCGGCGGTCAGATTGCCGATCTCGACGTACCCCGTCCACTGGGCATACATCCGGTGGAGCGTGCCGTGCGACTCGGCGTCCTCGGTCGACAGCTGGTGCTTCCGCTTGGCTCCGACGAAGGCGACCTCGTTGTAGGGCCGGATCGGGGTGACGCCGTCCTCGCGGGTGCCGTCGGGGAACTTGAAGAGGGCCGCGTCCTCGAACCACGAGTCGAGGAACCGGACGAACCCGCGATTGCCGACCAGGGCCCGCAGCGGGCAGACGACGACGATCACGCCGCCGGTCGCCAGTTGGGCCGTGGCCCTCTCGGCGAACGCCTGCTCCTCACGCCGGCCGCCTCCGAGTTCGTGGTCGAAGGGCGGGTTGACGTAGGCCAGACCGAAAGAGCGTCCCGCGATCTGGCATCCGAGATAACTCGCCGGGCCGATGACATGGGCCCCCGGGATTCGCTCGCGGATCTTGGCCGAGCGGCCCTTGTCCAGCTCGACCGCGTACGTCCGCCCGGGGTCGAGGCCCAGGCCGACGCGGATCAGGTCGATCGCCTCGCCCTCGCCGGCACACGGGTCGAGGATGTTGACCCGTTCGAGCGGCCTGGCCGGGTTCGGCGGGGACGCCCGCAGGTGCCTGAAGCACTCCTGCGATCGCCTCCGGCGCCGCCGGGTAGTAGCCGAGCTTCTTCTGGGCTTCGAGTCTCATAGATTCATTCCTCGTTGTGAAACGATGTCCGAGACCCCCGCCGGCCGATGTGGCGACGAGGGTTGGTCGGACCTTCCGTTCTGAACTTCGTGCCTTGAGGCGACTCCGACTCCATCGTTCGCTGAATCCGGTGACGGAGCAGCCGGGGCGGCGCCCTTGCGCGTGCTCGGACCCAGGCAGCGCAATGCGGCATCGCGGGGCCCACGCCAGGTATCGAGCCATGGACCGCGGGCGTCGATCCGTCGGCTTGTCTGACCATGAGACGGATGCCGGCCGAATTCCCGTCCCGAGTTGCCTTGCCGTAGCAGGCAAGGAATAGGCAGCGTCCACCCCCACCCATACGAAGATCCGGCTATGCTCCGAACGGGTCAGTCTCCGGCCGCCGCCGCGCGTCGATCCGATGCGGAAGCATCGCAGCCGAGCAACTCGGGAAATGCTCCGCTCCCGAGTCAATGTCGCTCCGATGGCTCAGAAGACCCCGAACAGGATCTCGTGGACGCCCGCGTCCTCGGGCGACATCTCCCACAGGTCTCCAAGCGCGTCCCATCGGTCCGCGTAGATGAACGGCGACGCGAGCCGACCATCGGCGTGCTCGATCACCCAGCCTGTCGCATCGCGTTGGCGTATACTGAACATTCTCGGTCCTCCGATACCTTGGCCAGGGCCGTCTGGATCGTGGGTGCAAAGGCTCAAACCCCGTCCGATCCCTTGGCATCACATCCAGGGGATCGGGCGGGGTCTCGCATAGACGTTGATCTCGTCGGGAAACGAAAAAAGCCCCACGGTCTTACCCGTGGGGCTCTCGTCTCACTCGTCCGTCGCCGGGGAACGCGTTCCCCGGGCCATAGCTGGGCGCACTTTCGGCCCGGTCGCGTCCAGCGTCCGCTTGCGTTCGGGTCAGCCGGCCTTGCTCGCGGCGAAGGCGCTCTCGACGACCTTGAGCATCTGGTCCAGGATATCGCGCAGGGCCCGCATCTCCGTCACCTTGCCCGCCGCGAACATCTGCTTCGCGATCATGCGGACGTCGTTGACGGTGCAGGACTCCGGGTCGAACGCGCCGGACTTGGGCATCTCCATGCCGTGGTACTTCAAGACCTTCTCCACGATCGTCGTCACGTCCGCCGGGGTGATGGTGTCCGCCCCGACGGCCTTGTCGACCGCGTCGCTGATCTTGGACATGGCCGCGTTCTTCTCCGCGCGCCGCTTGGCCTCCGCGGCCTTGTCGTCGCGGGCGCGCTCCTCGTCGGCGGTCAGCGGCTTCCTCTTCGCCTCCCGCTCCCTTTCGATCTCGTCCGCCCGCTCCGCAATCGCGGCGTCGAGTTCCTTCATCGTGAGGGGCTCGTCGCCGATCTGCCGCTCCACCGTGGCCGTGAGCCAGCCGATCCAGCCCTTCTTGATCTCCCCGGTCAACTCGACCGGGTCGAACGTGAGGGTCGGGAGGAACTTGTTCTTGACCTGGTGGTACGACAGCTTGTCCACGCCCGGGACGAGCGGCTTGACCGCCTCGATCCAGAGGTGGATGCGGACGTACTTGTCGAACTCCACCTCCTTGACGGCGCTCCGCATGCGGACCAGGTCCGCGAGCTTGCCGAAGAGGCGGGTCAAATCCTCCTTGGCCCAGCCCTTGAACGCGGCCTTCTGCCTCCGCGCCCGTTTGAGCGCTTCGGCCCCGAGGCGGGCATACTTCCTGAGCATGTCCTTCGGGTCGAGGGTCGCGACGGCCAGGCTGACGAGTTCATCGTCGGCCGAGCCAGGCTCCGCCATCGTCTGCTTCTCCGCCTCGGTCATGCCGGGGAACGCGTTCCCCTGGTCGTCCGGAGACGTACCGGGGGCCTGCTCCTCGACGACTTCGGCCTCGATGACGACGGGCGACGCCTGGAACGGGACGATGTCCGTTCCGGTGATGTTGCTGTCGAGAGTTGCTTCGAGTAGCGTGGACATTGGCGGTTCTCCACTTATACTGGAGACTGCCACCGGGCCGGGGGGTGTTTGCGCATCCTCCGGCCCATTTTTCGTTCCGGTGCGGTGAGTCCGCCGCGGGACGGGTGGTCAACCGGACCACGGGGAGTTGCACCCCGCGTCGGTCGCGCCTACGCCACGAGCTAACAGGCTGACTTGCAAGCGAACGCTGGACGCGGACCGCCTCATGCGAGGGGTCGAGCCTGGGTGTACGGTCGCGATCCGTTGCCGTTGCCGGCCCCGGACCGCCCCGCGGATCTCCCGCGGGCGATGCACCAGCTATGTCGGCACCTAGGCGACGCACCGCCATCGTGCCCGAGAACGGGTTCCTTCGGTCCGTCGCGTGGGGTCGTTTCCGCCCGGTTCGCGTGGAGGATCATCCACGGTCCGCGGGCGTACCTGCGATGCCACGCCGTTGCCCATGCATGGGACGGCCGTCTCGGATCGGCCCGACGGGGAACGTGTTCCCCGAGGGGCCCGTGTGCGTACCGCGATCGGGCCGCCCTGCGGCGGTTCGTCTCGCGGATCGGGCCCGATCGGGCCGGCCGCCGTTGCGGCCCGCCGTTACTGGCCCCGACACTAGAACTATGACGCACGTTCTGTCGTGTGACAAGTGCGATAACTGGTTTTTCTGTGAATGTCGATATAAAGCATCACCTCGCGCGTACACGCGACTCCTATTCCGGCGGGACGATCGCCGGTCTGTCCGTGCGAGGCTCCTCGCTCGTTGGGTAGGCTTTGGTTGAAGCGGCCCGCATCCCGCCGTTTCAATACAGACCCTCGGGCAGTCGAGCCGGGGGCAGTTCAGGTTAGCTCGGATGTCTCGGAGCGGTGCTAGGCGTGGGAAACCCGCCGGGGCCTTAACCGAGGGGTGGCGATGGGTCGCACGGCGCAAGCCGGAATCCCTCGCAAGGCGGAATAACTGGCCGAGCTGTTAGACGTGTTAGCGTCTCGATGGGGAGAGGGTAGGGAGAGGGGGCGAGCAACGGCGCTTGCCGAATCGCGACCGGACGGGAGCGGGCCGGCCGGAACGGGCGGGCTGCTGCTCGGAGCGTCGAATCCGGCGGCGCTCGATCCCGCTTGGGTCGTCCGCAGTCTGGTCGAGCGTCCGGGCCTCCTGCCTCCCTCTGGTCGCGGCGGGCCTCCTGCTCGGGTCTGGTCGCAATGCGGCGGACGGGTCTGGTCTGAATTCGCGTCTGGATTGGGGTGGATTCAAGCGAAGTCATAAGCTGAAATGGATGGGATGTCAGTCAAACGGTCGTGAGTGAACGACGCAAGTCTAACGCCCACAATGGGAGGCGCGGGCCCGGCGGGGCGGTCCCCCAGTCCGGCCGACCATGACTAACCTTGCCCCCGCGGAATTTTTGAACGCTGAGAACGTCTTAACACTTCTACCAGATTCAACGCTGAACGGACTTCGGGCGACGGCCCGGGCGCGTTGCGGGCGTCGGAAGGGTAGTTGAGACGCGCGGGGCCCGCCCTTCCGTCTTGGATGCTCAGGGCCGCTGAGATAGTGAGGCCGGCCGTTTCGTTTGGCGTCGTCATGATTGTCCTGGTGCGTGCCCCACGCCAGGTTGTCCGCATGGCAGTTTGTCTTCACGTCGTCGAGATGACGGACGAGCATACCCGGCTTCGACGGCGGCCCGACCCACGACCGGATAACAATCTGGTGGACCATCATGGCCCGGTGCCGGCCGTCGCTCCGTCGAACGGTCACGATGGAATAGCCCTTCTCGTCGAGCCAGGGCGCCAGCACCTTCCACTAGCTCGTCTCGGGCCCGCCTGGTCCACGCCGCAGGCATGACTCGATGCGGCCGTCGCGAGTGCATCGGATGTGATCGGCCAGCGGGAAGGTCCGGTATTCGTCTTGCATTGGCTATGCCCTCCCTCGCGGCAAAGCGAAGCCAAGCAAATCCGGCAGACCCGTTAGCACAACACCCATCACCGCGATGGGCGTCAAAACGGGAAACCGGCGCTGCATCTAGGCGAATAGTCCCGGCCCTGCGTTGAGGCAGCGATGGAGCTTTCATGAGTCACGTCCGCTCAGCCGGCGATGGTGAGCTCCAGGCCGGCCCGGCCGCTCCGCTTGGCTGGGGTTGGCCTCGACCAACAGACGGCCGCGTCGCGCTCGTCGATCCGGCACGCGCCGCGGTCGACTATACCGAAGCGTGCTGCCGGAACGATCAGACTCAGCGGTCTGCGTTGGACGCCGCTGCGACCGCGAGGTAGGCGGGAGTCGCCGTACGAAAAGTCGTTGGTGCTCCCGGCACTACTCTCGCTCACTCAACGCATTCGGGACGGCCATGAACGACTCAAACGCCGATCTGCTATCCGGGGGCGGGATCTTGATCATAATTGGTGTGACCACAGGGATGCCATCGGTGGTGTCGCGCCGGACCTGATTCGGACCAGGCGACCGTTCAGACATTGCTCGTTCAATGTCTGTCCGAAACTGCCAATGTCCTCAGAATCCTTCGATTACGTTCGCCGCAGGACACTCCATGTCGCACCAGCCGAAGCATCCGCACCTCTCCGGCGCGATCGAGCGGAACATCGCCACCGTGGCCGAGGTCCGCCGTCAGCTCGAGTCGGCCACGACCAGGGAGGACCGGGCCGCCGACCGGATCACCGCGTTCTCCGGCAGCATGCCGTTCCTCTACCTCCACGCCGCCTGATTCGGGGCCTGGATCGCCTTGAACCTCGGATGGCTGGGGCCTCGCCGGACCTTCGACCCCTTCCCGTTCGGCCTGCTGCTGATGATCGTCTCGCGGGAGTCCGTCTTCCTGATGACGTTCGTCCTGCTGAGCCAGAATCGTCAGGCCGAGGCGGCCGAGAGGCGGGCCGAGCTGGACCTGCAGATCAACCTCCTGACCGAGTACGAGATGACGCGCGTCCTGAAGCTCGTCGACGCGATCGCCGACCGCCTGGGGCTCCCGGAAGGCAGGGACCCGGACGTCGAGGGCCTGAAGCGGGATGTGGGCCCGGAGGAAGTCCTGCGCGAGATGGATCTGCTGCGCCGGGCGTCGGGCCGCGGGCGCGGCGGGCCGCCGACCTGAGGAGGCCCGCTGTCGCCGCTCCATTCGGGGAGAGCCTGTCAAGAAAGGGGCCCGTCTGGTGTCCCAAGCGACGGCGGTGACAGTGTGCCTTGAGGTGAGGTTGACCGGCCGAGGAACGAGCCGAGGGAGCCGCGGGGGCGTTCGGACTGATTGGCGTCAACTATTTTTCCCGTCCGACGACAACTATTCTTCCCGGACCCATCAGCCGTTTGCGATCACACCGTGGTCGTCGTCTGTCGGGCTTTCTTGGCCTGCTCCGCCCGGTAGCTCGGGCACGTTCAGCTCGAGGATCACGCAGTGGTGGACCAGCCGGTCGATCGCCGCCGCCGTCGTCATCGCGTCCTTGAAGATCGCCTCCCAGCCCGAGAACGGCAGGTTGCTCGTCAGCATCACGCTGCCCCGCTCGTAACGCTCCGCCAGCAGGGTGAACAGCACCTCCATCTCCTCCCGGCTCTGCTGCACGTAGCCCAGGTCGTCCAGGATCAACGACCTCGTACCGCGCCAGCTGCTTGAGCACGCGGCTCAGCTTCAGGTCCCGCTTGGCCGCCAGCAGTTCCTGCACCATCAGGCCGCACTTGCGGAAGCAGACCCGCCGACCCGATCGCATCAGTTCCTGTCCAATCGACGAAAGGAAGTGCGTCTTCCCCGAGCCCGGGTTGCCCGAACACCAGCACGTTCTCGCGCCGGTCCAGCGAACGATCCCTCCAGCAGCGCCCGCGCCTGCTGCACCACCTTCGCCGGCAGCCGCTTCAGGTCCAGCGCTGGCCAGCTCTTCTCCAGCGGCAGCCGCGACTCGTGCAGCAGCCGCTCGACCCGCTTGTCCCGCCGCTCCTGGCACTCCCGCTCCGCCAGCTCCAGCAGGTACTGCTCGTAGCTCAGCGCCTCCTGCTGGGCCTGCCGCGCCAGCTCCTCGAAGCTGGCCCGCAACGCCGGCAGGTGCAGCTCCTTCAGGTGCCCGGTCAGCTCCGCCTTCATGTCCGTCGTGTCCGTGCTCATGTCCCTCCTTCGCCTCCAGGAGGCGTCGTACATCGTCAGGTCCACATCGACGACCGTCACGTCGGTCACCGCCGGCGGCCGCCGACCCTGACGCAGCCTCGCCGCGACGGCGGCGCCGTCACGGCGGCTGGCCGCCGTCGAGCAAGAGCCGCAACGCCTCGTCCACCGCGCACTCGCTCTCCTGCGCCGCCAGGTGCAGGATCCCCAGGTACTCCTTGGCCGCCCGGCCGGGCCGCTGCCCGTTCAGCGCGTCGTAGGCCATGCGGAAGCGGCTGGTCGGGAACATCGCGTCGCGGTAGCGGTAGTCGGCGAACGCCCCCGGCTTGCGGACCAGCCAGTCGATGACGTGCCGGTACTCGATGCGATGCTTGCCCCGGCCACGCAAGCCGCGGCAACCGGTCCACCCTTCTGGGCCGTACCAGACCTCCAGGCGCTCGGCCCCGACGTGGACCTCCACCCACTCGCCGATCAGCCGGCTGGGCACCGAGTAGATGTTGCCGCCGACGTGGATCGTGCTGCCCGGCGTCCACCCGCACCTGCACCCGCTCGGCCCATCTCCAGCCGCCGCGCCGGCAGCGGCCGCAGCACGGCCAGCTCCTCGGCGAACCGCTCCTTGCGGTTGGCGTTGCTGCCCGGCCAGACCTTGCTGCAGGAACGCCTCGTACGTCGCCGCGGCTGGCGAAGTCCCGGCTGCCGCGCAGCATCAGGGCCTGGTCCACGGCCTGCTTGAACTGGTGGTGGCTCTGCTCGACGTCGCCGTTCTCGTTGCCCTTGCCGCGGCTGGATCGCCTGGCCCTGCAGGCCGTAGTGGCGCAGCAACGCCTGGTATCGCTGGGTGAACGTCTCTGTGTCGGAGTCGGCTTGATCGCCGCCGTCAGCCGATCGGTGCGGTGCCGCCGGGCACGCCGCCCAGTTCCCACAGGGCGTTCTGCAAGCCCTTCGCTGAGGCTCTCCAAGCTCTCCGAGAAGCAGACCGTGCCCGTCTCCCAGTTGGAGTAGGTCAGCACGAAGTGGTAGATCAGGTGGTCGAACGGCTCGCCGTCGATGGTCACGCCCAGGTCGGCCAGTGCGTGAAGTCGCTGGCAGCAGAGCCGGCCGGGGTGATGGACCTGGGCGAAGAACACCTCCTTGGCCGGCCCCTCGAGGGCCCGCCACTGCTTGATCCGCCGCTGCAAGGTCCGCAGTTGCCCGTCGGCGAAGCGGCCCGGGAACCGCCGTTGCAGGTCGACAAACAGGGTCTTGGCCTGGAGCCCGGGGTTGAGCCGGAGCCTCTCCAGGAGTTCGGGCCAGACGTCCTGGAACGGGTCCTCCCGGGTCCGCCAGGTGTGGGGGATCTGCCGTTGACTGGGGAGCCGGTCCGAGTCGCGGTACTTGCGCGCCGTCTTCTCGTCGAGGCCCGCCTTGTCGGCGGCGTTGGCCAGGGTGGTCTTCGGTCTGGAGCAACTTCCGCAGCCTCCTGAACAGGCGATCGGTGACCATCCCTCCGCTCCGTCATAAGGGAGCCGAAAAGGGACAGCCTACCGGGCCTCAGGGGCCGGGAATTCTAATTGTCGCTGGCCGGGAGAAATGATTGTCGCCGATCATTCGGACGGGCATCCGCGGGCGAAAAGACGATACCGACTGTCGGAGAGGGGCCATGTCGGACGGACCTAGCTTTCGACCGGCAAAGCCTTGGGGATGGGTCATCCGGGTCGTCCAGACCTTCCTCCGATTCGAACTCGCGTGGCGGAATCGGCTCCGCCTCGAACCGCGCGACCTGGACGTGCTGCTGGCCCTGCCGCGGGGGGCGGGTGTCATCCTCGCCGCAAACCACGCCGACGAGACGGACTTCGAGGCCTGCCTGGAATTGTCCCGCCGATCGGGCCGCCGGTTCCTCTTCATGATGAACCGCGAGGCCTTCGACGAGGGGTGGGGAGTCGCCGGCTGGTGGCTCCAGCGACTCGGGGCCTTCTCAGTCGAGCGCGGCGGCCTGCACAACGAGGAGGCGAAACGCTACGCCATCGAGGTCGTGATACGGGGCCGGGAGGTGCTCGTCATCTTCCCGGAGGGGGAGATCTATTACCTCAACGACCTGGTGCAGCCGTTCAAGAGTGGGGCCGTCGACATCGCCATGCAGGCCGTGGTCGAGGCCAGGCGGGCCCGGCCGGATTGGACGGCGTACCTCGTCCCCATGTCGCTCAAGTACCGCTATCGCGGACCCATAGTCCACATCCTGGAGCGGCGGACCCGGTCGATCGAGCGACTCCTGAACATCCGGATGGCGGGCCTCTCGCTCCAGCGGAGGCTGGCCCGGATCATGGGGGACCTCCTCCATCGCCACGAGCTGGCCCATCACCTTGAGCCGATCGCCGACCAACTGACCGGACTGGGAGAGCGCGTGCAGGAGGTCCGCAAGGCCATCCTCTCCGAGACCGAGGCAAGGTACGCCGGGGCCGACGCCAGCCCCCCAGGCCCGACGATGGACCGGGCGTGGCGGCTCGCCTCTTATCTGCGCGGCCTGCTGGCCGGGACGGGGCCGTCCGGCGGCGAGGATCGGGAGCAGACGCGCGCGGACCTCGCGAGCTCGGAGAGCGTGGCCCAGATGGGGGGCTGGCAGCCTCGATACACGGATGAGGACCCGTCGCAAGAGCGGCTGGCCGAGATGGTCATCAAGCTGGAGCGTGAGGTGTACCGGACCAAACGGCCGCGGCAACTGGCCCGGCGGGATCTCCTGCTCCGCATCGGAGAACCCATCGACGTCAGCCGCTACATCCCGGTCTATCTCCGGGATGCGCAGGCGGTCCGCCACGGGATCGCGGAGCGACTCCGCGACGAGATCCAGCGCCTCCTCGCACCCACGAGCCCCGCGGGAATCCCGAAGGGGTCCCCATGAACGGGCCCCCTACGGGGCGGCCATGATCCTTTTTCTTCCTCTGCCCATTCCTGCTCGTCAGGGAGACGGAGGTTGGCGGATGAAATGCAGGAACGTCCGCAGCCAGCCTTCCTTCTCGGGCGTCGCGGCGGGCGGGATGACGGCTGGGGGGTCCGGGGTCGCCCGATGCCCGGTGATCCGGTCGATGCTGACCCGATAGTAAAGTAAGGGCAACCGCCCCGACGGGACGGGGTTGATATGCGCCGATGATCCCGGCTGCCACCACTCGGCTTGCGCCTGCAGCACATTGTACGCCAGGAGCCGCTCATCGAATCGCTCCGGCGGACCTTGGCCCTCGTCGCGACCGGGCTGGGAAACCTCGGGGGACCGAAGCCGCTGGACGTCATGCACCGCGTTGTCGGGCAGCTCCTCGTAGCGGCCGATGACGACGACGCTCGTCCACTGGTCGGAGGCCGTGATGTCGTCCACCTCGACACAGACGAGCGGGTTCGCTCGCATCCATTCGACCTTCTGCCCGGGGGTCGTGAAGCCGTAGAGGCGCGGCTCGCCGTCATCCGGACGGTCGTAGGCGATGTAGACGGGCACGATGTACGGCTGGCCGTCCTTCGCGCAGGCCAGCCTGGCCAGCCTCGCGCCGGCGAGCACCTCAAGGCACTGGTCCCGACTCATCTCCTGGATGACCATGACTCACCTCCTTGGGGAACCGGTCGGCAGGGACGGCCCCAACCGGCGCCCGTGATAATCTGACGCGCCATTATCAGCCTCCGTTGTCCGGCGACGAGAGCAACGTCGCCAGGAGCCCTTTGACCTTCAGAAAATCGACCGGCTTGACGAGGTGCTCGTCGAAGCCCGCCTCCATGGCCAGTCTCAGGTCGGATTCCTGCCCGTAGCCGGTCATCGCGACGAGGCGCACTCCGTCCAGTTGCGGGTACTGCCGCAGACGCCGCGCCACCTCGTAGCCGTTCAGTCCCGGCAGGCCGATGTCCAGCAACGCCACGTCCGGCGAGTGGGCCACGGCCACCTCCAGAGCAGTGGGGCCGGTGTAAGCCGTCCGGACGTCGTGCCCCGACTTTCTCAGCAACCTCGCCAGGATCTCGGCCGAGTCCACGTTGTCATCGACGACCAGCACCCGCCGGGTCTGGGCGGGGCGCCCGGTCGATCCTGCGGGCGTTGGGGGCGGCTCCGGCGCCGGGGAGCGCGGCAGGGGGAGGCGGATCGTGAACTCGCTCCCCAGCCCCAACCCCTCGCTGCGGACCTCCACCGTCCCGCCGTGCATGTCGACGAGTCGCTGGACGAGGGACAGCCCGATGCCCAGCCCCCCCTGGGACCGGTCCAGCGACCGATCGGCCTGCGTGAACAGGTCGAAGATGTCGGGGAACTGTTCGAGGTCGATGCCGACGCCCGTGTCCCGCACGCTCAGGACCATCTCACGCCCGACGCTCCGGACGACGACGCGGATATGCCCCCCCTCGTCGGTGTACTTGGCGGCGTTGTTCAGGAGGTTCACCACCACCTGCTCCAGCCTCCTCGGGTCGGCCTCCATCCAGACCGGCTCATCGGGCACGTCCACGTCCAGGATGTGCCTGCGGCGGTCGATCAGCGGGCGCGCCGACTCGACCGCCCGCTCGACGACGCCCCTCATGTCCAGGCGTGCCGGGTGCAGCCGGATCTTCCCGCTGGTGAAGCGGGCGACTTCCATCAGATCGTCGACGAGGTGGGCGAGCTGCCCGACCTGCCGCTCGATGATGCTGCGGGCCTCCTGCTGGACGAGGTTCTCGTCCCCCTGGAGGCGGAGGAGGTGCACGGCGTTGAGGATGGGTGACAGGGGGTTCCGAAGCTCGTGAGCGAGCATCGCCAGGAACTCGTCCTTGCGGCGGTGGAGGTCGGCCAGGGCCGCCGTCTGCGCCTTCGCCTGCCGCTCCATCCGGGTTCGCTGGGTGATGTCCCGGATGTTGCACTGGGCCACCCGCCGGTCGCCCACCGTGTAGAGGTTGCTGACGAACTCGACCTCCACCTCGTCCCCGCCCTTGGTCCTCAGCGGCAGGTTCTCGTAGCGGATGTAGCCCTTCGCCAGCAGTTCCCTGTAGGCGCTCAGGCTCGCCTCCTTGTCGTCGAACAGGCCGATCTCCCAGAGGTGCTTGCCCAGGAGGTCGTCGGTCTCGTAGCCGAGCAGGCCGCACATGAACGGGTTGGCCTCGATGATCGTGCCGAGGGCGACGTCGAGGATCAGGATGCCGTCCTTGGCCGTCTGGAAAAGGCGCCGGAACCGGAGTTCGGAGTCCTGGAGGGCGGCGGCCGACCTCTTCCGCTCGGTGGCATCCTCGATGGCCAGGAGGATCAGGGTCGGGTGCTCGCCTTCGGGCGGGAAGCGGCGGGCGTTGAGCAGCATGTTCCTCGGGCCGATCGACGGGAAATCGTGCTCGACCTCGAAGTCGTGGACGGCGATCTCCTTGGGGATCGCCTCCTCCAGCAGCGTCCGCAGGACGGGGATGTCCCACTGGCCGTTGCCCAGCTCATAGAGGTAACGGCCCACCGTCTCCTCCCCCGAGGAGTGGAACGCCTGATGGAAGGAGGCGTTGGCCCGCAAGACTCGGAGGCTGCCGTCGAGGACCAGGAACGGCTCCCGAAGCGTCGCCACGATCTCCTCGGCATAGCGGAGGGCCTCCTCGGCCTCCCGCTCGTGCCGCCGACGCTCGGTGCAGTCGCGGAAGACCAGAACGACGCCGGCGATCTCGCCCGCCTCGTTGCGGATCAGGGCGGAGCTGTCGTCGATAGGCCGCTCCGTCCCGTCCCTGGCGATGAGGAGGCTGTGGTTGGCCAGCCCGACGATCGTCCCCTCGCGCAGGGCGCGGGTGGCGGGGTTCTCGACCGGCTCGCGGCTCTCTTCATTGATGATGCGGACGACGGCTTCCAGGGGGACGCCCGCCGCCTCGTCCTGCGCCCATCCGGTCAACGCCTGGGCGGACGCATTGAGGAAGGTGACGACGCCGTCGGCGTCGGCGGTGACGACGGCGTCGCCGATGCTGGAGAGCGTGACCCGGAGCCACTCGCGTTGTTCCAGCAACGACAGGCCGGCCATCGCTTCGTCGGATGGCCGCCGATCGAGGTTCGCGGCCATGTACCCTCCGATGGTCCGTACCGGGCCTTCCCGGATGCAGAAGGACTCTTGCGCCGATCGGCCATCAGGGCGACCCACGCGATGGCGGCCGACTCGAGCCGCTTTGGAATGGTTTCTGTCATCGGATCTGCGGTGCTTGGGGAGACCCCTGGGCCGCCGGCCACGTGCCGCTACCCTTGCTGGCGGGAGGACCCGACGCTTTGGGACCGTGCGAGCAAGGACGCATCGCCGGGGGCAACGAAACAACGCCCCGGGGATTGCACCGCGACCGGGGAGAAACAGGTATTCGCCGAGTCCGGAGTATAGCAGGAAGCTATTCAAATTCAACGGACAAAAAAATACTAAATCTATTTGATTACTGATTTCCTACTTGTTTTTATTTCCTGGTTGCTAGGATGCCAACAGGACAGGTGACCCGACCGGTCGGAGACGGCGCGTGCCCCTCTCGGATTGGGATCGGAGGGCCGATGGCCGAGCCGAAACGAAGGAAACCGGGACGTCCCAGGCGCACGGGGCCGCCTCGCGAGACGGTCCTAGCGCTGAAGGGCTCGCCGGAATGGAAGGCGTGGCTCGACGTATTCGCGGACCATTGCCGCCTCGGGCTGGCCGACACGGTCGAGCAGTCGTTGCTCTGTTACGCCAAGGAGCGCGACTTCCGGGGGCCGCCGAAGCGGTGAACACGCATCCCCAGAGACTCGGGTGGGATCGGGCACGTGCCGGCAAGCGCCGATCGCCTGCGTCGCGTGCACTAGCGAGGACATTCGATGATGGCAGATCGAGGGACCGAGCATTCGAATGACGGCGTGGTCGCGTCGGTGCGAGGGAGCGTGGTCGATGTGAGGTTCGAAGATGCCTTGCCGCCCGTCTACTCGTTGCTCCGCGCGGGGAAAGAACCGCGCATCGCCATCGAGGTGCTGATGCAGCTCGACGAACATCATGTCCGCGGGATCGCGTTGAATCCCACGCAGGGCCTCGCCCGCGGCATGGCCGTGGAGGACACCGGCGGTCCATTGAAGGTGCCGGTCGGGAAGGGGATTCTCTCGCGGATGTTCGACGTCTTCGGGAACGCCATCGACCGCCAACCGGCGCCGACCGACGTGCAATGGCGCACCATCCATCGGGCTCCACCCTCGCTGGCCAGTCGTTCCACCAAGTCCGAAGTCTTCGAGACGGGCATCAAGGTCATCGACGTGCTGGTGCCGCTGGAGCGCGGCGGCAAGGCGGGGCTGTTCGGGGGGGCGGGGGTGGGCAAGACGGTGTTGCTCACCGAGATCATCCACAACATGGTCGGGAAACAGAAGGGCGTGAGCATGTTTTGCGGCATCGGCGAGCGGTGTCGCGAAGGGGAAGAGCTCTACCATGACATGAAGGAAGCCGGCGTGCTGCCGCACATGGTCCTGCTATTCGGCCAGATGAACGAGCCCCCGGGCGCACGGTTCCGGGTGGGCCTGGCGGCGCTCACGATGGCGGAGTATTTCCGGGATGATGAGCATCGCGACGTCCTCTTGCTCATCGATAACATCTTCCGCTTCATCCAGGCCGGCATGGAGGTGTCGGGGTTGATGGGGCAGATGCCCTCACGCCTGGGCTATCAACCGACGATGGGGACCGAGCTGTCGGGTCTCGAAGAGAGGATCGCCAACACCGACTCGGGTGCGATCACGTCCATCCAGGCTGTCTATGTGCCGGCGGACGACCTGACCGACCCGGCGGCGGTGCACACCTTCTCGCACCTTTCCGCGTCGATTGCCCTCTCTCGAAAGAGAGCGAGCCAGGGACTGTTCCCGGCCGTCGACCTGCTGCAATCCAACTCCAAGATGGCGACGCCGACGATCGTCGGCGAGCCACATTACCTCCTGGCGCAGGAAATCCGGAAGACGCTGGCGCAGTACGAGGACCTCAAGGACATCATCGCCATGCTCGGCATGGAGCAACTCTCCCCGGATGATCGGAAGGTCGTCGATCGCGCCCGGAAGCTGGAGCGATTCCTGACCCAGCCATTTTTCACGACCGAGCAGTTCAGCGGGATCAAGGGAAAGGCCGTCGACCTGAAGGACGCGATCGACGGCTGTCGGCGGATCTTGGACGACGAGTTCAAGGACTATCCGGAGGGCGCCTTCTACATGATCGGTGCGATCGACGAGGCCAAGGAAAAGGCAAAGGCCTCCAGGCCGGCAAGTCCAGCCGGTCCCCAACCCAAAGTTCAAGTCAAGCCTCAGGCTGCCTCGAAGCCTAAACCAGCGGCCAAGCAGGAGGTCGACGCCCATTAATCTCAAAGTCCTCCTTCCCTCCCGCGTCTTCGTCGAGGAGAGGGGCGTGAAGCGAATCGTGGCCCAGACGTCCCGGGGTGCTTTCGGACTCCTACCACACCGACTCGACTGTGCGGCGGACCTGGCGCCGGGCATTCTGACGTACGAGACAGGGGCCGGGCAGGAGGTTGACCTGGCGGTCGATCTGGGGGTGCTGGTCAAGGCGGGCATGGATGTCCTGGTCTCGGTGCGGAATGCGATCGGCGGGATGGAACTCGACAAACTCCACGAGGCGGTGAAGCGGCAGTTCCTCGACGCGGACGATCAGGAAAAGAGCGTCCGCTTGATCCTGGCGAAGATGGAGGGAGGATTCATCCGCCGCTTCATGGAATTTCAACATGAATGAAGTGGATGGCAAGGATAACCGCGAAGATGAGACGATCTTCAGCCGACAGGTCGGCGCAGGCGGCGCGCAAGCTCAAGGCGCGGGGCGAGGAGGCGAAGAGCGTCTGGTTCGGCCTGGGCATGTCGGGGTTGATCGGCTGGTCGGTGACGGTCCCCACCCTCGTCGGAGCGGCGATCGGTATCTGGGCGGACAGGCGCTATCCGAGCGGTTATTCCTGGACGCTGATGCTACTCCTCATCGGTTTGATCATCGGCTGCCTGAACGCCTGGCACTGGGTCGACTCGGAATACAAGGAGATCCAGAAGGACTCGAATGGGTGACTTCCCTACACTCGCCCTGGCGCTGCTCGTCGGCGCACTGCTCGGCGCGTTTTTCTTCGGCGGCCTCTGGTGGACGGTCCAGAAGGCCGTCACGTCCGAGAGGCCGGCGATCTGGTTCCTCGGCAGCCTGTTGCTGCGAACCGGAGTGATTCTGGCCGGATTCTATTTTGTCTCACAAAATCATTGGTCACGGCTCGTAATGTGCCTGCTTGGATTCCTGACCGCGCGCATCATCGTCGTGAAGCGGCTCACGCGGGCGCCGGAGGAAGACCTAACTCAGATGGAAGAGGAGGCCGGCTATGCGCCTCACACCCGATGAGCTGGTCTTCTGGAAGTATGGATTTCTCGAGCTCAATAGCACGATCGTCACGACCTGGGGCCTGATGCTCGTGATGACCGTCGGCTCGTGGCTCATCACGCGCAAACTCGTGACCGAAGTGCACATCTCGCGCTGGCAGGGCTTCCTGGAGATCGTGGTCACCGCGATTCAAGAGCAGATCAAAGAAGTGGGACTGCTCCATCCGGAGAAGTATCTCGGCTTCGTCGGCAGCCTGTTCCTGTTCATCGCGGTGGCCAACCTCTGTGCGATCATTCCCGGTTACGAGCCACCGACCGGCTCGCTCTCAACCACGTCGGCGCTGGCGATCTCCGTGTTCGTCGCCGTGCCCTTCTTCGGCATCAAGGAGCAAGGGTTGGGCGGCTACCTCAAGTCCTACCTGAGGCCGACGTGGATCATGCTGCCGTTCAACATCATCAGCGAGGCCTCGCGCACGTTGGCCCTGGCCGTCCGACTGTTTGGGAACATTATGAGCGGGGCGATGATCGTCGGCATCTTGCTGACGATCACGCCCCTCGTCTTCCCGATCTTCATGAACTTGCTCGGCCTGCTCACCGGCATGGTGCAGGCTTACATCTTCAGCATCCTCGCCACGGTTTACATCGCGGCCGCCACGCGACCCCGCGGGGATTGAGATCCGACCACAAGCCTTGGAGGGAACCCTATGGACGGCACGACTCTCATCGCGATCGTCTCGATCATCACCGCCGGCATCACGATCGGGCTGGGGAGTATCGCGCCCGCCCTCGGCGAAGGGCGGGCGGTCTCGACGGCGTTGACCTCGCTGGCACAGCAGCCCGACGCCGCGAAGACCATCACGCGGACCTTGTTCGTGGGCCTGGCGATGATCGAATCCATCGCCATCTATTGCCTCGTGGTCTCGATGATCCTCATCTTCGCCAACCCGTTCTGGCACCACGTCATCGCCAAAGCCACAGGAAGTTGAGCCATGCTCATCAATTGGTTCACCGTCGCCGCCCAGGCGATCAACTTCCTCATCCTGGTCTGGCTGTTGAAGCGATTCCTCTACAAGCCCATCCTCCACGCCATCGACGAACGCGAGAAGGGGATCGCCGCCCAGCTTGCGGACGTCGAGGCAAAGAAGGCTGAAGCGAAGAAGGATCGCGACGACTTTCAGCACAAGAACGGCGTCTTCGACAAGGAACGTGCGGCGCTCCTCAAGAAGGCCACCGACGATGCCGGGTCCGAACGTCAACGTCTCCTCGACGAAGCAAGAAGAGAGGCCGATGCCTTGCGGTCCAAACGCCAGGAGGCTTTGCGGGCCGAGCAACGCAACCTGAGTCAAGACATCACGCGTTGGACCCGGGATCAAGTCTTCGACATCGCGCGGAAGACGCTGACGGACCTCGCCGGCACGGGCCTCGAGGAACGCATCGGCGACGTCTTCGTCCGGCGCGTTCGTGCGCTGACCGGCGCGGCCAAGGAGCAGATGGCGACCGCCTTCATGACGTCGAATCATACGGTGAGCGTGCATAGCGCGTTCGATCTGCCGCAGGCACAGCAGGGCGCGATCGAAAGCGCAGTGAAGGATACGTTTGCCCCGGACGCCAAGGTCGAGTTCGAGACCGCGCCGGAGCTGGTCAGCGGCATCGAACTCTCCACCAACGGACATAAAATCGCCTGGAGCATCGCGGATTACCTCTCGACTCTCGAAAAGAGCGCCGGCGAGCTTCTGCACAAGGAAGGCACGCCCGGACCCAAACCGGAGGCGGACTCGAAGCCGGACTCCAAGCCCAAGCCGAAGACCGAGGCCAAGCCCGTGCCGAAGGCGGATGCCGTGCCCGAGCCGAAGGCCGGGGTCAGGCCGGGGGCTCAACCGGTGTCCTCGATCCCGAAGGGCGCACCATGAACAACTCGCCGGAGAGCCTGCATACGGTCTTCGAACTGGCGTTCGCGGGGATCAGCCGGGCGCTGGATGCCTTCACGCCACAGACGACGCCTCGCGAGGTGGGCACGATCGCGAGCGTCTCCGTCGGGATCGCCAAGGTCTCGGGCCTCCCGGGCGTGGGCTTCGATGAGCTGGTGAAGTTTCCCGGCGACCTGTACGGCATCGCGTTCAACGTCGATCCGGAGGAGATCGGCGTCGTTCTCCTCGGCGAATGTGAGCATCTGCACGCGGGCGATGAGGTCGAGCGAACGGGTCGCGTGATGGATGTGCCGGTGGGCGATGCGTTGATCGGCCGCGTCATCGACCCATTGGGAGGGCCACTCGACGGCAAGGGGCCGGTCGCGACCGGCCAGCGTTTGCCCATCGAGCGCCCCGCCCGGCCGATCATGGACCGCGCCCCCGTCTCCGCGCCGCTGCAGACCGGACTCATCGTCATCGATGCGCTCATCCCGATCGGCCGCGGCCAGCGGGAACTGATCCTTGGCGACCGACAGACCGGCAAGTCCGCCATCGCGATCGACACCATCCTGAACCAGCGCGACCAGAATGTTCTGTGCGTCTATTGCGCGATCGGCCAGCGGGCGTCCGCCGTGGCGAAGGTCGTCGCAAACCTCCGCGAGAAAGGGGCGATGGATTACACCGTAGTCGTCGTGACCGAAGGCAACGACCCGCCCGGCCTCGCCTTCATCGCCCCCTACGCCGCGACCAGCATCGCGGAGCATTTCATGGAAGCGGGTAGGGACGTCCTCATCATCTACGACGACTTGACCCATCACGCTCGCGCTTATCGCGAGCTTTCGCTGCTCCTGCGCCGCCCGCCCGGCCGCGAAGCGTTCCCCGGCGACATCTTCTATATCCACTCGCGGCTGCTGGAGCGCGCCACACATCTCCGCGACGACCTCCGCGGCGGCTCGCTCACCGCCCTGCCCATCATCGAGACCGAGGCGCAGGACATTTCCGCCTACATCCCCACCAACCTCATCTCCATCACGGACGGTCAGATCTACCTGTCCCCGACGTTATTCGAGCTGGGGATACTGCCGGCCGTCGACGTCGGCAAGTCCGTTTCGCGGGTCGGCGGCAAGGCACAACGGGCGGCCTACCGCGCGGTTGCGGGCGATCTCAAGCTCGCCTACGCGCAGTTCACCGAGCTGGAGTCCTTCGCCAAGTTCGGCACGCGGCTCGATGACAACACCCGCAAGATCATCGACCACGGCCGGCGAATCCGCGCCGTCCTCAAACAGCCGGAACTCGAACCGGCGTTGGTCGATGAGCAGATCGTCATCCTCGTGGCGTTGACCGGCGGCCTGCTCGACGATGTGCCGATCGCCAAGGTGCGCGACGCCGAGGGAGCCTTGAGGAAGGCCGTCTCAGACCTACCGGCCGAGCTTCGCGGTCGCCTTTCGTCGAACGAGAAATTGAGCGATGGGGACCGCAAGGCGATCCTGCAAGCCGTCGGCGAGGTCATCGCGCCCTTCCGCCCGCAATCGCCCGCCGAACCCGAGAAGAAACCATGAGCGATACCCTGGCGAGCCTTCGCCGCAAGCTCGGCGGGGCGGGAGACCTGAAGTCGGTGGTCCGCTCGATGAAGGCGCTGGCCGCTTCGAGCATCGGGCAATACGAGAAGTCGGTCCTGGCGCTGGCGGACTACGAGCGCACCGTGGAACTGGGCCTGTCCGTGTGCTTGAGGAATCGGGTTGACGCCGCCGAGCAGGCCGGAAAGGCGGGAGCGCGTTCGAAGGCCGTCAGCGCCATCGTCTTCGGCTCCGATCAGGGGCTGGTCGGCCAATTCAATGACCTGCTGGCGGACTTCGTCGCCGAGGCGCTCGATCCGCTGCCCGGCGAAAAGACGGTCTGGGCCGTCGGCGATCGCGTCCGGTCGCGGCTGGCGGATGCCGGCCTGACGCCGGCGGGCCTATTCGCCGTGCCGACCTCTGTCGACGCGATCACGTCCCTCGTCGGGCAGGTTTTGGTAGAAAGCGAGGCCCATCCCGAAAAGGGTGAGACCCCTCAACTTTACGTCTTCCACAACCGCCCCAAGTCCCGGGCGACTTACGGACCCGTCAGTCAACATTTGCTCCCCCTGGATTCTGCCTGGGCCCTCAAGCTGGCTCATCTCCCCTGGCCGAGCGGAAACCTGCCCGAAGTGATCGGCGGCCGTGAGCGGACGTTGCGGGCCTTCGTCCGCGAGTACCTCTTCGTCTCGCTCTTCAAGGCCTGCGCCGAGTCGCTGGCGGCCGAGAACGGGAGCCGCCTGGCCGCGATGCAGCGTGCCGAGAAGAACATCGATGACATGGTGGAAGACCTGAACCAGACGTTCCACCGCCTCCGGCAGTCTTCCATCGATGAGGAATTATTCGACGTCGTATCCGGTTACGAATGTCTGGCTGGGAAGGAACGCTAGAAACTTAACTCACATCGCTAGAGCTAATAATTTACATAGTACTAACACGATGAGCATCGCGATCCAAATCTCCGGTGGTATCATGTCCAAACCCGTGGTTCCTGAGTCCCTGGCAGGCTCACGCATCCTGACGATCAATGGGGGATCGTCGAGCCTCAAGGTCGCGCTCTTCGATCGGAGAGAGCCGCCCGCGAGGCTCCTTTGCGGTCGGGTCGATCGGATCGGGCTGGAGGATGCCCGGTGGATCATGGCCGGGGCCGGCGAGGGTGGCAAGGAGGAACGCCGGGTCGATGCCCCAAACCAGGAGGCGGCCGTCCGCCTCGTGATCGATTGGCTCGAAGGCTCGGTCGGGTTCGCGCAGATCGGCGCGATCGGGCATCGCGTCGTCCACGGGGGGAGTCGCTATGATCAGCCCGAACGGGTCACGCCAGAGCTGATCGAGGGGCTGCGCCAGATCGCCTCATACGACCCGGACCACATGCCGGGCGAGATCGGGCTGATCGAGGCGTTCCGGGAGCATGCCCCCGACCTTCCCCAGGTCGCGTGCTTCGACACCGCGTTCCATCACGCCATGCCCCGCGTCGCCCGGATCGTGCCGATCCCGCGGCGGTTCGAGGCCGCCGGTGTCCGCCGCTATGGATTTCACGGACTGTCGTATCAATATTTGATGGAGGAACTGGCCCGGGTCGCCGGGCCGCAGGAGGCCCTGGGCCGCGTCATCCTGGCGCATCTCGGCTCGGGCGCGAGCCTCGCGGCGGTCCGGGAGGGCCGGTCCCTCGACACGACGATGGGCTTCACGCCGGCCTCCGGGCTGGTCATGGGGACGCGGACGGGCGACCTCGATCCGGGGCTGGTCCGGTTCCTGTCTCGGGCCGAGGGGATGACGGCCGACCGGTTCGACGGCCTCGTGAACCACGAGTCCGGCCTGCTCGGCGTCTCGGAGACCAGCCCCGATGTCCGCGATCTCCTGGCACGGCAGGACGGCGACGTCCGGGCGGCCGAGGCGATCGAATTGTTCTGCTACCAGGCCAGGAAGTGGATTGGCGCCCTCGCCGCCGCGCTCGGCGGGCTCGATTCCCTGGTGTTCGCCGGGGGGATCGGCGAGAACGCGCCCGGGATCCGCCGCCGCATCTGCGACGGCCTGGGATTCCTCGGCATCGCCATCCATGCGGAGCGAAACGCATCCGGTGCCCTGCTGATCTCGACCGACGATGGACCGGTCAAGGTCCGGGTCATCCGCACCGACGAAGAGTTGGTGATCGCCAGGGCCGCCGCGCAACTCGCGGGCAGGCTGTTGTAACGATCCGTCACCCACGAATTCATGGCCATCGAACCCGATTGAGGAGCTAGCCGATGTCGCTCGTCGAAGTCGAGAAGGCCGCCCTGACGCCGGAAGAACTCCGCAAGATCGACGCCTACTGGCGGGCCGCCAATTACCTCTCGGTCGCCCAGATCTACCTCTGCGACAATCCCCTGCTCCGCGAGCCGCTGAAGCTCGAGCACGTCAAGCAATTGCTCCTGGGACACTGGGGCACGACCCCGGGCCAGAACTTCATCTACGCGCACCTGAACCGCGTCATCAAGGGCCATGACCTGAACATGATCTACATGTCCGGTCCCGGGCACGGCGCCCCGGCTGTGGTGGGCAACGTCTACCTCGAAGGCAGCTACAGCGAGGTCTACCCGAACATCGGCCGGGATGAATCCGGCTTGAAGAGGCTGTTCCAGCAGTTCTCCTTCCCCGGCGGGATCTCCAGCCACGTCTCGCCGCAGACGCCCGGTTCGATCCACGAGGGCGGCGAGCTGGGCTATTCGCTCAGCCATGCCTTCGGCGCCGCGTTCGACAACCCGGACCTGGTCGTCGCCTGCGTCGTCGGCGACGGCGAGGCCGAGACCGGCCCGCTCGCCACCGCCTGGCATTCCAACAAGTTCCTCGACCCGGTCACCGACGGCGTGGTCCTGCCGATCCTCCACCTCAACGGGTTCAAGATCTCCGAACCGACGGTCCTGGCCCGGATCACCCACGAAGAGCTGGAGAGCTTGTTCGTCGGCTACGGCTGGACGCCTTACTTTGTCGAAGGGGTCGACCCGGACAAGATGCACGAGGAGATGGCCGAGACCCTCGATCGGGTGGTCGAACGGATCCATCAGATTCAGCACGAAGCCCGGGTCAATGGCGACACCACGCGCCCGCGCTGGCCGATGATCGTCCTCCGATCGCTCAAGGGCTGGACCGGGCCGAAGTTCGTCGATGGCAAGCCGGTCGAAGGGACATTCCGGTCGCACCAGGTGCCGCTCTCCGTCTCGGCCACGGCCCCTCCCGAGCATCTCAAGCAACTCGAAGATTGGCTGCGGAGCTACAGGCCGGAAGAACTCTTCGACGACGACGGTCGGCTCGTCCCGGAGCTGGCGGAACTCGCGCCCGAGGGAGACCGGCGGATGAGCTCCAATCCCCACGCCAACGGCGGGAAACTGCTCCGGGCGTTGGACATGCCCGACTTCCGCGACTACGCGGTGGAAGTGCCCGCGCCGACCGCCGTCAACGCCGGCAACGTCCACGTGCTCGGCCCGTTCCTCCGCGACGTGATCAAGAGAAACGAAGATCCGAGGAATTTCCGCGTCTTCGGCCCCGATGAGACGATCTCGAATCGGCTCGAAGCGGTCTTCGAGGTCACCGATCGGCAGTGGGATGGCGACACCGTGGCGGATGACCAGTTCCTCTCGCCGGGCGGGAGCGTCATGGAGATGCTCAGCGAGCACCAGTGCGAGGGCTGGCTCGAAGGATACCTACTGACCGGCCGGCATGGGGTGTTCAACAGCTACGAGGCGTTCATCCGCATTGTCGACTCGATGTTCACCCAGCACGCCAAGTGGCTGAAGATGAGCCTCGAGCTGCCATGGCGGCGGAAGATCGCCTCGCTGAACTACCTGCTCACCTCCCACGTCTGGCGCCAGGACCACAACGGCTTCACGCACCAGGACCCCGGGTTCATCGACCACGTCATCAACAAGAAGTCGGAGATGGTCCGCGTCTACCTCCCGCCCGACGCCAACTGCCTCCTGTCGACCATGGATCATTGCCTGCGCAGCCTGAACTACATCAACCTCGTGGTCTGCGGCAAGCACGAGGCCCCGCAATGGCTGACCATGGACGCCGCCGTCGAGCATTGCACGCAGGGGATCGGCATCTGGAAGTGGGCCAGCAACGACCAGGGGGGCGAGCCCGACGTGGTGATGGCGTGTTGCGGCGACGTGCCCACGCTGGAGACGCTGGCCGCCGTCTCCATCCTCCGCGAGCACCTGCCGGAGCTGAAGATCCGCGTGATCAACGTCGTGGACCTAATGAAGTTGGAGCCCGACACCGAGGGACCGCACGGCATGAGCGACGCGCAGTACGACGCGCTCTTCACGCGGGACAAGCACATCATCTTCGCCTTCCACGGATATCCCTGGCTGGTCCACCGTCTCGCGTACCGCCGGGCCAATCGCAACCTGCACGTCCGCGGCTACAAGGAGGAGGGCACGATCACGACGGCCTTCGACATGACGGTCCTGAACGACATGGACCGCTTCCACCTGGTGATGGACACGATCGATCGCCTGCCGCGGATGGGCACCAAGGGGGCCAAGCTCAAGCAGGAACTCGAGGGGAAGCTCATCGAGCACAAGCGGTACATCGACAAGAACGGCATCGACATGCCGGAGATCCGCGACTGGAAATGGAGCGTCTCCAGATGAACGCGCAAGCCCTGATCGACACGGCGAGGTCGCTCGTCGCCGATGACAAAGGCTTGCTGGCGATGGACGAAAGCATCTCGACCTGCGACAAGCGATTCGCCGGGCTGGGCATCCCCCAGACCGGGGAGGCCCGGCGCGCCTATCGGGAATTGCTCGTGACCACGCCCGGCCTCGGCGAATCGATCAGCGGCGTGATCCTCTTCGACGAGACGATCCGCCAGCGGAAGAACGATGGCACTTCGTTCCTCACGGTCATCGCCGAGGCGGGGATCATCCCCGGGATCAAGGTCGACATCGGGGCGAAAGCCCTGGCCGGCCATCCCGGAGAGAAGATCACCGAAGGGCTGGACGGATTGCGGGATCGCCTGGCGGAATACTTTCACTTGGGTGCCCGCTTCGCCAAGTGGCGAGCCGTTCTCTCCCTGGGCGACGGTCTTCCCACCCGAGGCTGCATCGAGGCCAACGCGCAGGCGCTGGCCCGGTACGCCGCGTTGTGCCAAGAGGCGGGACTGGTCCCCGTCGTTGAGCCGGAAGTGCTCATGGACGGCGCCGCAGACCCTCGGTCGATGCCGCGAGGTGACGGAGGACGTCCTGCGAATGGTCTTCAACCAGCTCGACTCGCAAGGCGTGACGCCGGAGGGGATGATCCTCAAGCCCAACATGGTGCTCCCGGGATCAACCTGCCCCGGGCAAGAGACGGTCGAGGAGGTAGCCGATGCGACGGTCCGATGCCTCCTGCGGGCCGTCCCGGCCGCCGTGCCGGGGGTCGCGTTCCTCTCGGGTGGCCAATCGGCGGAACTGGCCTCGGCCCGTTTGAATGCCATGAACCTCCGGTTCAAGGGCCGGATGCCGTGGGCGTTGGCATTCTCATTCGGCCGCGCCATCCAGCAACCGGCCCTGGAGATCTGGCGAGGCAAGCACGCGAACGTATCGGCTGCGCAAGAGGCCTTGCTCCATCGGGCCAGGTGCAACAGGGCTGCTCGCCGGGGCGATTATGACGCTGCGAAGGACACACCATGAACGAACCACTCCCCGAGGTTTACTTGGCCCGACATGGCGAGACGGCGTGGTCGCTGTCGGGCCGGCACACGGGTCGGACCGATATCCCCCTGACCGAGCGGGGCGAGGACAACGCGCGGAGGTTACGGGGACGGCTCGCGGGTATAGAGTTTACCGAGGTCCTGGTCAGCCCGCTCCAGAGGGCGCGGCGGACCTGCGAGTTGGCCGGCTTCGCGGATGTCGCTACGGTCACCCCGGATCTGATCGAGTGGGACTATGGCGAGTATGAAGGCCGGCTCACCTCCGAGATCCGCCGCGAGCGGCCGGGCTGGTATCTCTTCCGCGACGGCTGCCCGGGGGGTGAGTCGCTCGCAGACGTGAGTGACCGCGCCGATCGCGTGGTCGCCCGTCTACGGGCGGATGCCGGCCGCATCCTCCTCTTCGGCCACGGTCACTTCTCCCGAATCATCGCCGCGCGCTGGACGGATCTGCCTGTGGAGGACGCGAGGCACTTCCTGCTCAGTACCGCATCGCTGAGCATCGTGGGCTACGAGCATACCCTGGACGACCCGGCCATCCTCCTCTGGAACGATGTCCACCATGTGAATCCTTGCACGTGAGTCGTTCTCATACCGTCGCTTCGCTCGTCCCGAAGGACAAGCACGTCATCTTCGCCTTCCACGGATACCGGCCCGGGGCGCATGACCTTATCGGTCGGCTGTGACATGCGTCCAGCCATCGGCTACGTAGCCCACGGCAGCGGCCGCTCTTTTTTGGTTCTTCCGGGATTTCCGGGGCGTGAGCGGTTGGGATAGGAGCCAACGGTAGCCCTGCTATCTTGCTTGGTGGTTAGACGATCCAGGCGAGATAGACAGGAGGTCTACCGTTGACCCGCGACGAGTTTACGGCGGCGCTCGGGGCTGTGACCGTCGGCGAGAAACCGTGGCGCGGGTCGGGCTGACCGACAGTCGGTCAGAAAACGTGGCGCCCTTGGCCAACCTCCTGGCATGAGTCGACGATGGCGGGTTGCTTGACCGCTGTCGTGGGCCCACGCTGGGAGGCATCGGGGTGTACACCGACATGGAGATCTGGGCCGAGATCCGCCGTCGCGTCCTCGTCGACGGCCTGAGCCAACGCGCCGCTTGCCGCGAGTACGGTATCCACTGGGACACGCTCCAGAAGATCCTCGGCCACGCCACGCCGCCCGGCTATCGCCGCGCGGTGCCGCGGCCGAGGCCCAAGATCGGGCCGTTCCTGGATGTCATCCACCAGATCCTCGAGGACGACCGGAAGGCCCCGAAGAAGCAGCGGCACACCGCCGTGCGGATCTTCGAGCGGCTCCGCGACGAGCACGGCTACGAGGGGCGGCTGACCGTCGTCAAGCAGGCCGTCGCTGACTGGAGGAAGCGATCGGCCGAAGTCTTCGTCCCGCTGGCCCACCCGCCGGGCGAGGCCCAGGTCGACTTCGGCGAGGCGGAGGTCATCCTCGACGGCCAGGCCACCAAGGTCGCGCTGTTCGTCATGACCCTGCCGTACTCCGATGCGATCTTCTGCTGCGCCTTCCCGCGCGAGTGCACCGAGGCGTTCCTCGAGGGCCACGTCCGCGGCTTTGCCTTCTTCGGCGGGGTGCCGCGGCGGATCAGCTACGACAACCTCAAGATCGCCGTGGCCAAGATCGTCGGCGGCCGGGACCGCAAGCTCAGCGACGCGTTCGTGCGACTGAAGAGTCATCACCTGTTCGAGTCGCACTTCTGCCGGGTCCGCCGCCCCAACGAGAAGGGGCACGTCGAGGTGCTCGTCGGCTATCGCGCGGCGGCACTTCCTCGTCCCGGTGCCGGCGGTCTGGGATGGCCTGGAGTCGCTCAACGCGGCGCTGAAAGCCCGCTGCCGCGCCGACCTGGAGAGGACGACATGGGGCAAGCCGGCGAGTAAGGCCGAGCGGCTCGAGGAGGAGCGGGCGGCGCTCTTGCCGCTGCCGGCCGAGGCGTTCACCGCGGCGCGGGTCGAGCCGCGGGCCGTCGACTCGCTGTCGCTGGTCGGCTTCGACGGCAATCAGTACTCGGTGCCGACGGAGTTCGCCTATCACCGGGTCACGGTCGTCGGGACGGTGGATCACGTCCGCATCGCGTCGGGCGACCGCGTCGTTGCGACCCACCGCCGGTGCTGGGGCCGCGAGCAGGTCATCTACGACCCGGTGCATTACCTGGTTGTGCTCGAGCGCAAGCCCGGGGCGCTGGACTTCGCCGCGCCGCTTGCGGGCTGGGAGCTGCCGGTCTGCTTCGGCATCCTGCGGCGCCGGCTCGAGGCCGAGCTCGCTGGCGCGGGGACGCGGCAATACATCAAGGTCCTCCGCCTGCTGGAGTGGGCCGACCCCCGCGAGCTGACCCGCGCCGTTCAGCGGGCGTTGGAGCTGGGCACGCCCGACGCCGACGCGGTGCGGCTGATCCTCGAGCACCGCCGCGAGCGGCCGGCCGGGTTGTTCTCGCTCGACGGCCGCCCGCACCTCAGGTCGGTGGCCGTGCCGATCCCCGACCTCTCGGCCTACGCGAGCCTGGCGGCGGGGGTGGCCTCATGAAGAAGATCGAGACCCAGAGCACCGTGCTCCTGAAGCACCACCTCAAGGCGTTGAAGCTGCCGACGATGCACGGCGAGTGCGAGAAGGTGGCGGCGCGGTGCGCCGGGAGAATGTCGATCACCTCGGCTTCCTGCTCCAGCTCGCCGAGCTCGAGCTGCTCGAGCGGGAGCGGCGGGCGGCCGTGCGGCGGCTCAAGGCCGCGCGGTTCCCAACGATCAAGGGCCTCGACTCGTTCGACTTCGCGGCCGCACCGTCGGTGAACAAACTGATGGTCCTGGAGCTCTTGAAGTGCGAGTACATCGAGCGACGTGAGAACCTGCTCTTAATTGGCGGGAGCGGCAGTGGGAAGACGCACCTGGCGACGGCGCTGGCGGCGGAGGCGTGCGGCCGGGGCAAGCGGGTGCGGTTCTACCGGGTGACGGAGCTGGTCACGCAGCTGATGGAGGCACGCGAGGAGCGGCAGTTGGGGCAGTTGCGGGCGCGGCTGGCGAAGCTCGACCTGCTGGTGCTCGACGAGCTGGGGTACGTGCCAGCGAGCAAGGTGGGCGCGGAGCTGCTCTTCGACGTGATCAGCACGGCCTACGAGCGGTCGAGCGTGATCGTGACGACGAACCTTCCATTCGAGGAGTGGAAGGAGGTGCTGGGCAGCGAGCGGCTGACCGGGGCGACCCTCGACCGGCTGACGCACCGCTGCACGATCATCGAGACGGGCCGGGACAGCTACCGGCTCAGGGAGGCGAGGCGGCGGCGCGGGCGTGCGAAGCCCGAGGGCCAGCCGTCGGCCGTCGACGACGGGCCGATCGAAGGGTAACTTGAACTCATCGGGCGCCACGGTCTTCGACCGACCCGCGCCACGGTTTCTCGCCGACGGTCACAGGCGGGCCAGGGGGAACGCGACCGGGCCTTTCCAGGCCTACTTCGAAGCCTACAGCCTGTTTTGCCTGGGGCGGGATGCGGAAGCCGAAGAGGTGGCCAAGTCGTTCCCGGACAATCGGCTGTGCGGCCACATCCTTTTTCTGATTGCTCTCGGCCGGCGCGACGGCCGGGCCGACGCCCGCCGGGCGTGGCAGTTGCTGGGAGGACCTGGCCGGATCGCAGGGGTCCGGCTTGAAGCCGCCCCGTTGCTGTTCGCGGTCGGCACACGGGCGGAAGCCGCGGCGGTCGCCCACCAGCTTCGCGCGGCGCGCGAGGAACTTCGGTATAGCTTCCACACCGCGACCGACGTGGCCGCCCATCTCGACTTCCTGGAAGGCATGGTCTCCGAGGCGGAGCTGCTCGGCCGGCCGGTGTCCGACGAGCCGGAGCGCAGTCGCCGGCATTACATGATCGGCTGGAAGCGGCTCGGCGCCGGCGACCGCGCCGTGCGCGATCGGCGTTCGAGAAGGCTTACGACGCGATGATGTTCTTCTCCGCCAGCTGGTGGCACGCCCGGGCCGTGCTGATCCGGATGAAGGACCCCGACTGGCCGCGGGCGATCCTGAGGCAGTGACCGGCATCAGTCATTTGAGTTGGGGAAAGCAATGGCGGACCTGATTGGTCAACGCCTCGGCGCATTCAATCCACGGACAGGCGCGAGCAGACGCTGCCAGCGCGCCTCGGTCCGCCATCCCGAAGCCGGTTGCTCCGAAGTGGCCTCGGCCGACGACACCGACGCGCGCAACGTCAGGGTTCTCAGTCCGGGTAGCGGTCCTCAGCTCGAGGGCCACAATCGTCGAGGATGATCGCAGCCATGACTCGGACTTCAGCGAGCGGTGCCACCGCTCTGAGGTCCCGCGGTCCCGGCCTGTTCCGCGATCGAGGCGGATCTGCCATAATGAGACGCTACGGAAAATCACATTGCTTCACGGATTTCGCGCTCACAGACGTTCGGATCTTTCACCGAGAAGGCCCCGCCATGGCCCCATCCGAAACCGACCGCAACCTGCTCTTTGCCGTCATCGCGCTGCAGCTTGACATCCTCGAACAGGCCCAGTTCGCCGAGGCCAGCGCCGTCTGGGCGTTGACCATGGAACGGCCAATGGACGAGCTCCTTCTGGAACGCGGCTGGATCACGCCGGATGATCGCCAGGAAATCACCCACAATCTCCAGCGCAAGCTCAAGAAGCACCGCGGGGACGTCCACGCCTCGCTCGCCGCCGCGGCCGATTCCTCCGTGCGGGAGATCCTCCGAACGATCAACGAGCCGGCGGTCCGCCAATCCGTTGATGAGCTGGCGCCGGCCACCGGACATGTGCTGGCCACCTTGATCTCCGACAGGGGTTCGAAGCACGCGTCGATCCGCTACACGCTCAGTCGCGTCCATGGCGAAGGGGGGCTGGGTCGGGTCTGGCTGGCGCACGATACCGACCTCAACCGCAAGGTCGCCCTTAAGGAAGTCCGCCTCGATCGGTCCGTCGACGCCCGCACTCTCCGCCGCTTCTTGAAGGAAGCGCAGGTGACCGGGCAACTGGAACATCCCAACATCGTTCCCGTGTATGAGCTCGCCCGCCGCAAGGAGGACGACCATCCGTTCTACACCATGCGATTCATCGAAGGGCGGACGCTGGGCCGGCAGATCGCCGAGTTTCATCGCGACCGCGCCGGCAAGCCCGCTTCCCGGCTGGACTGGCAGCGCCGGCTGCTAGAGCCGTTCCTGAAGATCTGCGAGGCGATCGGCTACGCCCATTCGCGAAACGTGATCCATCGCGATCTGAAGCCCGAGAACGTCGTGCTGGGGGATCATGGCGAGGTGATCGTCCTCGACTGGGGACTGGCGAAGGTCCTCACGGAAGCGCGCGGCCCGCATTCGACGGTCGATGCCGACCAGATCGAAGTCGCCGATGCCGCCGGAAAGGACAAGACGCACGGCCGCGTGGGCACCCCGGCCTATATGGCCCCCGAGCAGGTCGCGATGAACGACGAGCAGATCGACACTCGCACGGATCTTTATGGACTCGGTGCGATCCTTTACGAGATCCTTGCCAATCGTCCTCCGGCGCCAGGTACGACGCTGGAAGAGATCTATCAGAACGTCTCAACGGGCCACATTCCCCGCACTCGCGAGGTGGACCTGACCGTCCCTGCCGCACTCGATGCCATCTGCGCCAAGGCCCTATCACTCAATCGCGACGACCGTTATGCCAGCGCATCGGCACTGGCCGATGAGGTGCGGCGCTGGCTGATCGACGAGCCCGTGTCGGTGTATCGCGACCCGCTCACGGTGCGGTTGACGCGGTGGGGTCGCAAACATCGAACCCTGGTCACCGGTACCGCCGCGGCGCTCTTGGTGGCAGCGGCCTCGTTCGCCGTCTTCGCGTCGGAACGGTCGGCACATGCCGGCGAGATCGGTCGCAAGAACAGCGAGCTGATCCGGGCCAACGCGGACCTGGTCGCGCAGCGCCACCGCGCCGAGGATCGCGAGGCGCAGGCGATCGCGGCGGTGAAGCAATTCGGCGACGCGGTGGCCAACGAGCCGGAATTGAAGAAGAATCCGGCACTCGAGGCCCTTCGCAAGCGCCTGATGAAGGAGCCGCTGGCGTTCTTCCGCGCACTGCGCGATCGCCTCCAGGCGGACCAGGCGACGACCCCGGAATCGCTCGCCCGGCTGGCATCGGCGAGCTTCGACCTGGGCTCGCTCACCTATGAGATTGGAGACAGGCAAGACGCCCTCGCGGCCTTCCAGGAATCGCGGACGATCCGGCAGAAGCTCGCCGACGACAATCCCGGCGTCATCAAGAGTCAGCACGACCTGGCGCTCTGCCTCAGCAACATCGCCAACCTGCTGCGCGAGACCGGCAAGCCGGCCGAGGCGTTGAAATCGTATGAGTCGGCGCTGGCGATCCACCGGAAGCTGGCCGGGGACAACCCGGCCGAAACCGAGATCCGGCGCGAACTCGCGAGGAACGAGCGCGAACTTGGCATGTTCATGTACTGGGCCGGCAAGCCAGACGAGGGGCTGAAGTCGCTCGAGTCGGCGCTTGCGATCCAGCAGAGGCTGGTCGACGAGAACCCCACGGTCGCCCTGTTTCAGGGCGAGGTGGCGGTGACCCACGACAACACCGGCTACGTCCTCGGCGGGATCGGCAAGCGAACCGAGTCGCTGCAATCTCACGAGCGGGGACGGGCGATCCTCCAGAAGCTGTCCGACGAGAACCCCACCGACACCCGGTACCCGAGCAAGTTGGCGAACGCCCACAACAGCATCGGATTCTTGCTGTACTTCGGCGGCAGGCGGGACGAGGCGCTGAAGTCGTTCGAGTCGGCGTGCGCGGTCTTTCAGAAGCTGACCGACGACAATCCCACCGTCACCGACTTCGTCGATGGCCTGGGGAGCGCCCACAACAACATCGGCGCCGTCCTGGTAGGGAGCGGCAGGCTAGCGGAGGGACTGAAATCGCATGAGTCGGCGCGGAAGATCAGGCAGAAGCTGGTCGACGACAACCCGACAGTCCCCTGGTATCAGTCGGAGCTGGCGGGCACCCACGTCAACATCGGCAACCTGCGGCACGCAACCGGCAAGTCCGCCGAGGCGCGGAAATCGTACGAGTCGGCGCTTGCGATCCAGCAAAAGCTGGCGCGGGACGATCCCGGGTCGCCCGGTTTCCAGAGCGACCTGGGCGGGACATTGAACAATCTCGCGACGATCGAAATGGAGGAAAAGCGGTTCGAGCAGGCCCGCGACTTGCTCCGGCAGGCGATCGAATGCCAGCGCAAGGCCCTCGCGGTCCATCCGGCGAACCAGAACTTCCGGCAGGCGATGGGCACTCACCTCGTCGGTCTCATCAAAGCTTACCGAGGGTTGAACGACGCCAAAGGCGCGGCCGAGGTTGAGCAAGAATTCACCAGGTTCCGCGCCTCCGACCCGGCGATGGTGGCCATGGATGCGCGATTGCCCGGGGTCCTCAAGGGCGATCAGACTCCCAGGGACAACAGCGAGCGTCTCCAACTGGCCCAGCGTGCGTATGACAAGGCGCTTCATTCCTCCGCCACAAAGCTCTGGACCGAGGCGTTCACGGCCGACGCGAGCGTGATCGACGATCGCCAGGCCCAGCACCGCTACAACGCCGCCTGCGCCGCCGCGCTGGCCGGCGCGGGTCAAGGCAAGGACGACTCTCCTCCCGACGACGCCGCCAGGGCCAAGCTCCGCCGCCAGGCTCGTGAATGGCTCGAGGCCGAGCTTGCCACCTGGGGCAGGCTCCTCGATTCCGGCGCGGCCGACATGAAGGCGACGGTCACGACGACCCTTCAGCACTGGAAGGAAGACGCCGACCTCGCCGGCATCCGCGATGAAAAGGAACTGGCCAAGCTGCCCGAAGCCGAGCGCACCGCCTTCAAACGGCTCTGGAACGACGTCGATCAGCTCCTGACGAGGGCGAATGGCAGCGAATAGCCCGTTACCCAGAATGCCCGAGGGCTGCCGCGACTCGGGCGAAGCCTGGCCGCGGTAAGCCGGACCGTTCGGCGCACTTGTTCGGACACTTTGAGCGGTCGCTGTCTGATGGTCTCCGACGCCATGACGTAGAGTCCACCGGACGCTCACGGATGTCCAGAATCCAGTCGGCCAACCGCCCGTCCCTGCGCATCGCCTCGTAGACCGGGATCTCGACCTCCCCGGGTGGCGGGCTCTTCTTGCGGAGCCTGGGCTTCTGGACGCGGAGCTGCCGCTCCTTCAGGGCCACCCGGCCGGTCTGGCTGCCGTGGTAGGCGATGTCGCGGCCGGCCTTCTTGCCCTGTTGCTTGGGGCCGGCGACGGCCTCGGCGCTCATGAGCAGAACGGCCTCGATGGTGGCGCGGCCCATGACATCGATCAGGTCGTCGACGGCAGCCTCGGCGTGCTCGATGAGGTCGAGCAGGGGCAGCAGGAGTTGGCCCTCCTTGGCGAGGAGAGTAGCGAGCTTGGCGGGATCGAGCGGGGAAATCCTGTCGGTCGGTCGACGATCTGCTAGCGTCGGGTCATCGGTGGTGGCTCCTCGTGAAGGTTTGGCAACCGGAAGTTATGTCCCTCCAGCTGGGAGCCGCCACCGATTTCTTCCGATCAACCTTCCACAACGGCCAGGACATCATCATTGAATGCCCGAAACCCGCCCAAGCATCCGTGTTTCTACCCGATCGCTGCCACACAGCCACTGTCGACGTGTAGCAGTGCTAGTAGCAGTGGCGATCCGGCTTTCAGAGTCATTTCGGTGCATGAACTGACAAGGAAGGCCGCAGCCTCCCTTGACGCAAACCCTGGTTTTGACTGCGGTTGTCGCCGATTGGCGGGAACTGGCGTTACGGGCGAATAGCTGGGGAACTAGGATTCGAACCTAGACTAAGTGATCCAGAGTCACTCGTGCTACCGTTACACCATTCCCCAAGGCGTCGAGGCCGGCACGTTCGTTTTATCGGAGGGATCGAGGCGCTGTCAAGGGAAGCGAGGGGCGGGTTGGGGTTGTCGGAGGGACCACGGTGGCTACAATCCGCCGCCGAGGGAATGGAGGCTCGACGGGAGGGTCCGGCGGGGGCGGGGCGTTGCGGAAGCCGCTCGGGATGCTGCGGATGCGACGCTCCCGGCTCGGCGCTCTGCTCGTGCTCGCGGCGGCGGGGGCGACGGCCTGGCGGTGGCACGACTTCGCCGCCAAGCGGGTCGTTGTCGTGGCGCCCGGGAAGGTCGTCCGCGGGGCCTGGCAGAGGCCGGGGCCGCTGAGGGCCATCCTCGGTCGAGAAGGGATCAGGACGGTCGTCTCGCTGACCGCCATCAACGAGGACGACCCGAAGTACGTCGAGCAGGAGCGGGTCGTCAGGCAGTGCGGGGTCGGCTGGGTCATCGTGCCGATGCGAGGGTCGACCGCCACGCTCGCCCAGATGGCCGAGGCCGCAGACCTGCTCGCCGATCCCGCGCTGCAGCCGGTCTTCTTCCACTGCGTCGCGGGGCATCATCGGTCGAGCCTCGTCCAGGCGGCTTACCGGATCCGTCACGAGGGTTGGTCGGCGTCGCGGGCGTGGGACGAGGTCGCGGCGCTTCCGTGGGCGCGGCCGGGGTCGGACGTCGAGGATCGCCGGTTGATCGAAGCGTTCGCCGCCTCGCCGCTGGCCGAGGCCGGGGCGGGGAGGGATGGATCCCATGAAGCGCGCACGGTGGCGGAGATGGACGTTCCGGGTGGTCCTGGCGGCGACGATCGCCGTTGGCTCGGCCGTCGGCTGGATCAGCCTGACGGATAACTTCGCGACGGTCGTTGACCGTCAGGTCTACCGCTCGGCGCAGATGGGGGCCTCGCACCTGGCCAGGGCGGTCCGCGACCACCGCGTCCGGACCGTGTTCAATCTGCGGGGATATCACCCCGAGTCGGCGTGGTATCGCGACGAGCGCGGGACGACCCTCGGCTGGGGGGCGACGCAGGTGGATATCGCCCTGTCGTCGTGCGAGTGGATGTCGCGGGCGCAGATGAATACGATCGTGGATGTTTTGGGCTCGTGCGAGAAGCCGGTCCTGATCCACTGCTGGCACGGGTCGGAGCGGTCGGGGCTGGTCTCCGCGCTGGCGACCCTGCTCCGCGAGGGATCGACGCTCGAGGAGGCCCGCCGGCAATTCTCTGCGCGCTACCTGTTCGTGCCGTGGGGCGATGGGGTGGTCACGCTCCGGCATCTCGAGCAATATGAGGCCTGGCTCGGGCGGCACGGGCTGACACATTCGCCGGAGGTCCTGCGACGGTGGGCGGCCGAGGGATACGTGCCCGGCACGCCGAGCCGCGACCAGTGGCCGTATGATCCGTATCCGCTCGTGGTGAGGACGAAGGCCACGCCGGACGGGCCCGTCGAGTCGAAGCTCTGGGACGAACGGGGTCGCGCGGCCGCGGCTCGGCAAAGAGAGCGGGTGGTCCGTTAGAGCGGTTTCTCCTTGATCCTGGCGGCTGATCGTAGGGTCCGCTGTGCGGACGTCTTCGATCCCGGCCGATCCCCCGGACGTCCGCACAGCGGACCCTACGAAGAACGGCAGACACAAAAGGAAACGCCTCTAGCGTCGACGAGGGATGACGGCCATGACGACCTCCAGCCACGATACCGCCATCCGCGTCCGCTACGCCGAGACGGACCGGATGGGGCTGCTCCACCACGCGAACTACTTCGTCTACTTCGAAGCGGCCCGGACCGAGCTGCTCCGGCGCGCGGGCTCTCGTATCGCGAGATCGAGGACGCCGGCCACCTGCTCGTCATCATCGACCTCGGGTGCAAGTTCAAGAAGCCCGCCTATTATGATGATCTGCTCACTGTTCGCACGACGGTCGAGCGAGTGACGCACGTCAAGATCGTTCATAAGTACGAGGTCTTGCGCGATGGCGCCCTGCTCGCCGAGGGCCATTCGACCCTCGCCTGCGTCGACCGCGAGGGACGGCCCCAGGCGCTGCCCGATGTCCTGAAATGAGCCGGACAAAACGGGGTCAGGAGCCGCAGGATTCAAGGCTCCTGACCCCGTTTTGTCCGGGCCTATTCATGCCTGAGTTCGAAAGCGGCAAGCCCGATGAAGCCACACCGCTTCCGACTCCGCACGCTGCTAATCCTGGTCACGCTGGTAGGCGTCGGCATCGGCGCCTATGTGCTGCGGCCTTGGTCGGTCCAGATTTCCCTGGGGGCTCGCTCGCTCCGGTTTGTGAAGTTTGCACCGGGCGGGGCAGTGGACGGAACTGTGAGTGCGTTTCTGGAAGCCGATGGCATTATCTTGGAAAGCGATGACTGGTCAATTTCTCAGGACGGCAACACCGTCCGTCACAGGTCGAATCGGCGAAGGTTGCTCCTTCGATAACACGAAAGGCTCTTGACTCCGGAAAGTTACAAGTTACATTTTCTGTAACTTGTCCCATATGGAGGCGGCCTTCGTGGCTGTCGTGGGGGGCGAGGTCTTCGGGGGGGATTCTCCGATGGAACAGCGCCGACTGGGTACGGATGGGCCGGTCGTCTCGGCGATCGGGCTCGGCTGCATGGGGATGTCGGACTTCTACGGGCCGGCCGACGAGGACGAGAGCATCGCGACGATCCTCGAGGCGATCGACCGCGGGGTGACGCTGCTCAACACCGGCGACTTCTACGGGATGGGGCACAACGAGCTGCTGATCCGCCGGGCGTCGGCGCGAGGCGACGGGAGGTCATCCTCTCGGTGAAGTTCGGCGCCCAGCGCACGCCCGACAGGCGGTTCATCGGGTTCGACGGGCGGCCGTCGTCGGTGAAGACCTTCCTGACCTACAGCCTCCAGCGGCTCGGGACCGACTACATCGACATCTACCAGCCCGCGCGGGTCGACCCGCAGGTGCCGATCGAGGACACGGTCGGGGCGATCGGGGAGATGATCGACGCGGGGTACGTCCGCTACGTCGGGCTCTCCGAGGCGTCGGCGGAGACGGTCCGCCGGGCCGCGAAAGTGCGCCCGATCGCGGGGCTGGAGGTCGAATACGGGGTGATGACGCGGGATATCGAGGCGGAGACGCTGCGGAAGCTCCGCGAGCTCGGCGTCGGCGTCGTCGCCTACGGGGTCCTGGCGCGGGGGCTGATCGGAGGGCCGGCCAACGGCATCGGCGCGGCAGGGGATTACCGCACGGTCGCCGTCCCGCGGTTCCAGGGGGAGAACCTCGCCAGGAACCTGCGGCTTGTCGAGGCGCGTAGGGCGAATCGCGGCCGAGCAGGGGGCGACGCCGGCACAGCTCGCCATTGCGTGGGCACTCGCGGGCGGCGAGGATATCGTCCCGCTCGTCGGGGCCCGGCGGCGCGACCGGCTTCGCGAGGCTTTGGGCGGCGCTGGAGATCCGGCTCGGGCCGGAAGATCTCGACCGGATCAACGCGGCCGTGCCCGCAGACGCCGTGGCCGGCACGCGCTACGACGCGGCCGGGATGGCGATGGTCAATCGTTGAATGGCGGCGACCCTGCGATGGCCCGACGGAAGTCCGACGACCCCGACGCACCTCGACTGCGGATCCTCAACGCCGCCGAGGCCGTGCTCCGCCGCCACGGGCCGGAGAAGCTCACGGTCTCGGAGGTCGCGCGGAGCCTCGGTCAGTCGCACGCGAGCGTCTACCGCTACTTCGGCAGCAAGGCAGAGCTGGTCGACGCCCTCGTCGGCCGCTGGCTCGAGGCGGTCACGACGCCGCTCGGCGTCATCGCGGGGGGCGAGGGCTCGGCGGCCGAACGGCTCAAGACGTGGCTGATGCGGCTCCGCAGAGAGAAGCTCCGGAAAGTCACGGCCGACCCGGAGCACTTCGCCGCCTATCACACGCTGGCCGGAGAGGCGCGGGCCGTCGTCGAGCACCACGTGAACGAGATGATCTCGCAGGTCGCGACGATCGTGGCGTCGGGCGTGGCGTCGGGCGAATTCCGCGTGTCTGACCCTCGCCGGGCCGCCATGGCGACGCTCAGCGCCACGGCGCGGCTGCATCACCCGGCCTTGCTCTCGGGGCCGGCGCCCCCGCCGAGCGATGCGGAGGCCGCGGCTGTCATCGAGCTCGTGCTCGCGGGGCTCCGCGCGGGCGTGCTCTGAGCCGCCCACCGGGCATTCGTTTGCCTTGTGCCTTGTGCTTCTTGAAAGCACAGGGCAGAAAGCACAAGGCGCATCACATTATCTAAGAAGCTGTTTCAAAACCCTCATGCGATGCGCTTGAGGCAGATCAGCGAGGCCGCCAATTCGTGAAAGGCCTGGAAGTGAGCCCCCTTCTTCTCGTAGCACATCTTGAGCCTCCGGGCGTTCCCGAACCAGCTCAAGGTGCGCTCGACGACGTACCGTGTCTTGCCCAGGCCGCTGCCATGCTCCCGAGCCTTCCCCAGCGACGCGAGCAGGGGTTCGACCCCCAAACATCGAACTCGGGCCTTGTTCGCGGCCGAGCCGTAGCCGGCGTCCCCTTGGAGCACTTTGGGCCTCGTCCGAGGCCGACCCAGGGCCCCTTGGACCGGGCGCATGCTCAGCACCATCGCCTCTGTCATCGCGTCATCGCGAATGTTCGCCGGGGTGGTCTTCACCACCAGGGGCACCCCTCGAGCATCGGTCAAGATGTGGCGCTTGCAGCCCGCCTTGGCTCGATCCGTCGGATTCGGACCGGTGTGCGCCCCCCAAAAACCGCGCGGACGCTCGCGCTGTCGATCACCGCGCGTTCGAGATTGATCGCCCCCGCCTTGCCCAGGGCGGTAAGCAGCGCCGCATGCAGTCGCGGCCACACATCGAGCGTCGTCCAGAGGGCGAATCGCCGCCAGCAGGTGCTGCCGCTGCCGCAATTCATCTCCCGGGGTAGGGCCTGCCAGGGGATGCCGGTCTTGAGGACGAAGATGACGCCCGCGAGCGCCTGGCGGTCCGAGATCCGAGGCCGTCCCCCCTTCGGACCGGGCGGCGACTTGGGTAACAACGGCTCGATGATCGACCAGAGCTTGTCCGTGACGAGTTCCGCCATGCCTGAGCCTCCTTGCGGTCGGCGATGGCGGTAGTTTACAGAAATCCCGGGGTTTTGAAACAGCTTCTAAGTGAAGGGGATTCTCATGCGCGTTTTCATCACCGGCGCCTCCGGTTTCGTCGGCGCCGCCATTGTTAGGGAACTGATGGGTGCCGGGCATACGGTCCTGGGACTGGCCCGCTCCGAAAAGTCTGCGGCGGCTCTCGAGGCCCTCGGCGCCGAAGTCCATCGCGGCTCGCTGGAGGATCTCGAGAGCCTGAAGCGCGGGGCCGAGGCCTCCGACGGCGTGATCCACGCTGCGTTCAACCACGACTTCTTCACCAACGCCTCGGGCCAGGACCTCTTCACGCTCTTCAAGGCCGCGGGCGAGGCGGACCGGCGCGCCATCGAGGCGCTGGGCGATGCGCTCGCGGGCTCGGACCGCCCCCTGGTCGTGACCTCGGGAACCGGGATGATCTCGCCAGGTCGCCTCACGACCGAGGACGACGTGCCTCCTTCGGCATCCAGCCTGGTTCCCAGGGTGTCCGAGCAGACCGCGGCCTCCCTGGTCGCGCGCGGGGTGCGTGCGTCGGTGGTGCGCCTCCCGCAGGTCCACGGGGATGGAGATCGCCACGGCTTCGTCCCCGGCCTGATCGGTGTTGCCCGGGCGAAGGGCGTCTCGGGCTACGTGGATGACGGGTCCAACCGCTGGCCCGCCGTGCATCGGCTCGACGCGGCGTCGGTCTACAGGCTGGCCCTGGCGCGTGCCCCGGCCGGTTCCCGGTTCCACGCGGTCGCCGACGAGGGGGTGCCGCTCCGCGACGTCGCGACCGTCATCGGCCGGCACCTGAACGTGCCGGTGGTCTCGGTGCCTCGCGAGGCGGCGTCAGACCATTTCGGCTGGGTGGGACTCCTCGCCGGGCTCGACAACCCGTCGTCCAGCCGCCTGACCCAGGAACGGCTGGGATGGCGGCCGACGCAGCGGGGCCTCATCGAGGACCTGGAGCAGGGGACCTATTTCGACGACCCTACGTCCTGATCCGGCTCCCGCGTTCGTTTTGCCTTGTGCGTTGTGCTTTTCGCCTTCCGATCCAGGTCAGAAAGCACAAGGCACAAGGCAGAGAATTCCTGGAAACCGCATGGCGATCCTGCACGACGGATTGTCAAGGAGCGGGACCGGCTCGCGCCGCCCGGGGATTACTATCGTAAATCAGGCCCCGGGCGTTCTGCTGTCCCGCTCTCACGCCCCCTCGACCGTCCCGCCGAAGAACCGTTCGGCCTCGGCGACGACCGTCTGCAGGATCGCCACGGCCTCGGGGTCGGGAATATCGAGGAGCTCCCTCGCCAGATCAAGGCGGCGGTGTTCGGCCTCAGTGACGACGCGGTCGGCGACGACGCGGCGGACGAGCATGGTGAACTCCTCGCGGCCCCACGCGGCGATCGTCTCCGGCTCGATCCCCAGCGCCAGGCCCTCGGCCAGGTGCTCGCGGAACCGGTCGCGGCCGTCAGGCAGGGCGTCGAGGTTGAGCTTGAGCTTCTTCCGCCAGTTCTTGCGGTCGTACTCCGACCCGTGGAACGGCTCCGGCTCGGAGGCCTGGCCGGGGTCGCCTTCATCCTCGACGCCTCGCGCCGGCGAGCCGGGGATTGATCGGGCCGAGGCCCTCGGTCGGGGCGACGCCCACGGAGCGGCGGAGGCTGTCGAGGAATCCCATGGGTCGGTCCTTTCGCGAAGGTACGGCGGGCTCCAACTCGCTTCTGGCTTCGTAGGGTCCGCTGTGCGGACGTCTTCGATCCGACGCCATCTCCGGAGAAGACGTCCGCATAGCGGACCCTACGGGATTCACTTCGTCGCCGTCGCCTCCTTGGGGGGTTCGGGCGTGTAGTAGTCGTAAAGGGCCCTGGCGACGTCGGCGCAGAAGCGGTTGCCCGCGTTGTCGGCGACGTAGCGCCCGTCCTTGTGGCCGTCGGTCAGGACGCACACAGCGACCGGCCCGCTCTTGGTGTAGAGGATGCCCGCCGCGGTCCGCGTCCCGCCGACGCTGCCGGTCTTGAAGGCGACCTTGGCCCCCTCGGGCAGGTGGCGGGGGAACTTGTCCTTGTCGTCGCAGACGAGCATGTGCTTGAGCATCGCCTCGCTCGCCTCCTTGCTCACGAGCTCCTTCTTCTCGAGCGCCTCGCAGAGCCGGAGCATCTCCATCGCCGTCGTGCTGCCGAGGCCGTACTGCTTGCTCCGCTCGGGGAAGACGGACGTATCGCGGCGGAAGACCTTCGAGTGGATCTTCGTGTTGGGATAGCCGAGGCCCTCCATCGTCTTCGCCGTCGCGGGGATCCCGATCTCCTCGAGCACCAGGTTCGTCGCCGTGTTATCCGAATACACGATCATGAGGTGGATCGCATCGACGAGCGGGAAGGTCGCGCCGTCGGAGAAGTGATCGGTCAAGATGCCCGAGCCCGGGACCTTGTCCGCCTTCTTCAAGCTCACGATCTTCGTCAGATCGATCTTCTTCTCGTCGGCCTGGCGGTAGGCCTCGATCATGACGGGGAACTTGATGAGGCTGGCCGTCGGCATCACGTCGTTCTCGTGCCAGAGGAACGCCTCGCCGGTGCCAAGGTGCTTCACGGCAATCGCGACCTTGCCCTCGAACGCGTCGATCAGGGGCTTGAGCCGACCGTCGAGCGAATCGCTCGAGCCGGCGTGCGTGATGGGGCTGAGAAGGAGGAGCAGGGGGGGGACGATGGTCGCGATCCTTGAAGACATGGCGTGGAAGGTCCGTTGACGATGGGTGACGGCCCTGGCTGCGAGCTATTGTCGCAGGTCGGTCGGGCGTCGCCAACGGGGCGGGCTCGTCGAACGAAGGGATGCCGAATAAGTGCATGCCGAGGGAGGGCGAGGCTCCGTCCGAGCCGGGGTATCTGCCCGGGGCTCGGACGGAGCCTCGCCCTCCCGGGAGAAGCCTCGGTATCAACGGGTCAGAACGGCCTTCCGCTAGCGCACGGCCGCCAGCGCCGGCTTGCGTGGCCGGCGCACGGGCTCGCTCGCCGAAGCCGCGGACATGGCCATGCCGAACTCCCGCGCCAGCTCGGCCGGGTCGATGTCGGCGATCGAGTCGACGACCTTGTCGGGCCGGTAGGCGAAGCGGTCGAGGTCCTCGCGGTTCGTCCCGCCGCTCAGGACGAGCACGGTGCGGAAGCCGAGCTGGGTGCCGCCGAGGATGTCGGTCTCCATCGTGTCGCCGATCACGACGGTCTGGTCGGTCGTCAGGCCGAGCTCCTTCCTCGCGCCCCGGAGCATGACGGGGCTGGGCTTGCCGACGCTGAACGCCTTGACCCCGCTGGCCGCCTCGAGCATGGCGACCGTCGCGCCGCACCCGGGGCGAAGGCCCGACTCGGTCGGGCAGTTCGGGTCGAGGTTGGTGGCGACGAGCTTCGCGCCGCCGATGATCATCTTCGAGCGCGGCCTCGACCATCTCGAAGCTGATGGTCCGCCCCTCGCCGACGACCACGTAGTCCGGGTCGCGGTCGACAACCGAGTAGCCGTTCTCGTGGAAGCGCCGTCAACAGGCCGCCCTCGCCGATGACGTACGCCGTCCCGTGCGGCTTCTGCTGGGCCAGGAACCGCGCGGTCGCCATGGCGCAGGTGTAGACGTGCTCCTGCTCGACGTCGATCCCGAGCCGCTGGAGCCTCGTGGCCACGTCACGGCGGGTCCGCTGGCTGTTGTTGGTCAGGAAGCGGAACGGGATCTCCGCGGCGGAGGCCGTTGATGAAGTCGTCCGCTCCAGGGATCAGGTGCCCGCCCCGATAGATCACACCATCCATGTCGATCAAGAAACCGACCATGAGTTCAAGAGTCCTCGGCCTTCAAAGTCGAAACGCACCGCGCCATGCGGCACTCACCGCGCCATGCGGCACTCGTGGTTGCGCCCGTGGAGAGGGTGGCCCCGGAGTGACCGGACGGCTCGGTGCGACGCACGTCCCTACGCGAACGACGTACCGCGGGCAATCGCGACGCGGCCGAAGGGGGCCGAACGCGGCATCTCGCCTCGGTTTGCGCCGGCGAAGATTCCCCGAACGACTTCGGACCTTACCGGCAGTCGTTGCATCCCGCCTGGGCAGCACCGGGCCTTCGGAAGGCAGTGATGCGCGATCAGTCGGCGAGCCGACCGACGAACTCGACGAACCGCTTCGTATCCCGCAATGGCGGCCCGTGGCCGAAGCAGACCAGGGCCGGCTCGAGCGGGGCGAGCTTGCAGGCCGATGCGCGATTCTGCGCGGGGTCGCGGGTGAAGAAGGTCGGCGGCTCGTGCAGGCCGGGCCAACTTGTGAAGAGATTCATGCCGTTGAGGACATCGCCGAGGATCAAGGTCTGGTCCGACGCCCGCCAGAAGGCAACGTGACCGGGCGAGTGGCCGGGCACCTCGATCACGGCGAAGCCCGCGACCTCGTCCCCCTCGCGGAGCCGCTTCGCCACCGGGCACGCCGGGCCGGCCATCAGCCGGCGCGACACTCGGGCGATCGGGTGGTCGGGCATGCACGGCCGGAGGTCGCCCGACTCCACGGCGTCGGCGTCCCCCTCGCCGCACCAGAGCGGGACATGCAGCTCGTCGCAGACGAACCGGCTCGCCCCCTGGTGATCCGGGTGCGCGTGCGTCAGCGCGTGGGCCGCGACGGGCCGGCCCTTCAGATGCTTGAGGATCCGCCCGCCCGAGTACCGCGTTCCGGCGTCGATCAGCACGTCGCCGGCGAGGTAGATGTTGATCGCGTTGGGCGGGAAGCCCGGGATCTGGAACAGGTCCTCGGCGAGCTCTTTCATAACATCAGCTCCACGCCGCGTCGAGCCGCCCTTTGCCGGGTGGCCGGGGCAGAGCGCAGCGGTGCCCCGGATGCGCCGGCCTTCGATTCCGGGGCACCGCTGCGCTCTGCCCCGGCCACCCGGCTCCCTTCCTTGCCGAGTCCTCTGTTGCCGATTCTCTTCATCTCCTCTCATCCCCACGCCGCGTCGAGCCGGGCCCTGAGCGCCGCGGCGGCCTTCCTGGGGAACTCGGCACGGACGACCGCCGCGCTGACGGCGACTCGCCGCGCCCCGGATTCGATCGCCTCGTCAATCGTCGATTCGTCGATCCCGCCGATGGCGAACCACGGCAGGTTCGTCGCCTCGGCCGCGTGGTGGACGAAGCCGAGGCCGGCGACGTCGTCGAAGCCCTTCGTCCGGCTCGTGAAAACGGGCCCGACGCCAAGGTAGCCCGCGGCATCGAGCACGGCCTTGTCGAGCTGGGCCGGGTCGTGGGTCGAGACGCCGATCAGCGCGTTCGGCCCGACGATCCGGCGGGCATCGCGGACGGAGACGTCCTCCTGGCCAAGGTGGACGCCGTCGGCGCCGGCGAGGCGGCGCGAGGTCGGGGCGGTCGTTGACGATGAACCGGGCCTTCGCCTGCGCGGTCAAGATGCGGACCTCGCGGGCGCGGGCCAGCCACTCGCGGTCGGGCAGGCCCTTCTCGCGGAGCTGGATCGCGTCGGCCCCACCTGCTAATGCCTCGCCGACGATCCAGGTCAGGTCGCCCAGCGTGGGCAGCCCGCCGACGAGGACCATCAGCCTGACCTCGGCCAGCCCTCGGCGGCTGGCGGCGGCGGTGAGGACGAGCTTTTCTAGCGTATAGACATCATAGCGCAAGACCTCGAACCGGCCGCCGACCCAGGCGTCGAAGAGCTTGCCGTATTCCTCGAGCGTGCGGAGCGCCTCGGCCGTGCGCTTGAAGTTGGCCGTGAGGACGGCGCGGGGGTTCTCGCGGGACATCTCCGCCGCGGTCATGATGTGCGTGCCGACGTCGCCGCGGACGTCGCGCGAGGCGAGCAGCAGCTCCTGGTCGAAGCCTCGGAGGGCCTCGGTCATCCGGTGGCGGACCTCCTTCAGCCGGCGGGTCAATCCGGGATCATCGAGCACAAACCGCACGTAGTTCTCGACGACCCGGAGCCCCTCGCGGGCCCGGCTGGCCGAGGCGTCGAGGATCCGGCCGACATCGGGTGCGTCGCCGGGATCGGCGAGCTCGAGCGGCGGCATGTCGGGGTCGAGCGGGATGATCGCGGCCTCGGCTTTCTCGGCCTCGTTCAGGCGCTCCGAGAGCCTCGCGACATCCACGCCAGCCGCGGCGAGCCGATCGGCCCACGCCTGTACGGTCACGAGTCCCGCGACAAGGTGCTCGGTCCCGACGGAGCGCGTCCGATCGTAGGCCCGGGCGAGCGACGTCGCCTCGCTCAGCACGGATCGTAGCTCGGTCGACTGTGCGACGTGCACGAGGTCGGCCTCGTCGTCCTCATCGATCGAGATTGATCCGGGCTGGCCCAGCGTTTCGAGCAATAAAGCCGCGTCGAGGCCGAACTCTCCCAGCAGAGTGGCCGCGCGGCTCTCGGGCTCGTCGAGCATGGCGGCGACGAGGTCGGCCGGCTCGATGGCGCGGGATTGCCGATGGCGGGCGCGGGCCTCGGCCCGCTCGATGGCTCGGAGGGCGCCGGCGGTGAAGGATTCGAACATCGTCTCGTGACCCGTCGGATAGAAAAGATGCGCTTCTGTACGCTATGATGATCGGCAAAAACTCTTCCGTACGTCGATCGAGGAGGATCGCCGTGAAATCGACGGCCCGAGGTGCGCCGCGGTTCCGTTACACGATAGGCCAGCTTCTGGTCCTGAACGTGTTCGTCGCGATCCTGCTCGCCGGCGCGTCGTACGCGATGAAGGCCGAGGCGGGGGAGCGGTTCGGGCTCGCGGGCGCGCTCTGGGTGCTCGCGATCTTCCTGACCGCGGGCCTGGAGACCGCAGCGATGGTGCTGCTCCGGCCGGGCCCCCGCCGGGACGGCCTCATGGCCCTGCTCAAGGTGTTCCCCGTCCTGCTGATGGCGGCGGCCACGACCCTGTTCGCCTGGTCCACGATCCGGAATCCGATGCGGCTCGGCCCCGGCTTCAACAACCTCGGATACAGGCTCACGGTCGTCTCCGTCGCGTCGTCCTTCTGGATCGGCCTGGTCGTCTACGCCTGGAGCCTCCGCCCGAGGCTTTGCCCGACCTGCGAGCGGCGAGCCTTGGTCCGGCCGCGATCGGGAATCGGTGACACGAGGTTCCAATCTAACCTGTTCGAGTACGCCTGGTGCATGGCCTGCGAGGCTCGCTGGAGGCGGCGACGGCCGGCCGCGAAACGGTGGGAGGACGCGTCCGATCGCGAGAACGACCTCTACTTCAGCCTGCCCAACGCCGGCCCCAGGCACTTCCTGACGGACATCTGGAAAGCCTGGTGGACCGCATGACGGGCGGGGCGGCGACCCACCCCGCTTGATTTCGACCCCCCACGCGTCCATCATAACGGCGAACGGACTGATCCCACACCGGCCGGACGGCCGAACATCCCGCCCCAAGTAGAGGACCACCCACCGTGAGCGCCCGCATCCTGACGACCTGCCTGGTGCCCGCCGCGATCGCCGGCCTGCTCGCCCTGTCGGCCTCGGCCGACGACAAGCCGGGAGCCGACTCCGTGCTCAAGTTCCAGATGAAGGACATCGACGGCAAGCCCGTCGACCTCGCCAAGTACAAGGGCGACGTCCTGCTCGTCGTCAACGTCGCCAGCCAGTGCGGCCTGACCCCGCAGTACAAGGGCCTCGAGGCCGTCTACGAGAAGTACAAGGGACAGGGCTTCGAGGTCCTCGGCTTCCCCGCCAACGAGTTCGGCTCGCAGGAGCCGGGGTCGAACGAGGAGATCAAGTCGTTCTGCTCGTCCAAGTACAACGTCACCTTCCCGATGTTCTCGAAGATCGTCGTCAAGGGCGACGGGATCGACCCGCTCTACAAGTACCTCACGACCGGGACCGACCCGAAATTCCACGGGGACATCCCCTGGAACTTCACCAAGTTCCTCGTCAACCGCAAGGGCGAGGTCATTGCCCGGTTCTCGCCCAAGGAGACGCCAGAGTCGGACAAGGTGGTCAAGGCCATCGAGACCGCCCTGGCCGAGTCGAAGTGAGTGGAGGCTATCCCCTCTCGTCCCTCCGCAAATCCAGGCCCTCCCCCCTCAAGGGGGAGGGATCCGGCAGGCGGCCCGGGGCAGGGCGGATTGGCTTCGTTCCGTCGAATGCCCTCAATTCAAAGAGTGTTATGGTGATTGCATGAAAATTTGCTGAGCCCACCGGGCTCATTTCCGCGTTGCTCGCCCCTCGATCGTTGCCCCGCGAACCATCCCGAACCAAGGTGAACGAAGCGGGACTGCCGGGCGCACCATCCCCGACGCGGGGCGCTCCCACGATTGTCCAGGCCCCGAAGTGCGGGCGGATCAGGCCGGCGTCGGCGTGATCGCGATGTCGACGTACGAGTAGGCCGGGCGCTGGGCCGGGATCGGACGAGCCGGCGAAGGCGCCGGGGCAGGCCGCGCCGGGTTCGGTCGGGCCGCGACGACCTGCTCACGGCGCGGCGCGGCGGCCTCGGCGGCCGGGGGCACCGGGCGATGGGCCGGTGGCGCGGCCCGGGGCGGGGCCGGGGGGCGCGGGGCGGGCAGGGCGATCGGCGCGGGGTCGCCCTCGGCGAGGCGCTTGAGGATGGCGATGCCCCGCTCGAACTGCCGCCATGCGTCGCGCTCGTAGCGGAGGATCAGCCCGGCCGACTTCGCGAGCAGGCCGGCCACGCCCGACACGGTCTGGGCGCGCTCCATCTCATCGATCGGCGCCAGCGTCTCAGCCCGGCCGGCGAGCTTGTCCGACTCGGCGCGGCAGAGCGCGAGCCGGTGATTCGCGGCGTCGCCCTCGAGCGGATCGATCGGCGTCCGGCCGTCGCGGAGCTCGGGGGAGACGCCCAGCAGGTCGAGCGCCATCGACACCTGACCCTCGGTCCACTCGCCGGTCGATTCCAGCGCCGCGGCCAGGCCGTTCCAGAGCTCGGTCATCAACTCGCACCCCTGCGGGGTAGATCGCAGCCTCCGCGAGAACCGCACGGGGTCGCGGCCGAGCCTCGCATGCAGCTCGCCGGCCTCGGTCTCGCGGTCGATGTCCCAGGCGGTCGCGGCCCGGTTCGCGCCCTTGCGGATGTCGGCGTCGAGCGCGGCGCGGCAGAGGTCGAGCCGGAACGATGCGGCGACCGTCTGCTCCAGGACCCACACGGCATACTCGCCCCGCGGACGGTACGTGGCGGCGAACCCGGCGTACCGCTCGGCGAAGGCCGAGTCCGTCACCCCCTCGACCTTGCTCCCCTCGCCGGCCATCCCGTGCCTCGACGAGTTCCGACTGCTGCTCACCTTGCCGTCGGGCGACGTCGGCCCGGTGGAGAGCTGCGCGTTCCTCCGATTCGCCTCGATCTGTGCGGGCGTGGCCATCGCTGCGGGCTCCGGTTCGTGGTGCGCCATTGAGGACCGAGACGTCGCCTTTGACGGCTCGCTTCTTTATTATAACCACGGCATGGGGAAGTGTATTGCGATTTTGGGATCACACTGCGATTTTAGGGAATTCTCTCGCGCCTGTTTGCCTTGCGGCGTGATTTATCCGCGGCCTCAAGCTGGCGCCGTGGTAAAGCGAATATCTCTTCTGAAAACGGTGCGTCTGCGACGATCCCTGGGTCCCGCGGGAGAATCTGGAAGAGACGGCGGGCGGAGCCCGCCCTACTTGACGGCCCTGGCCGCCGCGTCCAGCGCCGCTTCAAGCTGCGGGTCGGCGCCGTCGGCGTAGGGGAGCCTGTCGAGGACCTCGACGTCGGGCGTCACGCCAACGCCTTCGAGCCGCTCGCCATCGACGAGGACGTCGGCCACCGCCAGGAACAGCAGGGAGCCGTCGGCCAGGAGGAACGGCTGGCCGGCGGCGACGGCGCCCGCCGTCCGGGTGCCGACGAGCGTCCCCAGGCGGTGCTTCTGGATCGCGCGGGCGACGACCTCCTTGCCGCTGCGGGTGCCGCCGTTGATCAGGACGACCACGGGCTTTCGCCAGGCCGCGTCGTAGATGCGACGTTTGGCGTCGCGCTCGACGAAGGTCAGGACGGGCGGGCGGGGGTCGAAGAGGCTCACGAAATCGGGGTCGGAGCCGCCCCAGCCGTCGCGGAAGTCGAGGACCAGCGCATCGGCCGCGAGCAGGTCGCCGGAGAACGCGGCGCGGAGGTCTTCCTTGGGCACGTCGCCGGCGCCGCTGAAGATGGGGACGTAGCCGACCGACTTGCCGCCGCGGGCGATCCGCCGCGTCCCCTTCTCCTGGGCCTCGGCCCACTCGCGGCTGGCCACGACCGTGCGGGGCTTGACGCGGAGCTCGATGAGCGGGTCACCGGCCCGGCGGCGGACGGCCAGCGCGACCTGGCGGGCCGACTGGCCGCGGAACGTGGCGACCTCAGCCAGCGGCTTCTGGTCGGCGCCGACGATCTCGTCGCCCCGCCGCAATCCTGCCGCCTCGCCCGGGCCGCCCGCGAAGACTCGGCGGACATAGCGGCCCTCCGCAAGGTCGACGCCGATGCTTTCAAAGGTCGGCGCGGGCCGCTTCAGCGCCGGGGCAAAGATTGCCATAAGGCCGTAATAGGCGACTTCGTCGCGGGTGTAGAGCCGGGTGTGCGAGGTCTTCAGCTCGGTCAGGGCCGCGTTGGTGGCGACGGCAAAGGCGCGGGGGTCGGTGATCGTGTCGGCGTAGCCGTTGTGCGCGGGGGCCCAGGCGTTGCCACGGTCGCGGTCGAGGAAGTGCTCGGCGACGAGCGCGACGACGGTGCGGCCGAGGGTCTTGGGGTCGCTGGCGGGCGCGGCGGCGAGCAGACAGATCGCCAGCGCGACGGAGGAGACGGTCGCTCGCCGATCAGCCGTCATGCGTCGTGCCGCCCGGCGCGGCGGCCGTGCGGACCGGCGGCGGCAACCGCGCGGGGTCGGGCGCGGGGAGATCCTCGGGGGTGGCGACGACGCGCTCGCCGGGGGTGAGGCCCTGGAGGACCTCGGCGAAACCCGGGGCAATCAGGCCGAGGGTGACGGGACGCCAGTCCCACCGGGTCTCACCGTTGACGCGGGCCCCGACCGCGACGAAGGCGCGGCCGTCGACCCAGCGCACGGCCTGCAACGGCAGCCTCGTCACGCTGGCGGGGGCCTCGTCGACGAGGAACGAGACCTCAGCCGTCATCCCCGGGCGGAGGCTCTCAAGGTCGCTGGCGTCGATATCCACGTTAGCGAAATAGATCTTCACGTCCGAGAATCGGTTCTGGACCGCGGGGATGGGCGTGATCTCCGAGACGACGCCCGTCAGCGGCCGGTTGGGGAACGCCTCGACGCGGACCTTGGCGCTGGCCGGGGTGGACGGAGGCCATCTTCGACTCGTTGACCTTCACCTTCACGCGCATCCGCTTCGGGTCGGGGAGGTCGAAGAGGGTCTGGCCCTCGCGGACCGTGACGCCCTCCTGGATCGCGACCTCGACCTGGCCCGACCAGCCGTTGGACTGGTTGTTGTAGACAAGGATGCCGTCGGCCGGGGCGCGGATCGTGCAGTTGGCGACGGTCTTCTCGAGCCGGCGGAGCCGGTCGTCCTCGATCCCAAAGCTGGCGGTCTGCGCCAGCTTGTCCGAATAGATCGACTTGAGCTTCGCCTCGAGCGACTTGAGGATCCGCGGCGCGGTGTACTTGAGCAGCCGCGCCTCCATCCCCTTGGCCTCGCGGAGGGCGAGCTCGGCCTGGTCGAGCGCCAGCTTGTCGGCCTGGTACTGCGCCGCGGCGCGGAATTTCTTCTCCATGACGTCGCGCGACCAGGCCTCGGTGGTGCGGGCGCGCTGGGCCGCGGTCTCGCACTGGACGATGTACTGGCGGATGAGCTGGAGGTCCTGCGGGTAGATGCCGTCGCGGTACTCGCTGAACGTGATGTCGTTGACCTGGTAGATCGCCTCGGCCTGGTCGACGACGGCCTTGGCCTGGGCCCACTTGATCCGCTGGGCCTGGAGCTCGTCCTTGAAGGCGGCGCTGTCGAGCTCGCAGACGACCTGGCCGGCCTTGACCGGGGTGCCCTCGGGGAGGAGCCAGATGATCCGGGTCGAGCCGGGCTTCTCGTTGGCCCCGCCCATGCCGCCGCCGCCGCCCCCGCCGCCGCGACCACCGCCCCCGCCGCCGCGGCCACCGCCACCGCCGCGGCCACCACCACCGCCCCCGCCGCCGCCCCCGCCGCCGCCCATCGCTCCGGAGGCGACTGCGGTCGTCGTGGTCGTCGTCTTCGCGGGCGTCGCGGTCTTGAGCGGGACATATTTCGCGACGTTATAGTTGAAGCTGCGGATCGTCGGCCGCTGGACGATGCTCGTATCGGTCGAGGCGTCGGCCGACGTGGAGGCGGAGGCGACCGCCGCGGTCCCCGAGCTCGTGGCGCCGCCGAGCCCGACGCCGAGCCGGCCTTGGCGCGCGCGCCCTTGGCCGAGCCGCTCTTGGCGGTGCCCGTCTTGGACGCCGTGCCGCCGGACGAGCCGCCCGACTGGCCGTAGCCCGAGGCCCCGCCCGTCCCTCCCGATCCGCCAGCCTGGGTGCTGCTGCTGGCCGAGCCGGTGCGGCCGGTCCCCGCCGTTCCTCCGGTCGTGCCGAGCAGGGCCTCGACCTGGCACTTGATCGAGGTGTTCCGGGCGCTCTCGAGCGCGCCGGTCTCGACGAGGTAGATCTCAAGCGGCCCGCGGTCGACCTCGACCAGCGCGAGCCGCGGCCCCTGCTCGACGAACAGCGAACGCGCCGCGCCCGAGGTCCAGGCCCACCCCGCGGCGACGACGACGAACGTCGTCGCGATCAGCCATCCCCACCGGCGCGGCCTGCGCTCGACGACGACGGCGGGCGTCAGGATCGGGTTCAAGGCGGCGGGATCGACGGACATCCGAGGACTCCTCGGGTCGGGCGGCCGGGGGCGGGAATCGGAGGGGCGAGGTGTGCTAGATCGAGTTTAATGTATCCCGGGGGCGGGAGCTACGGCAAGCGTCGGAGGGGGTGCCGAGTCGAGGGGTCGTCCCGAAGGCAGAAGGCACAAAGCTCAGAGCAGACGGCACAGCACAGACGGCAGAGGGATGGCGGAGTGAAGCAGGAGCGGGTTTTTGACCAAGGCGCTTTCTGCTCTGTGCTTTCTGCTCGGTGCTTTCTGCTTTATGCCTTCGGAGCCCGCACCCGCTCGCGCGCAATCGCCGACGCAAGACGGAGTCCCCTAAAAGATCGGCGTCAACCGGGCAGTCACTGGCAGGAGAAACGAACGCAATCCCAGGCCGCGCGGCCCCTGTCGCGAAGATCAGTCCCCAACGCCCGCCGCAAGGGCGCGGACAAACCCTCCCGCATCGGACGAGTCGAGGAGCGTGAGCCCGTCGGCGGCCCCGAGCAGGCGATAGGCGGCGCGGGCGTAGCCGAAGGCCTCGATTCGCCTTGCGGCCGACGCGGGTGACCCGCTCGGCTCAACGCCTCCGGCCAGCACCAGCGGCTTCGGTGCGACCAGCGCCGCGAGATGGCCGACGTCGGCGACGTCCAGGACGCCCGGCGCGATCAGGCCCATCGGCAGCTTCGACCAGGGGGTTGCGTCGGCCCCGACGAAGCTCACGAGCGGGTCGATCCACCCGACCCGCGTCACCCGCTCGGGCCGCAGGGCCGCCGCGATCAGCGCGACCAGTCCGAACGGGCCGACGCCGACGACTTCGCAGCCCCTCTCGCGGATCGGGTCGGAGACGACCACTGCGTCGATCCAGGCGATCGCGTCGCACGCCCACTGGAAGAGCAGGGGCCGCCCGATCCAGAGGCCCCACTCGGCCTCGTTGTGGTCGGCGACGCCCGCGATGACGGGCGAGTCGGGCTTGCCGCGCCGGTTGCGCGGAGGTCGACCGTCGCGACGGCGCGACCGATCGCCTGCAGGGCGGCCACGGCCGGCTCGTCGGGCCGGGCCTCGCCCCCGCGGCGGAGCAGGAGCGTCCGGACTCTCGGCTTGTCCTCGCCGCCCTCCATGAGCAGGGCACCCCGGAGGACCAGCCCGCCCTCGGGGCGGACCGTCCAGTCGCCGTCGATCACCTTGGGCCTGTCCGGCCCGGCCGGGGTCCCGCCGACGAGGTCGGCCAGCACGGCCCGCAGATGGGCGGAGTCCGCCTCCCACCGCTCGGGATGATCGGGGATCGGAGGGAGAGCCTTCAGGCGCTCACGGCCCTCGCTGAGGGCGAACTCGGGAATCGTGACGATCGTCTTCGGCCGCGAGGGACCGTCAGGATAGCAACGGAGCAGGTGCGGGTCATCGGTCTGATGGGCGGGCTCGGGGACGGGGCTCCCATCGCCCTTCTCGCGGAGCCAGCGGTCGAGCCAGCCGTACAGCGCCTCGCGCATCGGGCGGCCGTAGTCGTGCTTCGACTCGATCGGCAGGTGCCTGAGCTTCGCGTCGGCGTTCAGGGCGCGATAGCGATGGCGGGCATGGGCGATGCTCTTCGCGGCCTCGCCGACGCTGAACTGGAGGGCATCCTGCGTCGCGCTGATGACCAGGAGCGCCCGAGGGGCCATCATGGCGAGCAGGTCGCCGGTGTCGGCGTAGGTCAGGCCCGCGACGTTCATCTCGCAGACGCAGCAGCCGGTCCCCAGGTAGGACGAATAGGTGCCGATCCCGCAGACGGGGACGACGGCCGCGAACCGGTCGTCGGTGGCGCCGGCGTAGAGCGTCTGGTTGCCCCCGCCCGAGGCGCCCGTGATGGCGAGCCGTTTCGGATCGACCTCGGCTCGCGTGATCAGGTAATCGACGGCCCGCCGGTTATCGTGGACCTGCAACCCGAGCAGCGGCACGCCAGCCGGCCAGAGGCTGGCGCCGACGAGACCGCCGTGATAGGTGCCGGGCTTCGGCTCGATCGCCCGCTCGCCCGCGCCGAAGGCGTCGACGACGAGGACGACGTAGCCCAGCTTCGCCAGGCCGATGTTGCGCGACTGGACCGTCGGGTCGATCCGCGCCCAGGCCCAATGGCCGTGGACCGAGAGCACGGCGGGGCAGGGGCCCGTCACGGGGTCGGGGCGGTAGAGATTCGCCGTGACGCGGACACCGGGCCGGCTCTGGAACGTCAGCCGCTCGATCGCATAGCCCGTCACGCTTCAACGTCCCGAGGAGCTCGGCGCGAGGTCGCAAGGCTCATCGGGGCGGCGTCCGAACGAGCGGTCGAGACCCGCCCGTACGGGTTCCAGCCGCTTCCGCCAGCCCTCCTCGGTCGCGGGCGGGTCGCCGCGGCGCTTGAGGAGGGCGTCGGCCTCGGCCCGGATGAACTCGGCGTAGGTCCGCTCGGGCGGGACGGCGGGCCGGCGCATCGAGAGGGTCTCCCCGGCGGGGCGGGCGTTCGGCGAGGATCGCCAGCGTAGCCCGCGCCGGGGTCGGCCTCAAGGGCGGCGGGCGGCGATCAGTACGCGTCGGCCGAGACGACCTCACCGCCGGAGAGGGAATTCAGCGAGCGCCAGGTCTGACCGTCGACGCTATTCTTGATCCATTTGACGCTGCCATCCGCGAACAGGACGTTGACACCACCAGCGTGATAGCTTCGCGGCGGGAACGCGGCGAATGTCACACCGTTTGCGCCGCCGTCGTTCTCATTGCCGGACCACACATCGATGACGACGAAACCGCCGCCACTCCCCTGTTGAGGGAAGGTAAACACCGTGCCCGCGGGCACAGGTGCAAGGGTCGGCATGTTCGGCGGATAGGCCGCCGTGTAGCCGGAGTGATAGATGCCCGCGTTGCTGTAACGCGAGTGCTTCACGTCATCGATCTTCGCGCACCCGTTGGTGTACGCGGCGGGCACGACGTTCGGGGCGGGAAGGCTGCCGGCATAGGTGCTGGTGGCCGTAACGACGGTCGGGCACTTCATGGACGGCTGGTACGACTTGATCTCGGCGAACAGGGCGGTGTTCGAGAGCCCGTCCGTGAACTCGGCGATCCTACGCGCGAGGTTGACCGAGAACGCGCCTCGAGACGCCGCACCGGCCCCGGTGATCGGCGCGTTGGGCCAGCTGAAGACGTACCAGTCCGCCGAGGCGTTGAAGCCGTAATTGGCGGCGCCGAACACGGTGCCGCCGTCGTTGAATGACTGGGTGTTCGGGTCGCTCGGGCAAACATACGTCTTGATCAGGAGGCCGCAGGTCGTCGTGTTCTGAGCGGCGCTGTCCTTGAGGGCGAAGTTCATCGCGCCGTAGATCGCACTGTTCTCGACATAGGGCAGGATGCGCGACAGCGCGCTGAGGTTGTTCGTCCAGATCGGGCCCGCGATGGACGTACCGTTCTGGAGCATCGCGTTGGACATCGGGAACGTGCCGTTGGTGCTCTCGTAGTTGTGGTTGGCCAGCCCGATCTGCTTCATGTTGTTCGTGCACTGGATGCGACGGGCCGCCTCGCGGGCGGCCTGCACGGCGGGCAGGAGCAGGGCGATCAACACGGCGATGATCGCGATGACGACCAGCAGCTCGATCAGGGTGAACCCGCGACGGACGTCGTGGCGGTGCGAGGCGTTCATAAATGCCTTTGCTGCTCAGAGAAGTGTGTCTGGGGAAACGGCACGTTGAAGGGAGAGATGATCCGACGGCGGTGTGAAGAATTGATGGTGATTTTGCCACAAACTTCGTGAAGAGCGTGCGAAGAGGCCTCCTCTCGCCGTCGTCGGCCCGAGCTGTTGGCTTCGCCGCGACCGCGTCCTTGCCCACCCCTGCTCGACGCCACCGCAACACCCGCCGATCGCGGCGAGGACCAGGACGCCGGCCGCGCCGAGGGGCCGAGCGACGGCGAGCAAATGGGAAAGGGAGACGAGCGACGGCGGCCAGGCGGACCCTTGATCGGCGCAGCCCACCGATCTGTGCGACACAAATGTCGCGGGGGAGCTGCAATGCGTCGCGACGCCTAGGTTATTAGTACTCGGAATATGGCCAGACTGTGCCAGTCAAGCGAAAAAATCGAGAAAAAAGTCACAAGGGACATCCGTCGTTGTATGATGCACTCATTCGCCGTCGCGGGAAAATGTGCGGATTGTTAACGCGGGAAAGTGCGAGGGGATTCGATGAGCGGCGTCTCGAATCGGGCGAAGTATCGCGGCATCGCCTCGGAGCTGGAGGCGGAGATCGCCGGGGGGCTGTGGCGGGGCAAGCAGAGGCTGCCGGGCGTCCGCCAGGTGGCCCAGCGGTACAAGGTCGCCCCCGGGACCGCGGCGAGGGCGCTGGAGGTGCTGATCGGCAAGGGGCTGATCGAGTCGCACGAGCGATCGGGCACGTTCCGCGTCGCGGCGACGGCGGCGGCCGAGCGGTGGGCGCTCTGCATGCGGATCACGCCCGGGCCCTGGCAGCGGTCGTCGATGGATGTGACGGTCCGCGCCTTCCTCGACGCGGCCGAGGCGACCGGCGCGTCGATCGACCACGACGCCGTGCCGGAGGACCTCGACCACGACGCCGAGCGCCCTCCGCCGGGCGGGCCTCTCGGGCCTGTTCCTCGTCCCCTCGCGGATCAGCGACGAATGGGCCCGCCACGACGAGCGCTTCCTGGACTCCTGCCGCTCGGCCGGGATACCCGTCGTCCTGATCGACCGGAACCTCCGCGGCGACGCCCGCCCGCTCGAGTGGGACCTCGTCTCCGAGGACGACGTGGCCGGCGGCCTGGCGTGCGCTTCGCATCTGTATGAAACAGGCCGGAGGCGGCTCGCCTTCGTGCTCGGCAGCCCGACGAGCAGCCACAACGATCGCCTCGCCGGCTTCCTGCTGGCGCACCACCTGGCGGACCAGCGCGGGCTGGTACCCCGGCCTTCGCCCCATCCCCTGATCCTCCGCTATCCCGAGGACCCCTCGAGCCGCCGGGCCTACAGCGCACTCTGCGACCGGATCATCGAGGAGGGGGTCGACGGCGTTGTCTGCTACCACGACCGGGTCGCGCTCGGCCTGGCCTTCGAGCTCCTGACCCGCGGCCGCCGCGTCCCCCACGACGTCGCGCTGACGGGCTTCGACGACCAGTCGATCGGCCGCGAGTTCTCGCTGGGGATCACCACTTACGCGTACCCGGCGCGCGAGGTGGCCGCCGAGGCGATCGCGGCGATGCGGCGGCGGATCAAGGACCCCGCGGCCCCGCCGATCCGGTTGGTCGTGCCCGGCCGGCTGATCATCCGCGAGAGCAGCGCAATAAGCCTCGTGAACGGCCATGGTGTCTGACGCCGTCAGCTACGACCTCGACGAGATGATGGCCCGGATCGAGGCGATCGTCGCCCACGGCCCTCGCCGGCCCGGCAGCGACGCCGACCTGGCCGTCGAGGCCCAGCTTGCGGAGCTGCTCGAAGGCTTCGGCTTCCAGTCGGTCCGCCGCGAGCCGATCGCGATCACCGCATGGGACGAGGGCGCGGCGTCGCTCGTTGTCGAGCCCGACGGGTTCGCGCCCGAGGTCTTCGCGATCCCGCACGCCGCGTCGACCGGGAAGGGCGGGGTCGAGGGGCCGCTCCTGTTCGTCGACCCAAACCGGCTGCCCCCGCGCGAGGCGTGGCGGGGGGCGATCGTCGTCGCGGAGATCCGGTTCCCGAAGCTCGACACGCGATTACTCCTGCGGATCGCGCCGGGGAAGTACGACCCCGGCGGCACGCTCCCGCTCGTCGACCACCCCGCGACATGGGTCCGGCTCGGCTGGCACCTCTACCGCGAGGCCGCACGGCGGGGCGCGGCGGGGTTCGTCGGCATCCTGAAGGACCAGCCGGGCGGCTCGTGCCGGATGTACGCGCCCTACGGCTTCCGCGAGGCCGACATCCTCGACAAGCCGCTCCCGGGCGTCTGGATCGGCCGCGACGACGGGGCGCGCCTGAAGCGGATCGTGGGCCGTGCGCGGCTGATGGTTGGCGGAGGCCGGCGCGAGGTCGTCACGCACAACGTCGTCGCCGAGCTGCCGGGGCAGGGGAGGGACGACGAGGTCATCGTCCTGAGCTGCCACCACGACTCGCCGTTCACGTCGCCGGTCGAGGACGCATCGGGGTGTCGCCGTCGTCCTGGCACTGGCGCAGAAGTTCGCCTCGGAGCGGCCGCTGCGGAGGCGGTTGGTCGTCCTGTTCACGGCCGGCCACTTCCACGGCTCGATCGGGACGCGGACGTTCATCGAGCGGCATCGCGCCGACCTCGTGAAGCGCAGCGGCGCTGGAGGTCACGATCGAGCATATTGCTCGCGAGGCGGCTGAGGGCCCGGGCGGGGCGCTCGTCCCCACGGGCCGGCCCGAGGCGACGGCCGTGTTCGTCTCCTTCAGCCGCGCGATCGCCGAGGCGGTGCTCGACAGCGTGGCGGGGCAGGGAGTGGACCGGGTCATCCTCCTGCCGGCCGAGGGGCCGCTGGGGAGTTATCCGCCGACCGACGGCGGCGACTGGTTCGAGGCGGGCGTGCCGGTCGTCAACTGCATCAGCAACCCCGTGTATCTCCTCACCGACGACGACGCGTTGCCCTGGGTCGATCGCGAGCGGCTGCCGAGGGTGGCGGAAGCCTTCGAGCGGATCATCCGCCGGCTCGACGTCGAGGATCGCCGGACTCTGGCCGAGACCTCGTCGTGGCCCTACCGCCTGGCGATGAAGGCGCTCCGCGCGGCCGCGTGGGCCAGGGCCACGCGGTTCGGGACGCGGCCGATCTACTGAGCATTCCGCGCGATTCGAGGCGACGCCGCGCCTGCCCCAATCCACGCATTGTCGCTCGAGCCACTCAGGACAATGTCCACTTTCCGTGACAAAAAAGAGATCCGAGCGAACCGATTCGGCGCTTTTTCCGCGTGATCCGGCCTGGAACGGCCCCAAGTCGCGAATCTCCGCGTCGGCGGTTGCATCGCCGAATCGCGATGGTTTAGCATCTCCATGCCGGATGGCGGGGTCGGGCGCGTTGCGCGGTCCCGCGGGTTCTGCCCGGGCCGAGGTCGACCCGGAGAAAAATCGAAGGATGTCTCGGAAATAAGCTAAAGTTCGGGAGTCCGCGATTCGACGGTCGGTGGCCGTTTCCGGCCCGCGTCGATGGGCGGACCGACCCGAAGGGGTTGGCCGAAGAGGCCCCGGCGCCGCCGAGAGGCAGCCCGAGGCCCGACTTCGTCGAAGTTGCGACGAAGCCCCAAGGATGGCCGCACGGCAAGGATGCGACTCAGCCCCGGTCCCCGGGGCGTCCTCGGTGCGCGCTGAGCGTCCGGGGGGAGCCTGAAGCCGTCAGACCACTCGCACCTCGCGATCGCCCTCGAATCACGTCCGACCCATCGCGATCGACACCCGGTATCGTCGGAGTTCGTGGCATGCTGAAGCGGATCTGGAACCGCCCCGGCCGGGCTCGCGAGGCGCCCCGGCCGTCGCGGACGAGGGCGCTCTCGCAGTGGGATGCGCTCGAGGAGAAGCAGCTCCTCTCGGGGCCGACGGACTACGTGCTCAGCGGCGATTCCTGGGCGAACCCGAACAAGATCACCTACAGCTTCCCCCCGACGGCGTGAACTGGGACGGGGGGGCGAACAACCTCAACGCCTCGATGAACGCCTGGTACCCCAACGGGGGCTGGCAGCGGGCGATCGCCGAGGCGCTGCAGACCTGGGCGTCGGTCGCGAACATCAACGTCGTCCCGGTCGCCGACGGTGGCGAGCCCTTCAATTCGCCGGGCCTCGCCCAGGGTGACCCGCGGTTCGGTGACATCCGGATCGGCGGCTATAACTTCAACAGCTCGACCGTGCTGGCGCAGTCGTACAACCCGCCGCCCAACGGGGTCACCGGCGCCGGCGACGTCGAGATCAACACCGGCTTCAACTGGTCCCCCAACCCCGAGTTCGACCTCTACAGCGTCCTGCTCCACGAGACGGGCCTGGCGCTGGGCCTTGGGGAGACGACCGACCCGACGGCCGTGATGAACCGGATCTACGGCGGGCTGCGGACGGGCCTGGAGCCGGTCGACATCAACGGCATCCAGGCGATCTACGGCCCGAGGGTGGCCGACCCGCTCCAGGCGCTCGGCCAGGCGACGTCGGTCGGGTCGGCCTTCGACGTCTCGGGCATCCTCACGCCGACCGGCCCGGGCATCCAGCAGTCGACGATCTACGGCGTCTCACTCGACGCGATCGGCGATACCGAGTACTTCTCGGTCGTCGCGCCAGCCGGCGCCGGGGCGGAGACGCTCGTCGCGATGGCCAACCCGCAGGGCATCAGCTCGCTGAGCCCGCAGGTGACGATCTACGACGACTCGATGCACCCCCTGGCCGTCGCGGGCACCGCGCAGGCCTGGAGCGACGCCCAGTTCGCGACCGCCGGGGGCATCGTGCCCGGCCACCGGTACATCGTCGCGATCTCGGGCGCGACGAACGACGTCTTTTCCGTGGGCGCTTACGACTTCCAGGTGACCTTCTCGGGCATCTCGGCCGTGTCCCCGCCCCCGCCGGCGGTTCCGCCGACGCCCATACCCCCACCCCCGGTGCCCCCCGTGCCGCCCCCACCGCCGCCCCGGATCACGGGTACGCCGTCCCCCACGACGACGCCACCGACCAAGCCCCACCAGGCCCCGCCGATCGCGCGGGACCGATTCGAGCCGAACAACTCGGCCCAGACGGCCACGCACCTCGGCACGCTCGGCGCGATCGTCGTGACGGGCCTGACGACCGCGGACGCTGCGGACTATCCAGGCCTTCCGCTTCGCGCCGAGCATCTCGGGCACGGTCGTGATCGCGACAGGGACATCCTCGATCTGGGTCGTCAACTCCGCCGGCCAGACGGTGGCGACGGGCACGGGCCAGGTCTCGTTCTCGGGCGCGACGGCCGGCGCGAGCTACTGGATCGCGGTCGGCCCGGTGAACGGCCGGCCGAACCCAGGGTTCTCGCTGGCGATCGCGGTCGTGCCCCCGACGAGCCCGTCGCAGCAGGTTCTCGCGCCGGCTCTCAGCACGGGCTGGACGACCCCGCTACCGACCCCCGCACCGACGCCGGCCCCGGTGCAGGCTCGCCCGGTCACCTCCTGGCGGCAGGCCCGGCTAGCCGCCGAGAGGCCGGCCCGGCCGCTCTCGCGGATCGCGGTGGTCAACCCGCGGTGGGTGCAGCTCGGCTGAGCGGGTGCACGGTTCTAAGCCGGTAGGCCGTGTGGTAGCCTGAGCGGGACGAGGCCGGGGGCAAGACCCGCGACCTCCCCCCGCGCATGGGCGTCGCGCGGGGCTCTATCGATTCCCCATCGCGAGGACACCCATCGTGGCCGAGTTCACCCTGCCCCCCTTGCCGTACGACTTCGGCGCCCTCGAGCCGCACATCGACGCCAAGACGATGGAGATCCACCACGACAAGCACCACCAGGCCTACGTCACCAACCTGAATAACGCGCTCAAGGACCACCCCGAGCTCCAGTCCAAGACGATCGAGGCGCTGATCTCCGACCTGAACGCCGTGCCCGAGTCGATCCGCACGGCCGTCCGCAACAACGGCGGCGGGCATGCGAATCACTCGCTGTTCTGGCAGATCATGAAGCCCGGCGGCGGCGGCGAGCCGACCGGCGCGATCGCCCAGGCCATCCAGAGCGAGCTGGGCGGCTTCGCCAAGTTCAAGGAGGACTTGAACAAGGCCGGCGCCACCCGCTTCGGCTCGGGCTGGGCCTGGCTGGTCAAGGGCAAGGACGGCAAGCTCGCCATCACCTCGACCCCCAACCAGGACAGCCCGCTGATGGAGGGCCTCACGCCCGTCCTCGGCGTCGACGTGTGGGAGCACGCCTACTACCTCAAGTACCAGAACCGCCGGCCCGACTACCTCGCGGCGTGGTGGAATACGGTGAACTGGGATGAGATCAACCGACGGTTCGCGGGGTGATCGCCGCGGATCGGAACGCCGCATTTCCGCGTCGGGTTGACGGATTCGGGGGACTTGCTTAGGATGCGTCGCGAAGGGGGGGCCGGAGGCTGCCGCCCCCGCGCTTCCGTCCGACCCGCCCGCTCGGCCCTTCCAGACTTACTCCACGCATCCACATCAGGATCGGCCGGCGGGCCTCGCGAGAGCGGGTCGGCGAGATCGGATCATTCCGGGAATCAAGGAAGAGAGGATGCCGATGGATCGGCTCACGCGGAACCTCGCCGGCCTCGGGCTGGCGCTGATCGCCGCGGCCGGCGGATGCCGGTCGGCGCACGACGAAGTCCCACCCGGCAAGGTCTATCGCCCCGACACGCGGGCCGACGGCCAGGTCGGCTTCAGCACGACGCCGCCCGCCAAGGCGAACGGCCTGGCCGGCGTGCCTCAGAACATGACGCCCGGGAACCTGGGCGGAGGCGGGATGTTCGGCTCGCAGCCGCCGAGCGGCGACATGACCGGCACGGCGCCCGGCAGCCGCTTCGGCGCGCCCGGGACCTCGGGCATGGCGGGGTCGCCGGCGGGCGGCGCCTCAGCCCTCGTCCGGCGGGCCGCTCTCGGGCCTGGGCCAGGCACCTCCGCTCGGCGGGACGTCGGGCGCATCGCGGCCCGACACGACCTACCTCAACGGCTTCCCGAACCAGCCGCCCGCGACCGGCGCCATGGGCAGCGCCGGTGCGCCGCCGAGCCCGCTCTGATCCGGTCTTCGGGATTTCTCTGCCTTGTGCCTTGTGCCTTCTTTCACGGTCAAGGCACAAGACCAATTGACACGCCACCCTCCCCATGCCGGGGAGGGTGTTTCGGTTTATGATCGGGCGTCATGGCCCCCGACGAGCCCCTCGCGATCCTCCGCGACGACCCGCACCTGATCGCCGTCATCAAGCCAGCCGGCCTGCTCACGCAGGGATACGCGGGCGGCGAGCCGACGCTCGAGGACCTCGTCCGGCGGCACCTCCGCCCCGACGACCCGGACTCGGTCTATCTCGGCACGGTCCACCGCCTCGACCGGCCGGTCTCGGGCGTCGTCGTCTGGGCGAAGACCCCCAGGTCCGCCCGCCGCCTGGCCGCACAATTCGCGGGGCGCGATGTCAGCAAGAAATACTGGGGCGTTGTGGACGGCCCGGCCGCCATCGAAGAGACCTGGGACGACTGGCTGGGACCGGTCGACGCCTCGGGAGTGGCGCGGGTCGTCGCCGACGGCTCGCCGGGCGCGCGCCGGGCCATCACCCGCGTGCGTCCTCTGGCCGGGCAAACCCCAGCCGGGACGACGCTCGTGGCGCTCGAACCCGAGACAGGCCGGACGCACCAACTTCGTGCCCAGGCGTCGTCTCGCGGGCGACCGATCGTCGGCGACAGGGCGTACGGATCGACGCAGCCGTTCCCTCGAGGGATCGCGCTGCACGCAAGGTCGCTCCGATTCGAGCACCCGGCCCTGCGGAGCCAACTCGCGCTCGAGGCGCCGCTGCCCGCAGCCTGGGCCGAGTTCGGGGTCCGCCTGAGTGCGGCGGCGACGTAGAGCGGTTCCCGTCGGCTCGTCGCCCCTCTCCGGGTGGGGCAGGCGAGGATGCCCCACCCGGGGAAGAGCCATTACGACGATCTCGACCGTCGGGGCCGGAGGCTCGCCCACAGGGGGGCGCAGGCGGCGAGTACCACGGAGCCGAAGGCCAGCGCGAGGGCTGTCCGGAGGGACTTGACGGACATGAAGCGTCTCCGTCGAGGGAACGGAGCCCGGTCCAGAACGGGCCGGTATAGACACGCGAGAGAGGCTGAAGGAATCCTACGCCGTCGGCGGTTCGCCGCGATAGTCCAAGTCACGACAATCGCGCCTCATGGTGCCGAGAATCGACGCGGGGCTGTCTCTACTTGACACTGGCCGGGCCCTTCCCAATCACTCGCCCGCGCCCGGCCTCAGCAGGCCCCGGCTCCGCAGCCACCTGACGCACAGCCCCGGCCAGCTCGCCGTGAGCTTGCCGTTCTGCCGGACGCCGAAGTCGTGGTCGCCCGTCGCGAAGATGTGCAGCTCGGCCGGGACGCCCGCGCGCTCAGCGCCACGTACATGAGCGCGCTTCCCTCGGGGGGCGCCGCCGGCGCTCGCTGTCGTCCGAGGCGTGCGCCAGCAAGACCGGCGGCATGTCGGCCGGGATGCGGAAGTCGGGCCGGATCTCGTCCTTATCCTTGACCTTGAGATAGCCCGGGTAGCACGCGATCGCGAAGTCGGGCCGGCAAGGGACCGCGTCGACGGCGTCGATCGGCTCGTATAACCTCGTTGCGAAGTTGGCCGCGGTCGCCAGCGCGAGGTGCCCGCCCGCGGAGAACCCCACGATCCCGATCCGCCCGGGATCGATCCCCCACTCCCCGGCCCGGCTGCGGACCAGGCTCATCGCCCGCTGAGCGTCAAGCTGCGGCCCGGCGCGGGCTCACGCTCGACCTCGCCGGGCCGCCTGGGGCAGCGGTATTTGAGGATGATACCCGTCATCCCCTGTTCATTGAGCCACGCGGCGACCTCTTCGCCCTCGAGCTCCCAGTAGAGGTCCCAGTACCCGCCCCCCGGGCAGATGACCATGGCCGTCCCGGTGTTCTTCTCGGCGCGGGCCGGTAGACCGTGAGGGTCGGCCTGGTGACGTTGGTGATCAGCTTCGTCGGCCCGACGAGCGGCGATTGATGGATCCGGCTCGTCTCCTTTCCTCTGATGCCCACGTCCCCTGGCACCTTCCCCGGCCAGAGGTCGACGACGAGCGGCTCGCCCGCGGCCGCAGCAATGGTCGCGAACGGGACGATGGCGAGCGCGAAGATGAGGGCGCATCGGTTCACGGCGTGGTCTCCCGCCGGGCCAGGGGCCCTTGACGCATGAAAGTCGGAGAGTCATGATACCCTGTCTTATCAATGGTTGCCACCGAGAAGATCGCGCCCGCGACGCGTCAGGAGCCCCGCCCATGACACCCTTCACCCTGTTCCACGTCGCGATCAGCCTGCTGGCGATCGGCTCGGGATTCGTCGTCCTGGCCGGCCTGATCTCGGGGAAGCGGCTCGACGGCTGGACGGCGTTCTTCCTGGCGACGACGGTCGCGACGAGCGTCACCGGCTTCCTGTTCCCGATCACCCACCTCACGCCGGGCCTCGTGCTCGGCGCGATCTCGCTGGTGGACCTGGCCGTCGCCATCTACGCCCGGTACGCCCGACGCCTCGCGGGCGCCTGGCGCCCAGCCTACGTCATCTCCGCCGTGCTGGCGCTCTATCTCAACGTCTTCGTCCTGATCGTCCAGTCCTTCCAGAAGGTGCCCGCCCTGAAGTCACTGGCCCCGACCGGGTCGGAGCCGCCGTTCGCGATCGCGCAGGGTCTTGCGCTCGTGGCGTTCATCGCCCTCGGGGTCCTCGCGGTGAGGAGGTTCCGCGAGCAGCCCCTTGGCGTCGCTTGACGCCGAGCCTGGGATGGGCAGAAAACTCCTCTCGACTCACTCGGGCTCGGGCGGGTCACGCGGCACAGGGAGCCAGGGGCGGCGCGCGGCGTCGCGGTATTTTTCCCTGAGTCGTGCGTGATATTCCGCGCGACGCCGGCAGTCCTCGATCATCTCGTCGAGGCTCGCGTCCGGCCTCTTCGGATTGAGCGGTGGCGGCTGAGACCCGACCAGCTTGCCGAGCCTTGACCTGAACTCGACGATGTGCTGCGCCGTCGTTTCCCAGAATACCTGGGCATCATCGTGCTTGGATTCCAATCGTGCCAGATCCGATTGGCGTCTGATGATTAGATAAGTCGACAGGGCCATCGCGCCGCCGGCGACGACAAACACGATCCGCCAGACTGCGAGGCTCGGGCGGGGAGATCGCATCGGGCCGGCCTCCGAAAGCCTGATGGCCCGACTATAATCGAGGCGGCTAGCCGAACAGGGTGCCGTTCGCGGAAAATCCAACTTCAACTCAGACACGACCCGATCCGCGACATCCTCGACGTGATCGGCTGATCGCGTCGGATCGCCCCCGGCCTCGCGCCGGGGTTTTCCATGCGCCTCACTCGGGCTCGGGCGGGTCGAGGGCCATCGACCGTCTGTGCGTTCGGTATCCGGCCACCAGCCGTCCCCCCAGCCATGCTGTCACGACTTGGGGCGGCGTGTAGACGACCAGATCGAGCAGGAACAGGTAGATTGTCAGGGCGACGGGGTTCCTGATCTTCTCCGGCCAGGGATACACCGAGTTGGCGGGCTCGAAGAACAACGCCCCATGGTACTGGCTGAGGTACCAGGACACCGCCACCATGGACCAGCCCGCGACCTCGAAGCCGATCCAGAAGCCCCTCGCCGCGCCACACCCCAGGGCCTCGGGGGCTAGCATGATCAGGAGGCTCGCCATCGGCAGCGTGACGTAGAGGACGCCCATGTCCCGGTTCGCGTGCCACGCGGTCCGCCAGGTCACGAAGTCGATCGCCACGACCGCCACCGCGAGCATGATCCGACCGACCGTGAACCGCAAGCGGGGAATCTTCATCGGGCTTGCCTCCCGTCGGGGATGGCCCGATCATAAACCTGTCCCTTGGCTCAAGTCGCGTGCCGCCGCAAATTGTTTAACCTTTCGGAGTGAACCACTACCTCGCTAAGTAACATAACGCCCATTATCAGACATAACCCGCGGAGAACAGGATGGTGCTGTGCTGTATGCTCGTCGCGATCGCGGCCCTCGGCGGTGATGCCGAGGCCGGTGGGAAGGTCGTCCGGGTGGGGCTGAATGAGCGATACGAAGCCGAGGTCGCGGAGATCGTCGCGGGTCTGGCGTCGGCGAGCGGGGTGACGATCGAGCGGCCCAGGGGGGCGCTGCGGATTCCCATGGCAGGGCTCGGAGGACCGCTGTCAAAGACGCTGATGGCGGACTCGATCGGGCCGGACATTGTGCCGGTCGTCGAGGGACGGACGCTGAGCCTGAAGATCCCGCCAGGCCGCCTCGAGGCCAACGCCCGGGCCGACTGGGAACGCAGGCTCCGCGGGCTCGTCGAGCGGATCGAGCGCGAGGAGAAACGGCGCGAGCGGTACGGGATGCATGCACGAGAGTCGTACCGGGCGAACGATCCCGCCAGGCCGACCGTCTGCCTGATCCACGGGCTCAATTCGACGTCGTCGGTCTTCTGGCACATGGTCGGGCCGATCGAGGAAGCCGGCTATGGGGTCGTCGTGTACGACTTCCCCTACAACCGCGACCTCGACGAGTCGGCCGAGGCATTCCGGAAGGATTGGGCCGAGTTCCGCAAGAAGTCGGGCGACCGGCGGGCGTGGGCGATCGTGGCGCACTCGATGGGGGCGTTGCTGGCCCGGGCCTATGTGGAAGACGACCGGGCCTATGCGGGGGACGTGGCGTCGATGATCCTGATCGCGCCGGTGAATCGGGGGTCGAACCTGTCGCGAGTGCAGACGATTCATCAGGCGATGCAGGGGCTGAAGGCGGTGCAGGGCGGGCCGGGGAAGGGGGAGGCGCTGGCGAAGATTGGCGACGGTCTCGGCGCGGCGGCCGAGGACATGACGCCCGGCAGCGCGTTCCTGACGGGGCTCAATGCGCGGAAGCGCAGAGAGGGCGTGGCGTATCACACGCTCGCGGGGCACGGAGGGTTCCTGTCGCCGGTGGCGCGGAAGCAGATCGAAGTGCAGCTCGGTCTGAGTGCGCGTTCCAGCATGCTCGGCGGCCTGGCGAGACTGACTCTCGGCGACCTGCCCGCACAGCTCGATGAGGTGACCGAGGGCACGGGCGACGGCTGCGTCTCGGTCGCGTCGACGAGGCTCGACGGGGTCGACGACCACGTGGCGATCGCGGCGAATCACCTCGAATTGATCCGGGCGCCGCTGCTCTATCCCGAGCCGGGGCCGGTCGCGTGCATGCCTTATCTGCTCAAGTGGCTGGCGAGGGATCTGCCCGCGAAGCCGTGACGGGCCGCGATCTCGGCCGGCAGGGGCTTGGGTCGGACAACGCGGGTCGCTAGAGTTGTCTGCCAACGAGGGCGGCCTCTCCGCCGGTACGCTCTCCAGCAACCCATCTCGTCAGGACTCTCGGCCGATGACGGCGAACGAACGGCATCCGAAGGGCCTCTACGTCCTGTTCGCGACGGAGATGTGGGAGCGGTTCGGCTTCTACACCTGCGCGGCGATCATGACGCTGTACCTCCAGCGCGGGGGGTTCGGCTGGAGCAAGTCGCAGGCGACGAGCCTCTGGTCGAACTACCTGATGTTCGTCTACCTGACCCCCCTGCTCGGCGGGTGGCTGGCCGACCGGTTCCTCGGCTACCGCCGGGCCGTGCTCCTGGGCGGGCTTTTCTTCATCGCCGGCTACACGATGCTCGGGCTCGGGTCGATCTCGACCTACTACATCGCGCTGGCGCTCATCTTCGTGGGCAACGGGTTCTTCAAGCCGAACATCTCGACGATGGTCGGCAACTTGTACCCGGCCGGGAGCCCGCTCAAGGATTCGGCGTACAACATCTTCTACATGGGCATCAACGTCGGGGCCTTGATGGCGCCGGTCCTCGGCGAGTTCATGCTCCAGACGTTCGCCGGCACCGACATCCTCGAGGCCGCCAAGGCGGCGAAGCCCCTGAACCCCGAGCAGGCCGCGAGCCTCCGCGCCGGCTTCCTGGCCGCGTTCTTCGCGGCGGCGGCGGGGATGACCCTGGGCATGGTCTTCCTCCTCACGTTCTACCGTCATCTGGCCGACGCCGACCGCCGGCACACGCCGAACGCCGCCGACCCCGAGGCGGCGGCCGTGACCGAGGACGTCCCGCCGGCCCCCGAGGACGGGCCCGCCATCGACCGGGTTCCGGAAGCCACGCGGATCGGGGCACTGATCCTCATCTATGCGATCGTCGTCGTCTTTTGGATGGTCTTCCACCAGAACGGTAGCACGATGACCTACTGGGCCGACGAGAACACCGACTGGAAGGTCTCGGGCGTGATCTCGAACGCGATCAACCCGTTCTGGATCGTCGTGCTCTCGCTCCCCTTGGTGAAGTTCTGGGGGTGGCTCCGGGCGCGGGGGATGGAGCCGTCGACGCCGACGAAGATGGCGCTGGGGATGCTGATGACGAGCCTGGCGTTCCTGATCCTGTTCGTCGCGGCGAAGACGGGCGGCGATCAGTCGTTCGTGACCGACGCGAGCGGGAAGTTCGTGCTCGACAGTAAGAACGAATTCGATGCGATCCAGCATCGCGTGTCGCCGCTCTGGCTGATCGCGGCGTACATGGTGATCTCGCTCGGCGAGCTGATGCTCAGCCCGATGGGCCTGTCGCTCGTCTCGAAGGTCGCCCCGGCGCGGATGCGCGGGCTGATGATGGGCGGGTGGTTCGTGGCGACGGCGATCGGCAACAAGCTGACGATGATCGGGCTGCTCTGGACGCGGTGGTATCACTCGTCGTTCTGGCTGCTCTGCTCGCTCTCGGCGCTGGGGATGGCCGTCGTGCTGCTGATTCTCCTGAGACCCTTGAAGAAGGCGATGCCGGGTGTTTGACGGTCCGATTCTCGCGGAGTCCGGGTGGCAGGGGTTGGCTTGCCAACCCCGGTGGGAAGCGGCCTCGAAGACCGGGGTTGGCAAGCCAACCCCTGCCACCCCGACAAGCATCGGCCCGAGTTTCCACGGAGAGGGACGGAATTCGCCATGCGTATGCTCTTCATCCTCGCGGCTTCCCTGACCTTCGCCCTGCCTGCCCTCGCTGGCCGGCCGATGACGGTCGACGACCTGCTCGCGGTCAAGTCGGTCGGCGACCCGCAGGTCTCGCCCGACGGGAAATGGGTCGTCTACGTCGTGAGCGAGCTCGACCGCGCGACGGACAAGTCGAACAGCGACCTCTGGCTCGTCGCGATCGACGGTGGCGAGCCGAGGCGGCTGACGACGTCCTCGGGCGCAGACAACAGCCCGCGGTGGATGCCCGACGGCAAGTCGATCGCGTTCCTCTCCACGAGGGGCGGCTCGGCCCAGGTCTGGGTCCTGCCGATGGACGGGGGCGAGGCCCGCCAAGTTACCAAGTTACCGATCGACGTCGGCAACTTGAGCGTCTCGCCGAAAGGGGACAAACTTGCCTTCACGGCCGAGGTATATCCCGGCAAGACGCCCGAGGAGACCGCCGCGAAGGACAAGGAGAAGGAGGCCGGCAAGAGCAAGGCGCGGGTCTTCGACGGGCTGATGATCCGCCACTGGTCCGTCTGGGACGAGGGGAAGCGGAGCCACCTGTTCGTCGCCGACGCCACGTCCGGCGCCGCGACGGACCTGATCCCCAAGTGGACCGCCAACGTCCCCCCTGCCCCGTTCGGCGGGGCGACGGATTACGCGTGGTCGCCCGATGGGGCGGAGCTCGCCTTCACCTCCGAGCCGCTCGAAGGGCCACGCGTGGTCGACGAACACGGACATCTGGACGATCCCCGTCTCCGGCGGTGAGGCGAAGAACGTCACGGCCGCGAACAAGGCGGCCGACGCGATGCCGAGCTACTCGCCGGACGGGAAGTACCTCGCCTACGTGAGGCAGGCGACCGAGCAGTACGAATCGGACCTGTGGGTTCTGACGCTCCGAGATCGCCGGACCGGCGCGATCCGGGAACTCTGCCGCGACATGGACCGGCCGGTCATGGGCTTCATCTGGATGCCGGTCAGCCGCGTGGGGGAGACGCCCTACTACCACCTGGCGGCGACCGTCGATGACTCGGGACATGAGCCGATCGCCATCATTTCCTACATCGACGGGACCCCCGTATCGAACGGCTCCGAGAACTTGGGCCGTCCGCGACGGCGTGAATCAGGCGGTGCAGGTGGCCCGGGACGGGAACGTCATGGTGATGGTCCGGCATCGCGCCGATTCCCCGCCCGAACTCTGCCTGCTCGACCGAGGCCATGAGGGAGAGCTTCGCCCGCTGACCCGGCACAACGCCGACCTCGCGAAGGGACTCGACCTCGCCAAGGCCGAAGGCTTCAAGTTCTCCGGGGCCGAGGGGGACGAGGTCGCCGGCTGGATCATCAAGCCGCCCGGCTTCGACCCGAGCAAGAAATACCCCGTCCTCTTCCTGATCCACGGCGGCCCGCAAGGCGCCTGGCACGACGAGTGGTACGCCCGGTGGAACATGGCCCTGTTCGCCGCGCCGGGCTACGTCGTCGTCGCGATCAACCCCGCGGGTCGACCGGTTATGGCCAGAAGTTCACGCTCCAGATCAGCAAGGACTGGACCGGGAAGGTCTACCAGGACCTGATGCTCGGGCTCGATCACGCCTTGAAGACCTATCCTTACATGGATGGGAACAAGGTCGCCGCGGCGGGCGGGTCGTATGGCGGGTTCATGGTCAACTGGATCGCGGGGCATACCGACCGTTTCAAGGCGCTCATCAGCCACGCCGGCGTCTTCGACCTGACGAGCAAGTACGGCACGACCGAGGAGCTCTGGTTCCCCGAGTTCGAGTTCGGCGGGACGCCGTGGGAGAATCCGCGAGCTGTACCGCTCGCAGTCGCCGAGCGGATTCGTCAAGAACTTCAAGACGCCGACGCTGGTGATCCACGGCGCGCTCGATTTCCGCGTGCCGGACGCGCAGGGCATCGGCATGTACACCGCGCTGCAGCGCCGGGGCGTGCCGAGCCGGCTTGTCTACTTCCCCGACGAGGGGCACTGGATCTTGAAGCCGGCGAACCGGGTCGTGTGGTGGAACCAGATGCACGAATGGCTGGCGAAGTACCTCAAGTGATTTCCCGACGCAATCCCTCCCGGGAGGGCGAGGCTCCGCCCTGCGCCCGGGTTTCACGCGTGTCTGGTCGCCGGCCTCGTCCCCACGCGACGCGTCATACCCGGGCTCGGGCGGAGCCTCGCCCTCCCGGGGAGAGAACGACCGAATCGAAGCGAGATCTTATGTTGAGTCCCATCGCCGAAGTCGCCCGCGGGCTGGGCATCGCCGAGGAGCATCTCGAGCCGTACGGCCGCGACAAGGCCAAGGTCCACCTCGAGGCGCTCGACCGCTCCGACCGCAAGCCGGGCAAGCTCATCCTCGTCTCGGCCATCACCCCCACGCCGGCCGGCGAGGGGAAGACGACCGTGTCGATCGGCCTGGCGCAAGGATTGAGGAAGATCGGCGAGCGCTCGGTACTCGGCATTAAGGCAGCCCTCGATGGGCCCCGTCTTCGGCCGAAAGGGCGGCGCGACCGGCGGCGGGGCGAGCCGGCTCGAGCCGTCGGACCAGATCAACCTCCAGTTTACCGGCGACTTCCACGCGATCACCGCCGCGCACAACCTGCTGGCCGCGGCGATCGACAATCGCCTGCATTTTGAAGACACCCCGCTCGACCCGCGCACAGTCCTCTGGAAGCGCGCGCTCGACATGAACGACCGCGCGTTGCGGAAGATCGTCATCGGCCTCGGCGGCAAGGGGCAGGGCGGAGTCCCTCGCGAGTCGGGATTCGACATCACGGCGGCGAGCGAGGTGATGGCGATCCTCTGCCTCGCCGCCTCGCCCGCGGACCTCCGCGCGCGGCTCGACCGGATCCTGATCGGCTACGCCCGCGAGGACGGCCGGCCCGTGCTGGCGCACGAGATCGGCGTCACGGGCTCGATGGCGGCGATTCTCCGCGAGGCGATCCTGCCGAACCTCGTGCAGTCGCGAGAGGGGACGCCCGCGTTCGTCCACGGCGGGCCGTTCGCGAACATCGCGCACGGGTGCAACTCGGTCCTCGCCACGCGGATGGCCCTCGCCACGGGCGATTACGCGGTGACCGAGGCGGGCTTCGCGTTCGACCTCGGGGCCGAGAAGTTCTTCGATATCAAGTGCCGGATCGCCGGATTGAACCCGGCGGCCGTGGTGATCGTCGCGACGGTCCGTGCCCTGAAGATGCACGGCGGCGTCTCGCTCGATGCCCTGACGACGCCCGACCCGGGGGCCGTCGATCAAGGCCTCGCGAACCTCGCCGCGCACCTCGACGCCGCGCAGAACTTCGGCAAGCCGACGCTCGTCGCGATCAATCAATTCACGAGCGACACGCCCGAGGAGCTGGCCGTCGTTCACGCCTTCTGCAAGGACCGCGGCGTGTCGAGTGCGACGGCCAATGTCTTCGGCGAGGGCGGGGCCGGCGCGGTCGAATTGGCCCAAAAAGTGGTCGCCGCGGCCTCGGGGCCCGAGACGCCGTACGTCCCCCTGTATCCCCTCGACGCCTCGCTCGAAGCGAAGATCGAGCGGATCGCCACCGCGATGTACGGCGCCGACGGCGTGACGATCCTGCCCGCGGCCGAGGCGAAGATCCGCAAGGCGCGGAAGCTCGGCTACGACGGCCTGCCCGTCTGCATGGCGAAGACGCAGGACTCGCTCTCGGACAACCCGAAACTGCGCGGGCGGCCGAAGGGCTTCACGCTCACCGTGCGCGACGTCGAGGTCTCGGCGGGCGCGGGGTTTGTCGTTGCCTTGACGGGCGAGATCGTCCGGATGCCGGGGCTGCCCAGGAGGCCGGCGGCGGAGAGGATCGATTTGGATGAGGGCGGGGACATCCGGAATCTGGCGTAAGGCGGAAAGCACAAGGCACAAGGCAGAAAGCACAGAGCAGAAAGCACAGGGCAGAACGCCGACAGCACGTTCGGTCGGCTTTCCATTCCCGATCTGCCCTGTGCTTTCTGCTCTATGCCTTGTGCCTTTGCTTTCTGCTCTGTGCCTTGTGCTTTCTGCTCTGTGCCTTATGCCTTTTCCCGGGCTCCGCCGCCCGCGTCACGGCTCAGCGCCGCGCCGCGGCGTTGGCCTTGGTCGACGTTGCCAGAATGCGGTCGAGCCTCGCCAGGGTCGTGGTCGTCGCCCCCTGGTCGCGCCAGACGACCCGGCCGGTGCGGTCGATGAGGACCATCGTCGGATAGGCCGAGATGTGCAGCGCCTCCTGCACGGGGCTCGCGGCGTCGTCCTTGCTGCTGACGAGCACGGTGTAGTTGATCCCGAGCCGCTTGGCGACATCGGCGACGTGCGCGGTGCTCGCCGAGGCCGGGCCCGACTCGCAGGCGACGCCGACGACGGCGAGCGAGCGGCCCTTGAATTGCTTCTGGAGCTCGACCAGATGCGGCACGCTCGAGAGGCACGGGCGGCACCACGTGCCCCAGAAGTCGAGCAGGATGAAATCCGCGTCGAAGTCCCGGAGCGTGACCGGCCGGCCCTGGAGATCGGGCAGGCGGAAGTCGAGGAGCTGGAGCCGCTGCGCGTCGTAACGGCAGGCCTCGACCTGCGGGCCGAGGTCCTTGAGGCTCGGCGTCGAGCGCGAGGGCCGGTCGGCCAGGGCCTCGGCGCGGCGGACCTCATCGGGTGCCCCGTCGTGCCTCGGCTCGAAGTCGGCGGTGTCGGCGTCGGCGAGGGACGCGCGGCTCGTCCTGCTTCCACGCGGCCGACAGGTCTTCCCAAGTCGTCGGCTTCTTGGGCGCGGGGAAGGGGTCGTAGACGGCAGGCTCGGCCCCGGCGGCCGGAGCGGCGGGGGCTCGTCGAGGTGCTCGCCGGCCGAGACGGGGACGGGCTGAGGGTCGGGCTCGCGGCGGGCGACGCGGGCACGCTCGATCGTCGTGGTGAAATTGTTCTTCGCGGACGTCAAGGCCCCGGGCGTTGGCCCGGGGCGCTGGGGTCTGGCCTGCGAGACTCGCCGCGCGCTCCGCGGTCTCGTCGCGGATGGCTCAGGGTCGGGGTCGTCGCCCCCCCTGCTCCGCCGGCGCCGGATTCGATGGCGGGCGGGAGCGGGTTCTCCTCGTCGTCCGCCGGCGGGTCGTCGCGCGAGGTCGCTTTCGGGAGCGGGTCGTCGCCTTCATCGACCGGCAGCGTCGAGGCCCGCAGGGTCGCGCGGTCGTCGAGGGCCGAGGGCGTCGACGCGTCGCTCGTCTTCTTCGCGGCCCGGCTCGCGTGCCAGCCTGTCGTCCCGGCGACCATCACCGCCTGCCGGCCCCGCTTCGTCGGCGTGGCGTCGGCCTGGTCGTCGTCGTCGGCCTCGGGCAGGTCGTCATCGTTGACCCGCGACGACGACCCGCGCGGGTCGTCCGTCTCGTTCCGATCGGAGACCGTCCGCCCCGAGGGCGAGCGCCGGCGCGGCGGCGGTCGGCGGGCGGCTCGTCGGCCTGGACGGCGATCTCGACGCCGGTCGAGGGGATGCGAACCTCGGTCCGGCCGTCAACCCAGCCCCCCTGCCCTTCGTATTCGGCGATCACCGTGTAAGTCGAGCCCGGCCGGAGCCCGCGGAGCGTGAAGCCGCCCGCGCGGTCGGAGGTGGCCTCGGCCACGCGACCGCCCGACAGGCCGCCGTCGGCGACGCGGACGCGGGCGTTGGGCACGGGATCGCCGCGGTCGTCGACCACGCGGCCCGAGACGCGATCGTTGCTCGTCCGCGACGAGCCCTGCGCGTCCAGGTCGGCGACGGCCGAGGACGTCGCCCCGCCGGCCCTGGTCGCGACCGGCCGGTCGCCCACCGACGCGATCGTCTGGATCTTCGGGTCGCTCCCGCTCCGGGCCAGCCCGCCCGTGGACGAGCAGCCCAGGCCGAGGGCGGCGAGCGGGATCAGCCAGGTTCGGCGGACGGGGCTCGGGGTGCGCATGGGTCGGGCGTCTCCTCCTGAAACCGGACGGTCCCGGCGTCCGCGCGACGTGCCGCGGCGAAGGACGGCCGCCCCCGCGCAGGGCGTAGGGCGGCTTCGTCTCAGTCGAGATCGACCGTTCGCGGCGGGCGGCTTGAATCTTTCCCCGAACTTCGGGGCGGAGAGGGAAGCGGTCGCTGCAAGCGGTAGCTCCGTCAAAGTCTTCGCGATCGTGCGCGGCGGGCTCGATCTCGTCTGCGGGAGGGCGAGGCTCCGTCCGAGCCCGGGTATCCGCCGCGATACCGATGGGGCCAGGTTCCCCCGGAAACGAAGCCGATACCCGGGCTCGGACGGTGCCTCGCCCTCCCGGGAGGGGGCCTGGCGCGCCGGCCGCGGGAGGCCCGGGAGAGGTTTCAACAGAACAGAACCGCCCTAATTACGCTCGATCACCTCGCGCCGGACCGCCCGCACGACCTCGCTCATGACGTCGATGTCCGGCGCATTCGTCCGCCCCTCCACGTACCGCGAGAGCGGCCCCAGCGACTCCCCCGGGTGCCCGGTCCGGTAGGCGAGCAGGCCCCAGTCGCGCTGCTCGTCCAGGTCGTCGGGCGCGAGCGCGGCGAGGCGGCGGACGACGCGGAGGGCCGCCGGGTAGTCGTCGCCGCGGAGGTGGATCGTCTTGAGGTTGCGGAGCATCCGCGCCACGACCTTCGCCGGACCGACCGGCTCGATCTGCGCGTCGGTCAGGGCGACCGGCTGGCCGACGACCCCCTCGACCAGCCGCTCGCAGTTGCCGCGGTCGAGCATCGCGCCCTCGTTGTAGGCGTCGACGAACAGCGGCGGCGATTCCGAGAGCACCCGCAGCACGAAGTGCCCCGGCAGGTCGACGCCCGCCAGCTCCAGGCCCAGCCCCGCGGCCACGTCGGCGTACAGCACCGCCAGGCTGATCGGGATGCCCAGCTTGCGGTCGAGGACCTCGTTCAGATAGCTGTTCCGCGCGTCGTAATAGTCGCCGTCGTTGCCGCGGAAGCCCTCCTCGACGAACAGGACCCAGTGAATCTGCCCGAGGACCGCCCGGGCCCGGGGCGTGGCCCCGCAGCGCTGGCGCGCGCGCTCGGCCAGGGCATCGATCCGGGCGAGATAGGCATCGACGTCGAGGTCGGGCTCCGCGTCGCGCGCGATCTCCAGCGCGATCCGCGCGAGGCGGACGCCCGGCTCTCCCCCCAGGAGGCGGCGGAACTCGGGACTCTCGGCGAAGGGCGGGGGCACGCGTCACCTGATCGAGGCCGTGGCTCGTAACCCCTCAAGAGCGGTTTTCTTTCGGCCGTGGCGTCCGAGGGGTCTCCGGGTGGGGCGGGCCTCCGTGCCCGCCGTCGGGGGCCATCGTCCGGCGGGCACGGAGGCCCGCCCCACCCGGAGTCGACCGACCCACTCAGAAGGGGTCCGCTCTAAAGTAACGAGGAGGCCGTGCGCGAGACTACTCTCCTCCGCGCCGAGGCCCCTGCCCCCCCTCCTCATCCTCCTCGGGTACCGATGCAAGCCAGTCGGCGAGCGCCTCCGGCGCGATCTCCTCGGTCGGCCGGTCGAGCGAGCGGATATCCGGCCGGCGTAGAGGCGTTGTCACCCGGCGGATCTGGGCGAGGAGCCGGAAGGCGACGTAGACCACCAGCGCCACCACCACGACGATGATCGTGACGTTCCACGAGTTCTTCCCGCCCGCACCGGGCACGGGAAGGCCTCGGCCCGAGTCGCGTGGTTTCCACTGGAGCCGGCCGACCAGCAGGGCGCGGCGCGGTCGGTGTCGCCGGCCTTGTAGCGGAGGAGCTTGAGGAAGTAGGCGTCGACCGAGACGGGCTCGCCGAGGTTGTTGCCGATCGGCAGGCCCGGCGGCATGTCCTCGACCATGACGACGTAGGGCAGCCGCTGGCTCTCGGGCGTGAAGAACCACGCCTCCGTGAGCCGGCCCTTGGGCGTGAAGGCCTCGGAGACCTTCGCGTGCGGCAGGACCTTGCGCAGGGTGCCTTCCAGGTGCACCGGCACGCCGCGATACAGGTCGGGGCGCTCCCAGAGGTGCGTGTAGAAGACGTCGCGGCGGGCGTCCTTCGCGAGCTTGTCGGGCGGCGTCGCGCGGGCGCGGTCGAGGAGCTCCTTGTACGCGGCGTTGTCGCGCGGGCCCATCTCAGTCCGGTCGAGCAGGCCCTGGAAGGCGAGCGACGTGTCGGGCTCGAGCGGCCGGGGGTCGGCGACGACGGCCGGCGGACGCTCGGGCGCGGCCTTGGGCCGCGCGGTGTTGATCACGACGACCCAGCCGACGACCGCCAGCACCGCGAAGACGACCAGCCCGCGCAGCTCTCCGCCGCGGAAGAACGAGGCCGGCCGCCGCCCGCTCACGGCGGCGCCCCCTCGTCCGGGCCGAGCTCGGCGAAGGCGATCTTGTTCACCTTGTTATCCGAGAAGATGTTGATCACCTTCACCACCTCGGACCATTTCAGCCGCGGGTCGGTCTTCAGGACCGTCTGGTCGAACGGGAGCGTCGGGTTGTTGAACAGCTCCTTAACCTGCGTCGCCAGCTCCTTGAGGTCGGCGACGTTGTTCTCGCCCAGGGTGATCTGGCCGAGCGAGCCGTCGGGGTTGGCGCGGAGAAGCACGGGCAGGGTCTTGAGGCCGGCGGGCAGGTCGTTGTTCTGCGCCGCGGCGTCGGTGGCCGGCGCGTCCATCGACACGGCGGGCTGGGCCGGCAGCAGGTTCATCGAGAACTGCCCCTCGGCCGGCGCGGGGTGGTACGTCAGGATGAAGAACGTGAGGAGCTGGAACGCCATGTCGAGCATTGGCGTGATCGGGATCTCGATCTCCTCGGTCTTCTGGCGCTTCACGCGTGGACCTCGCTCGGCTTGGGGCTGGGCCGGCCAACTTTGGGATTAGCAAGAGCGGAGGGCGGAGTGCAGAGGGCGGAGAGCCAATGTCCGATGAAGAGCAAGAGTCCGCGATCTCGTTCTTTGCTTTGTGCTTTGTGCCTTGTGCTCTCCGCACTCCGCACTCCGCTCCCCGCACTCCGCTCCCCGCTCTCCGCCTTTCCGATCACCGCCCTACTCCCCCGTCATCGCCTTCAAATCAAACTTCCGATACCCATTCGCCTGGCACGACGTGATCAGCGAATAAATCGGCCCGAACTCGGCCGCGCGGTCGGCGCGGATCACAACCCGGGTGGGCAGCCCGGCGGCCGGGTCGGGCTTCTTGCCGCCGGAGAGCGTCTTCAGATTGAGCCGGGCGAGGTCGGCCTCGAACTTGATCGTCTGCGCCGCCTCGCCGACGCTGAGGATCTTGCCGTTGAACCGCAGCTGGCCCTTGCTGTCGACATTGAGGACGAGCCGGTCCTCGGCCGCGGCCCTGGCGCCTTCGTCGATCGGCCGGGCCGAGCCGGCGACCGGCAGCTTGATCGTCACGTCGTAGTTCTCGTTGCTGAAGTTGATCACGAGCATGAAGAACGTGATCAACTGGAACACGACGTCGAGCAGCGGCGTCAGGTTCGGCTCGGCCTTGACGTTCTGGCTCATCGACGCGGACATGATTCACCCCCCCCGGGACCGTCGCCCCTCAGGCGGTCTTGGCCTGCTTGGCGGCGTTGAGCAGCGAGGTGATCGTCCGGTCGGCGACCTTGGCCGTCTCGAGCGTGATCTGGGCGATCCGGTTGCGGAAGAAGGCGAAGAAGAAGATCGCCGGCACCGAGAGCGAGACGCCCTCGAGCGTGATGAACAAGGCCGTGCTGATCCCCTCGGCCACCTTGTCGGGCCTCGGCTGGGCGCCGACGGCGTTGGCGATCTCCTGGAAGCTCGCGATCATGCCCGCGATCGTGCCGACCAGCCCGATCATCGGGCCGAGCGTGCCGATGATCGCCAGGTAGCTGATCCGCGTCTCCATCATCGTCACGACCTCGTCCTGCACGGCGGCCATCGCCTCCTTCGCCTCGGCCCGGCCATTCGGCAGGTTGGCGACGCCCGTCCGCACGAGGCGGGCGAGGAACGAGTCGTTGTCCTTGCAGGCGTCGTACGCCTCCTGGAACTTCTTGTCCTTGATCGCGACCTCGAGCTTCTCGACCAGCTCGGCGGGCACGGCCTCGCTGACGCGGAGCTCGAGGAACAGCTTGATGATCAGCGCGACGAAGTAGACGGAGAGGCAGAGCAGGAACAGGCCGATCGGGCCCGATGCGTCGATGGCCCACTGGAGCAGGTTGCGCTGGGCCTTCTTGGATTCGGCGGGGGCGGCACCAGCGTCGGCGGCCGGGGCCGCGGCGGGGGCCTCCTTGGCCTCGGCGGCCGGCTCGGCCTTGGCGCCGTCCTTCGCCTCCTGGGCCCGCAGGCCCGGGGCGGGCATCAGCACGAGATAGCCCAGCGCCAGCGCCGCGAAGGCCGCCCACGCGCGCGGCCCCGACCGATCGCCGACCCGTTGAGAACGCGCGCCATCGACGAACCCTCCCCCGTCCGTCGCCGCGGCTCGCGGCGCGGATCAGTCCCCGCGGCCCCTCATCTCGCCCGAATGTCCCGCACGCATCCGCCTGACCGGCCTGGGCGATGGAAATCTGCGCCGATGCATCCAATATCGGAACCCCCCGCCCGACTGTCAACGGGCCGGGGGGAACTTCGTGACGCGGCGCGAATGAAGGCGGGAGGGCCATTCGCTCGCAGCGAGCAGTGCGGAGTGAAGAGTGCGGAAGGATCGGACGAGCGAGGCGCTCGATGCCCTTGTACTCTTCGCTCCGCACTCTTCACTCCGCATTCTGCCTTGTGCTTTCTGCCTACCGCCTTCCGCCCTCAGTTCCCTCCCAGCCGCGCCGGCCCCCGCGCGGCGACGCTCGGCGGCAGGGGCAGGAACCGCGAGAGGAGCTGCGCCTCGGCCGTCACCGGGGCGAGGTTCTCAGTCGCGGTCGGATACAGGGTCTTGAGCAGGCCCCGCACGTTGGCCGCGCCGGCGGGGGCCTTGAACAGGGGCCGCTCGTTGGCGAGCAGGATGTCGTCGGGCGCGAACTGGTTGCGGAAGCCGCCGCCGAGCGCGATCTCGCCGTCGGGCGTCAGGGCGAACGTGAAGCCGAGGGCGCCGAACGGGACGTCGGCGTGGCGTTCGTTGATCGGTTTCGGGGCCCGGAACTTCATCTCCGCGACCAGGGCACGGAGCAGGTCCAGGCCGATCGTCCCCTGTCCGACGGTCAGCTCGCCCTCGACGTTCGCCCAGCCGAACCCCTGGCCCGGCCGGTTGGACCACTTCGCCTGCTTGATCGCCACGTGGGCCGACCCGCTCATCCTATGTCGGGGGAACCGGCGCTCGAAGAGGGTCTTGAGGTCGACGTCGATCAGGTCGCCCGCGAACTCGGCCTGCCAGTCGGACGACCCGCTCTGCCGGAGCGTCGAGCGCCCCTGGACCCTCGCCGAGCCGCCGAGCCACGAGGCCGAGTCGAAGAAGGCGTCCAGCACCCGCGCCGGCAGGGGCACGCCCTCCATCGTCTTGAAGGCGACGACGGTCTCGACCGCCTCAGCCTTGCGGTCGCGGGTCAGGGCCAGCTCGCAGCGGGTGCTTCCCTGCGGGTCGAGCAGCCGATAGCTCGCCGAGAGGCTGGGCACCTTGGCGTCGGCCTGGAACGTCGCCGCGAGGTCGCGGAGGTCGAGCCCCAGTCCCTCGCCGAGGTCGACCTTGCAATGCGACGCCGCGAGGCTGACCCGGCGATAGGCCCCCTGCCCGGCCCCGGCGAGCATCGCCCCGACCTGCGCCATCGCCTGCCTCGGACCGGCGGCGCGGAGCGACAGGCCGTCGGCGTCGAGCGTGAGCTCATTCGCCCCGCGGCGGAGCCGGACCGACCTCGCCCGCGCCACCTCGACCAGCCCCCCGCGCCGGGGCTCGTCCTGCCGGAGCACGACGCCCCCGTAGAGGACCTCGCCGGGCTGGGGATAGCGGACGCGGTCGAGCGTCACCTGCATGCCGATCGACCGGCCGATCTCGACCTCGACGTCCCTTACGTGCCCGGGCCGGTTGATCCGCCACGCCGTCAGCCCAATGTAGATCGTGGGCACGACCGTCGCGCCGACCAGGATCAAGGTCACCAGCGCCTGCCGCTGGGGGCGAGTCAGGGCTAACATCCGTGTCTCCCTTCGTCTCGGGTGTCGACTCTCGTGTCTATGAAGACGGCCCGGCTTCACCGTACGGGCTGGACAGCACGACGACATAGCCGTCGAGGTCCCGCAGCCAGACTTCCCGCTGGCTCGCGCCGGTGTGGTCGTAGGGCGCCATGACGATCTCAGCCTTCAGCTCCATCACCCGTGCGACGGCTGCGTCGAAGTCGTCGGTCTCGAACCAGAGCAGCAGGCCGTTGCCGTAGGGCTTGGCGGGGTCGCCGATCGGGCCGTGGTGGTGCTCGACGGTCCGGTTGTGGAGCTGGAGGATCAGCGTCCCATCGTCGCGGACCAGGCGTTCGTATTCCTTGCCGCCGTGGTCGCTCCGGCAGCCGAGGAGATGCTGATACCAGCGGCTGCTGGCCTCGACGTCGGCCACCGCGATCAGGGGTTGGGGACGCATCCGTGCCTCCGTAATCCGGTCCTACCGGGCGATACCAGGATTTTCAGTCCTGTATTCTCGCTCCAAGTGTTCCCGGTTCAACTCATGCATCGCCGCCATCGCCGCCTTGACGGCACCGAGGCTCGTCCCGACGTACTTCTCGACGACCGCCGCGGCGATCTCGAACGCGACGACATTCTCCACGATCACGCTCGCCGCCGGCACGGCACAGACGTCCGATCGTTCATAGGAGGCCAGGGAAGGTTCCTTGGTCGCCATGTTCACGGAAGGGCCGCGCGCCGCCAGCGTGCTGATCGGCTTCTTGGCGGCGCGGACGATGATGGCCTCGCCGTTGGACGTGCCGCCTTCGAGCCCGCCGGCGTTGTTGGTGGGTCGGCGGAAGCCGAAGCGCCGGTCGTCGGGGACGTGATCAGACTCATAGCGGATCGGGTCCATCACCTTCGACCCCGGCCGCCGCGCCGCCTCGACGCCCAGGCCGATCTCGACGGCCTTGATCGCCTGGACGCTCATCACGGCCAGGGCGAGCCGGGCGTCGAGCTTGCGGTCCCACTGGGCATGACTTCCCAGGCCGATCGGGCACCCTTCGACAATGGCCTCGACGACCCCGCCCAGCGTGTCGCCCGCCTCCTTGGCCGCGTCGATCGCCGCGACGATCTTCGGGTCCGCCTCGGGGTTGAGCGTGTAGACGGGGCTGGCGTCGCGGACACCCAGGTCGCGGGACAGCGGCGGTGCCTCGATTCCGCCCAGCTCGCGGACGTAGCCGAAGACGGTGATACCTATCTCTCTTAACAAGAGCTTGGCGAGCGCCCCGACGGCCACCCGCAAGGCCGTCTCCCGCGCACTGGCCCGCTCCAGGACCTGTCGGATGCCGGTCTGGTAGTTGATGGACCCAGCCAGGTCGATGTGGCCGCCTCGAGGGGCGGCGGGCTCCTGGAGGCGTTCGAGCTTGGCGTCGTTGTTCACGAGCCGGATCGTGATCGGGCCGCCGGTGGTGACGTTGTGATAGACCCCCGAGTCGACGATGATCCGGTCCGTCTCGAGCGTCTGCCGCTTGCCCCGGCCGTAGCCCCCCTGCCGGCGCTGGAGCTCGCGGTTGATGAACTCGTGGTCGATCGCGATCCCCGACGGGAACCCCTCGACGATCGCCGTCAGGGCCGGTCCGTGCGACTCGCCGGCGGTCAGGTAGCGGAGCATCTTACTTCCAGGGGAAAGGCCGGCCGGTCAGGCGTTCGTAGGCGTCGATGTACTTCTGTCGCGTCTTGGCGACCACGTCGTCGGGCAGCTTCGGGGGCGGGCTCTGCTTGTCCCAGCCGGTCGATTCGAGCCAGTCGCGGACGAACTGCTTGTCGAAGGATGGCTGAGGGCCGCCGGGCCTGTAGGTCGAGGCGTCCCAGTAGCGGGAGCTGTCGGGGGTAAGGACCTCGTCGACCAGGAGCAATTCGCCGGTCTCGACGTCGTGGCCCCACTCGAACTTGGTGTCGGCGAGGATCAGGCCCTTCGACCGGGCGTACTCGGCGGCCCGCCTGTAGACGTCGAGGCACTTTTCGCGGAGAAGGTTCGCCAGGTCGGGGCCGATCGCGTCGGCCATCCGGGCGAACGGGACGTTCTCGTCGTGGCCGGACTCGGCCTTGGTGGCCGGGGTGAAGATCGGGTCGATCCGGTCGCCCTGGACCAGCCCGCCCGGCAGCCTCTCGCCGCAGACGGAGCCCGTCGCCCTGTATTCCTTCCAGCCGCTCCCCTCCAGGTAGCCGCGGACGACGCACTCGAACGGGACGACGTGCGCCTTGTGGACCAGGACGGCCCGGCCTTCGAAGGCTTCCCGCGAGTCCGGGCCGAGGAAGTCGACGGCCTCGGGGTCGGTCGCGGGGCCGATCAAATGGTTGGGGACGCCGAGCCGGCCGAACCAGAAAGCACTCAGGGTCGTGAGCACCCTCCCCTTGTCCGGAATCCCATTGGGCAGGACCCGGTCGAAGGCGCTGATCCGGTCGGTGGCGACGAGGAGGAGGCGGTCGCCCAGGTCGTAGACGTCCCGGACCTTGCCGCTCCGCTTCGGGAGCCCCTTCAGGGCCGTTTCCAGCAGCGCTTCCACGACGTCCTCCCGGGCCGGAAAACCACCGTTTGGACTGTAAACCAAAGCCCAGAAACCGACAAGGCCGACGGCGCGGGGCCGATCCGGTAAACTCCTCAGGAGGACCAGGGCCGCCCCTCCCGGGAGGGCGAGGCTCCGCCCGAGCCCGGGTATCGGCCCGGTCCCGTCGGGAGGACGCCGTCACCCCCGGGGCCGGGCGTCCGCTCCGGGCTCGGGCGGAGCCTCGCCCTCCCGGAATCGGCAGACCGAGGGAGAGTCCCAACGGACCGTGTTGCGGATGACGTATTTCGAGATAACCCTCCCCACCGCCGCCGAGAACATCGCCCTCGACGAAGCCCTGGTCGCGTCGGCCGAGGAGGGCTCAGGCAGCGAGGTCCTCCGGGTCTGGGAGCTCGACCATCGGGCGGTCGTGCTCGGGGCCTCGGGGCGGATGGCCGAGGACGTCGACCTCGACGCCTGCCGGGCGGATCAGATCCCGATCGCCCGGCGACTCGAGCGGCGGGGGGACCGTCCTGATCGGCCCGGGGGCGCTGAACTTCACGGTCGTCCTGCCGGTCGAGACCCATCCGGACCTCAAGGCGGTCGACACGACTCAGCATCATGTCCTGGAGCGGACGGCCGAGGCCTTGCGGGCGTTGGGGCCGGACGTGAAGGTGCTCGGATATGGCGACCTAACCCTCAATCGCGAGAAAGTTTTCCGGCAGCGCCCAGCGGCGGCTCAAGCGGTGGGTCATGGTCCATGCGACGATCCTCTACGGGCTCGATCCGGCCATCATCGGCCGCTATTTGCGTCCGCCGAGGCGCCAGCCGTCGTACAGGGAAGGAAGGGCGCACGACGACTTCCTGACGCTTCTTCCCTTACCCCGCGCGGCGATCTTGGGGGCCCTGCGTTCCGCGTGGCCGGGCGGTCCGGCCGGATGGGCCCCGCCGCTCGAACTCGCGGGCCGCATGGTCGTAGAAAGATTCGGCCGTGCGGATTGGACGGAACGGCTCTGATTTGCCGATGACGGGGAGACTGCCGGGGCACGCCGCCCCCTTCTGTTTCCGACCCTCGGGCCTATACTTTGCAGGAAAGAGGGGCGGAACGGGGTTGGGACGAACCGTTCTTTCGGTATGATCGATGGATCGAGGGCGGCGCGACACGCGGGCACGCCGCCCCGGGGAAGACGTCGGGCCGAAGCGATGGCCCGAGAGACACGGCCGGGTCGCAGACCGACCCGGCCCACGGGGACCTGTCACCCATGAATCGCTCGACGGTGGCCAGCCGGTATAATCTCGAGCTCATCGAGGACCAGTACCAGCGGTGGCGGGACGACCCGAAGTCGGTCGACGAGACCTGGCAGTTCTTCTTTCAGGGCTATGACCTGGGCCGGACCGGCGAGGGCCGCGCCCGGTCCGACGCCGACACCGACGCCAGCCCCGCCCAGGCGGCCGTCACCCGGCTGATCGACGCCTATCGCGAGGTCGGCCACTACCTCGCCGACCTCGACCCGCTCGGACTGACGCCCCGACGGCAGTCGCACGAGCTGCTCGAGCTGTCCGCCTTCGGCCTGACCGAGGCCGACCTCGACCGGACCTTCTACTCCCGCCTGGCCGACCCCCCCTACACCACGCTCCGCGACCTGATCGGCATCCTTCGCGAGACCTACTGCCGGACGATCGGCGTCGAGTTCATGCACATCCGCAACACCCAGGTGCGGAGGTGGCTGCAGGAGCGGATGGAGTCGACTCGGAACCACCCGCAGCTCGACCTGAAGCGGAAGCGGCGGATCCTGCTCAAGCTCAACGCGGCCGAGCTGTTCGAGACGTTCCTCCACTCGCACTACATCGGCCAGAAGCGGTTCTCGCTCGAGGGCGGCGAGATGCTGATCCCGCTCCTGGACACGATCGTCGAGCGGTCGGCGCGGTTCGGAGTCCGGGAGATCGTCCTGGGCATGCCGCACCGCGGGCGGCTCAACGTCCTGGCCAACACGCTGAACAAGCCGTACAGCCTCATCTTCGGCGAGTTCGAGGGGATCGCGCCCGACTCGGTCGGCGGCGACGGCGACGTGAAGTACCACCTCGGGTTCTCGTCGGACCTCGACGTGGCCGACGGGCATAAGCTCCACCTCACGCTGACGCCCAACCCGAGCCACCTGGAGGCGGTGAACCCCGTCGTCGAGGGCCGGACCCGGGCCAAGCAGCGGCGGTTCAAGGACCGCGACCGCAAGCTCGGCGTGCCCGTGCTGATCCACGGCGACGCCGCGTTCGCCGGCCAGGGCCTCGTGGCCGAGACGCTGAACCTCTCGCAGCTCCACGGCTACAAGACGGGCGGAACGATCCACATCGTCGTGAACAACCAGATCGGCTTCACCACGGCCCCCAGCGACGCCCGGTCGACGCGGTACTGCACCGACGTGGCGAAGATGGTCGAGGCCCCGATCTTCCACGTCAACGGCGAGGACCCCGAGGCCGTCGTCTACGTGGCCGAGCTGGCGCTCGACTTCCGCGAGACGTTCGGCCAGGACGTCGTCATCGACATGGTCTGCTACCGCCGCCACGGCCACAACGAGGGCGACGAGCCGGCGTTCACCCAGCCCCTGATGTACGAGAAGATCCGCGACCGGCCCACGGCCCGGGCGCTCTACACCGAGGCCCTGAAGCGGTCGGGCGAGCTGTCCGACGCCGAGGCCGAGACGATCGCCGAGACGTTCCGCGACAAGATGCAGGCCGTCTACGACGAGGTCCACGGCGACCACGACGGCCGAAAGCTCCCCGTCCAGGCCGGCTTCAAGGGGAACTGGGAGGGCTTCAAGCCGGCCTTCTCGTTCGCCCCGATCGACACGGGCGTCGACCCCGAGACCCTCCGGCTGATCGCCACCAAGGGCGGCTCGGTCCCCGAGGCGTTCCACGTCAACCCGAAGCTCCAGCGCATCCTCACGGCCCGGACCGAGGCCGTGACCAAGGCCGGCCAGGTTGACTGGTCGACGGCCGAGATGCTCGCCTTCGGGTCGCTCCTCAAGGAGGGCATCCCCGTCCGCCTCAGCGGCCAGGACAGCCGCCGCGGCACCTTCAGCCAGCGGCACGCCGTGCTCGTCGACGCCAAGACCGGCGAGCGGTACACGCCGCTCAACAGCCTGGCCGGCGACCAGGCCGAGCTCTGCGCCTACGACAGCCTTCTCTCGGAGGCGGCCGTGCTCGGCTTCGACTACGGCTACTCGCTCGACGAGCCCAACATGCTGATCCTCTGGGAGGCCCAGTTCGGCGACTTCGCCAACGGCGCCCAGGTGATCATCGACCAGTTCATCGCCTCGGCCGAGAGCAAGTGGGGCCGCGCCAGCGGACTGGTGATGCTTCTGCCCCACGGCTACGAGGGCCAGGGCCCCGAGCACTCCAGCGCCCGGCTCGAGCGGTTCCTCTCGCTCTGCGCCGAGGACAACATCCAGGTCGTCAACGCGTCGACCCCCGCGCAGTACTTCCACGTGCTCCGCCGCCAGATGAAGCGCGACTTCCGCAAGCCGCTGATCCTGATGACGCCCAAGAGTCTGCTCCGCCGCAAGGAGGCAGTCTCGCCGCTCCCCGACTTCGAGCCGGGCCGGTCGTTCCGCGAGGTCCTCGACGACCCGACCAACCCCGAGCGCGCCCGCCGCGTCGTGCTCTGCTCGGGCAAGGTCTACTACGACCTCGTGGCCCACCGTGAGGCCTCCGGCAAGCAACGCGACGTGGCGATCCTCCGGCTCGAGCAGTTCTACCCCTGGCCCGAGGAGATGATCCGCGCCACGGTCGGCCGCTACCGGGCGGCCAAGGAGTGGGTCTGGGTCCAGGAGGAGTCGCAGAACATGGGCGGCTGGTCGTTCGTCGCCCCCCGGCTCTCCGAGACGCTGCGGATCGACTTCGGCTACGTCGGCCGCGACGCCAGCGCCAGCCCGGCGACCGGCTCGCACCACATCCACGACCGCGAGCAGAAGGAGCTGGTCGAGGCCGCCATCGGCGCCGAGATCGTCCACCTGGTCTCGGCCCGCCCCGCGGTCGCCCTCACGAGCAAGGACTAATCGCCCGATGGCCGCCGTCCCGATCACCGTGCCCGCCGTCGGCGAGTCGATCGCCGAGGGAATCCTGTCGCGCTGGATCGCCCAGGACGGCTCGGCCGTCAAGGCGGGCGACCCGCTCTTCGAGCTCGAGACCGACAAGGCCAGCACCGTCGTCCCCGCCTCCGCGGGCGGCACGCTCAAGGTCAATGTCCCCGAGGGGACGACCGTCGCCATCGGCTCGACCGTCGGCACGCTCGACGACTCGGCGGCGCCCTCGGCGAAGGCCGCGGCCCCGGCTCAAGTCCAGGTCACCGCCGTCGGCGGGCCCGCTGCGACGGCGACCGCCACCGAGACGCTCGCGCCCCTCGGTCCGCCGGCTCGTGGCCGAGAACAACGTCGACCCCGGCCAGGTTGAGGGCACGGGCCGCGGCGCCCGGCTGACGAAGGGCGACGTCCTCGCCCACCTCGACGCCCCCAAGGCCCCTGCCCCTTCCGCACCGGCGCCCCCTGCCCCGTCGCCGATGGCCTCCGCCGTCCCCTCGACCAACGGCCAGCGCGAGACGCGGAAGCGGATGAGCGGGCTCCGCCAGACGATCGCCCAGCGACTCGTCGAGGTCCAGCACACCGCCGCGATCCTGACGACCTTCAACGAGGCCGACATGTCGCGGGTGATGGACCTGCGCGCGAAATACAAGGAGCCGTTCCAGAAGAAGCACGGCGTCCCGCTGGGCTTCATGTCGTTCTTCGTCAAGGCGACGGTCGAGGCGATCAAGACCTACCCGGCCGTCAACGCCCGGGTCGACGGCCAGGATATCGTCTACCACAATTACGTGAACATCGGCGTGGCTGTCAGCACCGAGCGGGGCCTGATGGTCCCCGTGCTCCGCGACGCCGACCGGATGACCTTCGCCGAGATCGAGAAGGGCATCGCCGCCTACGCGACCAAGGCCCGCGAGGGGACGATCGCGATCCCCGACCTCCAGGCCGGCACGTTCACGATCACCAACGGCGGCGTCTTCGGCTCGCTGCTCTCGACGCCGATCCTCAACCCGCCCCAGAGCGGCATCCTCGGCATGCACTCGATCCAGAAGCGCCCCGTGGCCGTCGGCGACGACGTGGTCATCCGCCCGATGATGTACCTGGCGCTCTCCTACGACCACCGGATCGTCGACGGCCGCGAGGCCGTCAGCTTCCTCGTCCGGATCAAGGAGTGCATCGAGAACCCCGAGCGGCTGATGCTCGAAGTTTGACCCGAGGGGATAGAATCGAAGAGAATCATCCACAGAGGGCACAGATGGACACAGAGGGAAGAAGGGAATGAATTCGCAGATGACGCCGATTTTCGCAGTGTAGTGTGTCAGCCCGAATGGCACAGAACCTTGGTTAGAGATCAGCCTCCTCCAGGGGTACGATGATGACGACCTGGAGGACCAGCGATGGGCACGAACGGGAAGCGACGGACGTGGAGCGCGGCCGAGAAGCTCCGGATTGTCCTGGCCGGCATGGAGCCCGATGTCGAGGTCTCCGACCTCTGCCGTCGCGAGGGGCTCAACCCGGTCCAGTTCTACGCCTGGAAGAAGCAACTCCGGGCGCGGCCTCCCGCGTGTTCGAGGATCGCAGGGGCCGCCCCGACGCCCGCGAGCAGAGGCGCGAGGCCGAACTTCAGCGGCTCAAGAACGTGATCGCCGAGATCACCGCCGAGAACCTCGAACTAAAAAAGGGGCGCTCGGGTTAGAGGACCACGGCCGACTGCCGCCCGAGCTTCAAGAGCGCGTCCACGAGGAGGTCGAACACACGAGGCGTCGCAGCGGCTGGCCGGCGAAGAAGACGCTGGCGGCCCTGGGTGTCGCGGCGCGGAGCTACTATCGCTGGCTCAAGGCCGGGGCCCGGGCCGAGGGACGGTCCGCCGAGTCATCCCCGCTGGTGTCGCCGTACGAAGCGCTCTCCGAGGAGAAGCAGGCCGTGCTCGCTTACGCCCGCAAGCACCCCGAGCTGCGGCATCGGGAATTGGCCTGGAGGATGGTCGACGAGGACGTGGCCTACCTCAGTGCCTCGACGGTCTACCGCATCCTGAAGGCGGCGAACCTGGTCTGCCCGTGGCGGCGGCGGGCCAGGCGGAAGAAGGCCCAGGAGGAGAAGGCGAGCCGTCCCGATCAGCGGTGGAGCACCGACCTGATGCACGTGCAGGTCGGGGGCCGGGTCTACTACGTCGTCGCGTTCCTGGACGAGTACTCGCGGTCGATCGTCCATCACGAGCTGCTCTTGGGGATGGACGGGCTGACGGTGAGCCTGGCGGCGCAGAAGGCGATCGAGACGTTGCCCAAGGGCCCCGACGGCAAGCCGGCGGTGACGCCTTTGATCCGCTCGGACAACGGGAGCTGTTACATCGCGAAGGAGTTCCGCGTGGTGCTCCGGGAGAACGGCCTGGGGCATCATCGGATCCGGCCGCATTGCCCGGAGGAGAACGGGCTGATCGAGCGTGCCAACCGGACGCTCCGCGAGGCGTTGGACGGGGAGGAGCTGACCGACTTGTTGACGGCCGAGCGCGTGCTGGCCCGGCTGGTGCGGCGGTACAACGAGGAGCGGTTGCACAGCGCGTTGGGTTACCTGCCGCCCTGGGAGTTCTACCGGGGCGAGCCATCGCGCCGGTTCGAGGAGCGCCGGGTCAAGCTGTTCCAGGCCCGGCATCGCCGCCGGGAGCGGAACCTGCAATTGCGTCAGGAGACCTTGCCACTCGAAGGGGGGAGGCTGTTACTTCCGACCGAGGCCGGTTTGTGCCACTACGGTTGAAACGCTACAGCAGATGATAAAAAGATAGATTCTTAATCTGCGAAAATCGGCGTCATCTGCGGATGATTTTCCCCTCCCGTCTCTGTGCCCATCTGTGCCCTCTGTGGATGATTCTCTTCCTTCCGAGAGGAGCGATCGGTGGCGGACCGTTACGACCTGGTGGTGATCGGCGCGGGGCCGGGCGGCTACGTGGCCGCGATCCGGGCGGCGCAGCTCGGGATGAAGGTCGCCTGCGTCGAGAAGCGGCCGACCCTGGGCGGCACCTGTCTGAACATCGGCTGCATCCCCAGCAAGGCCCTGCTCGACTCGAGCGAGCTCTACCACCTAGCCCAGGCCAAGTTCTCCCGCCACGGCATCAAGGTCGGCAAGCTCGACATCGACGTCCCCGCCATGCTCGCCCGCAAGGACGAGGTCGTGAAGGGCCTCACCACGGGCGTCGCCGGCCTGTTCAAGAAGAACAAGATCGAGGCCGTGTTCGGTTCGGCCTCGCTCACCTCGCCCACGTCGGTGAAGGTCAAGAAGAACGACGGCGGCGAGGTCACGCTCGAGACCAAGCACATCCTCCTCGCCACCGGCAGCGCCCCCGTCGAATTGCCGTTCCTCAAGTTCGACGGCAAGACAGTCGTCAGCTCGACCGAGGCCCTGACGTTCGAGAAGGTCCCCGAGCATCTCGTCGTGGTCGGCGGCGGCTACATCGGGCTCGAATTGGGCTCCGTCTGGAAGCGACTGGGGGCGAAGGTGACCGTGGTCGAGTTCCTGCCGCGGATCACCCCGATGGCCGACGTCGAGATGGGCGCCGCGCTCCAGCGGAGCCTGACCAAGCAGGGCCTGGAGATCCTCCTGGAGACGAAGGTCACCGGCGCCGACGTCAAGGCCGGCAAGGCCACCGTCAAGGCCGAGACCAGGGACGGCAAGGCTCTCTCATTTCAGGCCGACCGCGTCCTCGTCGCCGTCGGCCGTAAGGCGTATGTCGACGGCCTGGGCCTCGACGCCGTCGGCGTGAAGTACGACCCGAAGACGAACAAGGTCGCCACCGACGCCCACTTCCGCACGAACGTCCCGAGCATCCTCTCCATCGGCGACCTGATCGACGGCCCGATGCTGGCGCACAAGGCCGAGGACGAGGGCGTCGCCGTCGCCGAGATCCTCGCCGGCAAGCCCGGCCACGTGAACTACGAGACGATCCCGAGCGTCATCTACACCTGGCCCGAGATGGCGAGCGTTGGAATCACCGAGGAGCAGGCGAAGGAGCGCGGCCTCGACTACCGCGTCGGCAAGTTCCCCTTCCTGGCCAACGGCCGGGCCAAGGCGATGGACGAGACCGAGGGCCAGGTGAAGATCCTCGCCGACGCGAAGACGGATCGCGTCCTGGGCGTCCACATCTTCGGCCCGCGGGCGAGTGACATGATTGCCGAGGCCGTGACGACCATGGAGTTCGCCGGGAGTTCGGAAGACATCGCCCGGATCTGCCACGCGCACCCGACGCTCTCCGAGGCCGTCAAGGAGGCGGCGCTGGCGGTCGAGAAGAGGGCGATTCACTTCTAAGGCGGGTCTCCATGCCGCGCCATAGCCTACCCGCCACGGGGCCGCCGGATTCGACGGACGAACGGCGCGATCCGTCGGGTGCACTGATCCAGCGGCGCTCCTATGGCTCCGATGGGCGCGCCTCGAAGAACATCGACTATAATCACGATCACGGGGCCGGGGTGCCGCACGCCCACGATTGGGATTGGGCCCGGAATCCGCCCCGCGGGCCGGGAAGGCCCCTCGACCCGGGAGAGTGAATCATGGCGAGTCGCGAGGGGTATACCGCCGGTTGGCTCGACAGTTCGATCCACGACTTCCTGATCGACCTGCCCCGGGCTTTTCCGAGCATGGCGACGGCGCTCATCACCGCGATCGACAGCTCGCCGGACGTCGTCGGGCTCCTCGATCGGAGCCCCGAGTTGCGCGGTATCAAGCCCATCGCGGAGCCCCTCGGCCGCGGGATCGTCGTCCCGACGCGGGTCCTCCTCGAGAGGGAGAAGACCCATCCGATCTTCTTTGGTTTCGACGAGGTCTGGTTCTGCCGGAAGCCGCCCCGCGCCCCCAGGCCGGATTCGGTCAGCATGCTGTACGGGCCGGGGAGAGTCCGCGAGGAGGAACTGGAGCGAATCGCACTCTGGATGGCCCAGAGTGATTGCTCGCTGGGACTCGGGGACGGTTTGGGGCTGAATTTCGTCATCAAAGCCAGGGGGCTCGTGCAGCATCTCCTGTCCCACACGCTGCAAGAGCCATCGACGCGGGTTTGAGCCGGCGCACCGCTCTCGTCGGCCGGGTGGCTGTGGTTCGCTCGCGAATCACCGGGCCTCGGCGACCATCCCCGGGAGGGCGAGGCTCCGCCCGAGCCCGGGTATCGCGCCGGTCCGTCGGGATGGGGCGATTCCCCGACGGGGCGTCATGCCCGGGCTCGGGCGGAGCCTCGCCCTCCCGGGACGCCTTCAGAGCATTTTCCGAGAACGCCCCGCCCGTTTCTTACGAAGGTAATCCCTTGGGGAGGGGATGCGCCCGACGTCCGGGCGCGCCGAGCGAAGCCGCATCCACCGAGGGGGGTCCACCGCCGATGGCCACGAAAGAGCAGATCTCCGCCAACCGCAAGAACGCCAGGAAGTCCACCGGCCCGAAGTCGCCCCCCGGCAAGGACCAATCCCGCCTCAACGGCCTGACGCACGGCCTCCGCGCCGAGCAGGTCGTCCTGCCGAGCGAGGACGCCGCCGAGTTCAAGGCATTTATCGACGCCTGGATGGACGACTGGAAGCCGACCACGATGGCCCGTGCCCAGCTCGTCCGCGAGGCCGCCGTCGCCGCCTGGCGGAAGGAGCGGTGCGTCCGCGCCGAGGCCACGCGGCTCGGCCGGCGGATCCGCGAGACGATCGATCGCCGGCGCCTGCAGGAGGAGCAGGCGGTCGAGAAGGCCGTCGCCGCCCTCCCCGACGACCCGCGCGGGGCCGTTGCCCGGCTGCTCGCGACCCGCGCCGGCGTCGAGCGGCTGATCGGCCTCTGGTCCGGGATCGCCGAGGCCGCCACGCCCCAGGGCTGGGACGACGCCCACGCCCACCACTTCCGGGTCATCTTCCTCTGCGGCCGGATGCCGGCCGACGACGAGGCGGTCGGCCTCCGCGACGACTCGTGGCGGCTCTATCTCCGCAACGCGCCGGCCGACATGATCGCCGACGACGACCCCGAGCCCTGGAACGACGCCGAGGCCGAGGAGGTCGCCGCCGAGCTCCGCGGCCTGGCCGCCGGGCGGATCGCCGAGCTCCGCGCCGACCGCGACCGGCTCGCCGACCCGCTGCCGTCGTGGCTCGCCCACGCCGAGGCCGAGGCGCTGCTCCCCCGCGCCGAGGACGCGCTCCTGCTCCGCTACGAGACCCAGCGGTCGCGCGAGTTCCACCGGGCGTTGGGGGACCTGACCCGGATGGCCCAGTCCGGGTCCGACCTCGTCGGCGTCGAGGAGGCCGAGGAAGATGTCGCGGCCGAATCCGGCGCCGAAAAACCGCATTCAACCCCTTCCACACCAGGGGCTTGCGAGGAATTGGCTTCGGTCGGTAATCCCGCGTCATCGCCGACCGAGCCGCGGCCTCCGACGCCGCCGGCGACCGCCGCGGAGCCCGGGCCGAGGGTCCCCGGGGCCGACCCGGGGCGGAAATTGGCCCTGAGACGCGCGTGAGATTCTCATCTCTTTATCGAAAACGTGCCGACCCGGAGGGGTGTCCGCCCCCGGTGCGCGCCGGAGGGGGACTGGACTCGGCGACTCGATCCATGCGAAACACTCACCCGACATTCCCCGAATTCGCCCTCCCCAATCGGCCCGTTCTCGCTAAGATGCGCCCCGCGGCCGGGGATGTTGCGGGGAAGCATCGCGGCTCGTCACGGTATCCTGGGCCGGCGTACAATCGGGATGGGAGACGGCCGGGACCACCATCGAGGGATCACCGCATGCGCCTCTGCCTGGTCGAAGACCGCGGCGCCGCCGCGCTCGAGCCGCTCACCCTGACCCGCGCTACGTTCGACCTGATCCTGGGGGCCACCGCGATCGGGTCAAAGATCGCCCGCGCCTTCAAGGTCGGCCCCGGCCCGGCGAGGCGGGGGGCCCTGGTCCGGCCGATGCTCGCCGAGGTCATGCGGAGCCGCGACCCGCACCTCATGGTCAACGACCGCGACTGGCTCGCCCGCGGTAAGGTGCTCGTCGCCAACGGCCGCTGGGTCCCGCCCGAAGGGATGGAGGGGTCGGACTCCCTCGCCGGCCCGAGCTGGGTCGGCACCTGCGAGGGCCGGCCCGCCTGCGCGTGGGTCGGGCCGGGCGAGGTGGCCGACCTCGAGCCGAACGCCGTCGATGACTGGTTCGAGGAGCTGGCCAATCGGGTCGAATGCCGCGACGTCGAGGGCGAGTGGATCGACCGGCCGTGGGACCTGGTCGCCAAGAACGCCAGGCACCTCGTCCGCGACTTCGACTCGGAGGGGAAGGTCGGCCTGAGCAACCGCCACCTGACGAGCATCGCCCTGGTCGGGCCGGCCGACCGGATCTCGATCCACGAGTCGGCCCGGGTCGACCCGTACACGGTCTTCGACACGACCAACGGGCCGATCACCGTCGCCGCCGGCGCGGTGATCCAGCCGTTCACGAGGGTCGAGGGGCCCTGCTTCATCGGCAAGGACACGCAGCTCTTCCGCGCCAACCTCCGCGGTGGCGTGACGCTCGGCCCGAACTGCCGGATCGGCGGCGAGGTCGAGGAGACGATCGTCCACGGCCACTCGAACAAGTACCACGAGGGATTCCTCGGCCACTCGTACGTCGGCGAGTGGGTGAACCTGGGCGCGATCACCTCGAACAGCGACCTCCGCAACGACTACGGCGAGGTCCACGTGCCGATCGCCGGCGACCCGGTGGCGACCGGCCAGGCGAAGGTCGGCTGCTTCCTCGGCGACCACACGCGGACCGGCCTGGGCAGCATGCTCAACACGGGCACGGCCGTCGGCGTGATGTGCAACGTCCTGCCGGCGGGTTTACTGCTGCCGAAGCACGTCCCGTCCTTCACGGCGGTGCTGTATGGCCGCGTGGCGCCCGGATTCACACTTGAACAACTCTTTGCCACGGCCGAGATCGTCATGGGCCGCCGCGGCAAGACATTCACCCCGGCCGAGCGGCAGCTCTACCTCGACCTCTACGAGCAGACCCGCCTCGAGCGCGAGCGGGCCTTGCAGAAGACCAACGACCGGCGGGGCGACTCGTGGCCGGTGCTGATGGCCCGGCGTTGAGCATGAGGCTCATGCGGTCGACTCGACGGGCTCCGGCTCGATGGCTCGTTGGTACGCAAAGCGGCGCTTGAGCCCAAGGATCGGCCGCTCGATCAGGTGCCACGAGGCGACCGCAGCACCCAAAGCGACGGCTGCCTTGAAGGCGTCAAAGGGGAGCGACGGGCCGATGCCGAGGCGGGGGCCGAGGGCGTCGAGATTGCCGAAGATCGGCAGGTGATAGAGGTACAACCCGTAGCTGATCTCTCCGAGCCGGCGGGCCCAGGCGCTCCGAAGCGGCACGAGCCATCGGCTCCCGGAACAGGCCACGGCCAGGCCGACAAGGGCGAACGACGTGGCGTCGGCCCCGGTGATGATCAGCGCCACGCCCCGCTCGGGATTCGCGGCCACCGACCCGCCGATCGCACGGACAAGGAGCCGGCCCCAGAGCGGGACGGTCGCGGCCACGGCGAGCGCGGTGAGGCACACGGCGATCAGCCGGCGTGAGCGAGGCGCGTCCGGCCTCGAGGCCACCAGCGCCGCGAGCAGGCCGCCGAAGGCGAAGCCATCGCACTGCGCCAGCAGGAGGTAGGTCGAAAACCCCGCGAGCCGGGCTGCCAGGCCGAGGCCGATCAGTCCAAGTGCGATCGGCACGACGCGCCTCGGCCCGGCCAGCAGGACGATGGCAGGCCAGAGCAGGTAGAACTGCTCCTCCAGGGCCACGCTCCACGAGGGATTGAAGTCCTCATGGAACGGCGGCGTCTCGCCGCCCCAGTAGCGCGGGACGTTCTGGGTGAAGGTCAGATACCAGGGCAAGCCCGCCGTCGAGGCCGTCCGACCGAGGAGGGGATTGACGAGCAGGATCGCCGCGATGGTGAGGAAGTAGACGGGCCAGATCCGCAGGACGCGCCGCATATAGAACGCGGCGAAGAACCCCGGCGCGTGGCCTTCGCGGAGCACGATGCCGGTGATGAGATAGCCCGAGAGGACGAAGAACAGGTTGACCGCGGTCCAGCCCCAGCCGACGAGCGGCCACCGGCCCTCGCCGAGGTGGGCGAGCAGGACGGCGACCGCCGCCAGTCCGCGGAGCCCGTCCAGCTCGGGGATGCGCCTCATCGTGGATTCCCTAACCAGGGCATTGCGGTGGACGCCGGTATTATTCTGGTTCTGTATTCGTCGGTCCAGGACACCGGGGCAGGGGTCACCAAGGGAATCTGCTTGGCCTGCAAATGAGAACGACCCGGATCAGGATGACCCGGGCCGCCTCGATCTAGGCTCGCGTCAGCACGGGCTCACGAGCAGCCCATGCTGTTCCCGCAGTTGAAGCAGCGGTAGCACGTCCCGCAGCGGACGGTCAGGGCCCCGCAGTTGTCGCAGGCCGGGGCGTCGCTCTGGAAGTGGGCGAACTGCTCGTCCTGCTTCTCGAGCAGGGCTGACGACGGCGGGACTGGCTGGGAGGCGACCGTCGGGATGTGGGTCACGAGCTCGGCCTCGGCGTGCTCGAGGTCGGCCATCGTCGCGGTCCGGTGGCCGTTGACCTTTACCGCCGGGGCTGACGGTGCGGAGAGCTCCTCGGGCTCGGCGTCCGGGCGGCGCGGGGCGTTGGCCTCGCGGTAGCCGGGGATGAACTCGATGCCCAGCCAGCGGAAGATGTAGTCCGTCACGCTCTTGGCGATCGGGATGTCCGGGTTCTTGGTGAACCCGGCCGGCTCGAACCGGCTGTGGGCGAACTTGTTGACGAAGACCTCCAGCGGCACGCCGTACTGCAGGCCGATCGAGATCGACGTGCCGACGACGTCCATCAGGCCGCCGATCGTCGAGCCCTCCTTCGCCATCGTGATGAAGACCTCGCCGGGCCGGCCGTCGGCGTAGAAGCCGACGGTGACGTAGCCCTCGTGGCCCTGGATGTCGAACTTGTGCGTCAGGCTCCGCCGGGTCAGCGGCAGCCGCTCGCGCCTCGGCTGGACGGCCGGCACCGGCAGCGGCGGGACGGGGACCGAGGCGGGGGCGGCGGCGAGCACCGGGATCGGCGCGGGGGTCTCGGCCGCGGGTGCCGGAGCCGTCCCGTTCCCGCTGGCGTCGCTCGACGACTCGCTCTTGGTGCTCACCGGCTGGCTCCCCTTGGAACCGTCGCGATAGATCGCCAGCGCCTTGAGGCCGAGCCGCCAGCCTTCGAGGTAGGCGCCCTGATGTCCTCGACCGTCGCCTCGTTCGGCACGTTGCACGTCTTGGAGATCGCGCCCGAGAGGAACGGCTGGACGGCCGCCATCATCCGCAGGTGCCCGCGGAAGTGGATCGACCGGCCCCCCTGCGGCGGGGCGAACGCGCAGTCGAAGACCGAGCAGGTGCTCGTCCTTCAGGCCGGGCGCGCCCTCGATCGTGTCGTTCGCGTCGATGAAGTCGAGCACCCCGCGGATCTCCGGCTCGTCGTAGCCGAGCTTCCGCAGGGCCATCGGCACGGTCCGGTTGACGATCTTGAGCATCCCGCCGCCGGCCAGGCTCTTGTACTTCACCAGCGCGATGTCGGGCTCGATGCCGGTCGTGTCGCAGTCCATCATGAAGGCGATGGTGCCGGTCGGCGCGAGCACCGTCACCTGGCTGTTGCGGTAGCCGTGCCTGCGGCCCGAGGCCAGGCACTCGGCCCAGACCTCGCGCGCCTCGTCGACCAGTTCGGGCGGGCCCGCGTGGCCGATCGCCTCGACGGCGTCGCGGTGCATCTCCATCACGCGGAGCATCGGCTCGCGGTTCAGCGGGAAGCCCTCGAACGGCCCGAGGTTGCCGGCGTGCTCGGAGCTGGTCAGGTACGCCTGGCCGTGCATGATCGCCGTGATCGCGCCGCCAGGGCGCGGCCCTCGTCGGAGTCGTAGGCCAGGCCGTTGGCCATGATCAGGCTGCCGAGGTTCGCGTAGCCCAGGCCGAGCGGGCGGAACTTGTGGCTGTTCAGCGCGATCCGGTCGGTCGGGTAGCTCGCGTGGTCGACCAGGATCTCCTGCGCCGTGATGAAGACGCGGCAGGCGGCGCGGAAGCCGGCATGTCGAACGTGCCGTCCTCCCGGCGGAACTTCATCAGGTTGATCGACGCCAGGTTGCACGCCGAGTCGTCGATGAACATGTACTCGGAGCAGGGGTTGCTGCAGTTGATCGGCGCCGTGTTCGGGCAGGTGTGCCAGCGCTGGATCGTGTCCTCGTACTGCATGCCGGGGTCGCCGCAGAGCCAGGTCCCCTCGGCGATGTTGTCCATCAAGGTCCGGCGCGGGCAGCGTGTCGACGGGCCGGCCCGTGGTGACGGCGCGGGTGGTCCACTCGGCGTCGGCCTCGACGGCCCGGAGGAAGGCGTCGGTGGCGCGGACCGAGAGGTTCGCGTTCTGGAAGAGGACCGAGCTGTAGGCCTCGCCGTTGAAGTTCGCCTCGTAGCCCGAGGCGATCAGCGTGTGGGCCTTCTTCTCCTCCTTGGCCTTGCACTCGATGAATTCGAGGATGTCGGGGTGCCAGACCTTGAGCGTCTGCATCTTGGCGGCGCGGCGGGTCTTGCCGCCCGACTTGACGACGCTGGCGATGGCGTCGTAGACCCGCATGAAGCTGACCGGGCCCGAGGGCTTGCCGCCGCCGGAGAGCTTCTCCCTGCTCGAGCGGAGGGTCGAGAGGTCGGTGCCGGTGCCCGAGCCGAACTTGAAGAGCATCGCCTCGGCGGTGGCCAGCCGCATGATGTCCTGCATGTCGTCGCCGACCGACTGGATGAAGCAGGCCGAGCCCTGGGGATACTCGTAGGCGCCGGTGGCCCGGACGACCGTGCGGGTCTCCTCGTCCTACCGCCAGTTGTTGGCCGGGCCCTTGATCCCGTAGCGGTGGAAGAGGCCGACGTTGAACCAGACCGGCGAGTTGAACGAGCCGTACTGGTTCAGGCAGAGGGCGGTCAGCTCGTCGTAGAACCGCTCGGCGTCGTCGCGGGTGGCGAAGTAGCCGTCCTCGCGGCCCCAGTCGGCGATCGTCCGGGTGACGCGGTCGACGAGCTGGCGGACGCTGTGCTCGCGCTCGGCGGTGCCGTTCTCGCCGTAGAAGTACTTGCTGGCCACGACGTTCGTCGCCAGCTGGCTCCAGCCCCTGGGGATCTCGCAGTCGGTCTGGTGGAAGATGATCTTCCCGCGCTCGTCCTTGATCTCGGCCGTCGCGGCGGTCCCACTCGACCTGGTCGTATGGGCTGACGCCCTCCGTGCTGAAGACACGAGGCACAGCCATGCCCGAACGCCCTCGGGTCGGCCGTGTCTCGACCTCGTCCTTGACGCCCAACGCCCGATCGTCTGCCGTTGTCATGTGGAACGTCTCCGATGTCTCGCTCGAGATCCTTTTGCCGTCTCGGGCGGGATCCCTCCCCGCCGTACCGGCCCGAATCCTGATCGATCTCGTGGCCGCCCGTCCCACCTGGTGGGCGGGCCGACGTGCCCCGTCCTTCCCGAGATCATGCGTGCTCAATCGGTGACTGTGCAATGCTCGCGAACGGCCCGTGGGATCGTGTGCTGAGCGACGCGGGCTCCCGGGGGTAGTCCCCGATGCGTCGCCGATCTATGGAATGTGCCACGGCCCGGGCGACAAGCCAGTGGACCCCGGAAATTAAGGTTTTGGGTAGAATTGATCGTGCGGCCGATCCTCGTCCCTGAGGGCATTGATCTTTTGTCCATCGGACGCAAGGTATACTTCGGGCGGGCGGAAGGCGTCAATCAAGAAATTTGAGAATCGCGGAATGGCCCAGCGGTCAAACAAAAACCGTTCCAAATCCCCAAAAATGAGGGATCTGGGACGGTTTTGTTAAGGCGGGTCAGTCTGGGGAACTGGCGAGCCTGACTCAAGCCGGCCCGACGACCGAGGTGATCCGCACGCGGGTGTGGGGCTGGCGATGCCCGTTGCGCCTGCGCATGTTCTTGCGCCTGCGGAATTTCTGAATGATAATCTTTTTGTCCTTGAACTCTTCGATGATCGTGGCGACCACCCTGGCCCCTTCGACGAGCGGCGTGCCGATGGTCGGGGCGCCGTCGCCGGCGACCAGCAGGACCTTGGGGAAGACGACCTCGGCGCCGCGCTCGCCGTCGCGGCGGTCGACGACGATCGTGTCGCCCTCGCGGACCCGGAACTGGTGGCTTCCATCCTCGAAAATCGCGTACATCCCTCGGAGCTCCCCGCGGCCCACACCGGCCTGAACGATCCCGTCATGTCTCGATGCCGACCCGACGCCCGGTCGAGGCGGAAAGTTCGACTGTATCAGGACGCCCGCCCGGGCGGAAGGCCAGCCCCCCGAAAATCGCCGCCCGGGCGGGACATAGCCCGGATCACCACGCCGCCTCCGGCCGAGAGCATAAGCCCCGGACAATCCGCCCCCCCAGCCCGTAAATCCGGGAGGATTGGGCTTGACGCGGCGATTCGCCCGCACTTTATAGTATTGGCTTTCCCGATAAGACTACCGGCCAGTATTCAGAATTGGAGAAGTCCGCGCCGTCATGCAATGGGAATCGCTGAAGATCTTCTGCGACGTTGTCCGCTGGGCCAGCTTTTCGCGAGGGGCCCAGGAGAACGGCGTTTCCCAGTCGACGGCGAGCCAGGCGGTGCATCAGCTGGAGCTGAGGCTCGGGTCGAAGCTGATCGATCGCTCGAAGCGGCCGCTGCAGCTGACACCACACGGGAAGGTCTATTACGAGGGGTGCAAGGAGCTGGTCGGGCGGTATCAGGAGCTGGAGAATCGGGTCAAGGCCCTGGAGGACGACCAGAACGTCGTGGGGACTGTCCGGGTGGCGTCGATCTACTCGGCGGGGCTGAACCACATCCAGCAGTTCGTCCGCAGGTTCCAGGAGCGGTATCCGGGGGCCAGCGCGCGGGTCGAGTACCTGCACCCGACGCGGGTCGTCGAGAGCGTCCAGGCCGGCGACGCCGAGCTCGGGCTGATCTCGTTCCCGAGGAAGTGGCCCGAGCTGGAGGTCATCCCCTGGCGCGAGGAGGAGATGGTGCTGGCGGTCCCGCCGTCGCACCGCCTCGCCGGACGGGGGTCGGTGGTGGTGGCCGAGCTCGACGGCGAGACATTCGTCGGCTTCGACGCCGACCTGTCGATCCGCCGGGCCATCGACCGCTTCCTCCGGCTCCGCGAGGTCCACGTCAAGGTGGCGCTCGAGTTCGACAATATTGAAAATATAAAACGCGCGGTGGAGATCGCCTCGGGCGTGGCGATCCTGCCGCGGCCGACGCTGGCGGGCGAGGTCCGCGCCGGGACGCTGGCGGCGGTCTCGTTCCGCGACGACCGGCTGTGCCGCCCGCTGGCGATCGTCCACCGCCGGAGCGAGCCGCTGGGGCTGACCGCCTCGCGGCTCCTGCGGATGCTCCAGGCCGGGGCCGACGCGACCCCGTCCGCGGCCCCGGCCGCCGCCGGCGCGGACGGCCGCCGCACCTGAATCCAAGAGCCCACCGGGACCCGACGAAGGCGGACCCGGCGGGCCGAGCCCGAACCGGCCCGCGTCGGCCGGGTCCGATATCCCGACCGAACCGACCGAGATCGGAATCAACCAGCGTGCCCCGAGGCACGATCAGCCGCGAGAAGGGTGGATCCTCATGAGCATTGGCCTACCCGACCCCCAGGGACTCTACGACCCCCGGCGCGAGCACGACGCCTGCGGCGTCGGTTTCGTCGCCGACCTGAAGGGACGCAAGTCGCACGGTCTCGTCCGCGACGCCCTCACCGTCCTCGAGAACCTCAATCACCGGGGTGCCTGTGGATGTGAAGGCAACACCGGCGACGGCGCGGGCATTTTGATCCAGATCCCCCACGAGCTGCTCGCCGCGCGGTGCAAGACGCTCGCGATCGACCTGCCGGCCCCGGGCTGCTACGGGGTGGGGGCGTTCTTCGCCTCGCCGATCGTCTCGCAGCAGGGGTTCGGTCAGCGGATGTTCGAGCGGATCGTCGCCGAGGAAGGGCTGGAGTTCCTCGGCTGGCGCAGGCTCTTCACCGACAACTCGACCCTGGGCGAGGGCGCAACTCGGGTCGAGCCGGCGATGTTCCACGCCTTCGTTGGGGCCCCGTACGACGACCCCGACCGCTTCGAGCGCAAGCTCTTCGTCGTCCGCAAGAAGTTCGAGAAGGCCATCGAGGTCTCGGGCCTCGAGGACCACAAGTTCTTCTACTTCGCCAGCCTGTCGTGCCGCACGCTCGTCTACAAAGGGATGCTCACGCCCGAGCAGCTCGGCCTCTACTTCGCCGACGATCTGGGCGACCCCCTGCTGACCAGCGCCCTGGCGATGGTTCACTCCCGGTTCAGCACCAACACCTTCCCGAGCTGGGAGCTCGCCCATCCCTACCGAATGATCTCGCACAACGGCGAGATCAACACGCTTCGCGGCAACATCAACTGGATGCACGCCCGCGAGGCGCTGTTCGCCTCCGACCTCTACGAGGAGGGGGATGTCGCCAAGCTCCTGCCGATCATCCGCGAGGGGCTCTCCGACACGGCCTGCCTCGATAACGCGGTCGAATTGCTCGTGAAGTCGGGCTACTCGCTGCCGCACGCGATGATGATGCTCGTGCCCGAGGCGTGGGAGAACCACGAGACGATGTCGCAGGCCAAGCGGGACTTCTACCGCTACCACACCTGCCTGATGGAGGCGTGGGACGGCCCGGCGTCGATCACCTTCACCGACGGCAAGTCGATCGGCGCCGTGCTCGACCGCAACGGCCTGCGGCCCGAGCCGCTACTGGGTTACGAAGGATGGCCGCGTGATCATGGCCTCTGAGGTCGGCGCGCTCGACGTGAAGCCCGAGGACATCGAGAAGAAGGGCCGGCTCGAGCCGGGCCGGATGTTCCTGATCAACCTGGAAGAGGGGCGGATCGTCGACGACGAGGAGCTGAAGCACTCGATCGCCACGGCCCAGCCCTACGGCAAGTGGCTCGAGGAGTTCATGGTCCCGCTGGCCGAGGTGCCCGAGGCGCCGCACGTCGAGGGCCCCGACCACGACACGCTGCTGCACCGCCAGCAGGCTTTCGGTTACACGCTCGAGGACCTCAAGTTCATCCTCGCGCCGATGGGCAGTAACGGCGAGGAGGCGATCGGCTCGATGGGGACCGACACGCCGCTGGCCGTCCTCTCGGACCGCGCCCAGCCGCTCTTCAACTACTTCAAGCAGCTCTTCGCCCAGGTCACCAACCCGCCGCTCGACGCGATCCGCGAGGAGCTGGTGACGTCCGTCCTCACCGGCGCCGGCGGCGAGGGCAACCTGCTCATGCCGACGCCGGAGAGCTGCCGCCAAATCGCGCTGGAGACGCCGATCCTCGATAACGACGAGCTGGCGAGGCTCAAGCAGCTCAGCGGCTGGCGCGGGTTCAAGTCGGCCGAGCTGCCGATGCTCTTCCCGGCGGCCGAGGGGGCGGAGGGGCTCGAAGAAGCGCTCGAGGACCTGTTCCGCCGCGCCACCATCGAGATCGAGCGGGGCGCCAACCTGATCATCCTCTCGCACCGCGGCGTCGACGCCAAGTTCGCGCCGATCCCGTCGCTGCTGGCCACCGCCGGGCTGCACCACCACCTCGTCCGCGAGGGGCTGCGGACCAAGGCCGGGCTGGTGCTCGAGTGCGCCGACGCCCGCGAGGTCCACCACTTCGCGCTGCTGATCGGCTACGGCGCCGGGTCGATCAACCCGTACCTGGCGTTCGAGACGCTCGACGACATGATCGGCCAGGGGTTCGTCAAGGACGGCATCACCCACGAGGAGGCGGTCGCGAAGTACCGCAAGGCGATCAAGAAGGGGGTCGTGAAGGTGATGTCCAAGATGGGCATCAGCACGATCCAGAGCTATCGCGGCGCCCAGATCTTCGAGGCGATCGGACTCGACGCGAAGTTCGTCGAGAAGTACTTCGACAAGACGGCGAGCCGGATCGGAGGCATCGGCCTGGCCGAGGTCGCCGCCGAGGCGCTGCACCACCACGGCCGCGCCTACGCCGAGCGTGAGGCCGGCCCCGACATGCTCGACTGGGGCGGCCAGTACCAGTGGCGCCGCGAGGGCGAGTACCACCTCTTTAACCCCGAGACCGTCTTCCGCCTCCAGCACGCCACCAGGGCCGGCAAGTACGACATCTTCAAGCAGTACACGAAGCTCGTCGACGACCAGAACGAGAGGCTCTGCACCCTCCGCGGCCTCTTTGCGTTCAAGGCCGATCCGGCGAAGGCGATCCCGATCGAGGAGGTCGAGCCCGTCGACTCGATCGTCCGGCGGTTCGCCACCGGCGCGATGTCGTACGGCTCGATCAGCGGCGAGGCCCACGAAACCCTGGCCATCGCCATGAACCGGATCGGCGGCCGCTCCAACACGGGCGAGGGCGGCGAGGATCCCGAGCGGTTCAAGCCGCTGCCCAACGGCGACAGCAAGCGGAGCGCGATCAAGCAGGTCGCCTCGGGCCGGTTCGGCGTGACGAGCGACTACCTCGTCAACTCCGACGAGCTCCAGATCAAGATGGCCCAGGGCGCCAAGCCGGGCGAGGGCGGTCAGCTCCCGGGCCACAAGGTCTACCCGTGGATCGCCAAGGTCCGCCACTCGACCCCCGGCGTCGCCCTGATCAGCCCGCCGCCGCACCACGACATCTACTCGATCGAGGACCTCGCCCAGCTCATCCACGACCTGAAGAACTCGAACCCGCGGGCGCGGATCAACGTCAAGCTCGTGGCCGAGGTCGGCGTCGGCACCGTGGCCGCCGGCGTGGCCAAGGCACACTCCGACGTCGTGCTGATCTCCGGCCACGACGGCGGCACCGGCGCCAGCCCGCTCACCTCGCTCAAGCACGCCGGCATCCCCTGGGAATTGGGCCTGGCCGAGACGCAGCAGACGCTCGTCCTGAACAAGCTCCGCGACCGGATCGTCGTCCAGACCGACGGCCAGTTGAAGACCGGGCGCGACGTCGTGATCGCCGCCTTGCTCGGTGCCGAGGAGTACGGCTTCGCCACCGCGCCGCTCGTGGTGATGGGCTGCATCATGATGCGGGTCTGCCACCTGGATACGTGTCCGGTCGGCATCGCGACGCAGAACCCCAAGCTCCGCGAGAAGTTCACCGGCAAGGCCGAGCACGTCGTCAACTTCTTCAGGTTCATCGCCGAGGAGGTCCGCGAGCTGATGGCGAGCCTCGGCTTCCGGACGATCGACGAGATGATCGGCCGGTCCGACCTGCTCGACATGAAGCGGGCCCTCGACCACTACAAGGCCAAGGGACTCGACTTCACGAAGATCTTCTACCGCCCCCAGGTCGGCGCCGAGGTCGCCGTCCGCCGGGTGATCGAGCAAGACCACGGCCTCGACCAGGCCCTCGACCAGGAGCTCCTGCCACTGGCCGCGCCGGCCCTCGATCGCGGCGAGGCGGTCGAGATCGAGATGCCGATCCGCAACGTTAATCGCACAGTCGGGACGATCCTCGGCAGCGAGCTGACCCGCAAGTACGGCGCGGCCGGGTTGCCCGACGACACGATCAAGATCAAGTTCACCGGCTCGGCCGGCCAGAGCTTCGGCGCGTTCGTCCCGCGGGGGATGACGCTGACGCTCGAGGGCGATGCCAACGACTACGTGGGCAAGGGCCTCTCGGGCGGCAAGATCATCATCTATCCGCCCAAGGTCTCGACGTTCGTCGCCGAGGAGAACATCCTCATCGGCAACGTCGTCCTCTACGGCGCCACGGCCGGCCGGGCCTTCTTCCGCGGCCGCGCCGGCGAGCGGTTCGCCGTCCGCAACAGCGGCGCCCTGGCCGTCGTCGAGGGCACGGGCGACCACGGCTGCGAGTACATGACCAACGGCACCGTGGTCGTCATCGGCCCGACCGGCCGGAACTTCGCGGCCGGCATGAGCGGCGGGTCGGCCTTCGTCTTCGACGAGGACGGCGACTTCCGCCAGCGCTGCAACCTCGAGATGGTCGACCTCGAGTCCCTGCAGGACCCCGACGACCTCGAGCTCGTCCGCGACCTCCTCATCCAGCACGCCGGCTACACCGACAGCGACGTGGCGAAGCGGATCCTGGGCGACTGGGACTGGGCCGTCAGCAAGTTCCACAAGGTCATGCCCATGGACTACCGCCGCGTCCTCCGCGAACAAAAACTCGCCGCCGAGGCCCGGGCCGCCGAGGTCACGCAGGCGGTGCATGGGTAAGAAAGACAGGATCAACCGCCGATGACGCCGATGGCCGCCGATGAAGAGAGATATCCGAAAGATCCGCAGACATATGCGGTCATCGGGGCGGCCATGGAGGTCCACCGACAACTTGGCCACGGCTTCCTGGAAGCGGTTTATCAGGAAGCCCTGGCCATTGAGATGAGAGAGCGGTCCATCCCTTTCGGCGCGAGGTTGAGCTTTCCGTTCAGTACAAGGGGCAAATCCTCGCTTGTGGCTATCGAGCAGATTTCCTCTGCTTCGAAGAACTCGTCGTCGAACTGAAGTCGATTCGCGAGTTGACGGAGAGGGAGCAGGCCCAGGTCATCCACTATCTCAAGGCGACGGGCTTCTCACGCGGCCTGCTCCTGAATTTCGGCTCGCCTCGGCTCGAGACCAAGCGACTCGTCCGCTCTCTTCCATCGGCGTAAATCGGCGTCATCGGCGGTTGATCTCTCCCCGATTCGATTCAATCCCTCGGAGGTTTCAGCGGTGGGCAAGCCGACCGGTTTCATGGAGATCCCCCGGGAGACGGCCCCGCGCCGGCCCGTCGCCGAGCGGTTGCACGACTACCGCGAGGTCTATAACCCGTTCCCGATCCTGAAGCTCCAGGAGCAGGGCGGGCGGTGCATGGACTGCGGCATCCCGTTCTGCCACCAGGGCTGCCCGCTGGGGAACCTCATCCCCGACTGGAACGACCTGGTCTATCGCGACCAGTGGCGCACCGCGATCGACCGGCTCCACGCGACGAACAACTTCCCCGAGTTCACCGGCACCCTCTGCCCCGCGCCCTGCGAGGCGTCGTGCGTGCTGGGGATCAACAACGACCCCGTGACGATCAAGCTGATCGAGCAGTCGATCGTCGACCGCGCGTGGGACGAGGGCTGGATCGTCCCCGACGTGCCCGAGGTGAAGACCGGGAAGACCGTCGCCGTCGTCGGCTCCGGCCCGGCCGGGCTCGCGGCGGCCCAGCAACTGGCGAGGGCCGGGTCACGACGTCACCGTCTTCGAGCGCGCCGACCGAATCGGCGGCCTGCTCCGCTACGGCATCCCCGACTTCAAGATGGAGAAGTGGCGGCTCGACCGGCGGCTGACGCAGATGGAGGCCGAGGGCGTGGTCTTCCGGCCGGGCGTCAACGTCGGCGTCGACATCGAGCCGAAGCGGCTTCTCGCCGAGTTCGACGCCGTCTGTCTCTGCGGCGGCGCGACCCAGGCGCGCGACCTACCGATCGAGGGCCGCGACCTCGCGGGCATCCACTTCGCGATGGAGTACCTTCCGCTCCAGAACAAGCGAGGCGCGGGGGATGTCATCCCCGACGAGTCGTTCATCTCCGCCAAGGATAAGCACATCATCATCATCGGCGGCGGCGACACCGGGGCCGACTGCCTGGGCACGGCCCACCGCCAGGGCTGCGCCAGCGTCCACCAGTTCGAGATCGTCCCCCGCCCGCCCGACGACCGGACGCCGACGAACCCCTGGCCCCAGTGGTCGAACGTCTTCCGCGTCTCGAGCGCCACGAGGAGGGCGGCCAGCGCGAGTATTCGATCAACACCAGGCGGTTCGTCGGCAAGGACGGCCGCGTCACGGCGCTGGAGACGGTCCGCGTTGAGCTCAAGTCGGTCGACGGCAAGATGACGTTCGTCGAGGTCCCCGGCAGCGAGACGACCTACAAGGCCGACCTCGTCCTCTTCGCGATGGGCTTCGTCGGCCCCGAGAAGAAGGGCCTGCTCGACGGCCTGGGCGTCGAGCTCGACCGGATGGGCAACGTCAAGTCGGACGCGAACCGGCAGACGAGCGTCCCCAAGGTCTTCACCGCCGGCGACATGACCCGCGGCCAGAGCCTGATCGTCTGGGCCATCGCCGAGGGTCGCCACGCCGCCGCGGCGATCGACGAGTTCCTCATGGGTCAGACCGATCTGCCCCGGCCTCTTGACCACGGGAATGACCGAAGACCGTTTGGCTGAGGTGTGGCATCGCGGGGAGTGTATGGCCTTGGGGTCCGCTGGCCCGAGAGGCCCTCGCCCAGTGCGTGCCCTACCTCGCTTCGGCCGAGCCGGACGTCTCGGATTCGGCGGCAATGGCGATCGGTCTCATCGCGTTGCGCGATCCGGACGCAGCGATAGAACCACTGATGGCTGCGTTCATGCCTACTGATCGTCGCTCAGGCGATAGAGCCGATCGATGGGCACGTCTCCGCGCGCCTCGACCAGTGCCGCGTGAGTCCCCGACGGACATGGCACATCCTCCGCGAATCCGATCCGTCGTCCGTTTCATTATAGCCGGGGCGAGGCCAATGCCCCGCCCCGGCCGGTGGCTGATCACCCGGCCGTCGGCCCCTCGGCCGGGGCCTTGCGGGCGATGTTGACCCAGGTGTGGACGTGCGGCGAGCCGTGGAAGTACCAGGCGAAGGCCGGGCCCTCGAGCTTCCAGATGTCCCAGACGCCGTCGTTGCCGATGTCGTGGTCCTTGAAGTAGGTCAGGCGGAGCTTGTCGGCGCCGCCGCCTTCGCGGAGGCATTCCTGCACCTCCTCGGCATCGAAGGCGCGGAAGGGGCTGGTGAGCATCTTGAGCAGCGACTGGATCATCTGCTTCTGCTGTGGGTCGAGGTCGGCGACGATCAGGCCGGTGTCGCCGAGCTTCTCGCCCTTGAGCCGGATCGAGCGCGGGGTGTCGCCCTCGGCCTTGGCCACCAGCGCGCGGGCCTTCTCCTTGTCGTCGAGCGTGGCGAAGATCTTGTTCGCCTGAGCCCACTGGAAGCCCCAGACATTGCCCGAGTGCTTCGCGTCGTCGTTGCCGGTGCCGGTGGCGTCGTGGCCGTAAAAGATCGGGCCGCCGAAGGCCGCGCCCTCGACGCTGTTGCCGTCGGCGCGGAGGGTGTTGTGCCGGCCGGTGAGCACCCACTCGAACGGGCCGCCCGAGTCGGGCTCGCCGAACACGGCCACGTGGTAGTTCTCGAAACCGCCCGCGTCGCCTTTCATCTGACGCTCGAACCGCTCATAGCCCTCGTCGGAGCAGAGGCCCTTGAAGATCTCCTTGCAGAGCGCCTGCTGATCGTCGGTCAGGTCGGCGATGTCGGGGTCGACGATCTTCCAGTTGTTGTTCACCTGCTTCCGCTTGGGATGGTCGAACGGGAAGCAGATCAGCTTGCGCTGCTCGGGCTTGAGCGCGCGGTAGAAGCGGGCGACGGCCGTCTCGGCCGGGGCCGAGCGGGTCGGGCCGACGTCGCCGGCCACGGCTCGGGCCGTGGCGAGGGCCAGCGGCGAGGTCGCGAGGGCCGCCGCGCCCAGAGTCTTGACGAATTCGCGACGCGAGACGTCGGGGCCGCCGACCGGGTGGGATCGTGCCATGGCCTGCCTCCTTGGCGAGGGCTGGGCGAACGGGGAGAGACCGCGGGGTCGCACGGGCGGCCCGTGTTTGACACTAATTGGATCGCCGGGGTCCGTCAATGACTCGGGCGGGAAGCGCGGCGGGGGAAACGGAGCCGGCAGGGGTGGTCCCGGCCGTCTCCGCGTGGCTCGATCTGTATCGGACAGCGGCCGCCCAGGGGCGATCGATAAGCGGGGGAGAGCCGCGCGGCCGGGACACCCTGCGGCGCCCAGGCCTCGTCGGTTACTGATCTGTACAACTAGCAGATGCCGTGCCGAAAGCCGGACGCCGGCCTCAGCGCGGGGCCAGCTTATGGATCTTGCCGTCGAAGGCGAGAATGTAGAGCTCGCCCTTCGCGTCCTCGCCGAAGCCGGCGATGTTCAGCGGCCGCGACTTGGACAGGTCGACCAGTTCGCCCGACTCGACGGCCTTGCCATCCTTACCGAGCCGGACGCCCCAGATCCGACCGGTCTGGAAGTCACCGTAGACGTACACGCCGTCCAGCGCCGGGCATGGACTTTCCCCGGTAGACATATCCGCCCGTGATGCTCTGGCCGAAGTCCTTGCGCTTCGGGTCGTCGTTGGGGCCGTGGGGATACTCGGCGATCGGCGGGCTGATCTTCGCCGACTTGTTGGTCTTCGCCCGCGCGTTGAACGGGTGGAAGCCCTCGCGGACGCTCCAGCCGTAGTTGCCGCCGTTGGTGATGACGTGGACGATCTCGTACTTGTTCTGGCCGACGTCGCCGGCCCAGAGGGTCCCGCCCTCGCGATCGAAAGTGAACTTCCAGACATTTCGCAATCCGATGCAATAGACCTCCGGCGCCCAGTCGGCGAAGAGCTTCGGGTCGCGGCGCCGGGGGTTGTCCTTGGGGATGCCGTAGGGCTTGCCGCCTTCGGGATGGTCGACGTCGATCCGCGAGGATCGAGCCGAACCAGTCGGAGGGGTTCTGTCCGGTCGTCAGCGGGTCGTCGGCTCGCCGGAGTCGCCGAGGGAGATATAGAGGTAGCCGTCGGGCCCGAAGGCGATGCAGCCGCCGTTGTGGTTCTCGAACGGGTCCTTGGCCGAGACCCAGATCCGCTCCTCGCTCGAGGGGTCGGCCTTGCGCGGGTCGTCCTTCGAGGCGCGGAACCGCGAGACGGCCGAGCGGCGGTCGCCGTCGTTGTTCCACGAGTAGTAGACGAAGAACTCGCCGTTCTCCTTGTACTTCGGGTGGAACGCCAGGCCGAGCAGGCCCTCCTCGTTGCCCCGGTTGATCGGGTCGGGGAGCTGGAGGAAGAGCGTCTTGTCGCGAGTGCCGGGCTCGTTCGGGGAACGACTGGATCCTGGCCTGGTGCTGCTCGGCGACGAAGAGGAGGTTGCGGCCGTCGTCGGGGTAGGCCATCGCGACGGGGCGGTCGAAGCTCAGGTTGGGGAAGGCGACCTCGGTCTTGAGCTTCGGCAAGCGCCGCGGCCGCGGGGCCCGGCGCGGCCAGCGCGAGCCCGAGGATCGCGGTGCCCAGGGCCAGGGGTTTGCGGCCCGTTCGGACGTCGGTGCGGGGCATGAATCGATCGCTCCAGGTGTTCGGCATGGGCCGTCGGGGCCCGGTCCGGGGGCGGACGCAAGCGACCAGTAAAATCGATCGCGCCCCGGCGCGTCAAACGTCGCGCGTCAGGGGTCGTGAATCCGTTTGGGCCCGAGGCGCCGACCGAGCGAACCTGGCGTCCCTGCGCCGACCGAACCCGAGCGGCCGTCTCCCGTTCGCCATCGTGCGGCCTCGTACGGGAGCGGGGCACCGGCGGTCAAGGCGCGGACGACGCCCCCCGGGCCGAGCGAACCCGGGCGTCGGCACCGCGTCAACCTGAGCCCCGGCGCCGAGCGAACCCGAGCGGCCGCCTCTCGTTCGCCGCGGTGCGGGACCGTGCGGGACGGGGCCGACGTGCCCGACCTCGAACCGCCCGCCATCGGATTGTCAAAGGGCACTCTCCATCATCGGGAGTCGAGGCCGCCTCGTTCCTCGAATCCGCGGCGGGGCGCGGAGCCGGCTTAAACGGAACCACGACCGAGCCGCGAACTCGACGCCCGGCCGGTCCGTATCAAGGGCAGCGGGGCCGAGGCCCGCGGCGAACCTCCCGCCCGCCGCTTGACGGGCGCGGGACGATGAGGATAGATTGGGGTTTACCGATCTCTCCTTCGTGAGGCCCCTCCCGCGAACGACGCAGGGGGACCGCACGAATCGGGCGGGTCCGTCGAGGCCGGGGCCGTCGGGGCCAGCCTCGAGGTCAACCAGGCGCGGGACGTCCGGGCACGTCGCAATCACCGGCCGTTCCGCCCGAACCCTCTCCGCATGCCCGAGCGTCGCCCCGAGGTCGGACCGCGTCGTCCGCCCCGACTGCCCGGCGTGTCGACTCGCCGGGGCCAGCACGGCCCGGCACCCGTCCGCCTCCCCGCGGAAGGAGTCCATCATGACTAGCCAGACGACTCCGCAAGACAGGCCGCCGAATCACGGCTCGGCGACGCACCTTCCCCCGTCGCCCCACGAAGAGCTCGAGAACCTGGGCCTGGTCCAGCGACAGGCCGTCGACGGAGACCACGCAGTCACCCCGACCACGGCCACGAGCGCGAGGCCACGCCGACCAACGCCGGCTCCCCGACGATCCGCCGGCCCGTGGCCTGAGCCCGGCCCGGATAAGTCCCCCCTCCCGCGGCCCCGGTCGCCCCGCGCGACCCGGGCCGCGGTTTGCTTTCGAACCCGTCGCCGGTCCTTGCCCCTCCGGTTAGGATGGCGTGTGGCGGTTATCGGGGCATCGGACGGAGGCGGGACGGGACGATGACGGACGGGAATCGGGGTCCGACGAGCGCGGCGGGGCCGACCCGGTCGCCTATCTCTTCCTGGCGATGATGGTCCTGACGACCTCGACCACGGCCACGGCCGCCAAGTTCGCCGTCCGCGAGCTGCCGACGGGGCTCATGCCCCTCGTGCGGTTCGGGACGGCCGGGCTCGTGCTGTTGCCCCTGGTCTGGAAGTCGGAGTCGTTCCGCCGACTGCTGCCGGCTCGACCGGGCGCGGCTCCTCGTGGCGGCCGCGCTCTGCGTGCCGATCAACCAGCTCTTCTTCCTCAACGGCACGAAGCTCGCGCCGACGACCCACGTCGCCCTGATCTACGCCGCCGTCCCCCTCGTCGTGCTCGCGCTGGCGACGGCGATCGGCCAGGAGCGGCTGTCGCCCGGGACGGTTGCTCAGCGTGCTGGCGAGCGTCGCGGGCGTGGCGGTGATCGCGCTGGGGGACCTCGGCGACGGCTCGAACGAGGGCCGCGACGCGATGCTCGGCGACCTGCTCGAGGTCTTCGCGGTGATCGCGTGGGGCGGCTACATCATCGCCAGCAAGCCGCTGGTCGCGCGGTACGGGTCGCTGCCGACCCTGGCGGGGACGTTCCTCGTTGGTGCTGTGCTCAACCTGCCGATCGCCGCGGCGACCGGCCGGTGGGATACGCTGGGGAACGTCTCGCCGACGGCGTGGATGGCGCTGGCGTATCTCGTGCCCGTGCCGTCGGTCTGCGGGCTGCTCTTCCAGAACCTGTCGCTGGGGCGGCTCGACGCGAGCCAGGTCACGACGTTCGGCAACCTCTGGACGCTGCTGACGATGGTCTGGGGCCACCTGCTCTTCGACGAGCGGCTGACGCCGGCCTTGGCGCTCGGCGGCGGCTTGATCATGCTGGGCCTCCTCGGGGCGAGCCGGCCGGCCGGCCGGGTGGTGGTCGCGCCGGAGCCGTCGGCCTGAGCGAGACCCTTCGGCATGAGCGACTATGGGCAGCGCAGCCCCGCGGCGGCCTGGCCGGCTTCGTCACCAGCCACGGCTTCGGCCACCTGAACCGCGCCGTGGCCGTCCTCAATCAGATCCCCTCGTCGATCCCGATCACGATCCACACCGACCTCGCCCTGTTCGGCCACTGGCGCGAGCGGCTGCAACGGCCGGCGCGGCTCGAGGCCCGTCCCGCCGACTTCGGCGCCTACAACCCGCCCGGCGACAGCCTCACGACCGACGGTCCCGCCACGATCGCCCACGCCATCGAGGCCCATCGCGATGCCCTCTCGCCGGCTCGATGACGACGTCGCCGCCTCTCCGCGAACGGCGGCTATGCGGCCGTCCTCTGCGATGCCCCCTCGATGCCGCTGGTCGCGGCCCGGCGGGCGGGCATCCCGGGCTATCTGCTCGCGAACTTCACCTGGGCCGATATCTACGAGGAGCACGCCCAGGAACTCGGTGAGCGAGGCCATGCGGTTCGTCGCGACGCTCCGCGACGAGATCGCCCAGGCCACCGCCATCTTCCGCGCCGAGCCGGCCCTGCCGCTGACGGGGATGGCCCCGCTCGATCGAGGTCGGCATGGTCGTCACGCCCGGTCGCGACCGCGGCGACGAGCTTCGCGAGCGGCTCGGCCTGGCGTCGAGGCGACCGGCTCGTCTACTTTTACGTCGGGCGGTACGGGCAGGACGGGCTCGGGTGGGAACGGCTCGCGGGCTGGGCGAAGCGGGGCATCCACTTCGTCGGGTTCCACCCGGCGCCAGAGCCTCTGGCCAACTTCCATGTCGTCCCGGCCGACGCGTGGACGGGGGCCGACCTCGCGGCGAGCTGCGACGTCGCGGTGGCGAAGGCGGGCTACGGCACGGTTTGTGAAGCGATCGTCGCCGGGACGCCCCTGGTCTACCCGCCCCGGATCGGGATTCGCCGAGCACGCCGCGCTCGAGCGGGCCCTTGGGCCGCTGGGGCGGCGGCGTGCGGGTCGACCCGGACGATTTCCGCGCGTTGCGGCTGGATGCCGCTCTCGACCACGCCCTCTCGCTCCGTCCCGGCCCTCCCCCCTACCCGACCGACGGCGCCCGCCGCGTGGCGGGTGGCGCGGCGACCTGGCCGGAAGTCCTCTTCGGCATCGGACGTGGACCTCGACCGGCCCGATGAAGATCGTGATCCATCCCGCGGTCGAGCCCGAGCGGCTCGACGCCCTGTACGCCGCGGCGCCGGAGGCCGAGTTCGTCAACGCCTCATCGGAGGCGAGGGCCGATCGCCGCCATGCCCGGGGCCGACGCCGTGCTCGGCAAGGTCACGCCCGCGATGCTCGCCGCGGCCGACCGGCTCCAGCTGGGTCCAGTCGTTCACCGCCAGCCTCGAGCACTACATCTTCCCCGAGCTGGTCGCCCATCCCTGCACCCTGACGAACATGCGCGGGCTCTTCGGCGACGTCATCGCCGACCAGGTCATGGGCTACGTCCTCTGCTTCGCGAGGAACCTCCACACCTACATCCGCCAGCAGGTCCAGCATCGCTACGAGCCGCTCGGCGGCGAGTCGGCACGGGTCAGCAGCCTGTCCGGCCCGGGGACGGTCAACGCGATGGACCGCGCGACGATCTTCCTGCCCGAGGCGACGATGGGAATCGTCGGCTTCGGCCAGATCGGCTGCGCGATCGCCGAGCGGGCCAAGGCCTTCGGCATGACCGTCCGCGCCGTCGATCGCCATCCCGAGCGGGTCTCGGCCTGCACCGACGTCCTCTCGGTCTGGGGCGTCGACCGCCTGAGCGACCTGCTCGCCGAGAGCGACTTCGTCGTCATCGCCGCGCCCCAGACGCCCGAGACGACCGGCCTGTTCAACGCCCAGGACGCTCGCCACGATGAAGCGGACGGGCTACCTGATCAACGTCGGCCGCGGCGCGATCGTCGTGTTGAACGATCTCGTGAACGCCCTCCGCGCCGGCCGGCTCGCCGGCGCGGCCCTCGACGTCTTCGAGGTCGAGCCGCTGCCGGCGGATCACCCGCTCTGGGATATGCCCAACGTCATCATCACCCCCACACCGCCGGCTATTCCCCCGTGATCGCCGGCCGGCACCTGGCGACGCTCGTCGAGAACGTCGGCCGGTTCGCGAGGGGAGACGCCCTGAAGAACGTCGTCGACAAGGCGGCGTGGTATTAAGGAAGATCCATCCGATGCCTACCACCGTCCTCCGCGACAACGGCCTCTCCGCCCTCATCGCCGGCGAGCTCGAACTGCTGGCCCAGGGCTTCCAGTTCACCGAGGGCCCGCTCGAACTGGGCGACGGCTCGCTCCTGTTCCAGGACATCAAGGCCGAGCGCACCTACCTCCTGCCCGCCGGCACCAAGCGAGGCGAAGGTCCTCCGCGAGCAGACCGGCGCCGCCAACGGCCAGACGTTCGGCCCCGACGGCTGGATCTACTTCTGCGAGCAGAACGGCCGCCGCGTCTCGCGGATGAAGCCCGACGGCTCGGCCGTCGAGACCGTCGTCGAGGAATTCGACGGCATGCGGCTGAACAGCCCCAACGACATCGTCGGCCACTCCAACGGCCATCTCTACTTCACCGACCCGCCCTACGGCGCCCCGCCCGACCGCCCCTGCACTTCCAGGGCGTCTATAGCCTTGATCCCGAGACAAACAACCTCGAACTCCTCCTCAAGGACTTCGAGAAGCCGAACGGCCTGGCCTTCTCCCCCGACGAGTCGATCCTCTACGTCTGCGACACGGCCAAGTACCACGTCCGCGCCTTCTCGGTCGAGCCCTCCGGCTTCGTCGATCCCGCCACCGGCCGCGTCTTCGCCACTCAGGACCCCGAGACCCAGGGCGGCCCCGACGGCATGAAGGTCGACACCGACGGCCGCGTCTACGTCGCCGTCGCGCAGGGCGTCTGGGTCTACGAGCCCGACGGCCGCCTCCTGGGGATCATCCCGACCCCCGCTCGCCCCTCGAACCTCGCCTGGCGCGGGCAGGACGGGGCGACGCTGGCGATCACGGCGGTCGACAAGGTCCATCAGATCAGGCTGAAGACCTCGGGCGTACTGCCGCGACTGCGGCCGGAGGCCTCCGCGTAGGATCCGCCGTGCGGATCGTCGTCAATCCGCGGCGCCGAACCGAAAACTTTCGACCCCGCCCGGAGTGCCGGCTACTCTGCCGTCATGAGAGTCAAAGGATGCAGCAATGGCAACTTACGGCGAGCAGATGCTGGAGGAGTTCGAAGACGCTCCCAGCAATCTTGAGCGACTCTCTCACGAGGGATATGAGCCTTCCCAAATTCGGGATGTTGTAACTTCCATTGCTTTCAAGACTGAGCTGTTCCTTAAGTCGGTCATTCTCCCCGCCTCACGGCCCCGAAATACCTTTGAACGGTTCATCGACGAGCTCGCGCTCTTGGGGGTTTCGCAAGATTCCCAAGACAAACTCCACGCCCTTCGTCGCAAGTACAACGACGCGAAGCACGACCCGAACTCTGTCATCAATCTCGTTAGTGCGGTTTCGGTCGTCCGCGGTGGACTCGGTACTATCCGGGAACTCGTTTCTAGCGGTTGGGGGTCAACGAACACCCCCATTCCTCGGCATCTGTCCCGAGCCTATTGGATTGTGGTGGGGGACCACTTAATTGATGGAGACTTTGAAATTCATATCATTATACCTTCGAATTCGGAGCACTGGCTTGGACCACCGACCTTCGACACGATATACGTCCGAGCGGAGGCGTGGGATTCAATCGAAGCGGAGTTGAGACGTCTGGGACTCTTCACCGATGGGCGTGATCTCATCCCCGACACTCAATATGACGCATTTCGTAGCGATTCCGATTTCCTCGGAGCTTGGGTTTTTGAGGGAGACTATCGCAGCCTCATCACCACGCTTGCAAAACACGAGCTACGGCTTGACCTCATCCCCGGGCTAAATCGCCAGGACTCCGCCAAGCCGATGATTCTGGCCTATCTTCTTGCATCCATTGACGCCATACACACCCTCTGCTCTGAAGCCGACCTCGAGACTCGAATCGACGAGCAGGCCAAGCTAACTTACGCTGTACCCCCGGACTACAAACATTCCGCGTATCTAGCCGGGGGCATGGCTTCGATGTTCCGGCTTATGTCCGTAGCCGACTGGCATCGGATCACTGGCCCTTCTTGGGTCTCGAAAGAGACGTTCGAAGCTCTCTCTCCCTCTAGCAAGGCCAGGCACCCAAAATATCGTGTACTCATCGACGATGAATTCATTCTCCGCGCCAACCTGACGTAGGTTCCGACCAGGCCATGATCTTGGCGGCCGTTTCCAGCACAAGCCTGCGCCGGGAACGACCGACTGGGGGCTCGCCTTCGGCTCGACCCCAGGCACCCGACCACCTTGACTCGCGAATTGCCAAAACCAAGTGGAGAACCCCCTAAGGTGAGCATCGCTACGATGACCGCGCTGGCAGTTCTTCCCGCAATCCGTTACGATGACGACCCGGGCCGTTGGCGGGGCGAGGCCGTGCGGCCTCACGGTGGGGCACGTGCCGCGATGGATGCGCGGGGCGTCCGATCCTCCGTCCGGCTTATGATTTCCAGACGACCGACCGAGGCCGAGGCCGGTCATCCCCGGGAGATGCGCGTGGCGAAAGAGGAACCGATTCGCACCGAGGGCCGGATCGTCGAGGCCCTGCCCAATACCCAGTTCATGGTCGAGCTCGAGAGCGGCCACCGCATCCTGGCGCACATCGCCGGCAAGATGCGGAAGAACTTCATCCGGATCGTCCCCGGCGACCGGGTCACGATCGAGATCACCCCCTACGACCTGTCCAAGGGCCGCATCGTCTACCGCGAGCGCTGACCGATCTCTCCCATTACCCGCCCTCATCCCTCATCCCCGAACGACGCCCCGCACGTCCGGCCTTCATCTAGGCGGCCCGGGACCCGGCCGTTAGGATGGAGGTCCAGCCAGCCAGGGAAGGAATCCCACCCACCCCCGAAGAAGGACCTCCGACCGTGCTCGAACGCGACGCCGCTTCGACCGCGCCCGCCCTTCCGGCCCCGCCCCGCGACTCGACCGACGCCCCCGCCGCCCCGAGGGCGGAGTGGGAGGCCCGCCACGACCTGGACCGCCACCGCGCCGAGACCGAGAGGCTCCGCGTGCTGGTCGAGTTCCTCGCCCGCCCGATCCACGCCCCCGGCGGCACCGAGCCCGACCCCGACATCGTCAGCGCCTACAACCTCGCCGTCGAGGCCGCCCTCGTCGGCATCCGCCGGGCGGCCGCGGCTGGGTGAGGGGGAAGAGGATCAACCGCCGATGACGCCGATGGCCGCCGATAGAAAGAGATGATAAGAGTTTCTCTCTTATCGGCGTACATCGGCGTCATCTGCGGTTGATTCGTTTTCCTTCCGCAAGACCCACTCCGGCGTGATCGTCGCCAGCCCATCGACGACTGCCGCGGCCCCCGCACCCTCCAGCTCGTCGCGGCGATAGGTGTGCGTCACCCCGACGGCGACCATCCCCGCGGCCCGCGCCGCCTCGAGGCCGGCGAGGCTGTCCTCGATCACCAGGCATTGACTAGCGTCGAGGTCGGGCAGGTTCGCGCGGAGGCGATCCAGGGCGATCAGGTAGCCCTCGGGGTCGGGCTTGCAGCGCTCGGTGTCCTCGGCCGAGGTGATCGATTGCACGCGGTCGCGAATCTTCAAGCGACGCAAGCGCATACTCGATCTCGGCCCGGAGCGCACCCGAGCAGATCGCGACCGGATACCGCGTCGGCCAGGCCCGCCAGCGTTTCGGCGGCCGCCGGGGAAGAACTTCAGGCCCGCCTCGGCGACCTCGGCGTAGCGGGCGGCCTTGCGGGCGATCAGCTCGTCGACGAGGGCCAGGGGCGCGTCGCGGCCGGCGTCGGCCAGGGCGGCGGAGAAGGCGCCGCGGTCGTCGAAGCCGAGGTAGCGGTCGAGGTAGGCGGGCTCGTCGAGCGGCACGCCCAGGCTCGCCAGGACCTCGCGGAAGAGCTCGAAGTGGACGTGCTCGTCGTCAACGAGCACGCCGTTGAAGTCGAAGATCACCGCGCGGATCGGCATCGGCTGGCTCAGATCGCCTCGGGCCCGCGCTCGCCGGTGCGGATGCGGATGCAGTCGTCCATCGGGAGGATGAAGATCTTGCCGTCGCCGATCTTGCCCTCGGGGCCGGTCCGGCCGGCCGCGATGATCGCGTTGACCGTCGGCTCGACGAAGTCCTCGTTGACGGCGATCTGCAGCTCGATCTTGCGGAGCAGGTTCACCGTGATCTCGTGGCCTCGGTAGACCTCGGTGTACCCCTTCTGGCGGCCGAAGCCCTGGACGTCCATCACGGTCAGGCGGAAGACCTCGACCTGCGAGAGGGCCTCCTTGACCGCTTCGAGCTTCGACGGCTGGATGACGGCGATGATCAGCTTCATGGGAGGCGCAACGCTCCGGGGCCCCCGGTCCGGACGACGATCGTGGACCGTGCGGACACCGTGACCGTCAGGCCGGACCGGCCGGGAGGAGCCGAGTCATCGCGACGGGCCGGGGGAGGTTCTGGGCTGCCTTCATTAGTGACGAGGGCCGCATCCCCGTCAACTAAAAAACGGGGGATGGCCTCTACGCACCTCGGCCGGCCGGCCGGGCGGCGGGCGGAGAGGCCGTCCCCCGGGACTGGCTCAGGAACCGGGGCGGGACCGTGGGGCCGTCGGCTCGCCGGGCAGCGGCGGCGTCGGGCTCGGGGTGCTCGGCTTCGACTCGAACGGGCTGGGCGTCGGCGGGGCCGCGGCCGGCGTCGACCCGGCGCCGGGGGCCGGGGGGACCGGGCCGGCCGAGTCGTTCACCGGGCCCAGCTGGGCGCCGGCCGGGGCGGACGTGACTGTGCCCGCGGGGGCGGTATAGCTCACGGGGCCGGAGGCCATCGCGTAGACCCCCATGGGCCCGCCGCCGCAGTTCGGCCCGACGCAGGGGGTCGGGAAGTCGTCGCAGGTGTCGCAGTGGGCACACCCGACGGCGCCGGCGGCCAGGCCGGCGGCCATCAAGACAGCGCTGAGCCGCGTCATTCCGGTATCCTTTCCTCGGTGGTCGTCCGTCCGCGACGATCCGACGTGGCCCGTCCGGGCTTATCCCGTCGGCGGCCGCGCCTCGCTCCGTCCGATCCGCGCGGCCGGGTCCGTTGGGACGTTTGATCGGCCGCGCGGGCTACCGGTCTGTGCCGTTTCCCCGCCGGCTTCCCCTCGACCCGGCCCCTCGACCACGCCAACCGGCAGGGTCGCGGAAAATCGCCTCGACACCCTATCTTCGCCAGGCGTCTCCACCTCGGCGGCGGCGCCGATCAACGCCCTGGTCTTAGAAGGCCGGCGTAACTTGACGATCGCGAAACCGCGTCCTAGGTTCCCTTCGGCCCGATCATGCATCCCCGAAAGCCCGACGACGGGCCCGGGAGGGCCGCGATCGACGCACCAGGAGGACGCACCGTGCCCCGCGCCATCCCGCGTGAGACGGGCGGCAATCCCACGCCGCTCCAGATTTATCTGGCCGATATCAACGACACTCCCCTGCTCACGGCCGAGCAGGAGCGGGAGCTGGCCCGGGGCATCGCCGAGGGCGACCCGTACGCCCGCGAGCACATGGTCCGGGCCAACCTTCGCCTCGTGGTCAACATCGCCCGCGGCTACCTCGGGAAGGGGCTGGCGCTGGAGGACCTGATCGAGGAGGGGAACCTCGGCCTGCTCCGCGCCGTCGAGGGCTACGACGAGACGATGCAGACCCGGTTTAGCACCTACGCGAGCTACTGGATCAAGCAGTCGATCCGCCGCTCGGTGATGAACAATGGCAAGGTGATCCGCCTGCCGGCATACATGGTCAGCCTGCTGGCGAAGTGGAAGCGGGCGACGGCCGTCCTGGCCGAGCGGCTGGGCCGGCCGCCGACGAACGAGGAGGTCGGCAAGGCGCTGCGGCTCTCGAAGAAGAAGCTGGGGATCGTCGCCAAGGCGATCCGCGTCAACAACCTGACGCCCCACCCCGACGGCGACGACGAGGACGGCTTCGCCATCGGCGAGGTCCTGACCGACGAGAAGTCGCGCCCGCCCGACGCCGTCCTGATGGAGCACGACGACCTTGAACGGATCTTCCGCCGGCTCGACCAGCTCGACGACCGCGAGGCGAGCGTGATCCGCATGCGGTTCGGGCTGGAGCCCTACGCGCCGATGACCCTTCGCGAGGTCGGCGAGAACCTCGGCCTGACGCGGGAGCGGGTCCGCCAGCTCGAGAACCAGGCGCTGAACAAGCTCATGAGCGGCTTCGAGCCGGTCGGCAAGCTCGCCAACTGAACCACGAGGCGACCCGCGAGGCGACGCAGTCAGGCCCCGGCGCGACGGATACGTCGTCGCGCCGGGGTCTCGTCGGTTCGAACGACCGTCCAATGTTTTCGGCGGGCGGGTCTAGACGAAACGTCACGGCGAACATAATCTTACGCAGGAGGTCAGTCGAAGACGAGCCCGCGAGCACGGAGGCGACACCTTTGTTCACACCGAAGGCTTCTCCCATGAGTCATCGGGGCCCGTCCCTCGACCGCGCACGGCGTCCCGCCCTGTCCCCGCAGGACGTGGCGTCCCTCCGCTGCCGCCACTGCGGCGGCTTGCGGCTCAAGCTCTCCTACCGCCGCCTCGAGAAGACGACGACCCCCGGCACCGAGGCCGAGACGACGCAGACGGTCTTCATCCTCCGCTGCGCCGACTGCGAGGGGTTTACGACCGTCTCGACCTGAGACGCCGGCCCGTCGGTCACCTATGATCGGGCGAGCGGGTTATGGGCGGCCGGATTGGAGCTCCGGGATCGGCAATCGGGCCTCGACAAGGGCCTTCTCCCACCGGGCCCGGCCCTCCTCGATCGAGCCCCGGAATTCCCGCGCCTGCTCGGCCGTGGGTCGGTAGACCCGCCGGACATGCTGATAGAGGACGGTTTTCTTGTCGTCGCCTTCGATGCGGAACAGATCGTACTCCAGCATGGGCTCCGGGACCGTCGCAGTCAGGAGATAGTCGACGAGGAATCCGGATCCGCCGGGCCTCTCGACGACCCGTGTCTTTAAGTCGGGATCCATCCACTTGAATTCGGCGCTGAGGCCCGAGGCGAACTCTTTCAGGTCGCGCAGGCGGGGGGTGCGGATCACGGAGATCAGGCGCGTATAGTCGTCGACATCCTGGTCCCGTGGCAGGTATTCGTCCACGGAGGAGTCGTCCGCCCGCTCGGCCACGGCGAGGAAGAATTCCTCGCCGTCGAAAGAGACCTTCGCCGCCTCGGGGCGCCCCCGCGGGATCGCCTGGCCCGTCTTGAGCCGCGACGCCATCTCCACCGCAGCCTTGCGGCACATCGCCGCCTCGACCGTACGGCCGCGCAACTGGAAGGTACTGCTCAACTCCGCGAGGCTCTTGGCAATCTTGATATGGCCGAGGGGAAACTGACTCTTCGGGTAGAGGCGGCGGCGCATGGCCAGGGCCTGGCGGTGCCAGTCCTCCGCCGCCTCGTACTTCCCCTGCCTCATCAGCGCCACGCCCATGTTGTTGAGGGTGTCGGCGATCTCGGGATGCCCGTTGGGCTCGGACTTCTCGGGATGGAGGCCGCGCCACATCTCAAGGGCTTCGCGGTATCTCTCCGCGGCCTCCGCCAGTTTACCCTGCCCAATCAGGGCGTTCCCCAGGTCGTAAAGGCACGATGCGACCGTCGCGTGGCCGAGGGGTTCCGTCGCCTTCGGGTGTAGCCGCCGGTATAGGTCGAGGGCCTGGGTGTAACAAACCTCGGCGTCGGCGAAGCGCCTCGACTCGATCGCCGCATATCCGGCGCGAATCTGGTCCAAGGCCTTCGATTCCGTCTCGTCGGCACGGGGCCCGTCACCCCGCACCAGATCCCCCGCCGCGGCGAGCCAAACGAGGGCAAGCCACGAGCATGCGATCAGTCGATTCATCGCGATGACTCACCTCGACGCGGCGGGGGCATCGACATGGAAGGGACATCGCGAATTATAAACCTGCGCATCTCTTTGACGTCAAAAGAAATCTCATGTTCCATGCCTCGCGCGTCCGGCACGGCGGCTCACCGCCCGTCCTCCACCCACCGCCTGTAGACCGCGTCGCCCTCGGGGGTGTCGGCGACGAGGTAGACGTGGCACCCGAGCATCTCATCCTCGCTGTTCGGCCCGTAGCGAACGCGCCGCGGGGGGTTGAACGGGTTGCGGGGGTTGGCCGGCGAGTTGTCGTAGACGGCGACCGCTTCGAGCTTTGTGCCGGCGGGCAGGGGGATGGGCTCGCGGAAATGATACTGGCCCTGCCAGTTGACGTCCCAGTCGTCGAGCCGGAACATCCGCACGACCTTTCCGTCGGGCAGGGTCGCCGTCAGGGTCATCTCCCTCAATAGGTTGTGGCCGTGGGGCAGCACGCTCTCGGCCGACGAGTCGACCGGGACGGTCCGACGAGCGACGATCCGGTGCCTCGGGTCGCCCGGGGGGATGTCGATCTTCGCCGAGCTGAGCGAGATCCGGCCCAGGATGCGCTCGGGCGGCCGGTCCGCGAAGTAGAGGCCGACGCTCGACCGGTCGACCTCCTCCTTGCCCGAGGCGTGGTAGTGGATGAGCATGGCGATGTCCGACCCCGCCTTGAGCGTCCGGCCGACGCCGGGCCTCGGTCGCCGCGGCGACGCGCCCGGGTTCCACTCGCAGAGCGAGGGCTTCGGGATGTCGTTGCGGGCGTCGTACGCGAAGCCGAGGCCGGGGTCGGCGGCGTCCATCTGCCGGCAGTCGGGCGTCTCGTCGACGAAGATCCGCGCATGGTGGACGACCTTCCGGTTGCCTGGCTGAAACTCGATCGCGGCAATCGGCCGGTCGCCGTCGGTCGGCAGCGGCAGGACGAACCCGCGGAACACGTCGCCGCCGTCGGCCGGGATCGTGTAGGCCTCGGCCATCGTCAGCACGAGGTCGGGCCGGCCGAGGGCCCAGCCGTCCGGATAGCTCGGCGCCGGGGGCAATGTGGACGGATCGCCCTGTGGAGCCCCATCCTCGGCCCAGCGTTCGAGGAGGCCCCGCTCGCGGCGGGTCAGTCGGTTCTCGTCGAGGAAGTGCCCGTAACCGGGCAGCGCCTTCCACGGCGGCATCCGGCCCGACTCGACGACGTCGCGGAGGAACCCCGCCCGCTTCGCGGCGTCGGCGTGCGTGAGCAGCGAGAACGGCCCGACCTCGCCCGGCCGGTGACACCGACCGCAGTGGTCCCAGAGGATCGGCGCGACCTGATTGAACGTCACCGTCTCGCCCTCGCCGACGACCGGCGCGGGCGTCGGCAGCGGGCAGCCGAAGGCCGGATGGACGATCGGGGCCGGCGTCTTGCCGCTCGAGATCGCGTCGAGCACGTCGCGCAGGTCGCGAGTCGACGGCCTGTCGCGGCGCTTGCCATTGAGGGCGTACGTGTCGTCGATCCGCCCCCGGTAGACGACCATCCCGCCGTCGTCGACGACGATCGCCTCGGGCGTGACCTCCGCCCCGGCAGCGTCGGCCAGCTCCTGGGTCGGGTCGAGCAGGATCGGGAAGCCGAGGCGATAGTCGGCCGCATGCGACGCAGCGACGCCGGGTGTCACGTCGGGGTCGGAATGGACGCCGAAGCTCGCAATTCCGCGAGGCTCATACTCCTTCGCGATCCGGGTCATCTCGGGCGCGTAGGCATTGGAGACGGGGCACTCGGTCCCGAGCAGGAAGAAGACGACGGCCTTATGGTTCAAGGTGCGGAAGTCGTGGAGCGTCCCGCCCGTGTCGCGGAGGGCCAGGTCGGCGACGAACCGGGCGTTCTCGAAGGCGTCGGAGACCGGCGCCGCGTCGCGCTTCCGGGCGAAGGCCAGCGCAAACAGCCCGGCGGCCAGGACGACCAGGGCCAGGACGATCCGCCGACGCCTCCTGCGGTCTTCGTTGGGTGGGCTCTGCCCACCGTCCGCGATCAAACGACGGAGGCGGAAGCCCGCCCTACGAGCATTCGCCGGGCCCATCCCTGAGCGTCGCAGCGCCATGGTGAATTCCCCGCGCAGGCCGATCCTTGCCCGACTTCGCGGCGGACTATCCCCGATCGACCCGGGGGCGTCAATTCGGATCGATGGGGCTCAGGGCAGGCCGCGCGTCCGCTCCTGGACCTGCCGGGCCAGGCCGACGATCCCGCCCGGGGTGAAGACGTTCACGCCCGCCCCGAACTTGGCGTCGAGGGCCGCGACGATCGTGTTGGCGATGATCCCCTGTCCGACCGTGCCGACGTGCAGGCCGTCGGCGAGGAAGAACGAGTGGTAGTCGTTGCTGGCGGTCGTCAGGCTGATCGTCGCGCCGCCGAACGAGGCGGTCGGCCCGGCCGTAGCCAGCGCCGAGGACTCTAGGGCGAGGTCGGCCACAGCGACGCGGGGCTGGGTCGCGGCGATGAGCCGGATATTGGTGTTGTAGACGTCGAGCGCGGCGTCGGCCCCGGCCACCAGGGCCTGCGCCTGGGGCGTGGTCGCCGCCGCCCGGACGATCGGCAATTCGGCCAGGGCCGGGACGGTCGTGACGACGAGCCTGGTCTTCGGGTTGGCCGAGAGCAGGGTCACGACGGCCGCGTCGCGGTTCTTCTGGGCGTTGGCCTCGACCGCGGCGATCTGCTGCGCCGCGACGTCGGGCGACGGCGGGTTCGCCGCCGCGGCCTGGAGGTAGTAGAGGAAGTCGTTGCCACCGATGAAGATCGAGGCGTACTTGATCCGCCCCGCCGCGACCTGACCGGTCAGCCCGGGGAGCTGCTGGGCCACCATCTCATCGGACGTCGCCCCGTACAGGGCCCAGTCGTTCGCGAACCCCTGGTTCCTCGGCTCGCCCCGGCTCGCGTTCTGGAAGGCGCCGAAGTTCGCCTTCTGCGTGTAGGCCAAGATCTCGACCCATCCCCGAGCGTGCGTCTGGTCGGGCGGATAGAACTGGTACTCGTCGGTGTAGCTATCGCCCAGTGCCCCCACAACCCCCAGTCCCTTGCTCAGAACGACACGGCCTTCGAGCGACTCTAACTCAAGCGCCGAAAAGAGCTGCGCCTGGCCATCGTGGGCTTGCTCCAGGGGTGACGACTGCATCGGGGCGGCGAGAAGATTCGCCGATTCTACGAAATCCACCCAGATTATCAATCCTCTTTCAGCCACCCAGTGTTCGCGCTCGATCGAGTCTGCCGCTGAAGCGATCCCAGGTGGCCGATGCTGGCCATGGGCCGCGGATTATGTCGCGGATCGGCGCGCAATAACGCTCTCGAAGGCCCGAATTACCTGTGTCGAGGGGGTCGTCCGGGACGTCGGGCGGGCCCGCCGCCCCTCGGGTCACGGGGGTCGCGATCGATCCGGGCTTCTGGAGAGAAGGAGACACGAGATGGCTTGCTCGCTGATGGGTTGCTCGCTGATCAAGAAGGCGGTCGTCGGCTCGGCCCTCGCCGCCGGGGCGCTGTACCTGGCCTTCGGGACCTCGGCCCCGAGCTACGTGAGGACGGCCTTCCACAAGGTCCGCCACAGCGCCAAGAGCGCCGTGCCGGTCCAGTTCGACATCGACCGGGCCCGCGAGGAGATCGCGGCGCTGGAGCCGGCGATCCACGACGGGATCGCGCAGGTCTCCGAGGCGCGGGTCGAGATCAAGAGGCTCGAGCGCGAGATCGCCGCGACGCGGACGAACCTCGAGAACGAGAAGACGGCGATGGAGCGGATCCGGACGAGCCTCGACACGGGCGACTATCGCCTGGCCGGCCCGGTCCGCTACACGGCCGACGAGATCAAGGTCGACCTGGCGCGGCGGCTCGACAGCTACAAGACCGGCAAGCAGACGCTGAAGGATCGGGAGGACACCCTCAAGGCCAAGCTGAAGACGCTGTCGGCCGCCGAGTCACAGCTCAAGCAGATGGCCGAGGCGAGAAAGGCTCTGACGGCGAAGGTTGAGGGGATCGAGGCGCGGGTCCGGATGATCGAGACGACCCGGTCGGACCGCGACTTCCACTTCGACGACAGCGCCCTGGCCCGCGCCAAGCAGAGCGTCGCCGAGCTCGAGCAGCGGCTCGACGTCATGACGACCCAGGCCGAGATCGAGGGCAAGTACTCGGAGACCGGCATCCTCTCCGGCGTCGAGCCGGGACGGGACGTCGTCCGGGAGCTCGACGCCGAGTTCGGGCCGCCGGCGAAGAAGGGCGAGGACAAGAGCCTCTGAGACCCGGAACCCCCGCCCCGGCTCGCGGCCGGGGCGGGGTTGTCGTCTCGGAGTGCGGAGTGCGGAGAACGAAGGGCACACGGAGAGCCGCGAGCCACGACCTGATCAGTTCCCTGTCGTTTGCTTTGTGCCTTCTGCCTTGCTGCCTTCCGCACTCTGAACTCCGCACTCTGAACTCCGCACTCTGAACTTTGAACCGACCCCATCGACTTCCCCAAGCCTCGAACCCGTTAAGATGGAAATGGAGCCCGCCCGCGACCTCGCGGGCGACGTGAGGTGGGACTCCCCATGGTCAAACCGGACGGCAAGGCCACCATGCTGGGACACTGGCGGATCGCGCTGCGGCAGGCGGAGGAGGCGGCGAAGGCGGGCCGGTACGACGAGGCGATCGCCCTGGCGTCGCGGCCGGACGTCGCCGAGCACCACCACGCGGCGGCCCTCCGCGGCCGCATGGCGCTGGACCTGATCGCCCGCGGCACCCGCCGCGCCGAGGCCGACGACCTGGCCGGTGCCGTCGAGGACTTCCGCCTGGCGGAGTCGGTCGGCGCCGGCCCTGATGCCATCGCCTCGGCCCGCCTGAAGGTCGCCGACCGCGTGGCCTCGGAGGTCCGGATCGACCTCGAGGCCGGCGAGCCGTCCCGCGTCGTCGAGCGGGTCGACGAGCTGACCCGGCAGAAGATCGGCGGCCCCGCCCTGCGGCGGATCCGCGAGGTGGCCGACGCCTGGCGGCTTGCGCTGGAGGAGGCCCGCCGCGGCGAGTTCGGCCGGGCGCACGAGGCCCTCGACCGCGCCGAGCGACTCGCCGCTGGATCGCCGCCGTCGGCCCTCGCCAATGCCCGGCGCGACCTGGAACACCGCCAGACCACGGCCGGCCCGAGGGTCGAGGCGCTCTACACCGCTCTCGAAGCCGCGAAGTGGCCCGAGGTGCTGGCCGCGGCCGACCTCGTCCTCGAGGTCGTCCCCGAGCACCCCGCGGCCCGCCAGGCCCGGACGACCGCCTGGCGGCAGATCGGCGCGATCGCCCCGTCGGCGGCTGCCGCCTGGCCCAACCGCGCGGCGCGGATCGTCCCGACCGGCCTCGGGCTCGACCCGGTCCCGGACGGCGAGCCGTCGTCGCCCCCGACCCTCCAGATCGCCCGCCCCGGTAAGCCCGGGCCGGCGCCGCACGACCGCGTGCTGGCGAAGTCGGCGCAGGCCGGGCCCTCGGGCCGGTTCCTGCTCTGGGTCGACACGGTGGGCGGGTTCCTCGTCTGCCTGGATGACCGCGTCGTCCTCGGTCGCGCCGGAGCCGACGGGCATGCAGACGTCCCGCTCCTCGGCGACCTCGCCCGCGGCCACGCGACCGTCGTCCGCGACGGCGAGACGTACGTGATCCAGGCCGCGAAGCCGACCTTCGTCAACGGCCGCGAGGTCCAGACCGCCCCGCTCCGCGACGGCGACGTGATCCGCTTGGGCGACAGCGTGGAACTGGAATTCCACCAGCCGAGCCCCGTCAGCGCGACGGCTCGGCTCGAGGTCGTCAGCCGCCACCGGCTGCCGCTGGCCGTCGACGCGGTGATCCTGATGGCAGAGACCTGCATCATCGGACCGTCGGATCAGTCGCACATCAAGGCCTCGAACGTCCCGGGGCCGGTCGTGGTCTATCGTCAAGGTCCGGCGCTCGCCTGCCGGGCGCCGGGGGCCTTCGAGGTCGACGGCCGGACCTGCGCGGCCAGGGCCCCAATTACCCTGCAATCGAGCGTCTTGGGCGAGGGCTTCTCCTTCAGCCTCGAGCCGCTCGGCTCGCGGTCGAGCCCGTGCTGAGGACCGAACGACATGGCCGTCATCAAGCACAAGACCTTCCGCTTCAAGATGTGGGACATGCCCTGGGGGCGGCCGCGGGTGACCTGGCCGAGCCGCCCGCAGCCGTGGGGCGTCCGGGACTGGCTCACGCTCGCCGTCTCGGGGCCGCCCTCGCCGTACCAGCGCCTGCTCGGCCGGGTCGAGGACTTCGTCAACGACATTGGGGCGGACAACGTCGTGTCGATCAACGAGACCAACGTCGGCTTCGGCGCCATGGTGACGGTCTGGTACCGCGTCGAGTCCGAGGCCTCCCACAAGCCGTACAAGGCCACCATGGCCGAACTGTAAGTCGCCGCATCGCATTCTCGACAATAACCGGGGGCGAAACCCTAATACCTTGTGAAATCGCCCCCGGACCGCGAAACCGGGCATCCCGAGCGGAGCTTGATTGCAATGACCGCGACGGCCCGAAACGAGACCCGCTCTCATCTGGACGAGACGATCGACCTCAGCCCGGGCCGAGAGCGGCCCGCGGGGGCTTCTCCCATGGACAAAGCGTCGCCCCAGGCCCCGTTCCGCTACACCTACGGCTCGGGCTCGCGGCCGGTCGATGGCTACACGATCAAGCGCGCCATCGGCCGGGGCGGGTTCGGCGAGGTCTATTACGCGACCAGCGATTCGGGCAAGGAAGTCGCCCTGAAGCTCATCACGCGCAACGTCGAGATCGACGCCGGGGCGTCGCGCAGTGCATGAACCTGAAGTGCCCGAACCTGTTGACGATCTTCGACATCAAGACGAATGACGCGGGCGAGACGTTCGTCGTGATGGAGTACGTCTCGGGTCCGAGCCTCGCCGGGGTGCTCGAGAAGTACCCCAAGGGCATGCCGCTGAATGAGGCCCGCGCCTGGCTCAAGGGGCTGGTCGAGGGCGTCGACTACCTGCACGACCATGGGATCGTCCACCGCGACCTCAAGCCGGCCAACCTGTTCATGGAGGACGGCGTCGTCAAGATCGGCGACTACGGCCTCTCGAAGATCATCTCGCCCTCGCAGGGGTCGGAGCACTCCGAGAGCATCGGCACCTGCCACTACATGGCCCCCGAGGTCTCGACGGGCAAGTACCACAAGCCGATCGACATCTACGCCATCGGTGTCATCCTCTACGAGATGCTCACCGGCGGCGTCCCGTTCGAAGGGGAGACCGTCGGCGAAGTCCTGATGAAGCACCTGACGACCCGGCCCGACCTCTCGCGGCTGGCCGAGCCGTACCGGACGATCGTCGCCGAGGCGCTGGCGAAGGACCCGGTGAATCGACCCAAGCGGGCCGAGGACCTGCTCGGCCCCGACGCGCCGACGAAGCCCCGCGACGTCCGGTTCATCGGCGAGGGTAAGGTCTCTCCGCCGGTCGAGCCCGAGGCGGGCGGCAAGTTCGCCTGGTTCGCCGCGCGGATCAAGCCGAAGGCCAAGCCCGCCCCCGCGGCGCCCCCGAAGCCCGAGGAAGATGTCCTGCGGATCGGCGAGGTCGACCCGGTCTTCTACATCGGCCCCGAGACGCGTCCGCCCGCCGGCTTCGGGACCGGGCGGCGGCGTCGCCCATATGTCCCGCCGATCCGCTGGGTGAACAATGTCATCCGCCGCCCCGCCCCGCCCCGCCCCAGCCCCGCGCCGAGGGCCGCGGCGGCCGTCCGCCCGACTCCGCCCCCCGCGCGTCCGACTCCGCCCCCGCCCGTCGAGCCGCCCCGGCCGAGCGCGCGGGTCCGGGTCGCCGAGCTGGCGGGCTCGATGGTCAAGGCGGCGTTCGTCGCCGGCCTGATCGCCGTGCCGCTCGCCCTGAGCCAGGGGAACCCGCGCGAGGCTCAACCCGAGATGATCGCCTTCCTCTTCGCCACGACCGTCCTCGGCACCTGGACGGCCCTGACGTCGTCGAAGCTCTTCGAGGGGACGCAGGTCGACCCGTCGGCCCGCCGGCTCATTAACCTGGTCCTGGGCGGGGGCGTCGGCCTGTTCGCCTTCGGGGTGGCCCAGTGGCTCAAGCTGCCTCTCCACCCGGCCTCGTACGGCTCGGCCTTCGAGGGCACCCAGGACGTCCTCGGCCTCGGCCCGGCGAACATGGTCCTCGGCTTCACCTGCTTCTTCGCCGCGGCGTTCCTGGCCAACGGCTGGTGGAAGGCCGCCGACCGCGACCGCCCGGGCCGCATCCGGGTCTGGCCGCTCATCACGTCGGCGGTCGTGGCCTACGTGCTGACGCCGCTCTGGCCGTTCCGCGAGCCGGTGCAGCTCGTCATCCCGGCGATCGCCCTGGTCACGCAGGTCGTCAGCCCCTGGAGCCGCCAGGCCGCCGCGTATGCGGCCTACACGCGGGCGACCAAGGCCAAGGCCGCGTGAGTGGGCAAGGAAACCTCGGTCCGCACGAATAACCTCGGGGAATGGACAAGGCGGCGCGACCCGCAATCGCCCGACCGGCTGAGGATGGGACGATCATGAAACGCTTCGCTCTGCTGGTACTCGTGGGCGTCCTGGCGATGCACCTCGTCGGGCGTCGGCACGCCCATCACCCCGGGCCCTGGTCCCACCGGCCTGCGCCGGCGCCCCTGGTGCTCGCCTCGTTCGACGGCCCTGGGTCGTCGTTCGTCCCCGACGAGCCCCCCGCCCCGCCCGCGCCCCGACCGTGAAGAAAAAGGCTCCGCGCCGGTCCGAGCCGAAGCCCGCACCAGCCCCCGCCCCCGCGGCCGAGCCGAAGAGCCAGCCCGACTGGTTCCCCCGCGACCGCGACGAGGAGGAGACTTTGGCCAAGCCCGACGCCCGCGGCGTCCGCGTCCTGGTTGGCCCGCTGTCGGCCGACGAGGGGAAGGCGAGGAAGGCGCTCCGGGTCAAGATTTATGAGGAGGTCGACAAGTGGCTGGCCGGCGACGTCGCCCGCGGCTGGGATCCGCCGCAGGACGCGATCGACCGGCTGACGCTGGCTACCTACGTCCAGCCCGTGGCCGAGAGCCTCTCCGACGTCTCCAAGGACCTCGACGACCTCTACACCGTCTATCGCGCGGGCGCCCGGCTCGACTTCTCGAAGGCTCGCCGCGCCGAGGTCCTGGCGGCCTACGAGCACGACCTCGTCCGCGAGCGGCTGGTCAAGGGCGGCGCACTGCTCGCCTTCGTCCTCTTCACCCTGGCCGTGCTCGCCGGTTACATCCGCACCGACGAGTCGACCAAGGGCTATTACACCAACCGGCTCCGCATGCTCGCCGCCGCGGGCGTCGGCGCAGCGGGGGTGGTCGTCCACCGGATGCTGGTCTGATCCGAACTAAACGAGGAACGCGCCGATGCGACGGACCTTCTTCAACACGATCGACGACCTGGGCCACCGGGCCGACGACTGGATGAACCGCCATCCCGAGATCCCGCGGACGGTCGTCGTGGTCGGCCTGGCGGTGATGGCCCTGATGCTCTTCATCGCGGCCCTGCCCCTCTTCGTCGCCCTGGCGGTCGTCGCCGTCGTGGTTCTGTTCGCCCGGGCCTGGCTTCGCGAGTTCTCGTTCCTGATGGGCGTGGACGACACCGCGTTCCCGGGCCATCACGACAAGCTGATCTGGGCCCTGCTCCTGATCGTCCTGCCGCCGGTCGGCGTCTATCTCTTCCGCGCCCACCGGCGCGCCTACTGGCCCGAGTCGGAGACGAAGTCGGCCGCCGTGGCCGACGAGCTGTCCTGACAGGAGGGAGGGGCCATCATGGGAGCCTTCATCGCCGCCGTTGCCGTGGGTCACCCTGGGCATTCCGACGGCCGGCTTCGCGATTCTGGCCCTGTTCGAGGGGTTCCCGAAGATCAAGCTCGGGCAGATCGCCTGGCTCGTGGCGATCCTCGCCTGGGTCTTCGCGGTGTTCTCGGTCGGCTGGCAAGGCGAGGGCCCGGTCCTGACTCTCGGCGCCGGGGCCCTGATCCTGGTGTTCCTCCTGGTCTGGAAGCGCGAGCTCCGCCTGCTGATGCTCCGGTCCGACGACGAGTTCCCCGGCCGTTGGGACCGGCTCGGCTGGTTCCTCGTGATCGTGCTAGCCCCCGCCTTCGGGCCCTGGCTTTTCCGCTCCTACCGCAAGGCCCGCTGGCCCGAGCTGAGCACCGCGGGACGCTGGACCGACGGGCCGTCCGCGCCACGACCGAGGTCGAGCCCGTGGGACGAAGACGAGGTCCCCGCGCCCTCGGCGGCCGGTGTCGGGTGAGTCGATCTCGCGGACCGAAGGACGCGAATGGTGGATGACATGTTCTATCCCTTCGCCGGCATCGTGGCGATCATCGCGGGCCTGATCGCGGTCCCGACGAGCGCTTTCGTCATCCTCGCGCTCTTTGAGGGGTTCCCGCGGAGCAGGCTCGGGCAGATCGCCGGCATCGTGGCGGTCGTCGCCTGGTTCTTCGGGCTCATCAACGCGCCGGGCCCGTGGCAGGCGGAGGCCTACCTCTTCTGGACGGTCGTCGGGCTGGTCCTGCTCTTTTTCGGCGTCTGGAAGCGGGAATTGGGCCAGTTGATGTCCCGCCGCGACGACGAGTTCCCCGGCCGGTCCGACAAGCGCGGCTGGTTCCTTCTGCTGACGCTCGCCGCGCCGGCCGGCGTCTGGATCTTCCGGTCGTACCGCAAGAAGCGCTGGCCCGAGCCGAGCCGGGCCGGCCGGTGGGAGACGGTGCCCGGGCGGGCGAAGTCGAGCCCGTGGGACGACGACGAGGCCGACGCACCCTCGCCGGCGCGGGCCGGGGTCGAGTAGAATGAGACCCGGGGCGATGCGCACGCTCCGATCCCATCCGCCCGAGTCGAGGCCCTCGACCCGATGCCCACGACCGACGCCGAGGCGCTGCTGATCCGCCAGGTCCGCTCGGGCGACGCCCGGGCGTGGCAGCAGCTCATCGAGCGCGTACGAGGGGCGGCTCATCGCCTTCGTCGACAGCCGCCTCCGCGACCGCGCGGCCAGCGAGGACGTCGTCCAGGAGACCTTCGTCGGCTTCCTCACGAGCCTGCCGCACTACGACGAGCGGCGCGACATGGAGGCGTACCTCTTCTCGATCGCCGCCCACAAGCTGACCGACCACCTCCGCAAGCAGGGCCGCCGGCCGATCGACCAGTTCGGCTCCGACGACCACGGCCGCCCGCTGGATGAAGTCCCCGGCACCGGCCGCGCCGCCTCGAGCATCGCCCGCAGCGACGAGCAGCGCGTCGCCGAGGAGCAGCTTCTCGCCGAGTCGATGGGCACGCTCGTCCGCGAGTGGCTAGCCAAGGCCGATTTCGACCGGCTCCGCTGCCTCGAATTGCTCATCGTCAAGGGATGGGCGAACAAGGACGTGGCCAAGTACCTCGGCCTGACCGAGCAGGCGGTGGCCAGCTACAAGTTCCAGACGATCGGCCGGCTCAAGGAGATGGCCCGCCGCGCCGGGATGAACCTCGAACGCCTGGGCGAGGGCTAGTCCGATGGAACACGCTGTCGAACGCGACAACGCCCCGATCGACGACGAGACCCTCCGCGCCTATCTCGCCGACGCCCTGCCCGCCGGCACAATGGCCCGCGTCGAGAAGGCCCTGCGCGACTCGTCCGAGCTGAGGGAACGGTTGGAATCGGTCCGCCAGGGCCGCGAGGACGTCGGCCTCCACTCGCTGGGCGCGATCTGGCGCCGCTCGCGTCTGACCTGCCCGAGCCGGCAGCAGCTTGGCAGCCTCCTGCTCGACGCGCTCGACCCCGACCTAGCCGAGTACCTCCGGTTCCACATCGAGGTCGTCGCCTGCCCGTACTGCGAGGCGAACCTCGCCGACCTCAAGGGCAAGACCGAGTCGTCGACGCCTGCGGCACGGTCTCGGCACGCGCGGATCCTCCACTCGAGCCGGCATCTTTTGCCCGAAGATCGCTCTTCGTGATCTCGGGTCCGTGATCCGTGCCGTAGGACCAGGGCGAGCAGGGGATGATGTCCCGGCCGTAGTGGAAGGTTGACCCGAAGAAATCGGTGGCGGCTCCCAGCTGGAGGGACATACCCTCCGGTTGCCAAACCTTCACGAGGAGCCACCACCGATGACCCGACGCTACCAGATCGTCGACCGACCCGACAGTAGATCCACGCTCGACCCCGCCAAGCTCGCCACACTCCTCGCCAAGGAGGGCCAACTCCTGCTGCCCCTGCTCGACCTCATCGAGCATGCGGAGGCCGCCGTCGACGACCTCATCGACGTCATGGGACGGGCCACGATCGAGGCCGTCCTGCTCATGAGCGCCGCCGCCGTGGCCGGCCCCAAGCAACAGGGCAAGAAGGCCGGCCGCGACATCGCCTACCACGGCAGCCAGACCGGCCGGGTCGCCCTGAAGGAGCGACAACTCCGCGTGACCAAGCCCAGGCTCCGCAAGAAGGCCCCCCGGCCCGGAGAGGCCGGCGAGGTCGAGATCCCGGCCTATGAGGCGATGCGCAAGGACGGACGGTTGGCCGACCGCATGCTCGAGATCCTCATCGACGGCGTCTCGACCCGCCGCTACGAGGGCGTGCTGCCGGAGATGGCCGCGACGGTCGGGGTGTCCAAGAGCCAGGTCTCGCGCGAGACGATCGCGGCCGGCGAGCGGCTCCTGAAAGAGATGGCCGAGCGCGACCTGAAGGGGCTGGAGCTGCTGGCCATCTGGATCGACGGCCTCCAGCTCGGCGGGCACCATGTGATCTGCGCCGTGGGCGTCGATGCCAAGGGGTACAAGCACGTCCTGGGCTTGCGCGAGGGGGCGACCGAGAACGCGGCGGTCGCCACGGCACTCTTGGAGGACCTGGTCCGCCGCGGCCTCGATCCGGCCCGTCCGCGACTCTTCGTCATCGACGGCTCGAAGGCCCTGCGGTCGGCCATCGGCGCGGTGTTCGGGGCCGATCAACCGGTCCAGCGCTGCCGCAACCATAAGCAGAGGAACGTGACGTCGCACCTGCCCAAGGGCCAGCACGAGCAGGCCCTGGCGACGCTGCGGGCGGCGTTCAAGCTGGAGGCGGCCGAGGGCATGGCCAAGCTCGAGCAGTACGCCTCCTGGCTGGAGCGGGAGTGGCCCGGGGCGGCGGCCTCGCTCCGCGAGGGCCTGGAGGAGCTGTTCACGGTGAATCGGCTCGGGCTGACGAGCTCGCTGCGCCGCTGCCTGGGCACGACGAACCTGATCGACAGCGGGCACTCGGCGGCTCGGGATCGGATGCGTCGGGTGAAGAACTGGCAGAGCGGCGAGATGGCCCTGCGTTGGACGGCGGCTTCGTTCGAGGCGGCCTCGAAGGGCTTCCGGCGGATCATGGGCTACAAGGACCTCTGGACGCTCAAGGCCATCCTGGACGAGCGCGATCGCGACAAGCAGCTTGCCCGTCAGGCGGTTGCCGGATAGGGTCAGATCGCGCCCCCGAGCCGCCGCCACTTCCAACTACCGGCGGGTCATCATCCGAGCAGGGTGGCCGGGGCAGAGCGCAGCGGTGCCCCGGAATCGGAGGCCATCGCACCCGGGGCACCGCTGCGCTCTGCCCCGGCCACCCGGTGTTGGTCAATTCCTCGCGACGGCCACGTTCGCGCCGGCCTTCCGGTGATGGTCGAGATGCTCCGCCACGCCCTCGGCCGCCTCGCGATGGCCCTTGGGCGACCAGTGGGTGTCGTCGGGCAGGTAGGGAAACGCCCCGCGCGCCGCGGCGGAGCGGAGCCGCGGGGTCAGGTCGAGATAGCCGATCTCGGGCGAGATCGACGCGACGGCCTCGCCCAGGGCCTCGGGCAGGTTGTCGACGGGCCAGTCCCGGCAGGGTGAATGCTCTTCAAACGAACAAAGGTCGCGATAGACCCGGAACTTGGCCGGGACGAACGCGACGATCAGCTCGATCCCGCGGCGGGCGCAGAGGGTGTGGGCCTCGGCCAGAGTGTCGCGGACGACCTCCATCGCGGGCGAGTCGCGGCGCGGGGTCGAGGGAAGGGCCTCGCCTTCGTGGACCCCGCAGGAGAAATAGACATCGACCATCTTGCCCGACGGATCGGCGAGCCGGCCCGTGTGCGGCCCCGCGGGGCGGGTCGGCTCGGGCTGGAGCCAGTTGCGGATGGCGAATGCCAGCAGGTTCCGCGTCAGGCCCCGGCCGTAGCGGGAGCGGGAGGTGGGTTCATGGAGTGCACGGCTTGCTCGGTTGCGATCGTGGTCATACGTAGCGGCGTCCTGGAGGTCGTTCCCCTCGTAGAAGGCCCAGACCACCGCTCTCGGGTGCAGCGGCAGGCCGTGGCGGCGGAGGACCTCGAGCTCCTGCTGCGGTCCGTAGCCCGTCCGGCCGAGATTCGCCACCGGCTCGCCGAGGCGCTCGGCCAGCCGCGCCGAGACGAGCTCCGTCTCTCTGACGTGCAGGCCCTCGACGAACGAGTCGCCGACGATCACGACGCCGGCTTGATCGAGGTCGATGGGGTTGCGGAAGCCGTGGCGATCGAGCCGGAGGTCGCACGCGTAGACCGGCGGCGTTCCCTCGGCCCGGAGTCGATGCAGGTCGGCCCCGCCGAACCGGAGCCTGGTCTGACGATGGCCCTCGCGGACGTAGATGAGGTCGGGGTCGGGCCGATTGCCGGGACGGTTCCACGGCGAGGTCGGCGTGGCGAAGACGGCCCGGTAATCGACCATCCCCACACTCGCCGGCAGCTCCAGCACGGCCAGGCCCAGCAGCAGCGAAGCCGTGCAGGCGGCGAACCGCACGGCCCGACCCTTCGCGTCGCGCCGGGAGAGCAGGAAATACGGCCCCCAGCTCGCGAGATACGCGGCCGGGATCAGCCCGAGCAGGTGCTCCGGCGTGAGGTCATGGGCGCGAACACCCGCGCGGATCGTGAGCCCGAGCATCGCCAGCCATCCGGCGACGAAGCCGATCCGCGCCGTCCTTGCGCGCCAGGTCCGCATGCGGAGATTAGTAGCGGCCGGCGTCGGCCTGTCAACGTGGGTCTTCGTAGGGTCCGCCATGCGGACCATCTTCGGCGCCGGCCCTCGACACCGGATGGTCCGCATGGCGGACCCTACGGGGACTCCTTCTTCGCCGGCTCGGCCTTCTTCGGGGCCGAGCCTCCGACCGGCCCGACCCGCTTCACGTCGGCCCCGACGCCCTTGACACCTTCGGGCGCGAACTGCACCGGCTCGACCGCCGCGAGGTCGCTGGCGATCTCGGCCGCCGTGGCCGCCAGCTTGAACGAGCGGGCGGACGCGTCCTTGTCGGAGCCGACGGCGGCCTGCCAGCCGGCCAGGTCGCGCGGGGCGTTCGGCGCGGGCAGCTCGCCCGAGGCCGAGACGACGACCCAGGCGGCGCCGGTGACGTCGTAGAGGTCTCCCCTGCCGAGCCACTTCAGGCCCTTCGTCCACCCCTCGGCCGACTCGCCCTTGAGAGGGGCCCACGCCAGGAGCGCCGGGGCCTGGACGGCGACATGGTCGAGTGAGACGTTCAGCGGCGACGACGGGGGGAAGTCGACGACCTCGAGCAGGCCGCCGCCGCGGGCCGTCACGTGGTCGAGCGCGAGCTTGCGCGGCTTGTTGTCGCGGCCGCCGCCGAAGGCGACGCGGATCGCCCAGCCGGGCGCGCGGTCGGTCTCGGCCGAGTGGGCGAGGATCGACTGCGTGATCGTCGCGTCGAGCCCGGGGAAGGCCGTGATGTCCAGCGCCCGGTCGAACCCGGCGAACAGGCAGCCGTCGACTGAGAGCTTCGTCCCCTCGAGCTTCACGCCCCGCGAGTTGCCGCTGGCACCCGCTCCAACGAACGTGCAGCGCTCGAGAGCGACCGCCCCGCTCGCCTCGATCAGGGGGGTCGGGGCGGCCATGGCCTGGTAGTTGGCGACGATCCGCAAGCCTTTGAGACGGACCGAGGCGTTGGGCAGCGTCACGAGCCAGGGCTTGCCGCCGACCATGTCGACGACCACGACGGGCGCGGGCCCCTCGGCCGCGCGGATGACCACGCGCCCGCGAGGGAGGCGGATCTCCTGCGCCGTCGAGACGCGGATCGGCCCCGGTCCGGTCAGGACGACCTCGCCTGACCCCCCCGCGGCGACCGCGACGGCCTCGGCCAGCGTCGCGACCGGGCGCAAGGGCCCGCCGACCGACACCGAGATCGGCCCCGAGGGCTTGCCCGACCCGCCCGGGTTCTCCGGCGCCTCGGCGATCGGCTCGTCGGGCTCCTCGCCCCCGAGGGGCCGGTTTTCCAGCTTCCTCCGACTCGACGCGACCACCGCCGCGATGCCGGCGACGGCGGCGATGACCACCAGCAGCCCGACCGCGATCGGCGCCAGCTTCCGGCGCGGGGCGAGAGCGCGACCTTCCGCCGGGGCTTCGGCCGCGCGGCGGGCGCCTCGGGCTCCGGCTCGGCCTTCGGCTTGCTCCGGGGCTTGGCGGCCGTCGACAGCGAGGCGCTCAGCGGCGCCTCGGGCCCGGTGTCGAGCGCGAACAGCGCCCCCTCGGGATCGGAGCCCGAGGCCATCAGTGGGTTCGGCTCGGCGACGGCCGGGGACAGAGATGCCGCCGTCGCCACCGCGGCGGGCGCCGCCGTGGGCATCTCGATCGCCGGCGTGATAGAAGGTGATGCGGGCGGCGACTGCCGGAATCCCGACGACGAGGCTGACGACCCGGAGTAGCCAGGCGCCGGCTCGGCGTAGGGCTCGAGCGCCTGCGCCGCCTCCATGGGCGTCGCGTACCGATCCTCCGGCAGCTTCCGCATCATCCGCCGGACGACCTCGACCAGGCCTTCGGGTAGCACCCCCTCGGGCGCGGTCAGCAGCTCGGCGTCGTGGAGTTGGTGCGCGTAGAGCTTCTCCGGCAGGCTGGGCATCGGGAACGGCACGCGGCCCGAAAGCATGTGGTAGAGCGTGCAGCCCAGCGAATAGATGTCGGCACGCGTGTCGACCTCGCGCGAGTGCCGTGCCTGCTCGGGGCTGATGTAGTCGAACGTGCCGACCGTCGCGCCGTCGCGGGTGACGTTCGCCTCGTCGGCCAGGTCGATCGCCAGGCCGAGGTCGGCGAGCTTCGCCACTCCGTCCCTGGTGACGAGGATGTTGGCCGGGTTGACGTCGCGGTGGATCAGCCCCTTCTGCTGGGCGTGCTCCAGTCCCAGCGCGATCTGCCGGGCGAGCCTCGCCCCCTCCGGCCAGGCGATCGACCCCCGCTCGCCGATGAGCTGGGCGGCGTTCTTGCCGTCGATGTACTCCATCACCAGGTAATGGATGCCCGACGACTCGCCCTGGTCGTAGATCCGCACGAGGTTCTCGTGCTGGAGCTGGGCCCCGACCTTGGCCTCGCGCTGGAACCGGGCGATCGCCCGCGGGTTGCTCATCCGCTCCCTGGAGAGGACCTTGATCGCCACCTGCCGCCCGAGCCGCGTGTCCTTGGCCAGGTAGACCCGGCCCATGCCGCCCTGGCCGATCAGGTCGAGCAGGAGGTAGCGGTCGATCTTGAAGCCGGTGGCCCGCCCGGTCAGGAGCTGCTGGGCCTGCCAGACGGTGAGCAGGCCGGCGTTGACGGCCTGGCGGGCGAGCCGGCGGTCGACGGCGTCGGCGCTCCGCTTGTCCTCGGGGATCTTCTCCCAGCAGCCCCGCACCGCCTCGTCGTCGAGCAGCCCGCTCTTGACGGCGAAGCGCCAGAACTGCGACGCCTGGGGGTCGACCATGACGGGGCTCACCTGGCGAGGCGGGCAGGCCGCGCGGCGGCCCGGCCCGCGCCGCAGACGCGGCGTTGACGGGAGACGGCCCGCGCGCCGGGGCCGCGACGGGCCGTCACCCCACTCTAGCACCCGCCGCGACGGCCGGACAAGCCGCGGCCGCGGCCGGACGGCTCGCCCCGAAACGACGACGGGCGGGACGTGCCCCCCTTGAGGAGCCCGCCCCGCCCGTCGCTCTTCGCGTCGCGCTCACGCGCGGACCACCCCGCCGGGCGGGGGCGAGCGCGGGGGGAAAGTCCGGACGAACTGGTGCGGGCGGCCGTCCCCGCGCTTCGAGCGGAGGCGGAGCCCATTAGGGCAGTGCGGGACCCGGGTCGAACGGACGTACCGCCAGAGAGGCGATACGCCTCGTCCCGACCACGGAGCCATCCCACCGCCGGGGTACGACGCTCCGATCGCATCAGTGGGATTACCATGCGACGGCTCGTCCGCCTCATCCAGACATTCGTCGTTAACGTCGCCGCTCTCAACCGAACACTCGTCCACGGCCGGCGGCTCGACCTCGGCCGCAACTTCCTCTGCCAGCGCAATGACGGGGCCGTCGACCGCGGCCTCGGGCTGGGTGCCCGCGGCGAGGTCGGGGTCGTCGGTCGCGCAAGGTTTGGGGTCGCGGATCGGATCGGCCTCGGTCCCCTCTGCGCCTGGGGGCGCCAAGGGAGGGACGGAATCCGGGGTCAGGCGTGACGTCATGGTCGAACGCCAAGGATTCGGCATGGGCGTCGTCAATAGGCCATCCCACGACCGCGGGCTCGGGGTCGCGCAGGCCTTCGGGCGCGGGGCCCTCGGCCGGGGTGGTTTCGAGGTGCAGATGCTCAAGCGCGGCCTCCGTCGGGGCGTCGTGGGGCCCGGGTTCGGCCGAGGGCCAATCGGGCGCATTCGAGCCCGGGCACGGCCTCGGCCTCCGCCGGGGAGGGCGAAGACATGGGCGCGCCCGGCGGCAGAGTGCTGTACGGCCCGGATTCTCCGGTCGGGCTGCCTGGCTCGACGCGGACGAACTTGCCGGGCGCGACCTGAAGCCAGGCCGCGGGGACCGGTTCGATCACCGCTTTTGCCTTCCTCGACCCTCGCCCCTTGCCGCCGCGCCTGGCCTTGGGGGCCGTCGCGGCGTCGTTGGAAGCGGAGGGATCGCCCGAACCCGCAGACTCGGCCGGGTCGAGTGCTCCGCCAGAGGTCGAAACCCCCGACGACGCCGACCGCGGCCCGGCCGGGTTGGTCGCGCTGACGCGCCGGCCGGCGGGCTCGAGCAGGAGGAAGGCCATCAGAGCCAGGTACGGCGGGACGAGCCACCACGCCACCGAGGCCACCGCCGCGCTGGTGCCGAGCACCAGGCCCCCCACGAACACGGGCATGGCCCACCCCTCGCTCGCGCGGGGAGTGGACGTCCGTCCGAGGTCGGGTTGGCTCGCGGGTTCGGCCGTGGTGTCGAGGGCGTCCGTCCTCACGGTGGTACCGCTCCGGTCGATCCGAAGGCGCAGCACTCTCTGCCAGAGGAGGAGGCCTGGCGCTTCCGCCAGGCCGTTCCCCTCCGTCCTCTATCGGACGAGCCGCGGGCCTTCTGGCAGGATTCGAGGCCTCGCCGGAGGGCGGGAGCCCTGCCTTTTCGTCGCGGGCGGGAGGACCGGGAAACTCGCCGTGATCGTCAGCCGGGATGGCCTCAGCTTCCGGGTGGCAGGGGTTCGCTTGCGAACCCCGGTCCGGGGCCCTCAAGAAGACCGGGGTTCGCAAGCGAACCCCTGCCACCCGCCCCGCGGATTGGGTTCGGTCGGCGCGACGACCCCGACGGCCGATCGGCAGTGATCGTCACCACGACCCGTCGATCGCGGCCCTCCGGGCGAACGAGTCCGCTCTGAGCCGCACCTATCTTGCATTTTGGCTTTGCTCGGCACGCCGGGAGGGCCCCTCGCGGGCCCAGGATTGGGTTCGCTCGGCGCCGACCGAGGATCTCTGGATTGGCTTCGCTCGGCGCGACGGCCGAGGTCGCCCGCCCGTTGGGTTCGATCGGCGCCGGGGCGATTGGGTTCGCTCGGCGCGATCGAGGGACGGGCCGCGATGGCCCGTCGCCGCCCGACGGTTCATCGTCCGCTCATTCGTGATGTCAAAGAGCCGCAAGATATTATCGTAATTCGGTCGGTTTGCGTTCCCCGAATCCGGCGGCAAGTCAGCGCGTTGCTATAGGCGGCCCTGACAACAAGTCGTCCGGGCCGCCCCGCGAACGACGTAGGAGTCGACGCACCGAGCGGCCGACAACGCAGCCCAGGCCGAGCCCGAACAGGGCGAGCGAGGACGGCTCGGGTACGGCCGCGAGTCCCACGTTGTCGAGGTCGAAGTAGGAAAAGTCATTGATGCTATCGAACTCGACAAGGCTCGACGACGAGGTCGCGGTGACCGCGAAGGTGTACAGCGTATAGGCGAACGGGTTGACGTCGACCAGGTCGAGGAGCGTCTGACCGCCGAAGGAGGCGCGGAACTCGTCGGGGACGCCGGAGTACGCCTCGGCCGTGAGCCAGAAGGAGTAGGAGTAGGACTGGCCAGAGACCGTCGTCACCTCCTGGGTGAGCGAGACAAGGCCGTCCTCCTGGAACTGCCCGAAGGCGGCAGCGTACCCTCCGCTCTGGGGCATGAAAGCATCGACCGAGTTCGCGCCGTCGTCGTTGGCTAGCGACCAGCCGGTGAAGTCGCCCGTCTCGAAGCCGCCATTGACGATCAGGTCCGCCCGGGCTTTCCCACCCGGTCCGGCTATCAGTGTCAGTGCCGCCGCCGCCAGCAGGATTCGCAGCATCGAGGTGTCCTTTCGGGCCTGGTGTCGTTCCGGGAATGGAACAAGAGTGAAGACGATAAGTGCGATAGATTCAATATCCGATGTAAAAACGCAACAACAGCGGATTTTTTCAGAGGAAATATTTTCTTTCCTAGAATTTATGTGGAATTGATGACCACGTCGTGCTGTCATCTCAAGCCCGGGACGCCGGAACGTCCCCGGGACCTCACCTCGAAGGATGCGCCGGACATGACACACCGGGATGCCGCCTCGCGCCCCCCCTCGGCGAGCCGGGGCTTCACGCTGATTGAGCTGCTGGTCGTCATCGCGATCATCGCGATTCTGATCGGCATGTTGCTGCCGGCCGTGCAGAAGGTCCGGGCAGCGGCCGCGCGGATCGAGTACACGGCCGACGCGGTTTCGATCTGCCAGGCCATGAGCCTCATCTTCGACCAGGATGGGGACTATCCAATCACGCTGACGGACCCGCGGATCGGCCCCCTGCTCACGCCCCAGGCGAAAAAGGACCTGGACGACTCGCTCGCCGTCCCAAACGACAACCAATGGTATTTCATCCTGTCGGTCCGTCCGGGCCAGCCCTACGCCAAGATGAGCTGGGATTTCCGACTCGGCGCGGCGCGGGGCAGTCTCCCCTGAGATCTCCGAACGACACAGTTGAGGACTACGGCATCGTCATGGCCTGGGACTGTATCGCCGTCCGATCCTACAACTCGCGGGTCGGGTCGCATTCGGACAGCGACCCTTCGGTATGGTGGCCCTGGAACATCGTCAAAACGGGGCCGCCGAAGCGCCGCCCCGCAATCACCCGTACAACCTGACCCAGGCCCTACTGACCGCCCGAGCGGCCGAGCTGGTCGCCCCGATCCTGGAGATGAACCCCACTCTATTCGGCCAGGTTCGCGCCTATGCGTTGAAGCCCGAGACCCTCGCTGCGCTCCTCAGCCAGATCGACACGAATGCCGACGGCCTCATGACCGTCCGCGAGCTGATCGACAGCGGCTTTGTCGCGCCCTTTGCCGACATCCTCAACTTCGGAGCCGCCGGCGAGGACATCGACGCCCTGCCCCCGATCGACCTCTCGACCCTCACGGGCGACGCGGGCCTTCTATTCTCGTACGATACGCTGTGCATCCTCAGCTCGTATTACAGCACGAACGACGGAGTGGCGAAGGGCCTGATCCGCTGGCTCGACACCGCCAAGGCGGCAGAGGGGCGGGGCGACATGACGGCGCGGGCCGTCGCGCTCCAGGGCTTCCGGGCCCAAGTCACGTCACAGACGGGGCAGGCCCTAACGGCCGACCAGGCCGGCGCGATCCTGGCCATCCTGGGCACGCTTTGATTGCTGCGGGGACACGGGTGGCTCGCCCACCAGTGCTCGTAAGCCCCGGCCATCCCCCACTCGTGGGCGTGCCCACCAGTGGGGTTTCCAGCCCCGGACACTGGCGGAAGACCCACCAGCGGCACCCGGCGAACGGAGACGACCGTTAGCCGTGGTCCGCTCGCGAATCCCAGGAGGCCGAAGAGCGCCGGGCCAGCTCAGCCCTGATAGACCAGATGCTCGCCCGACTTGTCGGGCGACGACTCCGCGAAGTGCAGCGCCGCGACGAACTCACCGTGCAGGGTCGAGGCCTCCGCGGACTCGTAGCGTTCCGAGAGCTCCGACAGGACCGGCGCGAGGATCTGGAGCCCGACCTCCGGGCCCGCCATCCCCTCGGAATCGAGCCACTCGCGGACCAGGGCGACGTCCGCCTCGAAGACCTCCCGCGCCTGCGCCGTGCGGCCGCATCGGTCGTAATACACGATCGACGAAACGCAGCGCGCAACGGTCTCACGAATCTCGCGATCGGTCGCCATCTTCGCCACTCCCGCCGGCGATGACCCCGGATTGATCCTCGGACGTCGAGGCGATACCAATCTAGCCGAGGGAAAGGGAGGCTTCAAGGAAGTTCAGGTCCAAGTCTGCGCGTTTTCTTATCCCTGGGGACGTGAATGACTGACTGGCAGGTCGGCGACCCGGCCGATCAGGAAAGCCGCACCGTCGCCCCCGTCGCCGCCGACTTGCGGGCCGCGTCGAGGATCTCGGTGACGACCAGGTTATTCGCCAGCGACGACAGCCCCAAGGGCGTCCGCTCGCCGCGGACGACGGCGGCGAGGTAGCGGACGAAGTCGTCCTCGGGGGGTAAGAGGGGCGGGGCCTTGCGCTGTTCCTCCGGGCTGCCTTCGATGCGGACGACCAGGCCGTCGAGGCCCGAGGTCTTGACGGTGCCGGTCCGGCCGTAGATTTCCATGTCCTTGCGGTCGAACGGCCAGTTCCACGAGGCCTGGAGGATCGCGTTGGCGCGGGGATATTCGAGGATCACGGTCGCCTCGTCGTCGACCTCGGGATAGACCTCGGGCTTGAAGTGCTGGGTGACGGCCGTGACGGAGCGGGGCCGGGCGTCGTCCATGAGCCAGGTCATGAGGTTGGCGCCGTAGCAGCCGAAGTCGAACAGGGCCCCGGCGCCGGCCTTCGCCGGGTCGGTCAGCCAGGCCAGGAACTCGGGCTGGACGCCGATCTCCCTCGGGCCACGGTGGCCGTCGCGGCACGACCACCTTGCGGATCGGGCCGAGCGCGTGCTGGTCCTTCGCCAGCACGTACGCCGCGCGATTCGATGCGTGCCAGGTCGTCTCGTAGTTGACCAGGACGGGGATCTTCGCCGACTCAGATACCTTCGCGATGGCCCGGGCATGTTCCATGCTCACGGCCAGCGGCTTCTCCATCATCACCGGGATGCGCCGTCTGGCGCAGGCCTCGACGACCGCGAGGTGGTCGAACGTGTTCGTGAACGCCGCCACGGCCTCGGGCTTGGACTGGTCGAGCATGGCGTCGAGCGATTCGAACATCAACGAGCGATCGAGCTTGAATTGCTTCGCATAACGGTCGGCGACCGCGCGATCGGGCTCGGCGATGCCGACCAGCTCGAGGTCGGCCCGCCCCTGGTAGCGACGGAGGAAGCCGGCCGCGTGCCCGTGGACGAGCCCGGCCATCCCGAGCTTCAGCGGTGGCGCATCCGCGGCCAGGACCATCGAGCCGGCCGCGATTGTCCCGAGGAAGGTCCGTCGCCTCATCGCATCGGCTCCTTACGAGGACCGGACCTTCCGCAAGACCCGCTCGGCCCCCCGTTCCCTGAGCAGGGCCGCGACGGCGCGGCCGAGGCCGTCGGGGTCGTCGAGCGTCCCCAGGGCCGCGGCGGCGACCTTCTCGGTGCCGTCGGGGTCGAAGACGGCGGCGTCGAGGGCGAGCCGGCCATCTTCGGTGTCTCGGCCGAGCGCCGCCAGGGGGATCAGGCACCCGCCCTCGAGCTCGGCCAGCAGCCGGCGCTCGAGCGAGCACGGCCCGCCGCGCCTCGGGGTCGTCCAGCGACGCGAGCAATTCCAACGTAAACTTATCATCAATCCGGCACTCGACCCCGAGCGCCCCCTGCCCCACGGCCGGCAGGAACGCCGGGGCCGCGAGCCGGTCGGTAATGTGCCGCTCCAGGCCGAGACGACGCAGGCCGGCCTCGGCCAGGACGACGGCGTCGAGCTCGCCCGAGGTCGCCTTGGCCAGCCGCGTCTCGACGTTGCCGCGGATGCCCACCACGTCGAGGTCGGGCCTCGCGTGCAGGATCATCGCGCGACGCCGGAGCGACCCCGTGCCGACCCTCGCCCCCGGCGGCAGGGCGTCGAAGGTGACGTGCGTTGGGGCGATCAGGGCGTCGGCAACCTCCTCGCGGCGGGGATCGCGCCCAGGGTCAGATTCGCCGGGCCTTCCGTCGGCAGGTCCTTGAGGCTGTGGACGGCGACCTCGATGGTCCCCTCGACGAGGGCGCGCTGGATCTCTTTCGTAAAGAGCCCTGCGCCGCCGATCGCGGCGAGCGGCGAGTTCCGGTCGCGGTCGCCGTGCGTCCGGATCTCGACGAGCTCGACGGCGAGCCCGGGATGGGCCTCGCGCAATCGCCCCGCGACCCATTCCGCCTGCCACCGCGCGAGCGGGCTGCCTCGGGTTCCGATCCGGATCGTCGCGGGGGCGGGCATGGGGCGGAGTCTCTTCGGGCCGGGGACGGCGGGGCCGCTCCCTTCAAATTACAGTCCCGGTTCACGCCGCGACAGGCCGACCGGTCACGGTCCTTTCGGCGCCGCGCCGAGGACCTCGGGCTTCGCGAGGCCGACGCGGACCTTGCGCCCGCCCGGGGCGTAGAACATGAAGACCTCCCCGCCGGGCTCGAGCCCGAACGAGGGCGGGCGCCGGTCGGGGGGGCTCCCCATGAAGTTGATGTGGCTGATGCTCGTCGTGACCCGGCCCCGCTCCTCGGTCATGAGCAGGTCGACCAGGCCGAATCCCCTGAGCAGCTCGAGCCGCCGGTCGTAGACCAGGACGAGGTTCCGCGGGTCCGTCCCCCCTCCGGAGTTGAACAGGACGACCCGCGATCCGTCGTCGGAGATGAAGGCATGGGGATGGACATGCCATCCCGGGCCCGCGAGCGCCTTCTCGGCGACCTCGCCGGTGCGGGTGTTCTCCCACCGGCCTTTCCAGAGATGCGCCTTTTGGTCGTAGTCGGCATCGAACTTGAAGTGGCCGTTCGGCGACGCCGCCCTTGCCTCGAACACGAAGACGCAGCTATCGGCCGACGCCGGGCCGACCAGGAGGATCCAGGCCACGAGCCCGGCAAGGCCGCGGGCGAGCCGCGACCGCGCCGGGATCTCGATCGATTCCGCGTGGCGCATGGGACGACCCTCATCACTCCGGGTCACGGGTTCTTCGAATGGGCCTCGATCTGGTCCCAGCCCATCCCCTTGAACGCCCCCTTGGCGGCCGAGCGCAGGCCCTCGCCCGTCCGGTCGGGCGCCGGCGGGGTCGGAACTCCCTGGGCGTTCATCGAGTCGCGGACGCTGGTGAGGATCGGCAGCAGCTCGCGGTAGATCGCGACCTGCCGGTCCGTCGTGGCAGGGCCGAAGCGGAGGTTGTAGGCGTTCATGAACGCGACCAGGTCGCCGACGGTCGCACCCTTGTCGTCCTCGAGCCGATCGAGGATCTTCCGCATGCTCGGGTCGTTGAGCATCGGCACGATCGCGGCCAGTGTGGTGAAGTAATCCAGCGCCGGCGAGGCGAGCTCATCGAGCCCGGCGCCGTTCTTCGTGTACTTGGCGCGGAAGCTCGCGATGGCGTCGGTGACCCGCTTCTTGGTCGCTTCCGAGACGTTCCCCTTGCGGTCCTCCTTGAGCGCCTGGTCGACGGCCGCCCGGAGGGCATCGCGCTCAGGAGTGTACATCGGGTCCATGAGGACGTCGGGCATCGCGCCCCGGGTGGTCATCTGATCGAGGCAGATCGTCAGCGCCTCGCTGTTCCACTCGAAGGGGATTTCGCGGATCGCCGAGGCGGTGAGCCGGGCCTTGGCGGCGCCCGAGCGCGCGGTGCCCGGGTCGAAGTCGAGGATCTGCGAGAGCAGGCTGTTGAGCGTCGTCCCGTCCTCGACCCGCCGCTCGGCCACCCGTACCTCGCGCTCGCCCTCCTGCCGGGTCGCCTCCTTCTGCTGCTCCTCGCGGAGCGCCTTCTGCCGGGCGCGGAGGGCCGTGTTCCACTTGATCATCGTATCGGCATTAATCGAATCCGCCTGTGCCTTGTCGAGCTGGTACACCCCCGCGCCCGGGCGTAGGCCCCGAGCCCGGCCATGTACCCCGACTGCGGGTCGGCCCCCCACCCGCCCCAGCCGTAGCCGCCGTAGCCCCGCGGATAGTAGCCGTACTGCCCGCTGGCGGTCGTCGCCAGCAGGAGGCCGAGCGTCAGGCCCAGCGCGGTCGTCGGAAGGCGGCGCATGGTTCGTCTCCGTCGGGGGATCAGCCACGACCTGTGACTGGAATGGTCCCCACCAACATACGTCGCCGGGACGACGAAGGGAACGGCCCAGGGCGAGGACATCGCACGAGGTCGGGCACCACCCGCCATGCTCACGGGGCCGTCGGATCGGTCGCGGGCTGGCTGGTGAATTCGGCGGCGAGGTCGTCGAAGAACACGGTCCCCGGGCCGTAGATCTGGGGGGCGATGACGAGCCGCTTCGTGCCCGGCGGGATCGCGACGACCCCCTCGTAGCGCTTCCAATCGTGCGAGACCGGCGGGTCGCCCGACTCCTTGGCGCCGATGTAGGCGGCCCAGGCGTGGCTCCACTGGCCGCCGCCGTCCAGGAACTGGGCGTCGAGGATCGCCTTGGTGACCGCGTCGGCCTTCACCCAGGCGGAGACCTTCAGGCGGGGGGCGTCGCCGACCCCGTCGACTGTCTGGGACCACTCGGCGATGGGGAAGTAGCGCCCGGCCGTCTTCTTCAGGCCGAGGCTCGCCTTGCTGTCGTGGCCCACGCGACTCCAGAGATAGTTCACGCCGGAGACCGCCGCGCCCCTGCTCCAGGCCTTCGGCGAGTCGCCATTGCCTTCCTCAACACCCCCGTTGATCAGGAGCGATCGGCCTGCCGCCTGCCCGGGTATTGCCGGCTTTGCAGGCACGGGGTCATCGCTCGGTTGGGCTTGCAAAATGAAGCCCGCGGCAGCCGTCCCACCGATGAGAAGCACGGCTGCGATCGTCTTCCAGGGGGTCAGGATCCTCATCGCCATCTCTCCTTCCGCCAGGGCCGCCACCGCGGCCGGGACCACCCCGACCTCGACGGCCGCCGAGAGCCCGCCCGCGAACGGCGTCGCGGCGCGAACGATCTGCAAGATCAATGACTCAGGCACCGCCGCTTCTGCCGCCCCCCCGCCGACGGCCGCAGCCAGCCGCGGGGGCGAGGCCGAGGCGCGCGAGGTTGACCCTCAGGCGCTGCCGGGCCCGCGATAGGCGGCTCCGGACCGTCCCGATTGGCCACGCGAGCAGGGCCGCCACCTCTTCATAGGTCTTGCCTTGCCAGTAGGTCAGCCGCATCAGGCGGCGGTCGTCCTCGGGCAGCCGCTCGACCTCGGCCCGCACCAGCGCCGAGGACTCGGCCGCGACGAGGGTCGCCGCGACCGGCACGGTGCCGTCGACCGCGTCTCGCCGCCGCTCGACGGCCTCGCGATGCGCCGCCTCGCCCCGCGATCTCACGGCGATCCGCCGGGCCGTGCGCGCCAGCCAGGAGGCCAGGCGGTCGCGGTCGCGGATCGTCGCCGCGCGACGGGCCAGGACGAGGAACGTTGCCTGGAACGCGTCCTCGGCCTCGTGGGCGTCGCGCAGCACGCCCCGGCAGACCGCCAGGACCATCGGCCCGTGCCGGCGGACTAGCGCCTCGAAGGCCAAGCCCCCCGCCTCCCCCGGATGGGCGAGGAATTGCTCCACCAAGGCGCCGTCGCCCAGGTCGGCGAGCACCCCCTCGCGGAGGAGCGTGTCGTGCCAGCGGAGCGTCTCCCCATCCCGTCGTGTTGCCATCGGACCGACCCTCCCGTCTCCCATGTCTTGCCCCTAAATGAGGGCGCATGGGGGCGGTCGGTTCCATCTTTTTCCCGGCGCCTCTTCGCCGATCTACTCGTCCATCATCCCCAGCAGCGTCGTCACCGTCCGCCAGTTCCTCCCGGTGCTCACCGTGGCGAGCCTCGAATCGAAGTAGGCGTTCGTCAGCTTCGAGTCGGCCACGCCCGCCGGGAGGTGCAGGAAGACCTCGCGGCCCCGCACGATGAACTCATCCGGCGGCGATCGGTTCGGATCGAGCGCCGCGACGCGATCCGGCCCCGGCTCTTCGGCGAGGAACAGGACGTGGAGCCTGTCCTCGGCCGCGCCGGTCTCGAGGAACGGGTTGTGCGAGACGACCTCCCGGAGCTGCTCGACGGTCCGCAGGACCACCGGTGTCCGGTATCCGAATCGCTCTGTGATTTGCTCGGCGACCACAACGCAGACACGCTTCGAGACGGCCGGAGTCGCGTCGAAGATTACGTTCCCGCTCTGGATATAGGTCCGCACGCGCGTGCATCCGGCCGCGACGAACAGGGCGGCCAGGTCCTTCATCGGCAGCTTGTTCTTGCCGCCGACGTTGATCCCCCTGAGCAGGGCGAGTTGCGTGGCCGGCACGGCGAGACTCCTCACCCGGCGTCGATCGCCGCGGGCACCGACGGCCGCCTCGCGAGCAGCTCGCACACCAGCGCGACGGCGGCGAGGGCCGCGGCGGCGTCGAAGGCAATCTTGTAGCTGTGGAACTCGACGAAGACCCGCGAGCCGAGCCGGGGGCCGATCACGCCGGCCATGCCGTAGGCTGTGTACATTAAACCATAATTGATGCCGACGTTCCTCGTGCCCCAGAAATCGGCGGTCGTCGAGGGGTTCACTGAGAGCTGCGTGCCGAAGCACCAGTAGACGACGAACACGGCGATGTACAGCCCAATCACCGTGCCCGCCGCGGCGTACAAGAGCGGCATGGCGACGACCGAGACGCCGATCATGAGGCGCAACACGTTGAGCCGGCCGAGCGCGTCGGACATCCAGCCCGAGAGCGTCCGCCCCGCGACGCTCCCCGCCGCCCCGACCAATAGCGCAGCGCTCGCCGCCCCGGAGGAAACCCCCCGCTCCTTGGCGAACGGCATAAGCTGGCTGATGACCATCATGCCCGCCGACGTCCCCAGGGCGAACGCGATCCACATCAGGTAGAACGTTGGCATCCGGAGCATCTCACCGGGCGAGAAGTCGCGGGACGTCGCCTTGGCCTCCGCCGACGACGGCTCGGGCGACCACCCCTCGGGCCGATAGCCAGCCGGCGGATTCTGGAGGAGGAACGCGCCGATCATGGTCATCGCGAAGAAGACGACGGCCAGGATCCGGAAGGTGGCGTGCAGGCCGTAGGTCGGGATCAGGACGTGTGAGCAGAGCGGCCCGAAGATCGCCGAGCCGCCGCCGAACCCGGCCACGGCCAGCCCGACGGCCAGGCCGCGATGGTCGGGGAACCACTTGGCCATCACCGGGATCGGCGTCGCGTAGCCAAACCCGATGCCGAGCCCGACGACCACGCCGAACCAGAGGTAGAGCCAGTTCAGCGTCTGCGTCTCGGCGCACATCCAGAACCCGAGGCTGACGAGCGCGGCGCTCGTCACCGACACCCAGAACGGCCCGAACCGGTCCTGAATCTTCCCCGCCACGAGGAACGCCGCGGCGAACGCGACGATGGCGATCGTGAACGCCGTCGAGGTCTCGGTCCTCGCCCAGCCGAACCGCTCTTCCAGCGGCGCGACGAAGACGCTCCACGCGTAGAGCGACCCCAGAGCCAGGTTCATCGACAGCCCTCCGGCGACCCGCCACCATCGGTTGATCGTCGGCGGTGCGGAGACGGTCGCGCTCACCATCGGGCCGGGCTCCTCGGGGTCCTCGGCGTCACGCCATCAGGCGTGGCGTGGGAAGGACGGAGTATAACGGCCGGGGCGGTGGTCGTGTCCGAAAAACGGGGGCGCGGCCGGATGGCTCTCGGCCGGGGGCGTTCAGGGAAGATCACGTCGCGGCCTGCGGCCCCACGCAGGGTCCGCGATCAGTTGCTGGCGCGGGGGCGTGAAGAATCGCAGCACCGTCAGGGGCAGGCCAATGCCGAGCATCGTGAGGCTGAGGAACTTCAGGCCGTTCTGGAACCCGCGGGCCGTGCTCTCGAACTTGACGAGCGCCCCCAGGGCCGTGCCCGTCAGTGACGAGAGCGCGGGGCCGCTCACGCCGCTCTGGCGGTAATCGTCGGCCAGGCGCATCTGCGCCTCGCGGACGGCCACGCGCTCCTCGCGGAGGTTGAGCCGCTGGCTGTCGACGGCGCGGTCGGTCCACTCAGAGATCGCGGTGCTCGTGGCGATCGGCACGACGAGCAGGGGGAGCACCAGGAAGACGACCGACACCGCCCCGCCATACAACGTGTCCTGCCGCTCAAGCGACTCGACCTCGTCGGTGAGGAAGACCGGTGGGAAGAGCCCGAGGAACAGGCCCCAGCAGGTCAGGCCCGCGGCGACGTGTTCTTTGGGGGTGAAGTTGTCGATGCCCGAGAGCCACCAGAGGCAGCCCGCGCTCCCGACGACGGCGACGAGCAGCCAGAGCGGCCTCAGCGCGCGGCGGTGGAAGCAGGTTGTCAGTAGCGTCGTGACCGCCATCGCCGGCCCGGCCGGGAGGATCACCCAGCCGGCGACATCGCGCGGGTAATCGCGCAGGTCGACCAGGTACTTTCCCATGACGGCCAGGGCCGCCGAGAAGTGGACGAGCAGTAGCATCCGCACGCACATCGCCAGCACATAGCCCCGGACGCGGACCAGGCGGCCCAGATGCTGGTCCGGCGTGGCACCCGAGGCGGTCCAGGCGAGCAAGACTAGGGGCAGGACGACCGAAAGGGTCGCGTTCACCATGAAGAGATCGGAGGTCCATCCGCCCCACCGCCTGTACCAGCCGCAGGTGAACAGCAGGCACGACACCCAGGCCGCGAAGAGGGTCACGGCGAACCAGTCGACCTTCAGCGGCAGCGGCTTCGGCGGCCGGTCGGGGCGGAACGTCGAGCGAACCAGGACGAGGCCGAGCAGCGCGATCGGCACGTTGACCCAGTAGATCCAGCGCCAGCTGAGGAGGTCGTTCACGTAAGCCGTCACGAGCGGCGTGAACGGCCGGGTTGAGTAGGCGATGACGCCGTAAATCCCGACGGCGACGAGCAGCGACCTGTCGAACTGGCGATAGAGGGTGGCGCGGCAGAGGACGATCGTCATCCCCTTGCCGATCCCCTCGACCAGCCGCGCCGCCGCGAGGGTGGGGACATCGACGCTCGCCCCGCAGAGCGCATTACCCAGTGCGAAAAAGGCCAGCCCGACCGCGATCGTCCGCCTCGCCCCGACCCGCGCCATCGCCGACATCCCGAGGAAGATTCCGTAGAGCGTGGCGATTCCCCAGGTCAGGTTCGTCCAGAGCATCTGGTACGAGTCGCCCTCGATCCCCTTGCGGATCACGTCGCCGGTCACATCGGTCAGGACGAGCGTCTGGTAGACCGTCGTCAGGACCGGCACGACCGCGAGCGCCACAAGTATGCGATGCCCAGGGCCGTCGGGAGGCGCGGCGGTCGCGGGCGGCGCCGGCGCGGCGGTCGCGCTCATCGGGTGGAGTCTCCCGGCCCGGGCTCAGGAGCATCCGTCCCCGTCCCCGCCGGCTGGTTGAAGCGGCTCTCGAGTTCGGCCATCTGCCGCGCGGCTTGTTCGGCCCAGGCCGGATCGCCCGGCCCGTGGACGATCGTCGTCCGGACCGAGAGCCCGGCGCGGAGCTGCGGCCAGCGAGGGTCGTCCCGCTCGATCAGGATCCGGACGGGGACTCGCTGCACGACCTTGGTGAACTCGCCCGAGACTACGTTCCGGGGCATCAGCGCGAACTGGGCGCCGGTCGACTTGTTCAGCCAGGCGACCCGGCCGCGGAACGGCTCGGCGAAGGCGTCGATGTCGAGCCGAACCTCTCCGCCCGGCGCGACGCCGGGCAGGCGGGTCTCCTCCAGGTTGGCCGTGACGTAGAGCAGGTCGGGGTCGTACATGCTCAAGACCGCCACGCCGGCCGACGCGAAGTCGCCGAGGTTGCGGAACCGCTTGACCACGACGCCGGGGAAGGGGGCCCTCAGCCGCGTGTATTCCACGTCGTGCTCGGCGGCCTCGATCGCCCGGCGGGCCTGGTCGACGGTCCGTTCCTTGACCTTGACCAGAAGCCCGATCTCATGGATCTGGTCGTTGCCCACGTCGGCGAGCTCGACCCCCTTGGCCGCCTTCAGGGACGACTTCTCCGCCGCCTCCAGACTACGGCGGGCGACGTCGATCTGGGTCCGCGAGGCTACGGCCTTGGCCAGCTTCGCGTCGGCCAAGTCGACCTGCGCCGCGGCCGAGTCGCGCGACTGGGTCACCTGCTGCTGCTTCTCCGGCGTGCTGGCCCCTTGCTGGGCGAGCCGGGTGTAGCGCGCATATTCCAGCTCGGCCAGCGTTTGGGAGGCCGCCGCCGCCTTGACCCCGGCGCGGGCCTCGTCGATGCCTCGATCGACGTCGTCGCGGGTCAGCTTCAGCGACTCCTCGGCCTTGGCCCGGTCGGCCTCCGCCGCGGCAAATGTCCGCCGGGCGATCTCGATCTGGATCGGCACCTCCTTGCGGACCCGGTCCAGATCGGCACGCTGGCGGAGCAGCTCGGCGGCGGCCGTTTCGTACTGGGCCCGTGCGATGTTGACCTTGTCCTGATAGGGGACCGAGTCGATCTCCGCGAGGATCTGCCCACGCTCAACCCGGTCATTCTCCTCGACGAGGAACCGGACGATCCGCCCGGAGACGAGCTGCGGGGCGACGTTGACGATGTGCGCCTCGACGAACGCATCGTCGGTGATCGAGTGGCCGCGGCGGTAACCGACCCAGTTGATCGCGACCAGCACCCCCGCGACGGTGAGGGCGATTAGCAGAGCGATCGCGATCGATCGGCCGGGACGGGTCCTTCGGACGGGGGGATGGACCTCGGCGGGAGGAGCCGAAGCCGGTTCGGTCGAGCTCATCGCGTCACTCCGGGTGCGCCGCCGGCGCCGCGGTTACGGGTGCGCCGGGTCCTGCGCGGTGGGGTCCGGCCGATGCCCATAGCATAATCCAGGCGGTCCCTCGCGATCAGGTAACTGTACCGGGCGTTCAGGTAGTTCTGCTCGGCGCGGGTGAGCGAGGCCAGGGCGTCGGTGACCTCGGTCGAGGTCGCTGCGCCCTTGCGTGCGCGGAGTTGGACGAGGCGGTAGTTTTCCCCGGCCTGTTCGACAGCCGGGCGGGCGTCCTCGATACCGACCCACGACGTCACCGCGCTCTCGATATGCCTGATTGACCTGGAATGCGATCTGGTCGGTGATCGACTCGGCGTGGGCCACGGCCTCGCGCAGCTTCGAGTCGGCGATGCGGGTCGCGGCGATCTTCCGGCCGCCCTCGAAGAGCGTCCAGTCGAGGCGAATGAACCCGAGGGCGAGGTCGGCGTGCCCCCGGGGATCGATCTGCTGGAAGTCGAGCGCGGCGCCCTCGGCGACGACCTTCGGTGCGAAGTCGGCGCGGGCCACCCGACCCCCCTCCGCGGCGATCCCCACCGAGCGGCGGATGACGCCGAACTCCCGCCGTGCGCGGACGGCCGTCTCGAGGCACGCGGCGAGTGAGGTCGTCAGCGGCGGGATCTCCGCCGGCTCGGTGACTCGGACCGGCTGGCCGCACTTCAGGCCGATGGCGAGGTTCAGCTCGGCCAGGGCCACGAATTCGGCCTCGGTGACGGCGTGGAGCTGCTGGAGCGTTTCCGCCCGCTGGACCTCGGCCCGCAGGACGATCTCGCGCTCGACCACGCCCTCCCGCTCGCGCTTGCGGGCGTCGGTGAGCTGCTCCTCGGCGCGGCGGAGGGCATCCTGCTCGGCCTTCCTCAGCGCCCGGCTCCGGAGCACGTTGTAGTAGGCGATGGCGACCTCGTTGGCCACGGTCTGGAACGCGCGATCGGTCTGGAGCTGGGCGACGTCGTTGGCCAGCCGGGCCTGCTCGTACGCGCCGAGTCGGCGGCCGAAGTCGAGGAGGAGCCATTGCGCCTTCAGCTCGGCCAGCTCGAACGCCGTCCCGAGCTTGAGTCCGATCGGCACGGCCCCGATCGAGGGAACGAAGTTGAATCCCGGGAGCGACCCCAGCCTGATCGGAATTCCCCCGGCGTCGAGCTTGAATCCGCCCACGTCGTAGTTGGCGGCGACGGTGGGCAGGAACGTCGAGAAGGCAATCTGCTTGAGCCCGCGCGCCTGGGCGATCGTCTCGAGCTGCGCGCGGAGCTTCGGCTGGAACCGGAACGCGGCGTCGACGGCCTCGGCGAGCGTGAGCGGCTTGCCGGCAGCGGCGATGGCGTCGAGCGCGGCCTCGTCCGAGTCGGCCGGCAGCGTCGCTGCGGGCGGGAGCGGCCGAGCCGAGCCGGCGGCCTGCGGCGGCCGATCCAGGGCGGGCGGGAGCGGGGCCGCGAGGTCAGCCGCCGCCCGGGGCCCTGTCCCCTGCCCCGGCCCGGCGACGGCCGCCGGATGGACCGCGTCATCCCCCCCCGATCGCGGCCCCGCGCGCTCGTCCGGCTGGCCGGCGCCCGGGCCCTCGGGGATCATCGGCGGCGCCGCGCGCCGCGTCAGGGCCTCTCCGAGACCGGCCTGCGAATGGGCGCAGCCCGTCACCAGCAGGAGGCCGGCGAGCCAGGGCCCGTACCAGAGGGCGCGTCGCTTCCGCATCGAACCGGCACAAGCCATGGGCTTCTGCTCCTGCACGCATGGCTGAGTCGGTCGGGAGCGAAACGACTCCCAAGGTTCATCGGATCGACCGATCGGACGAATGCACCATTTCTGCCGGTCGAAAGGGCGCTGCCGGATTTTCCGCCGGCGAGATCTTCGTCCCGCCGGGTGTCGAATAGGAAATCGCGAAGAATTCTTCGCGGTGACGAACAGCGATCGGGCCGGTCGCGGAGACCGCGCCTCGGGTCGGCCCCCCGACCGGACTCCTCCGGCCCCGACCCGCTACTTCTTCCGCGTATACGTGATCTCCATCACCTTGGCCTCCTTGTCGGCGGTGGCGGGCATCTTCATGTAGAGGGTAAAGACGCGGGTGCCGTCGTCCTTGGTGGTGGTGACCATCCGCTGGCTGTACTTCATTTTGCTGGCGGGCTCGACGCTGTCGCCCACGTAGGTCATCGTCTTGGTCTTGGCGTCGTAGGTGCCCTCCAGGACCGAGAGACCAGGGCTCATCGAGTCGATCCAGGTGCCGATGTACTTCTTCTTGAGCGGGTCGTAGCCGAACTGGCCGCGGCCCTCGAAGGGCATGCCGCCGAAGTCGCCCTTGAACTGGGACAGCGCCCACATGCCGCCGGACATCATCGTGTTGACCTCGGTCCCCTTCGAGATCATCGGTTCGGCGTCGGGGCCGCCCATGTACGACTTGACGACCGCGTCCCACGTGCCCACTTCCTCGGCCAGCACCTTGTGCTCGTCCCACGGCTTGGGCGCGGCCGGCCCTCCCCCCTCCTGGGCTCTCGCCAGCGCGCCGAGACCCAGCACGACCGCGACGCGCGTCACCCGACCGACGCATTTCGATAGGCTCATCGCTCGTCTCCTTTGTCCAGGCGGATAGTCCGAACCTCGGCACGGCAGTATGAACGCCTGTTCCCCTCGTGTCCAGCAAGAAATTGATGAATTTCAGGCTCATCCTTGGTGATCGCAACGCATGCGCGAGGGTGCGCGGCGGGCGTTAGAATGGCGCGCGTGGCACCCGGCCGCACCAACCCGGAGGATCGCCTCATGACCCGGCCCGAAGACCCGTCGCGCCCGGACTCGATCACCCGACGGACGGCCCTGCGCTCGTCGCTGGCGGCCGTCCCGGCCGTCGCTCTGGCCGGGGCATCTCCCGAGCCCCGCGCCGAGCCCGATCCCCGGCGCAGCTCGCCGCGCAAGTTCGCGATGAAGAAGTCGATCAACCTCTGGGCCTTTCCCTATCCGTCACGGATGAACCTGCGCGAATGCCTCCAGCTCGCCAGGGACGCCGGCTTCGACGGGATCGAGCTAAACTACGACCTGGAGAACGACCTCTCCCCCAAGTCGACCACCGACCACTACAAGGCCGTCCGCGCCATGGCCAGCGAGATCGGCATCGCCATCAGCGGCGTCTGCTCGTTCCTCTACTGGCCTTATTCGCTGACCGACAGCGACGCGTCCCGCCGCGTCCGCGGCCTGGAACTGGCCGGGCTGATGATCCGCGCGGCGCGTGACCTGGGGACCGAGAACCTGCTCGTCGTCCCCGGCGCCGTGACGATCCCCTGGCGCGACGACCGCGAGACCGTCCACCTCGCCGATTGCGACCGCCGCGCGAAGGAGGCGATCGCGAAGCTCATCCCCCAAGCGGACGAGGCGAGAGTCTCGCTGAACATTGAGAACATCTTCTTCAACGGCTACCTGATGACCCCCTCCGAGATGGCCGCGTTCGTCGACGGCTTCAAGACCGACCGCGTTCGCGTCCACTTCGACACGGGCAACATCATGCTCTTCCAGTTCCCCGAAGACTGGGCCCGCGCCCTCGGCCGGCGGATCAAGAATGTGCATCTCAAGGAGTTCAGCAAGAAGGGCACCGACCACTCGCTCGAGTCGTTCCGCCCCCTGCTCGACGGCACGACCGACTGGCCCGCCGTTCTCTCGGCCCTGGCCGAGTCGGGCTACGACGGCTACCTTACGTTCGAGTACTTCCACCCGTTTCCGCACTACCCCGAGGCGCTGATCTATCAGACGTCGGATGCGCTGGACCGGATTCTCGGGCGGAAGTCCTGATCGAACGCCAGGATTGAAACCCTGACCGGTATCTTGGGGAATGGGCATTTCTTGGGAGGTAGGGCACGATGTTACAGGACCGATTGCGGCAGAAAAGCGACCTTCAGTTCATGCTTGGTAGGCTTTTCGGGCCTGTGCTGGGCCTAATCGAGCACCCTGAGCGGTACGACAAACAAGAGGAGGCCGAAACGCTTGCTCGTTACTTTGCCGAGATCGGGCCTTTACAGGAGGAGTTTAGGCGCTTCTGCAGTGGACAAGCAGGACACAATTACGCCATTGAGTTTCATAATTTCTATAATGCTCTAGATGGAGTGAGATCGAGGCTCATCGGCAAGACCGGGACTCTCGAGGTAATCGTTAGAGAGTCCTTGGCGACTGCCCAAGGGGCCATCGATGCCATTCCTGTGCCCAGAATGTCGGTAATCCTGGAAGCTGGAAGCCCTTTCACGGCCTATCGCAGATTGAGGGAACTTTGTGAGGCTGACGCCATCCAGGGCTTATCGTGGCTTGATCCTTACATTGGGGCCAGCATCTTTCACCGCTATTTATCGGGCATCAGGCCCAATGTCCCTATCATTCTGGTTGTCTCTGAGCCCGGTGCCCATGCTGGCAAGTCAAACCAGGCCCGTTGGACCGAGTTTTTGGACGTCTCCAGGCTCTACGCGCAGGAGCGGGGGACAGCGCTGTATCGCCTTGTCGTCCAGCCAAACCTTCATGACCGTTGGGTCGTGTTCGATGATAAGCGAATCTATGCGCTCGGGGGTTCGGCCAAGGACGCGGGTAACAAGGACTACTTCACGATGACAAGCGTCGATGCTTCGGAAATGAGGAAAATCCACGAACACATCGACACTGGGATGGAGTGGTTTGGACCGAGCACCCCACTCCACCGTTGACAGCCTGGCCCGCCGTCCTCTTGACCCTTGCCGAATGGACCGTCGACCCTGTCTCTCTCCCCGAAGAGATGGCGAAAGCCACGAGAGGAAATGAAGAAGATTAGGCCGAGACGACCGAGCGCCGTCGGCAGTAGATAAAAATGCGATAAAGAGCCGACATTCGCAGCCCAACGCAGCGCCCCGCGAGTACGATGTGGCGCCCGGCCGCCTCCCGGCGCCTCGTCCGCCGCGGCCAGGTGATCGTCCGGCTCCGCGACATCTCGCGCGGGGTGGGAAGGGCGATCCGACGAACCGCAAAGGAGTTCGCACCATGGTCCGGATCGCGCTGGCCGTCGTCGCCTCGCTGCCCCTCGTCATGAGCCCGAGGGCCGGGGCCCAGGATCCCACATCCGGCTACGAGAAGGTCCACAAGATCGAGATCGGCGGCGACGGGGGCTGGGACTTCATCGAGGTCGACCCCGCGAATCGCCGGCTCTACGTCACCCACGCCACCAAGGTCGTCGTCGTCGACCTCGACACCGAGAAGGTCATCGGCGAGATCCCGAACACTCCGGGCGTCCACGGCGTCGCGTTCGTCGCCGACATCAACCGCGGCTTCACCAGCAACGGCGGCGATTCGACCCTGACGGCCTTCGACACCAGGACGCTCAAGACCCTCGGCAAGGTGAAGGCCAACGGCCGGCCCGACATCATCTACTTCGAGCCGGTCTCGCGCAGGGTTCTCTCGTTCAACCACGGCACGAACGACATCACCGCCGTCAACCCCGACACCATGGAGGTCGTCGGCACGGTCAAGGCCGGCGGCGTGCCCGAGCTGGCAGTCTCCGACGAGAAGGGGCGCGTCTTCTGCAATCTGGAGGACACGAGCGAGATCATCGAGCTCGACCCGAAGGAGATGAAGGTCGTCCGCAAGTTCTCGCTCTCCCCCGGCGAGGAGCCGACCGGCCTGGCCTTCGACCCCAAGTCGCGGAAGCTCTTCAGCACCTGCGCCAACAAGAAGCTCGCAATCGCCGACGCCGACAGCGGCAAGGTCGTCCAGACCCTCGACATCGGCCCCGGCCCCGACGGCGCCATCTTCGACGCCGAGCGCGGGCTGATCTTCGTCCCCTGCGGCGGCGACGGCACGCTGGCCATCGTCCGCGAGCAGTCGCCGGGCCGTTATGAGGTCGCGCGGACGGTCAAGACCCAGGTCAGCGCCAAGACGATCGCGATGGACCCGAAGACCCATCGCCTCTACCTCGCCGCCGCCACGCCCGAGCAGGCCGCGCCCGCCGCCAAGGCCGCGACCAAGGGTCGCCGCCGATACGTGCCGGGGTCGTTCGTCGTTCTGGTCGTGGGCGACTGACTTGCGATTGGAACCGGGGTAACGAGGACGTTACCCCGGACTTCCGCCCGCAGGGCGACGGGCGCGACGGCCAGATTCTTGCCTATCCTAACCATGCCGCCGGGGAAACTAGGAGTGTCCCCATCGGTCCCCTCGTCTCCTCCAGCCGCCAGAACGAGTGGCTCGGCGCGGCGGCGGGATCGACGAGCGATTGATACTGCCGCCCCAGCACCGCCTCGACCCGCCACCGCCGGATGGCCGAGGGGATCCAGTTGAGCAGCGCGGCCCCGATCGCCGCCGCGACCGCCACGCCCCCCAGCATCCCCCTCAACCGGAACCGGCCTCGCCGCCCCGCCTTCGCCATGCCCGCCCTCCCAGCGAACCATCGCGGGCCGAGACGTATTCTCGCGTGCGCCGGAGGGGTCGGTCAGTCGTCGATAGGCGCAAGGGGGAAGGTGCTCGGGCTCAACTTCCCATTCGTCCTGAACCGAATAGAAAATCATCATTCCACCGTCTTGAGCCAATTCAGACGAAATAACAACTGGCCTCCCGTCGATGAGTTAAGACTGACCAGGTCGCCCGACACTACGCCCATGGATGCGGGCAGGGCCGACCTTCCGGATGCCCGGACTTCAGGAGTAGACCGATGGCAGGAAGCCCGACTCTCCGACCGCGGGCAGGCGGATTCGTGGCCGCGCTCGCCGTCGCTATCCTGACGTACACGGATCTCGCCCGGGCGCAAGACCCGCCACCGCCGGCCGCGGCGCCTGTCGAAGGTCTTTCGAGTTATATTGAAGCCGAGGATCTGCAATCGGGAATGACGGCGCCGCCGCTCGTCCCCCGGCCCTCGTACTACTACCCCGGCATGATCCCGTCCGGAACCCGGGTCGAGCTGGGCCTCTTCGACACGATCACCGAGTCGATCTTCGGCCAGCCCGACCCGGACACCTGGCGGCCGCTCCCGCTCGGGACGCTCTTCAGCGAGGGCTGGAACGAGGCGTGGGTGCCGTCGCCGAACGGTTCGGGCGGCGCCCCGGCAGGGCTGGATCAATGCCCAGGACGGCAACCTTTACCGGCTGTCGTTCTTCACGTTCGCCCAGGGATTCAACAATGACCCGAGGGGCAACGCCTACCTCGGCGCCTACACGATCTTCACGCCGTTGAGCCGTCGCCTGGACCTGATCACGAACATCCCCTTCGTGCTCCGCAACAACGCCGTCACCGGATTGCCGGTCATCGACCCGAACCGGCCCGCGGTGATATCGACGGGTCCGAAGAGCCACTCGGGGTTCGGCGACCTCTCGTTCACGCCCCGCGTCTTGCTGCACGAGACGAAGGACTTTTCCTTCACGGGCGAGCTCGCGGTCTTGACCCCGACCGGCACCCAGCCCCTCGCGGGGAAGACGACCACGCTGATCCCGGCCATCGCCTTCTGGAACAACTTCACGGGCCGTTGGGTGATCCGGGGCGGGCTCGGTCTCGCGATCCCGATGAACGGCAGCGGGGATAACCTGATCAGCTCGCTCGCGATCGGTCAGACACTGACCGACCACGACCACCCGCTCTTCGGCGACTTCACGTACTACCTCTCGACGGTGGTGAACACCCCCCTGGCCAACGGGGGACAGACCAGCGTGACGCTGACCCCCGGCCTGCGCACGCACGTGGGCAATGACTGGTACTTCCTGGCCGGTCTGCCGACACCGGTGACCAACGCGCGAGTCGCCGACATCGGCATGATCTTCTGGTTCATGAAGGCGTGGTGATCTGAGGCTGGACCAGGTGGCGCCGCCGCCCAGAGAGGGGGCGGCTCCCGCCCTATTGGTCTTCCTCCCGGCCGCGGTCGGGGCGTCCACCGCGCCGGGCCGACCCGAGCCCTCGCGGCGACCGAACCCGAGCCCCCGGGGCCGACCCGATCGGCCGCGCCGAGCGAACCCGAGCGTCCGTCCCCCGTTCGGAACGGTGCGAATTCGAGCGGTACCTGGCCGAGGATGTCATTGCGAGCAACCAATCATTCATGAAATCGATTCGAGACATGGCAAATATCTGTGACTACCTAGACTTTGAGGGCAGGGCGACTTAGGTTGACGCGCGGGACATGCGCGATAACGCGTACCAGCCGGTGTGTGTCTGCTCTTCATACACGCACCCGTCCCCAAGGAGAATCCATCATGACGCGCACCTTGAGGGGGAGTCTGCTGATCGCCGCGACGCTGGTCGTCGTGTGTGCGACGACCTCGGAGGCGTGCCACCGGCGTCGGGCCCGCTGCGCACCCCAGCCGACGTGCTGCGGCGGGGGCGGGGGCGGCGGGTACGCCTACGCGAGCCCCCAGGGCTACTACGACGGCGGCGGCTACGCCACGGCGGGCGGGGGTTACTACGGCGGCGGGTATGCCGGCGGCACGGCCGGCTATCCGGCTGGCTACGATTACGGCCGGCCCGGCTACAACCCGGGCGGCCTCGGCGGGCCGGCCTCCGGGCTGGGGGTCCGTCCCGGCCTGGGCTTCGGCGGCTTCGGCCCGGGCCGCTGACCGTCCGCAGGCCCTCCGTTCACCCTACGGGGACGCCCCGGCCTGGACCTACGGGTCCAGCCGGGGCAATGTCCGCGGCGTCCGAATCGTCGGGAATCGGCCTGCGAGTAAGCTCGATCGCCAATGGGTGGGCCTGTGCGCCGGATTGCCTTGGCGGCGGGCTCAGTCCGGTCGTGCTGCATCTCAGCCTTCCCTTCCTCGTCGCGGGTTCTCGCCCGGTGTTGCGCGCTGAAGGGACAGGGTCACCGCCGATCACGCCGCGCAGGCTCATGTGTGTCGGAATTCGCCTTGAAGAGTTGAGGATCGAGACGATTCAGGAGTCGCTGGAGCTTCGGGACCTGTTCGAGAGCGGCCGCCTCGCCGATGGCCGCGAGTTCCTTCGCCCGCATGAACTCCGAGGGGTCGATGCCCGTCACGTCCGGCTCGATAACCATGTCCGCCGGTTGAACACCGAAGGCGTTCAGGTTGTGATTCTGGACGAGCCAGCTGCGCAGGATCGTCGGCATGATGCCGGGCCTGGTCCGGAACGAGCTTGGTTTCTCGGGCGAGATGTCGCAGAAACGAGACTCGAGCTTCGCCGACACGCTGACCGCGATGACGAAATTGCACCCCATCGTCGCGAGAACATTCGCCGGGATGTTGTTCACCAGCCCGCCGTCGATCAGCGCCTGGCCGTCGCGGACGATCGGCACGGAGAGCACGGGGATGTTGATGCTCTCGAGGATCGCATGGACGGCATCGCCGTGTTCGCGAACGACCGAGTTGCCGCTCACCAGATCGACCGTGACGGAAACGCAGGGGACGGCGAGTTGTTCGAGTCGCCAGTCACCGAGGTACTTGCGAAGCATGCCGTCGAACTGTCCCCGTCGATACTTGTACAGGAGGTGCCAGTAGGTGCCTTGCGGCAGGTGCCGAAAGAGCCACGAGGGGCGAAGGTCCGTCGCGAACGAATCGGCGTTGTAGTCGGGATCGAGGCCAGCGGCGTACATGATGCCGGTCATGGCGCCGGCGCTGGTGCCGGCGATCATGTCGACGACGATGCCGTTGCGCTCGAGGACCTTGAGCACGCCGAGGTGCGACAGGCCACGGGCGGCCCCGCCGCCGAGGGCCACGCCCACACGCACGCCGCGGAGGTCGTGGACCAGCCGCTCCAGGCCGTTGGCCAGCGACCTGCCCATCGGCAGTCCTGGCGGCGCCTCATGGATCTTGAAATCGCGTGCGGCGAGATCGGCGAGGTCCGGCACGGCGGGCACCACGGGACTGTCGCCCCCAAGCACCCAGGCGACGCTGATCTTGTCTCGCCAGCCCCGGGCCGTCACGCCGATGGCCTGCAGGCGGCGGACTGCGGCGTCTGCCGCATCGGCCGGCACGAAATAGACGGCGCGGTCGACGACCTCCATGAGCCGCGCGGCGCGTTCCGGCGTCAGGTCGGCGCGGACGTCGAAAATGATTCGGTTGGCGTCCTGCCACTGCGCGCCCTGCTCTCGGATTTCCTCGCGCGTCAAGTCTCGGCCATCCTCACGCAGCGCCCGAAAGCGCACGGTCGGCAGATCCAACCGCCGGTCCGAATCGCTGAAGACGGCGAGCCGCTCGCCGACGTCGCACAGGCGCTGGATGAGCCGTTCGGCCACCGGGCGCGTCGCGGGTGTCTCGTGAATCAGCGCCAGCATCATCACCGACTGCTTGGGAGCGTCGCCGAGGAAGATCTTCCGCAGGCTCCCCGCGTAGGTCTTGAGCCAGAGCCGGCGCAGCTCCGGCCTGGCCATCGTCAATTCCATCGCCTCTTCGTAGTCAAGCCTGAGGACCGTCGACGGCTCGAGCGCGATGACGCGGATCGGCACCGACTCGTTGAGCGCACCGACCATCATCCCGAACTGCTCTCCGCGCTCGATCATCCGGAATAGCGACTCGGTACCCTCGGCGCCGACACGGACGGCCTTGAGTCGCCCCCTCAGGACGAAGCCAACCGTGGTGAGGACGACGTTCGCCTCGTGGACGACGCTTCCCGCCGGGAAGTGCGCGACCCGGCCGAGCCGCACGACTTCCTCGAGGGTCTCATCAGACGCGCCATGAAAGTATTCATGCACCTTCAGGAGCGTAATGATCTCATTATTCATGACGGCGCCTTTCGAGTTCGCGGCGGATGTGATCGCCGAATCCGTCCGCCGGGGCTGCGTTGGCGATATCGTTCAGGTAGGCGAGCCGGTGGAGTTCCTTGTAGGGAAGGGTCCGATCCAATCGGCCGTCGCGATAGAGGACGCGATCCAAGCGGGCGTTGGCGATGACCCGCCAGTCCCACCGGACCTTGGTGCTGGGAAGCTTGTAGAAGGACGTCGTGCAATTGGTGAACAGCACGTGGTACCAGCGCGGGCTCTCGTACAGTTGATTGACGGTATTCACGTAGTCGAGAAATACCCTCGTCAGCTCCTCGGCGTTCGAATTGATGCGGTAGAGGTACGCCCACTGGTGTTCGCTGTATTTCGTGCGCCGCAGGATGACGTCGCGTTCGTCCGCGGCGACGAACATCAGCTCCTGCTGCCGATACAGACTGCGAAAGACGGAGTATTGCTGGCCCTTCGTGATTCGCGCCTCGATCGACATGCAGACGCGGCCGTCGGGCCCGAAGTCGAAGACCAGCGCGGGGTGGCCCCTGAGCCCGTCCCCCCAGTCGAAGAAGACGATATCCACTCCTTTGATATTCGAGAGATGATATGTGCGCACTTCATACTGCGGCGTGAAATCGTCGATCGAGCGGTATTCGAGGTTGCGGACGTTCTCGAGCGTCACCGCATCCCCTGCGATCACGGCCCGGGGCAGCACGGCCATGCTGGGGTCCCAGTCGCGGTCGTTGCTCGGTCTCAGCCGGAACCACCAGGCGAGGAATAGCGCCTCCGCCGCGATCAAGGCGACGATCGGATGCCAGAGGGGACGCCAGGCCACGAGCATCGCGATCACGCCGACGGCCCAGGCCAGCACGACCAGGCGCGCCCACCTGGCTCCGCCGCACGCGTCGAAGTAAATCGCGCCGGCCATCCAAACGGCAGTCAGGGCACACGCCAGCAGCGACGCCCCCGTGATGATTCCCAGTATGAGACCCATAAACGAAGGCACCAACGGGGACATTCCCAGACAGCAACGGGGAAAAGGCAGCAACAGAAGGCCTCCCCATTACGATCTTACTCTACGTGGTTCTTTGACATCCCACACGCCCCTCGGCCTCGTCCTGCCGGCGGGATCGGTCCGTCGCTGCGCCGACCGAACCCAATTTCGGGGGTCGTCACCCGGCGCCGACCGAACCCAATGGCCCCCCGGACCTGCCTGCGCCGATCGAACCCAATTTCGCGGTATCCGCACCCGCGCCGACCAAAGCCAAATCCCAACATAAATCAGTAATCAATAAAAATTTCCGTCGAGATCAGACCCTCCCCTCGGCCCGCGCCACGACCACGGCCACGACCCGGGCGGCGCCGGCCTTCTTGAGGGCGCGGGCGGCACTGCCGCAGGTGGCGCCGGTGGTCAGGATGTCGTCGACGAGCAGGACGGTCCGGCCGGCCACGGGGCGGGAGCGGAAGGCGCCGCGGAGCTGCTCGGCCCGCTCGGTCCGGCCGATGCCAGCGAGGCGGTCGGTCCGCTTGATCCGGCGGAGGGGGTGAGACGTGCGGATGCCCAGGCTGCGGGCCAGGGCGTCGGCGAGGGCCTCGGCCTGGTTGTAGCCCCGCTCGAGGCGGCGGAGCCAGTGGAGCGGGACGGGGACGACCAGAGACCCCGGGTCGCGGGCGAGCTCGGCCTCGAGCGGCTCGCGGCGGGCCTCGGCGACCAGCTCGGCGAGCCACCGGGCGAGCCAGGCGCCCTTGCGGTGCTTGAGGCGGAGGCAGAGGTCGCGGAGCGGGCCCTGGTACGGGGCCAGGGCGACCGCGGCGTCGAAGCCCAGGGGCTTGCCGCGGCAGGCCGAGCAGCCCTTGTCCAGCCGCGCCCACGGGCCAACGAGCAGGCCGCACCGCGGGCAGGTCGGGGAGGCCGAGGCGTCGAGGAGCTCGCGGCGGCAGTCGGGGCACAGGGGAGACCCGCCGGTGTCGGCCTCGCAGACCGGGCAGGCGAGCGGGGCGACGAGCTCGGCCAGGGCCTCGCTGGCCACGCCCGTTAGCCGCCCGAGAGCTCGGGTCACGTCGCCCTCTGGCCGGTCTTGAGGTAGGGGTCGAGCTGCTCGCGGAGGTGGTTCCGCGCCGGGCCAGGAGCGACTTGACCGCGGCCTCCGAGCGGCCCATGACCTCGGCGATCTCGGCGTAGCTCATGTCCTCGAACTTGTTCAGGAGGACGGCGACCTTCTGGTCCTCGCCGAGGACCTCCAGCGCCTCGCGGACGACGTCGGAGAGCTCGACCTGGCGCATCTGGGCCGACGGGGTACCCTCGCGCGAGAGGGCCCGCTCGGTGGCGGGCCGGAGTGCCTGGGCTCCCGTCGTCGACCCGCCCTCCGGGGCCACGCCGACGCCCGGGGCGATCGGGCTCCGGCCCTTGCTCCGAAGGTGGTTCGAGGCGAGGTTGTTGGCGATCGTGAACAGCCAGGTCGAGAACTTGGCCCGGGGCCGGTATCCCTTGCGAGCCCGGTAGATCCGCAGGAAGACGTCCTGGGTCAGGTCCTCGGCCTCCTCGACGCGACCGATCAGGTGGACGAGCACGCCGACGAGCCGGTGCTGGTAGCGTTCGACGAGGACCTCGAACGCGCCGGGGACATCGTCGCGGACCTGGAGCATCAGCTTGACGTCGGGGTCGCGGGCCTCGAGCTGGGCCTCGAGCGACGCGGCGTCAATCTCGGTGCCGGGCCTGGTCTTGCCTCGTCCGTTCGCTGGGGCCACGGGGCGCCTCCGTCGCGCGGCCGGCGTCGCGCCGGGTGGCTGGGGCGGGATCGGCCGCGGTCGGCCGATGCACCTCTTCAATAACGGTGTCGTCGCCTTCAAGTGACGGGCGGGGCCGTCTCAAGCCGGCGCCGGAGCTGCCCGCAGGCCGCGTCGATCGGCCGGCCCTTGGTCTTGCGGACGCTGACGCTGACGCCGCCGGCGCGGAGGGTGTTAACGAACCGCCGGACCGCCTCGGGGGAGGGCCGCCCGAACGGCAGCCCCGCGACCGGGTTGTACGGGATCAGGTTCGCGTGGGCCTTCCGCGCCGGAGCAGGTCCGCCAACGCCAGCGCGTCCTCGCGGCGGTCGTTCACCCCGGCCAGGAGGACGTACTCGAAGGTAACCTGCCGGCCGGTCTTCTGGAAGTAGGCGTCGGCCGCCTCCATCACCGCCGACAGGCCGACCTTCTCATTGATCGGCACGAGTTGATCGCGCAATGACTCGGTCGGCGGCATGCAGCGAGACGGCCAGGTGATACTGCCGGTCCAGCTCGGCGAGCTTGCGCATCTTCTCGGGCAGGCCGACCGTCGAGATCGTCACACGCCGCTGGCCCATGCCCAACCCCTCGCGCGAGCAGATCCAGTCCAGCGCTGGGATCAGGTTATCGAGGTTCGCGAGGCTCTCCCCCATCCCCATCACGACGAGGTTCGTCAGCCGCTCCCCGGCCGGCAGCAGGTTGCGGAGCCGGAGAACCTGCTCGAGGAGCTCCCCCTTCGTCAGGTTGCGGACAACCCCCTTCATCCCGCTGGCGCAGAAGACGCACCCCATCCCGCAGCCGACCTGCGTGCTGATGCAGACCGTCCGCCGATCGTCCTCGGCCATCAAGACGCACTCGATCCGCCGCCCGTCCGGGCAGGCGAGCAGGAGCTTGTCGGTGCCGTCGGGGGCGACGTCGTGGTGGTCGAGCGTCGTGGCGAAGACGGTCCATTCGGCGTCGAGCTCGTCGCGGAGCCGCGCGGGCAGATCGGTCATCGCCGCGAACGCCTCGGCCCGCCCCTCGGCGACCCAGCGCATCACTTGCCTCACCCGGTACGCGGGGTGGCCGCGGGCGACGAGCCAGTCGCGGAGCTCGTGCGGGGCGGCATCGAGGAGGGGCGCTTCGCGGTCATTCGGGGCTCGGGCGGGCTGCGGCCAGGGAGCTCGATCGCGCCGGCTCCTTATCAAGGAATCATACCGCCCCGCGCGAGCCGAGGCGAGCCGACCACTCAGGCCGGCGCCGGTCGCTGGCCCCGACCGGCCCCGCCGGTTAAGCTCTCCGTCGGGGTCCGCTCGGGCGACGTCGACCGGAAGGGCGAGGCCATGACCGACGGCCGCGACGACGAGATCGTCTTCCTCACCGGATGCCGCGAGCACCCGAACGTGCCGATCCCGCCTCCCGCCCGCCCCCCGCAACGCAAGCGGTCGATCGTCCTGTTCGCCGCACCCGCCCGGCGTCACCACACGAGGCGGCGGAAGCTCTACCTGGCCGACATGGCGGTCATGGTGGTGGTCCTGGCGCTGGCCTCGGTCGTCATGAGGGACCTCGCGTCCCGGATGCTGCCGATGGGAGGGAGGGCCGGCCGGCCGCGGGATTACGCCACGTGCGCCGTGCCGCTCGGCATCGCCGGGGCGGGGATCCTGATCGGCTATCGACTCCTCGGGCCTCGCAACCCAGAGCGTTCGCCCTTGCGAGAGCCCGGGTTCGTCGCGGGGATGATGCTCGCGCTGACGGCGTGCCTCTCCGTGCTATTTTACGTCGTCAACGGCATCCTCTATGACATTCACATGGATTACTATTGCCCCAATGCGGGTAAGCCCCAGGGCTGCACCGACCTTAATTGGGTGGCGCCCGACCCCGATTATTTCGAAGGGGTGTTCTTCCGCGACGTCGCGATGTATTGCGGCCTGGTGGTGATCGTCGGCTGGATCGCGCTGGCCGCGGCGGGGCGCTGGGTGCCCCGGCGCGACTGGATCGATCTGGCCGGGATTGCCCTGGGCCTCGGCTGGATCGTAGCGAGCGCCGCGTGCGTTCTCTGATCGCGGCCGATCAGCCGCTGCCCGTCTTCGGCCGCTTGGTCGACGGGGCCACGGCCGGCCCGCCGGGCTTCTGACGGGGGCCTACGGCCTTTGCCAGGTGGGCGAGATGCGGCTTCGAGGCGTCGTTGGGCACGCGGCCGGGCTCGGCGGCCTTCTCGGGCTTCGCCTCCTCGCGGACGCGGGCGATTGCCTTGGCCATGTCATCCAGCTTGCGTTCAGGGCGCTGGCTCGGGGGTTTGCGCTTCGAGATGGCGGGAGACTCCTGGGGAAAAGGGTTGATCTCAGTATGGCGACGGAGAGGCCCCGCGGCAACGCCAGTCCCGCGGTCCACTCACGGCATCGGCACATCCTCGAACATGAACGGAACCTCGGTCGCCTCGGCGACGAGGCCGTAATACCGCAGGGTCGTTGGCGGGCCGTACTGGGCGTTGGAGTGGATCAGGAGGGTGAACTCGATCGAGCCGTCCGGCGCGGGGTGTTGCCGCCGGTGCTGACGAGGAAGGGGCGGCCCTGGTCGTCGAGGACCTGGATATGGTCGTCGGGGTGGAACGGCGGGCGGACCGGGGCCAGGGTGAGCTGGCGGGGGCCGGCGGCGGTCGTCGGGGTGGTGGTGTGGGCCTCGCCGCGGACGATGGCCTGGAGCGCCCAGACGAAGCCGGCTTGCCGTTCGAGCCTGCGGACGGTGAGCGTCACGCCCGACGCCGAGAGCGGCCGGTTCACGGCGGCCCCGAGCGGGACCGCGAGGAGCGGGCCGGTCCGGGCGTAGGCGACGATCGGCAGGACGCCCCGAAGCCGCTTGAGCGTGCCCCCGCGGGCCGCGGGGATGGCCAGCGGGATGCGGTACGACTCGACTTCGAGCGTCGGCCGCCACTGGCGGAACGAGAAGCCCACGCGGGGCGAGGACGGGTCGCGGGCCGAGGGCGGGCGGAGGTCGGCACCGCGGTCGTCGAGGGCCTCCAGGACGCGCGGGGAGCCGTTGCGGTCGACGAGAATGCCGGGCTCGGCGATGAGCTGCAGGGCCGCCGTGAACGCGTCGACGACCTTCGGCGCGCGGCCTTCCCGCGGCCGAGCGACCTGGCGGTGCCGGTCGAGGCTCGTCAGCTCGACGCGGTACGGGCCGGTGTAGCTCGGGCGGACCGGCGACCCCTCGCCGCGGACGAGCCGGACGGCCGGGACGTCCTTCGGCGAATTCGCCCAGAACGACACCGGCTCGACCCGGAATCCGCCGGCCACGCCGAGGCGGTCGACGGCCTCCCAGAAGCCGATCGGGCCGCGGGTCGCGAACGTGATGCGCGCCTGGGCCCAGGCCGGGTCGTCGGGCGGGTCGTGCGCGACGCGGAGGCCAGATGTTCGCGAGAGGGCGGCCAGGGCCTCGGCAACGGGGACGTCCTTGAGGTCGAGCGCGACCGGCGTCGCGCGGAGGAGCCGCCGCCGTTCGATCAGGTCGATCAGGTCGGCGAGCCGCCGCGCGGCGACGGGGTCTTCGGCCTTCTCCGCGGCGATCCGCAGGGCCGGCAGGGCATCGCGGCCCATCTCCTCGAGTCGCCCCTCGGCCTCCTCGCGCACCGCCGGGTCGGCCGCGGCGAGGCGGCCAGCGAGGTCGGCCGGGTTGTCGGCCGGCGCCAGCGCGGTCAGCGCGAGGGTCAGGACCAGGGCGAGCGGCATGGGCGGCTCCGGGCGGGATCGGATCGGTCAAGGGAGCGGAACGTCTCGGAACTCGAGCGGCAGCTCCCAGGCGACCCACGCGGGCCGGTAGATCCGCAGGTGAGTCGGGGGCTCACTCCGGGGGGCGCCGGAGGGGAGGAACCGGTAGTCGACGTTGAGCTCGTTCGCATCCCCGGCCTGGTTGGCCCCGCCGCTGGCGATGCGGACGGGCCGGCCGTGGGCGTCGGCCATGCCGATCTGCTCGTGATAGACCGACCAGAGCCGCGCCGCGACCAGCCCGCGGGCCTTCGGGTCGGCCACGGCGCGGGGGCCTTCGAGGCGGATCGTGAGCTTGACGGCGGCCTGGCCCTGGGGGTCGACCCAGTACTCGCGGACGGTGACGACGAGCTCGCCGTCGCGGACGGTCTTCCCGACCGAGCCCTCGAGCGGGACGACCGTCGTGGGGGCCGTCGGACGCCGGGCAACCTCCAGCGGGAGGACGCCGCGAAGGGTCGCCAGGAGCTTGCTCGGCTTCGCCGCGCGGACCAGGGGGAAGGTCAGCGCCCGCGGCGGCCCGTAGGCGCCGGCCGCCAGGTTTGCGGGGGCCTCGCCGCCGAGCCTGGGTTCGAGCAGCGACTGCCCCGCGTCGTCGACCGCCTCGAGCCTGCGGAGCGGGCCGACCTGCGTCGCCATCAGGTTGGGCTCGGCCATCAGGGCGACCTCGGCATAGAACGGCGCCGGCGGCGTGGCGACCCCCGCGGCCGGCAGGACGGACCTGTGGAAGACCCGCGAGAAGTGCTCGTGCACGACGACCGGCCCGACGCGGAACGGGCCGACGTACGTGATCAGGCCCTCGTCGCTGGCCGAGGCCGAGGCGGCGACATGCCCGAGGTTCGCCGAGAACTGGACCCGCGCCGGCGGGATGCCGGACGGCCCGGCCTGGGTGACCGTCCGGGTGAGGTTCGCCACGGCCCTGAGCCGGTCGATCGCCTCCCAGAACGGCACGGGAGCGGGCGCGGTCAGGTTGATCGTCTCGGCCCAGCGGGCGTCGTTCGTGTTGAAGGTGTCGACCATGCCGCCCGTCCGCTCGGCGAGCGTCCGGATCACCTGGGCGATCGGCCGGCCCGGGAAGTCGAGCGCCACGGGCGTCGGCCCGGTCGGCGGGGCCGGCGGCGGCGGGGGCGTCGCAGGCCGCACTGGGTCGGGCGGCGCCTGGGCCTTCATGAGCTCGCGCGCCAGTGGAAGCGGCAGCTCCGCGGGCTTCGCCGCCACCGGCGGCGGGGGCACGGCCTCCTTCCTCGGCTCCTGCGCCGCGGCGAGCATAGTCACGAGGGCCGACAGTGCGAGGCCCGCGGCCAGGGCGATCGGGAGGTTGCGGCTCATCGGCGGATCGCCCCTCAAGGTGCATCGTAGGGCCGACCCTACGGCATCGGCAGGTCGCGGAACTCGAATGGCACGGCCAGTGTGGCCCAGGCCGGGGCGTTGTAGCGAACCGCGACCGCCCGCCCCTGCGGCTCGACCACGCGGAGGCTCCGCCGCTGGCCGTCGTCGCCGAAGATCGGCTGCGCCGGGAGCCGGGCAATGACCTTCCCCGCCTCATCGACGAACTCGAACCATCCCTGCGTCGCTGCGGGCGGCGCAATGGCGGCCCGGCCCGGCCCGGCGTACCCGGCCGGCTGGGCCTCGGGACGGACCAGCGTCAGGTCGACGATCCGCACGTTCGCCGCCTCGGGCACGGGCCGGACGTCGTGGATCGTCAGCGACACGTCCCCCTGGCGGGCCGGCGTGCCCCACGTCGACTTCTCCAGCGGCGCGACGAGCGGGTCGGGCCGCGAGCCTACGACCGTTATCGGCAACACACCCTTGAGCCGCCGGAGCCGTGTCCCCGCCCGCTCGGGATAGCGGAGCGCCACCGACGCCCCAGCGTTCCGGGCGTTGTAGACGTTGTAGGGGTTGAGCCCGCGCGGGGCCGCCTCGACGACCGGCCCGGCCGGTACGAGCGACTGGCCTCGGTCGTCCTCGGCCTCCAGGCCCTCGACGTCCCCCACGCGGCCGATCGTCAGGTCGGGCTCGGCGAGCACCTGGAGCTTCGCCTCGAACCGGTCAACCACCGACCCCGCGGGCCGCCCGCGCGGGCCGGGCAGCGTCCGGTCGCGGTGGTGGTTCAGAGCCGTCAGCGCGACGAGGAAACGCCCGTGCCGGACCGTCGGGGCCGGCGGCCCGGACGAGTCGGGCACGAGCATCACCTCGCTCCCCGTCAGCGGCCGCGCCCGCCTCGGGGCCCCCAGGCCCCCGGGCCCGCCGAAGCCGCCCGGCATGCCGATCATCCCCCGGTTGAACCCCGCGCCGGAGTCAGGTCGGGTCGGACCTCGCCCGCCTCGCCGATCCGCTCGACTGCCTCCCAGAACGGCACCGGTGCCGGCGCCAGGACCGTGACCCGCCGCTCGCCCCGCCGCGGATCGGGCCAGGGCTGGATCGCCAGGCCGAGCCCGGTCCGGTCGGTGACGGCCTCGACGACGTCGCCCAGCGGTGCGTCGCGGAAGTCGAGCACCACGGGCGTGGGCCGGCCGAGGGATTGCCCCTCGATGGCGTCGAGCACGGCCGCGGCCTGGGCGCGGAGCTCCAGGTCGTTGGACCCGGCGGCCTCGAGCAGGGCCGGCCTCGCGGCCTCGCCCAGGGCCTCGAGCCCCCTGGCCGCTCGCTCCCGCTCGGCCCGCCTCGGCGCCGACAGCCCCGCGACCAGCGCCCGGACATCGTCCGCGGGCCCGCCCGCGACCAGCGCCGCCCAGAGCACCCACCACCCCGCCATCGGCCGCTCCCTTCCTCGGATCGATCCGAGCCGCGCCCCGCCGACGGCCCGCTCGATCTTAATCCGTTGCCCTCCGGGAGGGAACCGGCCGCAGGCCGGCCGACGAACGGGCGACCAACCCCGGGTCTCGCTCGCGATCCCGGGCGCTGCGGGGTGGGCCCGCCTACCGCCTTCCTCGAAGTTCAAGCCGCTTTTGATTTGTCAACTTATCGTGATTTCACAATCCCAATAACGCCTCGGACGCTTGGGAAAAAACAACCGTAATTATTGGCTATATTTCCTTTCCAACTTTTGTTATGCTCGGGTCGGTTGGTCTGACGACCGAGTGGTACTGCCGGCTCTTCCCGAATCGGTCTCCGTTCCCCTCCCTCGCCGTTCCCACCCGAAGGGCTTCGCCTGAAGCCCCTCTCTCCTCGACCCGGAGAGCACACCGCGGGTCGTCACGCTTTCGATTCGGAGTCCGATCGTGGGGAAGAAGCTTTACGTCGGGAATCTCACGTACAACGTCAACGAGTCCGACCTCGAGGCGTTGTTCTCCCAGTTCGGGAGCGTCCAGAGCGCCCAGATCATCGTCGACCGGGACACGAACCGCTCGAAGGGGTTCGGCTTCGTCGAGATGGGGACGGACCAGGAGGCGCAGGCCGCCATCCAGGGCCTCAACGGCCGCGACCATGACGGGCGTAACCTGACGGTCAACGAGGCCAAGCCGCGCGAGCCCCGCAGCGGCGGCGGCGGCTACGGCGGCGGCGGTGGCGGCCGGAGCGGCGGCGGTGGCTACGGCGGCGGCGGTGGCGGTGGCCGCGGCGGCTACGGCGGCGGTGGCGGCGGCCGCTATTGAGCACCGGCCGGACCGGATGACGCGGGGGGCCTCTCGAGTCTCCGAAGGGCCCCTCGTCGACCATCCATCCCCGGGTCGCCCCGTCGGAGATCCCATCGGAATCGCCCTCGCAGGAAGCCGACCTCCATGAACCCGAAGCACGTGCACACGCCGGTCTCGACCCGGGCCCGCTGCCCGGTCTGCCGCGAGGTCGTCTACTCCCGCGGGGGCATCCACCCCCAGTGTGCGGTCAAGCAGTACGAGCCGGCCAAGCCCAAGCCCAAGCCGCCCGAGGCCGCCGCGCCGGCCGACGCCGGGCTTGCCGAGGCGCCGAAGGCGTAAGGTCGTCCCGCCGCGGATGGAGCCCCGGGCGAGTCCACGCGCGGCTGACGCCTACAGCCTTCGCGGAGGGCAATCCATCAAGGGGTCGGCCCGTTCGATCCGGGCGCCTCAGGAACCGGCACCTGGAGATACGAGCCCGGCTTCGCCGACGCGACCGTCATGGTCTTGAGCGTCAGCAACCGATTGGTCGGGAGCTCGACGATCGCCAGGGTGCGCCCCGCGAGGTTCTGCTGATAGCGGAGGTTCTTATCGGCGGTGACGAAGACGTCGAAGCCGCCCTCCAACCGGGCCAAGAGGGCGCCGTTGGACGTGCCCGCGAGGCCGAGTTCCTGGACCGTCGCGACCTGATGTTCCGGGCCGAAGGCGCGCCGCAGCGGTCGGGGCAGGTTCTCGTCAAGGACGATCCGCATCGGCCTCGCCCCTCGCGAGCCGCAGGAACTCGGCGGCATCCTCGCGGTCGACCGAGGGGAACATCTCCAGAAACTCGGCGAGCGTATAGCCGTCGTCGAGGTAATCGAGCAGCGTCTGCGCCGGGACGCGACTGGCGCGGAAGACGAGCGTCCCACCCATCACGGCGGGGTCGGATCGCACGGGGCTGCGGTGGAGTTGGACCATGTCTGGAGTCTAACCGAGGGGCCTCAATCGGTACAGTTCTCCGAAAGGTGGCCCTCCCTCGACTTCGCAGCTTGCCTCACTCTTTCGGAATCGTGACCTCGCCCGTCGGCTCGCTCCAGGGGCCGAGCCTCTTCTCACGCTCCGGCGCAAGGTCGTCGACCATGACGAGGCCAGGCGGGGCCTGAGGCGCAGGCCGAAGCCGACAAGGGCCGCCGCGGCGAGTATCCAGGGTCTGGGCATGGGACGGGCCTCCCGCATGGCCGGCGAGTGGAGCCGCTTGCGTCGATCCGGCCGATGTCGCAAGCGGTCGTCTCTCGAATGAGACGCCTAGACCCGGCGCGCTGTTCCCGAGATCATCCGCCTTCACCCGTCCTCCCCCGCAACCCCCATCCGGCAGGCCGGGGCCTCGACGCGGGACAGGGTGTCGACCAGCTCGGCGTCGGGCATCAGACCGAGCCACTGCGAGATCGACCGCCGCGACCGCGAGACCAGCGCGAACGCCTGACGGGCCAGCGGGCGGAGCGCCGGGGCCGCGAGCCGCAGGGACCACTCGCGGAAGTCTTCCAGGGCGTACAGGCACATGATCCAGGCGTCGTCCGAGCGGTAGACGCCGCCCTCGTCGCTCACGACGACCAGCTCCTCGGGCTCGCCCGGTCGCATGAGATCGGGGAAGCGGCGGTGGGCTTCGGGGGAGTCGGCCGTCAGGAAAATCAGCTCGACGAACGCCGGCTGCCGCCGGGCCCACCGCCGGGCCCACGAGCAGAGGCCGCAGCGGGCGTCGTAGAGGATGGTGAGGCGTTGCATGATCGTCCTCCCTCGGGATTCGTCGACAGGTGCCGCCGCATCATGAGCAGGGCCACGAGATAGGCCGCCGTGAGCACGACCGCCCCGCCGACGAGACCCGACGCCCAGAACCAGCCGCCCCACATCCCGGCGACGAGGGCGGCGCAGACCCCGACGAAGGCGATCGCGAGCATCAGCTCACCGAGGCGGAGCTGGAACCGCATCGCGGCCTCCTCAGTGGCTGAACCCCACCCTCGGCTCGACGAAGGCCTCGGGCGCGACCGGCGGCTTCTGGTGCCGCAGGAGGCCGCGGCGGCGGACGCGTGCGAAGATGTACAGGTTGAAGAAATGCATCACGCCGAGCACGACCAGGACAAGCCCCTCCTTCGTGCTCAGCGCCTCGATCGCGCCGGCGAGGTCGTGCGGCTTCTCGCCGTACTTCAGGGCCGAGGCCACGAAGCCGACGTTGATCAGATAGAAGCCGACCACGAGCAGCCGGTTGACGGCATCGGCCAGCTCGGCGTTGCCGCCGAAGGCGTCGACGAGGAAGACACGGCCGTTCTTGGCCAGCGTTCGCGCGACCCAGACCGTCAGGCCCACGCCCAGCACGAGATATGCGACATGCTCCGCGACGACGAAATCCATGGCCCGTCTCCTCTTCGTTGGGACCCGGTTCACTGGAACGTCCGCGACGCCCCGATGCCGGCCCAACCGCGAGGTCCGGGCGATTCTTAACCTGGCCCGCCGGATTTCTGCGCCGTTATCGCCGGCCCGCCGGATAGCGGTAGGAGACGTGACCACCGTCCCGGGCCGTGGGCCCGGGGGCAGCCGGTGCGACCCGATAGGCGCCCACGGCGACGATGGCTATGCCGCCCAGCTCGAGGATCCAATTCCATGTCAGCCCGCCTAGCGTCGCGCCAAGGAAGGCGTCGACGTGGTGGAACGACGCCGCGCGGATGATCACGAATCCGATCACGAATATCACCCCCACCAGCGCCAACCCTCGCCGGCGGAGCGAGGCGCGGGCGGCCCAGAGGAGCGCCGCGAGCAGGCTGGCGCAGGTGATCGCCACGGCGAAGATGAAGGCGAGCTGGTAGGTCCGCCGATGCTCGTAGAGGCCCCGCGCCTCCAAGACGCGGCGGCCGATGACGGTGACGAGGCTCTGGAGGTCGAGCTGCTTGTTGATCCCGAGGGCGAGCATCATGGCCGCGAGCGCTATCCAGAACCCCGACGGCCGCCGCGAGCCGCCGGGCCGGCGCTCGCGCCACGCGGCCCGGAGACAGCCGCAGGCCGCGGCGAGGTAGGCCACCACCGTCGCCCAACCGACCACGGTCGGATCGCCGATTCCCGGCCTCCAGATGCCGTCCACGACCTCGGCCAGCAGCATGCGTTTCCTCTCGATGGGCGATCGCCGAGCTCGTCGCGGCCCGTCATGCGATTCCTCACCCTCGCCTAGAACCTATGCCCCAGCATGGGGCGAACGCAATCCCGGGGCATCCTTCGCCGGTTCCTCGGGACGTCGACTCGGGTAGAATCCAGGTCGATCTGCTCACCCCGGCGAATTCCCGACATGTGGCCCGATTCCGACTCGACCCGCGAGCTGCTCGACCGACTGGCCCGCGCCGACGACCCCGCGGCGGCCGACCGGCTCTGGGCCCGGCACCGCGAGCCGCTCCGGCGGATGATCGACATGCGGCTGGATCACGCGATCGGGCGGCGGGTCGATGCGAGCGACGTCGTGCAAGACGTGCTGATCGAGGCGAGCCGACGGTTGAGCGATTACCTACGCAATCCCGCGATGCCGTTCCACCTCTGGCTCCGCCAGATCGCGCGCGACCGGATGATCGACGAGCATCGTCGCCACCGAGTCGCCGCGCGGCGGAGCCTCGACCGCGAGCGGTCGCTGGCCGCGCCCGAGTACGCCGACCGGTCGGGCTTCGACCTCGCCGCCGGTCTCCGCGACGGTGCCCTCACCCCCGCCGCGGCTAGCCTCCGCCGCGAGCTCGAGGAGCGGTTCCGCATGGCGCTCGACGCGATGGACGAGGACGACCGCGAGATCCTCCTGATGCGGCATTTCGAGGGATTTTCCAACTCGGAGGCGGCGAACTCGCTCGGGCTCAGCGAGCCGGCTGCGGGGATGAGGCATCTGCGGGCGCTCCGCCGACTGCGCGAGCGGCTGGACGAGGCGCCCTCGATTCGATAGCCGATCGCGGCCGGTCCGCCCACCGGGGGCGATCGGCCGGGCTCCGCGTCCCCTGTCCCCTTCCCCAGAGAGGCCGCCATGATCGACTTCGACCGATTCTGGACGGACAGCAACTTCCCCCCCGGGTACGAGGAGGAGTACGGCCCCCCCGACGCGGCCGACGCCAAGGCGCCCCCCGGCATCACCGCCGAGGAGATCGCCGCGTGGGAGCGGGAGCACGGCGTGACGCTTCCCGAGCCGCTCTGCACGGCCCTGGGCCTCCGCGACGGCGGCTACGTGCGAAATACGTCGATCGCGATCTCGCCGCTGGCCGAGATCGTGCCGGTCGACGACGACTTCTGGGAGTGGGCCGGGCTGGACGAGGACGAGGCGCCCGACCGCTCCCTGGTCTTCGCCTTCGGCGACGAGACCACAAGCGGCGCGAGGTACCTGATGAACTTCAACGCGCGAGGCCCCCACGGCGCGCCGAGTGTCTACCTCGACCACCACGGCGAGAGCACCGACCTCGTCAACGAGTCGATCGGCGGCCACTTCGAGGCCGAGCTGGCCGCCTCCGACGAGCCGGGCGTGAACTGGTCGGAGGCCGAGGAAGGGTCGGGCCTCGAGGTCCTGCGCGAGAGACGATCGACCTGTCGACCCTGCACGACGACGAGTCGGCGAATGAGGAGCAGGTCCTGGCGCGCGAGGGCGATGCGCTGGTCCTCTTCACCCGCGAGCGGTCGCCCGAGGGTGAGGCCCTGACGCGGACTACGCTCCCGCTGCCGCTCGACGCCGCGCAGACCGCGATCCAGCCGCTTCGGCCCGCGCCGATCGCCACGTTCGCGCTGCACCTGCACCCCGAGGAGAGCGACGGGATCGTCCACGTCCGGTCGGAGACGAACGACGACGGCCGCTGGAAGGACACGACCTCCCACGGCGTCCCGATCTACGTCATGTTCGAGTCGACCGACCGCGATCGGCTCCGGGCGCTGCGGTCGAAGCTGCTGGGCGACGAGGGCGCGGCCCGCGCCCAGGCGAAGGAGGACCGCCAGGTCGAGCTCCAGGAGACGCTCGAGGGGCTCTCGCCCGAGCAACGGAGCGCCGCGCTCCTCCAGGCCGCCCTGAACATGGGGGCGGTCGGCGGACCGCTCGGCGACCTCGCCGGCATGCCCCCCGAGCTGGCCCAGGCGGCTGAGGCGATGCGGCGCAGGCTGGCGGAGATGACCGAGCAGGTTCGAAACAGGGCCGCCGCGAACCCGCCCGATGCCGAGACGATCCGGCGGATCGAGGGATATCTCCGCGACCCGGGGGCCGAGTAGGCGCTTCGGGCTCCGTCAGCCGCGACTCTTGATCCATGAACCCTGATCCCGACTCCCTCCTTGTCGACCTGATCGGCCGCCTTACCGACGACCTCCGCGTCGGCCGCGCGGCCGACGTCGAGTCGGCGGCGCGCGAGCATCCCGAGGTCGCGGGGGAGCTCCGCGAACTCTGGGCCGCCGCGCTCATCGCCGAGGAGCTGGCGCGGCCCTCGACCGGCGACGACACGACGTTCCACCCGAGACCTTTGCGCCCTGCATCGCCGCCCGACGTGCCCGGCCAGACCGTCGGTGATTGCACGATCCTCGAGGTCCTCGGCCGCGGCGGGATGGGGATCGTCTACCGCGCCGAGCAGCGCGGACTGGGCCGGGTCGTCGCGCTGAAGCGATTGCCGCCCGGGACGCTTGACGACGACCCCGGCGCCGACCGGCTCCGGCACGAGGCGTCGGTCGTGGCGAGGCTCCAGCATCCGCACATCGTCACGCTCTACGACGTGGGGCTGCACGACGGCCAGCCGTTCCTCGTCATGCAGCTCGTCGAGGGGACGACGCTGGCCAGGCTGCTCGCCGAAGGGCCTCTGCCCCCGCGCCGGGCTGCGGAGATCCTGGCGCCGGTCGCCCGGGCGATCGCCTATGCGCACGAACGGGGCGTGCTCCACCGCGACTTGAAGCCCTCGAACATCCTCATCGACGCCGACGGCCGCCCGCTCGTCGCCGACTTCGGCCTGGCGAAGCTGACCGCGCCGGCGACCACCCGAGCCTCACGCCGACCGGCGCGATCCTCGGCACGCCGAGCTACATGAGCCCCGAGGCGGCCGTCGCCGGCGTCGGGCCGGTCGGGGCGGCGTCGGATGTCTACGGACTCGGCGCGATCCTCTATCACAGCCTCACCGGCCGCCCGCCGTTTCAGGCCGCGTCGGCGTTCGACACGATCCGGCTCGTGCTCGAGTCGGACCCCGTGATGCCGCGGGCACTCAACCCGCGCGTCGACCCGGACCTTGAGATGGTCGCGCTGAAGTGCCTTCAGAAGGAGCCGGGCCATCGCTATAAATCGGCCGCCGCGATGGCCGACGACCTTGACGCCTACCTCGCGGGCGAGCCGGTCTCGGCGCGATCGGTAAGCCTGCGGAGCCTGGCGCAGCGGGTGTTCGCCGAGACGCATCACGCGCCCGTGCTCGAGAACTGGGGCCTGCTCTGGATGCTCCACAGCCTGGCCCTGCTCGTCTTCTTCGGGCTGACGAACTGGATGATGTGGCGCGGCGTGTCGGCGAGATGGCCTTATGTCATGCTCTTCACCGTCGGCCTCGGCGCGTGGGCGTCGGTCTTCTGGGCGATCCGGCGCCGAGGGGGCCCGATCACGTTCGTCGAGCGGCAGCTCGCCCACGTCTGGGGCTCAGGGTGCGTCGCGATCAACCTCCTGTTCGCGACCGAGTGGCTCCTCGGCCAGCCGGTGCTGAGCCTGGCGCCGATGCTGGCGATCGTCAACGGCATGCTCTTCTTCGTGAAGGCGGGGATTTTATCCGGGGTCTTTTATCTCTATGCGCTGGTCACGTTCCTCGCGATCGTGCCGATGGCGCTGTATCCCCGGTTCGCCCCCCTGATCTTTGGCGTGGTCGCGGCGGGGTGCTTCTTCGCGACCGGGCTGAAGTATCACCTGCGGCGGCGGCGGGCCCGACCCGCCGACCCCGGTTAGACGGTCATCTTGACGGCCTCGAACTCGAGCTCGGCCACATTCTCCGCGATCCTCCGCTGGGCCTCGGCGCCGAGGTAGAGGCCGGGGACGATCTCGTGACTCACGCCGTTCTCCGTCCGGACGGGGAAGCCGAAGATCAGGCCGCGGGGGACGCCATAGCTCCCGTCCGAATCCATCGCGACATTGATCCAGGCGTGATAGGGCGTCGGCGTCGCGAGGTCGTGGATCGTCGCGGCGATCGCGCCGGCCGTAGCCGATGCGGGCGACCGGCCCTCGATCACCTCGCGGAGCCGGTCCTGCAGGGCCGACGCAAAGGCCCCGAGCGCCACTCGTCCCCGGTGATCGACGCGGGGGCCGGGCGGCCGTCGATCCGGGCGTGATGAAGGTCGACGAATGCCGGAGGGCCGCTGCAGCCGTAGGACACCAGGTGGTTCACACTCGAGGGGGGGACGCCGGCCCGGTCCGCGACCAGGCCCGCGGCGCAGTCCTCGATGTGCCGGGTCATGGCGAACCAGCGCCAGGGGGCCACGTCCTGCGCGTATGCCCTGGCGATCATCGCGTGGATATTGGACGGATAAGCGGCGACCAGGATCTGCGCGTGCGGCGCGGCCGCGTTGATCGCGCGGCCCCGATCGACGAAGGTCTTCCAGTCGGCCCGGCCCCGGGGTGGGACGTCCCCCGACCGGGGCTGGGGCTCATCGAGCAGGATGATCCAGTCGGCGCCCGCGAACGCCTCGAGCGGGTCGGCGCTCGCCCGGACCTCGCCCAGCGTCGAGGGCCCGAGATCCCGCGCGGCCGTCGCGGCCGTCTCCGCCCCGTGGATGTTCCCGGTGTCGTCGAGCAGGCTCAGGTCGACCCGCCGCGCCGGCCCGAACATCTCCCCGGCCGCGACCCGCGGCAGGAGGGCCCGGGCGACCGGCCCGCCTCCCTTCGTGACCGCGACCCTGATGGTGTTCGGCATGGTGCTTGCCCCCGATGCATCCCCCGACGCGGAATCCGGCGACGGGCCGCCAGGCCGGTCCCACCATCGATTCTAGGCTACGCACGCCCCCGCGCACAGCGCGTGGAGTTCTTCAATGTGTACAGGCCCGCGCCCGACGGCCACCGCGATCGCGCCCGTCCGCCCCTCGTCCATAATGGACCCGGCCGCTCCACCCGCCCGCCGGATCCGAGACACCCCATGCCCGAACGTCGCCCCCTCGACTTCGACCGGATCGGCGAGATCATGTTCAACGTCGACCAACTGCTCGAAGGCACACGACCGCGGGCGATTGGACGCTCGGCGAGACCTGCGACCACGTGGCGCGGGCGGTCCGCCTGGCACTGATCGGTCGGGTGGCCTCGGACCCGGCGACGCCTGAGCAGGAGGAAGCCCGCGACGTCCTCTTCCGCGAGCGGGCCTTCCCCGAAGGCCGCGCGATGCCCGTCGCCGCACTCACGCCCGACCTGGGCATCGACCCGCACGCCGCCGCCGAATCGCTCCGCGAGTCCCTGGCCCGCCTCGAAGCATTCGAGGGCCCCTGGCCGATCCACAGGATCCTCGGGTCCGCCGACGGCTCCGCGTCCGTCGCGTCTGCCTCGGGCTCGCAACCGATCGCGGTGTCGGCCGATCGGGCGGGTCGCGGCGCTGTCTCCTATCGCGGACGTTGCACGTTATACGCTGCTACAAGGCCGTCCGAGCAGCTTGACTGTGCCCGAAACGTCATCCAAGATATCACTCGGACGCCCTGGTATGACACCACATCCCGCTTGCCGGGCCCTGTGTGCCCACATGCCCGCGCGGAGCGCTCGCCGAAATGAGCCGCAGATCGTCGCGACATCGGCCCGAATGGCAGGCGCTCGAGGGCCGGTTCTGTCCGAGCTTGACCGGCGCCGCAGCGCACGTCGTGCCGGTCGAGCGGCTCGATTCGTACGCGGTCGGGCGCCACGATCAGATCCTCGCGGACGTCGCCGCCGGCCGCGACGGCATCGTCTTCCTCGGCGACTCGATCACCGACTTCTTCGGCCGCGCGACAGGGTCATCGGTCTGGATCAACCGGATCGCCCCGCTGGGGGGGGCGGACTTCGGCGTGGCGGGCGACACGGCCGAAAACCTCCTCTGGCGGATCGAGAACGGCGAGCTGGCGGGCCACCCGAAGCTGGCCGTCGTCAACATCGGCACCAATGACCTCGGCTACGGGTCCTCCGTCGATGACACGATCACCGCGCTCCAGGCGGTCGTCGAGGAGATCCAGACGATCTCCCCCGGGACGCAGATCCTCCTCATGGGCCTCTTCCCGCGCGGGGCTTCGGCCACCGATCCACTCCGCCTCGAGATCAATGCGGTCAACGCCGCGCTCCAGCAGTGGGCGCCGACGGTCGGCGTCGGCTTCGTCAACATCGACCCCGAGCTGACTTCCGCGGACGGCACGCTCGTGTCGGCCGACTTCTTCGCCGACAACATCCATCCCAACGCCTCCGGCTACGAGGTCTGGGCCGATGCGATCGAGGGCCTGCTCGTCGATGTCTCGGTGAGCGGATCGCCCCCCTGGAACACCGCGACGACGAGCGCGCCGCCCTCGACGACGACGACGAGCGCCAACACGACCGCGGTTGCGAGCGACGGGGGGGTCGCGGGCGTCACTCACGACAGCAACGTCTGGTATTACCAGGCCGACAACGACGGCGCCGGACGGGGCTCCTGGAGCGCGCTGAACGCGCCTGGCAACGTCGTCGCGGTCGTCTCCTCGACGAGCCCCGCCGGCGCGCCGAGCTCTTCGCCCAGCTCGTCGACGGCTCGATCCGGGTCTATGACTATTCTTCGGGCACGTGGAGCGACACCCGAGGGTACCTCCAGCGGGGCTCGATGATCGCCGACAGCAACGGTATCATCGGGATCGCCCTCGGGGGGGCCATCTTCCAGTACGCCGAGGGCTTGGGGTGGGCCCAGGTCGGCGGCCTGGGCGATGCCGTCTCGCTCGTTACCTCGAAGGACCTCTCGGCCCGGTCGGAGCTCTTCGCCCAGCTCACCGACGGCTCGATCTGGGTCTACCACTGGGACACCGGCACGTGGGCAAGTACCGGGGGCAGCCTCGTCGCCGGCACGATGATCGCCAACAGCTACGGGATCAGCGGGGTTGCCTCGGGCGGCGCCGTGTCCCAGTACTACGACGAGTCTGGGTGGGTCCACATCGGCCCGCTCACCGGGGTCACCTCGCTGCTCTCCGGCCAGGGAGAGCTCTTCGCCGAGACGGCCGACGGCTCGATCTGGGACTTCAGCTACGCCACCGGTCAGTGGACCGACTTCGGCGGGGACTTCACGCCGGGCACGTTGATCGCCAACAGGATCGGTGTCACCGGGATCGTCGGAGGCACCGTCTACCACTACACCGACGCCTCCGGCTGGGTCGCCATCCCCTCGGTCCAGAGCTTCGTCTCCGTGACCGACGCCGTGAACTCCCATGGGGGGGACGACCTCTTCGCGCGGACGAGCGACGGCACCCTGTACGAATTCTCGTTTGGCGCCCCCAACGGCTGGACGGACGAGTACGGCCGCTTCCTGTAGGCGGGCAGGCCGGAGGGATCAGATCGGGGACCGCGTGCTGTCGCCGGATGACCGATGGCCACAGATGCGGGCGATTAGCCCCTCGGTCAACCCGCGCAAGTCCTCGCGATCGCCCCGTTCGAGCTCGGCGAGCTGGTCTTCGAGGAATCGGAGGAAGTCGCGGGCGACCTCCTCATTCCCGATCTGAAGCTGATGGATCGCGAACCCCTCGGCGCAGGCGACGCGCCCCCTCGCGCCGCAGGACTTCGCGTAGAGGAGCGTGCCCTTGCGCGAGGAGGGCACGATGCTCAGGCGTCAGCTCGACTCGCGGCAAGTCCGTGGGCTCCATGGACTGCATTCTAACCGCTCGATCGGGCCGACTTCATGTCGCGTGCGCGCAAAGAGACGCCGCCGCGACCCTCGGGGGTTGCGGCGGCGTCCGTTGTGAGGATCCGGCGATGACCGACTTTCGCGCCAGAGGCACTATCATGGGCCTGGCGGGCTTAACGGCCGTGTTCGGGATGGGAACGGGTGGGGCCCCGCCAGTATGGTCGCCGGAAGGCGGCCGGGGGGCGGTCAAGCCCCCCGGTCGCGCGATGATCCGGGGTCGGGACACATCCGCTCATCAGCATGATCGTGCAATCTCGTCGACAACTTCATAGGCCACCGGATCATCCGCGGCGCAGGCCATCGGATGGGTCGATCGTGGCGACTCCGATCTCTCGATCGGGGCCGGTCGCGATCGCGTTCGTTCCGGCCCGGGCCTCGGGCGCTGAGTGCGCCATCGGCGGCGGGTCGGGGTGGTCAAGCCGTTCGGCTGTTAGGACCGGTCGGCTGCGGCGGTCGCCCGCCGTGCACTCCCGGCCTATCGACCTGGTCGTCTTCCAGGAGCCTTCATGGCTAAAAAAGCCAATGGAAACCTGGTCTCGGAGGGGGCTTCGCGCTTAGATGCCTTCAGCGCTTATCCGGTCCCGACCTGGCTACCCGGCGGTGCCCTGAGCAGGACAGCCGGCACACCAGAGGTCGGTCCTCCCCAATCCTCTCGTACTAGGGGAGACGCTCCTCAAGTTTCCCACGCCCACGGCAGATAGGGACCGACCTGTCTCACGACGGTCTGAACCCAGCTCGCGTACCGCTTTCATTGGCGAACAGCCAAACCCTTGGGACCTTCTCCAGCCCCAGGATGCGATGAGCCGACATCGAGGTGCCAAACCTCCCCGCCGCTAGGGACGCTCGGGGGAGATCAGCCTGTTATCCCCGGAGTACCTTTTATCTGTTGAGCGACGGCCTTTCCATCCAGCACCGCCGGATCACTAACGCCGACTTTCGTCCCTGCTCGACCGATGGGTCTCGCAGTCAGGCGCCCTTATACGTTTGCGCTCGCGTTGCCCGATTGCCGACCGGGCCGAGGGCACCGTTGCACTCCTCCGTTACTCTTTGGGAGGAGACCGCCCCAGTCAAACTGCCCGATGAGCACGGTCCCGTTGCGGGCTACGCAACGGTGAGGCACGACGTCCATTCAGGCTGGTATTTCACCGATGGCTCGCCCCGGGCTGGCGCCCGGGGGTCACGGCCTCCCAGCTATGCTACACAGAATGCACGTCGGGCCAGTGCCAACCTGCAGTAAAGGTTCACGGGGTCTTTCCGTCTGACCGCGGGTACGTGGCATCTTCACCACGGCTACAGTTTCACCGGGTCCCTCGTGGAGACAGCGCTCCAGTCGTTACGCCATTCATGCAGGTCGGAACTTACCCGACAAGGAACTTCGCTACCTTAGGACCGTCATAGTTACGGCCGCCGTTTATCGGGGCTTTGGTCGCCAGCTTCGGTTTCCCTCACCGGCTCCCTTGACCTACCGACACCGAGCAGGCGTCAGACTCTATACGTCCTCTTGCGAGTTGGCAGAGTCCTGTGTTTTTGATAAACAGTCGCTAGAGCCGATTCTCTGCGGCTCACATCTCGCGATGTGAGCACCCCTTGTACCGAAGGTACGGGGTCATTTTGCCGAGTTCCTTCACGAGGGTTCTCCCGAACGCCTTCGGATGCTCGCCTAGCACACCTGTGTCGGATTGCGGTACGGGCCGATGTTTCGTCCGCGGGCGGCTTTTCGTGGCCGCGAGGTTGAGAGACTTCCAGATCGAATGCTGTCGCCCTTGCGGGACGGGGGCGTCTATCACCCCGATCTCTCTCGTCGCGGCGTCCTGCCCGCATCAACCTAGCATCGGGTCGCGGAATATTAACCGCGTGCCCATCGGCTGCGCCCTTGGGCCTCGCCTTAGGTCCCGACTGACCCTGGGCGGATTGACCTTCCCCAGGAAACCTTGTGCTTTCGGCGGACGGGCTTCCCACCCGTCTTGTCGTTACTCGTTCCGGCATACGCACTCGACGGCGCTCCAGCGGTCCTCTCGGTCCGCCTTCGACGCGGCCGTCGACGCTCTCCTACTGCTCAAAAATGAGCCCGCGACTGCGGCGCGACGCTTAGTCCCCGTCATTTTCGGCGCGGGATGGCTCGACCGGTAAGCTGTTACGCACTTTTGAAATGGTGGCTGCTTCTAAGCCAACATCCCGGCTGTCACCGCGATCCCACTTCCTTTGCCACTGAGCGTCGTCTTGGGGGCCTTGGTCGGCGGTCTGGGTTCTTTCCCTCTCGAGCGTGAAGCTTCTCCCCCACGCTCTGACTGCCGGGGTCCGGCACGCGGTATTCGGAGTTGGGTTTCGCCGGGTAGCCGGGAAGGCCCCCGAACGAATTCCGTCGCTCTACCCCCGCGTACTATGCCCCGACGCTGGCCCTAAAGCCATTTCGGAGAGAACGAGCTATCTCGAGGTTTGATAAGACTTTGACTCCTCCCCACGGGTCCTCCCCCAGTTTTTCAACACTGGTGGGTTCGGCCCTCCACGACCGGTTAGGGTCGCTTCAGCCTGCCCATGGGTAGTTCACCTCGTTTCGCGTCTACTGCGCCCGACGTAATCGCCCGTTTCGGACTCGCTTTCGCTGTGGCTCCCCCCCTGAAGGGGTTAACCGGGCCGGACACAGTAACTCGCCGGATCATTATGCAAAAGGCACGCGGTCAGGCGGCTGACTAGCAGCACGGCCCTCCCACCGCTCGTAGGCACGGGGTTTCAGGTTCAGTGTCCTCCCCTCGTCGGGGTTCTTCCCACCGTTCGGTCGCCCTACTGGGTTCGCTATCGGTCGTCGCCGAGTACTTAGCCTTGGAGGAAGGTCCCCCCAGATTCAGGCCGGGTTTCACGTGCCCGACCCTACTCGGGTACCGGATAGGGGCAGCTCGGCTTCGCCTACGGGACTTTCACCCGCTCCGGTGCGGCTTTCCAGCCGGCTTCGGCTCGCTTCGCTGCATCCCACGACTCCGGCCCCACGACCCCGACCGGTGTCCCGGTCGGTTTAGGCTGGTCCCCGTTCGCTCGCCGCTACTGAGGGAGTCTCGGTTGATTTCCTCTCCCGCGGGTACTGAGATGTTTCAGTTCCCCGCGTATTCCTGGGCACCCCGGGATCGGCGCTCGTTCGGCAGCTCCCCCGGGACTATCGCGGCCTCCCACGCCCAGATTCCTGACGACGCCTAGGCATCCCCCCCGTGCCCTTAGGAGCTTGACCACGCCGACCCGGCCCCGATCCGCACGACCCCGAAGGGTCGCCCGTCCCGATGCCCGGCGGCGATACGATCGCGCTCTCGACCGGAGATTTCCCGCCCCGCGTCTCGCGACGCTGGCCGAGGATCTCCGTCGCTCACTTCGACATTCGCATGGATACAGGATGTGAAGCCTGTACCACGCGGCATCCGTGAAGGACTACGTTCGTGGATGATCCACTGTAGCCTACTATCTTGCGTCAGACATTGCACGACCACGCAGATCTTGCTGCGTGTGTCCCGACGTCCGGATTGTCAGAGAGCCCCGAGGTTTGACCCCCGGCTGGCCGCCGGCCAGGGGGCGGTGCCGTCACCAGACGGCCTCACCCCGCACCCCGCGGCAGAGAAGACACCGCGACGCCGCGGCGGCCGGATCGAAGTCCGGCCGCCGCGGGCCACGGGCGTGTTCGGTCGGATGGTTTGAGATTCTGCGTCGGGGGTACGGACCCCCGTGGGAAGCCGGCGCGGGCCGCCTCGCGAAGGAGGGCGGCGCCGACGTCGCCTCGGCGTCCGGACATCATCCCGAGGGATGTTATCCGATCATCCGGGCGGGTTTTCCAAGGAAATCCTTAGAAAGGAGGTGATCCAACCGCAGGTTCCCCTACGGTTACCTTGTTACGACTTAGTCCCCATCACGGGTTTCATCTTCGGCGCCTGCCTTGCGGCTCCGGCGACTTCGGATGCCCCCCGCTTTGGTGGCTTGACGGGCGGTGTGTACAAGGCTCAGGAACACATTCACCGCGGCATGCTGATCCGCGATTACTAGCGATTCCGGCTTCATGCGGGCGGGTTGCAGCCCGCAATCCGAACTGGGGCGCGGTTTGTGCGATTGGCTCGACCTCGCGGTTTTGCATCGCTCTGTCCGCGCCATTGTAGTACGTGTGCAGCCCCGGGCATAAGGGCCATGAGGACTTGACGTCATCCCCGCCTTCCTCCGGCTTGACGCCGGCGGTCCGTCTAGAGTTCCCGGCATGACCCGCTGGCAACTAGACGCAGGGGTTGCGCTCGTTACGGGACTTAACCCAACACCTCACGGCACGAGCTGACGACAGCCATGCAGCACCTGTGCACGTTGTACCTTGCGGCCTTACCGACGTTTCCGCCGGCTAATCCGTGCATGTCAAGCCCGGGATAAGGTTTTGCGCGTAGCCTCGAATTAAGCCACATACTCCACCGCTTGTGTGAGCCCCCGTCAATTCCTTTGAGTTTCAGCCTTGCGACCATACTCCCCAGGCGGGGCACTTCACGGTTTCCCTGCGGCAGGGAGCCCATCGGCGAGCCCCCTACCCAGTGCCCATCGTTTACGGCCAGGACTACCGGGGTATCTAATCCCGTTCGCTCCCCTGGCTTTCGCGTCTCAGCGTCAGAAAGGGTCCAGGCGCTCGCTTTCGCCGCGGGCGTTCCTCACGATCTCAACGCATTTCACCGCTCCACCGTGAGTTCCAGCGCCCCCTACCCCCCTCCAGGACGGTCGTATCGGTGCCACTTCCCCGGTTGAGCCGGGGGATTTCAGCGACCGACGTGCCGTCCCGCCTACACGCGCTTTAAGCCCAGTGATTCCGAATAACGTTCGCACGGTTCGTCTTACCGCGGCTGCTGGCACGAACTTAGCCCGTGCTTCCTCCAGGGATCGGTCAACCTTGCGGCTTCCTCCCCCTCGACAGGAGTTTACAACCCGAAGGCCTTCGTCCTCCACGCGGCGTCGCTCGGTCAGGCTTGCGCCCATTGCCGAAGATTCTCGACTGCAGCCTCCCGTAGGAGTCTGGGCAGTGTCTCAGTCCCAGTGTGCCGGGCCACGCTCGCACGCCCGGTAGGCATCGCAGCCTTGGTGGGCCGTTACCCCGCCAACTAGCTAATACCACGACGGCCCGTCCCACGACGCCGGAGCTTTGGTCACCGCGAGATGCCTCGCAATGACGTCGCTGGGTATTACCCGAAGTTTCCCTCGGCTATCCCCAATCGCGGGGTTGGTTGCCGTCGCCTTACTCACCCTTGCGCCGCTCCCCTTGCGGGGCGCTCGACTTGCATGCCTAATCCACGCCGCCAACGTTCATTCTGAGCCAGGATCAAACCCTTCGAGAAAGGTCGAGGTTGCGTTTGGAGGTCTTTCGACTCCCACCCGCCCTCGCTCCTCACCCAGATGGGTTGAGGAATCTGACTGGTCGTGGCGAGTGACCGCCCCCGACGCATCCGGCCCGCCATTGCGACCGAATGCCTCCGAGGACTGGCCCCCGCCGGCTTCCCTCAAGGGTACGTTCCGCTCGACGCAGAACCATCCACCATCCGACCGGATTGTCAAAGAACCGCCGCCCACCCGACGCGACCGGCCGGAGCCACGCCCCATAGGGCTTTGCTCCGGCCGCTGTAAGGAGTCGAGATGAGAACGCGTCGTCCGTGTCTGCTCTCGGCTTCGCGTCGCGGCGTATCCAGCGGCGACAAGGGTTATAATACCGGCGCTTCCGCGATGGTCAACACCCTCGTCCGAAAAATCCGCGAATCGGGCCGCTTCCTCCGAAAGTCGAGCGAAATTGACGAAGCTGGACGCGGGGGGAGAACGATGGATAATATAGGATGGCTGGGAAAACTTGCGAGAGTGTGCACAGTCGCATCAACATGAGATGATTACTGATCTTATATAAGGGATTGCGGTCGCGGCCTGGTGCCGCGCGGGGGAAGGAGGGCTAGGTCGATGCCCGTGGCCGTGCCGACCCGGACCGATTGGCTGCGGAGCGTCCTCTTCGACCGGGGCTACCTGGCCCGGATCAAGGGGGAGGCGATCAAGGTTTACCTCGTCGTGCTCGAGGCATGCGGCGGGGTGCCCGACCAGAGCGTTGCGCTGAGCCTCAGCGAGCTCCGGGCGCGGACGAAGCTGTCGACGCCCACGATCATCGAGAGCCTGGCCCGGCTTGAGCGGCTCGGCCTGGTGGTCTCGACGACCCACGAGCGGGGCAAGGTGAAGACGTACTACGTCCCCGACCCTCCGGATCCCAACCACTAAGGCTGACGGCCCCGGGCGTCGCGGGCCGCATGGCGGCGGCTCTGCGGAATCAGTGTGGGACGGGATCCGAGAAGGTGGCGGGCAGCATGGATTCGCTCTTCTTCCGCGTCGAGCACGACCTGCTCCGCTCCGAGTCGTTCAAGGCCCTCGGCGGGTCGGCGATCAAGGTCTACCTGGTCATCGGCCTCTACGCCGACTTCGGGACCGGTTGGGCCTACCCGAGCATCAGGACCATTGCCAAGCAGGCCGGCCTGAGCCGGCAGACCGTGCTCGTGGCGATCGCCGAGCTGACGCAGGCTGGGCTGCTCGCGACGAACAAGTCGCGCGGCCGGTCGACCGCCTATCGCGTGCTCCGCGAGCCGCCGCCCCGGCCGTCGCCACGGAAGCCGAAGGGGTCCAAAGCTTCACCTCCAAGTGGCCCACTTTCTTTAGAAGAGACCCCGAAAACTGGTCCAGAGTCTTTAGAGGATACCCTTCCAGCTGGCCCAAATTTTTACCCTTCGTTGGCCCAATTCCTCGGCCTCCGCGGCCCCGCGGGTGGGCCGAAACGAGAGCCAGGAACGAGAGAGGACACGAACACTATCCCGATCCCGGGAACGCCGTTCCGGCTCTCGGCCGACGGCCGGCTCCAGGTTGCTGTCGATTTGCAGGAACTGCTGACGGATCAGGGAATCCCCCGCCGGCTTGCCGCGAAGCTCGCATCGCAGAAGGACCCCGAGGCGGTGGCGAAGGTCCTGCTCAACGCCTTCTATCTCCAGAGCCAGGGGAAGCTCCAGAACGGGCCCGGCTACATCCGGGCCGGCATCGAGGACGGCTATGACCTGCTGCCCCAGGTCGCCAACCGGCTCGAATCGCGTCGACGGGAATTGGAAGCCCAGATGCGCGCGGTGGACGGTCGTCGCGAACGGGAGCGCGCCGAGGAGCGGCGGGAGTCGGAGGAAGCGGCGATCAACCTCGTGATCGAGCAGCTCGGCCCCGACGAGGTCGAGGAGCTCGTCCGCCGGGCCGTCGCCAGCCTGCCCGCGCCGATCGTCCGGCGGAACCCGACGCTCTCGAACCCGTTTGTCCGGGCCAAGGTCTACGAGCTGGCGGCCGGTGAGCCGCTGGGTGGCTGAGGGCCCAGCGAGCGTCACTCGGCCATGGGTTTGCGGGCGACAAGTAGGTCGCGGACCTGGCCGAGCATCCGACCGTCGCGGCGGGCACCCTGGACATGCTGCGGGAGATAGGCACCGGCCATCGGGCAACTGATCCGCCGCTGGGGGAGGAAGCCGGCATCGAGGATGGCCTGATGGCCGAAGAAGGCATGGTCTAAATAGCCGTGGCCGGCCGGGAGGTCCTTCTCGGTCTGGTTCGCGAGCAGGAGCGCGAGGTATCCGCCGGGGCGGAGCGTGGCGAAGGCCATCCGGGCGAAGGCGTTAAGGAAGTCGATCCAGGCTGAGAGCGGGGCGAGAGACACTGCGTCCTCTGGATAATGCCGGGCGAGCATCGTGTGGTAGGGCGGGTCGCAGAAAATCAGGTCGCAGCCAAGAGTTGCGTCGGGGAAGCCATCGCGGACGTCGAGCCTCTGGATGTCGCCGCGGGTCGGCTCGAGGTCGAAGGCTAGGCAGCGGCGTCCCATTGCTGCACAGACGTCGATCGTCGTCCCGCCGCCGGCCATAGGGTCGACGACCAGGGTGCCCGGCTCGGTGAAGTAGTGGAGGGTGTGGGCGACGATCGACGGCGGGATCGACCCGGGGTGCGGGACGCCGAACGCGCGGTCGTGGCGAAAGGCCCACACGTCATAGGGTGTCGGCCGGAATCCGGTCGTGAACCGGTCGCGACGACGCAAGTCCTTATAGGCCGAATAGATCGTCTTGTCGCCCCGGTCGAGCAAGGCCACTCCGTTCCCGGCCCGGACATCGCCCGACTGGGCAGCTTTCCAGACGGCGCGGGCCTGTCGGTACAGGTCCTTGCCGCCGAGCCCGAGCGTCTGGGCGATCGTCTCATCAGTCCGACCGTTCCGATCGTCGGAATTACGCCGCTCGGGAGAGTCCTGCCGATTCTGCCGGAGATTGGCGGTACGCCGGGCTTCGGCCCGGGGGCGTTCGAGGACTTCGAGGGCGTCGGCCTCGCGCATTAACTGGCTGAATGTCTTGCGGCGCTGACGGTTATAGTCGAGGACCGCCTGACGCTTGGCGTTGGCCGATTCGAAGGAACGGATCTCGCACGGGACGTCGACCAGACCGAGCGTCAGGGCGGAGGCGAGCCTCCGGTGGCCCGAGACGACCTCCCAGCGCCCGCGCCCGGCCGGCGTGACCACGAGTGGGACGAGGATCCCCTCGCGGCGGACGCTGTCGATCAGGTCGGAGATCTCGGCGAACGGATCGCCGTAAAGTGATTGGCTGAATTCGTTTGAGGAGAGGCGATCGACGGCGATCGGGACAACTTCCGGGGCGTGGGACATGGATGAATGGGCCTTCGGGGGACGCCGGGTTAAGACCAGCCTAGCAGGGGCATTCGCCGATCGTCCAGTGGCGCAGGAAGATTGGATTGCAGCGAAGGTTCGGGTCGATCTTAGGATGGAGGATGTGCCGGGGAGCGGAGATTGAGGAGGCCGTGGAGATGGCGACGCTCCGATACCATGCGCCCCGGAGCCACGAGCGGGCGGGAGAGCTGGGCGGCGACGAGACGCTTTCGATCGTCGTGCCGGCGAAGGACGAGGCCGCAAGCCTGCCGGTCTTGCTCGGCGAGGTCATCCGCTGGTTCCGGCCCCTCACCCGCCCGAGGTCTGGGAGGCCGAGGCTGGGCGGGTTCGAGGTCCTCATCGTCGACGACGGATCGAGCGACGACACGCCGGCCGTGCTGGACGGACTCGCCCGCGACTTCCCCGAGCTCAGGCCGATCCGCCTGGCGAGGAACGTCGGACAGTCGGCCGCGACGGTCGCCGGCTTTCGCCTGGCGAAAGGGGACTGGATCGCGGTCCTCGACGCCGACCTCCAAAACCGCCCCGAGGACCTCGCCGCCCTGTGGGACGCCCTGCCCGGCCACGACGCGGCGCTCGGGTGGCGGACGAAACGCGAGGACGTGCGGTCGAAGCGGGTCATCAGCCGCTGGGCCAACCAAATCCGCAACTTCGTGCTCGGCCAGTCGATCCGCGACACCGGCTGCTCGGTGCGCATCTTCCGTCGGGAAATGGCGTTACGACTGCCGACCTTCCACGGCATGCACCGGTTCCTCGGGCCACTCCTGCTCCGCGAAGGGGCCCGGGTCGTGCAGGTCCCGGTCACTCATCGGCCGAGGTCTCACGGCAGGTCGCATTATAACCTCTGGAATCGATCGCTCCGCGTCGTCGTCGACCTGCTGGGCGTAGCCTGGCTTTGCCGACGGACGATCCGGTACGACGTCGTGCCCGGCGGCGGGCCGCTCCCGCGGCCGCATTTCTCATTGGGACAAACACTTACGACGCAGAAGGATGCGCCGGAGGTCGCGTGATGACCGACCGATCGGCGGCCTGGTTGGTGCTCGGGTTCGCCGGGCAGGCGGTCTTCACTGCACGGTTCCTCGTGCAGTGGCTGGCGTCGGAGCGGTGCCGCAACTCGGTCGTGCCGGTCGCCTTCTGGTGGCTCAGCCTGGTCGGCGGGTCGTTCTTGCTTATCTATGCCTGCTCGCGCCAGGATCCTGTCATCGTCCTCGGCCAGAGCCTGGGCGTGCTCGTCTATGTGCGCAACCTGATGCTGGTCCGGAAGAACCACCGTCGGGCCGAGAAGGCGCGGAGGCGGGCCGAGGCGGCCAGGGTCGCCCGCGAAGAGGTCGTCGCGGAGTTGCCGGCCTGCCCGGTGTGCAAGGGAGCGGCGTGACGGATCAATCCCGAGGGGCCGTCGACGGTCGAGGAAGGCCCCGAGGCCGTCGGCCGTGACGGCAATTCGCTGGGCCGTGCGCCGATGGCTTGCCCGACGGTCTGCGCCCTGCGATCATCCCGATGTTGTCGGTGCGTGTCAGGGTCGCATGTCCGGTCGACGCGCTGAGCACAGGCCCGCGGGGGACCGACGGGGCAGACACCTAGGATCCTCCGCCCGCCCGGGTGATGGGAGGTCGCTGCCATGCCAAGCGAGGCCCCGATCCTCGTCGCGGGCGCCGCGGGGCGCGTGGGCGGGGTGGGCGGTGCCGTCGTGGAGCGGCTTCGCCGGAGCAACCTACCGGTCCGTGCGCTCGTCCATCGCGACGATGAGCGGGCCGAGGCGCTCTGCGCGACCGGAGCCGAAGTCGTCGTCGGCGACCTGACCCGGGCTGAGGACGTCGCGCGGGCCCTGGCGGGTTGCCGGCGCCTCTACTTCGGCATGAGCGTGTCCGCGCCCTATCTGGAGGCGACCACCACCGCCGCCGCCGTGGCGCGCGACCGCGGCGATCTCGAGGTGTTCGTCAACATCTCGCAGATGACCTTGTCGCAGATGAGCCTGACCGCGATGACCGACTCGCCCCAGCAGCGGCAGCACTGGCTGGGCGAGCAGGTGCTGAACTGGTCGGGATTGCCCGTCGTGCACATCCGGGCCACGGTCTTCCTCCAGAACCCCTTCTTCACGACCTGGGCCGCCGAGTCGATCGGCCGGGACGGCACGATCCGCCTCCCCTTCGGCCAGGGCCGGACCTCGCCGGTCGACGTCGCCGACGTGGCGGAGGTCATCACAACGATCCTGGCGAGCCCGACGGCCCATGTCGGACGAGTCTACGAGCTGACCGGGCCGCGGTCCCAGGACATGCGGGCCCACGCGGCGGAGTATTCCGAGGCCCTCGGCCGGATCATCACCTATGTGGACGTGCCGCTGGAAGAATGGGAACGGGACCTTCGCACCCGCGGCCTGCCCGACCACCTCTTCGGGCACATCCTGACCATGGCCAAGCTCCATGCCGCGGGCCGCTACGATCGCCTCACGCACGACGTCGAGGCGATCACGGGGCGGCCCGCGACGAGCACCCGCGACTTCGTTTCACATCACCCGGAGGTCTTCGGGCCGCCCGCGGCAGCGGGCTGACCGCGGCTCACCCGGCGTCCGCCGGCTCCGGGGCGAGGCCGAGCAGCCGCTCGACGGCCAGGCCGATGTCGTCGGACCGCATGAGGCTCTCGCCGACGAGGATGGCCGAGACGCCCGCGGCCTCGAGACGCTCGACGTCGCGGCGGGTCCGGATGCCGCTCTCGCTCACGAGGACGACGTCGGGCGGTATGCGGTCGCGGACCCGAAAGGTCGATTCCAGGTCGGTGACGAACCGAGTCAGGTCGCGGTTGTTCACGCCCACGAGGTCGGCGCCGGCCTCGAGGACGCGGGGCAAATTCGCCTCGTCGTGGAACTCGACCAGGGCGGCCATGCCCAGGCCCTTGATCCGCGCGAGCAGCGCGGCGAGCTGATGGTCGTCGAGGATCTCGGCGATCAGCAGGACGGCGTCGGCGCCGGCCATCCGGGCCTCGACGACCTGGTACTCGTCGATCACGAAGTCCTTGCGGAGCAAGGGGATGGCGACCGACGCCCGGATGCGGGCCAGGTACGAGAGGTGGCCCTGGAAGTACGGGGCATCGGTCAGGACGCTCAGACAGTGGGCGCCGTGGGCCTGGTAGGTCCGGGCGATTGCGATCGGATCGAAGTCCTCGCGGATGACCTGGGCCGACGGGCTCGCCTTCTTCACCTCGGCGATCAGTCGGATCGGCCCCGGCCCCTCCAGCGCCGCGCGGAAGTCGCGGACCGGCGGCGCCGCCGCGGCCTGGACCTCCAGCTCGTCGAGCGGCAGCTGCCGCCGCGATGCCTCGATCTCCTTGCGCTTCGAGGCGACGATCTCGTCGAGGCTGGACGTGCCCACGCCAATTCTCCCCAACTTATGTCCCAGAAAGCCAGTTGAGGCATTTCATATCTCCGATGAAACGCACGAATCGGCACGATTTTCAAGGTTTAGCGTGCGTCGTAGCGTGCGGAGAACTGAGCCCTGACAACCGGTCTCTGGCGGTCAGTATAACCGCCGAGACCACAGAACCGCCCCTCCTGCCCTGTATCTTGACCCGCCCCCGGCCGTGATACCACTCGTTATCGTAGTGCGCCGCGCGCCTGAGTCGCGAACTGGCAAGTCGAGTTCGAGTCAGCCATCCAGGGCCTCTTCGGCTTCGGCCGCGGCTCCGGACGGAATTTCATTCGATCTGCGAGCCTTGGCGATCAGGACGGGGCACGCGGCCTCGCGGAGGACAGACTCGGCGACGCTGCCCAGAGCAGCCGCCTCGAGCCCGGTCCGCCCACGCGTCCCCATGACGATGAGGTCACACCGCGAGTCCTCGGCCGTCCGGAGGATCTCGGCGACGGGGAAGCCCTCCTTGAGTAAGGGCTCGACGCGCACTCCTTGGCCGGCGTCTTCGAGCCGGCGCAGGCGGCCCCACAGCTCTTCGCGATAAATGTCGGGGGTCGGGCCCGCGATGAATCGGCCGTCGACGATCTCGCGGGGCTTGACGTGGAGGGCGATCAGCCGGGCCCCGCGGTCGCGGGCGATCGCCAGCGCGACGCGGGACGCCTCGGCCGAGTCCTCCGAGAAGTCGGTCGGGTGCAGGATGACCCGGATCGGTGGCATGGGATCCTCCTCTGAAATGCGACCACGGCGCGTGTCGTTTCCCGGTCCGTCCGGCCTAGGCGTCGATGGCCGCCGGCTCGACGATGAAGGCGACCTTGGCGTCGGCGTGGTAACCCCAGCGCTCGCCCGAAGACCGCTGCTTCCTCGGGATCTCCGCATCGAACTCGTTGAGGAGCCGCGGCCGGCCCCGGCTCGCCGCGTGAATGCGGCCCCGATGGGTATCGGTCTCCACGACGAGGTACTCGCGCCGGCAAAAATCGCGATGCCCTGCCCGCGGAGGGCGTCGGGCGATTCCAGCGCGCGTCGGATGGCCTGGTACCGCGCTTCGAACTCGCCGAGGGCCTCGGTCGGGGATTTCCATCCGGACCGGGAATTCCTCCCGCCGGCCGGGGGCCCCGTGATGGGGCACGCCCCGCCGACGTTTCTTGCGATCACTTCTTCTCGCGGATCTCCAGGCTCTTCGCCGGCCGCCCGGCGGGCGGCGCCGGGACGGCGACTTCGAGGACCCCGCCATGGAACTCGGCGGTCGCCTTCGACGTGTCGGCCCCCTGCGGCAGCGCGATGCTTCGGTAGAAGCGGCCGTAGGAGCGCTCGCTGCAGACGTAGCCCTTGCGCTCGTCCTTCGCCTCCTGCTTCCGCTCGCCCTCGACGGTGATCATGTCGTCGGACACCTCGACCTTGATGTCGTCCTTCGACAGGCCCGGCAGGTCGGCGCGGACGACGATCTTGCCGTCGCGCTCCAGGACGTCGACGCGGGGCGACCAATCGGCCTCGACCATCCCCGACTCGCGGCGGAGCATCTCGTGGCCGCGGCTGACGAAGCTAGGCACGTGGAAGGCGTGCCCGACGCTGAAGTCGTCCACGAGGCGATCCAGCTCCTCCGCGAAGTGGCGGATGAAGGCAAACGGGCTGCCCGCCGCCGCCGCGGCGAGCGACGTGCGCCTCGCCAGCCGGCCGGCCCTCCGCTCATCGCGCTCCGCCAGGGCGGTGCCCCCCTTCGCCTCTGCCTGCGGCCCGTTGCTCCTCGGCTTGGCCATCTCCTTGACGTCCGGCATGGTCGTCTCCTTCGCTGGTTCGATCGTTCCGGTACTGACAGGACCCGGCGTGCGCTTGCCCCGCGGGACGAGACCCTGCGGGCACACCCCGACCGACTCGATCATCCGTGCTCGGGCGGAGGCCCGGGCGGGGCGCGGCGCGATCGCCCGCCGTCGCTTCGGGCGCGACGCTCAGCTCCAGCTCCGCACGGGATTGGTCCGCGGTCATTCATGGCACCGATCACTCCGAGGTTCCCGGCGGGCGATGAGCCCTTGCGGGAGCCTGGTGTGCGGCGGCCGTTACCGCGAGATGATGGGGGTCGCCCGGAGGCGGCCCTTCGTCCGCTCGCCGGACGTTCTGGTCGGGAAATGAAAAAACCCCGTCCATGCGTCGCTACGCACGGCGGGGCCATCTCGACCGGTCCGGATGCCCGTCACGAGCACCCGACGTAGGTCAAGATATGGCCCGGATGAAAGCCTGTCAAGCGCCCGTCGGATTAATCTCGAGGCCGAGCGCCGGTCCTCGCCGTATCTATCCCGGCGGGCGTCCCTGTCCCGATAATGACGGCGTCGGTCGGAGGATCGCCGCGGGACTTCGGGCCGGCCTCGGTTTGATGGGGAAGTCGATTCCTATGGAACTCACCCGCCTGATCGCGGCCCTCTCCGATCCCGCGGTCTACCCCGTCACCGCCGAAGACGTCGAAGTCCGCCAGACCCACCTCTCGGTCGTCTTTCTTGTTGATGAATATGCTTATAAGATCAAAAAACCGCTCGTGCTCGACTTCGTCGATTGCGGAACGCTGGAGCGGCGACGGCATCTCTGCGAGGAGGAAGTCCGGCTGAATCGGCGGCTGGCCCCGGGCGTCTACCTGGGGGCGGTCCCCGTCGCCCTCGACGGTGCGGTCCGCGTGGAGGGGCGGGGCGAGATCATCGAGTGGGCCGTGAAGATGAGGCGCCTCCCCGAGTCTGCCACGCTCCGAGAGCGGGTGAACCGCGGAGAGGTCGATGCCGCGGATCTGGCCGAAGTCGCCCGGCGGCTCGCCGATTTCCACGCGAGGGCCGACGCAGGCCCGGCGATCTCGGAACACGGCCGCTTCGCGATCGTCGCCGCCAATGCGCGGGCGAACTTCGTCGAGGCGGCCCGCCACGTCATCGCGGCCGGATCGACAAATCTCGAGCGGTCCCCGCTTGACCCGGCGGGACGATCTGGTAGGATGCCGGCGTCGCTGCTCATGACGGGCACCGACGCCGGCTAAGGTGGCCCCGCCCTGCGAACCGTCGCACGGCCGGGGCTTGTTTTTTCTACGGTGGCAGAGTCGGCTTGATCAACGCGCCTTCAAGGCTTCTCAGGTAAGCCTGCGGGTCGTGCCGGAACCGTCGCCCGAGCGTCCGCCCGCGCTGTCGGACCTCTAACCCGTCACGCAGCGCCCTCCACTGCCCGAGATCGGTCGGCACGAGTTCGGCTGCCTCGACGTGGCGCAGCCGGGTCGCCGTCGAGGCCACCAGCCGCACCGATCCCCTCACCACCGTCCCGGCGCAGGCCGCCTTCCGCCCGCTGGCCCGCCGCTCGTGGTAGCGGTGCGAGCCGAAGAACTGCTCCAGATCGTTATTGGTCCGCGGCAGATCGGCCGTGTCGTAGCAGGCGAACAGCCCCGGCCAGTAGCTCCGCGTCACCTTGACGAAGTGGCCGACCGCCGGGGCGAGCCGGCCGGCGACCCCGGCGTGGCGGCCCATCGCCCCGACCAGGCCCCCGAGCCGGCGCCGGACCGCGGCACCGCTCCCGCCCGGGTCGTTCGCCAGGACCTCCGCCGCGCGGCGGACCCAGCCGAAGGCTCGACGCACGTCCGGCCAGGCCGCCTCCGTCGCCGAGAGCCCCTTCGCCAGCAGCGCCCGCAGCCGCTTCAGCGGCGCCGGGAGCCCCCCTTGGCCTCGACCCGGTCGAGGCTCGCGGCGACCGCCCGGAGCCGCCCCTCCAGCTTCAGTCCCGAGGCCTCCAGCGGCGGCCGGCCGTCGTCGGTCAGCGCCGAGCGCACCGCCGCGCAGTAGCCGCGGGCCGCCTCCGCCTCGGCGTCGTCGCGGCCCTCGAGCGACCGCTCGATCGGACGGACGCCGCGGACCTGTGCCTTGAGCGCCACCTTGGCGTGGCGGTCGGCCTCGTAGATCGGCCGGGCCGCCTCGCGCAGGTAATGGAACTGGCACCGTTGGTGGGGCACACCCGGGAAGGCCTCGGCAATGGCCTGGACCAGCGACCGCTGGCCATCGGAGACCACGCCGGCGACCGGGACGCGCAGGGCGTCGCGGACCCGGCCGAGGAGCTCGGCGAGATCGCGTCTGGTCCCGGACAGGAGGCTCTTAGCCAGGAGGACCTCGCCCGAGAGCACGTCGCGGACGACCCAGAGGACCTCGTGGCCGACGTCGGGCTGGAGGCCGTCGATCGCCAGGATCACCCGCCCGGCCGGCGCGGTCAGGCGGCGGATGCGGGCGGTGTCAGTCAGCGACAAGGCGAGGAGCTCGTCGTAGCGGTCGAGGAGGTTGCCGACGCTCCGGACGCAGATGGGCACGCCGCGGCGGACGAGCTCGGCGTGGATCTCCGGGACGCTGCGGTGCTCGGCGTGGCGAAGCGTGCCGACCATCGCGATGACGTCGAGGCCGAACTCGTGCTGCGGCAGGGCGAACCGGCCCTCCTGCTCGGATCGCAGCGAGGCCCGATACCTCGGGCAGTCGGCGTCACGGCATCGCCGCACCTGGATGGCCAGGCGGATCGGCCCGTCGAGGGTGATCACGACCCGGTGGCTCTTGTAGGCGGCCCAGAGCGGCCCGCCGCATATCGGGCAGGCCCGCGCGGCGGCCGTCAGCTCGATCTCGCGTTCCGGCTTCGGCCGGCCGGTGACTCGGGGCATCCTTGCACCTCCTGGAGCGTCTCGAGGCCCCAGGAGTATCCAATACCCGTCCGCCGATCAAGCCGGCTCTGCCACCGTAGGTTTTTTTGCCCGCCGGCCCGTCCCCGACCGGACGACCGGGGAATCGACCCTCCCCGGCCCTATCTCCGCGGTAACGGCTGCCGCACTCGAGTCGACGGTGGTGCAACGCACCATCCGCACCCGGGAGCCGGCGCCCATGATCGCGACCGAACACGAACTCGCCCGCGCCGCCGACCGACCCGCACCGGCCGACGGCGAGCGGGGCGGCCCGCGCCATCGCGGCAACACATCCCGGGCTTGATCCAACGAGGATTCTCCAACAGGAGGTCGGAGCAATGCTGGTCCTGAGCCGCAAGACGAACGAGTCGATCCACATCGACGGCGACATCCGCATCAAGGTCGTCGCCATCCAGGGCAACACCGTCCGCCTCGGCATCGAGGCGCCCGACTCGGTCGGGATCTACCGCGAGGAGATCTACGTCAGGGTCGGCCCGCGCGCTCTCGCGGGGCCGCCCGAGGACACGAGCGGGACCGCGCAGTTGAAGTCCTCCACCGTCAAGCCCGCGGTTGCCGCCGTTGGTCGGGGCGGCCGAGGGCAGCTCACCACGAACCGAAACTGAACCTTCCGGAAGGAGCTCCGACCATGCTGCGAGGTATCCTGATCGGCCTCGACGGCTCAAAGGACGGCGACGCCGCCCTGGAGCTCGGCCTGCGATGGGCGAAGGAGCACGGCGCGCTGGCGGCCGGCATCGCCGTGGCGGACGAGCCCGGCGTACACGCCTCCCAGGCGGCCCTCTTCGTCGAGGCCTACAGCCGACCGGTGGCCCAGACGCTCGTGCAGGCCGAGCACCGCCGGGCGGCCCATGCCCTCGGCGACTTCGCCCTCCGCTGCGACGAGGCGTTCGTCCGATACAAGGTCATCGAGGTGACGGGTTCGCCGGGCTACCAGATCCTCACCGAGGCCCAGCCATTCGACCTCGTCGTGCTCGGCCGGCACACGCACTTCGGGTACGGCCGCGAGAATCGCGACGACGACACGCTCACCAGTGTCCTCAAGGAGAGCCCCCGCCCGGTCGTGGTCGCGCCGCGGGATGCCGTCGGGGGCGCGGCGGCGGTCGTCGCGTTCGACGGCAGCCTCCAGGCCGCTCGAGCGCTCTACGCCTTCGAGGCGTCGGGGCTGGCGCAGTCGCGTCCTGTCCACGTCGTCAGTGTCTCTAACGATCGGGACGACGCAGAGGGCGTCGCCGACCGGGCCGTCGAGTTCCTCCGCGCGCACGAGATCAACGCGCAGGCCGTGCCGATCGCCTCGAAGGCCGAGCCCGCCGACGTCATCCTCGCCCGCGTCCGCGACCTCCACGCTGGGCTGCTGGTGATGGGGGCCTACGGTCAGCCGGGCCTCCGCGAGTTCTTCGTCGGCTCGACGACCCGCAAGGTGCTCGACGCGAGCCGGACCGCCGTCTTCTGCTTCCACTGATCGCCGGACGAGCCTGGCCCGCCGGTCGGGCGTGGCCGGGCCGCCGCAGACGCCCCCGTCGCAGGGACCTCCGGTGGCGAGGACCTCAGTCATCCGACGCGGGAACGACGGAGGATCGACTCGAAGCAACGTCGCCCTTGAGCGCCGCCAGCCTGGCGACCACGTCGAACGCAGCGCGGGGTCGCGCCAGGCGGCGGACGTTGGCCCGCATGGCGGACAGGCGGGCGGGATCGTCCAGCAGGCGGTCGATCTTGTAGGCGAGCACCGGCAGGTTATTGCAGCGGAGCGCGGCGCCCTCCTCGAGGAGATGGTCGGCGTTGCGCTCCTCCTGGCCGGGGATCGGGTCGACGACCACGAAGACCAGGCCCCGGGCCAGTGCCTCGGAGGTGGTCAGGCCGCCGGGCTTGCCGACGATGAGGTCGGCCGCGGCCATGTATTCGTCCATCTCGGCCGTGAAGCCGACGACCTTGAGGGCCACGTTCGCGTCCGGATCGAGCCCGGCGGCCATCGCATCGAGCCGGTCCTTCATCTCGGCGTTCCGCCCGCAGATCGCGACGACCTGGGCCCGGTGGCGGAGCCTCAGGAGCGAGCCGATCAGCGCGTCGATGTTTCCGACGCCGAATCCGCCCGCCGAGATCAGGATCACGGCCCCGTCGCGGCGGAGGCCGTGTTTCTCGCGCATTGCGTCGCGGTCCTTCGGCTCGGCGAAGGCCGGGTCGACCGGGATGCCGGAGACGGTGATCTTGGCCGCCGGGACGCCCAGCGCCTCGAGGTGGGCGCGGGTCTCGTCGAGCGGGACGAAGTAGTGCGCGTAGTTCGCGCAGAGCCAGTGGGCGTGGATGTCGAAGTCGGTGACGACGATCGCCTGCCGGGTCGCGAGGGTCCCCCGCCCGGTCAGCCAGGAAATGATCTCCGCGGGGAGGAAGTGCGTGCAGATCGCGACCTCGGGCCGGAACTCCCCGATCATGCGGACGAACGGTCGTGTGTTCAACTTGTTGAACGCCGACTCGAGCGTGTCGTCCTTGTCGGGGTCGTCGGAGTAGTCGTAGTACCAGCCGACGACGTCGGGCACCCGCTCGACGATCTCGAGGTAGGCCTCGGAGTAGAGCCGGCGGAAGAGGGCATTGGTGTAGTCGAGGACGTCGACGTGCCGAACCGACTCCGCCGCGCCCGTGGCCGCGATCGCACGCTCGATGGCCTCGGCCGCGCGGAGGTGTCCCGCCCCCGCCGACGCCGAGAGGATAAGGACCTTGCCGAGTGTCATGAGGATTTCGAACCTCTCCGACGACGATGGCCCGGGCCGCGGGTGTGGATCCATTCTCAAGGCGGTCGTTCGTAGCGACAAGGGTCCGTCCCATCCGACCAGTCGAGGACTACCGCGCGGGCCCGGTTTCGGACATCATGCGGCGGTGACGGGCCTGCACCGCGCCGGCTTTGCCGGGGGCTGGCCGTGAGCCCGCCCGCCCGTCGCCTGCCGAGGAATCCGCATGGGCGAACAACCCCCGCCGTTCGACCTTCGGGCGCTCCGCCGATTCTTCCACGCCGTGGGCGACCTGCTCGGCTCAGAAGTGCGCGGCAGGGCCGTCGGCCTGATGGTCCTGCTCCTGGCGTTCGCGCTGTCGGTCAACGGCCTGAACGTGGTCAGCACCTACGTCGGCCGCGACTTCATGACGGCGATCGCGGGCCGCAACATGCCCGGGTTCGTCCGCCTGGCCCTCATCTACATCGGCGTGTTCGCCGTGATGAGCGTGGTTGCCGTGCTCTACCGGTTCGCCGAGGAGCGGCTCGGCCTGCTCTGGCGATCCTGGTTGACCAGGAAGGTGACAGGAGACTATCTCGACCGGCGTGCCTATCTCCGGCTCAAGGAGTCGGCCGAGATCGGCAACCCCGACGAGCGGATCTCGGAGGACATCCGCGCGTTCACGACGACGACGCTCTCGTTCTCGCTCATCCTCCTGAATTCGACCCTGGCGGCCATCTCGTTCTCGGGCGTGCTCTGGACGATCAGCCCGCCGCTCTTCATCGTCGCCGTCGTCTACAGGCGCTGGGCCTGCTGGCGTCGTCCCTCCTGGGGCGACCCCTCGTCGGCCTGAATTACCGCCAGGCCGACCGGGAGGCCGACTACCGATCGGCCCTCATCCACGTCGGCGAGAACGCCGTACCGATCGCGCTCCTGCGACGCGAGGACCAGTTGAGGGCCTGGCTGATGCGCCGGATCGACGGGCTCGTGGAGAATTCGCGGCGGATCATCTCGGTGAACCGGAACCTGGGCTTCTTCACCACGGGCTACAACTATCTGATCCAGATCGTCCCCGCCCTGATCATCGCACCGCGGTTCATCCGCGGCGAGGTCGAGTTCGGCGTGATCACGCAGTCGACGATGGCCTTCACGCAGCTCCTCGGCGCCTTCTCGCTCTTCATCAACCAGGTCGGCTCGATCACCGCGTTCGCGGCCGTCTGCGCGAGGCTCGGCGAGCTCGGCGGTGCCGTCGAGAAGATGGACGCCGACGGGTCGGGGATCGAGACGGTCGAGGACAACGGCCGGGTCGCCTACGAGCGGCTCACGCTCCGGTCGCCGCGGGGCGACGCCGCGCTGCTGGCCGAGGCCTCGGTGTCGATCACCCGCGGGATGCGGGTCCTGGTCACAGGCCCCGACGAGGCCGCCCTCGTCGCCCTCTTCCGCGCGACGGCCGGGGCCTGGCGCTGCGGGGGAGGGCGGATCGTCCGCCCGGCCCTGGACGCGATCCTCTTCCTGCCCCAGCAGCCGTACCTGCCCCCGGGCACGCTCCGGGCCGTCCTCATCCCGCCCGGGACCGGGCAGGACGTCCCCGACGAACGGATCCTGGCGGCCATCCGCGACGGCGGCCTTGATCCCGTCGTCCAGCGGGCCGGCGGGCTCGGCGCCGAGCAGGACTGGATGGCGACCCTCTCGCTCGGGGAGCAGCAGCAGCTTGCGGTCACCCGCCTCATCCTCGGAAGCCCAATGTTCGCCTTCCTGGATCGGCCGAGCACCGCGCTGGGGAGGGAAACTCTTCGGCCGACCCTCGAGCGGCTCACCGCCTGCTCCATCTCCTACGTCAGTTTCGAGCCGACGACAGAGACCGTGCCGGTCGAGCTCTACGATGCGGTGCTGAGGATACACGCCGACGCCACCTGGAGCTGGGAACGGACCGGGCCGGCCGACCTGCGTGCGGATTCCACGCCCTGATGACCGTCCCTGCCCAGGTCGGGGCCCCCGGCTTGAATTCCGGATATGTCTCACCCGGGATTCCGAAAAATCCGAAGAAAGCGGTGATGACGGGGTTTCCGAACGAGCGAAACGCGCTCGCCAGGACCCGCCGTCGCAATTCAATCCTGCGCACGGGGCGAATCATGAGACCTGACGGCGTCTCTCTGCCGGGCAGCGCCCGACGCCCATTCGCGCCGTCGCGTCCCTCCCGAGGGCTAGCGATCGCGTTCGCCCTGGCCGTCTCGGCCGGTGCCGCTTCGGGGCGGGAAAAGCCGTTGCGCAACGCCGCGCGCGACGTGGCCGATCGGGTTGCGAGCGTCCTCGGCGTGGGCGAGTGTGCGAAGGGGGTGCTGTCGCGACACGGGCTCCTCGCGGCGGCGCTGGTCGACCCGGGGGGCGCCGCGTTGCGGCTGGAGGGGGCTTCGGTGTGCGGCTCCGAGCGCGAGCCCGACATCGCGCTCACCCTCGCCGAACTCTGGTATCGCGACGCCCTGAGGCGGCCGCGGCACGACCCGGCCTCGGCGGTCCCGCCGTTGCGGGCGGCGGCCGCCGCGGCGGCGCTGGCCCTGGCCAACCCGTCGGCCGGGTGCTGCGACCGCGCCGTCCTCGTCCATAACGACGCGGTCAGCCGACTCATCCGGATCTCGCAGGACGCATGCGTCCCCGCGGGCCAGCACCCGTCCGCGGGCCTGGCCAGCCTCGGCGTGGTGGCGACGGCGACCGATCCGTTCGTCGACCCGGGGCGGTTCGCCGACGTCGTGCTGGCCGACGACGTCCGGGTGACCCGCATCCGGCACCGGTTCCGGACCGACGGGCTGGGGGTCCCGGTCGTCGGCACGCGCTGCGTCGACCGCAGCGCCCCGGCCGAGACGGATGAGCGGTTCTTCCCGGCCCAGCTCCGGATCGCGGCGACCGTGCTGGCGAGGCCCGGCGGCGGCCTGGAGGGTGCGGCCTACCGACGGTTGCCGCTCAGCCTGGTCTTCCACGATCCGTTCCGGGTCGGCTCGGCCCGGGTCGGAGGGCGCGCGTTGACGCTCGCGACCGATCGAACGGCCCAGCTGGCGATGCAGGCGTCGCAGGATCGCCTCCGGTCCGAGGCGATCCGCGGAGTTCTCACGACGGAATTCGACTCGCGGATCGAGCCGGGCCTCTACATGCTCCGGCCCTACGCGCCGGGGAAGATCCCGGTGGTGTTCATCCACGGCCTGGCCGCCACGCCGGTGGCGTTCCTGCAGGAGATCAACGACTTCTCGAACGACCCCGCGCTGGCGGCGCGCTATCAGTTCTGGGTCTTCGCCTACCCGACCGGCGCGATGGTCGCCCGCTCGGCCCAGCGGCTCCGGGAGGCACTGGACGCCGCCGAGTCCGCGTACGGCGCCGACCCGGCCTTTCGCCGGATGGTCCTCGTCGGGCACAGCATGGGCGGCATCCTCGCGCACATGATCGTGTCGGACTCGGGCCGGGCGGTCTGGGACGGCGCCCTGAGCGTCCCGCCGGAGGGACTGCGTGCCTCGCCCGCAACCCGCGCGGCTCGACCAGTTCCTGTTCTTTCGCCCCCGCCCTTACGTGCGCCGGGTGGTCTTCATCGCCACCCCCCACCGCGGGAGCCGACTGGCGAACGGTGTGCTCGGCCGGTACTACGGCGGCCGGATCCGGCCGGCGGCCGAGTACACCGCCATCGTCGGCGAGATCGAGGCGCTGAACGGCCCAGGGGTGATCCGGGACGAGAACTTCGCGGGCGCTTCGATCAACGCGATCGGCAACCTCAGGGTCGATAGCCCGCTGCTCGACGCGATCGCTGGGCTACCGGTGGCGCCGGGGGTGCCGTATCACACGATCGCTTTCCGGTTCGCCGGCCACGCCCCCGGCGACCTGGTCGTCCCGCTCGCGAGCGCCCGCCTGGACGGGGCCGCTTCCGAAGCGATTGCCCCGGGCACTCACGGCTCGGAGCAGGGCCCGGCCGCGGTGGGGGAGCTGCGCCGGATCCTGCTGGAGCACCTGGCCGGGCCCTGAGTACGTGTGTTGCTCTGTCGAAATCCTCCGAGGGAGCCGTCTCGGGGTGGCAGGGGTTCGCTTGCGAACCCCGGTCTTCCAGCGCCCCGGACCGGGGTTCGCAAGCGAACCCCTGCCACCCCGAGGGCACGAGACGAGGTTTTCGACAGAGCAAGGCCCGGACAACTCGTTGTCCGCGCCACCCCGCCGCGCGCCGGCCGTCGCCGGGCCGCACCCCGGGAGGGCGAGGCTCCGTCCGAGCCCGGGCATGACGCCCGGACCGCAGGGTGTCGCCTCATCCCGACAGACCGGCCCGATACCCGGGCTCGGGCGGAGCCTCGCCCTCCCGGGAGAACGATTTCGCCCCCGATTGCGATGATAGCTGGTATGGAAGCCGCGCCACGTCGCGCGCGGCAAACAGGGGCGGCGGCGCCCGGGCAAATCCAACCAGGGGACATCAACCATGCGTTCCGAGAAGCAGCGCGAAGCGAGCCGCGAGAACGGCAAGAAGTCCAAGGGCCCCACCTCCCCCGAGGGCAAATCCGTCTCCAAGTTCAACGGCCTCAAGCACGGCCTCCGCGCCGAGCACGTCATCCTCCCCGGTGAGGACCCCGCCGCCTTCGAGGCCGAGCGCCAGGCCTGGTTCGACGACTGGAAGCCGCCCAGCCACACCAGAGCCATCCTCGTCGAGCGCGCGGCCGTCGCCACCTGGCGGCTGCGGCGGGCCGTGAAGGCCGAGTGCGCCTGGCTCGGGAGGCGCGCCGAGTTGGCCGGCGATACCTTCGACTTCGAGCGGTTCAACCGCGTCGACCGCGCCGTCTCCCGCGCCGACACCGACCCAGGCGGCGCAATGACGCTCCTGGAGCTCGACGCCACCGGGATCGACCGCGTGATCGCCTCCTGCGGCGAGCTCGAGCGCGCCCTGGAGGCGGGGCCCTCCGGCTGGGACCAGCCGCGCTACCACCAGACGCTGATGATGGTGACGGGCCACCGGCTCGACGAGTACCCGCACCACGCCGGGCCGATCCCGAAGGCCTCGGCGCGGCTCCTGGCGGCGAACAACGCCGACTTCGCCGATCGGCCGTGTTTCGACTACGGCCACCGCGTGGTCATCTTCCCGCTGCCGGAGGGCGAGCACCAGGCCGCGGTCGAGCTCCTGCGCAAGGCGTTGGCCGAGCAGGTCGCGCGGCTCCGCGAGCTCCGGGGCCAGAAGCCCGACCCGGCCGAGCTGCGGGCCGCGCGGTGGCGGCGGCCTACTGCGACGGGTCGGAGGAGGGGAAGCTGCGGCATCGCTATGAGATGGCGATCGATCGATCGCTGCGGGCGACGATCGGGCAGTTGATGATGCTGGAGAAGTCGGGGGCGGACCTGGCGGAGGCGATGGAGGAGGCGGGGCCCGCGGACGAAGCGGCCGAGGAGTGTTCGTCGGAACTCGCGTCATCGCAAGCCGTTAAGTCGAACGATCCGGCCGCCGCCGGGTCGACCGACGGGACCGCGCCGGGTTCGCTCGGCGCGGCCGAGGTGCGGGTCGTCGGGTCGTCCGTCCCGGCCCCGATGGGGGCCCCGGAGGCCCCGATCCGGGCCGCCGCGAGGGGCGGCGGGGACGGGTCGTCGCGCTGAAATCAATACACCCTAATATCCACGAGCGCCCCCGAGGCCTGGCCGCGCCCGCGGTGCGCGCCGCGGCACTGTCCCCCGACGTCGCTTTAAGAAATGAACGGCTCTGCCGATCGTCCGCACAGTATTGACAGAAAGGCATGCGCATCTATACGATTCCCCAAAGTGTCCGCTCCCGATGGGCGGATCCTGGTGGCCATGGCGGCTCCGTCGCGCGATTCATCGCGTGCCGGGGCTGTTTTCATGCGCCATCGGCGGGCATCCGGCGACGGGAACGGCACAGCACCCGGGGGTGTTTACCATGGCGACGACCGAAGTCGGTCAGCAACGTCCCGTAGCCGACCAGGCCGTTCGAGGGTCGAGTTCGCCGGTTGTGGAGATCGGCCCGCCTCCCGCGCCGGCGGGCGTCCCGAGCGCCCCGAAGTCCCAGCCCGTCCGGCGGAGACCGGGATGGGTGCGGACGGCCTTGAAATGGCTGCTCCGCGCGGCCCTGGTCGCGATCGTGGCCTTCGCCTACTTCCTGTGGTGGGTCTCGCACCGGGTCGAGGCGCTCCCGGAGGGGTTCGCCCAGAGCAACGGGCGCATCGAGGCAACGGAGATCGACGTCGCTACCAAGCTCTTCAACCGGATCGCGGACGTCCTGGCGGACGATGGAGATTACGTCTCGGCCGGCCAGGTCGTCGCGAAGATGGACCTCAACGTGCTCTCGGCCGAGCTCAGGGAGGCACAGGCGGAGCACCGCCTGGCGAAGAGCAAGGTGGAAGCGGCCCGGGCCACCGTCACGCAGCGGGAGCGGGAGCAGGAGGCCGCCGGATCGGTCGTGGCGCTGCACGAGGCCCGGCTCAGCGCGAGGGGAAAGCACTTCGAACGGATCAAGAACCTGGCCGCCAAGGGCTCCGCCACCGAGGACGAGCTCGACTCCGCCCGCGCCGACCACCTCTCGGAGAAGGCGGAGGTCGACGAGGCGAAGGCGAAGCTGACGGCGGCGGTGGCCACCGTCGCGACCGCCCGATCGGAGCTCATCGAGGCGGAAGCGAACGTCGACGCGACCAGGGCCAAGTGCGAGCGGATCCAGGCGGACATCGACGACAGCTCCCTGAAGGCGCCGCGCGACGGCCGCGTGCAGTATCGCATCGCACAGGCCGGGGAGGTCCTGAACGCGGGCGGCAAGGTGCTGAACATCGTCGACCTCAGCGACGTGTACATGACCTTCTTCTTGCCCGACACCCTGGCCGGGCGCGTCAAGATCGGGGCCGAGGCCCGGCTGGTGCTCGATGCGGCCCCGCAGTACGTCATCCCGGCCCGGGTGACCATGATCGCGGATGTCGCCCAGTTCACGCCCAAGACGGTGGAGACGAGCCTGGAGCGGCAGAAGCTGACCTTCCGGCTCAAGGCCAAGGTCGATAAGGAGGTGCTCAAGTCGCACCTTCCCGACGTCAAGACCGGCTTGCCGGGGGTGGCGTACGTGCGCCTCGACCACGCCGCCGAATGGCCCGAACGCCTGCGAGTGAAGCTGCCGCCGCCTTCCTCCGCGCCCGGGACGCCGCCACCTTCGACGAGGGCCGAATGATCCGAACGGCCGCAAACGAGGCACCCCGGACGACCGACCGTCAAGCTCGGCCCGGTCTGGACGAGCCCGCCCCGATGCCGGCGGCCCGCCTGATCGACGTCGGCCTCCGGTACGGTAAGACCCGGGCGCTCGACGCGATCAACCTTGACCTGCCGGCCGGCTGCATGGTCGGGCTGATCGGCCCGGACGGCGTGGGCAAGTCCAGCCTGTTGTCGCTGATCGCCGGCGCGCGTCGCGTGCAGGACGGGACCGTCCTGGTGCTCGGCGGCGACATGGCGGATGCGGCGTTCCGGCGGGAGTTCTGCCCGCGGATCGCGTACATGCCGCAGGGCCTGGGCAAGAACCTGTATCCGACGCTGACGGTCTTCGAGAACGCCGACTTCTTCGGCCGGCTCTTCGGCCAGGGCCGCGCCGAGCGGAAGCGCCGCATCGCGCAGCTGCTGGAGAGCACGGGCATGGCGCCCTTCGCCGACCGGCCGGCCGGCAAGCTGTCCGGCGGCATGAAGCAGAAGCTCAGCCTGTGCTGCGCCCTGATCCACGACCCCGACCTGCTGATCCTCGACGAGCCGACGACAGGCGTCGATCCCCTCTCGCGCCGCCAGTTCTGGGACCTGATCGACCGCATCCGCGCCGATCGGCCGGGCATGAGCGTCCTGGTGGCCACCGCCTACATGGACGAGGCCGCCCGGTTCGACTGGCTGGTGGCGATGGACGGCGGCCGGGTGCTCGCGACGGGGGCACTCCAGGAGCTGCTCGAGCGGCACCGGCACGACCTCGCTGGAAGAGGCCTTCATCGCCCTGCTGCCGGAGGAGAAGCGTCGGGGTCACACGAAGCTGGACATCCCCCCCCGCCCGGCGGGGGCCGGCGAGGTGGCCATCGAGGCGCGGGGCCTCACCCAGCGATTCGGCGACTTCGTCGCGGTCGATCACGTGAGCTTCCGGATCGAGCGGGGCGAGATCTTCGGCTTCCTCGGCTCCAACGGCTGCGGCAAATCGACCACGATGAAGATGCTGTGCGGCCTGCTTCCGCCCACCGAAGGCCAGGCCTGGCTGTTCGGTCGCGCCGGTCGATGCCGACGACCTCGCCGTCCGCCGCCGGGTCGGCTACATGTCGCAGGCCTTCTCGCTCTACTCCGAGCTGACGGTCCGCCAGAATCTGGTACTCCACGCGCGGCTCTTCGAGGTCCCGGCGGCGGAGATCACGAGTCGTACCGAGGAAGTGGCGCAGAGGTTCGGCCTCGACCAGATCATGGACGCGCTGCCCGAGTCGCTCCCCCTGGGACAACGGCAGCGCCTGCAGCTCGCCGTGGCGCTGGTCCACCGGCCCGACCTGCTGATCCTCGACGAGCCCACGTCCGGCGTCGACCCGGTGGCGCGGGATGGCTTCTGGCAGGACCTGATCGAGCTGTCCCGGCGCGACAAGGTCACCATTTTCATCTCCACTCACTTCATGAATGAAGCGGAGCGCTGCGACCGCATTTCGCTGATGAATGCCGGCCGGGTGCTGGCGAGCGATACGCCGGCCGCACTCGTCGCGAAGCGGGGCGCGGCCACGCTGGAAGAGGCCTTCATCGCCTATCTGGAAGAAGCGACCTCCAAGGGCCCGGCTGCCCGGCCGACGACCGCGGCGCAGCAAATCCGAACCGGCCGCCCGGCCCGCGGCCGAGCAGGCCGTTGCCGGCAAACGCCCGGCGACGAGCCGGTTCAGCTTCGGGCGCATGGTGAGCTACAGCCACCGCGAGTTGATGGAACTGACTCGCGACCCGATCCGACTGACGCTCGCCGGGCTGGGCAGCGCGATCCTGATGATCGTGCTGGGCTACGGCATCACCCTGGACGTCGAGCACCTGACCTTCGCCGTGCTGGACCGCGACCAGACCAACGCGAGTCGCGACTACACGCTCAACATCAAAGGCACGCCGCGGTACTTCGTCGAACAGGCGCCGGTGGCCGACTATGAGGAGCTCGACCGGCGAATGAAGTCGGGCGACCTGAGCATGGCCGTCGAGATCCCCCCGCGTTTCGCGCGCGACCTGGAGCGCGGCCGGCGCGTGGAGGTCGGCATCTGGATCGACGGCGCCCATCCGAATCGCGGCGAAACGATCCGGAGCTACGCGCTGGCGATGCACCAGCTCTGGTTAGCGAACGTCGCCCGGCATCGCCTGGGTCTGCGCCAGGAGGTCGGCCTGGGCGTGCGCCCGCTGGTCGAACCGGCCACGGTCGCGCTTCGCTATCGCTATAACCCGGACGTCCAGAGCGTGCCGGCGTTCGTGCCGGCGAATATCTCCCTTCTCTTGCTGCTGATCCCCGCGATGCTGGCGACCCTCTCGGTGGTCCGCGAGAAGGACCTCGGCTCGATCATCAACTTCTACGTCACGCCAACCACGCGCCTGGAATTCCTGCTCGGCAAGCAGCTCCCCTATGTCGTTACGGGGATGATCAATCTCGTGCTACTCGTGGTGATCTCCGTGGCCTATTTCGGCGTGCCGTTGAAGGGGAGCTTCGCGGCCGAGGCCGTGGGCGCGCTGCTTTACGTCAGTTGCTCCACCGCGATGGGTCTGCTGATCTCGACCTTCACGCGCACCCAGGTGGCGGCGATCTTCGGCACGGCCGTCCTCAGCCTGCTTCCCGCCTTGCATTTCTCCGGCCTCCTCGACCCCGTCTCGGCGCTGGAGGGCTTCGGTGCCTTCGTCGGGCGCATTTACCCGACGACGTACTTCCTGACGATCACTCGCGGCACCTTCTCGAAGGCCCTCGGCTTCTCCGACCTGCACGCCTCGTACTGGCCGTTGCTCGTCGCCTTCGTGGTGCTGATCGGCTCGAGCGCCGCCCTGCTGAAGAAACAGGAGACCTGAGCCATGCGAGCCGATCACGTTCTGCACCTGGGTGTGAAGGAGCTGTGGAGCCTGGCCCGCGACCCGGTCATGCTGGTGTTGATCGTCTTCTCCTTCACGTTCGACATCTATGCGGCCGCGGTCGGGGTGCCGGACACGCTCCACAAGGCGCCCATCGCCATCGTGGACGAGGACCGGTCGCAGCTCTCGAACCGGATCATCACCACCTTCCAGATGCCGTGGTTTCTGCCGGCGAAGCTGGTGACGCGGGAGGAGATGGATGCCCGGATGGACGCCGGGCTCGACACCTTCGCGCTCGACATCCCGCCCAGGTTCCAGGAGGACGTGCTGGCCGGCCGCTCGCCCTGGATCCAGCTCAACGTCGATGCGACCCGGATGAGCCAGGCCTTCAACGGCAGCGGCTACGTGCAGATGATGGTGAGCGAGGAGGTGCAGGCGTTCCTCCAGCACCACCGGACCGACCCCAGGCCGCCGGTGGACCAGGCCTTTCGGGTGCGCTTCAACCCCAACCTCAGCCGGTTCTGGTTCATGTCCGTGATCAGGGTGATCGACCAGGTCACCACGCTGGCGTTGATCCTCACCGGCGCCGCGCTGATCCGCGAGCGCGAGCGCGGCACGATCGAGCACCTGCTCGTGATGCCGGTGACGCCCTTCGAGATCATGGCCAGCAAGATCTGGTCGATGGGGCTGGTGGTGCTCGTCGCCTGCGCGCTGTCCCTCGTCGGCGTCGTGCAGGGGGTGCTGGCGGTCCCGATCCAGGGATCGATCCCGCTGTTCCTGCTCGGCGCCGCGCTGCACCTTTTCGCCACGACGTCCCTGGGCATCTTCCTGGCCACCTACGCCCGCACGATGCCGCAGTTCGCCCTGCTGCTGATCCTGATTCTGTTGCCGCTGCTGGCCCTCTCCGGCGGCCTGACCCCGCGAGAGAGCATGCCTCACGGCGTCGGGAGTATCATGATGGGGGCGCCGACGACGCATTTCGTCATCCTCGCCCAGCAAATCCTCTATCGCGGGGCCGGCTTCGCGGCCGTCTGGCGGCCGTTCGTCGCGCTGGGCCTGATCGGCGCAGTCCTCTTCGGCGTCGCGCTCGCCCGCTTCCGCAAGACGATCGGGACGATGGCGTAGCCCTCGGCGTCGCGGGCCCTTCGGCCATCCGCGCCGCGGTCAGATGGCTCCTCGTCCCTCACCTCTCGGGATACCGGTCATGTGGGTCTTCGCCTGGCAGAACCTCGTCACCCGGCCCTCGCGCACGGCGCTGGCCGTGATCGGACTGACGATCCCGATCCTCGCGTTCCTCGGGCTGTTCAGCCTCTCGCAGGGAATACGCGACCTGGTCGGCGGAACGCTCGGCAAGATGGAGGGGCTGCTCGTCCTGCGGGTGAACTCGCCGAGCCCGGTGTTCAGCGACCTGCCCGCGGACATGGAGCAGGGGCTGCGCAAGGTCGAGGGCGTCAGTGTCGTTGCGCCCGAGGTCTGGAAGATCGCACCGCCGATCGACGGCCGGGGCGGCCTCGGAGCGGCCGCGATTGGCATGCTGACCCAACCGCGGCAGTCGGGTATCCAGAATCTCGCGAAGATGGTCATGATCGAGGGGCAGGATCTGGCCGAGCACCTCAAGCTCAAGGGCCCGGTGTTCGCGATGTCGCTCCTGCCGAAGGAGCGCGGCGGCGGACGGTTCCTCGACCTGGGGGACATCGGCAAGCCCAACGTCGTGATCAGCACGCGGATCGCGCACGAGTACCCGAACGCCGACGGCAAGGACAAGCGGGTCGGTCAGACGATCCGGATCGGCAAGGACGACTTCACCATCGTCGGCCTGTATGACACGGGCTCGCTCGTCACCGACATGACGATCGTCATGGAGATCGGCGTGGCGCGGCGGCTGCTCGGCGTGGCGAACGATGCCGTCTCGACATTCGCCGTGGAGGCGGTCCAGGTCGCCGACACCGACGCGCTCGCCCGACGCATCGAGGCCGCCTTCCCGGGCGTGGTCGTCCAGCGCATCAGCCAGTTCAGCGTCACGGTCAGCGGGATCATGGGCAAGCTCGACCTCTTCCTGCTCGCGGCGGTCGGGCTGGCCCTCCTGGTCGGAGGCGTGGGCATCGCGAACACGATGCTCATGAGCACCAACGAGCGATTCGTCGAATTCGGCGTCATGCGCAGCAACGGCTGGACGCGGAGGAACATCCTCGTCCTGATCGTGACCGAGGCCGGGCAGCTCGGCCTGATCTCCGGCGCGCTCGCCTCGGCGGTGGCGCTCGGCGTCGTGCTCGTCTTGAACCGCTCGATCTCCGGCTTCCAGCTCCATCTGGGGTACAACCTCGTCGCGATCAGCGTGGCCGCCGCCGTGGCGGTCGCGGTCATCTCCGGACTCTACCCCGCGTGGAAGGCGTCGACGATGACGCCGATGGACGCCATCCGCCACGGCGCGACGTGACGCGCACCGCCTGTTCACATAGCTTGAGGTCGTGCCGTGATCGAAGTCACCGATGTCCGCAAGTCGTTCGTCACCGGCGAAGAGACGGTCGAGGCCCTGCGCGGCGTGACGTTCCGCGTGCCGAGCGGGTCGTGCACGTTCATCGTCGGCCCCTCGGGCTCGGGCAAGAGCACCTTGCTCTACCTGATCGGTGCGCTCGACCGTCCGACCTCGGGCACGATCCACGTCGAGGACCGGGACATCACCGCGATGACCGACTCCGAGCAGGACGACTACCGCCGTAACCAGGTCGGCTTCATCTATCAGTCCTTCAACCTGATCGGCAACCTCTCGGCGCTCGGCAACGTGCTCCTGCCTTACATCCCCCTTGGCATCACGCCGGCGCTGAGGGCGAAGGCCGCGGACCTCCTCAAGCAGGTCGGGATGGGCAACCGCCTCAACCACCGGCCCCATCAGCTCTCGGGCGGGCAGCAGCAGCGCGTGGCGGTGGCCCGGGCGCTCATCAAGGACCCGGTGCTCATCCTCGCCGACGAGCCGACCGGCAACCTCGACCGGGCCGGGGGCGACGAGATCATCCGGCTGCTCCGCGATCGCCAGAAGACCCTGGTGATCGTGACCCACGACCGCCGCTTCATCACCCGGGACGACATCGTCCTGGAGATCGAGGACGGTCGGCTCAGCCTGGGGAAGGTCGCCCAGCGGGTCGACGCCGGGAAGGCCTGATGCCCGATTCGGTGCTTCATACGCAGCGTCAGAGGTCCCCTACGGCGCGGCCGAGGCGGAAGGCGGCGAGGCTCTCGTCGTAGAGGGCGTTGTAGAAGTTGTTCAGCGAGGTGATGCGGCGGGTCTCCGCGTCGAGAACCTCGGTGTAGGTGCTCAACTGCTGGCGGTAGCGGTCGGTGACGACCTTGATGTTCTCCTCGGACTGGACGACGGCGAACCTGGCGACGGGGACGCTGAGCCGGGCCTGGCGGAGCGTGAGCCAGCGGGTGCGGACCTGGAGGGCGACGTCGGCGGCGAGGTCCGCTCGCTGCTTCAGCGCGGCCCGCTCGCGCTCGCGGATCGCGGCGGACTGGCGGCGGGTGGCGCCGCTGTCGGTGATGGTCCACGTGGCCGAGGCCATCAGCACGCCCATGCCCTGGGGGGCCCAATTCTGGGCGCCAAGGAAGACGAAGCCGCCGCCGATACCCACCTGAGGCCTGATGTTGCCCAGCGCGGCCTCAGCCTGGGCGTTCAGGACGCGGGCCTGGGCCGTCAGGCCGGCCAGCTCGGGGCGGATTCGGAACGCCCGGTTCGTCAGGTCCACGACCTCGGGGGCGGCCGCGTCGGCCGCGGTCTCACGGTTCGAACGCATCGCCCGCAAGGCCATCTCGCTCCAGTCGACGTCGTTCGGGATGCTGGTCAACTCGCTGATCTCGACGACGGTCCAGAGCGGGCGGCAGAGGTAGCGGTTGTAGGTCGACCAGGCCGACACGAGGTCGGTCTGCGCCCGGATCTCCGAGAGCTGGGCGTTGGCGAGCGAGACCTCGGCGGCGAGCTCGTCGCTCCGGATCGCCAGGCCCTCGACGCGGCGGTTGATCGTGTCGCGGGCAAACGCGGTGAGCGTCGCGACGTTGCTCTGGGCGACCTCGAGCGACCGCCGGGCGCGGAGGACGGCGACGTACGCCTCGGCGACGGTCAGCTTGAGGTCGAGCGCCGTCGTGAACTCGACCGTCCGCTGCTGCCGGAGCTGATGGCCGGCCGCGTCGATGTTCCGCAGGAGCCGGCCGCCCGTGTAGAGCGGCAGCGTCGCCAGTGTGAACGAGACGGGCAGGTCGTTCTGGTTCGGCCCGAGGAAGCGGATATAAGGGGGGACGGGTAGGGAGGACGACCCCGAGCCCGTAGCCCCGGATGGGGAACCAAGGATCGAGCTGCTCTTGGTCGCGGGCGTGTTGGTCAGCAGGAAGTTGTAGTTCTGGCTCTGGACGGTCGGCAGCCTCGCCGCGCGGACGGCCTCGAGGCTCAGGCCCGCGGAGACGCTCTGACTCTGCTGCGCCGAGAGCCCCTGGTTGACGCCGAGGGCGATCGCCCAGGCATCGGCAAGCGACTCGGCCCGGACCAGGTCAGGAGATGAGCCCAGCAGAATTGCCGCGATCGCGGCCGCTCGGGAGATCCGGATCATGGCAGGCCTCGCCTCCTTGGCCTGTGGACCTCCGAATTCCTAGGTCCCCCCGGGATGGCGCAGACAGGGGGTGCAGGAAGTCCACCATGCAAAAATGACTCGGCACGCGGCGTGGTCAGGATTCGACACGAGTTCGGATCTCTGCCGCCTCGATATGGGCCTGGATCGGTCGGCGCGATCCCGCCGGTTGCAACGCATCTGCCGAGACCCCCGTCCTGTAAACGCCGGTCGGTCTCCCCCCGGCTCCGGTTCGCGCGGGGAACTCTGGCGAAGCTCCTCGCCGAGCGGGGCGAGCCGTTCCGGCGGTTCGAGCGCTGGGCCGAGGTGGCGCGGGCGGTCGTCGAGGAAGGCGATTGACCATCCCGCGTTGCGGCGAGCGGCGGCCCGGGCTATCCTGCGGGCCGCGCCCGAGGACGGGCCGGCCCGCGAGGAGACAGGGATGTCGATCGCCCGACGGGTTGCTGCCTATGGTTTGCTCGCCGCGATCGCCCTGGCGTACTTCGCGCCGCTGGTGCTGCACCCGTCGCGGACGCTCTACGGCGAGCATTCCGACCTGATCGCGCTGCACGTTCCCTGGATGACGTTCCTCGCCCGATCGTGGCGGGTCGACGGCGAGCTGCCGCTCTGGAACCCACTCCAGTTCGCCGGGTTACCGTTCGCCCACGACGTCCAGGCCGCGATCTCGTACCCGCCGCACGCGATCTTCCGCCTGGTCGGAGAGGGGGCGGTCGGCCCGGCCTTGAGCTGGCTGATCGTCGCCCATGTAATCTGGGCCGGGTGGGGGATGTTCGCCTACGCCCGCGCGACCGGGCTCGGTACGGCTGCGGGTCTCGTCGCCGCCGTCGGGTTCATGCTGGCGGGCAAGTGGATGCTCCACCTGCTCCTGGCGGGGCACTATGCGTTCGCCGGCCTGGCGTGGCTCCCATGGACCTTGCTCGGCCTGCACGGGGCGATCGGTCGCCGGAGCGTCGTCGCCGCGAGCTGGGCGGGCGTCGCCTTCGGAATGCTTGCGCTGGGGACTCATCCGCAGCTTACGCTCTACTGCGGACTTTTCGTGGTCATATGGACGCTTCCATTCGCTCTGGACGCTGTTGGAGAGCGTGTGTCCGCGAATCCCGGCTCATCCTCATTGATCTCCTGGCTCGCGCTTGGTCTCTGCGCGGCGACAATCGCCGGCGGGGTGGCCGCGGTGCAAGTCGCGCCGACGCTCGAGGCGTCGCGGCTGGCGAGCCGGGGGATCTCGGGGCTGCCGGAGGGGGCGGGGTTTTCGGTCCGCTCGCTGCTCGCGGTGCTGGGGCCGTCGCCGACGGGCCTGCAACCGGTCGAGAGCTGGGAGCCGCGGGCCGGGGTCGGCGTGGCGTGGCTCGCAGTCGCGGCGGCGGCCCCACTCCTGGCCCGGGGGCGCGACCGGCGCCGGGCCTGGTGGGCGATCGGCATCGCGCTGGGATTGGCCGGCTTCGCACTGGGCGGCGCGGGGCTCTTCCGATGGGTGCCGTTCTTCAAGATGTTCCGGATGCCGGCGCGGATGTTCCTGGTGATGGGCCTGCCCGTCGCCTACCTCGCCGGCCTGGCCACGCAGGCGATCCTCGACCGGCCCACGCCGGAGATGACGGCATCGGCCCGGCGGCTCGCCCGCCGCGTCGCGCTGGTCGCGATCGCCTGCCTGGTCATCGCCGCGATCGCCGCCGGCGTCGGCAAGATCCGGTTCCATCTCTACTGGCTCAGCCTGATCGCGACCGTCCCGGCCATCTTATGGCTCATGGGTAACGACGCCGCGCGATCGAGGCGGCAATGGCTAGTCGCCTGGTCCGGCATCCTGCTGATCGACCTCGTCGCGCAGACGCGGCCCCACCTCCAAACGTGCGACCTCGATGCCGTGCTCGCCCCGTCGGCGGTCGCTCGCGACGTCGCCGGGCGCGCGGGCCCGCTCGACCGCGTGCTTGACCGGAACGTCCCGGGGCACCAGTCGAGCACGCCGCTTGGCCCGGCCGTCGCCGGCCGGCTCGGGCTGGCGACGGTCCGCGGCTACAACCCGCTCGACCTCGTCCGCCTCAAGGAATTCCTTGCCCTCGTCTCCGACCCGGTCCCGGTCCGCAACCCGTACAACGGCCTGATCAACGCCTATATCAAGCACAAATCCCTGCTCAACCTGCTCGGCGTCCGGTTCCTCGTCCAGCCGGCCGATCCCGCCCTCCGCTCCTTGCCGGGCGAGGCCGACCCGGATGCCGACCCCTCGTGGCGCCGCGTCGGGTTCGACCCGTCGCCCACGGCGTTCACCTTCGCCGTCGGAGGCGTCCGTCGGTTACCGCCCTACGAGGTCCTCGAGAACCGCGACGCCTTCCCCCGCGCCTTCGTCGTGCCGAGGGTCGAGCCGCTCCCGGGGGATCGGCCCGGGATTGCCCGCGCGATGACGACGACCGACTTCCGCCGCGTCGCGCTCGTCGAGTCGCCCGGGCCGCTCGACGTCGGCGCCGGGGCCGAGGAGTTCCGCGAGGCACGCGTCGTCGCGTACCGGCCCAACCGCGTCGAGGTCGAGGCCGACGGCCCCGGCCTGCTTGTCCTGGCCGACCCCGACTACCCCGGCTGGGTCGCGACCGTCGACGGCACGCCCGCGCCGATCGTCCGAGCCGACTACCTATTCCGCGGCGTCCCGCTGCCCGCCGGTCGTCACGCCGTCGCCTTTGCCTTCCGGCCGCGGTCCTATCTCATCGGCCGGGCCGTGAGCCTCGGGACGCTGGCCGTGGTCGGCCTCGCCACGGCGATCGGCCTGATCAGGCAGAGACGGAGGTCGGCCGTAGCGCCTGCTCACGCTCACGCGTACCTTTCGAGCGCAGCCCTCAGGGCGTCCGGGATCGGGCGGGGCTTCAGACCGGACGGAGCGCGGCGCATGTAGGCGACGGACTGTTCGCCCGAGGCGACCTCGGCCGAGCTGAGTGGCTCTCAAAGCTCCCACCGCCTGGCCTCGCCGTCCCCGCCGGACGCGACGAGAGACTGGCCGTCGCCGCTGAAGGCAAGCGACGCGACGGAATCCTCGTCGGCGGGGAAGGATCGGACGAGCCGACCGGTGTCGGGCTCCCAGATTCGCACCACGCCGTCGCGGCCGGCGGTGGCAAGGAGTGTGCCGTCGGGGCTGTAGGCGACGGCCGAGGCCGGGCCGCAGTGGCCGGCGAGCTCGCGGCGCTCGACCTCGCGCGACGGATCCCAGATCCGTACGCGGCCGTCGAGCCCCGCCGAGGCGAGCGACCGGCCGTCGGGGGCGAAGGCCAGGGCCAGCGACCGCGCCGACTTGGTCGAGAAGGCACGGATCGCGCGGCCGTCGGACCGGCGGTAGAGCCGCACGGCTCGGCCCCTCGCCGCGATGGCCAGGGTCGCGCCGTCAGGGCTGACGGCCGTGACGAACCTGCGGCGAGGCCCGTCCGGCATCAGGTCGAGCCGCGACGCGAACCGGAGGCGCCAGTCATCGGCCGTCGAGACGGAGGGGTGCAAGTCCGGCGTATCGGCGCCGAAGGTCGGCGACGGAGGGAAGACGCTGAGGTTCATGACTTTGCCGATCCGGTTCGTGCTCATGAGGGCTCGTGGAGGAAGTGACCCCCCGGCAGTGGCCCGCGCTGGGGTCGTTCTTGGGGCCGCGGGTTGCCGGGGGGCACGGGGAGTGGCTCGTGGGGGCCGGCCTTCCTCGGAGTTCATCGACGGGGGCGGCGGCCTCGATGTGCGATGGACCGATCATCCCTCGCCCCCGTGAAGGGAGATGCGACAGGACGATGAGGTTCGCGGGAAGTCCCGCCTCGGCGTCAACAGCCGCGGCGGAGGGACGGGCCGGCGGCGAGGTCCGAGGCCCCTTCGACGACCGCGTCGAGATAGGCGGCGTAGACCTGCGCGAGGTCGCCGCGGGCCATCAGGTCGCCGACGCGCCAGGGCTCGGCATCATCGCCGCTCCAGGACCAGACCACCGGCCCGGTCGAGGCCCCGTCGAGGTCGGCCGCGTAGCGGGCATAGCCCGCGATCAAGGGCCGGGCCCGGAGGCTCCACGCCCTCGGATCATGCCCCTCCGGCCGGCCGACGGCCCGCCAGAGGCTTGTCAGGCTGACCCCGCCCCGGCCGAAGATCTCAACCTGCTGTCGGAACGCCTGGGCCGCGGTCCCGCTCACGTCCCTGGTCATCGCGAACACCCTCCACAGCCACCGCGTTGACTGCCAACGACACGCCGACCCCGGGCTGTCAGCAACAACTCCGATCGTCGGATTGGGGGCGGATCATGGGTCGTAGCACGGCGTCTCGATCCATCGCAGGGCGGGCTCAGTCGCCCCCGGGGCGTTGATTTCCTGGAGATACTATCTATCTCGATCGTATAGGTCAAGAACAATCCTCGTCGTCCGGTCGTGGCCGGTGATGCCAGGGGGCGCAGCGGTTGCATGGGGTCGGTATAACAAGGGCCTGAGCCGGGGGTGTCTTCCCGGCGGCCGAGCGGGTCGAGGACTTCGGGAGGTCTCCCATGGCGGACCAGACGTCGAGCATCGTGGCCGTCTATCCGGACCACGCGTCGGCCGAGGAGGCGGTGCAGACTCTCGTCGACGCGAATTTCGATCTGAAGCACATCTCGATCATGGGCCGCGACTTCCAGGTGAGCGAGAAGCCGATCGGCTTCGTGACGACCGGCGACGTCGCGAAGCAGGGAGCGACGGCCGGGGCGTGGGCCGGGGGGATCTTCGGCCTGCTGATGGGCGCGGCGTTCCTGATCCTGCCGGGGGTCGGCCCGGTGATCATCGCCGGCCCGCTCTCGGCCGCGCTTTTGGGCGGCCTCGAGGGCGCGCTGGCCGGCGCCGCGATCGGCGGACTCTCGGGGGCGCTGATCGGCCTGGGGGTCTCGAAGGAGCACGCCCTGAAGTACGAGACCGAGGTGAAGGCCGGCAAGTTCGTCGTCACCCTCCGCGGCACCCCTGAGGAAGTCGCCCGCGCCCAGGAGATCCTCCGCGGCGGCAAGGCCGAGACGGCCGAGGTCTACCATCCGGTCGCCGTCTGAGCGACAGATTGTCCGAGCCTCCCCGCGCCGCGCGACCCCTCCGGGCTTTCCCGAAATTGGGTTCGCTCGGCGCTCTTGTCTCCCTCCCGACCGACCGGAAATTGGGTTCGCTCGGCAGCCGAGCTCCGCGATTGGCTTCGGTCGGCGCGCCCCGATTAGCCTTCCCTCCGCCCTCCGACCCTCCTCGACCCGCACCGACCCGCACGAGACCGCACCGATCGCGGCCGGATTGGCTTCGCTCGGCGCGAGGGCTCTCGGAATTGGCTTCGGTCGGCGCGATCGGCCCGGGCCGGCGATTGGGTTCGTTTCGTCGTCGGCCCCGGGATTGGGTTCGCTCGGCGCGACGGGTCTCGGACCGGATTGGGTTCGTTCGGACGGGGCCTGGGCGCAGGGTAGGGATCGACCCGAGATCGGCCCGGATTGGGTTCGCTCGGCGCCGCGGCTTGCCAACGGACGTGCCCGAGGTTATCCCCGCCATTCATCTTGTCAAAGAGCACACTCCAAATTATCGGAATGCGATGCCCGTTCGTTCTCCAATCCGGAGAGCGGATCAAGCCGTCGCGCCGGCGCGAGGCTGCCACGGTACATCGCCGGTCCATTCGCCGCGTCGGCTGCTCCGCGTCATCGCGGGAGGAGAGAAGCGCGGCGCTAATGAACTCGTGCCGCCGCGCCAGCCCTCCTCGGTAAACCGGAAGCTGGACTCGCGACCGCCGACGAAGCCGGACATCGGCACCAGGATCCCCGCCGCCACCAGCTCGCGATGGGCGTCGAGGTTCTCCGGCGTCAACTCGACCGTCTCGCGATCGACACGGCGGCGGAGCAGGGCCAGGGCGGCCTCGGAGAGTGCGATCGTCTCGGGCATGGCTCCCTCCTTGATGGCGGGCATTCTGCCGCGGGGGAGTCCGGGGAGGAACGCCGGCCACCCGTCTTGATCCTTGACGGAGGGCCACGCCGCCGTCAGCATCGAAGGTGCCGCGCGGGGACCGTCGGGTCGATCCCCTGCGTTGAGGGCGGGACCACGAATGGCCCACGACGTCTTCATCAGCTACTCGTCGGGCGACAAGCCGACGGCCGACGCGATCGTCAACGCGCTGGAGACCCGGGGCGTCCGCGGCTGGATCGCGCCCCGCGACGTCCTGCCCGGCGAGGACTGGGGCTCCGCGCTCGTCCGCGCGATCGAGCACGCGCGGGTCATGGTCCTCGTCTTCTCGTCCCACGCGAACGCCTCGCGCCAGGTCAGCCGCGAGGTCCAGCTCGCGTTCGAGAACAACCTGACCGTGATCCCGTTCCGGGTCGAGGACGTCCTCCCGACCCAGGCGCTGAAATACTACCTCAGCCCCGTCCACTGGCTCGACGCGCTCACCCCTCCGCTGGCCCAGCACATCCGGCTCCTGGCCGACAGGATCCAGTCCTACCTGGATGCGGTATCCGGCGGGCACCCCCCGCCCGTCGACGATCCCGCCCCTCCGCCAGCCCCGGGCCCGATCGCGACGGCCCCCGCGACCGAGCCGTCCCAGCCCGAGGCTTACAAAGAGCTCGCCGACGCCGAGGAGGCGGTCCAGCGCGGCCCCAAGTCTGCCTCCGCCTACTGGTCCCGGGGGAATGCCTACTGGAAAAAGGGCAAACCCGACAAGGCGATCGCCGACTACACCGAGGCGATCCGGCTCGACCCCAGGCACGCCCTCGCCTACTACAACCGGGGGGTTGCTTACGCGGCAAGGGGGGAGCCCCGTAAGGCGATCGCTGACTACACCGAGTCGATCCGGCTCGACCCCAGGCACATCCTCGACCACTACTACGGGTTTATGTACGCGGCAAGAGGGGAGCCCGACAAGGTGATCGCCGAATACACCGAGGCGATCCGGTTCGACCCGAACTTTGCCAACGCCTACGGCAACCGGGGGATTGTCTACCCGGCAAGGGGGGAGCCCGAAAACGCGAACGCCGACATCCGGGTCGACCCCAGGTACGAGCTCGCCTGCTACAACTGGGGGGCTGCTTACGCGGCAAGGGAGCCCGTCAAGGCGATCTGCGACTACACCGAGGCGATCCGACGCGACCCCAAGTTTGCCTTGTCCTATGCTGGCCGGGCGAATAGCTGCTTCATCATGGGCGCGGCCGAGAAGGCCTCCGCGGACATCGAAGAGGCGATCCGCCTCGATCCGAACCTGGGCTTCGCCTACGAGGTCCGCGCGAATCTTCGAGAAGCGTGGGCAGGCCGATAAGGCCGAGGCTGACCGCAAGAAGGCGGCCGAACTCTCGGGGAAGAAGAACTGAGACAGGCCCGGGCCGTCGGCTGGGTCCACCCCCGCGACCTTAGGTTCGCCGAGCCGCGCCGGTAGAATAGGGCGAGGTCGAAGGGAGGTCCGCAATGGCCAAAGCCTACACCGGTGAGATCCGCAACGGTGCCATCGTGCTCGAAGGCGCGCCGCCCGCGCTGCCGGAAGGGGCGAAGGTGCGCGTGGAGTTGACCGAGTCTCCGCCGGAGCTCGTAACGATGGCCGATCGGCTCCGGGCGGTCGCATGGCAGGGGTTCGCTCGCGAACTCCTGTCCGCCGCGCCGCCTTAGCAGATGCCCGCTCACGGCGGGTTCTCAGCCTGGAAGGCCCGCAGCGCCCGCAGGAGCTCGGGGACCTTGGTCACGACCGCCAGCCGGAGGACATCGGGGTCGATCCCGAAGTAGGCGTGGACGATCAGGTCCCGCATGCCGGCGATCTTCTTCCATTCGATCTCGGGCATGCCCTGGCGGATGTCGGCGGGGATGTGCTTCGTCGCCTCGCCTATGATCTGGATGTTGCGGACGACGGCGTCGTACGTCTCTCGTCCTGGAAGAAGGCCGGGCGATCCAGACCCGCCGTGAACTTGCCCACCTTCTCGCACGCGTTGACCATGTCGTCGAGGTAAAGCCTCCAATCACGCGACATGGATCGCCTCTCGCTCGATCTGGGGCCGCATCTCGGGCCGCAGCGCCTTCGGGGTCACGAGGTCGACGGGCCGACCGAGCGTCTCCTCCAGGTGGAACTTCAGGTCGAAGTAGTCATCGAAGGTCGTACCCCCCTCGAACGTGACGAGCACGTCCACGTCGCTGGCCTCGCGGTCGTCGCCGCGGGCCATCGAGCCGAAGACCGACAGCGTCCTGACGCCGAACCTCCGCCGGAGCGCAGGGACCTCGGCGTTCAGGCGATCGAGGATGGCCTGGCGAGTCACGGATTCTCTCCGCGGACGCTGGTTCGGGCTGCGTCATCACGATCAACTTGCCCAGTTCGAACGTAACCCCGCGACCCGGCTCGGGCAAGGGCGACGGTCCGGCCAGGGCGTCGTCGCGCGCAGTTCCCCTTGCCCCTCACGCTAGCTTCTTGAGGATCTCCTTCCCGTAGAGCTGCCGCATGATCGCCTGCGCGGCCCGGTTGGTGGCGCCGAAGGGGAAGGGCATGGGGCGGCGGATGTCGACGATCAGGACGACGCGGTCCTGGGGGCAATGGTTGAAGACTTCATGCTCCCAGCTATCGTCGAAGAGCATGCTCCCGGCCTCGCGCCAGGTGTAGTGCTGGTCCTTGATCCGGATCGAGGGCGGGTCGTTCTCGGGGACGAGCAGGCCGAGGTGGTAGCGGAGGTAGCCGCGGTAGGGCCCTTCGTGGACCGGGATCGACTTGCCGGCCTCGAGGATCGAGAAGAACGCCTGGAAGAGGCCCGGGATGCCCTTCAGCAGCTCTACAGTCCGCGGGCAAGCCGCAACGCCCGAGGCGGGCCAGTCGCCCATCGAATGCAGGTAGAAGATCTTCCACGCCTTGTCTGGGTCGCCGGGCGCGGAGATATAAGCCTGCATCGGGTCGATGTCGTGGTAGCGGGGGATCGACGCCTTGTTCGGCAGGACCGCCATCAGCTCCTCGCGGATCGCCGGGAAGTTGCGGTCGAGCTCGCGGAGCTCCGGGCGGGTCGCGTCGATGTCGTGGAAGACCGGCCGTCGCCGGCCGCCGGTGTACAGGTCGTAGAACCGATTCAGGGGCTCCAGCAGCGCCACCAGGTTCAGGTCGTGGTAGTTCAGTCCCATCGCTCGCCGATGCCCCCCGGTGCTGGTCGCCATAGTTCGCCCAAACGGGCTATCTTGACTAGTCGGTAGAGGCCGGTCAAGACATTGGCCGATCGACGCATGTTGACGCGGCGGCCGCGGGGTCCCGTCGATCGCCTGCTGGTGCGGGATTTCCTTTGACTCTTAAGCGGGGGCACGGGACGATCAGTCGGAGACTGACCGCGGCTCGCGACGGGCCGGGGGGAGCGGCTATGGTGGCCACGCTCGCGAGCGATCGCGGGGCGTGGCCTTTTTCGTTTGCCTCCCGCCGTCGTCGCGATGTCTCTCCGGCGGGGAACCCCGCCCATTGCCCTGATCAGGAGCACGCCATGCCCGCTCGCCGGAGGATCCTCCACCCGACCGACTTCTCGGAGCAAGCCGAGGCGGCCCTGGAGGTCGCCCGCGCCCTGGCGCGGGAGTGCGACGGCCGCCTCGTCGTCTTGCATGTCCTGCCGGATGCGGTCGCCGCGGGCGTCGAGGCGCTGGTCCCGGTCGACGTCGAGGGCGCGCGGGCCGCGCTCGCGAGGATCTCGATCGGCCCGGATGGGGAGGCGCTCGCCCATCCCCTGGAATCGCACCTGAGCCAGGGCGACCCGGTCGAGGAGATCCTCCGGACGGCGGAGGAGCTGGGTTGCGACCTAGTCGTGATGGGGACGCAGGGCCGGACCGGCCTCGACCGGGTCCTGATGGGCAGCGTGGCCGAGAGCGTGCTGCGCGGGGCCGGATGCCCGGTCCTGGTGGTGCGGTCGCCGGTCGGCCGATCGGAGGCGTTCCGGGCGCGGACGATCTTGCACCCCACCGACTTCTCCGAGGAGTCCCGCTCCGCGCTGCGGGATTCCGTCGCCCTCGTTGGGGGACACGAGGCGAGGGTGATCGTCCTCCACGTCCCCCACGCGGACGAGCCGCCCGTCTGGGTCTACGACCGGATGGCGGGTGGCGCGGTCGATCCGGAACGGCTCCTGACGCGAATCGCTCGCGAGACGGACGTGTTCCGCGCCGAGAACCCTCAGATCCTCTTCGAGCACCGGCTGGGCGAGGGGAACTCCACGGAGGAGATCCTCCGCACGGCCGAGGCCGAGGGCTGCGACCTGATCGTCATGGGGACCGGGGGGCGTGGCGGGCTGGAGCGGCTCCTGATGGGCAGCGTCGCCGAGGGAGTGATGCGCAGAGCCTCGTGCCCGGTTATGGCCATGCGGAAACCGCTCGGCGCGGCGGCTGCACAGCTCGCCGATCTCGGGAGCTCGTCCCGTGCTTGAACAGGACCGGACTCCGATGCTCAGGACCATCCTCATCGGCCTCAACGGCTCGGAGGAGAGCGCTGCCGCACGAGACCTGGGCCTCGGCTGGGCGGTGAGGAGCGAGGCCCGCGTCTTCGCGCTGGGCGTCGTCGATGAGGCCTGGCTCCTCGAGGAGGAAGCCACCTCCCTCCCCGGGGGACATCACTGGCACGCCGGGGGCGGCGTCAAGCAGGCCGCGACGCGGAGTCGGATCAAGGAGGCCCTGCGCGAGTTCGATCGGCGATGCGCCGAGGCCGGTGTCCGATGCCACGCGCTCGACGAGGTCGGGACCCCGTCGGCGCAGATCGTCGCCCTGTCCCGGCGCTGCGACATTGTCCTGCTCGGACGGAACACCCGAGTCGAGCACGGGCGCGGGACGCTCGCGGCGGTCCTGCACGAGTGTCCCCGGCCCGTGGTGGCCGTCCCGGCGAACCCCGCGGGTGGAGACGCTGCGCTCGTCGCCTACGACGGGAGCCTGCAGGCCGCTCGCGCGATCTATGCGTTCGCCGCCTCGGGGCTGGGCCTGGGGAGGCCCGTGCACGTCGTCGTGGTCGATCGGTCCGCGGCCGAGGCGTCCCACCGCGCCGGGACGGCCGTCGAGTTCCTCAAGTCGCACGACATCGACGCCCATCCCTGCCCGGTGGCGACCGAACGCGCGCCCGCCGCGGCGATCCTCGAACGGTCGCGCGAGCTCGACGCTGGCCTGGTCGTCATGGGCACATACGGCGAGTCGGCGCTCCGCGAGTTCTTCCTGGGATCGGTCACGCGGGCGGTGCTTGCGGAGTCGCCCGCGCCGGTGTTCTGCTGCGGCTGACCGAGTCTCTCGCGAGGTCAGTAGCGGCATGTGTCGATCGTCTCGAGCACGGCCGGGTCCTTGATGATGATCCCGCGTTTCGCCGCCAGGGAGATCGAGCCGATGATCGCCACGGGGATGGCGATCAGGAGCGGGCAGGGCGTGGCGACGACCAGCACCGCAAGGAACCGTGCGGTTCGCGACCGTCTCCATGGGGTCCCCTTACCGCGATTCACCGCCCTCGACGATCAGTACCTCAAGCGTCCTCGGCCCGTGGACGCCCTCGACGCGGTTGAGCTCGATGTCGGAGGTGGCCGAAGGGCCGGAAATCCAGGTCATCGGGCCGGGTCGAGGTGGCGTCGCGAGGCGAGACACGGCCTCGGGGACGAGGCCGACGACCTGGTCGGCGCGAACGACGCAGAGGTGGTAGTCGGGCAGGAGCGTCAGGGCGCGCCTCCCCTGCCCTTCGCCCGCCGTCGAGGACGATCGTGCCCGTCTGGGCGATCGCCAGCGCGCAGCCGGTGAGGACGCCGTCGACGGCGTCGAGCTGCTCGTGGGACAGGCCGTCGTCGGGGATGACTTCGATGTCCCGCGGGAGCCAGTCGGAGGGCAAATCCGACGGGACGGCCAGGCGGCGGACGCCCCGAGCCTGGCAGGCCGCGGCGATGGCCGCGGGCAGTTCCGCCGGCGCGACGCGGCGGACGGCGGCCTTGTAGTCGACGAGGCGGTCGATGAACTGTTCGATCAGGTGCTCATGAGATTCGACCGACGCGTGGCGGTAGTCGCGCGGGACGGGGACCGACTCGGGCGACTCGGTCGCGGGGACGTCGCGGAGGGCGCGGCGGATGCGGTCGAGGACGTCCTCACGGGCCGTCATGAGCGGGTCCTCCACCACTCGCGGAAGGTCTGCTTGGCGATCGGGACCATGTCGCGCATCGCGGTCCAGCGGCCAGCGGGCCGGGCAGGTGATCGATGGAGCCGTCGCGAACCATCGGCCACTGGCCGAGGCGGCCGAGGCGCTGGGCGGCCTCGTAACGGCGGCGGCCGGAGAAGGTCCACGCCAGCAACTTCAGGACCGCACCCTCGGGGTCGAACCGCGCCCTCGTCCTGCTTGTGGCGGACGACGCGGCCGCGGAGGTGGACGAGGACCTCGGGGATGTTGATCTTCACCGGGCAGACGTCGTAGCAGGCGCCGCAGAGCGACGAGGCGTAGGGGAGCGAATCGGCCTTCCCCTCGCCCACGAGCATCGGCGTCAGGATTGCGCCGATCGGACCGGGATAAACCGAATTGTACGCATGACCTCCTGTCCGCTCGTAGACCGGGCAGATATTCAGGCAGGCGCTGCAGCGGATGCAGTTCAGGGCCTGGCGGCCGAGCGTGTCCTCCAGGACCTTCGTCCGGCCGTTGTCGAGCAGGATCAGGTGGAACTCCCGCGGCCCGTCGCCGGGCGTGACGCCGGTCCAGAACGAGTTGTACGGGTTCATCCGCTCGGCCGTCGACGAGCGCGGCAACAGTTGGAGATAGACCTCCAAGTCGTGCCAGGTGGGGACGACCTTCTCGATCCCCATGACCGTGACGAGCGTCTCGGGCAGCGTCAGGCACATCCGGCCGTTGCCCTCGGACTCGAAGACGGAGATCGTCCCCGACTCGGCCACGGCGAAATTCGCCCCGCTGACGGCCACCGGCGCCGAGAGGAACTTCTTCCGCAGATAGAGCCTCGCGGCGCGCGGCGAGGGCGGCGGGCTCATCGGAGAGCTCGCCCTCGACGCCGAGCGTCCGCAGGAACAGCTCGCGGATCTCGGAGCGATTCTTGTGAATCGCCGGCACGAGGATATGCGACGAGCGGTCCCCCGCGAGCTGGACGATCAGCTCGGCCAGGTCGGTCTCGGTCGACGGCGATCCCGACGGCCTCGAGGTCGGCGTTGAGGCCGATCTCGTCGGTCGTGAGCGACTTGACCTTGATGACCTCCTTGGCGCCCTTGGCGCGGGCGATCTCGCGGACGATCCCGCTGCGCCTCGGCGGCGTCGCGCGCCCAGTGGACGTGGCCGCCGGCCTTCGTCACGGACTCTTCGAGCTGGAGGAGATATTTATCGAGATGCCGGAGAGTCCGCTCCTTGATCGCGCGGCCGGCCTCGCGGAGGGCCTCCCAGTCGGGCATCTCCTCGACGACGGCGGCCCGCTTGGCGCGGATCGTCTGGGTCGCCTTGCCCATGTTGCGGCGGAGCTGGGTGTTCGCCAGCGCCAGCTTCGCCGCCTCCTGGAACGGCACGGCGGGCGGTCGTCGGCAGGCCCTCATTGCCCATGAGCATCCCCCTCGGTCGAGGCGAGGATCTCGGCCAGGTGGATCGTCCCCACGCCGGCCCGCTGGCGGTGCAAGGCGCCGCCGATCTGCATCAGGCACGAGTTGTCGGCCGAGGCGCAGATCTCGGCCCGCGTGTCGAGGATGCACCGGAGCTTCGTCGCCGAGCATGGCCATCGACGTGTCCGCATTCTTGACCGCGAACGTCCCGCCGAACCCGCAGCACTCCTCGGCCTGCGGCAGCTCGACCAGGTCGATCCCGCGCACCGCCCGCAGCAGCCTCAACGGGGCGTCGCCGACGCGGAGCATCCGCAACGAGTGGCAGGTCGGGTGATACGTGACGCGGTGGGGATAGTAGGCGCCGACGTCCTCGACGCCCAGCCGCTCGACGAGGAATTCCGAGAGCTCGAAGACCTTCGGTGCCGATCGCCTTCACGTCCTCGGCGAGTGTCGTCGTCCTCGGCGAGCTCGGCGGCCATGCGGGTAGAGGTGCCGGACCATCCCCACGCACGACGCCGACGGCGAGACGACGACCTCGGCATCGCCGAAAACCTCGACGAACCTGCCGCACCAGCGGGATCGCCTCGCGCTGGTAGCCGGTGTTGAAGTGCATCTGGCCGCAGCAGGTCTGCTCCAGCGGGAAATCGACCGCATGCCCGAGCCGTTCGAGCATGCGCACCACCGCGCGGCCGGTCTGGGGGAAGAGGGTGTCGTTGAAGCAGGTGATGAACAGGGAGACTCGCATGGACCTCTCGACGCGGGGAGACGCGGGCCGACGGGCGTTGTCGGGGTCGTCTATCGTACTCGCGGAGTCGCGCGGGGGCGACCCCCGATCGCGTTCTCCTTGCAAGCCCCTGTGACGAGATCGAAAATGACCTCGCCGATGGGAACCATCACGCGGAGAGCCCCAGATGATACGCCTTTCCTTGATCCTGCCCCTACTCGTCGCGACACCCGCCTCGGCCGACGGCTTGAGGGCCGGGGCGGCCGCGGTAAAGATCACGCCGCCGGTCGGCACGCCGATGGCGGGGTACTATCACGCAAGGGCGGTGGAGGCCGTCCACGACGACCTCTACGCCAAGGCCCTCGTCATCGAGAAGGACGGGACTAGGGCGGCGCTGGTGGCGCTCGACCTGATCTCCACGACCCGCGAGCTCGTCGAGGCGGCGCGGCGGGAGATCGAGAAGACGACCGGCGTCCGCGGCGACGCCGTGATGCTCAGTGCGACGCACGCGCACACCGGGCCGGTCCTGCGCTCGGGGTCGGCGCGGGACGGGATCATGGGGGTCGGGTCGGACCTCGGCCGGGCCTACAGCGACGAGCTGCCCGCGAAGATCGCCGAAGTTGTAAGAATTGCCGAGGCCGCGCTCGACGCCGGCGAACCTCTCGGTCGCGCACGGGCGGGAAGCGTCCATCGCATTCAATCGACGGTTCCACATGAAAGACGGCTCCGTGGGCTGGAACCCCGGCAAGCTCAACCGGCAGATCCTCAAGCCGGCCGGGACGATCGACCCCGACGTGCCGGTCGTCTACGTCGAGTCGGCCGATCGCAGGCCGCTGGCGACTTACATCAACTATGCGGTCCACCTCGACAACGTCGGCGGCGCGCGGATCTCGGCCGACATGCCGGCGACGCTCGCGCGGTGCCTGGCCGAATTCAAGGGGCCGGAGATGGTCACGCTCTTCACGGCCGGGTGCTGCGGCGATATCAATCATATCGACGTGAACTGGGCCGAGAAGCAGAGCGGGTTCGACAACGCGGCGCGGATGGGGATCATCCTCGCGGGCGAGGTCCTGCGGACGTGGCCCCGGCTGGAGCGGGTGAGCGACGGCGCCTTGAAGACAAAGAGCGCGACGGTCCGCCTCGATCTCGCGCCAATCGGGCCGGATGACGTCGCGAAGGCCCGCGCGACGGTCGCAAAGCTCGATGGGCCGAAGGCAGGCCAGCCGACGTTCCTCGAGACCGTGAAGGCGTTCCAGGTCCTCGACGTCGAGGCCCGCGACGGGCAAGCCGCTCGAGGTCGAGGTGCAGGTCGTGGCGCTTGGGGATCAGGTCGCGTGGGTCTCGCTGCCGGGCGAGATTTTTGTCGAGCTGGGGCTGGCGATCAAACAGGACTCGCCGTTCAAGCACACGATCGTCGCCGAGCTGGCCAACGGGTCGATCGGCTACATCCCGGCGCGGCGATCGTACGCGCAGGGGAACTACGAGGTCGTCAGCGCCCGCTGCGCCGAGGGGTCGGGCGAGCGGCTGGTCGACGCCGCGGTCGGGCTGCTCAAGGCGTTGCATCGCGAGGCGACGGCGGGACGGGCGTCGCGAAATTCGCCTTGACATCGACTTTTTGGGCCTAGCTTCGGCACAACCGTTGCCTAGAATTCCAGTCGCACCCCTCGATTCGACTCCCCTTGAATGATTTTCGATCGGGCTTACCGGATTCGTGCCCGTGCCACGGGCGCGACACGGGTCCGGGGTCCGGAACCTTCGGGGCGCCCTTTAACAGGATGAGGCGCCCGGACGCAGGAGGATCGCCATGCGCGCGTTGCGAGGGTGGCTCGTCGTCGTGCCAGCGCTCGTCTCCGCCGCAGGATGCGCGGGGATGCACGAGGCTCGCTATGTGTATCAGGATGGGGAATACGGTGTGGTGGGCATCCCGGAAAACACCAACGTCTGGCCGCACTACTATCGCGACCAGGCCGAGGTGCTGATCGCGGCCCACTTCCCGGAGGGGCACGAGATCGTCCGGGCCGAGGAGGTCGTCGAGGGGTCGCGGACGACCATGGTCAAGGGCACGAACACGGCCGAGATCGCGCCGCACCTGCCGGCGCCGATCGTCTCGATCGGTAAGATCGGCCTCACGGCCGACCGGAGCCAGGCCGACTCCGTGAAAATCAAGGAATGCCGGATCATTTACCGACGCTCTCCGGCGCGATCCCGCCCGAGGAATTCGCGGCGCTGGCGACGCCGACGCCCTCGCCCTACGTCGACCCCAACGCCGTCGAGCGGAAGAAGGCCGCGGCCGACCCGAAGGACGAGAAGGCGGCCGAGGCGAAAGGGCCGAAGAAGGACGCCGACGCCGCGAAGGCAGTCGCGGACGGGAAGAGCTGTGACGCAGATTCGTAGGGTCCGCCATGCGGACCATCTTCGGCGATCGCCTCGATCGAAGACGGTCCGCATGGCGGACCCTACGGCTCAGGCCGGAGAGGCCGGCGGAGGCGGGATCATCGACTTGAGCGCCAGGCCCAGGCCGATCCAGTTCACGCCGCGGAAGATCAGGCTGATCCCCAGGAACAGCCCGAGGACCCAGAGCGCCGACTCCGGGAAATCGGCCAGGATCAGGCCGCCGAGGACGATGTCGACGATCCCGCTCAGCAGCGGCCAGCCCCAGTGGGCGAAGCGATAGCTCACCGCCGCGACGATCTTGAACGAGCCGCCGACCAGGAACAGGCTCGCCACCAGGATCGTCAGCGCGGCCAGGCCGCCGACCGGCTGGCGGATGAACAGGATGCCGACGACGATCGAGAGTATGCCCGAGAGCAGGTGGAGGAAGAACCCGCTCCAGCGGCGGACCCAGAACGACCCGATGACCTCGCCGACGCCGCCGATCACGAGCAGGATGCCGAGCGTCAGCTCCACGGCCAGCGACGCCACGAACGGGTATCCCAGGACGGCGAACCCCAGGACGATCAGCACGATCCCCAGGATGACGAACCAGAGCCAGTTGCCCCGAAGCGCCTCCAGCTCGTGCCGCAGGCCCGCGGCGATGGGACGGCCGAGGTCGGTACTCATCGTCAATCTCCCGTGTTCTTGTGGACAGGTCCGATCCGCGCGATCGTGATCCTATCATAGTTGGTGCGGCCGCGGGTGGTACGGTCTCCTCCGCGAGCGTAGGCTGGGGTCGGAACCCGGAGGACCTGCCCCATGCCCGATCGCCGCCCGTTCCTCACCAAGGCCGAGGGCTTCACCGACGTCAGCCGCGGCCAGCCCGTGCCCCATTCCCTGAAGGGCGACGCTCTCGTCAAGGCCCGCCTTACGGCCGACACCTGGCGGCTCGAGATCGTCGCCGAGGGCGGCGGCGAAGCTCGAGAAGCCTCGGCGGCTCGAGGACGGCTCCGCGCTCGACCTAGCCGCCCTGCTCAAGCTTGGCGAAGAGCACGGCGTACGGTTTCTGAAGGCAATGCAGTGCAACAACATCGCCGCGCCGCTCGGCCAGGGGCTGTGGGAGGGCGTGCCGCTCCGCGAGGTGCTCGCGGCGGCCGGTAGGCTCCGCAACGCCCGCCGCGTCTATTTCTTCGGGTTTCACAACGACGACGAGAAGCAGATGTTCCGCTCGTCGCTGGCGATGAACCCGGCGCTCGACACGCCGCCGGGCGAGCTGCCGCCGTTCGTTGCCTACCGGCTCAACGGCGGCCCGATCCCGCTCGAGCGCGGCGGGCCTGTGCGGATGGTCGTGCCGTGGGCCCACGGGTTCAAGTCGATCAAATGGCTCCAACGAATCGTCGCGACCAACGACTACCTGGCGAACGACACCTACGCCCTCCAGAACAACGACCCCGAATCGTTCTTGAAGACCGCGGCCTACCTTGACGACCCCGCCGCGCAGACCTTTCCCGCGGGCAAGCCGGTCGTGATCCGCGGCACGGCGATGGTCGGCTGGCCGGGGCTGGAGCGGGTCGAATGCTGGCTCCGACCCGAGGCCGGCACGCACGGCAAGATCGACGATGCCGACCCAGCGTGGAAGACGGCGGAGTGGCACGCCTGCGTCATCGACCCGCCGCCTGACGACTGGAGCGGCGCGCTTCCGGCGGGAGTTCTGCCAAGTCAGATCTGGGGCTTCGGCCCCGATGGCAAGCCGAGGGAGTGGCCGATGCGCCACAGCATCGCGCTGTGGTCGGCCACGCTCGACGGATTGAAGCCCGGCGGCTACGAGCTCCGCGTCCGGACGGTCGATAAGAACGGCTCCGCGCAGCCGGCGCCTCGGCCCGATCCGAAGTCGGGGCGGAATGCGGTCGCGTGCAAGCAGTTCGTCGTGATGGGCTGAGCGTCAGAGCAGGAACAGCAGGCCGAGGCTCCCGATCAGGGAGAAGAGGGCCGAGACGATGCCGGTGACCAGGCCGACGATGGCCCAGGCGCCGCGGAGTCTCGCGTGAATCGCCAGACCGATAGAGATCAGGCTCGTCAGGAAGCTCAGGCCGGCGGCGCCAAAGATACCGATCAAGAGCAAGAGGCCCGCGTCGAGCAAGTCGGCGACGAGGAAGATGATCGGGGTGAGGAGGAGCAATCCCAGCGCCGAGATCCCGAGGATCCCGCTGGCGCGCGCGACTCCGGAACCGGCGGCCCGCGGCGATGGAGCGGGGCGAAGCGACGTCGGCGCCCGCACCACGGCCGGCGCCGCCCGCCTCCTCCTCCGGGAGATACGCCTCCGGCGGGTCGAGCCGCGCCAGGACGGCCAGCACGTCGTCCCTGCCTGGCTCCTCGCCGCCGCGCTCGGCTAGCAGTTCGTGGATCTGGCCCTCGACCTCGCGGACGATCGCCAGGCGATCCGACCGCGGGACGCGCCCAGGAGCATCCGGTCGATCGTGTCGAGCCGGGCGTCGATCAGGGACTGCACCGCATTCGAGAGACGGACTGCATCCATCGTCGTCATCGCGAGGCTCCTTCCAGGAGTGTCGTCAGTGACTTGGAAACCGCCCTCCAGCCGTCCGCCATCTGATCGAGCCGCCGCCGCCCCTCGGGCGTGAGCCGATAGTATCGTCGCGTCGGCCCGCTCGGCGACGCCTCGGTGCGCACCGCCAGCGCCCCGTCCCTCGCCAGCCGCGTCAGCACGGGATACACGGTGCTCTCCGTCAGCGTCAGCCCGTCGAGCGCCTGCAAGCCCTCGACGATCCGGTACCCGTACGCCTCCCCCGCGCGATCCACGCCAGCACGGCCAGCTCGACCACGCCCTTGCGAAGCTGCGTCTCCCACGGGGCCATCGGCGCCCTCCTCGGCATCTACTATGCGACACAGAGTAGCGGGGCGCACGGGGATGTCAAGGAGAAAAACATCGCGATCGTCTTCGTAGGGTCCGCCATGCGGACCATCTTCCAGTCGAGCGGATGTTGGAAGATGGTCCGCATGGCGGACCCTACGGAAGGCCGCTCAGCGCGGAGCCGGCATGGTCGGCGGCGGGGGCGCGGGGGCCGATTCATGCGGCGCGGTCGTGACGGTCGTGGTGGTCGACGGGCCTCGCCCGAAGGCGGGGCCGTAGAGGGCGGGGGTCGTCAGCTCGAGCATCCGCTTGTCCTGCTCGAAGATCGCGAACTGCTCGGCCGGGCACATGCCGCTCGATGGCGCGGACGCGGCGGACCTGGGGCCAGTGGTTGATGTAGCCTCGGTATTCGGGGTCGCGGTGCCCGAGGAAGATCGGGAAGTCGAGTGCCAGGGCCGGCGCGGCCGTCAGGGCAAGCAGGAGCGTCAGGGTCGCCGTCTTCATCGGCGTACCTCCGTGGGTAGGTCGGGTCGGCGAAATGAACGCGCCAAGTATGCGCCGCGGCGGGCGAGCGAGTCGGGGAATCGCACGTAGACGACCCCGTCACCGCCCTCGGGCGCGAGGAGCAGGCGGAGAAACCCGTCGTGGTTCCAGCCGTCCCAGGCGTGCATGAGCTTGCCGTCGCGGAATTCCATCCAGATCAGGCCGTGGATCTGGACGGTCCGGCCGGTCGCCGGGGCGCCGAGGCCACCGGCATGGGTCGCGCGCGCCGTCCAGCGGAGAGCCGCGCGATCGCCGTCCTCCATCACGTCGTCGATCGCGATGTGCAGGTCGGGAAGCGCCTGAAGGATCTCGCCCATTCGCGCCCTGAACTCGCCGGCGCCCGGGCGTGGCCGACGCCCTGCATGAAGCCGGAGCAGTCGGGCGCGAGCAGCTCGTCGACCGCCGCGGCACGCTTGCGGTTCCACACCTCCTCGAACCAATGCCTGGCGAGCTCGCCGCTCGAAGTGGACATCGGACCTCCCTCCCCGGTGAAGATCGGGCACCGGATGAGCTCTGTCTCGCATCCCGCCCGACCGAGCTTAGAGGAGCTCAGTCGCGCCGGCAAGGTCGGGCCGGGTCAGGTCATCTCGAGGTATCCCGCCGTCGACCCGTCCGGCCGGACTAGGCCCTCCGGCCCGCGATCGCCCTCCCGGGATGGGCGGCGACGCCCACCCAGGCCGGGTGGAATGGGCGCGCCGCGTGGGCCACGGCATGGGCCCGGGGGCCCGCGGGCGGCAACTGGCCCACCAGCACCTCCTGGCCGAACACGCGCACATAGTTGCTCCCGGGGCGGCCCGTGCCGGCGCCGTCGAGCAGGTTGCCGTAGACGTCCGACACGCCCGTCGGGCTCGTCCCGTTGACCACGAGCTGATAGTGCGCGAACAGGTAGAGCTGGCGCGCCGGCGTCAGCGTCACCGTCCGGGTCGCCGGGTCGTAGGCCGCCGACCTGATCCGGATCGCCGCCCGGTGGCCGCCCCGGAGCAACTGGAACAACTGATAGTTGCGGACGTCCACCGCCGTCGCCGCGTCGAGCGGGGCGCTGAAGCGGAGGGCCAGCGCGGTCGGCCCGGCGTGGTAGCCGAGCCGCACGAGCGAGACGACGGTCGGCGCCTGGTGGACGGTGACGAAGGCCACGGCGTGGTTGTTCGACAGGTTCGGGTCGGGGCCGACGCCCGTGGCGACCGCCTCGTTGAAGAGTGGGCCCGGGACCGTCGGCACGACCACGACCGTCACCGATTGCGAGGCGCCCGCCGCCAGCCCGCCCAGGGCGTAGGTCAGGCTGCCCGGCGTCGCCGACATCGGGGATAGGCTCGACGAGACGAAGACGACGCCGCGCGGCAGGAGGTCGACCACCGTGACCCCGGCGGCCGGCTCGGCGTCGGGGCCGAGGTTGGTGACCGTGACGGTGTAGGTCAGCGGCACGCCGACGGTCGCCGGGTTGGGCGAGACCGTCTTGGTCACGAGCAGGTCGGCCACCGGGGTCGGCGGCGACGGCGCGACGGGCGTGCTCAGCGCGGCGGCGGCGAAGGCCGGGTTGGGGTTGGGCTCGTTGCCGGCAACGTCGGCGACCGCCGTCAGCGTGCCGGCGGCGGTCGGGATCACGACGATCGTGACCGTCGCCGACTCCCCGACCGCCAGCCCGCCCAGAGCGGTCGTCACGACGCCGCTCCCGATCGACGAGATGCCCTGCGTCTGGCTCGCGGCGACGATCGTCGCACCGGCGGGGAGGTTCGTGGTCAGGACCACGCCCGACGCGGGGCCGGGGCCGAAGTTGGCGACGGTCAGCGTGTAGGTGAGCTCATGGCCGATCGTCGCGGTCGAGGGGGCGGCCGCCAGGGCCACCGCCAGGGCGGCGGGGGCGGCCGTCATGATCGTCGTCGCGGAGGCCACGTTGTTCGACGGGTTGAGGTCGGGTTGGATGCCCGAGACGACCGCCTGGTTGACCAACGTGCCCGCCCTCGTCGGCTGGACGAGGAGGACGATCGTCCGCGAGGCGTGGGCCGGCAAGTCGCCGAGATCGAACTCCAGGAGGCCGGGTGTGTCCACCGCGGGGGGCGCGCTCGACGAGACGAGGACGACGCCCGGCGGCAGCAGGTCGACCAGGTGCGCGGCCGGCTCGTTGCCGGGGCCGGCATTGGAGACCACGATCGTATAGGCCAGGTCCTGCCCCGTGACTCCGGTCGCCGGGGCGGCCTTGGTCACGGCCAGGTCGACGGGCGGCGGGGCCGGCGCGACGCTGAACTCGGTGGTGACGATCTGGTTGTCGAGGATCGCCGAGGCAGTCGCCGCGCCTGGCGTGGTCGAGGTGAAGCTCGACGCGGCCTTGCCCGAGAAGGTGGGAACGGAGTCGGGGGTGATCGTTCCACCGGTCGCGGTGAACGCGATCGGAATGCCATTGGGGAAGAAGGGCGCGGTTGAGTGGGTCGCGCCGTCAGAGTCCTTGGTCAGGTCGGCGGTCACGACGGCGGTCCCCCCCGGCCCGATCGGGGTGGGCGCGATGGAGATCCCCAGCACTAGCCAGGGGTTGGCGTTCACGTTCGCCGACGTCGCGTCGTTGCCGAGCGTATTCGGCCCGGTGTTGCTCCCCCACCAGTTGAACATGGCATCCGCCGGGGTGATGGTCGTGTTGTCCACCCCAACCGAGTTGCCCACGATCCGGTTGAAGTTAGCCGTTAGTGACGGCACCGTGGTCGCGCCGGCCTCGGCAAGCACGCTGATACCGGCGCCGGGGAAGGGCAGGTTGTCGTTGCCGTTGTTGAAGATATTGTTGCTGACCAGGGTGCCTTCGGCGTTGGCGGTGTCACCGGAGAAGGCGATCAAGGCTACGCCGATGTTGTTGCCGTCAATGGTGTTGCTGCTGACGGTCGCGGTGCCTGCGAGGAGGAAGACGCCCTCGAAACTGTTCTCTAACGTGTTGCCGCTGATCGTGGCTGCTGTGGTACTGCTGGCGATATCGATGTCGTTGCCGGTGATCGTATTGCCCGTAACGCTGGCGCTGCCTAAAACGAGGATTCCTGCCGCCTGCGTACTGTTAAACGGGTCGGGCCCGCTGCCGGGGCCAATGTACTGGTTGCCGATGATCGTATTGCCCGTGATGGTCGCCGTCGCCCCCGGGAAGATGACGATCCCGTTCTGAGCGATCACCGACGCCGGCCCGGCGGTGGCGATCATGTTGCCCGTGATGGTCGCGGACGAGCCGCCACGGACCGCAATGCCGTTCTTCTGGTAGTCCACGATGGTGTCATTGGTGATCGTGGCGGTCCCCACCTTCGTGCCGCTCAAGTTGCCGACCAGGATGCCATAGCCGGTGCCGGAGATGTTGTTGAGGGGATCGCTCCGGATGTGGGCGATCGTCGAGTTGGTTACGTTGGCCGTCGCCCCACCGACGACCAGGATGCCGGCGTCGATGGTGACGCCCGTTGGGACGGGACCCTGGATGGTCACGTCGCTGACAGTGACGACCGCGGCGTTGCCGATCTCCACCAGCGCGTCAAGCCCCAAGTCAGGAGTGAGCGTGGTCGGGGACTGGATGATGACGCCCGGGGCCGTGCCCATCATCGTCAGGCTCTTGTCAATCGTGACCTGTTCCGTGTACGTCCCGGGATTGATCTCGATGGTGTCGCCGCCAGTGGCGGCGTCGACCGCCCCCTGGATGGTGGCGAAATTACCCGGGCCACCGACGACGAGCGTCGCCAGCAGGGTGCGGCCTTCCAGGGCCGTCAGTCGGGGGATGAAGATCGGCTTGCGGGCGCGACCCACAGTATGAACAAGCCCTATCTTCGGTCGATTCCGGCAAATCTGGGACATGGGATGCTTCCGAATGCGCTTCGCCATGAGTAGTCCCCCGGACGATTGCTCGCGGTCGACCTTCGCCGTATGCCGTAACGCCGTGTGCGCCCGCTCGGGATCGGGAAATGTGACTTTAGGTAATCTAACCCACTATTTTGCCTGGTCAACCCAATTTAACATTGATGGTGATGGCACCGATTCGGAGGATCGATCCGGGGCCTCCGACGCGGAGGTTGAGTGGGGGCCGATCCCCCGAAGAGCTTACATCCCGGACATCCCGCAGGATCGGTTGGCCGGGTTGCGCGGGCCCCTCGAAACCAGGCCGCTCGCCGCGTATCGTGTCCGGGAGGTTGAGGACGCTCGCGGCCCTGAGGAGGACAGCCCATGATCCGGCCGGATTCGCGAGACCCAGGATCGCAAACCACTCGAAGGGCCGTGCTTGCAGGCGCGGCGGGGGCGACGCTCATGGGGGCTCTGGCGCGGGGCGACGACGCGACGATCGAGAAGGCCGCGAAGAAAGGGCGGATCAAGCAGTCGCTCGTCCAGTGGTGCTACGCGCCCCACTTCGACATGCCGACGATGATCAAGGTCGCCAGGGGCCTCGGCTGCCTCAGCATCGAGCTGGGCGAGCCGAAGCATTACTCGATGATCAAGGACGCGGGCCTGACGTGCGCCATCGGCTCGATCGACATGAGCCCCGACCCGCCGTTTGTTCACGGGTTCAACAACCCGGCCGTGCACGACCGCGTGATCAAGGCGACGACCGACGCCATCGACGCCTGCGCCGCGCACGGGTTCACGCGGGTGATCTGCTTCACGGGCTACGCGCACGGCATCCCGGCCGACGTCGGGGCCTTGAACTGCATCGCGGGCTTCAAGAAGGTGCTCGGCCACGCCGAGCGCAAGGGCGTCACTTTATGTCTTGAAATGCTCAACACGCGGGCCAGTGACCACCCGATGAAGGGTCACCCCGGCTATCAGGGGGACCACACCGAATATTGCGTCGACATCATCCGGCGCGTCGGTTCGCCGAACTTGAAGCTGCTCTTCGATATCTATCACGTCCAGATCATGGACGGCGACGTGATCCGGCGGATCCGCGAGCACAGGGACGTCATCGGCCACGTCCACACCGCGGGCAACCCCGGTCGCGGCGAATTGGACGACACGCAGGAGATCCAGTACAAGCCGATCATGGAGGCTCTGATCGACGCCGGCTACCAGGGCTACGTCGGCCAGGAGTTCATCCCGACGCGCGATGCGCTGGCTGGGCTCAGGCAGGCGGTGGCGGTGTGCGACGTGTGAGATGGAAATCCCAGGAGGGCGAGGCGCCAGCCGAGTCGGGTCCTAGCCCGGGTTCGGCGGAAACCTCGCCCTCCCGGTTCCCTCCCCATCGAAGGGGGGAGGGTCGATCAGGGCGCTGAACGGATTGTGGTCGCTCAGCCCTTCTCGTCCTCGTCGCCCTCGGCCTTGAGCCGCTTGAGCTCCTCGGACATCTTCTTGATCTGGGCCTCGAGCGTCTCGATGCGCCGGGCCCGGCGGGTGGTCGCGGCCTCGGTCCTGGCGCGGGCCGCGGTCCGATCGGCCCGTGCACGGACCTCCTTGACCCGCTCCTCGACCTTGGCCCGAGCGTCGGCGGCCATCTTCTCGCGGTCCTTCGCGTCGTCCTTGATCTTCGCCTCGTCGCCCTTGCCCTTCAGGCTCTCCAGCGCCTTCAACTTCTTCTCGAACTCGGAGCCGGGGCCGAACTCCTTGGCCATGTCCTCGCCCAGGCTCTTCATCTCGAGCTCGAACTTCGAGCCCGGGCCGAACTTGAACTCCATCTCCTTGCCCAGTGCCTTCATCTTCTTCTCGAACTCGGAGCCGGGGCCGAACTTGGCCTCCATCTCCTTGCCGAAGGCCTCCATCTTCTTCTCGAAGTCAGGACCAAGTTTCTTGTCGTCGAAGCGCAGCTCGACCCTGACGTCCTTCTTCACGTCCGACTTGATCTTGGCATCCTTCTCGGCCTTTGCCTTGACGACGTCGGCCTTGTCCTTGGCGGCCTTGGCCTTCTCCAGCGCGGCCCTGGCCTTCTGCTTCGCCTCCAGCTTCTGCACCGCGGCCTTGGCCTTGGCGAGCTCTGCCGCGTCGTCGTCATCGTCGGCGATGATTTCGACGGCACCGAGGGCCACGGCGAGGTCGTCATCACCGTGGAGGATCAGTGTATCGGTCGTCACGGTCACGGCGGCGGCGGCTTCTGGCGCGTCATCGTTGCGGGCCGGCTCGGCGAGGGTCCAGGACGGCAGGGCCAGCAGGGTCAGAAGCGCCGCACCGACAAGGCCCGGGGCGGGCACGCGGCAGGCGACTCGATCGCCGAGGATCATCGTCAATCTCCTCTCGAAGGATCGGGCCGAGCCGGCGACGCCCAACGAGGGCGCCGGGGTCGCGGCCAGGAACTTGCTCGAGCCGATCTGGATCAGCGACTCGGCGTACGTGAGTCGGTCGTCGGGCAGCGCCCAGAGGACCCAGGCGTCGCAGGCCAGCTCGGCCTCGAAGTCGAGTCGGCGGCGTGTGTGCCAGTAGAGCGGATTCCACCACCAGACGAGCCCGGCGAGCAGCTCGAGCCGACGGACCCACGGGTCGAGCCTGCGAAGGTGTGCCAGCTCGTGCGCCAGGATCGCCGGCCAGCGGCCACGATCGAGGGACTCGAGCAGGTCGTCGGGCACGAGCAGCACGGGGCGGCCCAGGCACCAGAGCAGCGGCGTCCCCAGACTGGGCAGGACGCGGATCGCCGGCACGCTCACGCCCAGGCGCCGGCCGACCCTCTCGGCCTCCTCGACCAGCCAGCCCGGGGCCGGCGTGGCCTCGCGGACCCGGCGGCGGAACCGATCGATCCGTCGGACCTGGCCGAATCCCAGCGCGATCGAGCCGGCCAGCCACGCCGCCGCGATCCACGGCCCCAGCCTCTTGGCGACGCTCGTCAAGATGGACCACTTGCTCCGCGCGGGCTCGCGGGCGGGCGGGGCTTCGATCTGCGCGGGATCGATGCCCAGGGTGACGCTGGCCTCGATGCCTCCGCCCGCCTGTTCACCGGGGTCGTCATGCTGGAGCTCGACCCGTGCCGGTATGGAGACACTCGCGACCGGGCGCTCGCGATCGGCACCGACCAGGGCCAGTGGACCAGCGGCGGGGCCATCAGCTTGATCAGCACGACGAGCCAGAGCGTATGCCTCGCCGCGGGGCCGAGGGCCAGCCGGCGCCCGCTCGCGCGGCAAGCGAGCGCGGCCAACAAGGCGAGGGCCGATCCCACCAGGATCGTCTCGGCGGACCAGCACAGGACCCGGTCGGCCATCGGCGTCGCCAGCGTCACGAGATCCGGACATCGGACGTCCCTCCTGCTCGCCTCGGCGGACAAGTCCCGGCGATGTCGCGCAAATCGCACCCCGTCACGAACCCTTCGACCGCTTCCGCCCCTTGGCCTCCGGCTCGGCGCGGGCCTCGTCCAGGAGGCGGCGGAACCGCGCCAGCTCCTCGTCCGTGAAGCGATTCTTCTGCACCAGGGCCAGGACGAGCGGTGCCGCGTCGCCGTCGCAGAGCTCATCGGCGGCCTCGCGGAGCCGCCGGCCCACCAGCTCGTCGCGCGAAACCGTGGCCCGGTACACGTGGGGGACCTCGGAGGCGTCGCTGGCGACGCACCCCTTGGTCGAGAGCCGCAGCAGGAGCGTCGAGACCGTCGTGTACGCCCACCGCCGGCCCCGCCCTGCCAGCTCGCGGTTGATCGCCCGGACCGGCGACGGCCCGAGGTCCCACAGGACCTTCAGGACCTCGACCTCCGCCTCGCTCAGACCCGCCTTGTTCGCCATCGGCCTCTCCGATCCTGCCGCGTCGGACATCCCGCGGGATATATTACTACGTCTTGTAGAACGTTCTACTACACCTCGTAGAAGATCGCAAGGGGGTCTGCAAGATTTCCGCAGATTCTCGGGAGGGCGGGCGATGGCAACGTGCATCCACACTCGACGGTCGGTTGAACCATCGATCGATCGATGCGAAAATCTGTTCCGGACCTCCCGACCGCCGAAGGACCGACCGGGCCGGGAGCCGGTGGAGGTTCCGAGCCTTGGCAGACGCAGCGCACCCCCCCGCCCGGGACGACGAGGCGGCCGAGCCGGGCTCGTCCTCGATCGTCGACGCCGACGCCGGCGCGGGGGAGGACTTCAAGGACTCGACGATCCCCCCCGAGCCCCGCCGCGCCGGCGAGGTGACGCTCGTCGACCTCGACTTCTCGGGCCCGATCGACCCCGACGCTGCGACGATCGGCGACGGGCCGCCGCCGGCCGTGCCACGCAAGTCCGCGCCAAAAGTGCCGGGGTTCGAGGTGCTCGGCGAACTCGGCCGCGGCGGGATGGGCGTGGTCTACCTGGCGCGGCGGACGCTGCTCAATCGCAAGTGCGCGCTGAAGATGATCCTCGCGGGCGACCACGCCGGGCCCGAGGCGGCCGTGCGTTTCCTGGCCGAGGCCGAGGCGGTCGCGCGGCTGAATCACCCGAACGTCGTCCGGATCCACGCGATCGGCGAGCACGAGGGGTCGCCGTATCTCGAGCTCGAGTACGCCGAGGCGGGCAACCTGGAACGGCGGCTCGACGGCAAGCCCTGGCCGGCGCGGACGCCGCAGAGCTGGTCGAGGCCCTCGCCCGCGGCGTGGCCGAGGCGCACCGCCTCGGGATCGTCCACCGCGACCTGAAGCCAGCGAACGTCCTGCTCACGCGCGACGGCGTGCCCAAGGTCACCGACTTCGGCCTGGCCCGGTGCATCGGCGTCGACAGCGGGCTGACGCTGGCCGAGTCGATCATCGGCTCGCCGAGCTACATGGCCCCCGAGCAGGCCTTCGGCCGCGCCCGCGAGGCCGGCCCGCGCGCCGACGTCTACTCGCTCGGCGCGATCCTCTACGAGCTGCTTACCGGCCGGCCGCCCTTCGTCGGGACAAACATGTACGAAACGCTCGAGCAGGTCCGCACGGCCGATCCCGTCCGCCCTGCCCGGCTCGTCCCCGGCCTGCCGCGCGACCTCGACACGGTCGTGCTCGAGTGCCTGCACAAGGACCCGGCGCGGCGGTTTGCCTCGGCCGGCGACCTCGCCGACGACCTCCGACGCTACCTCGACGGCCAGCCCGTCCGCGCCCGGCGGATCGGCGACCTCGAGTGGCTCTGGCGATGGTCGCGACGGCACAAGGCGTTCGCGGCGTCGATGGCCCTGGTCATCGTCTCCATGCTCGGCGCGACCGCCGCGGCACTCGACTTCGCCTGGCGGACCAATCGCGAGATGGCTGCCGCGCTGCGGGCCGATCCTCACCCACCGAACCTCCCGCTCGGCGGTCGGATCGGGACCGCCGGCGCGACCGGCGTGCTGCTGCGCGTCGTCCTCGGCGATGACCTGACCGACCTTGTGGAGAACCTTGACGAGGGCCGCTGGCCCTCGACGTTGCGCCGGCCGACGCTGGTGCGTCCCCTGCCAGGCCCGCGCGTGCTGCCGGGGCTGGCCGACCTACTCCTCCGGCTCATGCCGGGCGAGGGATCGAAGACTGATGGGCGGCGCTGAGCTTGCTCGATCCCGGGAACCAGGAGATGGGGCTATCACATCGGTGGCGCCGCCTCGAATTCCGCCGGGTCGAGCGCCGGCAGGCCGGGGTCGGTCGTGGTCGAGGCGGTGATGAGCCAGTCGCCCGGATCCTCGGTGTCGGGGTTGATCTGATACGTGATGGCGAACTCGGTACCGCCGGCCGTCACCTGGCAGACGTAGGGGTTCGCCGGCGGGTAGCCCGACTCGAGCGCGGCCAGGGCCTGGGACAGCGCCTGGCGCGAGGCCAGGCCCGCGGCGTCGCGGGCGATCCGCTTGGCCCTCGCCTGCTCGACGCGAAGCATCGAGCTGATCTGCCGCGCCGCCACCGTCCAGAGCCCGAGGAAACCGAGCACAAACACGACGACGGCGACTATCGCATACCCGCGGCGGCGGGGGCGGACTCTCATGGCGAGGCCTGGGGGTCGGGGATGAAGAGGGTATAGCGCCGCGTGTAGTCGCCGCGGAACAGGCCTGTAACGGGGTCGCGGTCCATCGTCCGGTGTGCGAACGTGAGGTCGACGCGGACGCCCGGCACGTCGGCGCCGCCCGTGCCGGCGCCGGGGAGGACGTCGTGCACGGCGTCGAATCCCGCCAGCAGGCCGGCGACGACGCGGCTCGTGCCCGACGGGGCCGACAGGTCGGTCCGCACGAGCTTCGTGGAATCAGACGGGTCGGGGCCGTAGCAGATCGTCCGCGTGGCGCCCGTGCCGTCGTCGATCGCGAGGTAGAGGACCGTGCTCCCGGCCTGGGCCCCCTGGTATCGGGTGTCGGGCTCGGACGTCGCGGGGCGGGCGAGCAGGCCGGCGTCGTAGGCGAGCGCCTCGGCCGCGAGGTTCGCCTCCTGCGCCACGCGGCACCGCGCGACCACGGCGATGGCCGGCCGGCCGAACGCCAGCCAGGCGTTGCCGAGCAGCGTGCCCACCAGCGCCATCAGGAAGATGGTGACCGTCATCTCGACGAGCGTGAAGCCCCGTCGTCGTCCCTGGCGATGGAGCCGGATCATTGGCCGGTCACCCTCACGCGGACGGTCGCGCCGTCGGCGGTCGTCGCGGCGGGTGTCGTGATCGTGACGCTGTTCAGCGCGCCGGCGGGGACGAGCTGGATGGCGTCGGCGATCACAGTGCCCGAGCTTGATCCGGCGAGCGTCACCTGGAACGTCGCGTCGAGATAGTAAATGCCCAGGTCGGTCCACGGAGACGAGCCGCCCGGGTTCGCGGTCTGGTCGACGGGGATCGCGATCGCGTCGTCCGACGCGTCCGTGAAAAGGTAAGTCGCGTCCTTGGCATTCTGGGCCTCCGGCACCCAAGTGGCCATGACGTGATAGCGGCCCGGGACGAGGCCGTTGAAGGTCCAGTTGGCCGGTCCGCTCGCCGAGTCGGCGGCCAGGGAATGGTAATCGCCGTCGTTGGCCGCCGCATCCCTGGCGTTCGCCCAGCCGCTCGCCGAGAAGCCCGAGCCGGCATCGTCATCGAGGACGGTCTGGACCGGCAGCGGCGTGAACAGCTGCGCCGGCGCGTTGACGGCGAAGCTCGCCGCGACGCCGAGCCGGCGCACCCAGCCGTCGGCCTGCGGCTGGAGCACCGTTGCCGGCGGGGCCGCGGTGAAGCCCTGGCCCGAGAACGGCGAGCTGTCGAGCATCCGCACGCCGCGGATGACCTGCGGGTTGTCCGGCCCGACCGGCTGCGTCTCAAGCTTGCGGGTCAGCCTAGCCTGCATCACCACGAGCGGGCAGAGCCCGGTCACCGCGATGCCCAGGACGACCATCGCGACCTGCAGCTCCAGCAGCGACGCCCCGGCGCGGCGGGCCCGCGATGGTCTCACGGATGCGGCTCCAGCGACGGCGTCATCGCCTGCCCCGCGTACGCGACGTTGCAGGCCAGATTCCCCGCCTGGTCGATCGTGACCGTCCCCGAAGCAACCGAGCTCGGAGGGCGGACCGCCGTCGCGACGAACGACTGGCTGCCCGTCGCCAGGGCCACGGAGTAAGCATAGAACGCGGTCCCGCTGAGGATAGTCGGGTCGACGAGATCCGAGGCGAGCGTGTCGGCCGCGAGGTCGGAGAGCGTGCCATAGCGCCCGGTTTCCAGGTAATAGAACCGCTCGGCCGCCCAGATCGATCGGAGGTTCGACGCGGCCACATCGAGCTTCGGCTGCTCGATCGCCCGCCCGAACTGCGGCGCGGGGATCGCGATCAGGACGCCCATGATCGTCAGGACGATCGTCAACTCAAGGAGCGAGAAGCCGCGGCGGATTCGTCGCCGGGTGCGCATGGTCATCCTCCGTCGATGGCCCCAGCATCGGGGCGGGCGCGATCACGATCTCTGCGAGAAGCTTAGTTCACCTTGCCGGCCATCTCGAACATCGGCATGTAGATCGCCAGCATCAGCCCCGCGATGGTGCTCCCCATCCCCATGATGATGATCGGCTCCAACATTTTCGTAACCTTGAGGATGGCCGACTCCATCTTCTCCTTGTAATAGGGCGCGACCTGCTCCATCACTTGCGCGAGCTGGCCCGACTCCTCGCCGGTCTTGACCATGTTCAGGAGCATCGAGGCGAACAGACCCGTCTCCTCCAGCGCCGCGGCGAGCGGGCGACCCGCGGCGACGCGCTGGCGGGCGCGGATCAGGGCCTCGCGGTAGATCGGATTGTTCTGGTAGACCCCGACCAGCGTGTGCAGGGTCTCCAGCATGGGCACGCCGGATTTCAGCAGGAGCGCGATGTTCGACGCGAATCGGTACATCGCCATCTGGACGATCAGCGTGCCGACCATCGGCGTTACCAGGCCGAGGCCGCCGAAGTAGAACTTGCCGGACTCGGTCTTGAGGTACTGCTTCAGGCCGATGACCGCCGCGACGATGCCGACCGCCGCGTATGGCCCGTACGCGACCACGAGGCCCGAGGCGTCGACGACGAACTGGGTAACGTCCGGGAGCTTCGCGCCCATGTCCTTGAACATTTTGGCAAAGGTGGGCACGACCATCCAGAGCATGAGCGTCACGGCGATGACGGCGACACACATCGAGGATGATCGGATACATCAGGGCCCCGCTCACCTTCCGGCGGGTCTCGCGCGACTCCCGGATCTGCTTGTTCAACTCGAGGAGCACGCCGCCCATCTGGCCGCTGAGCTCGCCCGTGCGGATGACCTCGATCCAGTACGGCTCGAAGACCCGCGGGTAGCTCGCTGCGGCGGCGTGGAACGAGCTGCCCGAGGCGACCCGGCCGGCGATCTCGTCGAGGATCTGCCCGAGCTTCTTGCTCTGGCTCTGCCCGGCGGCCTGGCGGATCGCCTGGAGCAGCGGGGTGCCCGAGCAGACGAGCGTCGAGAGCTGCTGGAAGAACGACATCTTGTCGTCGATCGAGACGCTCTTGTGGATCTTGCTCGAGACCCGCGCGTGCGACACGGCCCAGGATTCGAAGCCCATGCGTCCGCCCTCCTCTTCCCCGTGTCCGCCCGGCCGGGCCTCGCCTCGCGCGCCGTCTCGCGGATGCATCTCTTCGGACGACCCGGCCTCAGCGCGGGGCCGTCCCCTTCCACTCTAGGCCATGCCCGGCGGCGGGCGCTCAGAGCCGCTCGACGGCCCGTGTCAGGAGCGGGTTGCTCGCCTTCTGGAGGGGCTCGATGAACTCGACGCCCAGGAGATGGCCGTCGACGTCGGCCCGGGCGTGGACGACGCGGCCGGCGATTTGCTCGACGGCCGGGTCGCCCTGCCTGTCGCGGAGGTGGAAGGCCAGGGTCACGACCTCCCCCGTCGCCACGAACCGGGGCGACGCAACGCCGCGCGCCGCCAAGGCTGATGTCGACCGTGCTCGCCTTGGTTGTTGCGCCGTCGTCGTCGGTCAGGTCGACCCGGCAGAGGAACCCCACCCGCTGATACGCCCGCTTCTCGGCCCACCCGCTCATTTCGTGCTCTCCCTACACCGCACACGCCGGGGGGACGCGTGGTGCGGCGGTCAATCCTCATCCGACATCGTGACGCTCAACGCCGCCTCGAGACTCGTGTGGCCCTCGCGGGCCTTGTCGACGGCGCTGTTGACGAGGAGCTTCATGCCCTCGGAGACGGCCGCCTCGCGCATCTCGGGCAGCGCCGTGCGCGACTGGATCAGCTTGGCCATCAGCGGGGTGATCCGGATCACCTCGAAGATGCCGACGCCGGCCGCGGTAGCCGGTGCCCCGGCAGGCGTCGCAGCCCTTGGCCCGGAAGAGCTGCGAGCCCAGCTCAAGACCGTACCGCGCCGCATTCTCGGGGTCGCACGGGAACGGCTCCTTGCATTGCTTGCAGAGCCGGCGCACGAGCCGCTGGGCCTCGAGCACCCGCAAGCGTCGAGGCCAGCAGGAACGGCTCGATCCCCATGTCGATGCAGGCGGTTGACCGCCGAGAGCGAGTCGTTCGTGTGGATCGTCGAGAGGACGAAGTGGCCCGTCAGCGCGGCGCGGAGGCAGATCTGCGCCGTCTCCTGGTCGCGGACCTCGCCGACCATGATCACGTCCGGGTCCTGCCGGAGGAAGGCGCGCAGGCGCCGAGGCGAAGGTCAGGCCGACCTGCGTCTTCACCTGCACCTGGTTCATCCCCTTGAACTTGTATTCGACCGGGTCCTCGACCGTGCAGATGTTCGTCTTCGGGTCGTTGAGCAGGTTCAGGCACGAGTAGAGCGTCGTGCTCTTGCCGCTGCCGGTGGGGCCGGTGACGAGCATCAGGCCGTGGGGCATCTGGATCGACTCGATCAGGTCGGTCGACTGCCGCTCGTCGAGGCCGAGGCCGGTGAGCTGGAGCGGGATGGCGGCCTTGTCCAGAAGCCGCATGACCATCTTCTCGCCGAAGACCGTGGGCACGGTGTTGACGCGGAGGTCGATCCGCCGCTCGCCGCTCCTCAGGGCGATGGCGCCGTCCTGGGGGACGCGCTTCTCGGCGATGTCCATCTTCGCCAGGATCTTGAACCGCGAGATGATCTTGATGAACTGCGCCTTCGACGGCGGGGCGATCTCCTGGAGGTGGCCGTCGACGCGGAGGCGGATCTTGCACGAGTCCTCGAACGGCTCGATGTGGATGTCGCTGGCACCGGCGCGGATGGCCTGCTCGAGGATCTGGTTGACCATCCGGATGATCCGGCCGTTGCGGCCGGGGGGCGGGGGCTGGTCGAGGTGGAGGATCTCGCCGTCGGGCTCGCTGTCGTCGTCGTCGTCCCCCTCGCTCGACCTGCTCGAACTCCTCGGTCCCGCCGCCGCCGACGAACGACGTTCACGCCGTGGGCGAAGAGGAGGTCGAGCCACGCCTCGACCACCGAGAGCGCCGCGACGCGGGGGCGGACGTGCATGCCGGTGAGGAGCTGGACCTCGTCGATGACGAGCAGGGCGCTGGGCGTGGCGAAGGCCAGGTCGAGCGACCTCGTCGTCATCGGAGGCGACGGGGACGATGAGCTGGTCGCGGCAGAGCTTCTCGGGCAGGAGCCGGGCGAGATCCGAGATCGGGGCGGTCCTCGTCGTGGGGCTCGAAGACGGGCAGGGCCAGGTGGTCGGCGTAGGCGCGGGCGATCTCGCGGTCGGTGGCGATGCCGGCGCGGACGAGGAGGCGCTCGGGCACGTCGTCGTCGCGGCCCTGGGCGTCGCGGAACGCCTCGGCCTTGGCCGGGTCGAGCAGGCCGCGGGCCTGGAGGACGCGGAGGATCAGAGCGTGGTCGCCCGCCTCGGCCGTCTTCATCGTGCCTTCCCCCGCAGCGTCACGACGCCGCCCGCGGCCCTCGGTCGCCTTGTCGCGGCGGCCGGCGCGGCCGAGGCGGGCCGCCGCGAGGCGAAGGCCGATCGCACCGATGTCTCCGGGAAGCTGACCGTGACATCGCCGATAGATGTGCGGAGCAAGACGTCGCGGGGCCGAACCTCGGCCAGCACGACCGGGCCGAGCGCCGGGTCGGTCCCCTCGATCGTCTCGCCCTGCGCGTAGACGCGGCCGGCGATGATCGCCGTGGGACGGTCGGCGTGGATCGAGGTCGCCGCCAGCGGCAGGTGGGCCAGCCGGTCGCGGCTCGCGGCGCGCCGCGCCTCGGCCGCCCGGACCGCGAGCAGCCGCCTGTTCAGGTCCGCCACGAGCCGGCGGAGTTTCTCCGCCGGGCTTTCCACCTTCTCGACCTTGCCCTTGCCATTGGCCGCGACGGCCTTCGCCTCGGGCTCGGGCTCGCCGGGAAGGGCGAACGGGTCGCGCTCGGTCAGCGTGCCCAGCTCGGGCTCGAGCAGGCCCACGGCGCTCTCCACGGGCTTCGGCTTCGCGGGCGGCGAGGCCGACGCCTCCACGATCGCCCAGCACGACCACCCCGCCACCGCCAGCACGACCGCGGGCGGCACGACCGATCCGGCCGAGATGCTCATATCAGGCCGATTCCCAGGGACCGACGATTCGTCATCAACCCATCACGCCCAGCACCGTCAGTCTCAATATTAGGTCGCGGTCGGTGCCGCGGCCCTTGTCGATCGTCGCGGAATCGACGCGGAGCAGCCGCGGGTTGTCCTCGATCCACGCGAGCGCGGCGTCGAGGTCGGCGAACTTGCCGGACAGCTCGATCTGGAGGATGACGACGTTGAACGGCCCGTGCTTGCGCAGGCCCTTGGGCTCGAGCTTGATCAGGCGGACGGGGCGGTCGCGGACGCCGGCCAGGATGTACTCGACCCACTCGTTCGCGTCAGTGCCGCGCGGGAGGCGGTCGCGCGAACTTCTCCACCTCGGCGCGGAGGCCCTGGATCTCGCGGGCGACGGCCGCGTGAGCCACCGAGGCCGCCTTGGCCCGGGTCGCCTCCTCGATGCCGGCCGAGGCCCGCAGGTAGACGCCCGCGTACCACGCCAGCACCAGGCCGCCGCCGACGAAGAAGCGGAGCTGGAGCGGGTCCTTCAGCCTGTTTCGGAGGTTCTTCAGCAGCGGTCCGAGCCGTCCGGCGTCCATCGTCCGATGCTCCGATCTATTTCGCAGCCTTCGCGGCGGGCGGCGGCTTCGGCGGGGCCGGCCTGACCGCGGGCAGGCACGTGACGCTGAACGTCACCGCCGCCGGCCCGGTGCCGGTCGCTGTCCAGCGGAGATCGCCCATCTCGATATCGGGGAAGTCGCGCTTCAACATCGGGTCGTCGCGGAGGGTCCGTACGAAGCCGTCGATCTCCTGCGGCATGGTGCCGGCCTTCTTGCTCGGCGGCGGAGAGCTTCAGCGCGAGCGACTTCTTGGCCTTGCCCTTCCCCCCCTCGAGCTCGGCCAGGCCCTGGAACGACGTCAGAATGATCGCCGGCCCGAGCCGCGTGGCCATGTCGCGGACGTGCGCCGTCCAGAGGATGCGGGTCGATCAGGAACGTACGGAGCGCCTCGGCCCTCTGCTCAAGGTCCTTCTTCTGATCCTGGAGCTTGGCGGTCGAGACCTTGGCGGCCCACTCGTAGCGTGCGTCCTCGGCGGCGGCGGCGCGGCGCCGGCCCGGGCGTCGCCCAGGCGGTGCTGGACGAAGAGCGTGGCCGCCGCGAGCAGCAGGACCTGGAGCACAGCCTGGCCCCAGGGGAAGATTTCGAGGATCGACAGCCCGCGCCCGAGCGAGCGGACGAGGTTGAACGCCGCGACACCCGGCCCGGCCCCCTCGGCCAGCCCGGCGGCGACGGCCCCCTCGTCGAGCCCCGGCACGTCGTGGCGGAGCAGCCGCACGCCCGGCAGCGACTCGGCCTCGGCGACCTCGGCCAGCGGCCCGAGGTCGGGCCGGCCGTGGATCAGGGCCGCGTCGAGCTCCCCCTCCTGCCCGCAGAACCGGCCGAGCGAGCCGAGCGACGCCACCGCGGCGCGGATCGCCAGCGCCTCGCCGCCGGCCCGCAGGTCGAACGGCCGCCACATGAGCGGGGCGTCGGACGGGGCCATCAGCACGGCCAGGCCCTGCCCCTCGCCGAGGATGACGCGGACGTACGCCTTCGACCGGCCCGGCGCCCGAAGCCGCTTCGCCGCGTCGCGCAGAAGCGCGCAGGGCGACGGCTCGGCCACGCACGGCTCGACGCCGGCCGAGTCGAGCGCCGCGAGGACTCCCGCCAGGTACTTTTTCCGGCACGCCACGATGCTCGCCAGGTGGCGCTGGCCGGGGCGAAGCCGGATCATGTCGACGACCATGTCGTCGATGTTCAGATTGGGCGACTGGAGGACCTCGTGCAGCAGGATCTCGGGCGACGCCTCGCGGTTGTCGGCCTGGATCGGCCGGGTCGAGAAGAAGACCCGCAGGGCGGGCAGACCGATGGTCACGCGGGCCTTGCCCAGCTCTTTCTTCGAGAACCGCCGCGCCAGCAGACGGCCGACGGCCGGGGCCAGCCCGTCGTCGCCCAGCGGCTCGCGGTCGCGGGCGACCTCGACCCGCCCGAGCGGGGTCGTCGCCACCTCGCTGACGGCCACCTCGCGGTCGCCGATCGCCAGCCCGATATCCTTCCTCAGGGCCAGCTTGCTGAAAAGGGCACGCACGGCCTGCCTCCACGCCACCGCCGTCACGGGGAAGGGGCGGGCGTCCGACCCCCGGACCGCCCGCCCCTCGCGATATCCTCGACAAGTCAGGTCACGTCAGACCGGCTGATCAGGTGCTGCTCGACGTGCCCGTGGTGCCCATCGGGCTGATCGAGGCCGGGATCGAGCTGTTGGCCGTGGACGTGTCGAACCCGTTCTGGTTGAACGAGACCGTGTAGGCCCCGTACGACGAGGACGTCACGTCGCGGGTCAGCTGCAGCGACCAGGTGGGGTTGCCCGTGGCGTCCTGGGCGGCCGTGATGGCGCTCGGGACGGTGAAGTACTTCGGCGCCGGGGACCGAGATGTCGAGCTGGCTCAGGCTCGTGGCGTAGACGCCCTGCTGGGCCAGGTAGCGCTCCTCGGCGTCGCGGACGGCCGAGAGGTAGCTGAAGGCTTCGGAGGCCTTCGACCGCTCGACGGAGGTGAGGAACTTGGGCACGCCGAAGGCGGCGAGGACGCCGATGATCACGATGACCACGGCCAGCTCGACCAGGGTGAACCCCTTGCGGATGCGATTCGCGGACGTCCGGATGCTCATGCTGTCGACTCCATGATGGGGGGACTCCGCCGCCCGTCGCGGGCGGTGGACGACCGATCGGCCCGCGGACACCCGCGGCCTCCACGGCCCGCCCGGCCCGAGAGGGTCGGGGCGTCGTTTTCGTCGCGGATCGCGCCGTGGGCGGCTTCACTCGCCGCCCGAGACGTCCGTCGCGCCCGCAGACTTCGTCGTCGCGGGGGGCGTCGCCACGCTGCGAGCGCCCCGACTCCCGCGGACCACTACCATGTACCTAGGTCGGCGCCGGGCGCTTGTCAAAAAGACGTCCTATGCGACCGCGGCCCGCGCGGGGCGTCGCAACGGGGCGGCCCGCAACGGGTTGGCCCTCATCGGCCACGTCGGACCGGCGTCGCGTCGCGCGGCAGTCGGAGGTGCTGGCCCGGCACGGGCCGGTCGCTGGAGCGGAAGATATCGCGGTTCAGGGCGAGGATCTCCGGGGCGCGACGGGCGTCGCCCAGGCGGTCGCGCGGCGATGCTCCGCAGCGACTCGAACCGGCCGACGACGTGGATCGGATAGATCTCGCCGCCGCCATCGGCCGTGGCGAGCTCGGTCGCACCGGCGCGGGCGACGGCCCCGTCATGGATCGGGGCCGACGCCTGCGGCGGGACCTGGACCTCGAAGCTCGAGCGCTGGACCGCGGGGTCGGGCACCGGGCTCGTCCGCGGCCGCATCGCCGAGGCGGCCGGCTCGGCCGGCGCGGTCTGCGGCCCCGGCGGGGCGACCGGCGGCTGTCGAGCGCGCGACCTCCGCGGCGGCGGGCATGCGCAGCTCGGTCCCGGGCGGGATCGCGTCGGGCGAATTGATCCGGTCGCGGTTGGCGTCCCAGATCGCCTGGAAGTAGCGGCCCGACCCATAGTGCTTCTTGGCGATCGACCAGAGGTCCTCCCCTTCGCGGACCACGTGCCGGCCCTCGGCCGGGGCCGCGGCCGCCGCAGGGGCCGCAGGCCCACCAGCGCCGGCCAGCGGCGCAATCCCGCCGTGGGGCGGGGGCACCGGCGGCAGGTTCGGCCGCCAGATGTGCGGCGTCAGCAGGACCACCAGCTCGCGCTTCCCCAGAGTCTTCGCCTTGTTGCCGAACGCCGCCCCGAGGATCGGCAGCCGGTTCAGCCCCGGCAGGCCCTGCTGCTCGTAGTCGCGCTCGTCCTCCATCAGGCCGCCGATGACCAGCGTCGCCCCGTCGGGGATCATCACGTTGGTCGTCATCTCCGCCGTGTTCTGCGACGGGATGTACTGCGGGGCGGGCACCGAGCCCGTGCTCCGCTCGGGGTGGATCTCCATCCGGACCATCCCGTCGGACGAGACGAACGGGCGGAGCCGGAGCAGCGTGCCGGTGTTGAGGAACTGAATCTGCTGGACGGTGCTGGTGAAGTTCTGCGTGATGGTGGGATAGCCGAGCCGCTGGCCGAGCTGGATCTCGGCCTTCTGCTTGTTGAGCACGAGGATCCGCGGACTGGCCAGGACCCGCGTCTCGCCCAGGGTCTCCAGCGCGTTGATGAACCCGCTGACGTTCTTGCCGACGAAGCCGAACTTGATGCCGTCGGTGGGCGAGTTGAACCCGGGCGGGTTGACACTGCCGTTGAGCCGGCCGGACGCGGCGAGCGCCTGGGCCGTCGCGGCGGCGGGGACGGTCAGGAGCTTGGCCGGGGTGAATCCCGAGTTGGGCGCGAGGATCGAGCCGTTGCCGATCGTCCCGAGCGACTGCGCCATGTTGTCGACGACCGCGAAGTTGACGCCGAGATTCTGATTCTGCTCGAGGTCGACGGTGATGATGACGGCCTCGATGAGCACCTGGATCGGCGCGACGTCGATCTCCTTGATGACGGCGTCGATCGTCTTGAGGTTGGTCGGGTAGTCGCGGATGATGACGACGTCGCCGCCGGACATCGAGTTACCGCCGGTGCCGCCCGGCCCGCTGATGCCGCCGCCCCCTCCGCCGCCACCGGGCGTGCTCGGCGCGACCGCGCCGCCGCCGCCCCCGCTTCCGCCCCCTCCGGTCCCGCTGGTCGACGAGAAGCTGGGCGCCTCGCTGATCCCCTCGCGGCTCGGCGGCGTCGCGGTGATCGTCCCGTCGGGGCTGAGCAGCTCGCCGACGATCCCCAGCACGTCGTTGGCGCGGACGTAGTTGAGCCGGAAGATCCGCGTCTCGAGCTCCTGGTCGCGATACGCCAGCGCCTTCAGCTCCTGCGGCGAGTAGACGAAGATCAGCCCGCCTTCGCGGCGGGCCGTGAGGTTCGTCAGCCTCAGGATGGCGGCCAGCGCCTCCTCGATGGTCACTCCCTCGAGGTTCGCCGTCACCGTGCCGGTGACGCCCGGGGCGATCATGATGTTCAGCCCGCCCTGACGGCTGAGGATCTCCAGGGCGCGGCGGATGTCGAGGTCGTCCATGTGGAGCGAGATCCGCCCCCGGCCGTCGATCCGGATCCGGCGGTCGAGCTCGCCCGATCCCCCGGCCGCCGGCCGCGGCGTCGCGCCCGACCCTGGCAACTGCGCCAACCTCGGCGACGCGCCGCGGATCGTCTCGGGGACCGAGGCCCGGGGCAGCGGCTCTGCCTGGGGCGGCTGGGCCGTCGCGGCCTCGGGCCGGCCCCTCACGATCGTCGGCGCCGGGTCGAGCGGCGGCGGTGCCGGATCCTCGGCCATGGCCGAGCTGGCCATCAGGGCCCCCAGCAAGGCGACGGCGAATCGGGTCCGCGTCGACTGATCCAAGACCCCCTCCGAACCCTGCAATCGCCCGCCCCGAGCCCTCGTCGGCCCGCATTCGCACCGTCTCCGACCGATATCGGTTCCCTCCTCTCATCGCCCGCCCCGTGGCAGACCTTGAGGATTATTCGCTTAATAACGGCTGTCCGGCCGCCTAGAGCGATGGGGACGTGGGATGTCCGGCGGACGTGACGTGTCCTAACCACTGAGGAATGAGAGATTTATGGCCTGTCTTTGAAACCGTATACTTTTCATCGACACGTTTTCTTGAGATCCTTGCGACCGGCCGCACTCGGTGGTTATTGCAACCATCAGGCGCCCGGGCTCGGCGCGGGGACGGGGGTGTCGGTGGGGGGATGGGCAATCCGGGGGGGACGAACGGGCCCGGCGCCGGACCCGGCGCAGGGGGCTCGGGCACGGCGGGCGGCGCCGCGTGGCCCTCGGCCGTAGTCGCGAGGAACGGCTCGCCGGGCAGCCGCGCCTCGGGGATGGTCACCGTCCTCGGCAGCGTCGGCTGCAGCGGTGGCGTCGGGTTGAACCGCCGCTCGAGCGACGGCTCCATCGGGATCAGCACCCGCGGGATCGTCCCGAAGTTGAGTTCCACGCGCTCCATGAACGTCTGCGACACGAGCTCGTCGCCGATCAGGCCGACGTAGATCGTCAGCAGGGTCATCGCCTCGTTACGCGGCTTGACCCAGACGCAAGCCGGCCGATGATCGAGAGTCCAGCACTTGATCTCGACGCGGCCATCGTCCAGCGGCTTGCGGCGGATCTTCGTGAACCCGAGGTCGCCCAGCGCCTGCAGGGCCGAGCTCTCGACCTGCGCCGGGTTGAACTGGAAGACCTGGGAATAGAACCCGTTGAAGTAGGAGTAGGCGTAGTCGGACGGGTCGATCGTCGGGAACCTCCCGATCGACCGGCAGCCGGCCAGGGCGAGCACGGCGATCGCCGCCAGGGTCGGACCGAGTCGACGAGCCATGACCGCCTCCTTGCCCGCCCGCCTTCGGGCGCCGATCCGTCGGCCTCCGGATCGTCCGACGACAATCCCTTGCTAGGATCGTCATTATCGCGCGATCCCTTGAGGTCGGCACCCGCGCTGGGCCACCCTCGGCGATCGGTCCGCTTGAGTCCCGATCTCCCGGTCCGGGGCCGCCGGGAGAGATCCTCGCGGCGGATTCGGAGGACGAGGCGGCCTCGAAAGCACAATTCCACACGAAGGCGGACGATAGGCGGCCGCTTGGGTTCGCTCGGCGTAGGGCGCCGGGTTCGCTCGGCCCGGGGCGCTGGGTTCACTCGGTGCCTTGATCCCGCGGGCCGGCAGGTCTTACGGAAATAACAAGGGCCGGTAGTGCTCCTCGTAAACCCCGAGGATGTCGTCGTGATTCTCCCGCGTGTAGTCGCGCGAGAACCGACCGACGAGCGCGTCGAAGATGTGGCCGCAGTCCACGTAGGTGCCGTCCGGGTTCTCGGGATAGAGCCGGCCGAACAGACATTCGGTGGCCATCCCCGCGGAGGCGAGGACGAGCCCCGGCCCGCGGAAGCGGCACCGCCTGCGGGCCTTCTCGAGCACGAGATAGCAGTCGCGGCGCGGGATCAGCACATGCCGGCAGCCCAGCGCCCGGGCGACGGCGGCGTGCATGTCGTTGCCGACGAAGAGCTTCCTCCCGCGATAGTCCCGTACGGCCTCGAGGAACCGCCGCGTCGAGAGGTCGCGGAGGCCCTCGGCGAACAGGTTGTCGGAGACCCAGTGCAGCCGGCGGGCGAACGGGGACCCGGCCAGATAGCCGCAGATCTCATCCTGGAAGAGCCAGGTATGCAGACCCATGTAGACCCGCTCGTTGCGCGGCCAGAGCCCGGCGACGAGGTCGAGCGTCTGCCTCAACTCGCGGCCCATCGTGCCGGGCAGGTGGTCGCAGCCGTCGCTGTTCCGGCCGGGCCAGCCGAAGATCGAGATCCACTCGCCGTCGCCGTAGCGGAGGTAGGCGAACGGCTCGCGGCGTCGGAGATGCTCGGCGAAGCGGTCCGCGTTGACCGAGGCGTCGATGAGCCCCTTCGTCGAGCGGACGGCGGCCCCGGACGGATCGCCCCCGGCCCACGCCAGGCCCGACTCGGCCCGCCTGCGGACCTCCGCCACGCGGGCCTCGGCCGCCTCGGAGAGCCCGCCCGCCCGGAGTGCCTGCCCGGCGAATCCGTAGAGCAGCGAAGCGACCACGTCATTCGGGCGGTCGTCCCCGGGAGCCTCCGAGACGCAGCACCGCTCGCACGCCTCGCGCGGGACGGCCTTCTCCGCGTCGACGCCTTCGAACGCCCGCTCGACGAGCCCGCACGCGGCGACCTCCCGTCCCTCGCGCGCCTCGGGGTTCGATCGATACGGGCAACCCGCGATAGTCCGCAGCATGGTCCGCGCCCATCGGCCCGGTGCCCGTCGGCCGACCTCGCCGCGAGCAATCCGCCAGCGGGCGTCATCTTCGGGTGAGGTGATCGGACCGTCAAGCGCGTCTTCAGTCGGGCCGGAGCAGGGCGCGGAATCCGGCCTGCTCGAAATGATGGTCGCCGGTGAGCGCCTCGGTCAGGCCCCCCTCGGACATGACCACAAACGAGATGCAATCGGTCAGGCTCCGCGCCTTGTCTGGACGCCGCGAGAACAGGTCTAGCCCGCGTTCGAAGAGCCCGGGATCGGGCGGGACGATCTCGGTCTCCGGGTCCGCCCGGAGCGACCGCATCAGATCGAGGAAGACCGGCCGCAGCGCCGGGGCCGCCATCGCGTCGCCAACCTCGGTGAGGACCCACGCCGTCGTCACGACCGGCCCACTCGACCGCCGGGCCAGCGCCACGACCCGCGCGTGGGCCTGGTCGTCCGGGTTCAGGAGGGCGAGGTAATAAAACGTGTCGGCGAACTGCGGGGTCATCGCTTGGGCTGGCCGTGGAGATAGTGGTCGTGCTGCTCCGCCAGGTCGGTCGGCAACCCCTTGGCGCGGCCGATGACCTCGCGGAGCCGATCGGCCATCGTCCCGGTCTCCGGCGGAGCCTCGATCAGCTCCACGCGCACGCAAGCGCCCTCCGGCAACGCCGCCGGTGCGCCTTCGAGCACGATGACCCCGTTGCGGACCTCACCGGTGTAGGCTTCGGCCATCACGAACCTCCCTTGCCCCTCTCCCCATACTACCAGCGAGGCTCGGCGAAATCGAAGGTCGAGTAGCGGCGGGCGGTGATGGGAGTATGATCAGGCCACCGCCCTGAACCCTCGAAGCTAAGAACGCGAAACCTATGACTCGACGCAAACTGCTGGCCCGGACGACCACCCTGGGGGGTACCCTCGCGCTCGGGGCCGCGCCGCCCGATGGCCCGCGCAACGCCGGGCCTAAACTCCACGTCATCGTCACCGGCGGCCACCCCGGCGACCCCGAATACGGTTGCGGGGGCACAGTCGCACGGTTCGCGGACCTCGGCCATAAGGTCACGCTCCTCTACCTGAACAACGGCGAGCCGGCCGGGACGCCGGAAGCCTCCCGCGGCCGGCGCGTGGCCGAGGCCGAGAAGGCGTGCGCGATCCTCAAGGCCCGACCGCTCTTCGCGGGGCAGATCGACGGCGCGGCGGTCGTCGACGCCGCACACTACAAGGCGTTCCGAGCGATCGTGGAGGAAGAGCGGCCCGACGTCGTGTTCACGCACTGGCCGATCGACAACCACGCCGACCACCGGGCCATGGCAATGCTCGTCTACGACGCGTGGCTGCGGCTCGGAAAGGCCTTCGCGCTCTACTTCTACGAGGTCTCCGACGGCGAGGACACGGTGCAGTTCTCGCCGACCCAGTACGTCGACATCACCGGGGTCGAGCCCCGGAAGCGCGCCGCGTGCTTCGCGCATGCGAGCCAGGCGCCGGAGCGGTTCTACGCGCTCCAGGAGCAGGTCGCGCGGTTCCGCGGGATCGAGCGGGGCGTCCGCCAGGCCGAGGCGTTCGTCCGCCACGTCCAGGGGCCCGACGTCGCGCTGCCCTGAATCACTCGGCGACGAACAGGCCGCCGTCGAACGACATCTCGCCCGAGGGTTCCTCGACGGCCGCCGGCGCCTCGACGGGCCAGGCGGGGCCGTATCCCGCCAGGCGGCGGATCGCCTCGCGCATCTGGGCGTCGTCCACCTCGTGGACATCGATCGGCCGGCCGACGGCCTCGAGCATCGTCAGCGTGAGCCGGCCGCCGAGGTGCTGGCGGAACTCTTCGAGGCCCTCGAACAGCGCCGAGGGGTCGCCGAGGATCGGGTGGTCGAGCGCGAAGCCGAGGTCGACGAGGCAGCGCAGCACGCGGTCGGCGTCGACCGCCGGCAGGCCGTGGGCGAGCGACGAATAGACCGTGTCGATCGCCACGCCGATGGCGACGGCCTCGCCGTGGCGGACGCGGAAGTCGGTCAGGGCCTCGAGGCGGTGGGCCGACCAGTGGCCGTAGTCGAGCGGCCGGGCCTCGCGCGACTCGAACGGATCGCCGCCCTTCGTGATGTGGTCGCGATGCCACTCGGCCGAGGCGCGGATCACGGGTAACGCGGCAGCCATGTCGCGGCGGCGGATGCGGTCGGCGTCACGGCAGATCGTGTTGAAGAAGTCGGCATCCTTGAGGAGCGAGACCTTCACTGCCTCGGAGAAGCCGCAGGTGAAGTCGCGGTCGGGGAGTGTGGCGAGCAGCGCCGAGTCGTTGATGACGGCCCAGGGGACGGCGAACGAGCCGATCCAGTTCTTCTTGCCGAAGAGGTTGACGGCGTTCTTCACGCCCACGCCCGAGTCGGCCTGGGCGAGCGTGGTGGTGGGCAGCCGGACGAGCCGGATGCCGCGGTGGGCGATCGCCGCGGCGAACCCGACGGCGTCGAGCACCGCGCCGCCGCCGATGACGACGACGTAGCTCCGCCGGTCGAGCCCCGCGGCGTGGAAGACCTTGAGCATCCGCTCGAGGATGTGGATCTCGTTCTTGACGACCTCGCCCCCCTCGACGACCTGCACGTTGCCGGCCAGCTCGATCCGCCCGGGATAGGATGCGGCGAACTCGCGGAGCCGGTCGCGGAGGCCGTGCCACGCGCGATCGACGTGCTCGTCGAGCCAGAACTGGACCCGCGCCGGGCGGCCCTCGGAGGGCTCCAGAGCGCGGGCGAGGATGTCGCGGTCGGGGCCGAGGACCTCGTCGGTGAAGTAGAGCCGGTGGACGAACGTCGGCCCGAACGGGACCTCGGCGCGGCTGAACGGGATCGATCGCGTGCGTCATCTCGCGGGACTTCCGAGGAGGCAGGAGGGCGGCACGACCCGGCCCGGCGGATTCCGGCGCGGGCCGGTCGGTGGGGCCCTTCATTGTAGAATCACAAAGCCGGCCGGTCGAGGGGATGGCCGGCGCAAGAGCGACGTCACAGCCCTCGCCGGGTGTACCTCTCGATCCTGGGCGCAGGCGACAGCCCTCGTCCCGCGCCCCGCGGCGGGATGCCCTCTCGGCCGCCCCGCGGCCCTCGGCGACCTCACCCGGATGGCCCGAACCCGATCGCATCGCATCCGGGGCCGAAAAACTGAACGCAATCCCTTTCGTGCAAGCGACTTCCGTAGAATTGGCTTCGGTCGGTAATTCCTCCTCGTCGCCGACCGCGCCGAGAGCCCATCACCGACCGCGGAGCGGCGAGACGAGGGACCTCCTACCCGGCGCCCAGGGTCGGCGCTACCCCCGCCCTCGCCTCATTGGGCCACGACCAGCCCCAGCCGCTGCACGCCCCCCGCGTCGGCCCGGCCGTGGAGGCCGACGACGGGGCGGCCCCCGCCCGATGCAGTCGAGAGGCCGCCGCCGCCCGGGTCGCCGATCCAGTCGGAGGTGTAGGAGTCGTCGACGACGAGCCGGCCGTCCTCGACCCGCTGGAAGACGAACTGGAAGGCGTCGACGATCAGCCCCTGGCGGAGGTGAATCGGCGCCGACGGCGTAGCCCGGCCGCGCCATGACCGTCACGCCGCCGCGGACGATGACCGTGCCGAAGCGATGGCCGGGGATGTAGCCCGCCGCCGACCTGGTAGAGCGGCTGGATCGCCGCGACCTTGTCGCCGCCGAACTGCTCGACGTAGCCGACGCGGACGCCCACCAGCACCCCGCCGCGCGGGGCGACGTCGCGGAACGCCTCGCGCGGGTTACCTTCGGCTTCCGGGACCTCGGACGTCCGGGTCTCGTCGTAGGGCACGGCCAGCGCGATCGGCGCGGGCCACCTCGCCGCCCTGGCGGCCACGGTCGGGTCGATGGTCGGCGGCTCGGGGACCGGGAGGGGCTCGGCCGAGGGTGCCGGGGGCCGCGCGGGCATCGATCGCATCGCGGCCTTCGCGGCGGGTGCGGCGGGACTTGCAACCTTGGTCGTCGGGGAGACCGCCGGCGCGGCCGCGACCTTGACGTTGACCGGCCCCGCGACGACGGCCAGGCCGATGGCGTTGATCTCGCGGCCGTTCGACCGGCCCACGACCCCGGCGATAAACCGGCCCTCGCCCGAGACGTGCATCAGCGCCGCCGTTGGGGTCGCCGAGCCAGGGCGAGAGGTAGCCGTCGCGGAGGTCGACCTTGCCCGCCTTGACCCGGCCGAAGACGAGCTGGACGGCGTCGACGAGCAGCCCGGCGCGGTAGTTGATCCCGGCCACGACGTACCCCGGCTTCGCCACGGCCCGCGCCTCGCCGAGCGCGGCCGCGGGGTTGCCGGCGAGCTCGCCCTCGGCGTACGCCGTCCCGACCTGGTAGATCGGCCGGATCGACCCGACCTTCGGCCCGCCGAACGAGTCGACATAACCCACGCGGCGCCCGACGAGCACGCCGCCGGCCGGGGCGATGTCGCGGAACGGGTTCTCGTTAAACCCTCCCGGGCGGATGCGGTCGATCGCCTTCGAGGCGTCGTACTCGACGCGGATGTCGGCCTCGGCCGGCCCCGCGGGGTCGGGCCCCGACTCGCCGACGAACGCCTGCGCCGACCTCGGCCCGGGGGCCGCGCCCGCGGCACCCTGGGCGCTGCGAGGGCCGTTGGTGCGACCATGAGGAGGACCGCCCCGGCCCAGCCGGCCAGGCCCGCTCGCAACCGCTCCCGCATTGGCCATCCTCCCCGACGCCGTCCTGAGGGCCTAATTCCCCGACCCCACCCGCGCCGCCGGATTCTCGGCCGCCGGGAGGGCCGGCGCGGGGGCATAGGGATAGAACGGCGTCCGATCGAACAGGTTGCGGGGCCTGAGGTCGAAGCCGCTCCACATCACCAGGGCCGAGCCCTCCCAGCCGTCGTCCCACTGCCAGATCCGCCGCGCGCGGTTCCCCTTGCCGTCCTCGTCGCGCGGCTCGTGGTGCGAGGCCGAGGAGACCCAGAGGACGATGTCGGCCCCCTCGACCTGCTCGACGTCGCGGACGATCGCCGGCAGGTTGGCGTAGAGCATCTCCGTCGGCCGCTCGGGGTGCGAGCGGGTGACCCAGAGGTCGTGCTGCGTGAACGGCTCCTTGTGCCGCGAGCTGCCCATCCGCAGGGGCATCAGGTCGTAAGCGATCGGCTTGCCGTTGGCGTTGGTCTTCTCGCACTCGACCCGGAGCATCGTGAACTCCTTCGGCTCCCAGTCGATCCCGCCCTCGAGGCCCGAGTTGAACGGCTGCTTGTCGTCCTCGGCGAGCAGGCCGCGCGGGTCCTCCTTGTGCGACATCATCATCGCGCTGTTCTTGGCCGCCGTCGAAGAGGTCGATGTCGACCCGCCAGTAGGCATTATGCATGTGCGCCTCCTGCCGCGACCCTGGCAGGTTCTGCCCCGTGGCGCCGACGCGGAAGGTGATGGTGCCGTCGTCCTGGAATCCATACTGCATGAGATACATGTAATTGCCAGCCTGGAGCCCGCCCCAGAGGACCATCTCGCGGCCCCGGCGGACGCCGTTGGCGTAGTCCTTCCAGACGACCCCGCGGTCGCGGACCTCGCGGATGACGGTGGGATAGCGGTCCCCCTGGAACGCGGGGAGGATCACGCCGTTGGCGCCGGCGTCCTCGTCCTTGACCTCGGCCATCGCGAAGCTGAAGCCGGTCATGTCGAAGAACCGGGTGTACGACGACTGGTGATACGGCACGAACAGCTCGGCGCACCGGGCGTCGTGGAGGACCTTGATCCAGTCCTCGGCGAGGTCCCGCTTGAACCAGGCCCCCGTGATGTACAGGCCCTTGTGGAGCCCGCGAGCGTAGTGGACCTTCCAGGCCGTCCCCTTGCGCGGGGCGACGCCGCCGGAGTCGCCGACGACGAACTCGACGGTGGTCTCCTGCGAGGGGGGGTCGGGGAGGCCTTGGGCGTGCGCAAGGGCGGGGACGAGGATGAGGACGAGCGCGACAACGAAGAGGTCCGCACCATGCGATCGACCTCGAAATGGACGTTCCTCGTAGGGTGGGCTCCGCCCACCGTCCGGGCTTTGATGAAGACGGTGGGCGGAGCCCACCCTACAAGGGCTACGGCCTGGCCCGTTCCCCCTCCGGACGCGGGACGACCACCTTCTGCGTCGTCAGGTCGACGACCGGCCTCGGGGCGCCGAGGTCGCGCCTGTCGATCCGGTACAGCATGTGGACGACCCGGTGGACGCGGTCCTCGCCGTCGGGGGTGTACTGGCTGAACTGGCAGTAGGCCTCGACGCGGTCGCCGAACTGCTGATAGAGAGATTTCACCTCGTCGGACCGCTCGCGGGCCAGGGCCTTGGCGGCCTGGAACTCGCCGTCGGAGAGCGGGGTCTGCATGTGCTGGACCGTCTTCACGTCGACCGTCTGGCCCGTGGCGAGGTCGACCGTCGCGTAGATCGTCGTGTCGTCGAGGTAGCGATAGCTCGTGACCACGGCGCGGGCCGGGGCCTCGGCTGGCGTCGGCCTTGGCGTTGGGCCTGGGCTTTTCCTTCTCGACGAGCCGCTCGACCGAGACGACGAACTCGCGGCGATCGGCCTGCGGGGCGGTTGGCGCCGGGGGCCTTGTCGCGGAGGTCGCCGAGGGCCGGCGCGGCGATCCGGACGGCCTGCTGGGTCTGCGAGGGCCGTCAGGCCGGGGCGGGGTTTGGGCGGGTCGTCGGCGCGGGTGAAGGAGGTGAAGAGGGCCGTCGCGAGCAGCGCGGCCGCTGGGATAGCACGGGGCATGGGGCGTCCTCCGGCGTGATGGCTCGCGGCTAGGCCGAAGAACCCCCCACCCTACCCTCCCCCGCAAGGGGGAGGGTTCTGATCGCGATGGCTCCCGTCCGGTCCCCTCCCCCCCTTGTGGGGGAGGGTTAGGGTGGGGGTAGTGGGCGATGGCCCGGTGCGAGCGGCCCCGGATCTCAGGGCTGCTGGACCTCGCTGTTGGCCTCCAGGACCTTGGCGATCCGCTGGCGGCACTCCTTGAGGTGGGCCCTGGTCGTGTCGTCCATCGCCGCGCCTTTGTCGGCGAGGGCCTTGTCGATCCGGTCGCCGATCTCGCCGAGGTGCGAGGCGGGCCAGGGCGCGGGCGTCGGCCGGGACCGACGAGCCGCCGCCGTAGAACATCAGGTAGGCGAACGAGTCGCCGTAGTTGGCCGACTTCTGGCCCAGGACCATCGTCATGAGCCGGCGGAGGTACTCGCGCTGGAGGTTCCGCCGCATGGTCGTCAGGGCGACCTTGCCGGCCTTGGCGTCCTTCGCGTCCTTGGCCGCGACGCCGGCGACGTCGGACCAGATGCCGTCGGTCAGGGAGCGGAAGACCTCCTCGATCCGGAGCGGGTCACTGCCCGGGTCGGCCTGGAGCTGCTGGTTCTCGAGCCGGTTCAAGGTCGATGGCGCTCAGGCACTCGCCCAGGACGATCTTCTGCGTCGCCAGGACGTTCTCGAGCACCGAGATGTCGACGTCGCCGCCGTACGACTCGCTGCCCCAGTGGTACCACTTCTCGGTGCCGAGGCGGCGGAGCAAGGCGGGCGAGAACTGGAACGACTTGTCGCTCAGGATCTCGTCGACCAGGAACTTCAGGCAGTCGCGCTGCTTGACGCCGGAGACGGGGACGATCGGGTCGCTGGCGCCCTTGTCGCCCTTGTGGTGGCGGACCACCGACTGGCCGCCGACGTACTGCGAGGCGAGCACCGCGGCGTCGCCCCACTGGCCGAGCAGGATGCGGAAGGCCCGGCGGGCGCGGGTCCAGGGCTCGCCGTCCTTGACGACCTTGGCGTCGAGCTCCTTCATCAGCTTCTGCGACAGCGCGATCCGGTCCTTGGCGAACCGGCAGGGGTCGGAGCCGAGGTCCCAGCGGTTGACCTGCGGGTCGCCGTTGGACCAGACGTCCTCGTCGGTGGCGTAGGCCAGGCCCGACTCGGGGCGCGGGCGGCGATCTTCTTCAGCTCCTCGTCCTCGTTGCCGTCGACCTGCTTGTAGGCGTACTCGATGGCCCAGTAGTCGTACGGGCCGATCGTCGTCGAGTAGAACTCGCCCTGCTTCTGGCCCGGCGGCGCGATGTTGATCGGGCTGTAGTCCATGACGCTGCCGACCAGCCCCTTCACCTTCGTGATCGAGGTGTCGTTGAGCTGGTCGTTGTTGAGCATCGTGCTCGCCTTGAAGTTGTGCCGCAGGCCGAGCGAGTGGCCGACCTCGTGCATCACGATGTGCTTGATCGCCTGGCCGACGAACTCGCGGGGCAGCTCGTCGGTCGGCTTCTTCGGCTTGGCGTCCTTCTTGGCGTCCTTGTCATCCTTCTTGTCCTTGTCCTTCGCGTCCTTGGCCTTGTCGGCGTCGGCGACGTCGGCCAGGGCGAGCGCGGCCATGGCGAAGTCGCGGGTCATGCCGCTGTGGATCCGGCACGAGCCGTTGAGCCCGTCGGCCCGCTGGCGGCCGAGCTGCCACTGGAGCGGGCCCATCGACGCGGGGATCGCCTCGACGAGCGGCCGGCCCGGGGCCGCGGCGGTCGGACTGGCCGAAGAAGAAGTCGTCGGGCCGGCCGAAGCCCATCTTCTCGGCGAGGATCGGGCTGACGATCTCGCCCACGGCCAGCGGCGCCACCCGGCGCTCGCCCGAGACCGACTCCGACGGGCCGATCAGCAGGGCGTACTCCTGCTTCCAGTAACGGATGATCCCCGCGTCGAAGACGACGTCGCCGTCGATCATCTCGCCGGTCAGGGGGTTGGCCCGCAGGCACGACATGGCGCCGCCGCTGTCGTTCGTGACCCAGCGGAAGGTGCAATAGTTCGTGTCCTCGGGGTCGAAGTCGTCGCGGCCGGCCTCCTGCCAGCGGACGGCGATCGCGTCGACGAAGCCGATCTTCTCGAACGCCTTGTTCCACTCGCGGATGCCGTTCTCGACGTACGGCCGATACTCGATCGGGACGGTGTCCTCGATGTACCAGACGATCTGCTTCTTGGGCGGCGAGAGCTCGGCCTTGGGGTCGGCCTTCTCGAGCCGCCAGCGGTTGATCTGGCGGACGAAGCTCGTGTCGGGGTCGGCCTTGCTGAAGTCCTTCGAGGCGCTGAGGAAGTGGCCCACGCGGTCGTCGGCCATCCGCGGATGGTAGCCGCCGTCGGGGGCCTTCATCAGGCCGTAGTGGACGATCAGCGTGACGCCGCGGTGGTCGGGCACGCCGTCGTCGCCCATCGCGAACCGGGCGAACCGGCCGCCGGTGAAGGTCAGCTCGACCTCCAGCTCGACGTTATGCGGGAACCCCTTCACGCGATGCCAGCCGCTCCGCGAGCGGTCGACGCCGCCGAGGCCGAGCTGGGCGAAGTCGCCGAGGAAGATGTCCGAGAGGTCGATCAGGCCGCGCCGCCGGCGCCCTGGTTGATCGCGATGATCGGCAGCGACAGGAGGATCGAGTCGACGTAGTTCTGCTTGACCGACTTGTCGAGCGACGACGACGACGCCTTGTAGTGGATGTTCCGCCGGATGAGCTGGACCTTGTCGCCGACCCGCTTGAAGATGAGGACCATGTCCTCGCCGAGCGTGCCGTTGTAGACCGGCGAGCCGGCCTGGGCCATGCCGCGGGCGATGGTGATCGGCAGCAGCAGCGGCTGGTTGTACTGGTCGTTGCGGATCTCGGCGTAGAGGTGCTCGCCCTTCTTGTGGAGGGTGAACAGGCCGTCGATCTTCTCGGCCCCCTGCACGACCTCGTTGAAGTTGCGGAAGTGGCTGTCGCCGCCGCCCGCGGCCCCGACCGTCCGCGCGCCGCGCGACGTGACGACGACCTCGTCCAGGTCCATCCGGCCCTCGGGCCTTGGCTCCTGCGTTTGCGCCTGAGGCCGCCGGCCATCGTGGCCAGCCCCAGGCCAAGGGCCAGCGCCCGCCCCGTCGAGATGACTCGTCCCATGGTGCTCTCCCGCGATGTGAGCCGCCCGACATGCAGCGCCGGGGGGGAATCCCCCCGGCGGTTGTGACTCGACCGACGATCCCCCCGTCCTTCGGGGTCGACCGGGCCCGGATTCCCAGGACATCCGGCCCATCGATCCTGACATACGGACAATGGCCTCGCAAGTCTTAAAAATGTCAGAGGGGGTGCGATCGCGCGGGTCGACGCAGCCCGTAGGGTCCGCCATGCGGACCATCATCGGGCATGGACCTCGGACCAAGATGGTCCACATGGCGGACCCTACATTGGCCTGTCACCAGCGGCTCCGACGCTTCTTCTTCGCGGCCGGGCGCTTGGCGACCGGCTCGGCGCCGCCCTGGACGACAAGGCCCTGGTCCTTGAGCTTGGCCCGCTCCGACGTCGCGAGCCTGGGCCTGTCGATGGCGACGATCGTCTCGTTGACCCGCTCGGCCCCCTTCTTGAGCGCGGCCATTACCCGGTCGGCCGTCTCGCCGTCGGGGCAGCGCAGGACGGCCATCGTCGCGAACTCGACGCGGCGGACCCAGCCCGACCATCCCTTCACCTCGCGGAGCACGTTCGCGGGGACGCCGTTGCTGGCGTACTGCTCGAGCCGGCCGACGATCTCCTCGGGCTTCAAGCCGTTGGCCACGGCCTTGACGACCGACTCGCGCGTGAGCTTCAGCACCATCGCCCCGTGCCCGCTCCCCCGCGTCGAGCCCGCAGAACGGGGCCAGCGCCGCGGCCGGCGCGGGGCTCGTGCCGATGACGACGACGCTGAAATCGGGCTGGACGACCACCTTCGACTCCCCGCCCGCCACGCCCGCGAGGTCGGCCGCCGCGACCTTCCGGCCGAAGTAGGCGTCGAGTCGCGGCGTCCGCGCGACCAGGAGCTTACCCGCGTCGCCGATCGCCGCCCGGAGGCATCCCAGGGGGATCAATCGCTCGCCGATGAAGACCTGGAGCATCCCCCGCGCGGCCTCGCGCCGGTACTCCTCCAGCGGCGGCACGCGCTGGCCGCCCCGGTAGACGGTGACCTCCTCCTGCTTCAGGCCGAGCAGCAGCGGGTTCGAGTCGTCGAAGGTGATGTGATCGACGACGCTGTTGGCCTCGTAGAACGTCCCCGTCTCGAGCGCGGAGAAGCCGAGATAGAGCGACTCGCGGAGCGCCTCGATGTCCTCCGGCTTGGCCTCGACGTAGTAGCTCGACGTCCCCTTCTTCATGGCGGCCACGTTGTCGCCCAGGAAGCGGAAGTCGCTCGGTCCGCGGTCGCTGTAGCCGTAGGGGTCAAACACATCCTTGTAGAAGAACCAGAGCTCGGGCTTGTAGACGGCATCCTTCGAGATCCTGGCGCGGAGCAGGTCGAAGAGCGACGCGTACTGGTCCTCCAGCGGGCCGGCGAGCCACTCCTCCCCCTTGGGCGAGAGGCCGAGCTGCGTCGTCTTGCCGTCGGCCGACTCGGCGACGAGCTTCATCAGCCGCGCCCAGACGTGCGCCTCCTCGAGCCGGTCGGGCACCGGCCAGCCGAACGACTCGGCCAGCCAGCCCGGCAAGGGGTCGAACCCGGCGAGGAACCGGTCGATCTCCTTCTGGAAGAACGCCTTGTCCTGCCTGAGCCTCGGCGGCTCGCTCGCGATCTCCAGAAGCAGCGCGCGGACGTCGTGGACCGCGAACCCCCCCTCCGGCCCGACCTCCTTGGGCGGCTTCATCACCTCCAGCGGCGGCCGGACACTCGGCCGGTCGGCCCGCTCCATCGCCTCGCGGACGCCCGGCAGCAGCTCGACGACGATATCCCACGTCCCCGGCTCGAGGTCCTCGGCCAGCGCGAAATGGCCGACGAGCCGGTCGATCGCCGCCCGCACGTCGTCGGTATCGCCCTTGGCGCGGGCCGCCAGCTCGACGATCGACACCGGCCCGCCCGCCTTGCGGACCTGATCGATCACCCGCTCGGACATCGGCCCCTTGAAGTATCGGGCGACCCAGCCGGGCCAGCGGTGGCTGAGCACATAGCGGCTGATCATCCCCTCGACCCTGAGGTTGTCGTCGATCCCGGCTCGCTGGAGCACCTGGACGATGGCATGGGTGAGCGGCCCGGGATAGCTGACGGCGTCGATGTACCCCGCGACCGCGGCGGGTGAGCTCTCGGCGATCGGCCGGTGCTTCCGCAGCGCCCGCAGGCGGGCGGCGAAGTCATAGGCGTCGGCATTGGCCGAGACCCGCCGCGTCCCCTCCTTCTTGCCGGGTCCGACCTCGACGAACCCGGCGGCGACCAGCTCCTCTAGCGGCCCCGCCGCGAACTTCTCGGCGTCCACGCTCGGTTGCGCCGCGCCGGTGTACGACCGGACCGGCCCCTTGCCCTCGTCGAGGAACGCCAGCCTCGCCGCGGGCGAGAGCCCATGCCAGCGGGCGTCCCACTCCGCGAGCCCCTTGCGGCGGAACGCCTTCTCGTAGAACGCCCGCTCGTCACGCTTCTGCGGGCCGCCCCAGCCGCCGTAGCTCATGGATTGTCCCCGTCTGTCTCGCGGACAGTGCAGGGACATGGTTCCCGATCCGGCGCGAGAAATCCAGGCCCGCAGGGCTTGATCAGTCGCGGCCGACGCCTAGCGCGTCGGCCACGCGGTTGATGTAGTTGAACCACGACGCGATCAGCGTGATCTGGAGGATCGCCCGGTCGTCGAACCCCGAGGCGCGGAGCCTCTCAAGGTCTCCGGGGTGGACCTTCGTGGCGTCCATCGTCAGCTTGATGACGTGGTCGAGCATCGCGCGCTCCGACTCGGAGATCGGCGCCGACGCATAATCCTCGCGAAGCGCCCGGACGAGGTCGTCGTCCAGGGTGACCCGACGCAGAAACTCTGCGTGCGACTCGATTCAGTAATGGCACTTGTTGGTCAGCGAGACCATCGTGGCGATCATCTCGTGCTGCCGCCTCTGGAGCGGCAGGTCGGGCGACATCAGCGCGCCGAACGTCGAGAACGCGTGGTAGAGCGCCTCGGGGATCAGCGTGTGCGACGCGACGATCCCCGGCATGCCCTCGTCGAGCCCCTTGACCGGCTCGGCGTACTCCTTGGGATAGAGCCCGCGCTGGTCGGCCAGGGCCTTCTGAAGAGGCTCGCCGCCCTCCTCGGGGCTCACCGTCTTGATCCACGCCATGGAATGCTCCTTGTAGGGTCCGCCATGCGGACCATCTTCCGTCGAATGCCGTTGCCGCGGATGGTCCGCATGGCGGACCCTACGGATCACTTCCCCTTCGACGCCTGCCGATCCGCACGCGACGCCGCGTCGTCCTGGAGAGACAGGACCAGCGACTGCTCCAGCTCCGCCGGCTTGAACCCGAACGGCCCCCGGCCACTCTTGTAGGCGACCTTGCCCTGGCGATCGATCAGATAGAGCCGGCTCGGCATGCCGCTGTAGCGGGCGCCGACGGTGTCGTCGATCGTGTCGACGAGCATCGGCATCCCCAAGCCGAGCGATCGGCTGCACGTCCGGGCCACGCCGACGCGCTCGTCGTACGTCCTCGGCTGCGCAAGGTGGACACCGACGCGGTCGTTACTCTCCATGATCCAGCCGTCGATCGGGTGCGCCTCGCGGACGTAGACCATGACGAACATGGCCCGGTCCCGATAGCGCTGATAGATCTTCTCGATGTTGCCCGCCTGGTTCCGGAACGGGCCGCACGTGAAGTTGCCGAAGACCAGGACGACCGGCTTCGGGCCGATCTTCTTCGAGAGGGTGACCTCATCCTTGCCGTCGACGGTCTTGAGCGTGAAGTCGGGCGCGCTCTCGTCGAGCGCCGGGCCGGGCTGGAGCGAGCCGATCTCCTGGCGGAACAGGCCGCGGACCAGGGTCTCCTTCGACGGCCCCGCGCTCCTACCCCTCGGGGCCGCGCCGCCCATCGACGGCATCGGGAAGGATTCCTGGAGGTCGGAGAGCGACAGGAAGCCGTGGCCGTCGGTGTCGACCTGGGAGAAGAGGGCGTCGATCTCCTCACGGGTGACCTTGCCGTTGCCGTCGTGGTCGGCCCGCTGGAAGATCATCGCGCCGGGCGATGGGGCCAGGGCGTGCGCCGAGAAGTCGAAGTCGGCGCGGGTCAGCGCCTTGTCGTGGTCGCGGTCGAGGCGGGCGAAGTCTGCGTCATCGCCCGGGAATTCCGACCGCGCGACCTTGCCGTCGCCGTCGCGGTCGTACCGCTTGCGGGTCGCGTCCCAGCCGAATCGCGTCTGGGCCACGGCCCTGCGGAACCAGCCGTCGTTCGGCCCGAGCTGGCTGCCCTGGAGGATGTCGGTGTACATGTCGAGCCACTCAGGGCGTTCGGGCCACGCCTCGGCAAGCGCGGAGCGGGTCGGCGGCCGGTTCGGCGGGGGACGCGGGCGGCCTGGGGTCGTTCCCCTGCGCCCTGACCGGCCCCGTCAGCAGGACGGCGCAGGCGAGGGCCGTCAGCGATTGGCCCCATCGTGCATTCTTCATGGCGAGTCTCTCCGGGAAATGGCGGACTCGGTCCGGCCGCGAGAACATCGATTATAGAGGAGCGGGGCCGCGGCGGGCCCCGCGATTCGGCGACGACTCCGGGGTCGACCCGGCGCGGCCCGCTTAATGTAGGCCGCGGAAGACGGTGACGATGGGGCTCGTGTTGACGATGTAAGAGACGGTCTTCCTGACCTCGCTCCCCTGCTTCGGGCGCAGGGTCAGCGTGACGGGGACGTAGAGGCTGCTGGCCATCTCCTTGCCGTCGGCGTCGACCTTGTAGTCGACGAGCTTCGCGCCGGACGACCAGTCCATGTCCTGGACCGTCACGGCCGGCGAGGCGCTCGCGAACGACGTGGGCGTGTCGCCGCGCTTCCAGCCGTCGAGGACCATCGCGAGGGTCTCGCGCGCCTTCGGGGCGTCGACGGGGCCGGTGCCGCCCGAGCCCGAGCAGCCCGCCAGCAGCGCCGCGGCCAGCGCGGCGACGAGGGATCGATGTCGTGTCATGGTCTCGATCCCCCTTACAGGCTGTCCGCGCTGATGATCTCGCCGCCGGCCCGGGTGCCGAGGGCGCGCCAGGCCGGCAGGTTGATCGAGTCCTTGATGAACTTGACCGAGCCGTCGCCCATCAGGACGTTGACACCGCCCGGGTGCCGGCTGCTCGGCGGCATGCACGCCCGGAGCGCGGTGAAGAAGCCGCACGACCTCGAGTTCGGCGCGGTGACGTTCGTAAAGACGTGCTGCCCGTTGATCCAGGGGGCGCCCATGAACAGCGGGAACGCACTGGCCGGGTTATAGATGTCGATCGCCTGGCAGGCCGCCACCGCGGCGTCGAGCGTCATCGGCTGCGCGGGTGAGAAGAAGACGTCGGCGATCGGGGCGACGACGGCGGGGTTGAAGTCGGCGAGGATCCGCTCGCTGAAGAACGTCGTGTTCGACAGCCCGTCGGTCACGTCGGCGATCTTCGTCGCGCTGTTGCCGTAGAAGACCCCGTTGGGCGGCGCCAGCGCGGCGTTCGGCCCCGAGGCCGACATCCAGACGATCCAGCTTCCCATGCTGGCCATGTAGTTGGTCTGGCCGCCGAATTCGGGGTGCGGGTCGGCGACGTCGGACGGGCAGATGAAGGTGTTGATCCTCGTGTTCTGCGCCGTGACGTTCTGCAGGACGTTGTTCGTCGGCGTGTTGTAGGTGAACGAGAAGTTGATCGAGTTGAAGACGTTCGTCTGCTCCATGAACGGGAGCAGGTTGCTCAGGGCCGAGAGGCTCGTGGCGTTGTAGACCATCTCGGCCGCCGGCAGGGCGCCGCAGACGTCGTGATAGTTGTGGCACGCCAGGCCGATCTGCTTCAGGTTGTTGACGCACTGCATCCGCCTCGCCGCCTCGCGCGCCGCCTGCACGGCGGGGAGGAGCAAGGCGATGAGGACGGCGATGATCGCGATCACGACGAGCAATTCGATTAGCGTGAAGCCGCGGCGATGGTGTCTCATGGGACCCCCTCGGGAATGATCGAGTGAAGATAAGGTGAGGCGCACGGCCGACGTCGCGGCGCAGCCCAGTGGAGGGGCGGCCGTCGCGAGCGACCGGGACGATGGATTGGCCTGGGAGATGGAGCGCGGACCTGCCGACGGGTCCGGTAGGGTGGGCATGGCCCATCCTACGAGGATGTCAGGAGGTCGGGACGGAGCGGGAAAGGCGCGGGGGATGGAAGATGGCGAGGGGATTGTGGACGGGCCGCAGCCGATCGTCGGCGCACGGGATGGCCTCCGAGCCGGCCTGATCGCGCGGCGGCACGATCGACCCGAGGGCCCAGCGCGGGCCGAGCTCGTGCGTCGTGATCCCCGGCGAAGGCGGCGGGGCCTCCCGTTCCGAGCACGACGGCCCCTTGCAAGGTGCGGGGGCCGCGGGCAGCCGGAGGGGCGCGGTGGGCGCGGCGACGAGCCCGAGGCGATCGAGCCCGTCGAGCAGCGACGCCTGCCCCGAGGCCGTCACGCCCGGGTGGCGGCAGCCGGCCCGCGCCTCGGCCGGCGCGACGAGGGCCCACGCCGCGAGCGCCAGCAAGGCGCCGGGCCAGGGGATCGCCCGCCATGTCCGGGTCGGAGGCCGCATGGGGTCCGCGTTCGTCGCGAGGTTCGTTCGGGAATTGGAGACGGGAGGCCGGAGACTCCGGCCATCCGGGACTCTATCATAGGCCCGGGTCGTCAGCAAGGACATACCTCATTCACGCGCGAACATGTCGCCCGGGGGCGACTCGAGGATTCCCCATGAACAGTACCGGGCGGGCGATCGGGGCCCTGGCCATTCTCCTCGCGTGCGGATCCGCCCTCGCGGACGACGCCGTCACGACGGCCAACGTCCCCGTCGAGGTCGGCTTCACCGCCGGGGCGGACCATCCCGACCCGTTCAACACGGTGACACTTGACGTGATTTTCCAGACGCCCTCGGGCCGGACGCTTCGCGTCCCCACGTTCTGGGCGGGCGGCCGGTCGTGGAAGGTCCGCTACGCGTCGGGCGAGGTGGGCGTGCATCGCTTCAAATCCGAGTGCAACATCGCGACCGACGCCGGCCTCCACGAGGTCGCGGGCCGCGTCGAGGTCACCCCCTATGCCGGCGAGAACCCCCTGTTCCGCCGCGGCCCGGTCCGCGTCGCCGGCGATCGCCGTCATCTCGCCTATGCCGACGGCACGCCCTTCTTCTGGCTCGGCGACACGTGGTGGATGGGCCTCTCGCACCGCCTCCACTTCCCCGACGAGTTCGCCCGCCTCGCCGCCGACCGCAAGGCGAAGGGCTTCACCGTCGTCCAGATCGTCGCCGGACTCTACCCCGACATGCCCCCCTTCGACCCCCGCGGCGCCAACGAGGCCGGCTTCCCCTGGGAGAAGGACTACGCCCGCATCCGCCCCGAATACTTCGACGCCGCCGACCGGAAGCTCCGCCACCTCGTCGACCAGGGCCTCTCCCCCTGCATCGTCGGCATGTGGGGCTATTTTCTCCCGTGGATGGGCGTCGAGAAGGCCGAGAAGCACTGGCGCTACCTGATCGCCCGGTACGGCTCCTGGCCGGTGTCGTGGTGCGTCGCGGGCGAGGCGAACCTGCCGTGGTATCTCGCCAAGGGCTTCCCGTACGACGACCGCGAGGTCGTCCACGGCTGGACGAAAGTCATCCAGTATGTCCGCGCGACCGACCCGTTCCGCCGCCCGCTGACGATCCACCCGACCGCCATCAACCAGTACACTGCGCGGCACGCGACGGACGATCCCGCGCTGCTCGACTTCGACATGCTCCAGACCCCTCACGGCGAGCGTGACGCCGCATTCGTGACGCTGAAGGCCGTCCGCGACTCCTATGACGCAAAGCCGACGATGCCAGTCCTCGACGGCGAGGCGAGCTACGAGCAGCTCCTCGGCCGCATCCCCGCCGAGTGGACCCGCGCCATGTTCTGGATCGCCATGACCGGCGGCGCGGCCGGCCACACCTACGGCGCCAACGGCATCTGGCAGGTCAACCGCCGGGGCGATCCCCACGGCAACTCGCCGACCGGCGGCAACTACGGGACGATCCCTTGGGACGAGTCGATGAACCTGCCCGGCTCGTCGCAGGTCGCCGCGGGTAAGCGGTTCCTCGAAGGCTATCCCTGGCACCGCTTCGAGCCCCATCCCGAATGGGTTGCGTGGGACGACGCTTCGATCCGCAAGCCGCCCGGGCTGGGCCGCTGGATCTGGTATCCCGAGGGGGACGCGACGAAGGACGCCCCGGTCGCGCGCCCGGTACTTCCGGTTCGTGTTCGACCTCAGGCCGGACCTCCGGCTCCTCGGCGCGAGGCTCCGGGTCGGGTCGGACGACCGGTTCACGGCCTGGATCAACGGCCGCGAAGTGGGCTCGGGCGTGGCGTGGAACGACCCGCAGGTGTTCGATGTGAAGGACTTCCTCCGCGAGGGCCTGAACGTCCTCGCGATCCGCGCCGAGAACATGCCGGCGCCCGTGAAGCTCAACCCGGCGGGGCTGACCGCTGGCCTGGAGGCCGACCTCGCCGGCGAGCAAATGGTGATCCGCGTCGTCGTCGGGACGAGCCGGCGATGGCGGGCGGGCAAGGAGGAAGCGGCGGGCTGGCGCGACATCGAGTTCGACGACTCGGCCTGGCCCCTCGCCGCCGACCTCGGCCCGTTCGGCGCGGCCCCCTGGGGCGGGATCACGCCCCGACCGCCCTTCCCGCCCCTGGCCTTCGGCCTGCCCGACGGCCCGCGCGTCATCTATGCCCTCGACGCCAAACCCGTCCTGATTCGCGGCCTGACGCCCGGGCGATCGTACCGAGAGACGTACTTCGACCCCTCGGCCGGGACGTCGGACCCCGGCGACCGGTTCACGGCCGACGGGTCCGGGGCGATCGTCCGCCGGCCCCCGCGCCACGGGCACGACTGGGTCATTGTCGTCGAGCCGGAGGGCAAGCCATGACGAGCGGGAATTCCCTCACTCCGCCGAGCTGCGGCCGCCCCTGCCGGGAGGGCGAGGCTCCGTCCGAGCCCGGGTCTGACGAGCGGCTCGGGGGAATCCGCCGCGTCCCGGTAACCCCGCCTCGACCCCGGCTCGGCGGGAGCCTCGCCCTCCCGGGGGGACGGGTCGCGATCCTCGCGATCGCGAGCCTGATGGCGTCAACGACGGGGACGCCGGCCCAGGACATCCGCCTCGACGTCACCCGCGACACCTGGCTGTCCAACGTCGGCCCCGAGGCCGACGGCAGCAATGGCGGCGCACCGCGCCTGAAGGCGAAGTCGATCCAGGAGATGTCCCTGATCGACGTCGACGTGTCGCGCCTGAGAGGCCGCGTCATCGAGTCAGCGACCTTGCACCTCAGGAGCGCCGGCGATCCGCGTCTCAAGCGGGTTACGATCAGCACCGTCGGCGCCCCCTGGGTCGAGGGCACGGCGACGAATTACGAGCATCAGCCCGGCAGCTCGACTCACAACCACCGGGTCCATCCCGACATCCCCTGGACCATCGACGGCGGCGACCTCTGCCGCGTGATCCTCGGCCAGGGCGGGACGGTCTGGTCGAGCCGCGAGGCCTCGCCGCCCGCCCGAGACGGCTGGCAGACCATCCCGGTCGACCCCAAGGTCGTCGCCGCCCGCGCCGCGGGGATCGGCGAGGGGTTCCTCATCTTTGACGACACGGGCTCCGAGTGGTCGCGCAACGGTGACAGGTTCACGCACAAGCTCTTCCCGAACCGCTTCGTCTTCAGCAAGGATTCGAACCGCTCGAGCGCCCCGTATCTGACAGTCCGCCTCGGAGCCGAGGACCGTCGGCCGCCGGCCGCGCCGGGCGATTTGAAAGTCGAGGCGGGCGACCTGCCGGCGGGCGAGGCTTGGTTCTCGTGGACCACGCCGCGCGATGAGGGACTCGCGGGGACGATCGGCTTCGTCGCGACGGTCGATGGCAAGCCCGTCCCGCGCTATCTGCTCCCGATGGCCGGCACCGCCGGAAGTGTCGCGAGGATGCACCTCCGCGACCTCGGGCTGCCGCCCGGGGCGGCCGTCCGGCTGTCCGTTCGCGCCGTCGACGCGGCCGGCAACATCGGAGCTTCGGCCGGGGCTGCGGCGAGGGTCTCCGCTCGCCGTCCCGGGCCCTTGCCCGCCGAGGTAGGCAAGTCTTCCCAAGTCGGGGGCACGAATCCCACACTCCGCGGCGCCGAGGTCGCGATCGTCGACGAGCTCGACAAGGTCGACCCTGTCCGCGGCACGATCCTTCCGATCCCGCCCGACGGCTACGCGACGGCAAACCACCTCTGGAACGCCCGCGAGAATCGCATTCGGATCCACGCCGCGCGGAATGAGTTCGTCGCGTTCCAGATCGTCGTCCGCGATGGTCGCATCGAGGTCGCGCCATCGTTGACCTTCTCGGAGGGCGTCTCACCCCACGTCGAGTTCGGCCGCTACGCCCTCGTCCCGGCGACGGGTGGGCCCCTGCCCGACCCGATCGTCCCGCTCGCTTCGGCCCGCCGATCCGCCCCGGGCCAGACGAGCCAGAGCTTGCACGTGGAGCTTTACGTCCCCCACGACGCGCAGGCCGGCGAGCATGCCGGCTCCCTCACGCTCAAATCGGGCGATCAGACCTTCAAGATCGACATCACGCTCACTGTCTGGGACTTCACCCTCCCCGACCACCTCAGCTTCCTGCCTGAGATGAACTGCTACGACCTGCCGCCCGACGAGCGGTCGTACTACCGGCTCGCCCACGAGCACCGGACGGTCCTCAACCGCGTGCCCTACTACCACCGCGGAAACGTCGCCGAGGGCTTCGCGCCGAGGTGGGACGGCAAGACCCTCCGCTGGGACGCCTGGGACCGCCGGTTCGGGCCGCTGCTGGATGGCTCGGCCTTCGCCGACCTGCCGCGCAAGGGCGTCCCGCTCGAATGCTTCTATCTGCCGATGTTCGAGAACTGGCCGACGGCGATGGAGGGCAACTACAACGGCAGCTACTGGGCCGACGAGGCGTTTCCGGACCGGTATCGCCAGGCCTTCGTCGAGGTCGCTCGGCAGTTCGCCGCGCACGCCAATGCGAAGGGTTGGAATGACACGTTCTTCCAGTGCTACTTCAACGGCAAGGTCGACTTCAAGCGCAACGGCTGGTCGCGCGGCACGTGCCCGTGGCTGCTCGACGAGCCGGCAAACTTCCAGGATTACTGGGCCCTCCGCTACTTCGGCCGGGCCTTCCACGAGGGCGTCGCGAAGGCCCCCGGCCGGGCCAGGCTCGTCTTCCGCGCCGACATCTCCCGGCCCGAGTGGCAGCGCGACGTCCTCGACGGCGTGCTCGACTACAACGTGGTCGGCGGCGCCTTCCGCCGCTATCGGCGGATGGTCCTCGACCGCAAGGAGGCCAATGGCCAGGTCGCCCTCGAGTACGGCAGCGCCAACGCGATCGAGGATTCGAACGTCCAGCCCGCCGCGTGGTCGCTCGATATCTGGTCGCTCGGCCTCGACGGCGTCCTCCCCTGGCAGACGATCGGCGACGCGACGTCGTGGGAGAAGGCCGATGCCCTGTCGCTCTTCTACCCGCCTCGCCCCGGCGACAAGGGCCCGATCCCCTCGATCCGCCTCAAGGCATTCCGTCGCGGCCAGCAGGACGTCGAGTATCTGACGCTCTACGCCCTCGCCATGGGCGAGCCGCGCTGGGCCGTGGGCGAGCGGGTCCGCGAGGCGCTGGGCGTGGCGGCCGAGCGCAAGGGCACGGGCTCCGGCGGCGAGGACGCGGGCGTCATGCACTACGGCCGGCTCCGCCCAGGCGACCTCTGGGCGTTACGCACCCGCATCGGCGCGAGCCCTCTCCTCGCTGAAGCCGGCGCCGAGGGCGAAGCTCGTCGACCTCCGCACGCCGCCACGCGACGGTCAGTGACAAAGCCGCGCATGTCTGGGTGGCCGGGGTTCGCTTGCGAACCCCGGCTCGATGGCCCAAAGACCGGGGTTCGCAAGCGAACCCCTGCCACCCAGGCGCACGATGCTCGGTGAAGAAGCCTACCGGAGCGGCGGCCCGCCCAGCTCGGTGAGGCGGCGGCGCTGATCCCAGCTCGTCGGGCCGTCCATGCGGCGGATCGCGTCGCCGGCGTCGAACTCCAGATCGGTCGCGACGCGGACCCAGCAGGAGATGCGCTCGGCGTTCCCCTCGACGGGGTCGGGGGCCTTCCAGCAGCGGACCGTCGTGTCGGAGCCTACGGTCGCGAGCCGGCGGCCGTCGCGGCAGAAAGCCACGACCCGGACCGACCCGCCGTGGACGAGCGGCGGGCCGATCGGCAGCCCGGTGCCCGCGCACCAGAGCCGGATCATCCCGTCGGGGCCGCCGGTCGCGACCGTCGTCCCGTCGGGGCGGAACGCCAGGCACTCGACCGGGGACTTGTGATGGAGCGGCTCGCCGATCGGCCGGCCCTCGAGCGAGTCCCAGAGCCGGGCCGACCCGTCGCCGCACACGGTCGCGAAGGCCTCGCCCCCGGGCCGGAACGCCGCGAGGCGGACCTCACCGCCGAGTGATAGGGCGAAAACCACGGCCCGCCCGTCGAGATTCCAGAGCCGGGCATTCCCTTCGGCGTCGCCGGTCAAGAGCCTCCGGCCGTCGGAGTGGAAGTCGAGGGTCCGAACGTCCGCGCTGTGGGCCAGGGGCTCGGCGAGCGGCTTGCCCGTCGCGGCGTCGCGGACGTGGACGGCATCGTCGCACGCGACCGCGACCGTCGCGCCGTCCGGCGTAAACGCGAACCCGCGGACGCCCGGCCGATGCCGGTCCTGCTCGCGGATCGGCTCGCCCGTCGCGGCGTCCCAGAGGAAGGGCTCGCCGCGCCCGGACGTCGCCGCGATCCTCGACCCATCGGGACTGAAGCCCAGCGCGAGGACCGGTACGCCGACGCGGATCGGCTCGCCGACGGGCTCGCCGGTCACGGAATCCCAGCGCCGGATCGCGCCGTCGTCGCCCGCCGTCGCGACGACCGCCCCGTCCGGGCTGAAGGCGACGGCGCGGACGGGCCCGTCATGCCTCAGGGGGGACGAGAGGGCCGAGCCGGTGGAGATGTCCCAGTATCGCGCGGTCGCGTCGCCGCAGGCCGTCGCCAGCTTCCGCCCCTGGTGGCAGAAGGAGACGGCATGGACCTCGCAGGCGTGCCTCAGGCTCCGTTCCATCAGCTTCGCCCCGACATACCAGGCGCGGAGGCTCGTCCGGATGGCGCGCTCCAGGTCCGGCGGATCGGCCGGGGCGTTCTCGAGGGCACGGGCCAGCCAGAGCATGCCCTCGTCGTGTGCCTCGCGGCCGAAGCACTGGTGGGCCCGCTCGAGCGAGAGGCGGGCGAGCGAGGCCCTCGCCTGGCCCAGGGCCTGCTCCTGCTCGCCGCGGAAGCGGACGTCGGCCAGCCAGGCCTCGAGGTCGTTGGCAAGCTCGAGCGCCGAGCCGTGGCGGCCTTGCGGGTCGAGCGCCATCGCCTTCAGGCAGATCGCCTCCAGCGCCGGGTCGACCGTGCGGCGGAGCCGTCGCGGGGCCGGGAAGATGCCGAGCCGCACGCGGTCGAGGACCGTCCGCATGTCGCCGTCGGGGAACGGGCCGTGGCCGACGAGCACGCAGTAGAGGATCGCCCCTAGGCTGTAGATGTCGCTCGCCGCTGTGACCCGGTCCGCGTCGCCCGCGGCCTGCTCGGGGCACATGTAGCGTGGCGTGCCGATGACGGAACCGGGCCGCGTCATCGACGCGTCGTCCGCGGGACTGGGCGCGGTCGCCTCGGAGTCCTCGCTCGCCGGCTCGCGGAGGACCTTGGCGACGCCCCAGTCGACGACCAGCGTCTCGCCGAACCGGCCGAGCATGATGTTCTCGGGCTTGAGGTCGCGGTGGACCACGCCGCGGCTGTGGGCGTAGGCGACGGCGTTGCAGGCGTCGATGACGCTCCGCAGCAGGCGCTGGAACGCCAGGGCCCGGCCCTCGCGCCCCGGGCCTTCGCGGTGGAACCGCTCGATGGCATCGCGGAGGGTCTCGCCCTGGACGAGGTGCATCGCGTAATAAGGGCGCCCATCCTCGTGCCGGCCCAGGCTGTAGACCGGCACGATCCCCGGGTGCTCGAGGCTCCCCGTGACCTCCGCCTCGACGAGGAACCGGGCCCGCGAGCCGGGGTCGTGCGCCAGGCGAGGCTGAAGTTCCTTGAGGGCGACGGTCCGGTTCAGCTCGCGGTCGAAGGCGAGGAAGACCTCGCCCAGGCCGCCCCGCGCGTGAGGCCGAAGGACCCGGAAGCGCCCGCCCCCGATCTCGTCGGGCTGTACGTCATGTGACGATACGGCAAAGGCGACGGTCCTCGTCGCATCGGGATCATCCGCGCGGCCATCGGCGGAGGGACCGAGCTCCGCCGCGACCTGCTCCTCGAGCCGGGCGAGCGTGGGCGCATCGACGGCGCCGCGGCCGACGAGGATCTCGGCCAGCGTTCGGCCGGAGGAGCTCGCCCAGTCGGCGACGGCGGCGACGAGCTGGTCGCGGTCGATGAGGCGGCCCTCGAGGGCCCGGAGGCCGAGCCGCAGGTCGCGCGACGGGTCAACCCGCCCGGCCATCGAGGCCTCCCGACACTCGTGACGATGGGCCCGGCACCGGGACGCCCCGGGTCATTCGCCGATGGTAAGGGGTCCACCGGCGGACCGGAAGGGCGATCCGCCCCGACGGCGGGGCCGTTCCATCCTCGGGCTCAGGGCGGATGTCCGTTCCGACACCCTCCCCTCAAGGGGGGAGGGTGAAGAAAGGAACCGCGGACCCAAAGCCCGCGTCATGCTCAGTATTCGTCCGACCCGAGGACCCAGATGAACGACTGGATGTCGATCATGTCGCGCGGTCGCATGTCGCGGAGGTCGCGGCGGATCGTCGCGGCGAACTCCAGCAGGCTCGCGTAGGTGTCCCACGACGGCCGCGACTCGTAGTGGAAGTCGAAGTCGTACTTCTGGGCCGCGATGCGGGTGACGTTCGGCTTGAGGAAGATGTGCTCGTCCGGGCGGGCGATGAAGCCGAAGACCGTGACGACCGGCCAGGTCAGCACCCGCGTCTGCCGCCTCGGCAGGGCGGCGACGGCCTCGGTCCAGCGGCGGAACTTCGCCTCGTCGTTGCCGGGGCCGTGGAGCCGGTCAAAAAGTCCCTCGGCGAACGTCCTGGCTCCCGCGGGCGACCTCACGGCGTCGCGGATCGCCATCTTCTCGAACGAAAAGAGGAGGTTGGTCTGCGACTCGATCCGCACAGCCTCCGCGGCGATCTCGGCGAACCGGCCCTCGCGGAGCATCGAGCGATACGCGGCGAGGCCGAGCGACGCCTCCCATCGCTCGTGCGCCTTCCACTTGTAGTCGCGCTCCCAGCGGAGGTACGTCTCGTCCCGGAAGCCGCCCGGGAAGAACTGGAGGAACTCCCTCCGGCAGCGAAGCGCGGCGGCCGACACCCGGCGATGTCGTACGGGTCGCGGCGCCTCCCGCTCGGCGATCTGTGCGTGCGCAGCCATCCCCAGAACCTCCCGGCCGGAGGCCACTAAGCGTGAGCCCGTGAATCCCCATCCCCTCGATCGAGGGGGCGAGGAACATTCAAGCAATCCCGGGGCCGGGCCTCAGCGCGAGAGGCTCCGGCAGACGGCCAGGAACGTCGGCTTGTACTTCTCGAATTCCCCCTCTGGGCACTCGCAGAGGACGGAAATGCGGCGGTCGTTGCTGAGCAGCGTCACGCGATAGCCGCGGATCTTGCCGCCGAAGAGGCCGCCGGCCGACGCGGTGTAGGTCGCGATCCGGCCCTCGCCGAGCGCGGCGCCCTTGAAGAGCGTCGGCTCGCTCTCCTTGAAGTCGCTGTACTCCTTCGAGACCGTCTTCTGGTAATTCACGTGGGCGCCGTGGACGGGGGCGAGCTCGCTGCCCTCCTCGTGCTGGACGTTGCTCTGGCCGGCCATGAGCGAGCCGGCGATGTCGGCATAGACCTGGATCTTCGCCGAGTCCTTCGTGCACCGGGCCCACGAATAAGTGTTGTCGGGCCGGCTGCCGGTCTCGGGCGTCCAGCCCGCGGGGTGGCGGAGCTTGAACGCGCCGTCCTTGGGAGAGAACGGGACGGATGCCAGCCGCTCATCCGCGGCCTTGTCGGCCGGGCCCCCCGCGGCGTCCTTCGGCGCCGAGGGCGCCGGGGCTCCTCCTCCTCCGCCCACCGACGGCTCCTGGCGGAACCGGACGAGCTGCACGAGCTTCTTGCCGCTCTGCGGGTCGAAGAGGTCCATCGACGCGCGGCCGAGCGAGACCTTGTACTGGACCTCGCTGGCGTCGCCATCCTCGTCCTTGAGCGCGAGCTTGAGCTGGTCCCCCTGGAAGGAATACGTCCCCTTCGTCGTGAACTTTTCCTGGAGGGTCATGGCGGCGCGGTTCTGGTCGTCGAGGACGAGCCGGTACTGGGTGTGGACCATGGGCCGGCCGATCTCGAAGTCGAGCCGCGAGCCCTCCCAGTGGCCGACGATCGAGGCCGGCTTGAGGAAGGCCTCGTAGACGAGGAACCCGACGACGGCGACGAGCGCCACCCCCACGAACCCGACGGCCGCGAGCACGCGCTGGTCGAGCCCGTCATCGCCGGCCGCCTTCTTCTTGCCGGATTTCTTCTTCTTTTTCTTCTTGGGCGCGGCCTCGGCCGCGGGGGCGGCCGGCGCGGTTATCCGCGGCAGCACCGGCTCGGCCGCGGCGACCCCCTCACCGGCCGCCGCCAGCGCGCCGAGGTCGAGGCCGCCTGATTCGCTCTTCCCGGCGGCGGGCACGGCCTGCCGCGACTTCGCGGAGGCGGTCCGCTCGGCATAGCCGCGCGAGAGCAACTCGCGAACCATCCGCTCGGCCGCCGAGCGCGCCTCGGCCTCGCCGGCGAATTCCTTCTCGTCCCGCTTGCCGACGCCCTCGGCCTTCGTCTGGGTGACCCGCAGGACGTTGCCCCGGACCTCGACGGTGACGACCTTGCGGTCCGTCCCGCTCCCAAGCATGAAGGTGCGCATCGCGGCATTCCTCCGGGTGATTCATCGGTTGAGAGGGACCGGGGACCGTCGTAGTCCCGTTCACGCGGAGAGAACAGGATACGTCTGACTCGGTGGCCGTTCAATCAAAATAGTTCCGATCCCGCATGCATGGTGCCTCCACGACACGGCCGGAGGGCACGAGATTGACATCACCCGGTGGCGCTGCGAAAACGGCCGGACGAGGGGGGACCGACGCGTGATCATCCCGTACTCGACCGACGCCCCGATCTACCACTTTCCCCGGGCGACCCTGGGCGTGATCGCGGCCAACGTCGCGGTGCACGCCGCGTGGTGTTATATGGGACCGGAGTGGGCCGAGCCCTATGCGCTGAAGCTCGGCGCGGGCCTGAACCCGCTCCAGTGGCTGACGCACAACTTTCTTCACGCCGACTTCATCCACCTCCTCGGCAACATGATCTTCCTCTGGTGCTACGGCATTATCGTCGAGGGGAAGATCGGCTGGCTCGCGTTCCTGCTCACCTACCTCGCCATCGGCACGGCCCACGGCGCGGCGATCCAGGCGGCGTACCTGCACGCCTCGCAGCCGTCGTACGTCCTGGGCGCCTCGGCGATCATCTTCGGCCTGATGGCCATGTGCATGATCTGGGCGCCGATGAATGAGCTTTCGTGCGTCTTCATCGCGCTGATCGGATTCCGCGTGATCTCCCACGAATTCGAGGTCCGCATCTATGTGCTGGCCCTGATCCAGCTCGCGCTCGAGGCGCTCTCGGTCGGCCTCCAGTTCATGATCCGCGGCGACCCGATGTCGTCGGGCCTGCTCCACATCTCGGGCGCCCTCTGGGGGCTGGTGGCCGGCGTCCTTCTGCTGAAGCTCGGCTGGGTCGACTGCGAGGGCTGGGACGTCTTCTCCCTCATGAAGAAACGGAAAGGACTCCGCGAGGCGTGGAAGTCGCGCGAGGCCCGGCTCGACCTGAGCAAGGCGAACCAGCGTCGGCCAACGATCGTGATCGCGGACGGCGTCCCGGCCGGGCAGTCCCCCGAGGAGCGCGCCGCGAAGATGCTGGCGAAGACGCGCCGCGCGATCGAGTCGGGCGACATCGAGGCGGCCGAGACGGCCTTCAAGTCATGGATGATCGCGACCGGCGACCGGCCCCCGCGCGAGGCGCTGCTGGGGCTGATCAAGGCGATGCACGAGCGGAGCGAGCTGGCGGCGTCGGTCCCGCTGATGCGCGCGTTCTGTCGGGCCCATCCCGAGACGTCCGGCAAGGTCCGACTGAGGCTCGCGACCGTCCTCATCCGCGACCTCGGCCGGCCGACGGACGCGAGGCGGCACCTGCTGCTGGTCCCCCCGGAGAGCCTCGATGCGCCGCTCCGCCGCGTCCGGCAGTCCCTGCTCGAGGAGGCGGACGCGATGATCGCCGACGGCGTGCTGGAGGTCGAGGACGGCGCGTGACCAGGCCCTCAGGGTCGCCCCGGTAAATAGCCCCGGAAGTCGACCGAGCGCGGGTCGATCGCGCGGTAGGTGATCGGGTTCGGGTCGAGCCAGTCGACCAGCTTGTCCTTGATCGCGTAGGCGAAGAAGTGGTTCCCGCGCGGGTTGTAATGGCCGATGAAGTATTGCTTCTGATACGCGTCGTAGGGCAGTCCCGACTTGCGGAAGTCGCGGAGGTGGACCTCGTTCATGTCGAAGTAGGTGAATTTCTCACGCTCGAGATAGTCGAGCAGTTCTCGATCATACCTGGGCTCGCCGCGCCGCATCTCGCCGAGGGCCCGGTACGGGTCGAAGAGGACGATCAGAAGCTTCTTCCCTTCCTTCCTCGCGAAGTCCCTGGATTTCTCCAGGATGAACCGCGAGGCGCGGAGGGAGTAGCGATCGAGGAGTGCGCCCGCCTGCGCCGGGAGCGTCTCGGCCTTGGACCAGTCCACCGGCATCTCGAGCCGGGCCGCCAGCCGGTCGATCGGCCCGCGGTCGAGGTCGCGGACCGATCCCAGCTTGAACGCATAGAGCTGGAGCGCCAGGTCGTCCCGCAGGTGCTCCACCATCCACGCGGGGTCGGCCATCCGGTAGAGCGACTCGGCCGTGGGCAGCAGGTTCTCCCTCTCGACGAACCCGCCCGTCGCGAGGTCCATCTCGACGTTCGGCCAGAAGTTGCCGTGGAACATCCGCCCGCCCTGGTCGTCCCAGTTCATGTAGTAGACGGCGCGGCGGCAGCGGAGGAGGCTGCGGATGTGGTCGTCGCCCCAGACGTAGAGGATCACGTACTCGGCCCCGTGCCCGGTCCGCTCCTCGCGGATCATCCTCCGATAGGACTGGTAGACCCCGTAGCCGCCCATGCCGAAGTTGCGGATCGGCTCGCCGAGGTGCGCGGCGAGGTACTCCTGCCAGGTCTCGCCGTCGCTCACCTGGTGGCACTGGGTGAAGCTATCGCCATAGGTATTGATCCGGCATTTCTTCCCGGCATACATGAAGGACGTCCGCGCCCCGTCGGGCCCGACGGTCGAGATCGTCGCGCTGCGGTCGATGCCGTCGGTGGGCAGGTAGTTCCCCAGGACATACCCGAGCTCCGGGTTGAACCGCGCCCAGCTCGGCCCGCGGAGGAAGCCGTCGATCGTGGCGCGGGGGACGGCGCTGGCCTTGAGGTATTCGACGAAGGTCGGCTTCTCGGCCCCCGACGATTTCCGGGCGAGCAGCAGGATCGACATGCCGACAACGACCCGAATCCCGATGCCCGTCGTCCCCCTCCCTGCCTCAGAACTCCGCATTGCCAGGCGTCCTCGGGAACGGGATCACGTCGCGGATATTCGCCATGCCGGTCGCGTAAACGATCGTCCGTTCGAACCCCAGGCCGAAGCCAGCGTGCGGGACGGTCCCGTAGCGGCGGAGGTCGCGGTACCAGGCGTACTGCTCCTTCGAGAGCCCCATCTCGTCCAGGCGGGAATCCAGCACGTCGAGCCGCTCCTCGCGCTGGGAGCCGCCGATGATCTCTCCGATGCCCGGGGCCAGCACGTCCATCGCGGCGACCGTGCGGCCGTCGTCGTTCATCCGCATGTAAAAGGCCTTGATAGTTTTGGGATAATTCATCACCACGACCGGCCGGCCGACGAGCGTCTCGGTCAGGTACCGCTCGTGCTCCGACTGGAGGTCGATGCCCCACTTCACGGGGAACTCGAATTCGACGCCCTTTGCCGATTCCAGGGCCTTGATCGCGTCGGTGTAGTCCATCCGCTCGAAGCTAGCGGCAATGAACTTCTCGAGGCGGTTGATGCAGTCCTTGTCGATGTGCTGGGCGAAGAACGCCATGTCGTCGGGCCGCTCGTCGAGCACGGCGCGAAACAGATATTTCAGGAAATCCTCGGCGAGGTCGGCGTCGGCCGAGAGGTCGGCAAAGGCGATCTCGGGCTCGATCATCCAGAACTCGGCGAGGTGCCGCGTCGTGTTCGAATTCTCGGCGCGGAACGTCGGGCCGAACGTGTAGACCCGGCTCAGCGCCAGGCAGTACGCCTCGACATTGAGCTGTCCCGAGACCGTCAGGCTCGCGGGCATGCCGAAGAAGTCCTGCGCGAAGTCGATCCCGCCATGCTCGTTCCTGGGCAGGTTGGCCAGGTCGAGCGTCGAGACGCGGAACATCGCGCCGGCGCCTTCGGCGTCGCTCGTCGTGATGATCGGCGTGTGGATCCAGAAAAATCCATGCTCATGAAAATAGCGGTGCACGGCCATCGACAGACAGTCGCGCACCCTCGCCACGGCGCCGAAGGTGTTTGTGCGAGGCCGGAGATGGGCAACCGTCCGCAGGTGCTCGAACGAGTGCCGCTTGGCCGAGACCGGGTAATGATCCGGGTTCTCGACCGTCCCGACGACCTCGACCCGATCGGCCTTCACCTCGAATTTTTGCCCCTTCCCCTGCGACTCGACGAGCATCCCCTCGACCCGCACGGCGCAGTGGGTCGTCAGGTGGAGGATCTCGCCCTGATAATTCGGCAGCGAGGCCTCGGCGACGACCTGGATCGGGTCGAAGCACGAGCCGTCATGGACCCCGAGGAACGAGAGCCCGGCCTTCGAGTCGCGGCGGGTCCGGAGCCAGCCCTCGACCGTCACCGTGTCGCCAATCGCGGCACGGCCCGCGAGGATTTCTCGGATCGTCAGCGGTGTCATGTCCCCTCCCTGCCGGCTTCAACCCCGTCCCGACCGGCGATTATCCGTCGTGGACCGTGCGTTGTCCACGCGGCCCGTTGCCGGGCCCTGGGGGTCGGTGCTAACCTCGTCGGCGCGACCGCTCGCGCCGGGTGGCCGGGGCAAAGCGCAGCGTGCCCCGGAACGGGACAGCCGGGGCCTCTCCCTCCCGGGGCACGCTGCGCTTTGCCCCGGCCACCCGGGCGATCCGAACTGAGCCCCGGAGTTCCCTCGTGACCCGACTCCGAACCGCCCTGATCGGCTGCGGCAAGGTGGGCTCGATCCACGCCGCGGCCCTCCGCGACCTGCCCGAGTCGGAGCTCGTCGCCGTCTGCGACGCCTCCCCCGACCGCGCCTCGGCGTTCGCCGCCACTTACGGCGGACGCCCCTACACCGACCTCGCGCGGATGTTCGCCGGGTCGTCTCCCCAGGCCGTCACGATCGCCACGCCCCACCCATCGCATGCGCCAGACGCGATCCTTGCCGCGCAAGCCGGCGTGCACGTCCTGATCGAGAAGCCGATGGCGGCGAACCTCGCCGACTGCGACGCCATACTCGCCGCCGCGCGCCGTTCGGGCGTGACGCTGGGCGTCATCAGCCAGCGGCGGTGGTACGAGCCGGTCCGGCGGATGAAGGCGGCGATCGACGCGGGCAAGATCGGGGCGCCGGCGCTCGGCGTCTTCCAGATGTATAGCTGGCGCGACCTCGCCTACTACCGCTCCGACCCCTGGCGAGGCCGCTGGGACACCGAGGGCGGCGGCGTCCTCGTGAACCAGTCGCCGCACCAGCTGGATCTCCTACGCTGGTTCATGGGCGACGTCGCCGAGGTCTCCGGCGAGTTCGCCAACCTGAACCACCCCGGCGTCGAGGTCGAGGACACGGCCGTCGCCACCCTCCGCTTCGCGAACGGTGGTTTGGGCTCGATCGTCACGAGCGTCTCTCAGCGCCCGGGTTTATACACGAAAGTGCATGTCCACGGCACCAGCGGCGCCTCGGTGGGCGTCGAGACCGACCGCGGCGCCACCTTCATCGCGGGCGTCTCGGGCATCGCCGAGCCGCCGCTCAATGACGTCTGGACCATCCCCGGCGAGGAGGCCCTGCTCGCCGAATTCCAGTCCGAGGACCGTGCCCGCTTCGCGTCGGTCGACGCCACGAGCCACTACCACGCCCTCCAGATCCGCGACTTCCTCGCGAGCGTCATCGAGGCCCGCCCGCCCCTGGTGACGGGCGAGGACGGGCGGGCCGTCGTGGCGATGTTCGCGGCGATCTACCAGTCGGCCCGCGAGCGGCGGCCGATCCTCGTGCAGGCCGGGCACCGTCCGCCGGGGTCTTAACGGGGAGGATTGTCGCCGCCGCCCGGGTTGATCACGGAATTCCTGCCGAAGAGGACGTACCACGGATCGAAGCGGTAGCCGACGGTCGTGGTCGAGTCGTTGATGATCGCGTAACCGAACCCGGCGAACAGGCTGGTTTGCGGGCTGGCCTGGCGGGCCGTCACGTAGTCGCCCCAGCGCGTGGTGGCATGGGCGCTCGCCTCGGGATACCAGACCACGAAATCGCCGAGGATGCCGACGGCGGCGCTCGGGTAGTTCGCGCTGCCGCCCCATCCCAGCGCGATCCCCACCTCGTTCTGGGCGTTGGTCGCCAGGCAGGGGTAGGCGAACGCGTAGCTGTTATTCCAGATCGAGAACTGGTCGAGCACCTTGTAGTTGTTCGTCGGGTCGACCTTCACGACCTGGACGTTGGCGTTGGGGAAGTTGAACCCGCCCGTGGCGCCGGTGCCGTTGCTGGCCATCCAGGCGAACCAGACCTCGTTGATCCGCCGGGTCGCGCCGATCACGCCGGCGTTGGGGAAGCTAGCCGCCTTCGTGAGCCAGTCATTCCCGTCCTGTGCCGTCGACGTGAGCGTCCCGTTCGGCCAGTTGTTCACGCCGACGTCGCGCCACGAGTACGAGGTCGAGTTCTCGTTCCAGTTGAAGACAGTGAGGGTGCTATTGTTCTTGTTGCCCCCCCAGTACGCCTCATCTCCCGTGTTCTGCGAGACGTGGCTGGAGTAGGCATTGCCGGACTTGGACCAGTCAGTATAGCGGTAATTGATCGTGCCGCCGGCCTGGATGTCGGAGAGGGGGACGCGGACGACGATCCTCCCCCCGTCGGCGGCGAGGCCCCGCCGGCGCCGACGTTGTCGATGCTGATATACACATAATTGTCACCAAGTGACATGTTAGGATAGTCAAGCCAGTGGATCGGATTCTTCTGGGTCGCGTCGGTGGTGGTCGTGACGACGCCGAGCGCGTCGGAGGTCAGGTCCCAGTAGGTCCACGAGGTGCACTTGCTGCTGGTGACGGTCTCGGGGCTCGCCGCGGCGATCCGGAGGCGGTTCTTGCCGTTGCTCCCGGTGCTGAACTGCATGAGCCAAAGGAAGCGGTCGATGCTGGGGGCGTACAGAATGATCTGGTCGCAGCAGAAGCCGCCGTCGGCGGTGTTGTCGAAGACGGTGGTCGGGTTGATGGAGGTGAACGTGCTCCCCGAGTCGGTCGAGTAGACGGCGTACCAGTTGCCGCTCGACATCACGACGCTGCCGCTCTCGGCCCCGCTGATGTCGGCGGCGGTGGTGGAGTTGGGCACGATGGGCGGGGCGAGGGGGGAAGCGATCGAGCCGAAATTCGTGTACTGGCCGAAGACGACGGGGTCGTCGCCGCTCCCGCCCCCACCCCCGCCCGACTCGATGTCCAGCACGTTGAGATCGGTGCCGGGCTTGAGGAAGCCACGGAACGGCCCAGTCGGGATCCGGGGCGCGGGGTTGGTGTTCCCCGGGTTCCTGGTGGGGCACTTCCGCGGCGCGGGCGGATAGGGCGCGCCGAAGGTCCGGTTCGGTGGGGCGCTGCCCGCGTGGGAGACCGCCGTGCCGCTCCCGTCCTCATCGAGCTTGCAGGGCGTGTACTCGCAGCAGGGCTCGGGCTCTTCCGGCGGGCAGCAGGCCAGGAGCTCCTTCCGCACCGCGACCAGCCTTTCGTGGACCAGGGCCGACTCCGGGCGCGCGATCTTCTCCAGCTCCAGGATCGACTCCAGGAACTCCTTCATCAGCGTCTGCAAGGACGTCTGCGTGTGGGCCTTGTTCAGGGCCTCGCAAGTCTGCTTCGAGATGTGTTCCAGCACGCAGATTGCCGTGTCGAGCCGGTGCGACAGGCCGGCGAGCAGGCCGTTCTGCGAGATCTGGAGCTCGATCAGGATCTTGAGGAGGTCGCCCACGTCCGGGGCGCCCTTCCCCTCCTCGTGCTCATGGGCGTGATGTTCCTTATAATGTTCATGTTCTGTGGCCACGATTCCGCGCTCCCTTCAGGCATGCCGGGGAATAGGTGTTCCGTTTCCTCACGGGGTCATTGGCCTTCTATCGGGGCGGCGCCCCGGCACGCGGCCTCGGCCGGATCGGTCGATGAGCGGCGCGCGCGGGCCGGGATACGGGGTCGGTCCATCCGGGCGTCGCCGTCCCGATCGAGGGCGCGTCATAACCGCTGCCGCGCGACGCGGTCACCGGGCTCCGGCCGGGGGCACTCGGGTTCAGAGTCCCGACCGGCGCCGGGCGGACGCCCGGAACCATCGCGTGAGGGCAGCCATCGAGGCGCCCCCGGCGAGGAGGACGAGCAGGAAGGCGGCTTCCAGCGAGCCGTCGCCGCCGTCGGGGGAGGCCCCGAGAAGGCGTTCGAAGAAATCCATCGCACTCTCCTCGCGCTTGCGAACCGGGGGGCGGCGCCGAGCGGGAAATATCCGGCTCGCGGCGAGGCCACGCGGATCATGCTTGATCCGCGGGGAGCTCGACCGGGATTACACGCCCGCCGGTCGTCGTTTGCAAGAAAAATCTGTCCCCCGCCAAGATCTCTGGATTCGGCGCACGCCGGCGGGAGAATGCCGTTCCCCGCCCGAGGCCGAGATCGAGGCGGTTCTAACCGGAGCTGCCCGCGCTCACGATGGGTTGCGTGCCGCGGTCGGAGCAGAGGACGACGAGCAGGTTGCTGACCATCGTGGCCTTGCGGTCGTTGTCCAGCTCGACGATGTTCTGATGCGAGAGCATCTGGAGCGCCATCTCGACCATCCCGACGGCCCCCTCGACGATCTTCTGCCGGGCGGCGATGACGGCGCTGGCCTGCTGCCTCTGGAGCATCGCGTGGGCGATCTCGGGGGCGTACGCCAGGTGGCTGATCCGCGCCTCCAGCACCTCGACGCCCGCCTGCGAGAGCCGGTCCTGGATCTCCGTCTTCAGGTGCAGGGCGACCTCGGCCGTGTGGCTCCGCAGCGAGACCTCGCCCTCGACGTGCGCGTCGTACGGGTAGCTCAGCGCCATGTTCCGCAGGGCCGACTCGCTCTGGACGTGGACGAAGTTGTCGTAGTTGTCGACGTGGAAGAGCGCCTCGGCCGTGTCGACGACCCGCCAGACGACCACCGCGGCGATCTCGATCGGGTTGCCGGCCAGGTCGTTGACCTTGAGCCGCTCGCTCTCGAAGTTCCGGATCCGCAGCGAGATCCCCCGCTTTGTGAAGAACGGGTTCACCCACCTCAGTCCCGGCTCGCGCACCGTCCCCTTGTAGCTGCCGAAGAGCTGGAGAACCTTCGCCTCGTTCGGGCTAACCGTGAACAGTCCGAGCAGGCCGTAGAGGCCGAGGAGGCCGCAGAGGATCGCGAGGATAATCGCGACCGGGCTCGCGAGTCCCGCCCCGGCCACGAACAGCACGATGCCCGCCAGCAGCGTGCCCAGGCGAGAGCGCCAGCATGCCCAGCCCCGGCTTCGGGATGATCAGAACCTCCCGCATGATGTGCGTCGGCTTCGTCGCACTCTCCCAGTTGTCGTCCATCGTCGGAATTCCTCGGCTGGTCGGGGACTCGATCAGACCTGTATTCAAGGTGTGTTCGCTATGCTAGGGCTCAGATTGATGGAAATCCAGCAAACTCGGGCGATCCCCCGATCACGCACCCGGATGATACGCCTCGGCACCGCCGCCCACGGCGTTGCTCACAGATCCTTCTTGATTTTGAGCCTTTTCCCGTCCATATGTAATTTCCCATCGCGTGAGGGTCTGTAGGCGTTAAGCCATTCGACCAAGCCGAAGAAATCTCTCAGTTCAAAATCCCAACCCTTTGCAGCAAACTTTGGGACCCCGGCCTCGAAGAACGACGTCGTGACGAGAAGCGCATTCGAGAAGCCTTCGAACACCTTCGCTCCGTAGAGCGAGCACGCTACCTCCACCCCGACTTTGTTGGTCTCCTTAAGACGCTTATATTCTATAATATAATTTTGCTTAAGGCCAGAACTTTGGTCTTTCTTGAACGCTATAACGTCGGCTGCTGTGTTGCGGTCCCTCCCAGTCCATTCGACGTCGAAGCCAAAGTTTGCCATAAGTTCTGCAACCAGCTTTTCGAAGGCGTCCGAGTGCATCGCCCTCATTTTCTCAGGGTTTTTCTGGAGGTAGCAAATCAGTTCTCTCTCCAAGTTCTGAATCGTCGCGAGCAGGATCCGAGATGAAGTCTATAGGGCGGTCATAAATCGGTGATACTCCAAGGCGGCGAAAGAATGCCTCTCGATCAGTCGCGGTAATGGGCCCACGGTCGCACCCCGAGATGATCGCATCAACCGCGATGTATCTACCATGCTGGTCCTCAAAGCAGACCGCGGTGATTCGGTCTGCCACCTTCGGGTGCGGGCTTGGTAGATAAGGGATAACGAATTTAAGATCGCTCTTCATTAGTTTTATAATACAATGCTCCGGTTCCTCGAATATCGTACTCAAACCTCCGATCATTCCCTCGAATGCTAGGAATTGGGCAGTCTCCGGCATCTTAACCTGCTCCGATCATCAAGGAAAAAGGAAGCGGAACGGCAGGTGACTTGTCCACCAGCGCTGTCTTAGCCTGCACCGCACCGGCGGGTAAGTTGCCAGTGCCACCCATCGCGATCATCTCCAAGACGTGATCCGCCCCGGCGACCTTCGGCCTAGTCCGCCTCACGGCAAGCGCCCCATTAATCAGTTCGACCGTCGCCGGGTCATCACCGGGCGATCCGAGATCGGCCCTGTCCCACCCGTTCGCCTCCATCCACCGGGCAACCTCATCCCATCGGTAGAGAGGCGTCCGCGTGTCCTGACGAGCGGCGGGGGCTGGGAAGCCGCCGGGGCCGCGGTCGCCGGTGGCGTAGAGGCGGATGCTCTCGCGGGACTGACCGAGGCGGCGGGCGATCTCACCCGCCGTCACGAGGTCGCCGGCCCCCTCGACCTCGACGCGGACAGGCACAACGCCGGAGCCCGATCGGTCGATGTCCCGGATCGCCGAGGCGATCGCCTCGCCCAGCGACGGGGCCTCGCGGTCGAAGTCGATCGACAGGACGCCGGCGCTGCTCCCGAGCGAGCCGTCGTCGCAGCCGGCCTCGAAGAGGGCGTCGATGAGCTCGGGCGTCATCTCCAAGGCGCCGTCCAGGATGATCGTGAACGCGTAGGTCTTCATGTCCCCTCCTCGGCGGGAGGCTCGTGATCGCACTTATCCACGAACCGGCGAATCTGGTCCGCGTGGTTCTGGGGGCTCTTCGGGGTCGAGTAGACCGACTTCTGATGCCCCTCCCGGTTTCCCGCTGGGTATCGGAGGATGCCCCAGGCGTGGGCGCTCTTCCCCGCGGCCACCAGCGTCCATCCCCGGGCGATCGCGTACTCGATGGCCTCGTTGATCTCCTTGTTGGGATGACGCCGGGCCATGCTTCGATCTTAACCGCATGTTGGCAGTTGTCAACAGGAACGGTAGGGTCCGCTGTGCGGACGTCTTCGGGGTTCAGCCCGGGAAGACGTCCGCACAGCGGACCCTACGGGGACTGCCGAGCGATTGCCAACGGATCAGGTCAAGTTCGGCAGCGGCCCGCCCGCGCACTGATCGCGGTTGCCGAACGTCTCGATCCGATGCCCCATGCCGTGGGCCATCGCGACGAGCAGCCGGTTGTGCGGCACGCGCTTGTACTTGAGCGAGCGGCCCATCTTGAAGTCGAGGCCGCCGCCGACGAGGACGAACGGGATGTTGTCCGGCGTGTGGCTGTTGCCCTTGCCCAGCTCGTTGGTCCAGACGATCGTCGTGTTGTCGAGCAGGCTGCCGGGGCCGCCGGGCTCGGGGGTCTCGGCGAGGCGCTTGGCCATGTAGGCGAGCTGCTCGCAGTACCACTTGTTGATCTTGGTGAGCTTCTCCTGCGCGTCCTTGTCGCTGTCGGGCTTGTGCGAGAGGTCGTGCTGGCCCTCGTTCACGCCCAGCCAGCGCATCCGCGCCTGGCCGACCGAGTTCGTGTACTGGATCGTCGCCACCCGGGAGAAGTCGGCGGCGAAGCTGTTGACCATCAGGTCGATCTGCATCTTGCTGATCTTGGGGATCTGGTCGTTCTCGCGCTTCACCCCCGGCTCGACCTCGGGCACCGCATGGCCGACGTCCGAGCCTTCGGATGACTTCAGCTCCTGCTCCATCTCGCGGACGAACGTCGCGTGCTCGTCGAGCAGGTGCCGGTCCTCGGCGCTCGACGAGCGAGCCGACCTTCTTGAGGTCGTCCTGCACGTCGTCGAGGATGCTCTTCAGAGCCTCGCGGTCCTTCGAGCGACCATAGAGTTTGTTGAACATCTGGTAGGGATCGTCGATCGGCGCGATCGGCTTGTTGGGCCCGGCGTAGACCATGCGGGTCCAGGTGTCGGCGCGGTCGGGGACCATCACGCCGAACTCGAGCGAGCCGAACCGGGTCTTGCGTGGCCGGCTGCTTCTGGAGGTAGTTCTTGATCTCCTGATCGATCGAGAGGCCGCTGGCCCAGCCGGCCGGGGTGTCGGAGCCGCCCTGGATGTTGCCGGGGAAGAGCTCGATGCCGGTGAGCAGGCAGCCGATGCCCGCGCATGTGGCCGTCGCCGTCGCCGCGGATCTTGTCGCAGACGCCGTGGAGGATCAGCGTCTTATCCTTGAACGGCTCGAGCGGCTTGAGGCTCTCCTTGAGCGTGAACTTGTCCCCCTCCTCGTCGGGCCAGAAGGCCGGGGGGACGACGCCGTCGGGGCTGAACATGACGACCAGCCGCTTCTTCCGCGCCGCCCTGGTTGGCGAAGGCGAGGCTCGGCAGGTTGAGCAGGAACGGTAGCGATGCCGCGCCGAGGCCCAGGTCGCGGAGGAAGTCGCGGCGGGAGCGTGTATGGAGAGACACGGTCACTTCTCCGGGTCGGGGGTGACGACTTGCTCTTCGGGGGCGATCGCTCGCTTGCGCTCGCCGGCCGGGGGGGATTGGGACGGAGGCTGCGGAACGGCCTGCGCAGCGCGGGCTTCGGCGGCGTCGGGGCCGAGCGCCGTCGAGGCGACGATCTCGACCATCAGGTCGCGGATGCGGAAGCCGTTCCTGGCGAACGACGGCCGCAATTCGGCGAGCCGGTCCGGGCCATACGCGCGGATCGGCTGCTGGACGACCTGGTGGAACAGCTTCTCGACGAACGCGCCGTGGACCTCATCGGAAGCGGCGAGATACGTCGCCAGGTCGCGGGCGCCGGCGAAGGAGACCGTGCGGCCGTCAGGGCCTTGATAGCCCCGGTGGCGTCGACCGGCTTGCCGGCCTCCTCGGTCGCGGAACCGGCCGATGGCGTCATAATGCTCGAGCGTGAAGCCGAGCGGGTTCACGACGCTGTGGCAGGTCTGGCACGCCGGCGGGGTTCGTCTGCATCGCCACGCGCTGGCGGGTCGTCATCCCCGCGTGCAGGTCGGCCGGCAGCGGGGCGACGGCCTCGGGCGGCGGGCGGAGCGTCTTGCCGAGCACGCTCCTCGCCAGGAAGACGCCGCGGTGGATCGGCGAGCTCGAGGAGGTATACGCGAAAGTCGACAGCAGGTACGGGTGCGTGATCACCCCGGCCCGCTCCTTCTCGAGCGCCACCTTCTTGAACGGCGCGTCGGCCGGCAGGTCGGCGCCGTAGACCTTGGCCAGACGGCCGTTCATGTAGGCAGAATGATCCAGCAATAACTGCCGGAAATCGGACGACTCGCCCCAGGCGACGTCCTCGAGGAACAGGTCGAGCGAGGCCCGGAGGTCGGAGGCGACCGCGGCGTCGAAGCCAGGGTACAGCTTCGCGTCCTTGGCCAGGTCGGGCGGCTGGTCGACCTTGAGCCACTGGAAGAAGAAGTCGCGGAGCTTGGCCCGCGCCCGCAGGTCCTTGAGCATCCGCTCGGCCTGCTTCGCGACCTGCTCGCGGGTCGCGAGCTGATTCGGACCGGGCCGCGTCGAGCAGGGCCTGGTCGGGCGCCGAGTCCCAGAGCCCGAAGCTGATCCGCGACGCCACCGCGAACGCGTCGCGCCCGCCGACCTCGCGGTAGAGGAATCGCGGCGACTTGAGGGTCAGCAGCACGACCCGCTTCACCGCCTCCTCGGGCCGCAGGCCCTTCGCGAACGGCTTTTCGACGAAGACCTTCTTCTCGTCCTCCGTGAGCGGCCGGCGGAAGGCCCGCTCGGCGAACTTCGCGGCGAACTTCGCGGCGAACTCGCGGAGCTTCTTCTCGCGGTCGGCGTCGCCGTCGGACGCGCCCGAGAGCTCGCGGAGCCGCGCCGACGACGTAGTCGGCCACCTCGATCGCCGCGTCGGTCGTGGCGACGTCCCACGCCTTCGACACCGACGTCCCGCGCTCGTATCCAATACTCCGGTCATCCGGCGGGAACGGCGTCTCGAGCACGAACGTCTCGGGCATCTTGCTCGGCGCGAGGTCCCGCGCCGGGATCACCTCGACGACCCGCCCCGGCTGCTTCCACTCCAGGCTGATCGACGCCGGCTCGATCTCCTCGGCCTTCTTCTTGTCCTCCTTGTCCTTGACCCCGTCCTTGCCCTTGGCGAACTCGACCCGGATCGGATACGCCCGGCCGCCGAGCAGGCGGATCGTGCCGCGGTGCTCGGTGTCCTTGCCCGACTGGACCCAGGCGTCGATCAGGGCTTTCTTCGTGTCGTTGACCCAGAGCTTCGTGCTGTTGGGCGTGCGGACGATGAATTCATATTCACCCGTCTCGGGTGCAAAGACCGACCCCTGCCACCGCGCGGCGTATTCCTTGGGCTTGATCTTCTCGAGGTCGGGGCTGTCCTTCTTGAAGTCGAACCGGACCTCGGGGTCGACCCGCTTGAACGCCTGGTTGCCGTCGCCCATCCTGCCGCGTCTTGAAGTACTCGCCCCCGAGCCCGCGGGCGTCGCCCCAGGTGCCGGTCTCGCGGAAGCTGCCGATCAGGTCGGCCACGGCGTTGCGATACTGCCGGACCGTCAGCCTCGCCAGCTCGACCCGCGCCGGCCGGTTCCGCTCCTGCGCCGTCTTCGAGTAGAAGGCGTCATAGATATAGGACGCGACCGCGTCGGCACTATCGCCCGTACACGTCCCCGGGTCGTCCTCGGGCATCGTCTTGGCGATGAGCTTTGCGAGCTGCTTGACCGACTTGTCCCCCGCGAGCGCCCGGGGATAATCCTCGGACCCCTCGCCCGCCTTGCCGTGGCAGCGGGCGCACTGCTCCTCGTAGACCCTCTGCCCGCCAACGGCCGGGTCCTTGTAGGCCTGCTGCCCCTGGGCCACGCGGCCGGACAGCAGAATCATCACAATCCACAAGAACGCCGCGTCGACCGGGCGTCGGCGACCGGTCGCGGAGGGCCGAACGTTCGGCATCGCTGGACCTGGCATGGCTATCCGGGTGTATTGGTAAGGCCGCGGGCTGGCACGAACAGGCGGGGCGAACCACCGACTATTGTAGCCGGCCGGCGGCGTCGCGGGGAGGTATGGACTGTCCTGGGCCGTCGCAACAGGGTCGCCCGGCCAGAGGGTCAAACAAATTTTGTACCTGGTCGGGCGGCGATAATCAAGGCCGCACAGCGGTTCGAGGGGCCAGGTGCCGTCGGAAACTCTCGCTCGGTGGGATCAGGCCACGCGCTTATTTGGAGCCGTCGTCTTGGGTTCTCATCCGTCTTGCCCCAACTGCCGGCTGAATTAGGAATGTCCCCGTTCGGCCCCTCTGTCCCCGTTCGGCCCCTCCCCGTTCGGCCTTCGTCCCCGTTCGGCCTTCCTGTCCCCGTTCGGCCTTCCAATCTCGGGCTCGGATCTCGCGTCGGGAGGACACAACGGCGAGGGATGGAGGGAGCGTCATGCTCGGTCGAGACGGAGGCGTCCGTAGTAGGCCCGATAGATCGACCCGATCGCCAGCCCGCACGCGCAGGCGAATGCCAGGAGGGCCACCGCGGTGCTCACCGGCGGTGGGGAGCCGGCCACGTCGAGCATCGCCTTCAATTCGGTTACCATGCCGTGAAGGACGAAGATCGGCAGCGAGCATTGTCCCAGAACGCCCCCGAGTTGCAGGGCGACTTGGAGCGCGCGAGGGAGCGACGCGAAGCGACCGAGGACCAGGTCGATCATCGCTGCGACGACGACCACCACGCCCGAGTAGAAGACCCAGCGCCATGGTGCCATGTCGGCGGTGGCGTAGAGCCCGTGGAGGTGCCCCGTGCCGGCCCAGAGGAGCGCCAGCCCGGCCGCGACGAAGCTCGTACCAAGCGGCAGCAGGCGAGCCCAAAGCCTCGTGTCCCGGCGGCGCTCCCAAAGATAGAGGCCCACCGTGAGTCCGCCTATGGATCCCGTCAGCATATTAAAAAACGCATACTTGGCGCAAAGGATCAGGCGCAGGACGTCGAGAACCCCGACCTGGGGTCGATCCAGGAGTAGCGCCAGTGAGACGCGATGCGCGGCATAGGACGCGGCCATCAGGCCGAGGCAAGCGACGACTGGGCGGCCCGCCCGGGCGACGAGGTTGATCCAGGCCGGGGCCGTGGCCAGAGCCAACACATAGTAGAGAAGCACGCCGCGACCGTCCCCTGCGAAATCCTCAAAGGGGGGCCCCTGCACTTCCCCCCCGCCAAAGACCAAGGGGACCCACCCGATCGGGGCCCGGGTCGGGGCCGCGGGGGTCACCCCCCTCCGCGTAAGCTCGAGGACCAGGGTGGAGGTGGCCCGTAACGTCAAGGCGGCCGCGATGAGCCAGACGCCGAACCTGAGCGTCCTCCGCACGTTCGCGGGGTCGTGCCGATACCTCGGGAAGAAGAAGTAGCCGAGGCTGATGCCGAAGACGAAAGCGAAGCCCGGGGTGACGACGTTCAGCGCCGGCATGATGGCCATGATGACACTGTCGGTGTCGCCGAGCCAGGGCGGCAGGCGCTTCAGGAGGCTCGGCAACCAGTGGGCCATCACGACTATCACCACGAGCGCTCCACGAAGGTTATTCACCATCAAGCCCGTCCTGGCGGCTCCCGTTGGCGGTGGCTGGGGCGACGCTGGGCCGTTGCTCTCCTCTTCCCGTGCGATCTGCGCGATGGTCTTGCCCTGTAGGACGCCGCGCGCCTGGGCCTCCGGCACACCGAGGCGCCTCAGGCGCATCAGGGCACGGATGGCGCTGAGCGAGTCCCCGCCCATGTCGGCGAAGCTCTCATTCAGCGCGACGCGTTCGAGCCCGAGGACCTCCTTCCAGGTCTCGACCAGCGCACGTTCACGATCCGTGAGAGCCGGATCGGGCACGCCCTCGCTGCCCGACTCGAATACGGGCGAAGGGAGCGACAGCAGGTCGATCTTGCCGCTGGCCAGCAGTGGGAACCGGTCCAGACGGACGACTTGCGCCGGGACCATGTAGGATGGGAGGGCCTCTCGCAGGGCGTCGCGGATCTCATCGCCTCGGACGTCGACCCCGCGCTCGCAGACGAAGTAGGCGACCAGGGTCTTGGAATCACGCCCCAGGTCTCGGCCCATCGCGACCGCCCGGGCGACCCCCGGCAGTTTCTCGATTCGGGCCGCGACCTCGGCGGGCTCGACGCGGAATCCCCGGATCTTGAGCTGGTCGTCGGACCGCCCGACGAAGAAGACCTCGCCGACCTGGGAATACGTCCCCAGGTCGCCCGTCCGGTAGCAACGATCGGCATCGTCCCCGGTGAATGGGTTGGCGACGTACCGGGACCGCGTCAGCTCCGGGTCGCCGAGGTAGCCCAGCGACAGGTACGGCGACCGCACGAGGATCTCACCGACCTCGCCCACGTCCGCCAATCGGTCCATCTCGCGGACGACCAGGAGCTGGGCATCGTCGATACCTCGGCCCAGGGTGTGGCCCTCGCCGGCTTCGTCGGGTTCGACGACGGAGAAGGCCATCGCCTGCGGCGTCTCGGTGGTGCCGTAGAAGCGCACCTGGGCCGCGTTCGGGGCGATCCCGCGGAACGCCCGGGCCAGCTTCGGGCCGAGCACGTCGCCTCCCCAGAACAGGTGCCGGAGGAGCGTCAGTGCGATGCGATCCTCCGTCCCGCTCGCGATCACCTGCCCCAGGGCCGGGGTTAGGTGAAGGACCGTGATGCCGTGGTCGGCGACCCAGTCCGATAGGCGGGTCGGGTCGAGCAAGAGGCCGGGCTCGGGGATGTGCAGAGAGGCACCGATCGACAGGGGTGTGAAGATATCGCGCAGGGCGGGGTCGTGCCCTAGCCCGGAGAGCAGGGAGAACCGGTCGTCCCGCCCCAGGTGATGGCGGCGCGTGTGCCACTCGATGAAATGGCAGAGCGGGGCGTGAGCGGTAATGATCGCCTTCGGCTTGCCCGTACTCCCGGAGGTGAAGCCGATATACGCCGGCCAGTCCGAGCTCGTGGGGGCCGGCGCGACATCGCGATCGGAGGCGGGAAGCGACTTCATCGCCGCGGACTGGCCCGCGGGGAGGCGTAGCGTCTCCAGTCCATCTCGCGCGTCGGCCGAGACGGCGTCTCCGCACAGGATGAGCAGCGACGGGTTCGCTAGGGCCAGACAGTCCCGAATCCGCGCGGCCGGATAGGATGAATCGGCCACGAAGAACGCGGCGCCGGACTTCAGCACGCCCAACATCGCGAAGACCAGCGCCGGGTTCCGGTCGGACAGCAGGGCTACCGTCGAGCCGACCCCGATCCCCCGTCGCGAGAGGACTAGGGCCAGCCGGTCACTGATCTCGTCCAATTCTCCGTAGGAGCAGGACCCCGCAACGGATTCGATCGCCAGCGCGCAGGCTCGCGCTTTGCCTGGAGCCGGAAAGCCTGGGGGATCGCCGGATACGCCTTCGAGTTTAATGGAGCACGCGGATCGGGGAGGAAGACGGGGGACAATGTCATTTTGCCCATATGCGTCGCTCCGCGGGACTTTTGCTCGATACATGCACTGGATCGATAGCCCGGACGCCCTCGCGCGATGCTATGCATCGACACAAGATCATCTATCGACCGGATCGGTACGATATCGGGGCTCGCAATAAAGATGATCCCGTCGCAGCGTCGCGGCGGGATCTGAACTTTCGATCGTATCTGAGCGAGTAAGATTTAGCAATCAAAAAAATATGCCCGATCGGAAGGACACCTTGGGGGCCAACGGGGACATTCCGACAGGGCCAACGGGGACATTCCGGGGGGCTAACGGGGACACTGGGGGGCCAACGGGGACATTCCGAGATTCCGCCGCGGTCTGGGCGATCTGGGGCCTATGTTCCCCATATGCCACGCACCGCACGGGCCTCCGCCGCCAACTACTGCTATCACGTCCTCAACCGCGGCAACCAGCGCGCCCGCGTCTTCCACGATGACGGCGATTGTGAGGCGTTCGTCGCCCTGCTCGGCGAGGCGTCGGTTCGCGTCCCGATGCGGACGATCGCCTATTGCCTGATGCCCAACCACTTCCACCTCGTCGTCTGGCCGCGGGGCGACGGCGACCTCAGCCGGCGGACGCACTGGCTGCTGACGGCTCACGTCCGCCGCTACCTCCGCCATGACCGGTCGAGCGGCCACGTCTGGCAGGGCCGGTTCAAGGCGCCGGCCGCGCCGCAGGGCTGGGAGGGCGTTGCCGGGCCACCCCGCCGTCGGCGGGCGAGGGCGACGATACTCAGCGGGGCCGCAGGATGTGTTCATATACGAAGTTCGCCACAGCCTCGCCCCTCGAGAGCCCCTCGTCCTGGTCGAACCGCCAGTGGACGCCCAGGTAGATCCGGCTGTCGTGGTTCTCGAGCTCGGCCTGGCTGAGGCTCCGGTAGGTCCTCGTCCTCGCGGGACGCACCAGGCCGTTCTGGTCCCGGGTGACGCCGTTGAACTCGTCGGACTGGAGGGAGAACGCGATGTCGTCGCGGCCGAAGTAGCGGCGGAGGGTCTGGAACATCGACGAGCCGATCGTCGCGTGTCCCGAGGTGTAGGACGGGAACGGCGGCGTGAAGTTGGTGCCGCTGCCGTTGTCGGCCTGGGCGCCGAGGGGCTCCCAGAGCGGGTCCGGGGTCGTTTCGGGGTTGCCGTCGGTCGCGGCGTTGCGGATCCCCATGATCGGGCGCCAAAACTGGTAAGTATATTTGGAATACCAGGCGGCGATCGCCGCGTCGGCCATCGTGAGGTTGACGAGGGCGAAGAGGCGGGCGTTCTCCACGGGCGACGTGCCCATCCTGGCGGCCACCGCGCGCGTGATCTGGTTATAGAAGCGGGGCGGCGTGCCGAGCTGGGGGGAGCCGTCGTAGGACCAGAAGATCCCGATCTCGGTCTGCTCGGCCGTCCGGACATGGCTGTCCTTGCGGCCGTACGAATAGACCTCGTTGTAGGCCGCCGCGTACGCCGGGCTGTTCAGCCATCGGAGGCGCGAGGCGGGGTCGACGCCGACGAAGTCCGGCGCGCGGAACTGCGCCGCCGAGTGGATCGCGAACGGGCGGACCTGGCCCCAGTCCGCGCTGAGGAAGCCCTGGTCGGGGTGGAGCGGGTCGGGCTTGTGGTACCCCGGCGCGTTCACCGGTGTGTAGGGCCCGTCGCCCTGGGCCGAGCCGTCGTCGGCCCGATCCTGCAGGATGGCCCGCGCCGACTCGGTCCCGACGAGGGAGCCCTCGAAGACCGCGCCCGGTTCGAGCCCCGCCAGCGCCCGGTCCAGTGCGGCGTTGAACAGGGGCTTCTGGGCGGGATACAGCGAACACAGCGTCTCGTAGCCGGCGAACGCGACCGCGGCGGGCATCGACACATGATGGGAGAATGGGATTGCGATGAGATACGGCTCGGCCGACCCGTCGATCGAGTTCACCGCGTCGTAGATCGCCGCGTGGACGATCGCGAAGGCGCGGGACGTCCTGGTCGGGCCCTTCTGCTGGGGGCCGGCCACGACACTGGGATCGAAGTCGTTGGCGTTCGCCTGGAGCATCACCGCGTTCCAGTACAGGACGGGGTCGTCCGAAGCCGGCGGCGGCGAGAACGCCCGGACCTTGACCGGCGACGGGCCCTGGGCGAGGGTCGTCCAGGAAGCCGCGCCGAACGTGAGAAGGAGGAGCGCCAGAATCAGGCGTTGGTTGATGCGATACAAGGCGCGGACTCCTTAACGTGGAGACCCCGGGGGGAACCGATCAACTCGGAGATGTCGTCCTGCCAGGGGCGAATCCGGTATTCCGCAAGACACCGCGGAGAACGATCGACCCGACATACCGGCGTGAAAGTCGACCAATACCCCAACATAGCGATGCGTCCCCGGTCAAGAGCCGATGGCGGCGCGCTGCCTGCAAACAACAATCAGCGGGATCCGGCGAAGGCCCGGCGCAGTGCCTCGGCGTTGGCGGGGTTAAAGGCGAGGAGGCGGCGAAACTCGGCCTCGGCCGAGGCGCGGTCGCCGGCGCGGCGGAGGGATTCGATGAGGATCAGGCGAGTCTCCAACAGCGACATATCAAGATCGAGCGCGGCCCGGGCGGAGCGGCCGGCCTCGGGCCAGTCTCCGGCCTCGGCCTGAAGCTGGGCCAGGCGGCGGCGATAGTCGGCGCAGTACGGGTTGATCGCGACGGCGCGGCGCAGGAGGGACAGGGCCTCGTCGCGACGGCCGAGCGTCTGCGACAGCACAGCGGACGTCTCGAGCAGGTGCTCGTGGTCGGGGGCCGATCGGAGCGCGGCCTGGAAGGCCTCGCGGGCCTCGGCGGGGCGGTTCTGCATCCAGAGGAGGTGGGCCCTGGCCTCCATCGCGAGCACGTCGTCCGGATGCGCGGCCAGCGCCGCGTCGAGGAGCGTCACGGCGCGGCGAGCGACGGCCATCGACGTGTCAGGCCGCCAGCGGCGCCGGGCGTCGCGGAAGAGGGCGACGCCCAGGTCGCGACCCTCCTCGACGGCCGGGGGCCCGTCGGTCCGCACCGGTCCGAACCGGACGAACGGGTCCGTCGCGGCGGCATCGCGGGTCGTGGTCGGGCTCTCGGCGCCGGGCGTGCGGGGGATCCGATGGTCGCTCATCGCGACGTGGGCGATGTCGGCGGCGCCGCGGCGCGGCATGTGGCAGGCGACGCAGCTGTCGTCGGGCTGACGCGTGCGGCGATCGGGCTCGGCCAGGCTGCAGCCGTGCTTGTCGTGGCACGCGAGGCAGCTCGCGCGATGGGTCTCGACCCGCCGCTCCGGGGTCGGCAGCCGGTGCGGGTCGTGGCACGAGGTGCAGCCGAGCGCCCCTCCGCTGGCCTCGTAGCAGCGGCTGGCGTGCATCTGCTCGACCTGGCCGACGGCCTTGGCGTGGTCGAGCTTCCCCGACTCGAAGAAGACCGCCACGAACTCGTCGAGCGGCAGCCCCGGGCGGAAGTCGGTCGGATTGCGGTCGTAGCGGACCACGCGTTCGTCGCCCTGGAGGTGGCATTGCTCGCAGACCGACTCGCGGAGGGCGGTCGGCAGGTGGCGCGGATTGACGATCGTCGGGTCGAAGCCGTCTCGGCCGAGCCCGGGCTCGCGAGCGTGCAGCTCGCCGGGGCCGTGGCGGCGCTCGCAGCCGACCGGCCTGAGCTCGAGGGGCGTCGCGTAATGGTTGAACGCGGCCCCGGCCGGCTGCGCGCCGTCGACGTGGCAGGCGAGGCACTCGGGGATGGTCTTCCGCTCAAAGTGGAGATTCTTGGCATCGTAGCCGGGCGACAGGTCATACCGCCGAGGCTGGGCGAACCAGGAGATCGGCGACTGGGCGACGAACCCCTCGCGCTCGACCAGAAAGGTGAAGCCGCGCTCGCCCGAGCCGATCGCGTGGCCGACCGCGGCGCTGACCTCGGCGACGGGCTTGCCGGCCTCGTCGAGGCGCTGCTCCCGGTGGATCGCGCGCCGTCCCGGGGCTCGACCTCGTAGCGATAGCCCTGCGACTCGAAGCTCGCCCGCGACGGCGCGGACCGCGGCCCGTCCCCGGTCGCCTCGGCGGCGGTCGCGACCGAGCGGCCCATCGGGTGCGCGCGGTACGACTCCGCGATCGCGGCGTGGCACCGGGCGCAGGCCGCATCGCCGACGTGGCCGACGCCCGGTCCGACGTTGCGGAACGGCGAGGCGGCGACGAGCCGGCTGAGCCGGAGCTCGCCCGGCGTCCTCGCCCGGGGCCGGAGCGACCACGCCCCGCCCAGGATCGCCGCGGCCAGCGCCAGCCCCGCCAGCGCCCGGGCGTAGGCCCCCGTCCGCGACCGGCCTTCCTTCATCGATCAGACCCCCGGAAGATTGGCGCCTCGCGGGGCGGTCCGCCCGTGGGGGCGGATGGATATCGCAAGCGAACCCTTGCCAGCCGGGACTTCGACCTCGAATGCCGCCACGCCGGCCTCCCCCGGTGGCTCAGTCGGCCTTGCCTTCCAGCACCGCCTTGAGCGCCTCGCGGAGCTGGTCGCCGAGCTGGGGGCCACCGCCGACGAAGAGGCGGGCGACCTTGCCCTCCCTGTCGATGATCACGGTCTGGGGGATCGCGTTGGCCTCGTACTTCTGGGCCACGGCGCCGTCACGGTCGAGAGCGACCGTCGGGTGCATCTTGTGCCGCTCGAGCATCGCCGTGATCTGCTTCGGGTCCTCCTGGAGGTTGACGGCGACGAGCTGGACGCCCCTGTCCTTGAACTCCTCGGCCACGGCCTCGACCTGGGGCATCGCCTGGAGGCAGGGGCCGCACCAGGTTGCCCAGAAGTCGAGGAGGACGACCTTGCCCTTGGCCTCGGCCAGGTGGAACGACTTGCCGCCGAGCAATTCGAGCGTGAAGTCGGGCGCGGGCTTGCCGACGAGCGGCGACTCGGAGCCCGAGGAGGAGCCGTCGGACTCGGGGATCTTCGGCTCCGGCGCACCGTGGAGTCGCCAGGGGCCGTAGGCGACCTGGGCCGCGGCCTGCTCGATGGCGCCGCCGACCAGGAGCTGATCGACCTCGTCGAGCGCCACCCGACAATCGCCGAGCACGTCGCTCTTGCCCGTCGACGGCGCCGTCGGTCATCAGCTTGGCGTTAAAGGTGAGCCGGATTCCATCGCGGCGGAGCGCCTGGACGCGCATCGCATCGGCCGGTTCGGGGGCCTTCGCGGGGCCCTTGGTCTCGTCGAGCTCGTCGGCGTGGAACCAGATGATCCGCCCGACCCGGTCGCGCGGGACCTCCTTCGTCTCGAGGTGGACCTCGACCTGAAGCTTCTGGGCGTCCATCGCCACGACCCGCCCGCGGAGGTAGTCGCCGTTCCGCGAGCGCGATCAGGTGCGTCGGCGGGCTCCCCTTCTGCATCCGGGGCAGCGTGAGCAGGCGTTCGCGTTTGGACCTGTTCAGGCGGAGTGCCGGCGGCTCGTCGCGGGCGAGCTCGACGGCCTTGATCTTCTCGTGGGGGATGAACGTGCTCGTCGAGTGGGGCGACTTGAACGTGACCCCCTGCTCGTCGATCCGCGCGACCTCCGACGGGATGACGTCGCCCGTCCGCAGGTGGATGGCCAGGGGCGCGGTGCTCGCCGCGGATGCCGGGGGCGGCGGCTGCCCGTTGCCGGCCAGCGCGTTGATGATCCGGACGCCGAGCCCGGCGGGCTGTGCCTGCCGCTGCACGACCACCCGCGCCGCCTGCCTGGTCGCCTGCAACGTCTGCTTCGGCGGCGGCGGCGGCGGATCCTTGAAGACGACCCGGCCGGCGAACCCGTGGCGGAGCGGGACGGCCGCCGTGCCGCCGGCCGGCTTCCAGGCCAGGCAGCTCGAGTCGCCGTCCTCGATGCCCTCGACGAGCATGCCGAGGAGCCGGACGCCCTCGCCCTCGAGCCGAGGCGTCGATGCGGGCTTCTCCTCGGGCGGCGGAGCCTGCCGCGGCGCCGCCAGCGACCGGAGCCCGGCGACCGGCACGCGGACCGTGCCCTCGACCCCGGGGACGTCCACCCGCAGGGCCCCATCCTCGACCGCCTTCAGCTCGCCGCTTAGCCGCGAGCCGTCGGCGAAGCTGGCGCAGGACCCCCCGCGGCGCCTCCTCGGCGGCGGGGGAGAGGAAGACGCGCGACACCTTGTCGGCCGCGACCCGCGACTCGGAGTCCTTGCCCGCCTCACGGACGACGTACTCCTTCGACGCATCGTCGTAGCGGAGGATCTTGCCGTGGACGACCGAGCCGTCGACGCGGTGGATCCGGGCCTGGTCGCCGTGGGCGTCGCGCGGCGTGTCGCCGTCCCACCGGCCGACGCGGAGCGATTCGAGGCGGAGGCCGCCGTGCCGGTTGCGCGAGCCGGATGTAGGCCCGCCTGACCGGGAAGGAGCTGGGGATCTTCAGGTCGGCGAGGACCCTGCCGGCGGGCGAGACGACGATCATCCGCCCGGTCAGGTCGACATACGCCTGGAGGTGGACGCGGCCGGGGCCGTCGCCGAGGCGCTGGACGGACGCCACGTCAGCCTCCTTCGCGCCCTCGCGGAACGCGACGAGGTCAGCCGCCCCAGGGCTCGATGCGGAAGGCGTGCCGGTACGACTCCTCGTCGTCGCCGGCCCCCAGGGCCAGCGTGAAGTCGGGCTTGGCGTTCCAGGAGAGCTCGAACTCGACCGTCGCCTTCTCCGGCAGCTCGAAGTCGCCGCGGATGGCTGCGCCCTCGACATCGGTGGCGATCTGGCCCCCCTCCTCGCGCCAGGCCGCGATCGTCGGCGGGGGTGCGGCGATGGGTGCGGGCGCGGCCCTTCCGTTCATGACCACATTGAGCCGACGGCCGTCGGTGATCGCGTCGATCTTGGGCGGGACCTTCCAGCCGGCCAGGCCACCGGGGCCGAGGTAGATCGCGTCGGTCCCGTCGCGCCAGCGGGAGATCCGGTGGAGCGTCTCCCTTGCCACCTTGAGCCGGCCGAAGCGGGGCGTGTCGATCGCGGCGGAGTCGGAGTCGAGGCCGGCGAGCGAGCCGAAGAGGACGTCGCCCCCGGCCAGCTCGAAGCAGAGGTCGCCCGCCGGCTTCGGCGGGCTCGCCGGCAGCGGGAAGGTCACCGAGCCGACGCGGTCGAGCGGGAACTCCAGCGCCTTCGCGAAGGCAGGCGACTCCCAGCGGATTGAGCCGGGCCTGTCCGAACCTTTCAGCGCACCGACGACGGAGCCGCCGTCGGCCAGGTGGAGCGTCGCTTTCGGCGGCGCGTCGGCGGCGAGGCACGCCCAGGCGAGCACCGCCAGTCCGAGACGTCCCATCGACGGGCGCCGTTGGTGTTCACTCATGGTCATGCACCGCCTAGCGTTCGTAGATGGGCAGGAACCGGAAGTTCAGGGCCAGGGCCAGGAGCGACAGCGACGTGTCGATCGCCGGGCCGAACTGGCCGCGGAAGCTGCCGTCGGCCTGCTGGGCCTGTTTGAGCTGGCGGACGAGCAGCTTGTTCCACTTCTCCCACGCCGCCAGATCGCCCTGGAAGAGTGCCTGCGCCTGGTAGTAGCGGGCGTACTCGGCGTACATCATCACCGGCTGCTCGAGCTGCTGGGTCAGGTAGGCGAGCGTCGCCTTGAACTGCGGCAGGTCCTTGCGGCGGGCGATCGCGTAGACGAGCGCCGCGATCGACGAGCGGGCCTGCGAGTCGCCGAACCCGCCCATCCCGCCCGAGTAGCCAACCTGCCCGCCGGTCGAGGTCATCGACACGTAGTACTTGATCGCCCGGTCGATTGCCTCGTCCGGCACCTCGATCCCGGCGTTCCGCGCCGCGAGCAGGCCGACGAGCACGGCGCCGCTGACCGAGGTGTCGGCGTCGTTCTGTTCGGGCGAGTACCGCCAGGCGCCGAGCGAGTTCTTCTTCTGGGACGTGATCGCGGCCCGGACGGCGAGCTCGAGCGCCTGGCCGATCGACCGCGGCCCCTTGCCGTCGGGCCAGAGGTTCCGCTCGTCGACGGCGCCGTACGCCTCGGCCAGGCCGAGCATGGCGAAGCCATGGTGGTACATGCTGTGGCCGAGGATGCCGGTCGAGGCGTTCTGCTGGCCGATGATGTACCGGAGCGACTTGCGGACGTTGCCGCTGTAGAGCCCGAAGTTAGGGTCCTCTCCCGAGGCGAGGAAGGCCATCAGCGCCATGCCGGTGATGCCGGGTCCCTGGTCGTATCCGCCGACCCAGTGGCCCTGCTCGTTCTGCGTCTTGGCCAGGTACTGGAGGCCCTTGTCGTACATCTCGCGGACGTCGCGCGGTACGACCTCGCCGAAGCGCTCGCCGGGGACCTGGGCCGATGCGCCGGGACGAGGGTCATGATCGCCGCGATGAGAACCACCAGGGGCGCGGCCGAGGCGGCGGGTGGCCGGGGCAGAGCAGCGGTGCCCCGGAAGACACATGCCTCGGCCATCCCGTCCCGGGGCACCGCTTCGCTCTGCCCCGGCCACCCGGCCGACTCCGAGCCTAACCAGCAAAGCCTTTCGACAGAGCATGCGGCGCCTCGTCACTTCTTGATGTCGATCTCGTCGGGCAGGAAGCCGTTGGACTTGAGGTACATCTCGAGCCCCTTGACCCCGTCCATCTGTCGGCGGACCTTGCGCCACTGGGCGTCGTCGAAGATCGGCCTGAGCCTGGCCTCTGGGATCTTCGAGGCGAGCAGCATGACGACCTGGTAGTCCTGGCGCCCGAACTTCCGTGGGGAACGCGTCTCGTCGACGACGACCTTCACGAGCCGCCGCCGCTGGTCGGCGGTCATGCCCACGTAGCCGTCGAGCAGGTTGACGGCCAGCTCAACCCGGGCGCGGTAGCGATAGGTCCGCTTCTCACTGGCGACCTTCTCGAACCGCTCGGTCTGGGCCGGGTCGAGCGTCTTCGCGATTGACTTGGCGAAGATCGACCCCTCGCCGAACGGCCCGGCGGCGATCGCCTGCTGGAGTGGCTGGATGTCCTGGAAGATCTCGTTGATCCGGTTCTGGTCGCCGCCGGTGGCCCGGAACTTCTTCTTCTTGTCGTCGTAGGCGTCGAGGATCCGCTTGAGGTCGCCCCGGCCGGCGAGCATCAGCTTCGCCCTCTGGGCGTCGGTCAGGCCGCACGCGCGGTCGAGCTCCTCGATCTGCATCAACAGGAGCGAGTCGACCGAGCTGCGGAACGTGCTGTAGTTGCGGCCGTTGCCGAAGACCCACTGGTCGAAGTTCTCGTCCGTGTAGACGAACATGTGGGGATTCATCGCCCCGGCGGCCTCGACCTCCTCCTCCTCGTCGTCGAACCCCTGCGCGTGGGCCGCCGGCGCGGCCAGCGCGAGCGCCAGCAGGGCCGAGGGCCAGGCGAGGCGGCGGAAGGTCGGGATGGGGATCATCGCGGTCTCTCCGGGCGGGGCCGGGCTCCTACTTCTTCTGGGCGGGCGCCACCTTCACGGCGGGGGCCGCGACCTTGGCTGCCGGGGCGACTGGGACTGGCGCCGCCGGAACGGCCATCACGCGCTGCATCACCGCGTTGACTGCATTCGCCGGCGGGTTCTCCTTCTCGGCCTCGACGCGGGCCTCGACGAGCTCCTTGTCCTCCTTCGGGTCCTCCTCCGGGAGCATGTTGCCGACGAACCCGAAGAAGAACGACTGGTTCGACCGCTGGCCGTGCCAGATGTCCCGCTGCTTGGGGTCGAGGTGCGGGACCACGACGTCGTCGGGGAGCCTCGGGAAGAACTGGTCGCCGTATAGGAGCGTCTCGAGCGACTGGCACCACGAGTCGTCCCAGTGCTCGGCCATCGCCTGGGCGATCTTCCCGCGCTGCTCGGGGTTGAGCAGCAGGTCCTGGTCGAGCTTGGCGACCAGGGTGCGGATGACGGCCTCGCGGCGGTCGGCGGTGCGCCCCTCGATCTCGGCCCGCAGCTTCCCGGCCTGCTCGGGCGACAGCCGCGGCATGACCGCCCTGGCCATCCCCTCCTCGATCAGCTTCCGCGGGTCGGGGTACATGGCCCGGCCGTTGCGGAACTGCACGGGCGCGCCCTGCACCTCGGCGTACGCCTTCGCCGCCTCCCGCAGCGCCTTCTCGCCGTCGCGGGCGATCAGCTTCCGCTGCTCAGTCGTGGGGGCGCACACGGTCCGGATGAAGTAGTATTCCGCCCGCATCGCCGGCCGGAATTGCTGGGTGAACTGGCGGACCTGGGGCTCCATGTTCGCCGGGCCCGGGCCGGCCGGCCGGACCATGACCTCTTTGACGACGACGTCCTTAACAACCGCCGCGGGTCCTGCGACCTTGAACCGTCCTTGGCGAATGACCTTCGCCTGCACGTCCTGCTTCTGCGCGGCCGCGTCGGCCTTTTGGACCTGGGCGAGCAGCAGCGGCGACGCCGGCACCGCGGAGGCGACGCCGACCGTGATCGCGAGCTGGAAGAGCCGTCGCATCCGCCTCTCCGTCTTCGTAGAGTCCGCTGTGCGGACCATCCGGATCGGACAGCCTGGTATCGAAGATGGTCCGCACAGCGGACCCTACGGGGTCGGCCGGTCGAGCCGGTTGAAGTACTCGTCGAGCCCGGCGCGGAACTCCTCGGGCAGGACCGGCCCCGACTCGCCCGTGGCCTGGGAGACGCCGCGGTCCTCGCGGATTTCCTTCTGGTTCAGGCCCTTGCCGATGAGTGCCAGGGCCGAGTCGTTGGTCGAGCCCTTGCCGCCGCCGCCCGGGCTCGAGCCGCCGCCCCCGCCGCCCTTGGGGTTGATCCGCTTCGACTGGAGCAAGAGCTCGATCGCCTCGGTCTCGGCCGCGATCGCCGTCGGGCCGGTCTCGGGCGTTTCGAGGATGACGGAGGCCTCGAGCATCACGTCGGCGACGGCGCCGAGCAGGTTGATCTCGTAGCCGAACTGCTGGTCGCCGTCGGGCAGCTCGCGGATCCGCTCGCGGACCTTGTCGGTCCGATCGCGGAGGCCGCCCTGTGTGTCGGCGAGGCCCTTGCCCCGCTTGGCGAATTCCTTCGCCTCGAGCGCCGGGCGGGCCTGCTGCGGCGACGCGGGTGTCCTCGCGGAGGTTGACCTCCGCCTCGAGAATTTGCAGGACCTCCAGGACGATCGACGGCGGCAGGCTGTCGCGCGACTTGGCCCCGGGGCAGGCGCCGCAGTTGGCGGGGTCGACGAGGTCCTCGGCCCAGCGGTCGAGCGTGTCGGACCAGAACTCGCACTGCGCGATCGAGACGCCCGGCTCCTTCTTGATGTCGTCGCCGAGCTGGCGGAGGCCGCCGATGACGTCCTCCTTCTTCATCTCGTCGAGCACGGTCTTGAACCGCGCGAACCGCCGCCGCTCGAAGTAGGACGACATGTCGTCCATGATGTTCGAGACGTCGTGGCTGGCCTTGGCCTCCTGCTGGTCATCTCGGCGAAGACCTTGCTCGGCTCGCCCGCGACGAAGTTCGCGGCCACTCCGAAGGCGCCGTCGACCTGGTCGCCGACCCGGCCGCCGACCTTGTACTGGAGCCGCGACGCCGCCTTGAGCCGCTTGACCAGCGTGCTCCCCTCGAGGTTGGCCAGCACCCGGTTCAGCTCGTCGGCGAGCTTCTCGAACTCGGCGAGCAGGTCCTGCTGCCGCGCGACGGCCTCGTCCATCGCCTGGGGCTGGTCGGGCAGTTCGGGCTGGGGCTTGTCGCTCGGCTTGCCGGCCAGCGTCGTCACCGGCAGCCGCTGCGGCGCCGGCGGCTTCGGCCCGCCGGGCTTGGCCGCCTTGGCCTCCTTCTCGTTCGGCGAGTTCTGCGACGACTCCATGTCGACGACCCGCGGCACCGGCATCTGACCCGGCTTCGCCTGCCCGCCGCCGGGACCGTGCGTGGCCGACGAGCGGATCATGCCGGCCATCGGTTGCCTCGTGCCGACGGGCCCCGCCGCGAGCTTCGGCGCCTGCGCGGCCTGCTTGAGCAGGTCGGCGACCGAGGGCATCCGGTTGCCGGCGATGTCCTTGAGGATCTGGAGCATCTCGGCCCACTTCTCGAGGTGGCCGACGCCGAACTCGGGGTTGCGCATCGCCTGCTTGACCAGGTCCTCGCCCGAGACGACCAGCCCCGTGAGCCTCCGCCCGTTGGCCGACTCGGCCGCCGCCTGGTTCTCGATCCGCCGCCGCGTCTCGGGCTTGTCAAGCTCCTCGGGCGAGAGGGCCCGGAGCTGCTTGTTCGTCTCGAAGAGCATCATCTCGCGGTCGCGGACCTCGAGCGACTGGCGGTGCCACTTGCTCAGCTGCTCGGTCAGCCAGATCGCGTGCTGCTCGGCGTTGAGGACGAACATCGTGTACGGCGGCGAATACGACCCGCGGCCGGCCCGGCAGGTAATCCTCGACGAACACGCGGACGTTGACCGTCTGCGGCTCGATCCCCAGCGCCTTCGCCGAGAACGTGCCGGCGACATCCAGCGTCTCCTTGTCGTTGCCACCCGCCGCGAGGATCCGCTCGCCCTGGGTCGGGCTCTTCACGACCGGGTCCTCGACGCCTCGCCACTCGATGCCGACGCGCTTCACGCCGAAGTCATCCAGGGCGTGGACCTTGAAGGCGAGCTGCTCGATGTCGAGCACGACCCGCTGCCGGGGCAGCCCTTCGCAGGTCAGCGTGGGCGGCTCGTCGTCGCGGCCGGCGACGGCCAGGGTGAACGGCTCCTTGCCGGCGAGGCCGAACTCGTCCTGCCAGCGGAACTCGACCGTGCGCGGGCCGTCGACGGCGATCGTGGGAGAGGTCACCGTCGGTCCGGCGGGAGTGCTGGCCTGGCCGTCGACCTTGGCCGTTGACAGGTCGCGGGTCGCCGTGGCGGCGAAGGTCGCCTTGCTCCCCTTGACCAGCGCGATCGCGCCGCCGCGGACGTCCTTGCGCTGGACCTCGGGCCGGCCCAGGTAGTCAGGCAGCGTGACGTCGGCGACGATCGCCGTCAGCTCGGGTCGGAGCTTGGGCTCGACGCGCACCGACTGCGTCGCGTCGCCGATCCGGACGTCGAAGCCGGCCTGCGTCGATCTGCGGCGGGCAGCGCGAAATCGTAGTGACCGTCATTGAGCTTCGCGGCGACGGCCGGCTGGTCGCCGAGCCGGGCGGTGCCTCGCTCGGGGTGCCAGACGGTGCCGTCATCGAGCGTGGCGGCGACGGCGAACGGCTCGCCGTGGGCGACCACGAGCCGCTCGGGCAGCGGCCGGACGGCGGCGAAGGTGTAGCGGGGCGTGTCACGCCAGGGCATGAGGAACCGCGCCGCGGCGTTCGAGGCCGCGGCGGGCACGAAGACGAAGAGCGCGACCGCGATCGGCGACGGCACGGCGAGCATCACGGCCCACTGCCTGTGACGGGGACGGGGCACGGCGTCGCGGAAGTCGCGCTTCTTCGCGTCCTCGGCGACCTGGTTGATCGCCGCCTCGCAGAGCGCCGCGACCGCGCCTGCTCGGCGTCGTTGCTGGGCCAGCTCGATGACGCCGAGCAACTGGTCGCCGATCCTCGGGTGCGTCTTGCGCGAGCAGCCGGGCGAGCTGTTCGAGCCGCCGGTTCCGCCAGACCCAGCGGTGCAGCGCGTACGGCACCAGCGCGCAGCCGACGGCCGCGGCCACGAACAGGGTCGTGCGGAGCCAGCCCGGGCGTGTCCCACATGCGGTCGACGGCGAACATCAGCAGGAACGCCGCGACGACGCCGAACGCCGAGGCCGAGACGGCCTCGGCCGTCTTGATCGACCAGACCCGGCGGCGGAAGTCGAGGAGCTGGTCCCGGAGCGACTCGGGCAACTGCAACCGTTCGGGCGTCCGGGCGATGCTCATGTCGACCTCACCACGAGGGAACCGCGGGATACCGACGATGCACGCGGAAGCGACGACAACCGTCCTACTATATAAGACCGATGGCCTTCCGGCCTACCCAGAAAACCCCCATCGCCGCGATCAGCCCGCCCGCCACGGCCGGGTGGCTCCAGAGCTGGACCCGCCGGACCGACGGCGGCGGCTCGGGCAGTTCGGCCAGCGCGCGGATGACGTCCTCGAGCTTGCTCGGGCGCGACGACCTGGCCGTGCGTCACGCGGGCGATCTCCTCCAGCACTTCCGGCCGCGCCGGCCGGCCGATGCCGCTCGGCGGCGACGCCCTGGACGTAGAACGTGGCCTCGAGCGACGCGCCGGTCTGCTTGCACGAGAGGACGACCGCGTGCTTGCCCGGCTCCTCGGCGTTGAACCGGCCGGCGAACTCGCCCCACTCGTCGCCGGTCGAGAGCAGGCGGACGAGCTCGGATCTTGCCCGAGGGGGCCGTGACCCGCGCCGTCACCTCGCCGTCGCGGAGCGGCTCGCCGCGACTTCTCCATGACGTTGGCGTGCAGGGCGATGGTCTGGCCCATCTTGGGCTGGTCGGGCACGTAGTAGAGCCGCATCGACTCGCCCTTGGCCATGTTCCGCTGGTAGGCCATCCAGCGCACCACCTGGCCCCAGAACCGGTAGTGATACTTGTCCTCGACCCCCTTCCGCCACCGCCAGGCGCCGTCGGTCCCCATGAACAGGACCTTGCCCGCCCCGACCGACCGGGTGACGAGCAGCGGCAGCCGGCCGTACTCGTTCGAGGCGTCCTTGTGGACGGCGAGGACCTCGGTGCCCGCCTTGGCGCGGGTCGCGGCGGCGTACCACTGGAAGCCCGGCAGGCCCTCCCAGACCTCGGCGTTGTCGTCCTGCGTGTCGGCGAGCTTCGTGAGCAGGCTCCGCCGGCCGGACTCGGTCAGCTCGAAGTGGCCCGGCGTCCGCGAGCCCCAGCCGCCGGGCTGCGACGAGTCGAGCAGCACCGGGCAGAGGTCGCCCAGCTCGGTGTCGAGCAGCGACAACTCCCGCCCCTGAATGCCCGGCATGAAGACCAGCCCGCTCGCCTGGTGCTCGACCAGTCCCTTGAGCAGCCGGCACTGCTCGGCCGTGAGCTGGCCGTCGCCCACGCCGACGTCGCCGAGGAAGACAACGTCGTACTTCGACAGCTCGTCGAGCCCGCCCGGGAACTGCTTGATGTAGTCCTTGTTCCCGCCGCCCGGCTTGCTCAGGCCCGGGTGGAAGAGCAGGCACGAGACCTCGACGCCCGGGTCGCGCGACAGCGCGTTGCGGAGGTAGCGATACTCCCACCGCGGGTACGACTCGACGACGAGGACCTTGAGCTTCTCCTCGCGGATCGCGATCGGCTCGGTCAGCTTGTTGTTGTCGGCGAGCGCCTCGTCGGGATGTCGCGGCACTTCGAGCGTCAGCGTGCACGTCGCCCGTCGCCCGCGGCTTCCAGACGACCCAGTCGGTCGTCCGGCCCATCGGGGCGAGCTTGCACTTCCTTCTGGACTTCGTCGCCCTCGGAGGTCCGCAGCGTGACCGTCGTGACGAACTCGCGGGGCAGCGAGCTGTCGATCGTGAACGGGATGCGGACCGACTTGCCGGCGACGCCGAACGTCGGCGCGTCGAGGCTGAGCAATTCGACGTCAGGCAGCCGGACCCGGCTCCCGACCGGCACGGCGAAGACCGGCACGCCGCGGCGTCCTGAGCTTCGCGGCGGCCTGGACCGGCGGCGGGCCCTCGTTCCAGTCGCCGTCGGAGGCCAGGACGATCCCGCGGAGGTTCTTGACCGTCTCGGGGGCCTTCGCGAGCGGGTCGGCCAGGTCGGTGCCGTGGCCGGCCTTCGCGGCCGAGAACGGCTGCACGACGACGTTCATCTTCTCGCGGAGCCGGCTCCAGGAAGAGGGCTCGACGATCGGCGCGATCGCCTCGCGGCGACTCGGTCGCGGCGCCCGGCTTCTCGGGCCGGACGACGTCGCTCGTCTCCATGCTCGGCGAGGCGTCGTAGAGCACGGCGACCGACGGCCGCTCCTCGGGCCGGAACTCCTCGACCCACTCGGGCTGGTTGAGCAGCACCGCCGCCGCAGGCGACGAGCGCGAGCCGGAGCAATTCGAGCAGCCCGTTCCAGCGGTTGTACCCGCTCCGCCGCCACGCGACGAAGCAGAGCACGGCCGTGACGAGCACGACGAGCACCGACGCGGCGAGCGACCAGGGCGTCCAGAGGAACGCGAGCGAGCGGGAGACGCTCATGACATGGCCCCCGCGGCGGCCCGCGCCGGCCTTGGCTTCGGCAGGCAGAGCGCGGCCTCGACGATCAGGGCGGCCATCATCGCGATCAGGAACGGCCGCCAGATCTCCTGCGATCAGCGACGCGAAGTTGCCCGCCTTGTCGTCGACGCGGGCGAAGTCGAGCCCCTTGAACAGCTCGGCCACCTTCTCATCGGCCAGCGTCGCGGCCCGATCCTCCTCGGCCGACCGGTTCACGGCGAGCAATCGGTCGCCCGAGCCATACACGCCCGGCTGGAGCGCGAAGTCGGTCGAAAGCGCCGACTCGGCCCCGGCCACGCGCTTCCACCTGGTGCGGATCTTCGCCGGACGGGTCGCCCGCGACGAGCTGCCGCGTGTTGCTCAGGACCTCGGCCCCCGCGGCGAGGGCGCGCTGGACGAGGACGTAGAGGACGACGCCGTCGCGTCGCCAGCGACGAGTCGGAGCCCGCGGGCGTCGTGGCGCAGAAGTAGGCCCCGCCGCGCTCGGTCGTTCCCGAGCCAGGAGCGTCGCGCCTCCCTTGAGCGTGGCCAGCGGCGTCATCTCGCCCGAGATCCCGCACCACTTCTTCACCTGGAGCTTGCCGACCGGCAGCGCCGCGCCGCTGAGCGTCTTGGCGAGGATGTCCTCGTCGCTCCGCCAGCTCTCGACCGCGACTTCGGCCTTGGGCTCCTCCCACCTCGTCCACTTCACCCCGAACAGCTCCCCCTGCCCCGAGGCCCTCGGCGGGAAGAAGATCGCCCGCCCGCCCCGCTCGACGAACGCGCGGATCGGCTTCGCGGCCTCGCCTTCCGGAAGCGGGGCCTGCCAGAGCAGCAGCGCGACCTTCTCCCATTCGACCGTCCCCAGCGCGTCCGGCGCCGAGCACTTCCGCCGAGCAGCGCAGCTCGGGATCGGGCGCGATCGATGCGGCCAGTTGCAGCGGCTTCGCGGCCTCGGCGTCCTCGGCCACGATCACGGCCCGCCGCTCGGCCGGGCGGTCGAAGACGAAGTAGAAGGCGTTGTCGGCCGGGTTCGCGTCGGCCGGGATCGAGACCCTGCCCTAGCCCCGCTCGCGGCCGCGGCCGAGCGGGATCTTGTGGTCCTTCAGCTCGGCCTGCGTCCCGGCCATCTCGACCGCGACCTCCGACCGCGCCCCGTCGACCTCGAACTGCACGGGGATCGACTCACGACCCGAGCCCGTCCCCTCGCGGCTCAGCCGGAGCGAGACGAGCAGCTCCGCCCCATCGCCCGCCTTCTGGCGGCGGACATCGGTCACGCGGATCGCCACGTTGCCCGGCGCCGTCTGGGGGTAGGCGAGCAGGTGGAACCGGACTCCCTGCGGGAACTGGAGGAACGCATCGCGGAGTGCCTGCCACCGGCCGCCGTCGGCGTTCCAGTCGTTCTCGCGGAGGTCGGAGCAGATCCAGACCTCGGTGCGTCCCGCCTTGTTCGCCTTGAGGTAATCGGCGGCGATCCCGAGCATGCCGGGGATGTCGGACGAGGCGCCGACCGGCTCGGCGCTCGGCGCGGTCACCAGCTCGCCGGCCGACTCCAGCTCGCGGACCTTGTTCGTCGCGCTCTCGACCAGCACCCACCGCGCCGAGCCGATCGTCTCGAACGTCTGCGCCAGCTGGCGTCGCCCCGTCTCGAGCTTCGAGCCCGCCGTCCCGCCCTGCTGCATGCTCGGCGAGCGGTCGAGCAGGACGATCGTCGTGTCAGGCCGTCCCCCCGCCGCCAGGCCGACCCAGCCCCCGGCGAGCGGCCGGCTGATCGCGAAGATCAAGGTCGCGATCGCCGCCATCCGGAACGCCATGATCAGCCACTGGCGGATCCGGGCATAACCGCGCGACATCCGGTTCGCCGCCAGCAGGAACATCATCGCGGCCCAGCGGATCGTCTGGTACCGACGCTGGTTGATCAGGTGGATGATGATCGGCAGCGCGACGAGCGGCAGGCCGAGCAGGAGGATCGGGTTGAGGAAGCTCATCGGACTCCCTTGGCGCGGGTCCGCCCGACGAGGAATCGCAAGAGCACCTGCTCATAATCCTCGTCGATCGTGATCCGATGGTAATCGACGGCCGATTCAAGCACGACCTGATGCAGGCCGTCGAGGTAGTCGGCGAGCGCCTTCTGGTAGCGGTCGGCGATGTCGTTGGGCTCGGCGAAGATCGCGGGGCCGCCCTCCATGTCGAGGAACCGCATGGGCCGGCGGAAGCTGAATCCCAGTTCCTGCGGGTCGAGCAGGTGGAACACCGCGACGTCATGCTTGCGGAACCGCAGGTGCTGGAAGCAGCCGCGGAGCAGTTCGGGCTCGATGAACAGGTCGGAGATGATCACGACCAGCGCCCGCTGGCGGACCGTCTCCGCCAGCTCGTGCAGGACCGAGGCGAGCTGCGTCTCGCCCTGCGGCTTGGCCTGCTCCAGGACGTCGAAAACGGTCATCAGATGCGCGGGATTGCGCTTGGGCGGGATGTTCCGCACGAGCCCCCTGGCGACGCACGCCAGGCCGACGGCGTCCCCCTGCTGCATCGCGAGCTGGCCGAGGGCGCCCGCGATCTTCCGGGCATATTCGATCTTGGTCGTGCCGGTCGAGCCGAAGTCCATCGAGCCGCTCGTGTCGAGCACGAGGCAGCAGCGGAGGTTCGTATCGGCCTCGAACTCCTTGACGAAGAAGCGGTCGGATCGGCCGTAGGCGCGCCAGTCGAGCCGTCGAAGGTCATCCCCCGGGACATATTTGCGATACTCAGCGAACTCGACGCTCGACCCGCGATGCGGGCTGGGATGCCGGCCCGAGACGCTCCCCATCATCGGCTTCCGCGCGAAGAGCGGCACGGCCGCCAGGCGCGCGAGGGCGCCGGGGTCGAGGAAGCTCCGAGCGCGGCGGTCGGGGAACATCGGCTCGCCTCTCTGCCCTTCTCGTTCCCACGCTCTGCGTGGGAATGCGTATCCCGACGCTCCGCGTCGTCCGGGCGGTTCTCCCGCATGGCCGCGGAGCGGCCGAAGATGCGTTCCCACGCAGAGCCTGGGAACGAGGGATCGCGCCCTTCCCCGCGGGGAGAGGGCGCGATCCCTCGGTTCACTGCTCCGCCTCCGTCTCCTCCACCAGCCGCCGGACGATCTTCTTGGCGTCGATCCCCTCGGCCTGGGCGGCGAAGGTCGTGATGACCCGGTGCGTCAGCACCGGCACGGCGACCTCCTGCACGTCCTCGAGCCGGACCATGTAGCTGCCCAGAGAGCAGCCCGGGCCTTGGCCCCGAGGATCAGGTACTGCACGGCCCGCGGGCCGGCGCCCCACGACACCAGCGGCTTGAGCCATGACGGCGCCGTGTGGTCGCTCGGACGGGTCTTGCGGACCAGTTTCGCCGCAAAGCTGTAGATGTGATCCGGCACGGGCATCCGGCGGACGAGGTCCTGGTGGCGGATGATCTCCTCGGGCGTCAGCAGGTGCGACGAGCGACGGCAGCGCATCGCCGGTCGTGGTCCGCGCGATCTGGACCTCCTCGGATTCCGAGGGGTAGTCCAGCTCGATCAGGAACATGAACCGGTCGAGCTGCGCCTCGGGCAGGGGGTACGTGCCCTCCTGCTCGATCGGGTTCTGCGTCGCCAGCACGAGGAACGGCGGCGCGAGGCCGAACGAGCGGCCGACGACCGTGACGTGCTGCTCCTGCATCGCCTCGAGCATCGCCGCCTGCGTCTTCGGTGGGGCGCGGTTGATCTCGTCGGCGAGCACGATGTTCGCGAAGATCGGGCCGTGGACGAACTCGAACTCGCGGCGGCCGTCGCCGGCATCCTGGAGGATGTCGGTGCCGGTGATGTCCATCGGCATCAGGTCGGGCGTGAACTGGATCCGGCTGAACTTCAGCGACATCGTCTCGGCGAGCTTGCTCACGAGCAGCGTCTTCGCCAGCCCCGGCACGCCCATCAGGAGCGCGTGCCCGCGGGCGAAGAGGCAGATCGAGAGCCGCTCGATCGTCGCGCGCTGGCCGACGATCACCCGGCCGAGCTCGTCCCGGAGCCGAGCATAGACGCCCCGCAGCTGGTCGATTGCCTGGACGTCGTCGTCGCCGAGCGATTCCGGAATCCGCGCGGAGGCGGACTGCGTCATAGGAGCACTCCCCAGGTCTCGACCGATCGGCGTCCGTCCCGAATCCCCGTCCCTATGACGTTCGTCGGGCAGCAAGACTTTATTCTTAGACGATCGAGCAGGCCGTCGCTACAACGAAATTCTTAATTTCCCCGATCATTCCCCCGCCCGCCGCCTGCGAACCAGGTGGCGCGGCGGTCGCCCTGGAGGCGGAGTCCCTTCCAGAGCGAGCTCACCTCGCCGATGTGCTGGACGAGGCTCGGCGTCGGATAATACACGGGCGTCCCACGGTCCGCCGCCCACCGACCGACGCGCCAGTCGATCTCGGCCAGGTTGTGCCGGGTCTTGCTCCAGCGGTGGAGGACCACGTCGCGATCGGCGAGGAACCGCTGGGCCGCCTCGCGGGGGAAGATGAAGGCCAGGGCGCACCAGACCCACACCCCTTCGAACGCTCTCCAGCCGGGCTCCGGGCGCGTGTAGGCCCGCGAGCAGAAGAGGGACGTGATGCCAGGCCGTCGTCCCGGCCAGAGGACCCGTTCGAGATAGGTCCGCATATCGAAACCGGCGAACAGCGTGTCGTCCTGGACGATCATGTAGGCGTCGGCCTCCGGGTCGCGCATCAGGAGCTCGCCCAGGGCCAGGTAGTAGTTCGGCCAGGCGCCGATCTGTGGCCGACGATCGGTCCGCGGCAGGTGGGCGTACGCCTCAGGGACGGAAACGTCTCCATCAACGAAGAGCCGCGGGCGGTCCCAGCCGGCACGGGCGAGGCTCGCCAGGCAATCGCCGAGGGTCGGCACGGCCCTCGGCGCGGTCGTCACGCCGACGGACCAGGTCCGCACCTCGAGCCCCGAGCGCCGGCGGGGGGCGGGGATGATCCGATCGAGCGTCGAACCCCCGGCAGGGACACCCGGCGGCGCGTCGCGACAGTCCTCTTCTGTGGGGACGCTCTGCGCGGCCCAGCGATTCAATTCTTCGGCCCGATCCCGGTCGCAGCCGGGGACGCCCCCCTGCCCCACGATCCGCGACGAGAGGTCGTAGAGCAGCGACGCGACGACGGGGTTGAGGTCAGACTCAGAAGGCGGAAAGCCCCGGCAGCAGGCCTCGCACGCGTCGTGAGCGACGGCGCACAGCGATCCGTCCGCGACGTCCGTTAGCCTCACCAGCAGGCCGCACCGGGCTCCGGCACCCATTGTAGGTTGACGATACGAACAATCCTCGGCGCGTCGACTCATCCCGGCCCTCTCAGTACACGGCCAGCCCGTCGTTGAGCGTCGGCAGCGCCCGCTGCCACGAATGCTTGCGCTCGATGAATGCCCGGGCGCGGCGGCTCGCCTCGGCAATGTCAGACCCGTGCAAATCATCGAGGATGCGCACGAGATCGGCGGCGTCCATCAGGTTCGAGGCCACCGGCTGCTCGACGTGGATCTGGATGACCTCCGATCCCACCGTCGGGATCGCCGCCAGGGGCTGGTATTCGTTCATCGGCGGGGCGTCAGTCGTCACCAGGGGCATGCCGGCCGCCTGGCATTCGAGGAGCTGGAGCCCGAGGCCTTCGAAGTGGCTCGGCTGGACGCAGACGTCGCCCTCCTCGTAGAGCCGCCGGTTGTCGTCGGGCGACGGGGCGGAGCTCGATATTGCGCGGCAGCCTCGGCAGCTTCTTGTGCTGCGAATAGACGATAAAGGGCAGGTGCGGCGCCGCGGGCGGCCGCGACGATCAGCTCGAGCCCCTTCCGCCCATAGGACGTGATCGATCCATCGAGCCGCCGGCCCGGCTTGCCGCCCCAGCCGTTGGCGAAGACGAACCGCTCGCATCGGTTCCTCTGCACGAAGCGGAACCGGTCGGTGTCGACCGGCCACGGGACGAGCCGGGTCTCCCATCCGAAGCCGTAGCGGCGCCGCCAGTCGAGGGCGAGGGCATGCGTGTGTCGCGTCGGGCAGATCATCAGGTCGACATAGGAGAGCCAGTCGAGTCGCGGGCCCAGCCACTCCCAGTTCGGCACGCACGCGACGCCGACCTGCATCTCGCGGGCGAGCTGCGCCAGGCCCGGGAGATAAGGCCGCTCGATGAAGAGGACCCAGTCGAGCCCGTCGAGCCACTCGCGGATCTCGTCCGGCCCGACGCGCCTCCGAACGCGATCGACCCGGCACCCCGGGTCGCCGTCGACCGGGTCGGGGCAGTACGGATGCGGCGGGACGAGCCAGCGGTCGACGCCCAGGTGCCGCGCAGGTCGTGGTTCTGATACCCCAGGCCGGTTTGCGTATTCCACCCGACGAGCCCGACGCGGCCCCGGCTCCGAGCCGGAGGGCTCCACGAGGCGATCCGGTCGACGCTCGCGACGGCGTCGGCGAAGACGCGACGGTCGGGGCCCTGCTTGAAGAGCGACGAGACCATGCCGATGTGCTGGACGAGCGACGGCGTGTGATAGGCAATCGGCGTGCCTCGCCTCGCGGCCCAGGCGGCGAGCACGGCGTCGTCGGCCTTCCGGCCAGAGCGGACCTCGCGGAGCGCGTGCGGGTCGGCGAGGAAGGCCTCGAGGACGTCGCGGCGGAACGCCAGGGCCTGCGCCCGTAGACCCGGTAATAGCCGGGCGAATGGAGGCGCCAGCCGGTGCGGTCGCCGGCATGGGCCCGCGGGGTGAAGAGCGACACGAGACCAGCCCCCAGCGGCCAGAGCTCGGCCTCGCACCACGCCCTCAGCCCTTCGGCGGCGACGACGTCGTCCTGGAACAGGGCGATGCACCGGGCGCCGGGGTTGTCGCGGTAGAGCGTCGCGAGTGAGTTGTAGAAATTGGCGAAGTTCCCGAGCCGGCCCGGGTGGAGATCGACCCGGTGGCGCCCAGTCTCGGGCGGGAGCCACGAGCCGGGCTCGGCGAAGATCCGCACCGGGCCGAACCCGGCCGCGTCGAGGCCGCGGAGGGTCAGGTGGAGCGTCGGCACCGCCCTCGGCGCCGTGATCACGCCGACGGCCCAGCCCAGGCCCGCGCTGGCGACACCATGGGAAGAAACGGCCTCGGGCGGGAACGAGCGGTCGTCGATCGCAGCGTGGACGACGGACAGGTGGCTGACAATCCGCCGCCGGACTGACCGCGCCGGTCAGCGTCGCAGCCGGCGCGCCCCTCGGCGCGGAGGATCGCGCCCGCGGCCTCGAAGACGAGCGAGGCGACGACCGGGTTGAGATCCTCGCCCGGCAGCAGGCTCCGGCAGCACGCCTCGCACGCGTCGCGGCCGACGGCGGAGAATGAAGCGTCCTCGGCGCCCGTGATTCGAGCGACCACGCGGCACGTCGCGCGGCCGGAACCGTCGTCTAGGTCGCGCGCGGCGCGCGTGCGCGGCAGTCTTCGGGGCGTCGGCTCATGGCGTCCCTCGGGCGGACCGCGGGGCCTCGATCTCGCCACGGGGCGGTCATCGAGCTGGGGCCGATTCCTTCTTGATCACCTGGCCCTCGTAGGCCCCCTGGAGCGTCGGCGACGACGGCTCATAGCCGGGCGCGCTGAGGTCGGCCTCGAGCTCCCAGCGGCCCGCGCGATAGACGTAGATGGCATAACCAGCCGGTGAGGCCGCCATACCCGCAAGGACCGGATGGTGATGGCTCGTGACGCCGACCGGCTCGGGCAAGCTCTTCGTCAACGCCATCCGAATCCGCCTTAGCTCCACCGCCATGAAGACCTGGGCGAACCCCGCGACTATCAGGGAGACAAGGACCATCATTCCGAGCGCGTTATCCACGTCGACACCTCCAGGGGGCCAATTTGCTCGTCATCACCGGGCCGGCGACGTGACCGTCGCGTCACGGCCCGGGTTCGACCCTCACGATGCGGAACCCGTGATTGCTGAAGTGCTGCGACAGGTCCATCCACTCCGGCATCGCCGCGCGGAGGAGCCTGGGGGTCGATTTGAAGCAGCCGCCGCGAAGGCCGGCGACGACCTCGTCCTTGTTCGCCGAGTAGACGAGGTCGCACCACTCGTGGACGTTGCCGTGGATGTCGAACAGCCCCCAGGGGCTCGGCCGGAGCCGGCCCACGGGCCAGACCCGCTCGCCCGCGTTGTGCGACCACCAGGCGTAGTTATCGAGGTCGTCCGCCGAGTTGCCGAAGAACCGGCTCGTCACTGACCCCGCCCTGGCGACGTACTCCCACTCCTCGACGGTCGGCAGCCGATACCCCCTGCGCCGGAGGTAGCCGTCGGGGAGCTTGGCCTTGATGTCGGCCCAGTCCTCGTCGAGGTGAGGGTAATTCCGCTCCGACTCCGGGATGCCCTCGTCCTCCTGATCGCTCAGCCACCGGCAGTAGCGCCCCGCCAGGCGCCAGGGGACAAAGTTCACCGGGCAGTCCGGCTCGGGGGAGTTTCCCAGGGCCGCGACGTCGGCGTTGTAGCGCTCGAACTGCTCGCGCGTGACCTCGTGGGCGCTGATGGCGAAGGTGTAGTCGATGGTCCTCTCGTTCTGCTCCCAATCCGGGCTGTCGTCGCCCGGGCCGCGCTCATGCTTGGCGAAGCCGTACAGGAACTTGCCGGGCCTGGGGATGACGATCATCGTGTGGAGCTGGCGGGTGATGTACCAGCCCCGCTTGCCCCGCGGCTTGCCGGCGAGCCTCTCTTTCGACGCGGCGACCCGGTCGCCGAGATCCCAGCATTTCAGGACCCACTCGGCCGCGCCGTGGACCCCGCCGTCAGGGTCGTCCTCGTAGAGCGCGACCAGCCGGTCGGCGGCGCGGAGGCGGTCGGACTCGGAGAGGGCCGGCCCCATCGGCTTGAGGCCGATGAGGATCGCCTGCCGGACCGACCCCTTCTTCTCGCGGTCGACCCGGTCGAGCAGAGCCTCCACGCCCGGCGATCCGGGAGCGATCCGGTCGATGAGCCGGGTCCGGAGCCTCGGATCCTCCGAGTGCCGCAGCAGCGGCCAGAAGGCCTCGTCGCGTCCGAGCACGCGGAGGGTCTCGGCCGCGTTCGCCTGGCGCCGGACTTCGTGCTCGTTCTTGGCGTCCGGCTCGAGCGGGACGCGCCGGTTCACGACCTCGGTCAGGGGGTCGACCAGCTCGTCGCGGTGCCGTTGGAGCAGCGGCCTGAGGATCGCGAGCTGCGCCGGCGTCGCCTCGAGGACGAGCCCCGTCAACGCCTCGGCATCCAGGTAACCGGCGTCGGAGCTCGCGAAGCTCGCGAGCAGGCTCGCCGCGAGCGATCGCGGGCCGTCGCCGAGGGACGGGTCGATTGCCCCCTCGATCAGGCGCGGCCTGAGGCTCTTCCGGACGGGGCGGAGGACGTCGACCCACGGGTTGACCTGCAGCGGATCGGTCTCGAGCAGCGGCCGGACGACGGGCCCTGAGATCGAGTCCCATCGGGCGTCATCGGGCTCGTAGTCGGCCAGCACCAGGGCCGCCGCGAGCCGGACCCTCGGCGGTGTGCCCGGGTCGGTCGCGTGGCGCCAGAGCGCCGGCGCGACCCCCGATCGCTTGCGGCGGAGCTCGCCGCGAATGATCGGGTGTGCCTCGTTATTGGCGACGAGCAGGCGGTCCGTCAGGTAGTCGAGGCCGACGTCGTCGTGGCGAGCCAGCGCGAGATAGGCGCGGGCCCGGTGGTCCGGCGGGCTGTCGGACTTCTCGGCGACTCGCTTGACCTCGCCCCTCCAGAGGTCGGGCCGGGTGCCCATCCGGTCAAGGTGCGCGGGCAGCGTCCGCCAGCCGACGTCCCACAGGCCCTGGACCTGCGATCGGGCGTCGCTGCGGTGCCACTGCTCCAGGACGAGGTGGCGCATCCCCAGCGCCGCGACCGCGACGGCGGCGACGGCCGTCGCCAGCAGGCCCGAGCGGATCAGGTGATGCCGCGACGCCGCCCGCATCATCCGCCGCTGCGGGTCGGTCCACTCGGCGCTGGGCGTCAGCGACTGGATCCCGACCCACTCCCACCAGGACGGGAGCTGCTTCGGCTCGCGGCGGTCGGTCCAGAGGGCGGTCCGCTCCTCCAGCCGAAGCTCGGCGCGGCCGCGCGGCGTCTCGCGCCGCTTCGCGGTGAGCCAGGCCCGCAGGGACGGGATGAGGAAGTCGTGGGTCAACTGGTAATAGGCCGCGCCCGGCCCGTCGGCGGAGGCGAGGCCGTCGGGCTCGGTGGGCGTGATCAGGCGAAGCTCGCCGTCGAGGATCTGGAGCAGGGCCCGGAAGTCGTCGGGCCGCCCGCCGTAGCCCGAGGCCTCGCGGAGCCGCTCGACCGGCTGCATCCGCCCGCGGATGTCCGACCCGTGCTCGGGCAAGAGTGCGCCGAGCACGCACCGCGCCGCGTGCTCGTACAGCCGGTGCGCCGGCGGCGCGCCCGGGACGCTGAAGGTCTCCTCCAGGAACGACTCGTCGACCCCCTCCGGCCCGCCGACCGCATCCAGGCCCTCGGGCGTCCAGGGACGATCTTTCATCATCTCGGCGAACAGGGCGAGCCGGACGGTGACGATCTTCCCGTCCCGCGCCAGCCCGCGGACCGAGAGGTCGAGGAATCGCTCCTGTTCGGCCGTCGGCTCGCCGGCGGGCAGCGCGCCGATAGGCGCGGCCGAAGGCGCAGAGCACCTTGCGGGCGTGGCCGGGGTCGAAGAGGTCGACGGCCGCCGAGTTCAGACCCTCGACCTGCGGGACCTCCAGGCACTGCATGAACCGCGTGATCGACATCCAGAAGTCGTCGCGGACCAGAAGCAGGCACTGCACGCCCCCGCCGTCGCACTGGCGAAGCGCGTAGGAGAGCGGGCCGTCGCCCGTGCCTCCGGTCGCGTGGAGCCACTGCTCAAACTGGTCGAGGACGACGAGCACTTTCTTGCCGCCGATACCCCCCGCGGCGCGGAGGCGTTCAAAGACCTCGGGCAACGTTGCGTCGGCGGGGATCTCGGGGTCGTGGATCCTCAAGGTGCGGAGCAGCCGCGACTCGGTCTCGCCCGGCGTCGCCTCGACGTAGATCGGCAGCACGTGATCGCCGAGCCGGGGGATCAGCCCCGCCTTGACCAGCGACGACTTGCCCGATCCCGACGGGCCGTACATCAGGCAGACCGCCAGCCGCTCGTCGGGTGCGGTCCGGTCGAGCTGCCGCTTCCAGAAGCGGAGGCCCTCGGGCAGCCCCGCGCGGTCGCGCGGGCCGGGCAGGAGCTCGAGGAAGAAGTCAGCGTCGCCGGCCTCGAAGCTCCGCAGCCCCTGCGGCACGACGGGCGCTGCCTCCTCGTCGGCCGCGAGCCGAAGGGCGCGGGCCGGCTCGCCGTCGCGCCAGTATCGCAAGTCGTCGGCCAGCTCGGCGGCCGAGGCGTAACGCTCGGTCGCGCGCTTGGCCAGGCACTTCATGCAGATCCGCGACAGCTCGGCCGGGACGCTCGGATCGACCTCGTGCGGCGGCCTTGGGTCGCGCCGCTCGATCTCCTCGAACAGGTCCGCCGACTTCGTCGACGTGAACGGGCGGAAGCCGGTGAGGATCTCATACAGGATGATCCCCAGGCCCCAGAGGTCGCTCCGGCCGTCGAGCCGGTGGACCTCGCGGCGGACCTGCTCGGGCGACATGTAAGGACACGTCCCCGCCAGCTCGCCCCAGTGGTCGCGCTGGGTGCTCTCGTGCAGGGCCAGGCCGAAGTCGCTCAGGTACGGCCGGCCGATCGCGTCGAGCAGGATGTTGGCCGGCTTGATGTCGCGGTGGACGAAGCCCAGGCCGTGCGCGTGCTCGAGCGCCCGCGAGACGCCGATCAGCAGGTCCGCGGTCCGCTCCGGCGACATCCGTCCGGCCTTCATCAGGGACGCGAGGTTCGGCCCGTCGATGAACTGCTGGACGATGAACACGACGCCGGGTTCGCTCTGGACGTCGTAGGTCCGCACGATCCCCGGGAAGTCGAGCTGGGCGGCGTTGCGGGCCTCGCGGATGAAGCCGGCGAGCTCCTCCTCGCTGCGGAAGCCGTCGGACCGCGGCATCTTCAGCGCGACGAGGCGGTCGAGCATCGGGTCGTGGGCGAGGTAGACGATGGCGCAGCCGCCCTTGCCGAGCACGCGGCGGACGACGTACGCGCCGGCCGACCAGGACGCCGGCCTCGAGCTCGGTCCCCGGGTCGTCGGCCGCCGCCGTCCCGATCGAGACCGTCCGGTCCTCGGTCGAGATCTCCTCGATCGGCACGTCGGAGCGGCGGGCGCGGAGGCCGAAGGCGCGGGCCACCAGTTCGGTCTGGCCGGGGAACCGGCGGAGGTACTCGGCGACGGCCGGCTCCTCGCCCGCTCCGCGGCGGCGGCCGACCTCGTCGGCGATCATCGACTCGAGCCGCGGGCCGCGCTCGGTGTCGGGGACGTTGACCAGCCAGGCCTCGATGTGTGTCGGCGCGCCCTCATGCCAGGGCGGCGCGAACTCGTCGCGGCCCGGCTCGGGTGGCGCCGAGCCGTCACCGCCCAGCGCCGTCTCCGGCTGCGCATGCCGATCGTCCATCACGTGCCCGACTGGAGGGGGGCTCGAGGGGCGACGACACCCGCGTCGCCCCTCATCCGTCAAGCCTCACAGACCCATTGAAACCGCCGCCGCCGGCCGTGTCCAACGAAAAGCAGCACGCTGGCCCTCGCGGGGTCGCGCTGCTATCCTCGACCGACGGCCCCACCACCTCATCCACGCGACCGCCGGCCCCCCATGATCCCCGTCCCACGAACTCGGCGATGGTGGCCGGCCGCGGCGGTGCTGCTCGTCGCGGCGCTGGCCGCCGCCCTCTGGCCGAGGCGCGACCCGCCTTCCAGGCAATGGACGGCCATTGAGGCGGCCATCCGCGGCCGGCGCTGGCCCGAGGCCGAGGCGCGGCTGGTCCCCTGGCTGGAGCGCTCGCCCGACGACGGCCAGGCCCGGCTCCGCCTCGGTGGCGTCCTGGCCTTCGAGGGCCGGCATGCCGAGGCCGTCGCCGCGCTCGGTCGGATCGGGCCGACCGACCCCGCGTGGCTCCCCGCGCAGACGTTGCTCGGCGAGAGCTGGATGCAGCTTCATGAGTTGACCAAGGCCGAGCGCGCCTTCCGGGCCGCGACCGAAGGCAGCCCGACGGCCGTCGACCCGCGGCGGCGGCTCGTCTACGTCCTCACCCTGTCCCAGCGCGGCGACGAGGCGCGGCCGATCCTCTGGGACCTCTATCGACTGACCGCCGACCCCCGCCAGCTCGCCACGCTCACGGGCAGCGGCGCCACGACGGCCGACGGCCGCGACCTGGCCGCCGAGCTGATGCCATTCCTCGAGGAGACGCCCGACGACCCGTGGGTCCGCCGCGCCTGGGGCCTGCTGCTCATGCGCGGCGGCCGGCTCGCCGAGGCGCGGCCCCATCTCGAAGCAGCCGCCGGTGCGTTCGAGGACGACCCGGCCGTTCGGCTCGCCCTGGCCGAATGCAAGGCCGCGCTCGGCGACGCCGACTCGGCCGAGTCGGCGCTCGGCCCCGAGCCCGTCCGCCCCGTCGACCTCGCCCGCTGGTGGCTCATCAAGGCGGCGATTGCCGAGGCGAAGGGCCGGATGGATGAGGCCGTCGCCTGCTGGAAGACCTCGGCCAGCCTGGCGCCGAACGATCGCTCGGTCCCGTACCGGCTCGGCCAGGCACTCATCCGCCTCGGCCGCGCCGACGAGGCGAAGCCCTATCTCGACCGCGTCGAGCCGCTCCGGGTCCGCGAGGTCGACCTGATCGCAGCGCTCGATCGGCTCGTCCGCGGCGAGCGGTCGGTCGAGGTCCTCGAACGCCTCGCCGACCTCTGCCGCGAGGCCGGCCGGACCGACGAGGCGAAAGGATGGTTCCAGGAACTGATCCGTCTCGACCCGACCAATGCCAAGGCGCAGCTCGCCACGGCTGAGCTAGCCTCAACGGTCGAAGCCCCGGTCCCGGCCCCGCGGCTGCGCGCCCGCCCGACTTCCGCGGCGATCGGGACGGCCGTCGCGGCGAGCGCGGCGAGCCCCTTCCGCTTCGAAGACATCGCGAAGCGTGCCGGCGTCAATTTTCAGTATGATTGCGCACCCAAGGGCGACATGTTCCTTGGCGACAGCATGGGCGGCGGCGTCGGCCTGATCGATTACGACGAGGACGACCGGCTCGACATCTACCTCGTCAACGGCTGTCCCCTGCCCTACGACCGCAATGCGCCGCCTCGCCCCAACAAGCTTTACCGGAACCGCGGCGACGGCACGTTCGAGGATGTCACGGCGCGCGCGGGCGTTGGCGGGCTCGGTTACGGGATGGGCTGCGCCGTGGGTGATATCGATAATGACGGTCATGACGACCTGTTCGTCACCGGCCTGGGCGCGACCGTGCTCTACCGGAACCGCGGCGACGGGACGTTCGAGGACGTGACCGAGCGGGCCCGCGTCGGCTCCTCCTTGTGGACGACGGCCGCGGGCTTCGGCGACCTCGACGGCGACGGCGACCTCGACCTCGTCGCGGTCACCTACGTCGAGGCCGACCCGGCCGACGTCCGGCCGTGCGTCGACGCCGGTGGCAAGCGGATCCACTGCCCGCCCGGCCAGTTCCCGCCGCAGCCCGACCTGCTCTTCCGTAACAATGGCGACGGCACGTTCACCGAGGTCCATCGCGAGGCCTGCCTCGACTTGCCCGGCGGCGACGGCCTCGGGCTGGCGATCGCCGACCTCGACGACGACGGCAAGCTCGACCTGTTCGTTGCCAACGACGCCGCGCCGAACTTCTTCTTCCGAAACCTCGGCGGCCTGAAGTTCGAAGAGATCGGCTCGCAGTCGGGCGTCGCCTACGATGGCGCCGGCCGCGCGACGGCGAGCATGGGCGTCGTCGCCGAGGACCTCGACGGCGACGGCCGGATCGACCTGTTCCACACCAATTTCATCAACGAGCCCAATACGTTCCTCAAGGGTCTCGGCGGCGGCCTGTTCCAGGACGAGACGGCCCGCGCCGGGCTCGACGCGACGGGCCGGGCCTTCACCGGCTTCGGCACGAATGCGGTCGACCTCGACAACGACGGCCTGCTCGACCTCTTCATCGCCAACGGCCACGTCGACGACCGCCCGTGGATCAGTCACCCGATGGCGCAGCTCCCGCTCCTCTACCGCGCCACGTCGCCCGGCCGCTTCGAGCAGGTGGCCGCCCCGGCCATCCCCTACCTCGGCCGCCCCGCAGTCGGCCGGGGCTCGGCAGCTGGCGACCTGGACGGGGACGGCCGGGTCGACCTGGTCGTAGTCCATCGCGACAGGCCCGTCGCGATTCTGAAGAACCAGACGCCGGGCGGGCACTGGGTCGGCCTTCGGCTCGTCGGCGGGCCGAAGTCGGGGAAGACGCCCGTCGGCGCCCGCGTCACCTGCCGGGCGGGCGGGCGGACCTCGGTGCGCTGGCTGACGAGCGGGACGGGCTACCTGGCCGCGAGCGACCCGCGAGTCCGGTTCGGCCTGGGTTCGTCCTCGACGATCGAGCGGCTGGAGGTGCGCTGGCCGTCGGGCCTCATCGAGGCGTGGGAGAGCCTGGCGGCCGACCGGGTGGTCGAGGTTCGTGAGGGGTCCGGCCCGGTTCCGGCACCGCGGCGTTGATAAGCCGCCCCGTTTCGTCGATGCTATCCCGGCCCGGTCTTCCCGGCCCTTTCCTCCCTCGATCCCGTGCCCAGGAGCCTCCCGATGCGGAACCCAATCCGTCGCGCGATCGCCGGTCTCTCGACGGCCGCCCTCTTGACCCTCTCCGGATGCGACGGAAGCTCGTCGGCCCCCTCGGTCGACGGCTCGATGACCGAGGCGACCGTCAAGGGGGTCGTCCGCGTCGACGGTACCCCGGCCACCGAGGGTGAGATCATCTTCAACGCGGCGAACCCGAAGCGCGCGAGCGTGGCGCTGCGCTCGGCGCCGATCGGCAAGGACGGCAGCTACACGGTTACAACACTGACCGGGTCGAACGAGGTCAAGCTCGGCGGCCCGCTCGCCAAGAAGAACCCGCTGCTCCAGCGGGCGACGCGGGTCTGCGAGGTGAAGACGGGCGAGAACACGTTCGACTTCGAGGCGCATTCCGGCAAGAAGTAACACGGAGTCGGGCGGAAGACTGACCGATGCGTGGTCCGGACAACGAGTTGTCCGGGTCGCGAAGCGAGGGGGAGGTGCGTGCAGGCCACGGCCGGCGGACCTCTTGCGGCTCCGCCTCCCGGACAACGTTGTCCGGGCCACCCATAAAAACGTCGAGTCGAGGGAATTCCGGCACTAAACTGAGAAACCACCGGGGGGCGGCCCCGCGACGACAGGGCCGCCCGACCGAGGGCGCTCGAGTAGGCGCTGGCGTCGACGACCTCGTTGTTGGCGCGGGTGCCGACGGCCCACCATGTCTGGGGGGCGATCGAGCTCTTCACGAACTTCACCGAGCCGTCGCACATCAGCACGTTGACGCCGCCGGAATGACGGCTGGAGGCCGAGTACGCGGTCTCGCGGCCCGCATCGTCGTTGTCGCCATCGCAATTCAGGCCGTTGGGCGGCATGACGTGGACGTAGCGCGTGTCCGGCGCGTAGCCGACGTCCCACCGCGCGCCCGAGGAGTCCTGGCTGTCCAGCATGCCCGAGCTGACGACGGCCGGCAGGACCTGCGAGATGCAGGCGGTGTACATGTCCTGCGGCCGCGCGTCGTTGATCCCGTTGTTCGGCGGGGCGCCGCTCTGCAGATTGACCAGCGACGACGAGGGCTTGAGCGCGTCGTAGATGCCGGAGTTGTTCGTGCCGATCCCCTTGACCCGCTCGCTGAAGGCGGCCGTCTGGCTCAGGCCGTCGGTGATGTCGCGGAAGCTGACGTAGAAACCGGTCTGACCGTTCGTCCCGTTGCACGGCGGCACCCCGGCGGTGCAGTCGACACCGACGAAGCAGAAGACCCCCGCGAACGCGCCCAGCGCGCCCGGGGTGCCGTTCCACCCGTAGAACGAGGTCGGCGCCGAGCCGGCGTTGCCCATGTAGTTGTTGTGGCCCTGCAGCGTCGTCAGCCGGTCGATGTCGGACGGGCAGAGGAACCCCCCGACCTGGCGATAGACCGCCGTCGTATTGATGCCGTTGCAATTACCGTCGGCGCATGTGGTGACGAAGTTGATCGCGTTGAACAGGCTCGTCTGCTCCATGTAGGGGAGGAACATGACGTGGCTGGACCAGTCGTTCCAGCCCCAGGGCCCCGAGCCCCACGGCAGCGCGTTGATCGCGCTGTGGTAATTGTGCATCGCCAGGCCGATCTGCTTCATGTTGTTGACGCACTGCGCCCGCCGCGCCGCCTCGCGCGCGGCCTGGACGGCCGGCAGCAGCAGGGCGATCAGGACCGCGATGATGGCGATCACGACCAGGAGCTCGATCAGCGTGAAACCGCCGCGATCAGACCGTCGCATGAGGAGGGACTCCTTCGCGATGAGAAGAGGACATGAAAACCGGGCCGGCCGCCTTCCGGGGGCCCGCCCGCACGGAGGACGCGAACACGAGAGCCGCACCGATTGTTTGCCCAGACGGGACGTCGTCTGGGGTGCCGATTTCGATCGAGATGACTTCAATGAGCACGCGTCGGCAGGAGCCTGCCGCGAATTGGGATAACGAGTACCATATCGCCTCCGAGACAGGAATCCAGCGTAAAAAGACCGACCAGTCGGAATTGTCGTCATGAGTCCCTGCATGTGGATACAGGCGATCACATCCGAGCCGGGCCGAAAGCCGCCGCGCGCGATCGAGTCGAGGGGGTTGAGATGAGTCGGAAAGGACGGCCTGCGGCCCGGGCCGTCGACCTTGGGCTGGCGGTGGCGATCGCGTTGTTGGGGCTGGTGCTCCGGCTCGCCTACGCGGCCGATTACGCGCGCCACCCGCTCGGGCGGCTCGCCTGGGTCGACGAGGGGGCCTACTGGTCGAGGGCGCAGGAGATCGTGGGCGGGGCGTGGCTCCCGGGCCGGCCGTTCTACCAGGATCCCCTGTATCCCTACCTGCTCGCCGGGCTGATCCGGTTCGTCGGGCCCGAGGTCGCGCGGCTCCGCGTGACCATGGCCTGTCTCGGTGCGCTGAACGCCGATCGTCGTCTACTGGGCGGCCCGCCGGGGTCTGGGGTGGGCCGAGGGGATCGTCGCCGGGCTCATCGCCGTGGCCTACGGGCCCCTGATCTTCACCGACGGACTCCTCGAGAAGGAGGGGATGGCCGCGCTCGGCGCCGCGGCGGCGCTCGGCCTGACGGCGTGGTCCGCCGACCCGGCCGGCCGCGGATGGCGGGCAGTCGTCCCGGGACTTGCCTGGGGCGCGGTCGCCCTGCTCCGCGCCAATGCGCTCGTGCTCGGGCCGCTCGGCGCGGCCTGGTGGATCCTCGGCAGCGGCATCGCAGGGAAGCAACGGCGGTGGGTTCGGGCCGGCCTGTTCCTGCTGGGATTCGCCGCGGCGATCGCGCCGGCGACGGCGGTCAACGCCATCGTCGCCCGGCCCCCCGAGCTGATCCTGACCACCTGGCAGGGCGGAGCGAATTTCTACATCGGTAATGGGCCCGAGGCCACAGGGACTTACGCCGCGCCGCTGTTCGTCGAGGCCAACCCCGCGCGAGGCCGACGACTTCGCGGCCGAGGCATCCCGCCGCGCCGGCCGGCCGCTCGGACCCTCCGAGGTCTCGCGGTTCTGGCTGGCCGAAGGGCTCAGGCGATGGCGCGAGGCCCCGCTCGCGTCGCTCGGGCTCCTCGGGCACAAGCTCGGCCTGCTGGCGCACGACTTCGAGATCCCCGACAACCAGGACATGGAGGTCGTCCGGCTCGTCGCCGCTCCGCGGCTGGCGTGGGGCGTGCTCGGGTTCGGTGTCCTGATCCCCCTCGCGGCGCTGGGGCTCGGACGCGAGGAGCGCACGCCGTTCTGGTGGTTCGTCGTGTTCTCGACCGCCGCGGGAATGGCGACGACCGCACTCTTCTTCGTCGTGGGACGCTATCGTGTGCCCTGGCTTCCCGGCCTCGCGCTGCTCGCCGCGGCCGGCACCGTGGACCTTGCACGTCGGATCGCGCTCGGCCGGTGGAAGTCGGCCGCCGCGCGCGTGCTGCTGCTGGCTGCGCCGGCCGGGCTGCTGGCGTGGCGTCCGATGGCCGACCCCTCGCCCGACCGCTGGGGGCACGCCGAGATCGAGCTGGCCATGGCCTATCTCGCCGACGGCGGGCTTGAGTCGGCCATCGACGCGCTCGACGACGCCCGGGCCCTGGGCGAGGGGCCGGCGAACCGCGTCGCCGAGCTTCTGGCCAGCGGCCCGGTCCACGACCGCCTCGCCGCGCTGACGGCCGATCGCTTGGGCACCACGCCGGGTCTGCGCCCGGCCACCGACCTCGACCGCGCGCGCTGGCTCCGCCAGTTGCCCGAGTCACGGCGCGAGGCGCGGCGGATCCTCGAGACGATCCTGCAGGCGCGGCCGGACGACCCCGCGGCGCTCCGCGAGTGGGGGGCCTGGTGCCTGGGCGAACGGGGCGACCCCTCGGCCCGCGTCCGCGCCGCCGGCGCGCTGGCCCGCGCGCACAGCGACCCTTCTGCAGCGGTCCTCCTGGCGCTGGTCGAGGCCGACCCGGGCCGGCTGGACGGCCTCGCGGACGGGATGAACGACCGATCGCGCGCGCGGCTCCGGCTCGCGCGGGCGATCCTGTCGAAGCGGCCCCAACGCCGAGCCTCGCGCCGCTAGAGCGGTTTCTCTTTGCCTGTGGCGGACGGCGGAGAGTTCCGGGTGGGGCGGGCCTCCGTGCCCGCCCAGCAGGCCGACACGGGCGGGCACGGAGGCCCGCCCCACCCGGAGCAGACCGCTCGACTCAAAAGGAAACCGGTCTAAGGAGGTTCCCGCCCTCGTGTCGCGGCACCCCGAGCGTCGGCCCCGGACCGATCCGGCACACGGCGCGATCCGGCCGGCGTGACGTGGTTTTCGGCAGTTTTTTTTCCAATCCTTCATCTGGTCGGCCACTTCCTAGGCGGGAGCCGTCGCCCTCGACGCGCCCGGAGCGGTCACCCGTCGTGCACCGGACTCGCTCTGTGGAACGGCTTCCACGTCCTTTCGCCGTTTTGCCTTGAAAACGAGACAGATCCGAGTCTACTCTGAGGGAGTTCAACCCTCCTTCCGTGATTGCATCAATCAGAGTTCGGTGTAACCCGACACGTTGAACACGTGCCGCGAGGGTAGCGGCGCGCCCAGTCCCTCCGAGCCCTCGACGACCCGGGGAAAACCCGGGGGGTCATCCGGTCCGGGTCGGCCCCGCCGCCCTCCCGGGTCTCGTCGCGCGGCGACTGCATCCGTCGATCATCCGTCCGTTTCCGGCATCGTTCCCGAGTCTGGAGAGGAGCACTCCATGCGTCGCCGCGGCTTCACGCTCATCGAGCTACTCGTCGTGATCGCGATCATCGCGGTCCTGATCGCCCTGTTGCTACCGGCCGTCCAGGCGGCGCGCGAGGCCGCGCGGCGGATGCAGTGCGTCAACAACATGAAGCAGATCGGGCTGGCGATGCACAACTACCACAACATCAACAGCGCGTTCCCGATGGGCTCCGGGCAGTGCCCACTACTGGCCGGTGGGGACGTACCTCTCGAAGCAGGGCTCAGCGCCCACTGCCGCGCTGCTGCCCCAGATGGAGCAGATGGCGATTTACAACGCGATCAACTTCAACTTCGGCATCGACGACGGCGTCACTCCGCCGGCCGTGCCCGTCATGCCCGGGCCGATCCAGATGACGGCGATCTACTCGCAGATCGCCGCGTTCGTCTGCCCCTCCGACCTCTACGCCGGCGACTACGTCATCAGCTCGAACAGCTACTTCGCCTCCCTCGGGACGACCACGTATTACGTCAACACCGAACACCTCGGTCTGGCCGAACATCGGCGTCATGGCCGGCCTGCCGTCGACCGGCATGTTCGCTTCCAGCAGTCGTACGGCATCAACACCGTCACCGACGGCACGTCGAACACGATCGCCTTCTGCGAGTCGACGGTCGGCAACCCCAACGGCGACGCTGGGCCAGCTCAACATCGGCCTCGACCGAGCGTCGGCGCGGTCGCTTCCGCCCAGGTGCTCGACGCTCGACACGATCGCGCCCGCGGCCATCGCTGCGCTGGCCGCCTGCGACGCCGCCTGGAGTCGGCAAGACGGGGACGGTCGACGACCAGCGCGGCAAGAACTGGATCCACGGCTCGATGGCCTTCACGCTGTTCAACACCGTGGCGCTGCCCAACTCGGCCCAGTGGACCTACTGCAGCAACCAGCCTCCGGCTCGGCCTCGACGTTCAGCGAGGCGGACAGCTACCACTCCGGCGGCGTCAACACGCTGATGGGCGACGGCAGCGTCCGGTTCATCAAGAGCACGATCAGCCGCCAGACCTGGTGGGCCCTCGGCACGCGGGCGAACGGCGAGGTCATCGACGCCAGCAACTACTGACCACCCGCCGCGGGGGCCGGCAAGGCCGGACATCTCCGTTCTCATCTGCCTATCGATCCGGAGGACATCCCATGAGGCGTCGCGGATTCACGCTCATCGAATTGCTCGTCGTCATCGCCATCATCGCCGTCCTGATCGCCCTGCTCCTGCCCGCCGTCCAGGCGGCGCGCGAGGCGGCGCGGCGGAGCCAGTGCATCAACAACCTCAAGCAGATCGGCCTGGCCCTGCACAACTACGCCAGCACCAACAACTGCTTCCCCGGCGCCCGGCCGGCCGACGACCCGAACAACAACGACTCGAACGCCCAGAGCACGTGGGTCTCGCTCCTGCCCAACCTCGAGCAGTCGGCCGCTCTCCAACGCCTGGAACTTCCAGCTCACCTACAACGACCCGTCGGTCTCGGGCCGTCTAGGCCGCCTCGTGCATCCCCGCCGTCGACACCACGGTGGCGATGACGAACCTCAACGTCTTCAACTGCCCGACCGACGTCCGGAGCAGCCGTACATCAACCAGTCGACCTCGACCCGCAACGACATCCCGCACGTCGCGCAGCTCGCGATCTCGTCGTACTCGGTTTGCGTCGGCCCCCTCGGCCCGCCTAGCACCGGCGCCGACGCGATCGCCCAGTACACCACGACCGACGTCAAGCACCTCAACCTCGGCTTCGCCGACTACGGTATCCCCCGCCGGCTCAAGGGCTTTCCCGACGGCATGAGCAACACGTTCGCCGTGGGCGAGACGGCCTACGACAACGACGGGTCGTGGTACGGCGCCGCTCAGAAGAACTGCACCGGCCTCAACCCAATGTTCAACGCCTGGACGATCACGCTGCGGCACTCGTCGAACTTCCGCTCGACCAAGAACCCGCCGAACACGCTGCCCGGCGTCGGCTACTCGGGCGGAACGGCAGCCTGCGGGACGAACGCCGCCTTCGGCAGCAGGCACGCCGGGCGGCCTGAACTTCCTCATGGCCGATGGCTCCGTCCGGTTCATCAAGAACTCGATCAGCCTCCCCACCTGGTGGGCGCTCTCCACCCGGGCCGGCGCCGAAGTCATCAGCGCCGATAGCTACTGAGGCTCTCGCTCGGACGACCCGGGGATTTACGCCCCGCCTCCGGTCCGGCATGATGGCCGGGGGCGGGGCGGGTGCGCCATCGGACATCATCATGGGCCGCGGGGCGGCGTGGGGATTCACATGACGAACGTGATCGTGCGGCGCGGCCGTCCGGGTCTCGCGGCGGCGATGGTGTGGGCCGTCGTCTCGGGGTGCGGCGGAGACTCGGGCGAGCTGCCGGCCGTCCCCGCGGCGGGCACAGTCAGCTATCAGGGCAAGCCCGTCAGCAAGGGCACCATCCACTTCCAGCCCGAGAAGGGACGCCCCGCGTCGGGTCCGATCGACGGCGGCAAGTTCACACTCACCACCTACAAGGAGGGCGACGGCGCCGTCGCAGGCAAGCACCTGGTGGCCGTCGAGGTGACCGAGGAGGTCAAGGATAAGGACGGCGACACCACCGTCAAGTATGTCGTCCCGCAGAAGTTCGCCAACCCCACCAGCTCGAAGATCACTGCCGAGGTCCCCCCCGGCGGCAAGACCGACATCGTCATCGATATCAAGGACGCCAAGTGAGGTGGCCGCCGCCGAGCCTCACCACGCGATCTCCCCGGGAAAGAACTCCGCGATCAGCTCGCGGTAATAGGGCAGCAAGCGCCGCGACGTCGGGGCGCTCGTGGTCCTTCGAATAGAGGTCGTACGGATTGAACCGCCGCACCCAGTCCATCATCTGATGGTCATGCTCCGTCATGAGGTGGGCGTACTCCCCCTCGCGATGGCCCGGGTAGAACGAGTGATAGCGGATCATCGCCAGGCCCTCCGCGGGGAGGTAGTCCCTGACGACGTGGTAGAGATACTCGTCGTGCCCCCACGATAGGTGGACGTGGTCGAGCCCGCAGCCCTCCGAATAGATCCCGCAGGGAGTCTGATACTCGGCAACGCGGCTGTCGGGGTTCTCGGCGAAGAACTCGGGGAAGACGATCTTCTCCGAGTAGCGGCAGCCGACCGGGAACGTGTCGCCGACGACCGCCCACTGCGGCTCGCCGAAGAGGCAGAGGACCTTGCCCAGGTCGTGGATCAGTCCCGTGAGGATCATCCACCGCGGATGCCCGTCCGCGCGGATCGCCTCGGAGCACTGCATCAGGTGCTCGACCTGCGAGAGCTCGGTGTCCGGGTCGCTGTCGTCGACCAGCGTGTTGAGGAACTCCATCGCCTCCCAGATGCCCATCCGTTTCCTGTTCTTCGCCAGGTACTCCCGCTTCTTTTCCAGGACGAAGCCGAGCGTCTGGTTGGCATGATTCTGGCGGTAGAACTCGACGACGCCGGGGCGGACGTTTGCGCGGTAGTCGCGAAACGTCTTCGACTCGACGTCGTGGGCCGACTCCCAGTCGTCGAGGTCGGCGAGCGGGCCGGCGGGATTCGCCATGGTTCCTCCGTAGGGTCCGCTGTGCGGACCATCTTCGATCGCGGCCATTTCTACGGATGGTCCGCACAGCGGACCCTACGGGATCACTCGGCCGAGAACTTGTAGATCGTCGTCTGAGTATACACCTGCCCCGGCCTGAGGATCGTCGAGGGAAAATTGGGCTGATTCACCGAGTCGGGGAAGTGCTGCGCCTCGAGGCAGAACGCCCCGTGCTGCTTGTAGGCGACGCCTCCCTTGCCCTTGTTCGACCCATCCAGGAAGTTGCCCGTGTAGAACTGGATGCCCGGCTCGGTCGTGAACACCTCAAGCACGCGCCCGCTCTTCGGGTCGCGACCACCTTGGCCGCGAACGCCGGCTTGCTGCCGTCGCCGCGGAGGACGAAGTTGTGGTCGTAGCCCGCGGGCTCGGCCTTGATGTCCTTGATCCGTTGCCCGATCGGCGTCGCCTTCGCGAAGTCGAGCGGCGTGCCGGCGACCGGCGCGAGCTCGCCCGTCGGAACCAGAGACTCATTCGAAGGCGTATACTTATCGGCCGCCAGCGTCAGCTCGTGGTCGAGGATCGTCCCCGACGCCGGCCCGGCCAGGTTGAAGTAGCTGTGGTTCGTCAGGTTGACCGGCGTGGCCTTGTCGGTCGTCGCCTTGTAATCGATCCGCAGCTCGTTCTGTTTCGTCACCGTGTACGTGACGCTCACGTCGAGGTTGCCGGGATACCCCTCCTCGCCGTCGGGACTGCGGTAAGTGAAGCGCACGGACGGGTCGGGCCCGGGCACTTCCTCGGCCTTCCAGACGACCTTATCGAAGCCCTTGGTCCCGCCGTGCAGGCTGTTCGGGCCGTTGTTGACGGCCAGGGTGTAGTCCTTGCCGTCGAGCGAGAACTTCGCGCCGGCGATCCGGTTGGCGAACCGGCCGACCGCGGCCCCGAAATAGGGGTGGCCGCCGAGGTAGCCTTCGAGATTGTCAAAGCCGAGGACGACGTCGCCCGGCTTGCCATCGCGGTCCGGGGCGTCGATCTCGGTGACGATGGCGCCGTAGGTCATCACCTTGACCATGAGTGAGCCGTTCTTCAGGACGTAGAGCTCGACCGGGGTGCCGTCGGGGGTCTTGCCGAAGTTCATCTTGTCGATGTCCCCGAAAGGAGGTGCGGCGCCAGGCCGGAGGCGCCGAGGGTGGCGAGGGTTGCGAACGCAAGCAGAGCGCGCCGACTCATCGAGACTTCTCCGTGACGCGGGCCGATCGTATTCGAGGGATCGGGCCACTATACTCGGCACGGAGACGCCTCGGCCACCCGGGACCTTTTCGACGAGCCGCCGATTCGGAAACCCTCCCCCCTTGCGGGGAAGGGTGAAGAGAAGACCGCCGCGGGAAGAGCAAACGCCATGAGACTCGCACGCCGCCTCATCCCCATCGTCCCGCTCGCCCTCCTGCTCGGCGCCGACGACCCCAAGGGGCCCGAATCCACTCTCAACCCCCCCGTCTTCGCCGAGCTCCCCCTCGGCGCAATCAAGCCCGCCGGCTGGCTCAAGGCGCAACTGAAGCTCCAGGCCGACGGCCTCGGCGGCCACCTCGACGAGTTCTGGCCCGATATCAAGGACAGCGCCTGGATCGGCGGCAAGGCCGAGGGCTGGGAGCGCACCCCCTACTGGCTCGACGGCGCCATCCCGCTCGCGTTCTTGCTCGACGATCAAAGAATGAAAGCCAAGGTCAAGCGACTACGTCGATCACATCCTCGACCACCAGACCGCCGACGGTTGGCTGGGCCCCGTCGGCGACAACGACCCGGGCCACAAGCCGTACGACGTCTGGCCCCTGTTCGTCCTCTTCAAAGCCCTGACGCAATACCAGGAAGCCACCGGCGATCCGCGCGTCATCCCCGCCCTGCTCCGCTGCTCGAAGAAGATCGACGCCGTCGTCTCGAAGACCCCCCTCTATAGCTGGGCCCACTTCCGCGGCGCCGACCTGATGGTGAGCCTCTACTGGCTCCACGAGAAGACGGGCGACAAATCGGTGCTCGACCTCGCCGAAAAGATCGACAGGCAGTCGTATGACTGGATCAAACACTTCGAAAACTTCGACCGCTTTCGTGAGAAGTCGACGAAGTTCGACCTCGACAACCACGGCGTCAACAACGGCATGGGCCTGAAGTTCGGCGGCATGAGGTTCCGGCGGAGCGTCGACCCGAAGGACCGCGACGCCATCTTCGCCATGTTCGACACCCTCGACCGCTATCACGGCCAGGCCACCGGCATCTTCACCTGCGACGAGCACTACGCCGGCCGCTCGCCCTCGCAGGGCACCGAGCTTTGCACCGTCGCCGAGGCCATGTACTCGCTCGAATTGCTTGAAGGGATCGGCGGCGACGCCCGGCTCGGCGACCGCCTGGAGCGGCTTGCCTTCAACGCGTTCCCGGCGACGTTCAAGAAGGATATGTGCGCCCACCAGTACGACCAGCAGGCCAACCAGGTCGTCGTGAAGGTCTCCGACCCGCGGGTCTACACCGACAACGGCCCGGACGCGAACCTCTACGGCCTCGAGCCGAACTTCGGCTGCTGCACCGCGAACATGCACCAGGGCTGGCCCAAGTTCGCGAGCCATTTGTGGGGCCGCTCGCTCGACGGCGGCCTCGTGGCGCTGGCGTACGCGCCGTGCGTCGTGGAGACGACAGTGGATGGGAGGAAGGTGAAGGTCGAGACGATTACGGACTATCCGTTTCGCGACGAGGTAACGATCAAGCTCACCCTGGCCGAGCCGATGATTCTGCCGCTCTATTTCCGGGTCCCGTCGTGGTCCGCCGGTGCGAACCTCTTGAGCCTCCCCTTCAAGCCCGGCACGTTCGCGACCCTCGGCTATGGCAGGACCCCGTTCCGGTGGCGGGCGGGGACGCACACGATCCCACTCCGGTTCCCGATGCCCGTGACCCTCTACAAGGGCTTCAACGACGCCGTCGCCATCGAGCGCGGCCCGCTCATCTACTCCCTGAAGATCGACGCCGAATGGAAGAAGCTCCGCGGCAACGACCCCTACGCCGACTGGGAAGTCTACCCGAAGTCGCACTGGAACTACGCCCTGGCAATCGACCGCGAGCACCCCGAGCGATCCATCACCTTCGAGGAGCGGCCCGTGGGCGACCATCCGTTCTCGCAGGACGGGGCGCCGGTCGTCGCGAAGGTCAAGGGCCGTCGCCTGCCCGGCTGGACGCTCGAGAAGAACGCCGCCGCGCCGCCGCCGAGGAGCCCGGCCGCGAGCGATGAGCCGCTGGAGGAATTGACGCTCATCCCTTATGGATGTACCGACCTGCGGGTGACGGAGTTCCCGACGCTGGCGCCGTGAGAGCGGCTCCGCCGCTTCCATCCTGGTGGGGCGGGCGTCCCTGCCCGCCCGGGGCCTGAGAATGGCGGGCAGGGACGCCCGCCGCACCAGGTAGGCCCTCATCCGTCGCCGGCCTGTCTTATCTGCCGGCCTTGAGCGTCAGCTCGTCCTTCGCCCCGATCGCCTCGTAGGCCGCCCTGCACCGGGCATACGCCGCGTCGAGCGCCGGCTGCGCGACCGTCCCGCCGGCCGGGTCAAGCGGCTCGCGGATCGTCAACCGCGACGGCGCGAGCGCCGCGGCCAGGTCGGGCAGGTCGTAGCTCATCAGGACGCCGGGGATGACGCTCGCGAGGTCGCCCTTTGGCGACTTCATCCGCGCGATCATCGACCACGACGGGACCGACCGCTCGACCGTCACCGAGGCGAACCCCTCGACGAGCGCGGCCGCGTGGAGCACGATCGGCCCTCCCGCGCCGATGCCGACGAGGTGGACCGGCGACTTCGAATTGTCGAGCCCTCGGAGGGCCTGGAGCAGGTCGAAAACGCGCTGCCCGAGCAGCGGCCGGTCCAGGTGGAGCGCCAGGAATGCCTCGCGGAGGTCCGGCCCGAACGCGCCCGGCTTCGCGTCCGGCGCGCCCTCCCCCATCCCTCGCGGCTCGACCAGCGCGACGTGCTCACCGGCCTTCACCCGCGCCTCGATCGGCCCGCCGGGCGCGGCGATCGCGCGGTCGGCGCCGACGTAGACGACCAGCGGCCGATCCGCCGCGGGCTCGCCGCGGAAGACGAGGACCGGCACGAGCACGCCCGGCTCTGTCTCGAACGCCCAGGGGGTGATCGTGTAGCCGTCGCGCGCAACCCTCTTCGGCGGGTGGACGATGATCGGGCCGGGCTTCGCGGGCAGGGCGAGCCGCCTGCGGATCTCCGCCCGCAGGTGCTCGGGGCGCCAGGCCCGGAACCCGATTCCGATCGAGCTCCGCCGCGCGCTCGGCGTTGAGGTCAAACGCCGACGTGCCATGAAATGAGGTAAGCACCTGACCCGTCTCGGTGCATTGCAGGTCCCTGTCGCTGGCGATCAGAAAATCCGCCTCGACCGCCGCGTCGTCCTTGCCGAGCAGCCAGCGCCTCATCCAGCGCATGCACGATTCCCGCCGCGGGGCGGTGAACCCGTGCGGCTCGTCGGACTCGAAGAGGTCGACCCGCTCGCCCATCCGCAGCGTGCCGTAGATCCGCTTGACCTCGCGGAATGTGTCCCACGAGCCCTGGATGTCGAAGAAGTCGCGGGTGCCGACGCTGAGCAGGGTCGGCTTCGGCGCCCGCATCGTCACGAAGTCGGCGTGCTCGATCCCCAGCGCGACCTGCCCGGTGATGTTCTGCTCGGCGTCCTGCGGGCCGATCGTCGCGAACAGCCGCTCGAGCGACGTGATGTAGCACGACGGCGCCGCGGCGACGATCCGATCGTCGAGCGCCATCAGGTACGCCGTCTCCGTGCCCCCGCCCGAGTTGCCGGTGCAGCCGAGCCGCTTCGGGTCAATCTCGGGGCGGCTCGCCAGGTAGTCGAGGCTCCGGATGCCGTCCCACACGCGATACCCCGCCGCAGAGCGGCCCACGAGCAGCGCGCCGATGCCGAGCAAGGTATGCTCGGTCGTGCTGCCCTTCACCGCGGGCTCGCCCGCATCGTCGAGCCACTGCACACGCTCGCCCTGGCCGATCGGGTCGTAACAGAGCGCGGCCATTCCATTTCGGGCGAGGAGGATGCTCATGCGCTGGTACGTCTCGGCGGCCTTGCCGTTCTCGCTGTGGCCGCACGGGACGAGCACGCCGGGATACGGCGGCGGGCCGGCGGGCAGGTAGAGATTGGCCGTGACATGATGCCCGGCGCGGCTCTCGTAAACCACGCGCTCGACGGCATAACCGTCGCGATCGGCGCGGCCGACCACGCGGGCGTTGAGCGGCGTCTTCTCGGTCGGCAGCTCGCCGAGCGCCTCGCGAAATGCCGCCTTCAAGGTTGCCGCGCGACGTGCCACGTCGTCGGGAGTCCTGAGCGCGGCGACGGCCTGCCGGCGGGCGTCGAAGTGGACCTTGGCCCGGGATTGGAGATAAACATCAAGCCGCTTTGCCGGCGCGGGCTCGCCGCCTCCGCGTGGGAGGACGTCGAGGTCGTCGGCCCGGGCCGGCGTGGCGAGGGCGATCAGGGCGAGCGCGACGAGTCCGAGACGGCGCATGGATGGCCTCGCGTCGGGATCGATCCGGACGAGGGCCACCTTACTCCAGCGGCCGGCACCCGGCCATCGCCCGCTGATCTCCTGGACTCGGTCGCTTGACGGGTCCGGCCGCCGGGCGTAGCCTGGCCGCTTCCTCTCCCGCAGGGGTCGCCATGGGCGGCCGCGGAGACTCGCCGATGTCCACGACCGAATCCGCGTCGATCGCCGATGCGACGCTCGACCTCGCCCCCGACACCGACCCAGCCTATCTCAACGCCGACATCACGCCGACGCCCCTCTCCGCCCGCAAGTGGGGCACGAAGGACATCGCCGCGCTCTGGATCTCGATGTCGGCCTGCATCCCGACCTACATGCTCGCCTCGTCGCTCATCGCCGAGGGCATGAACTGGTGGCAGGCGGTCCTGACGATCACGCTGGGCAATGCGATCGTCCTGATCCCGATGATCCTCAACGCCCACGCCGGCACGAAGTACGGCATCCCCTTCCCGGTCTACTGCCGCGCCTCGTTCGGCCTCCGCGGGGCCAACGTCCCGGCGATGCTCCGCGCCCTCGTCGCCTGCGGCTGGTTCGGCATCCAGACCTGGATCGGCGGCGCCGCCGTCTACAAGATCCTCGCCATCTACGTGTCGAGCTGGCAGTCGCTGCCGAAGCTCGGGGGCCTCGGGATTAACGCGGCCGAGCTGGCCTGCTTCCTGGGTTTCTGGCTCGTCAATATGTTCGTCATTTATAAGGGGATCGATTCGATCCGCTTACTGTTGAACATCAAGGCACCCTTATTAATAGCCATGGGTCTGGCCTTGCTGGCCTGGGCCTATCGCCAGGCCCACGGCTTCGGGCCGATGCTCGAGCAGCCGTCGTCGTTCGACCCCGGCCAGCCCAAGGCCGGGCAGTTCTGGTCGTTCTTCTTCCCGGCGCTCACGGGGATGATCGGCTTCTGGGCGACGCTCTCCTTGAACATCCCCGACTTCTCCCGCTACGCCTACACCCAGCGCGACCAGATACTCGGCCAGGCCCTCGGCCTGCCGACGACCATGGCCCTCTACTCGTTCATCGGCGTGGCCGTCACGTCGGCGACGATCGTCATCTACGGCCGGACGATCTGGGACCCCGTCGAGCTCCTGGCGACGTTCCGCGACCCGGTCGTCCTGACCGTCGCCATGCTCTCGCTCTGCCTGGCGACCCTCGCCACGAACATCGCCGCCAACGTCGTCGGCCCGGCCAACGACTTCGCCCACCTTTGGCCCCGGCGGATCTCGTTCCGCGTCGGCGGCTTCATCACGGGGATTGTAGGGATTTTGATTCAACCCTGGCGGCTGATCGCCGATCCGTCAGGATATATCTTCAAGTGGCTCGTCGCCTATTCATCGCTATTGGGCGCGGTCGGCGGCATCCTGATCGCCGATTACTTCCTCCTGAGGAAGACGCAACTGGATTTAAAAGGCCTCTATTCCCGCTCGGGCCCCTACTGGTACAGAAATGGCTTCAACCCCGCGGCGCTGATGGCGCTCGTCGCCGGGATCGCGCCGTGCGTGCCGGGCTTTCTGGGGACGATCGGCGTGGCGACTGTGCCGAAGTTCTGGCTCGACCTCTACAATTATGCGTGGTTTCTCAGCTTCGGGGTGTCGTTCGGCGTATACGCCGCCTTCATGAACCGAAGGGCGAGACCGGCATGATTCGGGCCGATCCCCGTCGCGCTTTATCTCCGAAAGTCGACGGAGTCAATATTGCAGTAAAGATAGTTATATCATGTGGCCTATTGCCGATGTTGCAATCACCAGTCACGGGGTGGGCGGGGGGGGGGTATCGTCTTCTGACTCCGCCGCTCGCCGGGCGAGGGTAATCAGTCCGAGGTCAGGACGAACAGGTCATAGTCATGGATGGTGTGTTCCAGGCGGTAGCTGCGGGCGAGCGTCCTGCGAACTAATTGGGCAGGGGCTGACATGTCGTTAGGAGAAAAGACCGAGTACGAGGGGGCCTCTCCCGGGGGGGGGCGCTCGGCGCGCCGGAGGACGATGTAACGTGGCGGGTGGTCGTCGAGTGCTGCGCGGACCTCTGCCAACCAGTCTCCAGCCTTCTCGAACGGCGGGCAGGCGGCTTTCACGAGGTAGAAGCACGTAAACCGGAATGGCAGACGTCGACCGGCGAGGTTATTCGGCAGCACGCTATGGTCGTAAGTCCAGACGGTGTCCTGAGGGGCCGTGTGCGACTGGAGGTAGCGCGCAACCTCGACCGGGCCTCGCAAGTGCTGGAGGTCGCAAAACTCCTCGAAGTCGATCAAACCAAGATGCCATCGTATCTGATGCTTGTAACTCGTATTCATCTTAGATATAAATCCCGCCGCGGCGACCGCGATCAGGGCGAGCCCGGCCAGACGCAGCGTCCATCTCATCCCTCGAGTGGACACCCAACATACGGCATGAGCTAGAGTCTCGGCGGCCAGGATGCCTAGTACGGTGAGGCAGCCCCCGAAGTGATAGCCGAATCCCTTCCTCTGGGCGACCACCGAGACGAGCGTGATGGCGAAGGTCGCGGCCAACGTCCACAGCAACGCACGGTCGCCTCCGCGAGCAAGGAGCACGAAGCCGAGTATGGCGTAGAGTGTGTACCAATGCCAACCACGTATAAATAAGACGTAAGCAGTATATAAAAATGAGCGCACGGGTGAGTCTTTGGCGTAGACCTGGGTGTTGAAGCGGATCGTGAAGTCGTACCAATCGTCGAGCACGCGAGCGTGCCTGGCGAGTGCGGCGAACAACAACACGGCGGCTATCAGGGTAACCCAGGCGGCGGCATGCCTGGATGCCACTCGGGCGAGGCCCCCCTTCCATCCGCGATTCGCAACCAGGTCGACCAGGAGCAAGCCCGGCGCGAAGAGTAGGTAGGTGGGCTTGATCAGCACTGCCGCGAAGAGCAGCAGCCCTGCAACGAGCGGACGCACACGGCCAGCCGGTTCCGTTCTTACCAGGCATAATCCGGCGAGCAGGCCGGCATGGGCGGCAAGAATATCTCGCTGGCCCGCGAACCAGGTGCCCGACGTGATATACATCAGCGGATAGACAAATAGAAACGCGGTGCCCGTGCCCGGACGCCCCCGGGCCGCAAGCTCCAGGGCGACGATCGCCGTGAAGGCGATCAACAGCACGCCGTCGAGCAGGCGATAGGACCGCAACGGGTCGCCGAAGACCTTCAGTGCGAGCGCATGGATCAGCGGCTCGCCGGGGAAATTCATGTCGGCGCAGTCGCGGTAGATAACCCCGCCGCGGGCGATCACCTCGCCCATCTGGTCGTAGATGGCCTGGTCGGGATTGGGAGGATAATAAGAATACAGGAGAATGATTACAGTGGAATAGCTGGCAAAGACGAGCAACAAACAACGTAGTCGAAATATCTGGGAGCTCGTCATGAGGAGCGGCCCTCCTCGGGTCGCAGAATCCGGTGTGGCGCGACCATGCGTCCGCATCGACGTGGGTCACTCGCGATCCGTCTGACCCGCGATGAGCTTTCGCGGACGATCCACGTTCCGGGGACCGTGGTTCGCGAACCAACCGCAACCGCCCGCTTTCGGTGATCTGATCCAGAACATCAACCTAACGGAATGTGTCCAACGTGCCGGAGCACTCCGAGGAACGGGTTCCGAACGCCTCACGTAGGCGGGGCAGGACACGCGATCTGGTATGTTCAATGAGAAAAGGCAGGTACCGGGTAACTCTGGCGGGAGTGACCGACGTAGGATCGCGCCGCGGTCAGCACGGGGGCGGGAGAGGGGATCACCGGCCGGGCCGAGGAGGATCGTAAGGAACAGACCGTAGGAGTGCGATGGATTCCCTTCGGGGGCGGGGCCTTCGACACCGGGCCGGCGAGCGCCCTCATGAATGAAATCGAATCGGGCTCACCCCGGCATGAAGATCACGAGAGTGGGGGGCGTGAAGTCGTCAAGCTTATGACTTCTTGACCTTAGCATACTGCCAGGAAGGACGGAAGGTGCTACTGCCCTGGGAACGCCAGATCCCGCCCCGTAGGACCCAGTCGACAAGGTCGTCGCCACGATCCCGACCGACGACCGCGCGGACAATGGCCCTCGACCCGAAGACCCACCGCCTCTACCTCTCGGCCGCCACCCCCGCGCCCGCGGCCGCCGGCGCCGCGCCTCAGGCCGAGCGCCGGCGGGGCAACGTCCCGGGCTCGTTCGTCATCGTCGTCGTCGGCGAGTGAGGTCGCTCGGGCCTTCGTAGGATCCGCATGGCGGACCCGACGAGGGCCGAGGCCTCCGGCGATGTCAGTAGTCGACCTTGTCCTTCCGCGCCGCGTACTCCTTCCACACCGCCACGGCCTCGGGCCGCATCAGGCTCTGCTGCGAGATGGAGGCGCTGCTCAGCAGGCCTGGCGAACTCGGCGTAGATGAAGTCGTCGTCGAAGTTGCCGTATTTCTTCGAGTCCTCCACCTTCGCGCCGTAGATGATCCCGTCCAGGCCGGCCCAGTAGGCCGTGGCCAGGCACATCGGGCAGGGCTCGGACGACGTGTAGAGGATGCAGCCGTCGAGCTTCGGCTTCTTCAGCAGGGCGCAGGCCTGGCGGATCGCGTGCATCTCGCCGTGCCACGTCGGGTCGTTCTGCGCGACGACGTGGTTCATCCCGTCGGCGAGCACCGCGCCCGTGCCGTCGACGATCACCGCGCCGAAGGCCCCGCCCGTCCTGTATTCGACCCCCGCCTTCCGGGAGTTGGCGATCGCCCGGCGCATGAATTCCTCGTGCTTCTCCCTCGGGAACCGCGCCAGCACCTGCTCGCCGGAGATCCTCGACTTGTCGCTGGGCACCTGACGGAACCCCGGCGCCGCCCCCACGCGCGTGGCGCGGATCGCCCAGGCGCCCCCGACGACCAGGGCCAGCCCCAGCATCAGCCTCGGGGCGATGCGGCCGGCGCGGGCGACGAACCCTGTCCGTGTTGCGTCCACGATCTGTCCTCGCTCGAGAGGGGATGGGGACCGATCCATCGGATCGGCAAAACTTAAGGCCCGACGAGCCATCGACCCGAGGGCCTCGCCCCTTCAAGCATAGGACACGTCCCCGCGCCTCGCGACCCCCGGTCATCCGTGGACCGGGGGTCGCGGAGCGAGGCGGCGGGACGCGCGCCCCACGTCAGTCCAGCCCGGCGACAACCTTTTCCAGGGCGCCGATGAAATTCTGCCAGCCGTAGTTCGCGCCCTGGTACTCGCGCTCCTGCTCGGGCCGGAAGCCCGAATGCTCCATGCGTACGAGCACGCCGCCCTCCGTCGGCATCAGCGTCCACGTGACGACGCTGTCCATCCCCATGGTGCTCCAGGTGTATGAGAGCCGCTCATGCGGCTCCGCCGCGAGGATCTCGCCGTCGATCACGCCGTCCCAGCCCTGCACGGGAGTCATGCGGAACTGGAACCGATGGCCCACGACCGGCCGGAAGTCGTTCTTCATCAGCCACTGCTCGATGAGCCCCCCCTCCGTGAGGGCGCGCCAGACCTTCTCGGGCGGCTGCGGCATCTGCCGCTCGATGACCACGGAACGCGTTTCGGCGTCGGCTTGCTTCATTGGTCCATCCTCTCCAAAAGGGCTTCGAGACGATCGAACCGCTCGCGCGAGAAGGCGCCGTACTGGCCCATCCAGTCGATCAAGGGCGCCAGGCCCTCCGGCTCGGCGCTGTAGTGCGTCTCCCGCCCGCGCCGCCGTGCGCGCACGAGCCCGGCGTCCTTCAGGACGCCCAGGTGCTTCGACACCGCAGGCTGCGACACCCCCGCGCGATCGGTCAAGGCGCGCACGGTCTGCTCGCCCTCGCGGGCCAGATGCTCGAAGATCGCCCGGCGCGTCGGATCGGCGAGCGACCTGAAGACGACGTCCGCCTCGGCTTGCATGGCCGAATCATAGCCCGCCGGTTATGAATCGTCAAGCCCGGGGCTCGAACTTCATTGCGTCGGACGTATCGAAGCGCCACGATCGGTGCCGGGCGGGGCGGAGGCTCGGGGACGACGGCCCCGGTGGGGGCCGCACGAAACCGCCATTCCCTCCCAGGAAGACTCCTGCCACGGGGTCTGACCCCGTTTTCGGCTGCAGGGGTCTGACCCCGTTTTTGGTTTCGGAGAACGCCAGCCGCCCCACTTACGATCCTACCTGTATGAAGTCCGCGCGCAACGTCGTCGCGCGGCCAGGGTCCGCGATCACCAGGGGGTCGACACCGATGCGTTCCGAAGCACAGCGGCAGGCCAGCCGAATCAACGGCAAGAAGTCGAAGGGCCCGATCACGCCCGATGGCAAGAACACATCCAAATTCAACGGCCTCAAGCACGGCCTGCGCTCGAATCAGGTCGTCCTGCCGGGCGAGAGCGCGGCCGAGTTCAACGCCGAATTGAAGGGCTGGGCCGACGACTGGAAGCCGTCCGGCCACACCGCCGCCGTCCTCGTCGAGCGCGCCGCCGTCGCCTCGTGGCGATTGCGGAGGTGCGTCCGCGCCGAGGCCGGCATGCTTCTCGAGCTCGCCGCCGGGCGCCGCGACGACGAGCGGCCCGACGACGACAACGACAACGACGGCGTCGACGACGAGCTGCGTGAGAAGCTCGACGGGGCCGAGGATGCGTTCGACACCGACCCCGCCGGGGCCCTCGCGGAGCTGAGGTCGACGCCCGAGGGGGTCGACCGGCTGCTCGGGCTCTGGGACCACATCGCCGAGGCCCTCCAGCGCGAATGGGACGACGAGGCCCACGAGGCGCTGATGCCGCTGCTGGGCCACCGGCCCGACGCCGACGCCGTCGCGGCCGGGCCGCTGGCCGAGGACTCGCACCGCCTGGTCCTCGACCGCCACTGCCGGTACACGCGGAGGGGCGACGACCTGCTGACCGACGACGAGGAGCGGCAGGCGACCGCGCGGCTCGGCCGAGGGGTCGCCGACGAACGGGCCGCGCTGCGGGCCCTCCGCCGCGAGCTGGCGGCCGCCCGGCCCGACCTCGACGACAAGCCCTCCCCCGCGCCGAGGCGAACTTCGCCGGCGTCACGCCGGGACTGATGCTCATGCATCGCTATGAGATGGCCCACGAGCGGTCGATGCGGGCGGCGATCAAGGACCTGGTGGCCCTCCGCAAGGCGGGGATGGGCGGGGGGCCGGCGGTCGCTGCTGTGACGGAAGCCCTTGATATCAAGGAGATTAAGGACAAAGCTGCCGAGCCTGAAGCCGGGTCCGAGCCGGCCTCTCCCGCGGCGCCGAGCGAACCCGAGCCTGTGGGCGTCGCGGGGCGTCCGGGAGGGGTCCGACGGGGCCGGAAGCGCCGGTCGCGGCCATCCGGGCGCCCCGCGACGCGCCGATCGGCAACCTGAGATCAACGCCTGTGGATCATTGCGGCGACCCCCGCGACCGGGGCACGACCGCGGTGCGCGCCCCCATCGCGGGGGCCGGGCGCGGCAGGCGCCCTTCCAGACCGGGTCGCGGTGCGAGTCCTCCGCCGAGGCGAACCAGCGGGTCATGGTCATCTTCTGTTGCGTATAGAACTGCACGCCTTCAAAGCCTTGAATATGAAGATCCCCGAAAAACGACTGGTTCCAGCCGGTGAACGGGAACCACGCCATGGGCGCGGGGACGCCGACGTTGATGCCGATCATGCCGGCGTTGAACCGGTGCTTGAACTCGCGGGCCGCCCGGCCGCTCCGCGTGAAGATCGACGCGCCGTTGCCGTACGGGCAGTCGCGGCCGACGGCCAGCGCCTCGTCGAGGTCGGCCACGCGGACGACCGAGAGCACCGGCCCGAAGATCTCCTCGCGTGCCACCCGCATGCCGGGCTCGACGCGGTCGAGGACGCTCGGACCAATCAGGAAACCTTCACCTTGGACGGATTCGCGCCCGTCGAGCGCGACCACGGCCCCCTCGGACCGGCCGATCTCGAGGTAGCCCGCGACCCGGTCGCGATGCCCGCGGGTGATGACCGGTCCCATGTCGACGTCGGCCCCGCCGTCGGTCGGCCCGACGGTCATCGACGCGGCCAGCTCGCGGAGCCGCTCGACGAGCCGGTCGGCGATCGGCCCGATCGGGCAGCGCGAGGCTGCCCGCCATGCACCGCTCGCCCGCGCACCCGAAGGCCGAGGCCTGCAGCGCCCTCGTGGCCTGGTCGAGGTCGGCATCCGGCATGATGACCAGATGATTCTTCGCACCTCCCGCCGCCTGCACCCGCTTGCCGTGCCTCGTACCCGTCTCATAGACGTATCGGGCTACGTTGGTCGATCCGACAAACGACACCGCCCGCACGAGCGGGTGCGTCAGCAGGGCGTCGACGGCCTCCCCGTCGCCGTGGACGATGTTGAAGACGCCCTCGGGCAACCCCGACTCCATCAGCAGCTCGCCGAGCCGCACGGCCGACAGCGGCACCTTCTCCGACGGCTTGAGGACGAACGTATTCCCACATGCCAGCGCCACGGGGAACATCCAGAGCGGCACCATCGCCGGGAAGTTGAACGGGGTGATTCCCGCGCAGACGCCGACGGGGTGGCGGACGGTCTCGCAGTCGACGTCGCGCGCGATGTTCGGCAAGCGTTTGGCCCATGAGCAGGCTCGGGATGCCGCACGCGAACTCGACCATCTCGACCCCGCGCTGAACCGAGGCGCGGGATTCCGCCAATGTTTTCCCATGTTCACGGGTGACGATCCGCGCCAGCTCTTCCGAGTCCGCCACGAGCCGCTCGCGGAAGCGGAAGAGCACCCGGGCCCGCTCGACGGCCGGCGTCTCAGCCCAGTCGGGGAGCGCCTGCGCCGCGGCCTTGACGGCCCGGTCAACCTCGTCGGCCGAGGCGAGCGGCACCCGCGCGATCGCCCGGCCCGTCGACGGGTTGAAGACCTCGCCGGACCGCTCCGACCGGCCGGGCTCCCAGCGCCCGCCGATGAGCATAGGGACGGACTCGAGGGCCTGCGTCGTCGCCATCGTCGCGCCTCCGAGAGTCGCCTGGGGAACTGGCCTGCATCGTACCGGCGCGCAACGGGCCCGCGGTAGCCGCCGGCGCGTCCGGTACGTAGGATGGAAAGTCCGGCGACGACGACGACGATCCGCCACGATCCCCAGCGAGAGCACGCCCATGCCGCGCATCGTCCGAGGAGGCCTGATCCAGGCCACGCTCTGCGAGCCGTCGACCTCGCCCGTCGGCAGGATCCGCCAGGCGATGATCGATAAACATATCGCGCTCATCGCCGAGGCCGCAGATCAAGGGGCTCAGGTCGTATGCCTCCAGGAGCTCTTCTACGGCCCCTACTTCTGCGCCGAGCAGCAGACGCGGTGGTACGAGATGACCGAGCGCATCCCCGACGGGCCGACCACAAAGCTGATGACCGAGGTCGCGAAGAAGCACGGGATCGTCCTGATCGTCCCGATCTACGAGGAGGACCTGCCGGGCGTCTACTACAACACGGCGGCCGTGATCGACGCCGACGGCCGCTATCTCGGCAAGTTCCGAAAGATGCACATCCCCCACTGCAACCCGGGCTTCTGGGAGAAGTTCTACTTCCGCCCGGGGAACCTCGGCTATCCCGTGTTCGACACCCGAGTCGGCAAGATCGGCGTTTATATCTGCTACGACCGCCACTTCCCCGAGGGGGCGCGCTGCCTGGCCCTGAACGGGGCCGAGATCGTCTTCAACCCGTCGGCGACCGTGGCGGGTCTCTCCGAGTACCTCTGGAAGCTCGAGCAGCCCGCGCACGCCGTGGCCAACGGCTACTTCGTCGGAGCGATCAACCGCGTGGGATATGAAGAACCGTGGCGGATCGGCGAGTTCTACGGCCAGAGCTACTTCTGCGACCCGCGGGGGCAGATGCTCGCCGTGGGCCGGCGGGATGGCGATGACGTCGTCGTCGCCGACCTCGACATGGACGTGATCCGCGAGGTCCGCAACACCTGGCAGTTCTTCCGCGACCGCCGGCCGGAGACCTACGGGGCGATCACGCAGCTCTGAAGACGGGTGGATCGTCCGCCGATGGAATGGAAGACGAAGAGGATCAACCGCAGATGACGCAGATGGCCGCAGATAAGACAAATGCAGTTCTCTTGTTATCGGCGGCCATCTGCGTCATCTGCGGTTGATCCTCTTCGTTTAGCTGAGGTCACGCGTGCTCCGGCGGCCGGATCGGCTCGACCTCGCCGCTGGCCAGCTTCGCCTGGTACTCGTTCCACGTCATCGGCGGCCTGCCCGTGTCGACGGGCGTCATGGTGATGCACCCTTCGGCCGGGCAGATCAGGCTGCACATGTTGCAGCCGACGCAGACGTCCTCCTTGATCGTGAACACGTTGACGACGTCCCCGCCGGCGCCTGGCATGACGTCGACGCCGCCCGACCGCGAGTGCAGCGGCGAGCCGGCGAACTCGGCGGCCGGCACGCGGTCCCAGCGGATCGACTGGTGGCATCCGTCCTCGCAGGCGATGTAGCAGAGGCCGCAGTGAATGCATTTGGACTGGTCGATCCGGGCGACGACCTTGTAGTTGAGGTCGAGGTCGCCCCACGTCCTGATCCGCGGGGCCGAGCGGCCGACGAGGTCGTCGAGGCGGGCGAAGCTCTTCTCGCGCATCCAGCCGTCGAGCCCGCTGACAAGCCCCTCGACGATCCGGAAGCCGTAGTGCATGACGGCCGTGCAGACCTGGACCGTGCCCGCGCCGAGGAGGAAGAACTCGGCGGCGTCCTGCCAGGCCGTGATGCCGCCGATGCCGCTGATGGGGACGCGGACGTGCGGGTCGTTGGCCATCTCGGCGACCATGTTCAGCGCGATCGGCTTGACCGCCGGGCCGCAGTAGCCGCCGTGGCTGCCCAGGCCGGCGACCGAGGGCTTCGGGGCGAGTGTGTTCAGGTCGATGCCCATCACCGAGTTGATCGTGTTGATCAGCGAGAGCGCATCCGCCCCGCCCTCGACGGCCGCGCGGCCGATGGTGCGGATGTCGGCGACATTTGGCGTGAGCTTGACCATCACAGGGATCGTCGCCGCGTCCTTGACCCAGCCGGTGATCATCTCCGCATAGTCCGGCACCTGGCCGACGGCCGAGCCCATCCCGCGCTCGCTCATGCCGTGAGGGCAGCCGAAGTTCAGCTCCACGCCGTCGGCGCCGGCGTCCTGGACCTTCTTCGTGAGCTCCTGCCACGCCTCGGCCCGCGGCTCCTCCATCAGGGAGACGAACAGGGCGTGCTGCGGGTGGGCCTTCTTGACCCGGGCAATCTCGGCGAGGTTGACGTCGAGCGATCGGTCGGTGATCAATTCGATATTATTGAGCCCGACGACCTTCCGGCCGTCGTAGTCGATGGCCCCGTAGCGTGACGAGACGTTGACGATCGGCTCGCGGGCGAGCGTCTTCCAGACGGCGCCGCCCCATCCGAGGTCGAAGGCGCGGCGGACCTGGTACTCGGAGTTGGTCGGCGGGGCCGAGGCGAGCCAGAACGGGTTCGGAGCCGTCACGCCGCAGAAGGTCACGCTCAGGTCGGGCACAGACGCCCCCAATGGGTGAAGGATGCGGGTCGAACGGACAGGCCCTAGTCCAGGCTCTCCAACAGCTGAGACTCGGAGCGGAAGAAATCCTCGATCGCTTGTCGGCGGAAGGGCCAAGCAGTCTCATCAGGGCCGAAGTCATCGGCAAAGAACTCGATGATCTCAGCTTCAGTCCAGGCACCGAGGGATGCCTTGTAATCCTCATAGGCGTCTTGGATATCTCGCCAGCCTCCGTACTTTCGTTTGTCGAGAAGCATTCGACGGTCGCAGTAGATGATATGCGCCCTGGGAATTGTTTCATCAAGCGAAGTGTGGATGCCGTGTGCCGCGCGTTTGCCGTCGGCGACGGCGTCGACCACCTCGCCGCCATTGCGGAGGCAATCGCCGCCGGCGAACAGCTTGGCGACGGTGGTGGCGCCGGTCGAGAGGTCGACGACGACCCTCCCTTCATTGTGGGCCAGGCCCGGAAGTGCATCGAGCAGGTCGAGCAGCGGCTCCTGGCCGAGGGCCTTGACGATCATGTCGGCCTCGATGACGAACTCTGAGCCGGGGATGGGGCGAAGCTCGCCCCGGCGCGACTCCGACGTGACCGCGGTCCGCACGAACTCGACACCGGCGACCCTCCCGCCACGAGCAATGATCCGCAGCGGCGCCGCGTGCCACTCGAAGCGGACACCATCGGCCTTGGCGAGACGATACTCATAAGCGAACGCCGGCATCGCGGCCTCGCCCCGGCGATACGCGATCGTCACGGTCTCGGCCCCGAGCCGATGGGCGGCCGTGGCGACGTCGACCGCCGTGTTCCCCGCGCCGATCACGAGGACATGGCGGCCGACCTTGCACTCTTCGAACGGCCTGGTGTGGGTCTGGAAGATGAAGTCGAGCGCCTCCCAGACCCCCGGCAAGTCTTCTCCTTCGATGCCGAGCGCAGCGGTCCGGCCGAGCCCAATCCCCAGGAAGACCGCGTCATACTCGTCGAGCAGGCGGACAACCTCGTCGGCCGACACGCGATGGTTCAAGCGGATGTTGATCCCGATCTCACGAATCATCGCGATCTCGGACAGGGCGAACTCGGTCGAGATCTTGTAGGCGGCGATGCCGAGCGTGTCGAGACCGCCGGGCACGCCGCGGGCTTCGAAGACCGTGACGTCGTGGCCGAGCCTTCGAAGTTCATGAGCACAGCTCAATCCCGCGGGGCCCGAGCCGATGACCGCGACACGCCGACCGGTCGGCGGTCCGGGCTCGAAGAAGCGGACGCCGCGGGCCGAGGCGGTGTCGCAGGCGAACCGCTGGAGCCGGCCGATCTTGATGGGCTCGTTCACGAGTGCCCCGTCGACGCACGCCCCCTCGCAGAGGACCTCGGTCGGGCAGGCCCGGGCGCAGCTGCCGCCGAAGACGTTGGCGCCGAGGATGGTCCTCGCGGCGCCGACCTCGTCGCGGTGGAGGATCTGGCGGATGAACTTCGCGACGTCGATCGTCGTCGGGCAGGCGCGGGTGCACGGGGCGTCGAAGCAGTAGAGGCAGCGCGCAGGCCTCGGCCATGGCCTCGTCGGTCGTCAGCGGTGGTTGGAGGTCCGCGAAGTTCGCGGCCAGTTGGTCTCGGCTCAATCCGTCACCGGCCCTCACCATCGTCTCTCCCGTGGGGTCCGCTGTGCGGACCATCTTCCGTCGATGGTCTCACATCGAAGAGGTCCGCACAGCGGACCCTACAACGATCCTGCCTTCTCCCTCGGCAACCACCGGCCCCACCCGCGCTCGCCGACGAACCGGTAGTCCTCCACAATCTTACGCCCCCGGCTGTACGTCGACTCAGCGAACCCCGCAAGCCTCCAGCCCTGATAGGGGCTCCAGTCCGCGTTCGTCTCCATCGCCGCGTGGTCGACGGCGATCGTCCGCTCGGGGTCGATCAGCACGAGGTCGGCGTCGCTGCCGGGCGCGATCGTCCCCTTCTTCGGATACAGGCCCATCACCTTGGCCGGGTTATAACAGCACTTCTCGACCATCTGCTCGAGCGTCAGTCGCCCCTGCTTCACCCCGTGCGTGTAGACGATCGGCAGGAGCGTCTCCAGCCCCGGCAGGCCCATCGGGATCTTGGTCCAGTCGCCCTCCCAGCGGGCCTTCTGGGCGCGGGTGAAGGTGCAGGTGTCGGTCGAGACGACGCAGACCTCGCCGTCCTGGAGGCCCCTCCAGAGCCGCTCCTGATCGCGCTTCGTTTTGACCTGCGGGCAGCAGGCGAAGAGGTGGCCGTCGGGGCCGGCGAAGACGGAATCATCGAGGACGAGGTACTGGGCACACGTCTCCGCATAAACATCCACGCCGCGGGCGCGGGCGGCCTTGACGAGGTCAGCTCCCTTGGCGGTCGACATGTGGACGATGTAGAGCCGGCCGCCGGTGACCTCGGCCCAGGTGATCGCCCGCTGGATCGCCTCGGCCTCGATGAAGTCGGGTCGGGTGATCGCGTGGAGCGTGGCGCCGTGCTTTGCCATCAGCTCGGGCGTGTGGTGCCGCGCGATCAGCTCGTCGAGGACGCGGCTCGACTCGGCGTGGACCAGGAGCATCGCGCCCAGGTCCTTGCACCGCTCGAGCGTGTTGAAGATCGCGCGGTCGTCCGACTGCCAGCCCTCCGAGGCGTAGATCATGAACTCCTTGAAGGTCGGGCACCCCATCGCGACCATCGCGGCCATCTCGGGCCCGTGGCGGTCCCAGTTGGTGATGGCCATGTGGAACGCGTAGTCGACGCAGGCCCTGGGCCCGGCCTTGGCGCTCCAGTTGGCGAAGGCGTCGGCCAGAGACTCGTCGCCGTAGGGGATGGCGAAGTCGATGACCGTCGTCACCCCGCCCCGCGCCGCGGCGCGCGTGCCGGTTTCCCAGTCGTCGCTGGAGGTCGTGCCGCAGAAGGGCAATTCCAGGTGGACGTGGACGTCGATGCCGCCCGGGATCAGATACTTGCCCGTCGCGTCGACGACCTCCTTCGCGCCCGATGTCAGTCCGTGTCCGACCGCGGCGATCGTCTCGCCCTCGACGGCGACGTCGACCGTCTCGCGCCCGCGGGGGCCGACGACGGTCGCGCCGGTGATCACCAGGTCAAAGCCCATGAGGGAGTCCCGTCGCCGTTCTCCCGATCGTCATCGATCCGTCGCACGGCGCGGCCCTCCCGGCCGGATCGGCCCCGGAAATGATGGTATCCTAACCGATGGCCGCTCGGCCCAACAATGGACCGGACGCCAGGGGCACCCGCGAGGACTTGCCCATGTCGCTCTTCCCCGCCTTCGAGTCCGAGGACCGGCCGCAGCAGGCCGCGCGGCTCGCGCCGAGGCTCGGGGAGCTGGCCGCGCGCGGCGTCTACTTCGGGACCAGCTCGTGGAAGTACGAGGGCTGGCTCGGGACCATCTATCGGCCGCACCGCTACGACACGCACGGCAAGTTCTCGCAGGCGAAGTTCCAGCGCGAGTGCCTGGCCGAGTACGCCGAGACGTTCCCGACCGTCTGCGGCGACTTCGCGTTCTATCAGTTCCCGACGGCCGAATACTGGGCCCAGCTCTTCGCCGCGACGCCGCCGGCCTTCCTCTTTGGCTTCAAGGTGCCCGAGGACATCACCGTCGCCCGCTGGCCCGGCCACGCGCGGTACGGGACGCGGGCGGGGCGGGACAACGAACACTTCCTCGATGCCGCCGCCTTCGCCCGCCACTTCGCCGGACCGCTGGAGCCGTACCGAGATCGCGTGGCGACGCTGATCTTCGAGTTCGGGACGTTCGCCAAATCGACCGTCCCGCGCCCCGAGGACTTCTACGAGCGGCTCGATCCGTTCCTCGCCGCCTTGCCGGGCGGGTTCCGCTACGCCATCGAGATCCGCAATCCGGAGTTCCTCGACCCGGCGTATTTCTCGCTCCTGCGAGGCCGCGGCGTGGCCCACGTCTTCAACGCGTGGACGCGGATGCCGCGGCTCGACGAGCAGGTCGAGCTCCCGGGCGCATTCACGGCGGGCTTCACGGTCGTCCGGCGCTGCTCGCCCGGGGCGCGCCTACGAGGAGGCCGTCCGCCGCTTCACGCCGTACCGGGCCGTCCAGGAGCGGCAGGACTCGACCCGCGAGGCGATGAAACGCGTCGCCGAGCGTGCCCTGGACGAGAACGAGCCCGCATACATCTTCGTGAACAACCGCCTCGAAGGCTTCGCCCCGGCGACGATCGAGGCGGTCGCCGAATCGCTCGCTCATTGAGCCAGTCAGGCCGTGGCGAGCGACGGGGCCGGCTCGGCGTGCGAGCCGCCGATCACGGTATCGACCTTCTCCCGCGCGGCCTTGGCGCCGTCGACGAAACCGCGGACGGCCGCGTTCTCCTTGGGGATCGACCGGGCCAGCAGCGCGGCCGAGAAGACCACGCCGTAGGAGACCGTGTAGCCCGCCGTGTAGACGAACCGGCGAACGAAGACGCCGGACGAGGACCAGGCGCGCTCGGCCGCGGCGCGGGCGTCGACGGCTCCGCTCCGGGCGCCTTGCCGGATCAGGTCGAACGTGCCCCCGGACGTCGGGACGGAGTTGTCGTGGGCCGCGTGGGTGTCGGACATCGGGCGACCTCGATCGGCGTGGCGGGAATCGGGTGCCGCGGCGATCGCGGCGAGCCCCTCTATCTTATCAATCCGCCGCAGGTTCTCCAGCGGATGGCGGTCCTGGTCATCATTTCGGCATCGGATACCGCCGATCGAGGTCGTCGAGGAGCCGGACGACCTGGCGGACTCCCTGGCGATGGAGCTTCGGGAACCGGCGCTCCAGCCACGCGTCGAGCCCCCGGAAGGCCCTCGGCCAGAGGATCACGCCGCCCAGGATGAAGATGGGCGTCCCGATCGGCCCCGGCAGCGCGATGCCGCCGAGCCCGGCCAGAACCAGCAGCACGCCGATCTCCTTGGGGGCCTCGTGGAGGCGGCGGTTCTGCTCGGCATCGGTCAACTCCGTCCCGGTCGCCGCACGCTCGGCGTCGCCCACGAGCCCCTCCTCTCAGCTTCGATCGGGGAAGCGCCTGGCCATGTCGTCGAGGTAGCGGCCGACCTGCTTCATGCCCTTGCGGTGGAGCGACGGGTAGCGGCGCTGGAACCAGTCCTCGACCTTGCCGAACGCCTCGGGCCACAGGACCAGCCCCCCCGCGACGACGGCCGGCGCGCCCATCATGCCGGGCAGGACGACGCCGAGCACGCCGACCGAGACCAGCATGGCGCCGACCTCCTTGGGCAGCTCCTTGAGCTTGCCGTGGACCTCGTCATTGGCCCCGCCCGGGGCCGGATCGGCTTCGGGGGTGGACATCGTCATCTCCGGGAGGGATGGGCCGCGCCGCGGAGCGATCCGACGGCGCGGCCGTAGAGACCGAGGGTGCCGAGGTTGCTGACCACGACCGACGTCAGCGGCGTGGCCCCGAACAGGAACGCCCCCGTCACACAGAGCAGGTTCGGCAGCAGGATGAACCGCCGCGCCGAGCGGGCCTGGTCCGCGTGCGACGCGGCGACCTCCCAGAGCTCGGCGAGCCGGTCGAGGTCGGGCCGCAGAAGCACGGCGTCGGCGCCGCTGGAGTCGATGTCGGCGGCGCCGAGAGCGATTGTAACCGCAGCGCGGGTCCGTGCCGAATCCTCGCCGACGAAGGCGGCGCGGAGCCCTCGATCCCACGACGACGCAAGCCACGCGTCCCGATCGGCGACCGAGAGATCGCCCTGATGCGCATCGATCCCGAGGGCCGTGGCCAATGCGGCGACGTCGGAGGTCGACCGTTCCGACACGAGCACGATCGGCACCCCCGCGACCTCGCGGAGCCGGCGCACGCCAGGCGCGGCCGCCGGGCGGCCGGTGCGGCCGAACTCGATCAGGCCGATCATCGCACCGTCGGCCTCGACGACCACAGACGCGGGCACGCCGGATTCGGGGGCATGATCGCGCACGCGGATGCGTCGCTCGCCATGCGCGACGGTGATCCCCTTCTGGAGGTCCAGCGCGGGCAGGTCGAGGAGGTGAGATCGGCGCTCGCGGCACGCCTCGACCAGCGCCGTCGACCGCTCGTCGGCCAGGTGGAGCAGCGCGCTGGCGGCGTAGCGGAGCAGGTCGGACTCGGGCATCCGGGTGTGGACGCGGATGACCTCGAGCGAGCCGAGGCGGAGGGCGGGCGAGTCGTCGAGCACGATGACGTCGCACGCGGCCAGCCGCTCGAAGGCGTCGGCGCGCGGACGACGATCCCGCGGCGGGCGCAGCGGGCGACGTCGCGGAGGGTCTGCATCGGCGACGACAGGCCGGGCCCCGTCGCGTAGTCGGGGCGGAGGATGGCGCCGGCCGTGCCCAGGCCGCCGAGGATCAGGCCGACGCCGGCCGTCGCCAGGGTCGGGCCGACAGCCTTCTCGGCGAACGCCTCGGCGGAGAGCGTCGGGCTTGTCGTGCCGGCCGCCGGGCTCGTCGCCGCGACCAGCGCCCGGCCGATCGTCGAGGCGAGCGACCGCTCGGCCGACCGGGCGATCTCAACCCTGAGCGACCCGACCAGAACCGTCGAGCCGGCGAGCAGGGCATCGCCCGCGCGCTTCCGTGAGGCGCCCGTCAGTCCCCGGACGCTCCGCTCATCCACGATCCCCTCGCCCGCGACGATCCGCCCGTCGGCCGGGACAGGCTCGTCGGCCTCGACGACGATGTGGTCGCCGGGCCGGAGCCGCTCGATGGGTACAAGCACCTCGGGGCCATCGCCGCCGACCAGCCGCGCCAGGCGGGGCCTGGGCAGCGATTCATCGAGCATCCGCCGCCGCTCGGCCGCGAGGTCGATCCGGAGCCTGCCGTGCCAGTACTTGAACATCCACGACATGATCGCCGACGCCAGGAACTGGCCGCTCGCCACAGTCGCCACGACGATGGTCGTGTACAGGATGGGCAGCCCGAGCCTCCGGCGCCGGGCCTGCCCGAAGGCCACGCGGAACATCCGCACATTGGTGCCGACGAGCAGGGCCGCGGAGACCGGAGCCATCATCGGCACGACGAAGTCGGCCAGCGCGGCGATGCCAAGGTTCGTGTTCGCCAGGCCGAAATGGGTCCGGGTCGGCGCGGGAGCGTGCGGACCCAGCCGCTGGGGTCTTCGAGGGCCTCCTCGACGAGCCGAAGCAGGCGCGGCGTGTTCAGCTCGGCCGGGTCGTAGCCGATCAGGAGCGTCCCGGTCCAGCCGGCGAGCCTCGCGGCGCGGACGCCCGGCACGGCGCCGAGCAAGGCCTCGGCGCGGGCCGCAAGGCCGGGGTCATTGGCGATCGCCTCGTGCCGCAGGCGGAGCCGGCCCGGCCGGTCGGAGATCACCTCGCAGGTTGAGAGGACCGCGCCGTGGCGATAGACCGTGCCGTCGCCCTCGCGCGCCGCCCTCGGCAGGCTGGGCGTGGGGCCGTCGTCGTTTTGCCTCAGCGCGTCGGAGAGCCGGCCCAGGATCGCTGGGTCGCGGCGATGGCGAGCGTCGAGGCGCACGGTCGCGGTCGCGGCGGATCGGTCGAGCGAGACCGAGCGGACGCCCTGCACGCTCAGGGCCCGGCCGACAAATCGTTCGAGCAGTAGCACGCTCGCGAAGAGCCGCCCGTCCCGGAGCGCGATGATCCCATCGGCCCGGGAGACCTCGGGGGCTTCGTGCGTCGGGGGTGTCGTGTGCGGCGACATTCGGGCGCGGACTCACGGGATGCGGATCGGACCGACGCCACCTGCCCTGTTGAAGGCCTCCGACTTAGCCGTTTCGGGGTGGCAGGGGTTCGCTTGCGAACCCCGGTCCCGGGAGCCTGGAAGACCGGGGTTCGCAAGCGAACCCCTGCCACCCCGAGGCGAGCTTTCGGCGGGCCATGGGCCCCGCAGAGGTATCGTGTCAGGCGGGACGCGGCGAGTACGGCTTGAGCTGCCCGCTCCGGACCATCGCCTCGAGCGTCTCGGCCACCTCGCTCTCCTCGCGGTCGAACGTGCAGAAGACCGCCCGAAGCTTCGCCCGGCGCCGGTCGACCTCGAAGCCGAACAGCGTCAGGGCGAGCACGCCGATGACCAGCGGGATGATGGGCACGTCCTCGTTCATGGTTCGAGCTCCTGATGTTACCTGATCCGATCCGCCCCCCTCCGCGATCTCCGGGCATGACGCGTCGGCTGGGCGGAAGACCCGGGCTCGGACGGAGCCTCGCCCTCCCGGGACGGACCGCCGCCGACAAAGCAGAGAATCAGACCAGCTCAATCCCAGCCTCAAGACCCCCTCGGATGATCTTGACCAGCCCCTCGAAACCCTCGCGGTGCATCTGCCGCCTGACCTCGCGGTCGAGGTTCACGGCCGTCCGGTGCTCGGCGAGGAAGCGGACGAACTCCTGGAGCCTCGCCAGCGCCTGCTCAGGGCGGCGGATCAGGCCCAGGTTGAGCCGGAAGCCGTGGAAGCCGCCCGCCGGGGAGCGCGGCGCGAAGTCGTCGTAGACCAGGATCATCGGGTCGTGGCCGATCAGCTCGTGAAACCGCCGGCCCAGCTCGATCGACTGCTCGCGGGACAGCAGGTAGAGCGCGTCCTGCCGCTGGAACTCGAAGATCAGCGGCAGTTGCCTGCGGACCGTGCGCGAGACCGGCCGGTTCCAGCCCGTGTCGATCAAGAAGATGTCGAACCGCTTGGCGTCCGGGTCGATCGGCCCGCCGGCTGTGCCGGTCCGCAGGTCGATGTCGGGCCCAGTCGGCGTCTCGGCGTTCGGTTCCATCGGCGGTCGCCCTCTCAGAGGCCCAGGTCGTCGGCCAGCGACTCGATGAAGCGGACGGCCGACTTCTTGTTCTCGGCCGTGGCGAACATCCGGGCCGCGAAGGTCATCTCGGCGTCCACGACGAGTTGCTCCGACGTGAAGCGGGCGAGCAGGGACAGCCATTGCGTCACCACGACGAACTCCGGCTTCGAGGCGCTCCAGCGGAGCTCCGCGGGCACGGGGATCTCATGCCGACGCCGCGAGAACTCGCTCGTGATCGCCTCGCGCGTCGACTCGTCGATCGGCCGCTTGAGGCGGCGTGTGTACAGCGTCTCTTTCCAGCGCATGGCCCTGAGTCAGCTCCAGACGGTGCCTCCGCTCCGCCTCGATCTGGGCCACCTTGCGCATCGGGAGCACCCCGTTGGCGAGCGCGGCCAGGGCGGCGACGTTGTTGGTGATGACCGAAGCCATGATCCCGAATCCCATCGTGAACACGCCCACGATGCAGGCGATGTTCGGGGCGAGGATCATCCCCCAGCTCCGCTTGACGTTCCCGTCGAGGTCGCGGGCAATATCCCTCAGCTCGCAGAGCTTCGCCAGCCCCTCCTCCAGGAAGACGATGTGCGCCGTGTCCGTCGCGATCGACGAGGCGCCCCGTAGCGAGATCGACACGTTGGCCTTCTTCAGGGCGATCGAGTCGTTGATCCCGTCGCCCACGAAGCAGACCTTCCGCCCCTCCTTCTGGAGCTTCTCGACATATTCGGCCTTGTCGGCCGGCAGCACCTGGGCGAAATAGCGGTCCATGCCCAGCGACTCGGCGAGCTTCTTCGTCGGCGCCTCGTGGTCGCCCGAGATGATCGCGATGTGCTTGATGCCGCGCTGGCGGAGGCCGGCGATGATGTCCTTCACCTCGGGCCGGACCGCCGCGCGAAGCTCAATCGCCCCGCCGAGCCGGTCGTCGACGCCGACCATGACCATCGTGTAGCCCTCGAGGTGTGCCTCGTCCAGCGCCTCGGCGGCCTCGGACGTCAGCTCGATCCCCTCCATCTCCATGAACCGCCGGCTGCCGACGCGGACCTTGTGGCCCTCGACGTGCACGGTGATCCCGTAGCCGACCTTGTATTGCGTGTCGTCGATCGGCGGCAAGTCCAGGCCCAGCTCCTTCGCCTTATGGAGGATGGCCAGGGCGATCGGATGGTGGAACTTATGCTCGGCCGCCGCGGCGTATCGGAGGATCTGCTCGGGATCGAGCCCCTCGCTGGCGATCACCCGACCGACCTCGGGTCGCTCGCGGGTCAGCGTGCCCGTCTTGTCGAAGAGCACGGTGTCGATCTCGTTCATCAGCTCGAGCGCCCGGCCGTCCTTGACGAGCACGCCCTTGTTGGCGCACAGGGCCAGCGAGCTGAGCATCGCCAGCGGCGCGGCCATGCGGATGCCGGTGCCGAAGTCGCTGTTGAGCACCGCCACGGCGCCGGCCGGGCCCATCATCGCCAGGCCCACGGTGCCGACGGTCAATGTTGGGATCACCGCCTTGTCGGCCAGCACCTCGCCCCGGTGCTGCGAGGCGAGCTTGTAGCCGGCCGTGTCGTTGAGGATCTGGCTGATCTTGGCCGAGGCCGTCTCGCTGCCCGCGGTCTCGACCGAGACATAGACCTTGCCGGCGACCATCACCGTCGAGGCGAAGACGCGGTCGCCCACGCCCTTCTCGGCCGGCGTGGATTCGCCGGTCAGGGCGTGCTGATCGATCATCGCCATCCCCTCGACGACGTGGCCGTCGACCGGGACGACCTCGCCGGTGTTCACGACGATGATGTCGCCCTTCGCGAGCTTGTCCAGGGAGACCTGCACCTCGGCGCCGTCGCGGTAGAGCCAGACGTATCGCGGCTGCTTGCCGAAGGCGTTGAGCAGGAGCTTCTTCGAGTCGTCCTGCGTCTTCTTGACCAGCACGCGGCCGAAGCTCAGGCACCAGCAAAGCACGGCGCCGGGGAAGATCGCCATCGTGCCCAGGCAGCCGACGACGACGATGGCGTCGAGCACGTCGACGCCGAGCCGCTTCTCCTCGAACAGAACCTCGCGGGCCGCCTTGAATGTGGGGATCGACGTGTAAGCGAACACGACCGCCGCCACGGGCAGGAGCGCCGGCATCGCGAACTGCGCCACGGCCGCCAGGGGCAGCGAGGCCGTGCAGATCGGCAGGTGCAGGTCGAGCGGGTCGAGCTTGGTCGGGTGCTCGGCGTTCGCCAGCGCCGAGTCGATGATCTCGACGACCTGGTGCTTCGTCAGTTGCCGCGGGTCGTAGTCGACGTCGACCGTGCAGCGGATCGAGTGGGTCTTGTACTTGTCGACGCCCAGCACGCTCATCAGCTCGCGCTCGATCGCCTGGCAGAGCTCGTTCTTGCGATGGAGCACCGGGTTCTTGAGCTTGAGCCGGCCGGGCCGGTCGATCTTGATCTCCCAGGCGGTCACGACGGCGTCGAGCCGGTGGTAGCGGACGACGCCCTTGCCGTCGCGCGCCGTCGCCGCGCCGGGGATGACCGGGCCCTTCGCCTCGTGGGCGTGGCCGTTGAGGTCGCGATGGGGTACGGCATGACCGTTATGACCCGCATGCCCGTTCGTGCCGGCGCGGCCGTCAGGCTCGCCCTGCCGGAGCAGCGCGGCGACGCGGTCGACGACCGACTCGAGTGTCGAGCGGTCGTGGGCATACCGCAGCTCGGCCCGGGAGTCGCCGCCGTGGATCGTCACGCCGAGGATCTCCTCGGCCCGGAAGACCCGGTCGAGGAACCGTCGGCAGGCCGGGGCGTCGGCGTCGCCGAAGAGCGACGGGCTCCGCAGGAAGATGACGCCCGGCGAGGGGAAGCTGACGGTCAGGTCCGAGGTGCTCATCAAGGGGCCTCCTGCGGGGCGAGGAACGGTCAGCCGGCTCGCGGCCCGGATGCCGGGGCGCAGCGGGTCGGGCACAGCCGGCGCGTGCATCGAATCGTCCCGGTTCGTCCTCATCGGGACGACTTCATCTCGTGCACCATGTCCATCGCGGCGTGGGCGCCGTCGACGAGGCCGTGGACGAGGGGGTTGTCCTTCGGGATCGACTTGGCAACGAACGTGGTCGGGAACACGACCCCGTACGAGACCGTATAGCACGCCTTGTAGACGAAGCGAGAGAGGAACTGGCCGGCGGCGGGGATCGCCTCGGCGGCGGTGGCCCGGGCGTCCTGGGCTCCATCCTTCGCGGCTCGGACCGCCGCGTCCATGGCGTCGGCCACGGCCTTCATCGGGTCGGACGCTGCGGATGCGGCGGATTCGGAAGACATGGATGTGGTCCTGCTCGTACAATCCCCCGGGAGAACGTCAGGGATATTATTACCCCAGATTGCCCGGCTTCTCTGTAAGAAAGCGCGATTTCTTCGTTTCAGAATCCTGAGGTGGTCGGCTTGCTCCAGGTCACGGAGGCGGGCCGGGCAGCCACCGGGCGGGCGGAAGCCAGCCCGCATCCAGGTCCAGATGCCTGTCGAGGTAGGGGTTCCCGGAGTGGCCGAAGAAGAGGTCGCGGGGCAGCGTCGCCGCGGGCCGCGCGGTGGCCGCGTCCATCAGGCAGGCGAAGACCAGGGCCTCGACGACCAGCTCCGAGCAGAAGTAGCGGTTGCGATCGGGCCCGTGGACCTTCGCGACGAACGGCGTGCGGAGCACCCCGCGCTTGCTGAATGGGGTCGCGAAGCTCAGCCCCCGCGCCAGGGCGAACTTCTTACCCTCCTGCGGGGCGAGGAACGCTGTCAGCCGGGCCGACTGCTCGGGCGTCAGCGGCACCCGCCGCTTGCGGACCCAGACAACCGTCCCGCGAGAGACGTGATTCCACATGTGCTGGTACGGATCCAGTACGCGGATTACGAGCTCATTGAGCGGCCCAGCCTCCATCAGCCCCATGGTGCCGTTCGGCTTCGCGAAGACGATGCCCGAGTGGTGGACCCCGTCGCCGCCGACGATGGTGTGACCGAGCCGGAGGAAGAGCGACTCGTCGGTCGCCAGGAAGATGTCGCCCGGCTCGGGCACGTAGAGCACGGCCGGACCGCGGAGGACCCGGTCGAGGCAGAAAGCCGGCTGATACAGGTGCGAGGCCGGCGCCGGCAGGGACGCCAGGAGGATGGGAGCGACGAGGCCGACGATGCTGAGGCTCATCCGAGGATCACCCGGGGTCGCGGTGGAAGGATCACCCGCTATCGTCGTCCTTCTGGGGCCGACTCTTGAGCCATCCCGCCCGGTCTGGAGTGGCTCCCGTTGGAATGTGGCGTCATTCCGGGTGGGGCGGGCGTCCCTGCCCGCCGGTGTGGATGCTCGGCGGGCAGGGACGCCCGCCCCACTCAAGAACCCCGATCGCTCCGCCCATGAGGGAACCGCCTTTGCGTGGGGTATAGTTCGATACCTCGAAGTGGCTCCGTGTGCATGTCAAACCCCGCGCCCGTTCGCGAGCGGTCTCTCCTTTCATGCGAACCCGAGTCCTCGACCTCGACGGCAGCCTGGCCCCCCAGGCGGAGTTCCTCGGCCTCGCCCATCGGGTCTCCGCCCGCGACTGGGGCCCGCGACTCCGACTGGCCTGCCGGTTCGGCACGTTCCGCCGATTCCGCCGCTGGCTCGGCCCGGAGACCGGCGAGCCCGCCGTGACCTTCTACGGGTCGGGCGACTTCCACCACGTCACCCTTGCCCTGCTCGGACGTCTCACGGGCCCGTTCAACCTGCTCGTCCTCGACGGGCATCCCGACTGGATGCGCGCCATCCCGTTCCTCCACTGCGGGACGTGGCTCCATCACGCGCTCCGGCTGCCGGGCCTCCGGCGCGTGTTCCACTGCGGCGGCGAGCGGGATTTCGAAAACGGATACCGCTCGCTCACCCCATGGCGCGAGATCCGGGACGGCCGGGTCGTCGTGTTCCCCGCCCGTCGGCGGTTCACGCGGTGCCGATGGTCGCGGGTGCCGGTCCATCCTCTGCTCGTCGATGGGACGTCTCCCGCCGATGTCCTCCGTGACGTCCTGCGGCCGTTCCGCCGCGAGTTGGGCGAGATCCCGCTCTACGTCTCGATCGACAAGGACGTGCTGGTCGCCGACGACGCGGCGGTGAACTGGGAGTCGGGCCTGCTCCGGCTGGATGAGGCCGCGGCGGTGGTCGAAACCTTCGTCGGGGCGGCCGGCGGCCGGCTCGCCGGGGCCGACGTGCTCGGCGACTGGTCCCCGGTCCAGCTCGGCCACTGGCTGAGCCGGCTCTGCGACCGGATCGATCGGCCGAGCGTGACCCACAACCCGTGGGAGGCCGCGGCCCGGAACGGGCGGGCCAACGCCGCCCTGCTCCGCGCGCTCCAGTCCGGCGCGCCAGCCGATGTCTGGGTGGCAGGGGTTCGCTTGCGAATCCCGGTCGGCGGCGCCCACGAAGACCGGGATTCGCAAGCGAACCCCTGCCAGCCGGATACGCCGTTGATTACTGCGCCATGAGCCGACGAACGGGCGTTCCCCGCAGCGCCTCGAGCCGCTCCTCGACCGCATCGGCCGAGTGGGCCCAGCTGACGTGCCCGCGGATGTGCGCGCTGGCGACCCTACCCTTGTGCCGCGCCTCCTCGGGATGCTCGAAGACGTGCCGCATCATCTGCCGGAGGACGGACGCGTCGGGCTCGGCCAGCCAGGGATGATCGACCGTCTCGATCTCGCCGATCCGCTTCTGGGCGAATCGGGGCACGCGGGCCAGCACGAGATACGCGTTCCTCTCGTCGCAGAAGTCCAGCGCCGCGCCGTAGCCCGTGACGATCGCCGGCGTGCCGCACGCCATCGCCTCGGCGATCGGCAGGCCGAAGCCCTCGCCCCGGTACGGATGCACCAGGCAGTCGCACGCCGCGTACAAGCCCGCCAGCTCCGGCGTGTCCAGCGTCCGATCCAGGTAGAGCACCTCCGGCGCACCCGGGGTCGAGCGGAGCCGCTCGATCATCGGTGCCGCCGTCTGGCCGCGATAGAACGAGTCGACGCCGAAGTCCTTGAGCACGAGGCAGACGTCGTCCTCGGATTTGAACGCCGAGGCGTACGCGTCGAGCAGGACATCGATCCCCTTGCGGTGGATCGTCCCGCCGACGAAGAGGAACTTGAACCGCTTGGCCGTCGGCAATGCGATCGGCCCCGCACGCGGGCGGAACGCGTCCGGATCGACTCCCAGCGGAATGACGTGAACGCGATCGGCCGGCACACCGCTGGAGACGTAGCAGTCGCGGACGTAGCGCGTGTAGGCCCAGACCTCGTCGACCATCCGGGACATCGGCCCGACCCACGCCGCGGGGATGCTGCCGAACTCCCAGGGCTGGAGGATCACCCACAGCCCGCTCGGCGGCGGGTTGAAATCGGGCGGCCACTGGTGGCGGACGTGGACGACGTCGGCGCGTTCCGGCAGGCCGCGGACACACGACGCGAGGGACGGGTCGATGGCGCCTATGGACGGCCCTCCGCCGAGCCCGGTCGGCATGACGGTCAAGTCATGCCCCCGCGCCAGCAACCGCAAACAGAGCTCGCGGTTCACGTGCGCGAACGAGTGCGGGGGCCATTGCGGGCCTTCCCAGACGACTCCCGGAGTGACCGTCTCATTCGCCTGATCGATGGCGATGGCTCCGGCTCAGAGCCCGGCGAGGCGCGTCGAGGCGTCGCCGAAACCGTCCAGCGAGACGCCCATCCGATCCATGAGCGAGAGGTACAGGCTGCAGAGCTTGCGGTTGTCGTCGCCGCGCTTCGTGTAATCGAGGACGCGGCCGGTCTCCAACGTCCCGCCCAGGCCGCCGACGAGCAGGGCGGGCAGCTTCGTCGAGTCATGCCGGCTGCCCGACCACATGTTCGAGAGGAAGAGCAGGCACGAGTGGTCGAGGACGGTGCCGTCGCCCTCGGGCATCGCGGCGAGCCGGCCCGCGAGGTAGGCGAGCTGGCCGACGTAGTAGCGCGCGACCCGCTCGTAGGCGTCGGACCCGTCGTCGTGCGAGGCCGGATGGTGCGCCGTGCGGACATCGAGGAAGGGATAAAACAGGCCCGAGAGGTCGCGGCAGAGCAGTAGGGTCGCCACGCGGGTCTTGTCGGTCTGGAAGGCCAGGGCCACAATGTCGCACATCAGCCGCATGTGCTCGCGGATGTCCTCGGGCAGCCCGTTGTCGGGGCGGGGCATCGTGATTGTGGGACGGCCGCCGGCGCGGTCGTCGGCCTTGGCCTTCATCGCGCGGGTCCGCTGGATCCGCGTCTCGACCTCGCGGACGCCGGTGAGGTACTCGTCGAGCTTCGCCCGGTCGGCCCGGCCGACCCGCTTGCCCAGACCGGCGGCATCTTCCTTGACGCGGTCGAGGATACTCTGCGTCCGGCGGCTTCCGTGGTTGTCGAAGAGGCTGTCGAAGGCGAGCGAGGGATACACCTCCATCGGCACGGGCGAGGTCGCGTCCTGCCACGAGATGTGCGAGCTGTAGGCCATCGAGAAGTTCGTCTCGTGATAGCCGGTGATGGGCTGCTCGCAGCCGAGGACCAGGCTCGGCTGGGGCGTCTCGTCGCCCAGGCGATGCGCCAGGGCCTGGTCCATGCTCACGCCGCCCCGCAGGACCGCCCCCTTCTGGAGGGCCGCGCCCGAGAGGATGTTCCCCGTCTGCCCCGGGTGGATGCCGACGCCCGTGGCCTGCTTGTTGAACAGTCCCGAGACGACGTTCAGCTTGGATCGGAAAGGGCCGAGCGGCTGGAGCGTCTTGCTCAGCTCCATGCCCTCGCCCGCACCCTTCGCCCACCAGTGGCTCGGGCTGATCCCGTTGCCCATGAAGAGCGCGGCGAACCGGCGGGGTAAGGCCTGGGCGCGGCGTCGCGGGCCAGCGATTCGAGCCACGGCAGGCCCATCGCGACGCCGACGCCGCGGAGCACGGTCCGGCGGCTGATCCCGCAGTTCTGGGCACTCATTCGGACGGTCCTCACGCCACGTTCGTTCCGCGTGTATCGATTGTAACCGGACTCATCCCCCGCGCGGATCGTCTCGGCCTCGCTTCCTGAGGAACTGCGGGCTCGTGACGATCGACTCGACCAGGCTGCCGAAGCGATATCCCTCCGCCGCCAGGCGCGTCTTCATGGTTACGATGAGCGCCTCGTCCGAGGGCAGCAGCGTGCGCCCGAGGCCGTAGGCGAGCAGCTTCCGGCAGAGGTTGTCGACGAAGTCGTCGCGGCGGCGATCCGCGAGATATCGCCGCAGGCCGTCGATCCCCGCACCCTCGCGGCCGTCCGGAAACGTCGCCCGCGCGTCGACGGGCCGGCCGCCGAGGTCGCGGTCGCGCCGTTCGCCGACCGGGCCGTAGCCCTCGAAGGCCAGGCCGATCGAATCGAAGCGATCGTGGCACGCCGCGCAGCTCTTATCGGCGCGATGCCGGGCCAGGAGCTGCGGCAGCGAGAGGTCGCCCGTCGCGGCTTCGTCCTTCGGCAGCTCCGGCACTGATGGCGGCGGCGCGGGGATCGTCTCGCCGAGCAGCCGGCGGACGACCCAGTACCCGCGCTTGACCGGGCTCGTCCGCAATCCCGGCGCATTCTTGGTGAGGAAGACCGCCATACCCAGCAGGCCGCCGCGGCCGTAAGCGTGCGCATCTTCGACCCGGACCCAGTCGTCGGGGACGGGCATGCCGTAGTGTCGGGCCAGGGCAGGATTGACGAATGTGTGGCCGGCGTCGAGGAACTCGAGCACGGAGCCGTCGCGGCTCGCCACGTCGAGGAAGAAACGGATCGGCTCCTCATACATGGCGCGGCGAAGCTCGCTCGTGAAGCCGGGGAACCGGCCACGATCGACGCCGTTGTGCTCCTCGAACCGGCGAAAGTCGAGCCAGTTGCCGGCGAACTCCGTCGCCAGGCCGCGGACCCGCGGGTCACGGAGCATCCGCCGGGCCTGCGCGACGAGCACGCCCGGCTTGTGCAGGTCGCCGGCCGAGGCGTGCGACATCAGCTCGTCATCCGGCATGCTCGACCAGAGAAAGTAGCTCAGCCGGCTAGCCAGGGCGTGATCCGGCAGCGGCGTCGCCGCCACTCCGGGCTCCGACGGGTCGGCCCGGAAGCAGAAGTCGGGCGACATCAGGACGCTGACGACGCAGTCGCGGATCGCGTCCTCGTGGCTCAGGCCTTCCTCGTAGCGTATGCGTCGGTAGAAGGCGAGCAACTCGTCGCGCTCGGCTCCCTCGAGCGGACGGCGATAGGCCCGCGCGGCGAACTTGATGAGCGCCTCCAGGTGAGACGGCTCGGCCGTACGCCGGCCTGCTTCAACGCGGCGGATCGCGGCGGACGTTTCCATGAAATAGGTCTCGATCGCCTGAGCGGCCTGCTCGCTCGCGCCGTTCTTGCGGGCCTTGGCGAGATAGGCCGCGGCGAGCCGCCGCATCTTCGGTTCGGAGGTCGCGTCCTTGTCCTCGGACCGCGCGAAGTCGAACGCGGCCTCGCCGAGAAACCGCGGGGGCTCGGCGCGCTCGAAGAAGATGAAGTCGCGGTACTGCCGCAGGGGGACGCCCGTGACGAAATCCAGCTCGCGCCAGAGCGCATCGAGCCCGCGGCGCCCCGCGTCGTCCAGCACGAGCTCGTAGAGCGGCGCGTCGTCGCGGAAGTAGCCCTGCATCAGGTGGAAGCCTGCCGTCAGCGGCCGGCCCTTGCCCGCGGACTTGGCGTCGAAGTACGCCCCCCGGTCCGAGACCACGAACGCCTGCGGGAAGGCCCGACAGAACCGCGCGAACGCCGCCTCGTACCGAGGAGTCGCCGGGTCGTTGGTCGGTAAGACGATCGACGGGCTGGCCTCGCGGCCGGTACCGGGATCGCACTCGACCCGGACGCCGCCCGCGCCGGAATGCTCGCGATCGATCGCGGCCTCGGTCGCGAAGCTTCGGAGGTCGTCGGGATCATCCGGCAAGGCCGACGCCGGGATCGTCACGGTGACCTCCGCCGGCGCCCGGAGCACGAAGCTGTCGAGGTCGATCGTCTGGCCGAGCGGGTGCTTGCCGAAGCCAAGTTTCGCCGCCTCGGCCGGGGCGTGCGCCTCGAGGAGCGATCGTAGTGTCCGCCGCTCGTTGGGCTTCGAGGCCTTGCCGGTCGGGTGGACGTGGGGCGAGCGCCAGAGGACGAAATGGTCGCCGTTGCCCTCGCAGGCCGCGACGCGGAATCGCAGGGTGATGCCCCGTTCGGGCCTCGACAGCTCCAGGTCGAACGTCCGATGATCGAAGGCGATCCCGCCGCCGGGATAATTCATCCGCTGCGCTGCGGTCTGGCGGTTCCGCGCGAGGACCAGCGGCTGGCTGCCGGCCGAGATGCCGCGGACCTGGAGTCTCATCGGTTTCGGCTCGAGCTCCCTGCGGCGGCGGACGACGAGGTCGCGCATCCGCTCGCAGCCACGTCGGGCCTCGGCCTGCAAGGCCGGGTCGTCCGGCAGACTCCGCCAGAGGGATTGGAGATCGCCAAGTGGACCAACCTCCTGTGGCCCTGTCAGCGTGGACTGGATTATCTCGAGATACTCGGCGCTGACCCCGCTCTCAACGGCGGCGTCGCGGGGCCGGTGGCGGAGGCGCCACGCGGCAAAGAAATAGTCGGCGTAGTCGACGCGGTGCCGGTCGTAGAAGTCGAGGATGCGGCGGACGCAGTACTCGTCGCGATTCGTCTCGGTGACGACCGGATGGGCGCGAAGTCGAAGCCGTCGGGCTTGAGCACGAGATGATCGGCGACCCGCGCGCGGCCTCCAGATACTTCTTCACGAGCGAGGGCGACATCGTCAATGACTCGCCGGAGTTGTCGAAGCCCGCCTCGTTCGCCGGGTCGACGGGGAACTCGCGCGTGGGGCGAATGTCGACGCCCGTGAGATCGCGGATCGTGTAGTCGAACTCGGCGTTGCTCAGCCGCCGGGCCGGCACCGGTCCGGGGTCGCCCGCGTTCTCGCGGGCCTCCCGCTCGCGGTCCGCGCGGATCCAGGCGACGACGACCTTGCGCCGCTCGTCCGAAGGCTGCCGCTGCGCCTCCTCGGGCGGCATCTCCTCGGCCTCAAGTCTGCGAACCACGACGTCCCAGACGCGGCGGTCTTTCGCGACCGATGCGGCCGACTCATAACGGCTGAGGTCGAGCTTCCCCTCGCGCTTCTTCTCTCCGTGGCAGGCCAGGCAGTGATCCCTCAGGAAGGGACGCACGACCTCCTCGAATCCGCGCCCGGCGGTTCGTCGGCGGCTGCGACGGCCCCGACGACCAGGACGAAACCGACGGAGACGAATCGCTGAGGCATCGGGGCACTCTCGGGCCGGTCGGCGGGATTCGTCGCGGCGGGTGGCCAGGGTGGGCGGGAGCGGGGCTCGACAAGCCCAATTATCCATCCGCCCGGCGGCCGGGGCAACACCGGACGCACCCCGACCCGCTGCTCGCGGTGCCCGTAGGGTGCGCCATTCGGACCGTCCTCGCGGCGGCCTCCCACCCTCTATGCGACATCCGCCGACGGGTCATCGCGCCGGATAGGGCCGTCCCTTCCACGTCGCCGGCCTGCCCAGCATGCCCCGCGCGAAGGCGGACCACTGGATCGCCAGCAGGAGGACGACGCCCAGCGGATGAAGCGCCGCGCCGATCGGCGATTGGTGGAACCGCACCACGCCCGCGAGCCGCGGCACGTAGGCCGCGATCGCGGCGAGCCCGGCCAGCACGAGCGTGCTGGACGAGAGCCAGGCGGACGCCGCCAGCAGGGCGAACGGGAGGATCTGCCCGCCGGCCAGCAGTATGGTCGCGGGGACGATCATCCCCGGCGCCGCGAGGGCCTCGCGCGCGTTCTTCTCCAGACCGCGCCAGAGCCCGGCGGCGTCACGATACATCCGGCACGAGGCCACGTCGGTAAGGTCGCACAGGTCGGTCCTCAGCCCCGCCGCGCGGTAGGCCTGGGGCAGCGTAATCCCATCGTGGAGCGAGGTGCGTATCGCGGCGTGGCCGCCGGCGCGATCGTACGACTCGCGACGGGTCAGGAAGAGCTGGCCGCAGCCCGCGGCATAGGCCGGGTCGGTGCTGCGCGCATCCGGCCGAGCGGCAGGAAGCCGAGAAGGATGAAGTGGATGAGCGGGATCACCAGCCGCTCGGCGAGCGTGCCCGTCTCCTGAAGCGGTACGCCGCTGACGAGGTCGGCGCGCGAGGCGTCGAGAAAGGCGGCCAGGCGTGCCAGGCCCTCGGGGGCGAGGCGGACGTCGGCGTCGAGGAACGCGAGCAGGGGATAGCGCGCCCATTCCGCCAGCCGAGCGCAGGCATGCTGCTTGCCGCACCAGCCTTCGGGCAATTCGGGGCCGACGACCAGCTGGACCCGCGGGTCGCGCGCGGCGATCTCGGAGACGATCGTGGCCGTCGCGTCCTCCGAGTGGTCGTCGAGGACAACGACCTCGACGTCCACGCCGCCGCTGGCCAGCGCCGCGAGGACGGCCGGGCCGATGGCCGACTCCTCGTCGCGGGCCGGGATCAGCACGGAGATGGCGGGGAACACGGCCGGCGCCGGCATCGGGGGCAGGCGATACGCACGAAGGTTCGTTAGGAACAGGAGCGCGGGCAGCACGGCCAGCGCGAGCGCCGCGAGGGCAAGCAGTGTCAGCGCCATGCGGATCGGTCCCCGTCGTGCTCGGCGCGGAACCGGAGTGCGCCAATCGCCGCGCGGCGCGGCGCCAGAGGTCGTACACGCCGCCGACACCGGCGCGGCCGGCGATGAGGACCTCGAACGCGGCAGGATCGCGGGCGATCGCCGCGCGGGCGAGCGCGTCCTGGGCCGACTCCAGCCCGCGCTCGATCTGCTCGGTCCACTCGGCCGGGGACGCGTACTCGAGCCCGATCGGGTCGCCGAACTGGGCCAGCGCCTCGGGCGTCCGCTCGCCCCAGAACACGTATTCCAGGGCCAGGGGCACGACAACCGCGCTGGGCGTCCGCGCGGCGAGATGACCGACTCCGGGCAGGATGCGGACGGGCCGCTCGCGAGGGTCGGCGAACCGCCCCTGCGCCGTCACCCACAGGGCGCTGCCGCGGTCGGCCAGCACCGCCGCGCCAACGCGCAGGAACTCCCTCGTACCCCGCACGCCCGGTTCAATCCCGAACAGGCCGATCCGGCCGAGGATTGGGTAGAGTTCCAGCGCGGCGGCCTCGATCGGCGCGATCGGCACGCGAGCCGGGAAGAGCTCCGAGACGATCAGGCCGAGCACAGGATCCCACCACGACGGATGGTTCAGCACGACGATCAACGGCCCGGGCCCCACCTCCGGAACGCGGCCGACTCGCGACAGCCGCAGCGCATGGAAATGCTTCGCGAGATATCCGCGCGCGTACCGGCGGGCCCAGGAGAGCCAGCGCGGCGAGACGCGCGGCGGCGACCCCGTCGCGATCAGCGGGCGGCGTCGGACAGGTGCGTGCATCGGGGTGACCTGGACTTGGGTGTGAGCCCGTCGCGGTCGAGCGCGTCGGCGGCGATCCAGCCGGACATCAGCACCATCGGCATGCCCGGGCCGGGGTGCGTCGCGCCGCCCGCAAGGTAGAGGCCAGGGACGTCGGGGCTGCGGTTGCTCGGCTTGAACGCGCCCGCCAACCGACCGTGGCTGGCCAGGCCGTAGATGGCGCCGTCGAGTACCGAGTAACGGTCGTGGATATCCTGGGGCGTCAGCCGCGACTCGAAGACGATGTGACGTTCCAGATTGTCAAGCCCGGCGGCCCGCTCCAGCTTGTCGAGGATCACACGGCGGTACGCGGGGAAGAGGCGATCCCAGTCGTGATGCGGACGAAGATAGGGCGTGTGGACGAGCACATAGAGCGCCTCGCCGCCCCGCGGGGCGACGTCGGGCTCGGTCCGCGCGGGTGCGCAGACGTAGCACGTCGGGTCGGCGGCCGGCTCGCCCCGGCGATAGATCGCCTCGAACTCGGCGTGCGGGTCACGCGAGAAGACGAAGTTGTGGTGGAGCAAGCGGTCGTAGCGGCGATCGAGCCCGAGGTAGAGCACGACGCCCGAGCACGCGGGCTCGTAACGGCGCCTCCGCTCGAACCGCCTCGTGGCCTTGCCGCCGAGGAGATCGCGGTGGGTGCGGACCGAGTCGGCGTCGGAGACGACGGCATCGAACGCGATCCGCTCGCCATCCTCGGTCTCGACGCCCGCGACCTCGCCCTTTGTGCCCCGCAGGATCGAGCGGACGCCGCAATCGGTGCGGAGGCCAACACCCAGCTCTGAGGCCAGCGCTACCAAAGCCTCGGGGATCGCTCGCGTGCCGCCGCGGGGATACCAGACGCCCTCGCCGACCTGCATCGCGGCGATCCCGCAGAGCACGGCTGGCGAGGCGTCGGGGGCCGAGCCGACGTACTGGGTGAAGTGGTCAAGCATCTGCGCGACCCGCGGCTCGGGCACGAACGACCGCACGGTCGCGGCCACCGTGCTCCACGGCCGCATCGCGAGCCACTCGCGGAGCATCGACGGATTCGGTGAACGGCTCAGATCAACCATGTCCATCGGCGAGCCGATGGAGCGCCAGAAGAAATAGTCTTTGGATATGGCGCTCAGTCGCTGCGAGAGGTCGAGGAACCCTCCATAGCCCTGCGAGGCGGCCGCGCCGGGGGCGAACGCGTCGAGCGCGGCGGCCATGACGCGGCGGTCGGCGTGCAGGTCGAGCGTCGAGCCGTCGTCGAAGAAGGAGCGCCACTGCGGGTCGAGCGGGATGAGGTCAAGCGCATCGTTCACGTCGCGCCCGGCCTCGGCGAAGACGCGGGCGAGCACCGAGGGCATCATCAGGATCGTCGGCCCCATGTCGAAGCGGAAGCCGTCGGCCTCGCGCACGGCCGCCTTGCCGCCGAGCCAGGCGTTGCGCTCCAGGAGCGTGACGTCATAGCCCCGCGCCGCCAGCGTGCAGGCCGCGGCGAGGCCGCCGAGCCCGCCTCCGATGACGCCGACGCGACCGGTTCCGCTCCGGTTCATGTCTCCCTCCTGCCGCGAGCTTTCCTCGCCAGATCTCGGAACAGGCCCACGGCATTCGCGACACGGCCCGCGAGCGAAGCCGAGTGCGCCGCCTTCAGATAGTGATGGACGGTCGCCCCGTCTTCCTCGGCAAGCGGCTCGTAGTGGGGCGGCGCGGCCGACCCGGGAGACGACGACCTGGGTCGTGGTCATCTCGAGCAAGCCCTCGGCGCCTCGGGTTCTGCCGAAGCCGCTCGCCCCGCGGCCTCCGAACGGGAGGCGCGGGTCGGCCGTCGGCACGATGAGGTCGTTGATCTGCACGACGCCGGCCGGGATCCGGGCGGCCAGGTCCTCGGCCCTGCGGGGATCGCCGAAGATCGAGGCGCCGAGCAGGTACGGGCATTCGGTGGACAGGCGGAGGGCCTCGCCCTCGTCCTCGACGGAGACCAACGCGAGGACGGGCCCGAAGGGGTCCTCGCGGAGGAGTCGGGCGTCCGGATCGACGCCCGTCAGCACGAGCGGGGCAACGAGATCATCGCCGGCCGGGGCACGCCCCGCGATTAGGCGGGCCCCGCGGCCCAGCGCGTTGCGCACGAGCGGGCCGATGCGCCGGCCCTCCTCCGGCCCGAGCCGACGCGACGGCCCCGCCTCGACGGCGGCCATCAGCCGGCGGCCCAGCTCCGCCGCCAGACCCCGCGGCACGAAGACGCGGTGCGGCGCGATGCAGGTCACGCCGCCGTTGAACCGCAGCGCGAAGGCGAGCGCGCGGGCGACGAGGTCGAGGTCGGCACCTTCGAGCACGAACATGGCGTCGCACCCGGACAGTTCGAGCGTTGCGGGCACGAGCCTTGGCGCCAGTTCCGCGAGCACGGCCCGGCCCGCGTCGGCCGAGCCGGTCAGGACCACGCGATCGACGCCGGCCTCGATCGCCATCCGCGCCGCGTCGACCGACTCGGGAAGGATGACAAGGAGAGTCGGGTCGAGCCCCACCCCGGCCGCCAGCGCGGCCAGAGCACTGCGCCGCCGGCGCCCCGCCGAGACCCGGCTTCCAGAGCACCGCATTGCCCGCCGCGAGCGCCTGGACAGCCTGCACGCCGGGGAGCATCAGCGGATAGTTGGAAGGGCCGATGACCAGGACGAGCCCGAACGGCACGCGCCGGATCGACGCGCGGCTGCCCCACAGCCTTGCCGGCCGTCCGGCCCGTCCGAGCCGGCGCGGGCCGATCAACGACGCGGCCCGTCGCTCGAGGAAGCGGCAGGCGTCGGCGAGCGGCAGGACCTCGGCGACGAGCGCCTCGGCGACATTACGTACCTCGGCCCGGCCGGCGGCCCGGGCCAGCCTCGGCGCGTGCTCGGCGATTGCGTGGCGGAGGCGGCGGATGACTCGCATCCGGTCGCGGACCGGCGTGGCTGCCCACACAACCTGGGCGCGCCGGGCCGCGGACACGAGGGCCGGAATCGCCCCACCCGGAATGTCGGCACGCACAGGTGGGAGCAACTCTAACGCGCTCACGAGTCAGGACACCTCCATCAAGTCGGCCGACTCCCGGGGGACCGCAACGGCCGCCGAGACACCCAGGTCCTGGGCCACCAGGCGCGAGGTGATCCGGGCCGATTCGAAGATGACCGGCAGGCCGCTGCCCGGGTGGGTCCCGCCGCCAACGAGATAGACACCGTCGAGGTCCTCGAACCGGTTGCGGGGCCTGAGGTGGAGCATCTGGCCGAGCGTGTGGGCCAGGTTGAATGTCGCACCGCGATGCGTCTCATAGCGGTGGTCCCAGTCCGCCGGCGTGACGATGTGCTCGAACCGGATGCGCCGCTCGACGTCGCCGAGACCCAGCTTCGCGAGCTGACGTAGCGCCAGATCGCGGAACCGGGGGGCCTCGACGGACCAATCGATGTTCGGATGCTGATGGCTCACGGGCACGAGGACGTACAGGGTGCTCATGCCTGGCGGCGCCAGCGTCGGGTCGGTCACGCAGGCGTTCTGGACGTAGAACGACGGGTCGTCGGTCAGGACGTGGCGGCGCTCGATGTCGTCGAGATTGCGGCGGTAGTCCTCGGCGAGGTAGATCGTGTGGTGCGCCAGGTCGTCGTTGCGGCCATCGAGGCCGAGGTACATCATGAAGGTCGAGCACGAGAACTGCTTGGCGGCGATCTTCCGGTCGGACCACCGCCTCCGGAGCCGGTCGGGCACGAGCCGGGTCATGGCCCGGGCGAAGTCGGCGTTGATGACGAGGGCGTCGGCCGCATAGTCCCCCTGCTCCGTCCGGACCCCCACGGCGCGGCGGCCGCGGAAGCGGATCTCGCGGGCCTCCTCGCCCAGCCGGACCTCGACGCCCATCTCCTCGGCCGCCCGCGCCATCGCGCGGGGTATGGCCCCACAGCCGCCGATCGGGTGGAAGACGCCGTATTCGTACTCCATGAACGATAAGATGGAAAACAGGCTCGGGCAATTAAATGGGGACATACCCAGATATTTGGACTGGAACGTCAGGGCCAGCCGGACCCGCGGGTCGCGGAAGTAGCGGCCGAGCTCGGCGTCGAGCGAGAGGTGCGGCCGCAGGAGCGGAAGCATCTTCAGCATCTGCGGGCTGAGCAGGTCGCGCCAGCCGAGGAAGGGCGACTCGAGTACGGTGCGGAACCGCTCCATCTTGGCGCGGTTGTCGGCCAGGAACGGGCGGAACCCGCGGGCGTCGTCGGGACAGAGCCCGGCGATCGCGCGCTCCATCCGGGGCACGTCGGGCGTGGCCGTTAGCGTTCCCCCCGCGCCGAAGACTAGGTGATACTGAGGGTCGAGCCGGACGAGCTCCACCTCCGCGTGCAGGTCGCGGCCGACCGTCGCGAAGATCGACTCCAGGACGCGCGGATAGAGGAAGAACGTCGGGCCCAGGTCGAAGCGGAACCCCCGTCCCGAGAGCGTCGAGGTCCGGCCTCCCACGACTGGCAGACGCTCCAGCACCGTCACGTCGAAGCCGGCGTGGGCCAGGAGCATCGCCCCGGCCAGCCCGCCCGGCCCTGCCCCGATGATCACGACGCGCTTCGCCATCGCAGCAACCCCCATGCTCCCGCCGCCTCGCCGAGGGGGTTGTAGGAACCGGTCAGGTGGTCGTCAAGAATTGGCGAAGATTTCTTCGACATCCCGTTGGTGAGCTGAGCAAAGACAGACCGTTACGTGGGCTCGCGGAGCGGCGGCAGCCACGGCGCGCGGCCGTGGCGACGGGCGTCGTCGAGCGCGGCGAAGATCGAGCGGATCGGCGGGGGATGGACGAGGCCAAACGCCCGGTCGGCCCGGTCGCCGCGGACGTGGAGCCGCAGGAACCCCCGGCGGCCGCGGCGCCCGAGATATCGCCGCGGCCCCGCCGAATCCGGTCGAGCGCGCGGCAGACGCCCACGATCGGCCGCTCGAGACCGTCGGGGATTGTCACGACCCGGCGAGGCCGCCCGGCGACCTCGGCGACGAGCCCGACCATGTCGCGATAGCTCACGTACGGGCCGACGACCGCGTAGCGACGCCCCGGCTCGCCGACGGCCAGGGCCCGTACATGCGCTCGCGCGATCACGCCTGTATCTACGACCGGAATCCCCCCGCCCGGCAGCGTGACGATCCTCGCCCGCGACATCACGAGCGGGAGCTTCGTCGACGTCGGCCGGACGTCCCCCGGGCCGAGGACCATGCCCGGGCAAATCGCGAGGCCTGCCATCGGGCCCAAGCCGTCGAGGACCATCCTCTCGGCTTCGCGCTTGGTCCGGGCGTAGGGGGCGTCGACGGTGTGCAGGTTCCAGGGCGTGTCCTCGTCGGCGGGATGCTCGGCCGTGCCGGCGGCGAGGGTATGGAGCGTCGACGTGTAGACGAACCGCTCGGCCCCGGCGGCGCGGGCCTCGGCAAGGAGCCCCCGGGTCGCGTCGACGTTGATCGCGACCGCGTCGCCGGACGGGTCCGACCCGAGGCTGACCCAGCCGGCCGCGTGGACGACGGCGCGGACGCCCCGCGCGGCCTGGCGGCGGACGGCGGGCTCGCGGAGGTCGCCGAGGAGCCAGTCGATCGCCGGGTCGTCCGGCCGGGCCGGCGGCGGCCGGCGCGACAGGCCGCGGACCGAGTGCCCCGCCCTCGCCAGGGCCCGCGCCACGTGTCCGCCGACGAAGCCGCCGGCACCCGTGACCAGGACGGGCCAGTCCTCGGGCCGGAAGTCGCTCAACGGCCGCCGAGCCTCAGCAGGGTCGGGTCGGGCTGCCAGAGATAGAGGAAGGTCGGGAACTTCGCCCGGTCGAGCCCCGGCAGGCTCAGGGGGACGAACTGGCCGTCGACCGGGGCGGGCGTGATCGCGTAGATCGAGTGCGCCGGGTAGCCCTTGCGCTGGAAGATCACCGCCTCGCCCCCGGCCGCCCCGGCAAGCCGGCCTGCCTCGTCGATGGCGTCTTCGACATAGGCGATTCGATCAATCATGTGAAGACTTAACGCCCTGGATGCTGTGGTGACCCGGCCGTCGGCGACGGCCGCTCGGTCGGCCGCGGTCATCGCGGGACGCCGGGCGGCGACGCGGTCGCGGAACCGGTCGCCGAAGCCGTCGACCATCTCCTGGAGGAGCTTCGCGACGTCGTCAGGCAAGGGCGCCGCCACGCTGCCCATGTCGACGAGCGGGCCCGATTTCACCGCCCCCGCGCGGGCATTGAGCTGGGCCGCCGCGTCCTGGAGGTTGTAGTGGTTGATCAGCGCGCCCAGGCATCCGGTGATGGTTGTCGGGTGCGCGACCACCCGGTCGGCCCCGACGGCCACGTAATAGGCCCCCGCGGTGGCCAGGTCCAGCAGGCACGCGACGACCGGTTTCCCCGTCGCCTCGCGGAACCGTCGCAGCTCCTCGGCCATGATGTCCGAGGCCGTCACGCTCCCGCCCGGGCTGTTGATTCGCACGACGACGGCCCTGACGCTCGGGTCGGCCGCGGCGGCCTCAAGCTTCTCGCGGAAGGCGGCGACGGGGTTCTCGCCAACGGAGTACAGCCCAGTCACATTCTGATTCAGGATGAGCCCATCGACGTCGATGATCCCGACCCGCGCCCCGGGCTGCCCCGCCCGCACAGGCACGGCGACCATCGGGCCCGGGTCGATCGCCGGTGGGATCTCGACCCGAATCGGGGTCTCCATCGAGGCCGAGACCCGGCCGTCGAAATGGGCGTCGCCATGGAACGCCGTCTGCGTGCGGATCAGGCCGCCGAGCGGAATCTCAGCGCAGCCGGCGAGCGCTAGCGTGAAGAGGCCGAGGATACGAAGGGCGCGGGCAACCGTCTTCACCCTCCGCCTCGAGGGGACAGGAGAACCGAAGGTTGTCCCGTCCTGCGAATCGTCCCGCATCCCGCCCCCCGCTCGCGCATGCTATCCTGACTCTCCTTCTATCGGCCGGCCGTGCCGCCGGACTTTCCCACAAGACCCCGAGAACCGGACGGACCCTCCCATGCCCTACGCCCTGATCCTCGCCCTGCTTTTCCCGTTCGAGGCCGGGCACGAGGCAAACCCGGTCTTCCGCGCCGCGGTGAATGAGGGTCTCTCCGCGGGCGGGGCGACGGTCAAGCTGCCGGCCCCGACGTTCCACGACGGCCAGTCGGCCGACGAGCAGAAGGCCGCACTCCGCGAGGTCGCCGGGTCGACTCGCGGGGCGGAGGAGATGCTCCAGGACTCGATCTCCGCCCCGCACCGGCTCAAGCTCCGCGATGTGAAGATCGACCGGGCGACCCTCCGCTCGGGCGACCTCGTCTTCGTCCTCCGCGGCGTCGACCTCGATTCGATCAAGCCCGACGAGGCGTTCCGCCAGGCCCGCGTCGGCGACGTCTCGGCCGCCAACATGCGCTTCGAGGTCCGCGTGCTCTCCCCGGACGACCTCAAGGACGCCCCCTCGACCGGCCGCGAGTGGCTGATCCATTCGACGGGCCGCCTGCTCGACCGGATCGCCGTCGAGGCGACCGACCGGGTCGTTGCCTCGACCTCCGCCGACTCGATCGTCTTCGCCGCGAGGACCGACCCTGGATTCGGCATCAACAGCCCTCTCCCGACCCGATGGTCGACCATCGAGCCGAAGGCGACCGGCGACGTCTTCGGCCCGCCGCAGCCGTACGCAGGCGGGGTTGGATACCTGAAGATCACGCGGCTCAAGGGTCTCGACCGCGCCGCCGTCGTCGAGGTCCACTTTGCCTTCGCCGAGCCCACGGCGTGGTTCGGCGGCGACCCGATCCTCCGCTCCAAGTTCGGCCTGATTGCCCGGGACCAGGTCCGGCGGCTCCGGCGGGAGCTCCAGAAGAAAAAGGGGTGAACGGCCCCGCCTGCTGTCCGGCACGACCCGGTTGCGTCCGTTCGGCGCAGCCCCGTGGATGACCGCCGTCGGGTTCGTTTCGCGAGGCGTGTTCCGGACGGCCATTGGGTTCGTTCGGCGCGGCGGCCCTTCCCCGGATTGGGTTCGTTCGGCGCGGCGACAGCCCTCGTCACCCCCGGATTGGGTTCGCTCGGCGCCGAGGCCGGACCGGAATTGGCTTCGGACGGCGCAAGATGAGGATCATCGCGGTTTACGCATCTGCGCAGAGGAACGATTGGGGATTTGGGTTCGTTCGGCGCGGCGGGCTCGACCTCGAGGCTTGGGTTCGCCCGGCGCATTCGCGGGTAGCTCCTCGATGTGCGACCGGGCGCCCGCTATCGGGTTCGTTTGGCGCCCTCGGCGCGGATTGGCTTCGGTCGGCGCGGCGGATTTATCCCGTCCCAGCGGGTCGCTCGATCCGTGCCGGATTGCCAAAGGGCGTACCGACATCATCGTAAGAACGGGCCTCTCCGTTCTCCCAGTCCCGGGTATCATCCGTCGAGGCCTCCGAATCGGATCGCGATGACAGGACACCCGCCATGCCGTGTCTCTGGCCCGCCCTGACGACAGCCATTCTCCGCGGCACGCGGCGCCGCTGGCAATTCCGGGTGGCGACACTGCTGGCCCTGCCCGGGGTCGTCGCGCTCGGGCTCGCGTGGGCGGGCGTCGGCCGGCCGCCGAGGGACAGCTACTGGACCGGCCTGGACGGAGAGATCGAGTGGACGCAGGAGAGCCGGGATTACTTCTGCAAATCTCCCGATCGCCGCCCCTGCCTCCTGAAGGTCGCCGACCTCTACGGGAAGGCCCACTTGGGGGATTTCTATCTCTCGGAACGGTGGTCAATGAGCATCGAGTTCGAGGCGAAGTGGACGCTCAGCACCGATTTGAGTGTCCGCGGAGGCAGTTATCAACTGCCGCCGACCGGGGTCGCGGCTGTGATCCCGGCGGCCATCGCGACCATGCCGCGCTCGGACCGAGGCATCGCTCCTGGGAAGGTCATCGCGGTGGGCTTTCGGGGTCCGCGAGGCTGGGAGACGCGGGTCTACGACAAGGCGAAGCTGCCCCCTCAGGTGGCGAAGCTCTTCACGGCAGCGGGAATCGCGCCGCGATAATCCGCCCGGGGCCTCAGGATCCGAGGCGGAAACCCCGGGTTCCTCAGCGCCCGCCCGTCCCGTCGAGCAAGCCTCGCAGGCCCTTCTCTAGCGCCTCGGCGTCGCCCTTACCAGCGGCCGTCACCTCGATCAACCGCGCAAGCTCGGGCGTGACCTCGACCTTCCAGCCCGGCGGCAGCGAGGCCATCGCGAACGACCAAGAGACGTTCAGCAGGCCGATCTTGCCGTCGACCGCCACGTCGAGCGGGCAGTCGAACGCCAGGTCGGGCGACAGTTCGGTCAGGCGGCGGGGAGGGGCCGTCTTGCCGGGAAGGGTCGCCCAGTTCCAGGCCCGGACGGCACCCGTTTCGGGGTCGACGAGGATCGCGTAATAGAGGTCGACAGGCTTGTGGACGCCGTCGATGGCCAGGCGCGCGGGGCCGCGCATGAGGGCGAACGTCGGCGTCGTCGCCGCGAGCCGGCCGCGGTTAACCTCGTCAAAAGCGGCGTTGGCGACGATCCGCTCGACCCTGGACAGCGACGCGCGGACCTCGGCCGGGCCGTCGGGCGTCACGACGACCTCCCGCCCCTGAAACGGCACGCCGTTGCCGGTGCCAACGGCCCGCAACACGTAGCCGCGCGCGCCCTTGCCGACCTCGACGAGGACCGCCGTCCGGAAGAGCGTTGCCGTGGTCTTCGCGGATTCGGGCAGCGTCCCGATCTCCCCCGATGCCAGTCGTGGGATCGAATGGATGATCCGGTCGGTCCACCCCCCCGAGGGCTTACCGTCCACCATCGTCCCCGGCGCGAGCGGGACGAGCCTCGGGCCCTCCGCGCCGCGGGCGGCCACCGGTTCGACGCTCGCCGCGGGACGTCCCGAGAGCATCAGCCCGACAAGCACAGCCAATCCGCCGGCCCGCCAGCGATCACCTCGACGCATCGACGGACTCCATCCCTCTGAATCCGGCCGAGACCGCCACCCGCCGCATCTTTACCATTCTTCGGCCACTCGGCAAGAGCGACCGTGCCGGCCAGGACCTTCGGATAGTTCCCGAACACGAGACGTGGATTCTGACGGTTGTGTGCGTCGAGTGGGTTGACGGCGGAATGTGGAGTGACTCTCCCACCTGTTTCGACCCTCCTGGCCCGATCTTTGCCTCAGGGAACGGTGGCAAGCCCTCACCCGCCAAAGCGCCGCTACGCAGCTGGTTTATTTTGCGCACTCCCTGTATTCGGCCGAATTTCTCAAGACACAGTCTCCCCAGTCGACTGATGAAGAAACCTGATAACACCGATACCGATGGTGTCCGGGGCGATGGCAGGAAGACGGACTGGCCCGGGCGATCCGAGGGAGATGCGCACCGCATGGCAGGCCACGTGCCCCGGATCATCGCGTTGGCTCCGGGGGGGGCCGCGGGCGTCGCCGCTGCGGTGGCGGCCGCGCGGGCCGGGGCGCTGGGGATGCTCGACCTCGAAGGGGCCGATCCCGGGTCGGCCCGCGGGGCAGTCGCCCGCGCCGCTAGTCTGGCCGACGGGCTCGGCGTCCGGATCGAGGCGGGATCGGTCTCCGACGATTGGCTCGCCAGCTTGCCGCGCGCGGTCGGCGCGGTCTGCTGCATCGCCGATGAGGGGTCGGACTGGCCCGTCGCGCTCGGTCGCGTCGCACGATCGGGACGGATGGCGCTGGCCGAGGTGACGACGCGCGACGATGCGGCGCGGGCCGCGGGCACCGGCGCGAGAGGCGTCATCCTCGCCGGGCATGAGGCCGGCGGCCGGTGCTCGGACGAGTCGTCGTTCATCCTCATCCAGGCCGTCGCGGCCGAGGGCCGGCTGCCGGCGTGGGTCCGCGGCGGCGTCGGATTGTTGTCGGCGGCCGGTTGCGTGGCGGCCGGTGCGTCGGGCGTCGTGCTCGATGGAGCGCTCTTGCTCGCGAAGGAGTCCCCGCTCGATGAGCCCGCGCGCGTGACGATCGCGCGGTTCGACGGCTCCGAGACAGTCGTGATCCCGCGATCGGGCGGCGCGAGTCTCCGCGTATTCCCCCCGAAGAGTGCGCCCGGGCGGGGTGAAAACCCTGGCCCAGGTACCAGGAATCCAATCGGCTGGGGCCGGGGCCTCGCGTGGCCGGTCGGGCAGGACTCGGCCTTCGCGGCAGCGCTGGCGAAAACGCACGTGACGGTCGGCGGCATCGTCCGCGCGGTCGAGCAGGCGATCGACCGCGAGCTGGCGCTGGCAAGGGAGACGAGGCCGCTCGCGTTCGATTCGCCGCTGGCCCAGTCGCACGGGACGCGCTATCCGATCGTCCAGGGCCCGATGACGCGCGTGAGCGACACGGCGGCCTTCGCCGCCGCCGTGGCCGAGGGCGGCGCGTTGCCCTTCCTCGCACTGGCGATGCTCCGCGGGCCGGAAGTCCGCGTCCTGCTGGAGGACGCCTCGACGCGTCTGGCGGGCCGGCCCTGGGGCGTGGGCGTACTCGGCTTCGTCACGCCCGAGCTGAGGCGCGAGCAGGTGGAGGCCGTGCCGCCAGGCGCGGCCGCCCTTCGCCCTCATCGCCGGCGGCAGGCCCGACCAGGCGCGCGAGCTGGAAAACGAAGGAATTCATACGTATCTTCATGTGCCGTCGCCGGGATTGCTCGCCCGGTACCTCAAGGACGGCGCCCGGCGATTCGTCCTGGAGGGACGCGAGTGCGGCGGCCACGTCGGGCCGCGGTCGAGCCTCGTCCTCTGGGAGCAGGCCGCGGCGATGCTCCTGGAGTTCGCCGGTCGTGGCGAGCGGGCCGAGGAGCTGCACGTCCTGTTCGCGGGCGGGATCCACGACGCACGGTCGGCGGCCGCCGTCGCCGCGATCGCCGCACCTCTGGCCGTGCAAGGCGTGAAGATCGGCGTACTTGTCGGTACGGCTTATCTCTTCACGCAGGAGGCCGTGAGCACCGGCGCCATCGTCCCACGGTTCCAGGCCGAGGCCGTCGCCTGCCGGCACACCGTGCTGCTGGAGACGGGGCCGGGCCACGAGGTCCGCGTCGGGCCGTCGCCGTTCGTCGAGTCGTTCGCCAACGCTCGCCGTCGCCTCGTCGCCGCGGGAAGGGCCGCCGGCGAAGTCCGCGCCGAGCTGGAGGCGATGAACGCCGGCCGTCTCCGGGTCGCGGCCAAGGGCGTAGATCGCGCGAATGGGTCGGGTTCGCCCCTGGTGAGCGTCGCCGAGCCCGAGCAATTCGAGCGCGGGATCTACATGCTCGGCCAGGCGGCCACGCTCCGCGAGCGGGTGACGACGATCGCCGCGCTGCATCGCGAGATCGGCGACGGGAGCACCGAGGTGCTCGATGCCGCGCAGACTCCGGGCGCGACCAGCCCGCCTGCCGCACGCCCCTCGGACATCGCCATCGTCGGCCTGTCGGCGATATTCCCTGGCGCCGCGGACGCGCGGACGTTCTGGGAGAACACGCTCAAGGGCGTTGATGCGATCGTCGAGATCCCGCCTGATCGCTGGGATTGGCGCACGTACTACGACCCCGACCCGAAGGCCCCCGACAAGGTTATCTCGAAGTGGGGCGGGTTCGTGCCCGACGTGCCCTTCGACCCGCTCCGCTACGGGATGCCGCCGTCGAGCCTGCCTTCGATCGAGCCCGTGCAACTGCTCGTGCTGGAGGCCGTGCGCCGGGCCCTCGACGACGCCGGCTATGCCGACCGCCCGTTCCCGCGCGAGCGGACGGCGGTGGTCCTGGGTATGGGCGGCGGGGCCGCGCAGCTGGCGATGGGCTACGCCTTCCGGTCGTACCTGCCGATGCTCGAGACCGTCGCGCCCGAGGCCGGCAAGGCCGCCCGCGACGCCTCCGAGCCGCTGCTGCCCGAGTGGACCGAGGACTCGTTCCCCGGCTTCCTGCTCAACGTCGCGGCCGGCCGAGTGGCGAACCGCTTCGATCTGGGCGGGTCGAACTACACGGTCGACGCCGCCTGCGGCTCGTCGCTCGCCGCCGCCTCGCTCGCCGTGCGCGAGCTGGAGACCGGCGCCGCAGACATGGTGATCCTCGGCGGCGCGGACACGGTTCAGAATCCGCTCACCTATCTGGCATTCAGCAAGACGCACGCCTTCTCCCCGCGCGGCCGGTGCCGGCCGTTCGACGCCTCGGCCGACGGGATCGTCATCAGCGAGGGCGTGGGCGTCGTCGTCCTCAAGCGGCTGGCCGACGCCGAGCGCGACGGGGACCGGATTTACGCAGTCATCAAGGGGATGGGCTCCTCGAGCGACGGCCGGGCGAAGGGGCTGACGGCCCCGAACGAGGACGGCCAGGCCCGGGCGCTGGAGCGTGCTTACGAGAAGTCGGGTGTGGATCCGAGTACGCTCGGCTACGTCGAGGCGCACGGCACCGGCACGGCCGTCGGCGACGTCGTCGAGGTCAACGCGCTGGCCGGCGCCCTGAGGAAGGCGGGGGCCGCGCCGGCGTCGTGCGCGATGGGCTCGGTCAAGTCGATGATCGGCCACACGAAGTGCGCGGCGGGGATCGCGGGCCTCATCAACGCCTCGCTCGCGCTCTACCACAAGACGCTGCCGCCGACGATCGGCGTCGAGCGGATCAACCCGAAGGCCGACCTCGCCGACGGCCCGCTTCGCGTGAGCACGAAGGCACGGCCGTGGTTCCACGCCGACCGCACGCGGCCCCGCCGCGCGGGAGTCAGCGCCTTCGGCTTCGGCGGGACGAACTTCCACGCTGTCCTCGAAGGCTACGACCGCGACCCGCTCGCCGCCCCGGCGCCGATCGGCGAGTGGCCCGCCGAGCTGCTCCTCTGGCGTGAGGAGACGCCGGCTGCGGTTCAAGCCGTCGTCGAAGGCCTAATCCGCTCGCTCGACGCACGGCGCCCGCCCCCGGCTCCGCGACCTGGCTCGCACGCTGGGCCAGAGGTTCGGCGAGACGGTCGCGGATCGGCCGACGCTGGCGATCGTGGCGACCACGCTCGAAGACCTCCGTGCCAAGCTCGCGACGGCCCGCGAGGCCCTCGGCTCGAACCGGACCGATCTCGACGACCCGCGTGGAGTGTACTACGTGGCCGGTCCCGCCTTCGCGGGCGCGGGGGTCGCGTTCCTCTTCCCGGGCCAGGGCTCTCAATCGCTCGAGATGCTCGGAGATCTTGCTCTCGCCTTCCCCGAGGTTCGCGAGGCGTTCGAGACCGTTGACGCCACCCTGCACGGCGATGGCCGCCGCGCGATCACGCCCCTGGTCTTCCCGCCGACGACACTCGACGACGCGGCCCGCGAGCAGGCGCGCCGCTCCCTGACGGCGACCGAGGTCGCCCAGCCGGCCGTGGGTGCGGCGTCTGTCGGCATGCTCCGACTGCTCCGGTCGCTGGGCGTCACCCCCGACGCCGTTGCCGGCCACAGCTACGGCGAGCTGGTTGCCCTGCACGCCGCGGGCTGCCTCACCGTCGAAGCCCTCGCGACGCTCTCCGAGGCGCGCGGCCGCCTGATGCACGACGCGGCCGGCAACCAGGCCGGGGCGATGGCCGCGATCGCCGCGGGCGAGGCGCGCGTGGCGGCGCTTCTCGATCCGGCCGACGACGTGGTCATCGCCAACCTGAACGGCCCGCAGCAGACGGTCGTCTCCGGCCCGCGCGACGCCGTCGTCAGGGTCGTTGACCACGCTCGATCCCAGGGCCTCCGCGTCTTCGACCTGCCGGTCGCGTGCGCGTTCCACTCGAAGGCCGTCGCCGCGGCGAGCGATCCGCTGATCAGAATGGCACGAGCGCTGATGGCGGGATCGCCGGACCGACCCGTCTTCGCCAATCTCGACGCCGCGCCCCATCCGGCCGATCCCTCCGCGATTGCCGAACGCCTGGGCGCGCACGTCGTCGCGCCCGTGCGGTTCGCGGAGATGATCGCGGCGATGCACAGGGCGGGCTCGCGCGTCTTCGTCGAGGTCGGTCCGGCGCGGTGCTCGCGCCGATGGTCGGTTCGATCCTCGGCGACCGTCCCCACCTGTCCCTCTCGTGCAACGCCCCCGGCCGACCCGGCATCCCGGCCCTCTTGCAGGCGCTCGCGAAGCTCTGCGTCGCGGGGGTCGCGGTGAACCCGTCGCGGCTGACGTCCAATCGCGATGCCCGCCTCGTCGACCTCGACCATCTGCCCGCGGGCGACGGCTCGCCTCCCCTGCCGGCCTCGGCCTGGCTCGTCAATGGCAGCCGCGCCCGGCCCCTCGCCGGGCCCGAACCTCGACGACTCGGCCAGGTGATCGATCCACCGCCGTCCGCCGGCCGGAATGGCCCTCACGGGGCCAGCTCGAACGGGAAGCACGAACCCAAGACGCCGAGTTTCATGAACGAGCGACAGTCTCTACATGTGAATGGAATCCAGAGTCTCCATCACAACGAACCGGCGCCGGTGCGAAACGGTCACGCACCGCAAGCTCCCCCCGCCCCTACCCGCGCCCGCCGACCCGGCGGCGGCCCGGGTGATGGAGGCGTTCCAGGAGACGATGCGGGCCTTCCTCGAGACCCAGCAGGCGACGATGCTCGCCTATTTGGGACACCGCGGAGCCGCGACAGGCGCGGGGATCGGGCGAGCGGTGAACGGTCATGAGGCCGAGCTGCGGCGACCCCCCGCGCCGGACGTTCCGACGAAGGATGCCCTTTCACCATCAAATGGCGCGGCGGACCATCCGGTCGACACGGGCAGCCTTCTCGCCCATCGGCGGAATCGTGAACGCGGCCCCGCGACAGGCCCGGTCACCGAGCCGGCATCGACGCCCGACGAGGCCGCGGCGCCGAAGTCCCCCCGCGCGTCGGTCGCCGATCGGCTCGTCGCGATCGTCCGCGAGCGCACAGGCTATCCCACCGAGATGCTCAAGCCGGGCCTTGACCTCGAGGCCGACCTCGGGATCGACTCGATCAAGCGCGTGGAAATCCTCGGCACGCTTCGCGAGTCGGTCGACGGCCTCGAAGGCCTGTCCGACTCCTCGATCATGGACGGGCTGACGCGGGCGCGGACCCTCGGCGAGATTGTCGAGCGGGTCGAGGCGGTGCTGGAATCGCGGAAGCCTGCCTCTTCGAAGAAGAACGCGAGCCCTCCCCATGAGGCGCAGACCACCTCGCCCGTCCGTCGGCTCGTGCTCGATCGCGCGGCAGCCCCGCTGTCGGACGACCGGACCGGACTGAGGCCGGGCGGGGCCGTCGTGATCACGGACGATGGCCGGGGCATTGCGCACGCCTTGGGCGATGTCTTCCGCAAGGACGGGCATCCGGTCGAGGTCTTGAGCCCGGGGTGCCTCGACTTCACGTCGCCTGCGGCGGTCGATGCCGCACTCGCCGAGGTCCGTGAGGCCTCGCCGATAGCCGGGATCGTCCACGCGATGCCGCTCCGCGACGTGAAGGCGATCGGGCTGGACGCGGGCACGTGGTCGGACCGGATCGAGTCCGAGGTGAAGGGCCTCTTCCTGCTGGCCCGCGCCGTGGCCGCCGATCTCGACGAGGCCTCGCGGTCCGGCGGCGCCTGTCTCGTGGCCGCGACGGCGATGGGCGGCGCCTTCGCAACGTCGAGCGTCCTGCCGGGGTCCTTCTTCCCCGGCCAGGGCGGCGTCGCTGGGCTCGTCAAGACACTCGCCCGCGAGTGGCCCGACGTCCGCGTCCGGGTCGTCGACCTCGACCCGAGCGAGCCGGCCGAGAGTCTCGCCGCGGGCCTGGCCGCGGAAGCCCTGACCGATGACGGCTGGGCCGAGGTCGGCTACCGGAAAGGCCACCGCATCCGGATCCGCGCCGTGGCATCGCCCCTGGAAAAGAGCGGCGGCGGCTTCCATCTCTCGCCCGGCGAGCCGGTGCTGGTCACCGGCGGCGCGCGGGGGATCACGGCGGCCGTTGCGACGGAGCTGGCCCGGCGGTGGCGTCCGACCCTCCTGCTCGTCGGGTCGAGCGCGATGCCTTGGGACACCGAAGATCCAGGCACGGCCGGCCTCGTCCGCGCGGCCGAGTTGAAGGCCGCGCTCCACGGGCGGCTCCGCCGCGGTGGAAAGGATGTCGGTCCCGCCGAGCTCGAGGCCGCTTATCGATCCCTGCTCAACCAACGGCAGGCCCGCGAAGGTCTTCGCACGATTCGCGACGCTGGCTCGGTCGTCGAATACGCCCGCGCCGACGTCCGCGACGCCAAGGCCCTCGCCCGATCCCTGCACGACTGGCGTGAGCGCTTCGGCGACCCCGTGGGCCTGATCCACGGAGCGGGCGTGATCCACGACAAGCTGCTCCGCGACAAGACGCCCGAATCGTTCGACCGTGTCCTCGGCACCAAGCTCGACGGAGCGCCTGAACCTCGCGCGGCTGCTAAGACCTGAGGCCCTGCGATTCACCGCCTTCTTCTCCTCGATCGCCGGACGTTTCGGCAACGAGGGCCAGTCCGACTACGCCGCGGCGAACGACGCGCTGAACAAGCTGGCCGTCTGGCTAGACCGCCGCTGGCCGGGGCACGTCGTCTCGATCAACTGGGGCCCGTGGTCGGGCCTGGGGATGGTCTCGGAGCTCGAAGGGCACCTCGGGCGCCGAGGGCTCGGCATGGTCTCCGCGGACGTCGGCTCCGTGGCATTTGCCGACGAGCTGCAATTTGGCCGCAAGGGCGACGTCGAGATCGTCGTCGCGGGCGGGCTCGGGCCCCTTGCCGATCCGTTGCGGCCTTCGCGCCGGCCCGCAGGGGCCATCCGATGAGCCGCCGTCCCCGCCCGCTGGACGTCGCGATCATCGGCATGGCGTGCCGGTTCCCCGGCGCGGGCGACCTGTTCGCCTACTGGGAGAACCTGCTCGCCGGCCGCGCGGCGATCGGCGACGTGCCGGCGGATCGGTGGGATACCTCGATCCACTACGATCGCGCATCGGCCGGTCCGGTCCGCGTGGGCGGCCGTCGCGGCGGCTATCTCGAAGCGCCGATCTCCTTCGACGCGGCGTCGTTCGGCATCATGCCCAGGACCGTCGAGGGGGGCGAGCCCGAGCAGTTCCTCGTCCTCGACGCCGCGCGATCGGCCCTGGCCGACGCCGGCCTGCTCGACCGGATGCCGGATCGCCGGCGAGTCGAGGTCGTCATCGGCCGCGGCAACTACTTCAACCGCGGCAACCTGACGCGGCTCCAGCACGGGCGGGTCATTGAGCAGACGTTGGGCGTTTTGCGGGCCCTGCATCCCGAGTGGCCCGAGTCCGACGTCGAGGCCATCCGCGACGACCTGCGCTCCTGCCTCCCGCCGTTCGAGGCCGCAACGATCCCCGGCCAGCTCACGAACGCGACGGCCGGCCGCGTCGCGGATCGGTTCGACCTCGCCGGCGCGAGCTACGTCGTCGACGCCGCGAGCGCGTCGGCCCTGGTAGCCCTCGACCTCGGCGCGCGGGCATTGGCGAGTCGCCGCGCCGACCTGGCGATTGTTGGCGGAGTCTACCTCGAGGCCGACGTCGACTTCCCGATGGCCTTCTCGCGCCTGGGGGCGCTGTCGAGGAGCGGCGAGGCCCGCCCCTTCTGCGAGGACGCCGACGGCGTGATCCCGGGCGAGGGGGCGGGCGTCGTCATCTTGAAGCGGCTACGCGACGCTGAGCGCGACGGCGATCGCGTTTATGCCGTCGTTCGAGGCGTCGGCGTCGCGAGCGATGGCAAGGGTGCCGGCCTGGCCGCGCCCGATGCGCGCGGGCACCTGCGGGCGATCCGGCGGGCCTACCGGCTGTCGGGCGTCGACCCGGCGACAGTCGGGTTGATTGAGGGGCACGGCCTGGGCGTACCGGCGGCCGATCGGGCTGAGCTGCGTGCGCTGCCGCGCCGTCTTCCCGGCCTCGCCGAGCGGGCCGCCGCGTGTGCTTGGCGCGGCGTCGGCGCTGATCGGCCACGCGATGCCCGCCGCGGGGATGGCCGGCCTGATCAAGGCCGCGCTCGCTCTCCATCATCGGATGCTCCCCGCGAGCGGCGTCGCCGACCGTCCGCATCGGCTCCTGCGGGGAAGCTCGCTGGCGCTGAATCCCGCGTCGCGGCCCTGGATCCAGGGTGTGCCGGCGCCAAGACGCGCCGGCGTCAACGCATTCGCCTTCGCTGGGATCAACGCGCATGCCGTCCTGGAAGAGCACGCGGCTTCGGCCGACGGCGTGACGCCGGGGGCGATGGTGCGCTGGCCCTCCGAGGCGGTCCTGCTCGGAGCCGAGGACCGTGCGGGGCTGCTCGACGACGTGCGCCGACTTGCCGATCGACTTCGCGGTCGTATCGACGTCGACTTGAAGGACCTGGCTTACAGCCTGGCGTCGCGCCACAGCGGGAACGGCGAGGCCAATGTCCGCCTCGGCCTGGTCGTCGACTCGATCGAGGACCTCGTCGCCCGCCTTGATTCAGTCGCCCCGCGCCTCGCCGACGCCTCACTCAACGCAATCCGCGACGCGCGCGGCACGTACTTCTGGAGCGACCCACCCGGCCGATCGGGCGGCCTAGCGTTCCTCTTCCCGGGGGAGGGATCGCAATACGCGGGGATGCTCGCCGATGTGTGTCCGCACTTCCCGGAGGTCCGGGGCCTCTTCGACACGGCCGATCGCCTGGCCCTGGAGTCCGGCGCCATCGCGCCTCCCAGTTCGTCCCTCTTCAGCGGCCGATCGACCGACACCGAGCTTTGGGAGACGGGCACGGCGGTCAACGTTGTCCTCTCGTCGCAGTGGGCCCTGTATCATTTGCTGCGCCATCTCGGATTGAATCCCTCGGCCGTGGCTGGCCATTCGAGCGGCGAATTCCTCGCGCTCGCGGCGGCGGGCGCGGTCCGCGTCGATCGCGGGCTCGAGCAGCATTTCAATGACCTTGCTGCGGTCTTCGCCCGGCTCGATCCAGATGGCGTCGTCGCGCCGGGCCGACTCGTGGGCGTCGCGGCCGGCCGCGAGCGGGTCGAGGCCGTGATCGAGGAATTCGCGGGTTCGGTCTCCGTCGCCGTCGACAACTGCCCGCACCAGGTCGTCGTCGCCGGACCGCCAGCCGACGTCGAGGGAGTCGTCGCGCGGCTCCGCGATCGCGGGATGATGGTCGAAGAGTTACCCTTCACCCGCGCGTATCATACGCCCGCGTTCGCGCCGCTGGTCGGGCCGGTGCGCGACTTCTTCGAGGGCCTGGACGTCTCGAGTCCGACCGTCCCGCTCTACTCGTGCTCCTCCGCCGGCGTCGTGCCGGCCGACCCGTTCGAGGTCCGCCGCCTGGCGATCGCCCAGTGGACCCGGCCCGTCGAGTTTCGCCGGACGGTCGAGGCGATGCATGCCGATGGCGTCCGCCTGTTCGTAGACGTCGGCGCGGGGCAACCTCGCCGGGTTCGTCGAGGACACGCTCCGAGGCAAGCCCGCGTTCGCCGTCGCCGCGAACCTGCCAAAGCGATCGGGCCTGACTCAGCTCAATCACCTGGTCGCGTCGCTCTACGCTCAGGGCATCGCTCTCACGCCCGAATTCCTCTTCGCGCGACGGCGGCCGCGGCTCGTCGACCTAGACGCACCGCCGCCGGGCCGGACCAGTGTGGCGCTCGCAGGTCGGATTCCCCGAGATGCGGCTCTCGGCACGTGTCATCGAGAGACTACGCGGGCGCACCGATCGTTCTGCTCATGTTGACGGCTGGCCGGCTGCGCCACCCGCCGAAGCTGTCGCAGCGCCTGGGCCCGCGTCCGACGGCGAGGCGATGCTCTCGCATCTCGCGACGATGGAGGCCTTTCTGCGGACTCAGCGGGCCGCGATGGGCAGCCTGCTCGGGAGGAGCTCGACCGGCGTGAGCGAAGTCGCTGCCCCACCGATCGAGTCATCGTCGTCCTGGAATGGATTTCATCCCACCACCGGTCCCTGGGCGGGCGAGGTCCGGCGGTTCGACCCGGGCCGCGAGGTCGAGGCGATCATCACGCTCGACGCCCTCGGCGACCCCGTGGCCGAGCATCATACCTTCGGCGGACGACGTGTCTCGTCCGTCGACCCGTCGATGAAAGGACTCCCCGTCCTGCCATTCACCGTGATGGCCGAGATGCTCGCCCAGGTCGCCGCGCGGCTCGCGCCGGGAAAGGTCCTCGTCGGGCTCCGCGACGTCCGCGCGCGGCGGTGGATCCGCTACGAGGACGGGCCGATTTCGCTGGAAATCGTCGCGAAGGCGGACTCCGATCGGCCGGGCGCAGTTCCGCGCGCGCTGTTCAACCGCGGCAAGGCCGGGCTCGGCGATTCGCCGGAGGTCGAGGCGACGATCGTCTTCGAAGGGTCCCGCGCCGAGCCGCCGATGTCGGCGGTAGACTCCCTCGAAAACGCCGAGCCGAGCCGGTTCACCGCGCACTCGATGTACACCGAGCAGTGGCTCTTCCACGGGCCCGCACTCCGCGCGGTGGCCGAGGTCGGCAAGGTGTCGGAGGGTGGCATCGACGGCACGCTGCGCGTCCTGCCGAGGGGCGGGCTCTACCGCGACCCCTCATCGCCGAGACCCCTGACGGACCCGATTGTCCTGGACGCCTTCACTCACCTCCTCGGACTCTGGGGTCTCGAACGGCTGGCCGAAGGGGATGTGATCTTCCCGCTGCGGCTCGGCCGGCTCGACGTCTTCGGCGACGACCCACCCGAGGGCTCGGACTGCCCGTGCCGGATCCGCGTCAAGGCCGTCGAGCGGACCAGGGTCACGGTCGACGCCGAGGTCTTCCGCCCCGATGGCCGCGTCTGGATGCGGCTGACCGACTGGGACGACTGGCGGTTCTACTGGCCACCGCGGTATCGCGACGTCTTTCGATCGCCGGAGAATGTGCTCGTCGGTGAGCCTCTGAATCTTGCGGAAGCGAACGACGCCGTCGCCGTCTGGCTCGAGCCGCCGGCAGATATGGGCCGGCCGGTCTGGCGCGACGTGCTGGAGCAGATCCAGCTCTCGCCCGACGAGCGCGCCGGCTGCCTCAAGCCGACGGGCCACGACGGCCGCCGGACCCTGCGCCTCTGGGGTCGGATGGCCGCCAAGGAGGCCGCGCGACGGCTCTGGCTGGCAGGAGGCGCCGAGCCCGTCTTTCCGGCCGATCTCACGATCGAGCCGGACGCGAGGGGGAGGCCGGTGCTGCGGTCGCGATCGCGGCCCGACGATGACGCGATGCCGGCCGTCTCGATCGCACATACCGCGGGCGTGGCCGTGGCAATCGCGGCGCGCGATCCGGAGGCGCGGGTCGGGATCGACGTCGAGAAGGTCATCGACCGCGCGGCGTCGTTCGAGGCGATGGCGTTCTCGGCGCGGGAAAGAACGCTGCTCGATCGCTTGCCGCATGGTGAGCGGGCCGAGTGGATCGCGCGATTCTGGACGGCCAAGGAGGCCGCGGCCAAGGCGACGGGGCTCGCCCTGGTCGCGGGGCCGTCGAGCGTCGAGGTCGTCGCGGCCGATGAGGAGGGGAAGCTCCTCGTGATGCTCCGCGATGAGCTTGCGGCGAGCTGCCCTGGATCAGCCGGCCCGTTCCCCGTCCAGACCGCTCGAAGAGGCGAGTACGTCTGGTCATGGACGCTCGCCGGGACGCCTCCTCAGCCCGGCCCATCGCCTTTCCCATGTCATGAAGCGGCGACGTGGGCGAGTGCGAAATGCGTCCAGTCCTGCCCAGCCGTTATGGAGGCGAATTCATGAGCACCCCCGCGAACGAGCCCGCCATCCTCGTCGACCTCGCCCGCGTTTTCGCCGACTTCCACGGCCGCGAATACTCGGGGCCGATCGAGGCCGGGACGAGATTCTTCGCCGACCTCGGGCTGGCGTCGATCGACGCGGTCGTCCTTGGCGAGACCTTGCAGGAGCGCTACCGCCGGCCGCTGCCGTTCGGCGAATTGCTGGCCGAGCTCGGCCACCGTGAGAACCGCGACCTTGCCCTGAGAGAGCTCGCCAGCTTCCTTGCACGCTACATCGACCGTGAGGACATCCCGCATGCCGCGGCTTGACGCGAACGGCGTGAAACTCCACGTCCAGCAGGCGGGCGAGGGGCCCGACGTCGTGCTGATCCACGGCGTCACGGGCGACCTGTCGATCTGGTTCCTCTGCCGCGCGATGACCGAGTTGGCCGAACGGCACCGTGTCACGGCCTACGACCTCCGCGGCCATGGCTACAGCGACGTCCCCCCGACCGGCTACACGTCGGCCGACCACGCGGCCGACCTGCTCGCCTTGATGGACAGGATCGGGGCGAAATCGGCGCGGCTCGTCGGCCACAGCTTCGGCGCCGTGATCGCGGCACACGCGGCGGCGATCGCGCCCGAGCGGGTTGAGGCTATTGTACTCTCCGACCCGTACTTCCCGGCGCTTCGTCACCTGGAGGACGCGAGCAAGTGGGGCCACTGGCAATCGTTCCGCGCCGAGGCCGAGGAGGCCGGCGTCACGCTCTCGGATGAATTCTGGTATGACCTGGACAAGTTTTTCGATCAAGTCATCCACCTCGACGCCGAGCGGATGCTCAAGTTCCGGCACGCCGTCGGCCTCCCGGCGATGAACCGGCTCCTGCGGCTTGGACGGACGACCTGCGGGCCCGACACGAAGGCCGTCGCCGGCCTGACGGAGGAGTTGATCCGGGGAGTTCGGGTCCCCGCGCTGGCCCTCTACGGCGAGGGGTCGCCGTTCCTGGCGACGATGGATTACCTGGGCGAGAAACTGTGCCATTGCCGGACGGAGGTCATCCCCGGCGCGAAGCACCGGGCGCCCGAGGAGAATCCCGAGGGATTCGTAGGGACGGTGCGGTCATTCCTCGAATCCCTCGAACCTGCCGAGGTCGCGCGATGAGCGGGGGATCGAACCAGGTCGTGATCCTCACCGGGGCCGCCAACGGGATCGGTCGCGCGACGGCCCTCGCGTTGGCGGGTCGAGGCTATCGAGTTGGGTTAATCGATCGCGATGCCAAGCGTCTGGAGGACGTCCGTGAGCGGATCGGAGCGTCCGCGGCCGCCGCGGATGTGACCGACTCAGAGGCAATCAAGTCGGCGATCACGACCGTCGAGCGTGAGGTCGGGCCGGCCGATGTGCTCGTGGCGTGCGCAGGCGTCGGAGGGATGACGCAGGTACCTCACCTCAACACGCCAGGGTTGCGGGCCATGCTCGAGGTGAACGTGCTGGGCGTGGCGCACGCGATTGACGCCGTGTTGCCTGGCATGATCTCGCGGCGCCGCGGGCATCTCGTGGGCATATCGAGCGTCGCGGGGTTTCGCGGCCTGCCGTGGATGGCGTCATACTCGGCCTCGAAGGCGGCGCTCTGGGCCTATCTGGAGGGGCTGCGGCCTGCACTCAAGCGGCGCGGCATCAAGGTGACAACGGTCTTCCCTGGATTCGTCCGCACCGCGATGACGGCCGACACACCGTTCGCACGCCCCGTGCCCATGCTCGAGCCGGAGGCCGCGGCGCGATACATCGTGAAGGCGATCGAGAAAAAGCCACGCGATTATGTGTTTCCCTTCGGGACGGCCCTGGGCATGGGCTTCCTCCGTCGCTCGCCGAATTTCCTCTTCGACTGGATGATGGACCAGGCCGGGCCGAAGGCGCTCACGACGGAGTTCTAATGATGACCGGGCCGGCGACGATGATCGACGCGACCTGTCCGCTACGGGGCGAGTTCCCCGCGCGCGGCGGGATCGTCGAGGCGATCGGTTCCCTCTCCGGTCGCAATCGGATCGCTGCGGCGTTCTACGACGGCCCCGGCTGGCGAAGTTTCCGCACCTGGGAGCATGCCTTCCTCGCCCTCCAAGGTGGCCAACGCCGGGCGCGGCTGCCGATCCTGAGGCATCTGCCAGAGTTCCCCGGAGCGCGCGTGCTAGAAGTCGGGATTGGCGAGGGAGATAACCTGCCGTTCTTGTCGTCGCGCTGGGAAATCCACGGAGTCGATATCGCACGCACGAGGCTCGAGGACTGCCTCAAGCGTTTCCCCCAGATGGTCGGCCGGCTCGCGTGGGCCGAGGGAGAGAAGCTCCCGTACGAAGATCAATCCTTCGAGGCGAGCTATTCGATCGGCGGCTTTAACTACTTCGGTGACCATGATGCGGCCCTCCGCGAGATGGTCCGAGTCACGAAATCGGGCGGCGTGGTCGTCGTTGCTGACGAGGCACCGTGGCTCCATCGCTGCGGGATCGGTCATTTGATCGGCGTCCCGCGGATCGACGCGGCATGGTTCCGGCTGCTCGGACTCGACCGGGAATTCGTGGGCATGGTGCTCGACCAGCGACTCCGCCTCGCGGCCCTCTTCCCAAAAGACGAGGGATGGCGTCGGTCTTCGATCTGGCACGGGCTCGGCTATTGCGCCGTAAGACAGGTTGATCGGACCGCAGCGGTCACGGGAGGTGAGCGATGGCGACGGCCATGATGACGGAAGTGGCGGACGTCGGCGCGGGGAGTTCTGGCGGTGCGTCCGCTGCGGCGGCGACGCCGAAGGCCACGCCGACGCCGTCGATTGCCCGCGCTGCGGCGCGTCGTACCCGGTCCGCGACGGCGTGGTCGTCGTCCGCGACGAGGTCGAGTCGAACAACGAGGTCGCGCGGGCCTTCTACGACGGCCCGCTCTGGCCGAAGTTCCGCTTCTGGGAGTGGTACACGTTCCTCTGCAACGGCGGCGAGCGGCGATCGCGGAACAAGGTGCTCCGCCACCTGCCGAAGGGCGAGGGTCTCCGCCTGCTCGACGTGGCCGTCGGCGACGGTGTCTACCTACCGTGGCTCCCGAAGAGCTGGTCGGTCGTCGGCGTCGACGTCTCTCGCGTCCAGCTCGCAAACTGCCGGGCGCGGGGCGAGGGCCGCGATCTCCAATTGGTTCTCGGCGAGGCCGAGGACCTGCCGGTGCGCGATCACACGTTCGACGCGTGCTTGAGCATCGGCGCGTTCAATTATTTCAACGACCCGGAGAAGTCGCTCCGCGAGATGGCCCGCGCCGTCAAGCCGGGCGGGACGATCGTCATCTCGGACGAGATCCCCAACCTGACCGACCGGCTCTGGTTCCACAAGATCGGCCTGCCCGGTCTGGATCGCTGGTTCTACGGGCAGGTCACCAAGAACCTCGGCCCCGACTTCACTGAGATGGTCGAGCGTTACAAGACGCTCGACATCCCCGCGATCGGCCGCAAGGTCCTGGCCGACTTCCATTATGAATTGATCTGGATGAAGATGGCATATGTCATGGTCGGCACCGTGCCGGCGTAAGGGTTCCGATGGGCTTTCTCACCTTCATCACGCGCAACATGCTCGGCCGCCCGGCGAGGACGGTGCTGACCGTGCTCGGCCTCGGCGTCGGGATCGCGGCGGTGGTCATGCTTACCGGGATCTCCTGGGGATTCGAGCGGTCGATGACCGCGGCGTACACGTCGCGTGGGATCGACCTGGTCGTCGTCCGCGCGGGGGTCAGCGACCAGCTTTCGAGCAACCTCGAACAGGCCCTCGGCGACACGATCCGCGGCGTACCGGGGGTCGAGTCGGTGGCGCCCTCGCTCATGGACGCCGTCTCGTTCGAGGAGGCGAACCTGGCAAGCGTCCTCGCCAGCGGCTGGGAACCGGGCGGACTGCTGATCCGCGGGCTACGGATGGTCGACGGCAGGGCCATCGAGCTAGGCGATTCGCGGTCGGTGATGCTCGGGCGCATCCTTGCGCTGAATCTCGGCAAGAAGGTCGGCGACACAGCATCGATCGCGGGCGAGCCGTTCAGGGTCGTTGGCATTTACGAGAGCGACAGCCTGTTCGAGACCGGCGGCCTGGTCGTCCCGCTGGCGGAATTGCAGCGGATGATGGGGCGGAAGGGCGTGGTGACGGGCTTCGTTGTTGTCGCGCGGCCGGGCGTCGACGTGAAGGCTCTCGGAAAGGCGCATCGAATCACGGATCGCTGGCGTGGCCGCCATGCCGGCGCATGATTATGTGCAGTCGAATGTGCAGATCGGGCTGGCCCGGGCGATGGCCGGGGCAACGATCGGCGTGGCACTTGTGCTCGGGTCCATCGGGCTCCTGAACACAATGGCGATGGCCGTGTTCGAGCGGACGGGCGAGATCGGATTGCTCCGGGCGCTCGGCTGGCGGAGGCGGCGGATCATCCTGCTGCTGATGGGCGAAGCGTCGGCCCTGGGATTGCTCGGGGTGGTCGCGGGGTCGGTCCTCGCGGTGCTGGGGATGCGGCTCCTCCTTCTCACGCCGACGGCGCGAGGGTTCATCGACCAGCACCTGCCGCCGGCCGCGTTCGCGATCGGCCTGGCGATGGGGGCCTGCCTCGGCGTGCTCGGCGGAATCTATCCGGCGTGGCGTGCCTCGCGGCTCGAGCCGACCGAGGCGCTCCGTCATGAGTGAGGCGAACGGCGGGACGACAGCCCCTCTGCTCCGCGCGGAGGGGCTGGTGAAGACATATCCCGATGGCGACGTGAAGGCCGTTCGTGGCGTGTCGCTTTCCGTCGCGGAGGGGGAGTTTGCCGCAATCACGGGGCCCTCTGGGTGCGGGAAGAGCACGCTGCTCCACCTGCTCGGCGGTCTGGACCGGCCGGATGAGGGCGAGGTCTACTTCCGCGAGCGGGCGCTGGCCACGCTCGACCTCGACGCCTTCCGCGCCCGGCGGCTCGGGTTTGTGTTCCAGTCGTTCCATCTCGTGCCGACGCTGACGGCGCTGGAGAATGTGCAGGTGCCAATGTTCGAGGCCGACTGGCCTCGAGCAGAGAGAGCCGGGCGGGCGGGACGATTGCTCGACGAGGTGGGCTTGGCTCAACGCGCGGGCCACTTGCCGCGTCGGCTCTCCGTGGGCGAGCGGCAGCGGGTGGCGATCGCCCGGGCGCTGGCCAACGAGCCGACGCTGCTGCTGGCCGACGAGCCGACGGGCAACCTCGACACGCCGACGCAGGCCGAGGTGCTCGGATTGCTCGGCCGCCTCCGCCGCGAGCGGGGGCTGACGCTCCTGATCGTCACTCACAGCAACGAGGTCGCCGCGGCGGCCGACCGCGAGATCCGGCTGAGGGACGGCGCCGTCGTCGCGAGTTGATCGATCAGAGACCGCCGGGGGTATCCGCGATGGCGACGGACCGATCCGGGCGCAGGACGATCCTGATCACGGGCGCCTCCTCGGGCCTAGGTGCGGCGATCGCGCGCGAGCTGGCCCCGCGCGGAGATCGGCTCGTCCTGACCGCACGGCGCGGGGATCGGATCGACGAGGTTGCTGCCGCGGTTCGCGCGCGAGGCGGCGAGGCCCTCGCACTGGCCGACGACCTGGCCGACGCCCAGGCTCCGGGGCGGATCATCGCCGCGGCCGTCGAGCGCTTCGGCGGGGTCGACGCGCTGATCAACAACGCGGGGGTGGGCCTGCCGCGCTACTACGCGGAGAGCGATCCCGAGGCGCTCCGCGAGCAAGTCCTCGTCAACTTCGCCGCGCCCGTCGTCCTGACCCGGCACGCCCTGCCCTACCTCGTTGAATCGCGCGGCGCGGTGATCAATATCGGCTCGGGAATCACCGCCGTCGCGAACTCGATGCTCGGGGCATACGGCGCGACGAAGGCGGGCCTGGCCTACTGGAACAACGCACTGCGGCGCGAGCTAAGGTACCGAGGCGTTTCGGTCTGCCTTGTCGACCTCGGCCCGGTCGCGACCGAGTTCTTTGAAGCGGTCCGCCGCCGCGTCGACGACGAGCGTCGACCCCTCGGCATCGATCCGGCCCCCGACGGCTTTTACAACGCGATGCGCGACCGCCCCCCGCGGTGCATGACGATCCCCGTCGAACTCGCTGCGAGGCGGATCGTTCGACTCCTCGACCACCCGCGGCGACGCCTCGCGCTGCCGAGGCGAGTCGTCTGGCCGTTCCACGTCGTTGGCTGTCTGCTCGGACTGGTCCCTGGCCTGGCCGACGCGGCGGTTTCCGGGATGATCCGCCGCACCGAGCGCGAGGAATCACGCGTGCCCCCACGTTGATAGACCAACGCCTGAATCTTAATGACTGACGTGCTCGCCGTCGCTGGAGTGATCAATATTCCGCTCCGGCGCGGGCCCGCGCCGCTCGCTCGCCATCGGAGTCGGTCCGCGGCGCATCTCGGCGCCGGCCTCCGCGAGATTACCCGGGGGGAGCACGCCGAAGATGCCTGTTCCTCATCTGGAGCTGACGGATCTGGCGGGCCTCCGCGCGGAAGCGGGGGTCGGCCCGGACGTTCACCTGCCAGGTCCGGCCGAACGCGTTGAAGCTGCTCACATAGTACGATCCCAGATAAATCTCAAGTGCGTTGAAGACGTCGCTCACCGACACGCCGACGGCCTCGCATTTGGTCCGGTCGCCGACGCGCTGGAACTCGTCGACTGGCCATCGCCTGCTCGACCGCGGCGGCGTCGAGGTCGAGGTCCTGCGCCGTCTCGAAGCCCTTGCTCGCCACGGCCAGGTCGCGCTGATATCCCCCTTCTTGACCTCGGCGCCCTCCTTGAACGCCACCTTCGTCGGATATCCCGTCACGCGGAGCCGGACGTCGACCGCCTCGACGGCGTCGGTCCGGCCCGTGAAGTCGAGGTAGTCGGTGACCGACCGCTGGACGGGCCGGCTCACGGGCACCGCAAGAATCTCCCGCGGGGCGATCGGAGGTGTCGCGTGCGAGCAGCCGAACGACCATGCCCGAGGGCCAGGTCGAGGCCCAGGAGGGTGGGTCGGAGCCGGTCGTTCATTGCGGATACCTTCTCGTCCTCAAGTCCCTGGGCGGAAGCGGTGTTGCACAAGCCCCGATCCCCTCTCGCACGGACGTTGCCCCGGAGGTCGGATGTGCATCATACTCCAGGGACAGTCCTCGACGTCCCTCCTCGCCTTGACGGACAATGCTGTGCAAGTTTCGCGCCCGCATTGTCGCTGGCCATCGAGGGCCGATGTCCGACGATCGACCGCTTGGGAGCGCCGGTCTCGTGGGTCGACACCGGCTCCGATGATCGGCCCCACGGGCCCGCCCCGGCCGGGGATCGGAGAGAGCCGATGAACCCGATCGTCTTCGCCATGCGGCGGCCCATGACCGTGATGGTCCTAGTCGTCGCCGTCGCGCTGGGGAGCGGGCTCGCCCTCCTGCGGATGCCCGTCGACATCTTCCCCAACCTCAACCTCCCCGTTATCTACGTGGCCCAGCCGTACGGGGGCATGGACCCGGCGCAGATGGAAGGGCTTCTGACCAATTATTACGAATATCACTTCCTTTATATCGGCGGTATTCACCACGTCGAGAGCCGGAACATCCAGGGCATGGCTCTGATGAAGCTCTTCTTCCACCCCGGCACCAACATGGCGCAGGCGATGGCCGAGACGATCGGCTACGTCACCCGTTCCCGCGCCTTCATGCCCCCCGGGACGGTCTCGCCGTTCATCACCCGGTTCGACGCGGGCAGCGTCCCCGTCGGCTACCTCGTCCTGTCGAGCGAGACGAAAACGATCGGCGAGATCCAGGATCAGGCGCTGTTCAAGGTCCGGCCGATGTTCGCCGGCCTGCCGGGTGTTTCGGCGCCGCCGCCGTTCGGCGGCAGCCAGCGGACGGTCGTCGTCCGCGTCGACCCCGACCGGCTCCGCTCGTACGGGATGTCGCCCGATGAGGTGACGACGGCCCTGATCAACGGCAATACGATCAGCCCTTCGGGCAACGTCCGGATTGGGAAGAAGATGCCGATCGTCCCAGTCAACTCCCTGGTCCGGCAGGCGAAAGACCTGGAGTCGATCCCGATCCGGATCGGAGAGGATCCGGGCATCTACCTCCGCGACGTCGCCACGGTCCAGGACGCGAGCGACATCCCCGCCGGCTACGCGCTGGTCAACGGCCGCCGGGCCGTCTACATCCTCGTCACCAAGCGGGCCGACGCCTCGACCCTCTCGGTCGTCGAGAACGTCCGGCAGGCCCTGCCCTCGATGCAGGCGGTGCTTCCCGATGACATCAAGGTGAGCTTCGAGTTCGACCAGTCGCCCACCGTCACGCGCGCCGTGAAGAGCCTCGCGACCGAGGGGGCGCTCGGGGCCGTGCTCACCGGGCTGATGGTCCTCTTGTTCCTCCGGGACTGGCGGAGCGTCGTGGTCGTCGTGCTGAACATCCCGTTTGCCCTATGCGGCGCGATTGTGGCGCTCTGGCTGACGGGCCAGACGATCAACCTGATGACGCTGGGCGGGCTCGCGCTGGCCATCGGCATCCTGGTGGACGAGGCGACCGTCGAAATCGAGAACATCCACCACAAGATGGGGGAGACTTCTTCGATCGCGCTGGCCGTTCGGCGGGGGAACATGGACACGGCCGTTCCGCGGTTCCTGGCGATGCTCTGCATCCTGGCCGTCTTCATCCCCTCGTTCTTCATGCGGGGGGCGGCGCAGTCGCTCTTCGTCCCGCTCTCGCTGGCCGTCGGCTTCGCGATGGTCTCGTCGTACCTGCTCTCCAGCACGTTCGTCCCGGTCATCTCGACCTGGCTCCTCCGCCCCACGAGTCCGAGCCGCGAAGGCGGACAGGGCAGCTTCTTCGATCGGTCGAGGGATGCATTCGGCCGCGTCCTGTCGGGGATCGTCCGGCTGCGCTGGATTGTCGTGCCGGCCTATCTCCTAGCGGCAGCCTTGGTGATCGTCGGCCTCGGGCCGAGGCTCGGGCTGGAGATCTTCCCGAAGGTCGACGCAGGCCGGTTCCAGCTGCGGATCAAGGCTCCGTCGGGCACGCGGATCGAGGAGACCGAGCGGGTCGCCCTCGCGGCCCTGGAGACGATCGGCCGCGAGGTCGGCCCCGACAACATCGCCATCTCCGTCGGCTACGTGGGCAACATCCCGTCGAGCTACCCGATCAACGCGATCTACCAGTGGACCGGCGGCCCCGAGGAGGTCATCCTCCGCGTCGCGCTCGAAGGAGGGTGCGGGAATCGCGATCGAGGGGCTCAAGTCGCGGCTCCGCGACACGCTCTCCTCGCAGATGTCCGACGTCCGCTTCTCGTTCGAGCCGGCCGACATCGTCAGCGAGGTCATGAGCTTCGGCTCGCCGACGCCCGTGGACATCGCCGTAACCGGGCCGAACCTGGCCGAGAGCCGCGCCTACGCCGGGACGCTCCGCCGCGAACTGGCGAGGGTCCCCGCGCTCCGCGACCTCCAGTTCGTGCCAGTCGCTCGACTATCCCACGGTCAACGTCGAGATCGACCGCGAGCGGGCCGGGCTGAGCGGCGTGAGCGTCGCGGAGGTCTCGCGGTCGCTCGTCGCGGCCACGTCGTCGAGCCGGTTCGTCGTGCCGAACTACTGGCCCGACCCCAAGACCGGCATCGGCTACCAGGTCCAGGTCGAGGTCCCCTACCAGATCATGGACTCGATCAACGAGGTCGAGACGATCCCGATCCGCGCACCGGCGCGCCGCTCCTTGCTCCTCGCGACGTGGCCGGGGTGACCCCCGGCACGATGCCGGGCGAGTACGACCGCTACAACATGAAGCGGACCGTCAGCCTGACGGCGAACGTCGCCGGCGCTGACCTGGGCCGGGTCGCGGACGAGATCGGCCGGCGCCCTGAAGCGGGCCGGGGATCCGCCGAAGGGGGTCACCGTGGACGTCCGGGGCCAGATCGCCCCGATGAACGAGATGCTTCGCGGCCTCGCGATCGGCCTGGGCATGGCCATCGTCGTAATCCTGCTCCTGCTGACGGCGAACTTCCAGTCGGTCCGCCTGGCCCTGGTCGTGATCTCGACGGCTCCGGCCGTACTGGCCGGGGTCGTGCTCGCCCTCTGGGCTGACGCGGGACCACGGTCAACATCCAGTCGTTCATGGGGGCGATCATGGCCATCGGCGTGGCGGTCGCCAACGCGATCCTGCTGGTGACCTTCGCCGAGCGCGCATCGCCGCGAGGCGTCGCCGCTCGCCGCCGAGGCCGCCGTCGAGGGGGCGAAGGGCCGGCTCCGGGCGATCCTGATGACGAGCTGCGCGATGATCGCCGGGATGGTGCCGCTGGCCCTCGGCCTGGGCGAGGGGGGCGAGCAGACCGCGCCGCTCGGCCGCGCCGTCATCGGCGGGCTCGCCGCCGCGACCCTGGCGACCCTGTTCGTCCTGCCCAGCCGTCTTCGCGCATCGTCCAGGGCGTGGCCGGGCCGAGCATTCGGCGTCGCTCGACCCGTTCGATCCCGCGAGCCCGCATTATCATCCCGAGGCCCACGAGCTGACCGCGATGCCATCGGACGGCAACGGGACGGCCGTGACCCCGATCAGCCTCCGAAGGAGGACCCGTCTCGATGACTCTCCGAGCGAGAGCCCGTCGCAGGACTGCCGGCCGCCTCGGGCATCCTCGGCGGCCTTCGCCGCGGTCGTTGCCGGCTGCGAGCGGCCGACCGCCGCGACGACGGGCCGGGCGGATGCCAAGGCGGCCCGGCCCGTCGGCGCGGGTCGAGACCGTCCGGCCCGACGCGGAAGACGATCCGCCGGGTCGTCGAGGAGCCGGGGCAGGTCGAGGCGTTCGAGGTCGACCGCGATCCACGCCAAGATCGCCGGCTTCGTGCGGTCCTGGAGCGTGAACATCGGCGTCGAAGGTCACGAAGGGGCAGGTGCTCGCCGATGCTCGACGTCCCCGAGGTCGAGGCCGACGCCGAGCAGAAGCGGGCGATGGTCGAGCAGGCCGAGGCCCAGCCGCGACCAGGCCGAGGCGGCCGTTGAAGGTCGCCGAGGCCGACGTCGTCAGCGCCGAGGCCAAGGTCGCCGAGGCCCGCGCCGGCATCAAGCGGAGCGAGGCGGACCTCGCGCGCTGGCAGGCCGAGTACCGCCGCGTCGAGCAGCTGTTCCGCGAGCGGGCCCAGACCGGAAGCCTGCTCGACGAGACCCGGAACAAGCTGCTCGTCCGCCGAGGCGGCCCGCGAGGAGGTCGACGGCGCAGGTCAAGACGGCCGAGGCGGCCCTGGCCCAGAGCCGGGCCGGGCTGGACAAGGCCCACGCCGACCTCGCCGCCGCCGAGGTCCGGCATCGCGGTCGCCCGCGCCGAGGCCCGACGCGTCGAGGCCCTGCTCGGGTATGCCAGGATCGTGGCGCCCTTCGACGGCGTCGTGACCCGCCGCAACGTCGACACCGGCGACCTGACCGTCCCGGGCCCCCAGGGCGAGCCGCTCTTCGTCGTCGCCCGGGCGGACATCGTGACCGTCGCGGTCGGCGGTGCCCGAGCTCTTCGCCGCCGCCGTCGACCCCGGCGACGCCGCGCTCGATCCGGCTCCAGGCGATTCCCGGCCGGACGATCGAGGGCAAGGTCACGCGGACGGCCTACGCCCTCGACCCCAAGTCGCGGACCCTCCGCGCCGAGATCGACCTGCCCAACCCCGACGGCAAGCTCCACCCTGGCCTCTACGCCTACGCCACGATCGTCGTCGACGAGCAGCGCGACGCCCTGACCCTGCCGACGACGGCCATCGGCCGTGACGGGACGAAGTCGTTCTGCGTGGCCGTGCGCGGACGGCGCGCCATGCGGGTGCCGATCGAGGTCGGCATCGGCGACGGCACACGCGAACCGAGGTCCTCTCGGGCCTGAAGTCGGCGATGAGATCGTCGCGAAGGCGAACGCCGCCTCGCTCGTCGACGGCCAGCCCGTCGAATCGACGGAACCGGCAAACCCCGCACCTTCCGGCGGCGAAACCCTGACGGTCGAAAGGGTCGTCCCGCACGCGCCCCGTGCGTCGAGGGCCGTCGGACTCCAGGCGACCGATCGAAGCTCGGACGATGATATCGACAAAGGTCCAGAGGCCGGGCGGAGCCGGGCCACGGGTCGCTCACGGTCGCGGCAGGGTCAGGAGGGCCGGACACATGGGGGTCGTTCGCGAAGATCCGCCGCGGCGGCCCGGTGCGGGTCGTCCTCGTCGTCCTCGCATCGCTCGCCGCAGGGCCGCTCCGCCGCAGGTCCCGGCCCCGCTGGCTGGCCGCGCGCCCGTTCACCGCGGGACGGCGAGCGGGCACGACGGTCTCGCAGCCGAGGCAGCGTCCCTACCCGCGCCCTGCCCGACGCCGCCCCGCCGGCGTCGGCCGACGCCGGCGATGGCGGTCACCACTCGCGAGTCCCGCTTGTTCCCCGGCCAGGTGGTCCAGCCGATCGACCTGGCCAGCACGCTGCGGCATGGCGGGGGCGCGCGACCTGGACATCGCCACCGCCCGGCAGCGGGTGCTGCAGTCGCTGGCCGACCTGCAGGAGGCCCGCGGGCTCTGGCTGCCCAGCCTCTTCATCGGGCCGACCTGCTACCGCCTCGACGGGCAGGTCCAGGCGATCAACGGCCAGGTCCAGACGGTCCACCGCGACTCGCTGTTCCTCGGCACGACGGCGACCCTGGCCAACAGCTTCCCCGCGCCGCCGCCGGGGAGCGGCTACCCGCCGCTGAACGGCCTGAGCGGCGGTGCTGCGGATCTCCGACGCGATCTATCAGACCCGCTGCCGCGCGGCGGGTCATCGCCGCGAACCAGGCCGGGCGTCGCAGGCGGCGACCAACGACGCCCTGCTGGCGGCATCGGAGGCGTATTTCGACCTCCAGCTCGCGGCCGGAACGCTCGCCATCGCCCGCGAGGCCGCCGGCAACGCCGAGGACCTGGCGACCCTCACCGGCACCTACGCCCGTTCCGGGGCGGGCCTGGAGGCCGACCACCGCCGCATCCTGACCGAGTTCCGCAGCCGGCAGCGGAGCCGTCCGAGGCCGCCGCCGGGCAGTTCGAAGGTCGCCTCGGCCGAGCTGGTCCGCCGGCTCGTGCTCGACCCGCACGTCGTCGTCGCCCCGGTCGAGCCGGCCGAGGCCGTCATCCGGCTCGTCGCCGACGACGTGCCGCTCGACGACCTGATCTGCCAGGGCTGGCGGAGCCGCCCCGAGCTGGCGCGGGCACGGGAGCTGGTCGAGGCGTCCGTGCTGCGGCTGAAGCAGGCGAAGCTCCGCCCGTTCGTCCCGAGCCTCGCGGTCTCCTACTCGGGGGCCGGGTTCGGCGGCGGCGCGAATTCGACCCTTCGGCAACTTCGGGGGCCGGAGCGACTTCGCCGCGAGCCTGTTCTGGGAGCTGCGGGGCCTCGGCGTCACCGACCGCGCCGCGGTCCGCCGCTCGAGCGCCGAGCAAGAACGCGGCGGACATCGACCTGGTGCGGGTCCAGGCCCAGGTCGCCGCCGACGTCGTCGCGTCCGTCCGAGGCCCGCGCCGCCGCCGCGGCCCAGATGGAGGAGGCGCGCGCAGCGGTCGCCGAGGCCGTCCAGTCGCTGGAGCTGAACCTCACCAACATCCGCCGCGGCGCCGGGCTGCCCGGGCGCGACCCGCCCGATCGAGGTCCTCCAGCCGATCCAGGCACTCGCCCAGGCGAGGGCCGACTACCTGGACGCCGTCCTGGCCTACAATCGCGCCCAGTTCCGTCTGCTCCGCGCACTCGGCAATCCGAAGATCACGCCGCGGCCTTCCGAACGATCCGCACAGGATCGGCTGGGCAATGACCCGGCTGAAAGCCGATGAGCTCTCGTCTCGCCGATGGGTCCCGATCGAACGCGGAAGGCGTATGATCAGGCGAAGAGGCGGCCCACGGCCTCGGCCTTGACCAGCTCGCGCGGCTGCTTGAGGTGGTTGTAGACGATCGTGGCCGGGTCGATCCCGCAGGCGTGGTAGATCGTCGCCAGCAGCTCGCCGGGGTGGACCGGGTCGAGGACGGGCGCGGAGCCGGTCTTGTCGGACTTGCCGTGGACGTTGCCCCGCTTGATCCCGGCGCCGGCCAGGACGGCGGTGTAGCAGTACGGCCAGTGGTCGCGGCCGTCGGCGCTGTTGCCGTTGCCCGAGGTGCTGACGCCCTTCTGCGGGCTCCGGCCGAACTCGCCGACGGCCACGACCAGCGTCTCGTCGAGCATCCCGCGCTCGGTCGAGGTCGGTGATCAGGCCCGAGAGGCCGGCGTCGAGCATCGGGCCCGACTGGTTCTTCATCCGCTCGCTCAGGCCGGTGTGGTGGTCCCACGAGTGGTTGTCGGAATTCGCGACCTTGGGCCAGACGACCTCGACGACCCGCGTGCCGGCCTCGACCAGCCGCCGGGCCAGCAGGCAGCTCTGGCCGAAGGTGTTCCGGCCGTACATGTCGCGGGTCGCGTCGGGCTCCTGGGCGATGTTGAACGCCTCGCGGGCCCGGCCCGAGATGATCAGGCGGAGGGCCCGGTCGTAGTACTCGTTGAGGTTGTAGTCGGAGACGGCCTTCTCGATCTCGGGCATGCCCGGCGTCGATCGCCTGGCGGAGCTTCGCCCGGCGCTCGAGCCGCATCGAGAAGACCTCGGGGCGGAGCTGGAGGTCGTCGACCTTGATCCCGTCCATCTTGGCCAGATTCATGTCGTCGCCGTCGGGATAGAGCGTGTACGGGTCGATACGCCTTGCCGAGGAAGCCGGCGGAGCCGCCCTTGCCGACGACGTTCGACTCCTGCAAGCGGCCGCGGCAGCATCACGAACGGCAGCATCGGCTCGGTCGGCGGCTTGAGCCGGATGATCTGCGAGCCGAAGTTGGGGAAGTCCTTCGGGCTCGGCGGCTCGAGCTGGCCGGAGGGGCTGACCTTGTCGGTCGTGTAGCCGGTCATCATCTGGTAGATGGCGGCCGTGTGGTTGAACAGGCCGTTGGGCGTGTAGCTCATCGACCGGATCAGCGTCAGCTTGTCGGTGACCGTCGCGAGCTTGGGCAGGATCTCGGTGAGCTGGATGCCGGGGACCTTCGTGTCGATCGGCTTGAAGATGCTCCGGACGTTGTCGGGGACGTTCGTCCTTGGGGTCCCAGAGGTCGAGGTGGCTCGGGCCGCCCTGGAGGTAGACGAGGATGATGCTCTTGGCCTGGCCCCAGCCCGGCCTCGGCGCCTCGGCCGGCGTCGCCGCGCGGGCGGAGGCGGCCTGGAGCTCGAGCATCGTGCCGAGCGACATGCCGAGCAGGCCCGAGCCGCCCACCCGGAGGATGTCGCGGCGGGTGACGCCGAGGCCGCGATCGCAGAGGTCCTTGCCGGGCCGACCGGGGACGATGATCATCGCGAGGCTCCTTCGGGATAGGGGAAGCTCGGCCGATCGGGCCGCGTCATGCTCAGTGATTGAAGAGGAACGCGGGGCTGTTGATCAAGGCCCAGGCGATGTCCTGCGCCGCGGTCAGGCGACGCTCGGCGGACTGGCTGGATGCTCATCTCGACGTCCTGCCGCAACTGCACCAGCGCGGGGTCGATCGGGATCGGCTTCTTCGCCGACTCGACCCGACTCCGGAGCTCGGCGAGATGCGGGTCGACGGGCAAGGGGGCCCGGCTCGCGTTGAGGGCGTCGAGCCTTCTCGCGATAGCCGGGGTCGATCGCGCGGTGGAAAGCGAGCAGGAGCGTTCTGCTGGGCCGGGGTGCGGATCTCGGGGGCCGTCGCGAGGATGGTGCGGTAGTCCTCGGCCAGGCCGAGGCCGACGGGCCTGCGCGACGCGCGTCGCCGAGAGGCGGAAGCGGCCGATCGTGTGGATGCCGCCGGCGTAGTAGCTGGTCAAGCTTGAAGGTGAGGACCGTCCCGCCCGCCGCGCCGACGGGCGCGGCCGTCTCGAACGTCGCCCAGTGGGTCACGCCCGGTGGCCGGCGAGAGGGCCCAGCCCATCCCCTGGTTGGTCCGGTCGCCGTCGATGGCCGCGGTGATCGGCAGAAGCCGGCCTGCTCGAAGCTGGCCAGGGCGGCCTGGAGCTTCACCGGCTTCGCGTCCTTCGGGCTGGCCTTGGGCGCGGCCGTCAGGCTCGAACTCGGTGAGGACGAAGTTGCCGTCGGAGGCCCGGCCGGGGCCCTTGTTGGGCAGGCTGTCGTCGGCCAGGACTTCGAGGCGGATGCCCGGTGATGTCGGTCAGGTCGGTCTCGGCGACGACCGTGTAGGTGCCGTTCTTGTTCGGCCCGGTCGCGACGATCGAGCCGTCCGGCACTGGCCGTCAGCTTGACGCCCGCCGATGGCACTACAGCTCCTTGGGTTGGAGTGGGAACCCAGCGGACGGCGGTCGACTGCTTCTTCTCCCACTCGGCGACCTTGCCCGCAAGGGTGGCCTCGTACGCCTTCAGGTCCTTCTCGAGCTCGGCCGACCTGCGCGGCCTTCTCCTTCTCCCGCGCGGCGAGCTTGGGGGCGAGCTCGGCCTCGTAGGAGGCCAGGGCCGCGGTCGCGGCGGCGAGCTCGGCCTCGCGCTGGCGCTCGAGCTGGGGCCGCTTGAGGGCGAACTCGGTCTCGCGCTGGCCGAGCAACTCGGCGAGCCGGAGATGGTCGGCGTCGATCTCGGCGAACGACTTCACGCACGAGCCGATCTCGGACTCGGTCGGCGGCCGGTTGAGCACGCGGTAGAACAGCTCGTCGACGAGCTTCCTGTCGTCGGCCTGCGTCTTCACGAGCCTCGCGACCTCGTTCTTCGGGTCGCCGATGGCGTCGCTGATCGTCGGTCCGCTGACCAGCGCCATGACGGGCCCGAGCTGCAACCCGCTCGACCGCTCGCACTCGCACGCGCTCTCGCGGGGCGGGCGGCCGAAGGTCGAGAGGAAGCCGCTGGGCAGCTCGACCTCCGAGTCGGGAAGCTCCGCCGCCCTCGTCCCGGCCGGCACGCCCGGGAACGCGGACACCGCGCCGGTCACGCGCGGTTACGGCGTCGTAGAGGACCTCGGCCGGCAGCCGGCGGGCGGTGGCGTGCGAGTAGTTGATCTTGTCGTCCTCGTTCCACCTGTTCGTCGCGATCGAGAGCTGATACGTCCGCGACTTGCAGATCAGCCGGACGATGTGGCGGGCGTCGAAGCCGCTCTTGAGGAACTCGGCCGTCAGGTAGTCGAGCAGCTCGGGATTCGTCGCGGGGTTGCCGGCGCGGATGTCGTCGAGCGGCTCGATGATCCCGACGCCGAACAGGTAGCCCCAGAGCCGATTGACGTAGCTCTTCGCGAAGTACGGGTTCTCCCTGCGACGTGATCCAGTCGGCCAGCTCCTGGCGGCGGGACTCGTTCGCGACCGTCGGGTGGGGCGCGGTGTAGGGGAACTTCGGCGGGGCGACCTTCTTCGTCCGGTCGTGGATCACCTCGCCCTCGGGCTTCTCGTAGACGGCCTCGTAGAACGGCGTCGGGGCTTCGACGTTCGTGCCGCCGATCGTCCGGCCCTTCGACTCGGGGTCGGGCTTGAGGCCGACGCGGGCGAAGTAGGCGGCCGTCTCGTAGTACTGGTCCTGGGTCCAGCGCTCGAACGGGTGGTCGTGGCACTTGTTGCAGTTGAACCGGACGGCCAGGAAGAGCTGCGTCGTGTTCTCCATCATCGCCGTCGGCTCGCGGAGGATCTTGTAGTACGACGCCTCCGGGTGCTCGCGGTTGCTGCCCGCTCGACGTGAGGATCGCGCGGACGAACTGGTCGTACGGCGACGTTCGCGTCGACCTGGTCGCGGATCCACTTGCGGAACGCGACCGAGCCCTCGACGCCGAGGAACTTGCGGTTGACCTGGAGCAGGTCGGCCCACTTGTTCGTCCAGTACTCGACGTATTCCTTGCTGCCGATCAGCTTGTCGACCAGCTCGTCGCGCTTGACCTTCGTCTCGCGCGTGTCGGCGAGGAAGGCCCGCACGTCCTCGGCCTTCGGGGGCAGGCCAGTCAGGTCGAGGTAGACCCGGCGGAGGAACTCGGCGTCGTTGCAGAGGCCCGACGGCTCGATCTTCATCCGCCGCCACTTGGCGGCGACGAGCTCGTCGATCTTGCCGTATGTCGGCGGCTGCTTCCAGGCGAAGCCGGTCCGGTCGCCCATCACGGTCAGGGTCGTGGCGGCGTAGGCCCCCTCGAACCGGGCGAGGATCGGCGCCTCGCCGCGGCGGAGCGAGGTCATCAGGCCCGACTTGTTGGCCGAGACGACCTCGGTGTTGCCGCTCTCGACGAACGCCTCGCGGGTCACGTCGCGGACCTCGCCGTCGGTGTAGGTGGCGAGCACGCGGATCTGCTGCTTCAGGCCGATCTGCTGGATGATCGGGTTGGCCGGCGACAGCTCGATCTTCGCGACGCGAGGCGCGTCGGTCCTGAGCCTGGCCCCGTCGGCGATCCAGCGGCGGAGCGTCTCGTAATAGGGCTCGCCCGGGTGCATCAGCGGCGCCGCCGACGTGCGGCACGGCCCCCGTCGGCTTGAGCAGCATCAGGCTGTCGTCGGGCGACGCCACGTTGACCCGGCGCGACGCCTGGTCGTCGGTCAGGGCGCGGACATCGAAGATCGGGTCATAGCCGCGGAGCGAGAGCTTGAACCCGTTCTTCCCCTGCGCCGAGCCGTGGCACGTCCCCGAGTTGCAGCCGAGGCGGGACATCACCGGGTTGACGTCGTGCACGAAGTCGACGCGAGGCGTGTTGCCCATGCCGGCGACGGCCACGGGGACCTCGACCTTCGAGGCTCGCCGAGAGAGAGTGTGAGCGTCACCTTGCCGTCGGCCACGGGACGGACCTGGCCCGAGCGCGAGACCTCGACGCAGGCCCGCCGGGGCCTTCGCCTCGACCATCCGCGTCACGTCGATCAGGTCGCCCGAGTCGAGCCGGGCCGAGACGAGGATCTGCGTGTAGGCGAACCGGTCCTTCAGCTCGATCGACTTCGGCTGGACCTCAAGGGCGACGACCTTCACGCCCTTCGGCAGCGCCTCCGATCTCGACCGGCTCCTCCGACTTCGGCGCGGTCGACGTGGCGACCCGCTCGCCGGGCGATTCCTGCTGGCTCAGCGGGGCCGGGGCGAATTCCTTGATCGACTTGCCCGTCTCGATGTCGACGATGCGGACCATCCCGTCGGCGCCCGCCGTCGGCGAGGCTCTTGCCGTCGGCCGAGAAGGCGATCGCATAGACGGGCGTGCGGGGCAGGTCGACCTTGGAGATCCGCTTGACGCCGTCCGTGAGATACTTCCGGAGGGCCTCGACCTCCGGCCCGCTCCGGCTCGTCGAGATCTTCGACATGATGGCCTTGATGTTGTCGGGCAGCTTCGTGTCGAACTCGTACCCGTAGACGTCGACCTCGCCCGCACCGTCGAGGCTGCTGGCGGCGGCGATCCGCTTGCCGTCGCCGCTGACGGCGACCGCGTTGATCCGGCCCTTCATCGGCTCGAACTCGCGGATCAGGTTCGAGTCGTCGCCGATCACACGTGCCGTCTGGCGGAACACGCGATAGAGCCGCGGCACGCCGTCGGAGCCGCCGATCAGGATCTCGTCGCGCTTCGGATGCCTGGCGACGGCCGTCAGGCCGCCCTTGAGGGCCCCGGGGGTGATCGAGGTGATGTTGTCGACGAACCGCTGGTTCGCGACCTCGGTGAGCTTGGTCGCCATGTCGCGGCCGACCGACATCAGGTGCGAGCCGTCGGCCGAGAACGCCGTGTCGAGCACCCAGTCGTTGTGCGCCCCCATGAAGAGGACCTGCGTCCCGGTCTTCGACGTCGATCGCCCGCACGCTGTTATCGGCGCAGCCGAGGGCGATCTTCGAGCCGTCGGGCGACCAGCTCGCGCCGTAGACGGTGTCGAAGGTGACGGGGACCGACAGGGCGAGCATCTTCTTGGCGACGTCCCAGACCTGGACCTCGCCCATCCGCCCGGGCTGGCCGCCGGTGACGGCCAGCCTCGTGCCGTCGGGGGAGAAGCGGACCGACTCGATCCGCTCGGAGAGGCCGACCAGCCGCGCGACTCGAGGGCCGAGCCGTCGGCCTTCCAGAGCAGCACTTCATGGAACCCGCCGACGGCGAGCCACTTTCCGTCGGGCGAGAAGTCGATCGCGCCGATCACGGGCGGCCGACGGTAGACCGGTGGGTGGTCCTTGTCGAAGCGAATGCGGGCGTTGGCCGGCGTGTCGTCGATCGCCCCCTGGACGATCCAGTCCCGGACGGTCTCCAGCTCGGCCGGCGTGAGCGGCGGCTTGCCCTTGGGCATCGCGGCCTTGCCGGCCTTGGGCGTGATCTGGTCGACGAGATAGCTCTCGGCCGGCTTCTTGGGGACGATCGCCGCGTCCTCCGACTCGCCGCCGGCGAAGAGCCGGTCGAACGAGGTCATCACGTAGTCGCCCCCCGCCTTCGCGGGCTGGTGACATCCCTGGCAGTGGGCCTGGAAGATCGGCCGGACCTGCGTGTAATAGCTGATCTTGCCGCCGGGCTTCGCCCCGTCGGCAGCATCGACCGCGCCGGGCAGGGCGGTCAGCAGGAGCGAACCGAAGAGCAGGCTCTTTATCGTCATCGCATTCATCTCGTTCGATTCCTCCGGAGTCCTCGAACTTCGACGCCGGCCCCGTATTCGACAATGTACGACGAGGGGCCGCCGGCGATCATCAGTCGTCACGCCGGAGGACTCGCGTTCGTGCGGTAGGAAGCTCGCGAGGAACCCCACGCGGCAAGACAGTCAACGTTAAACAAAACGATAACACAAAGCAACGCTCAATAGGTGATAAGGCCTCGTCGAGAGCCGATCCGTCCGGTGCCGGCGCACGTCCGAAAGTCCGGACGCTCAATGCGCGGTGAGACCTTTCACCGCGACCGATCGTTTCATCAGGAAGACCAGCGGCAAGGCGCAGAGGGCCATGAGCCAGAAGATCCAGAACATGTCGAGATAGGCCAGCACCCGGACCTGGGCCCGGACTTCCTGGGAAAGCAGGCCCATGGCCTGCTGATGCGCCACGGGGTCGGACACACCGCCGCGGATCATCCGGGTCTGGGCGTACTGGTCAATCACCCGATCGACCACCGGCCGGGTCGGCCGGACCCACTCGGCCAGCCGCTGCTGGTGGAACTGGGCCCGCCGCTCGGTGAAGATCGACACGATCGCGATCCCCAGGCTGCCGCCCTCGTTGCGCAGCATGTTGAAGAGACCGGTGGCGTTATTCACCTGGCCCTTGGGGATGTAGAGATAGGCCGCATTGTTCAGCGGTACGAAGAGGAAGCCGATGCCGAGCATCTGCAGGCAGCGCGGCAGGATCAGCTCATAGGGGCCGACGCTCAGGTCGAGGTGGGCCTGCCAGTAGGCCGCGACGGCCACGCAGATCAGGCCGAAGGGGATCATGTAGCGCGCGTCGACCTTTCGCCCGAGCAGGAACCCCACGAGCGGCATCGCGGCCATGGTGCAGAACGCCGCCGGCGCGAGGATCAGGCCGGCGTGGAAGGCGTCGTAGCCGAAGAGCTCCTGGAGCATCTGCGGCGTGTTCACGTTCGACCCGTAAAGCGCGGCGAACGACACGTAGATGATCAGTCCGCAGACGAGGAAATTGCGGTCGGCGAAGAGTCTGACGTTGATAATGGGATGCGGGTGGAAATACTCCCAGATGACGAACGCGGCCAGGCCGACGACCGCCGCGATCATGAACGGCTGGGCGCGGAAGAACGGGTCGCCGATCCAGTCCCACTCCTGGCCCTTGGCGTAGATCACCTCGAGCGAACCCAGACCGAGCGAGACGAGCGCCAGGCCGATGTAGTCAATGTTCAACCCGCGCTTCCAGTTGGCCTTCACGTCGGCATCCATGCCCGGCGGGTCCTGGACGATGAAATGCGTGAGGATCAGCGAGATGACCCCGATCGGCACGTTGATATAAAAGATCCAGCGCCAGGAGTAATTGTCGCTGATCCAGCCGCCAAGGACTGGCCCGAGAATCGGGGCGACGACGACGGCGACGCCGTACACGGCCATCGCCATGCCGAGCTGGTTGATCGGGAAGGTGTCGACCAGGATGCCCTGCTCGGAGGGCTGCAATCCGCCGCCGCCGATGCCCTGGAGGACGCGGCAGAAGATCAGCAGCTCGATGCTCGGCGCCGCCCCGCACATCGCCGAGCTGACGGTGAAGAGGAAGACGCAGGTCATGTAGTATCGCTTGCGGCCGATCATCCCCATGAACCAGCCCGATAGGGGCAATACGATCGCGTTGGCCACGAGGTAGCTCGTCAGGACCCACGTCGCCTGGCTCCGGCCGACCGAGAGGCCACCGGCGATGTACGGCAGCGCGACGTTGGCGATCGAGGTGTCGAGCACCTCCATGAACGTGGCCAGCGTCACCGTGAGCGCGACGATCCAGTGGTTGACCGGAGGGCGGACCTTGGCGGGCCCCACGTCGTCGCCCCCAAGACTCATGGCCGGTCTCCGCGAATCGTCGTGCCGCGGTTCTCGGGACGGGAGCCCGCGGGGCCGCCGCCGATGTCCGGGGGCGCGGGCGGCCGGTCTCGTGGAGCCGCTCGCCGGCCTGGGGACCGGTCGGCTCGGCGTCGATTTGGACGTACGGCTCGACCGAGAGGCCGGCGAAGAGCGGGGTCTCGGCGGGATTGGCCTGGACCAGCTCGATGCGGACCGGCAGGCGCTGGGTGACCTTCACGTAGTTGCCCGTGGCGTTCTCGGGCGGCAGGAGCGATTCGGACAGGCCCGTGCCCGGGCTGAACCCGGCCACCCGCCCGCGGAATACCCGCTTGGGATACGCGTCGACGTAGAGGTCGGCGCGCTGGCCGATCCGCAGGTTGTGGATCTGCGTCTCCTTGAAGTTGGCGTCGATCCAGACGTACTCCGGCCGGATCGAGAGCAGCGTCTGGCCGGGCGAGACGCGGTTGCCCGGGTTGGCCGGACGGTCCTGGACGTAGCCGGCGATCTCGGAACGGATCTCGGTGTAGCTGAGGCGGAGCTTCGCGTCGTCGAGCGCCTTCTCGGCCCGCTCGACGGCCGCCTTCGCGACCAGGATGCCGGGGGCGCGGTCGATCAGCGCGTCGAACGCGTGATTCTCGCCCTGGCTCAGGTCGAGCTTCATGATCTTGTCGAAGGCGTCGGCGCGGGAGATCGTGGCCTCGTCGACGTGGATGCCAAGCTGGGCCAGCGTCGCGGCGATGTCGGAGACGGCCGTCTGGACCGTGGATTGCTCCCGCTCGAGGTCGGCGGGGATATCGAGCGGGTTCTGGGTGTTCGGCGGCAGCCCTAGCGCGGCGCGGGTTTCGTTGATCGCGGCCCACGCCTCCTTAACGCGCTGGCGCGCCACCTCGAGCGTGTTGTTCCTCTGGTCGAGCTCGGCCTGCGTCGCCGAGCCCTGGCGGACGAGGTTGGCGATCCGCCGCTGGTCGACCTCCGCCAACGCCTGGCTCGACTCGTTCGCCCGGAGCGTCGCGACCTGCGCCTTCAGCGAGGCGACCTGGCGCCTTAACTGCTCCTGCGCGTTCTTGCGGCGGAACCAGCTCCCGCGTGCCGAGGCAAGCTGCGCCTGGGCCTGCGTGCGCGCCATGGCGAGCTGCGCCCGTGCCTCCTGGACGGCCGCCTCGGACTGGGCGACGGCCACCTCGAACGGCTCGCGGTCGAGCCGAACCAGCAGCGTCCCGGCCTCCACGCGGTCATTCTGCTCGACGAGGACTTCCGTCACGAGGCCATCCACCCGGGGGCTGACGTACGTGATGTGGCCCGCCACGAACGCGTCATCCGTCGATTCGGTCGTCAGGGCCGTGTGGATCGCGGGCAGGCCGTAGTAAAGGCCAAGTCCGACGATCAACGCGACGATCAGTCCGACGACCAGCCAGCGGACGAGCCGGCGCCTCCTCTTCGGTCGCTCAGGCGTTGCCGGATGGCCTTGCTCGGCCAGCCGAGGTCCACGCGGGTCGACGACCACCTGCGAGTCGATCGGACGATCGACACGCGGCCGGTCCGAAAGCGGTGGTGCCACCGCGAAATGGGCCGGGATCGGCTCGCCCACCTGCTCCGTCGTCGTGGAGAAGCCGCTCGCCTCGCTCGATCCTGAATGCATGCGCGTCGCACCCCGGCGGGGCCCTCGGCGCGTCCCCGCGGGCGGTGCAGGTCGCGGACTCCTCGGTCGCCGAGCAAACTGACCCGGCGGTCATGCACCCATATAAAGAGCAAGTCCCGTGCCCTGAGGGCCTGGCCATCCCGTGGCGGCCGGTCCGCGGCCCGGTGCCCAGTTACCTCCCTCGTGAGGCCCCACCTCGGCGAAAGGACGGGATCGCTCGGGTTCGGTCGGCGCGGGGCGTCGTCGGTCGAGTCGACGTGCAGTGGCCTTCATCCCGCACCGAGCCGCGCGGAGGCGAACCAAAGGCGGCCGCTCGGGTTCGGTCGGCGGCTCGGCTCGCAACCGCCCGCCCGGATCCAGGATGCCAAACGAACCCAATCCTCAGAGGTCGCCCACAGCGCGGCGGAGGCGGAAGAGGGCGAGGCTCTCGTCGTAAAGGGCGTTGTAGAACCGGTTGAGCGACTGGACGCGCCGGGTCTCGGCGCCGAGGACCTCGGTGCAGGTGCTCAACTGCGGGCGGTAGCGGTCGGGGACGACCTTGATGTTCTCGTCGGCCTGGACGACGGCGAACCGGGCGACCGGGACGCTGAGCCTCGCCTGGCGGAGATCGAGCCACCTGGTGCCGACCTGGAGCGCGACGTCGGCCGCGAGGTCGGCCCGAGCCGGGTGGGGCGACCGCCAACGAGGACGATCGGCGTACCGCCGGACGCCGGTCGATGCTGACGGGGTCCGAGTCGGCCTTGCCCTTAGGCCAGATCGGGTCGGATCGATTCTCTCCAGGGCGCCGATTATGCCGGTCGCGACCTCGCGGGCCGGCCTCATACGATCTCCCGGATGACCTTGCCCTCGACGAACGTCAGCCGCTCGTCGCGGCCGAGGTGGGGATAGGTCAGCCGGTGCTGGTCGAGGCCGAGCTGGTGCAGGATCGTCGTGTGGACGTCGCGGAGGTGATACGGGCTCTCGACGGCGCGGAGGCCGATGGCGTCGGTGGCGCCGACGACCGTGCCGCCCTTGATGCCGCCGCCGGCCATCCACATCGTGAAGCCGAGGTTGTGGTGGTCGCGGCCCTTGCCCGACTCGGCCTCGGGCGAGCGGCCGAACTCGCCGCCCCAGACGACCAGCGTCGAGTCGAGCAGCCCCCGGCGCTTCAGGTCCCGGAGCAGGCCCGCGACGGGCATGTCGGTCTCGGCGGCCTTGCGCGATGTGGTTCTCCTCGATGTCGTCGTGGGCGTCCCACTGCAGGTTACCCGCGCCGCCGCCGGAGACGACGCAGACGAACCGCACCCCGTGCTCGACGAGCTTCCGCGCCAGCAGGCAGCGGCGGCCGTAGTCGTGCGTCGGCTCGCGGCCGATGCCGTAGAGGTCGAGCGTCTCGCGGGGCTCGCGGGAGAGGTCGAGGACGTCGGGTGCCTCGGTCTGCATCCGGAAGGCGAGGTCGTAGGCGTTGATCCGCGCCGCGAACTCGTCGTCGAGCGGGTCGAGCGTCGGCCCGGTTCAGGTCGCGGACGAGCGCGAGCGTCTTGCGCCGCGACTCGGACGAGACCCCCGGCGGCAGGTCGAGGTTGAGCACGGGCCGGCCGCCGGGTCGGAACATCGTCGGCTGGTAGACGGCCGGCAGGAAGCCGTTGGCGTACATCGGCTGGCCCGCCTCGAGCGCGCCCCTCGGGTCGGGCATCACGACGTACGACGGCAGCGACCGGCTCTCGGAGCCGAGGCCGTAGAGGACCCACGAGCCCATGCTCGGGAACCCGGGCGTGACCCGGCCCGTGAACAGCTCGTACTGCGCGGCCGAGTGGACGACCATGTCGCCGTGACACGAGCGGATGACGGCCAGGTCGTCGACGCACGCGGCCGTCTGCGGGAACAGGTCGGAGACCTCGATCCCGCTCTGGCCGTATTTCTTGAACGTCCTCCGCGTGCCGAGCAGCTTGGCGTCGCGCTGGACGAACTGGTACTTCGCCTCGCCAAACTCCTTGGGACGGGGCTGGCCGTCGAGCTTGTTCAGGAGCGGCTTGGGGTCGAACGTCTCGAGGTGGCTCGGCCCGCCCGCCATGAACAGGAAGATGACGGCGCGTGCCTTCGCGGGGATGTGCGGCGGCTTCGGCGCGAGGGGGTCGGCCGCGCCGGCGCGGGCCTGTTCCTCGTGGAGCAGCGACGCCAGCGCGAGCCCGCCGAAGCCGCAGAAGGCGTCGCGGACGAACTCGCGGCGCGTCCGGGTCGGGCGGCTGTGGGGGCGCGGCTCAGGGAACATAGAGGAACCCGTTCAGGTTGAACACGGCCAGGGCGAATTCCTTCGAGGGCTGATCGCGGAGGAAGGCCAGCGACGATCGATCGTTCCTCCGACGTTGGCGGCCGGCCGAGCGCCAGCCGGAAGGCCCGGTCGACCATCAGTCCCGGATCGCCGCCGGTTTCCTTCCCGAGGCGCCCGGCGAAGGCGTCGGCCAGCTCGTTCGAGAGCCGGCCGTTGAGCAGCTCGAGGACCTGGGGCGCGTGGGTGCTCGACTCGCGGCGCGCGCAGCTCGTCAGCGTGGCCGGGGCGTCGAACGTCTCCAGGAACGGCAGCCGGAGGTTGCGCTTGGCGAGCAGGTAGATCGAGCGCCGGTCGTACTCGTCCGGGCTTGCCGGCGGGCTTCCACTGCGAGGGCTTGTAGAGGAGCTTCGTCAGCTCCGCGTCGACCGGGACCATCACGCTCGGCCCGCCGGCCTTGAGGTTCAGCCGCCCCGAGGCCGCGAGCATGGCGTCGCGGATCTCCTCGGCCGAGAGCCGGCGCCGTCGGAAATGCCAGAGCAGCCGGTCCTCCGGGTCGACGCGCCCGGCCTGACTCGCCGGCGACGATCGGCCCGACTGGCGGTAGGTGTTGCTCAGGACGATGAGCCGATGGATCGGCTTGAGCCGCCATCCCCCCTCGACGAACGCGCTGGCGAGCCAGTCGAGCAGCTCGGGGTGGCTCGGCCGATCGCCGTGGGTGCCGAAGTCGTTCGCCGTCTTCACCAGGCCGGTGCCGAAGTGGTGCTGCCAGACCCGATTCACGAAGACGCGGGCCGTCAGGGGATGGTTCGGATCGGCGAGCCATCGGGCGAGCCGCGTCCTGGGATCGGGCACACCGGCGGGGAGCTCGAGCAGATCGTCGGGCACGAGGACGCCCGGCGGGCGCGGGCCGACGGGCTCGCCCTTGTTCTCCCAGACGCCTCGCCGGAGGACGTGGATCGCGGTGCGGTGCTCGAGGTCGTTCTTCGTGCCCGGGATCGTCGGCAGCGGGTCGGGCATCCGGTCCTCCGCGGCCTCGATCTCCGCGGCCAGCCGGGCCTTTGCCTCGCCGGTCAGCCCCCTCGACCGCTTCTTGAGCGCCGCCAGCTCGTCCTTGACCTTCCGGCTCGCCTCCTCCCAGGCGGTCCGCTCTGGATCGGAGGCGAGGATGACGTCGTGCTCGTCCGTCGCGGCGAGGTAGGCCTGGAGTCGGTAGTAATCCTTCTGCGCGATCGGCTCGAGCTTGTGGTCGTGGCACCGGGCGCAGCCGACCGTCAGGCCGAGGAACGCGGTGCCGAGGATGTCGGTGCGCTCCGTCAGCACCTCGTTGCGACTCAGAGCGATCTCGGGGTTGCCCGCGTTCCGTCGGACCGGACCGAGCCGGTGGAAGGTCGAGGCCGTCTGGCACTCGACGTCGTCCGGCGCGATCTCGTCGCCGGCGATCTGCTCTGTGAGGAACCGGTCGAACGGCTTGTCGCGATTCAGGGCGTCGATGACGTAGTCGCGATACCGCCAGGCGTCGGGGATGTGCCGGTCGTACTCGTAGCCCTCCGTCTCGGCATAGCGGACGACGTCGAGCCAGTGCTGCGCCCAGCGCTCGCCGTAGCGAGGGCTCGCGAGCAATCGGTCGACGACCCGCTCGAAGGCGTCGGGTGTCGCGTCACTCAGGAACGCATCGACCTCCTCCGGCGAGGGCGGCAGGCCGGTCAGGTCGAACGTGACGCGGCGGATCCACTCGCGACGGTCGGCCGCCGGCGCGGGCGTCCAATTTCGTTCTTCCAGCTTGGCGAGGACGAAGGCATCGACGGGAGTTTTCACCCAGGCCGCGCCGCGGACCGTCGGCGGGGACGGCTTCTGGACCGGCTGGAAGGCCCAGTGGCGCCGCGCCTCGTCGAGGGGCTTCCTCGCCTCGCGGGCCGCGCCGCCGGGCGGGACCGCGGCGCCCCGCTCGATCCACGTCTCGAAGTCGGCGACGACCGCCGCGTCGAGCTTGGGCTTCTTCGGCGGCATCTCGAGGCCGTCCTCGTGGCGAATGGCCTGGAGGAGCAGGCTCTCGCCCGCCTTGCCCGGCACGACCGCCGGCCCGGTGTCGCCGCCGCGGAGCAGGCCCTCGCGCGAGTCGAGATGCAGGCCGCCCTTCACTTTGTCCGCGGCCGAGGAGTGGCAGCGGTAGCACTGAGCCTCGAGGACCGGCGCGATCCTCTCGCGGAAGAAGCGATCCCCCTCCGCGTCGCCGGCGCCGGCCGGGACCGTCCCGAGCAGGGTCGCCGCGAGGCAGAGCATCGCGAGGCCCGTCCGAATCTCCATCTCGATCGACCCTCCGGCTCGCGCGGTTCGCATCTCGTCTATTGAACTCCGTCGGATGCCTTGTGTTCAAGAATTATTGGAAAACCCGGACCGTCGAAACCCCGCTCGCCGTTCGACATCGTCATGACTCGATTGCGGCCGGCACGCCGTCGCAGTACGGTGAGGGCCGCGAGGTCCCCCGCCCCGGCCGACACGCCGCGCGAGTCCGACCCATGCAAGACGCCGCCCACGACCGGCCCGGGCCGACCCGCCGCGCGCTCCTCGGCGTCGCGGGCGCCGCGACCCTCTCGGCGGCGTCGTATCGCAGGGTCCTCGGGGCCAACGAGCGAGTCGCGCTGGGCTTCATCGGCTTCGGGCTGATCGGCAAGCGGCACGTCCTCGACTTCAAGGATCAGGCCGACGCCGACCTCGTGGCGATCGCCGAGGTCCACCGCGGCCGGCTCGACGAGGCCGCGACCACGATGGGCGGCTCGCCCGCGCGGTACGGCGACTTCCGCCGGCTGCTCGACGCCAAGCAGGTCGACGCCGTCGTCGTCTCGACGCCCGACCACTGGCACGCGCTGATGACGATGATGGCCTGCGCCGCGGGCAAGGACGTCTACGTCGAGAAGCCCACTGAGCCTGTTTGTCCGCGAGGGGCGCTGGATGGTCGATGTGGCGCGACGCTATGGCCGTGTGCGTCCAGGTCGGGACCCAGCAGCGCTCCGGGCCGCACTATCAGAAGGCGCGCGAGCTGATCCGCGACGGGCGGATCGGCAAGGTCGTGGCGGTCCGGATGTGGTCCTACCGGAACATCATGCCGGGCTTCGGCGCGCCCCCCGACGGCAATCCGCCGCCGGAGCTCGACTACGACCTCTGGCTCGGCCCCGCGCCGAAGCGTCCGTACAACCCCAACCGGTCGCTCTATCATTTCCGCTGGTTCTGGGACTACTCGGGCGGCCAGATGACGAACCTCGGGCAGCATTCGCTCGATATCGTCCACTGGTGCCTGGGAGCCAATGGCCCATCGGCCGTGTCGAGCGCCGGCGGACGGTTTGCGCTGAAGGATAACGGCGAGACGCCCGACACCCAGGACGCGCTGTTCGAGTACGACGGTTGGACCGCCACGTGGTCGCATCGCGAGGCGAGCGGCGGCACGCCGCCACCGCACGGCCTCGAGTTCTGCGGGACGCGCGGGAGCCTGACGATCTCACGCCAGGGCTTCGTCGTGACCGCCGATCCGGAGGCTGGCGGCGACGCGTCCGTCCGCCGCTTCGGCGGATCGCATCCTGTCGGCGGGCCAGCACAGTCGGGAGAGGTCAGGAAAGGGGCGAAGAAGACCGAGCCGGTCGAGGATCGCACGGGGAACGAGTACGACCAGTTCCGCCGCCACGCCCGCGATTTCCTCGACGCGATCCGCTCGCGACGCGAGCCGATCTCGGACCTGGAGGGCGGTCATCGCGTCGCCACGGCCTGCCACCTGGCGAACCTCTCGCTCCGGCTTGGCCGGAAGCTCCGCTGGGATGCGGCCCGGGAGACGATCCCCGGCGATCCCGAGGCCGCCGCCATGCTCGAGCGGCCGTACCGCGCCCCCTGGGACGCCGAGCGAAGAGCCTTGCTGGGAGGATGACGTATGGGACCGACCCGTCGCGCGATGCTCGCCGCCTGCGCCGGGGCGGTCCCGACTCTCGCGGCCATGCCGTCCGAGGATGGGCCCTCGAGCCCGCTGGGCCTCGTCATCCACAGCCTCCCAGTCCGCGGCGCAGCCGACCGCGGCCGGCGCCCGGAAGACCGGATCGGCGACCCGATGCGGTTCCTCGAATATGCCCGGTCGCTCGGGGCCCGTGGCATCCAGGTCGGCATCGGCGCCCGCGACGACGCCTACGCCGATGCCCTCCGCGCCTGCGCCGAGGCCGCCAAGATGTTCCTGGAAGGCATCGTCTCCCTGCCGCGCGACGAGGCCGACAGCGGGCGGTTCGAGGCCGAGATCCGGACGGCCCGCCGGGCCGGCGCGACGATCGTGCGGACGGTGATGCTCTCGGGACGCCGGTACGAGACGTTCGACTCGGCCACGTCGTTCCGCCAGTTCGCCGATCGCGCGTTCGCGTCCCTCGCGCTGGCGAGGCCGATCGTCGAGCGGCACGACGTCCGGCTCGCCGTCGAGAACCACAAGGACTGGCGCTCCGACGAGCTGATCGCGATCCTCAAGCGCCTCGGCTCCGACCACGTCGGGGTCTGCCTCGACACGGGCAACAGCATGGCGCTGCTGGAAGACCCGATGGCGACCGCCCTGGCCCTCGCCCCGCTGGCCTTCACGACGCACTTCAAGGACATGGGCGTCGAGGAATACGCCAAGGGGTTCCTGCTGGCCGAGGTCCCACTCGGCGCCGGCGTGCTCGACCTGCCGCGCATCGTCCGGACGCTCCGGGCGGCCCGCCCCGAGATCCGCTTCAACCTCGAGATGATCACACGCGACCCGCTGGAGGTCCCCTGCCTCGCCGATCGCTACTGGGCGACGTTCCCCGACCTCCCGGCCCGGCACCTGGCCCGCTCGCTTGCCGACGTCCGGGCGCACCCCCCGAGGGCCCCCCTCCCCCGGATCACCCAGCTCGCGCCCGAAGAGCGCCTCCGGGCCGAGGAGGATAACATCCGCCGGTGCCTCGCCTATGCGAAGGGAGGCCTCCTTACGGGATGACGGTTGGATTGACGTCGCGGCGTGCGACGGGAACGCGACTGTGATCAGGTGATCGTTTCGGGGATGAGGTAACGTCGAAGCCGAGGGAGCGGCGTCCAGCCCTGCGCCGAGCGAACCCGAACCACCGCGCCGAGCGAACCCGCGCCGCCGCGCCGAGCGAACCCGCGCCGCCGCGCCGAGCGAACCCAGAGCGCGGCCTGCCGTTCGCCACTGTGCGGCTTCGTGCGGGACGTGGCCCGGGCGCCGGGCCTAGGTCCGCCCGAGAGCGGCTCGTCAAAGAGCACCAGTTATCCTCGGGAGGTCGACGCCGCCTCGTCCGGGAGGAATGACGCCTCGCCCCTTTGTGTCTGCGCCGGGTCAATCGAGGCGTGAGGCCCCGGGCGGAGATGGCCGGGGCGTGGCCGGCTTGACCGTCCCGACGACGAGGTTGTCCCTGCGGCTCGAGGTGACCAGCAGGGCGCGCGACCCGTCGAGCGGCCAGTATCCCTCGAGCTCGTCGTGCGGCATCAAGGTCGCAGATCGGACCCTCACGGCCGGCCCGCCGGCGCGGCCGTCGGCGACCGCCTTCGCCAGGTCGATCGTGTCGAGCCGCCAGCCCCGCCCTTCGATGACGTTCTGGACGCACGTCAACCGTCCCGACCCGCCGTCCCAGTGCAGATTCTGGTTCCAGGCGCCCGCGAGTATCCGATGCACGACCACGCCGGGGCGCTGGATCGCTTCGCCGCGAGGAGCGCCTCGGGGTCATAGAGGCGGATCTCGGGGCGGACATCGCCATAGTCGGCCGTCGCCAGGAAGGTGCGGCCTCCAACGGCCACGAAGGTCGGCCGGCAGCCGTTGACCGCGTCGTCGTCGTCGATGACGTCGATCACGGCATGATCGAGCTCGCCGTCGGCCCAGGCTCGGTCCCAGTCCAGCCGGTAGATGACGGCCTTCTTCCTGACCGTGTCGCCGAGGAACGTCCCCCACCGCGAGTCCCAGGTCAGGCCGGTTGGGTGGATGATCAGAGGGCGGCCCTCCCGGCGAAGCCAGACGGCCCGGCCGGTCGGACTGAGATCCATGTTGTACTCGCGAATCACGCCGACGCGCGGGCTTGCCGACCAGACGTCGCCGTAGGCGTAGACCTTGCCGTCGCGGACCGCGACCCCCTGGGCCGCGCCGAGGTCGGGGAGTGTGACGCTCCGCACCCCCTCGAGCACCGCGTCCGCCGTCCACTCGGCGTCAGGCGGCGGAACATGAGCACCCGGCGCAAGGGAGACAGGCTGTTGCCCGGTGGCGCTCGTGAGCCAAGCAATGACCAGGCCCAGGCCGAGCGCCGGGGCGATGCGGTTATGTCCGCGATCTCGATTCATCGCTCGATCGCCGCAGGTCCAACGGAATGCCCGGACCCTTTGCCCGGCCGCCCAAATCATGGCGAGGTCAGAACGGAGCGTCGAATGAAGTTCTCGTGAGGAGAGGCCGACTGCTGTGAATGACGGCGCCGTAATTCTTGCTCTTGTGTCCTCCCGATGCCTGTCGACGTACCCGGAGCGATTCGCCCGATTGAAGGCGACCCGGCTCGTGTCACGACCTCGATCCGAAGTAGAACCCGACGATCGCCGCCAGCGCATGTTCCGGGCCATAGTGCCCCAGACGGAGCGGGCGGTTGAGAACCGCCTCGACCTGCGCCGGCGGGACGAACGGGAAGAGGCGGTTCACGACGAGTCCGACGAGGAGCACGGCCGCCGCCAGCGAGATCAGGGCCCTGAAGTCCTCGACGATCCGCGGAGGCCTCCGGCCGCGGTCGCTCCACCAGGCGAAGACAGCATTGAGGATGACTCCGAGAAGGAACCCGCCGACGAGGACGAGGGTGAACGCCCCCGGGTTGCGTTCCAGGTCTGTCAGCCTGCCCCGGCGGAAGAGCACGACGGCCACGGCGACGCTTCCGAGCACGAGGGCGAGCCGGACGCTCCCCCGCGGCAGATAGAGGGGCGGCGGCCCGGCCTCGTCGCCCGGCGCGACGGCCCGACGGGCGGCGAAATAGTGGCCCAGGATGATGAACAGGAGATCGCGGAGGAAGTCGGGCACTTCCTCCGACGGTCGGAGGACGAGGAGTGTCCAGGTCGTCGCGAAGATCAGGATCGCGAGCAGCGCCCGGACGCTCCCGGGGGGCAGCCCCAGAGCGTGCAGCCGCCGCCAATCGACCTCGGCCGCTGGGTCCGCCGTCTTGATCTCCATGTCCAGTCCCCGATTGTGAAGGTCGCCCCGGCATCTCCGGAAGGAGATTCGCTCCGGCCGTGCGAATATGCGGTCGGGGCGCGCACCGCCGTTCCGAGCGTGGCGCCCACGATTGGACCGACAATGATCGACGTCGAGGTTCCACTTGTCATCCGTCCTCGGCCTCTTCAGGATAACGCCCGTGGCACGAGGAGAATGCCGAAGGTCCCGGTGAGTCTCCTCATCTCGCCCGGAGGCGACTCGCCGATCCTCTCGGATGACGAGGGAACGACGCCAGGGGCACCCGCCTCGAATCTCGATCGGAGGTCGCGGCGTGGGCATGTCGCTCTGGGAGGCGCTGGCGGGGCTGCCCCTGCCGAACAAAATCTTCTTCGCGGTCGCACTGGCGGTCGCTTTCGGCTTCGAATTCATCAACGGGTTCCACGACACGGCCAACGCCGTGACGACCGTCATCTATACGCGCACGCTCAGGCCCACAGCCGCCGTGCTCTACTCAGGCGTCCTGAACTTCCTCGGTGTCCTCCTTGGGGGGACTGCGGTCGCGTTCAGCATCGTCAATCTCCTCCCGGTCGACTTGCTGATCGACGGCGCGTCGGTGCGCGCCATCGTGATGGTGCTCTCACTGCTCCTGGCCGGGATGATCTGGAATCTCGCCACCTGGTGGGTCGGGCTGCCGGTCTCCAGCTCGCACACTCTCATCGGCTCGATCCTGGGGGTCGGTCTCGCGAATAGCCTGCTCACGCGGGGTGACTTGCAAGGTGTCAACTGGTCCAAGGCCGGGGAGGTCGGGCTCTCGCTGCTGATCTCGCCGCTCCTCGGCTTCGTCTCCGCCGCGGGATTGCTCCTGGCGATGAAGCGGCTTCTCCGCGACCCGAGGCTTTATCGCCCGCCCGACGAGGGGGACGAGCCTCCGCACTGGGTGCGCGGGATGCTGCTGGCCACTTGCGGCGGAGTGAGCCTGGCGCATGGGTCAAATGACGGCCAGAAGGGGATGGGGCTCATCCTGCTGGTGCTCATCGGCTTCCTGCCCACGCACTACGCCCTGGACCTCAACGACCCGTCGTGCGCGAAGGCCGTCCGCGAGGCCGCGCTCGCCATCCAAGGCATACTCCAGGAGCGAGATCCCGAAGCCCTCACCCCCGCGAACCGGTCCGACCTCGACGCGGTCGTCACGGCCCTGGATGGGAAGTCGAGCTTCGCCGAGATCCCGCCCGCCGAGCGATGGGAGATCCGCCGGGCGATCTACAGGCTGCGGAGGGACCTGGGACGGGCCGGCGTCTCCCGGGCCGCCCGGGACGCGATCGCGCCCCATACCAAGCAGCTCGACGAGGCGATCGAGTATGTGCCCACGTGGGTCGTCTTCGCCGTGGCCCTGGCGCTGGGGCTTGGCACGACGGTCGGATACAAGCGGATCGTGGTGACGGTGGCTGAGAAGATCGGCAAGGCGCACATGAGCTACGCCCAGGGGGCCGCCGCCGAGTTGGTCGCGGCCCTCACGATCGGCCTGGCCGACGTCGTCCACATGCCGGTCAGCACCACGCAGGTCCTCTCGGCGGGCGTCGCCGGCACGATGTGGGCCAACCGCTCGGGCATCCAGGGCGATACGATCCGCAGGATCGGGCTCGCCTGGGCATTGACCCTACCCGCGGCGACGGCTCTCTCGGCCGTGTTCTTCACCGTCGGCGGTATGCTCGTCCCGGCGGCCGGTCCCCATCGCACCGTCGCTGCCCGTGCTACCGCAAACCCGATGGCGATGCGGTGCGAATCGCCTCCCGCCCCGCGTTCTCGCCGCGTCGCGGGTGACGCATCCGCGCGCGAGATCGTGAATCCTCCCGGCGGACGTGAGGGAACCATCCACGCGGGGCCCTGTGCGGTCGACCTACCGCTACGGCGAGGCATTTAAATCGCACGAACAGGCGTCGATCGAGGATGTTCTTCGCCTGACGCTGATCTTGGTCCGATCAGGGGATCTGGATGGTGAATTCGTGCTCCTTTTCATCGTTCGTCGTTCGCACGGTCATCTTGAGAACCTTGTCCCTCGCGGCCTTTTCGAGGATCCAGGACAGGTCCGACGGCTTTTGTGTGTAGTACCCGTTGATCGATTCGATCACGTCGCCGAGGTGCAGGCCGGCCTTTTCGACGAGACCGCCCGGAACGACGATGTTGATCTTCAGTCCGGGTGCCCTGCCCCGGTAGTCAAAGGTCTCCGTGTCAAGCCCGAGGATGCGCCCGGCGTCGGTCGACGGCAGCGGCGGAGCCGTGGAAGGGGACTCGGTGCTCACGCCGCTGGCCGAGCCGGCTGTGCCGGCCATGGTCGTGTACGGGGCGAAGGCCGACTCGGGATAGGGGATCGCCCCGTCGAACTGGCCGTAGCCGCCCGAATACGGTGGGCTTTGCGGGTCATTCTCGAAGGTCACGACCGGCTGGTCGGGGGCGAGGGAGCCAACCGGCCCGTAATAGTTCGGATGGTCCGGCGTCGGATAGCCGGGGCCCCGGTAAAAGAAGAAGGGAGTGATCGGCCCGAACCGTCGGAGACACGGCCAGGGGTGGGGATACCCGGGGCCGCCGTAGAGGGGATAGCCACCGAAGGCGCCGGGCCCCAGGGCGCTGCCGCCGTAGCCGTAGCCGAGGTGATACCCGAGGCCGAAGCCCTGGAACCCCGGCTGCAGGCCCGGAGGCCCGTAGCCCAGCGTGCCGACTCCCGGGCCGATCGGGGCCTTGAACTTGGCATCCTTCGGATTCTGGACAGGGGGCGGGGGCGGGGCCGGGCCGTCGTTGGCGAGGCCCGAGGAGACCGAAGAGGCCCAGACCACGATCCCCGAGGCGAGGGCCCTCCAGGAGACGCGGCCACCGATCCATTCCAGCGAGATCATGGACGTGTCCCTCATCATACGGGGTTGGGTCCCGGAATCCGGTGAGAGGATCATCGGATCGCGGGCGAGCTAGCCTTCATCGGGTGGCCGGCGGCGGACCGTTGCCCACCGGGGGCAGGTAAGCGGGCCGCGCGGTGTTCACCGGCTCGACCGGGCCTGCGGCCCGCATCAAGGCGACCTCGTTGGCGGGATAGCCCAGGGCGTGGAAGAGCTCGAACTGGGCCCGGTTGTAGTCGGCGACGGTGGCGAAATACTCGCCGAACGCCACGTTAAGGAGCACGAGGGAGTAGACCGCTTCCTGCGGCCGGTAAGCCAGGACCAGGATGTTCTCGAAGCGGCGGGTCTGACCGAGGCCTTCGAGGTGCCCGTTGAATGTGATGATGGCGGTCCGGAGGGCCCGGTCGGCCTGGAGGACCCGCGCCGACGCAGCCTGAAGGAGCGCGTGGGCCCGGTTCACCTCACCCGCGATGCGGTCCTGGGTCCTGCGGAGGTCGATGATGGCCCGGGATTCCTGCCCGCGCTGGGCCTTGATCCTCGCCAGGTTGCCGATTCCGAGCGACTCGAGCTGCCACGCCAGCTGGATGCTGACGTCGCCGCGACCCACCGTCTGGCTGAGGCTGCTGTTGGGTCCCAGGGTGAAGAACCCGCCCTGGATGACCTGGCCGGGGGACTGGAACCCGCTGAGGATCACGCTCGGAAGGAGCGGACGATTCTTCTCGCGGCGGATTGCGGCCTGCGCCGCCAGGATCAGCGCCATCTGTGACGAGATTTCGGGCCGATTATCCAGGGCGATGGGCATCAGGTCGTCGAGCACCCGGGCGGGGTCGATCAGCGTGATCTGGGCGTGGTCGTGCTCCAGCGGCTCGACGACCGCGCGGGGGTCGAGGCGGAGGGTCTCGGTGAGGTTCGCGCTCTGGATCCGCCACTCCTGGCGCGCCGAGGCGGCCTGCTGCTCGAGCTCGGCGATGACGTTGCGGATCCGGTCGACCTCGACCTTGGCCACCAGTTCGCTGCTGAGCTGCTCGATCCGATTGAGCAGGTCACGCCCCCGCGCCACCGAGTAGAGGGCGCCCGCATAGGTCCCGCGGGCCTGGTGGACGCTGAAGTAGGCGTTGGCGGTCTGGAGCAGGACGTCGTTCTTCGAGGTCTGGACGTCCCAGTGCCGCGAGTTGAGAACCTGCCGGGCCACGAGGGGCTGGAAGATCGCGTCGGTGAGGTTGACGAACTGGGTGAAGCCGCCACCGCCGTAGAGGAAATTGACGCTCGCGGGCGTGGTCATGATGCCCTTGTTGATGTCGGGCCCGCCGCCGTCGTGCCGGATGTAATCGACGGCGAAATTGAGCGTGGGGACCCAGAGCACCTTGGCGCGGGTGAGCTCGGCCTCGGCGATCCAGACGCTCGCCTGCGCCGCGGCGACGACGAGCGGCCGGGCGTCGGAGAGCCGCAGCGCCGTCGCGAGGTTGATCGGAAACCGCAGGTCCGTCGGCGCGAGCGGAGCGGCCTTGAGGATCGGCATGGTGGCCAGTGGGCTCGTCTCAAGGAACATGCCTGTGACCGGCCCGCGTGACGGGTTCGCGGTCCCCGGAAGCGCGGCCGGGAGCTGCGACGGATCGAGGCGTCGCGCGGGTTCGACGCCCTGGATGAGCGCCGCGGACGGACGTCCCGTCCCGATCATCGTCGAGGGCGTTGCCGGGGTCGGCACGTCCCGCCCCTTCTGCTTCAGGAACCGCTCGATGGGCGGGGACACCGACGACTCCGAGAGGGACGACGACGGCGGGGCGAGCGAGGTCGTTGCCCCGGCGGTCGGCGGCGGCGGCGCGGGGGTCGACTGGGCCGAGCACGGTGCGGGCTCGGCCCAGCGACAGCACAACGTCAGGAACAGAGCCCCTCGCCAGGCGGATCGGATTAGCATGGAGGACTCCATTCCGACAATGATCGCTCCACGCCGCTTCCGGTCCGATCGACCTCTCGCGAGAGTCGAGGCCCCGGCTGGCCCTTCCGGCCCGATTCGTCGACCTCCGACTTGCCCCCGCCCGGGCTTCGGCCCCGATCACGCCCATTAGAGATACTCAATCTTCGATGACCTGGGGAGGATCTGCCAGATCGCCGTGTCCGGGAGCCCGAACTGATGTCCAATGGCCCCCGGGCCCGACGTGACGAGATAATCCAGCTTCTGGAGGAACGTCGCGGGGTCGTACCTGATCCGCAGCCCGATCCCCGACGGCCCGGGGATGCCGGTCGCCTTCGGTGAGGAGAAGTTGATCTGGAAGCCTGTCGACTGGGTGGGCGTCAGCGGGTAGTACTTCTTCGAGATCACGTAGAAGACGATCCGTCCGCCAGGCGCCCAGACCTCGTTGCCGCTGAGGATCGGATACCACTGGCCCGGGGAGCTCGCGGTCCTGACGCCGAGGCCGTCGCTCGCCGTGAACGTCTCGTTGGTCCCGTTGTAGACGCTGAGGAACAGGACGTTGTAGATCTGCCCGGGCACCGGCAGGGTGCTCTGCACGAGGACGTGCCCGAATGGGGGATCGAACAGGGCGTTCCTCCCGTGTGGATTCGTCACGCGGTCCAGGCTAATCGGGGGGAGCGGAACGCTCGGCCTCGGGCCGATGCCGGTCGGTAAGTAGAGGGCCGGGTTGACCGAGTTGTCGGCGGTTCTGGCGGCCTGAGTGGCCTGCTGGAGGGCCTGGACCTTGGCCTCGGCGGCGCGGGACAGGAGCGGCCGCGCGCTGAGAAGCTGCTTCGTCTCCAGCGGCTCCATGCGGGGACTGAGTCCCCTCGGCGGGCGTCGGGTCATGCGTCGAGCCTCCGTCGGTTCCGAGGAGTCCTGCATCGTGCAGACATCCTGTAACGCCCTGGGTTCAACGGGTGGCCGGTGGCGGGCCGTTGCCCACCGGGGGCAGGTAAGGCGGCCGGGCGGTGTTCACCGGCTCGATCGGGCCGGGCGTGCGGAACACGGCGACCTCGGCGGCGGGGTAGCCCAGGGCGTGGAAGAGCTCGAACTGGGCCCGGTTGTAGTCGGCGACGGTCGTGAAGTACTCGTTGAAGGCGACGTTCATGAGCTGGAGCGCGAAGACAGCCTCCTGCGGGCGATTGACGAGGACGAGCACGTTGCCGAACCGGGTGGTCTGCTGAAGGCCCTCGAAGTTTCCGTTGAACGTGATGATGCCGGTGCGCAAGGCCCGGTCGGCCTGGAGGACCCGGGCCGCCGCCGCCTCGACGCGGGCCACGGCCCGCGTCACGTCGGCCGCCACCACGTCCTGGGCCCGGAAGAACTGGATGATCTCCTGCGACTCCCGGCCGCGCTGGGCCTTGATCCGCGCGAGGTTGCCGAGCCCGAGCGACTCGAGCTGCCAGAGCGGCTGCAAGCTGATGTCGTCACGGCCCCGCCACTGGTTCAGCAGGCTGTTCGGGCCGAGGCCGAAGATGCCGGCCTGGATCAGCTCGGCGGGGGTCTGGAAGCCGTTGATCAGGACGTTGGGCGTGATCGGCCGCGCCTTTTCGCGGCGGATCGCCTGCACGGCCGCCTCGACCAGCGCCCGGTGGGAGGAGATCTCCGGGCGGTTCATCAGGGCGATCGGCATCAGCTCGTCGTACGGGCGGGCGGGGTCGATCAGCGTGATCTGGGCGTGGTCGTGCTCCAGCGGTTCGACGACCGCGCGCGGGTCGAGACGCAGGACCTGGGTGAGATTGGCGCTCTGCACCCGCCACTCCTGGCGCGAGGTGGCGGCGAGCTGCTCGAGGTCGGCCAGGAAGTTCCGTGCCCGCTCGACCTCGACCTTGGTGACGAACTCGGCGCTGAGGCTCTCGATCCTCTTCACGAGGTCGCGCCCGCGTTCCACGGTGTAAAGATTGCCGGCGTAGGTGCCCCGCGACTGGTGGACGGCGAAGTAGGCGTTGGCCGTCTGGAGCAGGGCATCGTTCTTCGCCGTCTGGACGTCCCAGTGCCGCGAGTTCAGGACCTGGCGAGCGACCAGGGGCTCGAAGATGGCATCCGCGGTGGGGATGTTGCCGATCAGTCCGTTACCGGTAAGCCCGCCGCCCGCGTAGAAGAAGTTCACGCTCGGGGCGGTCATGATGCCCTTGTTGAAGTCGGGCCCGCCGCCGTCGTGACGGACATAGTCGAAGCCGATGTTGAGCGTGGGGACCCAGAGGACCTTCGCGTGGGTCAGGTCGGCCTCGGCCACCCACACGCTGGCCTGCGCAGCGGCGACGATCAGCGGACGGGCGTCCGAGAGCCGCAGCGCCGTGGCCAGGTTGATCGGGAACCGGAGGTCCGTCGGCAGGGTCGGGGCGGGCTTGAAGATCAGCGTCGAGGCCAGGGGATTGACGTTGGGCGAGCCCGAAGGAGCGGCCCCGGCCGCCGCCGATGGCATCAGCGTCGAGGGGGGCAACGCCGACGGCAAGCCCCCGAGACCGCCGCCCAGGCCCGGGGTGCCTGCGGAGGGCGGCGGCGTCGGCGCCAGCGGAGCGGCCACCGAGCTCCGGCCCGCGCCGGGGGTCGTCCCGGGGCCGACGGCCCCCGATGGCGAGGGTGCCTGAGCCCAGCATGGGGCCGCCCCGGACAGGGCGAGCGACCACGCCAGGACGGACCTCCGTGTCCGTGCGCTTCGATCCATCGAATCACACCTCGCATGGTCCGGGGAATCGCCGCCCGGCGACCGTTCCGGTCGCACCGGTGAGACGTACCGTGTCGGTTTTATCGACAAACTGGGCCGGCGAAGTCCATGAATTCATCGGCACCGGTTACATAAAAACCCAACCGACCTTCGGCGTCGATCCCGGGTGCTCTTGGCCCTCACGTCGGTTGAGCGGAATCGTGATATCCACGAATTGTCCATGTCATCATGATGAGGAGGCGGTCCGCGGCATCCTTCGGAGCCGGGCCCGGTCGTCGACTCAGCGGGCGGGTCCCGCGGCCGCGCTGGCGACCTTGGCCCCCTCCGCGCCCTGGGCGACTTCCACCGGGCATCCGTCGGCGAGGATCGACAGGTCGCCGAGGATGACCTGCTCGGAGCCGTTGCAAGGCTTCCAGGCCTCCTCGACGACCGACGCCTTCGAGCGCTGGAGGTTCGTCACCTCGGTCCACTGGCCGTCGCTGATCCCCGTCCGGACCTCCGTCTTCTCGGCGTGGCCGTCCTGGTAGGTCCAGCAGAAGGTCTTCTCGCCGCTGTGCGTCAGCGCGGAGACCGGCAGGGCCTGCACGCCGGGCCGCTCGATGATCACCTTGGCATAGGCGTACATGCCCGGCAGGAGCTTGCTCCCGGGATTGGGCAGGTCGATCTCGGCCCGTAGGGTGCGGCTCTTGACGTTGAGGGCCCACGCGGTCCGCGTCACGGTGCCCGGGATCGGCTCGTCGCGGTAGGACCTGACGAGAACATTCGCCTTCGTCCCGACCTGGACGTCGTTTGCGTTCTGCTCGGGGATCTCGACGAAGATCCGGACGATGTCCGTCCGATCGACCACGTAGATTGGCGCCGAGGTCCCCGACGGCGCGAGGTATGGGGCCCGGCCGTTCGCCGAGGGGTCGCCCATGGAGGGCTGGACGAAGTCGAAGGTGTTGGCATTGCGCGCGACGACCATGCCGTCGAACGGGGCGGTCAGGGTCAGGTAGCCGACCCAGGCCTCGAGCCGCTTGGCCTCGCTCGTCGCAACCGCGAGCGAGGAGAGGGCGACCGCGACGTCGACCTTCGCCTTGGCGAGCGTCGCGCGTCTCGACAGCAGGTCCGCCTCGGCCTTCATGATGGTCGCCTTCGCCGCGTCGCGCGACGCGTTGGCCGACTTCCACTGGTTCGTCGACTCGAGGAGGATCTGCGGGTCGACCACGCCCCGGCTCACCTCGTGATTGAGCCGCTTCACCTCCATGTCCCAGCGCTCGACCTCGGCGTCGTACTTGGCGAGGATCGACCGGGCCTCGGCGAGGCCTGCCTCGGCTGACTTGACGTCGGCCTCGGCCACCTCCACCAGCTTGCGGGCCAGGGAGACGCGATCATCGTCGAGCTTTACCGTCGCCTGCTTCGTCCCGAAGTCCTCGACCAGTTCGGGGACGAACAGCCTGGCGAGCAGGTCTCCCTTCTTCACCTTGTCGCCGATATCGACGACCCACTTCTCGATGTACCCCGTCACTTTCGGGTAGATCGATGTGCGCTCGTACGACTCGATGAAGCTCGGCTGGCCGACGACGCGGACGATCTTTCGCGTCTCCGGGTGGATGACCTTGACCGTCGGGGGCTTCGAGACGCTCGAGACCTCGCCCTTCTCCTCGTGGCCGCAGCCCGAGGCCGGGAGGCACGCCAGCGCGAGCAACCCCAGGGCGTGAGCCCCCCGACGAGCCGCGGGGCCGGATGAAATGCGGGCGCGTGTCATGGGCAATCTCCGGTTCAGGCGGATTTGTGATTTCATCGCGAGTCTCCCGACGAGCGGGGTGGCTGTGAGCCGGAATCGGGCGTGTGACCCCCGTGGGGCGGTTGGCTCCCCTCGGCGATCGCGACCGCCGCCGCGAGATCCTTGGCGGCCGGCGCGTTCGGGTCGGTCGACTTCGACTTGGCGAACCCCAGGGCGACCAGCAGGTCGTCCGTCGTGTAATGCGTGGTCATGTCGCTCCGGTGCGACCTGGCCTCGTCCAGGATGCGCTTCAGGAAGACCACGACCTCCTCGCCCTCTGGGTGCGCCGGATGGACCACGTGATGCCCGTTGGCATGCCCGTTCTGCGCGGCCACGCCGTGCTCCTCGGCCTCGTGGTCGCCGTGGGCGGGATACTCCTCGTTGAGGAAGACCCGCGGGTCGTAGTGCTTGCTCTCGGGATCGTCCGGGTAGATCGACGGCGACTTGGCCTTGCGCCGGCCGACGCAGAGCGCGAAGATCGAGGGGAGGACGAGCAGGGTCGCGAACGTCGACATGACCAGGCCGCCGATGACCGCCCGGCCGAGCGGGGCCTGCATCTGGCTCCCGCGCTCGAGCGCCAGCGCCATCGGCACCATGCCGACGGTCATGGCGCACGCCGTCATGAGGATCGGCCGCAGGCGGTCGCTCGCGCCGACGATCGCCGACTCGATCGACGTGTACCCGCCCTTCCAGTGGTCGTTCATGAAGGTCACGAGCATGACCGAGTTCGACACCGACACGCCGATGCACATGATCGAGCCCATGAACGACTCGATGTTCAGCGTGGTGTTGGTGTAGTAGAGGATCGTCGCGATGCCCGCGATGACCCCCGGCACGGCGCCGATCGAGACCAGCGCCATGGTCGGCGACTGGAAGTAGGCCGTCAGCAGGACGAGGATCACGAACACGGCGATGACCAGGCCGACGCCCAGCGCCTTGAACATCTGGACCATCGGCGGGAGCTGCCCCATCGGCTCGACCCGCACGCCGCGCGGGGGCGTGCCGGCGGCCTCGATCGCCTTGCCGACCGACGCCGAGGCGCGGCCCATGTCCTCGCCCTCGACGTTCGCGGTCAACGTCAAGTAGCGCTGCGACATGCTCCGGTCGAGCTCGCCGGGCCTCACGCCCTTGCGAACGGTCGCGACGTCGCGGAGCATCAGGTTCACCACCGGGTTGACCGACTCCAGCGGCAGGGTCTCGAGGTCCTCGGGCTTCTCCATCCGCAGCGGCGGGATCTGGACCTGGACCAGGTAGTCGAACCCGGTCTTCTCGTCGATCCAGTAATTCAGGTTGCTGAACCGGGTCGAGGCCGTGGCCATGATCAAGGCGTTGGCCACGTCGTCGACCTTGGCGCCGCTGAGGCCGGCTTTCTCGCGGTCGATCTCGATCTCGACCGAGGGGAAGTCGAGCGTCTGCTCGAACGAGATGTCGCGGAGCGACGGGATCTTCTTCATCTCGGCGGCGAGCTTCTCGGCATGCTGGCGGACCAGCTTCAGGTCAGGGCCGACGACCCGCACGGCGATCGGCGTCAGCGAGCCGAAGCTCATGACCGACGTCACCATGTCGCCCGGCTGGAACCCGAACGAGGACAGTTTGGCCTGCCGCGTGGCCTCCTCGTTGGAGAGCCCGCCCTGCTCGAGACGCTTGGCCATCCACGGGACCACGCGCTCGGGGAAGACCTTCCGAAGCCGCTCGCGGAACTCGGCGAGCTTGATCCCGCTCTCCTCGGTCAGTGCGATGCGGATCTGGCCGTCGTCGGTCCCCCGCATGAACAGGGCCATGTTGTTGATGCCGAAGTTCGGCGCGACCTGGCCCACGTAGCCCATCGAGATCTTGATGTTCTCGGCCTTCGCCTCGCGCTCGATTTCCTCCAGGCACTTCACGCCCATCTCTCGCGTCAGCTCGAAGTTCGAGCCGGGCGGCGGCCGGAACCGCAGCACGAACTGCCCCGAATCGACCTGCGGGAACAGCTCGGTGCCGACCTGCAGCCCGACCAGAAGGACGACCGCCACACAGGCCGCGATGTAGGCCGGCACGACGATGTAGCGCAGCCGGACGAACCAGGCCACGATCTTGCCGTAGACCTTGAGCACCCGGCCGAAGAGCCCCTTCGACTCGTCATGGTGGCCCATGTGCTTCAGCAGAGCGACGGCCATGATCGGCACGAACGTGCTGGAGAGCAGGTACGACGACACCATCGCGAAGCCGACGCCCAGGGTCAGCGGCATGAACAGCGACCGGAGCGGGTCGCCCATGATGAATGCCGGGATGAACACCGAGAGGATACACAGCAACGCGAGGAGTCGCGGCACGGCCGTGATCAAGCTGCCGTGAAGCACGGCCGAGGCCACGTTCGGCGTCCTCTGCATCTGGACGTGGACGCACTCGACGGTCACCGTCGACTCGTCGACGAGGATGCCGATCGCCAGCGCCATTCCGCCGAGCGACATGATGTTGATCGTGTTCCCCGTCAGCCAGAGCCCGAACAGCGACCCGAGCAGGGCGAGCGGGATGTTGACGACGACGACGATCACGCTCCTCAGGTCGCCCAGGAAGAGCAGGATCATCAGCCCCGTCAGGCCCGCGCCGATCGCGCCCTCGGTGGCGACGCTCTCGACCGCCGACAGCACGGTGGGCGACTCGTCGAACTGGAAGCTGACGGACACGTCCTTCGGAACGTTCTCGCGGAAGAGCTGAAGCGACCTGTTGACGTCGTTGACGACCGTCAGCGTCGAGCCGGTATCCTTCTTGATGATCGGCAGGTAGACCGACTTCTTCCCGTTGACCAGTGCGTAGCCATAGGTGATGTCGGTGTCGTCCGAGATCGTCGCCACGTCGCGGAGGTAGACGTTCTGCTCGAGGATGAGCGGGATGTCCCCCAGGCGCTGGATGTCGCTGACCGTCGCGTTGTTCGCGACGATCGGCATCGAGTCCTTGATGTAGATATTGCCGGCCGGGATGACCCGGTTCCCGCTCGCCAGGGCCTCGCTGATCTGCTTGGGGCTGAGGTGGTAGTCGAGGAGCTTCTGCGGGTCAACGTTGACGACGATCGACCGCATGTTGGGGCCGAAGGGCGAGATGGCGACCGTGCCCGGGACATTCTTCTGCACGAGCGGGCGGATGACGTTCTGCGCCAGGTCCCCCATCATGCCCAGCGAGGTCTGGTCGCTCTCGAGCACGAGGTATCCCACCGGGACGCTGCCGGCGTCCATGCGCATGATCATCGGCGGCAGCGTCCCCTTCGGCATCCACGACATGGCCCGGTCCGACATCGCCACGACCTGGGCCATCGCCTGCCCCATGTCGGTGCCCGGGTAGAACGAGAGCTCGCACAGCGCGACCTGCTGGATGTTCCGCGTGTTGATGTCCTGCACACCGTCGACGTACTGGAAGTACAGCTCGAGCTGGCCGACGATGAAGCCCTCGACCTGGTCGGGGCTCATCCCGATGTAGTCGAGGAAGACGTAGATCTTCGGCGTATTCAGCGAGGGGAAGATGTCCACCCGCATCTTGTTGAAGGCGAGCAAGCCACCGCTGATCAGAGCCACGACCAGCATCAGAGTCGTGACTGGCCGGCGCATGGCAAAGACGGTCGGATTCATCGCTCGTACTCCCGGTCGATTCCTGGCAAGCCCGATCTCGAAGCTCTGGTCCTTTCGGCGCGTGCAAGCCGCACGGGTGGGGGCGTCGCTCGGCGGGGGTCTGCGAACGCCTCGCCATGCACAGGAGCGAGGCCTTCGGTTCGGGGCGCGGTTTCATTTCCGCGCGGTGTCTGATCGCTTCGTTCGGCGCAGCCGGAGAGGAGGGCGCGCGAAAGCCCTAGGAGGCAGGCTCGAGGGGACGTCGGCAACGCCCCCGGCGGGTAATGTTCTCAGAGCACGGCGCCGAAAACGCCGTCGCCAATCACCTCGCAAAGCTCGTCTCGTCCCTGCGCCTTCCGGACGAAGTGCGCCGTCGCGAGCTGGCCACCGAGAGTGGACCGCGCCGGTCTCACCGAGGCCACCGGGAGGACCTCCCGGTTGCTGCCGGCCTCGAGTTGTCAGCCAACGCGTGCGAGAGCGCACTGCGCACGGGATCAAGATCCGTGCGCGCTGCGCTTCAACAACGGAGCGGGTGTACCGCTCGCGCGGGCATGGGTGTCTGCGTCGAACTAGGCTCGGCGGAGAACGGAGGACGTGGGCTGATGGGGAGGCAGCACGAACGGGCCGCCAGCCTCATTTCCTCTTCGCGATTCTCCGAGGGAAGGGCCCGGACACGGGCCGCTCGCGAGTTGACCTGCGACATCAACCGATGACGCGACTGGATCGGTCGCGAAAAGTTGCGGCGGAGGCTGGTGGGGTGCGAGAGCTTGGATGTCGGCGTCGTCAGCCGCATCGGAGAGGTCATCACCGCAACGATCAGAGCGAGGCTCGTCGCGAAGTGAATGGCGCGGTTAATCCAGCTTTGCTTGGCCATCGCTCTCTATGAATCCGGGCCCTTCTGATCGCGAAGGTATCTTACGATAGGACTGAGTTTGCGTCAACCCTCGCTGAGCGTGGCTCATGACCGCGAAGGCCGTATCGCTTATCGAGTTGACGCTTCGAGTTCCTTCCGCCACCGGGCCATCTCGGCCTCCTTGCCCCACGATTCGTAGAGCCTCACAAGGCGCTCGAGCGCCTGCGTGAGACGAGGTCGGTCCTGAGGGGGGATCTCGCTCGCACGCTGCTTCATCCCCTCGTAGCCGGCCAGCAGGAGCGGCTCGGCCTCGACGAATCGGTTCTGGTCGAGCAGCGCCTCGCCGAGGAGCGACATCGTCTCGAAGGTCGTCCAATCGCCGGGCTGGATCTTTTCGCGGATGTTCAGGCATTCGCGCAATTTCAGCTCGGCCTCGGAGGGGTTCTTCTGGGCGAGCAGCATCGACGCGCTGACGGCCAGCATGGAGGCGTACGCCGGCGAGTTCGGGTTGCGGTCGAAGAGGCGGCTGCCCTCGAGAGTCTTGCCGGCCAGCCGATAGGCGATGGCCAGCTGGTTCCGGCAGGCGGCGGTCTCTGGGGCGTTCGCGCCTTGCAGGGCCTGCCGCAGCGCGAAGGCGCGCTCGTATTGCTTGACCGCCTGCGCGGGATATCCCAGGCTCAGGTAGGCCTGCCCAAGCATCTCGCGGACGGTGGCCTCGGCGAGGGGCCGCTCCGCGAACGTCTCGGCGACCTGAGACTCGGTCAGGTCCACGGCCTTGCGCAGCGTGATGTCCTTGGCCGGGCCCCCGGCCCAGAAGGCCTCCGAGAGCGGCGCGTCGATCGGACGGCCCGCCGACAGGAGTGTCCGCTTGAGGAAACTCAGGATCGACTTCGTTTCTTCCTCCGAGCGCTGGAGCGACTTCTCCTCCGCCTTCACGGCATTGAGCTCCTTCACGGCCATGAGCCACGCCGATTCCGCCTCGCGGATCTTGTCCTCTTCCTCCGAGTCCTGGGAGGTCACCGAGCCGGAACCCTTACTGGAGTCCGACCCTTTGCCGGAATTCGAGCCCTTGCCCAAGTCGGAGCCCTTGCCCGAGGACTTCTGGTCCTCGGACTTCGACGACCCGAAGAAGTACGAGTAGACCCAGGCGCCGGCGATGCCGCAGACGAGGGCCACGATCCCCGAGAACAGCAGGATGCGGATCAGCGAGGGCGCGTGGGAGGACTTGTCTTGTTTCTCATCCCCGCGCTTGCCTCCGGGCTTCTCACAGTCGTCGCCGTCCTCGTCGGAACGGTCGCCGCCCTTCTTGGCGGTCGCGCCCTTGTCCTTCCCGCCCCTGTCGCCGTGCCCGTCCTCACCTTCGTCGTCTTTCTTACCCTTGCCGCCGGAGTCGGCGTCGGACTCCTCCTTGCTGCCCCTGTCCTCCTTGCTGCCCCTGTCCTCCTTCCTCTCTTTCCCCGAGGAGCGCCCATCGCGCGGCCTGTTGACCTCGACGGGGACCAGGACGAAGTTGGGATGGAACGCCTCGTCGGGCCCCCGGATCCGGCTCGTCTCGATCGCCGTCGTGTGGTCGGCGTCCCGGATCCAGTCGGGACTGGCCGAGGCGCTCAGGATGACGTCCGGCTCGTTGGTCGCGACGACCTGCGGCCTTGCCGCGCCTCCCGTGTCGTCCGCGCCCCGAGTATGGGGATTGGAACCCTGAGTCTCGCCGGAATCCTTGCCTTCGTCTGCGTCGCGGTCTCGCGGCTCCATGAGAGTGGTCCCCCAACGTCAGGCATCGAACCCGGCCGTGATCCCCTGATTGCAACGCACATGCCCGGGCGCGTCTCACGGATTCGCGCCCGGATTGGTCCCAGGCATCAGCTCGGCCCCCGTCGCGCCAGCCGAGACGCCCTGCAATTGCCCTTCCAATTCGGGCGGCGGGCCCGAGACCCGCACCGCCTCGCCTTCCGTGAGGGTCGAGAGCTTTGGTCCGAGGAGCACCCGCTCCGAGGCCTCGAACGGGACCCATTGTTCTTCCGTCTCGGACTTCGACTCGATGTGGCGGTTCGTGACCTCGATCCACTCGCCGTCGCGCGCCCCCGTCTCGACCTCGGTGCGTACGCGCGCGGCCGTTCACGTACCGCCAGACGAACGACTTGCCGCCGGCGTGGGTGAAGGCTGACTTGGGCAGCGCCAGGACGTTGGGCGCTCGACGACGACCTTGCCGTAGGCATACATCCCCGGCAGCATCTGGCTCTCGGAATTGGGGAGGTCGATCTCGGCGCGCATCGTCCGGCTGTGCGTGTTCAAGGCCCAGGAAAGGCGGGTGACCGACGCCGGGATCCACTTGTCGCGGTAGGCCCAGATCTTGACGCGTGCCTGCGACCCGATGTGGATGAAGGTCGCATCCCTCTCGGGGACGTCGACGTAAATCCGGACGATGTCCGTGCGATCGACGACGTAGATGGGCGCGGCCTGGTCGTCGGGCGAGAGGTGTGGGGCGCGTTCAATGGCCGTGGGATCCCCGGTCCGTGGCAGGACGAAGTCCCAGGTGTTCGCGTTGCGTGCGACGACGATGCCGTCGAACGGGGCGAAGAGCTTGAGGTAGCCCACCTCGGCCTCGACCCGCTTCGCCTCGCTCTCGGCCACGGACAGGTCGGCGCGGGCCACGCCCACGTTGACCTCGGCCCTCGCCAGGGTGGCCTGGTCGGCCTGGAGCTCCGCCTTCGCCTTGGCGATCGTCGCCACCGCGGCATCCCGCGCCGCGATGTCCGCCTTCAGCTCGTTCTGGGACTCGAGCAAGATCTGGGGGGCGATCACATGCTTCTCGACCTCGCGGGCAATCCGATTGACCTGGACCTCCCAGCGCTTGACCTCGGCCACGTACTTGCCCAGGATCGCCTCGGCCTCCTGGAGGCGGGCCCTGGCCGCGTCGACATCGGCGCGGGCGACGTCCACGTCCCGCTGGGCGAACTTGACCCGCTCCCTGGCATACACGACGGTCGCCTTCTTCGTCGTCCAGAGCTCGCGGAGCTCGGGCACGAAGAGGTCGGCGAGCACATCCCCCTTCTGTACCTTATCGCCGATGTCGACGTTCCACTTGTCGATATACGCGGTCATCTTCGGATAGACCGACGTGCGCTCGTAGGCCTGGACGAAGCTCGGCTGCCCGACGACGCGTGTGATCTTCCGGGTCTGGGGGTGCATGACGTTGAGGACCGGCGGCTCCGCAACGCTCGGGGCGACCTTCTTCTCCCCGGAGCAGCCCGACGCCGCGAGGACGGCCAGGATCCAGCAGCCCGGCCCGCGGAGGGCCCCCCGATTCACCGGCGTGGTCAGCGACATAGGATCTCCCCCTTCCGGAATCCCTTACGCCGTCGGGTCATAGTGCGCGCTCTCGGTGTTGCCCGGGTAGAGCGAGGGCGAGCGGGGCTCCCTGCGGCCGATCACCAGGGCGAAGATCGAGGGGAGCACCAGCAGGGTGGCGAAGGTGGACATCACCAGGCCGCCGATGACCGCCCGGCCGAGCGGGGCCTCCATCTGGCTGCCGCGCTCCAGGGCCAGGGCCATCGGCACCATGCCGACGGTCATGGCGCAGGCCGTCATCAGGATCGGCCGCAGCCGCTCGCTGGCGCCGATGACGGCCGCCTCCGTCGAGGGCTTGCCCGCCTTCCAGTGCTCGTCGATGAACGTCACCATCATCACCGAGTTCGAGACCGAGACGCCCAGGCACATGATCGAGCCCATGAACGACTCGATGTTGAGCGTGGTCCCGGTGACGACGAGCATGGTCACGATCCCGGCGAGAACCCCGGGCACGGCCCCGACCGAGATCACGGCCAGGCGAGGCGACTGGAAATAGGCCGTCAGCAAGACGAGGATGACGAATACCGCGACCGCCATGCCGATGCCGAGCGCCTGGAACATCTGGGTCATCTGCGGGAGCGAGCCCTGCTCCTCGACGCGGACGCCGCGGGGCGGCTCGCCCACGTCCTTGACGGCCTTGCGGACCTGCGACGCGGCCCGGCCGAGGTCCTCGCCCTCGACGTTGGCGACCACCGTCAGGTAGCGCTGGGACATGTCGCGGTCGTACTCTCCGGGCCGAACGCTCGTGCGGACCGTCCCGCCCTTCAGCACGTCGCGGACCATCAGGGGGACCACGGGATTGACCGACCTCAGCGGCAGCTCCTCGATGTCCTCGGGCTTGTCCATCCTCAGGGGCGGCACCTGGATCTGCACCAGGTAGTCGAAGCCGGTCTTCACGTTGATCCAGTAGTTGAGGTTGGTGAAGCGGGTCGACGAGGTTGCCATGACCAGCGCGTGCTTGACGTGCTCCACCGTGACGCCGACCAGGCCCGCCATCTCGCGGTCGATGTCGACCTCGACCGTGGGATAGTCGAGCGTCTGTTCGAAGCCGACGTCGCGGAGGTGGGGAATCTGCCTGAGCTTGGCGGCGATCGCCTCGGCGTGCTTGCGGGCCGCGTCGTAATCGGTGCCGATGACGCGGACGGCGATCGGCTTGGAGGAGCCGAAGCTCATGACCTGGCTCACGATATCGCCCGGCTCGAACCCGAAGGTCGACAGCTCGGCCTGCTGCCGCGCCTCGTTCTCGGGCAGGCCGCCGGCCCCGCCCCCCTTCTTGAGCCGCTCGACCAGCCAGGGGACGACCCGCTCGGGCAGGACCCTGCGGAGCCGCTCGCGGAAGTCGTCGAGCTTGATCCCGCTGTCCGGGTTCAGCTTGACGCGGAGCCAGCCGTCGTCGGGGCCGCGCATGAACAGCACCATGTTGTCGATGCCGAAATTCGGCGCGACCTGGCCGACGAAGCCCATCGTGATCTCGATGTTGTCTGCCCCCGCCTCGTTCTCGATCTCCTGGAGGCACTTCAGGCCCATCTCCCGGGTCAGCTCGTAGCTCGACCCGGGCGGAGGCCGGAACCGGAGCACGAACTCTCCCTGGTCGATTTGCGGGAATAGCTCGGTGCCGAGCTCCAACCCCAGTCCCACCAGGATCGCGACGCACGCCACGAGATAGATCGGCACCACCACCCAGCGGAGCCGGACGAACCACTCGACGGCGCCGTGATAGACCCCCAGGATCTTGTCGAACACGCTGGCCTGGTTCTGGCCGTGCTCCTTGTGCTTGAGCAGGTAGACGCTCATGATCGGCACGAACGTGCTGGAGAGCACGTACGACGAGACCATGGCGAAGCCGACGGCCAGCGTCAGCGGCATGAACAGCGACCGGAGCGGGTCCTGCATGACGAACGCCGGGATGAACACCGAGAGGATGCAGAGCAAGGCCAGCAGCCGCGGGACCGCCGTGGCATTGGCGGCGTTGAGCACCGCCGTGGCGACGTTCTTCGTCCGCCCCATCTGGACGTGGGTATTCTCGATCGTGACCGTCGCCTCGTCGACGAGGATGCCGATCGCCAGCGCCATGCCGCCCAGCGACATGATGTTGATTGTGTTGCCCGTCACCCACGACCCGACGAGCGACCCGGTCAATGCGAGCGGGATGTTGCAGACGACGACGAGCACGCTCCGCACGTCGCGGAGGAAGATCAGGATCATCAGGCCCGTCAGTCCGGCGCCGATCGCGCCCTCGGTGGCCACGCTCTCGACGGCATGCACGACCGTGGGCGACTCGTCGAACTCGAAGCTGATCTTCACATCCGGCGGGACGGCGGCGCGGAATTGCTCGAGCGACTTGTGGACGTCGGACACGACCGTCAGCGTCGAGCCCGTGTCCTTCTTGATGATCGGAAGGTGGATCGCCTTCTTGCCGTTGACGAGGGCATAGCCGTAGTCGATGTCGGTCGCGTCCTGCACGGTCGCGACGTCGCGGATGTAGACGTTCCGGCCCAGCTTGATCGGGATGTCCCCCAGCTTCCGGATGTCCACCACGGTGGCATTGTTCTGGACGATTGGCATCGAGTCCTTGACGTAGATGTTCCCCGAAGGGATCACGATGTTTCCCGTCTTCAGGGCATCGACCAGATCCTGGGGATTCAGGTTGTACGCCAGCAGCTTGTTGGGGTCGACGTTCACGATGATCGACCGCATGTTGGGGCCGAAGGGCGAGATGGCTACGGTTCCCGGGACGTTCTTCTGAACGAGGGGCCGGATGATGTTCTGCGCCAGGTCGCCCATCGCCCCCAGCGAGGTCTTGTCTCCCTCGCTCGTGAAGACGAGGTAGCCGATGGGCACGCTCCCCGCATCCATGCGCATGATCATGGGCGGCAGGGCTCCGGGGGGCATCCACGCCATGGCCCGGTCCGACATCGCCACGACCTGGGCCATCGCCTGACCCATGTCGGTGTCATGGAAGAAGCCGAGCTCGCAGAGGCCGACCTGCTGGATGTTCCGCGACTTGATGTCCTGGATGCCGTCTACGTACTGGAAGTACAGCTCCAGCTCGTTGACGATGAACCCCTCGATCTGGTCGGGGCCCATGCCAATGAAGTCGAAGAAGACGTAGATCTTCGGCGTATTCAGCGAGGGGAAGATGTCGACCCGCATCCGGCTGTAGGCCAAGACGCCGAGGCTGAGCAGGCCCAGGACCACCATCAAGGTCGTGATGGGATGGTCCATCGCCAGGACGGATGGGTTCGCCGAACTCGTCTTCTTCGCGGATCCGTCGGCCACGCGGAGCTCCTCGGTACGACTCGGCGCCGAAGCGCGCGAGCCCGGCACGCAGGCGTCCCGGGACTCGCGCAAACCCCGTCAGATATACAAGTCCTGTACCAAATCCTTCGGACAGCACCCCGCCTCCCGCGCGGTCACGGATTACGGCGTGCCGAGGTCCAGGACCAGGACAACCCTCGTCGCCACCGATAGATGTCGATCGCGAGGCCGATACTGTTCGTGACGACCAGGATGGCGTTGAGGGCCAGATAGACGGCATTGCCAACGAGCCAGCTATAGATCGCCTGGCCGCCGGTGCCGAAGAGGGCTAGGGCGAAGAACCAGAGCGACGAGGTAGCGACCGGCTCGTGCCTGCTCCGCCACTGCTTGTAGACCTGGACCCCGAAAGTCGGGAGCAGGATGACGGCGCTGCCCCAGCCGATCGCGTCGGTGGCCGTCATGACGTCTCCTCGTCGCGGCCCCTTCCCCGAGCCGCTACGCCACTCCCCCTGCAAATGCAGCACCGGCGCCGGCACGCCGGATGCACCTCGAACTGGTCGGGCCGGGGGACATCCTCACCCGGCCGCAGGTGGGGACCGGATCGTGATTCGAAGCCTCATCCTCTGCCTCGGGATGGTCGCGGCCGTCGCCTGTGCGGCGGCGGCGGGTGCGCCGGGCCTGACGTCGGCGGACCGCGACGACCTCCGCCGCTACGCGCGACAAACCTGGTACTCCGTGGCGACGATGGCCCGGCCCAGCGGCCTACCCGCCGACAGCTTGAAGATCGGCGGGGACGGTCGGGCCAAGCCCTCGGAACGGACCTCGCCGACCGACATCGCCGCCTACCTCTGGAGCACCCTCGCCGCGGAGCGCCTGGGCCTCATCACAACCGACGAGGCCGACGACCGTCTGGGCCGGACGGTCGCGGCCTTTGGCCGGCTGGAGCGGCATCGCGGCTTCTTCCTCATCGGATACGACCCCCGGACTGGCAACATCGCGCCCGGCGGCAAGCTCAGGCAGAGGCCGCCGCACTTCCTCTCGTCGGTTGACAACGGCTGGCTCGCCGCCGCCCTCATCATGGTCCGCAACGCGCGCCCGGCACTTCGCGACCGGGCCGAAGCGCTGCTCGGGCCGATGGATTTCGGCTTCTTCTACGAGCCGTTTGACGCCTCCGACCCGACGAAGCACCCCGGCCAGCTCCACGGTGGCTATTGCATCGACGACGGCTCGTTCACGACGCCCTACGGCCTGATCAACACCGAGCCGAGGATCGCGAGCTACGTGGCTATCACCCGCGGGCAGGTCCCGCCCGAGCACTACTACCGGATCTTCAGGACCCTGCCCGCCGCGACCGCGCAGCAGGCCCGGCCTGAGGGCGAGTGGCGCGTCTACCTGGGCGTGCCGCTCTTCGAGGGTCACTACACCATCCGTAGTATTCGCGTCGTCCCGAGCTGGGGCGGGAGCATGTTCGAGGCGCTCATGGTCCCGCTCTTCGTGCCCGAGGCGAGTTGGGCGCCCCGAAGCTGGGGGATCAATCATCCGCTCTATGTCCGGCTCCAGATCGAGTACGGCCTGGCCGTCCGCCGCTACGGGGCCTGGGGCTTCTCGCCCGCCGCCGACCCCGCGGGCGGGTACCGCACGTATGGCGTCGACGCCATCGGTTCGCAGCCGAAGGGATATTATTCGTTCGACCCCGGCGCGGGCAGACAGGCGGAGGTCCCACCGTCGGGCCCGGTCCGAGACGGCGTCGTCACGCCGCATGCCTCGTTCCTCGCCCTGCCATTCGCCCCCCGTGACGCGATGGACAACCTCCACACGCTCGAACGACGCTTCCCGAAGATTTACGGCTCGCTCGGGTTTCGCGACTCGGTCGACGTGACCACCGGCGCCGTCGCCGACCAGGTCCTCGCCCTCGATCAGGGGATGATCCTGGCGGCGATCGCCAACGCCCTCCGCGACGACGCCATGCAGCACCTCTTCAGCGACGGCGACGTCGAGCGGACGGTCCGGCCACTGATCGCCCCCGAACAGTTCACCGCCGGGGGCAAGCCCTAGCGGGCTACGACTTGGAAGCGGCCTTCCAAACCCCCTTCGCTGCTCGTCCCGACGAAGACGCGGAATTCCCCCGGCTCGACGACGAACTGCATGCGCCGGTCGTAGAGGCCGAGGTCCTCCGGCCCAAGCGAAAAGCGGAGCGTGCGCGCCTCGCTGGCGGCGAGCGTCACGCGCTCGAACCGGCGGAGCTCCCGCACCGGGCGGGTGACGTTCGCGGCCACGTCACGGATGTAGATCTGGACGACCTCGTCCCCGGCCCTGTCGCCGACGTTCCGGACCTCGACGTCCAATCTAACGTGGCCGTCGGGGGCAATCGCTCGGGCGTCGAGGGCCAGGTGCGAAAGCCGGAACTGCGTGAAGCTCAGCCCGTGCCCGAACGGCCAGAGCGGGCCGATGGAGAGGTCGATGTATTTTGACGTATACTTGTCGGTCGGCGAGGCCGGCCGCCCGGTGTTCATGTGGTTGTAGTAGATCGGCACCTGGCCGACCGCGCGGGGAAACGTCGCCGGCAGCTTGCCGCCGGGATTGAGCCGGCCGAACAGGGCATCCGCGATCGCGTGCCCCGCTTCGACCCCGGGATACCACGCCTCGAGGATCGCCGGTACGTTCGCAGCGACCCAGCCGATCGCCAGCGGCCGCCCGTTCATCAGCACGACGACAGTGGGGGTTCCGGTCGCATGGATCGCCTTGACGAGGTCGAGCTGACGACCGGGCAGCTCGAGCGAGGCCCGCGAGGTGGCCTCGCCACTCATCGTCCATGGCTCGCCGACGGCCACGATCGCCACGTCGGCCGACCTGGCGACCCGGCCCGCCTCCCCGATCTCCGAGCCGTCGTCCCCCTCTGCCGAGCAGCCCTTTGCGTAGACGATGCGCGCCGCACTGCCTCGCCTCGCCGACTCCTCGCGAAGTCCGTCCAAGAGCGAGATCACGTCGTCGGGTCGACCCGCGGCGTGCCAGGGGCCCATCGGCGTCATCCGGTCGTCGGCCATCGGCCCGATGACGGCGATCGACTTGATCGAGTCGCCGAGCGGGAGCAGGCCGGCCTCGTTCTTCAGCAGGACCAGCGATCGGCCGGCGATCTCCCGTGCGGCCCGGCGGGCCTCGGGCTTCAGCATCGCCGGGGCCTCCGAGGCCTCATCCACGAACGGATGGTCGAAGAGTCCGACCCGGGCCTTGAGCCGGAGGACCCTGCGGCGTTGCCTCGTCGAGCCGGGCGAGGGGAACGTGCCCACTCGCGATGAGCGCCGGCAGGTGGGCGCCGAACAGGTGACTATCTTCCTCCACGTCGACGCCGGCGGTAAAGGCAAGACGCGCCGCCTCGGCACCGTCGGCGGCGAGGCCGTGCGGGATGAGTTGGCCCACCGCCTTGTAGTCGGCAACGACGAGGCCATCGAACTTCCACTCGCCGCGGAGGACCGTCCCGAGCGTGAACGGGTTGGCGGAGGCCGGGACGCCGTCGAGGTCGTTCAGGCCGCTCATGAACGTCGCGACCCCGACGTCCCTTGCAGCCCGGAAGGGCGGAAGGTAGACCGATCTCAAAGTCCGCGCGGGGATGTCGGTCGTGTTGTAGTCCCGGCCGCCCTCGGCGGCCCCGTAGCCGACCCAGTGCTTGGCGCACGCGACGACGGGGCCGGCGCCGATTTCGTCGCCCTGAAACCCACGGACCTGAGCGCGCGCCATCGCCGCCCCGAGATAGGGGTCCTCGCCGGCCCCCTCGACGATCCGGCCCCATCTCGGGTCGCGCGCGATGTCGACCATCGGCGCGAAGACCCAGCCGACACCCGCCGCACGGGCCTCGTCGGCCGCCAGGCGCGACGCCCGCTCGACCGACCGCGGATCCCAGGTGCTGGCCATCCCGAGCGGCACGGGGAAGATCGTCCGATAACCATGGATCACGTCGTAGCCGAAGAGAGCCGGGATGCGGTTCGGCGACCCGTCGATCACCCTCCGCTGGAGCGCGTTCACGGCTTTCGCCCCGTGGACGTCGAAGAAAGATCCGACGCCACTCCTCGCCAGCAGCGCGCGGGTCCTTTCATCCGAGTTGCCAACCTCCGCCCCGCTATACTGCTGGAGCTGGCCGACTTTCTCTTCGATGGACATCCGCCCGATCAGCCGGTCGATCCGGGCGTCCGGTCCCTCATTCGGCGCGGCTCGTCCGATAGACGTGATCGCGCCCCACACGATCATGGCAGCTGTAAATCGCCACATCTCGAAAGCTACCGAGGTTTATGTTTACCCGACGAGGGGCTTGTGTGAGAAAAGGGGAGCCTGCGATACCTTGATACTGAACAATTCTTCGGACGGCTGACGCGATTCTCGCCCGTGAATCTCCAACTTGATCAGAGTGCCGTCGTCCAGTCGTTCCGTATCGAGATCTGCATAATAGGGTCCGACCGTCGAGTCACGTGCCTGGACCTCCGTCGACATCCTCGATCGATCGTAGCTCCATCGGATCGTCGCAGGCCCCGGCGTCACCACGCGGAGAATCTCGCCGGGGGCGATCCTCCGGCGGGGATGGTCGGGCCTCCAGATCACGCGGTTGGATCGAGTCTCCGCATCGACGTAGCGGCGGACGGTTTGTGGAGGGAGGTCGAACGGAGTACCTTCGGCGAGCGAGCGGAGGAGTTTGAGATATTCGGCGTGGGCCCAGGCCAGCGGGCTGGCGGACCCCGTGGCTCGGCCGCGGTACAGCCCCTTCTCGGGGATGTCGTCGGCATCCCAGACCTGCTCGGGGATCATCCCGGCGTCGCTGGCGAAGTCGGCCATCGCCCGGGCCAGGCGCTCGGCCTCGTCGCGGCGGCCGGCCATGAGCTCATAATGGGCGCGTTCGCCGGTCAGCAGCGGCCACGCACGCCCGAACGTGCCGCCGTCGCGATGCGTGAAGGGGCTGCCGTCGGCGTGCTCGCCGTAGCCGTCGGCGGTGTAGCGGCGCCAGGAAGGGCCGTGCGGGGTCTCGACTCGGAGAGTCGCGTCGATTGCCGTCCGCGTGTTGATGATCCGAGGGTCGTCCGCACGGCGGAGACCGAATCGGACGAGGCAGAGCGCGTCCGCGCTCACGACCTTCGACGTCGGGACCCCTTCTGTACCCGGTGGGTCGTCCCTGAGCGTCAGCTTGCCGTCTTTCGGCGTCGAGAGCTCGTCGAGCTCGGGCGGGACGATCCGCAGGTAATAGCCCTCGATCCCCAGCGAGCGGGCAAGCTCGGTGTCGGTGACGTAGAGCCAGCTCTCGATCGCCGCGTGCCAGGCGTCGGCGGTGTCGCGGAGGTAGGTGGCGAGATCGGACTCGCCAGATTCGTCGGCCAGGTCGGCCGCGACGAGCAGCGCCGCGATCGTGCTGCCAAGCGTGAACGGGGTGTATCCCCTCTGATTCTCCCACCGATCCTCCTGCGTCGCCGGCCCGCTCCGGACGAGATACCCGGCGGCTCGGCGCACCATGGGCCAGAAGCGGACGACCTCGCGCTCCGACAGGGCACCGCGGCGGCGGAGGAGGTCGACGAGGAGGATCGGCAAGGCCGTCTCGCCGAGTTGGATGCCGTCCCAGTAGGCGGCGCCGGTGACCCACATGTTCTGCGGCCAGTGGCCGTCGGCCATCTGGGTCGCCCGGAGATATCCGAGGGCGCGCGTCGCCTCAATCCCGGCGCCCGCGGCGAGCAATCCGCCGGCCGACTCGACGAGGTCGCGAGGCCACACGAGGTGATATCCACCCTGCGCCAGAAACTGATGCGGACCCTGGGCCTCGCCCCACGGCGTCGAGAGGCTGGCGACGAAGGCGCCGGGGACCGTGCGGGTCTCGTGGCTGCTGAGGACGAAGGCGCTCACGCGGGCGAGGTCGCGGCCCCCGGCCGGGGCCGTCGGCGGGTCGATCGAGCGTTGCCACGCGTCCCACCCCCGGACGTAGGCGGCACGGACGGCCTCGGGGTCGTCGAGCAGGGCCGCCAGCGCGTGATGCCCGGCCGCGACCGGGTCGGGCCCGAGGCCGAGGCTGAGCACGAAACGACCTCCGCAGGCGAGCGGGTCGACCTCGCCCGTCAGGCAGACGTTCCCCGCATCGGCCCTGCCGTAGACCTTCGTCAGCCTCTTGTGCTCGGCGACGTCCCGCCGTCCGTCCGAGGTGCCGAAGTAGCCGGCCGAGCCACCGATCCATCCCGGCGAGGCGGCGACGGCGAGGCAGTATCGACCGCCCCTGGCGAAGAGCATCGGCACGCCCCGATGTTCGCCCAGCCACGCGTCGTCGGGCTCGAACGCGTCTCGGAGGCCCAGCATCGGATCGACGAGAGCATACACGCGATAGTCGGCAAGTGTCCCTTCGAGGGGGATGAACTCCGTGCATTGGAGGAGTGCGTCCTGGTCGCGATGCGCCAGGATCGTCTTCTCGATCCGGTAGCGTCCCCGTCGGCAGGTGTTAGCGAGGCGATAGATGGGCACGCCGTCGTGCGGCAGCTCGACTCGGTGATCGCAGTGGGCCCGCTCATCGGAGAAGAAGTCGCGGCCGTCGGCGACGAGCAGCCCGATCGCGGCCGTGCAGGCGTTGTCGGCGCTCGGGTAGAAGACCTCTTCGAGGCTCCCCCGCCCGAGGGTAAACCAGACGAGACCCGTCCCGCCCAGGGCTGTGCCAATTCCGGATTTCGAACCGGGTGACCAGCGCGGCTCCGCCCCGGGACGGCCCGGCGCTTCGCTTTTCGGCTCGGTGAAGAACGCCCGCATCGCCTCCCGCCCGGCCGCGTCCCTCGGAGTCTCATCGTCCATCGCTCACCCCGTTCAGGGCCGGATCAGGGCCAGGCCCGACTCCGGGTCGTGGACCTTGACCAGGTGGGCCGGCGACTCAACGAGAATCAGCTCGAGCGTCGGGCGGACGTTGCCCTCGAGCAGGTGGCCGCCGATGGTCGAGGCGTCGGACCGGCCGAGCACGACATGTGCGTGGATCGCCGGCTCGTCGTCCTTGAGCGCCACGTCTCCGATCAGGGAGAGGACCTCGACCTGCTCGTTGACGACATTCTTGATGTACTCTTTCTGGACCCAGTCGTAATAGCCAAGCGTCGCGCGGCTGAAGGCGCCGATGGCCGTGAACCGGGCCGTGTCGATCCGCTCGTGGCGGAGGAATTCGCTGAGGTTCTTCATCACCTCGTCGCCGTTGTCGAAGACGAGCGCGAACGTCCTCTCGTCGTTGGATTCGTGGATCTTGCGCGACTTCATCGCTCTTCCTCCGTCATGCGCCGGTGAACGGATCTTCGGGCGGGTCTCCGGGGCCGGCCCATAGGGCCTGGAGCCGGTGATAGATCCGCCCGGCGCGGGGGTTGCGCTCGCGGAGGACGCCGAAGCCGGCGCGCTGGAGCCGGTCGGCGATGGCGCGGATGGCGCCGTCGTCCTCGTCGATCGCGTCGGCCCGGGTCGGCCGGCCGCGGGCGTCGCGGCGCGCGAAGACCTGGACCTTGCCGACCTTGTGCCACTTGGCGTCGCCTCCGTTGAGCGGCCCGATCTCGCCGGCCATCTCGCCCTCCGCGGTGGGGGTCACGCCAGCGCGTTTCGCGCCCGGTTCAGGGCCCAGGCCAGCCCGACACCGGCCAGGACACCCATCCCGGCGACGGCCGCGACCGCCGCCATCGACGGCTCTGGCGCCCACTTGCCCAGCGGCTCGCGGCCCGACTCGGCGAGTCGGCCGCGGCGCGGCGCGGCCTCGCCGCGGAGTGCCATCTGCAGGACCTGTGCCACATGCAAGGCTCCGCGCTCCGTGAGGTCGGCCACCTGCTCGCGGCAACTGAAGCCGTCGGCGATCACGAGCGTCTCCGGGCTCGCCTCGCGGACCGACGGCAGGAGCATCCGCTCGCCGACCCGGCACGAGACGTCGTAGTGCTCGGCCTCGAACCCGAACGACCCCGCCATGCCACAACAGCCCGAGTCCAGCACCTCGAAGTCGAGCCCGAGCTCCTGGAGCAGGTTGTTCTCCTCCTTGTAGCCCATCACGTGGTCGTGGTGGCAGTGCTTCTGGACGATCGCCTTGCGCGCGAGCCTTGGCGGCTTGAACTCGGGCACTTTCTTGATGAGGAACTCGCTCAGGAAGAACATGCTGTCCGAGAGCCGCTTGGCGTCCTCGTCCATCGGGTAGAGGTTGACCAGCTCGTCGCGGAACGCCGCCACGCAGCTCGGCTCGAGGCCGACGACAGGCGTCCCCGCCTCGATCTCCGGCCGCAGCGCGTCGAGGATCTGCCGCCAGAGCGCCTTGGCCGTGTGGAGCATCCCGAAGTCGTAGAGCGGCCGCCCGCAGCAGAGGGACTCGCGCGGGACAACGACCTGGAACCCGGCGGCCTCAAGGATCTCGACCGCGGCCGTGGCCGTCTGGGGATGGAAGTGGTTATTGAACGTATCGGCCCAGAGGATGACCCTCGGCAGCCCGGCGCCCCGCACGGGCCGGCGCCGCCACCACGCTTTGAACGTCTCCGGGGCAAAGTAGGGCATCGGGCGTCTCGTCGAGATCCCGCCGAGCCACTGGAGCGCCTTGCCGACGCCCGGGAGGTGCGTGATCGCGTTAATGACCCCCGGCGCCAGCGATGCCAGCCGCGCCCACCAGTAGATCAGGCCCATCGCGTACGCATGGCGGGGGCGGATCCTCCCCTCGTAGTAGTGGCTGAGGAACTCGGCCTTGTACGTGGCCATGTCGACGTTCATCGGGCACTCGCTCTTGCAGGCCTTGCAGGCGAGGCAGAGGTCGAGCGCCTCCTTGACCGGGTCGTTCCTCCAGCCGCCCTCCAGCGGGTTGCCCTCGAGCATCTCGAAGAGCAGGTGCGTGCGCCCGCGGGTCGAGTGCATGTCCTCGCGGGTGACCATGTAGCTCGGGCACATCGTCCCCGTGTCGTCCTTCCGGCACTGGCCGACGCCGACGCACCGCTCGGTCGCGTAGGCGAAGCTGCCGTGGTCGTCAGGGAACTTGAAGTGCGTCTCGACCTGGGGCGGGTGATAGTGCGGCCCGAGCCGAAGGTTCTCGCCCGGCAGGTACGGGTCGACGACCTTGTGCGGGTTCATCTTGTTCCCGGGGTCCCAGATCGCCTTGAACTCGCCGAAGGCCCGCACGAGGTCCTCGCCGAACATCTTGGGCAGCAGCGCCGCCTTCGACTGGCCGTCGCCGTGCTCGCCCGAGATCGAGCCGCCGTACTTCCCGGTGACGAGGTCCCCCGCCTCGTTGAGGAACGCCCGGAAGTGCTTCACGCCCGCGGCCGTCTTCAGGTCGAAGTCAATCCTGGTATGTATGCAGCCCTGACCGAAGTGGCCGTAGAGGGCGCAGTTGTATCCGTATTTATTGAAGAGACTCCGGAGGTCGCGGAGGTATTCGCCGACGCGGACCGGGGGAACGGCCGAGTCCTCCCAGCCCTCCCACGCATCGGGCTCGCCGGGAATCCGGGCGGTGGCGCCGAGGCCCGACTCGCGGACCTTCCACAGGTGCTCCTCCTCGGTCTCGTCGTCGAAGAGCTTCATCGAGGGCGCGTCGCTTTTTTTCCGGAGCCGTTCCATCAGCTCGTACGCCCTCGCGTCGGACTCGTCCTTGTCGTCGCCGCCGAACTCGACGAGAAGCCAGCCCTTGCCCTCGGGCAGCAGCTTGATGTCGCGCGGGTGGATATGCTTCTTCTTCATGTCGGCGACGAGGACGTCGTCGAGCCCCTCGAGACCGATCGGCTTCGACTCGAGCACCTCGGTGATGTGGTCGCCCGCCTCGTAAACGCTCGGATACCCGAGCACCAGCACCGAGCGGGCCCGCGGGCTCGGGACCAGGTGGACCTGCGCCTCGAGAACCGTGACGCACGTCCCTTCCGTCCCGCTCAGCGCCCGCGCCACGTGAAATCCGCGCTCGGGCAGCAGGTCGTCGAGGTTGTAGCCCGAGACGCGCCGGGGGACGTCCTTCAGGTTCGGATAGCGCCTGCGGATCTCGTCGGCGTACTTGTCGCGCAAGGCCCTGAGCCTGGAATAGATCTCGCCCTTGCGCCCGCCCGCCGCGATGATCCGAGCCAGCTCTGCCTCGCTCGTCGCGCCGACCGTCATCCGCGTGCCGTCGTAGAGGAGGATCTCGAGCTCGTCGACCTGATCAGACGTCCGGCCGCTATCGAGGCCGATGAGTGAGTGGACGCCGCACGAGTTGTTGCCGATCATCCCGCCGAGCGTGCAGTACTGATGCGTCGAGGGGTCCGGGGCGAACGTGAGCTTGTGCTCCTCGGCCTGGTAGCGCAGGTGGTCGAGCGGCGTGCCGGGCTGCACACGGGCGAGCTTGCGGCTCGGGTCGATCCAGAGAATGTTGTGCAGCCTCTTCGAGAAATCCATCACGACGGCGACGTTGCAGCACCCGCCGGTCAGGCTCGTGCCGCCGCCGCGCGAGAGGATCGGACGCGCCGTGCCGGCGGCAGACGTCCATCGTAGCGACGACGTCGTCGATGCTTTCGGGGATCACGACGCCGATCGGCACCTGGCGGTAGTTCGAGCCGTCGGTCGCGTACAGGGCGCGGCTCCCCGAGTCGAACCGGACCTCGCCCTTGATCTCGCGGCGGAGCTCGGCCGCGATCCGGTCCGCGTCGACGTAGAGCGGCCCCGGCACGGGCCGGGTGCGTGCCTGGGCCTCGATCGCCGTCGTCATCGTGATCTCCCCTCCCCGTCCACCCGGTAGCGCTCGGCGTCGCGACGCTTGAAGTCGATGCCCAGCCCCGGCCGCGACGGGTCGGGCCGGAGCGTGCCGCGCTCGGGCGTCGGCGCGCCGTCGAAGAGCAGGTGCTCGACGCGGTCGTGGTCGTGGAAGTACTCGAGATGGCGGAAGTCGGGCCAGGCGCAGCCGAGCGCGGCGTGGAGCGTCGGCGCGCAGTGCGCGGAGATCGGGAGGCCGAACGACTCGGCCGCGCCCGCGGCGCGGAGGAACCCGGTGATCCCGCACGCCCGCGTCGCGTCGATCTGGAGTACGTCGACCGCGCCGGCCTCGACCATCCGGCGGAAATACGTCAGGTCATACCCGTATTCGCCCGCGGCAATCTCCATGCACGCCGGTGCGCGGTCGCGCATCAGGCGGAGCCCCTCGAGGTCGTCGGAGCTGACCGGCTCCTCGAACCACGCGACGTCGAGCGTCGCGAACCTCTCGGCCATCGCCAGCGCCTGCTTGCGCGAGTAGGCGCCGTTGGCGTCGACGAAGAGCCGGACGCCCGGGCCAATCGCCTCGCGTGCGGCCTGCACTCGCGCGAAATCATCGGCAGGATGCGCGCCGATCTTCATCTTCACGAACGTCATCCCGGCCCGTGCCCAGCCGCCGAGCTGCTCCGTCAGCCGCTCGATCGAATACGTCGTGAACCCGCCACTGCCGTAGACCGGCGCCGCCACACGGACCCGGCCGAGGAGCGTGCAGAGCGCCACGTCGAGCAGCTTCGCCTTCAAGTCCCACAGCGCGACGTCGACGGCCGAGATCGCCGTCGCCGCGATGCCGTCGCGGCCGACGTTGCGGACCTCCCGCGCCATCCTCATCGAGGCCGATGCCGGCGCGAGGGCGTCGGAGCCCTCGACGGCCTTCGCGAATACGCCGCGGATGAGCCCGCAGGCCGAGGCGTCGGTGTAGGTGTATCCCACGCCCGTCGTGCCGCCGGCCGTCGCCTCGACGAGGACGAGCGTGGTGCTGTCCCAGGCGATCGTCCCGTCCGACTCGGGCGCGTCGGTCGGCACGCGGTAAGCCGAGGCGGCGAGGCCATCGATCGGGACGGAGCTAGCGCCGAGTCGCGTGGGCATGGGTCTCCCCGGGTCATCCGGCGGGTCAGAGCAATTCGTGGACCTTGTCGCGGAAGATCGTCGTGGCGATCTTGCCCGCGTGCGGCTGGCCGCGGATGAGCGACTCGGCGAGCATCAGGCCCTGCTTCGCGGTGGCCTGGGCCGGCATCGGCGGCTCGAACGGGTCGACCACCGCCTCGACGAGCGCCGGCTTCTTCGAGGCGAACGCCGCCGCCATCGCCGGGCCGACCTCGTCGGGCCGCTCGCAGCGGAACCCGACGCCGCCGCACGCCTCGGCGAACTTGACGAAGTCGATCGGCTGGAGCTCGACGCCGTACTCGGGGTTGCCGAGGAAGATCATCTGCTCCCACTTGATCTGACCGAGCACGTTGTTCTTGATGACGATAACCTTGATCGGCAGGTTGTACTTCACGGCCGTGATGAACTCGCAGCCGAGCATCGTAAACCCGCCGTCGCCGACGAACGCCACGACCTGGCGGTCGGGGTAGGCGATCTGCGCCGCGTTGGCGTAAGGCAGGCCGGGCGCCATCGTCGCCAGGTTGCCCGAGCACGAGAACTTCATCCCGCGCTTCATGTGCAGATAGCGCGCGGCCCAGGTGGTGATCGTGCCCGAGTCGGTCGAGACGATCGCATTCTCCTGCAGGTGCTCGTTGACGGCCCGGGCGACGACTTGCGGCTTGAGCGGAACGTCGCCCCTGGTCGATCGGTCGCGGAGCGTCTCGTCCCACTCCCTCACCCGCTCCTGCGCCTTTTGGAGGAACGAGCGGTCCTCGCGGCGCCTCAGGAGCGGGAGCAGGGCCCGGAGGGTGGCCGGGGCGTCGCCGGTCAGGCCGATGTCGATCGGGTAGCGGATGCCCAGCCGCGTCGGGTCGCGGTCGACCTGCACGGCCTTCGCCTGCCCGGGCTTGGGCAGGTAGTTCATGTAGGGGAAACTCGTGCCGACGAGGAACAGGCTGTCGCACTCCTCCATCGCCTTCTCGGACGGGAGCGTGCCCAGCAGGCCGATGCCGCCGGTGCAGTAGGGCGAGTCGTCGGGGACGACGTCCTTGCCCAAGAGCGCCTTGACGACCGGGGCGGCGAGGAGGTCGGCGATCCGCTCGATCTCGTCGGTCGCCCCCCTGGCCCCCTGGCCGACCAGGAGGACGGTCTTCTTCCCGGAGTTGAGCAAGGCCGCGGCGCTCTTGAGGGCCTCGGCCTCGGGCACGACGATCGGCGGGGTCCACGCCATCGACGTGTGCCCGGGCTCGTTCATCGGCGAGGCCTGCTCGGACGTGAGGTCCTGCCAGTTGTTCGGGCAATTCAGGTGGGCGACGCCCCGGCAGCCAAGCGCGGCGCGGCACGCGGCGTCGACCAGGGAGTGGGCATGCTTGGGGCCGTTGATCTGCTGATTGAAGACCGTCACGTCCTCGTAAAGGCCGAGCAGATTGACTTCCTGCTGATAGCGCATGCCCATCATGTCGTGGTAGGTCTGCCCGGTGATGGCCAGGACCGGGGCGCCGTCCATCTTGGCGTCGTAGAGGCCGTTAAGCAGGTGGATCGCCCCCGGGCCGCTCGTGGCAATGCAGACGCCGACGCGGCCGGTGAACTTGGCGTAGGCGCACGCCATGAACGCCGCGCCCTCCTCGTGGCGGACCTGGATGAAGCGAATCCGCTCGCGGATCTCCCGCAGCCCCTCCATGAAGCCATTGATGCCGTCGCCCGGGAGCCCGAACACCGTGTCGACGCCCCACTCCGCGAGGCGCCCGAAGAGCATGTTCGCCGCCGTCTTGGCCATGGGGCACTCCGAATCGGGTGGGGACGCGATGCCTGCCGGCGGGGCGACTCGGCGGAGTCCGGGAGGCTCCGGATCCGTCTCGGGCTGGCGCGTTCGTGCGGACTCCCCTTCGCGTCGTGTCAGGGTCTGCAAACAGGATGCCGCCCCGTCCCGCGGGCGGGCAGTCGTGACGGGCGTCCTCCTCAGAAAGCCTCGCCGTAGGCAGCCTCGCGGAACGACCTCGTCGCCGATTCGACGGACTCGCCGGCGATCTTCAGTCGCGTGTGGCCCGACTCGCCGCCGATCGGCGTATAGGGGACACCCAGGCCGTACTCCGCGGCCTGGCGGATGTGCTGGACGGCCAGGGTCTCGAAGCCCAGCAGGTGCGCCGCCACCGAGTCGACCGACACCGGGTTCCGCCCGGCGATCACCAGCCCGGTCTCGACCGCCTTCCCGCCGAGCGGCCCCTTGCCGATCATCGCCGGATGGCCGGTCACGACCGCCAGGTCGATCGGAAAGCGCATCAGCATTCCTACGAGGAACGCCTGCTTGTCTTGGAGGATGTTGTGCGGGTGGCGTTCCTGGCTCACCCGTGGGTGGCCATAGAAGTCGGCCGCGGGGTAGCTCATGGCGATATTCTTGATCGACAGCGTCACCGTGGCCGTCGAGTGGACCTTGAGTTGCGCGAGCGAGACGAGCTTCTCGTACTCAAGGACCCGCGGATTGACCATCACCCTGCGCTGCGGCCCGAAGGCGAGGTCGACCGGGACGAACGGCGCCTTGTTGTGGTCGTGCCACTCGACCCCCTCGGACTCGATCACTTCAAAGTAGCCGAGGACCTTGAACACGTCCTCCGTCTCCATCGCCCCGGCGCCGCCGCTGACGACGATCTTTCGGGGGTGCAGGTTCTTGACGAACTGGATCGTTGCCCGGAGCGTGTCGGCCTGGGTGCAGGCGGTCTTGTCCTCCGCCGTCGCGGTCGTGTCGTTCGGCTTGATGGCGACGACCTTGTCGCGGAAGTCTTCCAGCGCGAGGTGGCCTAGTGCCTGGCGGATCGCCTTGGCGATGTCCCCGGGCCTATCGGCGATCGCGACGGTAAGTGAGGCGTCGGAGTTCATGGCAGGCGACTCCGCGAGATCTCGAGGGAACGTCACAAGCGGCGAAGGCCGGAGGTCCCGGCGGCCGGGCCGAGCAAATCGTGGACGGCGACGGCCGATGACTTCGCGCCAAAGGGCAAGCAAATCCCAAGCCGTCCCTCAAGCTGTTTCATATGAGATTGACGATGTGAGAAATGCCTGACATTGCCCGTTCCTGGGTCGGTCGGGCCCACGTCGGAAAGGTATGGGAGATCAATCGAAACGGCTCAAGAAGACGCTCCTCCGCGGCTCGGCAAGATTGCAAGTCCAGCGAGCCCCCATCACCTTCCCCCCGGTGTCTGCGTAGCCCTGCTCGAGGAGTTGCAGGCACGCGGCGTGGACACGAGCCGGCCGACCTTGCTGGTCCTCGACGGCTCCAAGGCCCCGCACCCGGCGGTGACTCGGGTCTGGGGCGACCACGCCGTGATCCAGCGGTGCCAGGTCGACAAGCGTCGGAACCTCAAGGCGGATCTGGCCGGGAAGAACCACGCGGACCCAGCGAGTCACGGCTCGGGTGACGCATTGGCGTGACGGCGACATGCGTCAGCGTCGATGCGTGGCGGGCCTGCTGCGAGCCGAGAGCAGGTTCCGCCGCGTGAAGGGGCACCGAGCGATGGGGTCATTCCTCAAGGCTCTGGAACGACTGGTCCGAGGAGCAGCCTCTGGCGAAGAGCAAGACGTGGCCTGAGACTCGGCCAGGGGAACCCCTCCTCATTTCAAGCTGCGACCGGGGCACCCTCCCCGGGGCGATTTGGGTTTGCTCGGCGCCACCGGGGACCGCCCCGAATTGGCTTCGGTCGGAGCCGACTGCCCCACCGACCGCACGCTCCCGCACGAGGCCGCACGTAACCTGGACGAATTGGCTTCGCTCGGCGCCCGACCTCCCGGAATTGAAGCTATGAGAGTGGAGGTCGAGCCGACGGTCCGCAGGGCCCCTGAGCTGTGGTAGACCTTGAGGTGTTGACGATCTCCTGGCCCCACATCTCGGAGAGGCTCCCATGAACTACGTCGGCATCGACCTCCACAAGAAGACTATCGTCGCCTGCGTCATGGACCAAGACCGCAAGGTCACCAAGCGGCGGACCCTCGCCTGCTGCGAGACCGACGCCATCCGCGACTTCTTCGCCGGGCTCGGGCCGTTCCGCGCCGTCGTCGAGGCCACCGCCAGCTACGAGTGGCTGGTGGCGCTGATCGAGCCTTTGGCCGAGAAGGTCGTCCTGGCGCACCCCGGCAAGCTCCGGGTGATCGCCGAGTCGGTCAAGAAGACCGACCGGCTCGACGCCCGGGTCCTGGCCGAGTTCCTCGCCCGCGACATGATCCCCGAGGCGCACCGGCCGACGCCGCGGCAGCGCGAGCATCGGGCCCTGGTCCGGCACCGCCAGTACCTCAAGCGGATGGCCACGGCGCTGCGGAACAAGATGCACCGGGTCCTGGCCGACCACAACGCCGACCGCCGCGACCTGTTCGCCGCCGGGGTCTGGGACAAGGCCGTGGCCGCGGCCGGGCTGGGCGCGCCGGACCGGTTTGTGCTCGATCAACTCCGCGCGCTGTGGCTCCGGGTCGAGGAGCAGGTGGCGGATGTGGGCCGGCGACTCAAGGAGTTCGCGGCCGAGGCAGCGCCGCGGGAGGCGGAGGCGCGGGCGAAGCTGGCGACGATCCCCGGGGTCGGGCCGGTGACGGTCGACGTGGTGGTCAGCGAGCTGGGGGACATCGGCCGGTTCAAGTCGGTCAAGGCGGTGTGCGCCTACGCGGGGCTGGCGCCGAAGGTCCGCGAGAGCGCGGGCAAGCGTCAGGAGCTGCGGATCACCAAGGCGGGCCCGCCGCTGTTGCGTTGGGCGCTGGTGGAGGCGGCCTGGCGGGTGGTCCGGCAGTCGGCGGCGTGGCGTCGGATCTACGAGGGGATCAGGAAGCGAGCCGGCGGCAAGAAGGCGATCGTGGCGGTGGCGCGGCGGCTGCTCGTGGTGATGGCGGCGATGCTCCGCGACGGGACGAGCTACAGCCCGCTGGAGGTGGGCGAGGCGGCGTAGCGGGGCCCGGGGCGGATCGGCGCCGGCCGGCGTTCGGGCAAGGCATCGTGAGATCGGAGGGGGAGGCGAGCGGAGCGGCGGTGGGCGTGACGACCCGTGGACGACCCCGGACCGAAGCCCGAGTGCGGCGAGCTCGCCGACCCTCGGCCTATTGAATGGCGGCGTCCCTCGGATTCCCGATTCATGGCGACGTCCGGTCGAACCGGGCGATCCCGGATAGATGGTTGAAGCGTCACGATCACGTCGGCCCCAGCTCGTGGCATGTGAGGGAGGCGGGGGCGAGCCCCCGGCCTCGGGCTCAGGGGATGAGGCGAAATCCCCTGCACCGGCCCGCTTGACTTCCCCCTTCCCATAGATGGCTTCGGTCGGCGCTGGCCCCCTGCCCGGCCGATGGGTTTGTTCGGCGCCGACTCACTCGAATTGGCTCCGGTCGGCGCGATCGCTTGGGGGCCGGGATTGGGTTCGGTCGGCGCTGTGTCGCGACGGGCCCCCGGAGGTTTGGCCGGCGCAGGATCGATTGGCTTCGGTCGGCGCAATCCTGGCCGGCTCCGGTCTGCGGGCCACTCGTCGCCCTTCGACTTGTCAAAGATCTCTCATTATCATCGAATCGTGTTGGACCGTCGTTCTCGGAATCCGCGGTGACCGCGTCGGCCAATTGACGACCCTGCAGTTCTGTCCGTGTCGCGTTTCAACCGGAGTGGCACAAACCGCCCTCGGTCGGAAGTAACGGCCTCCCCTTCTGCGGAGGAGGTACGGTTTTTTCGGTCCCGGTTTCTCGCCGGCGCTCAGATACAGAGTATGGGGACCTACGCGGCAAAGACGCCCGGCGACCCGTCCGATCCGATCGACCGGCCCCGCGGCGGCGACCGCGGGGCCCTGGCGGCGCTCTTCGCCAAGCATCGCGACCGGCGCCGGCGCATGGTCGAGCTCCGCATCGACGCCCGGCTCCGGGCCTGGCGCGAACCATCGGACGTCGTGCAGGAGGCGTTCCTCGACGTGGTGCGCGACTTCAATGCCTACCTGGCCGACCCGAAGCTCCCGCCGCTGCTCTGGCTACGACTGCATGTGGGCCGGAGGTTGATGACATTGCATCGCCGGCACCTGGGCACGAAAATGCGAGACGCAGGGCTGAGGATCTCGCTCTACCAGAACGCCCTGCCCAGGGCCAGCTCCGCCACGTTGGCGTCGATGCTCCTGGGGCGGCTCACGTCCCCGGCCCGGGCGGCCCAACAGGCCGAACGGCTGCTGCGGGTCCAGGAGGCGCTGAACAGTCTGGGCCCGATCGATCGCGAGGTTCTTGCTCTCAGACACTTCGAGCAGCTTGGCCGTTCCGAGACCGCGCAGGTGCTCGGGATCACTCAAGACGCCAGCGCAAAGCGCCATTTTCGTGCCTTGAAGCGGCTCGGCGACGCCCTGGCCACGATGCCCGGCGGATGGGAGGGCCTCTGAACATGCCGACGTCATCCGGTTCGTTCGACTACGGCCGCTTCGACGAGCTCGCCGAGGAGTTCGCCGAGCGATTCCGCCGCGGTGAGCGACCGAGCCTGCAGGAGTACGTCGACCGCCTGCCGGAGATGGCCGACGAGATCCGCGAGATGTTCCCGGCCCTCGTCGAGGTCGAGCAGGCCGACGGCGACGCCAGGGGCGAGGCATCCTCGCCGCCGCGGACCGTGACCCCGCGGCTCAGCCAGGTCGGCGACTACCGGATCCTCCGCGAGATCGGCCGGGGCGGGATGGGGGTGGTCTACGAGGCCGAGCAGATCTCGCTGGGCCGCCGCGTGGCCCTGAAGGTCCTGCCCGGCCACGCCGCGGGCGACCGCAAGGCCCTGGAGCGGTTCCGCCGCGAGGCCAAGGCCGCGGCGCGGATGCACCATACCAACATCGTGCCGGTCTTCGAGGTCGGGCGCGAGGGCGAGTTCGCCTTCTACGCGATGCAGCTGATCCAGGGACAGGGGCTCGACCAGGTCATCGACGAGCTGCGGCGGCTCCGCGGCCCCGATCGGAAGCACGACGGCCCCGCCTCGCACGAGCTCCCCTCGGACCTCGCGAACATCACCCGGGCCGGGTCCGCCGCGTCGGTCCTCCGGCGGCGCGAGCTCGGCCGAATGGCGGAATCGCTCCTGAGCGGGCGGATGGCGACGGAGGCGATCGCTTCGCCCGACTCGCCCGTGGCGGCGGGATTCGTCGCCACGGAGCGGGTCGACGCCGCCGCGACCGTGGGCGCCGCGACCGCGCTCACGATCGGCGACCGGCTGGCGGCCGCCCCCGCGCCCAACCTGTCGGGCTCGGCGGTGCTGCCGGGGGGCACGCACGTCTCGGGGATCGACTCCTCGGGGCGACGGCAGCCGTTCTTCCGGAGCGTGGCCCAGATCGGCCGCCAGGCGGCGCAGGGGCTGGCCCACGCGCATTCCCGCGGCATCGTCCACCGCGACGTCAAGCCGTCGAACCTGCTGCTCGACACCGACGGGGTGGTCTGGATCACCGACTTCGGCCTGGCCAAGGCCGACGAGGACGGCCTGACGGCCACCGGCGACATCCTCGGCACGCTCCGCTACATGGCGCCGGAGCGGTTCCGCGGCCAAGGGGACGCCCGCGCCGACATCTACGCCCTGGGCATGACGCTCTACGAGCTGCTGACGCTCCGTCCGGCCTACGACTCGTCGGACCGGATGAAGCTGATCGAGCAGATCAAGGCGCAGGAGCCGGCCCGGCCCCGCTCGCTCGACGGCCGGATCCCGCGCGACCTGGAGACGATCGTCCTGAAGACGATCGACAAGACGCCCGAGGGTCGCTACGCGACGGCCGAGGCGATGGCCGAGGACCTGCGGCGGTTCCTGGCCGACGAGCCGATCAAGGCTCGGCAGATCAGCTCGTCGGAGCGGTACTGGCGGTGGGCCAGGCGCAACCCGGTCATCGCGATCCTGGGCGGGGTGCTGACGGCCGTGCTCGTCGCGGCGACGATCGGGTCGTTGGTGGCGGCGTATCAGTTCCAGGCGATTGCGTGGAATGAATCGCTGGCCAACCGCCGATCGCAGCTCGATCGGAAGGACGCCGACGCGGCCAGGCGCCAGGCGACGGAGGAGCGAGATCGGTCGCTCCGCTTCTCATCGAGCCTGGCGCTCGAGAAGGGGATCGCCCTGGGCGAGGAAGGCCGGGCCGATCACGGCCTGCTCTGGATGCTAGAAGCCCTGAAGACCGCGCCGGGTAATGCGGAAGGATTCCGGAACGCGGTGCGCTGGAACCTGGGTGCGTGGCTCGGGCAGGTCCATAAGCCGCTCAGGATCAGCGAGGGCGCCGGTTATTGCACTCACCTCGGCTTCAGTCCCGACGGCAAGACGTTCGCCACGGGTTTCTGCCCGCGCGATCGCGACCGCGCGACACCGATCGTGCTCTGGGACACGGCCTCCGGGGCGAAGCTACAGACCCTCGCCGGTGCGTTCGCTCCGTTTGCCTTCAGGCCGGACGGCAAGGTCCTGTTCGCCTTCGCGGAGCCGCGCGGGGTGCTGGCCATCGAACTCGCGACGGAGCGGGTGCTCTGGACCACCGGGGCGTTACCGGGAGAGGTACCCGTCAGCATCGACTTGAGTTCCGACGGTCCCAAAGTCTTGGCACATCGTGGCGGCCCGGACGGAGTGGATCTGCTGTTCCGACTGGATGCAGCAACGGGCCAACCGCGTGCAGAACCCCTGTCACTCCGGGGTCTCGGTGCCGTGGCCCCGGGCGGGCGTGCCGCGGCGGTCCAACGCAACGAGAATGGCGAGGGGCGGATCGATCTCCACGAGACGCCCTCGGGCCGTCGGCTTGCATCCTGGCGCACCGGTGCAAAGAACGTGGATGTCGACATGTTATCGTTACACTTCAGCCCCGATGCAAGGTCGTTGTACAGCAGATTTCGCAGGGGGGGGATCGTCTACCAGGGCGATAGCTCTGTCGCCCGAATCTGGGATTCGGGCAGCGGAAAGCCGACCAGCCCGATCATGTCCAGCACGGCCTATTCCATCTATGCTCCCGCATCCGATCGGCTCTTGACGCTGACGAACAACCTCTGGCTCTTGCGTCGCGCTCCCGACGCTCAGGCCCGGGGTACGGGACTTTCCTCCGGCGATTCCCATTGCCCGGAGACGCATCCGGACGGGCTCACGGTCATCAATCACGCGCCCGACAACACGCTCCGCATGTGGCAGATCTCCCCGGAGGCGGAGCCGATCGCGGCAGGACGAACCGACGACCGACCCGCGACGACGGAGACGCGGCTCGACCGGGAGACCCCGGAGATGAGCCGGCTCACGAACGGTTTCGTGACCGATGGGCGCATCGCGATCACCAACACCACGGGCATTGCGGGCCGAGAACAGATCCGGGTCTCGGACCTCGCGACAGGTCGGACGCTAGGGAGACCCTCTCCGCACTACCCCGGCTGGTACATCCGCGGCCTCGCCCTCAGCGCGGACGGTCGACTGTTCGCGACCGGGAGCAATCCCGGCCCGGTCCCGACGGGCGAGGTGAGAGTCTGGGAATCGAGTACAGGCGCCTGCGGTTTCCGCCGCTGCCGCACACAAACTACGTCGCGGCGCTGGCATTCCAGCCCGACGGCAAGGTCCTGGCGGCCGGCGATTTCAGCGGCCTCGTGCGGTTCTGGGACACCTCCACCGGCAAGGAGATCGGCCGCCCGCTCCCCCAGCGCGAGATCGTGTTGAGCCTGGCGTATAGCCCCGATGGCAAGACGCTCGCGGTCGGTCTGGCCGAGGATCATACCGGCAAGCCCGGAATTCGACTCTGGAACACCGAGACACGCGAAACCATCGGTGAATTCCTGCCCAGCAATGGACAGGTCCCGCGGATGGAATTCCGGCCGGATGGGCGGGCCCTGTTGGCGGTGCACGACCACTACGCTCAGCTTTGGGACACGACCCGCGGGCGGGCGATCGGCGGCCCGATGGTCGACGAGACGTCCAGCGGGTTTCGTCCCGACGGTCACGCCTTCCTCACGCTCGGGACAGACGGCACGGTCAAGCTTCGCGATGCCATGACCGGCGCCGTGTCGTCGCGACTGATGGCGACCAACTCTCCCGCCATCTGCGCTGCCTTTCGTGGCGACGGCGGCCTGGTCGCGGTGGGCTTCCAGGACGGGTCGGTCCGCCTCTGCGATCCGGCCACGTCGCAACCGATCGGCCCCCCTCGGTTCATGGAATACCCGCTCAACAAGGTCGTGTTCACGCCGGACGGCAAGTCGGTCGTCGGTATCGACACGGCTGGCGATATCAAGACCTGGCCCGTCCCGCGGCCGTTTCCGGACGAGGGGCTCGACGACCTGCGACTTCGCATCGAGGCCCGCACGGGCCTGCGCATGGAAGCCGACCGCACGATCGCGCGGCTCGATGGCGCGGCCTGGCGCGACCGGCTCGAGCGACTCGCCCGGCTCGACCCCGCCGCCCTGCAGCCCAACTCCGATCTCGCCTGGCACGAGCCGATGGTCCGCGAGGCCGAGCAGAACGGCAACGCCTTCGCCGCGATCTGGCACCTCGACCGCCTGATCGCCGTCCACCCCGACGACTGGTCCCTGTACGCCCGCAGGGCGAGTGCGTGGTCCCTGTCCGATCAGTTCGAGAAGGCCGCCGTCGACTACGCGCAGGCCGAGCGGCTCGGCTCGCGCGATCAGGTCCTCGACTTCCAGGCCCACTGCGTGGCTGACTGCACCAGGGCCCGGCGCTGGGCCGAGGCGCTCTGGTATCTCGACCGCCTGATCGCCGCCCGGCCCGATGACGCGATGTTGCATGAGGACCGCGCGGCGGTCTACGGCAAGCTCGGCCGCGAGGCCGACCGCCAGGCCGAAATGGCCCGCGTCTTCGAGCTGGGGGCCGATGAGGGACTGGTCGTGCCCCGGGCTGAGGAACTTGGCCGTGCCGACCGATGGGCGGAGGCGGCGGGACTGCTGGCACGCCTCGGCCGGGCAGGTCCTTTCAGCCGACAGGTTGGGCAGGCCTGGGGCATCGCCTGCCTGAGAGCGGGCGACCGGGCCGGCTACCGTGAGGCGTGCGCGGCGGTCATGGCCCAGGAAGGGCCGGACCCGACGGTCGTCTGGAACGCACTCAGCGAGGCCTCGCTGCTCGCACTCGCGCCGGTGGGACCGAGGATTATCGCATGCCGATCGCCTATTTCGAGCAGCGGCTCTCGGTCACTCCCGCGCCGCCGCGCCTGTACCGGCACATGTTCTCGACCATACTCGGTGGGCTCCTGCTCCGCACCGGGCGGGTCGACGACGCCATCGCTCGACTGAACGAGGGGATGGCCGTCGCGAAGGAGGCGGAAGCGCCCGGCGATTGGGCCTACCTGGCCCTGGCCCTCGCGCGCTCGGGAAGGTTCGCCGAGGCTCGCAAATGGCTCGATCGTCTTCGCGACCTGGTGCACGATTCGCGTGAAACCTTCTGGGACTGGCAGGAGCTTACCCTGCTCCAGAACGAGGCCGAGTCGCTGCTCTTCGATGCCGAGTTGCCGCGAGATCCGTTTCATGCTCCAGCGACGAGATGAACGGTAGACAGCAGTCGGGCGGGCCACCACTGGGATCGATTGCTTCGGGGTTGCGGGTCTGCGGACCTTAAGCTACTTGGCGCGCGTCGGTGGCGTCGACGAATGGCACTTAGATTCCCGCAATCGCCTGCGAGGGAACGGGATAGGAAGACATCGGCGTTCCGGCTCTGATGGGGACATATCCACGTCGCCCACCCGGAGCCAGAGCGATGCATCGCCACGCGCACGGACGCCTTCGCCGACAGGTCGATTCCCTCCGCCAGGAGTTCCTCCAGCAGGACGGCCTCCCCTTCGCCGACGTCCTCTCGAAGGGATGCCTCGAGGAGGCCCTGCGCGAGGTCAAGACCCCCTGGAAGGACCGGATCTTCACCCCACTGATCACCCTCTGGGTCTTCCTCGGCCAGGCCCTCGCCGCCGACCAGTCCTGCCGAGCCGCCGTCGCCCGGCTGATCGCCCATCGCGCCTCGCAGGGGCTCGATCCGTGTAGCTCGGAGACCGGCGCCTATTGCCAGGCGAGGAGGCGTCTGCCCGAGGGGTTCTTCGCCGCGGCGGCCCGCCTCGTCGGCCGCAACCTCGACGCGCGGGTCGATCGGCGGTGGCTCTGGAAGGGCCGCCGGGTCTGCCTCTTCGACGGCTCGACCGTCTCGATGCCCGACACGGCGGAGAACCGCCGCGAGTACCCGCTGACCTACAACCAGATCCCCGGGACGAGCTTCGCCCCCGCGCGGATCGGCGCGATCATCTCGCTCTCGTGCGGCGCGATCCTCGACCTGGGCATCTGCCGCTACGCCGGCAAGGGACAGGGCGAGGTCAGCCTCCTGCGGCGGCTCTGGGACGTCCTCCGGCCCGGCGACGTGCTGCTGGGCGACCGCCTGATGTCGGGCTGGGTCGGCATGCATCTGCTGAAGGGGCGCGGCGTCGACACCGTCAGCCGCCTGTCGGCGCACCGCCGGGCCGACTTCCGCAAGGGCATCCGATTGGGCAAGGACGACCATCTCGTCGTCTGGAGGAAGCCGACGTCGATCCGCTCGGTGGACCGGCGAACGTACAACGGGCTGCCCGACTCGATCACGGTCCGCGAAGTCTGGTTCCGGGTGGCGCAGCCGGGGTTCCGGACCCGGTCGGTCGTCGTCGTGACGACCCTGCTCGACCCCGTGCAGGCGACCAAGGAGGAGCTGGCTTCGCTCTATCGGGCCAGGTGGAACAACGAGCTCGATTTGAGGTCGATCAAGATCACGCTCCAGATGGACAGGCTGCGGTGCAAGACGCCGGAGCTCGTGCGCAAGGAGATCTGGACGCATGCCCTGGCGTACAACCTGATCCGCACGGTGATGGCGCAGGCGGCGGCCGGCGCGGGTGTACCGCCGCGGTCGATCAGCTTCAAGGCGACGCTCCAGGTCCTGGAGGCGTTCCGGCCGGTGATCGCCGCCCAGGTCGACCGCGGCGCGGCTCACCGGGCGGCGCTCTACGAGCAGCTGCTCCGGGCCATCGCCGTGCACCGCGTCGCCGACCGGCCCGACCGGTTCGAGCCCCGCATGACCAAGAAGGGGCCGAGGGGGTATCAAAGCCTGACGAGGCCGCGGAGAGAGATCAAACTCCAGATGCTCAAACGAGCTAGCAAAATCTAAGAAGCTGTTTCAAAACCCCGGGATTTCTGTAAACTACCGCCATCGCCGACCGCAAGGAGGCTCAGGCATGGCGGAACTCGTCACGGACAAGCTCTGGTCGATCATCGAGCCGTTGTTACCCAAGTCGCCGCCCGGTCCGAAGGGGGGACGGCCTCGGATCTCGGACCGCCAGGCGCTCGCGGGCGTCATCTTCGTCCTCAAGACCGGCATCCCCTGGCAGGCCCTACCCGGGGAGATGAATTGCGGCAGCGGCAGCACCTGCTGGCGGCGATTCGCCCTCTGGACGACGCTCGATGTGTGGCCGCGACTGCATGCGGCGCTGCTTACCGCCCTGGGCAAGGCGGGGGCGATCAATCTCGAACGCGCGGTGATCGACAGCGCGAGCGTCCGCGCGGTTTTTGGGGGGCGCACACCGGTCCGAATCCGACGGATCGAGCCAAGGCGGGCTGCAAGCGCCACATCTTGACCGATGCTCGAGGGGTGCCCCTGGTGGTGAAGACCACCCCGGCGAACATTCGCGATGACGCGATGACAGAGGCGATGGTGCTGAGCATGCGCCCGGTCCAAGGGGCCCTGGGTCGGCCTCGGACGAGGCCCAAAGTGCTCCAAGGGGACGCCGGCTACGGCTCGGCCGCGAACAAGGCCCGAGTTCGATGTTTGGGGGTCGAACCCCTGCTCGCGTCGCTGGGGAAGGCTCGGGAGCATGGCAGCGGCCTGGGCAAGACACGGTACGTCGTCGAGCGCACCTTGAGCTGGTTCGGGAACGCCCGGAGGCTCAAGATGTGCTACGAGAAGAAGGGGGCTCACTTCCAGGCCTTTCACGAATTGGCGGCCTCGCTGATCTGCCTCAAGCGCATCGCATGAGGGTTTTGAAACAGCTTCTAAGTGCCATTCGTGGCGTCGACCGAAGTTGCGCCGGCATCGCGGAGCGACGCGCAGCTCGAGTGTCGGTCCGCAGGCGAGTGCGGAGTCACGGTGACGTCGGACGACGTCGGCGTGATGTAGGGCGACCAGCCTCCGCCTCAGGGCCATCAGTGATCGGAATGGAAAGGGTCCCGGAGAACACAGCGATCTCGTAGACCGTCCCAACGCCGCCAGCCGCTGAATTCAGTCGTGCCGATGATGCTGCAGGCGGCGGCGGGCCCGAAGGGTGAGGCCGGCGACGCCGGCCCCGGTCAACGCCAGCGATGACGGCTCGGGGACGACGGCGTTGGGGACGGCGATGAATCCGTGCCCCGTCTCCCCCACGAAGTATTCGCCGACGATCACGCCCTCGTCGTTGATCGAAGCGGCGATGGTGCCCCGGCCCAGTGGGTCGGCGAGGGGCGTCAGGATGCCGCCGACGCCCCCGGCCAGAAGGAACGCCAAGGTCCCCGAGGTGCCGTCGTACTGGCCCACGATGTCGCCCTTGTCGTCGATCCCCAGCGCGCGCACGTCGAGCGCCCCGGGGATCGTGATGGTCGTGAAACTGCCGTTCTGGTAGAGGTAGGAAAAGTTATTCTCGTTGGCGTCGGTGTCGGAGACGACGATCGTCCCGCCGTCGTTGATCGCGTTGACGCTGGTGATGGAGACGGGGACGTTGCCCGGCGAGTTCGGGGCCACGATCGGGGTGAAGGTGCCCTGGCTGTAGGAGAAGCCCTGGGGGCCTAACGTCGACCCGACGATCGTGCCGCTGTTGTTAATGCCCCTGGCTTCCGTGGTGCTCGCGCCCGGCTCGTTGAAATATGCGAAATTGCCGCCGATGTAAGAGTAGCTCGTAACGCCCTGAGAGGTGGTAGTGCCGACGACCGAGCCGTTGTTGCTGATTCCGTACGCCGTGTCGTCCCGGGTCCCGGTGCCGGACCCCGGGGTGACCGGGTTGAACGTGCCGTCGGCGTAGTGGCCCGTCGCGGTATATCCGGAGTATGTGAACGCGACGAAGGAGCCGGTCTTGGTGTAGGTGAAACCCGAGATCACGCCCGAGTCGTTGATCCCGGTCAGGTTGGTCCCGAATATGCCCGCGTTCGGGCCGTCGACAGTGTAGAAGGTGTACGAAGCCCGGGCCGCGGCCGCGAGGCACAGCGACGCCAGCAGCGGCGCAAACAGCGGGCATCTCCAAGCGCGACGCAGAGTCATGGGGGTCTCCTCGTCGGGGTCCATCGCCGCGACCCGGGGGCCGATTGCCCCTCGCGGGTGCATCAATTGCTTATGGGGTAGATGTCTGCCTCGTGGCCTAACACTGTTGCACCGTCGCGATTACCTCGTGTATCTCTTGACTGCACTTTCCGGGATTCTATGTACCGGATCGTTCGGGCTTCAGCCCTGCGGTCCAAGTCGCGTACCAGTGAGCGACGATAGACAGGGGAGCACGCCCCTTGGTCCGGGGCTCGCTGCAGCCCGAGGCTAGGCGGGCTTTCCTCGCCCCAATCGCATGAAGCGCTTCCACAGCGCCTGCGGCCAGCGCCTCTGCCGCTCCAAAGCCGCGTTCAGCTCGTCGGACTTCCGCTGCAACTCGGCGGGCAAGTCGACACAGGCCGGGCCCTCGCCCGCTTCGACCAGACGCCGCTGGACTGCACGCTCCCGGCCGCGATATCGGATGCACCCCGCTTCGGCACGTCGGATCGCCAGAAACATCCGATCCTGCTCGTCGGCCGTCTCCGGTTGCTTCTTGACGAAGCAGTGGGGACAACCCGTCGGGTCGAGGCTGACCCCGAACAGGTCGGGTGCCGCTGAGAACGGCACCTCGCACATCATGCAGCAACCATCCTCGACGAAGTAGTCTCCCGGCACGTTTGAGGGATGCGGCTTAGCCTCCTCCATCGCAACCCCCCGCCGCTTGACAGCCGTCGAGTAGACGAAGGCCGGCCCCGACCGGGACGATGGCGGTTACCAAGCCAGCCGATCATCCCGGACGGAGCCAGCCATGACATCCTCGCATCCGCTCCCCGCACCGTGCCAGTGGTTCGCCCGACTCGCCTCCGCCCTCGACCGGCGGTCCGCACCCCGGCTCGCCCTCCTGTTCCTCGGCGCGGTCCTCGCCCGCGGACGGCGGACCGTCACCAGTTGGATTCGGGCGGCCGGGCTGAGCGACCAGTTCCGGCCTTGCTACACCGCCGTCGCGGCGGCCGGGAAGAAGGCCGGGACCATCGCCGCGCACCTCGTGCTGACGGTGGTCAGGCCGCTGCTGGGCGGGGCCGAGCGGTTGACGCTCGCTCTGGACGACACCCCGACGAAGCGGTACGGGCCGCACGTCCAGGGGGCCGGCATCCACCACAACCCGACCCCCGGGCCGGCCGGCTCGCCGTACGTCTACGGGCACGTCTTCGTCGTCCTGGCCCTGCTCGTGGCCCACCCGGCCTGGGGGGCGTCGCCCTGCCGCTGTTGGCCCGGCTCTACGTCCGCGACAAGGACCTGCCGAAGATCGACCCGAAGCACCGGCCGCCGTTCCGCACCAAGCTGGAGCTGGCCGTCGAGCTGCTGCGGTGGGCCGAGCCCTGGCTGGGGCTGCTGAACTTGCCGATCTGGGTGGTGGCCGACGGTGCCTATGCCAAGAAGGATTTCCTCAAGCCGGCAATGTCGTCGGGAATGACGGTCGTCAGCCGGCTCCGCAAGGATGCGGCCCTGCGGACGGTTCCCGGCCCTCGGCCGGCCGGCAAGCGAGGCCGGCCGAGGACCTATGGCCCGGACGTGATCGACCTGGCCAAGCGGTCCGGCCAGAAACGAGGCTGGTCCTCCGAGACGGTCACCCTGTACGGGGTCGCCACGATCAAGAAGTACAAGACGTTCCTGGCGACCTGGCGGCCGGCCGGTGGGGTGATCCGGGTGGTGCTGGTGGACGAGCCAACCGGCTGGCGGGCGTATTTCTGCACCGACATCTCGGCGAGCGTCGCCGACATCCTGGGGGCGGTGGCCGACCGCTTTAGCCTTGAGATCACCTTTCGCGAGTGCAAGCAGGTCGTGGGTGCCGGGCAGCAGCAGGTGAGGTTCATCTGGGCGAACATCGGGGCGTTTCACATCTGCCTGTGGACATTCACGCTGACCGAGGCGTGGGCCTGGGGTCGCAAGGCGGAGGATCTGGTGGACCGCTCGGCCTCGCCATGGGACTCGACGCTGCGCCGTCCGAGTCACGCGGACAAGCGGCGGGCGTGGCGTCGTGAATTGCTGGGTGAGGAGATTCGTGTGTCTCTACGCCCGGGGGCTACCGAGGCGGAAATTCAGGCCACGGCCGAAAGGCTGCTCAGCTTGGCCGCATGACATATACATTCACCCGGAAAGTACAGTCTTGAGGCGGAGCCAGGGTTCTTCTGTGAACACCGAACACCGGCTACGATGAATGTCGCAACGTCCGTCGACTGGGAAAGCGTGGCGAGTCGCCGGTTCGGACAACGATCCCGACGGATCCCGTGTTTTTTCAGAGGTCATCCGATGAGTGGCGACACGACATCGGACCTGCGACACCTGATCGAGCGGCTTCGCGAGGGGGACGATTCCGCACGCCGCCTGATGATCGACCGGGCCTACGTTCGCCTCCGGCAGATCGCCGGCTCGATGCTGCGGAAGGACTTCCCGCGCCTCCGTACCGAGCACGACCTCGACAGCGTCGTCAACGAGGCGTGGGCCCGGCTGGTCGGGGCGATCGAGACCCACCCCCCCGAGTCCGTCGAGCTCTTCTATGGGCTCCTCTTCCGCAAGGTCCGTCACGTCCTGCTCGACCTGGTCCGGGCGCGGAAGGTGCCGGGGCGGATCGGCGTGCGAGCTGACGGCCTCGAGATAGCCGACGACACCGACGACCCCGCGCTCCTGGCGATCTGGACCGAGTTCCACCTCGAGGTCGAGATGCTGCCCGAGGCAGAGCGGCTCGTGTTTGACCTCCACTATTTCGGCGGCTACACCCAGGCGCAGGTCGCGCGGATCCTTGACCTCCACCCCAAGAGTGTCAGTCGGCTCTCGCTCGCGGCGACGGCCCGGCTGGCCGCGTGACTGGACGGAATCCACGAGATGACCGCGAGCGGCGTCTCGAACTCCCACCGATGAGGGGACCGTGGCGATCGCGACGTCGGACGAGAGCCCCGATCATGACGGCCGGCCGGTCTCCGCCGGCGTCCACGCCCGCACCGCCGGGAGCGGATTCAGCCCGGACAGCACCAGTCCGGACGACGGCCCGACCGACGACGTGCTCAGCCTTCTCGCGGCCTGGGAGGAAGCGCACGCCCGAGGGATCGACCTTCCCCCGGAGTCGCTTTGTCGAGATCGACCCGACCTGCTCCCGCTCGCTCGTGCCCGGATCGAGGCCCAGAAGCGGCTGCGCGACTTCTTGTTGATGGACGGTGGCGAAGGAGCGGACCCCGCACCCGCTCGCGAACTCGGTCCGCTGCCGTTATTCCCGGGCTTCGAGACACTCGCGGAGATCGGCCGTGGCGGGATGGGCGTCGTCTACAAGGTCCGGGATTCGCAGCTCGGTCGGGTTGTCGCGATCAAGACGATCACGGAGGCGGGGTTTCTCGGCCTCGGGCAGGCCAAACGCTTCCTCCTGGAGGCCCGCGCGGTCGCCCGGCTCAGTCACCCGCACATCATCCCGATCCACTCCATCGGCGAGTACGGTGGGCGGCCTTACTTCACGATGGAGTTCGCCGCGGGCGGCGATCTCGCGCAGAGGCTCTCGGAGAATCTCCTCGCACCCCCGGCCGCGGCGAAGCTCGTGCTCGAGCTGGCGACGGCCGCGCAGTACGCCCACGAGCGGGGCGTCATCCATCGCGATATCAAGCCGAGGAACGTGCTGCTGACCGCGGAGGGCGTGCCGCAGCTCAGGGACTTCGGCCTCGCCAAGCTGCGCGACGCCGATTCGAGCCTGACGGCGTCGGGACAGCCGCTCGGCACGCCGAGCTACATGGCCCCCGAGCTGGCCCGCGGCGATGCCAGGCAGGCCGGGCCGCCGACGGATATCTACGCGCTGGGCACGATCCTCTATCAAGCCCTGGTCGGCCGCCCGCCGTTCCTCGGCGACTTCGACGCTGGAGACCCTCAGGCTGGTCGTGACGACCGACGTGGACCCCCCGCGCAGGCTCCGCCGCGAAATCCCGAGGGATCTGGAGACGATCACGCTCAAGTGCCTGGCGAAGGAGCCAGCGCGCCGATACGCGTCCGCGGCCGATTTGGCAAGCGACCTCGGGCGCTTCCTCGAAGGCAGGCCAATCGCCGCGCATCGCGCGTCGCTGCATGAGCGATCGATCCGCTGGTGCCGGCAGAATCCGTGGATCGCGACGGCCGGGGCGCTGCTTGTCCTGGGGACGGCGATGAGCACGTGGCAGGCGGCTCGGGCGACCATCGCCCAGGGGCAGTTGCTCCTGGCAAGCGACTCGTTGCGGCGGGAGCGCGACCGAGCCGAGGCCGAACGCGCCCGAGCGCAGCAGTCGAGCAACAATGCACTGCGGGCGATCCAGAATCTCCTCGGCAGCAGCGGCATCCCCGTCGTCACCGAGGAGATCCGGCTCTATCGCGAGCGGCTGCTCGCCTCGGCCGTCGAGCTGCTGTCCGATCAGATCAGGCAGCTCGAGGGTGATCCCAAGGGCGGGTCGCTCCGGGTCGGCGCCTTGATGGCGCTGGCGAGGGTCCAGCTTGAATCCGCACGGTACAAACATGCCCGGGCGACGGCGGACACCGCCGTGGCGCTCGCGGAGGACCTGGTCAAGGGCGAGCCTTCTTCCACGCTCCTGAACCGCGACCTCGCCTCGGCCTATCAGGCCCTCGCGCAGGTCCTTGGGCCGTCCGACCGAGAGGCCTCGCACCAGGCCTTGCTGCGATCGATCGCGGTCTGGGAAGGTCAGCTGATCGGGGGGCATGAGGACGACCCCGACCTCCTGAAGTTCCAGGCCATGAATCAGTACAACCTGGCGGTCACCCACTTCTACCGCGGTGCCGCAGAAGGGCGCGGGGGGCCCCGGAGATGGAGGCGGCCCTCGCCGCCCTGGAGCGAGCCTCCGAGGCCATCGAGGCGGCACGGAAAGTGGCCAAGGACCGCGACCCGTTCCTCATCGAGGCGGCGCGTATCCACAACCTCATGGTCCCGGTCAACGGCAGGCTCAACCGGGTCAACGCCGCGATCGAGATGGGCCGGAAGGCGATCCGGGAATACCGCGAGCTCTCCGAGCGACGGCCGGATGATCACGCGGTGGCCGATATGTACTTTGGGGCCCAGCGTGAGCTGGGTTATTTCTTCATCACGCTCGGCCGGTGCGACGAGGCTGTCGCCTGGAATCGCGCGGCCCGCGAGACTCAGCGCGAGAGGCTCCGCAAGTTCGAGGGCTCGGCCTCGCTCCGGGTCGCGATGCTGACCGAGCTCGCGATCATCGACAACAACCTGCTCGACGCCTATGCGATCGACGCGCCGCGCCACCCCGCGCAGATCGGGGAGATCTCGGCCGAGGCCGTCGACCTCTGCGAGAAGCTCCTGCCGATCGTTCCGCGTTCTGCGGACCTGAGGTACGTCGCGGCAACCAGGCTCTGTCAGCTCGCGTTCTATCGCGAGCTGGCCGGACAGCCGCCGGACCTCGCAGCCCTGGAGAGGGCGGAACGTCTCTTCGACGACTTGCTGGCCACCGCCCCGAACCACCAGGCCACTGAGTCCAGCGGGTGCATGCGGGTCATCGCGCGACTTCGAAATCGCTGACATCCTGTCCGACCAAGCTAGGCACGACGAGGCCCGGAAGGCCCGCGACCGGGCGCTCGAGGGCGCGGGACATCAGCCGGAAATCGAGTATCAGGTCGCATCCTCCGCCGCCGGCGACGAGCTCATCGCAGCGGAGCTCCCGACCGAGCACGATCGGAGTTCCGTCGAGAGGATTCGGGCTCGCAGCGCTCGCCACGCCGCCGAGATGCTCGACTTAGCAATCCGCGATGGCTTCCGGGACCTTACGCGGTTCGAAACCGACCGCGCCTTCGCCGGCGCTCGCTCCCTGCCCGAGTTCAAGGCGGTCGCAAACCGCTTGAGGGACTCGATCTTCCCCAGCAACCCGCTTGTGAATCCGTGATCGAGTCGCGGACAGCGACGGCGATTAATAGGCCCCTACCACCGCGTTCCGCGGATGACCCGGCGGCCGATCGTCGGCTGTACGGCTTCGTCGAGTACCCGGAGGCCCGCCACAAGAACCGCCACCGGCCGTGCTTCGGCGGACCTGCCGGGTTGGCGCAACTCGCACCGCGTCGAGCGGAGAGGGAGGCTGCCCGTCCGAAGGCATTGATCAGATGCGCTCCATTGCGCTATCTGGGCCGCGGGTGCAATTCCCGCCGCATCCATTTCGTTTCCCGTAGGTGATTTACCGCAGGGCTTTGAGTCTGCTGAGGACGTAGGCACGTTTCCCGCCGCCACGACTTCTCGCGGGAATTAAGGATCGCCGGGGAAATTGCGAAACACCGTTGGCTCAATGGGTTTGCGGCAATTCGTCTCTTTGGATTGCACACCGAGGTTGGCAGACCATGGGTCGCGTGACACTCAAAATGCAGCGCTTGCGGACCGCGACGATGGGACATGAGCGACTCGGAGGAACCATCCTTGGCGCCCGAGGGAATATCAATCCCTGCAGCCCCGCGCTTCATTGTCTACGTCCGACGCATCCCGGCCGCCGGCTGACGGCCGGAGCCGGTCTCCGGTACCGCGGGGTTGGGGGGGTGGGGTCGTGAGCAGTATCGGATCATCCGAGGCCATCGTTGCTGGCTTGGTGACCGAGGCGAGCGCCTGGGCAGTCCGGTGCCGTGCCGGGGACGTCCCGGCGGGATCATCGCGACGGGTCAGTTTTGGGGTGCGATGCGCCGCGCCGTGGACGTGGCGTCAACGTGCGAAGGCGTCGACGCCGTCGGGCATCGCGCCGCCGTGGTCGGTCACGCCGGGGCCCGCGACCCTGAGCAGGCCGGCGGCCTCGGCGCGGAACTGGCCGTACCACTCCCCCGCCGGGCGGTCCGCCTCGATCCAGGCGGCCGCCCGGTCGTAATGCGGGGCTGGAGTCAGCAAAGGCTGTCGCCGTCCTCCAAGCCGAGCACGTGGCCAGATTCGTGGTCTAGCACCACGCGGACAAGGTTCCGTCCCCAGCCCTTCGCGTCGGGACTGATCCAGACCTGGTTGCCGGCCTCCTCACCCAGGTACGAAGCGAGGAGCGCTTGGATGGTGATCGGCACCTGCCCCAACTGCGCCAGCTGGGCCGCCGTCGGACCCCCGCTCTGCCAGTCGGCGGGGTCCTGTTGCGCAACCGGTTGCTGCACGTGCTGCGATTGGACCCCCGCCTCGTGCACGGGATCGCAGCGGTTGCCGCTCTGGTCCCCGGCCGCCCGGATCACGCCAAAGGCGCCGTTGATGGACACGCCCGGCGCGTTGGGCCCCGCGTCGAAGAAGAGCTCGTTGGTCTTGCCGCCGTGCGGCGTGCCGTCGCCGAATTCGAGGTCCCACAGGCCGGTGATGGCGATCGGGGTGCCGTCCGGCTGGTCGAGCTGTCCGAGGTAGGCGCCCGTGGTCGGGTTGAAAACGTTGATGTTGCCGGCCCCCGCCACGTTGCCGATCAGAAGGTCGTTGCTGTAGGCGCCGAAGTTCGCCGGAGCCTGGACGATCCCCCAGGGGTTTTGCAGCGGGCCCGCGCCGGGGCCGTTGGCGGCGAAACGGCGGAGCAGCGTGCCGTCGGTATTGAACACGTCCACCACGCCGCTATCGAAGTCCTTGAGACTGGCGAAGGTGACGTAGAGCTTGTCGTTCACGGCTTGCACCGACCAGGCGCCCAGGCTTGCGTCAATGCTTGTCACGGTCGGATCGGTGAAGGAGCCGATGAGCTTGAGCTTGCCATCGAACATGTCCACGCGGTTGTTGAGGAAGTCGGCCGCATAGAGGACAGTTTGCCCCTTGCTGTTCTGGGCCATTTCGAGGCCGGTGTAGACGGCGGGGTTGCCGGCGGCGAAGGTGTCCTGCAGGAGGATCGCATGCGTCGGATCGACAGCGGGGTTCCAGCCGCTGATGGTGCCGTCGATCGAATCGAAGATCAGCCGGGCTGGCGCGGACTTGCCGTGCTCCGAGATCACGAAGTTCGACGTTGGGTTGTAGACGACGCCGGTGGGGTGGCCGCCCGGCCCGATCCCCAACACCTGATCGGGGACCGGCGATGCCGAGCCCGGCACGGCGATCGTCAGCGGGAGCACGTGGCCGGAGCTGTCGTAGAATGTGGCCAGCCCGGTGGTGAACGTGTTCGCCACAACGAAAGACCCGTTCGGCATGGACGCCATGCCCCAGCCGTTCAGGTTGGGGTCGGTGAAGTGCGCAATGCCGGCCTGGTAGCCGACCAGGTTGATTGGCTGGTAGCCGCTGAGCAAGCAGCGGTCTTCCAGCGCTTCGGGCCGCGGGCGGAAACTGGCCCGTTGGCGAGGGGACGCTGGTGTGCGCCGCGCGCCGCCGGCGCGGAGCATTTCGAGTTTGGCAGCCAGGAAGAGAACAACATGACGCTTCTCCATGCGAGAGCTGGTCTGCGATTCCATGAAAAAGCCATCGCCCCGGCGCGCAGACCGATCGCCGGAGCGGTGCCGGGCCGGCGGGGGCTTGCTTGGCGGTGAGGACCTCGCCGGCCGCTTTGCCTTGGGCATCATCGCTTCGATGATGAACAGCTTCGCTGCTTGGGGTGTCCAAGGGGTCTGACCCTTTCGGGTGAGGTTCACCCTCGTGGGCATAACCCTCTTGCGTGGCAGCCTGCGCGGTGGACAGGCTTTCTGGCCTCACGCCCCGGTCCGGACGGATCGGCCGGGTCGGAGGCAGTCGGGCTCGAAGGCCCGACCTACAGAATCTCAGGGCCGCGCGAAGGTCCGCAGCGCCGCGGCCTCGTCGTCGTGGATCTCGACGAGCTTTGGCAGGCCGATGATCTCGGCCCCGAGCCGGACGCCGGTCTCCATCCCGCACAGCTTGACCTCCCGGCCCTCCGCCCGGGCCCGGCTCAAGAGCTTGAACAGCGCCGCGAAACCCGTGCTGCTGACGTAGGTGACCCGGCGGAAGTTGACGAGCATCCGCCGGGCCCATTCCTGGGCGGCCACCTGGCCCAGCTCGGTGCCGAGCCCCTGGGCCAGCATCGGGCCCTGCAGATCCCTGGCGCGGATCTCGACCACCGCGACGTCCTTGACCATGCTCAACCGGAGGTGCTGGAAATCGGGGCTCGACATCGATGACTCCTCGCCAGATTCGGTCCACCGGCTTCGGGGACGAGATGCCCTCCGCGACGGCAGCGGGCCGCGCAAGGGCTCCGGTCACGGTTTGGCGAACGCGCCCTCGCTCGGCGTCGTCACCTGGAAGTCGATCAGCTCGGTCGTGGACGCCAGCTTCCCGTCGCTCCAGCGCGTCTCCTTGCGGGCCATCGGGAAGCCGTCGCAGGTGTGATAATCCCCGTACAGAATCACGGTCACTTGGTCCTCGCCCTCGAATCGCTTGGTGCGCTGCTCCGTCTTGAGCAGCAGGCCGGTCTCCTTGTCGAAGTACCAGGTCGCCTCCGGCCCGCCCTCGAGCTTCATCCGCACCCCCACCGCCGGGCGGCCCTCGACGGTGCGTTCGCCGGCCGTGGCGAACTGGCACGCCGGGTTCTTCTGCCGCGCCCGGAGTCGGAGGATCGAGCGCGGGCCCTGGTAGGGGATGGTGTACTTATAGAAGCTGTCGACGAAGGCCCTGGGATAGGGCGTCGTGTGGTCGTTCGTCTTCATCCAGCCCCGCTCGCCATCGAGCACGATCAGCGTTGTGGTCGACTTCCCCCCCGAGCTGGTCGTCCGCTCCCAGCGATAGCGGCCGGGGAGCTGCACGACGCTCAGGGTGTCCCAGGTCGCGGCGTCGGGGTAGGCCGTCCGCTCCTTGAGGGTGAACGCCGAGAGGCCGGCCAGCTTCTCCTCGCCGCCGTGGGCGCGGATGGCCTTGTCGATGATCTCCTCGGGCGTGGGCTCCTCGGCCCGCGCCGCCATCCCCGGCGCCCCCAGCACGACCGCGATGCCGACGAACAGCATGGACCTCGTCATCGATCGGCTCCTCAAGGTGGCCAGGCTTCGCAGCCTGACGGGCCTGGTGAGTCAGGCTGAAAGCCCGACCGAGTCCCTCGCGGCGTCAAACGCATGGCCGCTCACCATTCCCATGCGCCGACGGAGCCGAGATCCCCGGTGACTTTTTTCGGTCGGGTGCGTTTTGCTTCCCGGGTCAGCGCGACTTCTCGGGCTTCGTCCCCGGAGCTTGGATCCAGCGTTCAGCCTCGCGACGCAGCAGCCCGAGGGTCAGTCTCCGGTCCCAGTTGGGCGGAATGACGCCTTCGGGGTTCCCCGACTTCCCCGGGCGCTCGGCGGGCGACTGCAGCGCTTCCTGGGTCCCTTGCACGGCTCGATCGAACCAGCGGCGCGCCTCCTCGGCGTGGCCAAGGCGCTGGTGGGCCATGGCCAGGTAGAACCAGGTATACAGCATGTTGGTCCGGTAAGGATGGCAGCTCAGCTCGGTGGCTTCGGTCAACCGCGTCACCGCCTCTTCGACGCGGCCGGCGCGATACAGTGCGGCCCCAAGTTGGTTGACGTGCCAGTGGTCCCTGGACGATTTGCCTAACAGGGCCTCAGCCAGCGATACGATTCGATCGGGATCGGCCCCGGACTCCGGGGAAAGCGTGCACGTCCAGGTCGCACCCGCACCGAAGCGCTCGAGCACCTCCGAGCACATGCTGCGATAGCGGTCGAGGTTGCCGTCTCGCAGGTGGAGCATGGCCCGGGAGTACCAGGCCTGTTCGTGCGGTTCCTGGCACTCCGCCGCCTTGATGAAATCGGCAGAGGCTTTGTCCCACTGCCCCCGATCGGCGTGGGCCCAGCCGCGCAGCACCCAGAACCAGCCGTGTTCCGGTTGCAATCTGATGGCCTCGTTGAACTCCGCCTCCGCCTCCCCGTATCGAGCCTGGTCCTCGAGAAACGTGCCGAGATTTTCATGCGCCACGGGATCTTGCGGCCTGAGTCTCAGCGCCGCGCGGTAGGCGTCCTCCGCCTCTGCCAGGCGGCCCACCCACGCCAGGCGCGTTGCCAGGTTCGAGTAGTGCGATACCTGGTGCTCCCGCTCGAGGGGCGTCGCGGGCACGTATGACTGGGGATCCGGTTGCTGCTGCTCCTTCGCCCGGGCATCCGCACGCCACTCCAGGCCGATCTTCGCCAGTAGAGCCTGGATCCTGGGCACGTTCCATATCACCAGCCCGCCGTCGACCCGGCCGTTGGCCAGGCGCTCGCCGTCCGGGCTCAAGGCGTGAGACCACACTATGGCGCTTTCCTGCGGGAGCGCGAAGACGCGCGATCCCGTTTGTGAGCTCCAAAGGCTTCGGTCCACGCCCAGGGTCCACGGCCTGGCCGGACCCAGATCGATCACTGCCCCTTTCGTCCAACTGTATACCCTCTGCACCATCCGTATGTCCCAGGTCTCGGCCCCCCCCATGGCGCGATGAAGTGTAAGGTGGTCGCTGTCTCGATAGAAGTCGATCCCGCCCCAGCTGGGGGACCCCAGCGGCGGCCCCGGGAAGGGGATCTCGCGCCCCTGCGCCAGATCCCAAAGACAAACCGAAGAATCGTGATCCACCCAGGCCAGCCCTTTGCTGTCGGGACTGATGCAAAGGTTTAGTGAGCGCCTCCCAGGTAGATGCGCCATGCGTTTGAAGGAGAGGCCGGCAGCATTCCCCGGGCCCTTATCGCCTTCCGCGACGCGCCAGAGTGTCATGCCGTTGCCGCAGGCAGCCAGGAACTTGCCGTCCGGGCTGAAAGCCAGACCATAGGCCGCTTGTCCTAACTCGTCATCGGCCAGGGTGAACGCTCGGAGCGTTGCCAGGTCCCAGATCTGCACGGGTTGCGATGTCGGGCCGAATTGTCCCGTGGCCAGCAGGCGTCCGTCCGGGCTAAAGGCGATTCTTTGGATCGATGATTCAAAACGCGGGAGCGTGCGCACGAGCCGGCCGGTGGCGGCGTCCCAGAGCTTCACCAAGCGATCCTTACTCCCCGATGCCAGGACCTTGCCGTCCGGGCTGAATTCCACGCAGGGCACGCCCCCGTCGTGCGCGGAGGTGACCAGCTTTTCGCCGGAGCCGGCCAGGTTCCAGATGCGAATCGAATGGGAACGCTTGTCAGCGGTGGCGAACGTGTTGCCCTCCGCGTTGAAGGTTGCCGAAGGACGGCCGCCCGTCCAGGGATGGGCGAGGCTCGCCACCTCCTGGTGGTAAGACACGTTCCACAGCTTGACGCTCCCGTCAAGGGTGATGTAGACCAGGGACTGGCCGTCCTGGCTGAAGCAGGCGGCCAGCACCTCATTGGAGCGGATCAGCGGCCTTGGCACCCCTGCGCGCACATCGAGCAGGATGAGCCCGTCATCCCCATGCTGGCACGCCAGGAATCTTCCATCCGGGCTCATCGACAGTGCGCGGGTATCCTGGTAGGTCTCGGCCAAAAGGATTTCCGTCGGTTCAGGGACCGCGGTGTTCCACACCAGGGCATAGAGCTTGTCTCCGCGGGCGGAAGCGAGAGCCAGCCACTGGCCATCGTCGCTCACCTGCACTGGCCCCACAGGCTCCGCCGAGGGGACCGTGAGCCGCGCCTTGACTTCCCGGCGTGCCACGTCCCACAGAGAAAGCAGCCCACCGCCCCTCTCTTGCGTGTAGCCAACCGCAAACCTTCCGTTCCTCGCCATTCCTGCCAGATCAGCACGCATCTCGACGGTCTGTGCGGCGGGCGGCGCTCTTGTCCCGAAGTCCTGCCACACCTTGATAGTCCCCTTGGCCCCGGCGGTGACCAGCCATCGGTTGGCCGGGTCAATGCCCAGACCGACCGCGGATTCGCGCAGCTCTGCGACGACACCGCCCGTGCTGACGTCTCGCAACTGGATCGTGCCATTGTCGAGGGCGATGGCCATCTGTGTTCCATCCGGCGTGAGGGCGATCTGCTGGATTCCCGCCGGAAAGTCGTCCCAGGTGATCGGCTCCAGGCCGACAAAATCCCCCAGGCAGGCGACCGCTTCGTCGCGGAGCCGGTCGATGTCCTTATCGGGGGTATCGAGCTTGAGCGCCTGTTGCAGCAGGTCGAAGACCCGCGTCCGGTAGCCCATGCCCCGGGCGCGGCGGAGCGCAGCCGCTTCCTCGACGCGCAGCGTGATACAAGTTGGTCACCGCTTGTTGCCGCTCGCGCTGGGCGAGGTCCTGCGCCTGGAGGGCCCCCGTCTCGGCCAGCGTGGCGCGGATCGCTTGCCAGGTGCTGGCCAGCGCGGCGGCCGCCAGCAGCAGCACGAACGCGCCGGCCGTGGCCAGGACCCTGCGGTTCTTGCGGGCGAACTTGTGCAGCCGGTACCCGGCACTCGGCGGGCACGCGTCGACCGGCTCATCGGCCAGGTAGCGCTGGATGTCGCGCGCGAAGCTGTTGGCCGTCTGGTAGCGCCGGCCCCGGTCCTTCTCCAGCGCCTTCATCACGATCCAGTCCAGCTCCCCGTGCACCAGCTTCGCCAGCTTGGCCGGCTCGGTCTGCCGGGCGCCGGCAATCCTGGCCGCGTCCCGAGTGCTGGACAGCCGCGTGCTCGGTTTGGGCGGCTCCTCCTCCTTGATGATGCGGCGCATCTCATCGAAGGAGGCCGTCGCCAATCGCTCGCGATCGAACGGCGTCGTGCCGGTCAGCAGCTCATACAGGAGCACGCCCAGGCTGTAGACGTCGCTGCGGATGTCCACATCCAGGGCGTTGATCTCGACCTGCTCCGGGCTCATGTACAGCGGCGTCCCGATCATCTGCGCGAACCGCGTGTAGATCGTCTTGTCGGTCAGCTGCTGGCCGATCGCCTTGGCGACGCCGAAGTCGATTACCTTGACCACGGGGACGCCGTCGTGGGGCGCCACCAGGATGTTCGAGGGCTTGAGGTCGCGATGGATGATCCCCTTGCTGTGGGCGTGCTGCACCGCCTGGCAGACCGAGAGGAACAGGTCCAGCCGGTCGCGGGTCGTGAGCTGCCGGGAATCGCAGTAGTCGACGATCGGGAAGCCCTTCACCAGCTCCATCACGAAGTAGGGCCGGCCGCTCTTGGTCATCCCGGCATCGAACACCCGGGCGATGTTGGCGTGGTCCATCAGCGCCAGCGCCTGCCGCTCCGCCTCGAACCGGGCGATGACGTCGCGCGTATCCATGCCCGGCTTGATGATCTTCAGGGCCACCTTGCGGCGGATGGGGTGCTGTTGCTCGGCGACGAAGACCAGGCCGAACCCCCCCTCGCCGATCTGCTCCATGAGTTTGTAGGGACCGATGGCTGTGCCGGGGCGCTCGGCGATCGACTCGTAATCTTCGGTCCGGTCGGGGCCCGCCGGGACATGCTCGAGAAAGCCGCCCGTGGCGTCGTGGGCGTGTAAGAGCGATTCGATTTCAGCGCGCAGCTCGGCGTCGAAGCCGCAGGCCTGGTCGAGGTACGCGGCCCGGCGATCGGGGGGCAGCTTGACGGCCGCCTTGAAGATGCCGCTCTCGGACATGGGACCCTCCGCCACTCGGATGGTCGCTCTTCATTCCCGTGCGCCGACTGAGCCGAAACCCCGGGGTGATTTTGGTCACCCGGGCGTCCCTTTTTTGGGCTCGCCCCGGAACCACTGCCGGCGCAGCCAGGCCTTGGAGTAGGTCCAGTCCTCTTCGGCGGTGGCCTGGGCGATGCCCAGCAGCTGGGCCGCTTCGGCCATCGTGCACCCCAGGAAGTACCGCAGCTTCACCAATTCGGCCTTACGCGGCGCCTTTTCCGCGAGCCGATCCAGCGCCTCGTGAACGGCCAACACTTCCAGCGGGTCCCGAGTCTCCGGCCCGGCCAGGTCATCCAGGCTCGAATCCTGGCACAATCGACCGTCCCCATGTTTGCGCCTTCGCTTGCGGCGGGCACGCTCGACCAGTATGCGGCGCATGGCCTCGGCCGCCGCGGCGAAGAAGTGGCCCCGGCCGTTCCACCCGGGGTCCTGGGGGCCGACCAGGCGGAGATAGGCCTCATGCACCAGGGCGGTCGCCTGGAGCGTCTGGCCGGGCTTCTCCCGGGCCAGCCGCCGGGCGGCCAGCCTCTTCAGCTCGTCATAGACCAGGGGCAGGAGTTGCTCGGCCGCCGTGGGGTCGCCGTGCTCGACGGCGGAAAGGATCCGGGTCACGTCGTTCATCGACACGGCCGCCGACGGCCGCCCCGGGTGACTCCCCGACATGGGCCGGGCGCCCTCGCCCGGTGGTCCCCACCCGGCCGGTAGTCTCCGGGACGGCTCAAGCTCAGCTTAACCGGTTCCCCCAGACGGGGATAGCGGCCGCCCGCCCTTATCGATGAACATGGCCTTCAGCGGAGGGTTTTAACGATGAACTGGTAGCACGTCCGTTAGACAGTCGATGTACGTCCGCTTCACGCGGTCGCGGAAGTCGTTCCCGATCTGCCCATAGACCGTCGAGTTAACGAACACCACCAGCTCCATATCCTGCGGCAGGAAAAATGCAACGGCTTGTTCGTCCTGGTTTTGGGGATCATTCCAGTTGCCGGGCTTGCAGTACACATAACCGGCGAGCGTGGGCAGCCCAGTAGGAAGCGCTACATTGGCGACAAGCGAGTCGACGCCAAAGCCGTCGTCGAGCATGGCCTGCGCTGCGGCGGGCGTCAGGATGCCGCCGCCCCGGCGGAACTCGCCCATCGCATCGAGCACCTGGTTGACGGAAAGGTGCCAGCCGGCGTATCCGCAGGCCCACTGCAGGGAACCCGAGTTCCAGCCGGCCACCGCATCGTTGGGTCCCTGGTATGCTGGCGCGCACGCCGCCGGATGATCGAGGGTGGCGCCGACCACGCCGGAGGGCTGAAACACCTTGGCCTGCAGAATTGCCTGATAAGCGGCAATCGTCACGAAGTCCCAGATCTGGTCATTAAACACCGAGGGACCGGGCGGACCTGAAACGTCAAAAAAGAAATTCTTGTTGATGGTACCGTTGATGACCGCGAGGAGAATCCGGCACAGCGCGTAGTTCAAATTCTGATAACTATAAAACCCGAGAGTATTGTCGTTGGCGCCGCCGGGGGTCGGGAGAGTGATACCGCCAGCGATCGCCGACTTCATGATGTTGAAGTCAACAAGATCAGTCGCCGAGAGGCCGCTGGTGTGGTTAAGCAGGTTCCGGAAGACGATGAATTCGATATTCGGCCCTTTTGCCCAATAGTCCGGCAGAAAATCGATGATCTTGGCGTCCGGGGAGATGTTGTTGTCGCGAAACAGCACCGTCATGGCCATCGCGGTCATCAGCTTGCTCACGCTTGCCACATGCATCTGCACATCCGGCGTCCAGGACTCGGCGCCGTCATGCAGCGGACGTTTGGCGTATTGCCATTCGTTGGTGAACAGGATCTGGCCGGATTTACGGAGTTGCGCCACGTAGCCGGTAACGCCGTCTCTCAACGCGTTGTCCAGGGCGACCTGGAACGTACCGACATCGAGATAGTAAGGAAGGCCCGGAGGCGGCGGCACCGGCCTGAACGGCTCCGTGCTTGCCTGGGGCCCGGAATCCGAGGAGGCGCGATAGGAACTGGGTGGTTCGATGACATGTGTCATAATGGCTTGCGCGTCGACGGACACGCCTTTCACATGCGTGGCAAGAAACCGGTTCAGCTCCAGTTGCAGGTCCATAGACCGTCCCCTTTAGGCGCCGGGGTCAAGAACTGTCCATCCTGCTGAATAAACGCCGCCGCGATGGTCAGCTCGATCGGTAGGACGCGGTCGGAAATCCTGCGGTCGAGCACAAGTTCCCCGCCGAGGAATCGTCCTTCAACCGAGATTTCCCAGATGAGCGTTGACCTCGTTATCCAGGACCTCGTCCGGCTCTTCTGAACGCGGATTGGACACCGGCCGCGTCCCTGTGTCCAAGCTGTCCAAGCAAAACCGACGAGATTCGGAGCGATTGGCAAGCCGGATGCGCGACCGGGCCCCCCGACGGTCCCATTTCGGCCAGTGTCCCTCACCTCAGGGGAGCTATTGCAGTGGCCCGGATCGTAGAAACATTTTGACAGTGGTGCCTGGGGCCACAACACTCTCGGCTGCTGGTTCCTGGCTTGCTACCCATGAGCCGCCGCCAGGATTCGCGAAGTGCGGCACGAGCCCAGCCGCGAGGAGGAGCTTTGTTGCTGTGGTCGCCGAAAGCTGAAAGAGGTCTGGCACGACCGTCGATGGCTTCGGCGGTGCGAACTGAAATTCGCCAGTGATCATCCAGGAATTTGACGCGCTTTGGGCGGTGCCGCCAAAGGTAGCGACAAAGGGGCCTTCCGTGGTGATCTGTTGCGAATAGCTGTCGATGGAGTGGTCAAGTTGCAAATTGCCTAGCCAAATCTCGAATTTCTGCCACGCCGACAGGGTGTTCTCGATGGCTGCTGTGACGGCATTGTTGACAGCCGCGTTGACTGCGGCCTTGGCTGCCTTCACATCCGACGGGTTGGATGAGGCGAGCTGACCAATATTCGCCTGAATGGCTGGGCCAAGAGCGGAGTCATAGGCCTGGTAGGCAGCGTCGACGACGTTCTCAGGGGTGTCCAGCTCCTCCCACAGAGCGATGACGAGCAGGACAACGTGTTGGGTCAGGTCACTGCTGTCGAGGATTCGCGAGAGCACGCCAACCTCATCGGGAATAGCAGCCGACTGGCCGTTCTGCATATCGGCCTGGATCACAACTCGTGGATCACCAGGAGGTGGAACAACGGTGACAGAACCCGGGTTCAGTTCGATGACCACCATCGCCGGCCAGATGTACGCTGACGCCCCTTTGGAACCTCTGTCTTGTTTCATGCACTGAAGTTGCTGCAGCGTGATGATGGCGTTGACTGGCATGGCGATGGCCTCCTTTTGATGGGCTGAACACGTGCCCGAAAAACTCGTGGCTACCTAAATCATGCTCTGATACGATCAGCGTCCAGGTCCGTCACCCCTCAATGCGCCGTTGAGACCAGAATCCCCCGGAGAAATCTTTTTTGAAATGCGCGCCGATCCGGGCGGTGCCGGGCCGAGTACACGTCCAGGCCCGGAACGGACGCCGGACGCGGGCGCCGCGGCGGCAACGGCCGCAGGGCCCGCACGAAAGAAATGGAGCCGTCGCGTTGAAAGCCGAGCTGGAGACGCCAAGCTCCTTTCGGGATTCAGTCCACCGGCTTCGGGGACAAGATGCCCCCCGCGACAGCCGCGGGCTGCCCGGTACCGGCAGCTGCGCGCTGACCTCTAGTGGGTGACTTGGCTTGCGTGTGGCCATTATCGCTCTGGGGGTGATAGCATCGGCGGCCTCTCGCGCCACGGAGGCCGCCATGTCGCGCCGCAAGAAGGACCCGCTCCGCGAGCTGACGGAAGCCGAGCGTCAGGAGCTGGACCGGCTCAGCCGCTCGCGGTCCGCCCCGGCCGCCGAGGTCACCCGCGCCAAAGTCCTGCTGGCCGTCGCCGGCGGCGAGGACTACCAGGCGGCCGCCCGCTCGGTCGGCCGCCGCTCTGGCGACGCCGTCGCGCACCTCGTCGCCCGCTTCAACGCCGAGGGCACCGCGGCGCTGACGCCCCGCCACGGCGGCGGGCGGCGGCCGACCTACGGCCCGCAGGAGCGGGCGCGGATCACCGCCGAAGCCCGGCGCGAGCCGACCCCGGAGGGCGACGGCACCGCGACCTGGTCGCTCTCGACCTTGCAGCGCACGCTCCGCGCGGCCCCCGACGGCCTGCCGGCGGTCTCGACGTATACGATCCGGCTCGTGCTCCGCGAGTCCGGGGCCACCTACCAGCGCACCCGGACCTGGTGCCCCACCGGCAAGGCGCTACGCCGCCGCAAGGCCGGCCCTGTGATCGTCGCCGACCCGGACGCCGAGCCGAAAAAAAGTTGATCGAGGCGGCCTACCTCACGGGCGAGGCGATGGGCCTGGCGGTCTGGTGCACCGACCAGGCCGGGCCCTACCAGACCATAGCCTACGCCGGCCGGTCCTGGCGGCCCGAGTGCGAGCCGGCTCGGCTGCCGCACGAGTACCTCCGTGAGGGCACCGCCAAGGCCCTAACCCTCTTCCGGCCCGCCGACGGCCGGGTCCGCCTCGAGGGCGTGACGGCCTGCCCGAACGCCGTCCTGCACCCCTGGCTCGAGCGCGAACTGGCCAGCATCCTCGCCGCGATGCCCGCCCCGTCGCCCGAGCCCGCCACCGGCTGGCGTCCGGCCTGGGAACGCTGGCAGGAGGGCCTCTCGATCAAGCCGACGCTGCTCTCGGAGCTGCCGCCGCTGCGGCTGCTCCTAGTGCTCGACAACCTGGCCGGCCACAAGACGCCCGAGTTCGTCTGCTGGCTGTTCGCGCACGGGATCATGCCGCTGTACACGCCGGTGGGCGGGTCCTGGCTGAACATGGCCGAGAGCCTGCAACGCATCCTGAAGCGGCGGGCGCTGGACGGCCAATACCCGACCGACACGGGCCAGATCATCGCCTGGTTCGAGGCGGCCGCGAAGCACTGGGACGCGGCCCCGACGCCGTTCGAGTGGGGCGGGAAGCGGGCAGCCCGCCGTCAGAGGCGGCGCGACCGTCGCCACCGCCTGGGTGGCCTCAGGGGTCTGCTCCCGCGCCCCCGTCCCACGCCATGCCGAATTATGGCCAAACGCAAGCCAAGTGACCCACTAGTGGTCTGACACGGAAGTCTTGCCAGTTATCCCGATAAGGGTTATCCTGGCACCTCTTCACACGGAGGTGGCTATGGCCCGGCCCCAGACCTTCTCTGTCAGCTTGACCCGTGAGCAGCGCGAGTCCCTGGAGCAGCTCCGCGGCCAGGCGGTGTCCCGCAAGCAGCAGTACCGCCTCGAGATCCTGCTGCGCGCCGACGAGGGCGACACCGACGGGGAGATCGCCGACGAGCTGGAGATCCACCCCACCACCGTACAGCGGACCCGCCGCCGATTTGTCGAGGGCGGGCTGGAGGCCGCGCTCGCCGACCGGCCCCGCTCGGGTGCTCCCCCCAGGATGGACGGCAAGCAGGAGGCGATGGTCGTCGCCCTGGCCTGCGGCCCGGTGCCCGACGGCCGGGCCCGCTGGTCGGTCCGGCTCCTGGCCCGCCGCGCCGTCGAGCTGGAGGTCGTGGAGGAGGTCTCGCGGGAGACCATCCGGCGGGTCCTGAAAAAAACTCCCTGAAGCCGTGGCAGAAGCGGTCGTGGTGCCTGCCCGAGGTCGGCGGCGAGTTCGTCTGGCGGATGGAGGACGTGCTCGAGCTGTACGCCGAGCCGTACGACCCGGCCCGGCCGGTGGTCTGCTTCGACGAGGTCAGCAAGGAGCTGCAGGGCCAGGTCGGCCCGCCGCTGCCGGCCCGGCCGGGCGAGACGGCGCGTGAGGACTGCGAGTACACCCGCGCGGGGACGGCCAACGTCTTCCTGGCCGTCGAGCCGCTGGCCGGGGAGAGGCACCTGGCGGTGACCGAGCGGCGGACGCGGGCCGACTTCGCCGGGCAGATGAAGCGGCTCTGCGACGAGCTTTATCCCGAGGCGGACGTGATCTGGGTGGTGCTCGACAACCTGAACACGCACGGCCCGGCGTCGCTGTACGCGGCGTTCGCGCCGAGGAGGCGCGGCGGCTGACGAAGCGGCTGGAGTTCCACCACACGCCGAAGCACGCCAGCTGGCTGAACATGGCGGAGCTGGAGTTCTCGGCGCTGGCGCGGCAGTGCCTGGGCCGGCGGATCGCGACGCGGGAGGAGCTGGCGCGTGAGGTGGCGGCGTGGGAGGCGGGGCGGAACACCGCGCGGGTGAGGATCGCCTGGTGCTTCCGGGTAGCCGACGCCCGGGTCAAGCTCTCGAAGCTTTACCCCGCCGGCGTGGAATAACTGGCAAGTCTTCCGTGTCAGACCACTAGTGGTATATTGCAACTGAATTGTGGGATAAAGCCGAGCGACCTTCGTCCGGGCGTCGGCCGTCGTGAACTGCCAATCGACGCCCACGACCGCGCCGTTGCGTTCTCGTTCCCAGTCGGAGACCTCGCGCCGGAGGGACTCCAAGTCCGGGACGCGGCGGTCCAGGCATTGCCGCGCCAGCACCGACAGCTCGACTTCGGCTACGTTGAGCCAACTGCCGTGCTTCGGCGTGTAGTGCCACTCGATCCGCTCGCACAGGCGTCGTGCCTCGGCCGGCGGGAACGCCTCGTACAGGGCGGCGGGGGTGTGGGTCGCCAGGTTGTCCAGGACCAGCACCACCTTCTCCCCCGCCCCGTACCTCTCCGTGACCAGCCAGCGGACGAACCGGGCGAAGTCCACCTTGGTCTTCCGCTCGGTGACTTCGACATGCCGCCAGCCGGCCAGCGGCTCGAACGCGAGGAACAGGTTGGCCGTCCCGTTGCGGACGTACTCGTGGTCCTCCTTGGCCGGATGCTTGGGCCGGGTCGGCACCGGCGGCCGGGCGTCGCCGATAAGCTGCTTGCCGCCCTCGTCGACGCAGACCACCGGCCGGCGCTCGTCGCGCGGCCGGGCGTAGGTCTCTAGCACGTCCTCCATATTCGCCACGAACGCGGCGCTCTGTCGTGGCGGGATGACCCACTGCTGCTTCAGCCACGGCTTGATCTCGTTTTTTTCAGCGTCCGGTGCACGGTCGCCGGGTCGATCGACTCGACGACGCGCAGCTCGACCAGGCGGTCGGCCAGCAGCCGGAGCGTCCAGCGGGCGCGCCCTCGGGGGCCGGGCCGCAGGCCAGGGTCACGAGCCGGGCCTCCTGCTCGCCGTCGAGTTTGCGGTACTGCCGGCCGGTCGGCGGCTTGCGGCTCAGGGCCGCCTCCAGCCCGGAGGTGGCGAAGAGCCGTCGGACTCGGGCCACCGTGCGCGGGTGGACGCCGACGGCCTCGGCGATCACCTCATCCGGCTCGCCTTCGCCCTCGGGTTTGATGTCGGCCATCAGGAGGATGCGGGCGTGGGCCAGGGCCCTCGCCGCGCGGGTGCCGGTCCGGCTCATCCGCTCCAGCAGTTGCCGCTGCTCGAGGTCGAGCGAGACGAGGTACTTGTCCTTCAGAGCCATAGCTGTCCCTCCGTGTCGAAGCCGGAGGGAGCATAATGACCCGCTAATTCAGCTGCAATAGACCACTAGCCCCGTCACCGCTGGCGGACCTGGTTTGGAACCTGGCCGGATGATTCCGGACGGCTACCAACCATCGAGACGATCTGGCGCGCAACTGAAGTGTCCGAGTGGGGGTCTCGGACCGGGCGCGTTTTCCTTTATCGAGGGCCGTTATTTCATCAGCATGCCCAGCGGCAGCAGGGGTCCGATCGGCATCAGTTCGAAGGTCAGCAGGTCGGCCTGGCCGAGCGGCAGGGCCTTGAGGAGCCTATCCGCCTTGTCGACCGAATCCACGCTCATCAGGAAGATGACGCCCGCCTCCTTGTCCCGCAACCAGAACTGCTCCATCTTGCCGTCGAGATAGAGCTGCAGCGTCGCCGGGACTTCCGCCGGCAGGTAACGCTGCCGTTGTTCCTGGGTGAGGGGCTTCAGAGTGCTGACCTTGCCCCTTTGGCCGGGTCCGACCGCAATGTGAGGATTGCGGCGGTTCTCAACGAGGGGGAGGCATGATGTCGAGGAAGCAGCGGCACACGCCCGAGCAGGTCATCGGCAAGCGCCGCGAGGCCGAGGTCAAGCTGGCCAAAAGCACGGCCATCGCCCAGGTCTGCAAGGACCTCTCGATCACCCAAGAGACCGCATCAGACTGCTCCACCTGGCACACCTCTTCCAACCCACGATGGCCCAGCGATAATCGCCGTCGTCGCCCTTCTGGACCTGGGCCGATGGATCGCGCGGCATCGCGCACCGGACGAGGGAGAGTCACCATGCCACCGAGAGCAACACGCCTGCCCACCGTCGCGGCGCCCCCCCGTCTCTCGCACGACTGATCCCCACGCCGCCGACCGGCCTCTGGAAGAGGTTACCGGCACCGAGCCGACGCCGCCTGGTCGCCGTCCTCGGGGCGATGGTCGAACGCCGGCTCGCCGAGCCGGGACGGGAGGGCGGCCATGAGCCATCCGGACTCTGACCGCGCCGCGCTGGCCTTCGATCACAAGGTCGCCGACCGGCACCGCGAGCGGCTGGCCGTCGTTTACGTGCGGCAGTCGACCGCCGGGCAGGTGCGACGGCATCCGGAGTCGACGCAGTTGCAGTACGGCCTCGTCGAGCGGGCCGCGGTCCTCGGCTGGCCGCGGTCGCGCGTGCTCGTCATCGACGACGACCTCGGACTCTCGGGCGCCTCGGCCGACGGCCGTCCCGGCTTCCAGCGGCTCCTCGGCGAGGTGGCCCTGGACCACGTCGGCGTGATCCTCGGCGTCGAGATGAGTCGCCTGGCCAGGAGCTGTAAGGACTGGTACCAGCTGCTAGAACTCTGCGCCCTCTTCGGCACCCTGATCTGCGACCTGGACGGCTTGTACGACCCGTCCTCCTATAACGACCGGCTCCTGCTCGGGCTCAAGGGCACGATGTCCGAGGCCGAGCTGCATATCCTCCGCCAGCGGATGCGGCAGGGCGCCCTGCAGAAGGCCCGCCGCGGCGAGTTGGTCAGCAAAGTGCCGATCGGTTACGTCCGCACGGCGGCCGGCGAGGTCGGCCTCGACCCCGACGAGCAGGTCCGGTCGTTCGTCGGGCTCGTCTTCGACCAGTTCGAGCGGATCGGATCGGCGACCGGCCTGCTGCGCTGGATGGTCGCGCGAGAGCTGCTCGTGCCGGTGCGGGCCGACTGCGGGCCCGACAAGGGGCGTCTCCAGTGGCGGCGGCCCAGCTCCCCGACGCTGCGGAACATGCTGGTGCACCCGATGTACGCCGGCGCCTACGTCTACGGCCGCACGTACCAGGCTCGCGGCAAGCCGAGGCGGGGGCGGCCGCAGCGCGTGCCGCCGGACCAGTGGCAGGTCCTGCTCAGGGACCGCTACCCCGCCTATATCACCTGGGAGCGATACGAGTCGAACGTCGCCCGCCTGGCCGAGAACCGTTCCCTGCGCGAGGCGCGGGGTTCGACCCGCCGCGGGCGGGCCCTCCTGACGGGCCTGGTCGTTTGCGGGCGGTGCGGGGCCCGGATGATGACCCGCTACGCGGGCAAGGCGAGCCAACCCCGCTACTTCTGCGACGCGGCGCGGGTCAACTACGGGGGGCCGCGGTGCCAGGGCCTGGCGGCCCGTGCCCTCGACCAAGAGGTGGTCCGCCTGGCGCTTCTGGCCCTGACCCCCTCCGCGCTTGAGGTCAGCCTTCGGGTCGCCGCCGACCTGGGCGGACAGTTCGAGCTGGCCGAGCGGCAGTGGCGGCGGCGGCTGGAGCGGGCGCGGTTCGAAGCCGAGCGGGCGCGCCGGCAGTACGACGCGGTGGAGCCGGAGAACCGACTGGTGGCGCGGACGCTGGAGGCCGCCTGGGAGCAGAAGTTGGCGGCGCACCGCGAGCTGTGCGACCAGCACGAGCGATTCCTCCGCTCGCAGCCGCGCGTCCTGGGGCGCGAGGAGCAGGAGCAGATCCGCCGCCTGGCCGCCGACCTGCCCGCCCTCTGGGGGTCGGCGAGCACGACCGACGCCGACCGCAAGGAGGTCCTGAAGCAAGTGGTCGAGGAGGTGGTCGTCACCGTCGAGGGAGAGACTGAGTGGTGCGAGGCGCGCGTCCGCTGGGCCGGCGGCTGCGAGACTCTGGCACGTTTGCGACGGCCGGTGGCGCGGCTCGAGCAGCTCGTCAACTCCGAGGAGTTACGTCGAAGGGTGCGGGAGCTGAAGGCCGAGGGCCTGACGGCGCCGCGGATCGCCGAGAGGCTCGACGCCGAGGGGCTGCGGCCGGCGGACGGCCGTCCGTTCACGGCGGCGGTCGTGTGCCGCCTGCTGAAGAGGTACGGCCTGAGCGGGCCCCGGCGCGGGGCCGTCGACCTTGGCCCGGGGGAGTGGCTGGTCCCCGAGTTGGTGCGGCGGCTCGGCGTGCCGCCCGGTACGTTCTACAACTGGGTCCGCCGCGGGTTGGTCCCGTCGCGACGGATCGGCGAGGGTGGAAGCCGACGGCTCGTGGTCACCGGCCTGGGTGCGCAACCGGATTTCGAGTCGATCCGGCGGCTCGTCAGGGACGAGGAGGCCAACGATGGTGCGTAGACGCAGCCTGCAGAAGAGTGACGGCGAGGGCAGTCCGGTGAGGTCTCTTCGGCCACCTTCTTCCGCTGGAAGAGGCGGTTCGGCGGCATGGGCACGGCCCAGCTGAGGAGGCTCAGGCAGCTCGAGGAGGAGAACCGCAAGCTCAAGCAGCTCGTGGCCGACCTCAGCCTCGACAAGGCGATGCTCCAGGACGTCCTGTCAAAAAAACTACGGTGGCAGAGCCGGCTTGATCGGCGGACGGGTATTGGATACTCCTGGGGCCTCGAGACGCTCCAGGAGGTGCAAGGATGCCCCGAGTCACCGGCCGGCCGAAGCCGGAACGCGAGATCGAGCTGACGGCCGCCGCGCGGGCCTGCCCGATATGCGGCGGGCCGCTCTGGGCCGCCTACAAGAGCCACCGGGTCGTGATCACCCTCGACGGGCCGATCCGCCTGGCCATCCAGGTGCGGCGATGCCGTGACGCCGACTGCCCGAGGTATCGGGCCTCGCTGCGATCCGAGCAGGAGGGCCGGTTCGCCCTGCCGCAGCACGAGTTCGGCCTCGACGTCATCGCGATGGTCGGCACGCTTCGCCACGCCGAGCACCGCAGCGTCCCGGAGATCCACGCCGAGCTCGTCCGCCGCGGCGTGCCCATCTGCGTCCGGAGCGTCGGCAACCTCCTCGACCGCTACGACGAGCTCCTCGCCTTGTCGCTGACTGACACCGCCCGCATCCGCCGCCTGACCGCGCCGGCCGGGCGGGTGATCCTGGCGATCGACGGCCTCCAGCCCGACGTCGGCCACGAGGTCCTCTGGGTCGTCCGCGACGTGCTCTCGGGCGAGGTCCTCCTGGCTAAGAGCCTCCTGTCCGGGACCAGACGCGATCTCGCCGAGCTCCTCGGCCGGGTCCGCGACGCCCTGCGCGTCCCGGTCGCCGGCGTGGTCTCCGATGGCCAGCGGTCGCTGGTCCAGGCCATTGCCGAGGCCTTCCCGGGTGTGCCCCACCAACGGTGCCAGTTCCATTACCTGCGCGAGGCGGCCCGGCCGATCTACGAGGCCGACCGCCACGCCAAGGTGGCGCTCAAGGCACAGGTCCGCGGCGTCCGTCCGATCGAGCGGTCGCTCGAGGGCCGCGACGACGCCGAGGCGGAGGCGGCCCGCGGCTACTGCGCGGCGGTGCGCTCGGCGCTGACCGACGACGGCCGGCCGCCGCTGGAGGCCTCGGGACTGAAGCTGGAGGGGCGGCTCCGGGCGGTCGCCGCGAGCCTCGACCGGGTCGAGGCCAAGGGGGGCTCCCGGCGCCGCTGAAGCGGCTGCGGGCGCTGCTGGCGAAGGGGCTCTCGGCGACGGAGGCGGCCTGGCCGGACGTGCGTCGAGCCTTCGGCTGGGTCCGCCGCGCGGCGGAGGTCCTGGCGAACGACCCGGGCGGGAGCGGTGCCGCGGTCCGGCGCCGGCTCGGGGGCCTGGTCGGGGCGATGGGCCGCCACGCCGGGGTCGCCGGCCGGCTCGCCCCGGCGGTCGGCCACTTCGTCAAGGTGACGCGGAGCTACTGGCCGGGGCTGTTCGCCTGCTACGACACGGCCGATCTGCCGCGGACCAATAACGATCTGGAGCAGTTCTTCGGCTCGCACCGCTACCACGAGCGGCGGGCCAGCGGGCGGAAGGCGGCCTGCGCCGGGACGGTGGTGAGGGGATCGGTGCGGCTGGTGGCCTCGACGGCGACCCGGCTGCGCCACGTCGAGGCAGCCGAACTCGTGCCGACCGATCTCGGGCAGTGGAGGGCGCTGCGTGACGGGTTAGAGGTCCGACAGCGCGGGCGGACGCTCGGGCGACGGTTCCGGCACGACCCGCAGGCTTACCTGAGAAGCCTTGAAGGCGCGTTGATCAAGCCGACTCTGCCACCGTAGAAAAAAGTCTGAGCCCCGCCCGGCGGCGCGAGCTGGTGGCGGGGCTGCGGGCCGCCTACGGGGCGAGCGAGCGCCGGGCCTGCCGGGCGCTGGCCTTCCCCCGGGCGAGCCACCGCTATCGGAGCCGCCGTGACCCGCGGGACGCCCTGCGCGTCCGCCTGCGCGACCTGGCCGGGGCGCGCTTCCGATACGGCTACCGGCGGCTGCACGTCCTGCTGCGGCGCGAGGGCTGGGCGGTCAACCACAAGCGGACCTATCGCCTCTACTGCGAGGAGGGCCTGGCGCTTCGCCGCAAGGTGCCGAGGCGTCGCGCGAGCTGTCGCGCCCGCCCGGCACGGCCGGCCGCCGAGGCGGCCAACCGGGTCTGGGCGATGGACTTCCTGAGCGACGCCCTCTCGGATGGCCGCCGCTTCCGCGTCCTGACGGTCGTGGACACCTTCACGCGCGAGGGCCTGGCCGCCCGGGCGGACTTCCGGTTCACCGGAGATCGGGTCGTCGCGGCCCTGGAGGGCCTGGCCGCCGAGCGGGGCGCCCCGGCGAGCATCCGGGTAGACAACGGGCCGGAGTTCGTCGGCCGATCTTTGGACCTGTGGGCCTACTTCAACGGCGTGACGCTAGATTTCAGCCGGCCGGGCAAGCCGACGGACAACGCGCACATCGAGGCGTTCAACGGCCGGCTGCGCCAGGAGTGCCTCGACCCGCACTGGTTCTTGTGCCTGGACGACGCGCGGGAGAACATCGAGGCCTGGAGGGCGAGATACAATCGGGAGCACCCCCATAGCGCCCTGGGCTACCTGACCCCCGGGGAGTTCGCTGCGATCAAGGCCGGGCACAAGGGGCCGAAGCCCATCGCGAAACTCTCATTATGAGTGGACCAAAGTTGGGGGCAGGCTCACAACCGCCGCGATTCTCGCATCGCGGCCGGATTCGTTTAAGGGGGGCACCTCAACCGGACGGACACGCGCGGCTCCATACCTGGCAAAGCGCAGGAATTACTCGTGATCCATATTTAGAGAATGGCGCTATCGCGATCGAGCATCGAGATTCCGACAGGAAGGTCCCGAGGTAGCAATCGCTGTTTGTCGCGAACGTACACGTTCGCTTCCCATGATTTGGCGAAGCCATTCCAGAGCAACGCCGCGTGCAGGCTCGGGGTGGCAGCATAACATGTGACAGAGTCCGCGGAAAGAACGCGGAGGCGATCGATGAGCGCTGCAACCGTGGCCTGCCAACAGGACGGATCTTCGCTATCAAGCCAACAATCCACTATTTTTCCAAGCCGGACTCGTCCGTGCGGAGTGATGGTCAAGACGGCGAAGCCGATCATTCGCTGAGACCTGTGAATCGTCCAGCCAGAAAAGCCCGATAGTGGATATCGAAGAAAGTAATTGAGCAACATGTGATCGCGCTTGCAGGTCACAATTCGTATTGAAGACCGTCCCAGTAAGCAATCAATTTCTTCAGTGAAAGTAGGTGCCGAGCGCAATTCGACAGTCTGCGGGATCGGGGGTGTGCGTTCTTGCCAAACGGACGCCATGTCCTTAATTGTTCCTGCGCATTTTCGGATTAATCCCTGACCCGTTGAACGCAAGCGATGAAATGGTGTGAGCACCTTCTTATAGATGGCGAGCTTGGGCTTCTGCTCGAAGCCCAACCTTGGAAACATGGCTTGCGCCTGGGCGGTTCCGCCGACGGCGTACTGTGTCTTGCTAGTCGCGAAGGCTCGCAGCATCAATAAGGCTCCCGACCCGGGATGCGTAGCCGAGCCCGTCCAGTCGATGACGTGCATTGTCGATACTGCCGTCGTTCCGTCTCCCGATACGATGAACTGGCGAGGACATATTCCAATGTGTCCGATAATCGTACCCGCCGAGCGCGCGATGAGGCTGCAGACCGAGTCCGCCGAAGGACCGTTTGGACCATCAAAATACTTCCATGAGAGGACTTCGTGAGCGAAGTTAGAAGACGTTGCGGGAACGCCGAGGCCGCTAATGAGAAATTGGCTCAGTTCTGGAATATCAGCGCGCCGCAGTGGGGCGATTTGCATTTCAGAAGTCATGCCATTGTTCCTTCAAGAGTGACGTCCTTGGAAATCTCCTCTTTCTCTTCCGTCATTATAAGATCGCCGACTAATAGTCGAACCTTAATGATGTTGTTATCGTCGAGCCGTTAAACGTTCCGCCCTTCCTCTTGACCCCTCCGCAGAATTTGTGGGTCGCAAAACCACTATTCCAGCCTGCTTTCCCCGGCTTTTCAAGGAGATTCGAGCCTGTTCGAGGTCGTTGTTTGTAGTATGTGCCCCTATCGTAATCCTTGCCGTCGATCGGGGATCAATTCACCGGAGTAATGCGCCTCCTCGTGACGTGAAGGAGACCGAGCGCTTCGAGGACGGGTTGCGCCGCGATTCGCTCGATCTCAGCTTGCGTGTAATGCAGGAGTCCGGTCGTCGACTCCAAGCCACGCTCGGCGCAGACGGCGGCGATCCTGCTGCACAACTCTTGCCACACGATCGCGCGATCGTCCAGCGACATTCGGCGCCGACTTGCCCACTTCTCTTCGGGCGTGGCCTCCGATGGTCCCCAGGGCCGGCTCAATCGATTCGCCCGCAGCCGCGCTGTTAAGAGGTCGTCGCTCGTCCAGAAGCCGGGCCGACCCGCCCGGTTGGCGATGTGCTCGGTCCATTCCTTGAGCGTGCGATTGGCTCGTTCACACGCGCCGTTGTACCGCGCACAGTATGGCGGCGAGTACAACGTGAAGATCGACCGGTCTCGCGCCAGCTCCTTCGTCGCCTGCGCACGGAATGCCGGGCCGTTGTCGCACTTCAAGACCAATGGCGCCCCGTGCGCCGCGAAGAGGTCGTCGAGCGCGCCCACGACTGTGGCGGCGTCCTCGCGCAGCACCGGGAGCCAGAGCAACTGCTGATGGCTCGCCAGATCGCGCACGTTCAAGATCGCCGGGAAGCAGCCATCGATCAGGTGCGGCGGGTGGCTGAAGTCCATCGCCCAGACACTCCCGGGAACGAGCCACGTGAGATCACATCGGGTCGGCGCGTGTTCGGTGCGCCACGCCTTACGAAAGTCGCCCCGGAGGGCCTCGAGCTCTCCCCGCGCCACGTCCGAAAACTCGGCCTTGAGCGTCGCGACGCTGATGGCCGGCCCGTGCGTCGTGAGGAAGTCCGTTACATCCACGCGTCGCGCCTCCGTGGTGCTTTGTGGTGGCCGGCCGCGGGGCGTGATCTCGAGGTCATCGAATGCGACGTGCCGGCACCAGTGCGCCAGCGTCCGCGGTGGCAGCGCGAGGGCCTCGGCAACGTCGCGGGGTGACCAGCCGAGGCGACAATGCTCTTGGCGGAAAGCCACCGCGCGGCGACGAAGCTCCTGTTCTGTACGCCGCCGCTCAGCCTGGCCGTGCGAGCGCCAAGAGGCCGCGGGGGCCCGGTCACATGCCGACGCCGGGACGAGTTCGGCTCGGTCCCCGTCTGCATGAGCGATACGCTTTGCGACCGGCCGCGGCGCACCCTCGGACGCGAGACCGCCCGCGCATTCGACGGCCACGGCCGCTCGCTCGGCCACCTCGCCTGCGCCTTGTCGGTTGTGGTGAGGACCAGCCTCCCGACGGTGTGGCTGGTGCCTCACCCACGAGCTTTTTTTGCCGCGTTGGCGGGCCCCGGAACGCCGACGAGCGCCAATTCCTCGCGCAGCCGCGAGGCCTTCAATTCCAGCTCGAGCCTCTCGACCTGCTGTTCGAGGTCGGCGATCCGCTCATGCTCGGGCCCCGGCGCCGTTCCTGGCCGCCGGCCGGGCGGCTCGGGCTCCAACGCCTCGACCCAGCGTCCCAGGGCGCGGTGCCTGAGCTCGAAGTACCACGATTCCTCGATCCCCAGCCCGGCGCACGCCTCGCTCGGCGTGAGCCCGCCCGCGAGATTGGCCAGGATCGCCCGCAGCCGCTGCTTGGCCAGGGGCGATCCCGGCAGCCGCTCGACTTGATCAGGGATGCTCAACGGCTTTCGGCCAGCCATGGCTCGCACCTCCGTGACCGCCCCCCGTCGGGGGGCGAGTCGACTCCATCCTCGCCGGTCGGCTCCTACCGGCGGTGGGCCCCGCGGCGCCGAGGCCGCTCTGGGCCACTTCTACCTCCTGGCCCGCAACGGCTCCAGGGGGGAGCCCCTCTCGCAACAGCCGCGCGGCACGCAGCCCACGCTTGACCGACTTCCGCTGCCGTCGCTTCGGCGCGGGTGACGCGGCCTGCCCCCTGTTGACTAGCGATGCAGACGTCAGGCCCAAGGCGGCGCTGAGCTGTTCGCGCCAGCGCCTGCTGACGAGTCAGGTCGCGCCGCGCGGTGGCCAGCTCGCGCTCCAACTCGGCGAGGCGGCGATCGGCGCCCTTCGACCGCCCTCGAGGACGTGGCTCGCACGCCGCGACCAGCCCCTGCACGGCTCGCTGTTCGAGAAGGTAATAACGCTGGGGCCGAATCCCCAGCGCACAGGCGGCGCCGGCTGGCGTGCGCATACCGGCCAGCACCTCGAGGATCACGGCCGCGGAGCGGCGTGCCTCGACGCCGGCGCCCGAAGGAGTGGCCGTGAGCTGTCGGCGGTAGGGCCCGCGAGGCCGCCTCGTCGTCTCCGCGCCCGTCGACCCGCGTCGCCGCGAGGGAGGGGTTGTGTTTCCGGTGCTCATGGCTGCCCCCCTTCCTGCCGCGCCGGCGTCATCGCGTCGGACTCGGCCCGAGTGTCGAGGACGTCTTGCAAGTCGGCCGCATCCGGTGGTGCAACCCCAGCGGGTGAGCCGTCGGGGCAGATCGCCACGGGCATGGAAGGGGTACTCGCTGGGCCGGCGGGCGGCACCAGGTCGACCTCCTGCCGCGTGCCGCCTTCACCCATGAGGAAGACCCGCTCACCCTCGGCGTGCAGGCTGAAGGCCCGGCCGCCGACCTGGCCCGCCACATAGAACGGCGGCCTGGGGAGGCCGTTCCGCGCCAGCTCCAGCGCATTCTTGGCCGCCCGCTCCTTCAAGGCGCGCAACATGTCGGGGGCCGCCCCGAAGTAGCGGTCGGCCGGGGCCAGGCCGTCGATGCCGCTGTGCGTGCGCTGGAAATTGTACCAGTCGATGAAGTGCCCGATCCGGCGCGGGCATCGGCCAGGTCGAGGAACACCGCGGTTTCCAGGCATTCACGCCAGAGCGTGCCCCAGAACCGCTCGATCTTTCCCAGGGTCTGCGGATGTCGCGGCGCCGCGACGATCTGGCGGATGCCGCGCCGCTTGAGCTCCTTATGGAAGGCGCTCTCGCCCCGCCAGGTGACGTACTGCGCGCCGTTGTCGGTGAGCACCTCCTCCGGGGAGCCGTAGGCCGCGACGGCGGCTCGGAAGACCTCGAGCACAAGCGCCGTCGACTGACTGGCGTGGAGGCCGAAGCTGACGAGAAACCGGCTGTGATCGTCGAGGAACGCGACCAGGTAGACGCGGCGGTTCTGCCGCTTGAGGATGAAGGTGAACAGGTCGGTCTGCCAGAGCTGATTGGGCCGGGCCCGCTCGAAGTGGCGGACCTTGTCGGGATGCGGCCGCGTGGGGGTCCCGTGCAGCTCGTAGCCGGCCGTGCGCAGGGCGCGGGTGACGGCCGAAGGGCTCGCCGGCAGCGCCGGGCCGCGGAGGAGCATCTGGCTGATCCGCTCGCAGCCCCAGTCGGGATGACTCTGCTTGAGCAGCAGGATCGTGCGCCTGGTGAGCTCCGGCAGGCGGCTGCCGGAGCGGGCGCCCTTGTGGGGCTCGAGCAAACCCGCCGGCCCGAGTTCCTCGAACCTCTTCTTCCAGGCGAAGAGAGTGGGCTTGGAGAGGCCGACCAGCGGGGCGAAGTCGCCGGCGGGCAGGCCGCTCCGGATCCAGCAGTCGAGGATGAGGAGGCGTTGCTCCGGGTTGTAAGTTGGGGACTTAACCTCGTCGGGCCGAGCCAGAATGGGCCCGCGCCCGCGGCCGGCCAGCCGCGGTGTCACGAAGTCGGGCAAATCGAGCGCGCCGCCTGGGGTATCGGGAAGATGATCGTCGGAACGATCTCGGAGGGCGGCATCGCCGCGGCGGCGAGTCTCGAATTCCGAGCCGCTCGCCATGTCGGCGGCGACGGACCAAGTCTCCAATTTCTCAGCTTCGGCGCCGCCCTGCGGATCGAGCGGATTCTCCGATCTGGGCGAGCACGCCTCCTGTGATCGCTCAGACGGAGCGTGCCCACCGTCCGGCCATCCCGCTTGCCCGTGACTCCAATTCTCTGCCATCGATTCCTCGCCTCTGCGGCCTCGCCGCGGAAGGGAGGAGACGGCTATTACTCCGGTCAATCTTCGATTTCTTCAGGCAAGAATTTCGGGAGAGAGCACACAGCTCTCGCGCGACCATCCAGCGCAGCAGGCCGGTCGCCGATCCGATCCGCTCGAACTGGTCGAAGACGAGCCCGACGAACGACCGGACCTGCTCGTCGGGGTCGAGGCCGACCTCGCCGGCCGCCGTGCGGACGTAACCGATCGGCACTTTGCTGACCAACTCGCCGCGGCGGGCCTTCTGCAGGGCGCCCTGCCGCATCCGCTGGCGGAGGATATGCAGCTCGGCCTCGGACATCGTGCCCTTGAGCCCGAGCAGGAGCCGGTCGTTATAGGAGGACGGGTCGTACAAGCCGTCCAGGTCGCAGATCAGGGTGCCGAAGAGGGCGCAGAGTTCTAGCAGCTGGTACCAGTCCTTACAGCTCCTGGCCAGGCGACTCATCTCGACGCCGAGGATCACGCCGACGTGGTCCAGGGCCACCTCGCCGAGGAGCCGCTGGAAGCCGGGACGGCCGTCGGCCGAGGCGCCCGAGAGTCCGAGGTCGTCGTCGATGACGAGCACGCGCGACCGCGGCCAGCCGAGGACCGCGGCCCGCTCGACGAGGCCGTACTGCAACTGCGTCGACTCCGGATGCCGTCGCACCTGCCCGGCGGTCGACTGCCGCACGTAAACGACGGCCAGCCGCTCGCGGTGCCGGTCGGTGTATCGCCTGCGGGTTCTCTGGACGGGAAACTGATTGTACTCACGCCGCCGCTGCCTTGCTACCGACGAGATCGCGCCGCACCTGCGCGGGCGTCCGATGACCATGCCGGCCGATTAGCCAACGCTCGTTGTAGGTCCGCTTGAACTCCCGCAACGCGCCGGCCAGCTCCTCGACCGTGGCGAACGTCCGCGCCCAAAGCACCTGCTCCTTGAGCGTGCGGATGAACCGCTCGGCGAAGCCGTTCCCCTCGGGCTCCCGGACGAAGCTCGGCGAGCTGACGGCACCGAGGAAGGTCAGCTCTCGCTGGAAGTCGCCGCTCATGTAGCTGCTGCCGTGGTCGTGGCGGATGGCCAGGCCCTCGGCGATGTCGGGCCCGAACTCCCCGAAGTGCTCGCGCACCCCCTGGCGGAGCGGCTCCAGGGCTTCGAACCGGTTGCCTCCCTTGGCGGCGTGCAGGCCGACGCATTCGCACGTGCAGTGATCGACGGCGACGAAGACGTGGGCCGTCCCCTGATCGGTGGTAACCGTCGTGGTCATGTCGGTGCCCCACATCGTGTCGGGCTCCTTGGTGGTGATCGTGCCGTCATGGGCCGTGGGGCCGTGGGCGTTGCCGCCCCGGCGCGGGGCCTGGAGGTAATGCTCCCGCATCAGCCGTCGGACCCGCTCCGCAGCGGTCCGGATGCCCCGATGCCGCAGCCGCGCCCAGACCTTGCGGTAACCCTCGCCGTGGAACGGGGACTCGGCCAGCACCCTCCGGATGTGGGCGACCAACTCGTCGTCGGTCGCCGCCCCGATCGGGCCGCGCTTCCTGGGCACGGGCCGTTGTCCGGGCGGGACGGCGTCGCGGGCCTTGAGGTAATAAGCCGTCGAGCGGGCCAGGCCGAAGATGCGGCAGACCCGCTGCAGGCCGTACCGCCTGCCGGTCGAGGGGGAGGCGGAGCAGCTCAGGTGCTCCGCCTCCTCGACGCGAAAGGGCGGCCGCTCTCCAGGTGCTGGCACCTCCGGTCGAGCAGCTCGTTGTCCATCGTGAGCTGGCCGACCTTCGATCTCAGCCGCGCGATCTCCTCGTCCCGCTCGTCGGCCGGCCGGCTCCTCATGGCGGCGGTGCCGCCGTCGAGGAAGCCGTCCCGCCAGGCGGACAGGGCGGCGGCGGTGACGCCGAGTTGCCTGGAGAGTGTCTCGAGGTCCTCGCCCCGGAGCAGTCGCAGGATGGCCTCGGTCTTCCGCCGGGCCGAGAATCGGCCCCGATCAGCGGTGTCGGTCTTGGTGCTGGGCTTGCTCATCTCGGGCACTCCTCCCAGAGCCATTATGGCTCAGGGGAATGTCCAGAGAAAACCATCGGCGAAGGAGTGGGCATCAGTCGTGCGAGAGACGGGGGGGCGCCGCGACGGTGGGCAGGCGTGTTGCTCTCGGTGGCATGGTGACTCTCCCTCGTCCGGTGCGCGATGCCGCGCGATCCATCGGCCCAGGTCCAGAAGGGCGACGACGGCGATTATCGCTGGGCCATCGTGGGTTGGAAGAGGTGTGCCAGGTGGAGCAGTCTGATGCGGTCTCTTGACTGACCGCCAACTTGCGGCAGACCTGCTCGACCGGCGTGCCGGCCTCGGCCTGCCGCAGTGCGAAGGCGATCTGCTCCTCGGTGAACTTGCTCTTCTTCATCGCCCCGGTCCTCCAACCCGGGGCCGATTATCCCATAACGGCTCTCAAATGAGACGGACCAACTTCCGGGGAGGAGCGCAGAACCACCGCAATCCTCACATTGCGGTCGGACTCGGCCAAGGGGGCAGGGCCACCACGCCAGACATAAGTTTTCCGCCATCGCGCTTCTGCATGCATAGGTGCTCGAGCCAATTGCGATAGATAAGGACGGCTGTGCTGCGCCAGGTGTTGTGCAACCGGACGCCTTTGAGCACGGCAGAGACCTCGCCGAGGAGCGTTTCCTGGCGCGATGCCCGTGCCTCGGCTTCAATCTCCCGCAGAGACCGCTCAGTCTCTTCCCCGAAGTAGCCCAGCGGCAGGAACGGGTAAGTTTCCATCTCGCCCTTGAGATACCGCCCTACGTCCCGCCGGTACTCGCCCATAAGCGTCTTGGACTCGTACTCCGGATGGCCCTGGAAGAACACGAACAGCCCCGCATCCTGCTTGACGAAGGTGTCGACGCCACCGTCGCTGGTGCGCGTGAGCACCTGGTATCCTTTCGCGGCTAATTCGCCCGCGGAGACGCCGTTCCAGCGTGAGTGAGGAACGCGCAGGCTTGCGGCGCGCGGCGAGCAGCGCGTGCGGCGTGGCCTGTTCACAGGTGAAGATCCCGAAGTGCTTGTGCTGACTGCGCTGGCGCTCAACGCCGTCGAGCGCCAGCACGGCCGCGTGAGCCGCCAGACACGACCACACTGCCGAGCGCGCGTGCTCCTGCGTCCACGCCAGAACGCGTCTGAAGCTGGGCCAGTAGGCCTCCTGACGCAGATCGGGGGTGAGCGGCTCGCGGCCAGTGACGATCAACCCGTCCGGACATTGCTCTGGCGACTGCTCCCAAAGCTGCTCAATGCCAAGGTAAAGGCGGCCTACGCGGCGCTGGCCGAAGGGCTTTCGCTCCACCTCGGGCAAAGCGTAGAGCGTGAATTGGACCAGCATGTCCCCCGCAGCCGCTTGAAGCAGCCCGAGAAATTGCTGCTCAGTGGCGCACATAGCTCTATCGGACATGTTGTTAACTAAGCCGATGTGCAGAGTAGTGCTGCGCGGATTCTCGAGCGCGCTCGGCGGCACACGCGGCCAGTTGCGGCCTAACGGCCGATCGGGATCAGGGTACTTCATGTTCAAAAAGGCTGGCATGACAACCTCTTTACTACACGCCACGGCGAGCGGCGTTGTCGCTTACATTGCCGCGTTCAGGGCCTGATCGAGGTCAGCCAAGATGTCGTCGATATGTTCGATCCCGATGCTCAAGCGGATCATCTCCGGCCGAACGCCGGCGTTGCGCTGTTCCTCGGGCGACATCTGCCGGTGGGTGGTCGAAGCCGGGTGGCAGGCCAGCGACTTGGCATCGCCCAGGTTTACCAGGCGGGTGACAAGCTTCAGCGTATCGTAGAAGCGGATGGCGGCTTCGTAACCGCCCTTGACGCCCAGCATCATCAGCGAGCAGCCCTGCCCATTGAGGTATTTCTGGGCCAGCGCGTAGTACGGGCTGTCGGGAAAGCCGGCGTAGTTGACCCAGGTCACGCGTGGATCGCTGTGCAAGAACTCGGCCACCTTGCGGCCGTTCTCCACGTGGCGCTCGACGCGCAGCGCCGCGGTCTCGACTCCTTGCAGCAGTAGGAAGGCGCTGAGCGGCGCGAGCACGGCTCCGGTGGGCGCAGATACCGACTGCGGCAGCGGGCGATATAGGCGGCCGGACCGAAACGCTCGGTGTACACCAGTCCGTGATAGGAGTGATCGGGCTCGCAGAACATCGGAAAGCGCGCGGCGTGCTGCGCCCACGGAAAGTCGCCACTATCAACGATGACGCCGCCGAGCGTTGTCCCATGCCCGCCCATAAACTTGGTGAGCGAGTGCACCACGATATCGGCGCCGTACTCGATCGGGCGCAACAGCATCGGCGTGGCCACAGTGTTATCCACCACAAGTGGGATGCCGTGGCGGTGCGCCGACCTGCGCCAGCGCCTCGATGTCGCAGATGTTGCCGGCCGGATTGCCTACGCTCTCGCAGTAGATGGCGCGCGTCTCGGCGTCGATCAGGCGCTCGATGACCTCAGGACGGTCGGACTCGGCAAAGCGCACAAACACGCCCTGTCCCGGCAGAATATGCGCGAACAGCGTGTGCGTCGAGCCGTAGAGCTGCGGCGGCGTGACGACGTTGCTGCCCATGCCGGCGAGGTTAAGCACCGCGTAGTTCACCGCGGCCTGGCCGGTGGCCACGCATATCGCCTCGAGTCCGCCTTCGAGCGCGGCCATGCGCCGCTCCAGTACGGCAATCGTGGGATTGCCGATGCGCGTGTAGCGGTAGCCCTCGGCCTCAAGGTTGAAAAGCGCCGCAGCGTGTTCAGCGCTGTCGAAAGCGTAGGCCACGGTCTGGTAGATGGGCACGGCAACCGAGCGCGTAGCGGTGTCGGGCTCGTAACCAGCGTGAATGGCGATTGTTTCGCGTTTCATCGAGACCTCGACATTAGCGAGTGCGTCTGTGCGGCAGATGTCCGGTCTGCGGGCGCGATTGTCGTCATCGCAACTGTGGCTCCGGCTGGAGCGCACCCGCGCCTTGCTGAAACAGTTGATTCATCTTTTCCACGATCTGATGGATATCTGCTTCCGTAGTGCGGAAGTTGGTGATGCAGGCGCGCAGCGCCGGTGCCCCGTCGATATGAGCCTCGGACATCCAGGCGATCTGCCGCCGGTGCAGCGCGGCGAGAAAGGCAGCCGGCTCGAGATGCTCACGCGTAAAGCAGACCAGCGGCAGCGGCGTTTCGTTGACCAGCCGCCAGCCAGACGCCGCCAGCGCCTTGCGCAGGACATTGCCAAGGCGCGCCTGGTGCTCGATCATCGCCGCATATCCTGATTCGCCCAGGTTGGCCAAGGCCAGAAACAACTTGAGTCCGATGAACCGCCGCGACCACTGCATCGAGTTGGTGAGTGGATCAAAGACCGGCCCAGACTGCTTGCCAGACATGTAAGTGACGTCGGCGTGAAACGTACGCGCGACGCTCTCCCGGTGACGACAGAAGAACATTCCGCAGGCCATGGGCACGGAAAGCCACTTGTGCGCGTCGCAGGTGATCGAGTCGGCCTGCTCGATGCCAGCGAGATTCTTCTTGAGCGCAGGCGAGAGGACCGCCGCGCCGCCCCAGGCGGCATCGGCGTGGAACCATAGACCCTCTTCGCGGCAGAACTGGGCGATCTCGGGAAGCGGATCGATTATCCCAGCCGCAGTCGTGCCCGCGGTGCCGACGACTAGAAACGGCGCCCAGCCGTCTTCGCGGTCCTGGCGCACCTGGCCGCGCAGGCTCTCCAAGTCGAGCTTCAGCCGGCGGTCGGTCTTGACTGGCCGAACGGCACGGCGCCCGATCCCGGTCATGTGCGCGATCTTGTTGAACGCGTGATGCGCCTCGCCCGTGAGATAGAGAGACGGAGGTTCTGACAAGCTGCGTAGACCGTGCTCGCCGTACTCCGGGAACGCATGACTCAGCGCCACCGCTACTGCGGAGAGATTGGCTTCCGTGCCTCCGCTCGTAAAGGTCGCAATGGTATCTCCGGGCAGGCCGAACTTAGCCGCCAGCCAGCCCAGCGTATGCCGCTCGATCTCGTTGCCGGCGGGCGAGGTGCGCCAGTTGGCTAGCTGGGAGTTGTACATAGCCACCAGAGTCTCGGCGATCACCGAAGGCAGCGTCACGGCTGGGTTGAAAAGCCCGAGATAGCGCGGATGAGTCACCTGAACCTGCCAGGTACGAAGCATCCGCTCAGCGTCTTGGACAACTTCATCGAGAGGAAGCGCTTCCCGGAAGTGATACCGGCTGGCTAGATAGCTGCGAATCTCGTCCACCGTGACCGAGGGAAGGATCGGGCCATCCGCGAGATCGGCATGCACCCGCTCGTATTCATTCTGTAGCGGCTCGATCTGCATCGGCTCTCACCTTCTGCGGAAGTTGCGTTGAGAATGCGTCGCAATCAGCTCAGGTGATACTCCGTGGAGAAGGGTGCGAAGTCGTCTCCGTGTCTTGGCGGTGTCGCTGTGCCAGCTCATATACGGGTGGCTCCTGCGAGGATGCTGTCGTATAGCGGCACGTCGAGCGGGGCGTAGGCGCGCAGCTCGGGATGATTGAAGAACAGTGGGTCGGCGCATTGGCTAGGGTTGAATCCCTGCCGGACGAGATCGGTCTTCGTATACTTCAAGGTGCCGGTTAACTCGGCCTGCGGAGAGAGCCGAAGAAAAAGCGGACGCGCGTAGGGGGGCAGGCGCTCGGCGAGATGCCGGTGCAACGCGGTGAGATCGAGCGCGCCTTCGCATACGATGGCCGCCATCCCGGCGCGGCCTTCGGTCCCCGGAATCGCAACTCCGTAGACGCTGGCATGCAGTACGCCCTCGAAAGCGCAGACCTCTTGCGCCACCTCGGAGGTAGCCACGTTCTCGCCCTTCCAGCGAAAGGTGTCGCCGACACGGTCGACGAAGTAGAAAAAGCCCTTCTCGTCCTGGCGCATCAGGTCGCCGGTCCGTACCCAAGCGTCACCCGCTTCGAAGACATGGCGCAGGATTCTCTTCTCGGTTTCGGCCGCGCTGGTGTAGCCCTCGAACCGGCTGCCGGCGCTCGCCGGATCGTTCTGCACCTTGCCGATCGCCTCGCCGGGCTCGTTGACGCCGCAGCGAATACAGAAACCGTTCTCGTCGCGGGTAGGCTCACCTTCGTCGAAGTCGAAGGCGACCAGAGCGGCGCGAAGCGGTGCGCCAGATAGGGGGGAATGTGGCCGACGGCTCCGGGCTTGCCCTGCACGTTGAACAGCGAGATGCCTCCCTCCGTGGCAGCGTAAAACTCGAGGACCTGCGGGATGCGGAAGCGCTCCTGAAACGCCTCCCACACGCTGGCCGCGAGGCCATTGCCGCAAGCGAGCCGAAGGCTGTGCGCGGTCTCGCTCTCCGCAGGGGCCCGGTGCAGCAGGTAGCGGCAAAGTTCGCCGATGTACTGAAACGCGGTGCACTCCCAGCGGGTGATGTCGCTCCAGAACTGGCTCGCCGAAAACCTCTCGCCCACGACCAGCGAGCCGCCAGCAGCCAGCATCGCGCCCGGAGCCAGCACACCACCAACGCTGTGATACATGGGCAGGCAGTTGTACAACCGGTCGCTCTGCTTAGCGTCCATCATGCCCGCGAACCACAGCCCCCACTGCATTACGCGCGCGTGGCTCACGTTGGCGGCCTTGGGAAATCCCGTGCTGCCCGACGTGAAGATGTAGAGTGCGCGGTCGTCGATGGTTATCTCGCGCAACTCGCCGGCTTCGAGTGGCGCGGCCGAGAGGCTTTCAATCTTCTCGTCGATGCCGCGCCATCCGCCGTGAACCCACACCTGCGGCGGCGCGGCGAGGTGGGGCAGGGCCGTGTCGAGCGCATCGGCGAGCTCCGCGGCGACGACGAGGTGTTTGGCCGAAACACCTCGAACGCAGTGCGCGAGGGATTGCCCGGTGAGGTTGGTGTTGAGCAGCGCGACGACTCCGCCAACGCGGGTGACACCCAGCCAGATCGCCAGATACTCGGGGCGGTTGGGCATCAACAGGCCAACCACATCGCCCTTGGCCACGCCCTGTGCGAGCGCCCAGCGGGCGTACCGCCGCGCCGCCCGGCGAGTTCGAGGTACGTGAAGCTCTCGCAGTCGGAGAGCAGCGCGAGCTTGTCGCCCAGCCGGTTGCCCAACTCCTCGACGACTGCGGGCAGCACGCGCTCGCGCTGGCGGGGTATGGGCGCCGTCAACTCGAGCGCCGCAGCCAGGCCCGCGATACGGACGCGCCTGGCCTAGCAGCGGTTTGAACGGTTTCGCTGAGCGCTGCGCTCATGCTGTATTCCCCGCGTCGACGGTGATGACCGTGCCGGTGATGTTCCTGGCACCGTCGCTGAGCAGATACTCGACAGCGGCGGCGACATCATCCACCTCGACCAGCCGGCGCAGTGCGCTCCGCCGCGCGATCTGCTCGCGATGCTCGTCGGTCAGTCCCTTGGTCATCTCGGTATCGACAAAGCCCGGCGCTACCGCGTTCACGGTGACGCCGGTCCGGCCTACTTCGCGGGCCAGCGAGCGGGTAAAGCCGATCATCGACGCTTTGGTGGCGCCGTAAACCGAAAGCCCGCTATATCCAGTAAAGGCAATGATCGAGGCCAGATTGACGATGCGACCGCCGGCTCCGTCGGCCATCATCGAACGCAGGACATACTTGCTCAACAGGATCGGCGAAACCACATTGAGACGCACCGCGCGCTCGATCTGCGTAGCGTCGTGAGCGCCAGTGTGCCGTCGATGCTCATGCCCGCGTTGTTCACCAGCGCGTAGACGGGCCCGAGCTCTTCGCGGAGTTGCTTGACCAGCGCGGCCATGTCGTCGGTCTCCGCCAGATCGTATGCAGCGAAGCCAATGGAGCCAGTGCCGCTACACGCGGCCTCATCGATGGCCGCGCGCAACTCGCGGCTCTCTCTGCGCGCGACAGCCATCACACGGTAGCTGGCTTTAGCTAAGCAGCGAACGATGCCAAGTCCGATGCCTCGGCTTCCGCCGGTCACAATGACGTTACCCATGACGGCGTACCAGCTTTCCTGCCTCCGAGACGGCTAACGCGGGAACAAAGCTGATCGCCGCCGGCACCTTATGCGGTGCCAGCGACTCACGGCAGAACTGCTTGATGGCCTGTTGCAATTCGCGCGGCTGCTCGCCCTCGAGAGTAGACGGGTCCTTGAGAAGCACGTCGGCTACCACCAGCACGCCGGTAATCGGATTCTTCATCGTCTTGACCAGTGAAAGCCGCACCTGAGGATGGCGGTTGAGCACCGCTTCGACTTCCTCGGGATGCACCTTGAGCCCGCCAACGTTGATCACACCGTCGCGCCGGCCCTGGAAGTGGTAGCGGCCATCGCGGAGCTCGAGCACGTCGCAGGTGTCGACAAAGCCCTCCGGGTCTTTCAGTGCGGGCGGATTCTCACCGAGATAGCGATCGGCGGTGCGGCCAGAGCGGACGCGCAGCGTTGCGTCCACGACCTTCAAGTCGACACCTGACGTGCCAGTCAGCATACTGGCTGGGAACCCTGACAGCGCGTCGCGGACATCGAAGGCCACGCCGGCTTCCGTGGTGGCAAAGGCATGGCTGATCTCGGCTTCCGGATAGAAAGAGCGCAGACTGTTGAGGATAGCCTGATCGGCGATCTCGCCCGATAGCCGGATGTAACGTGGCGCGATTCGGTCGGCTTCGGGGCTCATAAGCGCCCGCCGCCAGTGTGATGGAGTGCCGGAGATGTGCGTTACGCAGGCCTCTCCGGCACGCTTCAGGAAGTTCGCCACCGGCTCCCGCGGCCGGGTAAGCAACAGCGACGAACGCGTCAGCACGGCTCGAAGGTAGATCTGCAGGCCGCCGTAGCGGTGAATGTCGTAAAACGTGCTCCAGATCACTTCGGTATGCGACTCGCTAGTGCGAATGGCTCCCGCCAAGCTGGCCAGCGTGTGCAGCACCATCTTGGGCCGACCGGTAGTGCCCGAGGTGAGCAGAATCCACTCGGTCGACAGGCGCTCCCGGCTGGCATGAACGCGCGGGACCAGCGCCGGCGTACATATCGCATGTTGCGCCGCGCCGACGGAGGCGCCGCTGAGAAAACTGCCGTCGGAGACCACCGCATCCACCTCGGCGTAACGCATCACGTAGGGCAGATGCTCGAGAGCGAGGTCGGGCGGGTAGAGAGTTATGCGCCGCGCCAATCCATCCGACTCGATTAGCGCAAGCGCCACGAGGAATGGGTCAGCCGAGGCGATCAGCACCGAGCGCCCGCGTAGATTCTCGACGCCGGGCGCAATCGCCGCCCCGTGGAGCAGATCTCCAAGGGCGGCACGGTGTTCGGCGCCGATGAAACAGCCATGCGCCCGCGTCCCGCCGACATCGATCGCATCCCGCAGGCTAGTGCAGCGATTCCACGGTGTTCTCATAGAACCGTATAAACTCTCCCAGTTTCACGGGGAAGGGAGCGTCTTCGTTCTCGATGAATGGGTCCACGCCCAGCGCGGCCTCGAGGCGGCTCACGAGGATGGCGAAGCAGAGCGAGTCCAAACCCGAATCCAGCAGCGGCAGATCATCGGACAGAGGCCCGATCCGCTTGCCCTGCTCATACCCGACCTGTTTGAACTGGTCGAGAATCTCCGATCGAATGCTCATGCACGGGTTCCCCGCTGCAAGTGTTCTTGGCCCGCTCGGCGCGCGTTTTTCCTCGCCCGGTGATTCGGGCGGTAGGCGGTTCCGCTTATGGCCGAATAATCCGCTCGATCAGCGTGCGAAGCAGGGTTACACCCTCGAAGAGATCCGCATCCGGCTCGAGCGACGTCAGGGCGATCTCCGCAGCCAATGCCCTCAAGAGACCTTCGGTGTGCTCGATGTCGCAGACACCATGGACATCGGTGTACGCCAGCTCCGTCGAGCCCTGTTCTGCAGCCAAGTAGGCAAGGTAAGCCATGAACCTCTGGATGAAGCCCTCGAAGAAGCCCATCGTCAACACCGACTCGACCGGCGAAAGCCTGCCCATGAACTGTCGAACCTTGGTCAGGTCGTCGTGCACTGCCAAGGCGTCTTTATCGGTGGGGAAGGCGTTGGCCGCGATCGCGAACTTGCGCAGCATCAGCGGATGGCAGTCGTGCACTTCCTCGTACAGGTTCTCCAGCAGGATGGGCCGCGATTGCTCCGCCTTGACGGCGATGAGAGCGGCCGTCATCCAGTAGATGAAATTGCCTTCGAGCACCGAGGTGTATCTTGCAATGATCCCACGACGCTCATTGCTGGTAAGCTGTTCTGGGTCGGGCAGCGAATCGATGAGCTCGTCGATGATTGCGGTCAGCTTGTCTTCGATCGATGAAACAGGGTGTGCGAGCGCTGATGCCACGGTTCGTCCTCGCTTAAGAGGGTGGGATTATGACCACCAGCAACAACGCCGGCGGCTTGCGACGACGGGGGGACGCGCGCCAGTCCGCTTCGGGCCGGCCGCCTCATTATTGGCCTCCGTTCAAACCTTGGCCTTGCGGCGGCGCAACGTCACGCCGGTCACGGCCAGCAGCGCGGTGCCGCTCATCGCCAGCGACGCCGGCTCGGGAGCGACGAAGGTGAACTCGAAGGCCGCTTGACTGCTGGAAAAGACAGCCGTGGTGAAGCCAGAGCCGAGGCCGAGGTTGGAGATCGTGACGAGAGCAGTTTGACCAGTCGGGTCCGTCGCGATCGAATTCCCATTCGAATCGAAGCGAGCTGCAGGCAAGAGCTCGGCACCCGTCACACGGACGGATCTGGTGCCGTTGGAGAGGGTAAGTGTATTGTACGTGTCAATCGAGCCCCAGAGCAGCGTGATGCTTGTTTGGGCCGTAGCGTACGAGAGGGTAACGCTGTCCGACGGGGAAGTGCCCGGGTCGCCGACCAGGTACGTTTGGGACTTGCCCAGGCCATCGGGCGTGGCGTACTTGTCGGCGACGGCGCCATTGACCTCAGCTCCGCCCTTGGCGGTGACACCGGGGAGAATCGTTTGGCCCGACAGCGGATCGACATAGAGGAGGGCGGGGGCGCTGCCGAGCAATGATGTGAAAGAGGCGCCGGTGTAAGGAACCTCTGTCACCTTGATGGTTTGCCCGTGAGCCGCAGGGCCGAAACTCGCGGCTCCGGCGACGAAGGCGGCCAGGGCCGCAGATTTCTTGAATCTACTGACCGACATGTCTTTGGTCTCCGTCGTCTCGCTTCGGTATGATACGTGACGACACTCGCAGCGCCCGCTTTGCAAGCCAAATCCTGAGTTAGGTTGGCCCTGATGCCTCATGCTCGACAGCGACGGCCAGAACTGGGAACAGCGCGCCGGAGCAGCGCGCTTCTCCCAGCGAGTTCGCATTGATCAGGGGCGTCGCAGGACGATCGGGCCGCAGCTGGCCCCATCCCTTTGGGGATATGGCGACGGCACCCGCATCGCTAGAATGGCTGGTGCGAGACGTAAGTCGTCTGCAAGTCAGCCACTGCGGGTTTCCCCGCGTCCGTGGGGCGTCGTCGGCTGTCGGCTGTGTTAGTCTATCTCCAACGCTTTTCATTGGTGGCTCCGAATGCGAGGGTGATCGCATGCCAATCGAAATTGTCGAACGGCTTCCGGTAGATCCCGTCTCCACGCGGGCTCGCGTGGATCCCCTGGCCTGGTGCGTCCGCGTGGCCCTGCTGCTGCTGGTCTCTCCGGCCCTGTTCCTCGTCTTGGTCTTCGGCAGCCTGCTCCTGCTCGTACAGTTCGTGTCTAGTGGTTGGAAGACCTTATCCGGCAAATTCCTTGACATTCGGACGTCTCGTCCATCGGATCCCGCCGAGCCGAGCGTGGTGCCCGGGGCGACTGCGATGGGTTCCGCCGCCCTGGCATCACGCGATTGTCGCGATCATCTCGCCTGAGGCCGACCGCTCCCTTCGCGTCGCGGACATCCGCCCGCGACTTCAGATCACGACGGCTAGGGATCTCTATCTCACCTGCATCTTCTGCTTCTCCCTCTCCTCATGGATTCAAACTTCTTGATGAAATGGAACCACTCCGGCGCTGGACGAGGGCCTCGTCAAATTAGGCGCCGCTCTTCGCCCCCCACGTAGAACTCGCGGCCAGCTCCCGCTCCAACTCGGAAATCAGCGCGGCGGAGAATTGCTCGATCGGGTTGCCAGGGTCGGAGCGCTCTCTCGCGACGAGGCGGCGCTGGACCTGGATCTTGAACATCCCGGGCTCGTGGCGAAACCGCTTACGCGAATCCGACGAATCGGGCGTCCAGCGCCCGGCGTGGCGGAAGCCGGCGTAGACGTGGACACGCTCCGTGGCCAGGGCGTCGGGCTTGACGAACACGAAGGAACGCAGCCGGGCCGATCGGCCGTCGGCGTAGATCGTGCGGTCCTCGGGCCCCGACTCGCGCTCGTACCCCGCGGCGGGGTAGCACACGGCCGGGGTGTGTCCGACGATCTTCTCGGCCGGCCCATAGGCGACGAGTACCGTGACGACAACGCCGGTCCGGTCGTCGATGTACATCCGGGTTATGTAGTCGCTGCAGCCGACGATCTCGATCGTCTTGGTGTCCATCCTGATATCCGAGCCGATCTCTCTCCAGGCGCCCACCCGTGCCGGCAGGCCGCCCAAGCGGACCGGCGCCTGAGTCGCGGCGCGGGCGGCGACCACCAGGTCGTGGTCCTGCCACGCCCGCACAACTCCGGAGGTGGCGAGCAGGAATACGGCCGCGCCGAGGTATGCCGCGAACGGACGTCTGCGGCGACCGGGTGCTCGAGGGGGGGCTTCGGAGCGGATCATGGTTCGATTCCCAGCGGGCTACTGACCGGCCTGATCGGCGTCAGCACGCCCCGCGGCCCGTAAGGACCGCGGGCACCGTCTTGCAGATAATGGCCAGGTCGAGGGCCAGTGACCATCGGTCGGCGTAGTCGAGGTCCAGCTCGATCATCGTGACGCAGTCTTCTTCGCTCCGGCCTCCAACCTGCCAGGCCCCGGTCAGCCCCTGGGGGACCGACAGCCGGCGGGCATAGCGCTCGGCGTCGAGGGCCTCAAGCCGGATGCAGTCCCTCATCTGCAGGGGCCGGGGGCCGACGAGGCTCATGTGGCCGGCCAGGATGTTCATGAGCTGAGGCAGCTCGTCGAGGCTCGTCCTCCGCAAGAAGCGGCCCACCCGGGTCACGCGCGGGTCGTCGCGGATCTTGAAGAGCACGCCGCCGACCGACTCGTTGCGGGACTCAAGCTCGGCCACCCGGCTCTCGGCGTCGACGTTCATCGTTCGGAACTTTAGGAAGCGGAACGTCCGGCCGCCGTGGCCCATCCGGAGCTGCCGGAACAAGACGGGCCCACGCGAGTCCAGCTTCACGACGAGGGCCACGATGAGCATCAACGGCGACAGCAGCGCGAGGCCCGCTGCCGCGCCGACGACGTCAATCGCCCGCTTCCCCAGGGAATAGGCCGCCGGCGCCAGCTCCACGGCGGGGAGGTGGTCTTGCTCTCCCGTGATGTCACCAGAATTGACATACGTTCCAGATACCACCTGCAATCCCACGGGAGGCTGCTGCGAGATTGTGCTCATCCGGACCTATCTCCTGCTGCGGATCACTGGTGGATGGGCTGGGCGAGGGCATCGGCCAGGGCGCATGATGGCGGGCCCCTGCGAGCAAGTCGCAGCGGAGGGCAGCCAGAGCAGTTCGTCGGTCTCATCGACGTAGCGCGGGCCCAGACGTAGGACCCTTCCGCATCACCTGTCAATTCCTTGATCAGGCGTCACGGAATGTACCTCACGTCGTACCAAGGTGACAACAAGAAAAGTGGAGTTTCGGGACGTAATCGCGCTCTTCTGTCATCCATCGTGGTTGTTCAGCATAGTTAGAATCTCCAGAGCTCTCGAGCGTGCTATGTATGTTCTGCTCTCGTAACGCTACTATCTTTATTTAGCATATGCTCGCGGTTTGTTTCGGTCTAAAGATTCGTGCTAATGATGCTTTTCTGCAACACGCTCCGATTGGCTCCCTTCGCCCGGTCGCCTCGCGACGAGTCGAGGCGGGCGGGTGCAGTGGGAGAGGGCGGGCGCAGGGCGGCGGCGCGGAATCAGCGACCACTCACCGGCACGACCTTTGGGTAGGCCGAGTGAGGTGAACCATTTTGTCGCCCTTGCCGAGCACGCCGAAGCGACGTCGGAGTCGGCGGATAAGGGCCTTCTGCTCGCGGCACCGCGCGCAGGCAGGGAATCGTCAGGCGTAACCGTTCACGGCCCGTGCCGCGCGTGACGGTTTTCGTCGGCGCTCAGGCCAGGAGTGACGGGGCGGGTGTGCCGTCGAGGCGGGCGCGGAGGCATGCCGTCAGGAAGCCGAGCACGTCGCCGCCCCGCTGACGGCAGGTCGCACCGACCGTCAGCATCCGCTCCACGAACCGACTCCCCGCCTCGCTGTCGGTGCCGTAGCTCGTCTTCCGCCAGATCACGCCGTGCCGCAGCGCCCGCTCCGCCGCGTTGTTGTGCGGCGGCACCCCCTCCGCCGTGGCGAACGTCCACAGCGCGGCCTCGGCCGACAGCAGCTTGCGGCAGACCTTCGCCGTCCAGCGCAGGGGCAGGCCGCCCCCTCGACCAGCAGCGAGCGCACCACCGGCCTCAGCCCCGCGACGTAGCCCCGCAGGGTCTGGCGGTGGACCGATCCGGCCTCGTGCCGACCCCACCAGGCGAACACCAGGCCGGACAGCCGCAGCAGCCTCTCACCGACCCCCCGGCCCCCGGCCGCCCGGTCGATCATCGACTGGAAGTCTCTCCGGAGATGCACCATCCGAACGCAATCGACAGATTGCGGGCTACCCTGGTGATTCCGTACAGGTCTACGACTCGTCCCTACGCCCCTCGCCGCCCCCGGCAGTCCTAGCCCGGCGTCATAGCCCCGGCCATCCTGACCTCCCAGCAGGAGGTCAATCCGATGCGCCGGAAATCCCGCGAGCCCCGCTCCGGCGGGTGGGCCGTCCACTCCGCATTCGTCCCGCGACGTGACGACCCTCGCCGGCTCCAACAGGCCTTCCAGGTCCTGCTCGACTCCGGTGAGGGCGCCGGCATTTCATCCACGACCGATGGGGAGATCGATCATGAGAGCCGCCGTGTATGCCAGGGTCTCGACCGAGAGGCAGGGGCGTGAGCAGACGATCGACAGCCAGATCGAGGCCCTGCGGGGCTGGGCCGTCGCCGGTGGGCATGAGCTCAAACGCGAGCATACCTTCATCGACGAGGGTTACTCGGGCTCGAGACTCGACCGGCCCGCTCTCGACCGTCTACGCGACGCCGCCCGCGAGGGCGAGTTCGATGTCGTCGCGGTCTACAGCCCTGACCGCCTGGCCCGCCGCTACGCCTATCAGGTCGTCCTCCTGGAGGAGTTCCGCAGGGCCGGCTGCGATGTCGAGTTCGTCCACCGCCCGATCTCCGACGACCCGCACGACCAGCTCCTGCTCCAGATCCAGGGGGCCGTCGCCGAATACGAGCGGGCCTTGCTCGGCGAGCGGTTTCGCCGCGGCAAGCTCCAGAAGGCCAGGGCCGGCCACTGGACCTCCGGGAGGTCCCCCTACGGCTATCGCTACGTCGCGGCCCGCGACGGCGTGCCGGCCCACCTGGAGATCGAGGAGGCCGAGGCCGAGGTGGTCCGGATGCTCTATCGCTGGCTCATCGACGAGCGATCGACCGTCCGCCAGATCCTCAAGCGGCTTGCTGCCGGCCCGTGTCGGCCCCGGTGCGGCAAGCGGCTCTGGGCGAATTGCGTGGTCCATCACATCCTGTCCGACCCGGTCTACACCGGCACCGGCTACGTCAACCGGCACGCCTTCGTCGTGCCCCGCAAGCCGCGGTCGACCGGCCCGAGGGCGGGGACGGCGACGTGCCGCCAGCCCAAGCCGCGCGAGGAGTGGATCCCGATCCGGGTCCCGGCCCTGATCGACGAGGCCACGCACCAAGCGGCGAAGGAGCAGCTCGCCCGCAACGCGGCCCTGTCGTTCCGGAACAACACACACAACGAGTATCTGCTGCGATGCCTGCTGACTTGCCGCGGCTGCGGGCTCGCGATGTTCGGGGTCACGACGTACGGCAAGCCCGGTCAGGCCGTCCACCGGTACTACAAGTGCCACGGCAAGGACACGGTGATGCGCGACCGGGCCTGCCGATGCACGCAGACGCCGGCCAAGGTCGAGGAGCTCGACGCTGCGGTCTGGGACCACGTCAAATCGCTGCTCGAGGACCCGGCGACGCTGGCGTCGCGATTCGAGGAGCTGGCCGACTCTCGGCGTCGAAGGACGACGGCCTCGACTCGGCCCGGCGCTGGGAGGCCCAGCTTCAGAGGCTCGGCCGCGAGGAACAGAGGCTGGTCGACGCCTACCAGGCCGAGGTGATCGACCTGGAGGAGTTGAAGTCCCGCCGCGATCAGATCCGGGACGACGCCAGGTCCTGGTCACCCAGCGCGACCAGGAACAACGGTTATGGGCCGAGCGACAGGCGGCGAAGGAGGTCTGGTCGGACCTGGAGTCGTTCTGCCGCCGGGTGCGATCCCGGCTCGACCAGGCGACGTTCGCGGAGCGTCAGCGGATCTTGCAACTGCTGATCGAGCGGATCATAGTCGGGGAGGACTCGCTGGAGATCCGGCACGTCATCCCGCTGGGCCAGGTCGAAAGGACTCCCTCAGGCCCCGGCCCGGAGGAGCCTCCCGGATCGGGCGATGGGGAGGGACCCGGACCCGAGGAGGAGCCAGGCCCCCGGCCGATTTGTCGATTGTGTTCGGATGGTGTGGGCCCAGCAGACCTGGCGGTTCGGGCGCGGGCGTAGGTCGGGAACCGGTCGCTGATGATCACCGGGGCGATCGGCTCGCCGACCAAGGCGTGCAGGGCGTCGGCGCCGCGCGAGCGGGCGACGCGGAAGGCGGTCGCCTCGGCGGTCACCGCCGCCCAGAGCCAGGCCCGCCGCTTGCCCTCCCGCCAGCCGGTCTCGTCGACCCCGGCCGACTCCGCACCGCGGACGTGCTCGCCGACCGCCTCGACCGGGGCGGCGACCGCCTCGGCCGCATGCCGCTCGATCTTGCAGATCATCCCCGTCGAGGCGGAGAGCCCCAGCAGGTCGGAGAGGATGGCCCGCACCTGCCGCTTGCTCATCCGGTAGGCGCCGCCGAGCAAGGCGACGGTGGCCTGGAGCCGGGGGCCGAACGCCCCGCGCGGCACCCCGGCGGGCAGCGCGCCCGGCGTTGCGGCCCCGCACGCCGGCAGGTCAGGCGATGGAGCCGGTACTCGATCACGTCGGGCCGGACCTCGGGCAGCTCGGCGACCTGGTGGCGGATCGGCTCGGGGTCGGCGCCCGCAGGGCCCGGCCGCAGCCGCGGCAGTCCGTCGGCTTGCAGTCGACGACCGCCGTCAGCCGCTCGGGCGGGACCAGCTCGCGGGTGTGTCGCCCGTGCCCGGGCTGCCCGCCCCGCCTCTTCCCCGACGGCGGCCTGGGCGGGGGCGCTTGACGTGAGGCGGGTCACTCGATGGTGGCCTCGAGGAGTTGGACGAGTCCTGGCCGAGCCGCGCCTCCAGCGCGGCGATCCGCCGCTCGAAGGCCTGGACCAGCGCGAGGATCGCCGCCTGCGCGTCGGGCGGGATCGTGTCCCAGAGCTCTCGGGCGATGGGCGGCTCGGCACTCATGCCACCCTTGTAACCGCCCACCCAGGATCGCGCCAGCCCCCACATCCGTGAACGGTTACCGTCAGGCTATCGTAGTCGAAACCCCGCCGGGGCGAACCGGCCCCGTGGCTCGGCGGGAGCCGTCGGGGTGTGCCTAGCCCGCGCTGGCCGCCGCGAAGGCAGGCAACCGGTGCCTTGCCACTTCGATAAGCAGCGGGGCTGCGGCATCCTTTCGGGCGAGCATCGGGTCGGCAAACGGCCAGGCGATCCCGATCGACGGGTCGTCCCAGCGGATGCTGCCCTCATCACCCGGCGTGTAATAGTCCGTGCATTTGTAGAGGACGAGCGCCGTGTCGCTCGTCACCATGAAGCCGTGGGCGAACCCGGGCGGGACGTAGATCTGCCGATTGTCCCGAGACGAGAGCGTCACGCCGACCCAGTCGCCGAACGTCGGCGACCCGGCGCGGATGTCGACGGCGACGTCGAACACCTCGCCGTGGAGCACCGACACGAGCTTGCCCTGCGCCGCCGGCCACTGGTAGTGCAGGCCGCGGAGCACGCCACGCCTCGAGGACGACAGGTTATCCTGGACGAACCGGGCCTCCAGTCCCACCTCGGCATAGCGGCGTCGGTTCCAAACCTCCGTGAGGAAGCCTCGGTCGTCGCGGAACACGGCCGGCTCGACAACCACGACGCCGGGGAGTCTCGTCTCATGGATGTTCATCGGTCGCTCGATTCCTCCAGCAGTCGTCGTAGGTAGGGGCCGAAATCATTCCGGTACGTCGCGGCCAACTCCTCGAGCCGCGCCGCGTCGATGAATCCCATCCGGAACGCGATCTCCTCGAGACAGGCGACCTTCAGGCCCTGCCTCTGTTCGATGACCTGGATGAAGCTCGAGGCCTGATGGAGCGCCTCGAACGTCCCCGTGTCGAGCCAGGCGGTCCCCCGGCCAAGGATCTCGAGCTGCAATCCGCCGCGGCCGATGTAGGCGTTGTTCACGTCGGTAATCTCGAGTTCGCCCCGGGGCGACGGCCTGAGGTCTCGGGCGATGTCGAGCACCTGGTTGTCGTAGAAATAGAGGCCGACCACGGCGAAGCTCGACCTGGGCCGCTCGGGTTTCTCCTCGATACCGACGACGCGGCGATTCTCGTCGAACTCGACGACACCGTATCGCTCGGGGTCCTTGACCCGGTAGCCGAAGACGGTGGCCCCGGCGTCCCGGCCCGCCGCCGCTCTCAGGCATGCACCGAGTCCGTGTCCGAAGAAGATATTGTCGCCGAGAACGAGGGCGACCCGGCTCGCTCCTACGAAGTCGCGGCCGATGACGAACGCCTGCGCCAGGCCCTCGGGCCGGGGCTGGGGGGCATAGCTCAGGTCGAGCCCCCATTGCGAGCCGTCGCCCAGGAGCTCGCGGAACCTCGGCAGGTCGGACGGGGTCGAGATGATGAGGACGTCGCGGATGCCCGCCAGCATCAGGGTGCTGAGCGGGTAGAAGATCATGGGCTTGTCGTAGACGGGCAGGAGCTGCTTGCTCACGACCCGCGTCAGGGGATGGAGGCGGGTCCCCGATCCCCCCGCAAGCACAATTCCCTTCATGACATGCGACTCCCCCGTCGGCGGGCTTGGTCAATCGCCTGGCGCGCGAGGTCCGCCAACGGCACACTCCGCCGTCCGCCGGCCTTTACGCCTCACCACACTAAGCCGGATCACGATCGATCGCAACTGTCCCGCCGCGCGGGACGGTCTGATGAGGTAGAGCTTTGCTTCGAGCCGTGACGAATCATGCTAGACCGGCTCTGGCCAGGTTCGACCGCGCGGTCTGAGCCGGACTCCGGAGAGGCATACCCAAGCCGCCCGCGACGTACGGAGCGATCCCAGGCCGACTCCTCGCGTCAGGAAAAATGATAAGTACGACAGCCCAGCGTCGCCGCGGCGGGGTGGACAATGGCGAGACCTCGATTCGTCGCTAGGGCTCGACGGAATCGTCAAGCGATCGCGAGCTTGCGGCGGCGGATCCGGGCCTAACCGAGGCCAGCCAGCATTGCCGTCAACCCATGACGATCGACGTGGGCTCGGGGACGGCGGTCAAGGTGAAGTTGCTGCACCGGCGGCAGTACCTTCATAGTACGAGTACTTGCCAAAGTTCCAAGGGGACTGACACCGTTTGACAAGATGTTCACATCGTCATTATTAGTGCCGCCGTTGACAGAGAACAACAGCCCATAGTACGTAATCGACGGATTCTGATCCGGCAAGAGCTGGCTATCGTATCAAAACGCCCCAATCGGGCTGGTGGAAGTGCCACTTACGGGTCCGGGCAACGCTGAGTTATAAGGAATGACCGACGGGACGGCAAATAGGCCCCGAGCGAACGGCGGGAGGACCATTCTCCGCGGTCCCGGCGCATTGTCGTCTGGTTGCGAAAGGGTCAGAGACGTGACCCCTCGACCTGATTCACGCCTCTTGTTGCCTCACGCGATCACTCCGGTGTCGAGAAATCCGCGCGAAGCGGTCAAGCCACCGCCCGGCAGGCCGCGATCCGGCGGATGTTCAGTCCGAGGGCGCGGAGGAACGTCCGGTAGCTCACGGAGGCCAGCCCTCGTACCCGCAGCGACGCCAGGCCCATCTGGTACTTCAGCCGCGACATCGTCCCCTCGATCCCCGACCGCCATCGATATCGCTCGCGGAACCCCTCCGTCCGATCTCCCAGCCTCCGCTCGTGCTGCCGGACGCGATCCGGCGTGTATTGATAGCGGGCCTCGCGACGGCCCACGGCGGACGCCGGGCATGCCGACAGGAGCGGGCACGCGGAGCAGACCGCCGCATCGAACAGCGCCTGGATCTTGTCCGCACCACCGCTGGTCGAGATCGGCGCGTGCCCGCCCGGGCAGCGGAGGATGTGGCCGTTCTCGTCGAGCTCGAACCGTTCCAGCGTCAGTTGGCCCCGCTTGCTCCCCTTGGCCGTCATCGCCGGCGCCACGACCTCGACACCCCGCCCTGCGGCCCTGCGCAGGTTCTCGTTGGAGCCGTAGTGGGTGTCGGCGAGCACGACCGCGGGCTTGATCCCCCGCGTCTCGGTGTCGTCGAGGGCCGGCACCAGCGCCGCGCTGTCGTGCGTGTTCAGCTTGCCGATGGGCACGTGCGTGATCAGGTCCGGGCCGGGGCGGTGATCCTCCGGGGCTTCATCCTCGTGGATCGTGTACGTCTCCATGACCTGCACGAGGTAGCCATCGCCCTTGTGCTTGTTGTAGCTGGCGTCGGGGTCGGCCGGGTTCAGGACGTTGTCGCAGGGGATCTCGTCCGGCTCCTTGACCCGGAGGGTCGCATCGATCCCGGACCCGACGACCTCGAACTGCTCGCCGAGGACCCGCGCCAGGATTCGATAGCTCTCCGACCCGGCGGCCGCAGTCTCGCCAAACCCGGTGACCAGCCGCAGCAGGTCGGCCGCGGCCTCGGGCAATCGACGCCTCGACTCGCTCGGCGTCGTGGAGGCGAAGCAGCCCGTCCCCTCGCGGTCCACGTACTTGCGGACGAGCTCGGGGTCGACCGTCGCATGCAGGTCCGGGTGGAGGCGCCGCAACTCGCGGAGGAACTTGCTGATGGTCTCGACGACGGTGCCGAGCCGTGTCAGCGTGCGCATCGCCGATCGTATGGCCGTGGAATCGAGCCGCTGCCTGCTCGTGTCGACGCCCACGGCCTTGATGAGCTGGTCGGTGAGCGAGTGGAAGAGGATCCGGTCGAGACCGCGCTCGATCAGGAGGCTCCGGTAGTTCCGCAGGGTCCGCTCGCAGAAGTAGGCGTCGGACTCGGAGCGGATGTCGAGGGCGTACTGCCAGGCGAGGTTGAGGGCGACGGCCTCGACGGTGGCGGCGTCGGTGGTGTCGTGGAGCTGCTGGAGGATCAGGGCGCCGACGACGGCGTGGAGGTCCTTGGTAGGGCGACCGAGTTGGCGCGAGAAGTGGGCGGCCAGCTCAGCGACGGGCAGGTGCTTCAGGAGGTGCTCGCGGAAGATGGCGGCCCAGGAGCGATCGAGGAGACCTCGGCGTTTCTCGCCGAGGTGGGCCCAGGGGTCGAAGAGGTCGCCGGTCTGATGGTCGCGGATGGTGAGCATCAGACGAGCATAGCGCCACCAGCGAAAATCACCAGCTTTTTTGCCGCCCCGTCAATGACCGTCAGCGCCCGAGCTCCCACCGTGCGAGCCTCGGTCTCGAGCGAGGCGCCGTTGGTCACCGTGTAGGTCCCATCTCCGTTGGACGTCGCGTAGAGCGTAGCGCTTACCGCGACGGGTGCGCCGCCGACATTGTTTGTGTAGGGAAAGCTGAATTCCGGATCGGCCCCAGCAAGGACGGGCGGTGGGTTGTCGGGAGGGCTCTGTTCTCCAGGGATGGCAAGGCCAGCCCGGACGTGCCCCATGCGGAAAGCTAAGAGCTTTAAATCCGGATACCCCGTGCAGTGCCGGCACATTTCAATGGCGATCGCCTGCGTCATCGCGGCGGTGGTCGCCGTGGCGATGCCGTACAAGAATCGCGTCGACGCCACCTATCGCGACCTCGTCCATCGCCTCGACGGGGAGGCCCGGCCCGACGACCCCTGGGTTCGCTTCTACGGTCTGGACTGGCTGCCGGCGATCAGGGAAGTGATGCTCATGTCGCGGCTCGCCCACGCGGCGCAGTTCCACTTCTACCTCCTGCGCGACGCCACTGTGTCCCTCGCCTGGTCGCCCGACCCGTTCGCCGATCCGGCCGCCACCTCGTGGCGCACGTGATTGCTCTCGCACCACGTCGGATTCGACCGATTCCCCCCGCCAGCTCCTCGGCGCGCCTCCGCGATTCACCGACGTCTGCGGCTCGCCCGAGGTCTACGGCGAGGCGGTCGTCGGCATCGAGTTGGTGGCCGCTTTCCTCTTCCCGCCCGCGCGTTGATCGGGTCGGAACTCCCCGATCGACGCCCGGCGGGATTGGCTCGGACGGGTCAGGCGGCCTTCGCCCGCCGCCAGCGCCACTGGCCGAAGGCCACGACGATGAGCGCCGTGCCGGCCATCACCACGGTCGAAGGCTCCGGGGCGAGCGTGACCTGGCCCTGAGCGGCTGTGCCATTCGCGTTGAAGGGGGTCAGGTAGAGGAGGTTGCTAATCGGGGCGGCGAGGGTCGACGTGTAGCCGTTCGAAGTGTCCGGACTGGAAATGCCGAGCTTTGCGAGGTCCGCCAGGTAGTCGGCGTTGATATTACCGGAGTTTTTCCCGATCCGGAATCCGCCGACGCCGCCGCCGCTCACCTCGTACCAGATGGCGGCCTGGAGGCCGGCCTGCTGATCCGCCGTGATCGCCGTCGGTGCGAGATTCGTCACGAGCCAGGAGACCTCGGCGGCATTGGTCAGCATGGTTCCGTTGATCGTGCCGTCCTGGGTGACAACGGTGTTATAAGTACCGGGCACGGCGACATCGACCAGGTACTGGACACAGTACATGAAAGGCAGGGCCTGGCCGTTCAGGGTCGCGGGCGTGACTGACCCGCTCCCGTAGGAGGCGAACGTCTTGCCTGAGTCGTAGGAGAAACTGACCGGGTCCGCGGCGTTGTAGCCCGAGATCTTGAGGATCGAGCCGGCTTCGGCCGTCCCCGCGCAGGCGAGGCCTAGCAGCAGGCCCAATGCCTTCAATCCGGCCCTTGATCTGTGTGATGTCTTCATCATTCAACAGCCCTCGTTGAATACGTGAGGCGCAGAAACATGATCGGGTTCGCGACGTCGCTCGGCGCGGTTCATCCCGCCTTCATCTTTCGCATTACAATCTACTTGCTCTCAGAGGGTCAACGTCTGAATGCGCCGCGAGTCGAAGTTTGTTCGAATCGTGCCTTAGTTGGTACGTTCGAGGTCCGAAGGTGGCGATGTAAACGGGTTTCCTTTCGGCGATGATGCAAAAAAACTACGACGGCAAAGCCGGCTTAATGAACGCGCTTTCAAGACACCTCACGTAATCCTCCGGGTCGTGCCGGAATCGTCGCCCGAGCGTCCGCCCGCGCTGTCGCTCCTCCAACTCGTGACGCAGCGCTCTGCACTGCCCGAGATCGGCCGGCACGAGTTCGGCCGCCTCGACGCGGCGCAGTCGCGTCGCCGCCGAGGCCACCAGCCGCACCGAGCCGCCGCGTCCGCGGCGATCTCGCGTGCCCCGGCGCGTTCGTAACCGTCGCTGGCGAAGCGGCGGGTGGCCGCCTCGAGGATGGCCTCCCCGGTCGCTTCCGCTTCGGTTAGGCATCGGCTCGCCCTTGGTTCGGCTCGCCATCGGCTCGACGCTTCGAAATGTCCAAGCTCCCTCCGGAGTTTGCTCCTCCTCGAAAGTAAACGGCCGTTGACTTGAAAAGTCAACCGCCCTACGATGAAGTCAACAGGCGTTGACTTGGCTGCCGACGGCAGGTCAGGAGCGGGCCGGAGCGGTGGAGAAGTCCCCCCTCGACGCTTGGGAGATCGGGGGAGCCGGAGGCCGCCCGAGGGCCTCGGCCCGGCGTCGGGATCTGTGAGGGCGGCGCCCGGTGGCGGCGCCATCGCGCCTGCGTCAGCCGCCCGAGACGGGAGACATCGACATGAAGAACGGCGATGACACCAACGGCGAGACGGGCGTCCTGGAACGGTCGGCAGATCGCACCGCAGTGCAGGGTCAGGCGAGGGAGGGTTCAGATCCTGCCCCTGTCCAAGCGGCGGCCCAGCCGGCAGCCCGAGCCGCGGACCCTGCGAGCCACCCCGCCGCTGCCAGTCCCACTCCCGCGGCCGGGGCGCCATCGTACCCCCAGAGGAGGGCATTGATCTGGGCCATGGCCGTAGCCGGCCTTGCTTACGGTGGTTATGCCGTGGCGCCGACCGTCAAGACGATGCTGGAGACGATTTCCACCGACGACGCCTACGTCAGCGGCCACGTGACCTACGTGGCGCCCCGGGTGGCGGGCCAGGTGAGCCGGGTCCTGGTGGACGACAACGACCGGGTGAGCAAGGGAGACCTGCTGGTCCAGCTCGACAGGGAGCCGTACCAGGTCCAGGTCGACCTCAAGAAGGCGGCCGTCGTCAACGCGGAGGTCGACCTGGACGCCGCGCGGCACAGGTCCGCGGCATCCTGGCCCAGGCCGGCGGCCAGCGCTGGAAGCTCCAGAAGGCGATCGAAGACGTCGACGACAAGGTCGCGCTGCTGCGGGCCCGTGTCGCGACCCTGCGGAGCAAGGAGGCGAGCCTCGATCGCGCCAGGGCCGAGTTCGCACGCGCCGGGCGTCTGTTTGAGAGGGCCGCGATCGCCCGTGAGGAGTTCGACCGGTACCGCGAGGCCGAGCGGACGGCCGAGGCCTCTGCCAAGGAGGCCCTCGAAGAGGTCCACGAGACGCGGGTCGCCCTCGGCCTCGCCCCGCACCCCGACGGCGCGGAGCTGACGGACGTCCCCGCGGACCTCGACCAAACCTTCTCCGGGGTCCGCCAGGCGTTGTCGGAGCTGGTCCAAAGCACGACTCAGGTCGGCCTCCCCCTGGGTTCGTTCTCCCAGACGCCCCAGCAGGCGCTCGACGAGTTCGCCAGGCGCGACAAGGAGGGGAACATCGAGCGGATCGCCGAGCGGATCGTGCCGGAGGCGCCGGCGGTGAAGCAGGCCGAGGCCAAGCTCCTCCAGGCCAGGCGCGACCTCGCCCAGGCGGAGCTGAACCTGCGCTACTGCGACGTCGTGAGCGAGATCGACGGCGTGGTGACCAGCCGGAGCGTCAATCCGGGCAACAACGTCTCCTCGGGCCAGAGCCTCATGACCGTCCGCTCGGTCACCGAGGTCTGGATCGATGCCAACTTCAAGGAGACGCAGCTCGCCGACCTGCGCATCGGCCAGCGGGTGCGCTGCGAGGTCGACATGTACGGCGGTCGTCGGGAGTTCGAGGGCCGGATCACTGGCTTCACAATGGGGACGGGCCAGACCCTGTCGCTGCTGCCGCCGCAGAACGCCACGGGGAACTTCGTGAAAATCGTCCAGCGGCTGCCGGTCCGCATCGAGCTGACTAACTACGACCCGGACAAGGTCCCGCTGTTCGTCGGCCTTTCGGTCACCCCTTACGTGTACCACAAGGAGCGGCCCGCCGGCCCCCATGCCGGGGCGGTCTTGCGACCGTCGGCCCCTCGTCCGAAGGGCCCGATGGATTCCGCGCCCTCACCAGCATCGGATGCGGGGCGTGCATAAGGACAAATGGAAGTGGAGTTCCCGCAGATGCTCATACCTTTCATGGTCGCCGCCGTCCTGTTTTTCAGCAGTCTGCTGGTCTACGGCACGGCGATGCACCTGATTGTGCGTGTCGTGGTGGGGTTGATCCGAAGTGGTTCCAGGGATCTGGGATTCTGGAAGAGTATCGCCGTCATGGCGGATGTCGCGGCGATTATGGCGGCTGCGCACCTGACCCAGATCGGCCTTTGGGCGGCGGCGTTCCTTCTGTGCGGGCAGGCATCGACCTGGGAGACGGCCTACTACCTTTCCGCCCAAAGCTATACGTCGCTCGGCTATGGCGACGTGCTGCTGTCCGAACGGTGGCGGCTACTCGGCCCCCTCGAGGCCATCAACGGACTGGTGTTCTTTGGACTGTCGACGGCCGTGTTGTTCGCGATCATGGGCGAGTTGATCGCCCATCGTCTGCGCTCCGAAACCTGGTATCAGAGCGAGGTAGCGAGGAACCCGTCGCCTCTTTCGGCGTTCGGTGACGCGTGATCAACGTGAGCATGCGAACCTTCGGCATGAGGACGTCGGCTCACTGCGGAGGACGCGAATGAGCAGCGTGATACTCGCCCCAGCCCTCGTCAGTCGTCCGGCGGTGAACCCCTGGCTCGTCGCCACGGCCGTGGTCATCCCCACGTTCATGGAGATCCTGGACACCACGATCGCCACGGCCTCGATGCGGTACATCGCGGGCGGCCTTTCCGCGACGATGAACGACAGCGACTGGGTCATGACCAGCTACCTGGCGGCCAACGCCACCATCCTGCCGATCACAGGCTGGCTCTCGGCCCGCCTGGGCCGCCGCAGGTACTTCCTCCTGTCCATCGCCGTATTCACTGCTGCCTCGGTGCTGTGCGGACTCGCCACCAGCCTCGAGGAGTTGATCCTGTTCCGGGTGATCCAGGGCCTGGCCGGCGGCGGGCTCCAGCCCGCAAGCCAGGGGATCCTCATCGACGGCTTCCCGCCCGAAAAGCAGGGCACGGCCATGACGGTCTTCGGCGTGGCGGGGCTGACCGCACCGGTCATCGGCCCGACGCTGGGTGGCTACATCACGGTCAACTACAGCTGGCGCTGGATCTTCCTGATCAACCTTCCAATCGGCCTCGTCGGCTACCTGATGTGCCACTTCGCGGTCGTCGACCCCGATTACCTCCGGAAGGAGACGGCGGAGCTGCGTCGCCGGCCGCTCAACTTCGACTACATCGGCCTGGGGCTGCTCGCCCTGATGATGAGCTCCTGGGAAATCCTGCTCAGCAAGGGCCAGGAGTGGGACTGGTACGACGACCCCTTCGGGAAGGCCCAGACGTTGGCCGTCCTCTTCGCCATCTGCCTGGGCGCCTTGCTCTTCCGTGAGATGAGGATCGCCAACCCGGTGGTCAACTTCCGGCCGCTGGCCGAGCGGAACCTCGCGACCTCCAGCGTCATCATCTTCTGCGCCTACGGCGTCCTCTACGGCGCCAGCGTGTGCCTGCCGTCCCTGCTCCAGTCCCTGTTCGGCTACGACGCCTTCGTCTCCGGCCTGGTGATGTCGCCGTCGGGCGTCTTCTCCATCGTGATGATGCTCGTCGTCGGCATCCTCCTCGGTCGGGGCACCGACGCCCGCTGGCTCATTGCCGCGGGGCTGCTGGTCATGGCGGCCGGGTGCTACTGGATGGCGCGGATGAACCTGGAGATCAGCCCGGAGCAGGTGGTCTGGCCGCGGGTGGTGTTGATCTGCGGCCTTTCGTTGATCTTCGCGCCGATCAACGTGGCGGCTTTCCGATACACCCCCCATCACCTGCGCGGGGCGGCGGTCGGCCTGTTCGCCCTGCTCCGCAACGAGGGGGGCAGTGTGGGCATGTCGATCAACAAGATCATCGAGCAGCGGCGCGAGCAGCTCCACCTGGCCCGCGTAAGTGAGGGCCTCAGCCCGCTGAACCCGCACGTGCAGTCCTTCTTCGATCGGGGACGAGCCTACTTCGAGCAGTGGACGGGCGATCCGGCGCGGTCGCGGGCGATGACTCTCCAGTCATTATCCGACCTCCGCGAGCAGCAGGCGGCGTCGCTGGCCTACTTCGACGTCTTCTGGCTATTCGCCATCCTGAGCCTGGGACTCGTGCTCCTCGTGTTCCTGATGAAGCGCTCGGTAGCGGAGAAGGGGGAATTGATCGGGGGTGAGTAGGCACTTTGTCGACCCACCCGAAAGCGCGGAGAACGACGGCCGAAATCGACAACGCCTTCGAGCACGACCCGACTCGCGGTGAGGGAATCCCATGGATCTGACGGCATCGAAGACACGCATCGTGATCCTCGGCGGCGGCTTCGGGGGAGTCGCCACGGCCCGCCACCTGGAGGGACGCCTCCGGCGGCGATCTGACGTGGAAATCGTCCTGGTGAGCCGGGACAACTTCCTTCTCATGACGCCCCTGCTGTTCGAGGTCTTCTCGGGCACCCTGGACCTGCGCTCCTGCTCCTTCCCCGTCCGAGCCTTCTTGCGCACCACCCGGTTCTTCGAGGCCACGGTCCAGGGCATCGACATGGACCGGCACGTGGTCCGGCTGGTTGCCGCGGGGAAGAGCAAGGAATTGGCCTATGACCAGCTGGTCCTGGCCCTCGGGTCCAAGACCAACCGGGACATGGTCCCCGGGTCGGAGCACGCCTTCACGTTCAAGACGCTCGCCGACGCCCTGCTGCTCCGCAACCACATCATCGAGCGGTTCGAGCGCGCCGACGCGGAGGCCGACCCGCAACGGAAAGCGCGGCTCCTCACCTTCGTGGTCATCGGCGGCGGGCTTGTCGGGGTGGAGCTACTCGGCGAGCTGACCGCCTTCGTGGACGGCATCGCCCCGCTCTACGAGCACGTGGATCGCGCGGAAAACCGCTTCCACTTGCTCCAGGGCACAGGCCGCATCATGCCGGAGATCGACCCAGGGCTGGCGGATATGGCGCCCGGGTGCTGGCCCATCGGCCCGGGGTGGACCTGCGGACCAATACCCGGGTGCGGGCCATCGAGCCGGGCCGGGTCCACCTGGCGGAAGGAACCATCGCCGCGGACACGATCTTCCTGGCGGCAGGAAATGTCCCCGACCCGGTGGTGGCGGGCCTGCCCGTGGAGAAGGACGGGCGCGGGCACATCGCGGTCGAGCCGACCCTGCGCTGCCGGAGTCACCCGGAGGTGTGGGCGCTGGGCGACTGCGCCTCGATCCCCGGCCCCGACGGCAAGCCCTACCCCAATCTGGCTCAGCACGCCCTACGCCAGGCCCGGGCGCTGGCCGGGAACATCGTCAACGCGCTGGACGGCCGGCCGCCCCGGCCGTTCGTCTACCAGACCCTCGGGATGATGGGTGCCCTGGGCCACAGCGAGGGGTTTGGTCAACTCCTCAAGGTCCGGGTGCACGGCTTCCCGGCGTGGCTGCTTCGCCGCACCTATTACCTGCTGCAGGTGCCCGGATGGGGCCGGCGGCTGCGCATCCTGATCGACTGGACCTTCGCCCAGCTGTTTCGGCCGGACGTCGTCAAGGTCGGTCTGGACAGCGAGACGGCCTTGCTGCTCCGCGAAGTCGCGCTCGGTGACGCGGCCGCAGGGCCGCAGGAAGAGGGCGGCGCCCGCAGCGACGCCGCCACCGACGGTAGCCCGCTCGCCCTCGTCGAACTCGGAGGGCGAAAACCAAAGCCCGAGGTAATCGAACGGGTTTCAACATGAGGACTCACGCAGTGGCTCACCCCCGGCAGACGACTCCGGCCTTGTCGGCCGTCTTTCGGGCTGTCGGGCTGTCAACCCTCGGGTTCATCGGCTGGCCTTGGTTCGTCCCGGCGGACAGCACGGCCTGGAAACCCGATTCGCTTGTCGCGGCCGTGGCTCTCGCCGCGGTGGTCGGCATCATGTGGTGCCTGCGTCGCGACCGCGCCTCGAGGCGGTGGCGGGCGGCGCTGGAACGGTACGCCGAGCAAGAGGAAGCCAAGAGGACTTGATCACGAAGTGACCCTCATGCTCGTCCTCAGCCGGGGGTTCCCGCCCCCCCACCCCAGGAAACAACCAGATCAGGTACGGTCTTACAACGGAGCGACCACTCATGAGCGACAACGATCCCTCCACCAGTGAACAGGACGCCCGGCGCGCGAGCTTAGCGGCCGAGCCCACCCGTGCCGCCTACCCCCTTGTGCTCCGGCGTGGGCTGAAGGGTTCGTGGACGCGGGCGGCAGTCAAGATGGCCTTGCAACGGATGGCGCGGCGGACGAACGAGCTGGCGGTTCTGCTGATCGTTGGCCTGGCAACGTCCGAGGCCCGGGCACAGCCCGGGCCGCCGCTGATGCCAGGGCCGCCGCCGATGATGGGCGGGCCGCCGCCGATGATGGGCGGGATGATGGGACCCCCCAGGTTCGGCCCCGCGTTGGGGATGCCCCCGACGGCCGGGCTGCCCTGGGTCGGCCACCGATGGGCGGGATGATGGGGCCTTCCAGGTTCGGCCCAACAACCCCCATGGGAATCGGGGGCGGGCCCGGGCCGATGCCGGGGGGCCCGGCCAGACCGTCGCTCGGCCAGCCCGGCGTCCAGGCAGGGACACCCGGCCTGAGCCCGAGCGGAGCGCCGAGGCCGCCAGGCCTCCAGGGCGGCCGCCCACCCCTGGGGTCCAACCCCGCAGGCGTCTCGCCAGGCCGCGCGAGCGGTGGCCCCGCGGACCGCGGCGGGCTCGGGGCCGGCGATCGCCTCCGGGCGGGCCGGGCCGTCGACCCACGCCATGCCTCCTGGTACCACGGCGGCTGGGACAATCGCCGGAACGGCAATTGGGACAAGGCGACCGACAAGGTGCAGGATTACGTGGACCGGGAGAGGGGCCGGGATTACGCGGCGGGCGCGGCCTGGGGCCTCGGCGCCTCGGGCTACGGCGCCGGTTACAGTTCCGGCTACGGCGACTCCGGCTACGGCGGCTACTACAGCGATTACGGCGACGGCGACGCGTACGTCAACCCGTACGACAAGCCTTCTTCCGCCGACGGCGACGACCCGCGCACGGTCGCAGTCCGGGACACAAAGCCGGCCGCCGGGCGGGACGCGGCCGCAGCGGACCGCGCCGACCAGGCGTCCGACCCCGGCGCCAATGGCACGAAGACCTCTACGGAATCCGCTTCCAGCGCGGAACGCGGATTCCTGGCGTTTGACCGGGCCCGCGATGCGTTCAAGGCGGGCGACTACGCCGCGCGCTCGACCTGACCAATGCGGCCCTCAAGGACGTGCCCGGCGACCCCGTCGTCCAAGAGTTCAAGGCGCTCGTCCTGTTCGCCCGCGGCGACTACGCGCGGGCCGCCGCAGTGCTCCACGCCGTGCTGGCCGTCACGCGGGGGATGGACTGGCCGACATTGATCGGGCTCTACCCGAATGTCGAGGCCTACACCGCTCAGCTCCGGGCGCTAGAAAACGCCTGCCGGAAGGACCCGAAGGCCGCGGCATTCCGCCTCGTCCTGGCCTACCAGTACCTGGTCGCCGGGCACAAGGACGCGGCCGTGGAGCGGCTCAGGTCGGTGGTCGCCTTGGAGCCCAGCGATCGGGTGGCCCGCGGCCTCCTCGCGTCGCTCACCCCCGCCCCCCGCCGTCACCCGCGCCCACGCCACCCGCGCCCGACGGAAACGCGGACGCGGGCCCAACCCCGCCGGCGGGCCTCATTGGCCACTGGAGAGGCGAGGAGGAAGGCTCGAAGTTCGATCTGCGCCTCGACGCCCGGGGCTTATTCCTCTGGCAGGCTGCGCCAGGGGAAGGCCACGGCCGCCGCCGGCGCCTCTGCCTTCGCGGGGAAGACGCTGACGCTCACGCCCGAGGACTGGCCTCCTCTCCGTGCCTCCTTGACCGAGTTGTCTGCGGGCTACTTCCGGTTCGCGACCCTGGGTGAGCTATAACCGGAAGTTGACGGGGCGGCAAAAAAGCTGGTGATTTTCGCTGGTGGCGCTATGCTCGTCTGATGCTCACCATCCGCGACCATCAGACCGGCGACCTCTTCGACCCCTGGGCCCACCTCGGCGAGAAACGCCGAGGTCTCCTCGATCGCTCCTGGGCCGCCATCTTCCGCGAGCACCTCCTGAAGCACCTGCCCGTCGCTGAGCTGGCCGCCCACTTCTCGCGCCAACTCGGTCGCCCTACCAAGGACCTCCACGCCGTCGTCGGCGCCCTGATCCTCCAGCAGCTCCACGACACCACCGACGCCGCCACCGTCGAGGCCGTCGCCCTCAACCTCGCCTGGCAGTACGCCCTCGACATCCGCTCCGAGTCCGACGCCTACTTCTGCGAGCGGACCCTGCGGAACTACCGGAGCCTCCTGATCGAGCGCGGTCTCGACCGGATCCTCTTCCACTCGCTCACCGACCAGCTCATCAAGGCCGTGGGCGTCGACACGAGCAGGCAGCGGCTCGATTCCACGGCCATACGATCGGCGATGCGCACGCTGACACGGCTCGGCACCGTCGTCGAGACCATCAGCAAGTTCCTCCGCGAGTTGCGGCGCCTCCACCCGGACCTGCATGCGACGGTCGACCCCGAGCTCGTCCGCAAGTACGTGGACCGCGAGGGGACGGGCTGCTTCGCCTCCACGACGCCGAGCGAGTCGAGGCGTCGATTGCCCGAGGCCGCGGCCGACCTGCTGCGGCTGGTCACCGGGTTTGGCGAGACTGCGGCCGCCGGGTCGGAGAGCTATCGAATCCTGGCGCGGGTCCTCGGCGAGCAGTTCGAGGTCGTCGGGTCCGGGATCGATGCGACCCTCCGGGTCAAGGAGCCGGACGAGATCCCCTGCGACAACGTCCTGAACCCGGCCGACCCCGACGCCAGCTACAACAAGCACAAGGGCGATGGCTACCTCGTGCAGGTCATGGAGACGTACACGATCCACGAGGATGAAGCCCCGGAGGATCACCGCCCCGGCCCGGACCTGATCACGCACGTGCCCATCGGCAAGCTGAACACGCACGACAGCGCGGCGCTGGTGCCGGCCCTCGACGACACCGAGACGCGGGGGATCAAGCCCGCGGTCGTGCTCGCCGACACCCACTACGGCTCCAACGAGAACCTGCGCAGGGCCGCAGGGCGGGGTGTCGAGGTCGTGGCGCCGGCGATGACGGCCAAGGGGAGCAAGCGGGGCCAACTGACGCTGGAACGGTTCGAGCTCGACGAGAACGGCCACATCCTCCGCTGCCCGGGCGGGCACGCGCCGATCTCGACCAGCGGTGGTGCGGACAAGATCCAGGCGCTGTTCGATGCGGCGGTCTGCTCCGCGTGCCCGCTCCTGTCGGCATGCCCGGCGTCCGCCGTGGGCCGTCGCGAGGCCCGCTATCAATACACGCCGGATCGCGTCCGGCAGCACGAGCGGAGGCTGGGAGATCGGACGGAGGGGTTCCGCGAGCGATATCGATGGCGGTCGGGGATCGAGGGGACGATGTCGCGGCTGAAGTACCAGATGGGCCTGGCGTCGCTGCGGGTACGAGGGCTGGCCTCCGTGAGCTACCGGACGTTCCTCCGCGCCCTCGGACTGAACATCCGCCGGATCGCGGCCTGCCGGGCGGTGGCTTGACCGCTTCGCGCGGATTTCTCGACACCGGAGTGATCGCGTGAGGCAACAAGAGGCGTGAATCAGGTCGAGGGGTCACGTCTCTGACCCTTTCGCAACCAGACGACAATGCGCCGGGACCGCGGAGAATGGTCCTCCCGCCGTTCGCTCGGGGCCTATTTGCCGTCCCGTCAACATTTGACAATAGCCCCGGACGGCGTCGCTCAAGGCCGATGAAGTGCTCCGGCTCAAGGCCGAGCGGGTGAGCCACTCGGGGATCGCGCGGCGGCTGGGGATCGGCCGGACATCGGTGCGGCGCATCCTGAGTGCGGCGGGCTGACCGAGCCGCATGGGTGTCAGGCCGCCAACCTCGTCAAGAGTGTGGACGGCCGGACGCATACGGAAGATCGCAGGGGCAAGCCGCTTTATGGCCTGGCCGATGCTGTCCTCGACTACGCCCGAGGCGTCCTGGTAGTTGCCGCCGGAAGTCGACGTCGCGCTGATGGCGAAGTCGGCGTCCCCATGGGTCGCGTCAGCGCCCCGAGTACGCCGCGCTTCAAGGACGCATCTCTTGCTTGGGGCGTTGACGCAACCCCGCTCGCCAGGCAATCACGCCTTCTTGTTGTAATACTCCGTGCTGCCCAAGATGGCGGCGATCACTGCCTGGTCGGTCACTCCTTGCTGCAAGAGAGATGCCCAGTTCAGGCTGCCGGGGTCGCCGGTCGCGGAACGGCTCAGGTATTGGGTATAGAAACCGTCCACCAAGTCGATGCGATATTCATTGGTCGGTAAACCGGGCAGCCGGTCGGCCGTGAAAATGTCTTCGGCAATCTGTATCCGGCTCGATCCCGCCGCGAATAGTGAGCTCCAAGGGGCCAATCCGACCGAATCGACCGGCCGAGAGAGCGCATCCAGGTAAAAGGCGTTCAGCCAGCTGCCGATCGTGCCGTCGGTCTGGGTGGCGATGAATTCCCGCGAGCCGGCGAGCTGTGCCGCCACCTGCTCGACGGTAAAACCAGCGCCCAGGACGTTGGCCCAGCCTTGCGCGCCGGGATCGCCGACGGCGGAGCGGTGCAGATACTGCTTGTAGAGCGCATCGACCTCGTCCAAGCGGTATTCGGGGCTGGCTTCGATGTCGGCCACCACCTGGGTGCGGCCGGAAGTGATGTTGCCCAGGGTGTTGAGCAGGTTGGTCCAGGTGGTCAGACCGGCGGGGTCGGCCGGCCGGCCGAGCAGATCGTGGTAAACGGACTGGATAAAACTCGCCGCTGATGGCGTGATCGCATCGTTGACCGTGCCCGAGGCATCCTGGTAGTTGCCGCTGGCGTCGTGGAAGCTCCAGGCGTCGCCGCTGTAAGTTCCGACCTTCGTGTGCGTCGTACCGGTCAGGGTCAAGTCGCTGCCCAGATTGACGCCGCCGGCGCCCGTGGCCATGCCGGTTGCCGTATGGGCGTTGCCGTCATAGGGGACGCTGTAGGATGTGACCTTGGTGGTGGCGACGGCCTGGGCGATGCTATCGACTATGGTCGTGCTGGCAATGCCGTTGTAGTTACCAGTGCCCGTGAAGCTCCAGGAGTCGCTGGCGTAGACGCCGGCGTCGGTGTGCGTCGTGTTCAACGTGACGCTGCCGACGGCGGCCCCCGTCTCGCCGTTCGCGCCGGTGATCGACGTGACGGCCGCCGTATGCACCAGGCCGTTGTAAATCGTGCTCGGGCTAGTGTAAGGCGTGACCACGATCACCGCGTTGGCCTTGGTTATTTTCGCCGTGATCGTCGGCTGCGTCAGCGCGTAGTCCACGCTCGCCGCCATGCCGTCCTGGGTTGTGCCGCCAAAGGTGATGCCGGCCACCTGCACGGCGATGCCCGTGCCCACGTCGGGCGACGCGAACGTGCCCGTGGCGGCCGAGGCATGGAAGGTCACGCCCGTGTCACCGCTGGCCACACCGTGCAGCACGGCGCCGCCGGTGTTGAGCGTGGCTGTCCGGGTGCCGTCGTAGGACTTGTTGTTGGCCGTGATGCCCGTCACCGTCAAGGTCGCCTGGCTGATATCGGCCGTGGTTGTCGGCTGCGTCAGCGCGTAGTCCACGCTCGCCGCCATGCCGTCCTGGGTTGTGCCGCCAAAGGTGATGCCGGCCACCTGCACGGCGATGCCCGTGCCCACGTCGGGCGACGCGAACGTGCCCGTGGCGGCCGAGGCATGGAAGGTCACGCCCGTGTCACCGCTGGCCACACCGTGCAGCACGGCGCCGCCGGTGTTGAGCGTGGCTGTCCGGGTGCCGTCGTAGGACTTGTTGTTGGCCGTGATGCCCGTCACCGTCAAGGTCGCCCGGGTGATCGTCACCGTGCCCGTGCCGCCCGTCAGCGTGTAGTCGCCGGCGGCGTTGTTGCCCAGTGTCAGCGTGCCGAAAGACGCGATCGATTGGGTCCCGGCATCCGGGCCAGACAGCGTACCAGTGCCCGACGCCACATTCACCGTGTCGCCGGATATGGCGTTGGACACCGTCAGAATGCTAGACGACGCCCCCGTTGTCCCGTCATAGGTGCGGCTGCCCGTCAAAATCAACGGTAATGGGTCGATCGTGAAGGTCGCCGAAGCCAGGGCGGTCACGTAGGTGTTGCTGGCGAAGGTGGCGACCACAGTGTAAGTGCCCGCGTCGACGGGGGCACCGGAGAGCTTGTACGCGGGGCTGACGAGGGTACCGCTGTAGTAAGTGAGCGTCGGCGTGATGTTGGCAAAGTTGGCTGGACCATTGATCTGAACCGTGGCGCTGAAAGCCTTGCCGTTGTAAATGCCGTTCGCGTCGCTGATGCTGAAGCTGCTGCCGGCCTCATCGGTGATATTGACGACCTGGATATTCGTGAAGGTCACCGGCGCCAGCGTTCCCGCCGTGATCGTGTCGCCCGAGATGGTCACGGGCAGTCCCTCGGCGTTGAAGTTCAGCGTGTTGCCGCTGCCGCCGCTGCCGCCGTCCACCGAGATCGGCGTGGTTGCCGAGGGCGCGATGTTGAACGTCTCATTGCCCGTCGCATAGGCCACATCGATCGAGGCCGACGGGGCGCTGAGCGTGCCGGCGACCGTCACGGTCGCGCCGTTCGAAATCGTCGTTGCCGTTGGCAGTGATCGTGATCGTGGAAGCTGCCTCGATCGTCGCGCCGGACTGGATGACCACGTTGTCACCCGCAAGGAGACTGACGGACGAGCCGGTCGACCAGACGGTCACGCCCGAGTTCACGGTCAGGTCATCACCCGGAGCATTTGTGGGCACGTTTTCCGGCATCGCCGTCAGATTGACGGCGCCGGCCGCCGTCGTATCGCTCACGGTCAGCGGGCTGTGGCCCGTGATGGCTACGGACCCGGTCAAGTTGAGCGGTTGTGGCGGGGAAGCGAAGACGACGCCCGCAATGGCAATGGCCTGCGCGTTGTCCCCCTGCGACTGGACCTGCGCCGGTCGTCTGGTCATTGATGAAGGCTTGCTCGGAAGTGTTGTAGGCTTGCTTCGCGACGTCGTACGCGGCCGCCAAAGCCGTCAGCGTATCCATATCCGCCTGCAAACGGGCAGCCGCCTGGTCCTGATTGCTCTGATCCTGGGCCAAATAACCGGAGTCGGTGTTCAACGTTTCACTAGCGTCGTTGAGGTCGGTCTGAGATTGGAGCCCCGCCGCGCCTACGATTGCGCCAGCCAAACCAATGGTTTGGCCAACAAAGTTCACTGCGGCGGCAGTTGTTTCGAGTACTACGCCTAAGACTGGTACATCTATTTCACCAGCTGCAGCATAGGCGAGAGCCGCCGCAGCTTCTTGTACAACGGCGGCAATAAATCCGATGCTCCCCGCGTCGTCGTTGAGAGCGGTCACCTTGCTGGTAAGGTAGGCCACCTTATTTGTATCGGTGGTGACAATGCCGTTCTCTCCGGCGGTGATCTGCACGTCCGCTTGATACGTCCGGTTGTCGGTCGTCACCGCGGCCTGGATGGAACTCAATGCCGCCTGGAAGGCATTGGCCGAGGCCAGTTCCGCGGCGGCCTGCGCCACCGCCGAGTCCGCGGCCGCGACTGCCCGGGAGCTGGCCGCGTCCGCTGCTGCGATCACCTGGGCCGCCTCGAGCTCGGCCAGGGCGACGCTCTGGCCCGACGAGACGGGCTGAGTGTGTTGCACGAGCGTCGTTGAGCTGGCGGTAATGTTGGGACTGGTGAGAGTGCTCGCGGTGCTGAAGAGGATGGCGCCAAAGGTGGATGTGGCGGAGACCGTGCCGGTTCCGGCGTTGAGCGTGCCGAGGGCGATGTTGCCGCCGGCGCCGACCATGATGGCGCCGCCGCCGGTCGTGAGGTTGCCGAGGGCGGCCACGTCGGACACGCTCGGCCCGGCCGCGACGGTGATCGTGCCGGTCCCCGTAGTCGCGATCGTATCCCCCAGGTCAAGAAAGACGATGGGCCCCGTGGCGTCGAGGACCAGGGACCAGCCGCCCGGGATGACTGCCGTGCCGGCGCTGCCGTCTTGCCCCAGGTCGTCGATCGTGATGGCGGCGGCCGTGATCGTCACCGTCCCCGTCGTGCCGTCGGGCGTCAACGTCTCCGTGCCGTAGGCCACCGGAACCGAGGTCATGCCGTTGGTCTGGGCCGCCAGCAGCAACGTCGTGAGGTCCGCCAACGTGATCAGGGCCGGAGTGCCGCTGGTGCCCCCTGGGCTGACCGTGACCTCCTGGGTATTGCTCTCGATCACCAGCGACGCCAGGAAGCCTGGCGCCGGCGGCGGATTCGCGCCGGTGGGGCTGTACCCATTAATGTCATACGTGCCGGTGTAAATATCATCTCCGGGGGGGGAGATGGTGACGGTCGGCGTCGATGTATAGCCGCTGCCGCCGTCGGTGACGGTGATGCCGGTCACCGACAAGGTCGTGGTTCCCGTGGCCTCGGTGGTACCGCCGGAGACGATCCAGGTCGGGTTGGACGTATAGCCGCTGCCGCCGTTCGTGATGGTGACCGACGCGACCATGCCGTTCGAGACGGTCGCGGTTCCCGCGGCCCCCGTGCCGCCGCCACCGCTGAAGGTGAGGGGCAGCGTGCCGGCGGCATACCCGCTGCCGCCGCTGGTGATCGCGAGTCCCGTCACCGACATGGTGGCAACACCCGTAGCGCCGCTGCCGCCACCGCCGGAGAAGGTCACCGTCGGGCGCGCTCGTATAGGGAGCGGTCGTCGTCCCGGCAGAACCAGGGCTAACGCTCACGCTGGCCACTTGACGGGCGTTTAACGTGACGTGGGTCGCCGCCGGAGGGGTCGTGGTGCTGGTGATCGTCGCCGAGTGGTTGAACGGGGCCGGAGGAGTCGTACCGTCAGCGCTCAGCTTGTAGCCCGCGAAAAGGTTCAGTGCCCCGCCGGGGGTGAAGATCGCTACCGGTACCGGCGTGGCCAGCTGGGACAGGGCGGTCGACTGCTGGACGAGGACGATATTGCCTTCGCTGGAAATAGTGATGTTGTTCGGCGCCACACCACTGTCGGACGTTCCGACCGCGGCCGCGGTGAGCGTCAGAGGCTGGCTGTTGTCGTTACCCAGGTAAATGCCGCCGTAGTTCGCCGTGGCGTTGATGGTTGTTGCGTTGGTTTGAATAATGTCCCTCGGCGAGCCGATCTGCTCCGCGATAATCGTGAGGGTGCCGGCGGTAATAGGAGCGACGCTGTCGGCGCTGATGGAGTTTGCCGCGGTCGCGGTGCTGATGGTGAAATTGGCCGCGTGCGTGTTCGCGAATGTGGCCGTGAAGGAGGTCGCGGTCACCGCGCTAACAGTCACCGTTTCCTGATCGGCCTGGCCCGCGTCGATCAGCAGTGCGGCACCCGGGGTGATGTAAGTCTCCATGACGATGGGGGTCACCGCCTGCTGCCCGGTCGTCGTGGTGGGGCGGGTTGAGGTCGTGATGTTGCCGGTCGCTAGCGCGCCGGCCGTTGCCGTCAACGTGATGTTTCGCGTGGGGTCATCGACCGTGCTCAGCAGTGTCAGGTTTCCCGCGGCCGTGATCGACAGGTCCCCGTTCCCTGCTTTCGCCGAATCCACCGTGAGCGCCGCGCTACTGTCGACGAACAGCCCGCCTCCGGCGGCCGCCGTCAGATCCAGAGTGCCGCGTGACGTGGTCTTCAGGGGGCTGCCGGCTGTGCCGATCCCGTCGGTTGCCGTCAGGGAGAGCGTGCGTGCCGACAGGGTCGAGTCGTTCTCGTCGGCGATGGCGCCGCCCACCGCGTCGAGGGTGACCGTCCCCGTCGCGGAGATGCTGGCCAGAACAACCCCCGCCGCGCTGCTCAGTTCGCTGCCCAGGTCGATGGTCCCGTTCCAGTTCACATCGACGTCCCCGGCCGACGTGGAGGCGCTCAGGGTCAACGTGCCGGGGGCCCCACCATTGGCGACATAGACGCCGCCCGTATCCGTACTCGCATCCAGTATCGCGACGTTGCTGATATCGACCGGGGTTGCCGAATTGCTGCCGATGCCGCTGCCCGCGAGCAGCAGGATCATGCTCGAGGGCCCCCCGATCCCGGTGATCAGTCCCGAGGTCGTCGGGTTCGTCAGGATCTGCCCCGCGCCGGCCGTGCCATCGGTGCTGATACCGGCCGTGATGCTGCTCACGTGGACGGTGCCGCTGACAATCACGTCGCCGGCCGAGCCGTCAACGTCGTCCGTGTTCGCGAAGTCGACGACCGCGCCAAACGTTTCCGAGAGCACGCTATTGGCGAATGTGAGCTCACCACCCGCTGCGGACAGGATTGTCACGCTACCGTCGTAAGTACTGACCCCGACAGCCGTGAGAGCGGAAGTGGCGGTGTCGTCGATGTAGATGCCCGCGGAAGTCGGCGAGGTGGCGGTCGCGTTCACGCTGATCCCGCTCGTGGCGTCGACTTGCAAGGGAGTCGAGGCCGTTCCGATGTTGTACGGGCTCGTCAGGGATACGGTCTGGCCGACGATTATGCCGGATAGCGTGACGGTGTTTCCGGAGAAGTCGATCATCGTGCCACCATCGGCCTCGACCAACACCCCGCTGTTCATGGTCACGGCGGCTTCGCCCGTCGCGAAGATACCTTCGACGGCCAGGAAATCGGCCTGGCTCGTCACGGACACGTCGTTCGCCATGTTATCGTCTGGGCCGCCGCCGGCGTTGACGTAGCGCGCCGCGCTGTCCATACCCGCCGCCAGGTCGACATTGCCGTTGCTCGTGTTGGCAAGGAAGAGGGGAACGTCCGATAAGGAAACGGGGGCGTTCGCCAGCCCGATCATGCCATCTCCCACCGTGACATAGTCTTCCTCCGGGACGAGGACGTAACTCTGCGTGAGGGTGAGGGTGGAACCGGAGATGCTCGCGATGGTAAAAACGCCGTCGTCGGCCCCGGAGAGCGCGCCGGAGACGACAATCGTATTATCGGAGACATTGAAGAAATACTGGTTGCTCCAAAGCTCTCCGTTGGGCAGGGTCAACGTATCGCCGGTCGAGGCCTGGGCAAAAGTCACTTGCCCCTTGTATTCCGCGATCCCCAGGGCAACCAGGCTCACGTTCTGGGCGATGATGTTCGGCGATTGCGCATTGCCTTCCAGTATGTACTCGCCGTATATCGCCACATTACCTGTGGCGCTGATGGAGTTTACCACCACGGGTTCGCCCACAGGCTGGTAACTGGCCGTGGGGTAGTTGATAAGGACGTCGTTGCCTCCAGAAACGTAACTTGGAGAGGGGCCGTCGGGCGTGTCGTTGTAAACGACTTGACCATTGCTCACGATCGGAGCTTGGCCCTTCTGGTCGGCCACGATGGAGTTGATCGTCAGCCCTGCCGGACTGTGATCCTGAATGTAGACGGGGCCGTCGTTGGTCGCGGCCGTCAGCTTCAGGCTCTGGCCCGATCCGCCCTGGGTCGTGATCGGAAAGTCGGGATTACCGATGGCGCTGCCGGGCCCGGTCGTCGTCAGGTCCACTGCGCCCGCGGTCAGGTTGATGGCGTTTGCGTACGAGCTGTAAGGGTTAGGACTAAGGTTATACGGAGACTGATCAAATACATATTTCAGCAATGCGCCAGCATAGACCGTGCCATTCACGGCCAGCTCAATTGTCCCAGTGCCGGCATTCAGGCGCCCCAGGACAAGATTCGTACTTGTGGGAGGGAGATCTTGGATCGTGATGTTGCCACCCGCGGTGGTGGCATTCAGGAGCACGAAATTCGGGATTTGCCCGCCCCCGGCAAGTGCGGACCCGGAAACCGCGCCGGAGATCGAGCTCCCCGCGCCGGTCACGTTCAGGTCCACCTCGCCGGCCTGGATTTCCGGGGTGAAGCCGGAGCACTGCACTGTGACGTCGGTGAAGGTTCCTGACAGGTTCGCTCCGTTCAAACTACCAATGTTGTTGGTGGGATCTTCGAGGTACATGTTGTGCCCGATGATGCCGCCGGGGGCGACGGTGTACGGGCCGCTGGACAGAGCGCCGGCGTTCATGATCTTGATCGAATCGCCGGGCGCGTAGCCATACGAGCCCCAGTCGGGTCCGGTGATGTAGGGGTCGCCGGCAAAGGGTTGTCCCGCGGGAGGACCATCGTTGAGCGTCACGCTCCCCAGGTAGGGCACGCCGGTCGACCGGAACGTTAGACTGTTCGCGGAGGTCAGGTTCAGGCTGTTCGTCGCGCTCACTTCCGTGTAGGGCTTGCTCGCGCTCTCCTGGAAATAGATCGTTCCAGCAGAGGCGGTCAGGCCCCCGGTTCCCCCCACGTCCACGACGGCGCCCGCCTGGAAATTGATCGTTCCAACGTTAGAGACGTCGAGGTTTCCCGTGGTCGAGAAGGTGTAACCGCCATTCTCGAAGTCGGTCGTTCCGACGTTAGACACGCTCAGGTAGCCCATCGAAGCGCCGGAGGTCTGATTTTGGCAAGTGACGGTGTCCGCCGTATCCCCGGACGGGCCAGAGATCTCGAGAATGCTGCTGAATTTTTCCACGAAATTGTAGACGTTGGTGCTGGGGATCTGAACCAGAAAGTAGCTTCCGGATGGCAGGGAGCTGAAGCTTGAATCAAGGGAAACCGTGTCCCCACTGGGCATCGTGAACTGGATTCCCAATTCGCCGTTGCCCGTCGCTACATCGATGATTGCCCCCAGGTCATCGGCATGCACTTGCAGTGTCCCGAACCCTTCGCTGATCGCCACCGCCGGGGCCAGGCGCTCTTCCAGGATCTCCAGCATCAGCTTGGTCGAGTTGCGGGCGCGGCGGGTTTTTCTGGTCTGGATCGGGCCGTGCCGGCGGCCTAGCCGAGTGCCGAGAAGGGCGCGCAGCCGCATATTGTCGTTCCTCTAAAATGGGGACGTCGCTGGCATCTCGTGCGTCGAGACGTCGCCGGTGCAGACCGACGAGCGCGGCAGGAAGCAGGCTGCCGGGGCGTTATGATATTCCCAGATCTCCACGCTCGTGTCGATGGCCAGCCGATTTTCGTCCACCGTCAGTCCCATTGGTTTGCTGAAGCCGCGGAAGTGCAGTCTCAAGCCCCTGGTGCAGAGGTCCTGGCCGATGCCGGGTTCTTCCCAGCATCCGTGTTCAATGAGAGGTGCGTCTTCTTGCTGCCGCGCGCCTCACCGCAGGTGACCTAGCCCCCTTGGCCGAGTCCGACCGCAATGTGAGGATTGCGGCGGTTCTCAACGAGGGGGACGCATGATGGCGAGGAAGCGGCGGCACACGCCCGAGCAGGTCATCGGCAAGCTCCGCGAGGCCGAGGTCAAGCTGGCCAAAAGCACGGCGATCGCGCAGGTCTGCAAGGACCTCTCGATCACCGAAGAGACCTCACCGGACTGCCCTCGCCGTCACTCTTCTGCAGGCTGCGTCTACGCACCATCGTTGGCCTCCTCGTCCCTGACGAGCCGCCGGATCGACTCGAAATCCGGTTGCGCACCCAGGCCGGTGACCACGAGCCGTCGGCTTCCACCCTCGCCGATCCGTCGCGACGGGACCAACCCGCGGCGGACCCAGTTGTAGAACGTACCGGGCGGCACGCCGAGCCGCCGCACCAACTCGGGGACCAGCCACTCCCCCGGGCCAAGGTCGACGGCCCCGCGCCGGGGCCCGCTCAGGCCGTACCTCTTCAGCAGGCGGCACACGACCGCCGCCGTGAACGGACGGCCGTCCGCCGGCCGCAGCCCCTCGGCGTCGAGCCTCTCGGCGATCCGCGGCGCCGTCAGGCCCTCGGCCTTCAGCTCCCGCACCCTTCGACGTAACTCCTCGGAGTTGACGAGCTGCTCGAGCCGCGCCACCGGCCGTCGCAAACGTGCCAGAGTCTCGCAGCCGCCGGCCCAGCGGACGCGCGCCTCGCACCACTCAGTCTCTCCCTCGACGGTGACGACCACCTCCTCGACCACTTGCTTCAGGACCTCCTTGCGGTCGGCGTCGGTCGTGCTCGCCGACCCCCAGAGGGCGGGCAGGTCGGCGGCCAGGCGGCGGATCTGCTCCTGCTCCTCGCGCCCCAGGACGCGCGGCTGCGAGCGGAGGAATCGCTCGTGCTGGTCGCACAGCTCGCGGTGCGCCGCCAACTTCTGCTCCCAGGCGGCCTCCAGCGTCCGCGCCACCAGTCGGTTCTCCGGCTCCACCGCGTCGTACTGCCGGCGCGCCCGCTCGGCTTCGAACCGCGCCCGCTCCAGCCGCCGCCGCCACTGCCGCTCGGCCAGCTCGAACTGTCCGCCCAGGTCGGCGGCGACCCGAAGGCTGACCTCAAGCGCGGAGGGGGTCAGGGCCAGAAGCGCCAGGCGGACCACCTCTTGGTCGAGGGCACGGGCCGCCAGGCCCTGGCACCGCGGCCCCCCGTAGTTGACCCGCGCCGCGTCGCAGAAGTAGCGGGGTTGGCTCGCCTTGCCCGCGTAGCGGGTCATCATCCGGGCCCCGCACCGCCCGCAAACGACCAGGCCCGTCAGGAGGGCCCGCCCGCGGCGGGTCGAACCCCGCGCCTCGCGCAGGGAACGGTTCTCGGCCAGGCGGGCGACGTTCGACTCGTATCGCTCCCAGGTGATATAGGCGGGGTAGCGGTCCCTGAGCAGGACCTGCCACTGGTCCGGCGGCACGCGCTGCGGCCGCCCCCGCCTCGGCTTGCCGCGAGCCTGGTACGTGCGGCCGTAGACGTAGGCGCCGGCGTACATCGGGTGCACCAGCATGTTCCGCAGCGTCGGGGAGCTGGGCCGCCGCCACTGGAGACGCCCCTTGTCGGGCCCGCAGTCGGCCCGCACCGGCACGAGCAGCTCTCGCGCGACCATCCAGCGCAGCAGGCCGGTCGCCGATCCGATCCGCTCGAACTGGTCGAAGACGAGCCCGACGAACGACCGGACCTGCTCGTCGGGGTCGAGGCCGACCTCGCCGGCCGCCGTGCGGACGTAACCGATCGGCACTTTGCTGACCAACTCGCCGCGGCGGGCCTTCTGCAGGGCGCCCTGCCGCATCCGCTGGCGGAGGATATGCAGCTCGGCCTCGGACATCGTGCCCTTGAGCCCGAGCAGGAGCCGGTCGTTATAGGAGGACGGGTCGTACAAGCCGTCCAGGTCGCAGATCAGGGTGCCGAAGAGGGCGCAGAGTTCTAGCAGCTGGTACCAGTCCTTACAGCTCCTGGCCAGGCGACTCATCTCGACGCCGAGGATCACGCCGACGTGGTCCAGGGCCACCTCGCCGAGGAGCCGCTGGAAGCCGGGACGGCCGTCGGCCGAGGCGCCCGAGAGTCCGAGGTCGTCGTCGATGACGAGCACGCGCGACCGCGGCCAGCCGAGGACCGCGGCCCGCTCGACGAGGCCGTACTGCAACTGCGTCGACTCCGGATGCCGTCGCACCTGCCCGGCGGTCGACTGCCGCACGTAAACGACGGCCAGCCGCTCGCGGTGCCGGTCGGCGACCTTGTGATCGAAGGCCAGCGCGGCGCGGTCAGAGTCCGGATGGCTCATGGCCGCCCTCCCGTCCCGGCTCGGCGAGCCGGCGTTCGACCATCGCCCCGAGGACGGCGACCAGGCGGCGTCGGCTCGGTGCCGGTAACCTCTCCCAGAGGCCGGTCGGCGGCGTGGGCATCAGTCGTGCGAGAGGCGGGGGGGCGCCGCGACGGTGGGCAGGCGTGTTGCTCTCGGTGGCATGGTGACTCTCCCTCGTCCGGTGCGCGATGCCGCGCGATCCATCGGCCCAGGTCCAGAAGGGCGACGACGGCGATTATCGCTGGGCCATCGTGGGTTGGAAGAGGTGTGCCAGGTGGAGCAGTCTGATGCGGTCTCTTGACTGATCGCCAACTTGCGGCAGACCTGCTCGACCGGCGTGCCGGCCTCGGCCTGCCGCAGTGCGAAGGCGATCTGCTCCTCGGTGAACTTGCTCTTCTTCATCGCCCCGGTCCTCCAACCCGGGGCCGATTATCCCATAACGGCTCTCAAATGAGACGGACCAACTTCCGGGGAGGAGCGCAGAACCACCGCAATCCTCACATTGCGGTCGGACTCGGCCAAGGGGGCAGGGTCACCGGTCAGCGACCCCTTCTGTCCGAACCGAGCCTCGTCCTCGAACCAGACCTCGACCCGCTCCTCCGGGCGCACCGCCTCGACCTCGGCGACCCGCTCGGGGAGGCTTTTTTGAAGGCCTCCTGCGCGGAGGCGTCGGCCGCCGGGTGCCGCGGGCGGGGCCGCAGCGGCTCGAAGCCCAGGCGGTGGAGCAGGTCGTAGGTTGCCTGTAGCGAGCGGACGACGCCGAACTCCTCGTGGAGGATGCGACGGAGGTCCTCGCCGTGGAAGGTGCAGATCCCATCGGCCTCGGTCGGGCCGACGCGGAGTCGCTCCTTCAACCGTTCTTCGTCGTCGGCCGAGAGCGGCCCCTTGCGGCCGCGGCCGGGCCGATCGGCCAGCGCCGCGGCGCCCCCGGTGTTGTAGCGCGCGACCCAGGCGTAGACCTGGCGCTCGCAGAGGAGCACCTCGGCGGCGATCGCCGCGGCGGCGCGCCCGAGCAGGGCGAGCCGGACGGCCATCAGCCGGCGCGCGATCCGCGCCTGGGGTTCGGAGCGGATGAGGACGGCCAACGCCTCCGGCGTGTCATGGGCTTCGACGTGCATGACGGCCTCCTTGCGGTCGGCCGCCATTCTAGCCGTTCAGGGCCCGCACTATGAATGATTCCCGGGAACCGTATCAGATGGTCGGGGCCAGCCGAGGCTTGGCTTCTTGCCTGTTCCGTGCCGGTTTCCCAAAAGTGTTCAGGCCTCGATTCTTTCCGGGGCGTCGATTCCCTGGCGCTCGACCTGGCGCGTCTCCTTCAGATACTCGTGGACGAACTGCACCGCCATCGCCCCTTCGCCGACGGCGGAGGCGACGCGCTTGACCGAGCCGGACCGGACGTCCCCCGCGGCGAAAACGCCGGGGCGACTGGTCTCCAGCAGGAACGGCTGCCGCGGAGCGGTCCAGTAGTGCGATTCGGCCAGGCCGGCCCGGTCCGGACGAACCCCTTGGCGTCGCGCTCGATCTCCGGCGGCAGCCAGTCGGTCCGCGGCGACGCCCCGATGAAGCTGAACAGCGCCGGCGTCTTCAGCGTCCGCACCTCACCCGTCTTGGAGTTGACGAGCTCGACCTCGCCGAGGTGGTCATCGCCGGAGATCCGTCGGACCTCGGTGTTGCGGAGCACCTCGATATTGGGGGTCTCCTCGACCCGCCGGGCCAGGTAGGCGGACATGTCCTTGTGCAGGTCGTCGCCGCGGATCACGAGGTAGACCTTCCGCACCTGGGTGGCGAGGAAGACAGCGGCCTGGCCGGCGGAGTTGCCCCCGCCGACGACCACGACCTCCGACCCCTGGCACATCTGCGCCTCGATCGGGGTGGCGGCGTAGTAGACGCCGCGGCCCTCGAGCCGCGCGCACCCCTCCACGCCGAGCCGGCGGTAGTCGGCCCCGGTGGCGATCAGCAGGCACCTGGTTGTGACGGTCTCGCCGCCGTCGAGGTGGAGCACCGCGTGCCCGCCCTCGAACGTCAGGCGGGTGGCCCGGGTGGTTACCGGGCATGCGCGCCCCGAACTTGTTCGCCTGCACGAAGGCGCGCTCCGCCAGCTCGCCTCCGGTGATCCCGATGGGGAAGCCCAGGTAGTTCTCGATGCGCATGCTCCGCCCGGCCTGGCCCCCCGGGGCCGTCCGCTCCAGCACGACCGTGCTCAGCCCTTCGGACGCGCCGTAGACCGCCGCGGCCAGCCCCGCCGGCCCCGCCCCGACCACCACCAGGTCGTACACCCCCGGCGGCAGTGGCCGGCGGAGGCCGAGGGCCTCCGCCAGCTCGCGGTTCGAGGGATTCCGAAGCACGAACTTGCGACCCCAGGCGACCACGGGCGTCTCGGCTTCGGTCACCTGGAACCGCTGGAGCAATGGCTTCGCACGCGGGTCGGTCTCGAGTTCCAGCCAGGTGAACGGCACCCCATTCTTGGCCAGGAAGGTGCGGACCCGGAAGGTGTCGGGCGAGTCGCGCGAGCCGATCACGCGGAGGCCCGTGAAACGCCCCGACTCGCGCAGGAAGCGCCACCGGGCGATGAACGCCCGCAGGATGATGTCGGCCAGGTCCAGGTGGACGGGTCATCAGCTCACGCAGGGCGTCGGGCGATACTTCGTAGACCTCGCAATCGCCCTGCGCGACGCCGCTGACGAGCGCCGGGCTGCCGGTCAGGTGCGTCACGTCGCCAGTGAACTGACCGGGCTGGAGGGCGACGATGGTGTTCGGCGTCTCCCCGGTTTCGTCCCGAATCTCGACGGCACCGGACTTGACCACGTCGAACTTACACTCGCGGTCGCCGGCCTCGAAGAGCGTCTCCCCGTCTCGGTATCGTCTGGCCGTCGTCAGCGGACAACGCCCCAGCGCGGCCATCTGGGCCGCGTCGAGCCGAGGAAGGGCGATGGCGTCCAGGTCGTGTTCGTCCATGTCCGCGATGTCCTCCCAGGGCAACTCTCTGCCGGGCTAACGCAGGTACGCGGTGGACTCGGGCGGGACGTCGACCTCCGCCTCGTCGACGTAGCACCACGCCCACCGCTCGCCGGGCTCGAACGAGGCGACCACCGGGTGGGACGTGTGGTGGAAATGGCGCGTGGCGTGGCGGCCCGGCGAGCTGTCGCAGCAGCCGACGTGGCCGCAGGTCAAGCAGAGGCGGAGATGGACCCAGGGCGTGCCCAGCCTCAGACACTCCTCACATCCCAGGGTACGCGGAGGGGCCGGCTCGAGGCCGACCTCGTGCTCGCAGATCATCTTGCACCTCCTGAGGGGTACCAGGCCCCGTGCCACCCCGACCCGATCGGACATCCGCCGCGGCATGGTAGGTGTCAGGCGGCCCCGAGATCAGAACGGATAAGGACAAGGCTGGTGCTGGACCGAGATCCAGTGCGGCGTCGTGAACTCCTCGATCGCCCACCGTCCATTGTAGCGGCCCACGCCGCTGTTCTTCTCGCCGCCGAACGGGCAGTTGGGCAGGTCGTTGACCGGCGAGTCGTTGACGTGGGTCATCCCCGCCTGGACCCGCAACGCAAACCGCAGGCCCGCGCTCGACGTCGCGCGTCACCACCGCGGCCGAGAGGCCGTACGAGGTCGCGTTCGCCACCTCCAGCGCCTCCGCTTCCCCACGGACCTTGATGACCGACGCCACGGGCCCGAACTGCTCCTCCTGGGCGATCGCCATGTCGTTCGTCGACGTCGAGGAACACGTGGGGCGGGAGGACCAGCCCGTGCGGCTCGCCGCCTGCCACCTGGCGAGCGCCCTCTGATCGGGCTTTATCGATGTGCTCGCTCAGACGCCGCAACTGGGACTGGTTGATCACCGGGCCGATCACCGTGTCGTCCGTCGCCCGGGTTGCCGACCTTCAGGCCGCGGACCCGGGCGACGAAGCGCTCGACGAACTCGTCGTGGACCTTCGCGTCGACGATGAGGCGGTTCGTGCTCATGCAGATCTGGCCCTGGTGCAGGAACTTGCCGAAGACGGCGGTGTTGACCGCCAGGTCCAGGTCGGCGTCGTCGAGGATGACCGCCGGCGAGTTCCCGCCCAGCTCGAGAGCCACGCGCTTGAGGATCGGGGCCCTGGCGGCCTGCTCCATGATCTGCCGGCCGACCTCGGTCGACCCCGTGAACGAGATCACGCGCGGCACCGGATGGAGCACGAACTTTCGCCGATCGCCTGCCCCGCACCGATCACCACGTTGAGCACGCCGGGGGGCAGGCCCGCCTCTTCGTAGACCTTGGCGAGCAGCAGTCCGCCGGTCACCGGGGTGTCCGAGGCGGGCTTGATCACGGCCGCGTTGCCCAGCGCCAGCGCGGGGGCGATGGACCGGTTGCTGAGGTGCAGCGGGAAGTTCCACGGGCTGATCATGCCCACGACTCCGACCGGCTGCCGGTAGACGCGGGCCTCCTTGCCCGCGACGTCGGTCGGCAGGATCTGCCCCTCCTGGCGGGACGGGAAGGTCGCCGCCTCGAGCGTCATCGCGTGGGTGAATCCCCACTCGACATTCGCCTTGATCCGGGTGCTCCCCGACTCGCGGATGAGCCAGTCGACGACCTCGTCGCGCCGGGCCTCCATGACCGCGGCCGCACGGCGGAGGACGGCGGACCGTTCCGCAGGCCGCCTGCCGGCCCAGGCGCGCTGCGCCTCGGCGGCGGCGCGGTACGCCTCGTCCACGTCCTCCTCGTCGCCAGGGGGATGCGGACCAGGACGTCGTCGGTATAGGGGTCGCGGTCGATCGGCCGTCCGGCCGCTCCTCCCGTGCCGCCACGTCCCGCCCACCAGCATCTTGTCGAACCCCTCGTAGGGAGCCGGTGACGTACGAGGGGCGTTCTCCAGGACTGCATGGGACATCGAAGTCATTCCCTTCGTTCGCGCGATCCGGGACGCCAGGGCCTGGGGCCGGAGGTCGCCCGGGTTTACAGCAACAGGTCGAAGATGCGGTAGGACCGCTCCCAGTGCTCGGTCATGGGATTCTTCAGGTCCGGCTCGATGATCTTGAAGCTGCGAGCCAGCGCTACGCCGAGTCCGCCCACGATGCCGGGGAACTGCGCCTCGGTCTCGGCGCTGTAATCCAGGTCGAGGGGGGGCCGTTTGGTGAGCTCATCCAGGATGGGCTGGAGTTCCATCTCCTCGTCGATGCCCTTGAAATTGTTGATGCTCTCCTGGAGTCCCTTCGTGATCGGCAGGTCGTGGGGCTGGATGATGTCGCGGCCGTTCGCCTTCGCCACTGCCTCGCCGCGGACGAGGAGGTCATGGAGCTTCTTGTTGACGAACTCGTCGAAGCGCTTGATGTCGGTCTTGTCGAGGTCAAGGCCGGCCGCGATGCGGAAGAATCGCTCGAATTTGACGACACCCATCACCGCCATGGAGGTCACCTCCCCGGATTGCGGTTGGTCCTAGAGCATCGGCGGCTCGCGGGGACGGGGCCCGCGCGGGAATGCCTCGTCGATCCGCGCCAGTTCGGCCTCGGTCAGCCGGAGGTCGCCCGCCCCCGCGTTCTCGGCGGCGTGCTCCGAGCTGGAGGCTTTCGGGATCGCGAACACCGAGGGCCGCCGCACCAGGAACCGGAGGGCAACCTGGCGCGGGGTCGCGCCGTGTGCCGCCGCGATCTCGTGAAGGACCCGGCCACCCTTGGTGCGAGGGCCGGGGAAGTCGCCGTGACCGAACGGGCTGTAGGCGACGACGGCGACTCCGTGCTCTTCGCACCAGGGGAGCACGGCGTGCTCGATGGCGCGCTCCTGGAGATGGTAGAGGACCTGGTTGCAGGCGATGCGGCCCGGGCCGGCGACCTGCAGGGCTTCCTCCAGGTCGGGCTCGTCGAAATTGCTCACACCCCAGGACAGGATCTTCCCTTCGCTCCGAAGCTGCTCGAAGGCCGCGAACGTCTCCTCCAGCGGGTAATCCCCTCGCCAGTGCAAGAGGTAGCAGTCCAGCCGGTCGGTCTCCAGACGAGTGAGCGACCGCTCGCAGGCCGCGATCGTCCCGCTCCGCGAGGCATTTTGCGGGAGGACCTTCGAGACCAGGAAGACCTCGTCGCGTCGCCCGGCGATCGCCTCGGCGACGATGTCCTCGGCGGCGCCTGAAAGGTACATCTCGGCGGTGTCGATGTGAGTCATGCCGAGATCAAGGCCCCGCCGCAGCGCATCGATCGCCGAGGCGAGGTCTTCGTTGTCGTTGTACCAGGTGCCTTGGCCGATCGCCGAAACCATGCGATGGGTGAATCCGAATGGCCGTAGCTCCATGTTATGACTCCTGGACGGACGGGGGAGGAGCATCGTCAGGATGGCACCGGATCCGGGTCTACGTTGCTCGGGGGCACAGGTTTTGGGCGGATGGTTCCCTTGCCGGGAGAGGTTGTGGTTGGGTCCGACGTTCCTAAGCGGCCGGACCGAGTCCTCCTGGAGATCCTCGGCGTCGGCGCCCGCCCGGGCGCCGAGCGAACCCGGGCGTCCGCCTTTCGTCCACCTTCATGCGGCTCGGTGCGGCTCGGGGGCACCTGACCGGGGTCGTGACGCCGCGCCGAGCGAACCCGGCGCCGCGCCGGGCGGACCCGGGCCCCGGCGCCGGGCGAACCCGAGAACCGGCGCCAGACGAAGCCAATTCCCCGCTCCGAGCGAACCCGAGCGTGCAGGTTTTGTACGCGACGGTGCGGGCCCGTGCCGCCGCGCGGACCCGGCGTCCGGGCCGCCCCGCACTCCGAGCGAACCCGACGTCCCCGCGCCGAGCGAACCCGGGCGTCCGCCCCTCGTTCGCAGGGGTGCGGCTTCGTGCGGGACGTGGTGCCCGGCCCTGGACGGGCCTGTGTCCGGATTGTCAAAGAGCGCTCCTTAACCATCGTTCGACGGGGCCCCTGCGTTCTCCGATTCCGGAATCGGGATGCACGAAAAGACACCGTCCGGCCGCTTAGCCATCGGACTTACATCCCAGCCTGAAGGCCGCAGCTCCCGCCTCGGCGACCTCATTGTCCTGGTCAGGTTGTCCCCCGCTGGACCCGACCGCACCGACCACTCGCCCGTCGTCCTCGAGCGGGACCCCGCCCGCGAAGATCACCACCCGACCCTCATTGCTGGCGGTGATCCCGAAGAGCGGCTGGCCGGGCTGGCTCAATTTCGCCAGCTCCTTGGTCGTGATGTCGAAGGCCCGCGCAGTGAACGCCTTGTCCTGGGCGATATCGATGCTGCCCAGCCAGGCCCCGTCCATGCGGGCGAAGGCGACGAGGTTCGCGCCGCCGTCCACCACGGCGATGCACATTGGTACGCCAATCTGCTCGGCGCGCTTGCAGGCCGCCTCGATCACGGTCCGCGCCGAGGCAAGCGTCACGTTCTGGGACATGATGGCCTCCACTCCCGACCGGTCTGTTGAAGACGCCGCCGTTGCTTGGCTTTTACTGTCAGGCTTCGGTCCGGACTGGCGACGATCACGGCAAGTCCGTCGTCGCCGCCATCGATCTTGTCCCAACCTTGCCCGACGATCGGGCGTCTCACCGGCCCTTCTTCTTCGCGACGGAGCCGTGCGGGTCGATCACGAACTTCGTGGGTGCCCCTTCGTCGAAAGTGTGGTACGCCTCGGGCGCCCGATCGAGGGGGATCAATTCGACGTTCATGACCTTGCTCAGGTAGTCCATGCGGCCCCAGAGGATTGCCTGCATCAGCTCCCGGTTGTACTTCATCACCGGGCACTGACCCCACATCGCGTGTTGCGACTTGATCCATGCCTTCCCGAAGTCGATGCTCAGCCGCCCCTTCTTCGTCTCGGGCGTCGGAGCGCCGGGGTCGTTGTCGGTGTAGACGCCGGGGATGCCGATACCGCCCCCCGAGCGGACGACCGAGATCAGGGCGTTGTGCACGGCATCCGGCTCGTCCTTCCTGGCGTCCGGCCCGTAGCCATGCGCCTCGAAGCCCACGCAGTCAACTCCGCAATCCACTTCACGGGCGCCGAGGATGGCCTCGATCTGGTCGGCCAGCGGCACGTCCTTCGATAGGTCCGCGACCTCGAATCCGGCGCCTTTGACCAGCTCGAGTCGTTGCCGGTTCTGATCCCCGACAATGATGCAGGACGCGCCGACCAGCGCGCGCTCGCGGCGGCGCAACGTCCCACCGGCCCCGCACCGGCGATGTACACCGTCGATCCCGGCCCGACCCCGGCCTCGGCGCAGCCGTGGAACCCGGTGGGCAGGATGTCCGAAAGGAGCGTGAGGTCGAGGATGCGCTCCATCGCCTGGTCCCGGTCGGGGAACTTCAGCAGCTGAAAGTCGGCGTAAGGGACCATCATGTACTCGGCCTGTCCGCCCTGCCAGCCGCCGAGGTTGAAGCCGTAAGCCCCGCAAGGGGTCTCGGGGTTGACGTTGAGACAGATGTCGGTGTGGCGCTCCCTGCAGTTGCGGCAGCGACCACATGCGACGTTGAAGGGGACCGAGACCAAGTCGCCCTTCTTGATGAACTCCACGTCGCGGCCGGTCTCGACGACCTCGCCGGTGTTCTCATGGCCCAGGACCATGCCCTCGGGGGCGACGAAGCGTCCCCGGTAGATGTGCAGGTCGCTGCCGCAGATGTTGGTCGTGACCAGCTTGATGATGACCCCGTGATCGCACTTCTTGCCGCGAGGGTCGACCAGTTTCGGGTAGTCGAGTTTCTCGATCTTGACGGTGCGAGGCCCAGAGTAGACCACTGCTCGATTGCCGGTCATGATTCACTCCTCCTCTTCCGGGTGTTCCGTTTGGCGCACGAAGGTTAGCTGCCGGGACTGCCGTGCGATTCCCGGCGGGTTCTCCCTGGACAGGATGCTGGGCCTTGCCCTTCGCTTCATCGCGCGCCGCTCGTGGCCCACCTTAACCAGCCACGCGTTGGAGCCAGCGTTCGATCTCCCCCCTGGGATGGACGCCTACGATACGGTCGACCTCCTTTCCCGCCCGGAGTATCAGGAGCGTCGGGAGGCTGCGGACGTTGAACCGGGACGCGGTCAGGGGGTTCTCGTCCACGTTGAGCTTGGCGAATCGCACACGCCCCGCCATTTCCGAGGCCAACTGGTCGAGCACCGGCGCGATCATCCGGCACGGGCCGCACCACGGCGCCCACAGGTCCAGCACGACCGGAATCGGGGAGCGCTCGACCTCCTCCGCGAATGTGGCGTCGGTGACCGAGACCGGCCGGTTGTCGGAAGACAAAGGCGTCTTGCAACGTCCGCAGACCGGGGCGAGGCCCCGTTCGATCTTCCCCCTCGCCTCCTGCGATACCCGGTTGGCCGTGCCGCAGGAGGGGCAACGGATCAGATGCGCTTCTGCCATGACGCCCTCAGCCCGCATGGACGGTCTGCTTGCTGGCTTGGCTGAATAGCGAAATCATCTCCCGGTTGAACGCCGGGATGTCGTCCGGCTTGCGGCTCGACACGAGGTTGCCGTCCACCACGACCTCCTCGTCCACCCACTCGGCGCCCGCGTTTCGGAGGTCGGTCTTGAGCGACGGCCACGACGCGATCCGCCGCCCCGCGCCGCGCCCGCCTCGATGACGGTCCAGGGGCCGTGACAGATCGCCGCCACCGGCTTGCCGGCGTCGAAGAACGCCCTCACGAAGCTGACCGCGGCCGGCTGCATCCGCAGCCGGTCCGGGTTCAGCACCCCGCCGGGCAGCAGCAGCGCGCCGAAGTCGTCCGGCTTGGCCTCGGAGAGGGGTACGTCGATCTGGAAATAGCCACCCCAGTCGGTGAAGCGCCAGCTATGGACCGGGTCGCCCTTGGGCGACACGATCCGGGTCTCGGCGCCGGCACGGTCGAGGGCACCCCGGGGCTGGACCAGTTCGACCTCCTCGAAGCCGTCGTCGACCAGGATCGCGACTTTCAGCCCTGCGAGATTCTCCATCGCGCTGCTCCTCTCGGGATTCATGACCGGTTGGCCTGGGACTGGAGTTCTCGAGCGCACCGGATGCAGTAGCGGGCGTAAGGCACGGCTTCGAGTCGCTCGCGGGAGATCTCTCGGTGGCAATTCTCGCACTGGCCAAAGGTCCCTTGCTCGATTCTCGCCAATGCGTCGTCAACTTCGGCCAGGATCCGGTCCTCGTTCTCGATCAGGTCCAACGTGGTCTCTTGCTCGTAGTTTTCCGCGGCCAGGTCTGCCAGGTGCAGTGGTACGTCCGACAGGTTACCGCTCGCTTCGCCACCGACTGGTCGGAGTGCCTCGTCGGCCAGTTCCGACAGGTCGCCGCGCAGCCGCCTCTTCATGGTCAGCAAGCGCTGTCGGAAGTGGTCGGTTTCCGCTTCGGTCATTCTCCTACCTCCGCCCTGGGGACCTGACGCAGATCAAGCCGCCTCGCCCTTGTAGACGGTTGCCCCCTCGTTCGTGCCTGCCGTGAGCAGCGCCCTGGCCCGCTCGACCTTCTCGGGAGTGCCGCGCACGAGGACGAGGAACTTACCGGCCTTGACCTGCGCCTCGTACTTGAGCGCCTGCTCCCTGGGGATGCCCAGGCCGATCAGGGCCCCGGACAGAGCCCCCAGCGCCGCGCCGGCGAGGGCCCCTTCCAGCCCGCCTAGCAGCGCCGCCGAAAGCGGCCCGGCAACGATGACCGGCCCGACGCCAGGCAGGACCAGGAACGCCGCCCCGAGCAGCAGGCCGAACAGCCCGCCGACCCACGCGCCGGTCCCCGCCCCCGCGCCGATGAAGTCGCGGGCGCTGACGAACCCGATCGGCTCCTCCTCCACCTGGAAGTCGCGCCCCACGATGGACACGTCCTTCATGTCAAACCCTTCCTTGACCAGCCGTCGCACGGCTTCCTCGGCCGACGGGTGATCCGGGTACACCGCGACGACGCGTGAATCGACGGCGGTCTCGACCTGGCTCATGGGTACCTCCCCGGGACACGCAAAGGATGATCGAACATCTTGAGGATGCGGGATCTCATCAGCGGCACGATGCCTCCCCCTGCCGAGGGCGGTCGGGGCCACCCCCGCTGGCCTACGGAGTCCGGGCGAGCTTGTCGGCCACGTCCTGGTGGTCGCCCTCCACCCGGATGGACTCCCCGTCGCGGAGCTTGATGATGCTGACCCTGTCGGGGGCGGCCGGGTCGGGACGCAGCGAGACCACGAAATCCGGGTTGACGTACACAGCGGTCCCGGAAACGCTGTCCATGAGCGGCACGATCATGTGGATACACCTTCCGCTGTCTCGCGGTCCACGACGCAAGATCAACATAATAACCGTCGACCCCTGTCAACCTCGCGGTCCGATCTTCATCGCACCGAGCGGCGTGGGCTCACGCCGAGCCCTTCCCTCGGGCGCCAGCGGCAACCGTCTCCCTGGTGGTCGAGGGCACGACCTTGATCTGCTTCGGCTTGGCCTCCTCCGACTTGGGGAGCGTCAGCGTCAGCACGCCGTCCTCGAAGTGGGCCTGGGCCTTGTCGGCGGAGATCGAGGTGGGCAGGGTCACGGTGCGCTGGAACTGGCCGAAGCGGCGCTCGCGCAGGTGGTACTGCTCGCCCTGCTTCTCCTCGTCCGATCTGATCTCCCCCCGGATCGTCAGCGTGTTGCCGTGGGCCGTGATCTGGACGTCCTCGGGCCGCGCGCCCGGCAGCGCCGCCTTGACCACGAACTCGTTCTCCGTCTCGGCGATGTCAAGGGGGAGCATCACCGCGTCGTCGCCTGGGATGCCGGCGCCGATCGGGCGGACGACGCTGTCCTGCAACAGGGAATTCACCGCGTCACGCAGGCTGACCACCTCGCGGAAGGGGTCGTAGCGTTGGATCGCCATGGCTGCTGTTCTCCTCTCGAAGAACCGTACGGGCCTTCTGAAGTCTCATCACGACCGATGGACCCGCGGGCGGCCGACGATCCTCGGCTCGGGCGTCGGTCGGAAGCGGCCGGTAGCCGACCGGCGCGACCCGACCGCCCGATTCCGGCTCGTACCCGACTCGACCAGATCGCACCGCTTCCCTCGGCACCCGGCGAATCATGCGGCCGGACATCCCTGCCAATACAACAGGCATGCCCGAAAGGGCCCGCTCGAACATTCCGCGACGCGGCCCGCCGCCAAGCGTTTCATCGGACCGGGCTTGTGTCGCCGCACCAGGCGGATCGGACGACAAGACGCCGGCTCCTCGTCCGGATCTTGACCGCGACAGAATGTCTCGCACTTACGGATCAGCGACAGTTTGTCGCCTGGCGTGGTGCTGGCGCATCGAACACGGATCGATCCCGAGCGCCCCGGGGCGAGCAGGAGGCCGAGGTGGCCCGTCGGCGCGGGCGGCTCGAACACCCGGGATCCTACTCGCCGGTGGGTGGGGCTGGTCGCAACGGGTCGTCCAGTTGGTACTCCCGGATCTTCCGTAGCAGGGTGCGCGCGCTGATCCCCAGGCGCTCGGCGGTCCGCTGTCGGTTCCCTCCGGTCTGGATCAGGCACTGCTGGATCGCCTCCCGCTCCAGATCGGCCAGGGTGCTCCCCGAGCCGTGACGCGTCGCCGTCCCGGAGACCCCGCTCGCCGGGGGTTCCGCCAGTTGATCCTCCGGCAGGTGGGCGGGAAGCAGGACCGTGCCGTTGGCCTTGAGCAGCGCCTGCTTGACGACGCTCTGTAGCTCCCGGACGTTGCCCGGCCAGGAATAGCTCCGCAGCCTCTCCATCGTCTCGGGTGCCACCTCGCGGACATGCCGCCCCAGCTCGCGACTGAACCGGCGCAGAAACAGCTGCACCAGGAGCGGAAGGTCGTCGCCCCGGTCTCGCAGGGGGGGCAGGTGGATGGTGACGACGCTCAGGCGGAAGTACAGGTCCGGCCGGAACTTCCCGTCCGCCGTCCACGCTTTCAGGTCGCGGTGGGTGGCCGCGATCAGCCGCACGTCGGTCCGGACCACCTCGTTGCCGCCGACCCGATCGAACTCCTGGTCCTGCACCAGGCGGAGCATCTTCGCCTGCGATGCGGGCCCCATGTCGCCGATCTCGTCCAGGAAGATCGTGCCGCCGTTGCATTGCTCGAACTTGCCGATCCGCTTGCGTTCGGCCCCGGTGAAGGCGCCCCGCTCGTGGCCGAACAGCTCGCTCTCCAGCAGGTTCTCAGGGATGGCCGCGCAGTTCATGGCCCGGTAAGCCGCCCGGGACCGGTTCCCGTGCTGATAGATGGCACGGGCGACCAGCTCTTTGCCGGTCCCGCTCTCGCCGGTGATCAGGACGGGGACGTTCTGGTCGGAGACGCGGCCGATCGCCTTGTACACCTCGCGCATGGCGGGGCAGGTGCCGACGATGGCGCCGCCGAAGTCGGAGTCCGGCGGGGTCTCGGTCACAGCGGCCGGCCCGCGCATCCGACGTCCTGCTTCCAGCGCCTCGTCGACCACCCGCCGGAGCTGGTGCAGGTCGAGGGGCTTGAACAGGTAGTCGAAGGCGCCCTGCCGCATCGCCTCGATCGCCGCGTCGGCCGACCGGGCGAGGGTCACGAAGATGACGGGGATGCGCGCGTCGATGCCGCGGATCGCCTGGTAGAGCTCCAGGCCGGACTGGTCGGGTAACCGCAGGTCGAGGAGGATAACGTCCGGCGGATCGGCCTGGAAGAGCCCGAGCCCCTCCGCGCCGGTGCCGGCCACCCGGACCCGGTGCGCGGGGGCCGGGAACGCCATCCGCAACTGCTTCGGGATCAGGGCAGGGTCATCATCGATGAGCAGGATCTGGGCCATGAGGATCGTTCCGGGTAAGTCAAGTCGGGGACCCGAAGCGGCTGGCCTCACCTTGGCTGGGCTTCCCTGCCGCCGACCGCCGGAATGAGCCCGGGCGGTCAACTGTCGCCAGGGGGACGTCAACACCCCTTCGCCGATCGGGGGCAGCCGAAGGGCCATGCTCCCCGGCCTACTCGATCCTGCAGGTTCGTACGCGTCCGAAAAGGGGCGTGCAAGTCTTTCGAAAATAATTTCGACGCATCTCTCCATGCCTGTTCCGTAGGCGTCGGCATTCTATCCGCGGCCCTGACCGCGACGCAATCGCGGCGGTCGGTCCCGATGGGAACGACGATATTCCGATCCCGGTCGATGCGCGGACTTCCGGCGCCGGCTCGGCCGGGTAGAATAACGCCTCGCGGGGGACCGGGATGAATCGGCCGCGTGCGGGATCTTTCCGATGCAACCCCCAGACGAGGACCAGGACTGTCTGTCGGGCGGCGGCGAGATGGGCGCGCTGATGCGCTCCATCGACTGGTCGTCGACGCCGATCGGCGCCGTCGAGTCCTGGTCGCTCGCGCTGCGCACCATGGTGCGGATCCTCCTGGTCAACCGCTTCCAGCTCTTCCTCTGGTGGGGACCCCGCTACGTCCAGGTCTACAACGACGCCTCGCGGACGATCCTCGGCGCCAAGCACCCGAGATCGATGGGGCAGCCGGCCGCGGAGTGCTGGTCGGAGATCTGGCACGTCATCGGCCCGCTCATCGAGACGCCCTTCCGCGGCGGCCCGGCGACGTGGATGGAGGACATCCTCCTGGAGATGAACCGCTACGGCTACGTCGAGGAGACCCACTTCACGATCGCCTACAGCCCCGTGCCCGACGACGACGCACCGCGGGGCATCGGCGGGGTGCTGGGCACCGTGCACGAGATCACCGAGAAGGTCGTCGGCGAGCGTCGCGTGGCGGTCCTGCGCGATCTCGGGACGCACGCCGCCGAGGCGAAGACCGCCGAGGAGGCCTGCGCCACCGCGGCCAGGACGCTGTCGGCGCACGACAAGGACGCCCCGTTCGCGCTGATCTACCTGCTCGACTCCGACGGCCGGGGCGCCACCCTGGCGGGGGCCTGCGGCGTGGCCGAGGGCGAGGCGATCAGCCCCCGCGTCGTGGGCCTCGGCGGCGGCGAGGGCGCCGCCTGGCCGCTCGCGGAAGCGATCCGGGCGGGGACCCCCCGAGAAGTCAACGACCTGACGGCCCGCTTCGGGTCCGTTCCGCCGGGGCCCTGGGCCGACCGCCCGTCCTCGGCCGTCGTCCTCCCCATCCCCTCGAGGCGGGCCGACCAGCCGGCGGGGCTGCTCGTGGCCGGCGTCAGCGCGCGGCTGAGGCTCGACGACCAGTACCGTGGCTTCCTCGAGCTGGTCGCCGGCCAGATCGCCACCGCCGTCGCCAACGCCCGGGCCTACGAGGAGGAGAAGAAGCGGGCCGAGACCCTCGCGGAGCTCGACCGGGCGAAGACCGCCTTCTTCTCCAACGCCTCGCACGAGTTCCGCACGCCGCTGACCCTGATGCTGGGCCCGGTCGAGGACGCGCTCGCCGACGCCGCCGAGCCCCTGCCGCGCGGGCAGCGCGAGCGGCTGGAGACGGCCCACCGCAGCAGCCTGCGGCTCCTGAAGCTCGTCAACACCCTCCTGGACTTCTCGCGGATCGAGGCCGGCCGGGTGCAGGCGGTCTACGAGCCGACCGACCTGGCGGCGCTGACCGCGGAGCTGGCCAGCAACTTCCGCTCCGCCTGCGAGAAGGCCGGGCTGAGTCTGGTGGTGGACTGCCCACCGCTGCCCGAGCCGGTTTACGTGGACCGCGACATGTGGGAGAAGGTCGTCCTGAACCTCGTCTCCAACGCCTTCAAGTTCACCCTCGAGGGGGCGATCGCCGTCGGCCTCCGACCCGCCGGCGTCGCGGCGGAGCTGACCGTCCGCGACACCGGGACCGGCATCCCGGCCGAGGAACTGCCCCGCATCTTCGAGCGATTCCACCGGGTCGAGGGTGCGCGCGGCCGGACGCACGAGGGGACGGGCATCGGCCTCGCCTTGGTGCAGGAGCTCGTGAAGCTGCACGGCGGCTCGGTGCGGGTGGAGAGCACCGTCGGAGGAGGCAGCATCTTCTCCGTGACAATCCCGTTCGGGGCGGCCCACCTGCCGGCCGATCGGGTCGGCACGCCCCGCACGCTCAGTTCGACGGCGGTCGGGGCGGGCGCCTTCGTCGAGGAGGCGCTCCGCTGGCTGCCCGACGAAGAGACGTCCCGCGCGTTCCCGGGCACGGTCGGGAACGCTCGGGAGGCGTTCCCGCCGGGGGCCTCCGCCTCGCGACCGCCCGGCGCACGGGCACCGGACGAAGTCGTCGCGAAGCGGCCGCGCATCCTCTGGGCCGACGACAACGCGGACATGCGGCAGTACGTCCGCCGGCTGCTGGGCGAGCGTTACGACGTGGAAGCCGTCCCGGACGGCGAGGCGGCGCTGGAGGCCGCCCGCGCCCGCCCGCCGGACCTCGTGCTGTCCGACGTGATGATGCCGCGCCTCGACGGCTTCGGCCTCCTGAACGCGCTGCGGGCCGATCCCGCGACCCGAGCGATCCCGGTGATCCTCCTGTCGGCCCGCGCCGGCGAGGAGTCGCGCGTGGAGGGCCTGGAGGCCGGTGCGGACGACTACCTGGTCAAGCCGTTCAGCGCCCGCGAGCTGCTGGCACGCGTCGGCGCCAACCTGGAGATGGCCCGCGTCCGCCGCGAAGCCGGGGAGCGGGTCACCCACCTCATGGAGAGCATCCCGGACGGCCTGATCACGCTCGACCGGGAGTGGCGCTATACCTTCGTCAACGCCCCGGCCGAGCGCCTGCTCGGCCGGCCGCGCTCGGACTGCTCGGCAAGCGCGTCTGGGACGAGTTCCCGGCCGCGGTGGGCACGGAGGTCGGAGCGGCAGCTGCGCCGGGCGGAGGCCGAACAGGTCACGTGCGAGTTCGAGGGTCATCACGCGGGCTGGGGGCGGTGGTATCGAGAACCGGGCCTTCCCCATGCCCGAGGGCGAGCGTCGCCGTCTATTTCCGCGACATCACCGAGCGCCGGCGCGCCGAGGAAGCCTTACGCCAGAGCGAGGAGCGGTTCCGGCGGTACTTCGACCTCGGGCTGATCGGCATGGCGATCACCTCGCCGGCCAAGGGTTGTCTGGAGGTCAACGACGAGATCTGTCGGATCTTCGGCTACACGCGCGACGAATTCCTGCGGAAGACGTGGGCCGAGATGACCCACCCGGACGACCTGGCCGCCGACGTCGCCCAGTTCGACCGGGTCATGGCCGGGGAGGTCGACGGCTACACGATGGACAAGCGGTGGATCCGCAAGGACGGTCGGATCATCGACACCACCATCTCGGTGAAGTGCGTGCGGCGCGGGGACGGGTCGGTCGATTACTTCGTGTCGCTGCTCCAGGACGTCACCGAGAGGAAGCGGGCCGAGGAGGCCCTGCGGCGGAGCGAGGCGCAACTGGCCGAGGCCCAGCAGATCGCCCACATCGGCAGTTGGAGCTGGGACCTCGCGAGCGACGAGATCGTCTGGTCGGACGAGCATTACCGCATCTTCGGGCTGCGGCCCCAGGAAGTCCGGATGACGGCCGACCGGGGCATGAGCTACATCCACCCGGATGACCGCGAGACCGTCTTGGAAGCGCTGGGGCAGGCGATCCGGGACCACCAGCCCTACGAGTGGCGCCTGCGCATGGTCCGCGAGGACGCAACGGTCATCATCGCCCAGTCGCGGGGGCAGGCGGTCTACGACGAGGCCGGCAGGGCAGTGCGGATGTTCGGCACGATCCAGGACGTCACCGAGCGGGTCCGGGCCGAGGAGGCGCTGCACCGGGACGCGCTGGTGCTGGCCAACGTCAGCGACTCGGTCATCGCCACCGACCTGGAGGGGACCATCACGTTCTGGAATGAAGGGGCCACCCGGCTCTTCGGGTGGACCGCGGCGGAGATGGTGGGACGGCCCTACGCCGACCGCTTCCCGGAGCCGGAGAGGTCGTGGATCGCCGAGCAGATCCGCTCCCGCGCCGCGGGCACGGAGTGGGCCGGGGAATATCAGGACTACCGCAAGGACGGCTCCCGGTGCTGGATCGACGCCCACGTCCGCAGGGTCACCGACCCGGCGGGGCGGCCGCACGGGATCATCGGGATCGCGAGGGACATCACCGAACGCAAGCGGATCGAGCAGGCGCTGCGCGAGAGCGAGGCGCGGCTGGCCGCCGACCTGGTCGGCATGGAGCGAGCTCCAGGAGGTGAGCACCCGGCTGTCCCAGGACGGCGACATGTCCCCGCTGCTGCTGGAGATCGTGGACGCCGCCATCGCCATCACCGCCGCCGACATGGGCAACATCCAGCTGCTCGATCGGGAGACCGGGCACGCTGCGGATCGTGGCCAGCCGCGGGTTCGGGGCGTCGTTCCTCGGGTTCTTCGACACGGTCCACGGCGGGCAAGCGGCCTGCGGCTGCCGCCATGCGACGGCGGGGAGCGGGTCGTCGTCGGCGACGTCACCACGAGCCGGGTGTTCGCCGGCACGCGACGCTGGACGTGATGCTCGCCGCCGGCGTGCGGGCCGTCCAGTCCACGCCCCTGATCAGGTCGCTCCGGCCGGATCGTCGGCATGCTCTCCACGCACTACCGGTCGCCGCGGAGCCCGGCGGACCGCGACCTCCACATCCTCGACCTGCTGGCCCGCCAGGCCGCGGACTGGGTCGAGCGGACGCAGGCCGCCGAGGAGCTCCGGCAGGCGAAGGCGGCGGCCGAGGCGGCGAACCGGGCCAAGGACGAGTTCCTGGCCAACGTCAGCCACGAGATCCGCACCCCCTTCGGCGCCATCCTCGGCATGACCGATCTGGTCCTCGAAACGCCGCTGGGGGACGACCAGCGGCAGTGCCTCGAGACGGTCAAGTCGGCGGCCGAAGGCCTCCTCGGTCTCATCGACGACCTGCTCGACTTCGCGAAGATCGAGGCCGGCAAGCTGGAGCTGGCCCCGGCCGACTTCTCGCTCCGTGGCAACGATGAGCGGCACCGTGCGGACCCTGGCCGTACGGGCCGAAACGAAGGGGCTGGAACTGATCTGCCGGCGTGGGACCGGACGTGCCCGACGCCCTGGTGGGCGACGCGGGCCGGCTGCGGCAGGTGCTGCTCAACCTGGTCGGCAACGCCATCAAGTTCACCAGACAAGGCGAGGTGACCGTGCGGGCGGAGGTGGCCGGTGATCCCGCACCCGTGGAAGAGATTGTCGTCCGCTTCGCCGTGCGCGATACCGGCATCGGCATCCCGCCCGCCGGCAGGGAGAGGATCTTCCGCGCCTTCGAGCAGGCGGACAGCTCCACCACGCGGCGATACGGCGGCACCGGGCTGGGCCTGACCATCGCGGCGCGGCTGGTCGGCCTGATGGGCGGGACGATCGGCGTGGAGAGCGAGCCGGGCCGCGGCAGCACCTTCTCCTTCACGGCGCGGTTCGGGCGGCCGCCAGATTCGCGGGAGCGAGTCGTCGCACGGCCGCCGGACGCGCCGCACGAGGCGGCGGTGCCGACCCCCGTCGCGCCGCCGCTTCGCATCCTGGTGGCCGAGGACAACGAGTTCAACTCACGACACCTGGAGCGGCTTCTGGCCGGGCGGGGTTACGCCGTGCGGGTGGCGACCGACGGCCGCGAGGCCCTGGAGTCTGGCGGACGAAGCGGCCTTCGACCTCCTGCTCCTGGACCTCCACATGCCAGAACTCGACGGCTTCCAGGTCGTGCGGGCGATCCGACGTCAGCGAGCAGGCCACGGGGGGGCATTTGCCGGTCATCGCGTTGACGGCGCGGGCGCGGAAGGAAGACCGAGAGCGGTGCCTCGCGGCCGGAATGGACGACTACCTCGCCGAAGCCGGTCCGGGCTGCGGAACTGCTGGCGGCCATCGACCGAGTGGTCGCCGACCAAGGCGCTTCCCGGCTGGCCCAGCGGGATGTTGAGGGCCGGGGGAGTCTCCTCGATCCGGTCACGTTGCTGGCGGGCTGCGGCGACGATCCGGAGGGCCTGCGCGCACTCTGCCGGGACTTTCTGGCCTACGCGCCGGGCCGAACGGACCAGGTAGGCGCCGCGTTGCGGGAACGGGACGCGCCTCGATTGCGATCGGTCGCACACGCGCTCTGCGGGCTGCTGTCGGTGTTCTCCACCGTGGCCGGTGCCGTGGCGTCGGACCTCGAGGACTTCGCGGCCCATGGCCGACTCGACGAGGCACGGCCCCTCGTGGAACGGCTCGAAATGATGGTCCAGGAACTGATCCGCCAGGTCAACGGCCTGTCCTACGAGCGCGTGCGGCACCAGGCAGCAACAGCCGATCGCCCCGACAAATCGGCGGGAACCTGACTCGCCGGGCCGGCGCCTTGACATAGACGCGGCGAATCCGGCGCACGACGGGGCCGGGGAACGCCCGCCTGGAGATCACACGGGCCGGAGAATGGTGGGCAAAGCCCCCACGTTTTTTATCTACGAATTGTTAATATATAAAAATAGCAGTTTGACAGTCCGTCGGCACGGTAACAGCCCCGCCTGCCTGTCATGCCAAAATGTCCCTCTACAGATCCGATCCCGACAAGATGTCACGCGCGAGCGGCCGGGCCGGGTGTCTTCAGGAGGGGGCTTCCCACACGGCTCTCTCGGTATTCGCCCAAAGGTCTTGTGCGAGCATGTGATCCAGTCGTTCCCCCGTTCTCCCCCTGGTCAATTTTCGCCCGGCGCACTGGTTGCGATGATAGGGCCCGTTCCGTGACCGGACGTGCTGCGAAGGTCGAGGTCCGTGAGATGCATGTCGCCTCGGCGGCGTAATCGGCTCCCGTCGGGCGGGGTCGATGATTCCCGAAGTCTCGGACGAGATCGCATGGCGATCGGTGCCCCCCCATTCGGCGGGGGTGAGTCGAAAGGCTTCCGGAGGATGTTCGCACCGGGCCGGCTGACGCTCGGCGTGTTCTTCCCGATCGACGCGATCCCGGGCGATCAGCCACTGATACACGACCAGGAGCGCCCGGCACGAGATCCTCGAAGAGTTCGGGCGGGACATCCTGCCGCGAGTTGCGGCCGGTCGAGCCGACGTCCCGGCCGCATCGCAGACGGTTTGAGCGAAGAGAGCGACGATGAGCGAGACGGAGACGGCGCGAGCCACGATGCGTGCCTGGGCGATCGACGGCTATGGCGGCCCGGAGCGGATGCGCTTCACCAGACTTCCGGTGCCCGAGCCGGGGCTGCGCGACGTGCTGATCCGGATGTCCAGCGCCGAGGTCGGCGACTGGGACATCCTGGTGCGCGAGGGCGAATGGCAGATGGGCCGGCCGTTCCCCCTCGTCCTCGGCCTGGCCGGCGCGGGTACCATCGCGGCCGTGGGCAAAGACGTGACCGGCTTCGCGGCGGGCGACCGCGTCTATGCCTACAGCTACCCACTGTACGACAACGGCGCCTGGGCGGACTTCATGCTGGTGCCCCAGTCCTACGTCGCCCGTGCACCCGCCTCGCTCGATCAGACGCGGGCCGGCGGGGTGCCGATCGTCGGCCTGACCGCGCACGAGACCCTGACGGACATCCTGGCGGTTCAGCAGGGCGACCTGGTCCTGATCACGGCCGCCGCCGGCGGGGTCGGCCACCTCGCCGTACAGCTCGCCTCGCGGCTCGGGGCACGAGTCGTGGCGACGGCCGGCCCGCGGAACCTCGACTTCGTCCGCGCGCTCGGGGCCGAGGCGGTGATCGACTACACGGCGGAGGATGTCGTCGAGGCGATCCGGGCTCGGTACCCGGACGGTGTCGACAAGGTGTTGAACGGCGTCTCGGGCGAGGGGGCGAACCGGGTCGTGGCGACGCTGCGGCCGGGCGGGTGGATGGTCGACCTCACCGGGTCGGTGTCTGTGACGCCCTCCGGCATCCACGTCGACCGCGAGTTCGTGGTCCGGGCCGATGGCGATCGGCTCGCACGGCTTGCCAGGATAATCGACGACGGTTGGCTGAACGTGGTGATCCAGGACGTCGTCCCTTTCGAGCGCGCGCCGGATGCCCTCGAATTGGTCGGGGCCAGGCACGTCCGGGGCAAGGTCGTGCTCGAGATCGCGTGACGGCACTCGTCCTGCGACGTCCGAGCTGCGCGCCGGATCGGAGAGGGCGGAGGCAAGACCATGTCCAGATCCATTCTGATCCACCGGGCCGTGTACGGCCGGGCCTGCTTCGAGCTGAGGGCTCGCGTCTTGCACGCGGCCTGAAACTCGGCGCGGGGAGCGATTGCCGGCACGAGCAGAGGGCTCGCAGGTCAAGCAAGTTCCGGAAGAGCCGATTTCTCGCCGACGGTCACACGTTTCGGGGCTGGCTCAAGCCTGTTCGCTGCTCTCGCGGACGACCAGTTCGCCCCGGACGAGCACCTTGATGGGCGGGCTCGAGGCATCGCGAGCCCGCCACCTCATGAGGCGGAGGGCCTGGGAGGCGATCGCCTCGGCCGGGAAGGCGTAGGTCGTCACGCCGAGCGCGAAGGCCTTGCCGATCGGTAGGTTGTCGAACCCCGTGATGGCCACGTCCGCGGGCACGCGGAGGCCCCGGGCGAGCAGCTCGACGATGAGGCCGAGGGCCGTGTAATCCTGGTAACAGACAACGCCGTCGGCCTTGAGCTCGAGGAGGCGGTCGGCCAGATCCTGGTACGCGGCGCGGGTGTCGAGGGCCATGCGCTGCTCGAGGACACGGCGCTTCTGCCCGGTCCCGCTTTGCTGCAGCGCCGCCAGGTATCCGGCAAGGCGACCCTCGTGGCTGCTCGTCGGCGAGCCGGCGACGAAGGCGACGCGACGCCGACCCGAGCCGAGGAGATGCTCGGTGCACCGGAGCCCGCCGTCGACGTCGTCGGCCGCGGCGAGGTCGTGGTCGAGCCGCCGGCCGGCGCCTCGGAGGTTCCGCTCGATGAGCACGACCGTCAGGCCCGACTCGCGGCATGCGCGCACGAGCGCCTCGTCGCGGCGCATCTGCTCCTCGCTCACGCGTGAAGGCATGAGGAAGACACCCCGGATGCCGGCGACGACGGCGGCCCGGGCCTGACGGCGGAGCTGCGCGTTGCGCGGGGGGCGTCCTCGTCGATGGCGAAGCAGTTCGCGTCGAACCGCACGCCCTCGCTTCTCGCCACGGCGTCGAAACCCGACCGCGCGAACGTGATGCTCGCCTGTCGCCAGGGCCCGGGCGTGTTCCTGAGGACCAGCGCCCAGCTCTCGACCGCGCCGGTCGCCACCGGCTCCGCGACGTAGCTGCCGGACCGGTCGATTGTGCGGATCAGCCCCTTGTCACGGAGGACCTGCAGTGCCCGCGACGCCGTCACCGGTGAGACCCCGTGCTGCGCGCGCGACCTCTCGCGAACTGGGCAGCCGCGCCTCGGCCCCGAGCCCTGACGAAACCGTAACCTCGATCTCGCGCGCGATCTCGAGATACTTCGGCAATGACCCGGAGGACATACCGGCCCCCACTTTCATGATCCATGCCGGGCGCCGAGGTGGACCCGAGCAGCCCGTCATTATTGAGCAGACGCACCACCTGTATAGCGCAGATTTTCCGCAGGTCCTGCTGGCGAGTCAAGGGCCGGGCTCACTTTCACCGAGGCTTCACGGCACTGACCCGCCGAAATCACGCGATATTCACTTGTAGTCCCGAATTCCGAAGCGAGAATCGGCTCGTCGATCCGGCCGCGTTGGCTGAAACTGAATATACAGTTGTCGTCTGCGTTCCCCAAGCCGGGCAAGCCCGAATGAGCGCAGACTCCCTGTTGATCGATTTGTCACGGGCCCGCTCGGTGCGGGGGACCGGGGCGATCGGCGAGGAGGGCCATCCCGTGAAGAGAATGATCTGGATCGCGGCCGCGGCCCTGCTCTTCGGCTTGGCCTTCACCGGGGGCGTCGCGGCGAAGGACTCCATCGCCGAGCACCTCGTCATCATCGGCGTCGACGGGCTGAGCCCGGACGGCCTCCGCAAGGCGAAGGTTCCCGTCCTCGACCAAATGCAGAAAGACGGCGCCTGGACGTTCCACGCCCGCGGTGTCATGCCGACGGTCAGCAGCCCCAACTGGGCCTCGATGATCATGGGCGCCGGGCCCGAGCAGCACGGGATCACGTCGAACGATTGGGAGCCGGGCAAGGGCGAGATCACTCCGACGGCCGCGGGCCCCGGCGGACATTTTCCGACGGTCTTTGGGGTCCTGCGCGGCCCAGCGGCCCGGAGCGAAGATCGGCATCTTCCACGACTGGGACGGCTACGGCCGCCTGGTAGAGCGAGGCGTCGCCGACGTCGTCGAGCACCCCAAGGGGCCGCAGGCGACGACGGACCGCGCTGTCGAGTTCCTCAAGAAGGAACGGCCGACGCTTACGTTCATCCACCTCGACCACGTCGACGGCGCGGGCCATAAACACGGCCACGGCACACCCGAATACTACGCGTCGGTCGAGGAGGCGGACCGCCTGATCGGCAAGGTTCTCGCGGCGCTCAAGGACGCCGGCATCGCCGAGTCGACCGTCGTGCTCGTCACCTCCGACCACGGCGGGAAGGGGAAGAAGCACGGGGGCGCCACGATGGCGGAGATCGAGATCCCCTGGATCATTTCTGGGCCCGGAATCGCGCGGGGGAGGGAGATCCAGGCACCCGTCAACACGTACGACACGGCGGCTACGGTCGCCTTTGTCCTCGGTCTGACGCCGCCCGATTGCTGGATCGCCCGGCCGGTCCGCACCGCGTTCTCGGCGGCTCCCTCTCCTACCGACACGCCTTGAGGACGAGATGCGCAAGGTCGGACCCGGTCGGCTGGAACTCCGGCGCTGCTTGACGCTCGGCCTGCTGGTCGCAGGCTATGCGGGCTACTACGCGTGCCGTTCCAACCTTCCGGTCACTCACCTCATGATCTCCGACGACCTCGCGGTGCGGGGCGTCACGGCCGAGTCGGCCCGACTCGGCCTTGGTGCCGCGCTGTCGCTCGGGACGCTCGCCTACGCGCTGGGCAAGCCGTTCGCGGGCCCGCTGGCCGACTTCCGAGGCGGCCGCGCGGGGTTCCTGGGCGGGATGGCAGGCTCGGTGGTCTGCACGATCGCCTTCGCAATGGCCGGGACCCTTCCGGCCTTCACGAGCATCTGGGTCGGCAACCGCCTGGCCCAGTCGCTCGGCTGGGCCGGGATGGTCAAGATGGTCTCGCGCTGGTTCGGCCCGGCGCGGTACGGCTCGGCCATGGGGATCGTCAGCCTGAGCTTTCTCTTCGGCGACGCGGCGGCCCGATTCGCGATGGGGCGGCTGATGGCGTTGGGGCTGGGGTGGCGAGCGATCTTCCTCGCCTCGGCGGGTCTACTCGTCGGCCTGCTCGCGCTCAACGGCCTGCTCCTGCGCGAATCGCCCTCCGACGTCGGCCTGCCGGAGCCGGGCGCCGGGGCAGATTCGGTCTACGGAGGCCGGGGCGATGACCCGTGGGCCCGCGGGCTCAGGGCCCTGCTCTTTCCCCTGCTGAGGAGTCGCGCCTTCTGGCTCGTGTGCGCCCTGTCACTAGGGCTAACGCTGCTCCGCGAGGCGTTCAACAACTGGACGCCGACCTACTTTTCGGAGGGGCTCGGTCTGTCGAGGCCCGCCGCCGCGGGCGCGAGCGCGCTATTTCCGCTCTTAGGCGGCATCTCCGTGCTCCTCGCCGGGTTTCTCGGCGATCGCCTGGGCCGCGCCGGGCGGGCATGGGTCATCCTCGTGGGGCTGGCGTTCGCGGGGCTTGGGCTGCTTGCGCTGGGCCTCGGCGACTTCGGCGGGTCGCCCCGAGGGCCAATGGCGCTGGTCGGCTCCGTCGCCTTCTGCCTGCTGGGGCCCTATTCCTACCTAGCCGGGGCCATCTCGCTCGACCTCGGCGGCAAGCAGGGCGGGGCGACGGCGTCGGGCTTCGTCGACTCGGCCGGTTACCTCGGCGGCGCGTTCGCCGGCTGGGGGCTGGCGCGGACCTCGCTCGACGTCGGCTGGCGCGGGGTATTCCTAATCCTCGCCGGCGTTGCCTGGGCCTCGGCGGCCGTGGCCTCGATCTACCTCCTCGCGCAACGCCGGGCCGCGCCCGGCCCCAGAAACCCAACCGGACCCATGAGCACGATGACCCCGATTCTGTTCGACCGGATCGCGCGGCTGTTCTCTGAGCGGGGCGACTCCGCGTATCTCGGCGAGGAGGTCTCCCAGTCGGAGCACGCCCTCCAGTCGGCCCACCTGGCCGAGGTCGAGGGGGCGTCCGACGAGCTGGTCGTGGCGGCGCTCCTGCACGACATCGGCCATCTCGTCAACGGCCACGACGAGGACCTTGCCAATCGAGGTCTCGACGGCCATCACGAGGACTTCGGCGCCGCGTTGGTTGTCGGCGACCTTCGGTCCCGCAGTGCTCGAGCCGATCCGGCTCCACGTCGCGGCGAAGCGCTACCTCTGCGCCGTCGACCCGGCCTATTGCGATGCGCTCTCGGACGCCTCGCGGCAGAGCCTCGACCTCCAGGGCGGGGCGTTCGATGCCTCGGGCGTCGCGTCCTTCGAGGCGAATCCTCACCACCGCGAGGCGGTCCGCCTCCGCCGCTGGGACGACGCCGCAAAGGTCCCCGGGCTTGACGTCCCCGGACTCGAACATTACCGCCGCCGGATCGAGGCGGCGGCCGCAGCCCGGGCGGAGGACACGCGATGACCCGCCGGTTCGACGACGCGGTCGTGGGCGCGGGGATCGTGGGCCTTGCCCACGCCTATCATCTCGCGCGCCTCGGCCGACGCGTCGTCGTCTTCGAGCGTCACGAGCGCGCGGCGGGGGCCTCGGTCCGCAACTTCGGCATGCTCTGGCCGGTCGGCCAGCCCGTCGGGCCGGTCCGCGACCTGGCGCTGCGGAGCCTCGCAATCTGGCTTGACGTCCTCCGCGAGGCCGGGCTCTGGCACGGGCGCGTCGGGTCGCTGCACGTTGCCTATCGCGACGACGAGGCCCGGGTCCTGACCGAGTTCGTCGAGTCCGAATGCGACACCGATTTCCCATGCGAATTCATCGGCCCCGATGACGTCATCCGCCGCGCACCGGGCGTCCGCCGCGACGGGCTAAAGGGCGGCGCTCTGGAGCCCGACCGAGGTGTGCGTCGACCCCCGGTCGGTCGATCGCGCGGCTCCCGCGCTGGCTGGCAGAGATGTACGGAGTTCGCTTCGAATTCGGCGTGCCGGTGCTCGGTTACGACCGGCCCCGCGTCGCGACGCCGGTCGGCGCGTGGGAGGCCGATCGCGTATGGGCCTGCACCGGCGACGAGTTTCACGCCCTTTATCCCGAGGCATTTCGCTCGTCGGGCCTCGTCCGATGCAAGCTCCAGATGATGCGGGCCGCGCCCGCGACTGGCGGGTGGACGCTTGGGCCGATGCTCGCCGCCGGGCTGACACTGAGACACTACCGCTCGTTCGAGCGCTGCCCGTCCCTGCCCGCGCTGAAGGCCCGGGTTGCCGCCGAGCAGCCCGAGTTCGACCGGTACGGCATCCACGTCATGGCCTCCCAGAACGACCGGGGCGAGGTCGTGATCGGCGACTCGCACGTCTACGACGACCTCGGGCCGTTCGACGAGGCGGCGGTCGACGAGCTGATCCTCGGTTACCTCGCCACCTTCCTCGATACGGCCGGCCTGCGGGTCGCCTCGCGGTGGCACGGGACCTACGCCAAGCACCCGACCGAGCCGTTCGTAGTCGCCCGGCCGGCGCCTGGGGCCGTCGCGACGATTGGGGCCGGCGGGGCCGGCATGACGCTCTCATTCGGGCTGGCGGAACAGGTCGTGAGCAAGACCCTGGCGGAGGGCTGACTGATGGCGATCGAGCTGGTGGTTTTCGACCTGGCCGGCACGACCGTCGACGACGGTGACGCCGTCAATCGGTGCCTCCGTGCCACGCTGGCGGCGGCGGGCTTTGAAGCGTCGTCCGAGGAGGTCAACAACGTGATGGGCCTGCCGAAGCCCGAGGCGATCCGGCAGCCTCGTCGAGGGCACGCCGCTGGCCAGCCGGATCGGCGAGATCCACGCCGACTTCATGGCGCGGATGTGTCGGTTCTATGCTGAGGACCCCTCGGTCGCCGAGGTCCCGGGCACGGGACGGGTCTTCACCGCCCTTCACGACGCGGGGATCGACGTCGCGGTCAATACCGGGTTCGACCGCCAGACAACAAGGACGCTCCTCGACCGGTTGGGCTGGGAGCGGGACGGACTCATCGACGCGAGCCTCAGCAGCGACGAAGTCCCTAGGGGCCGCCCCCATCCTGACATGATCCGCAGGCTGATGGCCGACCTCGGCGTTGCCGACGCGTGGTCGGTCGTCAAGGTGGGCGACACGCCGGCCGACTTGGAAGAGGGGACGAACGCCGGGTGCGGCCGCGTAATCGGCGTCACCAACGGCACGCACACGCGAGAGCAGCTCGAGCAGCATCCGCACACCGACATGATCGGCTCCGTCGCCGAGCTGCCCGCCGCCCTCGGCCTGACCCTCAAAGCAGCCCGAGCCCCGCTGGGCTGACGGGCAGTTCCTTCACGCAAATTAAACAGGATATACAACAAGCATTAGCCTTGCTGGTGTGAAATGACGCGCAGATCTACTGGTTGATCAGAGAGGAATCTGTCAATGCAACACAGCACGCGACTTGCAATCCCCGTCTTGCTCCTATCCGTCGCCGTCCTGGGCTGTCCCTCGGAGCCGTCGCGGTACGCCGCCGCCGGCACGGTGACCGTGGACGGAAAACCCGCCCCGTTCGTCGTCGTGCGCTTCCACCCCACCTGGTCGAACAGCATGGCCGGCGGCAGCGGCCCCACGGACGCGTCGGGCAAGTTCACCATCGGAGAAAACGGCAAGAACACCGGTTTCCAGTCGGGCGAGTACAAGGTCACGTTCTCGCAGACCTTGGTGAAAGGCAAGCCGACCCTGGCGGGCGGCGGCGGGAAGAAGAACCCGGAGGAGACGGTCAAGAGCGAGAAGGAAGCCGTCGCAGAAGAGTACCGCGATCCCGAGAAGACACCGATCACCGCCACCATCGGCAGTGGCACCAACAACTTCACCTTCGACATCAAGTCCATGAAGTAGGGCTGTTCCTCCACTTCCCCTCACGAGGCGAACTCCCATGAACCGACGCCGTGCGTTCACGCTGATCGAACTGCTGGTGGTGATCGCGATCATCGCGGTCCTCATCGCCCTGCTGTTGCCGGCCGTCCAGAGCGCGCGCGAGGCCGCTCGGCGCGCGCAGTGCACGAATAACCTGAAGCAACTCGGTCTCGCGCTGCACAACGTCCACTCCGTCGAGAACCGCTTCCCCCCCGGCGCCAACGACAACGGTGCCATGTGGTCCGCCTGGCTCACCCCGTTCTACGAGCAAGTCCAGCTCAGCCAACAGATGTGGGTCCTCCCGGAGGGCGGCCACTGGGACGATGGCACGCAGACGCAGTCCAATGCCAATCCCGACGGCTCCAATTCCAACGGCGACTGGGCCTCTCCCGATCCCGGCTTCGCCAACGCCGACATCACCGTCCAGGGTTACGCGGGCGGGGCGACCGGTCCGGCGACGCAGCGCTGTGTCGCGGCTTGCGAGGTCGTGATCAGCGTCCTCCGCTGCCCGTCGGCCGCCCTGCCGGAGCACGTCTACGGCCCTAGCTACGAAAACTGGATCGTCCAGAAGCGGGTTCCCACGAGCTATACCGCCTGCAATTCGGGCACTTCGATCCAGGTGTACCAGGATATCGACGTCTGCGACAACAGCAACCCTGTGTTCGCCAGCGAGGGGTCGAGCCCGCCGTATCCCTCCCCCAACGGCGCGACCCCCGCGAATGGCGCCTTCCAGCTTGAACGGAGCATCAACCACATTTCGGTCGGCGGCAATCGCCTGAGGATCCAGCAGTTTACCGACGGCCTGTCGAACACGGTCTTCCTCGGCGAAGAGTACTACCAGCTGAAGCCCAGCTACACCGTGGCGGAACTCGACCTGGAAGGGGTCGCCCGCCGCAAGGCCGTCTGGGCCATGGGTTCGGACAGCATCGACTGCCAGTACGGCATGAACGAAGCCTTCGGCACCACCGGCGTGCCGATGAATCTAAAATCTCCCGGGCCGAACGTGACCAGTGGCGCCCAGCTGGAGGCCTATATCGCCAGCTACGGCAGTGCGCACCCGGGCGGGGCGAACTTCCTGATGGGCGACGGCAGCGTCAAGTTCATCAAGCAAACCATCAACCCGGCCACGTACACCGCCCTCGGCACCCGGGCCGGCGGCGAAGTCGTCGAGCGCCGACGCCTACTGAGCCTGCGGGCGACGCATTAATTCCCTCGATCGGCCCGAGGCACTCCAAACGGCGCCTCGGGCCGCATCCATCTCCCCACGCGAATGCTCCAGCGGGGTCGACCATGTGGATTCGCCGCCGGCCGAAATCGATCGCTTTGGTCACGCTGATCGTCGCAGTCGCGGCCGCAGTCAGCTGGTGGCTCGCGGCCCGCCGCGGCATGGCGGTCCCGCCCGCCGCGGCATTGATGGGGCACGTCCACCAGAAGCCCACGAATGCGATCGTGTTCACGTCGCGCACCGAGACCGCGAGCCTGGAGCCCGCGGCGCCCGAATCCGCCCCCTATCGGGAGCCCGTGCAGGTTCCCTGGGCCGCTCACGAGGGCCGGCTTCGTCTGCTCGATGATGGCGGTCGCCTCTTCGAACTGACTTGGGGCCGTCGCTTGCCAGATGGCTCGACCGTCATCGACGTGATGAGTCCGTCGGTCTCGCTAGACGGGAAACGCATCCTCTTTGCGGGCCGAAAGAGTGAACACGATCGCTGGCGCATCTATGAGATCAGCGTCGACGGCTCGGGCCTGAAGCATTTGACTGGCGGGCCGGACGACCCCGGGTGCATCGCTGTCCCCCCGCTCCGCTTTCGCGCCGACGGATCCCGAATCTCCGACGATCACAGGCGGAAGCTGGACTACGACGACATCGACCCCACGGACCTGGGTCCGAACGGATTCGCCTTCGCGTCGAGCCGACTGCCGGACCTCGGCCGCGATCACAGCCGCAGGGCCACGCAGATCTGGGGCTGGGCGCCGGCGCGCAGGCCCCTGAGCCAGTCACGGCCAACCGCAACAACGACCGCTGGCCGATCCTGATCGCCGGCGATCAGATCCTCTTCAGCCTCTGGAGCCGCAATCGCGAGGCCGTGACGGCTGACCTCGCCGGCGTGCAACCCGTAGCGATGGGCGGTGACTTCGCTACGCGGCCGACGGACAACTGGATGGCGGCGGTGGTCATGACCAACGCCGCCCAGTTCGGGTACGCGGTCAAGAGCGTCGAACCGGTCTGGCGGCCGCGGCCCCTCTTCAATGGTCGAATCGCCTTCATGACAGCCCACACGCCCGATTCACCTCTGCGGCTGGCCCAGGCAGACTGGGGATATATTCGGACATCGCCGAGTTCGCTGGCCGACGGCGAAGAACTTCCCTACGAGGGCGGGGCGCAACTCTACATCGGGCCGGACCGCGATGCCGAGGGCCGCGCGTTGACCGCCGCCTGTCCTTCTCCCGCCCCCGACAACTTGGTGCTCTTCGCGGCATCTCCGGCCGACTCGCCGCCGGCGTCGTTCGGGATTTACAAAGTCTCCGACGAATGGGCCACCGGCACACCCATGCCGCAACTGCTCTTCGATGATCCCGCCCTGGTCGATTCCGAACCGGTCGCGGTCTATTCGCGCCGTTTCGTCACAGAACCGAGGCGAGTCGTACCTCCTCTCGCGGAGGGCTACCACCCACCCAAAGGCGTCAAACTCACGTCCGGGGGTTCGTATACCGGTTCGATGGGTTACATCGAAAACATCGCCATAAGCCAGGCCATCCGGAACCCGATCCCTTGGCATGATCGATCGGGCGGAGAACGGATCGATCCGCGCGCGAACCCGCTGGTCTCGCCGCCGCCGAACGTCGCGTCGGTTGCCGTCTATTCGGCAGGCCGCGACCGCTTCGACGATCCCGACCAGCTTCGCGTCACTGGAGCCTGGGAGAAGCGAGTCGTGGTGCCCTTGGTCGGAAGAGATGCCCTCCGGGGCTGGATCCCCAGCGATCCCCTTCGCCCGTCCGTTCTCGTCGGGCTGGATGGCGACGGCCGGGTGGCGCGTTGGACCGGCGCGGCGTCCGAGTATCGTCCGGCAAAGTCCTATGTCGCTTACGCCGGCGATCACTACAGCGGCGTTCGCCCGAATGGCTATCACTACTGCAACGGATGCCACACCGGGCACACTTTCACCGTGCTGGATGCCAGGGAACGTACCGACAGATCACGCCGTGAGATATTCTTCGTCAAGTAAGCGGAGTATCTCGGGTGTGTGCGCGCTCCGGTCCGTCATGCGAACGGTACTTACTTTTGCGCAAGCGCTCCCGCGGAGGCTGGATAGGAAGTTGTCGGCGATCTGGTTCTGACGGGGGGCGCATTCCAGTGGCGCCGGTCAGGGCCCTGGATGCGCGGTGAAGGCCCGCAGAGCAGAACCAGGTGATGTGACGGATTCTGGCCGCCCAGAGAAGGCCTCGAGAAGCAAAGGTCCCACGGCCTTTCGACATCAGTCGACCCAGTTGCGACCCGACCTCCGTTGCTACCGCAAGACGATAAAGCCGTGACAACCGCGCCGGCGAGCAGATCACTTGGGAGGAAATGGAAAGCCTCGTGATCCGATCGCCAGGGCGGTATGCAGCTCAGAATTGTTCCGCTGACAGCAATTCCCCGCCGGCGCGGGTGGAGAGGTAGCTGAAGACGAGAGGGTCGACCGTCTCCTTGATGAACCGCACCGACCCGTCGCAGAAGAGGAAGTTGCACCTGCCGCGATGGCGGGTCCAGTAGTCATTGACCATGGACGACTTCCAGTTGGGCACGTAGATCGTGCCGGTGGCCGCCGAGCCCGTGTGGCTCACACCACCATGACGCTCGCCGGCCCGCATTCCCGGACGGGCCTACTGGGGTTGGTGCAGAGTCGGGCGGTCGCGATCGCACCGACCCAGGTGGCGTCCGCCACGTTGCGGGACTGCTCGCCGGCCATGAGCGTCGTGCTCGACCCGTCGGTGATGTCGCGGACGCCATTGCGCCTGTTGCGATAAAACACGCCGTTGTTCGAGTCGGGGTACTCGCTCGGCTCGAGCTGCCCGGCCGACGCGACATACTGCTCGGCCGACAGATCGACGCTGAGGAGCTTCCCCGAGCCGTCGCGTATGGTCACGGGGCCGATCCCCACGTCGCTCAGGCAGAGGAACACGGAGAGCGACGCCGTCCGGGCGGTCATCGAGCCCGGGTCGGTGACCTGGAGGGCGAAGTTCACGGCGTTGTAGAGAGGCTTCTGTTCGAGGCCGCGATTCTACCGCCGAAGCGGCGAGGAGTCATCAATGCTTCGGAACCGGGGTATCGGCGCGGTCGTGGGGTGGAAATCGACGGTCTCGGGAACGTTCGGCAGGCGAGCGGCACCTTCTAGAGGCACTACCCGCTCCGGGCATTCCTCGCGTCCAACTCCGGTCATGCGGGCCGAGCACGCCTGCGTGGAGTGTGGTCGGGGTCTTGCGTGCGCTCTCACGGCCGGGAGGACAACAGACCCGACCTTCGCGTGACACCTGGAACATCGACGTGGGACGGGCCATGCCGCTTCTCGGGGGGCCTCTGCGAGCGATGGCGAACGCGAGCGCGATCGCCTCCGCGCTGTCGATAGGGATCGAGGCGCTCTCATCTCTGAACGAATGCCCGTCGGCGTATCTGCAGAAGGCCGAGTCGCACACCGCCCGGATCGAGGAGATCCGCCGCAAGGAGCGATGGAGCCGGGTCTACGGCCCCGACGATGTCGCGAGGGACCGTGAACGCCTCTATTTCCACGCCCTGATGAGGCAGAAGTACGAGACCGCCTCGCTCCGGCCGTGGAATCCCGTCTCGCCCGACCCCCCGCCGCCGCCCTGATGTGCCATCCGAGGCGGCCGAGATGCGAATCGACCCATGAAAAAAGCCGCCGCGGAAAGATGCGGATTGACAAACCCAGGGATGTTGTTCAGATAGTATCGTTCGTGCTGCGCCCGACATCCGGCGGACTCTCAACCCACCCGGTCGGCCCGCAACCCGCGATTACCCCGGCGCCGCCCATCTTTGACCGACACACCATCGAACTCGTGATGCCCCGGATCGCACGCCAACTCCTGATCGCCTCGCTGATCGCGTTCCACGCGACGGTCACGCTGTGCGGGCCATGCCTTCACGCGGTGCCGGGGTTGCGCCACGAATCGGGCCTGGAGTCGTCCGCGAAGGGGGGACACTCCTTCGACTCCGACTCGACTCGCCATGCCTCGGCCGACAGCTGCCCGATCTGCCATTTCCTGGCCCAGGGGCAGTTGGCCGTCGAGTCGTCCTCCATCGCCGCCGTTCAATTCGTCGACGAATTGCCCTCTCCGGCTCGCCCCAGCGCAAGCCCGTTCTCTTCCCATCTCCCATCCTGCCCTCGCGCTCCCCCTGCCGGCGCCGTGAGCGTGTCCTAGGCGGCGTCGCCCGGGCGCCCTCCGACACGAGCAATTCCCGCGCTTGCCGGTCCCATCCGCCCGGCGCACCGGACGAGTTCCAACTCCGGATGGAGCGTTCGCGAGATCCGCGACGCGCCAACTCGCCCGGGATTGCGACATCCGCGTCGTCAACGTGGGCTTTCCCAGCACGACCGCAGCATCGCGCCTCGCCAGGGTGACGAGTCCCGTCCGTCGCGTGAGCGACGCGGGCGCCCTGCGGCCGGCCGAGGTAAGGAAGGACGGCATGAGCTTGCTCCTTCGCGATTCGCTTCGAGCGAGGGCGGGCGGAGGCACCCCCACGGGCGAACGCCCGGGTGTCCCACGTCGCTCGTTCGCGCCAATCGCGTCCGATTCCCTCGACCGCGGCGAGTCCCCTGACGCACGCCGTCGCGGGCGGCCCTCCGGGACCGGACCCGAATCGGAGGGGCTTCCCCTCGCCGGGACGGCAGTCGTGGCATCGGACCATGATTTCGCGGGGGCGACCAGCCCTCTGCTCCGTCATCTCATCTCCGTCGCGCGGAGAATCCTCGGCGACGAGGACACGGCCCGAGATGCCGTCCAGGAGGCCCTCGTCAGCCTGTGGATCGGCGGGGAAATGCCCTCGAATCTCCGGGCCTGGATGGTCCGGGCGGTCGTCCACAGGAGTCTCCATCTCTCCCGATGCCGATCGCGACGGCGGCGGCACGAAGACCGGGCCCGGTTCGGCCGGCTTGAGGAGAGCGATCGGGACGACCCTGCCCGCCACATGGAGGGGGAGGAACTCAAGCGAACCCTCTTGGCGGCGCTCTCGGAACTCGCCCCGGACCATCGCTCCGTCCTCGTCCTGGGCGTGATCGAGCAGATGGACTACGAGTCGATTGCGGCCACGCTGAGCATCCCGACAGGCACGGTACGTTCGCGATTGAATCGTTCGCGCAAGGCCCTCCGTGAGGTCCTCACGAGGATGCTCCCCGAGGGATACCACGGCCGCTTCTGAGGCCGAAAGTCGTCGATCGAGCCAAGCCCCGGCGGCCCGGCATTGCCAACCATGACCAACGCACCGACAACCAGCAAGAGAAGACTATGCACCGCCGCGAACTGATCGGCGTCATCGGAGCCGGCGCGTTCGGCCTGTCGGCCATGTCGAGGGCCGAGGCCAAGGCCCAGCACCCCCATCACCATGACCCCGAGCACGGGGACTGCCTTAAGGCGTGCAAGGCAGCCGCCGAGGCCTGTACGCCTTGCCTCGTCGGGGGCGGACTTGTGCTGGCCGTGGCGCATCTCCTGAACCGGCGCCTCTGCCGGATCTGTGCGACTTGTCGGACCATCGAATCGTCGGAAAGCCCGTCAACTTCCTTGCTCATCCCGAACGGGAGTCGGACGCGATCCCGTCGAGAAGCGGCTGAGCCCGGAGTCCTTGCCTGATGCACCCTCACGCGATGCAGACGCCCTCGATTTCCCGGGGATGGGCCGGACGACTCGGGGACTTCCTCACCCACGACCACGCCTCGCGCCTCGACCCCTATGTGAAGTGGGTCCGAAACCCAGCGGCCGTCCTCGGCCTGGGGGCAATCGGGGCGATCCTCTGCGGCCTCTTCCTCCATCCCCAGGGCTTCGTCCTGGCTCTGGGGATCGTGGCCGTGTTGATCGTGGGCGTCGTCTGGCCGTGGGTGAGCCTGCGCGGCACCACGGGTTCGCTTACCTTCGAGAAGTCGAGGGCCCGCGAGGGCGACGACGTCGCAGTCCGACTCGAGTTCCGCAACCGATGCCCCTGGGGCGCTCTGGGGGCTGGTGGTGCGAGGCGGGCTCTCCGACCTCGCGGGCGAGGACGCCGGAGGCGAGTCGGGCGTCGGTCTTCGGCACCTCGCCGGGTGGCGCGGGGCGACAGAATCCATGAGCTTCGTGCCGCGTCGTCGCGGGGCATATCCCCTGTGCCCGCCCCGTATCGCCAGCGGCTTCCCCTTCGGGCTCCGCACGGCGACGCGCCCCCTGGCCGTCCCATCGTCGCTGGTCGTTTGGCCGAGGACGTTTCCCGTCGGCCCGATCCCGATGACCGCCGGGGGCCGGAGCTACGAGGGGGCGGCCGTGCGCGACCGGGCGGGCCACTCGGGCGACCTCCTGGGCGTCCGGCCCTATCGCCGGGGCGACCCACTGCGCCGCGTCCACTGGCCGCAAACGGCGAGGAACGGCGAATTGATCGTCTGCGAGTTGCAGGAGTGCGCCGTCCCGAGGGTCCAGGTCGTCGTGGACACGCACCCGGAGTTCCACGCCGGCGCGGGCGCCGATGGCTCCAGGGAGTGGGCGATCCGCATCGCAGCCAGCTTCCTCGAAGACTGGATCGCCCAGGGCGCCGATGTCGAGGCCGTCTTCGCGGGCCGCGTCGTCACGCCGCGAGGGGGCTCCGTGCGATCGAAGCAGGCCCGCGTCCTGGACGCGCTGGCCCTGCTCGGAGACGAGGAATTCCTCCGGCTCTCCGACGTCCTCGACCTGCCGGCCTGCCGGGACTTCGGGCGCGGCCTCCGGGTCGTCATCGCGACGGACCTGGCCTTCGGCCGTCTCGTCGAGACCGGGGCGTCCCGCGCGGCGGAGCGATACATCGTCCTCCAGGCCGGGGCTTTCTCGGGAGGCACGGGGCCGCGCGTCGTCCCGATGCTCCGGGTCCGCCCCTGGGTCACGCTCGACGACCCGGCCAGCATCTCCCGACGACTCCGCGAGGCGTGGAAGGAGGTGCAGCTTGGCCCCTGAGAACCGCGCGGGCCGCCTCGTCCGGGGCGTGACCCTGGCCATAACGGGGCTCGCCACCGCCTCGATCGAGTTGGCGATCGCCGAGCCGGGGCGGTCGACGCTCGCCTCGGCGGCCTGGGCCGCCGCGCTGATGGTGCCCGTCCTGGCGGTGGCCTGGCATCGCGATCGGGCGGTCCGAAGCGGGTCCGACTCGCTTCACGGGGCCGAACTGACTCCCGTCGCGGTCGTCGCGCTGCTCGCGGCCTTCGTCCTGCCGTTCGCGATCGACGCCGGCCGGGTCGCGTGGTTCGGTCGGGGCCTCATGCTGGAGATCCTTCTCCTCTCTGCGATGCGGAACCTCGGCCTCGGCCTCGCGGCGTTCTCCGACCGCGTCGTCTTCGCTCGGCTGGCCGCGCTGCTTAGCCTGTTCATGGTCGCCGTCTCGTCGGCGATGGCCGAGGGCGCCACCGTCATCGCCGTCGTCGGCCTCTACGCGGCGGCCGGCTGCTTCTGGCTGATGCTGAACTACTGGGGGGCCCTTCGCCTGCCCGAAGGGACAGCCGGGCGGGCCCGATTCCCGGTCGCGACCCTGGGGCTGATCCTCGTGCCGATCGGGGCGGTCCTCGCCGTCGCCGCCGTCGGCCCGTCACGAGCCGCGACGGTGCTCGCCGGCCTTATGCCCACCTCAGGCGGCACTTTCTGGGACGACCCCGAGGCCCGGGGCGGCGTCAACGACGGCGACAATGAGGTCGCCGCCAGCGAGAAGCCGGAGAGCGTCGGGTTCACCGAGAGCGAAATTTACCTGGAGACCGACCGGCCGAGCCTATACGACTCGTTCAGCGAGACCTACGGCGAGCCATTCAAGAAGGAGAAGCACGAGCGGATGATCGCCGTCGCGCCGTCGGATGTCGGGGAGCAGAAGGAGCGGCCGGCCGAGAATCTTCAGGCCGGCCGCCAGTTCCCCCTGTCGCGGAGGCCGCCGTCGCAGCCCCCCCGGCGCCCCGGCGATCGGCGGGCCAAGGCCGTCTTCTACGTGAAGGGGCCGACGCCGCTCCACGTCCCGCTCGTGACCTACGACCGGTTCGACGGGACCGGCTGGTCCGAGGAGCGGCCGAGCGCCCGCCACCTCCCCCTGGAGCCGGACGGCGGCGCCTGGTTCCGCGGGGACGCCCCGGCCCGCGATCTTCGGCGGTCCCGTCTCGCACCAGATCAAGGTCGGCACCCTGGAGTCGAGCCCGCTCCCCGTCCCGGCGCACGTGGCCCGCTTTCGCGTCGGGAGCGTGAACCGCGAGGATTTCTTCGGCTGGTCGCAGGACGGGATCATGAAGATGGCGGGCCGGACCGTCCCGGCCGGCACCGTGATCGAGACCGAGGCCCTGACGGTCGACCCGGGCCGACTCGCGAAGTCCCCTCCCCGCGAGCCGCACCGGGCTGCGGCGGACCGCTATGCGGCCTTCGGGGCCGGCTACGCCGTCGACCCGGCGGTCGCTGCGCTCGGCGCAGTCCTGGGCGGACGGGCTCCCCCGGGGTTGGCCGCAGGTCGACGCGGTCGTCAGCACTCTTCGTCGCGACTACGTCCTCGACCGATCGGCGACCGTCCCGCCCGACTGCGCCGACGCCGCAGGGTACTTCCTTCTGGAGTCCCGGCGTGGCCCGGACTTCCAGTTCGCGACGGCGGCGGCCGTCGTCCTCCGGTCGCTCGACTATGCTGTCCGGGTCGTCAGCGGGTTCTACGCCTCGCCCGAGAAGTACGACCCGCGCACCCACCACACGCACGTCGAGCGCGACGACGTGCACTTCTGGGCCGAGGTCCACCTGCCGAGCGGGACCTGGGTCGCGATCGAGCCGACGCCCGGCTACCGACTGATGGACCCAGTCATCCCCTGGGGTCGACGGCTCGCCGGGCTCTTCGTCGCGGCCTGGCGACGGCTCCGGGACAATCCCTTGCTGGCCGGCGCGGTGGCCCTCGCCTGCGTGGCCGCCTATCGGCTCCGTCGCGACATGCTCGACGGGATCGGGACGCTGGCCTGGAGGATGATGTCGCGCCGGGCCGCCACGCGTCGCATCATCCAGACGCTCCGGCTCGTCGAGGGCCGGGCCCGATGGGCCGGCCGGCCCCGGCCGTCGGGGCAGACGCCGGGCCGATGGTGCCGCGCCGTCGCCTCGGCGGAGTCGGCCGAGCTTCGCGGCGACCTCGAACGCCTGGTCCGGCTCGCGGACTGGGCCGTCCACGCCCCCGACGGCACGGGCGCTCGGCCCCCCCTGGCAGATCATGACATCCACGCAACCTGCCGCCGGGCGGTCCAGGCCTGGACGCTCCGGCGTTTCCGGGCCGTTGCACGCCCGGCTTGAGGAGTCACCGACGACCATGAGCGTCACTGCACACGCGACCAACGGCCCGATGACTGGGCCGGGCCTGGATGAGGTCGACGGGGTCCGGTCGGCGCTGAATGCCGCGATCCGGGGCAAGGCGGAGGCCGTCGAGCACGTCCTCGCCTGCCTGCTGGCGCGGGGCCACCTGCTGATCGAGGACCTCCCCGGGCTGGGCAAGACGACGCTGGCGAAGGGCCTGGCCCGCGCCGTCGGCGGCAAGTTCGCCCGCGTCCAGTGCACGCCCGACCTGCTCCCCGGCGACATCACCGGCTTCCGCGTCTACGACCAGAAGACCCGCGAGTTCGAGTTCCTGCCCGGCCCCGTCTTCGCCGACGTCCTCCTGGCCGACGAGATCAACCGGACCACACCCCGCACCCAGAGCGCGCTCCTGGAGGCGATGGCCGAGCGGCAGGTGACTGTCGACGGCGTCCGCCACGTCCTCAGCGACACGTTCTTCGTCATCGCGACGCAGAATCCGGTCGAGCAGCACGGGACGTATCCGCTGCCGGAGGCCCAGCTCGACCGCTTCGCGATGAAGCTGCGGATCGGCTACCCGGGCCGCGAGCACGAGTCGGCCATGCTTCGGGCGGCCGTGGGAGAAGCCCACGACGACGGCGAGGCCGGCGGCCCGCTGCTCGGCCCGGGACAGCTCCGGGCCATCCAGGACTGCGTGGCGCGGGTCGCGGTCGGTGACGCGGTCCGCGAGTACCTCGTCAGCCTCGCCCATGCCAGTCGGAACCACCGCCAGGTGACTCTCGGCCTCAGCCCGCGCGGGCTGCTGACCTGGCAGCGGCTCGCCCAGGCGCGGGCGTTCCTCGACGGCCGCGACTTCGTCACCCCCGACGACGTCCAGGACGTCGCGACCCCCGTCCTCGACGTCCGGCTCGGCATCGAGCCCGAGGCGACGCGACGGGTGCTCGCCGAGATCATGGCGTCCGTCGCCGTGCCGGTCTATCCCGAGGCCCACACCCGATGATCGGAGGCGATCTCATGCGGACCGTTGCGAGCGGGAGCGGGTATCCGGCCGCCTGGATGATGGCGGCCCTCCTGGCCGTCGCCGCCGGATGCCATGGCGACCCCCGGCACGGCGGGGAGAACGACGGCGAAGAAGAACACATCGGGCACGTCATCCCGGCGCACAAGCCGAAGGATTTCCCGTCCGCCGTCCGCCGGCTCCGCGAGCTGGAGCGGACCATCGACGAGGGGATGGCCGGCGGACGATTGAAGGCCCTCGTCGACGACCGAACGTTACCCATCGCCCTCGACATCGCGACCTGGCTGCCCGAGATCGCGGCCGACAGCGACATGCCCGAAAAGCCGTGGAACGTCGTCAACGCCCAATCCGAGGCCCTCGTCGCGGCCTACAAGGACCTGCTGGCCCGGGCGAACGCCGCCAGCACTAGCGACGCGAATCCGGCCGTGCAGGACGCCGGCCGCTCGATCTCGGCCCTCGAAGGGCTCCTCGCCGAGTCCGATCCGGGCTGGTTTCGAAGGGGCCGTTCGCCTCAAGACGCAGGCCAACTAGCGAAGGGGACGACGCGATGGGGGAAGCGATCTTCTGGGGAGCCGTGCTCCGAATCGTCCAGGCGGCGATCTCGGCGGCGCCGACGATCCTCGTGGGCCTGTTCGTCGCGGGGGTCTTCCGCCGGCTCCTCGGCCAGGAGGGCACGCGGAGGCTCTTCGGCTGCGGGACCTGGCGCGAGCTGCCGCAGGCATGGCTGATTGGCATGTTCCTGCCCGTATGCTCGCTGGGCGTGATCCCAGTCGCCCGCGAGATGCGCCGTGCGGGCATCTCGGCGGGGACGGTCCTGGCGTTCGCCATGACGGCGCCGCTGTTCAATCCGCTGTCGATGCTCTACGGCCTGACCCTCTCCGAGCCGTCGGTCATCATCGCCTTCGCCTTTGGCTCAATGCTCATCGTGACGCTCGTCGGCGCGGCCCTGAACCGGCTCTTCCCCGGAGTGTCGCACGATGAGCCGGCGCCGCCCCCGGTCGCCGCCGGCCTGCGGCGCATGGCCTCGATCGCGGTGGTGGCCGCGCGCGAGATCGCCGGGCCTTCGCTCCTCTACATCGCCATCGGCCTGCTCGGCGTCGGCCTGCTCGGCGCGGCGCTGCCGCCGAGCTCGCTCCAGTCGACGATGGAGCACACGAATCCCTACGCCCCGCTGGCGATGGCCGGCGTGGCGATCCCCGCGTACGCCTCGCCGATGACCGCGATGGCGCAGCTCGGCTCGATGTTCCAGCACGCCAACTCGGTCGGGGCGGCCTTCGTCCTGCTGACCCTCGGGGCGGGCATCAACCTCGGGCTGATCGCCTGGGTCCTCCGAAATTACGGCCTCGTGCGCGGGCTCGCCTGGCTCGTCGTCCTGCTGGCCGTCGTCCTCGCCATCGCCTACGCGATCGAGGAACCGCTCTACCCGAGGGAAATCACGCCGCCCGGCCATACCCACGCCTTCGACATGTATTGCCGACCGTTCCACCCCGGCGAATCGCACCCCACGGAGGTCGTGGGCGCCAAGCTCCGCGAATCGCTCCAACCGTTCGAGCGCGTCTCGCTAGTCGTCCTCGGCTCCCTGGTCACCGCCGGACTGGTTCTCCGGGCCCTCAACCGCCGCTGGCGGATCGAGTCCTGGCTCGAACGGCCGCCCGGGCGTTCGAATCGGGCGCCGGGCTGGCTCGACCTCACCGTCCCGGCGCCGGCCCTCGGCGGCGCGGCCCTGGTCGGGCTCGTCGCCCTGAGCATCGTCGGGTGCTACGCCTTCTACCCGACTCCCGCGGAAGTCTTCGAGGAGATGACCATCCTCAAGGCCGAGGTCCTCACGGCCGCGATGAGCGGCGACCGGAAGCACGTCGAGCACTTCGTACCCGTCTGGGACGACTGGACCCGCCGGCTCCAGGTCGGCGCCTTCCTCCGCGAGGGGTCGCTAAGCCCGTACCGGCGGATGAAGGCCAAGGTCTTCCGCGACCGGCTCGAGCTCCTCAAGCACGCCGTAGAGGAAGGGGACCGAGACGAGACCAAAGATTTCGTGGCGCAGGTGTCGAAGGCGTACACCGGGATGCGGCGGGCCTTCCTTGAAACGCATTGACTTTGAGACGAATCGGGAGGAGCCACCCCCATGCGCATCGCGAACTCGTTCCGGCGGCCGTTGGTGGCGGCATCGCTCTCGACGCTGGCCGGCGGATGCGGGGCGAAACAGTTCGGACCCCGCCCCAGACGCCAGAGCAGGAGTCGATCGCGCAGCTCGGCCGTGTCCTGGGCGGCTATCGGGGAAAGGCGGCGCCGAAGGTCCTGAAGGACATCCTCTCGCGAGCAGGGATACCCGGCGGCGATCGGTGCCTTGAGGAGCGGTGAAGTCCTCCTCTACTGGGGAGTCGGCCTCTCCGACGGCCCCGAGGCGTAGACCGACCCCGGCCCCCGTCCCACGTCGGCGAAGACGAAGTGACGCGATGACGACGGCCCTCGAAGCCCGTGCTCACCCGACTCTCGGCCGATTCCGTTGAGAAGACATACTGGCGAGTTGCGGGCTATCAGGTCGACTCCGCGCAATCAGCCAATGCCGGTGAAGAGGCGCGGGCGCCCCGATCGGTTGTGGCCAACTCCCCGCGCAAGATGTCCACCGGTCAAGATGAGCCCTGACAAAATGGCGGGCTGGATCGGACAAGACGAGGTCCCTCGTGCGCCGCCCGGGGTAGCGAGGATTCGTTCTCTCAACCGCTCGCGCCACAAGGCGATGAAGCAGCGCCCCTGTCTCATTTCGTCGACTGGCACATGTCTTGCGTTGGGAGGCAACTGTCGCTGTCGGCGACGTCGCCGTGTCGATCCAGGGTATCCATTTCGAGACAATTGCGATTGTCTGGCGATCGAGGGTGACCATGGTCACGGCGAACGACGCGGCCCGGTCGAAGGAGCCGCAGGGGTTCCGGAGGATGTTCGCGCCGGGCCGACTGACGCTCGGCGTCTTCTTCCCGATCGAGGCGTTTTCGGGTGACCGGCCGACGATGCGCGACCAGGAGCATCTGGCCCGCCGTGCCGAGGAGCTGGGCTTCGCCGCGCTCTGGTTCCGCGACGTGCCGCTCCGCGACCCCACGTTCGGCGACGTGGGGCAGATGTTCGACCCGTTCGGCTACCTCGGCTATATCGCGGCCCAGACGCGGACGATCGCGCTGGCGACCGGAGCGATCGTCCTGCCGCTGCGGCATCCGCTGCACACGGCCAAGGCCGCGGCGTCGGTCGACCGGCTCACGGGCGGCCGGCTCGTGCTCGGCGTCGCGTCGGGCGACCGGCCCGTCGAGTTCCCGGCGTTCGGCGTCGCCTACCAGCGGCGCGACGCCCTGTTCCGTGAGAACCTGCGAGTGATCCGCGAGGCCCTCGCCGACGAGTTCCCGGTGATCCGGTCGGAATACGGCATCCTCTCGGGGAATGCCGAGCTCGTCCCCAAGCCGACGGGCCATCTGCCGATCATGGTCACGGGCCTGAGCCGGCAGGACCTCGGCTGGATCGCCGAGCATTCCGACGGCTGGATCACCTACCCGCGGTCGATCCCGCAGCAGGTCGAGCTTGTCCGCCGCTGGCGTAACGCGGTGGCGGCAGTGGCACCGGGCACGTTCAAGCCCTTCGCGCAGTCTCTCTACATCGACCTGGCGAGCGACCCCGACGGGCCGCCGGAGCCGGTCCACCTGGGCTTCCGCGGCGGGCGGAACGTCGTCTTCCGGTTCCTCGACGGCCTCCGAGCGGCCGGGGTGAACCACGTCGGGCTGAACTTCAAGTTCTCCCGGCGCGACGCCACCGAGAATCTGGAGGAGATCGGCCGGGAGATCCTGCCGCGGCTCGAGGCCACCCAGCCCGATCTGGTCGTGCATGCGGTGTGAGGCGGTATCGGATTCTCCGCGCTCTTCACTTTTTACTCTGTTCACGATCATGCGACACGAAGGGAAAAGAGTGCGGGCGCGGAGCGTGCGGAGTAGGACGAGGGCCGGTCGGGCGGCGGCATCCCCGTGGAGAACGGAACATGTCCCACAAGGTTGCACTTCACGAGGGAGTGATCCGCCCGAGCCTGGTCTCGGAGCTGGAGGCGTTCCGCGCGCCCGACGGGCAGGCGAGCAGCTATTACCTCGACCTCGACCCGGAGCACTGGGGCGGCAAACCCGACGGCGTCCGGATCGCCGTGAAGGACGCGATGGCCCGGGCGCGTGGGCGGATCGACGAGTTGGACCCGCCCCACGCGACCCGCAAGGCGCTCTATGCCGACATGGCGGCGGTCGAGGCGGCCGCGGCGCTGGCGATCGGCGAGCGTTCGACAAAGGGACTCGCGTGCTTCGTCGCCTCTGAGGCGCGCGACGCCAGGGCAGTCCGCATCCCCTGGCCCGTCCGCGAGCGGTTCTTCTTCGAGGAGCAGTTCGTGCTCTGGCCGCTCCGCCAACTCCTCGACCAGTCCGACCGCTACGCGATCATCCTCACCGACAAGGACGATGCCCGACTCTTCCTGTTCTTCCTCGAGCAAGTCGAGGACGTCTCCGCGATCAAGGACGAGATCCCCGGCCGGGTCCGCTTCCCGATTCGGTCGCGTGAGATCGAATATCGAAACAAGCACCGCGAGGCGTTCCACGAGCACTTCGACCGCGTGTCCGAGGCTGGAATTCGGCTGCTCGAGCGGGAGCCGTTCCAGCACTTGATCATCGGCGGGCTGTGGGAAGTCCTCCCCCAGTTCGAGAGCAGGCTGCACCGCTACCTCCGCGAGCGGATCGTCGCCCGCTGGGACGTCGACGCGCAACATGCGCCCGAGACCGAGGTCCGCGAGCGAGCCATCCAGCAAGAACGACAGGACCTGGAGCAGCAGGCGAAGGAGATCTGGAAGACGATCCAGGACCAGCGGCCCGCCCGGGGGGCGCTGGGGTCCGACGAGGTGTTCACCGCCCTCTGGGGTCGGCGAGTCGGGGCGCTGCTGGCGGAGCCGAACGCGTCGCGGCCGGGGTTTCGTTGCACGACATGCTTACGGCTCACGCTGGACGACGGCCCGTGCGTCGAGTGCGGGGGGAGGGTGGCGCCGGTCTCGGACGCCTTCGCCGAGGCCGTCCAGGACGCCATCGAGCAGGATGCCCACCTGCGCTACTGGAACGACCCGGCCATGACTCAGGCCGGCTCGCTCGCGGCCCTCAAGCGGTTCTGATCGCGGTCCGGGGCGGCCATGAGCGCACTCCTCATCCTGCTGTTGGTGCTGACGCTGTCGCTGCTCGTCACGCGGCTGGCGACCGCGGCCTTGATGCTGACGGGCGTGTCGCACAAGCTCGCGCGGCTCCAGGCCCTCTCCGCACTCACCGGGGTCGGGTTCACGACGAAGGAGTCGGAGCGGATCGTCGACCACCCGGTGCGGCGGCGGATCCTGATCCTGATGATGCTCGCGGGGAACGCGGGGTTCGTGACCGAGGGGGCGACCCTGATGCTCTCGTTCGCCGGGGTGGCCACCCGGGCCGAGGGCCTGTGGCGCGGCGGCTGGCTGCTCGGCGGGCTGGCGGCGCTCTGGATCGTCGCGCGGGACGAGCGGCTCGAGCATCGCACGGTCCGCCTCATGGGCTGGGCCCTCCGGCGGTGGACCGACCTGGAGGGCTACGATTACGTCGAGCTGCTGGAGCTGTCCGAGGGCTATCGCGTCCGCACGTTCGCGGTGAACCCGGGCGACTGGGTCGAGGGGCGGCGGCTCGGGGAGCTCTCGCTCTTCGACGAGGGGATCACCGTGCTGGGCATCCACCGTCCCGACGGGACCTACCTGGGCGTGCCCCGGGGCGAGACGCCGATCGGCGCCGGTGACCGGCTTGTGCTCTACGGCCGCGACGGCCCGCTCCGCGCGCTCGAGGGCCGGCCCGGCGGCTCCTCGGGCGGTGCGGCCCATCGTCGGGCCGTCGCCGACCACGAGCGGCTTCGCCTCGCGCAGGCCGCTGCCGACGAGGCGCTCGGGTCGCGCGAGGCCAGCGGGCGCACGGCGCCGCCCGCGGGGGCCTCGGAAGCCTGACAATTCGTCACGTCCGCCCCGGACCACCGACAGTTTGTCCCTGCCGTTACGCGGGGCCGCGGGCGAGCCGCCGTCGCTCGCGTCTTCGCGGCCGATCTCTCAAGTCGATCGGCAGACCGGCTTTCCGGGAAGGCCCCGGAAGCATCCGCGAGCCGAGTCGCGACGCGGCCTTCCCCTTGCATTGGGGACAGGCATTGCGGCCGAAAGCGGGGCGCCGGGGCGGCGGACCCACACCGAGGGAGGTTCACCCATGAACACGACCATCGTTACCGACGCCGAGCTCCAGCGCGACGTGCAGGAAGAGCTGAAATGGGAGCCGAGCGTCAATTCGGCCGCGATCGGCGTCGCCGTCAAGGAGGGCGTCGTCATCCTCACCGGCACCGTCTCGTCGTTCATGGAGCGATTCGCAGCCGAGAAGGCCGCCAAGCGCGTCTACGGCGTCAGGGCCGTCGTCAACGAGATCGAGATCAAGCTGCCCGGCGCCAGCCGGCGGACGGACGAAGACATCGCCGCGGCGGCGGTCAATGCCCTGAGATCACACCTCTCGGTCCCGGCCGAGAAGATCAAGGTCACCGTCGGCAAGGGCCTGGTGAAGCTCGAAGGCGAGGTCGAGTGGAACTACCAGAGGGTCGCCGCCGAGCGCGCCGTCCGGGACCTGCCGGGCGTCGTCGGCGTGACCAACCTGATCACGGTCAAGCCCCGGGTCTCGCCGACGGAGATCCAGCTGAAGATCGAGGACGCCCTGAAGCGCGATGCCGAGCTGGACGCCCGGCGGATCACCGTCGAGGTCGAGGGGGGGAAGGTGATCCTCCGCGGCGCGGTCCGCTCGCTCGCCGAGAAGGAGGAGGCCGAGCGCGCCGCCTGGTCGGCGCCGGGGGTCTTCAATGTCGACAACCAGATCACCGTCTCGCCGTGACCGGGATCCGTCACCAATCTTCGTTGACCCGTTTCGCAACCCCTCCAGCCTTCAGGAGTCGAGAACATGCGTTTTCGCCATCCGTGGCCGATCTGGCTACCGACATCGGCGGCCCTCGTGGCCCTCGTGATCGCCGCGGCGCCGGCGAAGGGTCAGCAGTCGTCCTCCACATCGTCCTCCAAGGATCAGTCGAAGGACAACGCGGTCGTGCGGACCTTCGGCGGTCAGGGAGGGTATCGCACCGAGGTCACCAGCAAGACGCACGGCAAGCTGAGCCAGGAGGACATCCGCCAGGCGTCGCTGCTCGTCGCCGAGGTCTTCCAGCACATCGAGAAGGCCCGGCAAGACCTCGACGCCGACGATAGCAACGAGGCGCTCAAGGAGGTCAACAAGGGCCGCGAGGCGGTCAAGGCCATCCGCGCCATGCTTCCCGAGACCGACGTTCACACCAAGACCGTCGCGCCCGACGGCAAGACGATCTACGAGGACGACTGCGAGATCCGCGAGGGCCGTATCCCCCTGTACGAGGGGCTGCTCCACCGCGAGACCCTCGCGCCGATCCTGGCCGCACGGAAGAACGCCCTGCAGGTCGCCGGTTACCACATCGTCGACGCCGAGGAGATCGCCACCGAGGCCATCGCCGATCTCGACCCGATCGAGGCCGGCCTGTCGAGAGCGGCCAAGGCGCTCGAGCAGAACAAGGCCGACGAGGCCGCCAAGGCCCTGACGATGGCCCTGGTCCGCGGCGTCGACTTCCGCTTCAGCAAGCAGGACTCCGAGCTGGCCGCCGCCCGCGACTCCATCTGGCTGGCGCGGCGGTCGCTCGAGGAGAACAACGTCCCGCAGGCGCTCGTGAATCTCGCCGACGCCCGGCGACGGCTGGCGACCTACCGCGAGATCCTTCCGACGGATCAGCGCAAGGACGTCGACCAGATGCTCGCCGAGGTCGACGAGCTCGAGAACCAGCTCCGCCAGGAGGGAACCCAGCAAGTGTCCCAGTCCACGCGCACCAGCCAGGGCAAGAAGGTGACGCACTGGTGGGACCGGATCAACTCATGGTTCCGGCGGCACTTCTGATCGCCTCGCCGCCGCTCGCCCCCTTCCCCACGGGGGGCCGCGGCGGGTCGATCCTCGGACGGGCCAATCCTCCTCCTGTCGACGACCCCCGGAGACGACCGCGATGGCGACGCAACCGACGCAGAAGCAGGACGCGGCGCACACCCAGGCGAAGCCCCTGCCACCAGGCACGACCGCGCCCGACTTCTCGCTACATACGACGCCCGATCAGGCCGTCTCTCTGAGCGATTTCCGCGGCCAGCCGGTCATCCTCGCATTCTATCCCGCCGACTGGAGCCCGGTCTGCGGCGACGAGATGGCGCTCTTCAACGAAGTTCTCCCCGAGTTCCAGAAGTACAACGCCGAGCTGCTCGGCATCTCGGTCGATGGCGTCTGGTGCCACCTCGCGTTCGCTCGCGACCGGAAGCTCAAATTCCCCCTCCTTTCTGACTTCGAGCCCAAGGGGGCCATGGCGAAGCGGTACGGGGCCTATCGCCAATCGGACGGGGTCTGCGAGCGCGCCCTGTTCGTGATCGACGGCGAGGGCACGATCCGCTGGAGCCACGTCTCGCCGATCGGCGTCAACCCGGGCGCCGACGGCGTTCTGAGGGCCCTCGAAGAACTCTCGCCCCAGCCTCAGGAGGCCTCCCGATGAGCCAGTTGACAGTCCCGGTGAACGAAAGCGATCACATCCGCGGTTCCGATCGCGCCCCCGTCACCCTCGTCGAATACGGCGACTACGAATGCCCGCACTGCGGCCAGGCGTATCCGGTGGTTGAGGAGCTGATCCGCCAGCTCGGCCGCGTGCTGCGGGTCGTCTACCGCCACTTCCCGCTCACGTCGATTCACCCCCGCGCCGAGCCCGCCGCGGAGGCCTCCGAGGCGGCCGGGGCCCAGGGCAAGTTCTGGGAGATGCACGCGCAGCTCTTCGAGAACCAGGACGCGCTCGAGGACGAAGACCTGATCCTCTACGCCGACGCGATCGGCCTCGACACGGACCAGTTCACCGGCGAGCTCGCCTCACACGTCCATGCCCCCCGAGTCCGCGAGGACCTGCTGGGCGGCGTCCGTAGCGGCGTCAACGGCACGCCGACGTTCTTCATCAACGGCGTGCGCCACGATGGCCCGTACGATTTCGACTCGTTGTTCGCCGCGATCGAGGCCGCGGCCGGCTCTCTCTCCGGCCGGCGCTGAGCCGCGGCCCGCCCAATGCGGACGACCGCGTACACCATATCCATCGAACGAAGGGAGAGCGACGATGACGGACCTGGCGCGGAACTGGTGGGCCCTGGCCCTGCGGGGCGTCTTCGGGGTGATCTTCGGCGTCCTGGCCTTCGCCTGGCCGGGCATCACGCTGGCGGCCCTCGTGATCCTCTACGGCGCGTATGCGATGGCCGACGGCATCTTCGCAATCGCCGCGGCGATCACCGGCCGCCCGGTGGGCGCTCCCTGGTGGGCCCTGCTGCTGGAGGGCCTCCTCGGCATCGCCGTGGGGATCATGACCTTCGCCTGGCCGGGCATCACGGCCCTGGTGCTGCTCTACCTGATCGCCGGCTGGGCCATGGCCACCGGCGTCCTCGAGATCGCCGCGGCGATCCGGCTCCGCAGGGAGGTCCGCGGCGAATGGATTCTCGCCGTCAGCGGGGTCCTCTCGATCCTCTTCGGGATCCTGCTGGTCATCAACCCCGGCGCCGGGGCGCTGGCGGTCGTCTGGCTGATCGGCGGCTACGCGGTCGTCTTCGGGTCGCTGCTGATCGCTCTGGGCTTCCGCCTCCGCAGTCTCGCCAAGACCATGCCGACGGGCGACAGCGCTTTCGCCGGCCGGTCGGGGTCGCGTGTGGTCGACGGCTCCCGGGGCGCCACGATCTAGCGGCCGTCAAGGTCGCGCGGAGTCGCAGGTCGAAGAGGGGCCGGCGCGAGACGTCATCGTCGCAAGCCGGCCAGGCGCGAGAATCCCCGAGAGGAGGCCCACCGTGGCTGAAGGCGAGAAGATCATCGGCATCGACCTGGGGACGACCAACAGCGTCGTCGCGGTGATGGAGGGCGGCGACGTCACGGTGATCCCTAACCAGGAAGGCAACCGGCTCACCCCGTCGGTCGTGGCGTTCAACAGCAAGGGCGAGACCCTGGTCGGCGAGCCAGCCAAGCGCCAGGCCGTCACAAACCCGAAGGGGACGATCTACTCGATCAAGCGGTTCATGGGCCGCCGCCACCGCGAGGTCATGGCCGAGGAGAAGATGGTCCCCTACGAGATCGTCGGCGGACCCGACGACTTCGTGAAAGTCCGGGTCACCGGCAAGGAGTACACGCCGCCGGAGATCTCCGCGTTCATCCTCCGCAAGCTCCGCGAGGCCGCCGAGAGCCATCTCGGGCACAAGGTCCGCAAGGCGGTCATCACCGTCCCGGCCTACTTCAACGACAGTCAGCGGCAGGCCACCAAGGACGCCGGCCAGATCGCCGGCCTCGAGGTCGCCCGCATCATCAACGAGCCGACCGCCGCGGCGCTGGCCTACGGCCTCGACAAGAAGAAGAACGAGAAGATCGCCGTCTTCGACCTCGGCGGCGGCACGTTCGACATCTCGATCCTCGACGTCGCCGACGGTGTCTTCGAGGTCCTCTCGACCAACGGCGATACCCACCTGGGCGGCGACGACTGGGACGAGGCCTTGATGAACTTCATCGCCGACCAGTTCAAGAAGGAGCAGGGCGTCGACCTCCGCAAGGACCAGATGGCGCTCCAGCGCTTGAAGGAGGCCGCCGAGAAGGCCAAGAAGGATCTGTCGTTCCAGGCCCAGGCCGACATCAACCTGCCGTTCATCACGGCCGACGCTTCGGGGCCGAAGCACCTGACGATGACGATTACCCGCGCCCAGTTCGAGAAGCTGACGGATCCGCTCTTCGAGCGCAGCGCGCGGCCCGGTGCTCAAGGCCCTGGAGGACGCCAAGCTCAAGGCGAACCAGATCGACGAGGTCGTGCTGGTCGGCGGCTCGACCCGGATGCCGCGCGTCCAGCAGATCGTCAAGGAAATCTTCGGAAAGGAGCCGCACAAGGGCGTCAACCCCGACGAGGTCGTCGCCATCGGCGCGGCGATCCAGGGCGCGGTGCTCACGGGCGAGGTCAAGGACCTGCTCCTGCTCGACGTGACTCCCCTGTCACTAGGTCTGGAGACCAAGGGCGGCGTCTTCACCAAGCTCGTCGAGCGGAACTCGACCATCCCCACGGAGAAGAAGGAGACGTTCACGACGGCCGAGGACAACCAGTCCGCGGTGACGATCCGCGTCTTCCAGGGCGAGCGGCCGATGGCGGCGGACAACCGCCTGCTCGGCCAGTTCAACCTCGAAGGAATCCCGCCGGCGCCCATGGGCGTGCCGCAGATCGAGGTCGGCTTCAACATCGACGCCAACGGCATCCTCCAGGTCTCGGCCAAGGACAAGGGCACGAACAAGGAGCAGACGATCAAGATCGAGTCCTCCGGCGGGCTGACCAAGGACGAGATCGAGCGGATGCAGCGCGACGCCGACGCTCACGCCTCGGAGGACAATCGGAAGCGCGAGCTGGCCGAGGTCCGCAACACGGCCGAGCAGCGCGTCTACCAGCTCGAGAAGATGCTCGACGAGAACAAGGACAAGCTCTCCGAGGCCGACACCGCGGCCGTCCGCATGCGCGATCGCACGGGTCAACCAGGTCAAGGAGGGAAGCGACCCGGCCGCGATCCAGCAGGCGCTCGACGAGCTCCAGCGCGCCAGCCAGGCGATGTCCGAGCATCTCTACGCGGCCTCGGCAGCATCGGCGCGGAGCAACGGGCCGTCGAGTCCGTCCGACGGCGGGGCCCACACCCACGCCGGGGCCGGCAAGGAAGACGACGTCATCGACGTCGAGTTCGAAAACAAGAGCTGAGCCCCCAACCGGCCTGGTCACGGGCCGGCCGCGGGTGCCCCGGGGGGAGCATCTGCGCCGGCTCCGTGGGGGTACTTCCGGTCGTATCGATCACCCTTTCGCGGTTTCAATATCATCGAGCCGGGCCCGAAGAATCCCGTCGCCGAGCCCCCGGGCGTTCCTACTGCATCTTCGACGTGCCACCGTAGGCCGGAGCGACCTCCGGACCCGCGCGCGACCCGGCTACGGCGATCGCGAACGAGAGAACGGCTCCACGATGCAGCCGAGCGACCGGCCCGTCGGCCCCTCCGCTCGCGCGCGACCGTTGCCCTGTCCTGCGCCTCCTGAATCAGGAGCTGCAAAATGATCTGCCAGCACGAGTTCGACCTCGAGCCGTTCCCCCTCGCGCCCTGGGATGCGAGCAGTGCCTGAGGCTGGGGACGCCCGGGGTCCACCTCCCTCTCTGCCTGACCCGCGGCCACGTCGGCTGCTGCGACAGCTCGCCGGGTCGTCATGCCACGCGCCGCTTCCACCTCGCGTCCCATCCCGTCGTCGCCTCCTTCGAGCCGGGCGAGCGATGGGCCTGGTGCTAAGAAGCTGTTTCAAAACCCTCATGCGATGCGCTTGAGGCAGATCAGCGAGGCCGCCAATTCGTGAAAGGCCTGGAAGTGAGCCCCCTTCTTCTCGTAGCACATCTTGAGCCTCCGGGCGTTCCCGAACCAGCTCAAGGTGCGCTCGACGACGTACCGTGTCTTGCCCAGGCCGCTGCCATGCTCCCGAGCCTTCCCCAGCGACGCGAGCAGGGGTTCGACCCCCAAACATCGAACTCGGGCCTTGTTCGCGGCCGAGCCGTAGCCGGCGTCCCCTTGGAGCACTTTGGGCCTCGTCCGAGGCCGACCCAGGGCCCCTTGGACCGGGCGCATGCTCAGCACCATCGCCTCTGTCATCGCGTCATCGCGAATGTTCGCCGGGGTGGTCTTCACCACCAGGGGCACCCCTCGAGCATCGGTCAAGATGTGGCGCTTGCAGCCCGCCTTGGCTCGATCCGTCGGATTCGGACCGGTGTGCGCCCCCCAAAACCGCGCGGACGCTCGCGCTGTCGATCACCGCGCGTTCGAGATTGATCGCCCCCGCCTTGCCCAGGGCGGTAAGCAGCGCCGCATGCAGTCGCGGCCACACATCGAGCGTCGTCCAGAGGGCGAATCGCCGCCAGCAGGTGCTGCCGCTGCCGCAATTCATCTCCCCGGGTAGGGCCTGCCAGGGGATGCCGGTCTTGAGGACGAAGATGACGCCCGCGAGCGCCTGGCGGTCCGAGATCCGAGGCCGTCCCCCCTTCGGACCGGGCGGCGACTTGGGTAACAACGGCTCGATGATCGACCAGAGCTTGTCCGTGACGAGTTCCGCCATGCCTGAGCCTCCTTGCGGTCGGCGATGGCGGTAGTTTACAGAAATCCCGGGGTTTTGAAACAGCTTCTAAGTGGACGAGGCGGAGGTGGAACTCCCGCCAGGTGCCGTGCCATACCTCCGGTGATCCGGAGGGAGGACTGCCGGGTATCGACCGTGACATGGCCGAGCACGATTTGGGCGTCATCAATCCGGAAGGTGGCAACGTCCCTGTCGCGACACCGCTCATGTGGTGCGGGCTCGCGGGCTGCCCGATTGGCCGGACGAACGGACTGATACCGAATCGCCTGGATCGCTATCCTTAAAGACGTGGAGGTCTCATCCGCACGGAGGAATAGCACCATGGCGCGCCCCCGACTACCGATCGTCCCGCACCTTGACCCCGCCGAGATCGCCCGCCGCTACCGCGCCTGCCGGACCGGGGTCGAGAAGACCCACTGGCAGATCCTCTGGCTGTTGACCCGCACCGACGACCCGCCGTCCCCCGCCGAGGTCGCCGAGCGGATCGGCCTGACGCCCGCCTGGGTCCGCACCGTGCTGAAGCGGTGGAACGCCGAGGGGCCATCCGGCCTGGCCGACCGCCGGGCCGACCGGAACGGCGGCCGGTCGAAGCTCACGCCACAGCAGCAGGCCGAGCTGTACGCGGCGCTGGAGCAGCCGCCGCCCGACGGCGGGCTCTGGAGTGGCCCGAAGGTCGCCGCCTACGCCCGCGACCGCTTCGGCGTGACCGTCTGCAAGCAGACCGGGTGGGAGTGGCTGAAGGGCCTGGGCTTCAGCCTCCAGGTGCCGAGGCCCAAGAACCCCGGCGCCGCGGCGGACGAGCGGCGGCGGGCCTGGAAAAGACGCCCTGCGGCGGCGGGTCGCCGCGCTCCGCCGCCGGCATCCCGATAAGCGGATCGAGCTCTGGGCCGAGGACGAGGCGCGGCTGGGCCTCAAGCCGATCGCCCGCCGGGTCTGGTCGCGGAGGGGCCGACGACCGACGGCGAACGGGCGGACGAAGTACCAGTGGCTCTACGTCTATGGGTTCGTGCACCCGGCCAGCGGCAGGAACCTGGAGCTGATCCTGCCGGCGGCGAATACGGACTGGATGGGCCGGGCGCTGGAGGAGTTCGCGCGCTGGGCCGACCCGCGGCGGCGGAAGCTCCTGGTCGTGCTGGTGGACAACGCCGGCTGGCACGTGGCCAAGCGGCTGGCGGTCCCGCCGAACGTGGTGCTCCACCCGCTGCCGCCATGCACGCCGGAGTTACAGCCGGCCGAGCCGCTCTGGCCGCTGGTCCGCGAGGCGGTGGCGAACAAGGGGTTCGACGACCTGGAGGCGCTGGAGCCGATCCTGGTGGAGCGGTGCCGGTGGCTGATCGACCACCCCGAGGTCGTCCGCGGCGCCGTCGGGTTCCGATGGGCGGCGGCCCTCAATGGTTAGCGATCCAGACGATTCGGTATGAGTCGGCTGTGCCGTTGCAATGCACCTCCGTGCGCTGGGACTCCGTATCATCCTTGCTTCCGAGGCTTTGCCCCTTTAGTTTGGGATGGGCCGGGTTGTCGCTGGTTACGTGCCGCGGGCGCAGGAAGCGATCTGGGCGACCGGACGAAGGCGACGAGTTGATGTCGGGAAACGTCAGGCAGGAGGGCGCGATGGCACCGGCGCACGGGCCGAGCTCCCCGATGTTCCAGATCCGCGGCTATCAGCTCCTGGAGCGGCTCGGCAAGGGGAGCATGGGAGAGGTCTTCCTCGCCCGACAATTGGCCCTAGGCCGGCTTGTCGCGATCAAGTTCCTCGTGCCGGAGGGCGCGGTCGACACCGAGCACGACCTGGCCCGCTTCCGCCGCGAGGCGGAGCTGATGGCCAAGATCTCCCATCCGAATGTCATCCCGGTCCACGACTTCGGCGAGGCCGACGGCCGCCCGTATCTGGTCATGGAATACATCAAAGGGGGCGACCTGCGGCGCCGCATGCCCGCCGGGCATGCCATGCCCATCGATGAAGTCCGCCGCATCATCCTGCCCGTGGGGGAGGCCCTCGCATACCTGCACCGACAGGAGATCATCCATCGGGACTTGAAGCCGGAGAACATCCTCTTACAAGACGACGAACATCCTCGCGTTGCTGACTTCGGCATCGCCGTCATGAGGGCTGGCGCCGGCTCGCTGACTCGGAGCGGCTGCGGCCTGGGGACGCTAGGGTACGTCGCCCCGGAGCAGCAATACAGCCTGAAGGTGGACGAGCGCGCCGACCAGTATTCGCTGGCAGCCCTGGCGTACGAGATGCTGACCGGGCATCTACCGTTAGGCGTCTTTAAGCCCCCTTCGCAACTGAATCCGCGGCTGGGCCCAGAGGTCGACGCGGTGATCCTTCGATCCCTCGAGGAGAGCCCGAAGAATCGCTTCGCGACGATCCAGGAATTCACCGCCGCGCTCGATCGATCTCTTGCTTCGACGCGCGGCTCGGAGCGATCGGGCTCGCGAAGGATCGCCTGGGCGGGGCTGGGTCTGCTCATCTTCGCCGGGGCGATCTACGCGTACATCGTGTGGCCCTCGGTGCCTGTCACGGCCCCGCTCCGAGGCCTTCAAACGGTCCCTCAGCAAGCGGACACCTCGCGTACAGGGTCGGCCTCCCGCGGTGGCGACACGGGCCCGATGGTGCTCGATTCGCTATCGGAGAAGCTGAAGGAGTTGCGGGCCAGGAAGATCTGGGAGTCGCGGGGGAGCCCGACCGGGCCGGCCGGCGAGGCCGTCAAGGACGAGATCTGGCACGAGGCGACGCAAAGCGTCGAGCAGGAGCTCAAGGAGCTCGCTTACGCGATCTGGGAGTCGCGGGGGAGCCCGACCGGGCCGGCCGGCGAGGCCGTCAAGGACGAGATCTGGCACGACGCCGAGCGTCGGCTCTACGAGAAACTGGCCGGGAAGGCCCTTCCCAGCCCCGCAACCCCATAGGGACATCGAACGGGCATCGTCCCCGCGTCGTGGGGGCACAGTAGCGGCCTGGGGGCATGCGGAACCAGGCGAGGAGATGGATCGAGCGGCTACGACGATCGGCTGGTGGTGTCTCGATTTGGCCCAGATCTCAGGGGCGGATGACCTCCGGACGGACCTCCGCGGCGGCCAGCGCGCCGACCGAAGCCAATTCTCCGCAAATCGATAGTATTAATGGATTTGAGTCGGATTTCCCGGGGCCGTCCGTCCCGACCGTCCCTGCTCCGGCCTGCCGGACAGCCCCGGCAAAATCGGACTCAGCTCGTGGAACCCAAATGATTTGCGAGGAATTGGCTTTGGTCGGTGCGCCCGGGGGCCCGGTCGGGGTCGCCTGCCGAGCCGACGAGCTCTCACGGCGGCCCCTCTCCGGTGGCCCAGGCCCCGAGATCCCAACCAAACTAAGGCACCACCAATCATCCGAGGCACTGCCCCCCTCTTGCATCGCGCGATAACCTTGAGTGCCTTCCCTCCCGCGGGATGAGCCCGTCGTCCGGAAGGCCTGCTCCAAGCCTGTTTCCTGGACATCTCCCGGTTATGACTGTCCAAGACTGTCCCATCTGCCCTCCTGCTCGGGTGTCCTTGGTGCGGTCGAGTTCCGTTTTCTGTAGCGGTGGGGGGAGGCAGGACGATGGACACCCGTCATGAAGAGATCGCCCTCTGCCTGTTCCGGGAGTCCAATGACGCCCTGTTCATCTTCGATTCGAAGGACCACAGCGTCGTCGACGTCAATCCCGCCGCGATGCGCCTGACCGGCTTCGATAAGGAGGCCGCTTGTGCCCTGCGATTGCACGACCTTTTCGCCGGGGCCGAGCCCGGTAGCCTCGGCCGCCTGGTCGACGCCTACCGTCGGACTGGCTTCTACCACTCGCGGGAAGGCTACTATCTGAGCCGGCAATCCGGCGAGCCGATCCCGGTCAACGTGAGCGTCAGCCGGATCCACACGACCCCCGAGCCGCTGGGCCTGGTTGTCGCCCGGGACATTACGGAGCGGGTCCGTGCTCAGGAGGCGTTACGCGAGTCGGAGGCCCGCTATCGCGGCCTGGTCGAGTCTGCCAAGGTCATCATCTGGTCGGTCTCCACCGAGGGACGGATCGAGTCACTGAATCCAGCCTTTGAGGCGATCACCGGTTTGGCCTGCGCGGACTGGATCGGGCGGCCCTTCGCTGAGTTGATCTGGTCGGAGGATCTGTCAATCGCCAATGAATCGTTCGTCCGTGCCCTGCAGGGGGAGTCCCTGACGCCCTTCGAACTCCGCGTCCGATCGGCGGGCGGGGACTACGTGATAATCGAGGTCCTGTCCGCCGCGCGCCAATCCCAGGCCGACCGGGCGGTCGTCTCGGGGATCGCCCGTGACGTCACCGAGCGTAAGCGGACAGAGGAGGCCATGCAGCGTGCCGAGGAGATGCGGCGTGCCAAGGAGGCGGCCGAGACCGCCGACCGGGCCAAGGGCGAGTTCCTCGGCCACATCAGCCACGAGATCCGCACCCCGATGACCGCGATCCTGGGCTTCACCGACGTCCTGCTGGAGGACGACCGGGTTTGCGCCCTCCCTGATCACCTGCTACACGGACTCCAAACCATCAAGCAAAGCGGCAACCACCTGCTTAACCTGATTAATGACATCCTGGATCTCACGAAGATCGAAGCTGGGCGGCTGCGCATCGACTGCGAGCCCTGCTCGCCCGCAAGAATCGCCGGAGACGTCCTGGCGTCGATGCGTCCCAGGGCCGATGCCAAGGGCCTGACGCTGGCCCTCGAGTCCAATCCCGACGTGCCCACGACGATTCAGACGGACGCAGTCCGTCTCCGCCAGATACTCATCAACCTCCTGAGCAACGCGATCAAGTTCACCCAATCCGGCGGTGTTCGACTCCAGATCCACCCCGATCGCGGGTCCGAAGCGGCCCCGACCCTGCAATTCACGGTGATCGACACCGGCATCGGGATGTCGGAAACCGACGTCGGCCGGCTCTTCGAGCCGTTCTACAGCTCCGATGCCGGTACCGCCACCGAATCCGGCGCCGGGTTGGGGCTCGCCATCAGCCGACGATTGGCCGATTTGATAGGAGGCAAGATCGACGTCTGGAGCCGACCCGGTGAGGGGAGTACGTTCGCGCTGACCCTCCCTACTGGGCCGATGGGACCGCCCAACCCCTCATCATCGGGAGCGGCGCCTTCCGCCGGGTCCGACTCCGGTGTCTGCTCGCTTCCCCCCCGTTTGGCCATCGGCGGTCGAATCTTGCTCGCCGAGGATAACGAGGCGATCCGGCATCTCGTGGCGCTTCGGCTTGAGCAGCGTGGGACGGAAGTCGCCGTCGCCTCCAACGGTCGTCAGGCTGTCGATCTGGCCCTGGCTGCCCAGGCGGCGGGTCGGCCATTCGACTGGATCCTGATGGATGTGCAGATGCCTGTCCTAGACGGCTACCAGGCGACCCGGGAACTCCGCGACCGCGACTATCGACGGCCGATTATCGCCTTGACGGCGTATGCGACCGCGGAGAATCGCGAGGAGTCCCTGCGCTTCGGCTGCGACGATCACCTCGGAAAGCCAGTCGACTGGGACTGCCTGGTGCGGGTGCTCGCCGCGCATCGGAGCGTTATCGCCGAGGTCAAGGCGTGAACGACGCGGTTCCACCGAAAGCCTCGGGCGAGGTTGATCCGGGCTGACAGCGGCGAAGGACGCTCGCGAGGTGAGCTCAATACCTAGGACCATCGGTCCTGGGCGGCCCCAAACCACTCGGACGCGCGCGGGCCCGGCCGTCGAGGCGAAGGCTCGCCGTGGCGGGGTTGATCGACGGTCGGCGGTGAGTGACCTGTCGGGGCCATGATCGACCCGCGGGTCAACCGGGTCTCGTAGTTGATGCGACATGAGTTATGCCTCCACGGTCGACCGTCGACCCGTATCGTCGGAGGGACGCGCGTAGAGGGCCGTTCGCTGCGGCTGATCGACGGCCGTTGGACCGAGTTCGAAGGCTCGCCGGACTGGCATCCCTATTACGCTGCTTGACCACACCAGCGGAGCGTGCTTGATTGGCGAACACAAGCGATCCTCATTACCTCGCACAGCGAGTTTTTCTGCGGTCGCCCGAGGTATCGCGGACCGAAGCACCGAAGAACCGACCAAGGCCAGACGGTCCATCGTTCGCCGGCAAGGGCCTCTACCTCCGCCGCTGCAGGGCGCCGGCGGGACGTGTGATGGTGTGCCGCGCGAACGGTCCAGGCGTCGCCGTCGCTCCCGACGCGTCCGTTCGCTTTCCCTTCGGAGACAGCCGACACTCAGTTCGATGGGACCGCCCTTTCCCGGTTTCCCGCGGCATTTCGAGGAGCTCCGGGCTGCACCACGCCCTCCGCTTCGCGGCGCAGGACATGGGCTTCCAGCCAGTTGTGAAAGTGCAACCCCAGCTCCTCTTCGGCGCGGGCCGGCATCCCGTCGCGGTATTGATCGAGCCACGCCCGGGCCTTGTCCATCCAGCGGCGCGCCTCCTCGGGCTTTCCGACGCCCTGATTGGCCAGGGCGAGCCACAGCCAGTTCAATACGGCCGCCCCAGGTTTGGAATTCGCCCGAAGGCCTTGTTCGAAAAGGAGCACCGACTCCTGGAAGCGGCCGTCCCGGTACGCCAACGCCCCCCGCTCGGTCAGCGACCAGAATTGCCTGTCGGAGGCCTGGAGTTCCTTCGCGGCTAGTCGGCCGGGCAGCGAGGTGACGGCGTCGGTGGCCAGGGTGCAGGCGCGGGCCACGAGGTAGGACCGCGCGCCACCCGCCTTGCCGCACTGCTCAATCATGCGGGCGCAAGTCCTGTCGTAGGCCGGGCGGTCGCCCGAGAGCAGCGACAGGGCGGCGTACTCGAACCAGAAGTTGCCGCTCTCGGTGGGGCCGCGAGCCAGGTTCCGCGCATAGTCGTCGACCGCCCGACCCCATTGCCGCCGGGCGGCATGCTCCCGCCCTTGCTCGAGCGGGTCGGCGGCGAGACTCGTCGCGACGGCCGCCCAGAATCGCCGCCAGGACTCGCGCTCAGCGTCAGGCAACGTCGCCAGCGCCGCCGGGTCGCGGACGCTGGCCAGGGCAGGGTCGGATCGCCAGGTGGCGAGCGACCAACCCAACACTTCGCCGTCGTGGCGCAGCCTGGCGGTCAGTTCCAGATTGGCTCGCAGCCAGTCCAGCGCCTGGCGGCGCTTGCCGGCTCGCTCGGGCTCGGCTCGCCTCCCATCCTCGGAGCCCTGGCCGGCCGCGGACTGAACGTCGGCGCAGGCGGCTTCGTACCGGTAAAGGACGAGCCGGCTCCGAATCTCGGTTGGCTTCTCGCGCTCTAACCGGACGGCTTGCTGAAGGTGGTCGATGGCCTCCGCCACCCGGCCCCTGGCGCGTAGAGGGACGGCCAAATTGGCGTGGGCGTTGGCGTAATTGGGGTCGAGGTCGACGGCTTGCTGCAGGTGCCCGAAGGCCTCGTCCGCCTGCCCCTTGCGGTACAACGCGAAACCGAGATTGAGCTGGCCGTACGCGGACTTGGGGTCGATGCTGACGCTTTGCCGCAGGTGGTCGATGGCCTCGTCCAGCCTACCACGACCTTGCAGGGCCTTGCCGAGGTTATTGTGGAGCGCGGCGGATTTGGGGGCGATGCTGAGGGCCTGTTGCCAGTGCTCGATCGCCTCATCCAGCTGGCCCTTGGAGTAGAAAGCCCAGGCGAGATGGTAGTGTGCCAACATACTCCTGGGGGCGAGCCGGAGAGCTCGCTCGAGGGGGTCGATCGCCTCGTCTACCCGGCCCGCGGAGTACAGGATCTCGCCCAGGCCATTGTAGGCTGCACTGGAATCGGGCCGCAGCGCCAGAGCCGCACGGAAATAACCGAGGCTCTCGTTCCACCGCCGTTCCTGGCTGAGCGCCCACGCCAATTCGAAAGTCACCCAGAAGTCCTGCGGGAAACGATTCTGGGTGGCGGTGAGCAGCGCGACCGCCTCCCCGCCGCTCTTGCGCGAAACCCGACCAAGAGCGGTCGCCAACTGCGGAGACAGCTCGGCAACCTTCAGCTCCCTGGCGACGCGCGTTAGCCGGGCGGCGTCCCGCCACAGCTCCGGCTGGCGCAGACGGTCGCGAACCTCGTCCGGGTCGGCGCCTCGGGCCACCGCCAGGAGCCATGCCCGCCGCCCGAGGTCCGGAGTGATGCTGGCCCAATCATCCAGGGCCGCGACGATTTCCCCTCGCACCGCCGAGTCGCGCACGGCCGCCACGACGGCGTCGCTCTCATCTCCGTCTCGACCCAACCCTGCATCCGCGAACGCCGACAGATACAGCGGCTCGGACTCGGCCGGGTCGAAGATCCCGTTCGGCTCCACGAGCTTCGCCGCCCGGGTCCGCGCGTCGTCCAGGCGCTCTACCAGAATCACGTCGGTCCTCGCCCGGTCCACCTTCCGGCGCAGGTCGTCCGGCCCCGCTGCCTGCTCCAACCGCGTCCTGGCAAACTCGAGCAATTCCCGCGCTTCGCGGAAATGGTACTGCCGACGTAGACTCACGGCCTGAGAGAGTGCGGTGCCCACGCCGTTTCGCAGATCGAGGTAGTGCCGGGCCGCTTCCGCCCGCCGCTCCGCTCGTTGTTGCACGAGCCACACCCCGCCGCCGGTCGCCAACCCGACCAGTGCTAGCGCCGTGACCACCAGCGCCGCAGCTGTCGGGTGGCGCCGGCACCAGCGCCAGGAACGCTCCGCCCAGCCAACGGGCCGGGCCTGGATCGGCCGGCCCTCACCAAGCCGCCTCAGATCGTCGGCCAGCGCCGCGGCGCTGGCATAGCGACGTTGCGGCTCCTTCGAGAGGCACTTCAGGCAAATCGTTTCGAGGTCGTGCGGCACCTTTGTGTTCAATCGTGACGGGGAGACCGGCTCGTCATGGATCACCTGCCGCTCCGTTTCGGCCGCCGTCTCCCCCCGAAACGGCGGCCGGCCGGTGAGCATTTCATAGAGCACGGCACCGAGGGCGTAGATATCCGCGGCCGGGCCGATCGTTCCCACCTTCCCGATCACCTGCTCAGGGGCCATATAGCTAGGAGTGCCCATTCGAGCGCCGCTCAATGTCAGCGCCGGCCCTCCGTCCGAGTAACGGGCGAGCCCGAAGTCGGCGACCTTGGGCGTGCCCTCGGCCGTGAGCAGGACGTTGGCCGGCTTCAGATCGCGGTGGACGATCTCAGCCCGATGCGCCGCCTGCACGGCCTCAGCGAGCGTGATCAGCAGCTCAGCCGCGCGGCGGGACGGCACCGGTGCGCCGCCAAGCGCCTGGGCCAAGTTGCCCCCTTCGAGGAGCTCCATCGTGAAATAGGGGCACCCCTCGTGCTCACCCACGTCATGGACCGCGACGATGTTTGCGTGCTGCAGGCTCGCCACCGCCTCCGCTTCGCGCTGGAACCGCGCCGCTCGGACGGCCCGGCGTGGGCGCCGGCGAAGAGCATCTTGAGGGCGACCAGGCGGTTGAGGCGGTGGTGCCGCGCCTTGTAGATGACGCCCATGCCCCCGCGGCCAAGCAGCGTCTCCACGTCGTAGCCCGGGATCTGCGGTAGGTCGGCGCCCGCATGACGTGGTCGGGACCTATCGGCCTCGGTGCCAGCTCCCCGTACAGGGAAGAGCGCATCGAGCTCCGCCTCGACGGCGCATATCTGCCGCCAGCGGTGGCGGACCTCGGGCAGTAGCTTGGTGTAGGCGCTGCAGACCTCTTCAGGGCTGCGTCCCGAGTCGGCGATTTCGTCAAGCAGTTGCTGGACCAGCGATTCGGCAGCCATGTCCGGGTCCCTCGAGGCCGCCTCCCAATCCGTGACACCCAGAGCGTCCATCGTGTCCGCATGCACCTAGGTCGAGTCGGGCGGATCCTCCCCCGGGCGGAGGTCGACCAGTTGCTCCGTCAGGAGCCGAAGGCCGCGAATCAGCCGTCGTTTCACCGTCACCGTAGCGACGCCGAGCAACTGCGCGGTCTCCACCTGGGTCATCCCCTGGATTCGCACCAGGTCGAAGACTTCCCGTTCGTCATCGGGCAGGTCGTCGATCGCGCGGAGCATGCGCAGCCCGTCCGGACTGAGGCCGGAGGCGCTGCTGGCCGGCGCCGGCACGGTCCCGTCGTGCAGCTCCACGGCGGCGGGCTGTTCGTCTAAGCGTCGGGCCAGGTCATTCAGCTCCCAACGCATGTGCTGGTTGGCCAGGCCGAAGAACTGCCTCACCGATTCGGGTCGAACCTCGCGCATGGCCTTGAGGAGCCGTTCCGTCACGGCGCCGAGCAATTCGTCTGCCTGCAGGCTGAGAGGCGGCTCCGTCAGGCGGGGATAACTCCGTCGCAGGAGCGTGGTGCAGAGCAGATGCAGGCGGCGGACGGCCCGGTCGAGCAGAGCCTGAACGATCGGCTCGGAGGGCGAATCCCGGCCCAATTCGTCGAGGTAGCGCTGGACCACGGCGGTGGTGAGCTGTTCGCTCATCGCGCAACCCGCCCCCTGAATTGCAACGTCATCCGCGGCGATTCTACTCCGGCGCGGTGCGCCGCCCGCCACGCTCAGTATGACGACCGGGAAGGCTACGGAGTGGGACGGAGGCTGCCACCGGCCCGAGTGGTCACAATATTCCCTGATCTGGAAAGATCCGATGAGTGAGCAACCGACTGTCGCAGATTACATCGTCCGGCGGCTCGCACGCGAGGGGATCACCGACTGTTTCGGCGTCGCGGGCGACTTCGCATTCAAGCTCTGCGACGCGGTCGCGCGGAGCGAGGCGATCCGCTGGATCGGATGCTCGAACGAACTCGGCGCGGCGTACGCGGCCGACGGCTACGCCCGCGTGCGGGGCTGTTCGATGCTCTTGACCACGTACGCCGTCGGCGAGCTGTCCGCGCTCAACGGCGTGATGGGGGCCAGGGCCGAGCGATCGTGCGTCTTCCACGTCGTCGGCATGCCGGCGATGCGCAAGCAGCGGGTCCGCCAGATCGTCCACCACACGCTCGGCGACGGCGAGTTCCAGAACTTCGCGAACATCTCGGCGCAGGCGGCGTGCGTCTCGGCGGTGATCACGCCCGACAACTGCGCCCACGAGATGGAGCGGCTGATCGCCACGGCGCGGGCGGAGAGCCGGCCCGCTTACATCCTCGTCGCCGCCGACTACGCCGTCACGCCGGTCAACGGTCCGGCGCCGGCCCCGTACCCGAGGCCCGCCAGCGGCCCCGACCTGGCCAGGGCCGTCGCGGCAATCGCCGAGCGGGTCGAGGCTGCCCGGTCGCTGGCGATCCTCCCCGCCTACACCGTTGCTCGGTTCAAGCTCCAGGACAAGCTCCGGGCGTTGGTCGAGGCCCTAGGCTGCCCGTTCGCCGCGATGGCGATGGACAAGGGGGTCCTGTCCGAGACCCATCCGCAGTTCGCCGGGATCTATTCCGGGGCCGCGTCGTCTCCCGCCGTCCTGGAGGCGATTGAGGGTGCCGACCTGGTCATCGACGCAGGCGGCGTCAGCTTCAACGAGATCAACACGTCCGCCTACACGAGCCGCATCGATCGCGGGAAGCTCGTCACCATCGGGGTGGATCACGTCCGCGTCGCGGACCGGATCTATGACCCCGTCCGCATGGGCGACGTGTTTGACGGCGTGGCCGGTGCGGCCCAGAAGAATTTCGGATACTCGGCACCGCGGAGGAACGTGCCGACCAAGCCCGGTGGAGATGTCGACGACCCGATCACCGCGGTGACCATGTATCCCCGGTTTCGGGACTTCCTGAGGCCGCGGGACCGGATCGTCCTAGAGAGCGGCAGCATGAGTTCCGGGATGGTCCCGCTCCCGCTCCCCGAGGGCGCGGAGGTCCAACTTCAGCCTCTCTGGGGCTCGATCGGATGGGCGACCGGGGCCACGCTGGGGATCGCGCTGGCCGACCCGTCGCGGCGGACCGTGCTCTTCACCGGGGAGGGCTCGCACCAGATGACCGTCGCCGAGGTCGGGACCATGGCGCGTCATGGGCTGAAGCCGGTCATCTTCGTCCTCAACAACGGGGGCTACATGGTCGAGCGGGCGCTCGAGGCGGACCCGGACTGGGTCTACAACGACCTCGCCCCCTGGAACTATCACGCCCTGCCCGCCGCCCTGGGCTGCCGGGGCTGGTTCACAATGAAAGTATCCACGCTCGGCGAGCTCGACGCCGCGCTGGCCCGCGCGGCCACGGGCGAGTTGGCGAGCTACATCGAGGTCGTCGGAGGCCGGATGGACTTCCCGGCGGGACTCGCCATGGCCCATCAGCGCTTAGAAGCTATGTACGGAGGCTCATAGCTACGCATCGGTAAGTCCTTGCTTGCCATTGGCTCGCGATGGGTGTCTCATGGAGACAGCTCGGAGGCGCCTACCATGATGGACTTCCCGATCGATCGCCTGATGGACGAGCGCGCCTGCTACGACTGGCTGCTCGCGCTACTGCACCCCGGCGGGCTGGCCTGCCCGCGCTGCCGCCGCGGCGACGCCCTGCGGGTCCACCGCCACCACCGCGACCCGGTGCTCGACTACCGCTGCGGCCACTGCGGGCGGGTGTTCATTGCCTTCACGGGCACAGGCTGGCACAAAACCCACTTCGGCCCCAGCCAGGTCGTCCTCATCCTCCGCGGGTTCGCCCAGGGCCGCTCCACCGCCGGGCTGGCCCGCGAGCTGGGCGCCAGCCGCGGCCACCTGCTGGAGCGGCGGCACGCGATGCAGCCCCGTGCCCTGGCCGGCGCCGATGCCGCGCCCCTGCCGGACGGGCACGTCGAGGCCGACGAGGCGTACCAGAACGCGGGGAAAAAAAGGCGCGCCGCATGCCGACCCCGCCGACCCGCCGCGGCGCCGGGCCGATAAGCGGTTCGGCCACGGCACGTGGGATAACGACCGGGTGCCGATCGCCGGCGCGGTGGGCCGGGAGAGCGGGCGGCTCGCCCTGAAGGTGGTGCGACGGCCGAACCGCGCCGAGCTAGTCGACGACTTCGTGCTGCCGACGACGGCCGCCGGGTCGACGGTCTATACCGACGAGTGGGGCGTGTACAGGTCGCCGCCCAAGCATGGCCGGGGGCACGCCACCGTCTGCCACCTGAGGTACGAGTGGGCCCGCGACGACGACGGGGACGGGGTCCGCGAGGTCCACGACAACACGCTGGAGGGGATCTGGACGGGGCTGCGGAACTGCCTCCGGCCGTTCCGCGGGGTGAACATGGCCTACCTGGCCCAGTATGTGGCCATGTTCCAGTGGGCGTACAACCTCAAAGCGGCGACCGCGGAGTTCCTCCGCGCCATGTCCGGCCGATCAACGCCCAACATTCCGGGGACATGAGCCGGCAGGTTTTAGTTTCATTGAAAGGCATCAGTGTGGTAAAAAATTATTGATTAGAGGGGATTGAAAGCGATTATGATCGGCAAGCGGCCCGTGCTCCGAGGAGGGGTATCGCCATGACGGGTGGCGCGGATCACGAGACCGGTGCACTGCATGATCCGCAACGCTTCCCCGCGAAAACCGAGGGAGCGAAGGACGAAGGCCTCCCCCCGACCCTCGCAGGCGATCTGGCGGTCGGATCCCCTACGCGAACCGAAGGGGATCAGCATGCGGGCGAGCGGCCGGAGACCCTGATCGCCACTCCGCGTGACGCGGGCGGGCTGACGGAGCCCGGAAGCGACCGGTCCGCCGCCCGACCGCCGCGCTTTCTGGGCGAATACGAGGTGCTCGATGAGCTGGCCCGCGGGGGGATGGGGATCGTTTACCGGGCTCGTCAGGTCAAGTTGAACCGGCTGGTCGCCCTTAAGCTTATCCGCGACAGCTACCTGGCCGGCCCGTCCGACCTCCGCCGGTTCCGCTCCGAAGCGGAGGCCGTCGCGGGGCTCGACCATCCGAACATCGTGCCGATCTACGAGGTCGGCCAGGTGGACGGTCAGCCGTACTTCAGCATGAAGCTGATCGAGGGGGGCAATCTGGGTCGGCACGTCGAGCGGCTCAGGGATGATCCGGCGGCCGCGGCGGCGCTGATCGCCAAGGTCGCCCGTGCCGTGCATTACGCCCACCAGCGCACGATCCTGCACCGCGACATCAAACCGGCGAACATCCTGCTGGGCAGCCACGACGAGCCGTACATCACCGACTTCGGGCTGGCCAAGCAGATCGGCTCGGACATCCATACCGCGGCGACCATGACCGGCGCGGTGATGGGCACGCCCGCGTACATGCCTCCGGAGCAGGCGAGCGGCGGCCTCAAGTCGGTGACGACGTCGGCGGACGTATACAGCCTCGGTGCGACGCTCTACGAAACCCTGACCGGCCTACCGCCATTCGCGGGCGATTCGCCCGCGGAGATCCTGCGCCGGGTCCTCGACGACGAGCCGGCGCGGCCCCGGTCGATCAACTCGAAGCTTGATCCGGACTTGGAGACGATCTGCCTGAAATGCCTGGAGAAGGCGCCGGAACGGCGTTACGGCTCGGCCGAGGCCCTGGCCGAGGACCTTGACCGCTGGCTCGCGGGTCTGCCGATCGCGGCGCGGCCGACGGCGACGTGGGAAAAGATGGCCAAGTGGGTCAAGCGGCGGCGGGCCCTCGCGTCGCTGATCGCGATCTTGCTCGTGTCGCTGCTGGGACTGATCGGCGGCGGCATCTGGTTTACCATCCAGCTCCGTCAGGAGCGGGGCATGGCCTATCGGGGCCGATACGCCGCCGACATGAACCTGGCCCTCCACATGGTGGACGACCGCCTGGTCTACCAGGCCCGCGAGCAGTTGAAGTCCTACCTGACCGGTCCCAAGGCGCTGAAGGAGCTCCGGAGCTTCGAGTGGTACTACCTCGCGAACCTCTGCGACCGATCGCCGATCGTGCTGCGCGGGCACGACAAGGCGGTGATCTGCCTGGCCTTCCACCCGGACGGCAACCGCGTGGCCACCGGTGGCACGGACGGCACCGTGCGGGACTGGGACGTGGCGGCCCGACGGGCAATCCACGTCGCCCGGGGCGCGGGGGCCCCGGTCCATGCCGTGGCTTTCAGCCCGGACGGTCGCTGGCTGGCCTCCGGCGACGCGAAGGGAGGACTCCGGCTCAGGGACCTCGAGACTGGCGGGGAACGAGCGCTGGCTGGGCATCACGGCGGGCTTTGGTCGGTCGCCTTCAGTCCCCGGGATAGCCGCCACCTGCTCTCGGCCGACACGAGCGGCCTGATCCTGCAGTGGGGCGTCGAGACCGGTGAGATCGAGTTCCGCCTTTTTCACGGCGAGAAGAAGGAGCCGCCTGCGCCGGCGGTCCTGGCGAACGGACCGCAGCACTTCGGGGGCACGCTCGCGGCCTATACGCCGGACGGCCGATCGATCCTCTCCACGGGGATGGACCAGGTGGTGAGGATCTGGGATGTCGCGACGCATCGCGAGCGCGATCAGGTCCGGGCCAGGGCCAACATCTTCGCGCTGGCGATCAACCCCAACGGCCGGGAGCTTGTTCTGGCGGAAGAGTCGCCCGGGGTCGAGATCCTCGATCTGAGGGGCCTGCACGGGCCGCGTCGGGCCGTGCGGAGGGCGAGCGTGCGTTTCGGCAGCGTGGCGTACAGCCCCGACGAACGGACGCTCGCGACGGCCGGTCACAGCTCCGCCATGCTGCTCGACATCGAGAAGAGCCAGATCCTCGATCAGTACGACGATACGGTGAGCCTGTCGCCGTTCTCGCTGGCCTTCGGGGCGGGAGGGCACCTGCTGGCGATGGCCGTTGGTGATTCCGTGCACGTGGTCCACGTCGACCCGAGCCGTACCGGCGCGACGGTGGCCGAGGGACAGGGCTCGATCGGCCGGCTCGCCGCTAGCCCCGACGAGCGGCTGCTGGCGCTGGGACGCGACGACGGCACGATCGTCGTCTGGGACGTGACCGCGAAGCGGGTCGTTCAAACCCTGAGCGGGCACGGCCCGGGGGTCTTCGGCCTGGCTTTCGTACGACGGCCGCGCGGCGCATGGCTCGTCTCGGTGGGAGGGGACGGCCTGGTTCAGATCTGGGACCCCGAGGCGGGAGACCTGCCGCTTCACACGCTCCGTGGACACAGTGGGACGGTCCAGGCAGTGGCAGCACGGCCCGACGGCCGCCAGATCGCAACCGGCGGCGAGGACGGTCAAGTGCGTACCTGGGACCCCGCCACGGGGCGGGCCGATCTGCCCCCCATTGATCATGGTGCCGCGGTCTCGGCACTCGCCTACGATCCCACCGACACGGCCCTGGCCTCGGGCGGCATGGATCGCACGGTCCGGGTCTGGTCCGCCACATCAGGGCGGCGCCGGCTCGGACCCCTAACCCAGTCGGACCAGATCACGGGCCTCGCCTTCAGCCCCGACGGCCGGCTCCTGGCCGCGGCCAGTAGCTCCGCGGTCAGGCGGGGCGAGATCCTGGTCCGGGACGCCTGGAGCGGCCGTATCTCCGCAAACATCGTCTGCCCGCGTGGGGTCGACTCCCTGAGCTTCAGCTCCGACAGCCGGCGCATCGCAACCTCCGGCTCTGACTCGCTTGTGCAGGTCTGGGACGCCATCGGTGGGCAAGAGACGCTATCCCTGGATGGTGCCGGCGGCCGCGTCTCGGCGGTAGTCTTCTCGCCCCGAGTCCTTCGGCTGTACTCGGCCGGTCGCGACGGGGTGGTCAAGCTCTGGGACGGCACCGCGAACATGCCCGCCGAGTGATGGACTCGGTATCCGGCGCCTCATCTGGCCGAGTCGTCAACCACCTCGCCACCGGCCCGTGTCGTGAGCGCCTGGTAGACGCCGAACCTGGTCCCGGGGGCGAGCTGGAAGAGCCCGTTGGCGTCCAGACTGACTCCCAGCGGCGTGGCGGTCTGGGCATTCATCGGCCAAGAGTTGATCTTGTCGGAGATCCAGCGGACCGATCCGTCGGCCATCGCGAAATTGGCCCCGCCCGGATGGTAGCTCGACGCGGCGCCGATGAAGGCCTCGGTCAGGCCGTCGCCGGACACATTCTGGACCTTCCACTGGGGGTTCAGGGGATAGAACGACGTGAAGATCGTGTCGCCGTACCAGCCGCTGGACCAGACCGGCCCGTTGATGGTCCGGTCGAAGTCGCTGAGGATGCCGACCGCGTGCTCGCCGTGGGCGATCGTGTTGCTGGTGCCGTCGGTGATGTCGGCGAACCGCACGGCGGTCCAGATCGTCGACCCGGAGACGCCGGCCCCGGGCGAGCCCTCGTTGCGGAAGAAGAGGCCGTTGTTCTGGTCGAGGATCGCCTGGTTGCGGCTGTGGCGGAACCAGGTCCCGGTGTTGCCTGCGTAGCTCGCGTAGGTCTGTTTGATAACGCCGTAGAAGAAGAAGGAGAAGCCGGGGGGGAAGTAGGGGGTCGAGTCGGGGGCGTCGATCTGGGTCGCCATCGCGTCGCTCGGGCAGACGTAGACCGAGGGCCTGACGGGACCGGCGGCCGTGGTGTTCTGGGCGGACCACGGGACGATCCAGTAGAAGTTCATGGAGTTGAAGAGCGGGGTCTGCTCCAGGTAGGGAAGCAGGGCGACATGATGGCTGGCGCTGCCCCAACTGAAGGTGAACTGGATGCCCTGCGGCAGGCAGTTATTGACGTCGTGGTAGCCGTGCGACGCCAGCATGATCTGCTTGAGGTTGTTGCCGCACTGCATGCGCCGGGCGGCCTCTCGAGCCGCCTGGACCGCGGGCAGGAGTAGCGCGATCAGGATCGCGAGAATGGAGATGACGACGAGTAGCTCGATCAGCGTGAAGCCGCGCCGCACGAGGCGCGATCGCCGGGGGGGATGCACGTGACGTCTCCTTTGTCGTGTTCCTTTCGAGTCGATGATCACATGGTGTTGCTCTGTGAGATGATTTCTTCCGGTAGTCGCCCGCAAGCTTCTTCTTGGACGATTCCTTCGCCTTTGCCTCATCAGCCGACGAGAACACCGCTCAAATCACTGGCCTCGCCTTCAGACCCGACGGCCGGCTCCTGGCCGCGGCCAGTGGCTCCTCGGACGGGGGGGGCAAGATCCTGGTCCGGGACGCCTGGAGCGGCCGGGTCTCCTCGAAGGGCGTCTGCCCGCGTGGGGTCGACTCCCTGAGCTTCAGCTCCGACGGCCGGCGGATCGCGACCTCCGGCTCCGACTCGCTCGTCCAGGTCTGCGACGCCCTCGGGGGGGCAAAAGACACTGTCCCTGGATGGGGCGGGCGGCCGCGTCTCGGCCGTACTCTTCGCGCCCCGGGCACTCCGGCTCTACTCGGCCGGTCGCGACGGAGTGGTCAAGCTCTGGGACGGCACCACGAACACCCTCGCCGAGTGACGGACGCGGCGCCCGTTGCTTATTTGGCGGAGTCGTCGATTATCTCGCCACCAGCCCTGGTCGTGAGGGCCTGGTAGACGCCGAACTTGGTCCCCGTGGCGAGCTGGAAGAGCCCGTTGGCGTCCAGACTGACGCCCAGCGGCGTGGCAGTCTGGGCATTCATCGGCATGGAGTCGATCGAGTCCTTGATGAAGCGGACCGACCCGTCAGCCATGACGAAATTGGCCCCGCCGGGATGGTAGCTCGACGCGGCGCCGATGTAGGCCTCGCTCAGGCCGTCGCCGGACACGTTCTGGACCTTCCGCTGGGGATTCAGGGGATAGAACGACGTGAAGATCGTGTCTCCGTACCAGCCGCAGGACCAGACCGGGCCGTTCACGATCCGGTCGTAGTCGCTGAGGATGCCGATGGCGTGCTCGCCGTGGGCGATCGTGTTGCTGGTGCCGTCGGTGATGTCAGCGAGCCGCACGGCGGTCCAGATCGTCGACCCTGAGATTCCCGCGCCGGGCGATCCCTCGTTGCGAAAGAACAGGCCATTGCTCTGGTCGAGAATGGCCTGGGTGCGGCTGTGCCGGAACCAGGTCCCGGCATTACCGGCGTAGCTCGTGTAGGCCTGCTTGAAAGAGCCGTAGTAGAAGAAAGAGTAGCCGGGGGGGAAGAAGAGGGTTGCGTCGAAGTCGTCGACCTGGGTCCCCATGGTGTCGCTAGGGCAGACGTAGACCGAGGGCCTGACCGGACCGGCGGCCGTGGTGTTGGCACCCGACCACGGGACGATCCAATTGAAGTTCATCGCGTTGAAGAGCGGAGTCTGCTCCAGGAAGGGAAGGAGAGCGACGTGCTGGCCCGAGGTGCTCCAGCTGAAGGTGAACTGCACGCCCTGCGGCAGACAGTTATTGACGTCGTGGTAGCCGTGCGTTGCCAGCATGATCTGCTTGAGGTTGTTGCCGCACTGCATGCGCCGGGCGGCCTCACGCGCCGCCTGGACCGCGGGCAGTAAGAGCGCAATCAGGACCGCGATGATGGAGATGACAACCAGCAGCTCGATCAGCGTGAAGCCGCGCCGCGAAGCACTGGAAGGCTGTGGCAGATGCACGTGAAATCTCCTTTTGTGGAGTCCTTCTTGACTCGATGATCTCATCGCGAAGTCTCGCGAGATGACGGCTTCTGGTCGTCGCCCGCAAACCTCTTCTTGAACGTCTCCTTCGCCTTCGCCTGGTCCGAGGGCGAGAACGTCGCGGCTGCCTGCCCGCCGGAACATCCGGCGATCGGTGAGCCCACAACGCCGGCCAGGAAGAGCAAGAGGATGATCGTCCCCGGGTTCCTGGGCGGTCCGTCGGCCCGGGCCGTTCCAGTCACGCGGCCGGTGGTCGCCCTGAGCAGCGTCACGAGCCGGTCGTCGGGGGCCCGCAGGGCGATCCGTTCGCAACCGGGGCACTGCCGGATATGGCGCTCGACGGCGACCATCCCGTTGCGATCGAGCCGACCGAGGCCGAACCGCCACAGAGTCTCGCGCCCGGGATGCTCGGAAGGGATCATGGCGCGGTCTCATCGGGTGAATCAGTGCCGAAGGGATCGGCGTCCGGCCTACATTGGTGAAAGGGGAACTCGGATCGAAACCTTTCACGGTCACTCAAGAAAAATCCACCAGCCCGGCCGCCTTTTCGCGCAACCTCTTCAAGACGCGCGATTTGGCGATCAGGACGGCGTTCACGGTCAGCCCGAGCTCCGCGGCGACGTCCGCCGCCTCGCGTCCCTGGCGGACGATCGCCTCGAACGCGTGCCACGTCGCCGGCAGGAATTCCAGCCGGATCGACTCGAGCAGGACTCCGACCACGTGCCGATCGTGCTCCTCGTCCCAGGCCCGGACGAGGGGGCTGTCGGGGTCTTCGAGCTCGTTGAGTTGATCCAGGATGGTCGAGCCGCCTGTCCCATGTGCCCTTCGGCGCGATTCCCAGTAGTTGCGGAGCCGATTGACGACGATCGCCCGCAGCCATGCGCGGAACGCCCCGGGCCTGCCGTTGTGATCGAACCGGGGGATCTCCCGGACGACCATGGTCAGGACGTCCTGCAACACGTCGTCGGCGTCCGCAGACTGGGCGACGTAAGGGCGCGCCCAGCGGCGAATCAGCGGCGTGTAGATGTCGCTGAGCCGTTGCCACGAGACCACATCACGCGGGTCGCGAGCGCCCAGAAGCAGGCTCTTGGAGGTCAAGGGCGAGGCCAAGTCCGCGGCCCTCGGCTCGTGATGAGTGGGCGGAGCGTCCGTCACCGGAATCCGCGACTTCAGCCGACCTGCGCTCTCCGCATCCGGTCGCGGTTAGGTCCGGGGTCGAGTCACCGTGGCGAGCCCGTTCGCGGCGAGCATGGCCGCGCAGGCCGTGTGGCACCCGGACCGCGAATCCCGCGGGTAGACCATCGGCCCTTCTATGAGAACTGATCGTCGGCCCCGATCGTCCACAGGGCCGGGATACTTTCCCATCGAAAGTCCCCCGGGGCCGCCGGGGTGCGAAGGGCTTCGCCGCGTGAGGATCGGAAAATCGCCGGTCCGGTGGACAAACTGGGGCGACTTCCAGTTATGCTGAAATGGGGGAAGCCATGACCGACGCGCCGGGGGGACATGATGACGACCTGCTCCTCCGCCTCGATGAAGGGGACGAGCGGGCCCTGACCGAGTTGTTCGCACGGCACCGTGAGCGGCTGCGCCGGATGATCCGGCTCCGGCTGGACCGGCGGCTGCAGGGACGGATCGACTCGTCCGATATCCTCCAGGACACCTATCTCGAGGTCGCGCGACGGGCGCCGGAATACATGGCCCGGCCGACCATGCCCCCGTTCCTGTGGCTCCGATTCCTGACGGAGCAGACACTCCTGGCGCTGCACCGCCATCACCTCCAAGTCCACATGAGGGACGCCTCCCAGGAAGTCTCGCTCCGCCGCCGCGCGGTGCCGCAGGCGAACTCGGCCTCGCTGGCGGAGATGCTCCTGGGCCGTCTCACCTCGCCCACCCGCGCCGCCCGCCGCGCCGAGATGCAGCTTCGGCTGCAGGAGATCATCAACGCGATGGACCCGCTCGATCGCGAAGTCCTGGCGCTGCGCCACTTCGAGGAGCTGGGCAACGGCGAGGTCGCCCAGGTCCTCGGGTTGTCGAAGACCGCCGCGAGCAACCGCTACATCGGCGCCCTGGAGCGGCTCAAGGAGATGCTCAAGGGCATGCCCGGCTACCTCGACCACTGAGGATCCGTGTGAGAAGCCCCGGGGTTCCCCCGCGCCGAGCGAACCCGAGCGTCGCCCTTCGTTGGCCTCCGTGCGGCCTCGTGCGGCGCGCCGGCCCGAGCCGGTGCACGAACCCGAACCGCGGCGGACGGAGCGGGATTGGCTTCGTTTCGGCGGGCGGGAATTGGGTTCGTTTCGCGGGCGGGAGTTGGGTTCGTTTCGTAAGAACGGGCGGCCGGATTGGCTTCGTTTCGCACGCCGGCCTCGGCCGTCGAGCGCGAGGGGGACGGGGCCCGGGGCCGGCCACCGATCGCGGACGATCCGGGCCAGTCCCCCGACCCGCTCCGGCCCCCTTCTCACAGACCTTCCGAGGAACAGGACGGCGCCGGGCTTTACGTCACCTGCGCCACACCGCCAGGGGAGCGACCATGGACAGCGACGCGATTCCCTCGGAGCTGGACCCGGTCGATCGGCTGGTGGAGGAATACCTGGGCCGCCGTCGCCGCGGCGAGCGCCCCAGCCCCGCCGAGTATGCGGACCGATACCCCGAGCACGGCCGGCGGATCCTCGAGCTGTTCCCGGCCCTCGAGCTGATCGAAGGGCTCAAGCCCGTGCCCGAGGACCACACGGGCCTCTCGGGCGACGCGGGCGCGGGGACCGGCCGCGACGGCTGTCGGGACGGCCTCGAGATGCTGGGGGATTATGCGATCCTCCGCGAGCTCGGCCGCGGCGGCATGGGGATCGTCTACGAGGCCGAGCGCGAGTCGCTCAAGAGCCGCGTGGCGCTGAAGGTCATGCACACGCGGTTCCGGGCCGACCGGGCCTACCTGCGTCGGTTCCAGATCGAAGCTCGCTCGGCGGCCAAGTTGCATCACACCAACATCGTGCCGGTGTTTGACTACGGCGAGCAGGGCGGAATCTGCTACTACGCCATGCAATACATCGCGGGCGTCGGGCTGGAGCGGGTGCTCCAGGACGTGCCGCCGCCTCCGCATCCCCTCCGAGGGCGACCTGACGGCGGGGGCAGGGACCGCGGGCGTCGTCGCCGCGACCGAGGCGTTCGGGAGCCCACTCTCGGTCGTCTCCCGCGGACTTCTCACCGGCCGGTTCGAGCTTGCGCCGACGGCCGACGCCGCCGGCCCCGGACCGCCGTCCACGTCCCCGCTCCATGCGCCGACGCTCGGGCTGACCGCCTCGGCCGCGGGCCTCGGCGTATGGGGCCAAGCCCCTCCGGCGGTCGACAGCCCCCTGAGCCGCTCGTTCGCCGGCCGGCCCGAGCCGGTCTACTTCCGCGAGGTGGCGCGGCTGGGGGCCCAGGTCGCCGACGCGCTGGAGCACGCCCACCGCCAGGGGGTCGTCCACCGCGACATCAAGCCGTCGAACCTCCTGCTCGACGCCCGGGGCAACGTCTGGGTCACCGACTTCGGCCTGGCCAAGCTGCTGGAGGAGGACGACCTGTCGCAGTCGCACGACCTGGCCGGGACGATGCGGTTCATGCCCCCCGAGCGGTTCCGGGGCGTCACCGACCGCCGCGGCGACATCTACTCGCTGGGCGCGACGCTCTACGAGCTGCTGACCCTGCGGCCGGTCTTCACCGCTCCAGACCAGGCGCGGCTGCTCGACCAGATCGCACACGAGCCGCCGAGGCCGTTGCGGGAGCACGACCCGCGCATCCCCCGGGATCTGGAGACCCTGGTCCTCAAGGCGCTGGCGAAGGACCCAGCCGACCGGTTCGCGTCGGCGGGCGAGCTGGGCGAGGAGCTGGGCCGATTCCTGGAGAGCCGGCCGATCCGGTCGCGGCCGATTCCGGCTCACGAGCGGTTCTGGCGGTGGTGCAAGCGCAATCCCTGGCTGGCCGGGGCCAACATCGCCGCGGCGACCCTGACGACGCTGCTGGCTATCGGCTCGACCGTCGCCGCCTTGACGTTCCGCCGCGCGAATCTCAGCATCCAGAGCGCGGAGCGCAAGACCCGGGAGAACCTGTTCGAGTCGCTGACGTCCCAGGCGCAGGCCCGGCGGTTCAGCCGGCGGATAGGGCAGCGGTTCGAAAGCCTCGACGCCCTGGCTCGTGCCGCCGCGATCGCCCGCGAGCTGGATCTGCCGGCCGACCGCCTCGACCCGCTGCGCGACGAGGCGATCGCCTGCCTGGCCCTCCCCGACATGAAGCCGACGGGCCGGATGATCCGTCGCCCGCCGGTGCCTTCCTCACGGCCTTCGACCAAGCGATGACCCGATACGCCCTGCGGTTCTCTGAGAGGGTCGAGGTGCGGCGCGTCTCCGACGATGTCGAGATCGCCCGCTTCGAGGCCCATGGTGATCGCAATATCGCCGCTTTCGGCTTCAGCCCCGACGGCCGCTATCTGGTGACCGCGCATTGGCCGGGAGATTCCATCACGGTGTGGGACATCGACCGAGGTTTGGTCTCGGTGACCGACCCGGGACCGGTCGCGTGGGGTGCAGCCGGATTCTCGCCGGACAGCCGGCAGATTGCCGTGGTTCATCACGATGGGCAGCTCCTCGTCTACGACCTGGCAACCGGTCAACCCGCTTGGCGATGGCACGTGCCGGCTCCCATCGGGGGATTCGCGTTCCGCCCGGACGGGGCCCTGATCGCGGTCGTTGGCGGTGAACCGGGAAATCGCACCTGCCGGATCCTGGAATCGGAGTCGGGCCGGCTCGTCCGATCGATGTCGCTTCCCCCGACGAGTGGGGTGGGTGCCTGGAGCCCCGATGGCACCACTCTGGCGCTCACGGATGGCCTCAAGATTTCCCTGTGGGACGCCGCGACCGGCATCCGAAAGGCTGTCCTGGAAGGCCCGACCAACGGAGGTCTGGGGGCCGCCTTTCACCCCTCGGGCATGATCGTGGCCGGCAACGGCTGGGAATCGCACCTGAGGCTCTGGGACACGGTGCTGGGCCGACCCGTTCTCAGCCTGGCCGGAGGTCCGGGGCAGCCTGTGTTCAGCAGGGATGGGAGGATCGTCGTCGAGGTCGAGGACCGACTGACCACCTACCATGCCGATCCGGCCCTCGAGAATCGGACCTTCGCTCATATGTCCAATGAGCCGGTGGGATATCGAATGTCGTCGATGCACCACGATGGTCGGGTGCTGGCCCTGGCCATGAGCACTGGCGTGACGCTCTGGGACGTGACCCGCGGCGCGGAGCTCGCCTTCCTGCCGATCGGCAACGTCTGGCAGCTGATTTTCGAAGCATCGGGCGACCTGATCACCTGCGGGGACCTCGGCGTGCGACGATGGCCGGTCCGGCTCGACAGGAAACGCGGCGATTTCCGCATCGGTCCGCCCACGTCACTGCCATTTCCGGCGAACGGCTTGGGAATGGCCGAGGACCGACGAGGCCGGATCGTGGCCGTGGCCTACCTGGACCACGCCCTCGTCGCGATGCCGGAGCGGGTGATCCGGGCGGGGCCGCTGGACGACTGCCGCTACGTTGCCGTCAGTCCCGACGGGCGATGGCTGGCAACAGGCAGTCACGCCCGAGGTGCACAGGTCTGGCGCGTGGACGGACTCGCCCGCGTGGATCTTCCGATCGATGACCGTACCCCGGTGGTCTTCAGCCCCGATGGGAAATGGCTGATGACCAACTCATCCCCATGCAAACTATGGCACGTCGACACCTGGAGCGAGGGGCGGCAGATCGGCGGTTATGGGTGCTGTTTCTCCCCCGACGGCCGACTGCTGGTCGTGCAGGACGCGAGCAAGGTGATTCGCCTGGTGGAGATCGAGTCGGGCCGCACGCTCGCCCGGTTCGAAAGCCCCGACTCGTGCGATGTCGCCAGGGCGACGTTCAGTCCCGACGGGTCGCGCCTGATCGTGACCGCGAACGACGGCCCGGCCGGTCACGTTCACGTCTGGGACCTTCGGGCCATCCGCCGCCACCTCGCCGAGAGGGGCCTCGACTGGGACGCCCCGCCCTATCCCGACGACGACCCGGCCGCCGCCTCGTCACCTCCTCTGCCCCCCCTCCATGTCGACCTCGGCCCGCTGGCCGGGCATACCCAGCACGACACCGAGCCTGCCGAGGCGCTGCTCGAGCGGTATACCGCGCGGATCAAGGAGGTCCCCGGCGACGCCGAGGCGTACCACCAGCGCGGCCACGCCCTGGACCAACTTCGACGACCCGGCGAGGCGATCGCGGACTTCACGCGAGCCATCCGCCTCCGCCCGGACGACGCCCATCTCCAGGGCTCTCGGGGAAGGTCCCATGCCAGCCTCAAACAATACGCTCCCGCGATCGCCGACTTCGAGGCCTCGCTGGCACGCAGTCCGGACCAGCCCACCATCAGGGAGTCGCTGGCGGTGTCCTGCAACAATCTCGCGTGGGATCTGGCGAACGGTCTCGGACCGCCCCACGACCCTGCTCTCGCGATGCGCCTCGCCCATCGCGCCGTCGAGTTGGCTCCGGGTCAGGGCATCTACCTGAATACGCTCGGCGTGACCCAGTATCTGCGCCGGCTTCCCTGCCGAGGCCGTGGCGACATTGGAGCGGAGTCTGGCCGCCAACCGCGGCGAATTCGCGGGCTACGACCTCTTCTTCCTGGCGATGGCCCACCACCGGCTCGGGCACGGCGACGAGGCCCGCGCCTGCCGCGATCGTGCCGTCCGCTGGCTGCGAGAGCAGAAGGGCCTGACCGCCGAGAGCTCCAGGGAACTGGCGGACTTCCGCGCCGAGGCCGGGGCGGTGCTTGCAGGCCGCGAGGACGAGTTGCCGGCCGACGTCTTCGCGCCGACACGATAACTGCCCACTGGTCCGATACCGCGTTCTTGGCCCATGAGCCTAGCGGCTTTTTGATATGATTTCGCCCTCGACACCGGAGCATCGAGGCCATGAAGAAGACGCGCTACACCGACGAGCAGATCGCCTTTGCGCTCCGGCAGGCCGAGGCCGGCGCAGGTTGAGGAGATCTGCCGCAAGCTGGCCGTGAGCGAAGAGACAGCATCAGACCGCGCCACTTGGCACACCTCTTCCAACGGGCGATGGGCCGGCGATAATCCCCATCGTCGCGCCGGCGCCGTCAGCCAGGCCCGGGTGGCGCTGGCCCGGACCCGCGGGAGTCTGGTCAGGATACGGAGTATCGGCATGCCTCGGGTGTGGTCGACTTTCCGGAGCTGATTCCCTCATCATGCTCGGTCCGCTGCAAGACGAACTCCCTCGTCCATTGTCCTCGGTCTATGGATTCGAGTCTTTGCCGGTGTTGGGCAGCAGAGCCGTGGCCTGCACGACCCATGGAAAGCCATTTCGCCTCCCGCGGCTGGCCTAGCCGAGCCCTCTTAAGATCGATCATACCAAGGCCCGACCTTCAGGGCTGCGTAATCGTAACAATACACTGCACCGAATCGTCAGAGCGGCGCTCCTTTTTTCGCGTGTCACATCTCGGACCTCGACCGTAACCAGACGCGTGGTCTTGAATCCCCATCGCCTTGCTATCCTCCTCGGGCAGTCACGAAACAATGCCGTCGGTGAGAGCGGTGCGCGCGGAGCGGAAGAAGCAGCCTTTCTCGATATTGGGTCCATATCCGAGAGAGCGCGGTTGCATCGTAGATGGCGCGAAAAGCCTGCATGTGTGGACGACGTCAACCGAGCACACTCCTACATGACGATAACCCGGCCGCGATTGATGCGTTCAATTCCAACCCTCCACTCCGAAGTAAGCACCGCTGTCCGGGGTCGTGGCCACTCGAGGTGCCGAGACCTCTCCGGGATGTATGCCCCTTCGTCACGGCATCTAGGTCGCCGAATGGCATGCAGTCGGTGGGGGCCTCCGACTCTCGATCGAAGGGTATGTCATCGATGCCTAACGGTGGCCTTCCACCCGGGCAGACAAGAACTCCGCCCGGCCGAGGGTCGTTGACACGGGAGCTCAACTCAAGCGACCGAATTCTCCCGGAGGTCTGATGTGAAGTCTTGGTGGTGACCAGAAGTCCTGGGAGCGGCCCCGACCCGTTGCGCCCGAGGCTTGGACAATCAAGCATGCATGGGATAATGCGTCAAGAACTTCATTCGGAGCACACGATCTGTCGGAAGCCGTCCGATGGAGAGCGGCGACCCCAGACGCGTTTTAGGTCTGGCTCCGTGAGTCCGTACCCTTTCGAGGAAGTCAGGTTGAAGTCCGGAGATGATACACGCCTCAATCCTGGCAATCACGTCCCGGACCAGACACCCTATGCAACCCCTCCATCGGGCCGCGGAGCCCGGAACCGCGGACGGTCCGCACCGGGATCTTCCTGCCAGAGTACCCATCCCGGTCGGGCAGGTGCCGGTGGCCGTGTTCGCCTTCGTCATCACAGTGGGCCTCGTTTTCGACAGGTTCGTGAACGCGAGCTAGGGAGTTTTATAGTGAGTTCATCCTCCGAATCACGTTTCTCGGGCTCCGATCGACTCGGGGTGAGTGTATCGAAATCCAATGAGGCCCCCCGGCCGCGTGCGAGCGCCAGCAGGGCGTTGACCCGGCGGAGCTGGCCGGCCTCGCCGGTGGGGGACCCAGGTGCTCCAGCCGCGCCCGCTCCCGGGGCCTAAGGGCGACGATCGGCATTGCCTACCTCCTCGCGGAGGATCGGATTACGGCCGATCCGGACGGATGTCCGTCCCGCAGCTACGACCCATTCAATCTTTGCGAACCTCTGAATCTAACACTTAGAAGCTGTTTCAAAACCCTCATGCGATGCGCTTGAGGCAGATCAGCGAGGCCGCCAATTCGTGAAAGGCCTGGAAGTGAGCCCCCTTCTTCTCGTAGCACATCTTGAGCCTCCGGGCGTTCCCGAACCAGCTCAAGGTGCGCTCGACGACGTACCGTGTCTTGCCCAGGCCGCTGCCATGCTCCCGAGCCTTCCCCAGCGACGCGAGCAGGGGTTCGACCCCCAAACATCGAACTCGGGCCTTGTTCGCGGCCGAGCCGTAGCCGGCGTCCCCTTGGAGCACTTTGGGCCTCGTCCGAGGCCGACCCAGGGCCCCTTGGACCGGCGCATGCTCAGCACCATCGCCTCTGTCATCGCGTCATCGCGAATGTTCGCCGGGGTGGTCTTCACCACCAGGGGCACCCCTCGAGCATCGGTCAAGATGTGGCGCTTGCAGCCCGCCTTGGCTCGATCCGTCGGATTCGGACCGGTGTGCGCCCCCCCAAAACCGCGCGGACGCTCGCGCTGTCGATCACCGCGCGTTCGAGATTGATCGCCCCCGCCTTGCCCAGGGCGGTAAGCAGCGCCGCATGCAGTCGCGGCCACACATCGAGCGTCGTCCAGAGGGCGAATCGCCGCCAGCAGGTGCTGCCGCTGCCGCAATTCATCTCCCCGGGTAGGGCCTGCCAGGGGATGCCGGTCTTGAGGACGAAGATGACGCCCGCGAGCGCCTGGCGGTCCGAGATCCGAGGCCGTCCCCCCTTCGGACCGGGCGGCGACTTGGGTAACAACGGCTCGATGATCGACCAGAGCTTGTCCGTGACGAGTTCCGCCATGCCTGAGCCTCCTTGCGGTCGGCGATGGCGGTAGTTTACAGAAATCCCGGGGTTTTGAAACAGCTTCTTACATAATTTGGCACATTACGTGCGGCGTGTGCTCATCTGTCCGGATCAAATACCGTCGCCGATTCGCCATCTCGACCGCAGGCCCATTCGGCCCTTGCGCCAGGCGAGATTCTCGCGAGGAGATGAGAGATGTCGGCCTCGATTCGTGAGTTGGTGAACTGCAACACGAGTCGTCGGTCTTACCACCATCCTGAGCCCAAAGGCCGGGAAGTACCGCCGGAGCGGTGTTCGCCAATGAAGATGAACCACCGAGTATCGACATGCGTCGCGGCATAGGTGGCATTCGTACGCCTTACCCACGGTCATTGCCAGAGAAGCTCGCCGCGAGGCTGAAGGCGAGCTAATGGTCTCGATGCACCCTCTCATTCACGCCACCTACGGCCGGCTGGGCGGATTCTTCTTTTTCCGACGTGCCGGGCAGCGGACCACTTCTCGTGATCAAGGCAATGGAGTCCCGGCGGATCGATATCGCACGCGAGGGCGCGAGTCCCGACTGAGCGTCGGGTTGCCAAGTTCCGGTCCGTTGGCCTCCGATCGGCACTGCTCGTCCACATTCTGCCCGAAAATCGGAGCTTGACAGGATGAGGGTCAATAGTCGGGCGGATCCCACCGGTTCGCGGAGGACCGAGGCCCGCGAAAACTCAAGCGAGCCCGGGGATGCCGGCCTGCGTCATACCGACATTTTACCGGTTCAGCATTGACCAGAATTCCAAGCGAGGGTCATCCATGAGTCTGCTACGTTGGATTCCGCTCAAGGGGACGAGGCGAGGTCGACGTGGCCGACTGCGGGCGAACTATCGTCCGCGGTCGCTGACAGAGCTGGAACCAAGGACGCTGCTGTCGGTCGGTGGCGGCTTCGCCAACGGCGGCCTGACTGGCCAGTACTACCCCAACGCGAACTTCTCCGGAACCCCGGCCTTCACCCGCGTCGACGACCGGATCGACTTCAACTGGGGAGGTGCGAGCCCCGCCGGCTCGAACGACGCCGGCTTCGCTGGTTTCCCCGGCACTAACTGGTCGGTCAAGTGGACCGGGTCCATCATCCCGCAGTTCAGCGAAAGTTACACATTCATCACCAACTCCGACGCCGGCATCCGGGTGATCGTGAACGGCAAGACGGTCATCAATGACTTCACCGGTCACGCCCCGACGGTCGACACCGGCAGCCTCGCCTTGACGGCCGGCGAAACATACAGCATCGAGGTCGACTATTACTACCAGGGCGGTGGCGCATCGGTGGCGGACCTCTCGTGGTCGAGCCCGAGCACCCCGCAGGGGATCATCGATGAGGCCTCGCCGGTGGGGATTGGCCTCAACGGCATCACCGACTATGGCACCGATTACACGTTCGCTAACGCCTGGTTCTCCGCAGGCACCCCCTACGCCCTCAACCCGTCCGGCTCTTCGCACGGCGAGCTGAACCTCAGTCAGATTGCCACCGTCGATGCCCAGGGCAACCCAACCGAAGACTTCGGTGTCTACATCAACGAGGCAAACGTCGAGTGGGGCACCTACGCGGTGTCCGGCTATGCCAGTCAGCAGCCTACGATCGGGACGCCGCTGACCAATGCGACCATCGGGCCAGTCACCTACAATGCCTCGACGCATCTCTTTGCCACGACCGTGACGGTTGCCCAGCAGAACAACGGCAACTTCCTGCTTGAGTTCAGGAATACCGGCGGTGGCGTTACCGGGTTAAAGGTCATGCGGCCGACCAGCCCCGGGACGACGACCAGCCTCGACCCGGGGACACTCTTCACCCCGCAGTACGAGCAGCTCGTCTCGCAGGACTTCACGACCCTCCGCTACATGGACCTGATGTCGACCAATGGCGACCAGGTCCAAAGTTGGTCCCAGCGCGCCCTGCCGTCGGAGACCCGGGATGTGTCGGTCGGCGTCGATCAAGGCGTCCCGCTGGAGTTCCTGGTGGAGCTGGCCAATGAGACGGGCAAGGACATCTGGATCAACATCCCCGAGCAGGCCGACAACACCTACGTCACGAACCTCGCCGACCTGCTGAAATACGGCTCCGATGGCGTCAACCCCTACACGAGCCAGCAAGTCCACCCAGTGTATCCCGGACTTAACCCGGGCGTCCGAGTCTACATCGAGTACTCCAACGAGGTCTGGAACGGCGCGTTCACTCAGAACGCCCAGAATAACGCCGCCGCGACCGCCGCGGTGCTGAACCAGACGCCCGACGGCCAGATCATCGACTACGACGGCATCGCTGGCGCCTACAATAGCTCGACGAACAGCTACGCCGGCTCCGGTGTCCTCAACCAGCGCTACCACGCCCTGCGGACCGTGGAGGCGAGCGACATCTTCCGCTCGGTCTGGGGTGACGCGGCGATGAGTACGCAGATTCGGCCACTGCTGGAGTGGCAGTACGGCGGGGGTTGGTACGGCGACGACGAGATGCTCCCCTTCATCAACAATTACTTCAACAACGCCGACGGCCTGCAGCACGTCGCGGTGCCGCACGCGGTCGACTACTTCCTCTGGGGCGGCGGCGGTGCCTGGTACACCGGCACCAATGACACCAACGGTAACGGCGAGGTGGCCGTCACGAATAGTAGTTTCGAAAGTGGGGCGACCGGCTGGACGTTCTCGGGGACCTCGGGCGTGGTCGTCAACGGTAACACGACGCTGAATCCGCCAACCGCTCCCGACGGGACGCACGCCGCCTACATCACCGGCACCGGAAGCATCAGCCAGACCGTTACCATCCCGGCCGGAGAAGACGCCGACGTCAACTTCGACGCCGGCTACACCGGCGCGGGCGACCCGATCGACGTCACCGTCAACGGCACCGATGTGGGCTCGTTCATCCCCGGGCAGAGCAACATCTACTATGCGCAATACTTCGGATCCAATTACGACGAGTACAACAACAGTTACCTCGGAGTCGAGACCGAACACACCCACGCTATCTTCCTCCCGGCCGGCAGCTACACGATCCGGATCGCGGGGACCGGGAGCGGGACCAGCTTCATTGACAACCTCCACGTCGGGACGGTGGACGGCATCTTCAACTCCGGTCTCGCGACGATCTCCGTCCCGAGCGACGTGAAGCTGGCCCAGGCCTACGGCCTCCAGGACGCAGGCTACGAGGGCGGGTTCGTCCTCGGCGGCGATTACGGCCCGACAGACCTCGAGAGCGACGCCGCCCTCGACCCACGGGCGACCGCCTTCACCGTCAACGCCCTGGAGCAGTTCTACCGCGCCGGCGGGGCCCTGCCGATGCAGTTCGGAGTCTCCGGCGGGAGTTACAACATCACCGACACCACATTCGACCCGAACGCCTCCAAGGCCCAGGGATACAGCCAGGCGACCGACTCCCTGCCGGCCGCCACAACCAACGGCATCGCCCTACCCGCGACTGTCGGCCAGTCTGTGGCGATCCCGGAGACGAGCGGCGGCACGACCTACCTCTCCCCGAGTACGCAAGAAGCCCTATCCTGGAACTTCATTGCCGTCGTGCCGGGCACGTACTCTGTCACCCTCTATGGAACCCAGGATGTCGTCGGCGGATTGGAACACTTCCTGATCGACGGCCAGCGCGTCCCCGGCAGCACTTCCCTCCCTGTCTACACCGCGGCCGCGGCCAACTCCACGACCTTGACGTTCGCCATCAGCACACCCGGACTTCACACCCTCTCGCTGTATGTCGACGGGCCGGGCCGGATTACCCTCCCGCCTCAGGGTAACGAGACGATTACGCTTGTCTCGGCCGGCGCCCCCGGCCCCGTGCCGGCCGGCTTCTCTGACACCGACATTGGTGCGCCGGGTGAGGCCGGGCAAGCCGCCTCGTACGATGGCTCCGAATGGACCGTCTCCGGCGGCGGCCAGGCCACCTCGAGCACCTTCGACCAATTGAACTTCGCCAGCCAGCCTCTCGTCGGCGACGGCGCGTTTGTCGCCAGGGTTCTCGGCGTCACCAACTCCGATCCGTGGGCCGAGGCCGGCGTAATGATCCGCGGCGGCACGGGCGCCAACGCCGCATTCGCCTCCACGGTCCTGACGCCCGGCAACGGCATCGCCTTCCAATGGCGGAACTCCACCGGGGGCAACCTTACCACCGTGAACATCCCGGGCGTCGCCGGGCCGGTTTGGGTCAAGCTGGTTCGCGTCGGCAATTCCGTCAGCGGATATTACTCCACCGATGGGACGGCCTGGACCCAAGTCGGTTCGGCGCAGGTGCTGGGGCTCCCCCCGACGGCCCAGGCCGGATTGGCCGTCAGCAGCCAGAACAACAACGATCTGGCTACCGCCAATTTCACCAACGTGGCCCAGACCCCGACCGCCGCGATCCCGACCGCCACGACCTCGGCCGCCTTCGTCAAGACCGACGCGGCCACCCAGGGCAATTGGGAAGGCGTCTACGGCGGCTCTGGCTACGACATCAGTCAGGAAACCGGCGTCGGCAATCCGAGCCTGCCCGCCTACGCCTCGGTCAGCATGAGTGGCCAGTCGAACTATACCTGGGCAAGCTCGACCAACGACCCGCGTGCGCCTCCAACTGGCCGCCCAGGGTAGCACTGCCGGGATCGCCGCTTGCTGGTATTCCTATAGCAACTTCACGGTCAACGTGGACCTGTCCGACGGCAAGGTCCATCAGATCGCGCTCTACTTCCTGGACTGGGACAACTTTGGCAACGGACGCAGCGAGCAGGTTCAGGTGCTCGACGCCAACGGCTACGTCCTCGACACCCGGAACGTCAGCTCGTTCCAGAAGGGGACGTACCTGGTCTGGAACGTGAGCGGCGATGTCACGTTCCGGATCACCAACACCAACGCCAACGCCAACGCCGTGCTGAGCGGAATCTTCCTCGACGCCATCCCGACCGCCACGACCTCGGCCGCCTTCGTCAAGACCGACGCGGCCACCCAGGGCAATTGGGAAGGCGTCTACGGCGGCTCTGGCTACGACATCAGTCAGGAAACCGGCGTCGGCAATCCGAGCCTGCCCGCCTACGCCTCGGTCAGCATGAGTGGCCAGTCGAACTATACCTGGGCAAGCTCGACCAACGACCCGCGTGCGCTCCAACTGGCCGCCCAGGGTAGCACTGCCAGGATCGCCGCTTGCTGGTATTCCTATAGCAACTTCACGGTCAACGTGGACCTGTCCGACGGCAAGGTCCATCAGATCGCGCTCTACTTCCTGGACTGGGACAACTTTGGCAACGGACGCAGCGAGCAGGTTCAGGTGCTCGACGCCAACGGCAACGTCCTCGACACCCGGAACGTCAGCTCGTTCCAGAAGGGGACGTACCTGGTCTGGAACGTGAGCGGCGATGTCACGTTCCGGATCACCAAAACCAACGCCAACGCCAACGCCGTGCTGAGCGGAATCTTCCTCGACGCCATCCCGCCCGCCGCGACCCCGCCCGCCGCGACCCCGCCCGCCGCGATCCCGACCGCCACGACCTCGGCCGCCTTCGTCAAGACCGACGCGGCCACCCAGGGCAATTGGGAAGGCGTCTACGGCGGCTCTGGCTACGACATCAGTCAGGAAACCGGCGTCGGCAATCCGAGCCTGCCCGCCTACGCCTCGGTCAGCATGAGTGGCCAGTCGAACTATACCTGGGCAAGCTCGACCAACGACCCGCGTGCGCTCCAACTGGCCGCCCAGGGTAGCACTGCCAGGATCGCCGCTTGCTGGTATTCCTATAGCAACTTCACGGTCAACGTGGACCTGTCCGACGGCAAGGTCCATCAGATCGCGCTCTACTTCCTGGACTGGGACAACTTTGGCAACGGACGCAGCGAGCAGGTTCAGGTGCTCGACGCCAACGGCTACGTCCTCGACACCCGGAACGTCAGCTCGTTCCAGAAGGGGACGTACCTGGTCTGGAACGTGAGCGGCGATGTCACGTTCCGGATCACCAAAACCAACGCCAACGCCAACGCCGTGCTGAGCGGAATCTTCCTCGACGCCATCCCGCCCGCCGCGACCCCGCCCGCCGCGACCTTGGCCGCCGCGACCCCGACCGCCACGACCTCGGCCGCCTTCGTCAAGACCGACGCGGCCACCCAGGGCAATTGGGAAGGCGTCTACGGCGGCTCTGGCTACGACATCAGTCAGGAAACCGGCGTCGGCAATCCGAGCCTGCCCGCCTACGCCTCGGTCAGCATGAGTGGCCAGTCGAACTATACCTGGGCAAGCTCGACCAACGACCCGCGTGCGCTCCAACTGGCCGCCCAGGGTAGCACTGCCAGGATCGCCGCTTGCTGGTATTCCTATAGCAACTTCACGGTCAACGTGGACCTGTCCGACGGCAAGGTCCATCAGATCGCGCTCTACTTCCTGGACTGGGACAACTTTGGCAACGGACGCAGCGAGCAGGTTCAGGTGCTCGACGCCAACGGCAACGTCCTCGACACCCGGAACGTCAGCTCGTTCCAGAAGGGGACGTACCTGGTCTGGAACGTGAGCGGCGACGTCACGTTCCGGATCACCAAAACCAACGCCAACGCCGTGCTGAGCGGAATCTTCCTCGACGCCATCCCGACCGCCGCGACGACGGGCCTGTAGCTCGGCACCCTGTGCAACAACTACACCGTAAGCGTTCGATGATTCACCTCTGCAAAGCGGCCTGACCGGACGCGATGATTCCCGCGGCGGGATGATCGTCCGGCCCGGGAGCCCTGGCCATGTCGCGCACGCCTTCGGCCGCCGCGCGGTGGCGGGCCGTCATCGACGACTTCTACCGTATCTGTCCGGTTGACTGCGTCTTCATAGTCGCGAGTTGACTTCCGATGATGGGGTCGAGGAGACCCTCATCACGGAGGCGCGGCGATGGCACGGAAAGGGCTCGGGGCGGCGGGATGGGCGGAGCTCATCGACCGGTGGCAGCTCAGCGGCCTCAGCCTGCCGCAATTCTGCCGGGAGCACGGGATCAAGAAGGGGACCATGAGCGGCTGGGTCTATAAGCCCGCGCTCAGGAGTGCGGTCGAGAGGGCCCGTCGCGGCGAGGACGCCCATCGGGGCGGGCCAACGGCGGCCGCGCCCGGACCTGCCCCCCTCTCTTGCGCACTTTTTCTCGACCGGCCGTGGGGTTCTCTTGCCCTCGGGGCGGAGCATCGTCGTCAACTCAACGGGCGCGACCTGTGCCCGGTGTGACCTCTGGTATGCCCTCAACCGTCGTAGCCTTGACCTGCCCCCTGCCGCGACGCCACACGTTATGTTACTGCTCCGCCCGCGCCGACCATAGCCGCCGGGCCCAGGAGCGACGCCCCGAGGGTTGACGTCCATGGCACGATCGCCTCGGGCGCCGGCGGCCGATGCCCGAGCGAACTGTGAGGCCGCACGGTGTTGTACCGGACCCGCCAACGCTCGATCAGCACCCTCGCCTCCAGCAGCGTGTCGAAGACCTCGCAGCCCAGCAGCTCGTCGCCGAGCTTGCCGTTGAACGACTCGATATACCCGTTCTCCCACGGGCTCGCGGCTCGATGTAGAACGTCGTCACCCCGACCTTGCCGAGCCAATCGCGCACCGCCTTCGCCGTGAACTCGGGGCCGTTGTCCGAGCGGATGTGCTAGGGCACCCCACGGCGCACGAACAGGTCCGAGAGTCGTTCCAGCACGTCGTCCGACGACAGCCTCCTCGCCACGTCGATCGCCAGGCACTCCCCGGTGAACTCGTCGAGGACCGTGAGCATCCGGAAGGCGCGGCCGTCGCGGGTCCGCGCCTGCACGAAGTCGATGGTCTAATCGCAAATGACAAGTTCTGCCTGATCGCGACCGCTCGACTGCCACCGCGACGGTCGAACATCCGCTGATCATCCGTTCGATGATCGCGTAACCTCCCGGGACCGCCCTCGGCCCCGGGAGGAAGCCTATGAACCGATCCTGGAAGGTGCTCCGCACCCACCACACCCTCGCCGACAGCACGCGGCGCTCGGATCGCGCCTACCGACTGCTCCTCGAGTGGGCGGCCACCCCCGCCCGTCCCGAACCCGCGACCAAGGAGGAAGGCGATGCGAATCGCGATCTACGTCCGGGTCTCGACCCAGCGCCAGACCCAATCCCAGACCATCGAGCAACAACTTGACCGACTGCGGCGGGTCGCCGCGGACCACCAGTGGGGACTCCCGGAAGATCACATCTTCCGCGACGACGGCTACTCCGGGGCCTCGCTGCGGCGACCCGGGCCTCGACAGGCTCCGCGACCTCGCGGCCCTGGCCAGGATCGACCGTATCCTCATCACCGACCCCGACCGGCTGGCCCGCAATTATGTCCACCAGGTCCTCCTCCTGGAGGAATTGCAGCGCCACGGCTGCCGGGTCGAGTTCACCGATCGGCCGCTGTCCGACGACCCCCAGGACCAGTTGCTCCTGCAGATCCGCGGGGCGGTGGCCGAGTACGAGCGCACGCTCATCGCCGAGCGGACGCGCCGCGGCCGGCTCTACAGGCTCCGGAGCGGGCAGATGCTGCCGTGGACCCGGCCGCCTTACGGCTACCGTCCCGACCCGGACCGCCCGCGCGACCCCGCGGGCGTGCGCACCGACCCCGCCGAGGCGGCGCTGGTCGCCGAGCTGTTCCGGTGGTACGCCGACGAGGGGCGCTCGTTCACGGCGGCGGTGCAGCGCCTCCACGACCTGGGCGTCCGCTCGCCGAGCGGCCGGGAGTACTGGGGCATGGCCACCCTCCGGGGCATCCTCTCGAACCCGACCTACACGGGCACGATCTATGTCAACCGCACGCGGGTGCGGGCGGCCCGGGTCCGCCGCTCGGCCACCCACCCCATGGGCCGGCCTCGCGACTCGAAGGTGCCGCTGCCGCCGGACCAATGGATCGCCGTGGCGACGGTCCCGGCGGTCGTGACGCGCGAGCTATTCGATCGGGTGCAGGCCAAGATCTCCGCGAACCGCTCGTTCGCCCGGCGGAATAACTCGGCCACGGACTACCTGCTGCGGGCGCTGGTCAACTGCGGCTCGTGCCGGCTGGCGTGCCAGGGCCGCCGGTCGATGCCGACGGGCAGGACCTACTACATCTGCACCGGGAAGGACCTCCGGGTGCGGCAGCGACTCGGCTGCACATGCCACTCGAAGTTCATCCCCTCCGGCGTCCTCGACGAGCTGGTGTGGTCGGACCTGGCGGCCCTGCTCCGGCAGCCCGGATCGGGTGGAGGAGGCGTTGCGCCGCGCCGCGGGCGGATGCGGCCTCCCCCAGGAGCTGCAGGCCCGGCGCGAGAACCTGCGGCGGGGCCGATCGAGCCTGGCCCAGCAGATCGAGCGGCTCACCGAGGCGTACCTGAGCGGCGTCGTCGCGCTGGGGGAGTACCGGCGTCGGAGATCGGAGCTGGAACGACGCGATGAGACGCTGGCGGCGCAGGAGGGGTTGCTCTCGGGCGAGGCGGGGCGGGCGCACGAGTTGGGCGGGCTGGTGAATTCCGCCCGGCAGTTCGCCGAGCGCGTGCGTGCGGGTCTCGACACGGCGACATTCGAGCGGAGGCGACAACTGGTCGAGCTGCTGATCGACCGTGTCGTGGTGACGGGGGACGACGTCGAGATCCGTTATGCGTTCCCGATCGGACCGGCCGGCGAGACCGGCCGGTTTTGTCAGTTGCGATTGGACTATCTCGTAGCTCCAGACGTGGTCCTTCCGCTCGGGGCGCAGCCGCACGCACGACCCGTCGCCGAGCCAGAGGCGCCCGCGCCTCGGCTGCTTCTGCGGCACCTTCAGGGTTTCCGTCCGGTGGAGCACTTCTGGAAACCAACGAGCCGCGGCGTAGATAATCCCGGGCTGGACCCTGCGTCCCTGGCCCGGGAGCCTTCGCGATGGCGACGGACACCTCGACCGATCTCCGCTGGTTCGCCCTCATCAATGACTTCCGGCGCAGCGGCCTGACCCACGCCGAGTTCTGTCGCAGGCGCGAGCTCTCCCTGCACACCTTTCGCAAGCGGCTTTACGGCCAGAAGGCCCTCGCTCCCGCCGCCGGCCGCAAGGCCGACTCGGCCCCTCTCGAACCGACGCGATTTCTCCCCGTCGCGCTCGAGCCCGATAGCGACCTGCCGCCTGTCCCCCCGGCCGATCCCCTCGCGATCATCCTGCCCGGGGGCCGGCGGATCGCCGTCGGCGAGGGCTTCGACCCCGAGACCCTTCGCCGCCTGATCGACGCGATCGAGCCCGGCCGGTGATCGGCCTCCCCGCGACCATCCGGGTGTTCGTCGCGGCCGGCGCCAGCGACCTGCGGCGCGGGTTCGACGGCCTGGCCCAGCTCGCTCGCGATCGACTCGAGCAAGACCCGATGACCGGCCACCTGTTCGTCTTCGCCAACCGGAGACGGGATCGGGTCAAGATCTTGTATTGGGATCGCGATGGTTACGTCATCTGGATGAAGAGGCTCGAGCGAGGGACCTTCCGCTGGCCCACGTCGGGCGCCGACCGGGTGGAATGGGGCGGCGCCGAGCTGGCCGCGGTGCTCGGCGGCATCGACCTGGAGGCCACCAGGAAACGGCCACGCTATACCCCGACCGCCTCCTGAATAATCCCGCCGTGTCGCGCCAACACCGACTCACCCATCACCGTAATAGCGGGTATGGCGCGAGAGGACGCGACACTCCCCGACGACCTCGGCACCGCCCACCGCCAGATCCGCGAGCTGGCCGAGACCCTCCGGCGGCAGGATCACCTCATCGCCAGGCTCCAGCATCAGCTCGAGCAGCTCCTGCGGGCCCGCTACGGCAAGAAGGGCGAGGCGGTCGACCCCGATCAGCTGCTGCTCTTCGCGCACGACATCCTGGCCCGGACCGAGCCGATGTCTCCCGCGCCGCAGCCGGCCGAACCGGCGGCGACGAAGCCCGAGTCCGATGGCCACGGCCGCAAGCCGCTGCCGGCGAGCCTGCCGCGCAGGCGGGTCGTCCACGACGTCGCCCCCGAGGGCCGCGCCTGCCCCGAATGCGGCGGCGAGCGCCGGCTGATCGGCGAGGAGACTCGTGAACAGCTCGAGTACGTCCCGGCCAGCCTCGTCGTCCTCGTCCACGTCCGGCCCAAGTACGCCTGCCGGGCCTGCGCCGCGCACGTCGTGATCGCCCCGCGGCTGCCCGAGCCGATCGAGCGGGGGCTTCCCGGCACCGGCCTGCTGGCCCATGTCATCACGAGCAAGCTCGCCGACCACCTGCCGCTCTATCGCCAGGAGGGGATCTTCAGGCGCAACGGCGTCGAGTTATCTCGCTCGACTCTGTGCGACTGGATGGCCGCCTCCGCCGGCCTGCTCGAGCCGATCGTCAAGGCGATGACCCGGCGGGTCCTGGCCTCGAGAGTCATCGGGACCGACGACACGCCGGTGACGGTGCAGGACCACGCCGGCAAGGGCTCGAAGACCGGGCGGCTCTGGGCGTACCTCGGCGATCGCGACAATCCCTTCATTATTTATGACTACACGCCCGACCGGAGCCGCGACGGCCCCGAGCGGTTCCTGAGGGATTACCGCTCGGGCTACCTCCAGTCCGACGCCTATGCCGGCTACGACGCCCTGCACGCGCGGGGGCTGGTGGAAGTCGGCTGCTGGGCGCATGCGCGGCGGAAGTTCCACGAGGCGCGCACGAGCGACCCGGAGCGGTCCCACGCGGCGATCGCCTGGATCGGCCGGCTCTACGCCGTGGAGCGCGAGGCCCGCGACGATGGTTGGGACGACGCCCGGCTGATGGCGGCGCGCACCGAGCGATCGCGGCCGCTGTTGGAGTCGTTCGGGTCGTGGCTGGAGGGGGAGGCGAGGAAGGTGCTGCCGAAGAGCCCGGTCGGCGAGGCGATCGCCTACGCGCGGTCGAACTGGGCGCCGCTCTCGCGGTATCTCGAATCGCCGTACCTGTCGATCGACAACAACGCGACCGAGAACGCGATCCGGCCGATCGCGCTCGGGCGCAAGAATTGGTTGCATCTGGGGAGCGACCGCGGCGGCCGGACGGCGGCCGTGCTCCTGAGCCTGGTGCAGACCTGCAAGAACCTCGGGAACGAGCCGTTCGCCTATCTGCGCGATGTGCTCGACCGGGTGAGCGCGCACCCGGCGAGCCGCGTCGACGACCTGCTGCCGGACCGCCGGGTGTTGCCGGGGCCGGCCGGCGGCCGAAAGGGATAGTTAACGGCCACCCCAGGGAGGGTCATCGGGACGCGGTGAAACACGGGGTTCGACCGCCCCGGTTCGCTCGGGGTTTTTGGCCAGGGAGGGCTGGACCATGCGTGCCGCGGTTTATGCCCGCGTCTCTACGCACGAGCAGCAGACGCTCGGCCTGCAGGTCGAGGCGATGGCGGCTTATATCAGAGACCGTGGCTGGTCGCTCGCGAGGCAGGTCGAGGATGTCGGCTCCGGCGCGAAGGATCGGCCCGGACGTCAGGCGCTGCTGAAGGCTGCGCGGCGGCGCGAACTCGACGCGGTGGTGGTCTGGCGGCTGGACCGCTGGGGCCGGTCGCTTCCCGACCTGGTGACGACGCTCCGCGAGCTGACCGAGCTGGGCGTCGGCTTCGTGTCGCTGACCGAGGCGCTGGACCTGACCACACCGACCGGGCGTGCGATGGCGGGGATGGTGGCGGTCTTCGCCGAGTTCGAGCGGGAGATCCTCCGCGAGCGGGTCCGCGCCGGGATCGCACAGGCCAGGAAGGAAGGCCGCGCCCACGGCCGACCGCGGACGGCGTCGCTCAAGGCCGATGAAGTGCTCCGGCTCAAGGCCGATCGCCTGAACCACTCGGAGATCGCGCGGCGGCTGGGGATCGGCCGCACCTCGGTGCGGCGCATCCTGAGTGCGGCGGGCTGAGCAAGCCGCGCGCGTATCAGGCCGCCAACCTCGTCAAGAGTGTGGACCGCCGGACGTTTACCTTCCGGCTCCATGAGAAGGGCGGCAAGCGGCACGAAGTGCCTGCCCACCACAATGCCGCCGATTACGTCGATGCCTATGTCGCGGCCGCAGGCATCATCGCCGAGAAGAAAAGCCCCCTCTTCCGCAGCGCCGGCAGGCGGAGCCGGACCCTAGAGCTTGTGTCAAATGTTGTGGACGAGGTTTGATTCAGGCGGCGTCCTTGACCTCGATCCCATCGACGAACTTAGCCCCCGAGATCACGGCCCGGAGGCGGGCTGATCCGTTCAAGCAACGCCAACTCTTCGATGCACTCTCCATCAGCTTGAAGACCATCGTCAGGCACGCCACGCGGCTCCCGCACCCCTTCGTCTTCACGGTCCGCAGCCGCACCGTCGCGAACGTCGACTCGATCGGGTTGGTCGTGCGGATGTGCCGCCAGTGCTCCGCCGGGAAGTCGTAGAACGTCAGCAACGCGTCACGGTCCTTGACCAGGCACTCCGTCGCCTTCGGGTGCTTCGCCTCGTAAGTCGAGACGAACTGGTCGAACGCCTTCTCGGCCGCCGCACGGCTCCCGGCCTCGTAGATGGAGTGCAATGCCGCCTTGGCCTTCGGCTGGGACCCCTTGGGCAGCTTGTCCAGGACGTTCGCAGTCTTGTGCACCCAGCACCTCTGTGCCCGGGTCGTCGGCCAGACCTGCCGGACCGCCTTCCAGAAGCCCAACGCCCCGTCGCCGATCGCCAGGCTCGGGTCGACCTCCAGCCCCCGGGCCTTCACGTCCAGGAGCAGCTCCTTCCACGACTGCTCGCTCTCCCGGTAGCCGTCGGACACGGCGATCAGCTCCTTGTTCCCCTCGGCCGTCGCCCCCATCAGGACGAGGATGCACTGCCGGTCCTGCTCCAGGCGGATGTTGAAGTGGACCCCGTCGGCCCAGACGTAAACATACCGTTTGCCCGACAACGACCGCTTGCTCCAGGCGTCGTATTCGCCCTCCCAGGTCGCCTTGAGCCGCGTGACCGAGGTCGCCGAGAGGCCGGGGGCCTCCGGCCCGAGCAGGGCCGTGAGGGCCTCGGAGAAGTCGCCGGTGCTGACCCCCTTGAGGTAGAGCCAGGGGATCAGCTCGTCGAGGCTCCTGGTCCGCTTGAGATACGGCGGCAGGATCGCCGAGGTGAACCTCTCGCGCTCCCCGGGCGGCCTGCGGTCGTGGACTCGGGGCTGCTTGACCTCGATGTCGCCGAGGCCGGTCTGGATGGCCCGCTCGGGCTGGTGGCCGTTTCGGACGACCCGGCGTCGTCCCGCCTCGTCCTTGAAGTGGGCGTGCGACGCGATCCAGTCGGCGACCTCGGCCTCGACGGCCTCGGCCAGGAGCCGCCTGGCCCCGTCCCGGAGGATGTCGGCGAGGATGTCCTTGGGGCCGGTCGGTGGCCCGGCGATCGGCAGGGTAGTAGACTCTCCCACGGCGGCGTACTCCTCGGCCATTTCGGCCGGCTGGTGGTCTCGCGATTCACCAAGGGTACGCCGCCCAAATCAAACCTCCATCCACAACTTCCGACGGGGCGGCAAAAAAGCTGGTGATTTTCGCTGGTGGCGCTATGCTCGTCTGATGCTCACCATCCGCGACCATCAGACCGGCGACCTCTTCGACCCCTGGGCCCACCTCGGCGAGAAACGCCGAGGTCTCCTCGATCGCTCCTGGGCCGCCATCTTCCGCGAGCACCTCCTGAAGCACCTGCCCGTCGCTGAGCTGGCCGCCCACTTCTCGCGCCAACTCGGTCGCCCTACCAAGGACCTCCACGCCGTCGTCGGCGCCCTGATCCTCCAGCAGCTCCACGACACCACCGACGCCGCCACCGTCGAGGCCGTCGCCCTCAACCTCGCCTGGCAGTACGCCCTCGACATCCGCTCCGAGTCCGACGCCTACTTCTGCGAGCGGACCCTGCGGAACTACCGGAGCCTCCTGATCGAGCGCGGTCTCGACCGGATCCTCTTCCACTCGCTCACCGACCAGCTCATCAAGGCCGTGGGCGTCGACACGAGCAGGCAGCGGCTCGATTCCACGGCCATACGATCGGCGATGCGCACGCTGACACGGCTCGGCACCGTCGTCGAGACCATCAGCAAGTTCCTCCGCGAGTTGCGGCGCCTCCACCCGGACCTGCATGCGACGGTCGACCCCGAGCTCGTCCGCAAGTACGTGGACCGCGAGGGGACGGGCTGCTTCGCCTCCACGACGCCGAGCGAGTCGAGGCGTCGATTGCCCGAGGCCGCGGCCGACCTGCTGCGGCTGGTCACCGGGTTTGGCGAGACTGCGGCCGCCGGGTCGGAGAGCTATCGAATCCTGGCGCGGGTCCTCGGCGAGCAGTTCGAGGTCGTCGGGTCCGGGATCGATGCGACCCTCCGGGTCAAGGAGCCGGACGAGATCCCCTGCGACAACGTCCTGAACCCGGCCGACCCCGACGCCAGCTACAACAAGCACAAGGGCGATGGCTACCTCGTGCAGGTCATGGAGACGTACACGATCCACGAGGATGAAGCCCCGGAGGATCACCGCCCCGGCCCGGACCTGATCACGCACGTGCCCATCGGCAAGCTGAACACGCACGACAGCGCGGCGCTGGTGCCGGCCCTCGACGACACCGAGACGCGGGGGATCAAGCCCGCGGTCGTGCTCGCCGACACCCACTACGGCTCCAACGAGAACCTGCGCAGGGCCGCAGGGCGGGGTGTCGAGGTCGTGGCGCCGGCGATGACGGCCAAGGGGAGCAAGCGGGGCCAACTGACGCTGGAACGGTTCGAGCTCGACGAGAACGGCCACATCCTCCGCTGCCCGGGCGGGCACGCGCCGATCTCGACCAGCGGTGGTGCGGACAAGATCCAGGCGCTGTTCGATGCGGCGGTCTGCTCCGCGTGCCCGCTCCTGTCGGCATGCCCGGCGTCCGCCGTGGGCCGTCGCGAGGCCCGCTATCAATACACGCCGGATCGCGTCCGGCAGCGCGAGCGGAGGCTGGGAGATCGGACGGAGGGGTTCCGCGAGCGATATCGATGGCGGTCGGGGATCGAGGGGACGATGTCGCGGCTGAAGTACCAGATGGGCCTGGCGTCGCTGCGGGTACGAGGGCTGGCCTCCGTGAGCTACCGGACGTTCCTCCGCGCCCTCGGACTGAACATCCGCCGGATCGCGGCCTGCCGGGCGGTGGCTTGACCGCTTCGCGCGGATTTCTCGACACCGGAGTGATCGCGTGAGGCAACAAGAGGCGTGAATCAGGTCGAGGGGTCACGTCTCTGACCCTTTCGCAACCAGACGACAATGCGCCGGGACCGCGGAGAATGGTCCTCCCGCCGTTCGCTCGGGGCCTATTTGCCGTCCCGTCAACTTCCGGTTATAGCTCCGGACCCTAAGCGGACGCCCGATCGGCGCCCGCAACGCCCTCCACATGATCAAACGCCGGGCGAAGGCCGCTGGCCTGTCCGACACCACCTGCAACCACACGTTCCGGGCAACCGGCATCACGGTCTTTCGCCTGAACGGCGGCACCGTCGAGGAAGCCCAGCACATCGCCAATCATGCAAGCCCAAAGACCACTATGCTTTATGACCGAAGCCGCGACCAGATTACGCTCGATGAAGTCGAGCGTATAATAATCTGAGGGTCCGCCGCAATAGCCGCTCGCCAAACCGCGGCACGCACTCTACCAAAGGGGCTGGTTCCATGACGCGTTCAGACGCGATCGTCAGGCGGCAGCTCCTGAAAGCCGGCCTCATCGTGGCCGGGGCACAGTTCTGCCCCGAGGCTCTGTTCGACCGGCGCGCCGCCGCAGACGACGAGAAGCCGGCGGAAGACGCCCCCATCGGGCCGCGCCAGATCGTCAAGGGGCTCGACGGCATGAGCCGGGTCGCCGACATAGGGGACACGTTCGGCGACGGGCACAACGCCGCCGCCGTCATCTCTTCGGCGTTTTTCTGCCGCGAACAGAAGCTCGACGCCGACACGCAGAAGGAGATCCTGGCCTACCTTGACGCCCGGCTGTTGAAAAACCCGATCTACGCGGCGGCCCGGCCGAAGGAGGCCGCCGACCCGGGGCTCGTCGAGGGCCTGCTCGAAGACCTCGACGCCGGCATCGCCACGCTTCGCGGGAAAGGCCACAACATCATCTTCGCGGTCGCCTGCCTCAAGGCCCTCCGCGCGTGCCCGAGGCCGCGACGCCCGGGCGGATCGACGGCTTGCGGAAGATGGTCCAGAGCTTCGGGAAGACGAGCGGCGGGGCCGCGGAGGATTCCGACCCGCTCGTGGGCCTCGACGACGAGCAGAAGTTCGTCCATTTCGTTTTCGAGGAGTTCCTGAAGGCGAAGGGCAACGGGTTTGACGGGCACGTGGTGACGATCGGGCACGCCCTGGTCGAGTTGCACCGCATGGGGCACAAGGAGCTAGCCCGCAAGGGGGTCCCGGCCTACTGGCAGTGGGTCCGGGGGGCACGCGCGCGACAACGGCGCGGGCAAAGTCGCGCCTGCCCCGCCTCGGGCTCCAACCCCGCTCACCCGAGAGTACTGGGCCGCTCAGGCGAAGCACGACATCGGCGAAATCGCCAGCAGCCACAGGGTCAAGTACCCGTACAGTTTCTACGCCCTGGCGAAGCACGTGAAGGACGAGGACCTGAAGAAGCGGATTCTGGCGAAAGTGTACCGGCTGACCGCGACGAGCTGACCCCAAACGCTCGGCTTATCGCACCTTCGCATCGTCCCGGGCAATCCATTGGTCGATCGCTGCTAGCAGCAAACCATAGCGGCTTTCGCATCGTTCCGCTGCCAACGCATCCAGGCATTCAACCTCTTCCCGTGTCAGGCCCAGGGCCAGCAAGTCCTCATCGCATGGGTCTTTCATGCATGGCATAGTGGCAAATTGAATTATCGATTTATCTACGATCATAGCTGAACCGTCCGCCGTTCCTCAGTAACTCGCAATCTCTTCCGTCCGAACGCCCAGTCGCCCAGCGATCGCTTCCAGCGTCCTTGCGTGCGGCGTGTCCACTTCATTGCGTTCGAGCCGGGCGATTTCCTTCGAGGAGATCGGCGCGAAATCGCTCCGCTTCAGTTCACGCTGCTTCCTAAGCCGCATCAGCGACGCCCCAAAGGTGCGTTCGCACTGCCGCCGCTGCTTCTTGAGCCTGCGCCGGTAATCGGGATCATGCTCATACAGGATGGCATCCGCCGCCGCTTCGTAATCGCCGAGGGCGACAGTGCGTCCATAGTCGGTAAAGCCGAGCCTGGAGAAATCGGGAGCCGTGCCATCCCCGGCCTTAGCGAAGCTGGAAAACGGTGCCACCACCGTTTCCATGTCGCCACGGAGTAAGGTCAGCGCCTTCGCCTTGAGATCGACGCTGCCGCCGATGAAGCGATCGGCGGCGTCATCCCGCGTAATCGCCTCGACCAGCTCATCCTTCGGCAGCCACTGGAAGCCTTCGACCAGGCCGAACACCGGATGGAAGAGCCCGAGCAGCGCCGGAATGCTCTCCGATCGCGGCGGCATCAGTGTGATCAGATGCGATCCACGAAGATCGGCCCGGATGCGTACCGCTTTTTCCAGGAGGATGTCGGTGAAATTGCGGTTGAACGAGACCCAGGTTGCGCCCTGGCAGGGCTGTTCACGGCCGCTTCAATCTCGGAGCGGTCATGACACACAAAGACATGCGGCGGCAGCGGCTTTTTGAACAGCCCCTTTTGCGAGCCAAGAAAGATGAATTGTTGTTCCGTGTTAAGCGCCATGCTCACTCCCCATCCTTTTCTTCATCCTCACTGGAAATCGGGTTGCTGGGATATTTCGTGTCCCAGGCTTCCTGCAACGACTCCCAATGCTCATCGACAATCGTCATCACTTCCGCGTCGATATCCTTGATACGCCCGCCCGGCGGCACCAGCAATTGCCTATCTCGCAGGCCGAGCCGCCATTCGTCGGCCTTGTGCATAATCGTCACATGCGGCGGCTCGACACGTTCCTTCTCCCGTATCTTTACCTTCCAGCCTCCGGCCTTGAGCTTCTTCGGCAGCGCCAATTCGAACGGCATCCATGCACTCCCCTATTATGTCCCGTTGCACCGAAGAAGTAAAGAGGACATTTCCCCCCTCCACTGTGTCAGGGTATAGCGATGCATAGTGCCCCTGGCGCCAGGGACATGCAAGCTCAACCTACTGCCGCAGCGGCACTTGCCGAATGCCCTAGGCGGCCCTCCCTGCGACAATCGACAAGCCGCGAGCATCCCCATCGAATCCCGCCTCATATTGTCCCGACACCGTCGAGACAAAGATCGCTGCGCCCACGCCCGTCCAGCTCGCTGTCGAGATGGGCATAGCCAGCCGGCACTTCGGCCGCCGCGATGGCCGCCATCGGCGAGGGCCGTGACCGACATTGCCATCCGATCCAGCCGCTTGAACTCGTCAGCGGACAGCAATCTCATACCGAATCGCCTGGATCGCTATCCTTAAAGACGTGGAGGTCTCATCCGCACGGAGGAATAGCACCATGGCGCGCCCCCGACTACCGATCGTCCCGCACCTTGACCCCGCCGAGATCGCCCGCCGCTACCGCGCCTGCCGGACCGGGGTCGAGAAGACCCACTGGCAGATCCTCTGGCTGTTGACCCGCACCGACGACCCGCCGTCCCCCGCCGAGGTCGCCGAGCGGATCGGCCTGACGCCCGCCTGGGTCCGCACCGTGCTGAAGCGGTGGAACGCCGAGGGGCCATCCGGCCTGGCCGACCGCCGGGCCGACCGGAACGGCGGCCGGTCGAAGCTCACGCCACAGCAGCAGGCCGAGCTGTACGCGGCGCTGGAGCAGCCGCCGCCCGACGGCGGGCTCTGGAGTGGCCCGAAGGTCGCCGCCTACGCCCGCGACCGCTTCGGCGTGACCGTCTGCAAGCAGACCGGGTGGGAGTGGCTGAAGGGCCTGGGCTTCAGCCTCCAGGTGCCGAGGCCCAAGAACCCCGGCGCCGCGGCGGACGAGCGGCGGCGGGCCTGGAAAAGACGCCCTGCGGCGGCGGGTCGCCGCGCTCCGCCGCCGGCATCCCGATAAGCGGATCGAGCTCTGGGCCGAGGACGAGGCGCGGCTGGGCCTCAAGCCGATCGCCCGCCGGGTCTGGTCGCGGAGGGGCCGACGACCGACGGCGAACGGGCGGACGAAGTACCAGTGGCTCTACGTCTATGGGTTCGTGCACCCGGCCAGCGGCAGGAACCTGGAGCTGATCCTGCCGGCGGCGAATACGGACTGGATGGGCCGGCGCTGGAGGAGTTCGCGCGCTGGGCCGACCCGCGGCGGCGGAAGCTCCTGGTCGTGCTGGTGGACAACGCCGGCTGGCACGTGGCCAAGCGGCTGGCGGTCCCGCCGAACGTGGTGCTCCACCCGCTGCCGCCATGCACACCGGAGTTACAGCCGGCCGAGCCGCTCTGGCCGCTGGTCCGCGAGGCGGTGGCGAACAAGGGGTTCGACGACCTGGAGGCGCTGGAGCCGATCCTGGTGGAGCGGTGCCGGTGGCTGATCGACCACCCCGAGGTCGTCCGCGGCGCCGTCGGGTTCCGATGGGCGGCGGCCCTCAATGGTTAGCGATCCAGACGATTCGGTATCAGCCATAGCTTTCGTCCCCATTGTGCTCCTTGCAGCTCCCTCCACCAGGCTCACGCCGGGCTGGATGTATTTCGCACAAAGTCCCTGGGCCTGTTTGACTACTTCGTCGAGGGTCCTGACTTCGATGCCGTGCTCGGTGCGTGTGAACACCACGTCGGCCCCATCGTCGATGCCGAACGCCTTGCGCAGCTCGGCCGGAAGTACCACCCGCCCCGCCGATACCTTTCCCCAAATGACCTGGTTCATACGCCAATCTCCAGTACGTTACTACACCGGCCCTAGTATAATAGGGACGCACATAACTAGCCACGTTTATTCCGATCGCACATCGCCGCCACCTGGTATGGAACGGCCATGTGGAGGCGGAGGGATATTGGCGGTAATAAAGGACATTATTACCTGTTAATATTCGACGGGTTCAAGCCTCTGTGTCGTACAGTTGCGCCCTGAGCCAATTGGTCGCACAGGGGTAAGCGCTCGGCCGAACCATCCTTGGCGCGGATGGTAGCTTCAATCCCGGAGTCCCACGTCTCATCTCCGGGAGAACGATCATGGTCGGATTCGGACCGCCGGCAAGTCGCTCGGCGCGCCGCGAATGGTGGCGCCGCCAGATCCAGCGTCAGAAAGAGGGCAGCCTGAGTGTCGCCGAGTTCTGCCGCCGCCTCGGCGTCAGCACAGTGACGTTCTACGCCTGGAAACGCCGCTTCCGCGAGGCACCACCAGCCTTCCCCCCCGTTCCTGAGAGGCCCTCGGCCCGGCCTATGCCCGAGGCGAACGGTGCCTCGACTCCCCCCTTCCTGCCGGTCTCGATCCTCAATGCCGGCGCCGCCGGGCAACTGGAGATCGAGCTGGCCAATGCCTGCGTCGTGCGGCTCAAGGGGGCCGTCGATCCCGAATTGCTCCGCATCGCCATCCGGGTGGCCGGCCGGCTCGGCGGCGAAGGGCGAGGAGGCGATTGATGCTCCCTCAACTCTCGGCGGCAGTGTGCGTGTTCCTTTGCACCAGACCGACCGATATGCGCAAAGGTTTTGATGGCCTTTCCGGATTGGTCCAGGAGTGCTTCAGACAGGACCTCTTGACCGGCCATCTCTTCCTCTTCCTCAACCGTCGCAGGGATCGGATCAAGATCCTCTATTTTGACCGCGACGGGCTGGCGATCTGGTACAAGCGACTTGAGGCCGGTTCCTTCCAGAACCCGGAGCCCACGCCTGGCACCGCGCAACTGTCGGGCTCCGCGGGGATCGAACTCTCCGTCACCGACCTGGCCCTGATCCTCAACGGGATCGACCTGGCCACCGCGCGACGGCGCGAGCGCTACTGCCGCGTCGGCTGAACGTCGCCTGACAGAACAATTCGCGAATCCATCGAATAAAGATCCGTTTGATACGTCTAACTCATCATGGCGGAGCACTCACCTCCCATCCCCGACGACCTGGCGACCTGCCAGGCGCAACTCCGGGCGGCCCTGGAGCGACACGCCGCCTTGCTCCAACGATTCCACGACCTGGAGCGTCAGCTCGACGAGACCTGCGCGACCACCGAGGAGCTGCAGCGCTCATACGCCTGCCTGAAGGAAGAGTACCTGGCCTTGAAGCGGCTGCTGTTTGGGCCGCGGCGGGAGCGGCTGCCCGAGGCGCCCGGGCAAGGCCACCTCTTCGACACGGAGACCATGGCGAGCACTCCTCCTGAACCCGACGCCAGCGATCCCAGTGACCCCGCGCCCGCGAAGCACCGCAAGGGGCACGGCCGTCGTCCCATCGGCGATCATTTGCCACGTCGCAACGTGCTCCATGACGTACCGGAGGAGGACCGTACCTGCCCTTGCGGCCGCGCCAAGACGAAGATCGGCGAGGACGTGACCGAGCAACTCGACTACATCCCGGGCAAGGTCGAAGTATTGCGGCACATCTATCCCAAGTATGCGTGCTCCTGCTGTAAAGACGGCGTGACCACGGCCCCGACCGCGTCGGGACCGATCGCTGGCGGTCTGGCCGCAGCCGGGCTTCTGGCTCATGTCATCGTCGGCAAGTTCGTCGAGCACATGCCGCTGTATCGTCAGCAGGACGAGCTGGCCCGAGCCGACATCCTCATCTCGCGGAGCACACTCTGCGGCTGGCTCGAGCAGTGCGCCGGGCTCTTCAAGCCCCTGGTCGAATTGATGCACAAGGAAGTGCTCAAGTCGCAAGTCGTCCAGGGAGACGAGACGCCGGTCCCGGTCCTGGACCGCTCGCGTGATTCCACCAAGAAGGGCTACATCTGGACGACGATCGGCGACCGTGGGCATCCCTACACGACCTTCCACTATACCGACTCGCGGAGCCGGGATGGGCCGGCAGCGTTCTTGAAGGGCTACGCCGGTTACCTTCAAACGGATGCCTACGCCTCGTACAAATCGGTGGTCAAGGAGTCGGCGGGCAAGATCATTGCCGTGGGCTGCTGGGCCCACGTGCGCCGGGAATTCTTCGACGCACGGCACAATCAATCGCGTGAGGTGCACTACGTGCTCGGCTTGATTGCCCAGTTGTACGACGTCGAGGATGAGGTTCGTGGCCGGAGCGACCAGGAGCGGCTGGCGGCGCGTCAGGAGCGGAGCCTGCCGGTGCTGAAGCGACTCGAGGAGGATCTCCGCGAGCAGCAGGGGTGCGCGTTGCCAAAGAGCCAGTTCGGCAGGGCGATCAGCTACTCGCTGAATCAGTGGGAGGCGCTGCTTTTGTACACGCGCGATGGCCGGTTGGAGATCGACAACAACTCCTCGGAGCGGACGTTGCGACCATGCGCCATCGGCCGGAAGAATTGGATGTTCTTCGGGAGCGACCGCGGCGGTGAGACGGCGGCGGTCTTGATGAGCGTCCTCGCCAGCGCCAAGCAACACGGGATCGAGCCGTTCGCGTATGTCCGTGAATTGCTGATCGCGCTGCCCGCGGCTGACGTGGATCTGAGGTCGCTCTTGCCCGACGTCTGGATCGCCGCGCATCCCGAGCACTTCCTGCAGTACCGCCGTGATGAGGCCGAGGCGGCCGCCCGTGCGCGGAAGCGGTGGCGTGAGAAACGCCGGGCCGAGTCGAAAGTCCGGCTCACCGCGGGTTGAAGTCGTCAATCGCCCTGGGTCGATCGGACGTCTCGATCAGCGTCAGCTACGTCCCTTGACCGGACAATAGTCCTGACCGGTGAACAGGCACAATAGATTTACATCTCCGCAGTCCTAGGGCTGACGCCCCAGGCGACGCGCTGCTGCCCCTCCGGGGCTTTCCAGTCAGCCTTCGAAGAACCTTCCCCTGCGCCCTTGTTTCCGTGCGCCGCCTCAGGTCCCTTCCTGGTGATAGGGCTTCTTCGCCCGGTACAGCTCCAGCCGCTTGCAGGGACTCAGCGGGAGGGAAGGGTGGCGGGCCAGCAATCACACCCTGTCGCGGGTCAATGGTTTTTGCCGACCGTCCATGGACGGGGCGATCGCGGGGAAAAAAGAGCCGCGCCAAGCTGAGTCCTCCTCGAGTTCGGCCACCAGAATTCGAACGTGCGGACTCGGCATGTCGAACCTGCCCAACTCTGGCAATTCGTTGCAGGCGGAAAGCGGCAACGCTTGACTCCATACTCGCCTGCGCGACACTCCAGACAGATCGCCACCTGGGAGGTCCGACGATGATCGGGCGAACCGCGTTACCACTGGGCCTCGGAGGATTCTCCGGGATCGTTATGACGTGGCTTGCCGCCGCTTCGGCATGCGCGAGCGAGGGGTATGCCCTGAGCCGTGGCCAGTACTGGCTGACCGACTGGGCGGCCAGGCCAATCTTGTCGCTCGTAGCCGACGTTGACGGCGATGGGCGGGCTGATCTGGTTGCCTTCGACCCCAGGGGGGACGCATCGCTCTGGGTCCATCGCACGTCGATCCTTGGCAAGCCGACCCCGCAGGTGGCGGCCCGGAAGGGATTCGGCCGCCAAGGCTCGCGGGCGATCGCCGGACGGTTCACAAAGGGCGCGGGCGAGGATGTGCTTGCGGTCTTCGACGACGGCTCGGTGCGCATCGCCTCGGGCACGCATCGCGGAGAGGCGTCCTACGCGCGAGACGACCTCGCCGCGACGATCGCGCCCGGCATGAGGCCGCGTTCGCCGATTCGCCTGGTGGCGGGCGAATTCGACGGCGACGGCATGATTGACGCCCTCATTGTGGACGATGCCGGAAAGCTACTGCTCCTGCGCAACGAAACCGCCGCGGCTTCGTCCCCCAAGTTCCGGTGCGAGGAGATCGAAGGGGCCTTGCCGCCAAAGGCTTCCCAGGTAGCCGCCGGCCACTTTGTCGCCGGCGGTCGGGCCGAGCTTGTGTGGAAGGACGGCGCGAACATAATCTTTCGGGCAGGCCTGACGTTCTCGACTGGCGGACGCCCCCGCCTCGACCCGGCAACCCGGCTCTTGACCGCGGAGCCAGCCGACCGGGTCATGGTCGGCCGGTTTCGCGGCGGGGCGACCTGCGACATGATCATCGGCCGTCGACTACTTCCCGGGGGCGACCCGTCGCGTGCCTTCGAGGTGGCGACCCTCCCAACGCCCGCGGAGGCGAGCGGCGACCGCCACTGGATCGTCGGCGACTTCGACGGCAACGGCCGCGACGACCTGATCCGTCAGCGAGAGTCAGGGCCGCCGTTCGCCGGCTGGGTCGCCCCCGAGCCCCCTTGGTGGTCAAGTCACTATTCGCGATGGACCGACCCGTTCGTCGCGCACGATACGGTGATCCACTTCTCCTCGCTCGAGGGTGACCAGCACAAGGGCTACATTTCCTCGTCCGGCGACGGCCTGCTCGACGACTGGAAGACTGGCCGCGTTCGGCCGGGTGGCCTTGATTTGAAGGCCATCGGCTGCCGCGTGGGGCACCGCGACGTGATCGTCGAGGTCGAGCGGTTCGATTCGGTCAACTTCGACCTGCTCAAGGCCGAGGTCGATGTTACGGTTCGCGCCTTCGCGCAAGCGAACGTGGCAAACCCAGACGGCAGTCGCGGGATCGCCCTGCACGTGATCTACCCGGAACCAACGCCTCGCAGCCGCGTCGACGACGTCCGGCGGCGGATCTATGCCGATTATCCGCCGCGGCGGCGCCGGGGCGTCGTCCACACGATGTTCTGCGGCGATCCGCGCGACCCGGGCTTCGGCGCCGCGCTGATGATGAGCGGCGTCGGCGCCTTCACGACCAACGACGTGATTCAGGACGTCATGACCCACGAGCTCGGCCACGAGCTTGGCCTCAACCACGACGGCTACCAGGCCGCACAATAGTCCCATCTATCCGAGCCTGATGAGCTACACCTATCAGAATACACTCAACGGCCGGTTCGAGTTGAAGCGGCTTTCGAGCGGGTCGTTGGGGTCGATCATGCTCGATGAGCGACGACTCTCGGAGCGCCTGCCGGTGCCCTATGATGCCGTGCAGTTCCTTGGCAACTCCCCCTACTTCTTCCCACTGAAGGCGTCTGCTGGGGTGACGCTTGTCGACTGGAACCGGAACGGGATCTTCGGGGAGGAAGGCGTGGTCGCCGACATCAATTACAGCCATTTCACCGAGATCGGTCGTCGTCGATACGAGCTCGGATCGAGCGAGACGGCGCCCGCGCTGGCGACCGTGGGCGTCGGGCCAGCGGAGCGACTGCTGCTCTTCTCCGGCCGCGTGCGTGGCAACTCGCCCCGCCCTGCCCCGGACGCCCCGGCCGCGGTTGCGAGCCTTGGCCCGCAACGTCCAGGTGCACTGGTCGTCCAGGCCTGGCTGGGTGATGACCGCGACCGTGACGGTGAGCGGTGGTCAGCCGAGACGGTGGTTGAGGCGAACGGCGTCGTCGGTGATCCGACTGCCGTCTCGTATGGCGGCGCGATCTGGGTCGCTTACCCCACGGCGGACGGGGTTCGCCTGCGACGGGTCACGCTCGGACGCCAGGCGGATGCGACTCCGCAACTCGGCGAATCAGTGCCGATCGAGCACAGCAATGGGGCGGACCCCTGCGCTTTCCGTCCTTGGCGATGGCCTGGCCCTCTTTCTGTGGCGCGGGCCGGGCCAGCCGGTCGGCGTGCACCGACTCGTGCCCACGGCGACCGGGCTCGAGACGGGCCCGAAGCACGGGCTGCCGATTGACAGTGTCGCACCCGTTGCGGCGGTGGCCGGCCCCAATCGTGACGGACGCCCGACCGCCTGGGTCGGGGCAATCTGCGGGCCCGACCCACGCCATCCCCGGGCGATCCTTTACCATTACGCACTCGAGGGCGGCGGCCGAGCGCGGTTTCTCGAGGTCGGGTCGAACGTGGTCGACGGCTCGTTCGCCGGGCGCCCTTTGGCCCTCCTCTGGCGCCCGAACACGTGCTCGAGGCGGGGCGAATCTACGTTTTCGCGGGCGGACGGTACTGGGTTGAGAACCGTATCGAGGCCGTCGCTACTCCGTGGGCCGAACAGACGGTCTCGATCAACGTGCGCAACGGCCCCCGGAACGGCTGGCTCCATCGCAGGTATTACCCGCCCGGCGAGTTCGACAGCCGCTCGGCCCCCGGCGTCTGCTGGTTTCGCGACGACATCGCCTACGCCAACCGCCTGCATTCCACCGACCCCAACCGGAACGATCGCCTTCTGCTTGGCTTCACCGGTTCTGGCGCCTGCAACACGATGACCGACTTCGACGACATCGCCTTCATCGCCGAGATCGGCCTCAGCCATTCGCTCATGCTGGTATCCGAATAACAAGTGAGAATCAGACCATTCTCTGGATCTCGTCGAGCACACTGCCGGGTGTCGGCTGTGGAGTTTGGCTCATGAGGCCCTGTTTGAGCGTTGCCCTACATTGTAGAGCCGTCTGGGTCGTCCCTCGAGCGCCGCGGTCAGGCGCAGCTGGGAATCTCGGGCAATCATTCGGAAGCAGCGGTTTGAACTGCGAGAGGGCCAGCTGAGGAAGGCAGTTACGACGAGGGCGGAAAAGAACCATTGGCAGAGCACGATGCCGATTGAACCGTAACTAATCAACGGCTTCTGACCGGGCAAGATCCTAGGCCGGTGAACGGGCACCGACATCCGACGTCGCGAGGCCGTCGCCGATCACCCTACACTAACATCCACACGGGCGGATCTCCAAGCGCCGCGAGGGCGATCAATCCGGCGCTGGTGGGTCAGGCTACCACGCGCGCCAAGGATGGTGCGGCCGAACGGTTACCTTCGAGCGCACCGAGGCGATCCTCGAGGGGATGGTCGCGGCCTTCGAGTTCTTCGGGGCCGTGCCCAGGGAGGTCTGGTGGGATAACCCCCGGACCGTCGCCGCCCTGATCCTCCAGGGGCGCGAACGCCGGTGCCAGCCGCGGTACGCGGCGCTGGCCAGCCACTACGCCTTCGCACCGCTCTTCTGCATGCCGGCCCGCGGCAACGAGAAGCCCGACGCCGAGGGGACCGTCAAGGCCGTGCAGAGGCGGTTCGCCACGCCCGTGCCCCGCGTCGCCGATCTCGACGAATTGAACGCGCTCTTCCGCGGATGCTGCGAGGCCGAGCGCGATCGGGTCGTGCAGTCGCTCCTCGGCCCCTTCGCGATCAAGGACCGCCTCGCCGAGGACCTCGCCGCGGCGACGCCGCTGCCCGTGCATCGGTTCGACCCTTGCGTGATCCGGTCGGCCGTCGAGGTCGACAAGTATCAGACCGTGGCCTTCGACGGCAACCGCTACAGCGTGCCCCGGCCGTTCGCGTTCGAGATGGTCACGGTCAAGGGCTACGTCGCGAAGGTCGTGATCGCGGCCCACGGCCAGGTCATCGCCTCACACGAGCGGTGTACCCGGAAACAGACGATGATCCTCGACCCGATCCACTACCTCGCGACCCTGGGCAAGAAGCCCGCCGCGCTGGACCACGCGCCGGTCTTCCGCGACTGGAAGCTCCCCGCGTGCTTCGCCGAGTTGCGTTCGGAACTGGAACGGATCCACGGCGCGCCCGGCGGTTCGCGGCGGTTCGCGCTCGTCCTGCAACTTCTGGGCGAGCACCCGATCCCCCGCCTGGGCCGGGCGATCGAGGCCTGCCTCCGCGACCACCTTCCGAGTGCCGAGGCGGTGACCCAGCGGGCGCGATCGCTCGCCGCGAGCCGCGACGCGGAGGCGATGCCCGCCGAGGCGCCCGCCGCGCCCCGGGTCGACGTCCCGCTCCCCGACCTCGGCCGCTTCGATCAGCTCCTGAGCGGCCCCGCCCCCGGCGGGCCCGTCAGCGTCATCTTCGCCTGATCCGATCCCCCCGACCCCGTGCCGGAAAGGAACGCGCCGATGGCCGATGTCACGACCGAGTTGCTCAAGGCCCAGCTGCGGCAGTTGCGCCTGCCGACGATGGGCCGCGAGTTCGAGAAGCTGGCGCGGGACGCCGCCGCGACCAACCAGACCTTCGCCCAGTTCCTGCTCCGCCTGACCGAGCTGGAGCTGGCGACCCGCGCCACCAACGCGGTCGCCACGAGGATCAAGGACGCCGCCTTCCCGGTCGAGAAGGACTTCGACACCTACGACTTCGGCGCGATGCCGCAGCTCTCCAAACCGAAGGTCCTGGAGCTGGCGCGGTGCGAGTGGATCGCCCAGAAGTCGAACTGCTGCTTCGTGGGGAGCCACGGGACCGGGAAGACACATATCTCGATCGGACTCGGGCTCGCGGCCTGTCGGGCGGGCCTGCGGGTGCGGTTCTTCACGGCGGCCGAGCTGGTCAGCCGGCTGGAGAAGGAGCAGAAGCAGTACACGCTGGACCGCTTCCTCGGCCAGCTCGATCGGGCGCACCTGCTGATCTGCGACGAGCTGGGTTACGTCTCGATGAGCCGGGGCGGCGTCGAGCTGTTGTTCCGGGTGTTCGCCGACCGCTACGAGCGGGGGAGCATCCTGGTGACGAGCAACCTGCCGTTCAGCGAGTGGGGCCAGATCTTCCAGGGCGAGCGGATGACGGCGGCGCTGCTGGACCGCCTGACCCACCACGCGCAGATTTTCGAGATGAATGGCGAGAGCTACCGCTTCCGCGAGTCGATGAAATCGAAGAAGGGACGAAAGGCCGAGTGAACCAAACCTGCCGCTCTTGCCCAGAGCGGTCAATTTGATGACCCAGGTGGGCTCCGCTTACACGCTGAAGGTGGGCCCCGCTTACGCGCTCATTTCCAAAGGGTGGCATGAGTGCCGAGCCGCCCATCGCCCGAGAGCTCTGGGACACGATCCCGCCCGACGCGCAGGCGGCGATCCTCGCGCTGGTCCAGGCCTTCGAGCGGCGGATCGCCGCGCTGGAGGCGCGGCTCGGCCAGGACTCGTCCAACTCCTCGAGACCACCATCGAGTGACCCGCCTCACGTCAAGCGCCGCCCGCCCAGGTCGCCGTCGACGCTCTTGTGACGGTCGGCGAGATACCGGATCTTTCCTAGGGTTCGTGATGAGAGTCCGTTAGGATGACCGGAGGGGCTACCTGGCTGCCCCGGCCAACTAGGATTCGTCATCATGGACGTCGCCGATGTCCTCCCGCCCGGCTCCGGACTCCGCGCGCGAGATCTCGCCATCGCCCCGGGCATCGTCGCCATCGTGGCCGAGCCCACATCGTCCGTCGCCGAATGCCCCGGGTGCGGGGCGCCGTCCGAGCACGTCCACGGCCGCTACACTCGCACGGCCGCCGACCTGCCCTGGCAGGGATGATGTCCTGGCCGTAGTGGAAGGTTGATCGGAAGAAATCGGTGGCGGCTCCGAGCTGGAGGGACATACCCTCTGGTTGCCAAACCTTCACGAGGAGCCACCACCGATGACCCGACGCTACCAGATCGTCGACCGACCCGACAGTAGATCCACGCTCGACCCCGCCAAGCTCGCCACACTCCTCGCCAAGGAGGGCCAACTCCTGCGGCCCCTGCTCGACCTCATCGAGCATGCGGAGGCCGCCGTCGACGACCTGATCGACGTCATGGGACGGGCCACCATCGAGGCCGTCCTGCTCATGAGCGCCGCCGCCGTGGCCGGCCCCAAGCAACAGGGCAAGAAGGCCGGCCGCGACATCGCCTACCACGGCAGCCAGACCGGCCGGGTCGCCCTGAAGGAGCGACAACTCCGCGTGACCAAGCCCAGGCTCCGCAGGAAGGCCCCCCGGCCCGGAGAGGCCGGCGAGGTCGAGATCCCGGCCTATGAGGCGATGCGCAAGGACGGGCAGCTCGCCGACCGCATGCTCGAGATCCTCATCGACGGCGTCTCGACCCGCCGCTACGAGGGCGTGCTGCCGGAGATGGCCGCGACCGTCGGGGTGTCCAAGAGCCAGGTCTCGCGCGAGACGATCGAGGCCGGCGCGCGGCTCCTGAAAGCGATGGCCGAGCGCGACCTGAAGGGTCTGGAGCTGCTGGCCATCTGGATCGACGGCCTCCAGCTCGGGGGGCACCATGTGATCTGCGCCGTGGGCGTCGATGCCAAGGGATACAAGCACGTGCTGGGCTTGCGCGAGGGGGCGACCGAGAACGCGGCGGTCGCCACGGCGCTGCTGGAGGACCTGGTCCGCCGCGGCCTCGATCCGGCCCGGCCGCGACTCTTCGTCATCGACGGCTCGAAGGCCCTGCGGTCGGCAAGCGGCGCGGTGTTCGGGGCCGATCAATCGGTCCAGCGCTGCCGCAACCACAAGCCGAGGAACGTGACGTCGCACCTGCCCAAGGGCCAGCACGAGCAGGCCCTGGCGACGATGCGGTCGGCGTTCAAGCTGGAGGCGGCCGAGGGCATGGCCAAGCTCGAGCAGTACGCCTCCTGGCTGGGAGCGGGAGTGGCCCGGGGCGGCGGCCTCGCTCCGCGAGGGCCTGGAGGAGCTGTTCACGTTGAATCGGCTCGGGCTGACGAGCTCGCTGCGCCGCTGCCTGGGCACGACGAACCTGATCGACAATGGGCACTCGGCGGCGCGGGACCGGATGCGCCGGGTGAAGCACTGGCAGAGCGGCGAGATGGCCCTGCGTTGGACGGCGTCGTCGTTCGAGGCGGCCTCGAACGGCTTCCGGCGGATCATGGGCTACAAGGACCTCTGGATGCTCAAGGCCATCCTGGACGAGCGCGATCGCGACAAGCAGCTTGCCCGTCAGGCGGTTGCCGGATAGGGTCAGATCGCGCGCCCGAGCCGCCGCCACTTCCAACTACCGGCGGGTCATCATCTGGGAATTAATTCGCCGGGAAGAAGGCAGGGTGTGCCTTTAGCCCACTTCAACCACGTCGTAACCGAAGGGCTTGCCCTCCATCACCGCGGAGAGGACTCGCCGTTCCCGGCACGGCCGTCCCGCGGGTTTGGCAGCCCGGGCAGACATCGTCGGCGCCTCGACGGCCATCGGCCCTCCTCCCGCCGCACTCACCCCGCGGCCTTCGCCTCGGCCTCCTTCAGCAGCGCGTCGACGGCCTTCTCCAGCTCATCGCCGCGGACGTTGCGGTAGCGGAGCACGCCCTTGCCGTCGAGCACGAAGATGGCGGGGATCCCGCGGATGTCCCAGTCCTGCACGAACGACGACTCCGCCCCGCCGGGCCCGGCCCACCAGTGTTCCCAGGGGAGCTTCTCCTTGGCCAGGAAGTCCTTCAGCGTCTTGACCTCGTCGTCGATGCTCAGGCCCACCAGCCGGAACGGCTTGCCCTCCAGCCGGCCGACCATCTCGCGCTCGTGGGGGATCATCGCCGTGCACGGGACGCACCAGGTGGCCCAGACGTCGAGCACGACCACATTGCCCTTCAGGTCGCTCAGCTTGACCGGCTTGCCGTCGACGCCCTGGGTAACGACCTCGGGGGCCGTCTGGCCGACAGACAGGTCGTGGAAGTAGCCCCGGTACTCCTCGCGGAGGGTTTTCTTCATCGCCTCGATCTCGCCCTGAGCGAGGGCGGCGCGGGCGAGCCGCTGGTTCATCGCCTCCTTGCCCTCGCTCTTCTCGATCATCGTCGCGCGGTCCTTGTCCTTGGCCATCTCGGCGAACCGGATGAGAAACTCACGGTAGGCGATCAGCGCCTTGTACGCCGCGGCCTGGACCTTGCGGTCGGGGTTGCGGGCGATGACGTCGTCGAGGACCTTCCGGGCGCCGGGCTCCTCCGTCATGGCCAACTGGTGGACGAAACCCTTGATCTGCGCCTTGGTGACGTAGTGCTCCTGGAGGATCTTGATCGCCCTGGCACGGATCTCGGGGGCGCTGCCCGTGTCGCCGGAGCTGTACCGCATGGCCAGCTTGAGGGCGCCGACGGCGTCGGGCCCCTCGGGGTCCTTCTCGGCGACGGCGAGGAACTTCGGCGCGAACGCGTGGCCGGGCCGCGGCTTCTCGAACTTGAACGCCTTGAGGGCGGCGTTGCCCTTGGCCTTGGCGGCCTCGTAGGCGGCCTCGAACTCGTCGTTGTACGCCTTCGTGGCGTCGTCGTAGGCCTTCTTGAGGGCGGCGAAGGAGTTTTCGTTCGGGGATGTCGTCGGCGTCGGGTCGCCGGCCCGGGAGGGGGCGGCGACCGCGGCCAGAAGGGCGAGAACCATCAGCGGTCGTCTCACGGGGGCTTTCCTCTCCGTTGGTCTGGTCGGTCGGAACTGGAGTAGACTGGTCGTAACCAAGCCTACGACGTCTCGAGGAAGTCACATCGGCTCAGGGTTCGCCGCCAGGAGGAGACATGGCGCGGCGGAGCCAGGCGCGGGCGTAGGCCCAATGGCGGTCGGCGGTGCTCGGTGAGATGCCCAGCGCCTCGGCTGCCTGGTCGGCCGTCTGACCGGCGAAGTAGCGGAGCTTGACCAGTTCGGCTTTCTCCGGATGGGCTGCTGCGAATCGATCGAGGGCCTCGTGGAGGGCGATGAGCTCGTCGTCGGGGGCGGGAGACGCGACGCGGTCGGGATCGAGTTCTTGCCGGTTTCCATCGCCGCCACGCTTGATGGCCTGGCGACGGCGGGCCTGCTCGACGAGGATGCGTCGGATCGCCTCGGCCGCCGCGGCGAAGAAATGGCGTTTTCCCTCGAATCGCTGGCCGCCGACAAGCCTGAGGAACGCCTCGTGCACCAGCGCCGTCGCGTCGAGCGTCTGCCCGGGCTGCTCGCGGGCGAGTCGCGCCGCCGCGAGCTGGCGCAGCTCGTCGTAGACCATGGGCAACAGATCGGCCGCCGCCTGACGATCGCCTCGGTTCGCGGCTTCGAGCAGTCGTGTGACCTCGCTCATGGTGCGACTGCCTCAAGTTCGAGCGGAGTCGCGTCCCATCCCCAGAGCTGGCCCTCTTCGTCGAGCCCGGCCCAGATCGCATGGCCGTCCGAGCTGAAGGTATACGCGTTGGAGCCGAGCGAGCCACCTTTCAGTTGGATGATCAGAAGCTCGGCCCCGTTCGCTGTCTCCCAGAGCCGGAGCACGCTGTCGCCCGCCGCCATGAGGCGGCTTCCGTCGGGGCTGAATTCTAGACAATCAAACTGGTGGGAAGTTCCGGTGAGCTGAAAGAGCGGCGCGGGAGATTCGCCGCGCAGGATGGGCGCCACGGGAAAGAGGCGGACAGTCGCGGTGCCCCACGCGAACGTCGGCCGCTCCCGGATCGCGACGAAACGTCCGTCGCGAGAAAAGGCTGCGACAGCGACGTCGTGAGATCCCACCGGGAAGCGAGCAACTTCGGCCATGGTCGTGGCGTCGTACCAGACGATGGCCCAGTCGTCGCTCATACTGCCGCTGCCCTGAGAGACCACCAGGTGGCGGCCGCTAGGTTCGAATCCAACACCCTGGAAGCAGCGAGACGCGCCCAGAGCCTCAGACGACCAGACGACCTTGCCAGTGTTCAGGTCCATGATCCGTGCGAACTGGGGGGTACCGTGCTTGCCGGCCGGTTCCTGAGGGCAGCCGAGCAGGGCGGCACGCGCGCCGTCCGGAGACAGGGCGATCTCCTCCCAGACTCCCGGCCCCAGCGTGACGCGGCAGCGCTCTCGTCCGGTCGCCAGGTCCCAGGCCACGGCCAGACCATCGCCCTGGTCCGCGTGCCAGGCGATCGCCTGGGTCTGACCATCGGCCGACGCCGTGGGGCCATGGGCGTGGCCCGGTGGGAGCGGGGCCAACCGAGCACCGACCTTCTCGCTCCGACCCGTCGACGATCCGCGGCACCGCACCGGTCTTGTCGCTCACGAATTGGGGATAGTAAAGGCGCCGAGAGCCGTCTGCGTTGATTCGCAATCGCGCAGGATCGCCGTCGGCCTGAAGGAACGAACGTATCAGGCGAGGCCGTGGGGTCAGGTTCCACTCGCGGACGACGCCGACCTTGTCGAGCGTGACGAGCCGGGAACGTTTCGGCTCGAGAGAAACACCGGCGACGTTGGAATCGTGAACGAATGACGTCGAGACGTCCTTTTCGTCGTCGGCCGGGCGATCAAGGTCGTACACAACAACGCGTGCCTTCCGCAGCGTGGCAAGCCGGGAGCCGGAAAGCAGGATCGTCTGGGCTCCAACGGGCAAGTCCTTCGTGGTTTCTGGGAGCCGATGGGTGGAAAGCTCGCGGCCATCGCGGGCATCAAGCACGATCACGCGTTCTCCTTTGCCCGAGTGCACCCGAACGAGCAGCCGGTCCCGACCCGGGACGAACCACGCCTCGCTCGGCCGCTCGTCAGCGGCAAAGTCCACAGCCCAGGATTGCTGACCGCTCTCTACCTCGTGCAGGCGCAACTGGCCTTTGTCGGACGCCGACGAGGTCTCGTAGAGGAGCACCGTGGCGAGGTCAGGGCTGGCCGCGAAGAAAAGCACCGTCTTGGGCTCGCTCTGGGGATCGACGCTCATCCGCGCCAGCTCCTTGCCATCGGAGACGTGGACGACCCGAAGCGCTATCAACTTCGACGTGTTCCCCTGCCCCTCTCGCACCTCCGTGAAGAGCCGCTCACCATCCGTCGAGAGGAACGCGAAGGTCGATTCCGTGAAGACGGGCTGGGTCGACGCATGGACGAGCGTCCCGTCCTTGACTTCCCACACGCGGGCCTCGGCCCTGTGCGCGCCACCTTCCCGCAGGACATGGCTCGTCAGGAGTCGTTGCCCGTTGCCGGAGAACGAGCACGATATCAACACTCCCGGGACCGGGGGCGCGCTCCAGAGCTCTTGCCCGCTGGTCGCGTCCCAGACCCGGATCGTCGCCGTGTAACGAGCCAGGTCGTTCGCGGCCCCGGCCGCCCTCGTCCCGTCGCGACTCACCGCGCCGATGAGGCCCGCCGCTCGCTCGTGCGGCGTCAGACCCTGCAAGCGAACGCTCCGCGCCTCCTGATGCGACTGCCGGTTCCAGTAATGCCACTCGAATCCGCGCAGGTCTTCCTCGCCGGGCTTCGGGACCCATTGCCGCAGCAGTTCCACCGTCCGACGCGCATCGCCCGATTCCCAGGCCGCCTGCGCCAGGTTCATCGCGCTGGCGTAGAGCGTCCGGCGCTGGCGGTCGGTCAGCGCCCGGAGCGAGGCATTGGCCGCGGCCACCTTGTCGCGCTCGCCGGCGGCCTCTCGAGTCGCGGCGATCGCGTGCTCCTCGCTCCTGAGAGCCGCGTCGCGTTCGACCCCCAATCGGCGTTCGGCCCGCACGGCCCGCTGGTAGGCGAAGTAGATGCCCGAGGCTCCGGCATATGTGAGCCCCAGGAACAGGCTGACGATCCAGACGGCGGCCCGATTGCGGTAGTAGAACTTCCTGAGGCGATAGCTGAGCGTCGGGGGGCAGGCCTCGACCGCATCCCCCTCGATGAAGCGCTCGACGTCGCGGGCCAGCCCGTTGGCCGTCTCATAGCGGCGGTTCCGGTCCTTCTCCAGGCACTTCATGACGATCCAGTCGAGCTCGCCGCGGACCACGCCGGCGAGCTTGCCCGGGTCGGTCCCGCGGTGGGCGGAGACATCGGCCAGGGTCGAGCCCAGGGAGCTCAGACGGGTGCTCGGGCGCGGCGGCTCTTCCTCGCGGATGATCCGCCGGATCTCGTCGAACGCCGCCCGGCGGAACCGATCGCGGTCGAACGGGGTCGTGCCGGTCAGGAGCTCGTAAAGGAGGACGCCGAGCGCGTAGACGTCAGCCCGGGTGTCGACGTCCACGCCGCTCATCTCGGCCTGCTCCGGGCTCATGTAGAGCGGTGTGCCCAGGATCTGGGCGAATCGGGTGTAGATGGTCTTCTCGGTCAGAGACTGGCCCACGGCCTTCGCTACGCCGAAATCGATCACCTTGGGCACGGGCTTGCCGTCGATCATCGTCACCAGCACGTTGGACGGCTTGATGTCGCGGTGGATCACCCCCTTCTGGTGGGCGTGCTGGACGGCCTGGCACACCTGGACGAACAGGGCCAGGCGATCCTTCGGAGCGAGCTTCTGCGCATCACAGTAGTCGGTGATCGGCACACCGCGGACCAGCTCCATCACGAAGTAGGGGCGGCCGAAGGGCGTGCTCCCGGCGTCGAGCACGCGGGAGATGTTCGGGTGATCCATCAGGGCCAGAGCCTGGCGCTCGGCCTCGAAGCGGGCGACGACGTCGCGCGTGTCCATCCCCGGCTTGAGGACCTTGAGCGCGACCTTGCGGCGGATCGGCTCGGTCTGCTCGGCGACGAAGACCAGGCCGAAGCCCCCCTCACCGATGAGCTCCATCAGCCGGTAGGACCCGATCCGGTCGCCGACTTCCGCAGCAGGTGGGCCGCCGCCGCCGCCGGCTTCGTGATGATCGCCCGTCAGTGCGAGGTCGGCCGGCGGCCGGTCCAGCGGGTTGTCGGCGGCATGAGCCGACAGCAGCGCCTCGACTTCGCGCCGGAGCGCCGGGTTCCCGGCACACGCTTTTTCCAGATAGGCCGCCCGGTCGGCGGGGCGCGGAATGGCCAGGGCGGCGGCGAAGACGGATTCCTCGGTCATGGCGGCCCTTCGCAACGGTTCTCATCGGGACACTAGCCACCTATGCGCAAGTCAAGGCCGGGACGCACCACGAAATCCCAGGCCGAGGGCAGATTCCGAATGCCTGACCCGATCGCGTCGGTCGAAGGCATGGAGATCGCCGAAGCCGCGCGGTCCCTGACCGGCGGCAGCTCCTCGCGCCGTTCCTGGGCGTGTGAAAGCAGCAGCAGGACCGAGACGCCGAACTGCTGCGGAAGCTCAATCCTTCGGCGAGCGTATTGCCGTCCGCACCCGGATTGGTCGCTACCGATTCGGCATCCCGCTCTGCCAGTTTACGCGGCTCTCTTGCGCCGTGCCGCGGGGTGACGACGCAAACCAGACGTCGGGCAGAAGCGCACCGAGCGGATCCGCAGGCAGCGACGGCAGGCGACCGAGGACGTCCTGCAGGTAGGCGAAGGGGTCGATATCGTGGTGCCTGCAGGTCCGGTCACAGGACGGCTGCGGTACAGCCACCACGGTCGCTGCCCAGGAGTGTCCAGTTGCGCCGTCCGATGGCCAGGGCGCGGAGGACTTACGATTCATGAACCGACCCGAGCACGTTTCGGTGTCGTCGACCGGGCGACCTGGCGCGGGGGCTGGGGCTCGTCGTCGCGGACCTGCCGGAGGAGTTCGCCGACGTCCTCGGACCGAAAGGGCCGCCGGCCGCAGAGCATCGAATACAAGACCACCCCCAGCCTTAGATATCCGTGCGGCCGTCGATCCGGTGGCTCTCCCCCTTCGCCTGCTCGGGCGACATGTACGCAGGGGTGCCCATCACGATCGCCGAGGGGCCGCTCGACTCCGTCTCCGTGAGGGCGAGCCCGAAGTCGATCAGGATCGGTGTGAGCGGCTCCTTGAGGATGATGTTCGCCGGCTTCACGTCGCGGTGGATCATACCGACCGAGTGGGCATGGTCGAGCGCATCGGCCAACGCGGCGACGATCTCGGCCGATTGCTCGTGCGTCGGTTGGCGGTGGCGGAGCCATTCGTGGAGGGAGATCCCCTGCACGAGGTCGGAGACGATGAAACATCGGCCGTCCTGGACCCGACGTCGTAGACGGTGACGACCCCGGGGTGCTTGAGCCCGGCCAGCCGCTTCGCTTCCGACAGGAAGATCTTCTCATCCTGCGGCGTCAGGGTCCGCAGCGGGACCTTGATGGCGACCTCCCGCTCGAGTCGGTCGTCCCAGCCGACATAGACCCTGCCGAACCCGCCCAGGCCCAGCTCGCGGCGGACCAGATATCGACCGAACGACTCGGGCATCGTCGGCTCGACCGATTCGAACGATGCGGCATCGACGGTCAGGGGCCGGAGTTCCAGGGCCTCGGTCCGGACCCCGGACGCCAGCAGGAAGCTCATCGTCCGAGAGTCGTCCTCGCCTTCGTCCTGGTGAGCCGGATCGGGCCGATGGTCGGCGACGAGGTCCCGCAAGGTCGGAGCCCCGGGGGGAGGGCTGCACGTCCGCTCGTCCCCGGAGGAAGCACTGCGGGAGGGAGGCGAATCCGCGGGCTGATCTGGTTCCGATCCCTGGTCCGGTATGCTGATCGAAGGCCGCTGGAGGAAGGACGATGCTCGACGAGAATGAACGATCGGAACGGATATCATACCGAATCGTCTGGATCGCTAACCATTGAGGGCCGCCGCCCATCGGAACCCGACGGCGCCGCGGACGACCTCGGGGTGGTCGATCAGCCACCGGCACCGCTCCACCAGGATCGGCTCCAGCGCCTCCAGGTCGTCGAACCCCTTGTTCGCCACCGCCTCGCGGACCAGCGGCCAGAGCGGCTCGGCCGGCTGTAACTCCGGCGTGCATGGCGGCAGCGGGTGGAGCACCACGTTCGGCGGGACCGCCAGCCGCTTGGCCACGTGCCAGCCGGCGTTGTCCACCAGCACGACCAGGAGCTTCCGCCGCCGCGGGTCGGCCCAGCGCGCGAACTCCTCCAGCGCCCGGCCCATCCAGTCCGTATTCGCCGCCGGCAGGATCAGCTCCAGGTTCCTGCCGCTGGCCGGGTGCACGAACCCATAGACGTAGAGCCACTGGTACTTCGTCCGCCCGTTCGCCGTCGGTCGTCGGCCCCTCCGCGACCAGACCCGGCGGGCGATCGGCTTGAGGCCCAGCCGCGCCTCGTCCTCGGCCCAGAGCTCGATCCGCTTATCGGGATGCCGGCGGCGGAGCGCGGCGACCCGCCGCCGCAGGGCGTCTTTTCCAGGCCCGCCGCCGCTCGTCCGCCGCGGCGCCGGGGTTCTTGGGCCTCGGCACCTGGAGGCTGAAGCCCAGGCCCTTCAGCCACTCCCACCCGGTCTGCTTGCAGACGGTCACGCCGAAGCGGTCGCGGGCGTAGGCGGCGACCTTCGGGCCACTCCAGAGCCCGCCGTCGGGCGGCGGCTGCTCCAGCGCCGCGTACAGCTCGGCCTGCTGCTGTGGCGTGAGCTTCGACCGGCCGCCGTTCCGGTCGGCCCGGCGGTCGGCCAGGCCGGATGGCCCCTCGGCGTTCCACCGCTTCAGCACGGTGCGGACCCAGGCGGGCGTCAGGCCGATCCGCTCGGCGACCTCGGCGGGGGACGGCGGGTCGTCGGTGCGGGTCAACAGCCAGAGGATCTGCCAGTGGGTCTTCTCGACCCCGGTCCGGCAGGCGCGGTAGCGGCGGGCGATCTCGGCGGGGTCAAGGTGCGGGACGATCGGTAGTCGGGGGCGCGCCATGGTGCTATTCCTCCGTGCGGATGAGACCTCCACGTCTTTAAGGATAGCGATCCAGGCGATTCGGTATCAGACCACGCCACCGATAGGAAGTCGAGTTGGAGTCGGACAGCGGCCTAGTTAGGCGCCGATTTCTCGCTTCGGGGAAACCCTGGACCGGCGGTTTCAAAACGCCCATTCAAGCAAAACCGCCCCGGCGACGGAGGAAAATGATTCACTTCTCGGAGGTCGGGTGGAGTGTGTCCGCCGATCATCGCAGCCCCGTGCAGGATTACCAGAAGAGGAGGTGGTTGATTGCCCCGTCGGACGCTCTCTCGGGGAAGAAGAAAACGGAGAGGGATCGACCGGTGCGTCGACGCTTCGATTGGCTTATCCACCCTGGAATCAGGGCTTGTTTCATTCTGTTGCGCGCTTCGGTATAGTCGCCCGATTCAACCGGCATCGGCGTATCTTCGGCGGCAGCAAGGGCACTCGCTGCCGCTTCCCTTCACCAACGCTTGAAACGCCGTCGGCTGCGGCAGCGTCATGATCGCCCGGAACGCCAGCGGGGCCCAGTGGGCGTAGTGGCGGTACGTGATCCCGCCGATCGAGTGGCCCAGGATCTCCACCGACGACTCGGGCACGTGCTCGTCGTGGTACGTCGCGCAGGTCTTGCGCAGGTCCTTCAGCTCCCACGGTTCCTCCCTGCCAGTATGGATGTCCAGCCTGGGCTTGATGCCGGCGAGCGGGCAGAGCGACTTGGAACCTGGCATTCGGCCGGGCGCCACCGCCGAGGAAGACCGGGGCGTCCGGCCGCGGGTCGGCCGGCATGATGTCCCGGAGGTGGGCGTGCACCACCCGGTTCATCGGCCGGTGGAACGCCTTGCCCGTCTTCACTCGCCGGTAGAACAGCCAGCCCCACGGCGACCGCTCCTTGACCTCGCGGTCTGGCGAGTGCCGGCCCCACGAGATGTGCCGCCAGAGCATGGGCTCGGGGGCCGGCGTCGATTCCCAGACGGTCCCGGTGTCAACGCCGTAGTTGAAGAACGCGACCAGCGCGGCGCGCCAGTACCGGCCGATCGGCAGGGGCGCGTCCCAGCCGCGGGGCCGGCCCATCGCGTGGGTGGCGAAGCAGAGGGCGTTGATCTCCGCCTTGGTCAGATAGTGGCTGCCGGCGACGTCGCGCCGGTCCCTCGGCCCGGGGAACCGGGGCGGCGCCTCGATTAGCTCCTGCTCCCAGGCCCAGGACAGGACAGCCCTGAGGTGCTCGCGGGCCTTGTTGGCGGTGCGACCCGGGTTGATCCCCTCGTCCTTGACGGCCTGCTCGTGGACCCAGTCGAGGAACTCGCGGACGTCCTTGCGCCTGAGCTGCTCGATCGGCCCCCCGCTGCCCCACCGCTCCCACTTCCTGATGGTCGAGGTGTACTCGTTGCGCGTCGCGCGGGATAGGCCTTTGGCGCGGGCGTAGCTCTCCGCCGCCGACTTGAAGGTCGTCGACATCACTCGGCCCCTCGCGAAAGTGGCCCGCGCACCTCTTTCAACGAGCGGGTCATCGCTGATTGAAACACTCAAACCCACATCCAACGATCGAACTAGGTCGTCCGTGGCGTTCGCGAAATCCTTTCGAAGTGGAGCGAAGTCTTGGCGACAATGCCGGTTAAGATGCTTTGCTAGCCGGCAGGGGACGATCGCCAGGATCGAGGAACCCTTGGCGAGTCTGACCTGAAGGCAGCAACCAGCGCGACATGGAAGTCACCCTGAACGTGTGGCGTGAGTCGACCCGGTCGTGGGAGGAGAGTCATGGCGATGAAGAAGACGAGGGGGACGAAAGGCGAGGTCGGGATCAAGCTGTCCACGCCCCAGCGCAAGCTCCTCCTGAACGCCCCGATCTTCATCCACGAGGAGTTTGCCGAGCCCATCCGCTGCGCCGCGACCACCGCGCCGGTCATGCTGACGCTCGACGACTGGGAGGATCTCGCTGGCCATGTCGCCGCCGAAGCCAACCACACCACCGACAAGGCGCTCCGCAAGAAGCTCGACGCCCTCTTCGCCAGGATCCAGGACGTGCTCGAAGCGCACTCGGACGAGGAGCCGCCCCGACCTTTGAAGATCGATGACGCTCAGCGGGAGAAGCAACTGACGGAACACGTGGTTCAACTCACCGAGTGGGCGGCGCAGGTCCTGATCGGTGCCGAACAGCTCGGGATCAAGGCGGAGACGGTCGACCGGTTCCCACTTCTCGGGGTGGAAGGGGTGCTGCTCCTGATGACCCCGACCATCGACGAGAAGATCCAGAGGAAGCTCGCCGCCAAGAACCCGAAGTTCACCGTTGGAGAAGTTGGCGTGCTGCTGATGGCGGTTGCCGACGCAATGCTCGACGCCCCACCCTCGCAGGGCTTCGCCCTGATCCTGACCGCCAAGAGCCTCATGGACTGCCTTGAATTGGATCTGCCCCTCCAAGGCCGGCATGCGCGTCCATGAGTTGAAGACGTGCGCGACGTTGTGACTTTTGAGTAGGTCGAAATACTCGGGCACAAGGTACTCGGCATTCCTGATCTCGACGCTGTAGCGGTAAGCGCCGGGCAGCTTCGCGAGGAACGTGTCGAGGCGCTCGTAGAAGTCGGCGGGCGTGGGGAAGACCCCCTTGGGGAGCGACCCGAACTCGAAGATCAGCGGCGCGAGCCGATCGGAGTAGGGGCGTAGGGGCTCGATGAACCGATCCCGGAACACGTCGGCGTCGAGGAAATCGGGGTTCTCCTGACCGGCCATGAGCGGCTTGGACTGCTTCGTCCACCTGGCCACGGTGAGCGCCTCGGTCACCTTGAGGCCGAAGCGGAGCGACGGCGGAATCTCGACGAAGAACTTATCCCAATACTTTCGATCGTAGAACTTGTAGAAAGTGAAGTCGCCCCCGACCGCGGGAAATACCTCGGCGTATTCCTGGATGCACGTCCCCTCGAACCTGGTCTTCGCGAGCTTGCCCTTCGTCTGATACCGCGCGTCGGAGTAGACCGACCCGAGCCATCCTTCGTACCTCCAGGAGCTGGTGCCGAAGTGGACGCCGCGCTTGGCGAGGTCGCGGAGCCTCGGCGCCAGCCGGTCGGCCAGCTCGGCTCGGTCGTCGTCGGTCAGTCCGGGTTGGAGGGACACGGCGGCCTCGCGGTGTGGGGTGCCTGCGGTCAGAGCATCGGCGGCCGCTGTCGCCAGGTCAGGGCGCCCTCGCCGGCCGACGCCTCGTCGACCATGCGCCGGTACTCCGCCGCGTCATCGGGGTCGATGCCATAGAACGGGACCACCCCGACCTGCTCGTCATCGAGCCGTATCGGCTGATCGACCGGCTCGGTCGACTCGACCAACCATATCGCGCCGGCCTCATCCACGAGGAACGCGTTGTCCTCATCGCGATAGAAACCGGGCGTCAGGTCCATCGCCATAGCGTAAGCGTCCGGTGACACGTCAGCGGGAAGTTCCGTGGTCATCTTCTCCTCCCGCCGCCGGCTGTGAACGTTACACTGGCTGAATGTCCGACGTGACCCGTCTCCTCGACGCCGCGGCCGCTGGCGACCGCAAGGCTGCCGCCGACCTGCTGCCGCTCGTATACGACGAGCTGCGCAAGCTCGCCGCCGCGCGTATGGCCGACGAGTCGCCCGACCACACTCTCCAGCCCACCGCGCTGGTTCATGAGGCATACCTTCGGTTGGTCGGGCGGGGCGACGACCATCGCTGGGACGGCCGCGGGCACTTCTTCGCCGCCGCCGCCGAGGCCATGCGCCGCATCCTCGTCGAGGCCGCCCGCCGCAAGGGCGGGCCGGAACGCGGCGGCGACTTCACCCGCCATGACCTCGACCCCGATCAACCGTCACCCTTGGGTCCGTCCCCACGCCTTCTCGCCCTCGACGAGGCCCTCGACCGGCTCACGGCCATCGAGCCCCGGGCCGCGGAAGTGGTCAAGCTCCGCTACTTCGCCGGCCTGACTATCGCGGAGGCCGCGGCCGCCCTCGGCATCTCGCCCCGAACGGCCGACAACGATTGGGCTTACGCTCGGGCCTGGCTCGTCACGGCCCTCCGCGACAACGGCTGAACACGGCCGTCGAAGGGAATCTGCCGATTTTGTTGCGTGATTCGGACGCCTCTCTCGCATTGGGGGGTGAGACACCTTCTGGTTGAGGGGGGCTGGGCCGTGAGCGAACGAGACATCTTTACCGCCGTACGCGAGATGACCGACCCGTTGGCCCGTTCCGCCTACCTCGACGGGGCCTGCGGCGGCGACGCCGGGTTGAGGTCCCGCGTCGAGGCGTTGCTCCGCGCCCACGACCAGCCGGACAGCCTCCTCGATCACCCGGCGGTCGCCCCGGACGGCACCGGCTTCGAGAGCACGGTCGCGATCGAGCACGAGGGCGGCGCCGGCCGGCGACGAGATACCGCTCGGGTTCCTTGCGCCGGCCACCCGGCCCGATTCGCTCGGCCGGATCGGGCACTACGAGGTGCTCCAGGTCCTCGGCCAGGGCGGCTTCGGCATCGTCTTCCGGGCGTTCGACGAGGTGCTGCACCGCGTCGTCGCGGTGAAGGTGCTGTCCCCGCAGATGGCCGCCACCTCGCCGGCCCGCAAGACGGTTCCTGCGCGAGGCCCGGTCGTCCGCCCAGGTTCGCCACGAGAACGTGGTGCAGGTGTACGAGGTCGGCGAGCAGCCGCTGCCGTACCTGGCGATGGAGTTCATCCCCGGCGAGACCCTCCAGCAGCGGCTCGAACCGCGTCGGCCCGGTTGAACCGGCCGAGGTGGTGCGGATCGGCCGGCAGATCGCCGAGGGGCTGGCCGCCGCCCACGCCAAGGACCTGATCCATCGCGACATCAAGCCGGGCAACATCCTGCTCGAAGGCGGGCAGCAGCGGGTGAAGATCACCGACTTCGGGCTGGCCCGGGCGGCCGACGACGCCAGCATCTCGCAGAGCGGGATCATCGCCGGCACGCCGATGTACATGGCCCCCGAGCAGGCCCTGGGGCACAACGCTCGACCAGCGGGCCGACCTGTTCAGCCTGGGCAGCGTGCTCTACGTGATGGCCTCCGGCCGGCCGCCGTTCCGGGCGAATAGCACGGTCGCGGTGCTCAAGCGGGTCGCCGAGGACACGCCGCGGCCGATCCGCGAGATCATCCCCGAGACGCCGCAGTGGCTGTGCGACATCATCGCCAAGCTGCACGCCAAGGACCCGGACGACCGGTTCCAGTCGGCCCGCGAAGTGGCCGACGTGCTCGCCGACTGCGAGGCCCAGCTCAAGGTCAACGCCAAGCTGAAGGACTTCTCGCGCATCCCCCGCCGCAAGTCGCGGCTTTCGGGGCGGCGGAAGTGGGTTGCCGCGGCGGCCGTGCTGCTTCCCGTGCTCGCACTGGCGCTGACGGAGATGGCCGGGGTGACGCATCTGTTTCAAGCGCAGCAGGCGAGGCCCGGCCCGATCAAGCTCGCTTCCGACTCGGCGCAGCCTATCCGCGTGGAGATGAAGGATACGAAGCCAGTCGAGGCGGCAGGCAAAGGTGACGAGCAGGCGATCGACCTGATTCCCCTGGCCCGCCCCGACCTGGCCCTGGGCAACTGGGAACGCCAGGGAGTTACGCTCGTCAGTACGCCCACGCTTAAATCGAATTCAACTTTGCCGATCCCCGTCGAGTTGCCGCGGGAGTACGAGTTGGAAGTGGTATTCGAGCGGATCGCCGGAGGCGACTTCTTCGGGTTGCACTCGACTGCCTTCGGCGCGAGGTTCCATATCGGGATCGATGCCTACAGCGTGCAGGGCGGGTGGAGCGGGCTGGGGAGAATTGAGGGGAAAGAGGCTCTGGAGAACGAGACTGGGGTCCCCGGCTTGCAGATCACCACCGGGAAGCGGCACACCCTCCGCTGCAGGGTTCGCGCCGCCGGAATCCTCGCCACGCTGGACGACAAGCTCCTGTTCAACTACACGGGCGGATACGACAAGCTCGGTGACCACGCCTTCCCCGACATGGTTTGTGCGGATCTCTACATAAACGTGGCGGCCCACGCTGGATTCAAAGTGCATCGCCTCCGCCTCACGCGACTCGCGCCGGAGGGAAAGACCAGCGGCTCACCTGCCGACGCACCAGCGCCCGCGATTGCCCCGTTCGACGCCGCGCAGGCTCGCGCCCATCAAGGAGCGTGGGCGGAGCACCTCGGCGTGCCGGTCGGGTTCACCAACAGCCTGGGCATGACCTTCATGATGATTCCGCCCGGCAAGTTCATGATGGGATCGTCGAAGGAGGAAATCGAGTTCTGGCTCGGGGGGAATGTGGATGACTATTTAAAGGAATGCCTGCACAGCGAAGGTCCGCAGCATGAAGTCGAGATCACGCATCCGTTTTACATGGGGCGGACCGAGGTCACTGTGGGGCAGTTTCGACGCTTCGTGAAGGCAACGGGATACAAGACGCAGGCCGAGCGAGAGGGGGGCGTTTACCGTACATTCCCGAATGGGGAACACAAACTGGACGCTGATGCGAATTGGCTGAATCCGGCTTTCGAACAAACCGACGATCATCCGGTGGTCTGCGTCAGTTGGGATGACGCTGTGGAGTTCTGCAAGTGGTTGAGCAAGCAGGAGGGAAGGAATTACGGCCTGCCCACGGAAGCCGCGTGGGAGTACAGTGCTCGGGCCGGATCGAGCGGCCGATGGTTTTTCGGCGACGACGACCGTGAGTTATTGAATCACGCAACTGCGTATAAGAACTCGCCATCGCCCACGGCTGGATCGAAAGAGAACGCGTGGGGCCTGCGCGACACGTACGGTAACGCCGCTGAGTGGTGTCTGGATTGGTTCGATGCGCATTACTACAAGACAAGTCCGCCGAAGGACCCACCCGGTCCGGGCGCCGGCGGCGGGCGCGTCCATCGTGGCGGCGCGTGTTGGAATGGACCCGTGCTATGCCGCTCTGCACAACGCACGCACTCGGGCTCCGGCTACCGAAACAACGGCCTGGGCTTTCGTGTCCTGCTGGTCGTCTCGCCGACGACCGGCGCGGGCCGTGAGTGGGGCTAAGGGCGAACCATCATTGACGGCGATCGCCCCGTTCGCTGACGCCGACGTCCAGCGCATCGCCGCCCTGCCGGCCGAGCAGCAGGTCGAGGAAGTGCGGAAGGAGCTTAAACGCCGCAACCCCGGCTTCGACGGCCAGGTGGAACACAAGATCGAAGACGGCGTCGTCACGGAATTCCGGATCGTGACCGACCACGTAACGGACATCGCCCCGATTCGAGTCTTCAACGCCTTGCGGAGGCTCGAGTGCCGCGGCACACGGACCAACAAGTCTAACGGGCTACTCGCGGACCTGACGCCGCTCGAGGGAATGAACCTGGCGGGACTGACGAGCCTCGATCTGACCGACACGAAAGTGACCGACGCCGGGATGGTCTACTTCAAGGCCTGCAAGAACCTGACGTACCTCGATCTGACCAACACGAATGTGAGCGAGGTGGGTCTGGCCCACTTCAAAGACTGCAAGAACCTAACGTACCTGCAACTGATTGGCACACAGCTGAGCGAAGCGGGCGTGGTCCACTTTAAGGACTTGAAGGCTCTGAAGCACCTCAATCTTGCCGGAACGAAGGTGAGCGACGCGGGTCTGGCCCACTTCGAGGATTGCAAGAACCTGACGCATTTGCACCTGGACCACCTGCAGGTGGGCGATGCCGGCCTGGCCCACTTCAAGGATTGCAAGGACCTTACCTCCCTTGACCTCAGCGCCACGCGGGTGAGCGACGCGGGCCTGGCCTACTTCAAGGGCATGCCGCTGATTGACTTGAAGATTTTCGACACCGGCATCACCGACCTGACTCCTCTGCAAGGCACGCTGCTGGAAGACATCCGCCTGACCCCGAAGAACATCACCCGGGGCCTGGAGATACTCCGCGACATGAAGAGCCTCAGAACCATCGGCGTCGATTACAACCAAGCCTGGCCGGCGGCCGAGTTCTGGGAGCGCAGGGACAAAGGGGAGTTCAGGGAGTGGCGTGGCGCAGGAGGAACTGGTCGAGGCGTTGAATCAATTCAAGCGGACCGTCTGAGACTGGTGGGTCATCGTCGGTCGGTCTCTTTAACGGTGTGGCAACCCTCAATGGAAACGGCGGTGGGCCGCCGCTTCAAGCCGAGCCGAATTCACAGAATCGATGTTGCACTACCATGTTCTCGTCCTACCTTGCGGGCGACCAGCCACGTTCTTTGATATCAGCCGCCATCGCCTCGACCTGCAGGCCGAGCGTCGGCTGCTCGTGCGTAGAGACGCGGGCATAAACCGCGGCGCGCATGGTCCAGCCCTTCCTGGCCAAAAACCCCGAGCGAACCGGGGCGGTGGACCCCCTTGTTTCACTGCGTCCCGGGAGGCATTGGGCGGGGCGGCCGTTATCTATCCCTTTCGGCCGCCCGCCGGCCCCGGCAACACCCGGCGGTCCGGCAGCAGGTCGTCGACGCGGCTCGCCGGGTGCGTGCTCACGCGGTCGAGCACATCGCGCAGATAGGCAAACGGCTCGTTCCCCAGGTTCTTGCAACTTTGCACCAGGCTCAGGAGCACCGCCGCCGTGTGGCCGCCGCGGTCGCTCCCGAGATGGAGCCAATTCTTGCGGCCCAAGGCGATGGGCCGGATCGCGTTCTCGGTCGCGTAGTTGTCGATCGATAGGTACGGCGATTCGAGGTACCGCAATAGCGCCATCCAGTTCGACCGCGCGTAGGCGATCGCCTCGCCGACCGGGCTTTTCGGCAGCACTTTCCTTGCCTCCCCCTCCAGCCAGGCACCGAACGACTCCAGGAGCGGCCGCGACCGCTCGGAGCGGGCCGCCGTCCGCCTCGCGTCGTCCCAGCCGCCATCGCGGGCCTCGCGCTCCACGGCGTAGAGCCGGCCGATCCAGGCGATGGCGGCATGCGACCGCTCGGGGTCGCTCGTGCCGCGCCTCGTGGAACTTCCGCCGCGCATGCGCCCAGCAGCCGACTTCCACCAGCCCCCGCGCGTGCAGGGCGTCGTAGCCGGCATAGGCGTCGGACTGGAGGTAGCCCGAGCGGTAATCCCTCAGGAACCGCTCGGGGCCGTCGCGGCTCCGGTCGGGCGTGTAGTCATAAATAATGAAGGGATTGTCGCGATCGCCGAGGTACGCCCAGAGCCGCCCGGTCTTCGAGCCCTTGCCGGCGTGGTCCTGCACCGTCACCGGCGTGTCGTCGGTCCCGATGACTCTCGAGGCCAGGACCCGCCGGGTCATCGCCTTGACGATCGGCTCGAGCAGGCCGGCGGAGGCGGCCATCCAGTCGCACAGAGTCGAGCGAGATAACTCGACGCCGTTGCGCCTGAAGATCCCCTCCTGGCGATAGAGCGGCAGGTGGTCGGCGAGCTTGCTCGTGATGACATGGGCCAGCAGGCCGGTGCCGGGAAGCCCCCGCTCGATCGGCTCGGGCAGCCGCGGGGCGATCACGACGTGCGCGGCGCAGGCCCGGCAGGCGTACTTGGGCCGGACGTGGACGAGGACGACGAGGCTGGCCGGGACGTACTCGAGCTGTTCACGAGTCTCCTCGCCGATCAGCCGGCGCTCGCCGCCGCATTCGGGGCAGGCGCGGCCCTCGGGGGCGACGTCGTGGACGACCCGCCTGCGCGGCAGGCTCGCCGGCAGCGGCTTGCGGCCGTGGCCATCGGACTCGGGCTTCGTCGCCGCCGGTTCGGCCGGCTGCGGCGCGGGAGACATCGGCTCGGTCCGGGCCAGGATGTCGTGCGCGAAGAGCAGCAGCTGATCGGGGTCGACCGCCTCGCCCTTCTTGCCGTAGCGGGCCCGCAGGAGCTGCTCGAGCTGATGCTGGAGCCTGGCGATGAGGTGATCCTGCCGCCGGAGGGTCTCGGCCAGCTCGCGGATCTGGCGGTGGGCGGTGCCGAGGTCGTCGGGGAGTGTCGCGTCCTCTCGCGCCATACCCGCTATTACGGTGATGGGTGAGTCGGTGTTGGCGCGACACGGCGGGATTATTCAGGAGGCGGTCGGGGTATAGCGTGGCCGTTTCCTGGTGGCCTCCAGGTCGATGCCGCCGAGCACCGCGGCCAGCTCGGCGCCGCCCCATTCCACCCGGTCGGCGCCCGACGTGGGCCAGCGGAAGGTCCCTCGCTCGAGCCTCTTGATGCTGGCATCACGATGCCCTCGTTCCTGCGGTGTTACACGAATTCGGTCCGATCCAACGGCTCCGGACCCTGGGCCGCGGGGTTCCACGGCTAGCCCGCCGGACGGCTCTTGGGAATGATCAGCTCCGGGTGCCGGGCGGCGATCCAGGAGTTCTTCCCGGTCGCCAGCTGTCGCAAACGGTGAAGCTCATCTTTGTCGGCCCAGACGATCAGGTGCTTCCCCGAAGGCGCCCGGCGCGAGTGGACCCAGCCCTGCTTCACCCAGTAGTGGATCTTCTGCGGGATGACGCCGAGTTCCCTGGCCAGGTCGGCGATCCACCATTCATCCTTCTCGACGAGGTCATCGCGGAACAGCTCACCGACCAGGCCCAGGTCACGCATCAACGAACCGATCGTCGATTCCTTGAAGACGCCTCGACGGCGCGGGGGGACGAAACCTTCGTCGTTGAGTCTGGCCGCGATTTGCGCGAGATGGAAGCCATCGCGGTGGAGTTGCCCGATCCGTTCGGAGAGGCGTCGAAAATCCTTGAGCTGGGTATAGGTGCTGACCGGGCGGGCGACCTCGTGTTGGGTGGTCATGCCTCCCTGCCAGACGATCGTGACATGGTTGTTTTCCGTCGATTTCTCGGACACCAGGATCACCCGCTCGACGACGCAACGGATGATCTGCTTCCGATCCACCGCCGCCGTCCCGGCCGCGTGCCAGAGCGCGGCGATGCTCCCGGAGAGCGACCTGATTCGCTCCCGGTCCGCGGCGCCGATGGAGGCCGGGAGTCTCGCCAGGAAGCGATGATATTCCTCCGCCACCTGGCGTTGCCTCTTCAAGGCGTCCTCCCAGCGGGCTTCCAGGGTGCGGGCCACGAGCCGGTTCTCGGGCTCCACGGCCTGATACTGACGCTCGGCCCGGGCGACCTCCTGGCCCGCACGTTCGAGGGACTGGCGCCACTGACCATGAAGACGTTTCCGCTCCTGCTCGACGTTCCCGATGGCCCGCAGGCTCAGGTCGAGCGCCGCCGGCTCCAGCGCACGGAGGACCTCCCTCGCGACGAGGTCGTCGAGCGTCGCCGCCGCGATGTGACCGCAGTACTCGATCATGGGCGACCGCGCATGCTCGCCGCAGTAATAGCTGGGCCTCTTGTCCGCCTTGTAGCGGCTCGCCATGCGAAGGCCGCACTTTCCGCACACGACCAGCCCTTGCAGCAGCGCCTCGCCGCGCTTCGGCACGCCGCGCGATTCGAGGTGCGACCGGTTCTGCTTGAGCTTCTCCTGGTTTTTCATGTAATGATCCCAGGAAATATAGGCGGGCAGCCGATCCCGGAGGAGCACGGGCAACTCCTCCGGCGGCACGAACCATTTGCCGCCCTCGGCACGTCCGGTCGACGGATGGCGAGTCCCCGCTCGATGCAGGCCGTAGGCATAGGCGCCGGCGTAGATGGGGTGTCGCAAGATCGCCAGGACTCGATTGGGAGAAGCGGGCTTCCACTCCAACTCCCCGATCCGCCCCCCACGCTGGCGGCGAAACCCCAGTCGCAGGTCGTTCACGATCAGATAACGGAAGACCGCGTACGCGGAGCCGAGTGCCTCGAACTTCTCGAAGACCAGTCGGATCATCCCCCTCGCCTGTTCGTCGGGCTCCTGGACGACCTCGCCCGATGCCGACTTGAAGTATCCCAGGGGGACCGAGAGGAACAGCTCTCCGCGTTCCGCCTTGTTCCGACTGCCCCGGAGCAGGCGATTCCGCAGGGTCACGAGCTCGAATTCGCTCATCGCGCCCTTCATCCCCAGGAGAAGGCGATCGTTGCTATCCAAGGGGTCGTAGACGCCGTCCTGATCGCAGAGGAGTGTGTTGAAGATCGCGCACACGTCGATGAGCTGATGCCAATCCTTGCTCGACCGCGACAGCCTGCTGAGTTCCAAGCCCAGGACGATCCCCACGTGGTTCAGGCTCACCTCGGTCATCAACCGCTGGAACCCCGAGCGGTTATCCGCCGACTTGCCGCTCTGCCCTTGGTCCTCGTCGACGATCACCACCCGCTGGGCCGGCCAGCCGAGCCGTCGAGCGAATCCCGCCAGGGCATATTGCCGCTCGCGGGACTCGCGGTTCTCGACCACTTGCTGGGGCGAGGACTGCCGCACGTAGACCATCGCGAGCCGGTCCAGATGGCGATCGCGGATCTTCGATGTGGACCTGAGCCCGAAGGTCGCGGCGGACGGACTCGTCCCGGCCGAGCCATCCTCGCGATCGGCGACGTCTGCCTCACGAGTGCTCATCGCGCGCCTCCCGGTCGCTTCGGGGCGCGTCGAGCTGTCGGACGATGATTCCGCTGAGGGTCGAGAGCGTCCGTTGACGCTGTTCGTCCGTCAGCAGACCCCAGAGATGGTCGATCGCCAACCGCCTGACAACCGTCGGCGCGGGGGGGAGCGAGGTCAGAGCCGGTCCTTGACATGGGTGTCCTCCTTGCACGGGTTGATTCTTGGTGTGAGCCCACTCCGCCAGCCGTGTGAGGCCGGCCAGCGAGATTATCGGTGTGCCCGAGATTTCCTGTAAAGGGGCGAGGACGGGTGCAGTCTGGCGGTTGCTTCTTCATCCAGATGACGTAGCCATCGCGATCCCAATACAAGATCTTGACCCGATCCCGTCTCCGGTTGGCGAAGACGAACAGGTGGCCGGTCATCGGGTCTTGCTCGAGTCGATCGCGAGCGAGCTGGGCCAGGCCGTCGAACCCGCGCCGCAGGTCGCTGGCGCCGGCCGCGACGAACACCCGGATGGTTGCGGGGAGGCCAATCACCGGCCGGGCTCGATCGCGTCGATCAGGCGGCGCAGGGTCTCGGGATCGAAGCCCTCACCGACGGCGATCCGCCGCCCCCCGGGCAGGATGATCGCGAGGGGATCGGCCGGGGGGACAGGCGGGAGGTCGGCGTCGGGCTCGAGCGCGACGGGGAGAAATCGCGCCGGTTCGAGAGGGACCGAGTCGCCCTTGCGGCCGACACCGGGAGCGAGAGAGTTCTGGCCGTAAAGCCGCTTGCGAAAGGTGTGCAGGGAGACCTCGCGGTCGCGGCAGAACTCGGCGTGGGTCAGGCCACTGCGCTGGAAGTCATTGCTGAGGGCGACCCAGCGGAGATCGGTCGAGGTGTGTGTCGCCATCGCGAAGGCTCCCGGGTCAGGGACGCAGGGTCCAGCCCGAGATTATCTACGCCGCGGCTCGTTGGCTTCCAGAAGTGCTCCACCGGACGGAAACGCGGCGGTGGTGGCACCGGCGGCGCGATTTTCTTCTACTATAGCGGCTTGATCGGCTCGACGATCACCAACTGCCTTGTCGCCAACGGAGGCACGGGAGGCACCGGCGGCGCCGCCTCGGGTACGGGTGCGGCCGGTAATGGTGGCGCCGGCGGCGCGAGCGGGTATATCTTCGCGCAGAATCTCCGAACCAACGCGTTCACGCGGCTCCTCCCGGCGGCCGGCAGTAACAGCGTCGGCGCCACCGGGGGCGTGGCCGCGACCAACGCCGCCAACCTGTGAGGTTAAACATGCGCCGACTCTTCTTCCTGACACTCGTTCTCGCCGCGTGGGTCGCCGGATGCGCGCCGAAGCCAGTCCCCGCACCGGCCGCGCCGGCCAAGCCGGCCCCCGCGCCGGCCGCGCCCGCCGCTCCGCGGCAACTCTTCAGCGCCGGCATCGGCCAAGGCGAGGCGAACCCGCGCCCGATCCACGGGTCGCTTTGGTTCGACGCACGCAACTACGGATTGTCGACGTCGTCCAGTGACAACGGCCCGGCGATCCAGGCGGCCCACGACGCGGCGAAGTCGACTCTTACGACGATCACCGGCAGTTTCACGAGCGGCACCGCGCCCTGCGCCACGGTCTTCATTCCCGGCGCGAACGCCCCGTACAAGGTCAAGACGCCGGTTTTCATTGAGAAGACCGGGATCGAGGTCCGCGGCGAGGGCCAGTCAACCCAGATCAACTCGCCGTCAAGCAGCGCCAACACGCTCTTTTACTGCGGTGTGGACCGGAGCAATGGCGGCGACAACACGAAGAACACGCCCGGCACGTCCTATCGGCCTGACATCTACAACGGCGGCACGCCCAAGCTTGATTCCACGGTTGTCACCGGCGCGAATCAGAAGTGGGGCATTCGCACCAATGGTGACGGATATATTGTCGGAAACGCAGGGGTCTTCGACCACGGCGGGATCTCGCAGATCACGGGCCTCCCCGACAACTGGCGCGATACGACCCAGCTCACGATCGAGGCGGCCTTTGAGGGTTTCTCGTCCGGCCAGATGCCCAGCGGCGCAACTCGGGGCATACGCCACGTCCGGCTTCGCGACCTCGACCGGGGCCGGCTCATGGGGCTTGCAGACCACCGGCGCAAATGCCTATCAGTTAGTCCTTGTGACGGTCGCATCACGCTTCGCGACGACCCCGACTATACTCAGTTTCAACTTCTCGTCGGGCGCGGCAACGGGCGTCCAGAAGATCACCGTTCAAACGGACTTGACGGCAGGCGTGGTGACGGCGTTCGTGAACGGGACGCAGGTCGCGGTGACGGGCAGCACGCTCCCGGCAAACTCGACACTCAACGAGAATCAGTATTATCCGTTCTCGATCAATTCCTACGCGACAACCAAGGATGGCTCGACTAACGTCGACTTCGCCCTTTACGGCCTCTGCGTCTCGCGCTCGATTCGTTACGCGAACAACGGCACCGGCCAGGCGCAGATTCCTCACCCGCAGTTCGGCGGCAGTGGGGGCAACACGACGCTCGTTGTCCCAGGCTCGCCGACCGGCGGCACCTTCACGATCACCTATGGCGGGGTGACGTCGGCGCCGATCTCTGCCCCCGCCACGGCCGCAACGATCCAGTCGGCCATGCAGGCCATGTCCTCGATCGGGTCGGGCAACGTGACCGTCTCGGGAGGCTCAGACACGGGCGGCGGCATCGAGTACCAGATCACCAACGCGAACGGATTCGTCTTCACGACCGCGGCCGGCCAGTGCGACGGCAGTAGCCTCACCGGCCCGACGATCAAGGACAATTATCGCTACTTCCCGGCCGCGGCCTTCTACCCGTACACCCGCGACCTCTACGGGATCGGCTATCTCGCGCTGACGGAGAACCCGTCGACAGCCCCCCGGCACATGGTGATCCGGGGCGGCTCACAAACGAGCGGGGTCGCCTGTGACGCACTGTTCCTGAACAATGGGGCGAATGGAGCGATTGCCGGGTCAAATCTCTTCACTGACTTGGTGCTCTATACCGGCGGCTCCTACGGGATGCCGTTGCAACTGGGGCATGTGATCGATACCAGAATCAACGGCGTCACGGCGCAGGGCGGCATCTGCGGAGCCGGCAACCTGTCGATGATTGCGAACTACACGGTTCGGATCAAGAATTGCAAGTTCACGGGCGCCGACAGCAATTACTTCGCGGCCTTCTCCATCACGAAGATGGAGGATATCAACTTCCCCGGAAACGGCCGCTATTGCATCAAGTCATTTGATTCGACCCTGAATGTCCAGCGGGTTTTCGTTGGCAACTATGGCAACGATACCTGCGCCTTCGCTGAACTCATCGGGGGCAACGACGGGTCGACCTACTCGTTCGACGATATCCTGCTCGACTTCGAGGGCGGCGGGTCGTTTCAACGGTGTCTGCTCTATTGCGAAAACAGCACGTACACCCCGACGACGTTGAAGGTCAACAATATCAACGGCGGCGCGGGTGGCTTCAACTCGGTATTCAAGCTGCTGTGTGGCGCCAACCCGCCGGTCGGCCAGACGTCCTACATCGATATCCAGAACTCCGGCGCCGACATGTTCGGCAGCCTAATCGATGTTGACGGCGGCCTCTGGATCGGTACCGTCAAGAATACGAACGCGGACCTGTGCTCCTTTGTCACAAGCGCTCAGACCTACGGTCGCCCGCAGATCCAGGTCACGGACGAACGATCCTATGTCTTCCCGCGGTACGGGACGTGGTTCGCCGGCACGACGAAGATCCGACCTCGCGGGATCGTCGATGGCCAGTATCGCGAACTGCTGGTCGGCACTGACGGCACGCACGGATCGACGACTCCGCCGTCGTGGGCGGGCAACACCCCGATCCAGGCTAACCCCGCCTCGTCGCTCGCGGCCTACGGGATCGACCACACGGCGATCGCCGCGACGCTCTCAGGCCAGGCGTCGTCGAACGGCTACCTGACGAACCCTGCCCGGAAGGCTGAGGCGCAGACGCTGTTCGGCGGCCCTGTTGCGGGCAAGAGCACCAAGCTCACCATCACCGGCACAGGCACAGGCGGGACGTTCACGCTCTCCTACGGCGGCCAGACGACCTCGGGCATCGCCTATAACGCCTCGGCCTCGACCGTCCAATCGGCCCTCCAGGGCTTGTCGTCGGTCGGCTCGGGCAACATGACGGTCTCGGGCAACAATGGCGGCCCCTACACGATCACGCTGGCCGGCACGCTGGCGAACCTGGCCGGCGGCATCCTGGGACTCACGGTCGACGGCACTAACCTGACGTCCACCGGCCCGGTCATCTCGGCGAACACCGGAAACACGGTCGTCGTCAACTTCGCGGGCGTCACCGGCGGCACGTTCACGCTGACGGGTAGCGGCAACACGACGTCGGCGATCGCCTGGAACGCGACCGCTCCCACGGTGCAGGCAGCGATCCTCGCGGCCAATATCCCGACGTCCTACGGCGTCCCGTACCTCGTGCCCACCGCCACTCCGGGCGTTCAGTACGTCATCAACGCCGGTGTCACGATCAACACGACGAGCCTGACCGGCGGCGCCACGGCGACGCTGGCGAGTTCGGACATCCCCCAGACGTGGTACGTCGGCCTTTCGACCACGGGCGCTCACCCGGCCGGCTCGCACTACCTGGAGCCGTACGCTGGAATCACGGGTTACGCACGGGTCGCAATCGGGAACAACACGACCAACTTCGACGCGTCGTCGGCCGGGGCGAAGACCTCCGGCACGTCGATCACGTTCCCGACCGCGACCGGGCCTTATCAGGTCCAGTCGATCATGCTCTTTCCGTCGGCGACCGCCAATACGGCCTGGGCGACAATTCAGCTTGCTTCGCCGCTCAACGTTGCGACCAGCGCGACGCCGACGATCTCCAGCGGCAACCTCACCTTCACACACACGCCGTACCCGACGGCGACGACCGGCGCGATCTCCGGTGGCAAGACGGATTACGCCTGGGGCAAGTGCTATGACCTGATCTTCGGCGGCACGACCTTCACGCCTCCCGCGACGTGGTACGCAGCCCTCTCGACGGCGGCCGTCAGCAAGACGACCACGACGCTCACCGAGCCGTCGGGGTACGGGTACGGGAGAGTATCGCTCACGAGCAACACGACCAACTGGCTCGTCGGGCAGGGGAACGACACCTACCGAGTCGAGGGAAGCGTCGTCAACGCCCTGACGCTAGCCTTCGGATCGCCGACAGGCTCGTGGGGCTCGTGCGTCGCCGCGGCACTGTCTGACGCCTCGTCGTCGGGCAACACGTGGTTTGTCGCGCCGCTGGTCTCGCCGGTGTCACCGGTGAACCTTGGGCCGGCTCCGACGTTCGCGGCCAACGCGTTCACCTTGGCGGTCGACTGAGCCTGAACCTTTTCGCGCGGATGGGAAGGTGAGGGCATGTCGACGATCAACCTGCGTATGTTTGACACCTCGAATGCCGCCGCATCGGGCGCCTCTATCGTTGTTGCGATCATTCGGCTGTCCGACACGCCATACTACGGCTACGACTTCAAGAACAACACGTTTGTCGATCCGACGACCACCACGATCACCACGCCAACGACGGCACTTTCCCCGCTCAAGCGCACAGTTTATCCCGGCTATTATGTTCTGCAATTCACCACGACATCGTTCGCATCCCAATTCACGGATGGATCGGTCGATTATCTGTTCTACAGCAGCATCGGCGGGGTCTTGACGCCGCTCGCGCCGTCGAATGTCTGGATTGCTTCGCAAACCGATCTGATCGCCCCATCTGGCGCGTCCGACACGCCTGGAACCACCACGCTTCTTTCCCGTCTCACGTCCACTCGTGCGGGCAACCTCGACAACCTCGATGCCGCCGTTTCGACCCGATCGACCTACGCCGGCGCGGACACATCGGGCACGACGACGCTCTTGACTCGTATCACCGGCGCGATCGCCCCTACGACTGGCGACGCCTATGCTCGGATCGGCACTGACCCTGCCCCCTTCACCGAGTCCGACCGCAATGTGAGGATTGCGGCGACACCTGGAGGGGATCGACGTTTACAACCTCAACTGGCGGCAGCTCCTCGGCGCATTCCAGTACACCATCACGATCAGCACTAAGGACCAGCTGCTCTATCCCGAGGAGCGCCTGCTCGCATGGCTGAAATGGCGCCTGTCGGTCATGCCCCACTTCAACCGCTGGTATCCGGTGCTAGAGCGCTACCTGCACCAAACCACAGGCCGCGTCAACGGCTACGGCGGCAATGCTGGCTCTATCAACCCGTCACAAAATGGCATAATCCCAGGCCACGGACCGGTTAAGCCGCCGCACCACGTTCCCGAACCGGGCCACGATCATGCTCGCGGATTCACCGGCAAGGTCATTGGCATAACCTACGACCGCTTCGGCGACTTCGAAGGCTTCACGCTGCTCACCGAACACGGCACCGAACACTGGTTCCACGGCCACGAGGAGCGCATCGAACACCTCGTCGAGATGGCCTGGAGAGAGCGCATCGTCATCACTGTCTACGTTCACCACCACGGCCACGATTGGCCATCGTCGATAGTCCTGCGCCGCCTCTAACGAGGGCGACGAAAGCGTCCGCGTTTTGAGGGTTGAGGACAGGCGCCGTGCGCAACGCAAAAAAAGCGCAAAGGACGGGAGCGTAAAGGACAGGCGCCGCGCGCAGCGTAAAGGTGTGCCAGGCCGAACAAATCGGCGTAAGATAATTCGAGATCGGGACGGCCGGCTGATCCCCGTTAACAGCGAGTTAACAGCGAGTAACGGCCGCTCGCGTTGAAAAAGGTCGGCTTTCCCTGGCGCCACGAAACCCGGCCCCATCTCGTTGAGGAACAACGCAATAACAACGGGCAGCCGCTCTGTCGGATCTCCCTTCGCCGCTGTCAAAAGCTTACATTTCCGATACTCCCTTACTCGCTGGCCGCTAGGTCCGACCCTCGCCCCGACCCGGCTGCATAACAGCCAGAGAGCAGCCATGCGAGGCGGCCCGATTAGCCTCAGGAACAGGCTAAGAACAGGCCTGGGCTGATAGCAATCGGCTGTTACAGATGTGACGCCTGAAAAAGGGCGACATCGGCCGACCGGAACCGGCCACGCTCGCCGGGTTATCAGGGAGTTATCAGGGAGCGGAAGCGTTCGCACGGCCCGGGCGGCTGCCCCGCGAGCGGCGCGGGTTTCGTGCGTTTCGTTATGCCCTACGCGCCCGCGCGCGAGGGACGACCCCACTGACGAACAGTGTAATAACAGCCCGGGACCTCCCCGACCGTTGCCCGGCCGCCCGAGAGGCTCGGACCCAGGCGGCGCGGCGTTGGTGCCTTTCGTGCCGCCGTACGTCGCGCACGCGAGGGGCCGTGCCGCGCGGCCGCGACAGATCCGGTAGTTTGCCCTTCCCGGCCTCGGACGCCGGGGTAGGCCGTCCGCGAATTACGGAGAAACAGCAGCCGGTCACACCAGGTTATCAGGGAATTAACAGGGAATTCGCCCGTCCGATCCGACTCCCGATCTCCCCCGAAGAACAGGCGAAGAACAGGCGTGAACCTCCCGGGCTCCGGGCTCCGTTCGGCGCTCAGGGACAGCGGAACCCGACCCATCGGGACGCCTCCGCGCCGGCCGCGATGGCCGCACTCGCCCGAGACCGGCAGGGCGGCGGCCGAAGACATGACCCCGCGGAGCGGTGACGACCGGCGGAATTCGCCCGGGCTCAATCGGCCGGGCTTTGGGCCGACTTCTCCAGTCCGCGACCCCAATTGAAATGGTGAAAAACGCACAATCTTCCTACATGCACCCCGCACGGCTCCTGTACCTCGTGGGCGTCCTTTCAGGTGGGGACTTCAGCGACCACCGGCGGTGAATGTCCGCCCGGTCGCCGCAGCGGGTCGTACCGCTGTGCGCGACCCTCGGAGTGTGAAAGTTTGCCGAATCCGCGGCGATTCGAACCAACGATCCTCTTGCGGCGGCGAATGGACGCCTATAGCGTGAATTTCCCTAGACGACGCCTCCCTGCGCCGCCAGAGTATCCGACGGACCGGCACGTGGCGCCCCCTACGGCTGAGGAGTCTCGACGATGTCATGCCTCCCGATATGCCTGCTGTTCGCGACCCTGGGCCAGGCCCCGGCCTCCGACGGATGGCTCGATGCGGTCCCCGCCGAGGCCGACGTGGTGATCCGCGTTCGCGGCGTCCGGGCGATTCGGGACGACCTGATCGCGATGCTCAAGGCCGCGAACCCGACTATGGCCGAGCTGGCCGCGCCGGGGCTCGACCAGGCGATCGACCAGTTCAAGGCCATGGCGGGCGACCACGGCGTCAACGACCCGTTCCTCGGCCTCATCCGCGCCGTCAAGCCCGAGGACCCGAACGCGCCTCCGTTTGCGATCGTCGTCAAGTCGACGGCGTACCTTGGAGTCCTGGCGAGCGCATCCGGCGGCAAGGAGCCCACGCTTAAGCACGAGGAGGGCGAATTCGACTCGTTCGCCGGCCAGAACGGCCAGACCTGGTACGCCGCCAAGGGGCCGGGGACCGTCGCCTTCGGGCCCGACAAGACGCTGATCGCCGCCTTCGCCAAGCCCGGCTCGAAGTCTCTGGGAAAGACGATCTCGCCGGGCCTCCAGAAGGAGCTCTTCTCCGGCGACGTCGGCCTCTAGGTCAATATCGCCACGCTCTCAGCTCGCTACGGCCAGGAGATCGAACAGGCCAAGCAGGCGGCGATGGCGGGCATCGACCAGGTGGGCCAGCAGCAGCCGGCCATGGCCTCGATGTTCGAGATGATCAAGTCGGCGTATGCCGGCATCTTCGACTCGGTCCAGGAGGCAGACGCGTTTGCCCTCAGCTTCGACTTCGCCGCCGACGGCCTGACGATCGACGGCGACCTGACGGTCAAGCCCGACTCGAAGACGGCCAAAGCGATCGCCGGCGCCAAGACGGGCGACGCGTCGAGCCTCGCCAAGCTGCCGGCCGACGCGGCCTTCTTCGTCTACATGAACATCGACGCGAAGGCCTTCGAGTCAATGGAGAAGCTCGCGCTCAAGATGATGTCGTCCGGCGGCAAGCCCACGCCCGAGTTCGAGGCCGCCCTTGCCAAGCAGCGCGAGCAGGGCCGGGTCGAGTCGATCTCGGCCATGACGATGGCCAAGGGCATGAAGGCGTTCAACGTCTATAACGTCTCCGACCCCAAGGCACGCCTGGCCGCCGGCATGACGATGATGGCCGCCGCCAAGGCGGGCGACTCGCCCTTTAGCATCTACAAGGACGTGAAAATCACGCCCGAGGCCGAGACGCACGGCGGGTTCGCCTTCACGCGGGTCGAGATGACGATCGACCCCGACAAGCTGGCCAAGCTCACCGCCGGTAACCCTGCCCAGGCCGCGCAGATGAAGGCGATGTACGGCGGCGACAAGCTCACGTCGTGGATGGGCATCGATGACAAGCAGATGATCCACGTCACGGCGCAGAGCTGGGACCAGGCGAAGGGCATCCTCGACGCCTATCTGAAGGGTCAGGGGACCCTCGGCGACTCGCCCGCCTTCGCGGCGACCCTCGCCAAGATGCCGAAAAACGTGAACGCGCTCATGCTCGTGAGCGCCCAGGGGCTCGTCCACCAGATCTACGCCCAGCTCCCCGGCGGCGGGCCGAAGCTCGAGGACCTGCCCAAGGAGCCGATCCTGATCGGCGTTTCGCTGGCGGCCACGCCGGGCACGGGGTTCGAGTTCCGCCTGTTCATCCCCAGCGCGGTCGGCAAGGTGATCCCGATGGCCGCGCCGGCCCCGGCCAATCCGTGAAACCCCGATCGATGGCGACCCCGTTCAGGCCCCCTCCGCGGGGAGGGGGGATGGAAGAAGAGGGCCTCCTTCAGTCCGGTCATCCCGATCGGACCTCGATACCCCGGTTGTCCCCGCGCCGCTAATGTAGCAGGGCAGGACTACCGCTCCGGGTTGCGAGCCCCCACCGACGAACCGGTCGATTAGAGCAAGTCCAGACGCTCAAGAGGCCGGGTTTGCCGAGGTTTGGACCGACAAGGCTCATCCCTGGGTGGGGTTTGAAATGCTGCAAGACGTCGCATCTTCCTACGTGGACTCCCGCCGTTTCTCATAACGCCCCCGCGTTCCCTTGAGTCGAGGCAGGCCCAGGCGACACCATCGCGGAAGCGATCGCCAAAACCGGTCTGCCTCCTCCTTCGCCCGTTTCCGCGACTCCTCGCGCCATTCACGCTCCCGCCGTTCGGCGTCGGACTGGGTTGCCTTGGCGATCTCGTGGAAAGTCACTGGGGGCCATCCAGGCTCGCGGCGCCACCCGAGGCGTATAGACGCCCTTGCGAGGATGCCTCGTTGAAGACTCCTATGACGGCACGAAAGAACATCGCGTAAGTCACATAAATACCGGAGGAAAAAAATGCTGAAATTCGGCGCGGCGCACGCACGCACGACGTCCGTCTAGGCGTCTGAATCTCCCAGCAAATTCGACCCCCCTGGTGGGCAGGCCGTCGCTGGGAGAGGCGGGCCGAGATCGTCGAGTCGCGCCGTTCCCCCGCGGCCCGGGAATGGTCAGGCGGACCCACCAGCGACGTTGACCTGCCGCCTGGCGATGTTGACCTGGAGCGCCGGCAATGCCAGTTTCCGCACGGCCGCCAACGTCCGGAGGGCGGAGAGGAAACGGTTATGCGCCCGGTCGATCCGGGCCTGGTGGAATTCCGCTTGCTTGATCGACAGGCCCTCGGCGACTCGCGTACATCCACTCGTAGCGGTTGACGAGCCACCAGCAGATCGCGGCCCGCTCCGCCAGGAGCCGCTCCGCCGGGGTCGGGGCCGGCCCCTCCAGCTCCTTCCTGACCCTCTCCAGCTCCAGCGTCGATGCCTCCTCGACGGCGAGGTTCTTGCCCGCGGCATCCTTCACCAACTTGCCTTCGAGCCAGGAGGGCGGCGAGCCGTATACCTGGAGCAGCCGGCCCTGCTTGGGGTCGGTCAGCAGCTTCCGGAGCTCGGGCAGGCAACTCCGATCGCCCCGGGTCGCCTTCGCCAGGATGCCCTCGATCCCCTCGGGCTTGGGAGGTGTTGCGTCCCCGCCCGACTTCTCGGCTGCGATCTCATCGGCCATCTCTTCGCCTCCGCCATTCGCCTCGGTGGTGCTGGTGATACCCCGCCGCGAGTAGGGCCGCGTCCGCCACGACCCCGACCCTCGCGAACCACGCCTCGACGTCTCGATCCTCGGCCTCCATCCTCTCGACCTCCGCTGTCCAATCCTCCCGCGCGTCCTCGGCCCGCTGGCGATCGATGGCTTCGAGCCGATCGATAAGGACTATGTCCAGACCAGAGCCGCGGTACTCGGAAGTGACTTTGCCGCCGCGGCGGACGCTCCTGTAGAGGTAGGGCCGGCCATCCCGATAGACGAGGGCCATGTGTACTACGTCCTTTCGCCTGCCCCGCTCGACGGGGGGATATGGGCGGAGCCGGACCACCCATTCGCTTTGATGTCCCTCGCGCCGGGTTGCGTTGGCTCGGTCGCCCCAGGGCGGGGGTCTGCACCAGGGATGACGATCCGCCGGGGCACCTCCCTCGACTGCAGCGCGGCCTCGTCAAGCCGGAAGGCGTCGGCGGTGAACGGTGGCTGGCGGTCGTCGGCGGGCGCGAGCTTCGCTCCGGCGGCCCGGCCCATGAACCGGTCGAAGAGGTAGATGGCGACCTTCGCGTTGCCGGCCCCGGCCCGGTCGATCGTAAACGTCCGGCGGTCCACACTCTTGACGAGGTTGGCGGCCTGATACGCGCACGGCTTGCTCAGCCCGCCGCACTCAGGATGCGCCGCACCGAGGTGCGGCCGATCCCCAGCCGCCGCGCGATCTCCGAGTGGTTCAGGCGATCGGCCTTGAGCCGGAGCACTTCATCGGCCTTGAGCGACGCCGTCCGCGGTCGGCCGTGGGCGCGGCCTTCCTTCCTGGCCTGTGCGATCCCGGCGCGGACCCGCTCGCGGAGGATCTCCCGCTCGAACTCGGCGAAGACCGCCACCATCCCCGCCATCGCACGCCCGGTCGGTGTGGTCAGGTCCAGCGCCTCGGTCAGCGACACGAAGCCGACGCCCAGCTCGGTCAGCTCGCGGAGCGTCGTCACCAGGTCGGGAAGCGACCGGCCCCAGCGGTCCAGCCGCCAGACCACCACCGCGTCGAGTTCGCGCCGCCGCGCAGCCTTCAGCAGCGCCTGACGTCCGGGCCGATCCTTCGCGCCGGAGCCGACATCCTCGACCTGCCTCGCGAGCGACCAGCCACGGTCTCTGATATAAGCCGCCATCGCCTCGACCTGCAGGCCGAGCGTCTGCTGCTCGTGCGTAGAGACGCGGGCATAAACCGCGGCACGCATGGTCCAGCCCTCCCTGGCCAAAAACCCCGAGCGAACCGGGGCGGTCGAACCCCGTGTTTCACCGCGTCCCGATGACCCTCCCTGGGGTGGCCGTTAACTATCCCTTTCGGCCGCCGGCCGGCCCCGGCAACACCCGGCGGTCCGGCAGCAGGTCGTCGACGCGGCTCGCCGGGTGCGCGCTCACCCGGTCGAGCACATCGCGCAGATAGGCGAACGGCTCGTTCCCGAGGTTCTTGCAGGTCTGCACCAGGCTCAGGAGCACGGCCGCCGTCCGGCCGCCGCGGTCGCTCCCCAGATGCAACCAATTCTTGCGCCCAGCGCGATCGGCCGGATCGCGTTCTCGGTCGCGTTGTTGTCGATCGACAGGTACGGCGATTCGAGATACCGCGAGAGCGGCCGCCCAGTTCGACCGCGCGTAGGCGATCGCCTCGCCGACCGGGCTCTTCGGCAGCACCTTCCTCGCCTCCCCCTCCAGCCACGACCCGAACGACTCCAACAGCGGCCGCGATCGCTCGGTGCGCGCCGCCATCAGCCGGGCGTCGTCCCAACCATCGTCGCGGGCCTCGCGCTCCACGGCGTAGAGCCGGCCGATCCAGGCGATCGCCGCGTGGGACCGCTCCGGGTCGCTCGTGCGCGCCTCGTGGAACTTCCGCCGCGCATGCGCCCAGCAGCCGACTTCCACCAGCCCCCGCGCGTGCAGGGCGTCGTAGCCGGCATAGGCGTCGGACTGGAGGTAGCCCGAGCGGTAATCCCTCAGGAACCGCTCGGGGCCGTCGCGGCTCCGGTCGGGCGTGTAGTCATAAATAATGAAGGGATTGTCGCGATCGCCGAGGTACGCCCAGAGCCGCCCGGTCTTCGAGCCCTTGCCGGCGTGGTCCTGCACCGTCACCGGCGTGTCGTCGGTCCCGATGACTCTCGAGGCCAGGACCCGCCGGGTCATCGCCTTGACGATCGGCTCGAGCAGGCCGGCGGAGGCGGCCATCCAGTCGCACAGAGTCGAGCGAGATAACTCGACGCCGTTGCGCCTGAAGATCCCCTCCTGGCGATAGAGCGGCAGGTGGTCGGCGAGCTTGCTCGTGATGACATGGGCCAGCAGGCCGGTGCCGGGAAGCCCCCGCTCGATCGGCTCGGGCAGCCGCGGGGCGATCACGACGTGCGCGGCGCAGGCCCGGCAGGCGTACTTGGGCCGGACGTGGACGAGGACGACGAGGCTGGCCGGGACGTACTCGAGCTGTTCACGAGTCTCCTCGCCGATCAGCCGGCGCTCGCCGCCGCATTCGGGGCAGGCGCGGCCCTCGGGGGCGACGTCGTGGACGACCCGCCTGCGCGGCAGGCTCGCCGGCAGCGGCTTGCGGCCGTGGCCATCGGACTCGGGCTTCGTCGCCGCCGGTTCGGCCGGCTGCGGCGCGGGAGACATCGGCTCGGTCCGGGCCAGGATGTCGTGCGCGAAGAGCAGCAGCTGATCGGGGTCGACCGCCTCGCCCTTCTTGCCGTAGCGGGCCCGCAGGAGCTGCTCGAGCTGATGCTGGAGCCTGGCGATGAGGTGATCCTGCCGCCGGAGGGTCTCGGCCAGCTCGCGGATCTGGCGGTGGGCGGTGCCGAGGTCGTCGGGGAGTGTCGCGTCCTCTCGCGCCATACCCGCTATTACGGTGATGGGTGAGTCGGTGTTGGCGCGACACGGCGGGATTATTCAGGAGGCGGTCGGGGTATAGCGTGGCCGTTTCCTGGTGGCCTCCAGGTCGATGCCGCCGAGCACCGCGGCCAGCTCGGCGCCGCCCCATTCCACCCGGTCGGCGCCCGACGTGGGCCAGCGGAAGGTCCCTCGCTCGAGCCTCTTCATCCAGATGACGTAACCATCGCGATCCCAATACAAGATCTTGACCCGATCCCGTCTCCGGTTGGCGAAGACGAACAGGTGGCCGGTCATCGGGTCTTGCTCGAGTCGATCGCGAGCGAGCTGGGCCAGGCCGTCGAACCCGCGCCGCAGGTCGCTGGCGCCGGCCGCGACGAACACCCGGATGGTCGCGGGGAGGCCGATCACCGGCCGGGCTCGATCGCGTCGATCAGGCGGCGAAGGGTCTCGGGGTCGAAGCCCTCGCCGACGGCGATCCGCCGGCCCCCGGGCAGGATGATCGCGAGGGGATCGGCCGGGGGGACAGGCGGCAGGTCGCTATCGGGCTCGAGCGCGACGGGGAGAAATCGCGTCGGTTCGAGAGGGGCCGAGTCGGCCTTGCGGCCGGCGGCGGGAGCGAGGGCCTTCTGGCCGTAAAGCCGCTTGCGAAAGGTGTGCAGGGAGAGCTCGCGCCTGCGACAGAACTCGGCGTGGGTCAGGCCGCTGCGCCGGAAGTCATTGATGAGGGCGAACCAGCGGAGATCGGTCGAGGTGTCCGTCGCCATCGCGAAGGCTCCCGGGCCAGGGACGCAGGGTCCAGCCCGGGATTATCTACGCCGCGGCTCGTTGGTTTCCAGAAGTGCTCCACCGGACGGAAACGGATCAGCTCCAGGTTCCTGCCGCTGGCCGGGTGCACGAACCCATAGACGTAGAGCCACTGGTACTTCGTCCGCCCGTTCGCCGTCGGTCGTCGGCCCCTCCGCGACCAGACCCGGCGGGCGATCGGCTTGAGGCCCAGCCGCGCCTCGTCCTCGGCCCAGAGCTCGATCCGCTTATCGGGATGCCGGCGGCGGAGCGCGGCGACCCGCCGCCGCAGGGCGTCTTTTCCAGGCCCGCCGCCGCTCGTCCGCCGCGGCGCCGGGGTTCTTGGGCCTCGGCACCTGGAGGCTGAAGCCCAGGCCCTTCAGCCACTCCCACCCGGTCTGCTTGCAGACGGTCACGCCGAAGCGGTCGCGGGCGTAGGCGGCGACCTTCGGGCCACTCCAGAGCCCGCCGTCGGGCGGCGGCTGCTCCAGCGCCGCGTACAGCTCGGCCTGCTGCTGTGGCGTGAGCTTCGACCGGCCGCCGTTCCGGTCGGCCCGGCGGTCGGCCAGGCCGGATGGCCCCTCGGCGTTCCACCGCTTCAGCACGGTGCGGACCCAGGCGGGCGTCAGGCCGATCCGCTCGGCGACCTCGGCGGGGGACGGCGGGTCGTCGGTGCGGGTCAACAGCCAGAGGATCTGCCAGTGGGTCTTCTCGACCCCGGTCCGGCAGGCGCGGTAGCGGCGGGCGATCTCGGCGGGGTCAAGGTGCGGGACGATCGGTAGTCGGGGGCGCGCCATGGTGCTATTCCTCCGTGCGGATGAGACCTCCACGTCTTTAAGGATAGCGATCCAGGCGATTCGGTATTAGAGGACCACGGCCGACTGCCGCCCGAGCTTCAAGAGCGCGTCCACGAGGAGGTCGAACACACGAGGCGTCGCAGCGGCTGGCCGGCGAAGAAGACGCTGGCGGCCCTGGGTGTCGCGGCGCGGAGCTACTATCGCTGGCTCAAGGCCGGGGCCCGGGCCGAGGGACGGTCCGCCGAGTCATCCCCGCTGGTGTCGCCGTACGAAGCGCTCTCCGAGGAGAAGCAGGCCGTGCTCGCTTACGCCCGCAAGCACCCCGAGCTGCGGCATCGGGAATTGGCCTGGAGGATGGTCGACGAGGACGTGGCCTACCTCAGTGCCTCGACGGTCTACCGCATCCTGAAGGCGGCGAACCTGGTCTGCCCGTGGCGGCGGCGGGCCAGGCGGAAGAAGGCCCAGGAGGAGAAGGCGAGCCGTCCCGATCAGCGGTGGAGCACCGACCTGATGCACGTGCAGGTCGGGGGCCGGGTCTACTACGTCGTCGCGTTCCTGGACGAGTACTCGCGGTCGATCGTCCATCACGAGCTGCTCTTGGGGATGGACGGGCTGACGGTGAGCCTGGCGGCGCAGAAGGCGATCGAGACGTTGCCCAAGGGCCCCGACGGCAAGCCGGCGGTGACGCCTTTGATCCGCTCGGACAACGGGAGCTGTTACATCGCGAAGGAGTTCCGCGTGGTGCTCCGGGAGAACGGCCTGGGGCATCATCGGATCCGGCCGCATTGCCCGGAGGAGAACGGGCTGATCGAGCGTGCCAACCGGACGCTCCGCGAGGCGTTGGACGGGGAGGAGCTGACCGACTTGTTGACGGCCGAGCGCGTGCTGGCCCGGCTGGTGCGGCGGTACAACGAGGAGCGGTTGCACAGCGCGTTGGGTTACCTGCCGCCCTGGGAGTTCTACCGGGGCGAGCCATCGCGCCGGTTCGAGGAGCGCCGGGTCAAGCTGTTCCAGGCCCGGCATCGCCGCCGGGAGCGGAACCTGCAATTGCGTCAGGAGACCTTGCCACTCGAAGGGGGGAGGCTGTTACTTCCGACCGAGGCCGGTTTGTGCCACTACGGTTGAAACGCTACAGCAGTTGAAGTCGCGTTACGCGTTACTTGTATTCGATGATTTGAGCCGTTAGGGCACAGAGGCGATTCCGCATACACTTGCAAAAGCCGATTAGTTCGGGAAACTTGGCAACAACGCAAGCAATTCCGTAAGCAAGCGAGTCTCGCGGCGAGATGCCTCGTCGCCGCGTGTGCCGATATACCCGAACAACCTGGACTGGATAGAGCAGGAGCAGAAGCAAGCTCCAGCCATGAGTTGGCCACGCGCTAACCGCCGAAACCAAGGGTAAAGCAAGACCCCACAGGAAGACTCGTCGTTGTTCACGCACACAGTGGCGTTCGGGGCCGGCCCCATGCATGGACGCTCCAAGGGCGTATCCATAACCGCAGCGAACGGCTCGCGTCCACCACTGGCTGAATCGTGTCATGGTTGCGTCATGCAAAGTCATATCGGCATCGAATCGAATAATTTTCCATTGACGGCGTCTTAGTCTCAAACATAATTCCGGTTCCTCACCGGCGATCACGGTCGGATCAAACCCTCCAACTGCTCGGAAAGGGGCAACCCGCATCATCGCATCACCCCCACAAGAGGGAGACTCGCCGACCGGAGTATTCCATTCAATGTCGCACAGACAATTATAAACCGAGGATTTCGGAAAGCGTTCACGGCGCCGGCCACAGATGACCGCCGTTTCGGGCTGGGCTTCAAGTTCCTTGTACGCACGCTCTAACCATCCTCCCACGATCTCGCAATCACCGTCCACGAATTGCACGTATTTAACGTCTGGCCAAACATTCATAATGGCTTCAAAGCCGGCGTTTCGTGCTCTCGCGGCCGTAAACGGGAGATTCGGATCCAACTCCACGACCTCGGCGCCTAGCTCACGCGCCAGCGCGCTGCTGCCATCTGTGGAACCGGAGTCAACATACGCGACGGCCTTCGAGCTCGACAGCACCGATCGCAGGCAACGCTCCAGTCGTTCCCCCTCGTTCCGGCCGATCGCGACGACACCCACTTCACTCATGTCCCCTCTCAAGTGACGGCCTCACTCCGCGTGCGGACCCGAAAAACGTTCAATGGCCCACCTATGGGGTCGTGCGACATTGAGTGCTCTCTAGAAAGAATTACAATGTGATAAGTCATAGATTCATTGTCTTTGAGCGTTAGAAGTGATCGTACACACATGAGGCGAAGATTGGTAAGGTTGGTGTTTCTATTATTCTTGCGGATCTCAAGCAAGTTTCCGTCTCTGCCGCGGGCTTATGTCGATCGTTGCCCGGGAGAACTTGGATTGGAATCGCATCATCCGTATGTAGGTCGCCTGTTACTGAGATTGTAATGAAATTGTTATGTTGTTGCCTATTCACTGAAATGCCTGTATTCAACATACTTATTTAGCGCTCTTCCTTAAATCTGAGCGGAGAGTTCCTTGTCTCCAACGAAAAGCCTTTGGTACAAGATTTCCCTTGCATCGAAGTCTAAAACAACTCGATCGTATTCTACCCTCGCCCAGGTATTGTTGCAAAGGTGACCAGAAGTAGCAAGCGTAGTGCGCCCCGAAACCTGGACAGGTGCATAATGGAACGGCCGGTCCGGTCGGAATGATGTCCTGGCCGTAGTGGAAGGTGGATCGGAAGGTTACCGTTCACGGCCCTTGCCGCGCGTGACGGTTTTCGTCGGCGCTCAGGCCAGGAGTGACGGGGCGGGTGTGCCGTCGAGGCGGGCGCGGAGGCATGCCGTCAGGAAGCCGAGCACGTCGCCGCCCCGCTGACGGCAGGTCGCACCGACCGTCAGCATCCGCTCCACGAACCGACTCCCCGCCTCGCTGTCGGTGCCGTAGCTCGTCTTCCGCCAGATCACGCCGTGCCGGCAGCGCCCGCTCCGCCGCGTTGTTGTGCGGCGGCACCCCCTCCGCCGTGGCGAACGTCCACAGCGCGGCCTCGGCCGACAGCAGCTTGCGGCAGACCTTCGCCGTCCAGGCGCAGGGGCAGGCCGCCCCCTCAACCAGCAGCCGTGTGAACGGCGGGGGAAAAGTGGCTCTCCCGCAACTTGAGTGAACGGACTGTCTGCGACGATCCCGAAGTCGTCCCGCCCATCTTCTGACTACCCCGCGTTCAACACCCGCGCCCGGAGCAGGTCGAATCCGGCCCGGCCGCACATCGACCGCTTCACCAGCTTCAACCGGTTCACCTGCCCTTCCGTGGGCCCGTTGCTCCACTCCAGCTCGATCCCGGCGCGGACCGCCGCCTCATCCCGCCGCAGACGGCTCGCGAACGAGCGCAGCTCCGCGACGGCACCCCGCTCGGCACGGCCGAGCCATGGGCTCAGCGCCGCCGGGCAGCGGCTCCGCATGAGGGAGGCGAAGCCCTCCGCCAACTTGAAGGCCTCGCGGATCTCTCCACCGCCATCCTTCAGTCGCGCCAGCCATTCTCGCTCCTCTGTCGAGCGCTCGTCGGCGCGGCGGATGACGGCGACGGCCAGTCGCCGGAACGAGACGAACGCGGGGCGCTCGCGACGGACGTCTGCGTGCTGCGGAGGCTGTGGGCGTGCGTCTTCGGCCGTCAGCCGCCGGACGCAGCCCTTGACGATCGTCTTGCCGCAACGGCATCCCCGGCCCTGCAACTCCCGGTGGATCTGCGAAGAGTTCCGGCAGCCGGCCGCGACTCGCTCGCGGATGAAACCTTCGTGCTGATCGAGCAGGCTCGGCCGACGACGGCCCGGCTGCCAGTCGGGACACGTATCCGATCGGACGTAACGCTCGACCGTCTGGTAATTCAGGTCGAGGGCCCGGGCGATGCCGCGCAGCGACATCCCGTCGGCGTGCAGGCGTCGGATGCGCTCGAACCGCGCGAGCCGCTGCTCCGATGCCACCGAGCGGGTTTCCGGCATTGACCCTTCGGGCGGCGGCGCCGGCACGGGCACATCCTCAGGTGTCGGATCGCGCAGGAGACCGCGGACGACGACCGAGCGACGGTGGAGGGATCGTTCGAGGACATCCCGCAGGTTCGCCAGCAAGTGCCAGCGATCGGCCACCTGGACCGCATCGGGTGCGGCCTCGTGCGCCGCCCGGGCGTAGGCCGAGGCCCGGTCGCGGCTGACGACCTCGACGCCGGGATGCTCGCGGAGCCAGCGCACAGGGTGGCGGCTTCGCGATCCGGCAGGAGGTCGACGGCGCATCGACGTTCCAGGTCGACGAGGATCGTGCCGAAGGTCGACGCCTTGCGAAAGGCGAAGTCATCGACACCGAGGACGCGGGGCGTCGGCCGGTGGTCCGAGCCGGCGGCCCTGACGCGACGCAGCAGGGTGTCCGGGCTGGTCGGCATCGCGAGCCGCCGCGACAGGCGCGAGCCCGGCTCGCCGCCGAGGGCGAAGCCGATCGAGAGCTGCGCTCGGCGAGGCGCCTCGTCGACTGGGCGTGATCGGCGACGGACGGCACGCGCTCGGCGAAGGTCCGCTGCGGGCACCGAGGGTTGCCGCACCGTTTCCGTCCGGTGGAGCACTTCTGGAAACCAACGAGCCGCGGCGTAGATAATCCCGGGCTGGACCCTGCGTCCCTGGCCCGGGAGCCTTCGCGATGGCGACGGACACCTCGACCGATCTCCGCTGGTTCGCCCTCATCAATGACTTCCGGCGCAGCGGCCTGACCCACGCCGAGTTCTGTCGCAGGCGCGAGCTCTCCCTGCACACCTTTCGCAAGCGGCTTTACGGCCAGAAGGCCCTCGCTCCCGCCGCCGGCCGCAAGGCCGACTCGGCCCCTCTCGAACCGACGCGATTTCTCCCCGTCGCGCTCGAGCCCGATAGCGACCTGCCGCCTGTCCCCCCGGCCGATCCCCTCGCGATCATCCTGCCCGGGGGCCGGCGGATCGCCGTCGGCGAGGGCTTCGACCCCGAGACCCTTCGCCGCCTGATCGACGCGATCGAGCCCGGCCGGTGATCGGCCTCCCCGCGACCATCCGGGTGTTCGTCGCGGCCGGCGCCAGCGACCTGCGGCGCGGGTTCGACGGCCTGGCCCAGCTCGCTCGCGATCGACTCGAGCAAGACCCGATGACCGGCCACCTGTTCGTCTTCGCCAACCGGAGACGGGATCGGGTCAAGATCTTGTATTGGGATCGCGATGGTTACGTCATCTGGATGAAGAGGCTCGAGCGAGGGACCTTCCGCTGGCCCACGTCGGGCGCCGACCGGGTGGAATGGGGCGGCGCCGAGCTGGCCGCGGTGCTCGGCGGCATCGACCTGGAGGCCACCAGGAAACGGCCACGCTATACCCCGACCGCCTCCTGAATAATCCCGCCGTGTCGCGCCAACACCGACTCACCCATCACCGTAATAGCGGGTATGGCGCGAGAGGACGCGACACTCCCCGACGACCTCGGCACCGCCCACCGCCAGATCCGCGAGCTGGCCGAGACCCTCCGGCGGCAGGATCACCTCATCGCCAGGCTCCAGCATCAGCTCGAGCAGCTCCTGCGGGCCCGCTACGGCAAGAAGGGCGAGGCGGTCGACCCCGATCAGCTGCTGCTCTTCGCGCACGACATCCTGGCCCGGACCGAGCCGATGTCTCCCGCGCCGCAGCCGGCCGAACCGGCGGCGACGAAGCCCGAGTCCGATGGCCACGGCCGCAAGCCGCTGCCGGCGAGCCTGCCGCGCAGGCGGGTCGTCCACGACGTCGCCCCCGAGGGCCGCGCCTGCCCCGAATGCGGCGGCGAGCGCCGGCTGATCGGCGAGGAGACTCGTGAACAGCTCGAGTACGTCCCGGCCAGCCTCGTCGTCCTCGTCCACGTCCGGCCCAAGTACGCCTGCCGGGCCTGCGCCGCGCACGTCGTGATCGCCCCGCGGCTGCCCGAGCCGATCGAGCGGGGGCTTCCCGGCACCGGCCTGCTGGCCCATGTCATCACGAGCAAGCTCGCCGACCACCTGCCGCTCTATCGCCAGGAGGGGATCTTCAGGCGCAACGGCGTCGAGTTATCTCGCTCGACTCTGTGCGACTGGATGGCCGCCTCCGCCGGCCTGCTCGAGCCGATCGTCAAGGCGATGACCCGGCGGGTCCTGGCCTCGAGAGTCATCGGGACCGACGACACGCCGGTGACGGTGCAGGACCACGCCGGCAAGGGCTCGAAGACCGGGCGGCTCTGGGCGTACCTCGGCGATCGCGACAATCCCTTCATTATTTATGACTACACGCCCGACCGGAGCCGCGACGGCCCCGAGCGGTTCCTGAGGGATTACCGCTCGGGCTACCTCCAGTCCGACGCCTATGCCGGCTACGACGCCCTGCACGCGCGGGGGCTGGTGGAAGTCGGCTGCTGGGCGCACGCGCGGCGGAAGTTCCACGAGGCGCACACGAGCGACCCGGAGCGGTCCCACGCGGCGATCGCCTGGATCGGCCGGCTCTACGCCGTGGAGCGCGAGGCCCGCGACGATGGTTGGGACGACGCCCGGCTGATGGCGGCGCGCACCGAGCGATCGCGGCCGCTGTTGGAGTCGTTCGGGTCGTGGCTGGAGGGGGAGGCGAGGAAGGTGCTGCCGAAGAGCCCGGTCGGCGAGGCGATCGCCTACGCGCGGTCGAACTCGGCGACCGCTCTCGCGGTATCTCGAATCGCCGTACCTGTCGATCGACAACAACGCGACCGAGAACGCGATCCGGCCGATCGCGCTCGGGCGCAAGAATTGGTTGCATCTGGGGAGCGACCGCGGCGGCCGGACGGCGGCCGTGCTCCTGAGCCTGGTGCAGACCTGCAAGAACCTCGGGAACGAGCCGTTCGCCTATCTGCGCGATGTGCTCGACCGGGTGAGCGCGCACCCGGCGAGCCGCGTCGACGACCTGCTGCCGGACCGCCGGGTGTTGCCGGGGCCGGCCGGCGGCCGAAAGGGATAGTTAACGGCCACCCCAGGGAGGGTCATCGGGACGCGGTGAAACACGGGGTTCGACCGCCCCGGTTCGCTCGGGGTTTTTGGCCAGGGAGGGCTGGACCATGCGTGCCGCGGTTTATGCCCGCGTCTCTACGCACGAGCAGCAGACGCTCGGCCTGCAGGTCGAGGCGATGGCGGCTTATATCAGAGACCGTGGCTGGTCGCTCGCGAGGCAGGTCGAGGATGTCGGCTCCGGCGCGAAGGATCGGCCCGGACGTCAGGCGCTGCTGAAGGCTGCGCGGCGGCGCGAACTCGACGCGGTGGTGGTCTGGCGGCTGGACCGCTGGGGCCGGTCGCTTCCCGACCTGGTGACGACGCTCCGCGAGCTGACCGAGCTGGGCGTCGGCTTCGTGTCGCTGACCGAGGCGCTGGACCTGACCACACCGACCGGGCGTGCGATGGCGGGGATGGTGGCGGTCTTCGCCGAGTTCGAGCGGGAGATCCTCCGCGAGCGGGTCCGCGCCGGGATCGCACAGGCCAGGAAGGAAGGCCGCGCCCACGGCCGACCGCGGACGGCGTCGCTCAAGGCCGATGAAGTGCTCCGGCTCAAGGCCGATCGCCTGAACCACTCGGAGATCGCGCGGCGGCTGGGGATCGGCCGCACCTCGGTGCGGCGCATCCTGAGTGCGGCGGGCTGAGCAAGCCGCGCAGCGTATCAGGCCGCCAACCTCGTCAAGAGTGTGGACCGCCGGACGTTTACGCTGATCCTGCCGGCGGCGAATACGGACTGGATGGGCCGGGCGCTGGAGGAGTTCGCGCGCTGGGCCGACCCGCGGCGGCGGAAGCTCCTGGTCGTGCTGGTGGACAACGCCGGCTGGCACGTGGCCAAGCGGCTGGCGGTCCCGCCGAACGTGGTGCTCCACCCGCTGCCGCCATGCACGCCGGAGTTACAGCCGGCCGAGCCGCTCTGGCCGCTGGTCCGCGAGGCGGTGGCGAACAAGGGGTTCGACGACCTGGAGGCGCTGGAGCCGATCCTGGTGGAGCGGTGCCGGTGGCTGATCGACCACCCCGAGGTCGTCCGCGGCGCCGTCGGGTTCCGATGGGCGGCGGCCCTCAATGGTTAGCGATCCAGACGATTCGGTATAACCCGAGCGCCCCTTTTTTAGTTCGAGGTTCTCGGCGGTGATCTCGGCGATCACGTTCTTGAGCCGCTGAAGTTCGGCCTCGCGCCTCTGCTCGCGGGCGTCGGGGCGGCCCCTGCGATCCTCGAACACGCGGGAGGCCGCGCCCGGAGTTGCTTCTTCCAGGCGTAGAACTGGACCGGGTTGAGCCCCTCGCGACGGCAGAGGTCGGAGACCTCGACATCGGGCTCCATGCCGGCCAGGACAATCCGGAGCTTCTCGGCCGCGCTCCACGTCCGTCGCTTCCCGTTCGTGCCCATCGCTGGTCCTCCAGGTCGTCATCATCGTACCCCTGGAGGAGGCTGATCTCTAACCAAGGTTCTGTGCCATTCGGGCTGACACACTACATCCTCTTCGGTCCATTCGCTCGTGCGCATAGAGAAGCCCGTCATTCCGCGATCCGTTCGTAAGTCCCTCTCGCGTGCGCGGACAGGACGAGTTTCTGTCCCACACGTTGGCCTAGCGCGAGGTCGGTTCGAGGCGGCGACCTGACCGCGGTCGGATTCAGTATGCGTCGCCGGCGACGATCTCGCCCCCGTTGCGCGAGGAGAGCTTCTGATAGATGCCGAACTGCGAGAGCGTGCTCGGGGGGAAATTGAGCGTCGTGGTGAGGTCGCCGGTCATGCCGAGCGGCTCGCCCCAGTACGGGTCGGAGGGGACCGAGTCGATCGAGTCCTTGCAGAACCGGACCGAGCCGTCGCAGAAGGCGAAGTCTGCCCCGCCCGGATGGTAGCTCGACGCGGCGCCGATCATGGCGAAGCACCAGCCGTCGGCCTCGCATCCCAGCTTGCGATTCCCGAAGGAGTTCATGCGGAACACCGCGTTGAACGTCGTGTCGCCGTACTGGCTATCGATCCAGGTCTGATAGTCGTCCCGGATTGAGTCGGGGAGCTTGCCGTGGGCGTGCTCGGCGAAGAGGAAGGTGCTCGATGTGCCGTCGGTAATCCCGGCGATCGAGACGGAACTATTGATGAAGAAGACCCCGTTGGAATGCGCCGCCTGGGAATTGATCGCCGGCAGGTCGGCGCCCGTGCAGTTCTGATTGAACACGCAGGCGGGGGCGTAATAGGCCAGGCCGTAGTTGGGGGCGTAGGAGGTGTAGGTGAGCGTGTAATGCGAGTCGTAGGCGTAGACCACGGAGGCCGAGACGCGGGCGTCGCTCGGGCACCAGAGGACCTTCAGCCCGGCGGTGAAGGCCGTCGTGTCGGCATAGTCCTCGATGTCCAGGACGAAGTTGCAGGCGGCATAGATGGCCTGCTGATCGAGCTGGGGCAGCATCGCGACGAAGGGGCTGTGGCCGTCGAACATACCTACCCGGGGCTTCCACATGTATGGGTCGCCGATCGGGAAGACGTTATTGAGGTCGTGGTAGTTGGCCGCGGCCAGGGCGAGCTGCTTCATGTTGTTGACGCACCCGGCGCAGCGCGCCGCCTCGCGCACGACTGGACAGCCGGGAGCAGGAGCGCGATCAGGATCGCGATGATCGAGATCACGACCAGCAACTCGATCAGGGTGAAGCCGCGCACCGCGTGATGCCGTTTCATGGCTTGGCCTCGGGTGCGATTCTCGCCGGAGGGTTCGGGCCCGCGGGCGACGCGGGGCACCGGCCTTGATCTTGGTACGCCATTCGGCGGCCTTCTCGGGCTTTCCCCAGGACTCGTACAGCCGGACGACCCGGTCGCCGGCCTCGGCCAGGCGAGGTTTCCAGATCGGTTTGATCCAGGCCTCGTGGGCCTTCATGGACTCGTAGCCCCCCACGATCAGCGGCTCGGCCTCGGCGAACTTGCCGCCGCGGAGCCAGACCTCGCCCCGCCTCGAGCCGAAGCCGTGGGCCGCGTAGTACTCGCGCGACCAGACGCGCTTCTCGCGGGGCATCCACTCGTCGTACTCGGCCGCGGCGCGGTCGAGGCGGCCGGCCTCGAAGCAGAGATCGGAGAAAAAGATGTGCTCCAGGATGATCGCTGGGTCATCGCTCGAGAGCACCTTCTCTCGCGCCTTCATTCCCGCTTCAAAACGGTCGACCGCCTCGGACCTCCTGCCCGGGTCGGATAACGCCAGGGCGAATGCGAGGGTCTGCCGGTGCGAGACCGTCCGCAAGTTTTCCTTGCCGAACTTCGCCTCGGACCGCGCGATCGTCCGCTCGATCAGCGGGATCGCCTCGGCCCACCTCCCCGAGGAGAGATAGGCTTCGGAGAGGGCGTCGTCGAAGTCCAAGACGAACCCATCATCGGGGCCGCGGTCGGCCAGGTCCCGGGCGATCGCCTCGAGGAGCCGGATCTCCTCGGGTAGCCGGCCGAAGCGAAAGTAGGCGTCGGCGAGACTGCCCCGGATCTGGATCGACATCTCCTGGCCGGGCGGCAACGTCGCCTGGCATCGCGCCGCGAGGCCCTCCAGCGCCGCGAGCCCCTCGGCATACTGGCCCATTTCGAGGCGGGTCCAGGCGAGGAGCCTCTCGACGTCGATCGTGTTGGGACTGTCGGCCCCCTTCTTCTCCCGGGACGCCGCGACCAGCGCCTCCAGCGGCGTGATCGGGTCGCCACGTCCGTCCCGGTGGAAGCGCTCGAGGGCGAGGTCCACGCGGGGGTAGAGCGACCGGAAATCGCCGGCTGCGAACTGCTTGAGATCCCCTTCGAGCCGGGCGATCCGCTCCTCGCGCGTCTCGGCCCTCGTCCGCCCCAGGTTGGACTCGACGCGGCGGACCTGATTACGCCAGAAGATGGCCGCGGGATGGTCCTTGCCCTTGGTCCCCTCCACGGCCGCCATGCAGGCGCCGGAACTGGGCGAGCACCTCCTCGGCCCGCCCGATGGCCTCGTAGTCCTCGCACAGGAGCCTTCGATTGGTCAGCATGACCGGGGAGTCGTCCGGGAAGCGTCCCTCGCAGAGCCGCACGGCCTGCTCCGCCACCGGGAGCGCCTCGCCGGTCTTGCCGACCCACCAGAGCGCCGAGCAGAGGTTATTCCTCGCCCGGATCGCAACCTCGTCCCGTGGGTCGAGCGACGCCTCGCACGCGGCCAGCGTGGCGCGGCCCATCGCCACGGCGTCGTCCTTGCCGCCCGTCAGCGCCGAAAAGAGGACCATCTCGACCCGGCTGGCCAGCGTGTCGCGATGCGCCGGGCCGAGCGCCGACTCGCGGATCTTGATCGCCGTCTCCATCACCTCCTTCGACTTGAGGAACTGCCCCAGCCCCTTGTAGCTCATCCCCAGGACGTGGAACAGCTTCCCCTTGATCGCTGGCGGGATCGAGGCGTCGGACTCCAGGCCCTTGACCGCGCCGTCGAGCACCTCGACGACCCGGAGCTTCGACCCGTCGACCTGCTCGTCGGGCTTCTTGAAGGCGTCGACGAGGAAGCCGCTGACCGCCTCTGCCTCCTTGCGCGATTGCTCGGACTCGTCCAGCACCGCCCTGGCCGCGTCGCTCGCCCGCGAGGCGCGCACGGCCATCACCGTGCTCACCGCCGTCGCGGCCACCAGCAGCAGGGCGAAGGCCGCGGCCGTCGCCAGCGCCGCGCGGTTCTTCTGGGCGAACTTCCCCAGCCGATACCGCGCCGACGGCGGGCCCGCCTCCACCGCATCGCCGTCGAGGTAGCGTCGCACGTCCCTGGCGAAGCCCGCCGCCGTCTCGTACCGCCGCGCCCGGTCCTTCTCAAGCGCCTTCATCACGATCCAGTCGAGGTCGCCCCGCATGAGTTTCGTCAGCCGCGCCGGCTCGGTGTGCCGCAGCGACGAGAGCGTCGCCAGCCGGCCGCCCGAGCCCGAGAGCCGCGTCGACGGCCGGGGCGGCTCCTCCTCCCTGATCCGCCGCATGATCTCGGCGAACGCCGCCTCCCGCAGCGATTCCCGCTCCAGGGGGTCGTCCCGGTCAGCAACTCGTAGAGGAGCACGCCGAGCGAGTAAATGTCGCTCCGCGTGTCGACGTCGGCGGCCGAGTTCCCCGCCTGCTCGGGGCTCATGTACTCGGGCGTGCCGATGATGGCGCCGAACTGGGTGAAGAGCGTCCGCTCGGTGAGCCGCTGCTCGACCGCCTTGGCCACGCCGAAGTCGATCACTTTCGGCATCGGCGCACCGTCGATGAGAGTCACTAGGATGTTCGACGGCTTGACGTCGCGGTGGATCACCCCCTTCTGGTGCGCGTGCTGGATCACCTGGCAGACGGGGATGAACAGCTCCAATCGTTCCTTGGGCGAGAGCCGGGCCGCGTCGCAGTACTCGGTGATCGGCACGCCCTTGACCAGCTCCATGACGAAGAAGGGCCGGCCGGATTCGGTGGTGCCGGCGTCGAGGACGCGAGCGATGTTCGGGTGGTCCATCATCGCCAGGGCCTGGCGCTCGGCCTCGAACCGGGCGACGACCTGGGCGGTGTCCATGCCCGCCTTGATGACCTTGAGGGCCACGCACTCCCGGACGGGCTTCTCCTGCTCGGCCATGAAGACCTTGCCCATGCCCCCCCTCGCCGATCTCCTGGAGCAGCTTGTACGACCCGATCCGGTCGCCCTCCTCCTCGGCACGCGGTCGGGGGCGTTCCGGTCCGGGCGGGGCGGCGCCGGCCGGGTCGGCGGTCGGCCCGGCGAGGAACGCGCCGGCCCCCTCGTGGGCGCGGACCAGGGCGGCGGCGCAGGCGCGGAGGGCCTCGTCGCCGTGGCAGGCCTCGTCGAGGAACGCCAGGCGCCGGCCCCGGCGGGCCGGTCGAGGGCGTCGGCGAAGATCGAGAGCAGTTCGTCGGCGGATGGGTCCATCGGCGTATCTCCTGCCTTCGATCGACGGCTCGGGCTCATCACGTCTCGGGCGCGGGCTCGGGCGGGTTGAGGGCGTCGAAGAGCCAGGCCCGGGCGAAGGCCCAGGCGCGGTCGGACGTGCGGCGAGAGAGGCCCGCGGCCGCGGCGGCCTCCTCTGGCGCCAGGCCGGCGAAGAGCCGGAGCTTGGCCACCAGGGCCGCGACGCGGTGCCGGCACGCCAGACGGGCAAAGGCCTCGTCCAGCGCGATCAGGTCGTCGGCGGGCACCCCGTCGTCGAGGATCTCCTCCAGGCGGTAGGCGAGCCGGGCCGCATCTCCGCCCCGCTTGAGCCGGCCCCGGTCGCGGGCGCGGTCGATGAGGATGCGGCGCATCGCCTCGGCCGCGGCGGCGTAGAAGTGGCCCCGGTCGTTCCACGACCGGTCCGAGTCGGGGCCGACGAGCCGGAGGTAGGCCTCGTGGACCAGGGCCGTGGCCTGGAGCGTCCGCCCCGGCCCCTCGCCGGCGACGCGCCGCGCCGCCAGGCGGCGGAGCTCGTCGTAGACCAGCGGCAGCAGCTCGCCGCGGCGCGGGGGTCGCCCGCGCCGAGGGCGTCCAGGACCCGGGTGATGTTCGCCCGATCGCCCTCGATGGTCGTCCTCGCTTCCATCGCGAAGCCTTGAAGCCCAGTCATCATGACGCGATCCGATCGGAGAATCAACGATCGATCCCGGCGCCCCACGCCGCCCTGAGAGGGGCCGCGAGGCGGACGGCTACACGGACCTGGCGGCGCGGGCGGCGAACTCCGACGATCCGAAGAACGCCTCGGCCACCTCGTCGAGCGTCCATACACCGCGCTGTACGAGCGCGAGCCACGCGGTGTCCTCGGCCCCGGCCGCCGGCCGGCCGAGGATGGCGACGTAGTCGTCGTCGATCGCCCGCAGGTCCGACGCCGCCACGAAGTCGGCCGCCGCCTGCGCCCGGCCCATGCCCGAGGCCAGCGCCTGGTCCCAGGCCGCGACCTCCGCCGGGGCCGCCTGCCGGCCGATGACGTCCTGGTACAACGCCTGGACGAACGAGGCGGCGCCGGCGTGGGCCGCGGTGAACTCATTCGAGCCGAGGAAGACCTCGGTCATCTGCGCCTCTGTCATGCCGGCCTGCATCGCCGCGACATTTGCCGCGAGCCCGGCCGGGTCGGCGGCGCGGCCGAGGAACCGCTCGTAGTCGGCCTTGACGATCCGCGCGTCGTATTCGGGCGAGGCGTAGAACTTCGCCGCTGCCGTCGTGACGGGCATGCCGCCCGCGATCGCCGCCACCCAGCCCTTCAGGCCGGCCGGGTCGGCGGCGCGGCCGAGGATCGTCCGGTACAGGCCCTCGACGATCGCGGTCGTCGCGGTAGCGCTGTCGACCGTATAGACGTCGCCGAAGTTGGCGCCGCCCTGGCTCATCAGGACGTCCACGCTGCCAGTGTTGCGGTCGGCGACGACGAGGTCAGGGACGCCGTCGCCGTTGGGGTCGGCCACCACCAACGAGGAGGGGCAGACTCCGATGGTGTGAGGGCTCGGCGTCCCGAACGTGCCGTCGCCATTGTTCGGCAGGATGGCCACGGTGCCGTCGGGGAACTCGTTGGCCCAGTTCTCGTTCGCGAAGATGATGTCGGGCCGGCCGTCTCCGCCGAGGTCGGCGAGCGCGATGCTACCGAGGCCGTACGCGGGGGCGACGGCGGGAAGCCCCGTTTGGCAGACTTGCTGCGGCGCGAATGTGCCGTCGCCGTCGTTGATCAGGACGCTTACCGTTCCGTCACCGACGTTCCCGACGACGATGTCGGGCTTGCTGTCGTCGTTGACGTCGCCGATCGTCACGGGGCCCGGCGCGTACCCGACGGCGTAGTTCGTCGGCGCGGCGAAGGTCCCGTTGCCCTCGTTCATCAGGACGCTGACCAACGCTCCGTTCCAGTTCGTCGCGACGAAGTCGGGCCGGCCGTCGCCATTGAGGTCGGCCACGGCCACGTTCATCGTGCCCGAGCTGCAAGCGTATTCGACCGGCGCACCGAAGGTGCCGTTGCCGTTGTTCAGCAGCACGCTGACGGCGTCGCGGTAGTAGTCCGCGGTGACGATATCGGGCCGGCCGTCGCCGTTGAGGTCGGCCACGGCCGAGTTGCCGGTGTTCTCGGGGTCGCTGTAGAAGACCGCGGGGGCGAAGGTGTCGTTGCCGTTGTTCATCAGGATGTAGATGCCGTTGCCCCAGCTCGTGGCGACGATGTCGAGCCGGCCGTTGCCGGCGAGGTCGGCCAGCGACACGGCATCGTCGCTCGTCCCTGCCTGATAGTTCACCGCCGGGGCCAAGGTGCCGTCGCCGTTGTCCATCAGGACGCTGATCGTGCCCGTCGTGTGCGACGTGACCACGATGTCGGGCCGGCCGTCGCCGTTGAGGTCGCCCACCGCCTCGCCGACGGGGATGGCGCCGACGGCGTAGTTCACCGGCGAGGCGGATCCCCTCGACAAGAGGCCGAGGCCGACGCCGTTCGCGTCCTGGATCGAGCCGGCCGAGACGAGGTTCAGGCCGAGCGTCCCCGCACCGCTGACGCCGGAGACGGTCACAACGTACGACTCACCCGAGCCGGAGACGGCGACCGTCGGCGAGGCGGTGACCCCGCCCGTGACCTGGAAATCACCGGCGGCGACGCCCGTCACCGGCTCGCTGAAGGTCACGGCGTAGGCGACGGTCGACCCGGTCTCGATCGTCCCGGCCGCGTCGGTCCGCGCGATCGAGACGACGCCGGGCCGCACGACAACCGTGCTCGACCCTGCAGCGGCGAATAGGTCGGCGTCGCCGGGGAAGACGGCCGAGATCGTGTGCGAGCCCGAGGCGAGCGACCCGTCGCCGAACGTCGCCCAGCCGCCCTTTACGGCCACAGGCGAGCCGACATTCACGCCGTCGACCTGGAACTGGATCGAGCCGGCGGACGTTGTGCTATCCGGTGCCGGGGAGAGCTTCGCGGCGAACGTCGCGGCCTGGCCATAGTCCACGGTCGACGGCATGATGGTGAGGGTCGGCGTCGCCGGCGTGATCGTCTCCGTCACGTTCGGCGAGGCGCTCGCCCCGGTTTCGCTACCAAGAAAGCCTCGGAACGAGGCGTGCAGCGCGTCCGTCCCGACCGGCAGCGAGTCGATCTTGAGCGTGGCCTGGTTCGACGCGACGGTGGCCGAGCCGAGATCTGTCGAGCCGTCGAAGAACGTCACGGTCCCGCCCGAGACCCCTCCGCCCGGCGCCGCGGACGAGACGTTCGCCGTCAGCGTCAGGCTCGTGCCGAAGACCTGCGTCCCGGTGGGGAAGATCGTGAGCACTGTGGCCGTGGCCGTAGAAACGGGCGAAACCGGCGAAACAGGGAACGGACCGACGAGGACGACGCGTTCCTCCAGCCCTTCGATTCGTGGTCGGAGCCGGGACCTCCGCCTGCGGCTCGCGGGCCTCCGGTTCGTCCGTCGCAGGTGGTCGCGGAGCATGTCGAGGGCGGTCATGGCGTCATCTCCGGAGAGAACGGCCGGTCGTGGCCGGGGCGGTGCGAGTTGCCCCATCGGGGCATGGGTCGGGGCCTCACGACCGTTCCCGCGTCGGGCCCAATGGGCCGGACGTCGGCCCCTCGAACCTATAAGCTCCGTCTAGGCCCGGCCGCTGCCAATATTCCGATGAGATTCGACCGGACCACACGCAGCGTTTGGGAAATCCTGGCTTGGGCGGGGTGACCGGCATCCCGATCCACGGGAAACGGCCGGTGCCCGACGCCGGTAGGTTCCTCACAACGACAGGTCCCACGAACGGTGGAGCGCCGACGGTCATGATGGCTGCCCCGATCTCGGCGTGGTCAGTTAGGCGGGATACCGCAGCTGCCATGCTCTGCTCGAGCCGTCAGCCGACGGAGCCGCCCCATCTCGACACCTGATCGGCGCAGGCGATCCACAGCCCTCAGGTCGGGGTCTGACGGCCGTAGACCCGCCCTTTCCGGGCCCAGTCTCTCAGCTTCTGCGTGGACGTACACCGCGCCCGCCGGGCAGGTGAGCTTCACGTCTCGGAGGCGCTTCGGTGTCGTCGGCGAATGGCACTTAGATTCCCGCAATCGCCTGCGAGGGAACGGGATAGGAAGACATCGGCGTTCCGGCTCTGATGGGGACATATCCACGTCGCCCACCCGGAGCCAGAGCGATGCATCGCCACGCGCACGGACGCCTTCGCCGACAGGTCGATTCCCTCCGCCAGGAGTTCCTCCAGCAGGACGGCCTCCCCTTCGCCGACGTCCTCTCGAAGGGATGCCTCGAGGGGGCCCTGCGCGAGGTCAAGACCCCCTGGAAGGACCGGATCTTCACCCCACTGATCACCCTCTGGGTCTTCCTCGGCCAGGTCCTCGCCGCCGACCAGTCCTGCCGAGCCGCCGTCGCCCGGCTGATCGCCCATCGCGCCTCGCAGGGGCTCGTCCGTGTAGCTCGGAGACCGGCGCCTATTGCCAGGCGAGGAGGCGTCTGCCCGAGGGGTTCTTCGCCGCGGCGGCCCGCCTCGTCGGCCGGAACCTCGACGCGCGGGTCGATCGGCGGTGGCTCTGGAAGGGCCGCCGGGTCTGCCTCTTCGACGGCTCGACCGTCTCGATGCCCGACACGGCGGAGAACCGCCGCGAGTACCCGCTGACCTACAACCAGATCCCCGGGACGAGCTTCGCCCCCGCGCGGATCGGCGCGATCATCTCGCTCTCGTGCGGCGCGATCCTCGACCTGGGCATCTGCCGCTACGCCGGCAAGGGACAGGGGGAGGTCAGCCTCCTGCGGCGGCTCTGGGACGTCCTCCGGCCCGGCGACGTGCTGCTGGGCGACCGCCTGATGTCGGGCTGGGTCGGCATGCATCTGCTGAAGGGGCGCGGGGTCGACACCGTCAGCCGCCTGTCGGCGCACCGCCGGGCCGACTTCCGCAAGGGCATCCGATTGGGCAAGGACGACCATCTGGTCGTCTGGAGGAAGCCGACGTCGATCCGCTCGGTGGACCGGCGAACGTACAACGGACTGCCCGACTCGATCACGGTCCGCGAAGTCTGGTTCCGGGTGGCGCAGCCCGGGTTCCGGACCCGGTCGGTCGTCGTCGTGACGACCCTGCTGGACCCCGTGCAGGCGACCAAGGAGGAGCTGGCTTCGCTCTATCGGGCCAGGTGGAACAACGAGCTCGATTTGAGGTCGATCAAGATCACGCTCCAGATGGACAGGCTGCGGTGCAAGACGCCGGAGCTCGTGCGCAAGGAGATCTGGACGCATGTCCTGGCGTACAACCTGATCCGCACGGTGATGGCGCAGGCGGCGGCCGGCGAGGGTGTACCGCCGCGGTCGATCAGCTTCAAGGCGACGCTCCAGGTCCTGGAGGCGTTCCGGCCGGTGATCGCCGCCCAGGTCGACCGCGGCGCGGCTCACCGGGCGGCGCTCTACGAGCAGCTGCTCCGGGCCATCGCCGTGCACCGCGTCGCCGACCGGCCCGACCGGTTCGAGCCCCGCATGACCAAGAAGGGGCCGAGGGGGTATCAAAGCCTGACGAGGCCGCGGAGAGAGATCAAACTCCAGATGCTCAAACGAGCTAGCAAAATCTAAGTGCCATTCGTGTCGTCGGCCGAAGTTGTTCCGGCATGGCGGACCGACGCGCGCTACGCGAAGGTGCGGGTCAGCTCATGCCGGTACCGCTTGCACCGGGTTCTTCATGAGCTCCCGCAGACCACACCCGTGCATGAAATGAGCCCCGCCGGTGTATATGCTGTGTCTCGGTTCACCCGAACCCCGCTCGATGCGCGTTGTCGTCGGAGCGGTTGCGGGCCTGCGTTGGGAGCGGGAGACCGACGGTCTCGTTCCCCATTTCACATTCCCGGTTTCCGGTGGGCGCGCGGATATGAGCTATGGGGAACCATTTGGACAAGAGGCCCGGAGACTTGTCCGACCCGATCGATCGGTTCCGCGGCGGCGACCGGGGGCCCTGGCGGAGCAATTCGACGAGTATCGCGACCGACTCCGGCGCATGGTCGAGCTGCGGATCGACGCGAGGGTACGGGGCCGGCTCGACCCGTCGAACGTCCTCCAGGAGGCGTTCCTCGACGTCGACCGCGACCTCGGCCCCTACCTCGCCGAACCGAAGCCCCCGCCGCCGTTTTGGCTTGCGGCTGCACGCGTTGGCAGGCCTGGCGGCGACCGTCACGCATCGACGACCACCTCTCCGAGGCACCGCGCCTGGCAGCTCAGAATCAGGCGCTTCGACCGGTCCGAAGCGTCGAGGGCATCCTCCGCGTCCATGACGACGCGGCCGGAGATCAGCCCGACCTTGCACTGGCCGCAGATCCCGGCGCGGCAGTCGTAGTCGATGCCGATGCCCAGGTCTTCCGACGCTTCCAGCATCGTCCTGTCGGGCGTGATCGGGATGGTCTTTCCCGATCTGGCGAACTCGAGTGTGGCCGATCCCGGCCCGTCCAACCTAGCAGACGGCGGCGCGGGGGGAACGAGTGCGTCCTCGGCGACCCGGTTGGCCGGGTCGGGCTCGGCGCGACCGGCCGGGGTGAACGACTCGGTGTGCATACTGTCGTCGGGCACGCCCAGGTCACGAAGGATCTGACGGGTCGTCTCCATCATCGCGTCGGGCCCGCAAATATGCACACGCCTCGCCGCGATCCCGGGGACCGTGCGGTAGAGTAGGTCCTGGGTGATCCGGCCGCGGGCGTAGGGGCCGTCGGGACCCTCGGCGCGGCTGAGGGTCACGGAAATGTGGAGGTTCGGGAACCGTCGCCGGAGGTAATCCAACTCGTCGCGGAAGATGACGTCGCGCGCGGTCCTCGCGGAGAAGACGAGGTAGATCTCCCCGGGCCAGCTCAGGTCGGTCAGGTAGCGGATCTTGGCCATCAGCGGCGTGATGCCCACGCCCCCCGCGATCAGGACGATGCTCCCGGCCTCGGCCCCAGTGAAGGTGAACCGGCCGGCCGCGGCCGAGACGTCGAGCAGGTCGCCCTCGCGGATCGTGTCGTGCAGGTGCCGCGACGACGCGCCCATCGCCTCGCGCTTGACCGTCAGCTCGCAGTAGCCGGCCCGCGTCGGGGGCGAGGCGATCGTGTACGACCGGCGGACCTTCCGGCCGTCGACGAGCAGCGACAGGTTCAAGTACTGCCCCGGGCGGAAGTTGAACGGGAGCAGGATGCCGGCGGTCGGCGCCAGGCGGAAGGTGCGGACGTCCGGCGTCTCGACGAAGACGCGGGCCACGCGCAACTGCCCCGACCAGGATTTCGGCCGCGCTTCGGCGGGTGCGGGTGCGGGTGCGGGTGCGGGGGCCGACCGCAGTTTGATCAGGGCCGATCGGAGCTGGACGTAGTGCGCGACGACCCGGTAGCCGAGCAGGATCGCCAGGGCCGTGGCAAAGGCGAGGGGCCGGCTGACGTCCGCCTTCACGAGCATGTAGAAGTGGACCACTCCCGCGACGGCCGCGACGTAGGCCAGACGGTGGAGCGCCTTCCACCTCCGCGGGCCCAGCCGCCGGATCATGCCGTCGGTCGAGGTGGCCGCCAGGGGGACCATCAGCACCAGCCCGACCGCACCAACCATCAGGTAGGGCCGCTTGATGACCTCCGAGAGCGTGCCGGAGAGGCTCGCCCCGCGGTCGAGCCCGAAGAAGAGCAGGAAGTGCAGCACGGCGTGGAAGAAAGCGCAGAGCCCCAGCATCCGACGGAACTGGACGAGCCAGCCCCAGCCGGTGACCCGGCTGGCGGGCGTGACCAGCAGCGAGAGGAGAAGGAAGATCAGCGCGAGGCTGCCGGTCGTCCGGATCGCGAAGTTGACCGGATTGGCGCCGAGCTGGCCCCTCGCGGCGTCCCAGCCGAGAAGGGCGACGGGCACGGCGGCATTGAGCAACACGAGGGATTTTGCGAATCGACCGGCTCTCATGTGTGCGAACCGCCTCAGAAGTTGACCCGGAGGTCCATCCCCGAGTAGAGCCGGCCGACCTGATCGGCGTAGCCGTTGAACATCAGGGTGGGCCGCCGGCCCGACTCGCCGATCCGTTGCTCGGACGCCTGGCTCCAGCGCGGGTGGTCGACCCGTGGATTCACGTTGGCGAAGAACCCGTACTCGCCGGGTGCGCTGGTGTTCCAGGTCGTCGTCGGCCGGTCCGCCAGGATCGAGATCCGGACGATCGACTTGATCCCCTTGAAGCCGTACTTCCAGGGGACCACGAGCCGGAGCGGTGCGCCGTCCTGGGGGGGCAGCTCGCGGCCGTAGAGGCCCGAGGCCAGGATCGTGAGAGGGTGCATCGCCTCGTCGATCCGGAGCCCCTCGACGTAGGGCCAGTCGAGCACGGGCCGCGCCTGGCCGGGCATCCGCGTCGGGTCGAGCAGCGTCCGGAACGCGACGTACTTCGCCCCGCCCATCGGCTCGACACGATCGAGCAACTTCGACAGGGAGAAGCCCGCCCAGGGGATCACCATCGACCAGCCTTCCACGCACCGCATCCGGTAGACTCGCTCCTCGGGCGGGGCGATCTTCCTCAGCTCGTCGATATCGAACATCCTCGGCCGATGAACCATGCCGTCGACGGCCACCTGCCACGGCCTGGAGACGAAACCCGCCGCCGCGGCGGCTACGCCCTCCTTGTCGGTGGTGAACTCGTAGAAGTTGTTGTAGTTGATGACCTTCTCCAGGGGCGTCATCGGCTCGTCGACGCGGAACCCCGAGGCGACGCCCTCCGCCCCGAGGGGCGGCGCGGCCAGGCCGGCCAGCTCGGGCGTCTCGATCGCCGCCGAGCCGACGCGGTTGAGCCGGCGGTAGGCCCAGGCGGTCGTCGCCAGGGTGGCCGCGGCGATTCCCGCCCGCAGGAACGTCCGGCGGCCTTGGTACAGCGGCTCCGGCGTGATCTCGCGCGACGGGATCGGATCGGGTTGCGGCATGACGGGACCTCCTGGGATCGCCTCGGGTCGGGACGGTCGAGTGTCCTCCGATCAGGGGGAGGAACGCCATCGATTTCCGGAAGGGGGGCGCGGCAGATCAGAGGCCCTCGAGCAGCAGCACATCCACGAGCTGCCGGATCTTCTCCTCGCCGGGCGCTCCCCTGTAGCTCAGCTCCCCCTCCCAGCCGTATCGGACGCGTACCGCGCCGATCGACCACGTAGACCGTCGGCCAGAGTCGGTTGTTCCAGGCCTTCCAGTTCGAGGCGTCGTTGTCGACCGCGATCGGGAACTTGAGCCCATGCTTCTTCGCCTGCTCCTTGATCCGTTCGAGGTTGTGCTCGCCGGGGGTCTCGGGCGTGTGGATGCCGACGATCACGACGTCCTTGCCCGCATAACGCTCCTGCCACGCCTTGTAATGCGGGTAGTTGTTCATGCAGTTGAAGCAGCCGTTGGTCCAGAAGTGGACCAGCACGACCTTGCCGCGGAGCTTGGCCATCGTCAGCGGTCCGGAGTTCACCCACTCGGTCACGTTGTGGAACTCCGGGGCCGGCGCCGTCTTCCCCGGCGCGAGGTACTGCGCGGGAGGCCGCCGCCAACCCCGCGGCCGCGCACGCGGCCAGGCCGAGCACGGCGATCGGGCGCGAGGCGAGAAATCCTGACATCTCGAGGGTCCTTCGGATTGATTCGTCGGGCGCATGTCAACGCGCCGCCGAGGTCGCGTCGGCCTTGGTCGAACGCCAGGGGAGGTCGGCCGCCTGGTGGACCACGCCCGTGCGCTTGTCCTGCACGAACACGGCCAGTCGGAGGTTCTTCCGGTTCCAGGCCGGCGCGACGACGAACGGGAACCGTTGCGTCGAGGGCAACTTGCCGTTCAACTCGACGAATTCATACTTCGTCAGACGCGCCGGGAAGCGCGCGACGAGCGACTTGCCCCGGTTCTCGCCCGAGGGGATGTCGGTGACGACGCCGTCCTCGCGGAGGACGGCGCAGACCAGCAACGGCGACTTCTCGACGCGGGGCGACCGGCTTGTCACCTCGATCGTGGCCGTGCCGGAGAGCCCGTCCCCCTTGACGTCGAGGGCGACGTCGAGCCCGACGGGAGGCTTGCCGGCCCGGGCCTGGCGGATCGCCGCCTCGGCCGCGGCGGGGTCACGGCCGTTGACGGATTCGATGCCGTCGATCATGAGCATCGGCGTGTAGTAGAGCCCGTACTCGGGGTTCTTCGGCCGGGTGTACAGTTGGTTGTAGGTCATCTGGCGCCGGCTGTAGAGCGGGTCGGAGAAGACGTCCTTCCAGGGGTCATTGAAGTAGTCGACGTGGAAGGCGATGGGGACGATCCCCCGGTCCTTCTCGGCGAGTGCGCCGAGGATCTTCTCGGCCGTCGGGCACATGTCGCAGCCCTGCGAGGTGTACAGCTCGACCAGAACCATGCGGCTCGGACCGTCGCGGGAAGTGTCCTGGGCGGAGGTGCGCGGCCCGGCGCACGCCAGGGGGACGGCCAGGGCCAGGAGGAGGCTCGATACTCGCATGAAACGTGTCTTCCTGTGATTAAGGTGCACCCGGGCCGTCGAACGGACGGCCCGGGCATCACGACCCGGCCGGCTCAGGGCTTCTTCTCGAGGCCGCGCAGGGCGGCGACCACGTCGGAGGGCTCGGCCCGCTTCCGATAGTCCGCGTCGACGAACGCGAAGCGGATCACCCCGTCGCGGTCGATGACGTAAGTCGCGCCGAGGGGCAGCTCGCCCGAGTCGTCGCCGTTGTGCTTGGCCAGGTCGAGACGGCCCTTGAACTGGTCCGCGATGACCTCGGGGATCTTGTAGGCCACGCCGTAGGCGCGCGCCACCTTGTTCCCGCGGTCGCTGAGTACCGCGAAGTCGAGGTGGTTCTTCTCGGCGGTGCTCATGCTGTTGTCGGGCGTCTCCGGCGAGATCGCGACGAGGTTGGCCCCCGCGGCACGGATCTCCGGCAGGCTCTTGTGGAAGCCGCGGAGGGCGATGTTGCAGTAAGGGCACCAGCCCCCGCGATACCACGTCACGACGACCGGCCCGCGGGCCAGCAGCTCCGAGAGCTTGACCGTCTTGCCGGTCGCGTCCGGCAGCGCGAACTCCGGCGCCCGGTCGCCTACCTTCAGGGCCTTGTCGATCGCCCCCGACTTGCGGACCTCCGCGATACCCTGCTCATAGATCCGCAGGCGTTCCGGGGGGGCCTTCTTCGACGCCATGTCGCGGAACTCGTCGAGCTCCTTGCGCACGGGGGCGTCGCCCGGCCCCTTCGCCGGCTCCTGGGCGCCGAGGGTCGCGGCGGCCGTGAGCGCGAAGGCGGGCGCGGCGAGGGTCAGCAGGATCTGCGCGATCCGGCGGGCGGGGCGGCGATTCATGGGCGTTCTCCTCGGGGTGATGGACTCATCGATCCGGTCGACATACAAGGGGTTCTCGCCACGGTCCCGGGTTCAGGGGGACGACGGGGGCGACGCCCGTCGGGGCGCGTCGTTCCCGTCGGGACCTCCATCGACCCGGCTCTTCCTGGTAAGCGTGAACACATCCAGCTCGGCGATCAGGGGCTTCGTGGCGGAATTGATCGCCGTGACACCGACGCTCAACCTGTCGTCGAATTCCACGGCCAAGGGCGCGAACCAGGTCCAGCGAGAACCGTCGGGTCCGAAGGCCGCACGTACCTCGCCTCGCCGCCGCTCCAGCAGGAGGTGTGTCGAGCCGTCCTTGATCGCCAGCCCCTTCGAGACCGCGAGCCCGCCCGCCTTGCGCAGCTCGAAGTTGGCGTAAGAGCGGGGCTTGCCGTGATGGAGGTCCGCGGCGATCTCGAGGCGGACATAATTCCCCTCGTCCTGCCAGAGGAGGATACCGGCCCCGTGGTACGGGGCGTAATCCTTCATCGTCGCTCGCCCCGAGGGGTGGAAGACGCCGCCCACGACCACGGAGGCGTCAAAATCGCCCCGGGCGGGACGGAGCACCCGGGGGGCGTTCCAGAGCTGGAGTTCCGCGCTCAGGGCGTGGGGAGTGCCCGGGACGTCCATCTCGATCCGGTCGCTCTTCCGGTCGAACTCGAATTTGCAGTCGCCGTCGGGGTCGATCGGCGTGCGCCACTCATCCCGGGCCGGCATCGCGAGCATCCTGCCGGCATCCGGCGTTGCGGCCTGCGGCGGAGGCGTCGCCCGGTCCTTGGCGGGCAGGTCGCGGCGGACGGCGGTTTGATCCGATTCGACGTGGGCGGGCTGCATCAGCCGGCCGCCGGGCGCCGCGAGATCGATCGTCGGCCTGGGGGCCGTCGCGGCTTCGGCGATGGATCGGTCGGCGCCGACCCGCGGAAGCGCCGGGTCCGCCCCCGGCTTCGTCGCCGCGGCGGCAGCGACCCGGGCGCCGGCGGCGGCCGGTGTCTCGCGCATTCCGCGGCGTGGCCGGGCGACGATGAGGGCCCCGAGCGTCAGCGTCGCGAGCACGACGGCGGAGATGCGCCACGCCCGAAGTCGGCTGCTCGTCGCGGGTCGGGGCGTGCCGTGATCCGCCTCGGCGATGACCGCGGGCGGGGCCGGGGCGGCGAGATGTGCCGGCCGGGGCGAATCGTCGGAAAGCTCCGCCCTCTGGCGATCGGCCAGCAATTCGCGCTCGATCGCCCGGATGGCGTCGACCACCGCCTGGGCCGAATCGGGCCGGGCCCTCGGGTCCTTCGTGAGGAGTCGCGCCACCAGCTCTTCCAGGGCCGGCGGGGCCGAGGGATCGACCTCGCGGAGCGGGCGGGGCGTGTCCGAGGCGAGCGACGAGAGCACGGCCAAGATCGACTCCCCCTCGAACGGCAGCCGGCCGGCGCAGAGTCTATAGAGTACGGAGCCCAGACTGAACAGGTCCGCGCCGGCGCCGGCGGTCTCGCCGCGGGCTTGCTCCGGGGCCATGTATGCCGGCGTGCCCATGACGGTGCCCGTCTGGGTAATATGAGCCTCGTCGTGCTCGGACCGGGCCATCCCGAAGTCGAGGATCTTGACCCGCCCCGAGGGAGCCTCGAGCCAGATATTGGCCGGCTTGACGTCGCGGTGGACCAGCCCGTTCCGGTGCGCGGCGGATAGGCCGGAGGCGATCTCGCGGCCGAGCCGCAGCGCGAGGTCCACCGAGGGCTTGCGGCCCCGCTCCAGCCAGCCCTGCAACGAGAGGCCCCGGAGGTATTCCATGGCCAGGAAGAGGGTGTCGTTGGCGCGGCCGACCTGGTAGATCGTGACGATGTGGTCATGCTTGATGGCTGCGGTCGCCTGCGCCTCGCGCACAAAGCGGCCCTGGACCCGGGGCGCGTCCGCCAGCTCCGGCTTGATGATCTTAAGGGCGACCGACCGGGCGAGATGCGTGTCCTCGGCCAGGAAGACGAGGCCGATGCCCCCCTCGCCGATCAGGCTCTTGACGCGGTACTGGGCCAACCAGCCGAGCTCCCCCGCGGCGCGGGGCGGGCCGAGGAAATCATAGCGTCTCGGGCCGGCCGGCCGGCCACCCGGGATCGCCCCGGCGGGCGTCCCGTCGATCAGGCGGAGACAGGAGGCCGTCGCGCCGGGTCCTGCGACCCGGCAAGGCCGTTCGGCGACAACAGCGGCGATCGTTCGCGATCGGGATCTGTTGGGATCATGGTTCGCTCCGCCCTCCTCGATGACGATCCGGGTGACGGACACGCCGACCAGTCCGTAACACTCCGTCCAGCGGGACTCCCCTTTCAAACCCCGGCGGACCGGCCGCCCCCCCGGACGACCGACCGCCGGACGACCGCGGACGGTCGTTACTTGGGAGCCCCGTCCATCTTCCCCTTGTCCATGCCGCCCTCCATCTTGCCGCCGGGCATGGCGCCGTCCATCTTGCCCTTTTCCATGCCGCCGTCCATCTTCCCCTTCTCCATCGCACCTCCCGTCTTGCCGGCGGGCATGGCGCCGGAGTCCATCTTGTCGCCGCCCCCGTCGGGAGAGCAGCCGGGGAAGGCCCAGAGGGCCAGGCTGAGAGCGGCGGCGAGGGCCGTAAGTCGGATGAACGGACGCATGGGTGAACTCCTGTAGTGTGACTTCCAGCATGAGCACGCGGGACGTCCGCGCCGGGGCCTCAGGGCCCTTCCAGGTGGAGCAGCTCCGCGACGAAGGCCGAGCAGGCGATGACGCTCGCCCCGCCGCGGATCAAGTCTTCAAGACACCGGGCCCCCTCCGCGTCGACGAAGGTCAGGCCGAGGAGGTCGAGCCGGACGCGGTCCAGGGAGACCCTGAACGTGCGACAGGCTGACTCCAGCTCGCCGACCCAGGGGCCGCGGAGATCGCCCTCGAGCTTGAGGGTGCGGGCCGAACCGCCCGCCTCGGATTGAGTGATCATCAGCATGACAGGCCCCCGAGAGATCGCGGAGGCTCAATTGCGATCCCGGTGCCGTCGCCCATCGCGAGGCCCGCGCCGTCGCCTCAAGTCGCTCGTGGGCTGGGAGATGAAGATTCCACGCGGGGTCGATTCGGCGCAGGGCCGCGACGACGCGAAGCGAGGCGGGGCCACGGCCCGTCGTGGGGGCTACGAGGGTTCGTGGGACGAGCGCGAGAGGCCGAGCTTCTTCAGCCGGCTGCGGAGGGTATTGGGGTGGATGCCGAGGATGACCGCCGCGCCCGCGCCCGTCGATGACCCATCGCGTCTGCTGGAGGACCGCCAGGATGTGGGCCCGCTCCACGTCTTCCAGCGCCGCCGACGTCGCGCCGACGGGCGGGAGACCAGGCTGGCTGAGGACGTCGTGGTCGACTTCGAGCGCGGGGCCGGTCGCGAGGATCACGGCGCGCTCGAGGACGTTCTCCAGCTCGCGGACGTTCCCCGGCCACGGGTAAGCCATGAGCCGGCGGAGGGTGCCCGGCTCGATCCCATCGAACCGCCGCCCGACCCGCGCCGCGAACTTGTCGAGGAGGAACTTCGCCAGCAGCGGGATGTCCTCGGCCCGGTCGCGGAGCGGCGGGAGCGGGAGCGGGAAGACGCTGAGGCGGTAATAGAGGTCCTCGCGGAACGCCTTCTCGCGGACGGCCTTGAGCAGGTCGCGGTTGGTGGCGGCGATGACCCGCACGTCGACCTTCCGCGACGACGTGCCGCCGACGCGGTCGAATTCATGCTCCTGGAGGACGCGGAGGAGCTTGGCCTGGCTCTCGGCGGGCAGCTCGCCGATCTCGTCGAGGAAGATGGTCCCGCCGTCGGCCAGCTCAAACCGGCCGGAGTGCCGGGCGATCGCGCCGGTGAACGCCCCCTTCTCGTGGCCGAAAAGCTCGCTCTCCACCAGCCCCGCGGGCAGGGCCGCGCAGTTGACCTTGATCAGCGGCTTGTCGCTGCGCGGGCTGGTCGAGTGGATAGCCCGGGCGATCAGCTCCTTGCCCGTGCCCGTCTCGCCGGAGATCAGGACGGTCGCGTCCGTGGGGGCGACGCGGCGGACCTTCGCGAGCACGTCGGCCAGCGCGGCGCTCCGACCGACGATCTCCTCGAAGTTGTGGACGGACTTGATCTCTTGCCGGAGGTAGAGGTTCTGCTCCGTCAGCCGGGCGCGCTCGGCCTCCGCGAGCACGCGATCGGTGACGTCGATCCAGATCGAGTGCACGGCCTGGATCGCCCCGTCAATGCCGCGCATCGGCCGCATCCACAGGTTGACCCAAAGCGGGCTACCATCGCGTCGGCGCATCTCCAATTCGAGGCCGGAGGCGTCGTGCCCTCCGAACCCGTCCGCGAACGCTTGCGCGGCCCGTCCCCGGCCGGCGGGCGTGTCCGCAAAATGGGTCATGATGCTCGATCCGAGCAGCTCCTTGGCGGAATAACCCAGGAGATGCGTGGCGCGGCGATTCACGCTAATCAGGTCGAGGTCCACCCCGAGCGACATGTAAGCATTCGGAGCCTCCTCGTACAGATCCCGGTAGCGGCGCTCGCTCTCGACCAGCCGGCTCTCGACCCGCAGCCGCTCGAGTTCGGCGGCGGCCCGGGCGGCGAAGATCCGGAAGATGAACAGCCGGCGCGGCTCGGGCGGCATCGGCCGCTCGTCGAACACGGCCAGGTGCCCGAGGACCTTCCCCCCTCCGTCGAGCAGCGGGACGCCGAGGTAGCTCTCGATGCCCAGTTCGATTAGCCCCTGGTCGAGGGGGAAGCTCTCCTGGACCCCGAGGGGATGGTGGCAGAGCCCCCCCGCACCACGTCCTCGCACGGGGTCCCGGCGAGGTCGAATTCGATGTTCGGGAGGACCTCGCCCCGGCCCCAGTAGGCGAGAGTACGGACGTGGGTCGCGCTCCCGGCGAACTCGGCGACGAACGCGTAGCTCACCCCGATTGTGGCCGCGAGGTGCTTGACGAGGGACTCGAAGAAGAGATCGCCCGTGCTGCGGGCCGTCCCCTCGACGATCGCGCGCAAAGCGGCGATCTCGTCATCGATCGACGGCGAAGGCACTCGCATCCCGTATTCCACCGTCGACTCGTCGGTGATCTGTCGGCTTATCCGCCCCGCCGGCGATTCCGGCACCGTCCCTCTGACGGTGTGGCCGGTAGGGTGAAGGATGATCCATCTCGCGCTGTTTCAATAGGTTGTGAGTCACACGGTCTCGGCCGGGCACCGGGGGTCGATCGCGAATCCGTAGGCCACGCGGGCCGAGGGCCAGGGCACGCCGGGCCGGGATCAGCCGCTTCAGCAGGTGACAGTGATCGGGCCGGTGATCCGGAGCCCGCGCAGGAACCCGGGGGACAATCGGCGGGTTGTCCGCAGTGAAGGGCAAACCGCAGGCCGGACAGTCCTCGGCGCACGGCCCGGAAGTCCCCAAACCAGAACTGCGCCCCTTGTTGGCCCGATCTCAGGTGCTCACGTCTCTCAAGCGGTTGCGGCATTCCCACGGACGGCGTTGGCGCAATCGTCCGGGCCACGGCCATCGAAACGGCATGTTTCGGTGTTGTCGCCCGGAGCGATCTCGGGTCAACCGGCATCGGGATCGCGGACCGAAGCACCCAATACTTCAGTGACAAACAGAGTTCATGCCCTGGGCAGCCTCCAGCGCATCCGAGGCCCGTATCTCACATCGGAGTAGGCGCCGGAGTCGCTGCGCACGAGCCGCGACAGAAGCCTAAATGGCGTGACTCGAGAATGCCGATCAGTAGGACGAAGCATTGACAATCTCGCCGCCTGCCCTGGCTGGTACCTAGAGCCCACCACACCTGGGGCTAGCACTGCCGTTGACGAACCGGACCGATCCATCGGTGAAGGCAACGTTCACTCCGCCGGGGTGGTAACGCGATGGGCCGCAGGCCGTGGTGTTGCCGGTATTGCCGACGAAGACGTCGCCCAAGATGCATAGCCTGCTGTCGGGTGGCATGGTGGCGTAGCTTGCCGCATGCCTTCCGCTCATCTACCAGTATTCGCCCACGACATAAACGGCGCCGAACGAGCTCGGCGGCCCGACGGCTGACCTCCTCAGCGCCAGGGCCAGGAGACCGAGCAGGACGTTGCGGCCCGCGTCCGTGCGGGGCATGGGTCACCTCATCGCGGGATCATGGGCGAGTCTCTACGTCCTCGTCGGGGCGGCATGATAGCCACCCACCGCATGAGCAGCAACCTCGATCGCCTCGCTCAATGCTTTCGGGCCTGGATGTCCTTCGTGGTGACGAGGTCGTCTCCGGTCGCGACGGTCAGGCCGAGCGTGGCCGCGGGCGCGGGGACGGTCTGCGTCCGGCCGGTGGCACCGCCGATGAATCGATCCTGGTCATGATAGGTGAGGTTCGAGTTGGGGTTGAACTTGGTGATCGCCGACCCGGCGATGAAGTCGACCTGGAAGTAGCCGTCGGGTACCTTGACCGTCAGCGACTCCGTGCCCGTTCCCGTCGCGCTGGACTCGGCGAAGAGGGTCTGCTTCGGCAGGTTGGCCGAGCCGAAGTCGGAGTTGGGGGCGGTGTACGACACCAGGGTGACGGCCTCCGGCTTGGTGACCTTGAAGCTGACCGTGACCGTGTCGCCCTGCGCGACGTGGCCACCGAGCGTGGTCGGGTGGGTGACCTGGCCGTTCGGGGCGGTCACGGTGTACTTGATGCCGGTGACCCAGGACGTCGAGAGGAGCGCGGCGTCGAAGCTGTCGAAGTTCCGGCCGGTGACCGCCTGGCCGCTCTTGGTCAGGTCGACCTTGTAGCCCCCGACCCCGCCCGTCTGGACCCAGCCGGCGGGCTCGACCTCCTTGACCGTATAGTTGCCGGTGGCCAGCTTCGTGAAGCTGTAGGCGCCGTTCGTCCCGCTGACGGTCGTGGCGATGGGCGACGACCCGCCGGTCTTGAATAGCTCGACCGTCGCCCCGGTCTGGGGCGAGAGGGGGCTGGAGGCGCCGTTGCCGGTGAGGTCGCGGTAGGCCGCCCCGCTGATGACGCCGGTCGTGGCCGTGGTCCCGGAGAGGAGGACGCGGCGCTCGAAACTGCCCACCGTGGGGCAGATGCCGCGAACGACCCGGGTCCGGCGGTTGGGATGGCTGCGGCGAACGGGTACGGGCCACATGGCAGGGTTCTCCCTCCGGCAAGAGCTGGGGTCCGGGCCGACTCTCGGTCCCGAATGCCCCCACCGAAGAGAGAAGCAGCTGCGGCCATTCGTGATGCGAGGCGAGAATTCTTCTCCCCGTTGGGCATCAGGCTATCGAGCCCAGCCACCCGGGGCTCGGCGTAGGTCTCGAATCCTTCGCCGATGGTTTTCTCTGGACATTCCCCTGAGCCATAATGGCTCTGGGAGGAGTGCCCGAGATGAGCGAGCCCAGCACCAAGACCGACACCGCTGATCGGGGCCGATTCTCGGCCCGGCGGAAGACCGAGGCCATCCTGCGACTGCTCCGGGGCGAGGACCTCGAGACACTCTCCAGGCAACTCGGCGTCACCGCCGCCGCCCTGTCCGCCTGGCGGGACGGCTTCCTCGACGGCGGCACCGCCGCCATGAGGAGCCGGCCGGCCGACGAGCGGGACGAGGAGATCGCGCGGCTGAGATCGAAGGTCGGCCAGCTCACGATGGACAACGAGCTGCTCGACCGGAGGTGCCAGCACCTGGAGAGCGGCCGCCCTTTCGCGTCGAGGAGGCGGAGCACCTGAGCTGCTCCGCCTCCCCCTCGACCGGCAGGCGGTACGGCCTGCAGCGGGTCTGCCGCATCTTCGGCCTGGCCCGCTCGACGGCTTATTACCTCAAGGCCCGCGACGCCGTCCCGCCCGGACAACGGCCCGTGCCCAGGAAGCGCGGCCCGATCGGGGCGGCGACCGACGACGAGTTGGTCGCCCACATCCGGAGGGTGCTGGCCGAGTCCCCGTTCCACGGCGAGGGTTACCGCAAGGTCTGGGCGCGGCTGCGGCATCGGGGCATCCGGACCGCTGCGGAGCGGGTCCGACGGCTGATGCGGGAGCATTACCTCCAGGCCCCGCGCCGGGCGGCAACGCCCACGGCCCCACGGCCCATGACGGCACGATCACCACCAAGGAGCCCGACACGATGTGGGGCACCGACATGACCACGACGGTTACCACCGATCAGGGGACGGCCCACGTCTTCGTCGCCGTCGATCACTGCACGTGCGAATGCGTCGGCCTGCACGCCGCCAAGGGAGGCAACCGGTTCGAAGCCCTGGAGCCGCTCCGCCAGGGGGTGCGCGAGCACTTCGGGGAGTTCGGGCCCGACATCGCCGAGGGCCTGGCCATCCGCCACGACCACGGCAGCAGCTACATGAGCGGCGACTTCCAGCGAGAGCTGACCTTCCTCGGTGCCGTCAGCTCGCCGAGCTTCGTCCGGGAGCCCGAGGGGAACGGCTTCGCCGAGCGGTTCATCCGCACGCTCAAGGAGCAGGTGCTTTGGGCGCGGACGTTCGCCACGGTCGAGGAGCTGGCCGGCGCGTTGCGGGAGTTCAAGCGGACCTACAACGAGCGTTGGCTAATCGGCCGGCATGGTCATCGGACGCCCGCGCAGGTGCGGCGCGATCTCGTCGGTAGCAAGGCAGCGGCGGCGTGAGTACAATCAGTTTCCCGTCCAGAGAACCCGCAGGCGATACATGCCTCCGCGCCCGCCTCGACGGCACACCCGCCCCGTCACTCCTGGCCTGAGCGCCGACGAAAACCGTCACGCGCGGCACGGGCCGTGAACGGTTACGGCGGCCGATTATCGGGCACGGCCTGTCAGTGGAATTCCGGGAGCCAGGAGAGCGGCCAGGGGCAGGGGCGGCTCAGGACGACGATCATGTGCGTCCGCCCGACCCGCCGGTAGTCGACGATCCGACCGCCCCACGGACCCCGCGACGCCTGGTCGAGCCCGACACCGGGGCCGAACTCGGGTAATTTCGACGCATCGATCCCCACCGGCCGATCGGTCGCGTCGCCGGTGTACCGGCGGTGGAGGACGGCGATGTAGGGCCAGGGCGGGCGTCGGTCGTCGATCCCCTGGAGCGGTTTGGACCGATCCATCGGGCAGAGGACGGCGGCTTCGCCCGGCTCGTCGCGGATATCCAGGTCGATCAGTCGGGGGCCAATCGTCAGGTTCGCGACCATGAGGCCGACGATCTCGCCCCCCTCGCCCCAGATCCGCGTTGAGACGGCGACCTTGTATCGGTGGTCCTTCGTCGATTGGAACGACCGCGCGACATAGACCTCATCCCTCTTGCGCGAGGCCCCCGGACCGAAGAACGCCTGGTAGTAGTCGCGTGCGGAGAAGTCCTTGCCGATGAAGCGGTCGTCGTGGAGCGAGTCGGCGAGCAGAATCCCGTCCGGCCCGACGACGAAGACGTTGATGAACGGGTTGTTGCCCGGGAGCTTGAACAGGTTCTCGTGTATGATCGCCGTCGCGAGGAACGACTCGATCGCGGCGCACCGCGCCGCCCGGCCTGGGACCCCCCGAAGGCCGAGCGGAGCCGCGGGTCGTGCGCGAGGAGCTGGGTGGCACGCTCGATCAGCTTCAGCTCGCGTTCGAGCTGGCGGGCCAATCGACCGGCCTCCCGGGCGTTCTCGGCTATCATGTTCGAGGCCATCATCCCCAGCCCGGCCGCCCAGAGCATCAGGGCCGAGACGACCCCCAGGGCCACCTTGCGCGGGTGGCGGAGGGTCCAGTAGAGGATCTCCCGGGACGCCGAGGGCTCGCCGATTGCCAGGGGCGGGCGACCCCGGAGCCAGCGGCGGAGGTCGTTGGCCAGAGCGTCGGCCGATCCGTAGCGCCGCGCCGGGTCGCGTTCCAGGCACTTCAGGCAGATCGCGTCCAGCCCGCGGTCGACCTTGGGGTTCAACCCGCGGGGTGCGGCCGGGCCGCCCTTGATAACCAGGCGCAGGGTCTCTTTGGTGTTGGGACCCCGGAACGGCGGGTTGCCGGTGAGCATGGCGTAAAGCAGGGCCCCGAGGCCGTAGACGTCCGAGGCGGTCGAGACCTTCTCCGTCCCCCCCTCCGCCATCTCCGGCGTCATGTAGGGGACCGTCCCGGCGACCTCGCGCGCCCGCCTCGCCCGGTCATCGTCCACGAGGGCCAGGGCCAGGCCGAAGTCGCCGACCCTGGGCTCGCCGTCGAGGGTCAGGAGGATGTTGCCCGGCTTGATGTCGAGGTGGAGGATCCCCGGGTTCCCCGAGTGGGCATGGTGGATCGCCCGGGCGACCTTCTCGACGAGGACGGCCGCCGAGCGGGGGTCGGCGCGGTACGAATCGAGCCGGTCGGCGACGGTACCGCCGTCGACCAGCTCCATGACCAGGTACCAGCGCCCGGCGTCCTCGCCGAAGTCGGAGAGGCGGACGATGTTCGGGTGCCGCATCCCGCCCCAGGCGCGGGCCTCGCCGCGGAATCGGGCGACCGCGTCCGGATCGTCTCGCCTCGGGCCGATCAGGGTCATGATCGCCACGACGATCTCGGGCATAGCCCTGGAGTTGGCCTTCCAGACCGCCCCCATCCCCCCCCGCCCGATCGGCTCGCGTAGGATGTAATTGCCCAGGACCTCGCCGGGTTCGCACCGGAACGGGCCCCGCTGGACTGGAACTCCCGGCGGGAAGGCGTCGTCGGAGGATGGCGTGCGGAGGAGACGGAGGGCCTTGAGATCCTCGAGGTCCTCGAGGTAGGCCGCCAGCTCGTCGGCGATCTCTGGGTTGTGTGCCAACAACTCGTCGGGGTCGGGCGCCTCCCCCCGCTCGACCGCCTCGTGGTAGTTGTAGATCGCGAGGTTGGCCAGCTCCTCGTGATCGACCGTGGTGCGGGCCTCGTCGTCCATCGATCAGTCCTCCCGAGTCACGAGCTCGCGCAGCCCCTTCATGCCGCGCTTGAGGTAACCGCCGACGGCGGACGGGGTACTGTGCATGTGGTCGCAGATGTCCTTGACGGACCTCCCCGCGAAATACTGCAGGGCGATCGCCTCGCACTGGTTCTCGGGAAGCTTCCCGAGCGCATCCGCGAGCCGGAGCACCTCCTCCTTGAGGACCAGGTCCGAGAGCGGCCCGGGTCCCGCGTCTGCGATGTACGAGCTCATGGAGTGGTCCGTCCGGTCCAGAAACCCGTCGAGGGAAATAACCGGCGGCCTTTTCTTGAGGCGTCGGCAAAGATCGACGAAGCGGTCGTGCAACTTCCGACGCAGCCAGAACCTCACGTCGGGCCCGAGGGCGTCTCGCTTGGCCAGGGCCGCGCAGATCGTCTCGTGGACGACGTCCGACGGGTCGATGGCCGGCAGCAAGTCGTAGGGGACCAGGCAGCGCGCAGGACCATCAGATAGCTGCGGTACTCGCCGAGATCATCCCCTGGCATGGCGTGATCCCCCGGTCAGTTCACGGGAGGGCTTGAGCGTCGATCGGTCTTCGACGGGTTCGATGCGTTCGCTCACGCCAGGCGATGGGTCCGGCCCGGCGAGCCGGTCGAGCACGACGGCCCCCACCATGTCGCCGACGACGTTCGTCGCGGCCCGGCACCGGCCGAGGACCCAGTCGACCGAGAGGAGCAAGGGCAGGAGATCGGTCGGGAGCTTCGCGCTCGCCAGGACGAGGGACAGCGAGATCAGCCCCGCTTCGGGAACCCCCGCGATCCCGACGCTCGCCAGGACGCAGGTCGCCGCGACCATCAATTGCTGGCCGAAGCCGAGGGGGATGCCGAAGGCCTGGGCTACGATGAGGACCGCCATGGCCTCGTAGAGGAGGATACCGTCGTTGTTGAAGTTCGTCGCCACACAGGCCGACATCCGCGCCGAGCCGTCGGAAACCCCCAACGCCCTGAGGCTGGAGAGTGTCCAGGGTAAGGTCGCGAGGCTGCTGCACGATCCGACCGCGTATCCGGCCGGGGTGCGTACGGCACGCCAGAAAATCTTCAGGGGCATCCGCGCGACGAGGACGACCCACGATTGATAGACCAGCAGCACGTGGATCGCCAACCCCAGGATGACCACGCCCACGTGAGCGGCCAACCCGCCGAGCGCGGCGACCCCTTGCGTGCCGACGGTCTGGGCCATCACCGCGAAGACCGCCACCGGCAGCAGGGCCACGATCCACCCTAGGATCAACTCGAGGGCACGGAGGCCGCCCGCCACGAGGCCCTCGATCGCGACATATCCAGAGAGCCCGCCGGCAATCTGCTCGTCTTTGTATCGCCGCAGCGCCACCCCCGGCAGCACGGCGAGAACGACGACCGGCACGACCGCGTTGTTCCTGAACGGATCGACCAGATTCGTCGGCAACAGGCCGACCAAGTCGTCGACGAAGCGGACGGGACGCACCCCCGGGGCGGCCTCCCGTGGCGGAAGCGTGCCGATCGGGACGGAGAGGTACCGCCCCGGTTGCAGGGTGTTCGCGAGGGTCATCGCGATCACGACGGCCAGCGCGGCATTGACCGCCGAGACTCCGAGCGCGATCAGGCCGCTCCTGGCCCTGATCGTCGTCCGGAGGAAGGCGTCGAGCACCGCGAAGAGGATCAGCGGCGTTGCCAGCATCTTGATGAGGCCAATCACCGCCTTCCCGGCCTCCCCGACCCCGCTGACCCGGGGCCCCAGCAGGGCGCCAGTCAGACCCCCGACGACCATGGCGATCGCGACCCGAACGGTCCGCGAAAGTCGGGGCAGCAGGACGCCCTGTCGAGGCTCGTTCATCTTCGGGCTCCAAATACAAGAGGGTCCAAGGTCCACGAGTTCGGCGACCCTGTCGGCGGGGTTCACGAGGCTGCGGCGTCTCTCCGTGTTCGAAGACCGCATCTTCGTAGCGGAATCGGGCGCGACTTTCCGAAAAATCCGATCGGCTGGATGGCCCTCAACCGGGAGCCGGCCGGTTGAGCGTCGCGCTCCAGCGACTTACTCGTCGGGGCTGTCCAACCCGCTCGGCCGTCCTACCCTCGGGTCATCGTCGGGCCGATCGTCGGCATGGTCCACCAGCAGATATGGGGGGACGCACCGGACGGGCTGCCGACGCCGTTGCTGCTCCTGCTGCATGCGACCGCGGAGCCCCGCGATCGAGCTGTTCCGGCGGGATCTCGACCGCACCCAACTCCGACTCCCCGCCGAGCGCACCGGTGGCGACGGCGCCGCGGTCCGGGCCGCCAAGGTCCTCGCGCAACTCACGGGCTTCGCGATCCTGCACCACGTGCTCCGCCCCGAAGCGTTGACGGAGGCACCCCGCGAGGAGCCGGTGGACGTCCTCGTCGAGGGCCTCGACGCTCGAATCCGCTTCGGCAACGCGGGGCGCGTATGGCACTCTCCTCAACCCGGACGAACAGTCCGGCCGTCTCGGACGTGACGGCGGCATCGGCCGAGCAGGCGCATGGGATGGGGTGCACCGAAGTCCCTGGCGTTCCACGCCTCTCGTCCACCGCGGGTCGAGGCGGGAGCGAAACGATCACTTGCCTCAGAAGGGAAGGGAGGCGAAGAGTCTCCTCGAGTCCTGCCGCCGATCGCACGCATCGAGAAGGGGCCGCAATGCGATGTGCCACGGCGGGGTGCGTAATTCGTCCCAGATCGCGCACGGTTGCCGGATCCTGAAGCAAGGATTCAGCTCGCCCGAACTCGTCGGGCGGAGGACACTGCCGCACCTTTGAGGCGGGCCCGGGTCGTCCTGTCTTGGAAGGGCTCGTCGCTCGATCTGCTGGCTCCATTTTCTCCGCGACGGAAGTCGCGATCATTCCGTCCGAAGGCGGCGACAGTGCGCTTCGGTGTGGTCGGCCGAGGTTACTCCGGCATCGCGGACCGAAGCGCGAAACGCGGTTCCCTGACCTTTCCCCCGTAGGGTCGTGAGACTTGCATTCAACCCGCTGCAATACGATTTGGAGGTTCTCGATCACGGTACGAGATCTCCGCGCCGCGGGGCGCCGTGGTAATCAGCTCGCGGCCGGGCGCGAGGGCGGCGAGGAAGACCGAAAGTGCGGCCTTCGGATCGGCACCTCCGCAGCAAAAAATATCGAGAGCGATGTATCGGTGCTCGGGGTAGGTGTGGAACGCGATGTGAGACTCCGAGAGGAGGAGATAGCCCGTGAGGCCGCCCCCTTCGAAGCGGTGCAGCACCGGAGGGCCGATCGGCTTCATCCCACCCCGAACTGCCGCCTCGTCGAGACAAACGGCCAGCAGCTTACCATCGACCAGGCGGTCGAAGGCAACGGCGTAAAGGTCGGCAAGGACGTGTTGACCGATCATTGGTGATCCACACCTTTCCTCTTCCGTTCAGGAAATGTTCCGGGCGTCTTAAGGCCGGCGGCGGCGAAGCTCGCGTGCAAGATCACGGAGCGAGCCGACTCGCGGGTACCTCCTCGACCGAAGGGTACTGGAGGAACGGGAGCATCGCATCGGCGATCCGGTCGTAGCTGTAGAGGTCGTGTGCACCGGCGTAGACGCGGTTCGTGCCCCCGAAGTGACGCTTGAACTGCGAGAGCCGGCGGTACGCGTGGTCGGCCCGATCACCCTGGGCGTCGATCCCGTAAAGGTCATACGTGGCGCAGCCGCGATCGATCGCCGAGGCCATGACGGCGGCCTGAAGGGCGGAGGGCGCCATCACTTCGCGGTGCTCCCGCCGGCTGGCGCCGTAAAGGTACGTGGCGCGGGGGCCGAAGAAGACCGCGATGGCCGCGGCCAGGGTCTCGCCGCGGTACGTGGCGAAGAAGGCCGCGGCCATCCGGGCCGGGAAGAGGGTCGCCGCCAGGTCCATCACGTAGCAGAGCGGCTCCGCGGCGAACCCCTGACGGGCCGCGGTCTCGTTGAGTAGCGGATGGAACCGCGCGGCGGAGGCCGGGTCCGTCGACACCTCGACTTCGACCCCGTGCCGCCGGGCGAGCCCGACATTGTACCGGCCCTTGGAGGTCATCCGGGCGAGGACGCCGGCCATCCCCCCGAGAGGTCCACTTCGTTCGTCTCGAACGGGTCGAGGTCGACCGGCGCGCGGACGAACCCACGCACATAGGGCGGCAGCGGGGGGGCGAAACGGGGCTCGATCCGCCAGAGGATGCTGCCGGTCCGCTGTCGCAGCCGGCACGCCTCGCGGCGGATCGCGGCGAACAGTACGGCGGCGCGAGTCGGGTCGTGCCAGGGAACGAGCGGGCCTCCGGGCGTGACCAGGATGCCCGGCCCGTCGAGCGAGCGGGCGGCCAGGAAGATCGCCCCGCCCTCGATCCAGCCGTCGCGAAGCCAGAGCCGCGGATAGACCTCGACCTCCTGGCGCGCCTGGAGCTCGGCCCAGGTCAGCGATTGCATGAACCCGCATGCAGGGTTCTCACGCACCGCTTTCTCCCAGGCGTCACGGTAATCGTCGCCAAACCTGATCCGTTGGAGCAGGCCGGACATGGGTCACCACCCCTACCTCGGCCGGTAGTAGTAGTAGCTGCCGTTGAAGAAGGAACGGTAGTAGTCGTGAAATGTATCAGAATAAAAATAGAAGTAGGGGCTGGGCACTGTCCCCGGACCCACGAAGAGAAGCCCGCCGCCCCGGCCGGGTTGTCGGATCGTCGGGCGGTTCCAGCCCCAGGACGGACCCGACCAGCGTGAGGAATACGCGCCACCGCTGTTATGTCCGACCCCCCCCTTGGCGTAGACGGCCGTGGGCATAGCCGTCTGCGCGAGGACGAGCACGAGCATCAACACGCTGAAGAATCGCCAACCCCAGGTCGCGAAGTTGGACACCGGGTCCTCGCCTCGCTTCAGGAATGCGCGGAATCGCTTCAGCTCGGCCACGAGCCGCCCGGGGAGCGCGGCGGCGCGGCGGAGCAATGCCGAGGTCAACCGGTGGAGATCGAGGCTGCTTGCGACCTGCATCAGGTGGTTCGCCCACTCCATGACCAGCTCGCGGGTGACGATGCGGTGAGCCAGCGGCACGCACATCAAGAGGTCGTCGATCCCGGTGCCGGGCTGGCGATCGAGCCACCCTTGCAGCCTCGGACTCGGGACCGTCGCGGTGGCCGGCTCGGGCGGCGGGAACGGGTCGTCGAACCCGAGGAAGCAAACCATTTCCTCGGCTTCTCCCGGCACGATCGCGGTCGCATCGAGCAGATACTCGTGAAGCGTCCGCCCCGCGTCGGTTGACGGTCGGATCGTCGTCCGCTGGTCGGCCTGTTGCCGGGAGAACTCGAAGCAGTCCACGAGCGCGGGTCCGTCGAGAGTTCGCACTCCCTGCGGGATCGGAACCGAACGAACCTCGGCGGGCGTGATGGCTCGGTCCGAGCCGAGGAAGAAGCCCCAGCCGCCATACCCCAGTTCCGCGAAGCTGGGGATGCGCGACTGGCCCGGGAGCGCGGCGAGTCCGGCCGAGCGGAGGGTCTGGTAGAGGCACCAGTACGCCTCGGGTGTCTGGTCCGGAGAGAGCCCGTTGATGGCGAGGATGCCCCCGGGCTCAAGGTGCGCGCGAAGCTTCTGGAACCATTCGCGTGTGAACAGGCCGCAGTCCGCCAGGCTGCCGGGACAGGTCAGGTCCGAGAAGATCGCATGGAACGAGCCGGCCTTCCCGAGTGCCTCCCGAACGTCGGCGACCTCCACGACGACCCGGCTATCGGCGAGGCTCGACTCGTTCCAGGGGACGAGCTCGGTGCCCGCAAGGGCCAGGACTTCCGGGTTGCAGTCGATCACGCGGACCGACGCGACTCCGTCATGCCGGAGCAACTCGCGGACGAGGAGGCCGTCGCCGCCGCCGAGCACGAGCAGGCGAAGCGGCCCTCCGAGCCTCGCCCGCGCGGCGAGCAGGGCGGGATGGGCGAGCCGCTCGTGGTAGATCACCTCGTCGTCCGTGTCGAACTGCAGGTCGCCGCCGAGGAAGAGCCGGAGCCTTCCGGGGCGCCGCTCGAGGACCAACGTAGTGTCCGAGAACATTCGTCTCATCCTTTCGCGCCAGTTCCGATCAATGCTAGTGCGATCTCTGTGCGCCGCAAGAACAACTTGTGCGTCGTACAGACGGCAAGCCCTCTCTCGGCCGATCGCCTGTTCCCGGCGTTGCTGAAGCTCCTGCCGCACCGCGCGCACCCTCCTCGACCGCGAGGGATACCTCGGGCGGGTTAGCCGAGGCCGTCGCGATAAGTGTCTCGAGGAGCGCCTGCACCTGGAGGCGCTCGACCTCGGTCGGCGCTGGACTGGAGATCCGACTCCGCGCGGCGTCCGCCACGCCGGATCACCATCTCGTCGAGGGTCTTCGCCCTTCCGTCGTGCAGGTACGGGCTCCAATTGCGGAGCCTCCTCAACGGCGGCCGCTTCGCCGCACTCGGCCTCCTCGGCCGGGTCGTCGGATTAAAGGAGCAGTCGCCGATCGAGGGTGGTCGTCGCGCACGAGGCAGAGGAGGAGTGCACCCCCGGGACAGCACACCCGGCCCCCGGGAGTGGGGGGACGAAGACGGGTCAAGGAGCAAGAGGAAGAACAGGGTCATCGAAAGGACCCGGGCTCGCCAGGCCGATCACGCTCGCTACTGCTAGTTCGCCCCGAGTCGGTGTTTTGTGCGGGAATCTCGCGAAGTACCTTGTTCGGGCCGGCAGGGTGACACGGTAGCGCCGGACCGCCGGTGCCGGCGGCCGACACCACCCCACCAGTCCGTTTCGGCATCGCGGACCGAAGCGCGCTATGCAAAGCCGTCGACTGACGAGCGGGGTTCTGTGCCGAATCCTGCTTGCGCCCCTCGGTGGGGCGAGTGCAGGCCGGACCGTCATAATCGCGGCTACACCAATTTCGTCAAGGCACGACCTTGCATGGGTAGGACACGGCGCCTTACATCAACACTCTTCGGAACGGAAAGACTTCTTCGTCTCGGGAGGGCGCTACTCCGACCGAACCGTACTTCCACCAACCGGGCATCGCCGCCCTCGCGCCCGGGAGCTACAATCAGCCCTCATGAGCGAGCTTACCCAGATCCTGCACGCCATCGCCGAAGGTGACCCGGACGCCGCCAGCCAGCTCGTGCCCCTGGTCTACGACGAGCTGCGCAAGCTGGCCGCACAGAAGCTCGCAGGGGAAACGCCGGGGCAGACGCTTCAGCCCACGGCCCTGGTCCACGAGGCCTACCTGCGGCTGGCCGGCGAGAGCGAAGAACAGCACTGGGACAGCCGCGGGCACTTCTTCGCCGCCGCCGCCGAGGCGATGCGACGCATTCTGGTCGAAAGGGCACGTCACAAGGCCACTCTCAAGCGCGGCGGTGACCGGGACCGCATGGACATGGCCGAGAGCCTGCTGGCCGCCCCTGAACTCCGCGAGGACCTGTTGGCACTGGACGCGGCCCTGACCAAGCTGGCCGAGACCGACAAGCAGGCCGCGGAACTGGTGCAGCTCCGCTACTTCGCAGGACTACCGCTTCGGGAGATCGCCGACTTCCTGGGCCTATCGCCGCGCACGGCCGATCGCGTGTGGGCGTACGCCAGGGCGTGGCTGCACCAGGAGATCGTGGGCAGCTAATTTCCGGACGTCCGAAATTCCTTGGCGCGATTTCGACCTGGATTTCGCATTGATAGAGAATCCAAAGGGGCGACTGCGCCCCGCTAGCCGGGCGAGGGAGCCATGACTGAGCGCGAGATGTTTCTGGCCGCGCTGGAAAAGGACGACCCGACCGAACGAGCGGCCTACCTGGACGAGGCCGCCGGCGCCGACGCCTCGGTACGCCGGCGGATCGAGGCCCTGCTCAACTCGCACGAGCGGGACGTCGCCTTCATGAATCAGCCGGTCGTTGAGCAGCTAGCGAGTCAAGGCGGCGGGCTGGACTTCCTCGCCCCGTCTCAAAAGCCGGGCTCCCTCGGCCGGCTCGGCCATTACGAGGTGCTGGAGGTCGTCGGGCAGGGCGGCATGGGGGTGGTGTTCCGTGCGCTCGACGACAAGCTGCAACGCGTGGTCGCCATCAAGGCGCTGGCGCCCCAGCTCGCGATGAATAGCGCGGCCCGCCAGCGGTTCGTGCGGGAGGCCCGGGCCGCGGCGGCCGTCACGCATGATAACGTCATCAACATCCACGCCGTCGAGGATGCCGGGCCGGTGCCGTACATGGTCATGCAATTCATCGACGGGCCGACGCTCCAGCAGAAGCTCGACGCGACGGGGCAGTTCTCGCTGAAGGAGATCCTCCGGATCGGCCTCCAGATCGCGGCGGGGCTGGCGGCGGCGCACCGGCACGGCCTGATCCACCGCGACGTCAAGCCGTCGAACATCCTGCTGGAGAACGGCATCGAGCGCGTCAAGCTCACCGACTTCGGGCTGGCGCGCGCCGGCGACGACGCGAGCCTGACGCAGTCGGGGGTGGTGGCGGGCACGCCGATGTACATGTCGCCGGAGCAGGCCGAGGGCGAGCCCGTGGACTTCCGCTCGGACCTGTTCAGCCTGGGCAGCGTGCTCTACGCGATGTGCAGCGGCCGGCCGCCTTTCCGCGCGCCAGCGCCGTGGCGGTGCTCAAGCGGGTCTGCGAGGAGACGCCACGACCGATCCGGGAGATCAACCCGGACTTGCCGTCCTGGCTGGAGCAGCTGGTGACGCGGCTGCACGCCAAGTCGCCGGCCGCCCGCGGCGCCTCGGCGCAGGAAGTGGCCGACCTGATGGCCCGGCGCCTGGCGGAGCTGCAACAGGGCCGGGCGCCGTCCGCGGCCGAGCCGCCCGCGGTCGCGAAGCCGCCGCGGGCGAACGCAGCCGTCCCGCCGCCGCGCCGGCTCGCGGCGGCGGCCGCGGTGGTCCTCCTCGCGCTGCTCGCCGGCCTGGGACTGGGCGAGGCGACGGGGGTGACGAACGTGAAGGGCACGGTCATCCGCCTGTTCTCGGGCGAGGGCACGCTCGTCGTGGAGGTGGACGACCCCGGCGTCGGCGTGTCGCTGGACGGCGAGGAGCTGGTCATCCGCGGAGCCGGAGTGCGGGAGATCCGCCTGACGCCCGGCCAGCACCAGGTGCAGGCGACGAAGGACGGCAAGCTCCTCCGCCGGGAGCTGGTCACGGTGACGAACGGCGCGCGGGAGGTCGTGCGGATCAGCCGCGAGCCGACATCGGCGGAGGTCGTCACCGCCGAGGCCGCCGCGTGGGAGCGGCACACGGCTACCCTGCCCGCCGAGGAGCAGGTCGAGGCGGTCGCGGCCCGGTTGAAGGAGCTGAACCCGGACTTCGACGGTAAGCTGTCGCACACCATCGAGAGCGGGGTCGTGACCGGGCTGAAGTTCTCGTCGGACCACGTCACCAACATCGCGCCGGTGCGCGCATTGTCAAAGCTGGCAAACCTCGACTGTCATGGCAGCCACCCGAGCCATGGACAGTTGGCCGACCTGTCGCCGCTGAAGGGGATGTCCCTGACGACCTTCTTCTGCTACGAGACAGCCGTGTCCGACCTGTCGCCACTGAGGGGGATGCCGCTCGTCTATCTTCATTGCAGCCGCTCGCGGGTGTCGGACCTGTCGCCGCTGCGAGGGATGTCGTTGCGCAAACTCGAGGCGGAGATTCTACCGGTCGTCGACCTCTCGCCCTTGCGAGGGATACCACTGACGCACCTTGGCTTGTATCAGTCCCGTGGGGTGACGGACCTGTCGCCGCTGAAGGGGATGCCTCTGGTCTATCTGAATCTGGGCGAGCTGGCCGTATCCGATCTGTCGGTGCTCGAGGGAGTGACGACGCTGAAATCGTTGGTTCTGGACTACACCCACGTCAACGACCTCTCGGTGTTGAAGGGCCTGCCGCTCGAGTCGCTGCGGATCATTCACGCGCCCGTGACCGACCTGACCCCGCTGAAGGGGATGCCGCTCCGAACGCTCGCCATCGAGTTCCACGCCGAGCGCGACGCCGAAGTCCTCCGCTCCCTCGCGGGCCTCCAGCAGATCAACGATCGGCCGGCCGGGGACTTCCTGGACTCGCCGAAGAAATAGCGGTCTGCCGGGGATGCTCCGGACCGCCGCGCCCGACGATCGGCGCATGACCGACCGGCAGAAGCGACGTCGCTTTCTCGGTGGTGTCTCCGCTTGGGTCGGGGGCTCGGGTCCGGGTCGCGGTAATGGCCCGTCGGCTCCACGGGGCGGCGCCGATCGCCCCCGGCGGAGTCGAATTACCGACCGAAGCCAATTGTCCGCAAGTCATTGGAAATTCAGAAGTTAAGTGCGGTTTTTCCGGGGCGGCCGGCCGGCCCGGAAATCCGATTCAAATTCAATGATGATATCGATTTACGGCGAAATGGCTTTGGTCGGCGCGGCGGCACCGGCCGGGGTCGGTCCGGGGCACCCCGGACCCGAGATCCAGGTCAAACTGAGACACCACACCAAACTGAGACACGACCGCTTTCTCCCCTCCCCACAACCGCTCCGCAATCGCGCCTCCTCTCCTCCGCGGAGGCCGGCGTGGCCGACCGCGCCACGCCGGCATCTCCTGTTCGCTTTTTCGACAAATGCCAATGATTCCGTGGCGTGATCTCGCCGCCGATCTCGCATTGAGGAGGACGGCGGCAACGGCCGGAGACAGGCCTAGCCTTTCACCCTTCCGAGGAGCGCTGCCATGTTCACGTCTTCGTCATCGCTTCCGTTTCAGGGTCGTCGTTCCGGTCGCCGCGTCGTTGGCCGGACGCCGGGCGCAGGCGGGTGCGGCTGGGGCTGGACGTGTTGGAAGACCGCGCGGTCCCGGCCGTGCTGACCGTCACGAGCCTGCTGGACAGCGCCACGCTGACGAACGTCTTGACTCTGCGCAAGGCGCTCCAGGTGGTCGATTCCGGCAGCACCACCGGCCTGTCCGCGCAGCAACTCCAACAGATCAACCTGACCCAGCCGTTGAACACCGCTGACACCATCACCTTCGCCCCGGCGTTGACCGCCAAGGGGCCGGCGACCATCGATCTCAGCATCGACGGCGATGACACCTTCGGCCCCTCGGCGCTTCTGGTGACCAGGCCGGTGAGCATCATCGGGCCGAGCGGCCCCAATGGCCTGACCATCGCCCGCGACACGACGGCGGCTCCGAACCGGCTGCGGCTGTTCTACGTGGCAAGGGGCGGCAGCCTGACGCTGCAGAACCTGACCCTCCGCGACGGGCTCGCCCAGGGCGGCTCCTCGGTAGGCGGCGGAGGAGGGGCCGCCGGGCTGCGGAGGGGCCGTGGTCAACGCGGGAAATCTCTCGCTGCTCGACGACACCTTGGTCGGCAACCAGGCGATCGGCGGATCGGGCGGCGGCGGTGGCGGCGGCGGCTTCGGCGGTGGCGGCGGGCTCGGGGGGGACGTGTCAGCTGAGACGGCGGTGCTCCCAATGGCGGCGCCCAGCACCGACGGCGGCTTCGGCGGCGGCGGTGCCCTTGCGCACCGGCGGCTTCGGCGGCGGCGGCGGCACCGCCGTTGGCGGCATCCGGCCTACGGTTAACGATCCATCCCCGATAACGGCTTCGGCGGCTTCGGCGGCGGCGGCGGCAGCTCCGGCTATGTCTACCCCGACCCGGCAGGTTATCAGTTCTACGCTCGCGGCGGCTTCGGGGGCGGCCTGGGAGGCTCCACGGGCGGCGGCGGGGCGGGCATGGGCGGCGCCATTTTCAACTACGGCGGCGACCTCGCCATCAGCAACTCCACCCTCACCGGCAACACTGCGCAGGGGGGTGAGGCGGCTTTTGCGGCTGCTCCTGATCTGGGGGGGGGTAACGGCGCTGGCATCGGCGGTGCCGTTTTCAACCTCAACGGTTACGTTTCCATCACCTTTGCCACCCTGGCCTCCAACTTCGCCAGCACGACCGGCCAGGCCATCTACAACCTCGGCGACAACGGCATCGCCACTCAGGCCGGACCGGTGCTGCCGCCCACCACGGCCCAGATTACCCTCGTCGATAGCATCGTGGCCGGCCCGCCCCCCGTCACCGTCTATGGCGGCTTCTGGACCAATTATGACTTCGTGTCTGCTACCAACGACCTCCGACCGCAACCAGGCCGACACCGGCAACACCTCGGTCATACGGCTACTACAATCTATTCCAGAACCCCCTTGGCGGCTTCGCCGGCTACTACACGATGCCCGGCGACCCTCTACTTGGCCCACTCCAGGACAACGGCGGGCCGACGGAAACGATGGCGATCACGTCCGCCAGTCCCGCTTACCAGAAGGGGTTTGTTAGCGGCTTCGCCCTTCCCGCCACTGATCAGCGCGGTTACACGCGCTCGACGACAACCGCTCCGTCGCTCGGCGCCTACGATCCGGATGCCAAGCTGACGCCAACGGTCACGGTCAGCGATGCCGGCGGCACTTACAAGGGAACGGGCTTCGCGGCCACCGGCAAGGCTGTGGGCGCGAACGGCACGACGCCGGTCAGCGGCACCTTCACCTACGCCTATTACGTCGGCAGCACCGCGACCGGCACGTCGTCGTCGACCGCACCCTCCAACGCCGGCACCTACACGGTCGTGGCCACCTTCACCAGCACCAACAGCAACTACAGCAACAGCAGCGCCGAGACCACCTTCACGATCAGCAAGGCCAACGCCAAGGTCGTGGTCACGCCCTACACCGTGACCTACAACGGCGTCGCCCACACGGCGACCGTCACGTCGATCACCGGCGTCGACGGCCAGACCGGGGCCACTGTCGGCACCGTCACGCTCAACTCGACCCACACGGCCGCCGGCACCTACGCGACCGACTCGTGGACCTTCGCCGGCGCCAACTACAATAGCATCCCCAAGACGACCATCACCGACACGATCAAGAAGGCCAATGCGACGGTCGTCGTCACGCCCTACACCGTGACCTACAATGGCGTCGCCCACAACGCGACGGTCACCTCGATCAAGGGCGTCGACGGCCAGACCGGAGCCACCGTCGGCACCGTCACGCTCAACTCGACTCACACGGCCGCCGGTACCTACGCCACCGACTCCTGGAGCTTCGCGGGCACTGCCAACTACAACAGCATCGCCGGCACGCCGATCACCGACACGATCAACAAGGCCAGCGCCAAGGTCGTGGTGACGCCGTATTCGGTGACCTACAACGGCATAGCGCACACGGCGACGGTCACCTCGATCACCGGCGTTGACGGCCAGACCGGAGCCACCGTCGGCACCGTCACGCTCAACTCGACCCACACGGCCGCCGGCACCTACGCCAGCGACTCCTGGAAATTCACGGGCACCGCCAACTACAACAGCATCGCCAGCACGCCGATCACCGACACGATCAACAAGGCCAGCGCCAAGGTCGTGGTGACGCCGTATTCGGTGACCTACAACGGCGTCGCCCACACCGCGACGGTCACGTCGATCGCCGGCGTCGACGGCCAGACGGGCGCCACCGTCGGAACCGTGACCTTGAACACGACCCACACGGCCGCCGGCACCTACGCCACCGACTCTTGGAAACTCACGGGCACCGCCAACTACAACAGCATCGCCAGCACGCCGATCACCGACACGATCAAGAAGGCCAATGCGACGGTTGTGGTGACGCCGTACACCGTGACCTACAACGGCGTCGCCCACAACGCGACGGTCGCGTCGATCACCGGCGTCGACGGCCAGACGGGCGCCACCGTCGGAACCGTGACCTTGAACACGACCCACACGGCCGCCGGCACCTACGCCACCGACTCCTGGAGCTTCGCCGGCGCCAACTACAATAGCATCGCCAGCACGGCCATCACGGATACGATCAACAAGGCCAATGCCACCGTCGTCGTCACGCCGTACACCGTGACCTACGACGGAACCGCGCACATGGCGACGGTCACGTCGATCACGGGCGTCGACGGCCAGACCGGCGCCACCGTCGGCACCGTCACCCTGAACACGACTCACACGAACGCCGGCACCTACGCCACCGACTCCTGGAGCTTGACGGGAGCCGCCAACTACAACAGCATCGCCGCCACGACCATCACCGACACGATCAACGAGGCGATCCCGACGGTGACCGTCACCGACGTCGGCGGGACATTCAACGGCAATCCGTTCACGGGCACCGCCACGGCGGTGGGTATCGACGGCGTCACGCCCGTCGCCGGCAGCTTCGCCTTCGTCTATTACACCGGCCCGGATGTCTTCGGAACCAACCTGGGATTCGACGCACCCAGCGGCGTCGGCATTTACACAGTTCTCGCCACCTTCTTCAGCGCCGACCCGAACTACGCCCTCGTGCAAGTCTCGACCACCTTCTCCATCACCCAGGCCGCGCCGACGGTGGCCGTCAGCGACGCCGGCGGGACATTCGACGGTAATCCATTGCCGGCGACCGCCACGGCCGTGGGCGTCGATGGCGTCACGGCCGTCGCCGGCAGCTTCGGCTTCACCTACTATGACGGGGTGGGCACCGGCGGGACCAACCTGGGATCGACCCCGCCGACCGGCGTCGGCGAGTACACGGTCGTCGCCGACTTCACCAGCAGCGACGCCGACTACAGCAGCGGGTCGGCCCAGACCACCTTCTCCATCACCCAGGCCACCCCGACGCTGAGCGTCACCGATGCGGGCGGGCTCTTCACCGGGGCCGCGTTCCCGGCCACGGCGACGGTGGCAGGTGTGGATGGCGTCGCGGCGACCAGCCTGGAGGGCGTCACCCCATCGTTGACGTATTACGCGGGGAGCACGGCGACCGGCACGCCCCTGCCCGGGGCACCATCGGCCGTGGGCATCTACACGGTCGTGGCCTCCTTCCCCGGTAGCCCCGACTACGGGACCGCCTCGGTCTCGTCGACCTTCTCGATCCAGGCGGCGGCGGTCAGCGGCGTGTCGGTGTCCTGGGGCACCTCGGGCACGGCCCCGCTGAACCTGCCCTCGACTCCCGGCGGCCCGATCCTCCCCGCCGGTCGCACGAACGACCTGCCCTGGCTGGGCATCGACCAGATCACGCTCACCTTCAACTCCAGCGTGCCGCTCGCGCCGGGCGACGTCACGATCACCAGCGCCATCGGGGCCGATTACGGCCCGGTAACCGTCGTCGGCTCGGGGATGACCTACACGATCACGCTGGCCACGCCGATCAACACGGCCGACCTGGTGACGATCGCGATCGACAACGCGTCGATCTCCGCATTCAGCGGAGTGCTGCCGGTGCTGCCCGGGGACGTTGACGACGACGGGGTGGTCGACGCGTCGGACCTGACGATCGTCGACGAGCAGTGGATGGCCGAGATCCCGGCGACGCTGTTCGGCGACATCACCGGGGACCCGACGGTCAGCCAGTCGGATGACCAGGCGGTGAGCCAGCGGATCGGCACCATGCTGCCGCCGGGCTGACGACGATGGGCCAGCTCTGTGCAGCTTTCGATCCCGAATGGCTGGTCTTTGTCGAGAATCAATGGCCATGCCTCGCTCGCCGGATTGGACGATCCGGCCGCTCGCCCACGGAGCAGCGAGACGTTGCCGCCGACCGGCTCATGCGCTGCGAAGGCGGCCATGTCCCGTCGGTTTGATGCAGGGCCGAGGTCAGCGACGGCGGTGAGATGATGGAGCGGCACCATTTCACATTATGAGATCGAGGCTCGACATCGATGGGACTCGTCAGAACGTGCGCCGCCTCCGATCGTCCCGCCACGGCCCGCGGCCGCAGCCGGGGACCCCTGCTCGACCTCATCGAGCATGCGGAGGCCGCCGTCGACGACCTGATCGACGTCATGGGACGGGCCACCATCGAGGCCGTCCTGCTCATGAGCGCCGCCGCCGTGGCCGGCCCCAAGCAACAGGGCAAGAAGGCCGGCCGCGACATCGCCTACCACGGCAGCCAGACCGGCCGGGTCGCCCTGAAGGAGCGACAACTCCGCGTGACCAAGCCCAGGCTCCGCAGGAAGGCCCCCCGGCCCGGAGAGGCCGGCGAGGTCGAGATCCCGGCCTATGAGGCGATGCGCAAGGACGGGCAGCTCGCCGACCGCATGCTCGAGATCCTCATCGACGGCGTCTCGACCCGCCGCTACGAGGGCGTGCTGCCGGAGATGGCCGCGACCGTCGGGGTGTCCAAGAGCCAGGTCTCGCGCGAGACGATCGAGGCCGGCGCGCGGCTCCTGAAAGCGATGGCCGAGCGCGACCTGAAGGGTCTGGAGCTGCTGGCCATCTGGATCGACGGCCTCCAGCTCGGGGGGCACCATGTGATCTGCGCCGTGGGCGTCGATGCCAAGGGATACAAGCACGTGCTGGGCTTGCGCGAGGGGGCGACCGAGAACGCGGCGGTCGCCACGGCGCTGCTGGAGGACCTGGTCCGCCGCGGCCTCGATCCGGCCCGGCCGCGACTCTTCGTCATCGACGGCTCGAAGGCCCTGCGGTCGGCAAGCGGCGCGGTGTTCGGGGCCGATCAATCGGTCCAGCGCTGCCGCAACCACAAGCCGAGGAACGTGACGTCGCACCTGCCCAAGGGCCAGCACGAGCAGGCCCTGGCGACGATGCGGTCGGCGTTCAAGCTGGAGGCGGCCGAGGGCATGGCCAAGCTCGAGCAGTACGCCTCCTGGCTGGGAGCGGGAGTGGCCCGGGGCGGCGGCCTCGCTCCGCGAGGGCCTGGAGGAGCTGTTCACGGTGAATCGGCTCGGGCTGACGAGCTCGCTGCGCCGCTGCCTGGGCACGACGAACCTGATCGACAATGGGCACTCGGCGGCGCGGGACCGGATGCGCCGGGTGAAGCACTGGCAGAGCGGCGAGATGGCCCTGCGTTGGACGGCGTCGTCGTTCGAGGCGGCCTCGAACGGCTTCCGGCGGATCATGGGCTACAAGGACCTCTGGATGCTCAAGGCCATCCTGGACGAGCGCGATCGCGACAAGCAGCTTGCCCGTCAGGCGGTTGCCGGATAGGGTCAGATCGCGCGCCCGAGCCGCCGCCACTTCCAACTACCGGCGGGTCATCATTGCACTACCAGCACCCCGAACCCCAGGGTAAGCTGATCAGCGCCCTGGAGGGTTCGATCTACGGCGTCGCCGTCGACATCCCCGTCGGCTCGCCCGCGTTCGGCCGCTGGTTCGGCGTCGAGCTGACGGCCGGCAAGGGCCGGCAAGTCTACATCCCCGAAGGCTTCGCCAACGGCTTCGCGGTCACGGGCGGCTCGGCCTTGGTTCTCTATCAATGCACGAACACCTATAACCTCCGATTCGAAGGCAGCATCCGGTGGGACGACCCGAACCTAGCGATCGCCGGACCGTCGGCCGCGCCGGTGCTGTCGCCCAAGGACCGGGATCCCCCGCCTCTCGGCCGAATCCCCGAGGGCCACCTTCCGCGCAATCACGGACCCGAGGACGTCTCTTGACGCCACTTGGGCGTCGACGGCCATCCAGGGATGTCAGACCCGACCGGTCCAAATACCAATCGTCGATTCGCCTTCATCCTCGCTGCACACCTCGGGATAAAGCCGATGAACGATGGATCGGACAAGCTAGATCTCACTGATCGGTGGGTCAGCGGCTGTCAGGGTCGTCGATTCTGGCTCGTCATGCTCATAGCGACGGTCTCATCCGCTGTCCTGCTCGCATGCGCCATCCCTTTCGCCGCGGCCCAATCCCTCTGGGCCGATGAGGCGACCCAACTGGCGGGCCTCAGCACCGGCCCAATCGAGGCCGCCCTATGGCTGATGGGCAAGAACCCGGATCGATTCGGGGTTATGCCCGACCGGATGCCGCCTCTGAGCTATTGGGCCGGTTGGTCATGGGCGCGTGCTTTCGGTCCCACAGAAGCATCGCTGCGATCCATGGGTCTGACAGCCACAGCCCTGGCATGCCTAGGCGTTGCTGTCGCAGCGGGTCGGCTCGCGGGTCCCCCCGGGGCGATCATTGCCGGCCTCCTATTCGCTCTTTCGCCCAACGTGGTGACGATGGCCCCGGAGATCCGGGCGTACCCGCTTTTCCTGACCTTTGCCGCGGTCGTGTTCCTGGCGCTGGTGGGTTACGTCCAGGCAGACGGCGCGAAGTCATCGAGGTGGCTGATTGTCCTGTTCATCGCCTCCCTGGCGGCAACCTATACCCATTTCTATGGGTTGGTCTTAGGGGGCGCGGCCATCGCCTCGGCCGGTCTGATCGCATTGATGCGCCGACGTCATGTGGTCGGCCCTATCGCTGCCGGGCTCGCGTTCCTCGTCTTCTCGGCGGGCCTCGTTCCTTTCGTTTCCTATTCAACTCAACTTTCGAAGGACGCGAGACACGTCCAGACCGACTTTTTGTTCTTGAGGCTCATCTATCGCCTGGTAGGGCACCCCGCGGCGTCCATCGATCGGCCGTCGCTTGGCCTGTTGCTGTCGGGCTTCGGCGGGCTCATCATTCTTGCGATCCTTCCAAGACCGTGGCGAGAAAGAGACTGCGACTGGTCGGCGTCGAAAGCGGGCACGAATACCGAGGGCCCGCAATCTGGCCCGAGATTGGACCTCCTGTGCGTGCCGATCGCCCTCCTTCTCGGCTTGGGCGTGACTTTCCTGGTCGGGCTCAAGGTTAAGGGCTTCGAAGTTTACAAGCCGAGCTATAGTCTCTGGGCAGTACCGGGTCTCTGCATCGTCACGGGCTCCGCTATTGCCCCGGGGCTTGGCCGGCGTATGCGAATGATCGCGGTCGTCTGCGTCGCCATGGCCCTGCTGGGCAGCGCCTGGTCCGAGGTGGTGATTATGCGACACCGCACCAGCTTCGGCCACGGTCCTCATCGCGCGATCGGATCGTTGATCGAGTCCGCGCCGGGAGGCCAACTTCCGATTATTGTCCACGAACGCGAGGGGCCGTGGGCGTTCATTTATTTCCCCCTTCGCCTGGCCTACGGCACTGAGTTGGAGCAATATCTCATGCCGGAAGACGGAGATGGTCAGCTTGAGCGTGTCTTGATGGAACCGCTCGCCGGCGCGAGCCATCCTATTGCCCTGCAGGACCTGCCGAAAGAGCGCTCGGTCCTGGTCGTGCGCGCGAGCACGATGGGACAATCCGAGTTGCGTCGGGAGTTGCGCGGCGGCGGCGAGACCGTGCCCACTGGCCCTGTTATGGACCGCCTCGAAAGACAACTTGGCTGGCCCGTGGTCGGTTCGCTCCGGCATTTTGCATTCACGTCGGCCCAGGCCCGCTTGTTCGCCCCTCGAACGGACGGCATTGCGGTCGAGACGCCGGCGCCAACCATGCCCCACGGACTCGGGCAAGCAATGCCAAAGTGATAAAATGAAATCCTTTTGGATTTTCCGTGAATTTCACTCGATATAGGCGACCCTGCTTCCAGCCAAGAGCTCGACCTGGGACGAAGATTGACCTAGCCCCCTTGGCCGAGTCCGACCGCAATGTGAGGATTGCGGTGGTTCTCAACGAGGGGGACGCGTCATGGCGAGGAAGCAGCGACACACGCCCGAGCAGGTCATCGGCAAGCTCCGCGAGGCCGAGGTCAAGCTGGCCAAGGGCACGGCGATCGCGCAGGTCTGCAAGGACCTCTCGATCACGGAGAACGCCTATTACCGCTGGCGCCGCGAGTACGGCGGCATGAAGGTCGACCAGGCGAAGCGGCTCAAGGACCTGGAGAAGGACAACGCGCGGCTGAAGCGTCTCCTGGCCGACGCCGAGCTGGACAAGGCGATCCTCAAGGAGGCCGCGTCGGGAAAATTCTGAGCCCGGCCAAGAGGCGCGAGACGGTCGAGCACGTCCGCGAGGTGCTCGGCCCCGACCGCGTCTCCGAACGCCGGGCGTGCAAAGTCCTGGGCCAGTGCCGCTCGACGCAGCGGCGCGAGCCCACTCTCCCCGATGACGAGCCCCGACTTGTGGCGCGGATGGTCGAGCTGGCCTGCGAATTCGGCCGCTACGGCTACCGGCGCGTGACGGCGCTGCTGCGGGCCGAGGAGTTCGCCGTCAACCACAAACGCATCGAGCGGCTCTGGAGGAGAGAGGGCCTGAAGGGTAAACGTCCGGCGGTCCACACTCTTGACGAGGTTGGCGGCCTGATACGCGCGCGGCTTGCTCAGCCCGCCGCACTCAGGATGCGCCGCACCGAGGTGCGGCCGATCCCCAGCCGCCGCGCGATCTCCGAGTGGTTCAGGCGATCGGCCTTGAGCCGGAGCACTTCATCGGCCTTGAGCGACGCCGTCCGCGGTCGGCCGTGGGCGCGGCCTTCCTTCCTGGCCTGTGCGATCCCGGCGCGGACCCGCTCGCGGAGGATCTCCCGCTCGAACTCGGCGAAGACCGCCACCATCCCCGCCATCGCACGCCCGGTCGGTGTGGTCAGGTCCAGCGCCTCGGTCAGCGACACGAAGCCGACGCCCAGCTCGGTCAGCTCGCGGAGCGTCGTCACCAGGTCGGGAAGCGACCGGCCCCAGCGGTCCAGCCGCCAGACCACCACCGCGTCGAGTTCGCGCCGCCGCGCAGCCTTCAGCAGCGCCTGACGTCCGGGCCGATCCTTCGCGCCGGAGCCGACATCCTCGACCTGCCTCGCGAGCGACCAGCCACGGTCTCTGATATAAGCCGCCATCGCCTCGACCTGCAGGCCGAGCGTCTGCTGCTCGTGCGTAGAGACGCGGGCATAAACCGCGGCACGCATGGTCCAGCCCTCCCTGGCCAAAAACCCCGAGCGAACCGGGGCGGTCGAACCCCGTGTTTCACCGCGTCCCGATGACCCTCCCTGGGGTGGCCGTTAACTATCCCTTTCGGCCGCCGGCCGGCCCCGGCAACACCCGGCGGTCCGGCAGCAGGTCGTCGACGCGGCTCGCCGGGTGCGCGCTCACCCGGTCGAGCACATCGCGCAGATAGGCGAACGGCTCGTTCCCGAGGTTCTTGCAGGTCTGCACCAGGCTCAGGAGCACGGCCGCCGTCCGGCCGCCGCGGTCGCTCCCCAGATGCAACCAATTCTTGCGCCCAGCGCGATCGGCCGGATCGCGTTCTCGGTCGCGTTGTTGTCGATCGACAGGTACGGCGATTCGAGATACCGCGAGAGCGGCGCCCAGTTCGACCGCGCGTAGGCGATCGCCTCGCCGACCGGGCTCTTCGGCAGCACCTTCCTCGCCTCCCCCTCCAGCCACGACCCGAACGACTCCAACAGCGGCCGCGATCGCTCGGTGCGCGCCGCCATCAGCCGGGCGTCGTCCCAACCATCGTCGCGGGCCTCGCGCTCCACGGCGTAGAGCCGGCCGATCCAGGCGATCGCCGCGTGGGACCGCTCCGGGTCGCTCGTGCGCGCCTCGTGGAACTTCCGCCGCGCATGCGCCCAGCAGCCGACTTCCACCAGCCCCCGCGCGTGCAGGGCGTCGTAGCCGGCATAGGCGTCGGACTGGAGGTAGCCCGAGCGGTAATCCCTCAGGAACCGCTCGGGGCCGTCGCGGCTCCGGTCGGGCGTGTAGTCATAAATAATGAAGGGATTGTCGCGATCGCCGAGGTACGCCCAGAGCCGCCCGGTCTTCGAGCCCTTGCCGGCGTGGTCCTGCACCGTCACCGGCGTGTCGTCGGTCCCGATGACTCTCGAGGCCAGGACCCGCCGGGTCATCGCCTTGACGATCGGCTCGAGCAGGCCGGCGGAGGCGGCCATCCAGTCGCACAGAGTCGAGCGAGATAACTCGACGCCGTTGCGCTTGAAGATCCCCTCCTGGCGATAGAGCGGCAGGTGGTCGGCGAGCTTGCTCGTGATGACATGGGCCAGCAGGCCGGTGCCGGGAAGCCCCCGCTCGATCGGCTCGGGCAGCCGCGGGGCGATCACGACGTGCGCGGCGCAGGCCCGGCAGGCGTACTTGGGCCGGACGTGGACGAGGACGACGAGGCTGGCCGGGACGTACTCGAGCTGTTCACGAGTCTCCTCGCCGATCAGCCGGCGCTCGCCGCCGCATTCGGGGCAGGCGCGGCCCTCGGGGGCGACGTCGTGGACGACCCGCCTGCGCGGCAGGCTCGCCGGCAGCGGCTTGCGGCCGTGGCCATCGGACTCGGGCTTCGTCGCCGCCGGTTCGGCCGGCTGCGGCGCGGGAGACATCGGCTCGGTCCGGGCCAGGATGTCGTGCGCGAAGAGCAGCAGCTGATCGGGGTCGACCGCCTCGCCCTTCTTGCCGTAGCGGGCCCGCAGGAGCTGCTCGAGCTGATGCTGGAGCCTGGCGATGAGGTGATCCTGCCGCCGGAGGGTCTCGGCCAGCTCGCGGATCTGGCGGTGGGCGGTGCCGAGGTCGTCGGGGAGTGTCGCGTCCTCTCGCGCCATACCCGCTATTACGGTGATGGGTGAGTCGGTGTTGGCGCGACACGGCGGGATTATTCAGGAGGCGGTCGGGGTATAGCGTGGCCGTTTCCTGGTGGCCTCCAGGTCGATGCCGCCGAGCACCGCGGCCAGCTCGGCGCCGCCCCATTCCACCCGGTCGGCGCCCGACGTGGGCCAGCGGAAGGTCCCTCGCTCGAGCCTCTTCATCCAGATGACGTAACCATCGCGATCCCAATACAAGATCTTGACCCGATCCCGTCTCCGGTTGGCGAAGACGAACAGGTGGCCGGTCATCGGGTCTTGCTCGAGTCGATCGCGAGCGAGCTGGGCCAGGCCGTCGAACCCGCGCCGCAGGTCGCTGGCGCCGGCCGCGACGAACACCCGGATGGTCGCGGGGAGGCCGATCACCGGCCGGGCTCGATCGCGTCGATCAGGCGGCGAAGGGTCTCGGGGTCGAAGCCCTCGCCGACGGCGATCCGCCGGCCCCCGGGCAGGATGATCGCGAGGGGATCGGCCGGGGGGACAGGCGGCAGGTCGCTATCGGGCTCGAGCGCGACGGGGAGAAATCGCGTCGGTTCGAGAGGGGCCGAGTCGGCCTTGCGGCCGGCGGCGGGAGCGAGGGCCTTCTGGCCGTAAAGCCGCTTGCGAAAGGTGTGCAGGGAGAGCTCGCGCCTGCGACAGAACTCGGCGTGGGTCAGGCCGCTGCGCCGGAAGTCATTGATGAGGGCGAACCAGCGGAGATCGGTCGAGGTGTCCGTCGCCATCGCGAAGGCTCCCGGGCCAGGGACGCAGGGTCCAGCCCGGGATTATCTACGCCGCGGCTCGTTGGTTTCCAGAAGTGCTCCACCGGACGGAAACAAATAAGAAGCTGTTTCAAAACCCTCATGCGATGCGCTTGAGGCAGATCAGCGAGGCCGCCAATTCGTGAAAGGCCTGGAAGTGAGCCCCCTTCTTCTCGTAGCACATCTTGAGCCTCCGGGCGTTCCCGAACCAGCTCAAGGTGCGCTCGACGACGTACCGTGTCTTGCCCAGGCCGCTGCCATGCTCCCGAGCCTTCCCCAGCGACGCGAGCAGGGGTTCGACCCCCAAACATCGAACTCGGGCCTTGTTCGCGGCCGAGCCGTAGCCGGCGTCCCCTTGGAGCACTTTGGGCCTCGTCCGAGGCCGACCCAGGGCCCCTTGGACCGGGCGCATGCTCAGCACCATCGCCTCTGTCATCGCGTCATCGCGAATGTTCGCCGGGGTGGTCTTCACCACCAGGGGCACCCCTCGAGC